>NZ_OPYL01000013.1 GCF_900343125.1 Dysgonomonas sp. Marseille-P4361
TGCAAATTCCCATCAAACTAGTCCCCTAGTTCCTATTCAAATTGACCCCTTGTCGTTCATTTCTGAAGTAGTGTATTTTTGTATTGATTTTTTATGTAGATAACGCATCGTTATGGGTCTTGTTATACTTAATATAATTTTACAATAATAAACATTTATTTGTACAGATCATTGATTTTTTGTTTTCTTAATGATTCTCCATATAATTCTACTCTTAATGATTGATGTACGATACGATCCAGAACTGCATCTGCTACTGTCTTTTCTCCTATTACATCATACCATTCCTTGACGGGTATTTGTGAAGTAATAATGGTTGATTTCTTCCCATACCTGTCTTCTATCACATCTAGTAAGTTCATCCTTGCAGTTGCATCAAAGGGTTGTAAGCCAAAATCATCCAATATCAGCAAGTCCATTCTTTCTATCTTTCTAAGCTCTGTCAGGATCGTGCCCTTAGCTTTGGAGGACTTAAGTAGTCCCATCAATTTGGATGTATTGGAGTAAAGGACTTTAAACCCTTTTTGGCAGGCCTCATAGCCCAAAGCTGTAGCCAGATAAGTTTTACCTGTGCCTGTACTTCCAGTGATAAAAACATCCTTATGTTCTTTGATGAAACTCAGATCAGCCAGACGCTGTACCTGATTCTTATCGAGTCCTCTTTCGACTGAGAAGTTTAACTCCTCGATAGAAGCTTTATGGCGGAAGTTCGCCTGCTTGATTGCTCTTTCTATCGCCCTGTTGCGGCGATCGTCCCATTCGCTGATGATGAGCCAGGATACAAACTGATCGATGGTCATGGTCTCTTTCTGCCGGGTTTCAAGACTCGTTTTAAAAGCTAGGAACATGCCTCTGAGTCTTAAAGATGTCATTTTTT
>NZ_OPYL01000007.1 GCF_900343125.1 Dysgonomonas sp. Marseille-P4361
AGCTACTGGTAAAAGCATTGTGTTTAAAATCAGCTATTAACTGATCAATATTATTCATCTCTTTTCGTCGATGCTCATTAAGTATTTTTTTCAGGTATAAAATCTTATTCTTTAATATAGCATTGAGTTGATATAGGTAGTTTTTTCTTTCCAGGGAAAAGTTTCTCAAAACTATGCGTGAATTTTCATCATCCCATTCTTCCTGCATTAATTTTAGCCCGGTGGCAACCTGACGCGTCTAACGTTTATGATAAATTCGGAGACTGAGAAAACCTTCTTCCTTATTTCTTTTTGATGGCCGAAATACTATACGTATACTCATAGGTATGGTTTTTTTAGGTTAAAAAAATAAGAAACAAAAATAGAATAAAAATAATGCTCTCTTTACTGATTATTCATACTGTTTTTAAAAGTAAAGTTGAAGATCATAGTCTTTCTATCTAAAGTTTCCTGTGACCTAAGCTCTTATAATACAAATGATGATTTTGCATAGGAAAGCCAACTGTATCAATATAGGGAAAGAACTTATTTTGTTAGTTTCATCTTTGCGTAAAGCCTATCATATGTATTAGCCTGCTTAGGCAAATTAAAAGGTGAGAATCTTCAAGTTTATTAATGTTTTGGTAAAGTTCGTTGAGGCTAACCCATTTGAGACTCTTGTCAGCTTTGCTAAGACAAACGACATAGGGATATACTTGCTCCGGAGTAACACCAATGCTAGGAAAATATTTTTCTCCTAATTTGGTATATTGCTCAATCTTGCTGTCTCCTATTAGTATATTTGCTATATGTTGTTCTAAATCATAAATGCTTTGAATAGTCTTAGGTAAGCGTTGAGCAGGAACTGTTATAATAGTGCTATTGTTTGAATGAAGTTGAGGAACAGGTAAGCTTCGTACTTCCAAACCGATATAGATTTGCCCATCATTTAGGAATATAGGTAATGTAACTAAAGTGTTGGGGCTAAGTGATGATGGATATACATACTCAAGGACAGTATTACTATTGTCAACACCGACTTCGGAAAATAAGGCTCTATGGGTAGTCAGAAAGTTTGCAGATTTATTACATCTTACATAGTCATTTGTGCGTATCGTTAATAGTTCGATTAAGGATGTTGATCTTAAATTTGTTTCAGTCTTTACTTTAATTTTTTCTCCAAGCCATTTTGGTAAAGGCATGTTCTCTTGAAAGAAAAGATTATAGATATTTAACTCTAGCCGTGCTTCAACTAAAGCTCCTGTTTGAGCTGTATTTAGTAATTGTGCAGCATCATACTCATGAGTATATCCAGACTCTTTAAATCCAGAAAAACGATCTGTTAGCTTCTTGTTTACCTGAATAGGTCTGTGTAACTCTATGAGTTTGGATGATACTCTTTCATCTATTCCACCTGGCGAAGTATAGTAGTTTAAAGATTCTGTAATATTGGAATAGCTGTCTTTAAAAATTCCAAATCGTCTTTCTAAAACTGTTTCCAGATCTTCAGCATAACCAATTGATATCCCTTCAGGAACGTAGCCACTATATAACTTTCCATCTATTATTGCACTATCTGTTTTTATACTCGATAAAGGACGTGGATATCCATGTTTTGCCAAGATTGTAAATCCATCTGTTCTTCTATAGTATGGCACTACATCCAAAACATTATTTGGACGATGTACCACATCCCATATTTTATTGTCTTTAGTATGCAGATAAGAAGTATATTGTAAGAAAGGATTTTCCTTTATAGGTAAATGTCTGGTGAGTTGTATTTGCTTTCCTGAAGAAACTTTTTCTCCGGCAATTAAATAGTTAGTTGGAGGAAACCCTATTTCTTTTCCATCTAAGTCATATATAGTAAACTGTTTTTTATATCTGTTGTTGATAATCCATTGATTATAGATTGGAGAAGAAATGATTATCCGTAATCCTAATTCACGGAAAGTCTCCTCAAACTCTTTTTGTGTAAAATAGCCATATTCTTCCTGAAGTTCCATCTCCCAATTACTATAATAATCTTTTCGTCTGATAAATTCAGTCACATCTGTGTAGAATGCTTTAAAACATCGAGTATCCTCTCTTCTTGATTCAATTTCTTGTATGGGAAAACCTCTTTCTGCTTGTGGAGATAAAGAACGTGCCGTCTTTGAGAATAATATAAATAAATCGGCATCAGATGGAGCAGTTCCTTTATTTATTGTAGATAATTCGATGATGATCTCTTTTTCTTCAGGTTTTACAAAATCGCGGACAACAAGAACACCCTTTTCTTTCAATAGCTCAGCTTGTCTTTGTAATGTATTCAGCGCCCTGTTACTATTGTATCCATTATATGAAGTTATATGGTGGATAGCCGAACAGTTGAAAAATCCATTGACCGAGTTTGTCGTGAATGTATTTAATAGCTCTCCATCATCTTGGCGAAAAGAGAGGTTTGGATAGTCGTATGTCTCTTGCGCTATTTGTATCATCTTAGGATTGATATCAATACCGATGATTTGCATTTCTGGAAACAACTTGGCCAAGATAGCTGTGCTTGTCCCCGATGCCATGCCTACATCAACAATAGTGTTATCTTTCAATGGTTCGAAAAAAACGCTTGCCGAGGCTACTTTCTCTATTGCTATAGCATCCATCGCTTCTAAGTATTGTAGATACTCTTTATTGCTGCCTCTGTCTTGTGTAGTATAGTTAGTGTTCATCTCTTTATTTTTTGCGAATGTACTTGATTTTTCTTTTGTATTTTTTAATATGCTTATTTATAATTTATTATGTGTTTATTTGTTCAGTTGAGTAAAAAATACTCAATAAAGTTTGTTTATATGGAAAATTCCTTTCATCTTTGTTGAGTAAAAAATACTTAGCATTATGATTCTTTTAAATAAGCAAAAAATAAAGATAGAACAATTCCCTAATAAGGAGTCTAAAATTAAAGATTTTGAAGATTTGATTGCAAAAGATAATCTTGCTCATTTTACATACGAGGAAGATGGAGATTTGATTCGTCTGATGTTTGTAAAGAAGAGGCTTGAAGAATTAGGACAGAATTGCAAGTTGATAATTAGCTATATGCCATATAGCCGTATGGATCGTAAAATAGAAGGAGATCTGTTTACTTTGAAGTATATATGCGAGTTTATCAATGGATTAGGATTTGAAAAAATATTCATTGTAGAACCGCATTCGCAGAAAACTATAGAACTCCTACAAAATAGTGTAGCTATCTATCCTGCATTGGATTGGTTGCCTCGCATAATGAAAGATTTGAACTTTAATGAAAATGATAGAATCGTCTTTCCTGACAAAGGAGCTGCAGCAAGGTATAAAGATAGTGGATATAAAGATGTTTGTATTTTCGAAAAAACAAGAAATGCAGTAACAGGAAATATCGAAAACATGGTCTTAAAAGAAGGTGTTTTACCTAAAGGTGCAAAGTGCATTATTATTGATGATTTATGTTCGGCAGGAGGTACATTCTTATGGGCGAGCAGTATCTTGAAAGAAATGGGAGCTAGTGATATTAGTCTGTTGGTCACACATTGTGAGCCGCGTGTTTTCTCTGGAAAACTGCTTGATGAAGATTCTCCGGTTGATAGGGTTTATACAACTACATCCATGATGAATGAGACACATCCTAAACTTAATTACATAACTTTAAATATTGAGAACTATGTTTGAATCAATGAATAAAAATCCTATCCTTTGGACAGATGGTTATAAGTTATGTCACAAGGATCAATATCCCGCTAAAACAAGTTGGGTATATGAGACATGGACTCCTAGAATGTCAAGGTTAGAAGGAGTTACACATGTTGTCTTTTGGGGCTTACAAGGAGCATTGGGAGAAGTAGTACACTCCTTTAATGAATATTTCTTTGCTAAGCCAGAAGATGAGGTTGTAAAAGATTATGAAGATGCGATCGTAAATATATTCTCTAAGACGAACTTACATTTTGCTAAGACTCATAGTTCGACTCATATAAGAGCTTTACATCGTCTTGGATATTTGCCTATCAAGGTGAAAGCATTGAATGAAGGGAGCCTCGTTCCGATAGGTGTGCCTATGTTTACAATTGAGAATACACATCCTGACTTTTATTGGCTTCCAGGCTATTTAGAAACACAACTTTCTTCGTACATATGGTCTCCGATGACTGCTGCTACTATTGCAAATTTATATAAACGGATATTGATAGAATATGCCGAAAAGACTGGTGATGTAAGTAAAGTGTTCACGCAAGCAGGAGACTTTTCTATGCGGGGAATGGGATCACCCGAAACTGCATATCGTACAGCCGGAGGACATCTTCTAAGTTTTGGAGTCTCGGCTACAGTTTCAGTAAGAGAATATTTAAAGACTTTCTATGATGCAAAGGATGATGTGTTGACTTATACCCCCTCTACAGAACATAGTGTGATGTGTTCGTATGGTGAAGAAGAGGTAGAAGCTTTTAAGCATTTGATAACACGGGTTTATCCGAGTGGAAATATATCTATTGTGTCAGATACTTATGATTTGTGGAATGTAGTGGATCATGTTCTTCCTCAGTTGAAAGATATAATAATGAATAGAGATGGGAAGGTTGTTATTCGTCCTGATAGTGGTGATCCGGTAAATATTATTTGTGGTGATATAACATCTGATAATGAAACGGTTCGAAAAGGAATAGTAGAACGTTTATTTGAAATATTTGGAGGTACAGTAAACGACAAAGGGTATAAAGAATTAGATTCTCATATAGGAGTCGTATATGGCGATTCAATTACTCCTGACAGAGCTCAGCGTATATGTGATGGCTTAATGAGAAAAGGATTTACCTCTATAAATACTACCCTAGGCATAGGTTCTTATACATATCAGTATGTAACACGAGATACATTTGGTTTTGCATTAAAAGGAACTGCAGAGAAAGTAGATGCCAAATTTAAAGCAATACAAAAACGTCCGGCAACTGATACGGGTAACTTTAAGAAATCTCAAAAGGGGATTGTTGCTGTCATTTTTGATGGGGATGAATATCGCCTTATTGATGATCTTAACCCTGAGACAGAAAAAGAACTGAAGGGAGTGAATTTATTAAAAGAGACATTTGTGAATGGCAAATTTATTCGTACACATACATTTGAAGAAATAAGAGAAAGATTAGCCCAAGAATCAAAAAGAGTATATGGAAAATAAAACAGTTAAACCATTTGTTATAAATGAAGATAATGTAGCATACTATGCCAATAAAATTGCATTATGGATACATGATCTGGCTCATGCAGCAGATCGAAAAGGAGTTGTGCTGGGGATGAGCGGTGGAATAGATTGCAGTGTAGTAGCACGTTTATGCCAATTAGCTAAAGTCAATATTCATTTGGTAATGATGCCTTATGGTGATGATATGGCGAATAGTAAGAGTCATTCAGATGCGATGTTGTTAATAGATAAGTTTGGTTTAAAATATCATATATATGATATCCAGCCAGCGGTAGATGCTTTGGTTACGAAAAATATGGATTTTCTCTCAGCAACAACAGCTGCAAATAAGGAGTTAAGTTTAGCTAATTTACGTCCCCGAGTGCGCATGACTTATTTGTATCAATTGGCTCAAATGGGGAGTTTGTTTGTTGCAGGAACAGGTAATATGGCTGAACGTACAGTTGGCTATTTTACCAAATGGGGTGACGGTGCTTGTGATTTCAATCCAATGGTGATGCTGACAAAACAAGAAGTGTATACTTTAGCCCGATATTTAGAAATACCGGATAGCATAATTGACAAAAAGCCATCAGCAGGATTGTGGGAAGGACAAACCGATGAAGATGAATTAGGAATGACTTATGCTCAGATTGATGCTTATATATTGGACGGAACATCAGGTGATGAAAGTATAGATAAACTCATAGAAAAACGTATTGCAATGTCTGCTCATAAATTTGCAGCTATTCCAATCTTTAAAGGATAAAAACGAAAAAAACGAGTAAAAGATGAGAACAACATATGAACAAATAATCAATATCGCAGATATTGCATCTCTTAATAGCAAAGAGAATATACCTCAACTGATTTCTTTAGCTAAAGCTGAGCTAATATCTCCAGCTTCGGAAGATAAGAAACGTACATTACTTCTGGCAATCGATGTTCAGAATGATTTTATGGAAGGGATAGGAACCTTGCCCGTTACTGGTTCTAAAAAAGATGTCGAACATCTGACTCGTTGGATATACAACAATCTTGAAGGGCTAACTCAAGTAATGTGTAGTCTCGATACTCATTCTATCACGCAGATATTTCATGCCGATTGGTGGATTGATAAGAATGGAAATAATCCAGCGCCCTTTACTATTATTACCTACTCTGATGTGAAAGAGGGAAAATGGGAAGCCGCTAATGGAGAGAACGATCGATCGCTGGTATACCTCGAAAATCTGGAGAAGAAGGGGAAAAAACAACTTTGTATATGGCCTTATCACTGTTTAGAAGGAACTAAAGGGGCTGAGTTGGAAAGTGAATTTACAAAAATGTTATACTTTCATTCAGCAGCGCGTAGTTCTACACCGATGTTTGTTGCAAAAGGGCAAAATCCATTTACTGAAATGTATGGTATTATAAAGGCTGAATACGATTCAGAAAGTTATATCAACCAAACAGTATTAGATACCATTGAGCAGTTTGATGATATATATATCGCCGGAGAAGCTTCCAGTCATTGTGTTTTAGCTTCTTTGGAGCAGATTCTTGAATATTTCTCCGAAAATAAAGAATTAACTTCTCGTATTACATTATTGGAAGATTGTATGTCTCCAATAGCTGGATTTGAAGAATCAACTTTGAAACAATTCGAAGTATTGAAAACTAGATATGGAATTCAGGTTCGAAAATCTACAGACGTTGTTTTATAATTTATTATGAAAGAAATTAAAAAGTACACATACGATTATCCACGCCCAGCAATAACAGTCGATTGTATTATATTCGGTTTTGACAAGAATGAACTAAAGGTATTATTGACTAAGCGTGCTATAGAACCGTATCTTGGTAAATGGGCATTTCCCGGAGGCTTCATCAATATAGATGAAACTGCAGATGACTGTGCCCGTCGTAAATTGCTAGAAGAGGCAGGGCTACAAGACATCTTTATGGAGCAATTATATACGTTTTCCGATTTGAATAGAGATCCTCGTTATCGTGTTATTAGCATAGCTTATTATGCGTTGGTCAGATCAACAGATTATATATTGGACGCGGGTTTGAATATAGAAGATGTACAATGGTTTTCTTTACAAGAAATAGAAGATCTGGCTTTTGATCATAATAAAATATTAGATATTGCAATAGAACGTTTAAAAGGAAAAATCAGGTACCAGCCCATCGGATTTGAATTGCTACCAGAAAAGTTTACTTTGCCTGATTTACATCGCCTATACGAAACAATATTGCAAAGAGATATAGATAGAGGGAATTTTAGAAAGAAAATATTGAGTATGGATTTGTTGATAGACCATAGTGATGAACAGGAAAATAGACCATCCAGGGGAGCTAAAATTTATAGCTTTGACAGAGAGAGATATGAGAACCTGACAAAATCTGGTTTTTATTTTGAAGTATAACATGGATTGATAAATGACTATCTATGTGGAGTGTGTTATGAGATAATTAAAAATAGGCCTGACTTTAGTCAGGCCTATTTGTTCTATATACTTCTCAAATATTTTGCAATACGTAAATGTTTTTATTTTCTTTTCGAGCGTTTCTTAAATATTTTTTTGATCCAGAAATAGTAACCGGTGATAACAAAAACAGCTCCTAGTACAGACACTAGACAAGATAGAATCCGAGTAGTTATTCCACCCCAGGTTCCTACATGCACAGAATATATCCAACCTCTTATTTTACCAGATTTAGGTAAATCTTTATAAAGTTGTTCTCCGGTAATCTTGCCTGATCCTGAGTCGAAAGAGAAACGATCACTCCCTCTTGTATTGCCATATTTGGCTGTGGAAACTGTAGCTGAACCATCTTGAATTGTTATGGAATTAAACTCTGCATAGCGATTTTGTAAGGAAGAAAGAACTTCATCCCAATGAACTGTATTTAATCCTTTTTTACCTCTTTCACCTTTCCCCCCTTGTTTCTTGACTTCAGACTTTTCTGTATCTTCTTGATTCTTTTTTTGTTCTTCGGCTAAAAGTTTTTCTGGGGAGTTATTCTTATTTTGATCTCCTTTTTGCTTTTCTGAAGATTCACTTCCTGAAACAGCTGCACTTTTAGATGTCTCTACCCCAAATACTGTATAGAAGGCGTCTCTATACCAGTTAAAAGACCAAGTCAGTCCTGTTAATGATAAAACAAGTAGGAGTAAAGCCGAATAAAAACCTCCAACTACATGCAGATCATAAAAGAAGCGACGCCATCCAGCGTTTGTTTTAATTTTTAGTCTGTGTTTTAAGCCTTTCATAGAACGTGGAGTCCATATGATAAGACCACTGATAAGTATAAATACAAAAAACAGAGTTGCATACCCCATTAGTTCTTTGCCTAAAAACAAACTTCCATCTCGCTTATTAGTATCAAGAAGCCATCTATGTAGGCGCATTGTTTGCATAAAGAAGCCTTGACCATTACTTATACCTGTAACTTTACCTGTGTATGGGTCAATGAATGCAGCTGATTTCTTTCCAGGTAAAACCAATTGGTAAGTTCTTTCAGGGTCATCAGTAACTCTAATCCCGTTAATTTTGACTGAGTCAGGTAGTTGTTCTCTTCCGAGCTTCATCAGATCCTCTATTGGAAGAGGTTTGTCTTTAACCTCTTCGACAAAATAATGAGAAGGATAAGATAATTCAAGTATTTCATTTTCGAATACTAAAATAGCTCCACTTAAACAAGCTATTGCTATAATGATACCAAAGGGTATGGATAGCCATAAATGAATTTTTGCAAATAATTTTTTCATTTGTTATATAATTGCTTGAGCCCATCATAGATTCCCGGGATACCAATAGTCCCGTGATTCTCTTCAGGAAATAATTTCGTTACGAAAAATAGGTTCTTTGCTTTAGGTAATATTGTATTGAAAAATAGTTTTGCATTTTCGACATGAACATCATTCCTCTCTTTGCGTTCTTTCGAAGCAATAGCTATATATAGATCCTTCCCTTCAAAACTTTTTTGAGAAAAGATTGATTTAGCTTCTTCCATAAATGAGCCGCCATTCCACCATAAACTGGGATCGATGATGATATATTTATCAAAATCAACAGTATGTTTAAGAAAAGTATTAAGGGTGAAGAGTCCTGCATAGGAATGCCCAACTAAGGTGTTCTTTCCATTAGTCTTATATTCTGATTGGATTTTATCTCGTAATTCTTCCGTCAAAAATTGATTGAATCTTTCGCTACCTCCACCTTGAGGTGTTTCGAAAAATCCGGGCTTTCCGTTTCTTCCTATTGTAGATGCTACTGGTGTCATATCCTTTGTCCGGTCTTTACTGATAACTCCTACAATGATAGACTCTGGTAGATATTTATTCTTGCTTGACGAAATAGTTTTGCTGATTCCTACTAAAGAATGAAAAAACAACTCTCCATCAAGTAAATAGATTACAGGATAGGAGAGCGTATCAGCAGGATTATAATTATCGGGTAAATGTACCCAAAAGTCTCGCTCTTCTTGTAGAATGTTAGAATATATAGAATACTTTTTACCGATTGAAATATCCTCCTGACTCCACAGGGTTAGTGGGAGTAGGAGGAATATTAAAAAGAGGTACTTCTTAGTCATTTATATTGAAGAACTAAAAGTGTTTCCTTACTTAGACGCTGTGATTGCGGCTAACTTTCCAACACCGCTTATTTGATCAGCCTTAACTGTTATGCCTTTTGTTGCAACAGCAGTCTTGATGTCTATTTTGTAAATTGCAGGGTCTTGGTCTTTGACTGACACAGCAATATAAGCCAAGCCATTTTCTGCATAAGGAACATTCCCGAAACCTTCAATGCTTTCGCCGGCAGGCATACCTGTTACATAAGTAAGTTTTTTGCTCTCACCATTATAGATCGCTAATTGGTTTCCTACAAAGCCTTTTTCTGTTAGAGGTCTGTCGTACATAATTAGTAGGAAATTGTCATTTCCTATATGCCAGCAGCGAAGGAACGATTTTCCTCCTGTTTGTTCTTCTAGATTGCAATAGTAGTTTGGATCAAACTCTTCTGTACCTGCTTTGATACGAACAACACCGGCAGGTTTTGTTGTTTTTTGTACATCAGCGGTCATCGATTTAGCATAGCTCGGAGAGAATACATAGATGTCTCCGTTGTCAGCAGTCCAGATTGTTTGATAATATTGAGATTTGAAACGTCCACAAGCGTAGCTGATTTTATCAGTTTTTATCAGTTTTGGGTTTTCCAATTTTTCATCTTTATATATTGCTATATAAGCCTCGTCAGGATATTGAGTCCATTGCAGTTCGTCCTTTTTGTAAGAACTACTATTGCTTCCTCCGGCTTCTTTTTTTACAAGCTCAGGGTATTTTACGTATTTACCATATTCTTTACCTTCTTCCCTTTCAGCTTTTACTCCGTATTGGCTTAATCCCATTGGGATAGGAGCGGTAAAAATCTTTCCGTTAGACTCTAAGATACCTGCAAGAGTGACATATTCTCCATTTCCTAAGTAGTTTTCAGCACTGATCACATTGTCATTTATACTGAATTTATCTGTTGCAGCATCAAGATAAGAAACTAAAAAGCCTTTAGGTAAGTATCCGTTTTCGTCAGCAAGATCTGCACTAAGGTCACCAGAAGATGTAGAGATAATATAATTTTTGTAGATGCCATATGATGTGAAACGAGGAATCTTGTAAGTATAATCTCTTTTTTCAACTTTTCCGTTCGAATTTAATATGTATGAAGAAGACAATCCTGCTTCTCCTTGATTGTATACAAAGCGATATAGGTATTTATCTTGATAGAATATCCACTGATAAACACTTTCTGTTTCTAGTCCATTACCGACTGTTGTCAGAGCTCCTTCACTTAGGCTATTGGTTGTTAATAGATAGTTGGCTTCACCAACTCCGGCTGCTACAATATAGCTTGCTGCAACTTCTGTTTCTTCTCCATTACCGTTCGGATCAATAGGTTCATTGTCACTACATGAAGTTAAAGCGAATGCAGCTAAGAAAAATGCGGCAAATGCTTTTACGAAGTTTTTTTTCATAATGTTTGTTTTATGTTTAGTTAATATTTTGTATAAAAAAGGGATAATTATTTTCCGAAATAAACACGTACTTTCCCATAAAAAGCTCTTCCTGCTTTCTGTAAACTAAAATTGTCATATGTTTTTTCGTCTGTAAAGTTTTTACATTCGAAAGATAAATTATAGCGACCTTTTTGGATTCCGTAAGAAATAGTGATGTTGTGAGAAAACTGAGATGGTACTTCTTGCTTAGAATCTTTTGATCCTATGTTTTCGGCATAAAGAGGAAAGCTATGCAGATATAGATTGTCATAAGTGACAGTTAGCATATTGTCTTTTCTTCCAAGTTTAGGCCAATAAAAAGAGACATCTGAATTAGCAAATTGATAAGGCGTATTAGGCATTCTTGCTCCATATCTTACATTTTCTTGATTGCTTGTGCTACTAGTTGTTTTAACGTTACTTCGAGCATTTACTTGAGAGAAACTACCTCCAAGGCTTATCCATTTTGAGAAACCATAACGAACAGAAAGGTTGAATCCTTTAGTTTCCACTTTTGCATGATTTTCATAACCTGCACTCATTTTTCCTCCACTCAAACCTTGTAGCTTACGCTGTATGAAGTCTTTAGTATCTCGGTATACTATTCCTCCTTCTAAATATATCGAATGTTCTCCCATCGTATTGTTATAACTCAGGTTGAAATTGAAATTATTACTGTTTTCGGGTTTTATAGATATATTGCCGGTCTCTAGATCCTCATCTCCAAACATTTCATCGTTGGTAGGAAGGCGATATGTTTTTTCGTAAGACAATTTAGTCTGAAGAGACTTAAGGATATAATAAGTTCCGGCTACTCCATATCCGGTTGAGCTTACAGAATTGGTTGTACGAACAAACTCAGTTTGGTTGCTATTAACAGCTATAGGACCAGCAATGAACTGATTGTAATATTTTCCAAAAACAGAGATATTCCAATCCTCGGTAGGCATTAAACGGTATGATAAACCACTTATATTTTTTTTAGTTTCTTTCTTTATCGGATTTTTACCTGCTCCACCACCTAGTAGATCTTCATTGGTTCTAGAGAAAGAATTGGTAACATGATTAAGTGTAAATGTATGAGATTCTCCTATATGATAATTCGCCGTAAAAGTACCGTTCCAATTATTGTTGTCGGATCGTATGTCTTGATATTTTTGTTCTCCGGGCATTTTATTCGGACGTGGACGACTTTCTCCATACCAATTGTACTGTAGGAGAGTCGTATCTACATTGTTTGAAATATTCTTATTATAATTAGCTGTTAATAAAATATCCAATCCTTTTAGTAGGTTTCGCTTATTATATTCCAGTGACGGCATGATAGAATGACCTTTCCTATATTTACCACCATAAACAATTTCTTGTTTTACTCCATTTTGAATCTCTTTGTACATCTGAGAATATGTAAACCCAAACATTAACCGATCTGCCCATTTTTTTCCTACAATCCCTATCTTACCGGAGATTGCTTCGTTATGGAAGTTGTCGTGAAAACGTTTAACACGTTCTATCTTTTTTTCGTTTATTACACTTGTTTTACCGTCCTCATTGAAAATTTCGACAGGAGTATTTATATAATAATTATTGTCCGAATAATTTTGAAATGCATTTACTTCATAAGTTAATCCATTTTCGAATGTTTGTCCGAAGTTTACATAAGACTTATGAGTGTTGAATGAACCGTAAGAATAAGATGCATCAATAAACTTTTTTTGAGGGATCTTCTTTGTTACTACATTTATTACACCTCCTATGGCATCGGTACCAAATCCTACAGGAACAACTCCTCTATAAACTTCGATGCGTTCTGCATAATTTGCAGGAATATTGTTTAATCCGAAAGAACTACCAACACCCTCTTGAGGAACACCATCGATGAAGATCTTAATATGTTTTCCGCTGAAGCCATCCATCATAAGGTGCATATCTGAACCCACTCCGCCTGATTCTCTCACCTTTAGACCTGGAGCGCGGGTTAGTGCATCACTCAGACTTTGTGTTGAATTTTGGAGAGCTTTGGTATCTATACCTACTGCATTATAAGCCGAGCGATTTAGCCTACTTATACCGTTCGATTCTACAGTGACTTCACTAAGAGCTTCTACCTGGGGAGATAACTTTATATCAAGTTGAATATTTTCGTTTTGTTGAGATAGCTGAATATTTCGTTCAACCGTTTGATATCCTATAGCACTTACAACAAGTGTATACTGTCCGGTAGGTGCATTGAATTTATATTGTCCACTTTGATTAGTAGAAGAACCATGGTTAGTTCCTTTTAGGTATACTGTAGCATAATCGATAACTCCCTGCTCTGTAGAGGATATTTTTCCCGAAACAATAATATTTGTACTGTGTTGGGAATATAGAGGTACAATAGATGGGATTAATAGAATAAAATAAACAGATAATCTAAGCGAAAGAATTTTGGTAAATTTCATTTATCAAATAATAGTTAAATTAGGTTTGCAAATTTCGAAAGAAAGGCATTCGATTGCAATACCTATTTCGAGGTATAATGATCATGAAAAATACCTATATCTTATTATTTTTCTCTATATAATTCTCTTTTGTATAAAAGATTATAAGAGAGAATGAGTCTATCTGTTTTTCTAGAGGACAAACTTTTAGATGAGCTCTTTTATATTTCAAAATATATTCTGCCTAATTTATCTGATAAAAAAAATATTGGTCTTATCATTTTTATTTATCATGTGTTGTAAAACATAAAAAAATATATAGATTTGCAAAATACACTAAAAAGGTGTTTAAATCATATTAAAAAAGAATCAAGATGAAAAGAGATTTTAAACAGCAGCAGGTAAATCAGCCACCATCGGCTCAGTTAGTAACCAATTATTCAATTTTATCAACAACCATCTCTACTGTTTCTTCTTCTTTCCGAATGTGTTGCTGTTGTAAGCAATAAGTATATATTATCAGAAAGAGCAATTCTTTTACTAACCTCACCAAACCGAGAATTGTTCCAAACAATCAAATAAATTATTTAATAACAATTGTTCCACTATAATTTAAATTAGTGGAATACTAATATGATATTATAAAATGGGAAAAAAAGTATTTTTATTCTCCATTCTCTGGGCTATTAGTGTATTTACACTTCAGGCTCAAGTTGTAAATTTATCGGGTAAAGTACTTGATGATAATGGAGAAACTATAATAGGAGCTATAGTAGTTCATAAAGAGTCAAATGTTAAAACAATAACCGATTACGATGGAAATTTCTCCCTTCCTAATATTCCGTTGAATTCTGTAATAACTGTTTCATATTTAGGTTTTGAAACAAAGGATGTAACTGTAGATAAAGCAGATATTTCAATCGAATTGTCCTCAAAAGATAGTGAATTGGACGAAGTGATTGTTGTCGCTTACGGTACGGCATCTAAGGCTGGTTATACAGGTTCTGCGTCGAGTGTAAATAAAGATAAGATTTCACAATCGCAGGTTAGTAGCGTATCCCGTCTATTGCAAGGTGCAGCTTCTGGTATACAATCTATTGCATCTTCGGGGCAGCCGGGATCTGATGCCTCAATATATATCAGAGGGGTAGGATCTATCAATGCTTCAAGTACGCCTTTGTATATTGTTGATGGAGTTCCTTTCGAGGGGAATCTTAACTCTATAAATCCAGCAGATATTGAGTCAATAAGCGTATTAAAGGATGCTGCATCTACGTCAATATATGGATCACGTGCCGGTAATGGACTAATAGTTGTAACAACAAAGCAGGGGAGTAAAAATAAAAAAGTAGCAATAGATGCTTCTTTCAGATATGGAGTTTCTTCCAGAGCAGTTGGCGATTACCAAAAAGTATCTACAGATGATTATTTTAAATTGTATTGGGAGGCGCTTCGTAATCAAGAATTATATACAAACGGAAGGACTCCTGAAGCTGCAGCAGCTTATGCTTCTAATAATATCATTCCTTTATTGGGTATAAATCCTTACGGATCGGCATATCCTATTCCGGTAGGTCTTGATGGAAACATTGTCTCTGGGGCTACTCCTCTGTGGGATGATAACTGGACTGATGAATATACGCAAGACGCTAGTCGTACAGAAGCACAAATAAGTCTTTCCGGTGGAGGAGATAAAAGTAATTACTATATTTCTTTGGGATATTTAAACGATGAAGGTATTGCCATTGCTTCAGGTTTTAAACGTTATAATGGAAGGATTAATTTTAATACGGATATTAAACCCTGGCTAAGAGTATCTACGGGGGTAGCTCTTAGTCACTCAAAGCAGGATGCTCCTCAAGGACAGGATAGTAATCTGGCTAACTCATTGAACTTTGCTCGTATGATTCCTAACTTTTACCCTATATGGGAAAGAAATGGCGATGGCTCATTTAAGGCAGATCCTATATCCGGAGATCGAATTATAGACTATGGTAATTACAGACCATCAGCAGCTAATCCTCGTTACAATCACTTAGGTTCATCGCAATTCGATTTTTCTAGAGTATTACAAGAAATAGCTTCTATTAGGTTTTCTGTAGAAGCTGATCTTACAAAGAACCTTACTTATAAGGCTTCAGCAAATATTGATTATACAAATAGAAATAATCATAATTACACAAATCCAGTATATGGAAGTGGATCTTATGACGATAACCCAGGGAGTGTAAGCAAGTACAATTATAAAACAATAAACTTTACAGGAAATAATTTATTAACCTATAAGACGGTTCTTAATGAAGATCATAATGTGAAATTGCTAATTGGTCAAGAGTATAATGAGTATAATACAAGCAATATTTATGGCTCTCGCGAAGGTTTCCCTTTGTTGGGCTTTTATGATCCTATTGCAGCAAGCACTTTAGTTGATTTCTCAGGATCTTCTGATCAATATAAGTTATTGAGCTTCTTTGGTAATGCTGAGTATAATTACAACCATAAATATTATGGTTCGGCTTCGATTCGTCGTGATGGTTCTTCCCGATTTTCACCAGAGGCTCGTTGGGGTACATTCTGGTCTGTAGGAGCTTCTTGGAGAATAAATGAGGAAAACTTCTTGAGAGATGTGCGTGAAGTATCTAAGCTAACATTGAGAGCTAGTTACGGAGGACAAGGAAACGATAATATAGGATCGTACTATGCTTATAAGGCACTGTTCAATGTGAAGAATAATTTAGGAGAATCAGGTTTTGTATCTTCAACATTAGAAACAAAAAAACTGAAATGGGAGACAAATCTTAATCTAAATGTTGGTCTTGATTTTGGTTTCTATGATAATCGAGTATCCGGTTCGTTCGAGTTCTTCAATCGCCAATCTAAAGATTTATTATTCGCTATGCCTAAGCCTCTTTCTACAGGATATTCAAGTTACTGGGCAAACATCGGTGCTTTACGAAATAGGGGTTTTGAATTTAATCTATCATTCACTCCTATAAAAACACAAGACTGGCAGTGGTCTGTAAATTTGAACGGAACACACTATAAAAATGTAATAACAGAATTACCACAGGAAGAAATTATCTCAGGAGATAAATTACTGAAAGTAGGAAACTCGATATATGATTTCTTTTTGGTAGAATGGGGTGGGGTAGATGCTGAATCGGGTCTTCCTCAATGGTATAAAACAGATGAAAATGGGAACAGAGTATTAACTCAGGTATATAAAGAAACAAATAAAGAAGCAGGTAAACCTGAACATCGTATAAATGCTGGTTCAGCATTACCTACGCTATCCGGAGGTTTTGGCTCTAATTTGCAGTTCAAACGTTTCGAATTATCAGTTCTGTTCGCTTATCAGATAGGAGGTAAAATCTATAATGGAGATAAAATCTCTATTCTTCATAATGGAAGTTCGGCGGGTAGAGCAATGTCAATTGATATGTTGGATAGATGGACCCCTGAAACCCCAAATGCAAATATTCCACGTTTGCAAACTATAAATGCAAATGCATGGACAAGTAGTTCTACGCGCTTTTTGATTGATGCAGACTATCTGCGTCTTAAAAATATAACATTGGGTTATACTCTGCCTAATAGTATTACAAATAAACTTCAGATAAACAGTCTGAAAGTATATGCTCAGGCGGAGAATCTCTGGACATTGTTTGATGAAGAAGGTATTGATCCTGAGCAGACTATTGGAGGTTCAACTTATTTTAGATATCCGGCGATGAAAACGATTTCATTTGGCTTGAATTTATCATTCTAAAAAACGACAAAATTTACAAATATGAAAACATTAAAATATATATTAGCTAGTGTAACTCTCCTGATACTCTTAAATTCATGTGACTTAAATACTGAGCCTGTTGATGCCGTTCCTGATTATATCGTATTTGAGAATGCCAAAAATGCAGAGAAGGTGCTTAATGGGACTTGGTCGTATTTGATGGATACTTACTTTACATATCAAAACCCGGGGTGGAAAAGCCTTCTGTTGACGAGTGATGCTATGGCGAATGATGTCGCCCTTCAGCCCGGAAAGTATGGATATATCACCCATTATTCATTTTCTAATATAAATGATTCTAAGTCAACTACAGGGCGTGCAATCTGGACGCTTGCTTATAAAGGAATTGATAATGCAAACCACTTGATCACGAAGATAGATGATGTACCAGGTGATCAAGATTTAAAAACGAATATAAAAGCTCAGGCTTATGCATTAAGAGGGTATTTGTATCTAAATCTTGTAACGTTTTATTCGCATGCTTATAAATATGATCCACAAGCACTTTCTGTTCCTATTTATACTGAACCATCTGCTGTTGAAACAGCAGGGAATACAAAAGAAACAGTAGAAGCTGTATATAAAAGAGCAGAAGAAGATTTGCTGGAAGCTTATAATTCTATTGGAGACTATAAAAGGGGGGCAGCTAAGCATAAATTTGATAAGAATGTTGTAGCAGGTCTTTTAGCTCGTTTGTATCTGCAAAAAGAAGAGTGGGGAAATGCCCAAAAGTATGCAGCAATAGCTCATGAAGGGTATTCATGGATGTCAAAAAATGAATACTTAAATGGCTTTAATGATAGAGCAAATAATGAATGGATATGGGGACATGGACAACAATCGGATCAATCAGTAGCTAGTTATAGTTTCCATTTTCAGGATGTCTCATCATCATCATCTTATTATTATAGTTTCATGGTAGATCCTTATTTTCAAGATTTTTTTGAAGAAGGAGACGTCCGAACAGAACTATTCGCTTGGGATACCCTACGGTATAAGGGAGGCTTGATGTATAAGAAATTTAAATTCAGACCTGATAATACGGGAGACATTGTTCTACTTCGTAAAGCAGAAATGGTTTTGATAGAAGCTGAAGCATATGCCGAATTGGAAAAAAAGTCTTCTGCAATTGAAAAGCTTGATGAATTGAGAACAGCAAGAGATGCAAAAACTCCAGACCTTTCTAGTTTGAATAAAAAAGACCTTGTAGAAGAAATTTTGAAAGAGCGCCGGAAAGAATTATTTGGAGAAGGGTTTGGTTTATATGATCTAAAGCGTAGACAAAAAGCTGTAAGCCGTAAGGAAGTGAAAGAAGGGAATTTTGTCCCTGATACAAAAATTCAGAAAAGAGGACATACCGTGTTTAAATTTACAGATAAAACAGAGTTTTCAGCAAATAGCAATTATTACCTGTTTGCAATTCCTGATTCTGAGATTACGAATAATCCAAATCTGTAATAACGGATTGTAAAGTTATTTTGTGAAGTAGGACTATAAGATATACTTATAGTCCTATTTTTTATTAGATGATGTTATTCTTAATTCTAGTTAACCTTTAAAACAGTTTGTTTGGATCATTGTTCCATTTACAGTAGCCTATGCTTATACTTACTTTGAGGTAACTAGTTTCACTGAGGTTATTTGTATGATTCGAGTCTGTTTTCTTTGTAATTTTAACAAATGAAATAATAAGTATAGGCTTTCAAAGAGAGCTTGATGCTTTTTAGTATAATAGTAAATAGAAACTACAAAATAGATTAATATGAAAACTACAATTTTAATAGCACAGTCTTACGGACAAGCTGATGTATTAGAGTACTTAACACAAGAATTGCCTCCATTAGCAAAAGGAATGGCTCGTATTGAAGTAAAAGTATCTGGTATTAATCCTATTGATGCCAGACGTATGACTGGAGAATTTCGCCATGCTCCGCTTCCTCAGGCATTTGGGACTGAGTTTGCTGGAGTTATAGCTGAAATTGCTGAAGATTCAGGCAAATGGTCGGTAGGGGACGAAGTTTTAGGATCAGGAGCCAGTTTTACACATGCAACAATAATAGATGTACCTGTTGAAAACCTTGTCGCAAAACCTCAGAATTTAGCTTGGGAAGTAGCAGGGTCATTAGCAGGAGCGTCTCAGACTGCAATGACTATCTTAGATGAGATAGGGGACGTAAACTCTTTGCTGATTCAAGGGGCTTCTGGCGGTGTTGGTTCTATCGCAGTACAATTGGCAAAAGAAAGAGGAATAGAGGTTGTGGCTACAGCTTCGGCTCGAAATCAAGACTATCTGAAAAGTTTAGGAGCGATTCCTGTTGTTTATGGTCAAGGATTAATTGACCGATTGAAAGAAGTACATCCTAAACCTTTTGATGCATCTATTGATATGTCAGGAACAGAAGATGCTACACAAGCAGCTTTAGCATCCGTAAAACCAGATGGAATTATTGGTACAATTGCGGGTAAAAAGGTCTCGTCTCCACGTGTTCAGGCTATGTGGGTAAAAAGGAATGTAAATAATTTGAAATATGTAGTAGATCGAGTTGCAGATGGTCGTTTCAAATGGGAAATTGATGATGTTTACTCTTTTGATAGAGCAGCAGAAGCCTATGAAAACATATTAAAAGGCCACACCAGAGGTAAGAGTGTTTTAATCTTTTGATAACAAACACATTTTTCACAAATGAATTAATCTTTGATAAGTTTGCTAAAATAGGATGTTTTTTGATCTATATTTACTATATTTGTTTATAGTCTAATCTTAAAATATAGTGATATGAAAGATTTAATTTGTTCTGTTTGCAAAAACCAATTTAAAGCTTCTCTTCAATATATTGATGATGGAGAATGGTATTATAAGTGTCCGAAGTGTGGAACACTATTCGATGAGGATAGGAATGTTTATACCAACAACGAGGAGGACTATTATGAGGAAGATGATGAGGAAATATGAAATTTGATTATAATTGAAAGGTGCAGAAAAATCTGCACCTTTTTGCTTTAATACTTTATATGATTTACTACAGCTTGTTCTGTTTGTTTGAATAGATCCGGAAATGAAGTGTCTTTTACTACAATAGGATCATGAACTATCAGTTCTATCTTATTACCTATTCCAAGAGGAAAAGAACCCCATCTTGTCATTTTCCACGAATTGTTTATAGTCACAGGTACCATATATGCAGAAGGAGCATATTTACATAAAATTTTTAAGCCGCTTTCAGCAAAAGGCTTTGGTGCTCCATCTTTGCTTCTTGTTCCTTCCGGAAAGATAACTGCGGTGCGTTTATTCTTTTCAATATATTCGGCTATTTTTCTGATCTCAGTAAGAGACTGCTTAGGGTCTTTTCTATTGATAAGAACAGAACCTCCATGGTTTAGATTGTAAGATATGCTTGGAATTCCTTTACCTAATTCAATCTTACTTATAAATTTGATATGTACTTTTCTCAAAAACCAAGAAATTGCAGTAATATCATAGAAACTCTGATGATTTGCAGCAATAATCAAAGGGACGTTTTCTGGTAATTTATCAAGGTTGCGAACCTTATATCTTGTACCTAAAACATAAGTGTTTAATGTTAAGAAAAAGCATAGGACATCGACACTTTTTTTATGTGCGGTGTATCCAAATAAATTAAGGCATATCCACTGAATAGGGTGGAAGATGGCTAATGTACTTCCTAGAAGGATGTAATAAATTGCCGAAAGGGGGTATGATATTATTTTCTGCATCGAGTCTATAAAAAGTGGAAATTGATATGTTGCAAATATAACAGTTTTAGTTGAAACAGAGCAATAAGCTTCAGTTTATAGACTATAAATTAGGATCATTCTTTTGTCTAAATTCTTTTGGAGTGCATCCATGTTTACCCTTGAATGCATTATAAAAACTAACAGTGTTAGAAAAACCAGACTTATATATTATTTCTTCTATGGTCATTTTAGATTTTAATAGTAACTGTTCTGCCTGAAATACCCTACAATCTCGAATCATGTCAGCTAAACTTATATTTTCTATTTCATTCAGTTTTCTGTATAGTGTTCGAGAACTCATGTTCATTTGTTTTGCAATAAAAGCAGCAGTGAGATCTTTATTGGTTAGGTTCTTATTGATAATGTTAAGCACTTCACTTATCAATTTCTTCTGTTCTTTATGTATCAATTTTCCTTCACTTAACTCATAAGAACTATAAGATGAAGAATAATATTCTTTCAATTCCTCCTTTTTGTTAAGTAGACGATTTATAGAAGCTTTCAGGTAATCAATATTAAATGGCTTAGTCAAGTAGATCTCAGCACCTGCTTCTATGGCCTCTACCTGCTTCTCTGAGTCATGATTTGATGATAATATGACAACTGGAATATGAGATGTCTGCACATCTGCTTTGATCTCTCTAGTATTTTGAAGGACTATTGAAGAGTCTGCAATTGTATCAAAAATAATCACATCCGGATGATTTTCTGAAAGCTGATCTTTTAGATTTGATATCTTATTAATCGGTATCACATTGAAGCTATCTGAAAAAAGATCGCAGATGAACCATAGTAATTGAAGGTCAGAAATGACTACAAAAATAGTCTGACGCGATTTAATAATTGGGAACCTTGGAGTTTCCATCTGATAGTTATTTGAAGGTTTTATCTTATTTTCTTCGGATAAATCTGTAGTAATACTTTCTTCAGAAGGCTCTAAAATAGGGAGTGATACAATAAAGTCAATTCGATCGCTGGAGTGACTTTCAACAGAAATATCTCCTTGAAGCAATTCTGCCATATTACGAGAAATGGCTAATCCTAATCCTGTTTTAGAAAATTTAATACTAGGATCTCTTTTATCTATGTTTTCGAGAATCTCGTATTTATTCAAAACTCGACTTAAAGTTCCTTGATTAATACCTTCTCCTGTATTTGAAACTTTTATAATCAAAGCGTTTTGATGAGTAAAAATGAATAAATCAACTTCCCCATGCTCTTCTACATATTCAAATGCATTAGACAGAAGGTTACTCGTAATTGTAGCTAAAAATCTTTTATCTGTATTCCATTCTATCGATTCTTGGATATTCTTTGTAAATAGAATTGATTTAGTTTCAGCTAACTCATTGAATGAATCAGCTATCGTTGAGCATGCATTACTTATATCAAGAGGTTTAATAATGGGTAACCTATTTCCAGATTCTATTTTTCTTAGTTCTATTAATTCTAGAATGAGGTTGTTTAGTTGCTCTGCATTGTGTTGTATCAACTGAGTATATTTTTTTATAAACTTGTCAGTCCCTGAATAGGATAGAAGTCTTTTACTTGATCCGTAAATAAGCGTTAAAGGAGTACTTAATTCATAGGTGACATTCGTAAAGAAACTGAGCTTAGATTCATATATATCTTCTTTATGTTCTTGTTCTATTTTCTCTAAGGCTATTTTTCTCTTTCTTTCTAATTTTGAATCATAGAGTCTTAGTCCGTAAATGAGACATAATAATAAAATAGCCAAATAAAAGATATAAGCTACAGTCGTCATATACCAAGGAGGAGTTATAATAATGGTAATCTGTTGTATCGGACTCTCTATATTCGTTACTCTATTTTTGTATTTTATCGATAGAGTATATGTTTTGGGAGTCATATTGGTGAAAGATATGGTACGGGTATTTCCTATTTCAACCCATTGGTCTCCAGATTCAACTATTTGATAATAGAAGTCATAATTGTTTGCATCTATGTAGTCGTGGGCAACGAATGACAAAGAGAAAAAATTCTGGGTATAATCTAATGTCAAAGTAGGAGTGCTTGAATCATTAGACCCTTCTGTCAAATAATTATAAATATTATATTCCTTTCCGAATATAGATAAACTTTCAAACTGTATAGTAGGGTAAAATTCCTTATTGTTGATATTTGTTTCCAGTATAGAGACAAAGCCATTGACCCCTCCAAAAATAAGCTCACCAGTTTCTTGATCTTTATATGCAGCTCCATCACTAAATTCTGTAATATTCAGTCCGTTGAAACTATTAAAACTTCTTAGTGTTTCATTTTCCACATCAAATCTTATAATGCCATTATTAGTACTTATCCACAAAACATTCTCGTCAGGTAAAGCTCCTCCCAAAATAGAATGTATAGCAGAGCTGGGCATTTCCATGTTCGATTTATTATAAATAATATGATTATTATCAGGGAAAAGTTTAATGAGACCATCGCTAGTCCCTAACCAAATATTGTTCTTTTTGTCTTTATTAATAGCAAAAATATCATTTAGCATTTGATTTTGGCCTTTTTGACTGAATTCTATATTATTAATAGAATAATCAGTTTTATTCACTTTGTAAGCACCAAATCCTCTATTTCCGAACCAAATAATTGAATCTGATTCGTTAAAAGAAGAGAAAAAGTAATTGGAGGAAAAATTACCATTATGAAAAGAAAAATCTTTTATCTTAGAAAGAATGGGCTCATCTCCTACCCACTTTATTTTAACTTCGAAGAAACCTAAACCAACAGATGATAACCATAAGGTAGAATCTGTGGTTTGTTCAATACTATGGATGTACTTTATTGAATTAATATTGTGGGGTTGTTTGAATTTCTTAATCTTATTTTCTCTGAATGAATAATAATTAAGACCTTCTTCGGTACCAATCCATAAAATACCTTTATGGCTTTTTCCAAAGCAATAAACAGAATTGTTGATCAGTTCACTATTGTCAGAAGTATATAGGAATGTGTTTTTAGTGTTTTTTTTATTGAAAGAATAATCATTGAACTTTAATATACCATCTCCTTTCGTTCCCACCCATAGGTTTTTTTCTTTATCTAGATAAATGGCTCTAACAGGCTTGTTTACGTCAAAGTTAAGTTCGTCGAAAAGAGTATTTTTTATAGAATATGAGTCTTCTGTATATATATAAACGCCCTGTCCGTCCGTTCCTATCCATAGTATATCTTGGAAACGATCTAGAGTGAGACAGAATACACCCACTTTTATGTCAAGATCGTGGATATTCAGCCCCTTATCAATACGTATTAGTCCATTTGATTTAAATGCTACGAAATAATCATCCTTAAATTTTATAATAGAGGATATGTCTCCTCTATTTTTAAGCTGTTCTTTGATGTTGTTTGATTTTATTTTCTTACTATTTCTTGTTTCTAAATCATACTCCCACAAAGTCCAATCTTCATCTACGATATAAGCTTTGTTACCAACAAAAGAACAATGTGAAACTTTAGCTGGAAAACTTATTTCTCCTTTTGATACTACATATATTTTCCCGTTCGAGTCTTTATTTAGTTTATAGACACGCGGTTTTTGGTCTTTCAGAAATAGCCAGATATTTTCATTCTTATCAATTGTATAGTTCAGAGTTTCGCTGAAGGATAGATTATCTATATGTATGTTCTCAAACTGAGAAGTCTTTTTATTATAAAATGCTATTTTATTATCCTCTCTAAAAACAAAAATGTCTTTATTCGTTGACATTTTCACTAGGTAATTCCCTTTAAATTCTCTGAAGTGAGAGACCTTATTTGTTCTTTTATTTATCTTATCTAACCCATAATTAGTATAAATCCAAAATTCATCTTTTTCTCCTTCAAATATTCCTTCTATAAAGTTGCCGGATAAACCCTCTTGATATGAATTGTTTCCAAATACCTTAATTTTTGAGCCATCATAAAAATTTAATCCATCACATGAACCAATCCAAATTAATCCATCTCGGTCTTGAGATATAGAAAGTATGGCGCTGTTCGATAATCCATCTTTATTGGATAATTGTCTAATGTTATAAGCTTTTACAGGCACAGGAGTAAGGCAAATAAAAGAGGAGAGTATTAGAACGAATTTTAATAATCTTGTCATATTGATTATTTATTTATTGATTTTCCATGACAAAGATAATGAATATTAGTTCTTAATGCAGGGGGCTCGTAGCTATTGTTCTGGTTAATAAATGTGCCAAAGAATTAAATATTCCCGCCACTGTGATAACAACTATTTGTTGGCTGTGGTATCATATTTCTTAGAATGATACATTTGCTAGCTCTTCATAAAAGGGAGTTGTTTTGTGATAAAAAAGAAGTCTAACTTTTATTGTTTAGAATCTTATTTTATAAGAAGTATTAATCTGTAAGGATTTTTGGGGAGACAGTTATATTATGTGGGAGATATACATGACAAAAGATTATAACTAAAATTTAATCATTAAATCTAAAAAACATACGATCATGAAAAGAAACATTCTATGGGGAATTCTAGCCTCTATAATGCTAATCTCTAGTTGTTCTGTATCTACAACCGATAATTCGGATGCTATTGCGGGAAGATTAGTTGATTATGTTAATCCATTTTTAGGGACAGCCACTTTATGGGATAGTGTCGATCTGGGCTATACACCTACTCGTCGTACTTGGGGTGCTGAAGTTTTCCCCGGAACATCATTACCTAACGCTATGGTGCAGGTGAGTCCAATGACTGAGTTTAGAAGTGGAGCTGGTTATCAATATGAAGATTCAATTATATATGGCTTTTCTCATACTAATAAAGGACATTGGAATCTGTGCCATTTACCTATACTTCCAGTGTCTGGTAAGATTAATCACAAAGAGTACTATTCTCCATTCAATCATAGTAATGAGTCTGCTTCTCCTGGTTACTATCAAGTCTATTTAGAAAAATATGCTATAAATGCAGAATTAACATCTACATTAAGATGTGCTTTCCATAGATATACATATGATGGAGAATCTAACGCAAAGAAATTACTTGTTGATATTAGCTCTTCGAACGAAAGAGTTATAGATTATAAAATTGATAAAATAGATGACAATACTTTTGCCGGTTATCAACAGAATAGCGAGAAATTATATTTTTATGCAACTTCAAATCATAAGATTTCAAAACTGGATTCTATCAATAATGGGGAGAAAGTGTTGTCTGAACTCTCTTTTGAAAATCAGAATAATACGCCTTTAGAATTGAAGATAGGTTTCTCTTTTGTAAGTGTTGATAAGGCGAAAGAAAACTATGAAAAAGAGATTTCTGAAAAATCATTTGATCAAGTAAGACAAGATGCTAGTGATACATGGGAGGCTTTGCTTAGTAAAATAAAAATATCAGGAGGGACCGAAAAACAACAAAAGATTTTCTATTCTTCTCTTTATCGTTCTTTCTTATGGCCGGCTTTGCGAAGCGATGTAGATCAAGAATACACTGATATTAATGGTAAGAATGTAAACAACGGGTTTCATTATTATACAAATCCTTCGTTTTGGGATGACTATCGTAACAAATTGATTCTACTAGGAATGTTGTCTCCAAAGGTAGCTACTGATGTTATCAACTCATTGGTAGATAAAGGAGAGAAAAAAGGATTTATGCCTACTTTCTTCCACGGCGATCATGCTTCAACTTTCATTACTGGATCTTATTTAAGAGGATTACGTGATTTTGATGTACAAAAAGCCTATAAATTGATCTTGAAAAATGCAATGGAGGAAAATCCAAGCAGACCTCATATTCTTAAATATATTGAACTTGGCTATGTACCTGAGCAAGATCTGAAAAATCCTAAATTAGAAACAGTTGCAAATGCTGCAGTAACTAAGACTCAAGAGTATGCCTACGATGATTATGCTGTAGCTCTTCTCGCAAAAGAATTGGGAGATAATACAAATTATGAGAAGTTGATGAAACGAACATCAAATTATAAAAATGTATTTGACCCTTCGACTGGACATATGAGAGGAAAATTAGAGAATGGCGAATGGATAAAAGACTTTGACCCACAAGTTCCATTTTACGAATATATGTATCGTGAGGCTAATGCTTGGCAATCTACATTCTTTGCTCCTCATGATCCTCAAGGTTTGATAGAACTCTTTGGGTCAAAAGAAAATTTTGAATCGAAATTAGATTCTCTTTTTACTATTCCTTGGAGGGGATATGAAGCTCATAATATGTCAGGCTTTATAGGTCAATATTGCCATGGAAATCAACCAGATCATAACTTTCCACACCTTTATTATTTTATAGATAAACCAGAGAAATCACAGGTAATGCTAGATAGTTGTATGAATCATTTTTATGGAATGGGTAAATATGACTTGGCTTTATGTGGAATGGATGACGCAGGCGAAATGTCATCATGGTATGTACTCAATGCTATAGGTCTATATACATTCTCTCCGGCTGATCCTGAATATTTAGTAAGTGTCCCTCTATTTGACACTGTTACTCTAAGGCTTAATGATAAAGAGTTTAGAGTAGTTAAAACTAATAATAGTAGAAAGTTAGATAAGATACTTTATGACGGGAAACCTTTAAATGGTTTCTTCATTTCTCACGATCAAATATTAAAAGGTGAAAATATAGAAGTTATAACAAAAGAATGAATATCAGATAAAAAGAAAAACCATGTAAAAATCATTAAACCGAATTAGTCTCATAAATAGGCTATAAGAAACATTTAATAAAACAAATAACATTAAAATTAATTTATGGTATGATTAGAGAAAAGCACAAGACAGTTTTTGCCAGCTTGATATTATGCTTCCTTCTATTAGGAGGTGCAAATCTGGCAACTGCAAAAGCAGAAAGAAATCTTGGGAATCTCCATCAAGCCCCTGTTAATAAAGAAGTCACAGGTGTAGTGACTGATCCTAGCGGAGAACCATTAATAGGAGTAAGTGTGGCAGTAAAAGGTTCCACTAACAGAACAATGACGGATATAGACGGAAAGTTTACTATATCTTGTTCGCCAAGTGATGTTCTAGAAATTACTTATATTGGATTTGAAAAATATGAAGTTCAGGTTGGAGCGTCGACAGAAATCAATGTAATTCTAAATGAAAAAACAGAGTTACTGGATGAAGTTATTGTGATTGGTTATGGTACAACAACTCGTAAAAAAGCAGTTGGTGCAGTAGACCAAATTAGATCTCAGGCGATAGAAAAACGTCCTGTAGCTAATGTGTCTCAGGCTTTGCAAGGTGCATCTCCTAGTTTAATGATACAACAACGTAGCATGGATCCAAACTCAAATGATATAAATGTCAATATTCGAGGAATCTCTACAATGAACAAAAATGAGCCTCTTTTAGTTATTGATGGATTAGTTACTGAGTTTAGTAGTTTAAATAAACTCAATCCTTCTGATATAGAAAATGTATCAGTATTGAAAGATGCAGGTACTGCTGCAATTTATGGATCAAGGTCAGCTAATGGGGTAATTCTTGTTACTACAAAGAAAGGACAGAAAAATCAAGGACCAACTGTTCGTGTAAATACGCAAGTTGGACTTCAAGACCCGAATGTCCTTTTTGAGGCTGTTGATGGATATCAAAATGCAACCTTGAAGAATCTAGCTTTAACGAATGTAGGCTCTAACCCTCAGTTTACACCAGAACAAATTAGGGACTTATACAATCATAGAAGCGAAGAATCATGGCATATACATCAAATATTAGAAACAGCAGTTCAACAAAATTATAATATCAATGTATCTGGAGGTAGTAATAATACTACTTATATGTTTTCTGGAGCATTTTTTGATCAAGAAAGTAACTTTGTTGGAAATTATGGAATAACAAGATACAACTTGAGATCTAATATTACTACAGAGTACGGTAGATTTAAATTTTCTTCTATTTTAGCATATACGAGAAATAATAATACTTCAAGCACTGCAGGAAGTGCTATTATTAACTCTACTCGTATTCCTCCTTACTATTATTATAAGATGCAGGCTGATAATGGAAAATATCTAGTTAATGATGTTATTACAGATCAAAATCCATTAGGAGAGTTGAGAGATGGAGGTTATACCAAGCACGATAATGACTATGTTAATGTTAATTTAAATGTAGACTTTAAAATACTTGATGGCTTGACATTACGTGGAGTCGTTGGGGCTGATATTTATTCGGATCATCGTTTTATTAGAAGAAAACAAGTCCCTTTATATGCAAATGCAGATGCTATAAAACCTTTAGTTTATGTAAATGCAGAAAGAAATACAGAAGACTATAATTATAAGGCATACCTACTAAATTATCAGTTATTATTGGATTATAATAAAAGCTTTGGTAATCATCGAGTATATGGATTAATAGGCGCAACAAATGAGTCAAAGACTAGTAGAAATAATGAAATTAAACTTAAATATACAGATCCTATTTTAGGCACTCCTACTACAGATACAGAAATTGATGAAAATGGAAGCAGAGTGTCGCCTCAAGGAACAGAAGAAAGAAGTTTGACTTCGATTCTCGGACGTGCAGGTTATGATTTTGCAGATAAGTATTATGCTGAGTTTAGTTTCAGATATGATGGATCTTCAGTGTTTCCTAAAGAGAATAGATGGGCTTTCTATCCTTCTGCATCATTAGGTTGGCGTATGTCAGAAGAATCTTTTATGGAAAAATACAGGAATAATATTGGAGACTTGAAAGTCAGAGGATCTTATGGCGTTCTTGGAAATCAGGGGATTGCACCGTATCAATATCTGACAAGATATTCTGTTGCGACTAATGCCTACGGATTTAATAATAAAGGTGTTTCTGGAGCAGGATTTACTTATGGAAATAAAGACTTGAAATGGGAATCATCTCATGTGCTAAATATTGGTCTAGATGCTGCATTTTTAAAGAATGCATTAACTGTTAATTTAGATTATTTCTATAAAACAACAAAAGATATCCTTATTAAACCGGAAACGCCAACTGCATTTGGAACAGAATTGAGTGATGCTAATGCAGTAGAAATGAGAAATCAAGGTTGGGAAATTACAGCTAATTATTATCTCAAGACAGGAGCTTTCAAACATAATTTTATGCTGAATGTTGGAGATAGTTGGAACAAAGTAACTAAGTTTATTGGAAATGAACAGATTTCTACAAGTGATAATATTAGTAAAATAATTAGAGTAGGTTTACCTCTTAATGTATATTATGGTTTTAAAAAAGAAGGATATTTCCAAAGTGTAGAAGAAATTGAAACATCGGCTCTGCCAGTAGGTACATCTGCATCTGATTTAAAACCAGGAGACATTAAATATATTGATAGAAATGGAGATGGAGTAATTGATTCAAAGGACCGTTATGTGTTAGGAAATGCTTTCCCTAGGTACACTTTTGCATTCAACTATGATGTAGAATATAAAGGTTTCACTTTCGGAATGTTTTGGCAAGGTGTAGGGAAGAGAGATATGATGATTCGAGGAGAATTAGTTGAACCTTTTCACGAAAATTATTCTTATGTAATCTATAAACATCAATTAGACTATTGGACTCCTACCAACACCAACTCAACTTGGCCAAGATTAACAGCTGCTGGAGCTACCTCTACTCAGAATAATTATCAAAAGAGTTCTGATCTATACCTGTTCGATGGGAAATATCTTCGTTTGAGAAATATTCAAGTAGGTTATACATTGCCATCTACTATAACCAAAAAAGTAGGTATGGAAAGAGTTCATTTTTATGTAAATGCAGAAAATCTATTCACATTAAGTAAAAACTCTTTTGTTGATCCGGAAAGCTCTGAGTTTAACTCTAATATGTCGGGTAATGCCAACAGTGCAAGAAATTATCCAATGTTAAAATATTATGGTTTAGGACTTGAAATTCAATTCTAAAAGAAAGTAGTTAATATGAAAAAAATAAATATAAAGAGTATTCTATTATGTTGTGTAGCATCCTTATTATTGCATAGCTGTAATGATATGGATCCAGTACCAACAAATGAATATACAGATGCTACATTCTGGCAATCTGTAAGCAATGCCGAGCAAATTGTAAACATGGCTTATAACCAAATGTATTCGGCAGATAAAATGTGGAACGACGAAGCTCTGAGTGACAATGTATTCGAAGGAAGATCTAATACAGCTCAGAGAACTATACGAAATGGTACAGCAGAACCTTCTTTAGGTATATTTGCAAGCGAATGGAAATGGGCTTATGAAGGAATTAAGACTAGTCATATCTTTTTAGAATTTGTAGATCTTGTTCCTGACATGGATGAAAGCTTAAGAGAGCAAAGAAAAGCCGAGATTCGTTTTATCAGGGCTTTCTTATATTTCCGATTGGTGAATTTCTATGGCGATGTTCCATTCTTTACAAAGGATATAACATTAGAAGAGTCTAAAACAATCTCTAGAACGCCTAAGGCTGAGATTTTATCATTCATTCATGCAGAATTAGATGAAATCATGAACATCCTTCCTAATAAATCGAAGCTTTCAGCTGATGATAATGGGCGTATAACTAAAGCGGCGGCTTCCGCATTACAAGCCAGAGCTTATTTATATGAAGGAAATTGGGATAAGGTTATCACTTATTGTGAAAATATCATGAACAATTCATCTGAGTTTGGATCTTATGGATTGTTTGAAGACTATGCTGGATTATTTTTAGCTAAGAATGAATATAATAAAGAAGTGATTCTGGATTATGGATATGTACCATCCTTAAAAACATGGAGTAAATTTTACGACATGGCTCCACTGTCAGCAGGTGCACGTTTAAATGCCCTTGCTCCACTTCAAAGTCTTATCGATAATTATATAATGTTAGACGGCTCAACTTACAATCCTGCTTCAGTTCAAAGTCCTTACAAAGATCGTGATCCTCGTATGGCAGCAACAGTTGTATATCACGGAGGTACATGGACTCATTTTGATGGTAAAGACAAGGTCGTATATATTCAACCGAAATCTACTCCTGAGGGCGAAACTAATGTAGATGAGTATGTAAGTGCAAGCTCTAACTCTACATCGACAGGATACTATTGTAAAAAATACTATGATATGGATGCTACCTCTACTTTTGGAGCAGGATTGAATATAATAATGTTCCGTTATGCAGACATCCTATTAATGTATGCAGAGGCTAAGTTTGAAAAAGGAGAGTTTAATAAAACAGTTTGGGATCAAACAATTAAACCTATCAGAGAAAGAGCCGGATTTACAGCTTCTAAAGCATTGCAATATCCAACACTTTCTCCAGATGCAATGAGGAAATTGATTCGTAACGAAAGAAGAAGCGAACTAGCTTTGGAAGGATTGAGATATTATGATATAGTTCGTTGGAAAGCAGGAAAAGAGTACCTAGACGGATATGTTTATGGGGCTAAGTTTGCTAATAATAATACATCTCACATACGTCTTGATAAGAGACAGTTTAATGACAGAGACTACCTGTGGGCTGTTCCTCAATCTCAAATTGACTTAAATCCGAATTTGAAGCCAAACAATCCGGGTTACGCTAACTAATATATTTTATACTAATAAAAACAAGTAAATGAATTATGAAAACAATATATAAATTTTTAAGCCTTATTCTTATTGTTTCATTGAGTTTGGTTTCGTGTGGAACTGACGATATGAACTATTCGGATGCTCAAGTAACAGCAGTAAAAAAATTATATGAGCCATCAGATAACAGAAGTGTAAAACTTATTAGTTCTGCAACAGCTTCTCTCTATTTCGAATGGGAAGCAGTGAAAGTAGAAGATAGTGGTTCTGCTCTTTATGAAGTGATTTTTGATAAAGCTGGAGGCGATTTTTCTAATCCGGTATACAGAGTAGTGGCAGATAATGGAGGTTATGTAAATGCTGCAACTATTTCGCATAAAACATTAAATTCTATTGCTACAAAAGCAGGAATAGGAATAGGTGAAACTGGAGAATTGATTTGGACAGTTGTCTCTTCAAGAGGTCTTAATCAAATGATGGCTGAAGAAAAACGTTCATTAACAGTTACTACGCTAGAAGGTTTTGCTGAAATTCCGGATGAAGTATTCATTACAGGAGAAGCTACAGAAACAGGAACTAACTTGGGCGAAGCTCTACCTCTTAAGTTAGCAGCAGCAGGAGAGTTTGAAGTATATACAAAATTAGAAGCAGGAAAAACATACTATTTTATTGATAGAAAAGCTGATAATGCAAGAATATTCTATTCCGAAAATGGAGTTAGATTACTTGAAGCAGAAGCTGGAACAGAAGGTGCTATTACTCCTAAGAAAACAGGCGTTTATAGAGTTAACTTAGACTTTAATGTGGCAACTATCTCTTGTACAGAGATCACTTCTATGGGATTATTCTTCAGCCCAGACAATAAAGTTTTATGGGATCTATCTTATAAAGGTAAAGGTGTTTGGGAAGGTAAAGGTAAAGTAACCTTTAAACAAGAAAGCTGGGGTAGAGACGAACGTTACAAATTCCAAATGGAAACTATCGATGGCTCAGGAAAAGCTCAAACAGTGCAATGGGGTCCAACAATTTCGGGCTTGGACAGCCGTCCTACAGGAACAGAAGACTACTTCTTTATGAAATTAGCTCCTACTGTATCACAATGGGATAATAAATGGAAATTTGTGGCTGAGGTAGATGGTAAAGAAACTACTATTACAATCTATCTACAAGGAAATAGCCAATATCGTCACGAAGTTAAATTTTAATTAAATGCAGCTATTCAGATATTTGAATATCTGGATAGCTGCAATAAACTATAGTTTTATGAGAAAAATATTATTATTAACTATATTGAGTATATGTCTCTTCTCTTGTGACAATTACGAAGATGTATATATATACGATGAAGGACAAGAAACAAACTGGGATGAAGCAGCCAACCTTGCAACAGATGCTCTTATAAAAGATTTTTGGAATGAAGCCGGATACTTTAACTATGGCAGCAATGGTTATGATGAAGGATTCCAATACTGGCCAAATGCGCATGCTATGGATGTATTGGTTGATGCTTTTGAACGTACAAAAGACAGTAAATATAGTGCCTATTTTGACAAGTGGTTTGCCGGTATCAAAGTGAAAAATGGAGGAAGCTATTTTAATGAGTTCTATGACGATATGGAATGGAATGGCTTAACTTTCTTACGTCTCTATAATGCAACAAATGACGAAAAATATCTGACAGCAGCAAAAGAAGTATGGGCTGATATTGCTAAAGGTTGGAATGAGGAATATGCTGGTGGTGGTGTTGCCTGGAGAAAGAGTGAGCCATATAGCAAAAATGCATGTTCGAACGGACCGGCTAGTATTATGGCAGCAAGACTTTATAATATAACAAAAGATGAAGCTTATAAAGAGTGGGCTTTGAAAATTTATGAGTGGGAAAAGAATATGTTGTTTGAAAGAGGTACTGGTGCTATCTATGATAATATAGATGGACGTACGGATGCGATAAATGATGTTAATCTTACTTATAATCAAGGTACATTTGTAGGAGCTGCAGTAGAGTTGTACAAAATAACTGGTGATGAGGCTTATCTAAATGATGCTCAAAAAGCTAGTAATTTTACTATATCTAAATTGATAGATACTAGCAACAATATTCTACGTAATGAAGGAACAGGAGATAATGCCCTTTTCAAAGGTATATTTATCAGATATTTCTATAAATTAATACAAGAGGAAAACTTAAACGAAGCATATAAGACTAAGTTTATCTCTTTCTTGAAAAATAATGCAACTTCTGTATGGACAAAAGGATGCTTCACTGAAGTTTATCTGTTTGGTCCAGCATGGAATGAAATTCCGGTAGGCGAGTCTCAATTAACAGCGCAGGCAAGTGCATGTATGTTGATCGAAGCAAGAGCTGCATTAGCAGAATACCTTAAGTAATAGGTATAAATAAAGATTGTTTGAAGAAATAGAGGTGTCTGTGTAAGATACCTCTATTTTACTTTAGTAGACCTCTTCTTTTGATTATTTTATTTCTTCATCAAAACCTCGACAGCTTTTTCCAATTGCAAGTCTTTTCCTTCCAACATAGATTTAGGGGTGTTGTATATTTCTATATCAGGGAATAATTCTTGATTTTCTAGATAGTTTCCTCTCATATCTTTTACTGCAACCTGAGGAATTCCAAATACAATACTAGGATCTATCTGAGACTCCCACCATACAGCAGTCATAGTACCGGGAACGGGTGTCCCTACCAGCTTCCCAATTCCTAATTCTTTGTATAACCAAGGGAAGCCATGTGCATTCGAGTAGTTGTTTTCGCAGGTGAGAACTATTGATGGTTTCAGCCACTTATTGTAAGGATCACTTCCTATATATTGACCTCTTGGTTCAAAACGTTGGTATTCTTTCCCGCTTAATAATGTAGCCAGGTCATCGTGTAACCAACCTCCTCCATTGTGGCGGGTATCTACAACAACTGCATCTTTATTTCTGCAACGACCTAATAATTCAGCATATACTTCACGGAAGCTATTACTGTCCATTCCTCTTACATGTACATAGCCTATACGACCATTCGATAGTTTGTCGACCAAAGCTCGTTTTTGTTCTACCCAGCGTTTGTATAATAGTTCATTTTGCTGTCCCATAGATATGGCTTTCACCCATAACTCTTCTTCTTTTGCAGACTCTGATGCTTTAAAGGTGAGCAATACTTTTTTGTTTGATTTTCCGGCTAACAGAGGAAAATAATCTTTTCCTTTTTCTATCTTCTCTCCATCTATTTTTGTAATAATACTTCCCTCTTTGATTGTAGAACCTGCTGTTGTAAGAGGGCCTAGTTTCAATATCTCTTTAATTTTCAGGCCATCTCCTTGATAAGATTCATCATAAAATGCTCCTAGATAGGCAGTAGGTGTAGAAGATCCAGAAGTGCCATATCTGGCTCCGGTATGCGATCCATTTAGTTCACCTAATAGCTCTGAAAGCATTTCGACAAAATCAAAGTTGTTGTTTATATGAGGAAGAAAACGAGCATATTCTCTGTGATACATAGCCCAGTCTATACCATGTAGATCAGTTACATAGAATTTGTCATTCACTTGCTTCCATACGTGTTCATAAATATATTCTCTCTCTTTTGCAGGCTGATAATCAAATTCAGCTTTAATGCTGATTGGTTTCACAGCTCCACTAGTCATATCGATTTTCTTAATTTGACCACCACTTAATAGAAGAATGTTTTTTTCTAAACTATCAGTCTGAATTCTACTAGCACCTGCATTTTTAGCTAATATCTTTGAAGATTTTTCTTTGATATCATATAACCAAAGGTCATAGCCTTTTTCGAAACGTGTTAGATAATATAGCTTATCTCCTTTTTTATTTAAATAAGCATCAGCTAGTGAAGATGAGTTTGGTGTTAGGCGGACAATCAGGTCTTTTCTGTTCTCTAAGTCAAATTTAAGAGGCTCTATTTCTTTTTTATCGTCTTTTTTGTCACCTTTCTTATCCTTTTTTTCTTTATCCTCTTCCTTCTTTTTGTCTTCTTCTTTGTTCTTTTTGTCTTTCTCTATTTCTTCATACAAAGCGGCTTCTTCTTTGTTCATGTTGAATTTATCATAAGCCTCACGGTCGAAAAACATTAGATATGCATCTGAATATGAACCCCAACTTCCATGACTGCGATAACCAGCTCTGTCCGAAAACCATAACATAGCTTTCCCGTCTTGTACAAATCTAGCACCAGAATCGGAGTAACCACTCTCTGTCAGATTTGTTACTTCTCCACTACCATCAGCTTTTATTAGAGCGACGTCGACATTGTTCCAACCACCTATTCCGATGTATTTAGTTACTAGCCATTTACTATCCGGAGACCATTGAAACCATTGATCACCATCAGCATAAGAATAATTGAATTTACCATCTAGTACAGTACGTATGTTCTTACTTTTTAGGTTTAACACTTTTAACGTAGTTCTATCCTCTAAATAAGCGACTTCTTTACCATCAGGAGAAAATATAGGTTGAAATGATGGGATTTTTGAGTCTGTCAATTGTTCTTCTTTGAACTCATGAGCGTATATAAAAGATTTATCATCTTCTCTGACTAGCGAAGTTTGATATATATTCCATATACCATTGCGTTCCGAAGTATACAATATACTTCTGCCATCGGGACTGAAAGATACACTACGTTCTTGTTCTGGAGTGTTTGTTATTCTACGGGTGGTTCCATATTCTACTGAAGCAACAAATACATCGCCACGAATAATAAATACCACATCTTTCCCATTTTTAGAAACGGACATCTCACCAGCTCCACTTGTAAAGTTTATTCTTTTCTTTTCGGCTTCAATATTGTCTGCTATAATCTCTATATCGACTTTTTTAGGTGAAATTTCGTTAGCCATAGTATAAATTTCCCCATCATACGAAAAACATAAAAGGCCATTATTACTACTGCTGAGAAAACGTACCGGATGATTTTTGAAGTTGGTCAGTTGCTTACTATTATCAATATCCAGATCTCTCTTATAAACATTGAACGATCCATCTTTTTCACTTAAGTAATAGAAACCTTTGTTGTCTGTAGTCCATACCGGATTTCTGTCTTCTCCACGAAACGAAGTCAGTTTTTTATATCCATCATTCTTGTCAGTCGTATCATATAGCCAGATGTCTCTGGTTATAGACGATTGATGATGTTTTCTCCAAGGATCTTCATATCCTTTTTTATCGTGATATAAGAGTTTTTTTCCACTACGATCTATTGATATGTTTTCCATAGTGAGAGATGAGTATAGGGTAGGGCGTCCATCTTCTATATTTATTTCATATACTTGAGGAAATAATCCTGACGGGAACTGGCTGTCAAGATAATCCTGCATAATGTTTGCAGAATAAAGGATATGAGTATTATCTTTAAAAACAACCGGGATTTCACCACTCGAATTTGTTGTTAGTCTTTTGGGTGCTCCTCCGCTAGAAGGTATAATATATACATCAAAGCTACCTTCCCGGTTTGAAGCAAAAGCAATACTTTTGCCATCGGGAGACCATATAGGATAGCTGTCGTGAGCTGGATTCGATGTTAGTTGTGTTGCTTTTCCTCCTGTTGTTGGAACCTTAAAAATATCCCCTTTATAGGAGAAAGCTATTTCTGAACCATCGGGAGATATTACCGGATATCTTAACCATAAAGGCTTTTCTTGTGCGAAAGTGGCGATGGACAGAAAAGATAAAATTGCAAATGTTAATAATTTCCTCATGATATTGTGAATAAGTTATTGAAGGATCAAATATAAGGAGAAACTGAGGATTAAGGGACTTTAAAAATAAACATTTGTATTTTATCTGCTTTTGAGCGAACTAAACTATATTTAATCTGTATTTTTCTATTCATTTGCTAATGAAATATCTTAATTGTTGTAAGAGAGTAGCTTTATCTATTGCTCCGGCATGACGCCATACAATTTCTCCCTTATTGAAAATAATAAAAGTAGGTACAGCTTGTACTTTGTAGTTTGCTGCTGCAGATTGATTTTTGTCTATGTCTATTTTTAATATTCTTGCCTTACCATCTATCTCACTTGCAATGTTATCTATAATTGGAGTCATTGCCTTGCAAGGAGCACACCATGTTGCGTAAAAGTCAACCAATACAGGTTTGTCTCCACTGATTATTTCATTAAAAGTTTCCATAATTACTATTTTATTCCACTTATAAATTTAAGGATTATTATTTAAAAAGGTATATTTAAAAGTTACTTTTACTTATCAGATAATAAATGGTCAAAAGAAAAGATACTATGGAAAATCAGTTTATAATACTTGATAAAACGAATATCGATACCGAACATATCTGCTGTGCATTTAGCTCAAAGGATGCTGCAGCAGGATATGAGTTGAAAAAAGAATGGTTGAAGAAAGAGTTTGAAAATGGCTATGTCTTTCGACGACTTGATGCACTAGCTAAAGTGTTTATAGAATATGTAGAGGCTGAGAAAGCATGGCTTCCTGTGGATGCTGATAATTATTTGGTGATAAACTGTTTTTGGGTATCGGGGCAATATAAAGGAAAAGGCTATGGAAAGGCTCTACTTCAGTCGGCTATAGATGATGCAAAACAACAGAATAAAAAAGGACTGATAACTGTTGTGGGTACAAAGAAATTCCATTTTATGAGTGATACTAAATGGTTGCTTCGGCAAGGGTTTAAAAGTGTAGATGTTTTACCTTACGGTTTTAGTCTATTAGCCTTAAAGTTTGACGAGAAGAGTCATAATCCTCAGTTTAAGGAATCAGTAAAAAGTGGTGAGTGTGAAGAAAAGGAAGGATTGGTCGCTTACTACTCAAATCGTTGTCCTTTCACAGAAGGCTGCGTTCAAGAATCTTTAGTGGAGACTGCGAAAGCACGTAATATTCCACTGAAAATAATAAAATTAGAAACCATGAATGCTGCACAGAATGCACCAACTCCAGCAACTATATTTAGCTTGTTTTATAAAGGCAAATTTGTGACTACAGATGTAAGTGTTTGTTTAGATAATAGATTCGATAAGGTAGTAAAAGTTTAAAGAATTATGAGGTCTGTCTTGATCTATAATTAAAAGCGTAATATAACGTTTTTTAACGGTGTGGTCTATGACATATTTTGTAAATTTATAAGACTATAAAATACACATAATATGCAAAAACTTACATCAGAAAAACTAACTATCATTGGTGCTGCTGGGATGATTGGTTCTAACATGGCACAGTCTGCAATCTTAATGAATTTATCAGACAATATTTGTCTTTACGATCCTTATGCTAAGGGATTGGAAGGGGTAGCAGAAGAACTTCTGCAGTGTGGATTTACAGGGCTGAATATATCCTATACATCCGATATTGAAGAAGCCTTAACGGGAAGTAAGTATATTATCTCTTCAGGGGGAGCTGCCCGTAAGGAAGGAATGACTCGTGAAGATCTACTAAAGGGAAATGCCGAAATAGCAATTCAGTTAGGTAAAGAAATAAAGAACTATTGTCCGGATGTAAAACATGTTGTTGTTATTTTCAATCCAGCCGACATAACAGGTTTGTTAACATTATTGTATTCAGGTCTAAAACCTACTCAGGTTACTACGCTTGCTGCTTTAGATAGCACTAGGCTGAGAAATGAGCTTGCTAAACATTTCGATATTCATCCGGATAAGGTTGTAAATTGTAGAACATATGGAGGGCATGGCGAACAAATGGCAGTATTTTCATCTACCACTACAATAAAAGGAAAGCCTTTGAATGATTTGATTGGAACAGAAGCTTTATCTCATGAAGAGTGGAATGCTTTGAAACAACGCGTGATTCAAGGAGGTAAACATATTATCGAATTAAGAGGGCGTTCTTCTTTTCAAAGTCCGGCTTATTTGTCTTTAGAAATGATTCGTGCCGTAATGGGCGGTGATAAATTCGATTGGCCTGTAGGATGTTATGTCGCTAATGGAGAGTTTGATCATGTTATGATGGCAATGGAGACAACATTGGATACAAATGGTGTTGTTTACAAGGAGGTTAAAGGTACCGAAGAGGAAACTCGTGAACTTGATCAGAGTTATAAGCATCTTTGCGACCTTCGAGACAGTCTGATTCAATTAGCTGTAATTCCTCCTATCACAGAGTGGAAATCTATAAATTCAAACTTATAAAAAATGAGTGATTATATTAAAGTTCCATTGTATGAAGATGTAGAGGGGCGGGTGGCTGAAATGTACGTTTATCTGTGTGATAATGTGCTTCATTCTTCCAAGGCTGTTATTATCTTAGGTGGTGGAGGATTTAATCATGTCAATCTGGAACATGAAGGACATCAATTTGCTAAATGGCTTAACTCGATAGGTGTCGTTGGTATTGTGTTGAATTACCGACTGCCAAATGGAGAAAAGGAAGTTACAGAAATAGACTTAAGAGAGGCTGTTAAAACTGTTAGAGCAAGATCGGGAGAATGGAATATTGATAAGTCTAATATTGGAGCCGCAGGCTTTTCGATAGGAGGGCATGCTGTTTCTTTAGTGGCTACTCGAGAGGAATCAGACTCTAAATTGGATTTTACTATGTATTTCTATGCAGTAGTGAGCATGTCCGATGATTTGACACATATGCCTTCTCGTGAGAAACTATTGGGAAACAATCCCAACCAAGAAGATGTAGAGTATTATTCGTCTGTTGATCATATTTCAAGATTTACTCCTAAAGCACTGATTATGGCAAGTAATGATGATAAAGTAGTATCTCCGCTTAATAGTGTTTTTTATTATGAAGGATTAAAAAAATATGGTATCTCTGCTTCTCTACATATCTTTTCTTCTGGAGGACATGGGTGGGGAATGAAGCCGGACTTCCCTTATCATTCTCAAATGTTAGATTTAGTCAAGGCTTGGCTTAACGAATAAGCTTATGGTAGATAATTTAGTGAGGCGGAATTGCTTAGTGTACAATTCCGCTTTTTTATGTTTATATGGAAATGCCATAGTTATGCTTAACTTCGGCCATAACAAAAGTGCTGGTAAGTGAACCCAGACTATCGATAGTTCCTAGTACATTCAGTATAAAAGCTTGATAATACTTCATGTCAGGAGCATGTATTTTAAGTAAATAATCATACTCTCCCGAGATGTTATAGCACTCCGATACTTCAGGAATGTCTTGTATGACACGAATAAAATCGCTGGCAATCTCTCGGTTTACACGTTTGAGTTTTACACTGCAAAAGACAATGAAGCCACAGTTTAACTTGTCTGCATCCAATATGGCTACATATTTCTTGATGTATCCTTCCGATTCGAGCCGCTTCAATCGTTCAAAGACAGGAGTTGTGGATAGATTTACTTGCTGAGCCAACTCTTTTGTAGTTAGTTTAGAGTTGTTTTGCATGATGCGTAATATTTTCAAATCGATCTTGTCTAAAGTATCCATAGAATAAAATTCTGCTTACGGGTTATTTTTATCTTTCGCTTAGAATGCTTAATGATGTACTGGAGTAAAAATAGTAATATTTTCTGTATTTATTTTATTTATTGTTTGATATTTCTTTGATGCTTAATTTTGTTGGAAAATAAATAGTATTAAAAAGGAAGAAATCATGGATAGAAATAAATTACACTTCGAAACATTACAACTTCATGTAGGACAAGAACAGCCAGATCCGGCTACTGGTGCCAGAGCAGTACCTATCTATCAAACGTCATCTTATGTATTTAGAGATTCGGCTCATGCGGCAGCTCGTTTTGGTTTAACTGATGCCGGAAATATCTATGGACGTCTGACTAATGAAACGCAAGGTGTGTTTGAAGAAAGAATTGCCGCTCTTGAAGGAGGAGTAGCTGCATTGGCTGTTGCATCCGGGGCAGCAGCTTTGACATATGCATTTGAAAATATAACACGGGCAGGAGATCATATCGTTTCGGCTAAAACGATCTATGGAGGCACATATAATCTATTAGCTAATACATTGCCTGCTTATGGTGTAACAACTACATTTGTAGATCCATCTGATTTAGCAAACTTTGAAGCTGCTATTCAGAGTAACACGAAGGCTATTTTTATAGAGACCTTAGGTAATCCTAATTCGAATGTAATAGATATACAAGCTGTAGCTGATATCGCTCATAAGCATCGTATTCCTCTAATTATAGATAATACATTTGGAACACCCTATCTGATTCGTCCGATAGAACATGGTGCTGATATTGTAGTGCATTCTGCTACGAAATTTATAGGAGGACATGGGACTTCACTCGGAGGAGTAATAGTCGATTCTGGTAAATTTGACTGGGTCGCCTCAGGTAAATTTCCTCAATTGACAGAGCCTGAAGCAAGCTATCATGGTGTTCGCTTTGTAGATGCTGCCGGACCAGCTGCTTATGTAGTACGCATTCGTGCTGTTCTTCTTCGTGATACAGGTGCCGCTATTAGTCCATTCAATGCTTTCTTGCTGTTGCAAGGATTGGAAACTCTCTCTTTGAGAGTTGAAAGACATGTAGAAAATGCTCTTAAAGTTGTAGATTATCTACAACAACATCCAAAGGTAGAGAAAGTAAATCACCCAGTCTTGTCTGATCATCCGGAACATGCTCTGTATGATAAATACTTCCCTAAAGGAGCAGGATCTATCTTTACCTTCGAAATAAAAGGTGAACAAGCAGAAGCTCATCGCTTTATAGATAGTCTCCAGATATTCTCTCTTTTGGCAAATGTTGCCGATGTAAAATCGTTAGTGATTCATCCGGCTACAACAACACATTCCCAATTGAATGAAGAGCAATTAGCAGAGCAGGATATTAAACAAAGTACAGTGCGTTTATCAATCGGAACAGAACATATAGATGACTTATTGGTCGATATAGAGCAGGCATTAAGTAAAGTATAAATAAAGTTGATTTGAGTTATATAGGTGGTAAAGGGAAAATGATTGTTTCTCCCTAAACAAAAAAGAGAGGATATATCCTCTCTTTTTACTTATACTGAATTATATAAATTAGTATTCTCTTTGTAGGATCCACCAGTCGTTGAATGGAATTCCATATTTACTTTTCAATGTAGCAGCATCGCTGTTTGAAAGGTAATTTTCTAGAATCTCGTTTTTCTTTGCTACAGCTTGTTCTTTAGAGTCATAGCTGGCGATGATAACGCGGTACATTCCTTGTTCGTTACGAGCAAGAATTACATTGTGACCATCATTGTTAAAGCGTTGTTTCAAAGATTCTGCACCTGGTTTCATTGCCATAGCTGCAACAACAACACTGTAAGCTTTTAGTCCTGAAGCATCACTTTCGTATACAGGAGTAATTCTTTCTTTTCTTACAGATTCAGATGTACTAGCTGTATAAGTCGGAGTAGTAGCAGGCTTAGAAACTGAAGTTGTTACATCAGCAGTTTCTTCCATTTCTCTTTCTTTAGCTGATTCATACACCGATTTGTATGCACTTTGTTTTGGTTTACAAGAACCAAAAGCGATAATAGCGGCAAGTGCTAACCCGATTCCCATTAATTTTCTATTCATAATCTTTATCTAATTATCTAGTTTGAACAATTATCACAAAAATAATATATTAGCAATATATCGAAGCCTATTTTTTTCTCAAATAGTCTTTTTTCACTTTAATTAATGATTTCGAATCCTGTATATGGAATAAGAACTTTAGGTATTCGTATTCCTTCCGGCGTTTGATTGTTTTCTAATAAAGCTGCCACTATACGAGGAAGAGCTAATGCACTGCCATTCAATGTGTGAGCCAACTGAATTTTTTTGTTCTCGTCTCTATAACGACATTTCAAACGATTTGCCTGATAGCTTTCGAAGTTAGAAACAGAACTTACTTCAAGCCATCTTTTTTGAGCAGCAGAAAATACTTCAAAGTCGAAAGTCAGGGCGGAAGTGAAGCTCATATCGCCACCACACAGTCTGAGAATACGCCATGGAAGCTCTAATTCGTCAACAAGAGATTGAACATGAGCAACCATTTCCTTTAAAGATTCATAAGAATGTTCAGGCTTGTCTATTCTTACAATTTCTACTTTGTCAAATTGATGAAGTCTGTTCAATCCTCGTACATCTTTACCATAAGAGCCGGCTTCTCTACGGAAACATGCAGAATACGCAGTGTTTTTAATTGGAAGCTCTTTCTCTTCAAGTATTACATCTCTATAGATATTTGTAACAGGAACTTCAGCTGTTGGGATCAAATAAAGATCATCCAAAGTAGCATGATACATCTGGCCTTCTTTGTCTGGTAATTGTCCTGTTCCATATCCGGACGCAGCATTAACTACATATGGGGGTTGTACCTCTAAGTATCCGGCATCACGAGCCTTGTCCAAAAAATAGTTTATAAGAGCGCGTTGTAGACGAGCTCCTTTTCCTTTATAAACAGGAAAACCTGCTCCGGAAATTTTAACTCCTAATTCAAAGTCAATCAGGTCATATTTTTTAGCCAAATCCCAATGAGGAAGCGCATCTTCTGGTAGTTGAGGCGTGATTCCTCCTGTTTTTTCTACAACATTATCTTCAGCTACTCTTCCTTCTGGTACTTCATCAGCCGGTAGATTTGGTATCAAAACCAAAAGGTCTTGCAAATCTTGTTCAGCCTGACGTAAAGCATCTTCTAATATTTTATTTTCACCCTTCATTTCAGCCACTCTGCTTTTAGCGGCTTCAGCTTCAACTTTTTTGCCCTCTTTCATCAATTGACCAATATGTTTTGATAAGGTATTTGATTCAGCCAGGCTGGCATCGAGTGTTGTTTGAGTCTTTTTTCTGAGTTGGTCTATTTCTAAAACTTTCTCAATAATTTCTTTTCCGTCGAAATGTTTTTTCGCTAGTTTTTTTATTACTAATTCCGGATTATCACTAATTGTTTTTAGCGTCAACATAAATCTGATTTTTATTTATAACGCAAAGTTAAGAATATTTCAAGAATCTACTCAGACATATTCATTTTTTTGTCTCACAGACTCAGTTGTTTGAATAATAGAGCAAAAAATAAGGCAGTTCGGTATATACCGAACCGCCTTTACTTTTATATGTGGCTTTAGTTATCTTTGGTCTGCAGATTTCATTTTTTTATCAGCTTTCCATATGCGATATTTAATTTCATATCCTTCCGGAGCGTAAACTACGATAGGTAATTTACTATTGTATCTGATAATTTTAGTTTCGCCTGTGATAAATCTGTCTGTGTTAGGTTTGTTGCACATCATCATTGTAGACCTGGTCAAACCTTTAGTGTTGAATTCATAATAGTTGTAACCCCATCCTTCAAGATCTTTTTGGTCAAGAGTACTAATCAATGAGTGATTGTTACAATCAACATTCATTACCTTTCCGGGAATAATTTCAACTTGATAAAGAGATTCATCTTTTTGTTTTTTTAGCATTATCACATGTCTAACCATTCCTTCTTTTGCCGCAGGAAACGCTTTTAATTCGTTTTCAGGGTTATTATTATTTTGTGCACTTGCTGTTACTGCAGCAAATGAAAATAATGTACTCATGATGAATAAAGCCAGTGTTGTTTTTGTAATAAGTTTCATAGTCTTTTTATTTATAATTTATACTAATATTTTATCTATAAACATGTGTTTTAGAATTATCACACATCTATTAGATGAAAATTGGCTGCAAAAAGTACATGGCAATAAGTTTTTTTAACATTAATTGCTGATTTGATACAATTCGATAAATGTGAATTGATCTTCAGTAGCACTAGGCTGATTCTGTTTATACGTATAGGTTTGCTTCAGGACTGAATAAAATAAGAATGCCTGTTATCTACTAATTAAACTATTGATAATAGGTAATATAAATGTAAAAATAGCTTTGTTTTAAGTCTTTTTTTGTTTATATTTGTTATATATGAAAAGTGTCCAGTATGAACCTTTAAAAATTTAATTGCTATGTTACCATCACTAGTTTATTTGCTTATTTGGCTATGTGGATTAATAGCCTTTGTATCGTTACTGGGAGTTATTCTCTTCTGGCTTAAGAAGAAAAAGAATGCTTACATCATTGCTATTGTAGTGTTTGTTATATTTACTCTGCTTGCAGCTTATTTTGCAATAGATTATACTTCTGCAGCTGAAATTGTTGCAACAGAGCCGGTTGGTTGATGACGGGAATAGAAAAGCTTAAATAAAATAAGAATGGATGGTAATATTACCATCCATTCTTGTTCTTTGTCGTTTGAGTTTAATTTTATTAAAACTAAATAATTTATCTTGTTTATAAATCTAGCTTAAGTTCCTATCTTTGTGCCACGAAAAAACTAATAAACTAACCATATGACCAAAAAGTTTAATAGAACCCTTGTAACATCTGCCCTTCCTTATGCTAATGGGCCTGTTCATATAGGACACCTAGCAGGTGTTTATGTGCCTGCAGATATATATGTGCGCTATCTTAGACTAAAAGGAGAAGATGTTATACATATCGGAGGCTCTGACGAGCATGGTGTGCCAATTACAATCCGTGCAAAAAAAGAAGGAGTAACCCCTCAAGATATTGTAGATAAATATCATAGCCTGATAAAGAAATCATTCGAAGAATTTGGTATTACCTTTGATATTTATTCTCGTACGAGTTCAGAAATTCATAAGAAAACGGCATCAGATTTCTTTCTAGATCTTTATAATAAAGGAGAGTTTGAAGAGCAGACCAGCGAGCAATATTATGATGAGGAAGCTCAAATGTTTCTTGCCGATCGCTATATCATGGGAGAATGCCCTCATTGTGGCAATCCGAATGCTTACGGAGACCAATGCGAATCGTGTGGGACATCGCTGAACCCAACTGATTTGAAGAATCCTCGTTCTACTATTTCAGGAGCTACCCCTATAATGAAAGAAACGAAGCATTGGTATCTTCCTTTAGATAAACATGAAGGGTGGCTTCGTCAGTGGATACTAGAAGATCATAAAGAATGGAAGACTAATGTCTATGGTCAGTGTAAGTCGTGGCTCGATATGGGCTTACATCCTCGTGCTGTAAGTCGCGATCTTGATTGGGGTGTACCAGTTCCGCTGCCAGAAGCAAAAGGAAAAGTGCTTTATGTTTGGTTTGATGCTCCTATTGGTTACATTTCAAATACGAAAGAGTTATTACCGGATACATGGGAAAAATGGTGGAAGTCTGAAGATACAAAATTAGTTCACTTCATAGGGAAAGATAATATTGTATTCCACTGTATTGTGTTCCCTGCAATGCTTAAAGCAGAAGGATCATTTATTATTCCGGAGAATGTGCCAGCCAATGAATTTCTTAACTTAGAGGGAGATAAAATATCGACTTCTCGTAATTGGGCAGTCTGGTTGCATGAATATTTGGTAGATTTTCCGGGTCAGCAGGATGTATTGCGTTATGTATTGACTGCAAATGCTCCCGAGACAAAAGATAATGACTTTACATGGAGAGATTTTCAGGCTCGTAATAATAATGAACTGGTTGCTATACTAGGTAACTTTATCAATCGTGCATTGGTCCTTACTCAAAAATACTTTGATAATAAAGTTCCTCAAATTCATGAGTTGACAGATTATGATAAGGAAACGTTGAAGGAATTTACGGATGTTAAAGCTGTTGTTGAGTCATATCTGGATGCATATCGTTTCCGTGATGCCCTAAAAGAAGCAATGAATCTGGCTCGTATCGGAAATAAATATCTGGCTGATACAGAACCTTGGAAGGTGGCTAAAACAGATATGCCAAGAGTAGAGACAATTTTGAATATTGCTTTACAGATTACAGCTAATCTTGCTATTGCTTTCGAACCATTCTTACCATTTAGTGCGGCAAAGATTCGTACATTTGTAAATATGGATAATCTTTCGTGGAATCAACTGGGAAGGGTGGACTTACTGCCAGTAGGACATCAATTGAACTCATCTGAGCTTTTGTTTGCCAAGATAGAAGATGAAACGATAGAGAAGCAAGTTCAGAAATTGTTAGATACTAAAAAAGCAAACGAAGCAAGTGTAGAGATAAAGGTTGCACCACAAAAGCCGAATGTAACATTTGATGATTTTGCTAAACTAGATCTTCGTGTGGGTAAAGTACTAGAGTGTACTAAAGTTCCTAAGGCAGACAAACTTCTTCAGTTTCTTATTGATGATGGTATGGGTAAACGTACGATTATATCAGGAATAGCAGCATGGTATAAACCTGAAGACTTGGTAGGAAAACAAGTGTGCTTTATAGCTAATCTAGAACCTCGAAAATTAAGAGGAATAGAATCGCAAGGTATGATTCTTTCGGTTGAAGATACTGAGGGGAATCTTTCCCTTATTCAGCCATCAAAAGAGGTTGAGCCCGGCTGTCAGATAGGGTAAACGAATTTATATATAATGATAGCGTATTAGTTTATGATGACTAATACGCTATTTTTTTATAATTTATTCCACGAAAAACAGCTATATTCAAAGTCGTGTTATAAGTTCACCGATTATTGAATATTATATATCTTATTACAACCTTTCTTTTTATAGTTTGACTAGTTTAAAATAAAATTTATGAATATATGGATGACTCTTTATTCGCTATTTATTTTTGTGCTCTTTTAGGACTGGGCTTTATTATAGGCTCTTTATTACTCTATCTTTATTCAAATGAAACTCTTAAATGGACCCCAATATCAGCAAAAATAAAAGAAATAAAGCTGTATAAGTTTAAGGTGAATAAAGATGAGCCTGGAAGTTATTTGTATCGCATAAAAGTATTATATACCTATAAATATGAGAACGTTGTTTATGACTCCAAGAGGTTTTTTTATGGAGATTTCATCGGCATATCATTTTCTGATAAAATTAAGAAATTAGCACAAAGTTATGGAGCGGGAGAAGAAATCATAGTTTTTTGTAATCCAGATAAACCTAAAGGGTCTGTAATCAAAAAAGGTGTACAATCTATTGTTTATGAAATATTAATTATAGGTGTTTTCTTAATTGTGTTAAGTGTATTGATTTTCTTTATAGCATAAAAAAGACTGATTATTAATAATCAGTCTTTTATTGAATATTGTTATTTAATACTCAGCTTCGTTTGCCATCTTCCAAAGATTGAGGAAGGCAATTTTAGATATAGCAGTAACCTTATCATAATTTATTTTGTCAGCATGGTCACTTGCTTTATGATAGTCAGGGTGCATATCGGTGAAATAGAAAATAAAAGGCACACCTTTTTGATCGAAAGGCATATGGTCACTACCTCCTGGTAATTGATCCGACGGTTGGAAATCAGGTGTTAAATCCAGATTATATGTTTCTATATCCCCTTTTATCCATTCATTTAAGATTGGTCTGTTTTTTGTCGTATAGGCTATAACATGCGTTGTTGCATCTTCGTTTTTGTTTCGCCCTATCATATCCAGGTTGATATATCCTTTTATCGGGATTGCATCTATCATAGGGATAGGTATATAAGAGAAATGATCTTCCACGAAAAAGAAAGAACCTAACAGTCCTTTTTCTTCTCCATCCCATAACGCAAAAATAATAGTGCGCTCAGGTTTTTCTCCCGACTCAACAAAAGCTTTCGCTACTTGCAGCACAGCTGAAGTCCCCGATGCATTGTCATCAGCTCCATTGTATATACTATCATTCGTATTGTTCGGACGTATTCCTACATGATCGTAATGTGCTCCAATAATTACAATTTCATCAGATTTTTTGCCTTGTATATATCCTAGTATGTTTTGCATATTAGGGTTTTTATTGCTAGTACCTCCGTATCTGGAACCCGAGAAAGGTTGAAAATATTTTCCTCTCCATGGTTTAATCCCTATGTTTTCCAGTTCTGATTTTAAGTAATTTGCCGCTTTCAATCCGCCTTCTTTTCCGGCTTCGCGTCCTTGCAAACTATCGTGAGCTAGGATACCTATATATTCCATCGCTTTTTCTTTAGTAATGGAATCTAATCCCTTGTCAACTGAGTTTTGAGAAAAGGTACATGTAGTAGATATAAATAGTATGAAGGTGACTATAAGTGCTTTCTTATTCATGGTAGTTCTATTAAGTTGTTACTTTTTGTCGGTTTGAGGATTAACTATTCTTCTTAGTAATCATCAATATTAGCCATATTCCAGAGGTTAAGGTACGCAGCTTTAGTAATATTGACAAGTTTTGACCAATTTATTTTATCTGCGTGATCGCTCGGTTGGTGGTAGTCGGGATGTCCATCGGTATGATACCAAATGATAGGAACTTCTCTCTTTGCAAAAGAACTATTATCACTTCCTCCTATAGGTTTATCCCATGGACGGTAATCAGGTGCTAAATCTAGATTATACTTTTTGATATCGTTTTTTAACCACTCTCCAAAAGCTTTATTGGCTTCGGTATAAAAATAGACAACATGATTCGGCTTTGATTCATCATTGTTTCTTCCTATCATGTCAAAATTGAGGTAACTCTTTATTTGTGATGAGTTAGGAAAGTTAAGCATGAAAAACTCAGAGCCTAGCAAGCCCAATTCTTCACCATCCCAAAAAGCGAAGATAATGGAGCGTTTAGGTTTTTTTCCACTTTTGACAAACGCTTTTGCTATTTGCAAGACGGCGGATACGCCGGAAGCATTATCATCAGCTCCGTTATATATTTTATCATTAACTAAGGCTTCGTCTATTCCCAAGTGGTCGAAATGGGCTCCGATAATTGCAAATTCATCTTTGTTTTCACCTTCGATATAACCCAATACATTACGCATTTCAAGCTTTCGGTGTGCAGCCTCTTTTTTGTATTTTGCAATAGAGTCGGGGTGAACTGAAAATCGGACTCTTTTTTGCCTTTCCTTGCTATAAGCTTCAAATTCTTGGAAATAAGAATTGTTTAATGGTTTTATCCCTATCTCTTGCAGCATTGCCTTAATATATTCAGATGCTATCTTGCTGCCATTTTTACCAGCTTCTCTTCCTTCGAGGGCATCACTCGCCAGAAATTCAATATGAACTTCGGCACTTTTTCTGTTTATGGTATTTAACCCTATTTCTTTAGCCGACTGAGCAGAAGTACCTAAGGTGATAAGCAGAATCAAAGGGAGTAATATAGTTTTCATAACGATTTAATTTATTTCTAATGTAAACCTAAGAGCATATTTGCTATAATAATAGCTAAAACAATGAGTGTGATAACTACATATAGATAGTCTTTCTCTATAAGGAAAGCTACAGCTGAAAAAGCAACACGTATAATTGGAGTTGCTATGAGTACGCAAACTCCCAGTTGTATAATTGCAGCACCGTCAAACGATAATACGCGAGGCAGCATGGTTGATAATTCTCGTAAATATTGCTCTGCCCCAGGAAACGGCAGCTCGTCAGGAATTGGTTTATAATGTTCAATCGTAGCTCCATGATTTTGGAAAAGATAGATAATTCCTCCAAACAAAGTAATTCCGCATGCTAACATTACCCCATAACGGAGAAGTTTTCCGATCAATAGTTCAACGTCACGTTCCGACCAAAATTCTTTTGTAAATATTCTCATGCTCTTATAGTTTACCGGTTATGCCATTGTACATCATAGAAATAGCTAAGAAGAAAATAACAACGCTAAATAGTAGACGGAGTTTTTTTACATTCGTTTTGGGTAAAATCTTAGAGCCAAAAAACGCCCCGATAAGAACGCCTACAACTATAGGCATAGCCAGTCCCGGGTCGATGTAACCGCGTTGCAAATATACAACAGCACTAGCCGCCGCTGTTACTCCAACCATAAAGTTACTTGTTGTAGTAGAAACTTTGAATGGTATTCTCATAGTTGTATCCATTGCTAATACTTTTAAAGCTCCGGAGCCAATACCTAAAAGACCGGATAAGACTCCGGCTAATGTCATTAAAGAGTATCCTCCTGCAACATTATGCACATTGTATTGCTCAATTTTACCCTCTTTAGTGGGGTAAGAGCCATTCAGTTTAAGTCTTTCACCTAGTTTATCTCCGGGCAAAGAGTAATCTATGTTTTCGTCCTTTTTATATACTGACCTTACAGCAGAGAAAATGAGAACTATCCCGAATATGATAGCAATATACATCTTGTCTAAGTACATGGCTACAATTGCCCCAATAACGGCTCCTGTAGTTGTAGCTATTTCAAGAAACATTCCTATGCGAACATTCGTAATTCCTTCTTTGATATAAGCTGCTGCTGCACCCGACGATGTAGCAATAGAAGTAACCAAAGCGGCTCCAATAGCATAACGCATGTCAATACCAAAGCCTAAAGTGAGAAGAGGAATAACGATAACGCCACCTCCCAGTCCGGTAAGCGAGCCTATCAAGCCTGCAAAAATAGCCCCTAATAGAAGTATAAAGGAGAAGATTTCTATGCTTAAATCCATTGTGTTTTGTTTAAAGATTACAAATATAAGCTTTTGGTAAGAGATCGCAAGAGTATGCTTTTGATATATTTTATTGTGTTTATAAACAAAAAATTGTTAAGTTTGTTTTAATCTAAGAGAAATGAACACAGTGCTGACCAAAATGAACTATTATGAAGCGAATTGCCCTAGCTTTATTCTTCAGTCTTATTTGTATATCAATGATCAAGGAGGACAAAAGCCTATACGATTTTAAAGTGAAAGATATTAATGGTGATATATTCAAAATGTCTTCATTGAGAGGTAAAAAAGTGTTGATAGTAAATGTAGCTTCCAAATGTGGTCTTACTCCACAGTATGAAAAGCTTCAACAATTGTATGAAACATATAAGGATAAGAACTTTGTTGTTATAGGGTTTCCTGCAAACAATTTTAATGGTCAGGAACCGGGAACAAATGAAGAAATAAAAACATTCTGTAGACTTACTTATGATGTAACTTTCCCTATGATGTCAAAAATAGATGTGGTCGGAGAAAATAAAGCTCCTATATATAAGTGGCTGACGGAAAAAACGGAAAACGGAAAAATGGATGCTGAAGTGCAATGGAACTTTCAGAAATTTATGATTGATGAAGAAGGAAAACTTATTGATTCGGTTTCTCCTCGCCAAGATCCATTCTGTGCTAAAATTGTAGATTGGATTGAGGGTAAAAAGAAATAAAAACAGGAAAATATATAATCTAAAGGTCATTGCTTAAGAAGCTGTGACCTTTTTTATTTGGTATATATAATTTTCTTACCTTTAGCTAATGTAAACAATCAACAGCCTTTCTAAAAGTAAAAGATGAAATAAATGTTAAAATCGAAAAAAGGTGTAACATTTTCTGATTTTTTACGACATATAATAAAAGTATGTAATATTGGTCGTTTGGTATAAGACATATTATAGATAAACCCATTAATATAAAAAGAGAGTGATAAGAATAAAAAACTTAAATAAAACCTACTTCAACGGAGCTCCATTGCATGTATTGAAAGGTATCAATCTGGATATAGATAGAGGAGAGTTAGTCTCTATTATGGGGGCATCCGGTTCAGGAAAATCTACATTGTTGAATATTCTGGGTATTCTAGACAGTTATGATACTGGGGAATATTATCTTGACAATGTTTTTATTAAAAATCAAAGTGAGACTAAAGCTGCAGAATTGAGAAATGAAAAGATTGGCTTTATCTTTCAATCTTTCAACCTGATCTCATTTAAAAATGCATTGGAAAATGTAGCTCTGCCCCTATATTATAAAGGAGTTAGCCGAAAAAAGAGAAACATAATGGCTATGGAGTATCTTGATAAAATGGGGCTGGCAAGTCATGCCGATCACATGCCAAGTGAACTTTCGGGAGGGCAAAAGCAACGTGTAGCGATTGCCAGAGCGTTGATTTCTCAACCTCAAATCATTTTGGCTGATGAACCCACCGGAGCACTTGATAGTAAAACTTCACGAGAAGTGATGGAACTCTTGCGACAGATAAATGCAGATGATGGTATAACTATGATTATAGTTACGCACGAGCAGGCTGTTGCCGATGCTACAAATAAAGTTATCCATATCAAAGACGGGATAATTGGATCTATTCAAGTGAATGAAAATCCGGTTATAGTAATGTAATTCGATACATAATATGTTTGATTTTGACTCCTTACGGGAAATATTCTCTACAATAAAAAGAAACAAGCTTCGGACAGCCTTGACCGGATTTGCCGTAGCATGGGGTATTCTCATGCTGATCGTATTACTGGCAGCCGGTAATGGACTAAAGAACGGAGTTACCTCTAACTTCAGAAATAGGGCTCAAAATTCAGTGACATTATGGCCGGGATGGACTTCGATGCCTTATCAGGGATTACCTTCAAATAGAAACATACGATTCGATCATAAAGATTATGATTTGATAAGGAATAGAATTCCAGAGGTCGAGTATGTATCGGTACGGGTTTCTCAAAGTGTAACGATCTCATATGGTGAAGAATATGGAGCATGGCGCTTGGAGGGAGTATCACAAGATGCAGCTCATATTAATAATATTAAAGTCTTAGCTGGAAATGGACGTTTTCTTAATAAGCTGGATGTTGATAACAGACGAAAAGTTGTTGTGATTAGTCCAGAAATGCAACGACTTTTGTTTAAAAAAGAAGACCCTTTAGGTAAATATGTAATAGCGAATGGAATCGCCTATCAGGTGATTGGGGTTTATGATGATTCGGATATGTTTATGAATACGCCTCCGGCTTATATTCCGTTTACTACGGCACAAATGCTATATAATAAGGGATGGGGATTTCGTCAAATTGAATTTACGGTTAAAGGTATAACGGATATTAATGAAAATAAAGTTTTTATCGATAAGGTAAGAAGGCAAATGTCTCAATTACATAAGTTTGATCCTTCAGACCGATCGGCTCTTTATATCCGTAATACAGCAGAAGAAGTAGCAGAGACAAACTTTATCTTCAATTTCATTAATCTGTTTCTTATGGGAGTAGGGATACTATCTCTTATGGCTGGAATTGTAGGGGTTGGAAATATTATGCTCATCACGGTAAAAGAACGAACCAGAGAAATAGGAATTCGTAAGGCTATAGGTGCAACTCCGGCTTCGGTGCTGAGATTAATAATCTTTGAATCGATCCTTATAACAACAGCTGCCGGATATATTGGATTGTTGATAGGTGTTGTCGCAACTGAAATTTTTAGTAGATCATTGGATGCCGGGCCAACGAAGGCTGCTATGGACAATCCTACTATATTTAAAGATCCGACTGTAGATCTGGGGGTCGTAGCATTGGCTACTTTTATTCTAGTTATTGCCGGAGTTGTAGCCGGATTGATTCCTGCATTAAAAGCTACCCGTATTAAGCCAATTGAGGCAATGAGAAACGAATAATAAAAACGAAAGATGTTTAATTTAGATAGTTGGCAAGAAATATGGGTAACAATAACCCGCAATAAACTACGAAGCTTTTTAACCGGCTTCGGGGTATTCTGGGGCATATTCATGCTTGTTCTTTTGATAGGGATAGGTAATTCTTTGCAGGGTAGTATTTCTCAAAACTTCGAAGGTTTTGCTTCCAATTCTTGTTTCTTCTTTACAGAACGAACTAGCGAGGCTTACAAAGGTTATCGTAAAGGTCGTTGGTGGAGTATGAATGTGAGAGATGTAAAGCTAATCAGACAAAAAGCACAGTCGGTAGAATATATGTCTCCCGTATTGTTTATTGGTGGAGGAGACAGAAATGTTGTGCGAGGACAAAAATCAGGATCGTATGGAGTAAGAGGTATTTACCCAGACCATTTCAAAATAGAAGGAATGCACATCCTTTCGGGGCGTTTGTTTAATGAATTGGATATTGATCAGAGTCGTAAAGTTTGTGTTATAGGTAAAGAAGTTTATGAAACTCTTTTTCAACCAGGAGAGGTGGCTGATGGACAGTTTATAAGGGTAAATGGTATTTATTTTCAGGTCATAGGTGTTATTCGTCCTAAATCAAAGATTTCTATAGGAGGTAATGTGGAGGAGTCTATTTTCTTACCTTTCTCCACAACTCAACGGACTTTCAATCAGGGACAAAATATATATTTTATGGCTTGTACAGCTAAGCCCGGATACCCGGCTTCGATGGTAGAGCAAGAGGTGAAGGCTATCGTGAAAGAAGCGCATGATATAGCTCCAACAGATGAGAAGGCAATGGGTAGTTTCAATGTTGAGAAGCAATTTATGATGTTTGAGAATCTGTTTAAAGGAATAGATATACTAATATGGGTAGTCGGTATTGGTGCTTTATTATCAGGTATTATAGGTATCAGTAATATTATGCTTGTTACTGTGCGTGAACGAACAAGAGAGATCGGGGTTCGTCGTGCCATAGGTGCAAAGCCGATTTCTATAATGATTCAGATAATGAGCGAAAGCTTTGTGTTGACCGCGATTGCCGGCATGTCGGGATTGTTGATCGGAGTAGGACTGTTGGAAATAATCGGTAAGGTGATAACGATGATGATGGGAGCAGGTGGAAATGTTGTGATACCTCCTTTTATGTCTTTCTCTACAGGAATGATTGCCCTTGGTATATTAACCGTATCGGGTATTTTGGCCGGATTGATGCCTGCAATGCGGGCATTGAAGATTAAAGCCATAGATGCCATCAGAGAAGAATAAAATTATCTATAATAGATTGATATTAAATGAAAATAATAGAAAGGTAACGGGTAGTAGGAACAGTTCAGAATTTGTCACTTTTGTTACTTTTTAGTTAAAATAGGAAATTATAAAATAAAATAAGCATATGAAAAAGGTTCTCAAAATTGCTCTGCTTCTTATCCTGGGATTTATTGTTCTAGGTACATTTTTTTTCCTTTGGAAAAAATCGCAGCCCAAAGAGATTATTTATGAAGTTGTATCTCCTCAAACCGGAAATGTAGAAAATACTTCAGTTGCTACAGGCTCTGTATCTCCTCGCGACGAGATTTTAATCAAACCTCAAATATCGGGGATTGTATCAGAGGTACTTAAAGAAGCTGGTGACTTTGTTAAGGTTGGAGATATTATTGCTACTGTAAAAGTCGTTCCGGATGTTTCTCAATTAAACTCGGCAGAATCGAGAGTTAGCATAGCTCAGATTAACTTAAATCAGATAAAAGCTGAATATGAGCGTCAGAAAGAACTCTATGGAAAAGGAATTATCGCTAAAGAAGAAATGGATAAGTCAGAAGCTGATTATAAGAAAGCTCAGGAAGAATTAGAGAATTCGAAAGACAATCTGGATATTGTAAAAACGGGTATTTCTAAAAAAACAGCTCAATATAGTAATACTCAGATTCGTTCTACTATAACAGGTATGATTCTTGACGTTCCTGTAAAAGCGGGTAACTCTGTTATTCAAGCGAATACTTTCAACGATGGAACAACTATCGCTACGGTAGCCAATATGAATGATATGATTTTTATCGGAAAAATTGACGAAACTGAAGTAGGACGTGTGCATACAGGTATGCCTATAAAACTGTCAATAGGAGCAATTGAGAATAAGAAATTTGATGCGATATTAGAATATATTTCACCAAAAGGAGTAGAAGAAAATGGGGCAATCCTTTTCGAAATAAAGGCAGCTGCTGTAATTCCTGATACAGTAACAGTGCGTGCAGGATATAGTGCAAATGCTGAAATAGTATTAGCCAAAGCAGAAAATGTATTGACAATACCAGAAAGTACAATTTCTTTCAGTAACGATTCGGCTTATGTATATGTGCTAAAAGATACGACAAACCATAAACAGCAGTTTGATAAGAAAAATATAAAAATAGGATTGTCTGACGGAATCAAAGTGGAAGTGAAATCCGGATTAAGTAGCAGTGATAAAGTTCGAGGTAATGTTGTAGCTGATAAACCAAAGGTGATGACAGCAGAACATCAACTAAATTAAATTGAGAGTATATGAAGAAATATATAATATTGTTTGCTATAGCTGTTGGTTCTACCTGCATGCAAGCTCAGGAAAGATGGTCGTTAAGACAATGTGTTGACTATGCGATAGAAAATAATATTGATCTGAAACAACAATCTCTGAATGTACAAAACGCAGAGATAGAACTTAGCACGAATAAGAATAGCCGTTTGCCAGACCTGAATGCAAATGCAAATCAGTCTTTCAATTTTGGACAAAGTTTGGATTATAAGACGAATACATATACATCGAATAATGCGTCGGGTACCAATTTCTCTATATCGTCTTCTATCCCAATTTTCACAGGTTTTCGTATTCCAAATCAGATTAAGGCAAGTGAGTTTAACTTACTGGCTGCAACAGAGGGATTGAACAAAGCAAAAGAGAATCTAGAGTTGCAGGTTGTGTCTTTGTTTTTGGATATTTTGTTCAAAAAAGAAATATTAAAAGCTTATCAGGAACAAGCTACTCTTTCGGCGCAACAAGTAGAACGTACAGAAGCGCTTGTGAATGCAGATAAAGTAGCAAAGTCTCAACTGTTTGATATGAAAGCACAACAAGCACGTGATGACTTGAATGTTACAATGGCTGAGAATGATCTTGCTTTGTCTTTGTTGAATCTGTCGCAAGCACTAAATCTACCTAAATCTGATAGTTTTGATATTGAGGAGCCTGTAATCAGTGAAGATGTTATAGGTGCTAATATGTCGAGTCTGTTACCTCCTGATCATGTATATCAGGTAGCGCTGGGTATCAAACCGCATATCAAGGAAGCAGAATATAATTTGGAAAGCAGTAAAAAGAATCTAAAAGTGGCACAGTCAGAATATTGGCCAACAGTAGGATTAGGATTGTCATACAGTAATGGATTTAACCATATCTATAATGACGAAGTAGTGAATGCAAGTGTTTCTGATCAGCTAAAAAACAACTCTCGTAAAGCTATTGGGATAAGTCTGAGTATCCCTATTTTTAATCGTTTTAGAGTGCGTAATCAAGTAAGGGCAGCGAAACTGAATATTGAGAACCAAACATTAGCTTTAGATAATATCCGATTAGCTCTTTACAAAGAAATTCAACAAGCTTATCAGAGTGCAACATCTGCTCAGGCAAAATTTATTTCTACTGAAAAATCCTTAGAAGCAGCGGATGAAGCCTTTAAGTATGCAAGAGAACGCTATGAAGTCGGGAAATCGACTGTGTTTGAGTACAATGAGGCTCAGACAAAGCTACTGACCAGCAAGTCGGATCAGATACAAGCAAAATACGATTATATATTCAGATCAAAAATTCTTGATTTTTACCAAGGAAAAGAAATTGATATAAGATAAGTTTAGTGACCTCTTTATATTATGAGAGCACCTGTGAAGAGTAATTTTCACAGGTGCTTTCTTTCAGAGATGTATTTTGTGTATAATTAAATCCCTATCATTAGACCTATTGTGTAAGTATTTAGTTCAGGTCCCTTATTGGTCTTAAAGAGTGAGAATGGAGAATAATAGCCATAAACAGCAAATCCGTTGAAGCCAACTTGCATTCTTAATCGTAAATCAATTGGACGCATATTCAGATCTTTACCTTTGTCTTCTACATGTTTTTCATCTTCTATATAATATTTGACCTGTGACTTGGAATAGAACTTAAAGAAAGCTACAGCGCCTCCTGATATATGAAAGTTTCCAGTTTGATACTCTAGCAGTAGAGGTACTGTCAAGTAATAGGAGAGAAGCTTGGTTGACTTATAAGTTATGCCTTGGGGAGCGGGCTCAAAAAAGGCTATTCCATCCTTTTTTGTTAATGCAGCATTCGTATCGAAATGATAGCGAGACCATTCTGTTCCTAGTCCGCTTAATAGTAGCCAATGGTTCCCTAGTTGCTTGTCGACAGTGAATAGATTGAACGTGAAATTATGAGAAGTACTCATTTTTAGAGTACTGAGTGGGCTATCGTCACTATTATAATTCATAAAACCCATACCGACTCCAGTCCAGCTTGGACTTAAATTTTTCTTACCTTTCTTACTCCCCCAAAAGAAATTGATATTATAGGAAGAACCGTTATACAAAATGCTACTTGATTCTGTGTCATTTTTCGATTCTACTATTTTCTCAGTTTCCGTAATTGTAGTGACAGTATGCCCGGTTATCGAATCTGTTGTTATGATGGTAGAGGTTGTTTTTATAATTGTATCCTGAGGTAGTATGATCTCTTCAGCATAAATTGATAAAAAGCATAGAATTGATAAGGGTAGAGTTATTATTCTTTTCATAGTGCTATTGTAATTTTAAACGTTTATTGTTTATGTATATAAATAAATCCTTTAGTTTCTTCAGTTCATGATCTAGTTTCTTAGAAGAGAAATCTCCTCTTAAGAAAACGAGGGTGATCTTACCATCTTTTATTCTATATAGGATGAATTCATTTTCTTCTTTAGATTTGTTCTTTCCTAGAAAATATGAACCGGATTCTATCTTTCCATTCTTTTTAGCCTCTGATATAATGAGTTTATTGTCAATATCCGCTTTTACTGCGGTCGTAATCTCCGATTCTACGATAGGGCTATAGTTAATAATAAGGCTTTTATAGAAAGAGATATTACTTTTGGGTGAAAGCACATCAGTCGAAAGTTGTACGAGTATAGATCCCTCGCGTTTTCCGTATTTGTCGAATATATCTTTTATCCTCAAATGATCTTGTGCAAAAACTGATATGCTAAATACTTGAGAGATACATAATAGTATTAATAACTTATATTTCATAGGTCGTATTTTATTCTGTGAAAAGATCCAAAATATCGATTTGTGATTCAACTATAGATTCATCCATATCAGTGACATTTTTAATGGAGTTTAGAGCTTCATCGTTTATAATATCTATGTCGGTTGTCTTATTTCCATTGATATATACAATTGACTTATTGGCGCTGTTATCGATCCGAAGAGTGAAAATCATAAAAAGACCAACTATGATAGCTATACTGGCAGCAATGCTTATCCAAGGCTTTATGTTGAATTTTTTCTTTTTTCCAATAGTTTCTTTTGTGTCAGATTCTGAGTTTTTAGATAACTCTGTAATGAAGAATTGGAATATTGGGGCATATATTTTATGGCGTTCTTCAATTTCAGGCTGACCAAAATAATTTCGAAGTATCTGCTCTTCTTCGAGAGTAGATTCTCCGTCGAAATATCTTTCTAATATTTTATCTATATCTTTCATGCCTACTATTTGTTATTGTAACTATTGCTGACCTTTAAGAAAGAGTCTCTAACCATTTTCCTTGCGCGTGATAAGTTTACCCTTACAGCACTTTCTTCACTCCCCATGATATGAGCTATTTCAGCGAGTTCAAATCCTTCTATATCACGCATTTTTATAATCCGTTTTTGTGTATTGGGTAGAGATTCGATAATATTTCTGATAATAGAAGCATTATCTTGTTGTTCGGTATACATGTATGGAGTTAGCGTACCTTCTGCAATACTTATATTATCCAGAGGGATATTGTGTTTCTCTACCCTTAACTTATCAATACATATGTTTTTTAAAGTTTGCATAGCATAACCTCCTACATTCGGATGATTATCAAGCTGATCCTTGATTCTCCAAAGCTTAAGATAAGTCTCTTGGACAGCATCTTCAGCTTCAGTTTCATCCTTTAATATATTTCGGGCAAAACTTTGCAGTTTTTCACGAAGAGGAATGACTACTATTTTAAACTTTTCTAACTCCATTTATAATGATAACGAGATAAGAACTAAAATGTAACATTAAAAATGTACTTTTTTGAAAAAAGAGTTATAAGTGATGGATAACCAGCTTATAACTCTTTAGAAATAATTATTTATTTTATCTTTTATCTCTCTTCGCCGAAGATACTACCATAGCGATGGTACTCATGTGCAATACTTTGCTCTTTCAGATAATGCAGTAATTCTATTCGACCTTCGACAAGAGGCTTTTCTGAAGCAATATGCTTGCCTAGTTTTGCCGCATGATTATATATCGAATCAGAGATATCTGTAGAGCATGTTCGTATCCTTTCGTATTTATCCATGTCCTTAATGAATGTTTCTTCATCTTGAACAACTATGTTAGCACCTAATATTGTCGCTGTAGCCTGCTCTATAAATGGGAGTTTCTTGTCATCGCCAGATATACTTACAGTAATAGGTGTTTTGGCTATATGAGCGGCTAATATAACAAGAAGGACGTCGGATAACTCATCATTTTCAACCCGTAAAACGATATTTTTTAGAGGTAAATAGCGGAATAAGTTTTCTTCTCCGTAAAGACGATTGACATCTCTCTCTTCTGAAAACTCAACACCCCAGGCTGTCTTATAATTTTCAAAAGCGTAATCTAGACGAGCTTTCTCCTTTTCATCGGAAATGAAATCGGTTAGAGGAGATTTTGATGATGAAGCTGGAATTGATCCTTTTTCAGTTATTTCAACGAAGCAAGTCACATAGTTCGGGCCACCGGCTTTTATTCCGCCACCAAAGGCAGATCGTTTCATTCCTCCAAACGGTTGTCTGTTAACTATTGCACCAGTTATTCCTCTGTTTATATATAAATTACCAGCTTCGATCTTATTTTTCCATATTTGTATTTCCTCTTCATTCAAGCTTTGTAGTCCTGCTGTAAGTCCATATTCTGATGAATTAGCATATTTGATACCTTGTTCTAAATCGTCAATGCATACAACTGATAATAGAGGAGCGAATAATTCATTCTTGAAAATAAAGCTTTCAGGTTTAACACCCCATTTTACGGTAGGCTTTAAGATGTACTTTTTCTCATCAACAAATTCCGGCGCAACAAGCCATGATTCCCCTTCTTCCAAGTTGTTGATAGCATGAAGTAACTTGTCATTTTCATTCGTTATCATAGGACCCACCATATTCATCGTATCCCAAACACTACCGGTACGCATGCTTGTTACAGCATCTTTTAGTTTCAGTTTGAATGTCTCGTCGTTGTATATTTTCTTATCCAGCAACAATAACGAACATGCAGAACATTTTTGTCCGGCATTGCCAAAGGCAGAGGCTACAATGTTGAGGATGGCATGATCCTGATCTCCATAGCCCGTTAATATAATCGCATTTTTACCCCCGGTCTCTGCAGATAGAGGGGTTCTTGGACTATTCTCCAATAGTCTGAATGCAGTGTCAGTTCCTCCCGTCAAGATAATGTGTTTGATTGCAGGGTGAGCTGTCAGGCTGTTGAGAGAAGATCTGTCGGATGGGCAAACTACTTGTAATGCCTCTTTAGGTACTCCAGCATCCCAAAAGCATTTAGCAAACTCCCACGCAATAGGAAGTGCTACAGTTGCCGGTTTTAGAATAACTGTATTGCCTCCGGCTAAAGCAGAGACAACTCCTCCTACAGGGATAGCCAACGGGAAGTTCCATGGTGGAATAACAAGAATTACACCTTTGGGAGCAATGGAAATTGTTTCTAGCTGATCGAACTGTTTCATTGAGATAGGATAGAAGCGACAGAAATCAATAGCTTCAGATACCTCTACATCTCCTTCCATAAAAGTTTTACTGGTAATGGCTGCCATACATCCTATTAGGTCGCCACGTTTTGCACTAATATTATCAGCAACTTTATGTAAGATTTCATTTCGTTGGTCTATCGATGTTTTACCCCATTCTGATTTATCAGCTTCGGCAATCGCAATAATTTCTTCAACTTGTTTGAGTGTAGAAAGATTTGCTTCACAGAAACAGACTTCGTCATTGCGACTGCGATCATAATATCTTTTTTTATGCTCTGTGATTAATTCTTGCTCTCCAATTTGCACAGGAACAATAAAGTTCTTTTCATTGACAGTCGTTCCCCATTTGCGAAGAATATTAAGTGCCCATGTTCTGTTTTGAGGTAGATCAAGATCGGTGTCAGGTTCATTCTTGAAATTAGAAATATCTTTAACTGGTATCGGAGGATTGTTCCTGTCTTGTTTCCTGTTAGGGGCAGCTATCATAGAGTCCTTTAAGTTATAAGCTTCTATAAATTGACTTTCGAGGAAACTCCACTGAGGACTTTCCAGTTTCAAGTTAAATGAATAGCTTAAGAAGTTATCTTTTCCCGTATTCTCGTCCAAACGGCGAACAAGGTAAGAAACAGCATTTAAGAAATGTTCTTTCTTTACAACAGGAGTATAGAGAATAATTTGTTTCTCTAGCTTTCTCATAACACGAGGTAGGTGATTAGCCATTCCTTCGAGCATCTCAAAAGTTACATAGTTGCTTGAACCAAGCTTTTCACTCAACAGATATGCATATGCAATAGTGAAGAAGTTGTGAGAAGCAACTCCCACATGCAGTGCTTCGGCATTTTCGGGCAGTAGGGCAGTGTCCAATATGTGTAGATAGTTTGCATCTACTTTTACCTTGGATGGTAAAACAGGATTATCCCAACCTCGTAAAGAAGATATTATGCTTTCCATCTGCAAGTTGGCTCCTTTTACCAGACGCATTTTTAAATGAGCACCGCCATCAGTATAACGTTGTTTAGCAAAATCAAGGAGTTCTTTATGTAGAAGACCAGCATCAGGGAGATATGCTTGTATTACAATACCTGCAGTATAGTTTTTGAATTCAGGCATGCTAAGTACTGTTTTAAACACATCAAGTGTCAGATGTATATCTTTGTACTCTTCCATATCCAAATTTACGAACTTAGGTTTGCTATTCCCCTGATGATCTGTATATGGATATTTAATCGCTTGACGATATATTGATGCAACAAGTTCACATAGTTCTTTCTTATTTTCTTCGTAGCTTAGAGGATGTATCTGAGCATATATACCGGATAACTTTATAGAAATGTAATTAATATCAGGTTCTTTGAGAGCTTCGAGATAATGTAAATAACGATTCTCAGCCTCATTATCACCTAAAACCACTTCTCCCAGTAGATTGACATTTTGTCCAATTTTAGACTTCCAACGACTTGCAAGATGTTTTGTCAGTGCCGGGCGTTCTTCGGCTATGATTATCTTGTCTGTTTCTTTTCTCAATCTTTGTTTGAAGAGAGGAATGGATATACCCTCAAATAGATATCCTATATTGGTGAAAAGTTGCAACTGTATCTGGTCGAAAGAGTTAAAGAAGTCTGGTACACCATATTCTTCGATGAGTAATTTCATTCGCTTTGCTAACTTTTTATCATCTCTTATTTGTGATGATTCATCTAGCATTTTGGATAACAGAGTCTTATTTGCAGGGGTTTGTACTAATGAGGCAAACTTTTTTTGCTCTTTAATTTCAGCTGACGTTAGTTCGTTCTCAGCTTTATTTAGAAACTCTTTAGCCCATTCTATGATTTCTGTAGTTGTAATCTTTTCCATATATATTAATATATAAAGTTAGCAATGAACGATTTTCAGTCCAAGATATAAAAAAATATGAAAAATATTTAGTTTACTCTCAGCAATATGTAAATAGTTTTAATTTATATCTTTTTCTGTTCTTAATGAAATCATGTTATACCTTAAACTATTGTTTTAGCTATAAATACGCATAAATGGAGATATACTTTTATTCTTCGAATCAAAAACCGAGATAAAAGAATATATTATAAAACATATATCGAAATAAAAAGCATTGTTTCTTGCTATATCCAGAAAACATTTCATTAAATTTGGGAAAATCGCCTCAAAATTTGGGGCGTTTTATCATGAAAGCTTTAAATTATTAACCTATTAAAAACATTTAGGCCATGAAAACTTACCAAACACAAGAAATCAAGAATATTGCTATTCTTGGTAGTTCGGGAGCTGGCAAAACCACTCTCGCTGAGGCCATGCTCTATGAAGCGGGTGTCATAAAACGCAGAGGAAGTGTTAAAGACGGAAATACAGTCTCGGACTATTTTCCGGTGGAAAAAGAATACGGTTATTCCGTTTTTTCCAGCATTTTCTCTGTGGAATGGATGAATCGAAAACTGAATTTTATAGATTGTCCGGGGTCAGATGATTTTATTGGAAATGTGGTTACTTCATTAAATGTAACAGATACAGCACTGATGGTGCTGAATGCTCAATATGGTATCGAAGTAGGTACTATCAATCAATTGAGATATACACAGAGACTACAAAAACCAGTTATTTTTATCGTAAATCAGCTCGATCATCCGAAAGCTGATTTTGATAATGTAGTTTCTCAACTAAAAGCCGATTATGGCGAAAAAGCTGTGTTGATCCAGTATCCGGTTACAGTAGGAGAGGGTTTCAATGCGGTAATTGATGTTTTGAAATTTAAAATGTTCCGATGGAAACCCGAAGGTGGAGTTCCTGAGGTACTCGATATACCTGCCGAAGAATTAGAAAAAGCTACAGAATTGCAACAAAAACTAGTAGAAGCGGCAGCCGAAAACGAAGAATCATTGATGGAAAAGTTCTTCGATCAAGGTACACTTACCGAAGATGAAATGCGTATGGGAATTCGTTGGGGACTTGTTCATCGTGACTTATATCCAATATTCTGCGTGTCTGCAGAGAAAGATATGTGTGTGCGTCGTACAATGGAGTTCCTCGGAAATGTTGTTCCTTACGTACGTGACTTACCTGCTCCTATAAATACAGAAGGGGAAGAGATTAAGCCTGATTCGAATGGCCCAACTAGTTTATTCTTCTTTAAGACAACTGTAGAACCACATGTGGGAGAAGTTTCCTACTTTAAAGTGATGAGTGGTAAGGTGCATGAAGGAGACGATCTTGTAAATGCTGACAGAGGCAGTAAAGAGCGTATGGGACAATTGTTTACTCCAGCAGGACAGCAACGTACAAAGATAGAAGAGCTTGTAGCGGGTGATATTGGTGCAGCCGTGAAACTGAAAGATGTACGTACCGGAAATACCCTTAATGCTAAAGGTGCAGAAAATAAATTCGACTTCATTAAATATCCGGATCCTAAATACCGTCGCGCTATAAAGGCAGAAAGCGAAAAAGATACAGAAAAAATGAGTGAAGCTCTTCAACGTATGCATGAGGAAGATCCTACATGGGTAATTGAAAACTCTAAAGAGCTTAAACAAATGATTGTTTCTGGTCAGGGAGAATTTCACTTGAAGACTCTTAAATGGAGAATAGAGAATAATGATAAAATATCAATTGTATACTCTGAGCCAAAAATACCTTATCGTGAGACGATAACTAAAGCAGCTCGTGCAGACTATCGTCACAAAAAGCAGTCGGGTGGAGCCGGACAGTTTGGTGAAGTTCACATGATTGTAGAGCCATATACAGAGGGTATGCCAATGCCTAGCTCTTATAAATTTAATGGACAAGAGTATAAAATACAGGCTCGCGATACGCAAGAGTACAATTTAGAGTGGGGAGGCAAGCTGGTGTTTGTTAGCAGTATTGTAGGTGGATCTATTGATACACGTTTCTTGCCAGCTATTGTAAAAGGTATTATGTCTCGTCTAGAGCAAGGTCCTCTTACAGGATCGTATGCACGTGATGTTCGTGTGATAGTGTACGATGGAAAGATGCACCCGGTCGATTCAAATGAAATCTCCTTTATGTTAGCAGGACGTAATGCTTTTAGTGAAGCATTTAAAAATGCGGGTCCAAAAATTCTAGAACCAATTTATGATGTAACAGTTGCTGTCCCTTCCGACAAAATGGGAGATGTAATGGGTGACTTACAAGGGCGCCGTGCCATGATTATGGGAATGGAAAGTGATAAAGGAATTGAAATATTGAAGGCTAAAGTTCCGTTGAAGGAAATGTCTAATTATTCTATTTCACTAAGCTCACTGACTGGAGGTCGTGCTTCATTCTCTATGAAGTTTGCCAGTTACGAACTTGTCCCTTCCGATGTTCAAGATAAATTGTTGAAGGAATACGAAGCAACTCAAAAAGAAGAGGATTGATTCTCTACTTGTATCCAATAAAAAAAGAGTCTCGAATACATCGAGACTCTTTTTTATTATAATGAATTGTATTAATTTTTGAAGTCCAGTTCGCCATCTTTCATATCTACTATAATAGGATTCTCTCTATTGACAGAGCCTGCCAATATCTGTTTCGATAGCGGGTCCAAAACCATTCGTTGAATAGCTCTTTTTACTGGACGAGCTCCAAACTCGGGATCAAATCCTATTTGAGCAATCCAACCAATAGCATCATCTGTAAATTCAAGTTTAATACCATTGTTCTCTAACATTTTTACAACACCATTAAGTTGAATACGTACAACCTGTTCGATCTGCTTCATGTCGAGAGGCTCAAACATTACAATCTCATCTATACGGTTCAAAAATTCGGGACGGATAGTAGATTTCAACATATCCAGAACTTCATTCTTAGTTTTCTCTATCACTTCATCTCTGTTCAAAGGAGTTATTCCCATAAAGTTTTGACGAATTAGACTAGAACCCATGTTTGAAGTCATAATGATAATCGTATTTTTGAAGTTTACAACACGACCTTTATTATCAGTCAATCGACCATCATCCAGAACCTGCAATAAGATATTGAACACATCCGGGTGAGCTTTTTCAATTTCGTCAAATAAGACAACTGAGTATGGTTTTCGACGTATGGCCTCTGTCAACTGACCTCCTTCATCGTATCCTACATATCCCGGAGGTGCACCTATTAGTCGGGTTGCACTGAATTTCTCTTGATATTCACTCATATCGATACGGGTCATCATATTTTCGTCGTCGAATAAGAATTCTGCAAGAGCTTTTGCCAACTCAGTCTTACCAACGCCGGTTGTTCCCAAGAATATAAATGAACCAATAGGACGCTTAGGATCTTGCAATCCGGCACGGCTACGACGGATAGCATTAGCAACGGCCGAAATAGCTTCATCCTGTCCAACAACACGTTTGTGCAGTTCAGTTTCCAAATTCAGGAGTTTGTCTTTTTCGCTTTGAAGCATCTTGTTTACAGGGATACCAGTCCAACGAGAAACTACATCGGCAATATCGAATGAATCAACTTCTTCTTTTATCATGGCCTGACTACCTTGCATTTCGTGCAACTGTGTCTGAAGCTTATTGATGTCATCTTCCAGCTCTTTGAGTTTACCATAACGCAACTCTGCAACCTTTCCATAATCACCTTCTCGTTCAGCCTTGTCAGCTTCGAATTTTACATTTTCGATTTCTATTTTATTTTGCTGAATTTTGTTGATGACTTCTTTCTCCGATTGCCATTTAGCTTTCAGTTCCGTTTCTTCTTCTTTCAGAGCGCTGATCTGTTTAGACAGTTCTTCTTCTTTTGGCTTATCATTTTCTCTTCTGATAGCTTCACGCTCAATTTCAAGCTGTTTGATACGGCGGCTTTTTTCATCCAGTTCTTCAGGAACAGAATCTACTTCCATGCGTAATTTAGCAGCAGCTTCGTCCATCAGGTCGATAGCTTTATCGGGTAAGAAACGATCAGTAATGTAACGGCTCGAAAGCTGAACAGCAGCAATAATAGCTTCGTCTTTGATTCGAACCTTATGATGGTTTTCGTACTTTTCTTTCAGACCACGAAGTATTGAGATCGCATCCATTTCGCTAGGCTCATCCACCATCACTACTTGGAAACGACGCTCAAGGGCTTTATCTTTTTCGAAATATTTCTGATATTCGTCAAGTGTAGTTGCTCCGATAGAGCGTAGTTCTCCCCTAGCAAGGGCAGGTTTTAATATATTGGCAGCATCCATTGCTCCTTCACTCTTGCCTGCACCTACCAGAGTGTGTATTTCGTCGATGAACAAAATGATGTCACCTTCGGATTTCGTTACCTCATTGACAACCGCTTTTAATCGTTCTTCAAATTCACCTTTATACTTCGCCCCGGCTATCAGAGCACCCATATCTAAAGAGTAAATTTGTTTATTCTTTAGGTTTTCCGGAACGTCACCACGTACGATACGATGTGCTAAGCCTTCTGCTATGGCAGTTTTACCTGTACCCGGTTCACCTATAAGGATAGGGTTATTCTTCGTTCTACGGCTCAATATCTGTAATACACGACGTATTTCTTCGTCACGCCCAATAACAGGGTCTAGCTTGCCTTCACGCGCACGTTGAGTCAAATTGATTGCATACTTCTCTAAAGACTGATAAGTATCTTCTGCCGATTGGCTGGTCACATTGTTCCCCTTACGCAATTCTTTGATTGCAGCTTGTAATTCTTTTTCAGATATACCAGCGTCTTTCAGTATTCGTGCAGCAGAACTTTTTCCTGACAAGATACCAAGTAAAAGATGTTCGATGGAGACAAACTGATCGCCCATTTCTTTAGCATAGTCAGTAGCCTTTTGCAGATCAGTATTACTCTCTCTGCTAAGATAAGGTTCACCTCCCGAAACTTTAGGGTAGGATTCTATTTCATTATTTATGACTGTTGTTACATGAGATGGGTTTGCTCCTAATTTCTGAAAAAGGAAATTAACAACATTCTCACCGGTCATAATCACAGCTAAAAGGATATGTGCAGGCTCAATAGACTGCTGTCCTTTTCCTTTTGTAATCTCAACAGCCTTTTGTATAGCTTCTTGAGATTTGATGGTAAAATTATTGAAATTCATATGTATGTATGTTTTGTGTTATTCTTATTAATTAAACAGTTAGTTGTTAACATTCGTTCAAAATATTTGCCAAAGTGATATAATTGCCAAAATGGCAGTTGTAGAGTTTGCCCGTTCTACATATTTTATTCATTTGTTAAATTAAGGATATCAGGTGTTATTCTTTTTTTATTGGATCAGTAAATAAAAGATTCTTGCTAATTTTGAGTCGCACTAAAAATAGAGAAGATGTCTCGTAAAGAATTTAATAAAGAATTTTCCACTCGCATAATAAGCGAGAAATTTACAAAACAGGATGCACATGGAGCTATAGCTATGCCTATTTATCGTAATGCAGCTTTTGAGTTCTCTACATCGGAACAAATTGCTGCTGCATTTCAAAATAAGGAGGATGTCGCTTCGCATACTTATACAAGAATAACTAATCCTACGGTTGAGAATTTAGAAAAGAAAGTAAAGATTGCATCCGGTGCAGACAATGTGCATATGGTGGCTTCAGGAATGGCTGCTATATCGAATACATTTTTAACCATTGCATATGCTGGGAGTAATATTGTAACATCTCCGCATTTATTTGGAAATACTTTTTCTCTATTCAAGTTCACTTTGGCTGATTTTGGAGTTGAGGTACGTTTTGTCGATACGGATAATATTGAAGAAATAGCAGCAGCTATTGATGAAAATACATGTGCTTTCTTTTGTGAGTTGATAACAAATCCGCATTTGGAAATAGCCGATTTACCTGAAATATCAAAACTGTTGAAAGCAAGAAATGTACCAATGATTGTAGATACTACAATTGTCCCTTGGTGTGGCTTTGATGCGCGTAAGGCAGGTGTGGATATTGAGATTGTATCAACAACAAAATATATATCCGGAGGTGCTACTACTATAGGAGGAGCTATTCTAGACTATGGTACTTTTGATTGGAAGCATAATAAACGATTGAAGAATATAGTTACAACTAAAGCAATGTCTCAATTCACGTTTAAATTAAAGCGTGAAGTAGCAAGAAACATAGGTGCGGCTATAGATCCAGATGCAGCATATATGCAAACATTAGGAATGGAGTCTTTAGAACTTAGATATGATAGAATGTCATCTTCTGCCTATGAGCTTGCTTTATTCTTATCGGACCAGAAAGAAGTTGTAAAAGTTGGATACCCTAAACTGGAAAGTTCTTCCTATAAGAAGATCTCAGATAAATTATTTACAGGGAACCCAGGTGCTATGCTTACTTTTTCTCTCGAAGATAAAGAGGCTTGTTTTAGGTTTATGGATAAGCTGCAAATAATCAGAAGGGCAACTAACCTGTTTGATAGTAAATCATTAATTATACATCCCGATTCTACCATTTATGGAACTTTTTCTCAAGAAATGAAAGATGTAATGGGGATCGAGAGCAATCTTCTTCGTTTATCTGTAGGTTTGGAGGCAGTAGAAGATCTTAAAAAAGACCTCTTGCAAGCTTTAAGATAAGAAGTATATAAAACTAGCTGAAGATAAATTATTACAATAGATTTTATATTCGTAATAAAAAAATTATCTTTGTAACAATGGGTGTAAAACGACATATAACATTAATTATATTGCTATTAGCTAATATGGTATTATTGGCTCATGCTGTTTTACCTCATACTCATCACGATGGTGTTGTTTGTTTTTCTTTAGAAGATATAAAAGATCAACACTCATGTGCAAAGCTTAAAGATATATCTGATTGCTGTGATGGGCATGAGACAGCCCAATCCAGCCACCATCATCATAACTCAGAAGATTGTGACCTGAGAGATGTTATTATTCGTCAGGATACGAACCATGAAGAAATTATTCCATGTGAAGCATGTCTTTCTCTACTATACGATATTTATTCATTAAATGAGTTGTTTCTGGTTGCACCGGAATATGAGGAACGACTTGCTTATAAACCTTACCTTATTTCCTATATATCTCCATATGTAGGTTCAACAATTGGGCTACGAGCCCCTCCTGTATCTTATTTTTTAGGTTAACTATCAAATAGCCTTTTAGGATGATAGTTAATTGTGTTTATGAGGATAAATAATTCTCATAAATAACTAATTTCTAAATCTGAAAAATAAGAATAAATGAAAAAATACTTAATATATTTCGCTTGTCTGTTAGCGATAACTTGGGGATGTAACCCCTCTCATAAAACAGAACATTCACATAGTCATGAAGAGCATTCACATAATTATGCAGAAGGGGAAGAATATGATCATGACCACGATCACGATCATAGCCATGGAAGTGAAGGAGGAGAAGCTCATACAGATGAAATTATTTTTTCTCCAGAACAAGCTGAATTAATCGGACTGGAGATAGAAACGGTGAAACCATCTGTTTTTCATCAGGTAATTAAAACAAGTGGACAAATCTTATCAGCTCAAGGTGATGAGGTTACTATTTCAGCAACTTCTAGCGGTATAGTCTCTTTTAATAAAGCTTCTTTAAACGAAGGATTAGCAGTTAAGGGAGGAGAGACTCTTTTTAGTATCTCTTCTAAAAAACTAGTTGATGGAGATCCTGTTCTGAAAGCAAAAGCGGCTTTTGAAATAGCTGAACGAGACTTTAATAGAGCAGAAGCTTTGATAAAAGATCAGATTATATCAGAAAAAGAATACAATGAATTGAAACTGGCATATGAAAATGCACGAATAGTTTATGAGGCTATCGGAAAACAAACAACAGCTAAAGGAATTGGCGTGACCACTCCAATAAGCGGCTTTGTAAAAGCGAAACTTGTAAATGAGGGGGAATTTGTTGAAGTAGGTCAAGTCCTGATGACTATAACTCAAAATAGAAAACTGCATCTGAGAGCAGATATCTCTGAGAGGTATTATAAAGACCTTGGAAATATAACTTCTGCTAATTTTAAATCACCTTACGACAATACTATTTATCAATTGTCCGAAATGGGGGGACGTCTTACTTCTTATGGTCGAAATGTAAGTAGCGAAGAATACTACGTGCCTGTTAATTTCGAATTTAATAATATAGGTCAGGTAATAGCAGGTTCGTATGTAGAGGTTTTCTTATTGGGTAAATCTCGCGATAATGTAATAACTATATCAGTCTCGTCATTGACAGAAGAACAAGGGATATACTTTGTCTATCTGCAAGTGCATCCGGATGCTTATAAAAAGCAAGAAGTGACTATAGGTACGAATGACGGAGAAAGAGTCGAAATCTTATCCGGACTTAAAAGCGGCGATGTTGTAGTGACTAAAGGTGCATATCATGTAAAATTAGCTTCGGCATCTTCGGCAATTCCACATGCTCACGAACACTAAATGGGAGGAGGAATAGAATATGCTGAATAAGATTATACAATATTCGCTCAATAACCGTCTGGTTGTACTAATCGGGGCTGTGTTATTGTTGATTGGTGGTCTATATACTGCCAAAAATATGGAAATAGATGTTTTTCCCGACCTGAATGCTCCTACTGTTGTTATTATGACCGAAGCAAATGGTATGGCTCCGGAAGAGGTGGAACGATTGGTCTCTTTTCCGATCGAAACCGCTGTTAATGGTGCTACTGATGTGCGTCGTGTGAGATCATCATCTACTACAGGTTTTTCGGTCGTATGGGTTGAATTTGATTGGGGTACTGACATCTACAAGGCTCGACAAATAGTAACTGAAAAATTAGCTTCTTTGGGTGATCAACTCCCCGAAAATGTAGGACAGCCAACGCTTGGACCTCAGTCATCTATTTTAGGAGAAGTTATGATTATCGGTCTTACTGCCGATTCAACATCTCTACTAGATCTTCGGACATTAGCAGACTGGACAATTCGCCCACGCTTGCTTTCTACAGGAGGGGTTGCTCAGGTTACGGTTATCGGAGGCGATATTAAAGAATATCAAATCTTATTAGATCCGGGTAGGATGAAGCACTATGGAGTTACTCTGGATGAAGTGTTATCGGTTACCCGTAACATGAATGAAAATTCTTCCGGAGGTATTCTGTACGAACATGGAAGTGAATATATCGTAAGAGGTGTTTTGCAGAGTACAAATGTAGATGAGATAGGTAAGGCTGTGATAAAGAAAGTAGGAGAGAGTCCTATTCTGATTAGCGATGTTGCTGAAGTTAAAATAGGTGCTAAAACTCCGAAACTAGGAGTAGCTTCGGAAAAGGTTAAGCCTGCAGTCTTGGTAACAGTAACAAAACAACCTAACACAAATACAATAGATCTGACCGAGAAACTAGATGAGTCAATTGCCGATTTGCAAAAGACTTTGCCTGCCGATGTAAAGGTATCTACAGATATTTTCCGACAAGAAAGATTTATTCATAACTCAATAAACAATGTTCAGAAATCATTGTACGAAGGGTCAATCTTTGTAGTGATCATACTTTTCTTATTCTTGATGAATGGACGAACTACTTTTATTTCGCTTTTGGCATTGCCTCTGTCTCTTTTAACTTCAATTTTGGCATTGAAAGCTATGGGTTTGACTATAAATACAATGAGTCTTGGAGGAATGGCTATTGCAATCGGGTCGTTAGTAGATGATGCTATTATTGATGTGGAAAATGTCTTCAAACGGCTTCGAGAGAATCGATTGAAACCAAAAGAGGAGCAACAAAGTCTTTTAGTAGTTGTATTCGAAGCATCAAAGGAAGTGCGTATGCCTATTCTTAACTCTACACTTATTATTGTGACGAGTTTTATTCCTCTTTTCTTCTTGAGCGGAATGGAAGGACGTATGCTTGTTCCTCTGGGTATTTCCTTTATTGTAGCCTTGTTCGCATCTACAGTAGTTGCATTAACGGTAACGCCTGTATTATGTAGTTATCTGTTGGGTAAGGGAAAGGATGGAAAAGAGGATAAAGAATCGTTTGTAGTCGTAAAACTGAAAACAATTTATGAAAAGAGCTTGCATTGGGCACTTGATAAGCAGAAGATTGTATTAGGAGTGACGGCCGCTCTACTGGTGTCAGCAATAGTGATTTTCTTTACTTTTGGACGAAATTTTCTTCCTCCTTTCAATGAAGGCTCTTTTACAATAACCATAAATACTTTGCCGGGTATATCGTTGGAAGAGTCTGATAAAATCGGGCATTTAGCCGAAGAGGCTATGTTGAGTATTCCTGAAATTCAAACAGTAGGAAGAAAAACGGGGCGTGCCGAACTGGATGAACATTCCTTTGGAGTGAATACTTCTGAGATAGAAGCTCCTTTTGCTTTAATGGATCGTCCGCAAGAAGAAATGATTGCCGAATTGAGAGAGAAGCTAAATGCAATACCTGGTATTAGTGTAGAAATAGGACAACCTATATCTCACCGAATAGATCATATGTTATCCGGTACAAAAGCAAATATTGCTATCAAGCTTTTCGGTGCAGATCTGAATAAAATGTACTCGCTGGGAAATGATATTAAATCATCGATAGAAACCATAGAGGGTGTTGCAGACTTGAATGTTGAACAACAGGTAGAACGTCCGCAACTAAAAATTGTCCCTAAACGGGAAATGTTGGCTCGTTATGGAATCTCATTACCCGAATTTTCGGAATTTGTAAGTACAATGCTATCCGGAGAAGTGGTATCTCAGGTATATGAGAGCAACAAAAACTTTGATCTGACACTGAAAGTTGCAGATTCGAATAAAGATCAGGCAGATAAAATAAGAAATCTGATGATTGATGCGGGAGATAAAAAGATCCCGTTCGAATATGTGGCTGATGTAGTTTCTGCAACAGGACCAAATACAATCAACCGAGAAAATGCTCAGCGTAAGATTGTGGTATCGGCTAATGTGGCAGGTCGTGATTTGCGGAGTGTGGTGAATGACATTAGAGAGCAAATTGACGAAACAATACAATTGCCCGAAGGATATCATATAGAATATGGAGGTCAGTTCGAGAGTGAGCAGGCTGCATCTCGTACGCTTCTTATAGCTTCTGTTTTTGCCATCTTAATTATATTCTTGCTGCTATTTAATCAATTTCGAAGTGCTGTTCAATCTGCTATCATCTTATTGAATCTCCCTTTGGCTCTGATAGGAGGAGTATATGCAATATTATTGACATCCGGAGAAATAAGTATTCCGGCTATTATTGGTTTCATCTCTTTGTTTGGTATTGCTACAAGAAATGGTATTCTGTTGATGGCTCATTACAATGATCTTGGAGATCATGGCTATTCACTGGAGAATAGTATTGTGAAAGGCTCATTAGATCGTCTAAATCCAATATTAATGACAGCTTTGTCATCAGGCTTGGCACTGATTCCTTTGGCTGTACAAGGAGGACTACCGGGTAATGAAATTCAAAGTCCGATGGCAAAAGTGATATTGGGTGGATTATTAACATCAACATTATTGAATATGTATGTAATCCCGATTATTTACCGAATGTTGAAAAAACGAAATAAGGTTGTAGAAGAAACTGTTTAATAGTTTTTTAAGAAGAAGAAATATGAAAAGAATTATATATATTACGCTCCCTTTTTTGCTTCTGAATGTGAGTTTGAAGGCTCAATCCTCTTATGATATTGTACTAAAGAGCATTGAGGAAAATAATACCACATTGCAGGCTTATAAAGAGCAGACCGGAGCGAATAAAATAGCAAATAAGACTGGGATAAATATGGAAAACCCTGAAGTCGAATTCGGCTATTTATGGGGAAGCCCAACAACAGAAGGAAAACAAAAGGAGTTGACCGTGAAGCAAACTTTTGACTTCCCGACTGCCTATCGTTATAAATCTCAGTTAGCAAGAGGAAAGAATAAACAGGAGGATCTGCTCTATGACCAAGAACGTCGAAATATTTTGCAGGAAGCTAGCTCTTATTATATTGAACTTGTTTTCTTAACAAAGCTGAATAAGCAACTTGTAGAAAGAGTCCAACATGCGCGTGAACTGTCTGATGCATATGAAAAAAGTTTTAGCCAGGGGAATATAAGCGTTCTGGAACGGAATAAGACCAAGTTAGACCTATTGAACAATGAGAAAGCTTTGCAAATGAATGAAGTCGAAATTGATCTAAAGAAAGCAGAATTAATTCGATTGAATGGAGGTAAATCTTTCTTAGTCGAATTTGAAACTTATCCGGAATACGTACTTCCTTCTGCTTTTAATGAGTGGTTTATTCGGGTGCAGTCTAATAATCCGTCCTTGCAGATAGCAGAGAAACAAATAGAGTTAAGCCGTAAGCAAGAACAATTGACAAAGGCTCTTAACCTCCCTAAAATTTCAGCAGGATATAGAAACGAAAGTGTCGGCGGGGTAACTTTTCAGGGAGTAACAGTCGGTGTTTCTATACCACTGTGGGAAGGGAAAAATACAGTGAAGCATCAAAAGGCACAGACAGCGGCTCTGAAGATGCAGCACGAAGATACGAAATTACAATTTCAGAATACATTGAAACTACAATTTGAAAAGGCATCTAAACTGACTGTCTTATTGAAAGAATATGAAGAGGCATTGAGACTGACCAATAATCGGGATATTTTAAAGAAAGCATTAGACCAAAAGCAAGTATCGCTTATAGACTATTTATTGGAATTAGGTATTTACTACGAAACAATATATAGATACTTGGAAACAGAACGGGATTATCAGCTCGCTATTGTTGAACTTATGCAATGGGAATTATAATAAACAAAGAAGGCTCTATCGTCAGAGCCTTCTTTTATTTCATGTCTAAATAGAGGCACTAAAAGCTAATTTCAGCACTAACGATAGCGTGATCGGAAATATAGACGTCATCTAGTTTTTCCGGAACTACAGAATGGCTTTTTACTTTTATTGATGGACTTACGAAAATGTAATCAATAAAAACTCTTTTTTCTACAGGTATTCTTCCATAATTGTGGAATGTGCCTTTTTCCCCTGATTTTGTCTCTGCTATATCTTTAGTATGAACTAAATAATTTGGATTTGAAGTGTCCAAAACATGTTTAATCACATCTGATTCAGGCTCTGCATTAAAATCTCCGGTCATTATAACAGGTAATCCTTTACTGTATGTAGCTGCCTTTTCTAGTAATAAGGTAACGCCTTCTTGACGTGCTACTTGCCCCATATGGTCAAGATGAGTATTGATAAAGAAGAGCTGTTTTTTACTATCGATGTCTTCTAATATAGCCCAAGTAGCTACGCGTTCGCAAGCTGCATCCCATCCTTTAACTCCTGGTACATCAGGAGTCTCGCTTAACCAAAAATTACCGGACTCTACTTCTTTAAAACGATTCTTCTTGTAGAAGACAGCACAGTATTCACCTTTTTCTTTACCATCCGTTCGTCCAACACCTATGGCACTGTATTCAGGTAATCTTTCTTTCAAGTCCTTTAGCTGATTCATAAGAACTTCTTGAGTCCCAAATATGTCAGCATTTTCATTTACGACAATCTTAGCAGCAACATCTTTTCTGTATTGCCAATTATTTAAACTGTCAACAGCAGCATCAAGTCGTATATTAAAACTTAAAACTTTTAAATCAACAGGTTTGTTACACGCTGTAAAGCAAAAGACTAATAAAGATAAGTAAAATATTTTTTTCATATTCGTATTGATTTGGTTTATAAGGTAAAATAATGACAATATAATTAGATATATTGTTGTAAGTGATTTAATTAAAGTTAGTAATTAGTATATATAGCCTTTTGCGGCTAAACCTTTCTCGTTCTCAATATTGTATAATTCCCCGTCCCGTATTAAGAAAATCCTGTTAACAGTGTCCAATACATTTCGATAATTATGATCTGTTATGATAATGCCTTTTCTGTCTGATTCGGAAATAATTAGCTTCCTTACTTCTTGAATCATTAAAGGAGACAAAAACTTGAAAGGTTCGTCTAATAATACAAAATGAGCATCTTTGAGCAAGATCAGATTGTTTTCTATATACCTTCGCTCTCCTGAGGATAAATCGGCTATCTGACAGTCCCAAAATTGAGTAATCTGTTGACCTACTCTCATTTTTGATATCTCGTACATGTCAAATATTTGTCTTACCTTCAGATTATTAGGTGTAAAAGGACTTTCGGGCAAGTAAGAGATCTTTGCAGACTCTTTGTAGGGTGTTTTTGAATATTGGTCGTCTATTCGTATAAACTTGTTGTCAGCATTAAGAGAGCCGAATAATATTTTCAATAAAGTACTTTTTCCAGCTCCATTCCGACCAAAGAGAGCAGAAATATCTCCTGTTTGTACTTTTAGGTAGATGCTAGAAAGTATATCTCTATCTCCAAAAGCTTTGGTTATATTATCGGCTTCTAAAATATGATGTTCCATGCAATGTAGCTAAGAATGTAAATTAAAACAGAGAATAATATATACAGCATAAAAGTGAAAGCGATGAGGTTAACTTTAGAAATGCCTGCGTTTTGATAAAAATAATATTCGTTTTTTCGAGCTAATTCTTTGTATAAAAGAGTAAAAGGTAATCCAAACAAACACCAGCTTCTTAAGAAGGAAATTAATAGTCTGAGAAAAGGTACTGTTGATAGAGATTCGTGTGAAGTAGTAGATATAAAAGATAGAGCTAATCCAATACCAATACTCATTAGTAATGTACTTTTAAGAAAGGTGAAATAAAATTTGAGTTTTACTTTTAATTCCATTATCAGATTTAGTTATAAGGTTGAACAAGATACAAATAATAAAATAAAAGCTCTTTTGTTCCTCTAAAAATGTCTACTTTTGTGTGAATTTAAAATAGATCTAAAAAGTGGTATCAATAGAAGGACTGACGGTAGAGTTTGGAGGTTTTACCCTCTTTGATGACATATCCTTTGTTGTAAACAAAAAAGAAAGAATAGCTTTAGTCGGTAAAAATGGTGCCGGTAAATCGACAATGTTGAAGATTCTAGCAGGTATACAGCCTCCTACGCGTGGCAATGTATCTTACCCTAAAGAGATAACTATAGGTTATCTTCCCCAACATATGACGCTGAATGATGGCAATACTGTCTTTGAAGAAGCATCTCTTGCTTTCGCTCACATCCAGAAGATTGAATCAGAGCTTGAATATGTAAATAAACAACTAGCAGAAAGGACAGATTATGAGTCAGAAGCATATAGTAATCTGATCGAAAGGTCTACTTATCTGAACGAAGAGTTCTTGATGTCGGGAGGTAATAACTTTCAGGCAGAGATTGAAAAAACATTGATGGGGCTAGGTTTTAAGCGTACAGACTTTACTCGCCCTACAAGCGAATTCAGTGGTGGATGGCGTATGCGTATCGAATTGGCAAAACTCCTATTGCAACGTCCGGATGTATTATTACTCGATGAGCCTACCAACCACTTGGATATAGAGTCTATACAGTGGTTCGAATCTTTTCTCTCTACTCGTGCCAATGCTGTTGTATTGGTGTCACACGATAGAGCATTCCTTGATGCTGTTACTCAACGGACTATCGAAATATCTTTGGGACGGATTTACGACTACAAAGTACCTTACACTAAGTATGTAGAACTCCGTAAAGAGTATCGTGAGCAGCAAATGCGAGCTTTCGAAAATCAGCAAAAACAGATTCAAAAAACTGAAGAATTTATAGAACGTTTCCGATATAAGGCAACCAAAGCAGTACAAGTACAATCTCGTATAAAGCAGTTAGACAGGCTCGAACGATTAGAGGTAGATGAAGAAGACAGTGCTATGCTAAGTCTTAAGTTCCCTCCTGCACCTCGATCTGGTTCGTATCCTGTAATTGCCGAGAATGTAGAAAAAAGCTATGGAGATCATCTAATCTTTAAAGACGTTACTCTAACTATTCACAGAGGAGATAAAGTCGCCTTTGTAGGTAAAAACGGCGAGGGTAAATCTACATTGGTAAAATGTATAATGGACGAGATCGATTTCAAAGGAAAATTGGAACTCGGCCATAATGTAAAGATAGGCTATTTTGCTCAAAATCAAGCTCAGTTACTCGATGGCGAACGAACAGTATTCGAGACTATAGACTATGTAGCAGTAGGTGATATCCGCACTAAGATAAGAGATATACTCGGAGCATTTATGTTTGGAGGTGAAGCTTCGGATAAGAAAGTGAAAGTATTATCTGGTGGAGAAAGAAGCCGTTTAGCTATGATTCGTTTATTACTCGAACCTGTAAATCTACTTATTCTCGACGAGCCTACCAATCACTTGGATATGCGTTCGAAAGATGTACTTAAAAAAGCAATTCAGGACTTTGATGGAACAGTTATAGTAGTTTCTCACGATCGCGATTTCTTGAACGGATTGGTTGATAAGGTTTATGAGTTTGGAAACCAGCAAGTAAAAGAGCATCTTGGCGGAATATATGCTTTCTTGGAAAAGAAAAAGATGGATAGTCTTACCGAATTAGAAAAAGGTTCATCAACAGCTAACTCGAAATCAGAAGAAGTTAAGAAAGAAGAAATCCAAGATGTTGCGAACAAACTTTCTTATGAAGAACGAAAAGAACTGAATAAGCAAATAAAACGAGTGGAAAAACAAATAGAGGAGACTGAGAAAGAAATAGAGAATAAGGAAACAGAAAAAACAGAAATAGAAGAAAAGCTAGCTACACCTGACGGAGGAATGGATACGTCACTTTTCGAACGTCATGCTCAAATTATCAAAGAGATAGAAGAGAGCATGAATCGTTGGGAAGAGTTGACAATGGAACTTGAAGAGTTAGCTAACAATCAATAAAAGAAAATTAATAGATATAAATTTAAAAGGTTAGGTTATTAGGATGAAAACAATTTATTATTTACCGTTAGCCGTTCTTGCCTTTGCTTCATTTAGTTGCAAGGACAAGACTGGAGCAAAGGAAGGGGGAGATATGAAAAGGAATTTTGATATTGCCAATCTAGACACGACTTATGTTCCCGGCAATGATTTTTATATGTATGCTACCGGAGGATGGAGTAAAGCCAACCCGATAACAGACGAATATGCCCGTTATGGTTCTTTCGATCAGTTGGCGCAGAATAATCAAGAACAGGTAAAAGGAATCATCGAAGAGTTGGGTAAAACAAAGCATGAGCAAGGTTCTGATGGTCAAAAAATAGGAGACTTGTATGCTTTGGGAATGGATAGCGTTAGACTGAATAACGAAGGCTGTGCTCCAATCAAAAGTCAATTAGATGCTATAAATAATATTTCGACAGTTGCAGATGTTGTGCAGATGGCTGGGGAAATACGTAAATATGCAAATACTCCATTTTTTGGATTCTATGTTGGTGCTGATGAGAAAAACAGCACAATGAATATTCCTGTTCTTTATCAAAGTGGATTAGGTTTGGGTGAAAGAGAGTACTACTTAGAGACAGATGAGACTTCTCAAGCATTGAGAGAAGGTTATAAGAATCTAATTAAAACTCAATTTGCAAATGCCGGATATGCTGAAGCTGATGCTACAAAAGCTGCAGATGTAATTCTTAAAATTGAAACATCTTTGGCTCAGGCTCACTTCACAAAAGAGAAAACAAGAATCTCCGAACTGAACTACAATAAGATTCAAGTTGCAGATTTAAATAAATTAGTAAGTGATTTTGAATGGAATCTTTTCTTCGAAGCAGTAGGTGCAAAAGATATTAAAGAAGTAAATGTATCTCAGATAGAACCTGTAAAAGTTGCGACTGAACTTATCCATGCTTTACCAATTGAAGAGTCTAAAGCTTATTTGTCGTGGTGTGTAATCAATGCAGCTGCATCTTATTTGAGCGATAATTTCGTAAATGCGAATTTTGATTTCTATGGTAAGCAATTAAGTGGACGTAAGGTGCTTCAGCCAAGATGGAAACGTACAGTTTCTACAGTTGACGATGCTTTGAGTGAAGCTGTTGGACATATATATGTAGAAAAATATTTCCCAGCTGAGGCTAAAGAAAGAATGGTTGAATTGGTGAAGAATTTACAAGTAACCTTAGGTGAGCGTATCAACAATCTAACATGGATGAGCGATGACACAAAAGTGAAAGCACAAGAAAAACTGAATTCTTTCAATGTGAAAATTGGCTATCCTGACAAATGGAAAGATTATTCCTCATTAGAGATTAAAAAAGAAGATAGCTATTGGGCGAATATTGTTCGTGCAAGCGAGTTTTCGTACAATGAAATGATCGGTAAAATCAACAAACCTGTTGATAGATCGGAATGGCATATGCCTCCTCAAATGGTAAATGCATATTACAATCCTACAACGAATGAAATCTGTTTCCCAGCAGGTATTCTACAACCTCCATTCTTCTTCTTAGATGCTGACGATGCAGTTAATTATGGAGCTATTGGTGTCGTAATAGGACATGAGATGTCTCATGGGTTTGATGATCAGGGTAGTAAGTATGATAAAGACGGAAATATGGCTAACTGGTGGACTGAAGATGACTCTAAGAAGTTTACAGACAGAGCACAAGTACTTGTTGATCATTTCAACAAAATAGAAGTGCTTCCGAATGTTTTTGCAAACGGAGTATTTACTTTAGGTGAAAATATAGGAGACTTTGGTGGGTTGCAAATTGCATTCAATGCTTTTGAGAAGACAGCACAAGCAAAAGAAGGAGCAAAAGTAGAAGGATTTACACCCGAACAACGTTTCTTCCTTTCTTATTCCGGAGTTTGGGCAGGACACATTCGCGATGAAGAAATTTTGAGACGCACTAAAACAGATCCACACTCATTGGGTAAATGGCGTGTAAACGGAACGCTTCCGCACATCGATGCTTGGTACGATGCATTTGATATAACAGAAAGTAACTCTCTGTTTATTCCAAAAGAAAAACGTGCTGATATTTGGTAAGATACTATTTTAAGGATATAAGAAAAGAGGATATCTTGGTATAAAATCCAAGTATCCTCTTTTCACATCAATATAATTACAAGGGGGTAATCTTAATTTGCCAATCCTTTAGAAGCTTCCATTAGGCGAACAAACTCGCGTCTATATCCTTGTTGATCTTCTCCAAATCCCAATTTAGCAAGAGAGATTGCTTTGTCAAAAGTTCCTTCTCCTTTGTATTGAGAATTTTTAAGTACTTGCCCAAACATAGCTACAGATGCAGCAAATCTGAAGTCGTTAGAAACATTATTTGTCTTATCGTCAATCAATGGAACTTCTATTTTTTTGCTTGTATCACTATTTGGTTGTTTGTATCTTAGTTTTACTGTTAATAAATCAGGAAGACCTGTCGTTTTTACTTGGTCTACAATTGGTTTCTTATCATTATCTTGGTATTTCAGAGGATCCACACTTCCTGTGAAATTACTTTTTACTCCCATTGGTATCACTTCATAGAAAGCTGTTACTGTATGTCCGGCTCCCATTTCACCTGCATCTTTGGTGTCGTCGTTGAAATCTTCTTTGTTCAATAGCCGGGTTTCGTATCCCACAAGTCGGTATGCTTGTACCTTTGTCGGGTTAAATTCGATTTGCAGTTTTACATCTTTGGCTACAGTATACATTGTTGATCCAAATTCGTTAACCAATACCTTGTTAGCTTCTTGCAGATTGTCTATGTAAGCATGGTTTCCGTTTCCTGCTTGTGCAAGGGTTTGCATTTTACTGTCTTTGTAGTTGCCCATACCATAACCGAGAATAGATAAGAATACTCCACTTTTTCTTTCCTCTTCTATCAAACTTTCCAGTCCTGAATTACTTGATACGCCTACATTGAAATCTCCATCTGTACAAAGGATAACTCTATTGTTACCATCTTTAATGAAGTTTTTGCGTGCTATCTGATAAGCTAGTTTTATACCTGCTCCTCCTGCAGTAGAGCCTCCTGCAGTCAGATTATCCAACGATTCTTTTATCTTTTGTTTATCGGCTCCTGAAGTAGAAGGCAAGACCTCTCCGGCAGCCCCGGAATAGACAACGATGGCTACACGGTCTTTTTCTCTAAGATTATTTACCAGAAGTTTTAATGACGATTTTACCAAATCTAAACGGGTAGCTCCATACATAGAACCGGAAACATCGATGAGGAATACAAAGTTTGACGCAGGCAATTTATCATCAGCAATACTCTTGGCTTTCAATCCTATTCTAACTAATCTATGTTGGTCATTCCATGGACAATTGCCCACTTCGGTTGTTATTCTAACCGGTTCACTCCCTGAAGGTTCAGGATAATTGTAGCTGAAATAATTAATCAATTCTTCTATACGGATAGCATCCTTGTTCGGTAGTTCTCCTCTGTTAATATAACGGCGAAGATTACTGTACGATGCTGCATCTACATCTACCGAGAACGTAGAAAGAGGCTCTTCTGTTGCTAAACGGAATTTGTTCTCCGCAAACTGGCTGTATTCTTCATTATTTGGTCTTTCTTGAGGAACGCGTATATAAGCCAGTTCACGTGGAGCTTCTTCTACAATCGCTTTATGTTCTTGCAATTCAGCAATATCTACAGCATACATCTCATCTGTTCCTTCTACAGTAGTAATAGAAATTTGAACTTTTTCATCTTCTGCTATAACAGGAGGTACTAATTTCGGTGTCGATGTAAGAGGTGGGGGAGGAGGTGCCTGTTCTGGTTCAGACTCTTCAATAATAGAGTTCTCCACTATTGTTGCAAGTTCAGTATCTGAAGAATTATTATCTCCTGTTTGTTGTTTCTTGTTTCCACATGCCAATAAAAATATGAATGACAGTATGAATATAGCCTTGTAACTTTTCATGATCTATCTGTATTAGGTTAGTAAAATTATTGTTGCTTTTACTAGATAGATATATTAAGTCTGAAGATTCCATAAATAAAAAAGGGAATAAGTGAAAATAAAAAAGCCTCGAAAATTAATTCGAGGCTTTTAGTTGTTCTAATCTAGTGAATTATTCAGACTTTACGTCTTCTCCACCTTCTAGTTTTTTGATTTGCTCTTCAGCTTTATTTTTTAAGTTGTCAGATTGTTTTTTAGCTTCATCTACTAGCTTTTTACCAGCTGCTTTTGCTGCTGCCTTAGCAATTGCATTCTTTCCTGCTTTTTCTTCTAGATTCTTAGCTTGTTTTTCAGCTTCGGCTACTAGTTTATCTCCGGCACTGGCAGCTTCACTGCGTAATTTTTCTATTTGTTTAGCTTTTTCTTCCGATAACTTAGCAGAAACATCTGTGGTTTCTCCTTCTTTACCTCCTAGCAACTTATTGATTGCAGAAGAGGCTGCATCAGTAACTAAGGCTTTTGTGTCTACGCCAATTTTAGGATTAGTAAATGTACCACCTATAGTGATAGGAACATTATTTATAATGTTATTAGATAAAGATTTAGGAAGTGTAACATTACCTGAATAATTGATACTTTGATCTAAACCTGTAGATCCTTCTAGTTTCAATACACCACCATTTCCTATATTTACATTAAAAGGTTTGGTTACAATCTGTCCGTTATCGATAGAGAATGGAAGATTTATATCTTTTGTAGATATTGATTTTAGAGCATCAGTTTTCAGTGCAGAAGATAGAGCTGTCAATGCAGCTACTCCTTCCACTTTCACATCACTTGTTTGTATTGCTCCACTACCTGTAAGAGCGGCTAAAGTTTGTAAGATAGATTCACCCAAGGATGTGTTGAATTTAAGATTCATAGAATATGTACCTATCAGACTTTCGAAGATAGGAGCAAATTTTTGAATCGATTCAACAGATTTGAATGTTTCAGCAAAAGATACCTTTGTAAGAGCAAGGTCGAAGTTTACTTTTGGTTTCAGAGGGTCAGATGTATCATATGAACCATTTACTTTACAAGAACCTCCTAAAGCATTAGCTCCTACATTATGAAGAGTTAGAATTCCATTTTTAACAGACATATTACCCATCATATTTGTGATGTTAATCTTGCTGTATATAACTTGGTTTAACGCTGCATTAAGCGCAAAATCTATGTTTTTAGGGATAATGATATCCTCGCTAGATGTAGCTGTTGTATCAGCTACGGTTTCTGTATCGTCACTAATGAAATCATTTGCATTCAGGTAATTAGATTTAATATTTAATTGTCCTTTCAGCGTCTGGTCTTTGAGAGCATAAGCTATGAAGTTTTCTAAACGTCCGTTTGCTGAGATATCATTCTTTCCTATTTTTACATCAAGTGCAGGAAGATTTACATAGCGTGGAGTAAATTCCAGTGCAGCATTGTTGATCAATACTTCCGGCATATCGGTTGCTTTGTAAACCATATCGTTTACTTTAAGATGACCTGATGCAGAAACATTTTCGTATTGTTCTTTTTCGATAGCCGACATTCTTGTAGCTAGACTAAGATCTGCAATCAGTTTACCATTAAGGTCTGTTCCTGCTTCTAAAGGATAAACCTCTTTTATCATGCCTAAGTCAATAGTTCCGTTAGCATGCATTTTTACGTTCATATCACTTATTGGTGTAGTGATATTTAAATTCCCCGAAAAAGGATTTCCTCCTAAGTTGAAACCAAATTTGCTGATGTTAATCACTGTATTATCCAAAGATCCTCCTTTGCTGTTGATAGCTAAGTCTACATTGATATCATTTACCGATTTTGGAAGAGATGGATATTGGAACATTGCATTGTTTACCAATATTTTTACATCAAATGCCGGATAATTTTCACCTTGCATCAAGCCCTTGATATAAGCATCCATTGAAGCTGTACCGGAGGTTTTTACATCTTTAAAGTCTGCTGTATACATAGCAGGAACTAAAGAAAGAATCTCTTTGAAATCAACATTTGGAGCATTCAATTTCAGGTCGAAGTCCATGTCTTCACCATCTTTACCTACCATAGCAAATGAACCATCAATAGCAGCTTTCAAATCATTGATTTGTAGATTGCTTTCGGTGAAAGTAAACTTCATATTATCAAGATCTGCATTGATAGCAGCATCAGCTTTAGCTCTGACTTTACTTAGATATGGAATGCCATCCATGATAAAGGATAGTTCATCTATAGTAGACTTTATATCTAATGTAGTTTCACTAGCCGAAAAATCTCCGGATATATTTCCATTCCATTTCTTTATAATGGCTTTCATATTTGTAGAATCATCTTGATAGATGATATTACAATCATTTACCGAAATCTTTTTTAGGCTAAGATTGAAAGGGGTACTTTCTGCATCATCAGCAGTAACGTCAGTAGAATCTACTTTCATTATATCCCAGTTGGCGCGTCCATCGGATAATATTTTAGCAAAGACAGAGGCTTTATATAGATTTATTTTAGAAATATTGTAATTATCGCCAAACAGACTAAATAAATCAATCGTAACACTAGCCGACTCTGCTTGCAAGAGAGTGTCTTGAGCAAAATCGTCTACTCCAATAACAGTAGCATTGTTTAGTGATAGTGTCGCATTAGGAAAGTTTGAAAATAAATTCAAACCAAAATCTTCAATATCAACTTTTGCATTTAGCTGCTCGTTTGCAATGTTTAATACAGTGTCTTTAATTTTACCTTTAAATAGGGTTGGGATTGCTATCATGGCAATGATAATAATTGCCAGAATAACCCCAACAATGGTTAATCCTTTCTTCATAATGTTTTATTGTTTAGTTCTTTTATCTCTCCACTTTTAACGTTTCGTTTGTGTCTTTTGTTTAATGTTTAGTGTTAAGAAATACAAGGTAAAGATAAGGTGTTTTTAACAGTCCTGAAAATAAATTAAGAGGAAACGAATTTTATTAATTTATTTAAAGGTTTAGTAAGGAATTTCTCATATATAATAGATGTTATATAGGAAAGTAATATAGTAAGTCCAAGGTGGATTAAAGCGACTAATAAAATTCTGAACTGGCTAACTCCATAAATATAATCATCAAAATAAGGTCTTAAAGGACCATTTATGACGAACATAAACATACTGATCTGTCCTATAAATAATAACGCTTTATGGGGCGCTGTTATCGTTTTCGTTTCTTTGTAGAAGGGATAAAATATAACTAATAAAAGTATTGTCGCTGATGCAAAAGATAGAGGGAACGCAAACTCATAAAAGTTAGATAGAATAAATATAATTAATGTAGGAATAATGACTTTATAATTTATTCTGAATTCTTTAAAGAAAGCAATTACCATACCTATGATAAAATCAGGTAAGTGACCTATGAAATTTGCATATATCGGGAAATCGTGCTGTTTGGCGATTGGGGTTAGAGTGTATATTAAAATATAGCTAATTATCAGCATTCCCATAAAGCCTTTTTCTTTATATTTATTTAAAAAATAATATAACACAGGGAATATAATATATAGTTGTATAATAAAACTAAAATACCACCAAGGCCCCGCATGTGGGGTTATAAATAGAGTGTGAGTAGAGAAATTCTTGGATAGGAGTAAATAAGACTTGATAGTATGTATATAATTGAGGAGAGTTGTTTCTCCTATAGGGAATAAAAGCAATGCATAGAAAACTAAACCTATTAGAATTAGACTATATATTTTAATGACTTTAGGAAGTAGGTATTTCCAATAAGAAGTTGGCTTTTTATTCATAAATTGTTTAACCAATCCAAACCCACTGATAAAAATAAATAGTTGAATTCCGAAGAATCCCCATAAGGTTAAAGTCCCATTTATTAAGAACCATAAGCTGTGTTTAAATGAAACGAAGAGTCTGAGTATTCTTTCAGGGTCAAAATCAAATTCATTCTCTGATATATGATTTGTTTTATGTATGATGTTGTGTAAAACAATCATAATTATAGCTAATCCCTTAAGTATGGTTGTTTGCTGTTTAGATAAACTATAAAGAGAAATGTTCATGTTTTGTCTGTTGAAAAAGTAAGAATTTGCACAAAAATAGCCGAATTATTTTAAACTCGGCTACTAACTATATAAAAGATATATTATCGTTTCTTTCCTCCCTTAAGAAATGCATTGACAAGTTGCTTGGCAATAGGTGCAAAAACAGATGTAGTCATTTTACTCCAAAAGCGTTTGTTTTCTGTGGCCTTTTTTTGTTCTAGCTTCTCTTGAGCTTTTCTTGCTCTCTCTTCTTCTCTTTGTCTCTTTTCTTCCTCTTTTTTTGCCTTAGCCTCTTCTTTGGCTAGTGCTGCTTGCTCTTTTTCGCTCAAGGTATTTTCCATATGATCGGTAAGCTTCTCGTAAGCGGTTTCCCTATCTTCGGCTTTTGAATAGAAACGGTATAACATTGAGCTTTCGGTCATTTGTTTACGAGTATCTGCATCAAGAGGTCCTATCTGTGCTTCAGGAGGGAGTATATATGCTCTTTCAACAGGGTTTGGTCTGCCTTTTTCATCAAGGAAAGAGACTAAAGCTTCCCCTGTACCCAGCTCAGATATTGCCGCTTCTGTATCAAATTTAGGATTTGCTCTAAAGGTTTGTGCAGCAGCTTTCAGTGCTTTCAAGTCTTTAGGAGTATAGGCGCGCAGAGCATGTTGAACTCTGTTTCCTAACTGTCCTAATACAGAATCAGGTATATCCGAAGGTGTTTGAGTTATGAAGTATATTCCTATTCCTTTGGAGCGAATCAAACGGACAACTTGTTCTATTTTTTCTAGCAATGCTTTTGGTGCATCGTTGAACAGAAGATGTGCTTCGTCGAAGAAGAATACCATTTTAGGTTTATCAGGGTCTCCAACCTCTGGCATTACTTCAAACAATTTTGTCATCAGCCACATCAAGAATGTTGTGTACACTTTCGGCGAATTCATCAATTTATCAGAAGCAAGAATATTTATTACGCCTTTATCTCCTAAGGTTTGAATCAGATCGTCAATATTAAGATTTGGTTCTCCAAAGAAAAGTTCTGCTCCGTCATGTTCTAAGGTGATTAAGCCACGTTGGATAGCTCCAATACTTGCTGTTGATATATTTCCGTATGCTGTAGTGAATTTGCTGGAATTATTGCCAACATATTCCAATAGTTTCTGTAGGTCTTTAAGGTCTATCAATTCCAGATTTTCGTCTTTAGCTATCTTGAAAATGATTGTAAGTACAGCAGATTGAGTATCATTCAACGATAGAAGTCTACTGAGTAGTAGAGGACCCATTTCAGAAATAGTTGTTCGTACAGGGACTCCTTGTTCTCCGAATACGTCCCAAAACTGCACCGGAAATCCTTGAAATTTAAATCCTTTTTCGGCTAAGCCAAATGTTTCTACACGCTTGGTCACACTTTCTTTATTGCCTCCTATTGCAGCTACACCAGATAAGTCTCCTTTGACATCGGAAGCAAAAACGGGTACTCCCATGCTACTAAAAGTTTCCGCAAGGGTTTGTAGAGTTACGGTCTTGCCGGTTCCGGTAGCTCCCGTTATCAGTCCATGTCTATTTGCCATTTTGGGCGCAATGGATATTTCAGCATCGTTAGATTTGGCTACAAAAGCTCTTTTCTCGTTATCAAACATAGAGTTGTATTTTTAGATTGTATTGTCTATTATATTAGAATGAAAATTAAACAAAATAGTTCGTGTAAAGTCTACTAAATATGATTTTTTGAATAATAAAATTACAAACAAGCTACATATAAAGTTTATCTTTGACAAAAATAAACAAAAGATTGAATCAGAAAAATCGGATAGGGAACTGGATACATGATAATCCTGTAAAAGCGATTGTTATTGTTGCCATATTAGTGCGGCTGATAGTTGCTGTACTGTATCAGCATATAACATGGTATCCCGATAGTGGCGATTACTTGCATTTGGCTAATCGTCTATTCGACCTTGATTTATCAGGCTATGAAGGACAGCGCTCTCCAGGCTATCCACTTCTTATTTTATTGACAGGTTTTTCTGATGTTCTGTTGGTGGTTATACAATCTCTGATAGGGGTTTACACTCTTGTTGTAGCATATCGAACAATGCTATTGCTGCGTGTTAATAGAAAAATGTCATTAGTTACGTGTCTGTTTTTAGCTTGTTATTTACCAATCGTATTTTTTGAGCTGGCTGTATTGACAGAGACGGTTACCTTATTCATTATAAGCCTAATCTTTTATCTTTACTTTAGAGCGATTCAGCGAAATGACTGGTGTTGGAAAAATATAGTAAGTCTTTCTCTCTTATGTGGTTTTTTAATATTGATAAAGCCTTTCTATATATTCTTTCCTTTTGTTCTTTTGTTTTTGGCATTGATGAAAAAGGGATTAAAAGGCATTACTTGGTCAAAGACTATTTTATTTCTGTGTATCCCTTTATCTGTGTTTTTAGGCTGGTCGTATGTGAATAAAGTGAACACAAACTACTTCGTTTCTTCTACATTTTATGGCTTTAATCTGGCTCAAAACTGCGTGTCCTTTGCTGAAAGAACGACTCCCGAATATGAAGATATAGGAAATATATATGTGAAGTATCGAGATGATAGAATTTCGGACAAGGAAATAGCCATGACTATATGGGACGCTCAAACTGAATTGGAAGTTAAAACCGGCTTGTCTTTTCCCGACTTATCTAATAAACTATACAATTACAGTATTGCTACGATAAAAGAAAATCCTTTCCTTTATTTAAAGCAGGTCATTATATCATGGAGTGATTTTTGGAAGACCTCTTTGTATTGGGAACCGCAAAGTTTTGGTGTTTCTGAAGCCAGTAATGTGTTTCTGTATATCTGCTATCTGGAACGAATTGTCTTGCAATTGATAAAAATACTGTTCGTAATACTAATTCCTGTAAATATCTATTTCTCGATAAGAAAACGACATTTAACGTCGCAGCTGATTATTTCATTGGTAGTATTAACAGCTTCACTTCTTCAAGCTTTCGCTACTTATGGTACAAACTCGCGCTATAGTTTTCCTTTCGAAATATTAATTGTGATTTCTGTAGTTCTAAACTATCAGCAATATTTGACTTATAAGAAAAAGAAAACCGCATGAAGAACTCCTCTAAATGCGGTTTTTTTTAATAGGACTCTGTTTATTTGTCTGCTATATTTCCCCTTACTTTTGTCAAGAAATCCAGCATAGACTTGCTATCTTTCTTCTCTATAATTTCTAACAGAGACTTTAATTCCTCTCTGATTCCTTCTACCTGGCTTGGTGTGTAAGGATTAAAGAGTATCTCGGTAAGTAAATAATCATCTTCCGATAACAATCCTTTCGCTATATCCATATGACGTTTGAATGTAGTTCCCGGAGCTTCCTGATGTTTCATGACGGAAGCAAAAACAAGTGTTGATGCAAAAGGAATGGAGAGAGAGTAAGCTATAGTCTCATCATGTTCTTCGAATGTATAGTCAAAAACGTTTAGTTTTAACTTGTTATACAAATCTTTGAAGAATATTTTACCCCAGTGATTGGATTCAGAAATAATGATTGCATTTTGTGTACTCAAATCATTCAAATTTGCAAATGTAGGACCAAACATAGGGTGAGATGAAGCAAACGGACGTCCTACCTTTTGGTAGTATTCTTTCAGTCCTGTTTTAACTGAAGCTATGTCCGAGATAATACATTGATCGTCTAAGTATGGTAATACCATGTCGAATGCATCGATAGTATACTTCACAGTTGCAGCATTGATTACGATCTCTGGAACGAAATCTTTAATTTCCTCTGGATTACTCATGCGTACCACATTGTATACAAAACGTAATCTTTTAGGGTCTATATCAAAGACAGCGACTTCGTGATCGAAACTTAGGACATCAGCGAAGAAGGAGCCCATTTTTCCGGCTCCAAGAATTAATATCTTCATTGTGATTATTTATTCAAAATAACTACTTGTTGTCTCACCGATTCTTCGTGTATTGCTTCTAGAATGGTACGCATAAATTCAGGATCAACATCCAAACCTTTTGCTTGCGGAATGCGTTTGTTCAAGATTTCATCGTAACGGTCAGTTTGAACAACTGTCATATTGTGTTCTTTCTTGAATGTACCGATTTCACGAGAAACACGCATACGTTTAGCAAGGAGTTCTAATAACTGGTTGTCTAATTCGTCTATTTGTCTGCGAAGGATAGAAAGATCTTCTGTACTTTGTCCTTCTTCTCTGATTACAAGACTGCTTAATATTTCCTTTAGTCGAGATGGTGTTACCTGTTGTGCAGCATCACTCCATGCTTCGTCAGGGTTACAGTGCGATTCTATAATCAAACCATCGTAGTTTAAGTCCATCGCTTGTTGCGAAAGGGGCTGAATAAGGTCACGAGTTCCACCGATATGGCTAGGGTCGCATAAGATAGGAAGATCTGGATAACGACGTTTTAGTTCAATTGGAATATGCCATTGAGGAAGATTACGGTAGATCTTTTTGTCATATGAACTAAAGCCGCGATGGATAGCCCCTAATCTTGTTAAACCAACATTGCTTAATCTTTCTAAAGCACCAATCCATAACTCAAGATCTGGATTTACCGGATTTTTTACTAATACGGGAATATCAACCCCTTGAAGTGCTTCAGCTATTTCTTGTACAGCAAAAGGATTAGCTGTTGTTCTTGCTCCAATCCAAAGTAAGTCTATGCCATGTTTAAGTGCTTCGTAAACATGCTTTTGCGTAGCAACTTCGGTAGAGACATACATTCCTGTTTCTTTCTTTACATTTTTCAGCCAGATAAGCCCTTCGCTTCCTACACCTTCGAACCCACCCGGTTTTGTACGAGGTTTCCAAATGCCTGCACGCATAATTTTAATACCATCAGCAGAAAGTAATTTTGCTGCATTCATCACTTGTTCTTCAGTTTCGGCGCTACAAGGGCCTGCTATAACCATCGGACGCTTAGCGTCAACACCTGGTAATAAAATAGAATCTAATTTCATCGTTATATATTTTATTGTTTTATTTCTCCGTTTATTTTTAAAAGTCTATCGTGTTCGTCAAATTCGGCTATTAAAGTATTTTCGCCTTTTTGAGCAGATAATTTATTCTCTTCCTTATTTAATGAGTACCCTTTAGCTATTAAATAGTTTTCTATAGTCCTTTTATGGTTTACTGCAAAAATACCCGTCAACTCAGGGATAACACTTAATATTCTCGCATGTTCGTTGTATTTGATATTTTCTACAGCAGAATCTTTAATTGTAACTAATAGTATACCATTCCCATAATTTCCTGCATAATAGGCACTAGTGCCAAACTTACCTGATGCAATTAAGCCTAAAGCATGTACATCAGTTGGTTCTATTTTGTATTCAGCCATAGTGAGGAATTCAATGTTGTGCTCTTCCCCGAATTGTTTCAGAGCATTGACTTCTTCTAGCAGGTTGGCAGGGATATTTGAGACCTCATTTGCCCAACCCCATAGCCATGTTCCCGAATCGAAGGCATAAGAACCTAAGACCTGCATAGGAAAATGGAGATCTTCACCAAAAGAAAGTGTCTTTTTGTTCATATCTACCATCCAATTCATGTCGCCCACTATTTCTGCCAGATTATATTGCTTTTCAAAAGCAATGCCTGCATATTTCTCTAATAGTGTGTCGTAATTAATGATCTCCATAATAGACCGATTATATTCTTTTTATTCTTTCCAAAGCTTCTTTCAGCATTTCTTCATTGCAACAAAGAGAGAGTCGGATGTATCTGTTTCCTTTATCTCCAAAAATAAATCCAGGAGTGATAAATACATTTGCATTGTATAGAACTTTGTCTGCTAGCTCTTCGCTACCAGAGTAATTGGTTGGTATTTTACCCCAGAGAAACATTCCTACTTGATTTTTATCATACGTACAGCCTAGTTCCTCCATAATAGCTTCTGCATATTGACGGCGACTAGCGTATAGTTCGATGTTATTTTTTCTATGCCATTCGTCGCTGTTCTTTAATGCCGCAACAGTAGCTAGCTGCATCGATTTGAATATTCCACTTTCGATGTTGCTTAATACTTTCAATACCCATTGAATAAACTGAGCATTGGAGGAAACAAAGCCAACACGCCAGCCCGGCATATTATGAGATTTACTCATCGAATTCAATTCTATGCAAATATCTTTTGCTCCTTCAATTTGTAAGATGCTGAGGGGTTTCTCATTCAATATTAGGCTATATGGGTTATCGTGAGCAATGACTATTCCATGCTTTTTACCAAAATCAACAAGCTTTTGGAATAAATCTAAACTACCATTTGCTCCGGTAGGCATATTGGGATAGTTAACCCACATTAGTTTTACTTTAGATAAATCCATTTTCTCTAAAGCATCAAAGTCTGGTTGCCAATTATTATTCTCATCCAGATTGTATGAATGAATATTGGCTCCTATCATTTTACTGACAGATGTATAGGTTGGGTAGCCTGGGTTAGGAACCAATACGCCATCTCCCGGATTAAGAAATGCGAGTGATATATGTAAGATTCCTTCTTTTGAACCAATGAGTGGCTGAATTTCTTTGTTCGGATCTAATGTTACATTATACCATCTTTTATACCAGTCAGCAAAAGTGTTTCTAAGGTTAGGAATTCCTACATGTGTTTGATATCCATGAGCATTACTTTCTTTTGCCGATTCATTCAACGCTAGAATAGTTTCTTCAGAAGGAGGTAGATCAGGACTGCCTATTCCTAAGCTAATCACGTTTTTCCCTGTAGCATTCATTTCAGCTACTTCTTTCAATTTTCTAGAGAAGTAGTACTCTTCTACAGTGTTGAGTCGGTCTGCCGGTATAATTGTTTTCATATCTGATATATTGTTCGTATTAAATTTCGCTTTGTCTTCCCTCTGGATATTCCCCTAATACTTTTAGCTCGCTAATCAAAGGACGTATTGCATCTAAAGATTGTCTATATCGTTCTACATTCGTAAATTTTAGATCTACATAAAACTGATATTCCCATTCACGTCCAATAATAGGTAGCGATTGTATTTTCGTTAAGTTTATGCTGTAAAACGAGAATACAGATAATACATGAGAAAGACTTCCTTCGCTATGAGGTACAGTAAATACAATGGATGATTTATTGATTACGTCGTTTTTTTGAATTTCGTCAACAATCCATTGGTTTCCAAAAATAAGAAAGCGAGTAAAATTGTGCTTATTTGTCTCAATCCCTCTCGCTAATATATTCAGCCCGTATATTTCAGCAGCTCTAACACTACATATAGCAGCCGTTGATTCTAAACATTTTTCAGCAATATCTCTTGCCGCAAGCGCTGTATCTTCATGCTCAATAACACGTACTCCGGGTAGTGTATCAAGAAAGTCTCCACATTGCATTAATGCAATCGGGTGCGACTCAATATCCTTGATATCGTGGATAGTTTTTCCGGGAAGTGCAGCTAGGCAATGTGAAATTCGTTGCTTGTATTCACCAGCTATAGGCAATTTACTTTCTTTCAGTAGATTGTAGTTCGCTAATAAACTGCCTGCAATAGTGTTTTCTATAGCCATGATACCAATCGTATTTGGCTCTTTCTTTATTGTAGTGAAAATATCTCTGAAAGTAGTGCATGGCACAATTTCGACTTCTTCCCCGAAGAAATTTTCTGCTGCAATTCCATGATATGCACCTAATCCACCTTGTATAGCTACTTTTTTCATATATACGTGTTATGTCAAAAAAAAATCCCGTCATTTCTGACAGGATTCTATATATTTTTTCGTTTAATTATCTACTCAACTATTTACATACAAAATCCTGTCTTACCTTTAAAGTAAAAATAAAAATAGAAAAAGTATGTAAAAGAGAAATTCTTCATCTTGTGTTCTTAAAATCTTATGGATACAAAAGTAATACTTTTTTGATATAAACAAGCATTTTGCCTAATTTATTTGTGAGGGGGTGAAAAAATATTTTTCATGTGATTAAAAAGCTAACCAAGGTTGTCTAAAAAGAAATGTCATTTTTATCCTTAAATAATTTTGTTTTTAATAAAAAAATATAACTTTGCAATTCAAAGTTCTTTTAATTTATTGAATTATGAAAGTAAAAATGATTCTTCCAGCTTTAGCTGAAGCCGAAAGCCCTTTTTGGCGTCCTATTAAATATTCGTTATTTCCTCCATTGGGTTTAGCAACATTAGCTGCTTATTTGTCTCCTGATGATGAAATAGACCTACAGGATCAGCATGTAGAGAAATTGAATCTGGATGATGAACCAGATCTGGTAATTATTCAGGTTTATATAACAAATGCTTATCGAGCTTATAAAATTGCAGATCACTACAAAAGTAAAGGAGCCTATGTATTATTAGGTGGATTGCATGTAACATCCTTGCCTGAGGAGGCTGCTGTACATGCCGATACTATTTTTCTAGGACCGACAGAGGAATCTTTTCCTCGTTTTCTTGAAGACTTTAAGAATAAGAGACCTCAGAAAGTCTATCGCTCTTTTGTACGTACATTGCAGAATCTACCTCCTGCAAGAAGAGATCTGATAAAGAGGAATAAATACCTTGTGCCTAACTCTTTAGTAGTTACACGAGGCTGTCCATATCATTGTGACTTTTGTTATAAGGATGCTTTTTTCTTAGGAGGGAAATCATTTTATACGCAAATGGTTGATGATGCTTTAGCTGAAATTGATCGTCTGCCTGGGAAGCATTTGTATTTCTTAGACGATCATTTACTTGGCAGCCCACGATTTGCAAGCGAATTGTTTGAAGGAATGAAAGGCATGGGGCGGCTTTTTCAGGGAGCAGCTACAATCGATTCTATCTTGAATGGCGACTTGATAGAAAAAGCAGCAGAAGCTGGACTACGGAGTGTATTTGTTGGTTTTGAAACCTTCTCGCCCGAAAATCTGAGACAGAGTAACAAAAAGCAGAATATGGCGAGAAGTTACGAAGAAGCAGTGAAACGTCTTCATTCTCTAGGTATTATGATAAATGGAAGTTTTGTGTTTGGACTGGATAGTGACGATAAGGATGTCTTTAGCAGAACGGTAGAATGGGGCGTGAAGAATGCCATAACAACATCAACGTATCATATTTTAACGCCATATCCGGGAACACGCTTATATCAGAATATGGAGGCTGATGGGCGTATTGTATCTCGCGATTGGGAACTGTATGATACACGTCATGTTGTTTATAAAACGCAAAGCTTGTCGCCGGAAGAATTGGAAGAAGGCTACAACTGGGCATATAAGGAGTTTTACAGTTGGTCTAATGTTATTGATGCTTCCTTAAGGCACGATTCGGCAAAACATAAGTTGAAGCATTTGTTTTATACTGGGGGATGGAAAAAGTTTGAGCCATTGTGGAACTTTATTATCAAAGCAGGAGGATTGAATAATATGTTGCCTTTGCTAGAAACAATATTGACCAAGGTGGATAAGAAAGAAGATGTGAGAGTTGATGTTTTAGGAAGTGTAATAAATTAAAAGAGGATATTTATGTTTCATTTGTTTATCTTTTTATTAATAGTGGTGGTTATGTCGTTTTTTTATTACAGCTATACTACTGCAGATAATATTACTCAAAATACATTTAAAGAAGTCTTTAGCTTTCTGTATCGAATTATCTTTATCGTGATTTTTCCTCTATTCTATTTGTTAGCTGTTGATCAGCCGATAAATAATTGTTGTTCCGATTCGGCGGGCTTTTCTCCTGAACATAAATTGACTATATATGCTTTGATTGGGTTAAGTGTAATTGCTTATTTCGTATCATCTTATCGGAAAATAATTTTTCCTCCGATACCAGAGGTCATTCTAAATTCCTTATTAATTATAGGATTCATACTGAGTATACTAATAGCTATTCATACTTGGGAAGCATTGTTCGTATTGTCTGTTGTTTTTACATTCCCTATAACATGCTTGTTCCTTATGGCATTGAGGACGAATCATAAAATTTTGCTGGAATATGTAGAAGAAACTGATTTTCAACCCAATAATAAATACGAACAATTCGCATGGCGAGTATTGAACTCTGATAATAAATTCTTGTATCTATTTATCCTTTGTTTTCCTATTCTTTTCTTGATAATTATTATTCTCATCCTATTTGGGCAGAAGCCAGATTCTGTTATCAGAGTATTTACTGATACTTATAAGCATACATTCTCTCAGTTAGATTATGAGTGTGATAATGTTGAGTGTGGAGGACATTTTCTTTGCTCAGTTGCTGCGAACGGGCATAAAGACGTGGTGAAGCCTGTACGTTATGGGGAACGCTTGGGTGGTATTATTATTTGTAATAGGCAATTATTAGTAGCGAATGCTTTTGAAGAGCTATTGTGGAGAAAGTCTCCCAAAGTACATAACGACATAAGAACCAGATATAATAGAGTGGGAGATATAGTACATAAATATTATTATGTGTTTGATGGTAAATTTGTGGCTGACTTTATTTATATACTGATGAAACCTTTAGAATTAGTCTTTTGGATTACGCTCTATACTTTTGAATGTAATCCCGAGAATAGGATAGCAAAGCAATACCTAAAGAGAGAAGATAGATATGTTATTGAGAAAATGGGATTCAAATGAAAAGACTCAAAGTTTTGGAATAAGGGAGATGATCTTAATATGTTTTTTCGACCATTAGAACGATAATGTTATGGATCGATCGTAAGAAATTTGACTTTATTTAAAATACAGTAAGTTTGATTATTTCGAAAAAATGGAATAATTACTCTTTTATCAATAATTTTTCAAAATCGTCCCTACTTCCATTAAAAGCATTTAAATCGACTAAAGTATTTATGCCTTTCACGCTTCCTCTGTTTGTATATTGCCAAAATAACCAATCTCTGCCATCAGGAAGCTTTGGCGAAGAAAGTATATCTCTTATCCATATTGGATTATCGGGAAATTGATCCTTCAGAAAATTCTTATAAAATTCATTCGTAGTATATATAATTACTTTCTTTTGATAGTGATTTTCTATGATTTCCAGATACTTTGTTATCTCTGCAATGATGTCATTATTCCAGTTTGAACGTTGGCAATTGCCACCATACTCTAAATCAATAATAGGAGGTAAATCTATGCTGTCTTTTGGAACATAGTGGATGTAGTTGCGCGCTTGTTCCTCTCCTCCTTTACAAAAAGTGAAGAAATGATATGCTGCCACTGGAATATCATTAGCTATTGCTTCTCGCCAATTTTCTTGAAATGTAGAGTCCTTATGATTTCCTCCTTCTGTCGCTTTGATAAAGGCAAATTGAACAACATTTTTGTCTATCTCGTGCCAGTTAATTTTGCTCTGATGGTGAGAAACATCTATCCCTTGTACAGGGTAATCCTTAAGGGTTGGGTAGTTCATACGAATATAGCCTTGATTATATGCGTAGTATAAACAAACCGATACAGCGGCTATTAAAATAGAGATGCCTACTAGTAAGAAAATGATTATTTTTTTTCTCATGAATATTTCTTTCAAGGAATGGCGAAGTTAAAATTATTTTTCTTTTTGAGATAGTCTTTTTTTGTATATATTTGGAAAAGGATTAATAAATACTAAAATCAAAACTAACAATTATGAATGAAATGAATAATCAGGGGTTTTCTGGGCAGACTCAGAATGTTGAACAACCCATTAGACCTAACAATAATCTGGCACTATCTATTGTAGCTACAGTAGTAAGTTTAATTACTTGCTGCGGCTGGGTGAGCTGTATTGGAGTTATTTTGGGGATTATTGCTATTGTTTTCTCTACTCAAGTAGATTCGAAGTATTTTGCGGGAGACTATGATGGTGCAGAAAGAGCTGCTAAAAATGCAAAAATACTTTCATTGATAGCTATAGGTACTATCGTATTGTCTATCATTATGATTATTGTATCCATTGTTATGCAGGGAGGTATCTCTGGATTTATGGAGCGTTATCAAGATATGATGGATCAATACGGAGCTTAATATATAATATAAATATCTAATTTAGTATAGAGAGGTAATTTAAAGATTACCTCTCATTCTTTATGAAGAAATACTTACTTCTTATATTGGCAATCTTATTTCCTATTGCTGTCGCTTTCGTGTATTACGCTATATACGATATGCAAGGAGATAATGCATTATGTTCTTTCAAAGCTCTTACAGGTTTGGAATGTCCCGGATGTGGAGGACAACGCAGTGTACATTTTTTATTGCATGGTGAAGTTTTAGAAGCCTTGCGATATAATGCATTCTTTGTAATAGCATTGCCCTTTCTTGCTTATTTTTATGTGATGTTTATTTTGGTTTATGTTTTGAAGCAAGAAAAATATCTAAAAAGCTTTGTTTTTACTTCTTGGTTTGGTTTTGGTCTTTTAATCGTGGTGGTTCTCTTCTTTATTTTAAGGAATATTCCTGTTTCTCCTTTTCTTTATTTAGCCCCGCCAGCATAATATAGTGTGAACAAAAAAGAGATCAAACTGTTTTACTCAATGATAAAATTAAAAAAGACACAAAATGATAAGAACTAAACTACTCCTATTTAACCTCATGCTACTATCATCATTTCTTTTTATTGCATGTGATGATGAAAAAGAAGATGAAGAGAAGCGTGAGAATGTTACAGTAAATCATACCTACAACGATAGAAACTTAACTGTTCTTATTACAAACAATAATGAAGAAGAAGTGAAAGTCGAAATATATGTCAGATATAATTCGGGAATGCCTGAAACTTCTATTGAATATATACACGATAAGGTATCAATAGAAGCTCATGGCAGACTTCAGAAAGATTATTCTCTAATAGGAGAATTACCTAATGCTCTAGAATTGACATACAAAGTATATTAGATTCGCTATAGAACTTTCTTAAATCTTTCTAAAAAGATATCAGCTTGCTCTTTGGTTAAGCAAAGTGGTGGTAGTAGTCGGAATACATTTGTTCCGGTTGCACCCGTAAATACTTTTTCTTCGAAAAGAAGCTTTGTCCGTTTTTCTTTGATGGGTTGATCAAATTCTATTCCTATCATCAAGCCTCGTCCTCTGATATCTTTAATGTTAGGAAGCTTCTTTAATTCTTCGATCAGATAATTCCCAATGTTGTATGCATTTTCTACCAATTTTTCATTTTTCATAATATCGAGTACAGCAATCGCTGCAGCACAAGCCAAGTGATTTCCTCCGAAGGTCGTGCCTAATTGACCATAAACAGCCTTAAACATAGAATTGATTAATACGGCAGACATAGGAAAACCGTTAGCTATTCCTTTTGCTACAGTAATCAAGTCTGCTTTTACATCGGCATACTGATGTGCAAAGAATTTTCCGCTACGTCCGTATCCTGATTGTATTTCGTCAAGAATCAATATTGTTCCTGTTTCTGTACATATGTCACGGAGTTCTTTCAAAAACTTATCATCTGGTATTTGTATTCCTGCTACACCTTGTATCCCTTCAATTATTACAGAAGAAAACTCTTTTGTTGATAGAGCTTCTTTCACAAAATTGATATCATTAAAAGGAGCAAAAACAAAATTCGGGTTTTCATTTACAGGAGCAAGATAGTTAGGACTGTCAGTCGCTGCTACAGTGGCAGATGTACGACCGTGAAAGGCTTTTCGGAATGCAAGAACCTTTTTTCGTCCATTGTGGAAAGATGCCAATTTTATAGCATTTTCATTAGCTTCGGCACCTGAATTTACCAAGAATAAGAAATAGTCATCGTAGCCACATTGCTCTCCAAGCTTTTGAGCAAGCTCTTGTTGTAGTGTGTTTATTACAGAATTGGAATAGAATCCAAGCTTATTCAGTTGATCAGTCACTTTCGCTACATAATATGGGTGGCAATGTCCTACAGATATTACAGCATGTCCTCCATATAGATCAAGGTACTTATTGCCTTTGTCATCATAAACGTAACATCCTTCTCCTTTTACTATATTTATATCGAATAAAGGGAATACATCAAATAGTTTCATTTATATCTTAATTTTTATTTATATCGTTTATTAATTCAATAATTCGTTCTTTGTTTATAATGTACATTCCGAGTCTGACATCGGAGACACCTTCGTGCAATTTGTATGTATAAGCCGGATGCCCATCTTTATTTTGAACTTCGAAGTAAGCAAATTGGATGTTTTTATTGTCTTGTAATTCTTCAGCTACTTCTACGATGTGAGTTGAAATAACAAAAAAAGAACTTTGTATATGAGAAAATGCAGAAACAATAGCCAATGTGCCGTCATAAGCATCTTTCACATTTGTTCCTCTAAAAAGCTCGTCAAAGAGAACAAGCATACTCTTGTTTGATTTCAGGTTTTCCGCAACATTTTTAATTCGCATAACCTCGGCATAAAAATGGCTGTACCCAGAACTCAGATTATCAGATATATTGATCGTTGTACACAGTCCAGATAAAACACTAAGTCTCATTCTTGTAGCAGGTACAGGAAAACCTACATGCGCTAAATATACAGCGACTCCAAGAGCTTTTAAGAATGTCGACTTTCCTGCCATATTAGGTCCCGATATGAACAATAGATTCGAATCCTTCTTAAAAGAGACATCATTAGAAATAGCATTTTCTACAAAAGGATGAAATAATCCATCTATGTCAAGACAATTCTCTTCCTGCGGTAGCATTTCAGTATAGGACAGCTGATGTTCTATAGCACCTTTTGTTATCGCATAATAGGCATCATATTCATACACCATACTGTGAAAGAATTTGATGTCTTTTCGGTGGGTATAGCGAAATATATGATCAAATCTTTCTGTATCATAGGCTTTAATTCTCTTTATATTGAGTATTTCGTTATACTCTGGTTGGTCGAATATCCTTAAGGCTTCTTTTGTATTTCTAGCTAAAAGAGTGGATGTGTCATCCTCATTCAAGCTTAGTTTCTCCATAAGGGAAAGAGAAAACTTATATATCTCTTTTAGTAAATCAACAGTCGAACTAACTCCTTTTTCCACAAGGTAATATTCATTACTTTGATTCAGGTAACTCATGATTTTTCTCTCTATAGCGGCGAACTTAGATGGTGGTCTTGTCGCATAATTGCCATGTTTTAGATAATATTCAGAAAAATCAAGGGCATTTTTGTCAACATTCATCCCCTGTGGAATATATTTTTGGAAAAAAGCTATTGCATCTCTTCTTTCTATAATTTCGTCTAAGTCTGCAAGCGGAGATATGAGATAGTTATACAACTGGCGTCTGCCTCCCATGCTTCTTGTAAAGTTGAATAGACCGAAGATCGATTTTCTCTCTCTTACTACATCAAAAATTTCAAGGTCTTTTAGTGTTTGTTTATCAACTTCAAATTTCATAGGGTATCGTTTTTATAAGGTTTATATATTCATTAGATGTAAAATATCTCATGTTTCCACAAACCTTATGATTTTTTTCTCCAATTGTATAGCATTAGTCTTTTTTTACCTTCTAGCTCATTTATATGGATAGAGGATATATCATTTATTTTATAAATGCATGTATCTATTAATGTCCCATTTCTGTCCAATTCAGAGAAAGAGAAAAACGATTCATCAAGGTCGTTGACAAAACCTAAATACCAATCTCCATCTATCATTATCCCAAGGACTACAGATCTGTCTCCTTTATATTCAGTTAAGACTTGTATGATCCAGTCTCCGGAATTCTCCAGAGGTAATACTGAGTTATTATTGTTGTCTGCAAAGCTGTTATTATCAATTAAGTATTTCATCGATTGCAGATACTCATTTTCTACTATTATGTACTTAATATCTGAATATTGTATTGTAACTACTCCATCATCTTTCCCGTATCTGGTAAAATGTTGAATTTGTACTGCTTTAGAATTATAGCTTAGAACGTATCCACAGAAAGCTATATTTCCGCTATACTTCTCTATATGAAGTAGCCTTTTGTTTTGTTTTGAGTCAATAAATATTTTATCGTAAAGATCGAGTTCCATTTTCTGTTCTTTTAGAAGGCACTTGCTTTTAATTTTAATCCCTCGGTTTCTTCTAACCCCAAAAGAAGATTCATATTATGAACAGCTTGTCCCGAAGCCCCTTTTATAAGATTGTCTATACAAGAAAGTATTAAAAGCTTATTGCCATGTTTTTCAAGATGTAAGGCACATTTATTCGTGTTGACAACTTGTTTTAAATCAATGTTTTTGTCCGAAAGAATAACAAAAGGGCTGTCTTTGTAATACTCTTGGTAGATCTTCTCTGCATCTTCTATTGTTCCACTGTAGTTGAGATATGTGGAAACAAAGATCCCCCTAGTAAAATTTCCCCGTACAGGTATAAAGTTAATCTCTTTATCGAAATTATCTTGCAATTGTACCAAAGATTGTTTGATTTCTGTCAAATGTTGATGCTCGAAAGCTTTATATACCGAGATATTATTTTCTCTCCAGCTAAAATGCGATGTAGCAGAAGGCTTCACTCCGGCTCCGGTTGATCCGGTTATCGCATTAATGTGAATTTCTGAATTTAATAATCCTTTTGCAGCAAGAGGAAGCAATCCTAATTGTATTGCTGTCGCAAAACATCCGGGATTGGCTATATGATTTGCTTTTTTTATCTCATTCTTATTTAATTCGGGTAATCCGTAAGTGAAATCATTTCCTTCTGCTTTGTGGCGGTAGTCTGTCGACAGGTCAATAATCTTCAAGTGTGAAGGAACTTGGTTTGCTTCTAAAAACTTCTTAGTATCGCCATGTGCAGTACAAAAGAAGAGTACGTCTATCTTTTCGTATGGTAGTTGGTTGGTAAATCTCATTTCTGTTTCACCTAGCAATCCACCATGCACATCTGTTAATTTATTGCCAGCGTTACTTGTACTATTTACAAAGGTCAGTTCTACTTTCGGGTGATTTAGCAATATTCTGATAAGTTCTCCTGCTGTATATCCTGCACCGCCTATAATACCTACTCTAATCATTTTCTTTTTTCTCTAGTTTTAATTCTTCTAAATCTTTAATGTCATAAGTTTTTTTCTTCATCACATTTGAAATATGAAATATCGTATTTAAGGGCATATAATTTCTGCAATCTCAATTTTATTCTGTTATTGTAAATTATTAATGTTTGTATCTAACCATTCTAACCTCTTTTTTACAAATGTGGTTAAATAGATAATTTCTTCACTATAAGATCCTCTGTCTACGAAATTAGGCCATATTTTTTCATGTATATCCCAACCTGCACCACCGATCATTTTATTACTGAAATTTCTTTGCTGAGCATCTTTTAGACCTTCTGCATGTTCTCTTATATAGTTCGGAATTTGATCTAACTGAGGTTTCACTTCATTCCATCTTTCTTTTAGTCTTTGAACAAAAACAGGATCTTTAAACAATTGATCGAACCATGGAGAACATGTTTTGATATACCATCCATCCCATCCAACGGAGGATGCTCCCTGCTCTGTCACTATATGATTGGCATTGCCAAAGGCTATGTCAAAATCCCAGACTAGAGGTTGTTCTATTTTTCCGTTACGACGAAGAGTTAGATAACAACTCCCTCTCATATTACCATCCACATTTTTTGTAAGCTCTTGGATAATATAGTAATTAATAAAGGATTCGATATCTATATATTTGCTGTAACCTAGTAATGGATCGGCAAAATTGGTTGAATATAAACTGCTTTCAGCAGTGTTGAAAAAGTCTTCTACATACTTAAATTGTTCTGTGGTAGGATTTTCAGGGTCTTTGAACATTATAGGGAGCTCTTTGATACTCGTTTTGAAAAGATTCTCTTCATCTGCATGGAAATCAAGCTCAAGGAAGTAATCTCCAGTAAGAGCTTCTCCCGAATTGCTGGATGGAGTTACAAGATCCAGATCAACCCTTTCTTCCGAAACTTTTACATGTTCGGTCAGAGCATACACCCCTTTATATTCATTGTTAAGGTATAATTCTACACTTAGAGAAGAGGGAGTCCATTGCATGCCTACTATGCGAGATATTTCAAAAGCCGTAAGGTTTCTTAATAATGTTTTGTCAGAATAATTGGCTAGTAAAGCCCAGTCTTTATCGGTGCTCATACCTAATAAAGAAGCTTTTTGGTCTAATTTTAGACGATATGGCTTTTTAGGCATTCCCCAAGTAGAATTACCTCTGCCTTTTATTCCCGTAGCTGAAGAGAACGTGCTTCCATCTGTATATAATTTGTCAGGATCATCAATTTGGATTGTAGCATTCACATACTTCTCTTTGCCTTCTATAGCAGCCTGATTCTCTGTTTTTATACGAATAATTGGAATTCTAGGGGCTTTTCGCTTAACAGTAACAGTATACTCTACTACTTCTTTGCCTGAAAAAACTTTATAGGTCAATGGATCAGTAAAGTTGTTTCTTGTCTCACCGCTAATTTGTTCTATTTCTCCAATTTTGACTAATTCTCCTTGGTAAGTGAATGTCGCAATTAAGGCTTCGGTGGATATATGATAAGGGATTGTAATTTCTGCGTTTTTACCGCTAAATACAGCTATAACTCTCTCTTCTAATTCTTTATTATGTTCAGGTTCGAAAGTAAGTGTTTTTAGTTTGGGACTTGTAAAAGCATCCTCTTTGTCGTCAGAACAAGATGATGCTATTGGAAGTAGTAAACTTATTGAAAATGTAAATAATAACAGAGGATAGAAGAAATTTTTTTTCATGTTTTGAATGTTTAATTATTTGTATTTTATACAAACCAAATGAAGCATATCCTCTTTATTATTGGGGTAAATATTCAGAATCGCTCTTGGTGAATTATTATGATTGGGTAAGTTTTCTCTTTATGCCCCCTAAAACATAATAATTCTCCAAGGTAGCTTATTTTATTGAATTATGGGTTTGTCTTATAGTTTTTGTTTAACAAGCTCTATTGATTATTTACCATTCTTTTCTTGTACGTTATGGAATATCTTAGTAGGGATTCCATATATTTTGGTAAATCCTTTAGCATCATCTGCACTCCAAGCTTTATTTATTTCACCGTATTCACCAAAGTCGGCTTTCATCAGGTCGAAATCACTTTCTACACCAACCAAAGTATAGCGATAAGGATTTAATTCGATAATAACCTTTCCTGTAACGTTTTGTTGAGAACTCGTGAGCATCGCTTCTATATCTCTCATTACTGGTTCTAGGTATTGTGCTTCGTGCAAGAACATTCCATACCAATTAGCAACTTGATCTTTCCAATATTGTTGCCATTTGGTAAGTGTATGCTTTTCTAGCATCTTGTGAGCATTGATGATGACAAGTGGAGCTGCAGCTTCAAAGCCAACACGTCCTTTAATTCCTATAATTGTATCGCCAATGTGCATATCACGACCGATAGCGTAGGCGGAAGTAATTTCTTCTATTTTTTGAATAGCTTTTACTTTGTCTGTATATTTTTCACCATTGATAGCGGCAATTTCTCCTTGTTCGAAATCGATAGTCAATGTTTCCGACCCTTGTTTTTTTAGTTGCGAAGGATAAGCTTCCTCAGGTAAGGTTTGCTCAGATTTTAGTGTTTCTTTTCCTCCGATACTAGTTCCCCACAAGCCTTTATTAATAGAATATTCCATCTTGGTGAAATCGGCTTCATAGCCATGTTCTTTAAGATAGTTAATTTCGTAGTCGCGGGTAAGGATCATATCGCGGGTAGGTGTGATAATTTCTATACCAGGGGCAAGTACGTCAAACGTTAAGTCGAAACGAACCTGATCGTTCCCTGCTCCGGTGCTACCATGCGCGACGGCATCAGCCCCAATCTCTTTTGCGTAATTAATAATTGCTATTGCTTGAAAAATTCGTTCAGAGCTTACAGAAATAGGATAAGTCCCATTACGCAGCACATTACCGAAAATCATATATTTGATACTCTTTTCGTAATATTCTTGTGTAATGTCTAAACTAATATGTTTAGCAGCACCTAATTTGTACGCTTTCTCTTCAATAATTTTTAGTTCCTCAGGGGTAAAACCTCCAGTATTGGCTATTGCTGTATATACTTCATAGCCTAGATCTTTTGAAAGATACATTGCACAAAAAGATGTGTCTAGACCTCCGCTGAATGCTAAAACGACTTTCTTTTTCATTTCTTTATTTTCTTTTTTATTTCTTTAATTACCGCTTTTACTTCTTTGTTGTCTTTATGTTTTTCAGGATCGAATAGCATTGCCGTACAAATACAGTATTTTTGTTCCGTACGTTGTAAGACATCGTAATTGACACAACCTTGGCATCCTCTCCAAAAAGCTTCATCGTCAGTTAACTGAGCAAATGAGACTGGAACATATCCAAGTTCTGTATTAATTTTCATGACAGCTGCACCTGATGTTAGACCAAATACTTTTGCTTCGGGGAACATTACTCTAGCTAAAGAAAAAGCATGTCGCTTGATTTTCTTCGCAAGTCCGTGTTGTCTAAATTTGTCAACAACAATCAACCCCGAGTTGGCTACAAATTGTTTGTTACCCCATGATTCAATATAACAGAATCCTGCAAATTCATTGTTACAAAGAGCGATGATAGATTTGCCCTCTTTTATTTTTAGTTCTAAGTACTCAGGGCTACGCTTAGCAATACCAGTGCCACGCACCTTAGCGGCGGCTTCTATTGTTTCAAGTATAGTTTGAACATAGGGTAGGTGCCCCTCATTCGCTATTTCGATTGTTATTTCTTGCTCTTGGCTTATTTTTTCTTCTACAGCAAGTTCGTTTATATTATTCATTGTAATAATCATTATCCAATATTTGGGATTAGCTCCGAAAGTGAATTAATTATTTCTTCTCTGGTATAGTTTTCTCTAGGAATAAGAAGGATTGTATCATCTCCTGCTACAGTTCCTAGAATGTACTGTGATGCTTTGTAATCTATTTCTCCGGCAATAGCCATTGCATATCCAGGGCGAGTTTTCATTACAGCTAACTGACCTGAGAACTCAAGGCTGATATAACCGAAGGATGCTAAAGGTGGAGAGTCTTCTTGCTTTCCGGATATTACATCAGAAAACTGATAAACGTAACTTCCTTTGGAAGTGGGGACTTTTATTATTTTTAGTTCTTTTATATCTCTGGAAAGCGTTGCTTGTGTCAATTCAAACCCCTTTTCAGTAAGTAAATTAAGAAGCATCTCTTGACTGTTTATCTCATTAGTCCGTAAGATGTCTTTTATTATTTTGTGACGATATTTTTTTGTCATACCAGTATAAATATACAATGTTTGTGCAAAAATATACACTATTTATGTATAAAAAAAATATTTATACATAAAAATGAATAAAAGTACATGATGATGCTAAAATGTTGATGGAGCTTATTCTAAGATGTGTTTTACCTCTTTAAAAGCAAAGCTTCTCTCTAAGCCATTTTTATCTTTTAAGATAAGTATTCCGGAATCTAAAATGTCTTGAATTTCTGCATAAAAATTCGTTATGCCATCATTGTATGGATGAAACCCTTCTTTTCTGAATAAATTATTTTTGTAGTTATTGCGTATAAAATCGATTTCGCCATCTTGTAATTTTTTGTAATAGCTTAAAATAGATAGTTGCACTTCTTCTATCAATGTGGTAAGCGAATAATCATTTCCGGTAATTGATTTTAAGGAAACAGGGTTAGGTGCATCACTGGTAAATTCGGTTTGATTAATGTTGATTCCTATACCGGCAATGGAGTGAATGATTGTATCATCGCCCAATTGATTTTCGATCAGGATACCACAGATTTTCTTCTCTCTCCAATAAATATCGTTAGGCCATTTTATCGAAATATCATCTGTGTATTTACTGAGAAACTTAGCTACACCCAAAGCTACTACTTGCGAAATAAGAAATTGTTGGTTTGGCTTTATTGTTGAAGGATGAAAAATAATACTGAATGTTAGATTTTTGCTTTTCTCCGATTCCCAGCTGTTCCCTCTTTGCCCTCTACCCGAAGACTGAAAGTCGGCCCATAATATAGTGCCTTCAAGTAATCCTATGCCTTCTTTAACTACTTTTTTTATGTTTAGTTGAGCTAGGCCAATATTTGTAGAATCTATCGTTGAAATATGTATGATCTTGTCATTTTGCATCTTTATTGTATTCAGCCTGTTTTATTTTAGGTAGTTTTTTGATAACTTCATCAACGGAGTGTTGTACAAGTTCTTTTATAAGATTATCAGGAACGTCACTGGCAAGATAAACAGCATTCCACAGATTAGAGGCGGTATGTTCACCTCTGATAACACCTGAATATCGTTCTCTTAGCTCTACACTTCTTTCAGGATCGCATTTCATACTAAAACGGAATTCGCCATTTTTAGGAGCTAAGGAACCATATGCAAACATTTTGTTCATCACTTTGAAGACAAGAACATCTTCTCCGAAAGGGAAGGATTCTGTTGCACCTCTTATAGACAGGCAATAATCTCTAAAATCTTCTATATTCATTTCTATTTTAACTAAAAAGTGACAAAAGTAACAGATTTGAAAGTGTAGCTAAAGTTATATTTTCAATAGGTTAGCCCTCTTAGTATATAGATAAATTAATTTACGGGAGGAAGAAAAGCATCATCAATATGATCTATGTCAAAACCTTTTCCGGTCCATATAGCGGCAATAATATCAAAACGAGCTGGAAGTGAAATGTCTTTATCTCTTAAATAAAAATCAGCAGCTTCAACTATTCTTTTGATCTTTGCTTGCGATACAGCCTCTTCGGGATTTCCCCATCTGTTTGAACTGCGCGTTTTTACTTCTACAAAAACAATAAATTCAGCACTCTCAGCTATAATATCAATCTCATATTTTTGATATTGCCAATTACGTTCTATAATTTTGTAGCCCTTTTGTTGAAGAAAATAGACAGCAGCATCTTCACCCTTTTTTCCTAGTTCGTTATGGCTAGCCATGACAGTAGTTAAAGGACTGTAATCCTTTTTGTGTCTTTGTTATATATTGGCACTATAGTTACAGTGTCTTCTGTTAAACAATATTCTACGGAATCTTGCAGATTGTTTGCTATTAATCTTTTGATATGTTCGGTTCTGTCTATATAGTGTTTTATGTCAGGTTGAGCTTCTTTCCACATAGAAATAGCTATTTCAATCGCATCAGATGAAGAAGAGTAACCTTTATCTAATAATTTTTGAGCTAAGGCGCCGCCAAATAGAGTATCTTCTATATTGAATTTGTTATTCCAACCTGCACACAAAACTAATACATCCTTTTGTTGTTTATAGCAAAATTCAGCCAATACATTAATATTAGAGAAAGCTCCAATAGTTAAGATGTCAGATTCGCAAGCCATCTCTATTGCTTGTGTTCCATTGGTTGTAGTAAAAACGACCTCTTGATCTTGAACTTTTTCTCTTGTATAATCAAAAGGAGAATTACCGAAATCAGCAAAGTCGCAACGCTTTACATTTCTTTCAGCGCCAACAAGAAAGCCCTTTGTTTTATATTCTCGAGCTTCATCAATAGATGCAATAGGGATAATAGCTTTAGCTCCGTTGTTAAGAGCAGCACATATAGTGGTTGTTGCTCTGAATATGTCTGTAACAACAACTATCTTGCCATTCGTTTCAGAATAAAAAGGATAGAGTGCGGGGGAAAAACAAACTTCAACTTTCATATTTTATAATGCGGCTTTTAGTCTAGTAAGTCTGGTTAATAATCCTTCTAGTTGATCGAGTGGAAGCATATTTGCTCCATCAGATTTTGCATTAGCAGGATCGAAATGAGTTTCGATAAATAAACCGTCAACACCAGTTGCAATACCAGCTTTGCACATCGTTTCTATCAATTTGGGTTGTCCTCCCGTTACTCCTGAAGCTTGGTTAGGCTTTTGCAGGCAGTGTGTGGCATCAAGAACCACAGGAAAACCAAATTCTTTCATCTCCGGAATACCACGGAAGTCAACAACAAGGTCTGAGTATCCGAAAGAACTTCCCCTATCTGTAAGAATAACATTGTTATTTCCCGAATCCACCACTTTCTGAGCAGCGAACTGCATAGCGCCTGGAGCAAGGAACTGCCCTTTTTTGATATTCACTATTTTTCCTGTTTCGGCAGCAGCTATCAGAAGTTCTGTCTGGCGACACAAGAAAGCAGGGATCTGTAATACATCAACATATTCAGCAGCCATAGCAGCTTCATGCGTTTCATGTATGTCTGTTACGGTTGGTATGCCAAATGTTTCATTTACTTTACGTAGTATTTTTAAGGCTTTCTCGTCACCTATACCAGTGAAAGAATCTACTCGGGAACGATTGGCCTTGCGATATGATCCTTTGAAAACATAAGGTATATTTAGTTTTGATGTAATATTGACTATTGTATCGGCTATACGTAATGCCATATCTTCTCCTTCAATAACGCAAGGACCTGCAAGAAGGAAGAAATTATCGTTTTTAAGATTCGTTATATTCATTTTATTCGTATTTTATTTTTATCAAAGGTACAAAGATAATGCCATTAATGATATCCGACTCAATAAATAAAAAAGAGATATGTTTTATTACATATCTCTTTTATACTATATTAGAATAAGAAAAAATAGTTATTCTATCTCATTCAGATTTTCATCTATTGTTTCAATTTTCTTAACGATTAAATCTAATTCCTCTTTCAACGATTCAATTTTGTGATTAATGTCTTTTAATAAACCACCGCCACCTTTGGACGAGATAGATAAGAAATTCATGTTATTCTCATAAGTCTGCAGGTCAGCTTTGATCTTATTGAACTGATGCATTAAATGATCCCTCTCTCTGTAAAGGAGCTTTTTAGGATTGTCTTTAGATAGATTATCCTTGATATTCGATTTGAAAGATTCAAATCGTCTTTCACTCTTATCTACTTTTAGACGGTCGTAATGTTCATCAACCGCTTTGTGGAACTCTTTATAGATCTTATCTTTTTCTTTGAATGGTACAAAGCCTATTTTGTGCCATTCATCAGCTAAAGTTTTTACTTGTGAGATAGCTTCAGATGAATCAAGAGATTGATCTATATTTTTTATTTTTTCGATAATTTCTTTTTTCGCAGCAAGATTGTCTAGTTCTTCTGTTTTTTGAGAAGACTCGTGTTGTTTCTTTTGGTCGAAGAAATAATCACATGCTGTCACAAATTCTTTCCAGATGGCATCAGAATATTTGCGAGGAACAGGTCCTATTGTTTTCCATTCTTTTTGGATTGCAATAAGTTTATCTGCTGTTGATCTCCATTCAGTACTATCTTTTAGAGATTTAGCTTGCTCTACCAAAGATCTTTTCTTGTCAAGGTTGTCGTCCATCTCGTCTCTAACCCCCTTGAAGAATTCACTTTTATTTTCGAAGAAAGTGTCGCAAAGAGCTCTGAACTCTTCAAATATTTGATTATTTACTTTTTTTGGGACAAAACCAATTGTTTTCCATTTAGCTTGCAATGCAATTACTTCTTTACTTTTCTCATCCCAGTCTTTGAATGAATTAAGCGCAGTGTAATCAATACTTCTTAGAGTTTCACAGATTGCGGTCTTTTCTGCCAGATTTTCTTCTTCTTTCCCTTTTAATTCTTCAAAATGGGACTGATATTGTTTGTTAATAGCTGTTGAAGCTTCTTTGAATCTATTCCAAATATCTTCTCTCAATTCTCTAGCAACAGGTCCAATTTCTCTCCACTGTTGGTGGAAATTCTGTAACTGATGGAAGGCTGATACGGTATCAGTGTCTTCTACTAATTTTTCAACAGATTCGATGATTGCTGTCTTTAATTCCAGATTCTTTTTGAAATCATAATCGCGAAATTCATTGTTGATTTTTATGAGATCATAAAATTTCTCTGTATAGATCTGATAAGATTTCCAAAGTTCTTTCACTTTTGATTGAGGAACTAGGGATATTTCGTTCCATTGTTGTTGCAGATCTTTGAATTCCTTATATAATTTGTTGAAATCTTCAGAGCTTTCAGTAAGATTTTTTATAGAATCTATTATCTGAAGTTTTTTATTGTAATTTTCTTCTTTTTGGCGTTCTTCTTCTACAGCACGACTCGCACGTTTCTCTTTTATCTCGTTTAAGAATACTTTTAAAACATCTTCACTCGGATCTGGTGTAGGAGAGAAGTCCTCTATATTGTTTCCTGCTTCAAGAAATTCGTTCTTTTGAGCTTCGACAGCTGCTGAGCGTAACTTGTAAAAAGCATGCTTTAGGCTTTCTACTTCAGCACGTGCAGGTAGGTTCTCTTGGTGTGCCAGATTTTTTAATTTTTCTATAATTTCATCCTTTGACAAAGATGTTTGCTTTGCCTCAGAAGACTCTGTAGTTTCTTCCGGTTTAGTGACTTCTTCTGTAGGAAGTGTTGTTTCACTTTCTTTGGTAATTGCAGATTCTTCTGTTTTCTCTGAGTTTTCAGTGTTTGTAGTGGAATTGTTTTCTACAACAGAAGTTTCTTCAATCTCATTTTCGTTAGACTTAACTTCATCAGAAGGGTTTTCCACAGGTAATCCGGGGTTTAGGTTCTCGCTCATACGTTAGTTTTTTTAATGAAAGGTAATACCTTATGTTCTTCGCTAGGCAAAATAATGATTTTTTTTTGTGATTTCAACTATTAATCAAAAGTTTTTTGTTTTTTAAACCAAAACGAAAGCTTTGTATGTATTTTTATCTACTAAGAGTAGAAAATATTAGTCAGTAAGATTTAATAGTCTGTAAATTAAAAGAAACTATTTATAACGAGCTTTTCGTTCTTCCTCGCGTTGACGTTGTTTTTCCTTTTGTTCTTTTTCTTTCTCTTTTCTTAAACGTTCTCGCTCTTTCTCCTTTTCTTTTCTCTCCTTTTCTCTTTCTTTCAAGCGTTCTTTCTGTTGGCGTTCTTTTTCTTTTCTTTCCTGCTCGCGTTGTTTGATAGCATCTTCCTTAGCCTTTTTAGCGGCTTTTGCTGCTTCCTCTTTACGCTTTATTTCCAGTTTAGCCTCTGCTTCTTTTCTTTCTTTTTCAGCTTTTATAGAATCGTTCACAGCCTGTTCTGCTCTTTTGACAGAATCAGCATATTGTTTTTCAACTTTACGGATAGAGTCTAATCTGAATTTCTCTATTTTCTTGAGTTCTTTTTGATGTTCTTTTAATGCTTTTTCTTCAGCTTTCAGAGAGTCTTTTTCCTCTTTGGTCAGATTCTCGGTGTCTTTTCGCTTCTTGAATAAATTTTTGATGCCATCTACAGGATTGTTGAGAATTTCATCTATAGCTTCATTAACTTCACCAATCTTTTCTAACTGGTCTTTAGATAACAAATCATCAGCTGTGACTTGCTTGTCATTTTCAGGCTTTTCTTTTTTATCTTCCTTTTTCTCTGGTTGAGTTGTAATTTGTGGCTCTTTAGACTTATCATCAATCAGAGGTTTGTTGTCTTCTATAACTTCATCTTCTTGTTCGATCTCAGCAATTAGAGTAGAGTCTTCTTTTTGTTGGATTTTCTCTAATTCGTCGAGGTCGTAATCTACTCCATCCCAGAATGCAATTAGCGCGGGCAGATCTTCTTGATAGTGGTCGGAGAAGAAACTCATGTACTGTTCTATGCCTAGACTAGGGAGGATGTTTGTATAATTCTCTATGGATATTGGTACAGGTGTAATAGATGGCGATATTTTATTAATTAGCCCGTCAGGAGATAAAGCTTTGTTTATATATGACCTGATTTGAGTAAATGATTGAAAACCTTTTATGAGTAAGATGTCATGAGTAGACTCAGAGTCGAAACTTAAATCGTAGGTCTGGATTACATAATTAGAGAAATTATAATCAGCAACTTCGTACAAGAGATCATTTCTGTCTATACTGTTTGGTTTGAACATTAACAGTAATAGATGTTCGGTGTTTAGACTGTCTGAGAAAACGATTGCTTTTCCTGCTTCATCGGTCAGTAAATCATTTCCTAAGTAAGCCTTAGACCAATCAAAATCTGTAATAGGAGAGCCATCAGATAAAATGATTCTACCTTCTTTTATTCTTTCTAGTATATTAGTTGCTAATGGAGAAACGTCTGATTTAGGGTATTTCTCTGTAACTTCTTTTAGGTTGCTCTCAAGATTTCGAATATCACGTGTTTGAGCATATGAAAGAGCATTTAAGAATGCAAACTTTGGCATTAAATCAGTAAATGGATATTTATCATTTATCGTTTTATAGTTGTTTCTAATGGTTTTTACATCAGCTTGTTTGTATGCATCGTATGCTGCCGAATACAAAGAGTCTTGTAAAATAGGTAAATATCTGAAATTCCACTCGTAGTTATCATCAGATAGAGGGGTAGCATATTTTCCTTCACTAAATTCACTAATCAATCGGTTGCGGTAAGATGACATCATTTCGTTGTTGCCGGTTTGCATATATATGAGGAATAACTGAAAGTATATTTCTTCCAGATTCGGTGTTTGAGGAAAACGGCTTATATCGGTATTGAATGTCTCTATAGCTAAATCAAAATCTTCGAGCTTATCTTTGTATATCTTACCCATCTGAAATAGCGCATTTTCGATCAATACGTTTGATTCTTCTATAGCTGCTTCCGTTAAAGGTAATTGCTGTAGGTAGTAATCTACAGAATAAATGTCATTTGAAATCTCACTTTCCAGATTGTCTCCCTTTTCTGCTACTAATTCAGGAGCTTCTGTCTCTAAAGAATCTGTCGGTATATCAAAGTCGTCAACATCAGAAAAAGATGTGCTTTTGTCACGTCTTCGCCAGTTGTCTTCCAGTTTTCTATTGCCCCATCTTTTTTGAAAAGCTATTTTGCCTTGCTCTACGGCTAATGCATTGTAAAAGTAAAACTGATCTTTCGAATTCTGATTCGTATTATTTGTAATAGGAATAACAGGTTGTTGAACCGTTTTAGAATCTCCCCATGTGTCTCCGTTTAAATCGCTCCAATCGTTGATAACTCTTGATTCTTGTTCTTCTAGCTGTTGTTGTCTCTCTTCTTCTTTCTTCTGTCTTTCTTCCTCTGCTTTTATCGCTTCTATTTTTTTATTTATTATTTCTAATCTGGCATCTTCAGGAAGTCCGGCAATGTATTGTAAACTATCTTGTTCTTGAACAGTTTTTGCATGAATAACAAGTTCGTCCAATACTTCAGAACGTAACGAAACTAGTTTATAGTCGGGATGAGATTTTCTTAAAGAGTTTACTGCACTTGAATAAAGAGGCTGAGCGGAAATGAATTCTCTTTTGTTGAAGTAGATATTGGCAAGGGTTATTTCAGACATGGTTTTATCATATCCGTTTCTGATACTCTCTTTTATCGCTTTCTGATAGAATTCTATTGCTTTGGTAGAGTCTTGTTGTTGTAAGTGGATATTGCCAATAGTAAGGTATAGTTGATCTAGATATTCTTTGTTTTTTGAGCTTTTGCTCATTTTAGTTAATTCGGCGATAGATTTTCTAGGATCGCTATCAGAGATCAGTGCAATCTGTTGCAGTTTGGCATTAAAGCTGTAATTATAAGGGGTATTCATCCCTTGTACAGAGGCAAATGCCTGATGAGCTTCAGACTTTTTTCCTGTATGAGCCAAAAGCTGCCCCAACAGATATTTCATTCGTAGTTTCTGATGCTTGTCTTTTTCATTTTTTATAGCATGTTCTAAGTGAGGAATTGCAGAGACAAAGTCATCGTTTCTCATTAGATAATTTGCTTTTACGGAAGAATAAAGTCTTAAGAGTTTTTCCGGGATTTTTCCGGCCAGCTCCATTTTATGTAACACATTTCCTGCTTCGTATAGCCATCCCATTTCGGTGTAAGCTCTGGCTATCCATAGTTGGCATTCTGCGACAATTTCAGGATTGCTACTGTATATTTTCGATATGTATAAAAATGTTGTAATAGCTCTCAAATGATTCCCATCTTGAAATTCAGCCTTCGCTAATAATAGCCATACTTTATCCATAAAAGGAGTGTACTCTTTCTGCTGAAGCCATGCCTGATATTCTGCATCGTTCCGTCTTTTGGGGTCTCGCCTTGGTTTTGCTTTTATCGAGTGGAGTTTAATAGCCTTAGTAGCCTTATCGATTGTTGTAGTATAACTCCCTCCAACCGACTCCATCGCCAAAGAATCTGAATTATCAGGAAAAATATAGAGCATTTGAGAAAGATTGTCTTCTCTGGATAAAGTTTGCTGTTTTAGTGTCTCCTTGTATGCTTCTTCCGCATTGAAGTGTATATTGTATCTGGTATTAACTGAATGGTAGAAACGTGTCAAAGCAGTATTCTTTTTGTTAGAACACGATGCGAGTAAAATAAGAAGTATACCTGAAATAATAATTAGTACACTTTTTGTATTGTTTTGTAACACGTATAAACTACTTCTGTTTTATATTAATAAAACACAAAAATAAGCAAATTATTGTTTATCATTCACCCTTATATAACAAAGGTTCTCAGCCCTTAAATAAAAAGAGTATTTAAATATTTTTATCGCTATTATAATAAATAATTTCAAATAGAATTTTATTCATTATATTTGCTTTCAGATATACTCTTAATGTGGCTTTTATAGCCTTTTCGTATTGTTAAATATAAGATAAATCAAAGATGAATTATAAATTTCTCCTCCTATTAGTTGTTATCTGTGTGTCATTTTTCTCTTGTTCTCCTAAAAATAAGAAAGAAAGCAATTCGACTGCGCAGGATTCTAGCCTTGTATATAAAAATCCGTTACCTGTCGCTTTTGGTGACCCTTATATATTGAAGGCTTCGGATGGTAAGTTCTATATGTATGGAACAGGAGGGGTAGATAATGGCTTTCAGGCAAGCGTGTCTTCGGATTTAGTGAATTGGGAAAATCTGGGGCGTATATATCAGGGGAATACTCCAGAATCTTGGACTGTAGCTAATTTTTGGGCTCCCGAGGTGTATGAGATAGATGGCAAATTCTATATGTTGTTCAGTGCAGATTGGAAGCATAATCCAACCAATGAAGGTGAAAATTTTAGGATAGGAGTTGCTGTTTCGGATAGTCCTGCCGGACCTTTTAAAGATTTAATGGATCGTCCAATATTTGATCCGGGGTATCCTATAATTGATGCAAATCTTCATTTCGAAGATGGTAGAGTATATTTATACTACTCGCGTTGTTGCTACAAAAACCCTGTGAAAAGTGAGGTTGCTGATTGGGCAAAGAAACAAGGTTGGTTTGATGAAATAGAAGAAAGTTGGATTTATGGAGTAGAAATAAAACCAGACTTTTCAGATATTATAGGAGAACCCAAACTATTGCTTCGTCCACCTGTAAAGATGGACGACAAGCAAGCAGAGTGGGAGAGTCGTTCGGTTACATCAAAAGAAGTCAACAGACGATGGACTGAAGGTTCTTTTATATTTAAACAAGGAGATGTTTATTTTATGATGTATTCTGCAAACTATTTTGGAGGTAAAAACTATGCCGTAGGATATGCTACATCCAAAGATCCTCTAGGTCCATTTGTGAAAGCAGATAATAATCCAATCCTTGAGAAGAATGTAGAAAAAGGAGGCATTGTAACAGGTACTGGACATAATATGATGTTCGAACATGACGGACAAATGTATACAGTTTACCATGGGCGAACTGAGGCTACAGGTGATGAACGTGTTGTGTTTATAGATAAGATGGAAGTAACAACAGATGGAAAACTAGTTGTTCATGGTCCTACTACAGAAGAACAAACGATAAATTGAAAAAAGGTAATCCCTTTCTTAAAACGATAATTAATAATACGCCATATGGAAGATAAAAAGTTTTTAACACTGATAAAAAACGGTATTTGTGACAACTGGGAACGACCAGCACTAACCGATTATAATGGAGATACATACCTCTATAAAGATTTTGCATCGAAAATAGCACAATTGCATATTTTATTTGATGAAATGGGTATCCAAAAAGGAGATAAAATAGCTGTTTGTGGAAGAAACTGTGCTAATTGGACGGTTTCCTTCTTTGCTTCGATGACATATGGTGCAGTAGTTACGACTATTCTCCATGACTTTACTGACGAAAATATTCATGCGTTGGTAAATCATTCTGAATCTAAAATATTCTTCTGTGATGAATATGTTTGGGAGAAAATAGATCCGTTAAAGATGCCGGCATTGGATACAATAATGCTTATAGATGACTTCTCTGTGAAAAAATCTAGTTCGGCTGGTTTAATAGCAGCATGCTCTAATTTGGAACTTGCTTTTAATAAAAAATATCCAAATGGTTTTACAAAAGAAGATGTTATCTTTCATGATGAGTTGCCGGAAGAACTTGCCGTATTAAATTATACTTCGGGTACAACAAGTAATCCTAAAGGAGTGATGATACCTTATCGTAGCTTATGGTCAAATACACGTTTCGCTATTGACGAGATTCCATTTGTGAAAGCTGGTGATGGTATCGTATGTATGCTTCCTATGGCTCATATGTATGGACTTGCTTTTGAAATTCTTTTATCTATCACTACGGGATGTCATATCAATTATTTAACACGAGTGCCTTCGCCTCAAATTATTTTGGGAGCTTTTGCTAAAATAAATCCAACATTAGTATTGGCAGTACCTCTTATCATAGAGAAAATAGTTCAAATGCAAGTTTTTCCTGAGTTTAAGAAACAACCTGTGAAAACAATGCTATATTTTCCTTTCTTGAAAAAGAAGATTTATAAGAAAGTAGCAGACAAACTGATTCCGATGTTTGGAAATAAATTGGTTGAGGTTGTAATTGGTGGAGCAGCCTTAAACAAAGAAGTAGGACAATTCTTGACAGATATAAAATTTCCATATACGGTTGGCTACGGAATGACAGAATGTGGTCCATTGGTTTCTTATGAATACTGGGAAACATATAAGCCTGGTTCTTGTGGACGACCTGTGGATAGAATGGAAATAAAGATAGATTCGTCTAATCCTGAAACAGAAGCCGGAGAAATAATTGTAAGAGGCGATAATGTTATGCTTGGTTACTATAAGAATGAAGAAGCGACTAAACAGGTTATAGATGAAGAAGGCTGGTTGAAGACTGGAGACCTCGGAATTATGGATAAAGATAAATTTATTTTTATCAGAGGCCGAAGTAAAACTATGATTCTAGGAGCTTCGGGACAGAATATATATCCGGAAGAAATAGAAGACCTATATAATAACTCTCCGTATGTATCGGAAGCATTAATTATAGAGGAAAATGGAAAACTTATAGCTCTTATTTATCCGGACATAGAACACCTTAAGAAAGAAGGAATTGATGAGGCTAATTATCCCGAAGTATTTGTAGCAGAAAGAAAAGCAATCAATAAACGTTTGCCTAATTATAGCCAAGTAACTAATTTCCGTTTGCAAGATAAAGAATTTGAAAAAACGCCTAAACGTAGTATAAAACGTTTCTTGTATCAAAAATAAATTTTGATTTTAGTCATAATAGATTGAAGTAATAAAAATAAAATAATAAGTGAAATAAAATTATGTCGGACGACAAGAAGATTATTTTTTCGATGATTGGTGTGAGTAAGATTTACCCACCTCAAAAACAAGTATTAAAGAACATCTATCTATCTTTTTTCTATGGAGCTAAGATTGGTATTATCGGGCTAAATGGTTCCGGTAAGTCAACTCTGTTGAAGATGATCGCTGGAATAGAAAAAGAATATCAAGGCGAAATAGTTTCAGATAAAGGTTTCTCCGTTGGATATTTAGAGCAAGATCCTAAATTGGATCCGACAAAGACAGTAAAAGAAATTATTCAGGAAGGAGTTCAGCCAATTATGGATGTCTTGAAGGAATATGAAGAAATCAATGAGAAGTTTGGTTTGCCTGAATATTACGAAGATCCTGATAAAATGGATGCCCTTTTTGCTCGCCAAGCTGTATTGCAAGATACAATAGATGCGACTGATGCTTGGAATATTGATAATAAGTTGGAAAGAGCAATGGATGCTCTTCGTTGTCCGCCAGAAGATCAATTGGCAGAAAATCTTTCGGGAGGAGAAGCTCGCCGTGTAGCACTATGTCGTTTATTATTGCAAGAACCAGATGTGTTATTGCTTGATGAGCCTACCAATCACCTGGATGCAGAATCTATCGATTGGTTAGAGCAACATTTACAACAATATCAAGGTACAGTAATTTGTATTACGCACGACCGTTACTTCTTGGATCATGTCGCAGGTTGGATTCTTGAGCTTGACAGAGGAGAAGGAATTCCATGGAAAGGAAATTATACTTCTTGGCTTGAACAAAAGACCAAACGCATGGAGCAAGAAGAAAAGCAGGCCAGTAAACGTCGTAAAACTCTTGAACGAGAGTTAGAATGGGTGAAAATGGCACCAAAGGCACGTCATGCTAAAGGTAAAGCACGTTTGAACGATTATGAAAAATTGTTGAATGCCGACGAAAAAGAAAGAGAAGAGAAATTAGAGATATTTATTCCTAACGGGCCTCGTCTCGGGAATAAAGTAATAGAAGCGCACGGTGTAAGTAAAGCTTTCGGCGATAAGCTTCTGTTCGATAATTTGGAATTTATGCTTCCTCCTTCGGGAATAGTTGGTATTATTGGTCCGAACGGAGCAGGTAAAACAACTCTTTTCCGTCTTATCCAGGGGTTAGAAACTCCAGATAAAGGAACATTTGAAGTAGGAGAGACAGTGAAAATTGGTTATGTAGATCAATCTCATACCGAAATAGATCCGAACAAAACAGTATATCAGGTGATTTCTGGAGGTAATGATACGGTTAGAGTAGGAGGGCGCGAAATAAATGCAAGAGCTTACCTATCACGTTTCAATTTCTCAGGAGCAGATCAGGAAAAGTTAACAGGAGTGTTGTCCGGAGGGGAAAGAAATCGTTTACATTTGGCATTGACTTTAAAATCAGAGGCGAATGTATTACTCCTGGATGAGCCTACGAACGATATTGATGTTAATACGCTTCGTGCTTTAGAGGAAGGTCTTGAAAACTTTGCAGGCTGTGCAGTTGTTATATCTCACGACCGCTGGTTCTTAGACCGCATCTGTACACATATACTTGCTTTTGAAGGAAACTCAGAGGTATTCTTCTTCGAAGGAAGTTATAGCGAATATGAAGAAAATAAAAAAGCACGTATGGGTAATGTTGAACCTAAACGTATTCGCTATCGCAAATTGATAGATTAAAAAATAGTAATAGATGCAACTTTTCAGAGAGTTGTACAGTCTAATATATATGGAAAATCGAGGATCGGTTTATAATCGTTCCTTGATTTTCCGTTATTAAATAGAGAGACAAGTTTTATAACGACACAATTAATGGGTAGGTATAACCATCATAACTTAAACTATTGGAAGAAAAGTATTTTATTTTTCTTATTATGCTTGGTTTGCTGTATATCAAATGCCCAATCGTTGACTACACTAAAAGGGACTGTTAAAGATGCCGTTACAAGAGAAAGGCTGCCTTTTGTGTCTGTGCAGTTTGAAGGGTCTAATATAAGAACCTTTACTGACGAAGAAGGCGAATTTACCCTGAACAATAACACACGACTTACGGCTGTCAAAGTATCGATAGTCGGATATGAACCTTATACTTTTACGATTCATCCGGGAGTGATGACGAGTGAAGATATTTACTTGATTCCTGTTGATAAAGAATTGGAGGAAGTTGTTATCCGTCCTAAAAAAGAAAAATACTCTAAAAAGAATAATCCTGCGGTAGAATTAATTAAAAAGGTAATAGCTAACAAAAAGGAAAATAATATTGCGGCTCTGGATTATTATCAGTGTAAAGAATACGAAAGGGTTCTGTTTGCTTTCAATGAGTTCAAACCCGATCAAAATCCTTTTAAGCATTATAAGTTTTTACCTAATTATATAGATACCTCTATTATAGATCATAAAGCTATTTTACCCTTCTCTATAAGGGAAAAAGTCTCGGATGTTTTTTATAGAAAAGAGCCTAAAAGTACAAAGCGAATTGTAAAAGGTTATCAGATAGAGGGACTGGATCAAACCTTTGATACAGAAGGACTCGATGCTATAATAAAAGAAGTCTTTAAAGATGTTTCTATCTTCGATAACTCGATGACATTACTCTTACATGAGTTTATAGGGCCACTCAGCGAACATGGGGCTGTAAATTTCTATCGATGGTATATTTCTGATACAGTCAGTATAGACAAGGATCGGTTTGTTCAGTTAGACTTTGCTCCATTCAATTCTAGAGATATAGGTTTTACGGGGAATTTGTTAATTTCTTTGGATAGTATGTATGCCGTAAAAAAAGCAGTTATAAGAACCCCTAAGAAAATGAATATCAATTTCGTGGAGGAGCTTGTGATTGAACACAGTTTTGTTAAGACTAAAGAAAATAAATGGATTCCAAAAGAGGAGCGTATGGCAATAGATATATCTCTTCTTGATGCAGCAAAATTTTACATTGACAAAGTTAGAAGTTATGAAGATTTTGAAATGAATATCCCTATGGATGCCATATTTGTATTGAGGGCACCAGAGGTTTGTGAAGAAAATTATTTGAAACGTCCCGATGAATTTTGGAATAACCATAGACCTTCTAATCATAAAAAAGACTATCGTATCGATAAAATGATGGCTGATATTAATGATATCACCTTTTTTAGATTATTGTTGAAAGCTGGAGATATAATTTCAACAGGATACATTCCTTTGTCAAGCGATCCGGATATAAATAAACTGGATATTGGAACTTTGCCTACATTCTATAGTTATAACTCTCAGGAAGGAAATCGTTTCCGATTGACGTTATCTACAACAAAAAACTTGCACCCTCATTTGTATTTCTATGGCTATGGAGCTTATGGGACAAGAGACCAAATCTTTAAATATTATGGGGAGGCTACTTGGGCATTTAAAAAGATAGAAAATCATAAAGATGAGTTCCCTAAGAATAATTTGACTCTAGCTTATAAATACGATATTAATACTTTAGGACAGCGTTATACACAGGCCGAGAGGGATAATATATTGAGGTCATTAACATCGTCCAGTAATAAGAAATTGACTTATAATCGTCAAACTCAGATTGCATACCAGAAAGAGTTTTATAATGGTTTTTCTTATAAAATATCCGGGCAAACGTTCGATGAAACTCCAGCTGGAGAACTTGTCTTTGAAAAGAAGGACGATCAAGGTAATATCTATACCGTAAATAGACTAAAAACTACTGAAGCAACCTTAGCTCTTCGTTATGCACCTAACGAGAAGTTTTTCCAACAAAGGCGCAAGAGACATTCTATTCCATCTCAAAGGTTGATTTTGAATTTAAGTCATACGATAGCTTTAGAGAATTTTCTTGGAGGTGATTATAGTTATAACAAAACATCTTTCTCTTTGTCAAAGCGTTTATGGGTAGCTCCTTTTGGAAAACTATCAATGTCTGCTTCTGCTGAAAAAATATGGGGAGAAACACCGTTTCCTTTCCTGATTACTCCAAGCTCTAATAATTCATATACTATCCAGAGTGGTAGTTATTATCTGATAGAGTCTTTAGAGTTTGTGCATGATGCTCAGATATCTTGGGAAGTTTACCATCATCTAGAGGGATGGTTGTTTAATCGGATACCCTTGCTTAAATTGCTTAAGTGGCGGGAAGTAATAGGTTTCAGAGGCTTTTGGGGGAGCTTGAGCAAGAGGAATAATCCGGAGTTCAATAATAATTTATTATTATTTCCACAAGATACTTATACGACCAACAAAGCCCCTTATATGGAGTACAATCTTGGGATCGAGAATATCTTTAAATTCTTTAGAATAGACTATGTAAGGCGGTTGAACTATCTTGATCACCCCAATATTAGTAAGGATGGCATTAGGGTCTCTTTCAAAATGAATTTTTAAAAAAGACTTAACCAAATACCCTTAATAGTATTTCTTGAGGATCTAGAGGATTCTTCTTTGGAGGATCTTTAGGTACAAGCACTTTCAATCCTTGTTTTATTATTTTCACATTGATTTCTTTTCCCATTTTTACGGGATCTCCGTCAATGTGCATGATTCCTTCTTTTTCCCTTTTGATAGTGACTTCATTAGTAAGCAATTCAATCATTTTATTGTTTTCATCAATCTTCTTGGTGAATAATTGTAAGGATGTTTGAGGAACATCTAGAATCGAAAGAGGTTTTAATATGGCAACATTCATAAGACCATCCTGAATATCAGCACGGGGAGCTATATGTGCATTATATCCATACTGAGAGGCATTAGCACAAGTTACAACAAAAGCTTTATCTTTGATTGTCCCTTCAGGGCATATAATCTCATATGTTTGAGGTTTTTGTTTAAAGAATATTTCAAACATATTCTTTAAATACATTAGCGAACCTCTGTTTTTTTGTCCGGATGCTTTTGCTGCTACTTCAGCATCGAAGCCAACTCCACAAGTACAGAAGAAGATGTGCCCATTTACTTTTCCGTAATCAATATACTCTATGTTTTCTTCTAAGATTACTTCTAAGGCTTTCTTTGGATCAGTTGGTATATGAAGGTCTCTTCCTAATCCATTACCCGATCCCATAGGTATAATACCCAAACTAGTTTCTGAATCGATCAATGTACTTGCTACTTCGTTGACAGTTCCATCTCCACCTACTGCAATAACATAATCTACTTTGTCTATTATTGCCTGTTTAGCGATTTCAGAACCATGTCCGGCATAGCCTGTAATGAAAATATGTACATCAAATTTATGAGCATCAAGCATCTCCGCAATTTTATGCGGAAGATTTTGTTTCGATGAAGTCCCCGATTTAGGGTTTATAATAACATATACTTTCTTTTTCTGCTGTACCATTACGATGATAAAAGTTTGTTGTACAAAAATACGATTTTGGCTTTCACATACCAAATATACAAGATGAATAAAATAATAGAGTATGTGTGGAGATTATTCTATAGCTGTAGATGAGGCAATCAGAGTACAAAATCATATATTTGTATTTATATAAACAGAAGTAGTAAGATGATCAATCCCTCAGAAAAAAAACAAATATTAGATATAATAAAGAAAGAAGTTATTCCGGCAATAGGATGTACTGAGCCTATTGCTGTGTCTCTTTGTGTTGCTAAAGCTACTGAGATTTTAGGTACAAAGCCGGAAAAGATAGAGTTGTATCTGAGTGCAAATATTTTAAAAAATGCAATGGGAGTGGGCATACCCGGAACCAAGATGGTTGGTTTGCCAATTGCAGTCGCTTTAGGTGCTTCCATAGGAAAAAGTGAGTATGGATTGCAGGTCTTGAAGGATCTAAAACAAGAGGACGTAGAGAACGGAAAACTCTATATTGCCGAAAAGAGAATTACTATATCTCTGAAAGATGATGTGAATGATAATTTGTATATAGAAACTCATTGTTTTGGTGGAGGAAACAAAGCAATAGCGATTATAAAAGGAACCCATACTAATTTCTCTTATCTGGCATTAAACGATACTGTCTTATTTGAGAAAAATGAAAAAAAGACAGATACTAAAATTGAAGAGGAATATGAGCTGACTTTTAGAAAAGTATATGAATTTTCGACTTCTGTACCTCTCGAAGATATTCGTTTTATTTTAGAAGCGGCGGAGTTGAATAAAAAAGCAGCAGAGATATCTGCGAAGGGAAATTATGGACATAATGTTGCTAAAACAGTGACGGGATCTTTAGGTAAACAGATTTTCGGAAATACAATGTTGTCTCATATGTTGTCGTATACAGCAGCGGCATGTGATGCACGCATGGATGGGGCAATGATTCCAGTTATGAGTAATTCAGGAAGTGGAAACCAAGGAATAACGGCTACTTTGCCGGTATTAGCCTATGCAGAGGATGCAAAAAGCAAAGAAGAAGATCTTATTCGGGCATTAATACTAAGTCATTTAATAGTTATATGTATCAAACAGAAGCTGGGACGTTTGTCAGCATTGTGTGGTTGTGTTGCAGCTGCTACTGGCGCTAGTTGTGGTATTACCTACCTGATGGGAGGAGATTATAGTCAATTGACATTTGCCGTGAAAAATATGATTGGAAATATAACTGGTATGATTTGTGATGGAGCTAAACCTAGTTGTGCTCTTAAAATATCGAGTGGTGTTTCTACTGCTGTATTGTCGGCAATAATGGCTATGGAGCAGAAAGTAGTATCTTCGCAAGAAGGGATTGTGGATGACGATGTGGATAAAACAATCGAAAATTTGACAGATATAGGTTCTGTAGGGATGCAGGAAACAGATAAGTTAGTTCTTAAAATAATGACCAATAAATAAAAAGAACGTTCCCTTTTAAGGGAACGTTTTTTTTCAACCAGCCAACTCCTAATGGCTATTGATAATGGTGTTTTCCATAAGGAATAGTGTTCCCTCCATAGTTGCTTTTATCTAAAGCATATCTTTTATTAACCTTGAATTGCATATAACAAGACAGAGATTCAGGGAAATGAAGAATGTGTCATTTTTCTACTTTTGATATCTTAAAAAAACTTTCAGTATGATTTTTAATCTTAACAAATAGTTAAAATTATCTCGTTTATTGTTTCTTTGTCTTTTTTTAGAATAAGAGTTTGTGTAAACAATCTTCAAAAAAGAGATCCTATAATAAGGATAGGTATTTGATTTCTTATACAATTCTCGAGTCTGTGTTTAAACTATATTACACATAGACTTGTTTAAACTCGCAAATGCAACTAGACAATTTTATATGAATTACGTCAAATTATTTTTAACTGGAACTTTACTCTGTTCTCTACTCCTTTCATCATGTAAGGAAACGACAGAAGAGCGACCTATTGTAGAAGTAGAACCTGCATCAATAGACGATATAGAAATATATGGTGACTATGTGGGTTTAATAAAAGCTTCAAGTAATGTAGAAATACATGCACGAGTTGAAGGATTTATAGAGAAAAAGACTTTTAAAGAGGGAAAAGAAGTAAAAGCCGGAGAACCTTTGTTTTATATAAATGATAGACCTTATAAGGCAAAGGTGGAAAAAGCTAAAGCCCAATTGAAAAGGAACGAAGCGCAACTAGCCAAATCTGAAAGTGACTTAAGTCGTATTGAACCGTTATTTAAATTGAATGCAGCAAGTCGGCTTGATTTGGATAACGCAGTAGCAGCAGTAGATATTGCCAGAGCTGATGTTGCGATGAGCAAAGCTGACCTTGAGCAAGCTAATCTAGAGCTTAGTTATACTATTGTACGCTCACCCTTGACTGGCTTTATCAGTGAACGTTATGTTGATGTAGGAACACTTGTAGGAGGGTCGAAGACTTTTCTGGCTACAGTTGTAAAAAGAGATACGGTTCTGGTCGACTTTAAATTAACATCACTAGATTACCTCAGAAGTCAACGACGTAATGTGCATCTAGGAGAATTAGATACTACGCGATCTTGGCAACCTACAGTGACCGTTACCTTAGCAGATAATTCTGTTTATAACGAGAAAGGTATTGTAGATTTTGCTTCGCCTCAGGTTGATCCCAAAACAGGTACTTTTGGGGTAAGGGCAGAGCTTCCAAATCCCAATCAAGTACTTTTGCCGGGGCAGTTTACTCGAGTAAAATTATTGTTGGATGTGATGGAAGATGTTGTTGTTGTTCCTCGTAAAGCTATATCGATAGAAAAGGGTGGTGCATTTTTGTTTGTCGTCAGACCTGATAGTGTTATAGAGAAGCGTTTGGTTGAAACAGGACCTGAGCAAAATAATAAAATTGTCGTATCCAGAGGTCTTAACCCCAATGAATATATTGTAGTAGAGGGATACCAGAAATTATCTCATGGTAAAAAAGCAATTCCTAAAACAAAAGATGGTGCTGCTAATATTATCCCTCAGAATAATGCTACAGAAACTAAAAAGGAAGATAACGAATGAAGCCCGGACTTTTTATAGACAGACCAGTTCTGTCCACTGTATTATCGTTACTGATAGTGATTATTGGTATTATAGGGCTTATTCTTCTACCTATAGAACAATATCCGCAAATAACGCCACCGGTAGTAAAGATTAGTGCTTCATATCCTGGAGCTAACGCGACGACTGTATCTCAGGCTGTGGCTACATCTATTGAGCAGCAGTTGAACGGTACACCCGGTATGATTTATATGGAATCTAGCAGCTCGAATACCGGAGGACTTTCTATTACTGTTACTTTTGATGTTAATACAAATGCCGATTTAGCTGCAGTAGAAGTACAAAATAGGGTGAAGCTTGCTGAGTCTCGCTTACCTGCCGAAGTGCTTCAGAATGGAATTTCAGTAGAGAAGCAGGCTCCCGGACAATTAATGACAATCGCTCTGGTGTCAGATGATCCTAAGTATGATGAAATTTACCTTAGTAATTATGCTACAATTAATATTGTAGATGTATTAAGGCGCATACCTGGTGTTGGACGAGTATCTAATGTCGGTAGCCGTTATTATGGTATGCAGATATGGGTGTATCCCGATCGCTTAGCAAGCTTTGGCTTAACGGTAAAAGATCTTCAAAATGCCTTGAAAGACCAAAATAGAGAATCTGCTGCAGGTGAATTAGGTAAACAACCTATTATTGACGTGGATGTATCTATGCCTATTACAGCCCAAGGTCGTTTGTCTACAGTTGATCAGTTTGAAGATATTGTAGTGAAAGCTGATAATGATGGTTCATTTATCAGAATGAGAGACGTTGCAAGGGTTTCGCTCGAAGCTTCTTCATATAATACAGAGAGTGGATTGAATGGTAAGTATGCAACCATGCTAAGTCTCTATTTGTTGCCAGGCGCAAATGCAATGGAAGTTGCAGATGAGGTGAAATCGGCAATGGTTCAGATTAAACAAGATTTTCCCGAAGGGTTAGATTACCTTGTTCCTTTCGATATGACTGAGTATATAGGGGAATCTATTCATGAGGTTTATAAAACCTTATTCGAAGCCTTATTCCTGGTTATATTGGTTGTCTATCTCTCTTTGCAAAACTGGCGTGCTGCTATTATTCCAATTGTCGCCGTACCTATTTCTTTGATTGGAACATTCGGCTTTATGTTGATAATGGGATTCTCTTTAAATATGTTAACCCTGTTAGGGTTGATTCTGGCTATCGGTATTGTCGTTGATGATGCTATTGTCGTTGTCGAGAACGTAGAACGAATAATGGAAGAAGAAAAACTGAGTGCTAGAGAAGCAACCCATAAGGCTATGAAAGAACTAACGGGGGCACTTATCGCAACCTCATTAGTGTTGGCTGCTGTATTTGTTCCGGTTAGCTTTTTGGATGGGATAACAGGTTCCTTGTATAGACAATTCTCTATAACCATTGTAGTTTCTGTTCTTATCTCGGCTGTTGTAGCTTTAACCCTGAGTCCGGCGATGTGTGCTATAATATTACGCCCTTCGTTAAAAGGAGAACAACAAAATATAGTATTTCGTAAGATAAATCAGTGGTTATATAGAGGAAATTCCGAATATAATGGAATCTTGAGAAAAGTAATAGCTAATCCTCGTCGGGTAATGGCTGGGTTTGGAATGATATTGGTGTTTATCTTTGTCCTGAATAAATTTGTACCCTCTAGTTTTATCCCTCAGGAAGATCAAGGTTATTTTACTGTCGAGCTAGAAATGCCTGAAGGTACTACTCTTGAACGTATTCGTACAGTAACTGATAAAGCGGTTGCTTATTTAGACAATCATGAGGCTGTAGAATATGTGCAAAATGTGACAGGATCTAGCCCTCGCGTAGGAACAAATCAAGGTCGTACAACACTAACTGTGATTTTGAAATCGTGGAAAGAAAGAAGTGTTGGAGTGGATGAAGTGATGCAAGATGCGCGAAAAGAATTTTATAATTACGCTGAAGCAAGAGCATTCATCAGTCGTCCTCCGGTTATTCCGGGACTAGGCTCTGCCGGTGGGGTAGAGATGATGTTGCAAGCTCGATCGGATGCCCAATGGGAGGATTTGGTCGCAGCCCAAGATACGTTTATGTATTATGCTAATAAATCGAAGGTGTTGTCTAATGTATCATCGGCATTGCAACCCGAAATTCCTCAATTATACTTTGATGTAGATAGAGATCAGGCGATGTTGTTAGGTGTACCTATGTCTGATATTTTCTCTACGATGAAAGCTTATCTAGGGTCTGTTTATGTAAATGACTTTAATATGTTCAATCGTATATATAGAGTTTATATACAGGCAGATCAGTCATATAGAGCTACGGCGGATGATATCAACTTGTTTTTTGTAAAAACATCAAACGGAACAATGGTGCCTTTGACTGCTTTGGGAAAAACAAGTTATACTACAGGACCGGGTAATATTTCACGATTTAATATGTATACATCTGCTCCAATGCAAATAACACCAGCTGCTGGGTATAGTTCTGGTCAGGCTATGGAAGAAATCAATCAGATTGTAAATGATCATCTTCCTGATAATATAGGTGCAGCTTGGAGTGGTCTCTCTTTTCAAGAACAAAAGGCAAGTGGGCAATTAGGTGTTGTGCTTGGCTTGGTTTTCTTATTTGTTTTCTTATTCTTAGCTGCTTTATATGAGAGTTGGACAGTTCCTATTTCGGTTATTCTGTCTTTGCCAATTGCTGCATTGGGTGCCTTTCTGGGTATTTGGATTGTAGGGCTAGATAATGATATTTATTTCCAAATTGGTTTGATAACATTGTTAGGACTTGCTGCTAAGAATGCTATTCTGATTGTTGAATTTGCGAAGATTCAAGTTGATGAGGGAATGGATCCTATTTATGCTGCTCTTAAGGCTGCAAGATTACGTTTTCGTCCGATATTGATGACCTCTTTGGCTTTTGTCTTGGGGATGCTGCCTATGGTTATAGCTTCAGGTCCGGGATCAGCTAGTCGTCACTCTATTGGGACTGGAGTTTTCTTCGGGATGATAGTCGCTATAACGCTTGGTATAATCTTGATCCCTTTCTTTTTTGTTATGATTTATAAAATGAAAGAGAAATTTAAGATTCCTGAATTAAAACTTCCATCCTTCTTGAATTTAAGCAAATATATAAAACGAGATAAAAATGTGTAAGATACGCTATATAGTAGTTATATTAATAGTATTTTTTTCCTCTTGTAAAATAGGGCAAAAATACGAGCAACCAACTCTGAATATGCCGGTAACTTTTGATGCAGGAGGAATGTCAGAGGGTACCTCTGCTGATATTGGTTGGAGTACTTTGTATACAGATACAGTTTTACAAGGGCTGATAACTAAATCTCTGGAGCATAATAAAGATATGCTTGTAGCAGTAGCACGAATCAAAGAAATGGCAGCGAATAAGCGGATAAGTTTTGCTAATCTGTTTCCTGAAATAGGAGGTGAGCTTGCCGGACAAAAAGAGTATCTGAATTATGGAGGGGATGGTAGCAAGTATTCTCCCGAATTGCGTGCTAATGTGAATATGACATGGGAACTGGATGTCTGGGGAAAACTCCGTTGGGCAAATGATGCAGGTATCGCAGCCTATTTGCAGCAGGTTGAAAATCAGCGAGCATTGCAACTGACAATTGTATCAGAGGTTGCAAAATCTTATTTTGAACTAAGAGCTCTAGATAGAGAGTTGGAAATTGTGTTACAGACTCTTGATGCCAGAAATGAAGCTGTTCGTTTTGCTAAACTGAGATATGAAGGAGGGTTGACTTCAGAAATTCCTTACCGACAAAGTCTTGTAGAGTTAGCCAAAACTCAAACACTGATTCCTAATTTGGAGAATAAAATCCAGCTGAAAGAAAATGATCTGTTTGTTTTGGTAGGAGAATTCCCTTCCGGCGAAATATCTAGAGGCGGAGGAGATATAGATCGTCAACAGATTCTTCAAAGCTTACCTGTGGATCTGCCATCTTCTTTATTAAAGCGTAGACCTGATATGATTGCAGCCGAACAAAAGCTGATAGAGGCAAATGCAAAAGTTGGAATTGCACATACCGAAATGTTCCCATCTTTGAAGCTGACAGGAAGATTAGGAGGTGAAAATAGTGAATTGGCAAACTTCTTGCAAAGTCCTACTTGGTTCATTTCTGGTCTATTGACTGGACCTATTTTTAATATGGGTAAGAATAAAGCTAAACATGAGGCTGCCAAAGCTGCATATGAGCAAGAGGTCTATAAGTATGAAAAATCAGTTCTTGATGCTTTCAAGGAAGTGAATAACTCTATACATACATTCAATAAAATGAAAGAAGTGTATCGTTCTCAGAAAGCTTTGTATGAATCGGCTAAAACAAATAACGAATTAGCTCAGCATCAATATGTGAATGGAGTCATCCGTTATATAGATGTTTTGGACGCTCAGCGTCAGCTCTTCGATGCCGAGATAGCACTGAATACTGCTATCCTAAATGAATTGACTTCTATGGTTACACTGTATAAAGCATTAGGAGGAGGACTTGTTAAATAATTAAAGTTTAATATTATATATTTGCTGATATTTTAATTTTAAAGCAAATACCATTATGAAAAATAGTATTATATTACTTTTCTTGCTAAGTGTTTTCTCTTTGAATGCACAAAATAGATATGAGTTTAAGCAAGATATATCTTATATAGAGCAATCAGAAAAAGATGAATATCGCAGAGAAAGGTGTAAACTTGATGTGTATTATCCTACAGACATAAAAGATTATCCTACAGTAGTATGGTTTCATGGTGGAGGTTTGGAAGGAGGATCGAAACATATCTTTGATGAATTAAAGAATAAAGGGATTGCTATTGTTCCTGTAAACTATCGACTAAGTCCTAAAGCAACACATCCAGCATATATTGAGGATGCAGCAGAGGCTGTTGCTTGGGTTTCTAAAAATATAGAAGATTATGGAGGTAGAGCCGATAATATATTTGTAGCAGGTCATTCTGCCGGAGGGTATTTAACCTTAATGGTAGGGTTAGATAAAACGTATTTGGCAAAATATGGTGTAGATGCTGATCAGTTAAAAGGATTAATTCCTATTAGCGGGCAAACAAATACTCACTATACGATACGTAAGGAAAGAGGCTTACCTATGGATATTCCTATAGTAGACAAGTATGCTCCGTTAAATTGTGCAAGAAAGGATATTCCCCCAACTCTTCTTATTACAGGAGATCGTCATCTTGAAATGACTGCACGATATGAAGAAAACTTACACTTGGAAGCAATATTGAAAGCTTTGGGAAATAAAAATGTAAAATTGTATGAGCTACAAGGTTTCGATCATGGATCAATGGCCATCCCTAGTTGTTTCTTATTGTTGGAGTGGGTAGAAAAGTATAAGAAGAAAACGGAATAATATATAATACAAAAAAGCCGACTGTAAAAACAGCCGGCTTTTTCCTTTATAGAAAGGAGAGTTATATATTCTCTCTTATTTTTTTAGCTATTTGCTCAAATTCAGACTGATCTAATTTTACCCTTTGGTTGGATAAAATCATATCCGATTCCTTGTTTATGGGAATTAAATGGATATGGGCATGAGGAACCTCCATTCCAATAACCATTAAACCTATTCTTTTGCAAGGAACAGCTTTTTCAATAGCTTTGGCTACATGTTTAGCAAAAATGTTCATCTCAGCTAAAGTAGAGTCTTCCAAATCAAATATATAGTCAACCTCTTGCTTAGGGATAACTAAAGTATGCCCTTTGCTCATTGGATTTATATCCAAAAAAGCATAGAATTTATCGTTTTCTGCTACTTTGTATGAAGGAATATCTCCGGCAACTATTTTACTAAATATACTAGCCATTTTTTTATATTGAAATATCCATTATTTCGAAAGTCATAATTCCTGAAGGAACTTTTATTTCAGCTATATCTCCGACTTTTTTACCCATCAATCCTTGGGCAATAGGAGTGTTTACTGCTATTTTGAATTCTTTCAGATTAGCTTCGCTTTCCGCAACTAAGGTATAGGTCATTTGTTGATTATTCTTAGTGTTTTTTATAGTAACTTTATTCAGAATTTGTACAACATCTGTTCCTATTGCATCTTCGTTAATCAATCGAGCACTAGCTAAAAGATTCTTTAGTTGGGCTATTTTAGCCTCCAACAATCCTTGAGCCTCTTTTGCTGCATCATATTCAGCATTTTCAGACAAGTCTCCTTTGTCCCTAGCTTCTGCTATTTGCTTTGAAATAGTAGGTCTTTCGCTTTCTAAAAGGCTGATTTCCTCTTTCAGTTTTTTGTAGCCGTCTTCGGTCATGTAAGTGATAGCCATGATAATTAAAAATAAAATTAGTAAGTGACTATTAGTTTTTTTAAGTGTTTCTTAGCAACAAAAAGAAAAAGAATTCTTGCCCTATAGGCCAGAACTCCTTTTCTCTTTATCAATATTTATCCTAACAAAGATAGGATTTTAATTTTAGACTTTCAAAATTTTGGGAGAAGTTTTATAATAATTTTTGAATCTCTTTAGCTAAATCATCTTTCGGTGATAATCTTTTTGCAATCTCTCCATCTTTGTTTATTAGGAATGTTGCAGGGAAGTTGTTCAGATTGAATTTTATGATGAGGTCAGATCCTAAAGATTTTTCGTCTCTGACACAAATCCAAGGTAAATTAACAACGTTATTTAACCATGCATGTTTATCTGCGTCAAAAGAAACTTGGTAAACTTCTACTTTGTCTTTATTTTTCGTATAAATATTATTTAAGAGAATATTATGAGCCAGAGAAAAATCGGTTTGATACATAGTAAAGTCAAGGATAACTGCTTTCCCTTTTAAAGAAGCAAGGCTAATGGCATTGTTATTCTTGTCAGGAAGGCTTACGTTATAATATACACTGCTTTCTGTGATAGCGGCACTTTCTAGTTTTTTTATGTTTTCAGCTTGTTCATCTATTTTGCGTATTTGAGCAAGGGCACTAAGTGTGAAATTTTTCAAATGTTCAGATCTAGGAGAATTGCTTCTGTATTGATCCCAAATAGTAGCTAATGCCTGAAATATTCTAAGGTCTTTCTTGTCGTATGGGTCGAAAATCAAGAAGTCGTCTACTTTTTGAAATAGGGCGAAGTAAGAAGCTAAACTTTGTAAATCAGAAAATATTAAAGCCTTAGCCTCTTCTTTATAAGAATTAACAGCAGTTTGGGCTTCCGTAATATATTGCTCTTGATTGATAGTCTTGCTGTCAAACTGTTTTTGTAGATCCGAAAGGCTTCTGCTAAGTTTGCTTTGTAGCATAACTACATTCTTGATTGCTGACGAACTTTTAGATCCTTCGATAGAATAATCAAGAGCAAAGGTTTCTTTAGGAGCATTTACTCTAATTGTTTCAGTTGAGTCTATCGCAAGGTTAATCGTTTGTCCATTTAGTCTTAGTAAATAAAACTCGGAATAATTGATACTTGTAGGAGTGAATTTGAAAGCGCCATCCTTATCCAGCTTTACCGAATCGATGATTTCAGTATTGTTTAAATTTCTCCTTTCTATATATAACATTGTTGTATCAGCATTACTGATTTTACCTTCAACAACAAAATGAGGTTTATTCTCTTTACAGGCTGCTAAAGCAAGAACGATGATAGACAGAATAGTCAGTTTAGATAATAAGGAAGTTTTCATATAATATATTAATGTTATTTTATACGTAAAAATTAAAGAGCAACAAAGATATTAATTATAATCAAAAATAATTATTCTTCCAGTCTTCCTTTTTTTTATTAACTCAGAAATCTTTATATTCGAAGATCTAATACTAAGAGACTGCTGTGAAAAAGATGCTTAAAATAAATAGCTTATTACTTACATTCTTATTTTTATGTTTTCCTTTTGTATTCATGTATTCCCAAGTAAATAATACATTAGATGAGATTTACTTGAAAAATGGGAAAACAGCGAAGGGATTATTCTGAAAAGAGAACTAGGAGTGATTACTGTTCAGGTATTTGATAGTGTCACCTATAAAGAAAAGGTTCAGCGTTATCAACAAGCAGATGTTTTGAAAATTATACATAATACTTTAGGTATAAAGCAGGAGGTAGATAAAGACTCTACTGTTTTAGGTGTGGAAAAATCTTTAAATTTCTTTTCTGCAAAAGTTTCTGCTCCGAGTAATAATAAATCTACGCATACCGAAATGCCGGAATCATTATTAGCCGATGATGAAAGCTCTTCAATTAATCCTAGGTTAGAAAAACTTCCTGCTGCTAATATAATAGAGCTTCCAAATTTACCTCAAAGTGGATCTGTTTCAGAAGGAGAACAATCGGCGGCGCCTATTGATCCTTCCGAATTGAATACGGCACCCAGATCCAAAAGATATCATACAGGATGGTATCGTCAGATAAAAGGCTTTAGAATGTTCTTGGATTATGGACTTATGTTTGGTGTAGGAGACACGAAGAATAATAAAATGGAATTTGGAACATCTTTGGGTTATCAATTCAATCCCATATTTTATATCGGTGCAGGTACAGTAGGAGCATTGTCTCTAAATAAAAAGGATCACTCTATGCCTGTATTTATAAATGGGAGAGTCAATTTCATGGACAATTATATAACTCCATATTTAGATCTCCGAACTGGATACTCTGTTCTCGAAGGAAAAGGATTCTACTTTAGTTCCTCAGTAGGTGTAAGTTTTACGAAAAGAGGGAAAGAGGCTTTCAATATAGGGCTTACCTATACTTCTCAAAATGTAAAATATTATGAGTGGGAGAGAGGTGTTCGCTTTGCTATCAGAGAAGCTCAACATGGTCTAGGTTTGAGGATCACGTTTGAGTTTTAATTTTTTCTTATTTTGTTTTGATTTTTTTTATGTTTTACAACATCTTGTATATTAGTTTGATAGTTGCTAGATTTGTAATTCGCCTCAAAATATTTCAAAAAAGTATTGTAAAATATTTGGATTGTAAAGAAATGTTTTCTACTTTTGCACCCGCTTTGGTACTGAAACGGCGACGTTTTTAGGGGTTGAGGCGAAAAAAGAAAGCGATCTTTAAAGGAACTGAAATAACAACATCAAGAGTGTAGTACAAGTATACATATTATATATGTATGGGAAAAAATACTACCGTCAATTTACTTTGATAAATTGAGGACAGGATC
>NZ_OPYL01000012.1 GCF_900343125.1 Dysgonomonas sp. Marseille-P4361
GAAAAAAGAAAGCGATCTTTAAAGGAACTGAAATAACAACATCAAGAGTGTAGTACAAGTATACATATTATATATGTATGGGAAAAATACTACCGTCAATTTACTTTGATAAATTGAGGACAGGATCACGAAAGACTTATAAATAAAAAATTTACAAAGAAGAGTTTGATCCTGGCTCAGGATGAACGCTAGCGATAGGCCTAACACATGCAAGTCGAGGGGCAGCATTGAAATACTTGCTATTTTAGATGGCGACCGGCGCACGGGTGAGTAACACGTATGCAACCTACCTACAACAGGGAAATAACCCGGCGAAAGTCGGACTAATGTCCCATAAAACAGGGGTCCCGCATGGGAATATTTGTTAAAGATTTTATCGGTTGTAGATGGGCATGCGTTCCATTAGCTTGTTGGTGAGGTAACGGCTCACCAAGGCAACGATGGATAGGGGAACTGAGAGGTTTGTCCCCCACACTGGAACTGAGACACGGACCAGACTCCTACGGGAGGCAGCAGTGAGGAATATTGGTCAATGGGCGAGAGCCTGAACCAGCCAAATCGCGTGAAGGAAGACTGCCCTATGGGTTGTAAACTTCTTTTATACAGGAATAAAAAGGATTACGTGTAGTCCATTGCATGTACTGTATGAATAAGCATCGGCTAACTCCGTGCCAGCAGCCGCGGTAATACGGAGGATGCGAGCGTTATCCGGATTTATTGGGTTTAAAGGGTGCGCAGGCGGCCTTTTAAGTCAGTGGTGAAATCCCGAAGCTTAACTTCGGACTTGCCATTGAAACTGGGAGGCTTGAGTGTAGATGAAGTAGGCGGAATTCGTTGTGTAGCGGTGACATGCTTAGATATAACGAGGAACTCCAATTGCGTAGGCAGCTTACTAAACTATAACTGACGCTCATGCACGAAAGCGTGGGGATCAAACAGGATTAGATACCCTGGTAGTCCACGCCGTAAACGATGATTACTAGTTGTATGCGATATGATAGTATGTGACTAAGCGAAAGCGATAAGTAATCCACCTGGGGAGTACGCCGGCAACGGTGAAACTCAAAGGAATTGACGGGGGCCCGCACAAGCGGAGGAACATGTGGTTTAATTCGATGATACGCGAGGAACCTTACCCGGGCTTGAAATGTACCTGACCGACTATGAAAGTAGTCTTCTAGCAATAGCAGGTATGTAGGTGCTGCATGGTTGTCGTCAGCTCGTGCCGTGAGGTGTCGGCTTAAGTGCCATAACGAGCGCAACCCTCATTATTAGTTACTAACAGGTTAAGCTGAGGACTCTAATAAGACTGCCAGCGTAAGCTGTGAGGAAGGTGGGGATGACGTCAAATCAGCACGGCCCTTACGTCCGGGGCGACACACGTGTTACAATGGGGGGTACAAAGGGCAGCTACCTGGCGACAGGATGCTAATCTCTAAAACCTCTCCCAGTTCGGATTGGAGTCTGCAACTCGACTCCATGAAGCTGGATTCGCTAGTAATCGCGCATCAGCCATGGCGCGGTGAATACGTTCCCGGGCCTTGTACACACCGCCCGTCAAGCCATGGAAGCCGGGGGGACCTGAAGTACGTAACCGCAAGGAGCGTCCTAGGGTAAAACTGGTAACTGGGGCTAAGTCGTAACAAGGTAGCCGTACCGGAAGGTGCGGCTGGAACACCTCCTTTCTGGAGTGACTGTCCGTATGGTAGTACCCGAAGAGTGCTACACTCATGATTGATGTTGTCTATTTAACATAAAATAGAGAAACCAAGAAGCTGGTAATCAGTTTCAGGTGGAATAATAAGCCAGTCCTATAGCTCAGTTGGTTAGAGCGCTACACTGATAATGTAGAGGTCGGCAGTTCAAATCTGCCTGGGACTACCTGTAAAACGGGGGATTAGCTCAGCTGGCTAGAGCACCTGCCTTGCACGCAGGGGGTCAACGGTTCGAATCCGTTATTCTCCACAGTTGTCACAACAGCCGAGTCTTAGTTATCAATGGTAACTGTTGACTGTAAACTGTTAACTGACAAAAAGATCTTTGACATGATGTAATTAAAAAGAGCAAGTAAAAGATAGATTAATCTATCAAACCCACATAGTTGTATATATTAATATATATAATTAGTGAAAAAATAAAGAAAGTATGTAAGGGCACATGGGGGATGCCTTGGCTCTCAGAGGCGATGAAGGACGTGATAAGCTGCGATAAGCTACGGGAAGGTGCAAATAACCATTGATCCGTGGATTTCCGAATGGGGCAACCCAGTAGGTGAAGAACCTATTATCATGCTATGCATGAAGCTAACGCGGGGAACTGAAACATCTAAGTACCCGTAGGAAAAGAAAACAAAAGTGATTCCCAAAGTAGTGGCGAGCGAAATGGGATTAGCCCAAACCAATATTGTTTAGGCAATATTGGGGTTGTAGGACTGCGTCGTGGCAAGACGATATGGAAGTGGAACGATCTGGAACGTTCGATCATAGAGGGTGACAATCCCGTACACGAATCCGTATCTAAGCCTAGCAGTATCCTGAGTAGCGCGGGACACGAGAAATCCTGTGTGAATCTGCCGGGACCATCCGGTAAGGCTAAATACTCCTGAGAGACCGATAGTGAACCAGTACCGTGAGGGAAAGGTGAAAAGCACCTCGAATAGAGGAGTGAAATAGACCCTGAAACCATGTGCCTACAAGCGGTCGGAGCTGCTATGCAGTGACGGCGTGCCTTTTGCATAATGAACCTACGAGTTACTCTTACTGGCAAGGTTAAGTGCTATGAAGCATGCAACCGAAGCGAAAGCAAGTCTTAACAGGGCGGCTAGTCAGTAGGAGTAGACGCGAAACCAAGTGATCTACCCTTGTGCAGGTTGAAGTTTGGGTAACACCAAATGGAGGACCGAACCGGTAAACGTTGAAAAGTTTTCGGATGACGTGAGGGTAGGGGTGAAAGGCTAATCAAACTTGGAGATAGCTCGTACTCCCCGAAATGCATTTAGGTGCAGCCTCGGCTTACAGTATTGTGTCAGGTAGAGCGACTGATTGGATGCGAGGGCTTCGCCGCCTATCAAGTCCAGATAAACTCCGAATGGGCACAATATATTACCGGGAGTGAGGGCATGGGTGCTAAGGTCCATGTCCGAGAGGGAAATAACCCAGACCATCAGCTAAGGTCCCCAAATACATGTTAAGTTGAATTAACGAAGTATGACTACCAAGACAGCTAGGATGTTGGCTTGGAAGCAGCCATTCATTTAAAGAGTGCGTAACAGCTCACTAGTCGAGTGGTCGTGCGTGGATAATAATCGGGCATAAAACATGTTACCGAAGCTATGGGATAAATATTATCGGTAGGGGAGCATTCTGCTCAGCGTTGAAGGCGAGGCGTAAGCCTTTCTGGAGCGTGCAGAAAAGCAAATGTAGGTATAAGTAACGATAAAGGAGGTGAGAAACCTCCTCGCCGAAAGACTAAGGATTCCTGATCAACGCTAATCGGATCAGGGTAAGTCGGACCCTAAGGTTAAGCCGAACGGCGATACCGATGGACGAACTGGTTAATATTCCAGTACTATTTTAACGAGTGATGTGGTGACGCAGGAGTGACACTACTGCCATCTGACGGATTAGATGGTTAAAGGTTGTAGACGTTGACCGGGGTAGGCAAATCCGCCCTGGGAGTTGAAGCTGAAAGTACTACAAACCCACGGGTGCGTAGATAATGTAGGTAAGCAAGCTGCCAAGAAAACCCGCTAAACTTATCGTTAAAGTAACCGTACCGTAAACGGACACACGTAGTCGGGTTGAAAATACTAAGGCGCTCGAGCGATTCACAGTTAAGGAATTAGGCAAAATAACCCTGTAACTTCGGGAGAAAGGGTGCCACCTGCAAGGGTGGCCGCAGAGAATAGGTCAAGGCAACTGTTTATCAAAAACACATGGCTATGCTAATAAGAAATTAGATGTATATAGTCTGACACCTGCCCGGTGCTGGAAGGTTAAGAGGAGATGTCATTCGCAAGAAGAAGCATTGAATTGAAGCCCCAGTAAACGGCGGCCGTAACTATAACGGTCCTAAGGTAGCGAAATTCCTTGTCGGGTAAGTTCCGACCTGCACGAATGGTGTAATGATCTTGACACTGTCTCAACTGTGATCTCGGTGAAATTGTAGTATCGGTGAAGATGCCGATTACCCGCGATGGGACGAAAAGACCCCGTGAACCTTTACTATAGCTTTACATTGAATTTGGGCACTTGATGTGTAGGATAGGCCGGAGGCTATGAAGCAGGTACGCTAGTACTTGTGGAGCCATCCTTGAAATACGGCCCTTTAATTGTTTGAATTCTAACTCGCGGATGCGAGGACACTGTATGGTGGGTAGTTTGACTGGGGTGGTCGCCTCCAAAAGAGTAACGGAGGCTTCTAAAGGTGTGCTCAGGACGATTGGTAACCGTTCGTAGAGTGTAATGGTATAAGCACGCTTGACTGAGAGACCAACAAGTCGATCAGGTAGGAAACTAGAGCATAGTGATCCGGTGGTTTCAGTATGGAATGGCCATCGCTCAAAGGATAAAAGGTACTCCGGGGATAACAGGCTGATCATTCCCAAGAGCTCATATCGACGGAATGGTTTGGCACCTCGATGTCGGCTCGTCACATCCTGGGGCTGGAGTAGGTCCCAAGGGTTGGGCTGTTCGCCCATTAAAGTGGCACGCGAGCTGGGTTCAGAACGTCGTGAGACAGTTCGGTCTCTATCTATCGTGGGCGCAGGATATTTGCGGAGATCTGACACTAGTACGAGAGGACCGTGTTGGACAGACCCCTGGTTCACCAGTTGTTCCGCCAGGAGCATTGCTGGGTAGCTAAGTCTGGTTATGGATAAGTGCTGAAAGCATCTAAGTACGAAGCCGACTTCAAGATAAGATATCCACATAAGGGTCGTTGTAGACTACGACGTTGATAGGCTACAGGTGTAAAGGCAGCAATGTCATAGCCGAGTAGTACTAATTGCCCGAAACTTTCTGCGTTCAATTTTATTGAATTAAAAAAGATGGTTTATAGATAACCACTTTTACTTGTCTCTTTTACATCAGTCAACCTTATACGTTGCCCATTAAATAATATGGTCAACAGCAAGAAATTAAGGTGGTTATAACACTGAGGATCCACCTCTTCCCATTCCGAACAGAGAAGTTAAGCTCAGTCGTGCCGATGGTACTGCATATTTGTGGGAGAGTAGGTAACCGCCGTTTTA
>NZ_OPYL01000002.1 GCF_900343125.1 Dysgonomonas sp. Marseille-P4361
AGCTACTGGTAAAAGCATTGTGTTTAAAATCAGCTATTAACTGATCAATATTATTCATCTCTTTTCGTCGATGCTCATTAAGTATTTTTTTCAGGTATAAAATCTTATTCTTTAATATAGCATTGAGCTGATATAGGTAGTTTTTTCTTTCCAAGGAGAAGTTTCTCAAAACTATGCGTGAATTTTCATCATCCCATTCTTCCTGCATTAATTTTAGTCCGGTGGCAACCTGACGCGTCTGACGTTTATGATAAATTCGGAGACTGAGAAAACCTTCTTCTTTGTTTTTTTTTTGATGGTCGGAATACTATACGGATACTCATAGGTATGTTTTTTAGGTTAAAAAATAAGAGACAAAAATAGGACAAAAAAACGATGCTCTCTTAATATAAAAGAGACTTATGGATTGATCCACTTATCCTAAAATAATGTCTGTGTAGTAGTTGCAACTTTTAGAAGAATTTAGAATTCTATTTGAATGATAAGTTAAATGTTAGGATAATTTTGTAATTATTTGGTTTATATGTGTTTGATGAATGAGTAGATTTTGTATTTTAACAGTTAGATATGTTTGTTCACTATATAATACTTAACATCTTCTTTATTTGTAGTTTTCTTTTTTATAGACTAAAGTTTGCAGTATATTATCATATTCAAATATATGCGTCTGTTTTGAGATATAGGTGTAAAGACGATATATACAGGGTGTTGAGATGGTTGGTTTTTAGTTAATATCCTGTAAGTAGGGGTTCCTAGTATGCGAAAGCATTTTGTTTTTGTGACCCCGGCGGGAATCGAACCCACAGCTAAGGAACCGGAATCCTTCATTTTATCCATTAAACTACGGGGCCATAAAACTTCACAAAAGTATAAAAATATTCTTAGCTTTTGCCATTTCGTCTCTAAAACCTATCTTTGGCATCAGATGTAGCGCTATATACTATGAAAAACTCAAACATGATCTATTATAAACTTCTTCTGACAAAAAGAATATTAACGTTGCTGATATACTTTATTCCTATCCTTATTGCAGCCCAAGAGCAAGATAACGAAGGGAGAGGGGATGAAAAGCAAGAAGAAAAGTCTATTTTACTACAAGGGGGAGCTGCATATGACAACTATTATACGGTCGTACCCTACGATGATGAGAATGGCTTCCCTGTTATTACGGTAGAAATACAAGAAAAAGAATACCGCTTTATCTTCGATACGGGAGCACCAACTTGTGTAAGAGAGAGTCTTGCAGAGCTATTAAATTTAGATTTTCTTGAAAGAAGTACAATGAAAGATGCGGAAAGGAAGGTTGATAGTTCTAAGATCTTCCTTATAGACGAAATCACAATAGGAGGTATTCTCTTCAAAGGCATTCCATGTTGTACAATAAAAGACGATGTTCATTTTATAAAATGTTTAGGAATAGATGGTATTATAGGTAGTAATCAAATGAGAGAGTCTATTGTCCGCTTCTCTTCAAAAGAAAAAACAATAACTATTACTGATCAGGAAGACAAGTTGGACTTGCAGTCAAAGCTGGAATTAGGAAGTGAACTATTTCTGGATCCTATTCAGAATTCACCTTATGTATGGCTAGGAATTGAAGATAATGAAAAAGCACAAATTCAAGCCATGTTTGATAGTGGTATGAGTAGTGGTGTCTTTGATATAGCATTGAGGCACTTAGTTGAGTTTGAAGAATATGATGTTTTTTCTGACACCATCAAGCAAAGTGTCGGTAGTTTAGGCTATGGTTTTCATGGAAAATTTGAGGATACTACATTATACCGATTTAGAGTTTCACGTCTGTGGCTAAATAATAAAGATGTTTTGACAAATTGATAATTGGAGCCGTTTGGGATCAATCTTTATCGGACAAAGTAAGTGTTGGTGATAAAATATTATCTATAAATGACTTTAATCTTGAGGAACTGGATGAGTGCCAGCTTTTATTTTTCAAACTTACTTCAATAACAAAAGAAACCAATATCTTCAAGCTAAAAGACAAAGACGGGAATATCAAAGAAGTTGAGATAAAAGAAGAATAAGAAAGTTATCTACCTGCTTCCCAGATCCAGATACATCATCTGGAAAATAGCCTTAGCTTCTTTCTCCAGTTCGGGGCTGCCTTCCTGATGGATAATGCTTTGTCTATCGTTGTCGTAGGTCACAGTATCTATGCTGTCGGTCATTGAGAAACCATTTACATACGAGTAATAGGCAAATTTACGACCTTCGGGGTTGAGCATATCTTTGCTAAACTTAAAGTCGTCATGATTAACCTTTAGTTGAGACAACAACGTTGCTGCCAGATCGTTCTGCGAACCATATTCACTGATCACCGTAGAATCGTTTACTGCGCCACCTGCCCAAATCATAGGTATGCGGAAGCGTTCAGCATCACTGTTGTTCAGCCCCTGCGGGTAAGACTGGATGGCATGATCGGCTATAAATATCAGCAGTGTATTATCCCACATCGGAGTCGTTCTCAATCGTTCTACAAAATGACCTATATTCTGATCTACATAATGCACACTGTTGAGGTAAGGTTCACCGAAGGTAGTTACCGGCACGTCGAAAGGTTCGTGACTGCTTAGTGTTAGCACTGTCTTGAAGAAGGGTTGCTCTTGTCTTGTGGTAGTCAGATCATCATAAACCCGATCGAAAAGAAATTTGTCTGGAGTACCCCATTTAGTCATTCGTTCGCTCAACGGAAAATCTTTGTCAGAAACCACATGACTGATACCACAAGCCCCAACAAAGTACGAACGCATATTGGCAAAGTCGGCATCTCCTCCATAGTAGAACGAAAGATTATTGTAGCCAACATCTTTTAGCGTTTTGGTGATTGTCGGTAGGTTCTCCGTTTTTCTTGGATATTTCATAATGGCAACCGTAGGGTGTGCCGGATACCCACTCATAATGGAGACCAATCCTCTGTCGGTGCGGAAGCTGTTAGCATAAAAGTTGGTGAATGTAATCCCTTCTTTTGCCAGTTTGCACAGATTAGGAGCAATGACCGAATCATTCGCTACTTTCTCCGAAAAGCTTTCGAGGATGAATAATATAATATTTGGTTTGTCGGTTTTCAACAAACGGGGAATACTGTCAGAATAAGGTTGTCGGTTGATCTCAGCAAACAGTTTCTCGGCTTCATCTTTGTCGAAGAACTGGTATTGCGAAGCAAAGTTGTCAGACTTAAAGAAAGAGTACATCAGATTGAACTGCGGATTGATGGCAGCATGATTCAAAAACATGCGATCGCTGAAATAAACCTTACCTACATTCATTGTCGACACACTCACCCCTCCTCTGATAGGGAGGAACAAAGCGGCGGTCAATAAGGTGAGAACGATTGCTGTTGCACCAATCTTTTTAGGAACAGTAAGTTCCATTACTTGCTTGCGTATAAGGTATATGTAACCCGTTATAGCAAGTGCAGCGTAGACGATTGTTGCCACTATGCCGCCTATCATTTGCCATGCCGTAGCACTTGCAAAGGTTTCTTTCGGCTTTTGCAAGTAAAGGAACACGCTGGAGTCGAAGTGGAAGCCCCAAAACGGATAGACAACAATATCAACCACTCCTATAATGGCTATAATGGTCAGAAATAGCATAAAATATACATTGTATATACGGCAGATAACACCTCTTCTTACCCAAACGGATGCGATAAGAATCAGTGCCGGCAAGGCTGTAAGGTAAGCACTTATCGATAAGTCGAGTGGTAATCCGTGATACAATACGTCGAACACATCCTTAATGGTCAAATTTCCGTCGATAGAAGCATGAATAAGGGTAAAGGCTGTCTTCTGAACCAAGAATATCAGTACGAAATAGAAAAATATGCTAAAAAAAAGGAGTAGACGTTGTTTCATTTTTTATAGGAATAATAGAGAAAAAGCTCAATTGTAGAACAAAGATAGGGCTTTATGTAAAAAAGTAAATCTATTTTATGGAATTTCAACATACTTCTTCTCTATAAGGTAAAAGATGAAGTTTAACATTTTTAAAATTTAATAGTATGGCTAACATAAATGTAAACAACAGGGGAAACGAGAAGAAAGGGAAACCAAAAAAACAATTGTTAAGGGTTGACTTCACTCCGATGGTAGATATGAATATGTTGCTGATCACATTCTTTATGTTCTGTACAACATTGAGCATGCCACAGATAATGAAACTGGCGATGCCAACGGATGAGGGTGAACAAAAGGTGCCGCAATCCGGATCAGCCACCGTTATTCTAGGAGAAGACGACAAAATATATTTTTATGATGGTATGCCAAATTATGAAGATTATACATCGCTGAAGGTAATGAACCAGCAAGAGTTGCGTAAAGCATTGATGGACAGAAACGCTTACATCATGTCGAAACTGAAAGACCTGAGACAAGTGTATGCAAATAAGGAGATCTCGAAAGAAGAATATAATTTGCAAGTAAAAGAGATCAAGAAATCGAAAGAAGGATTTAATATTCTGATCAAGCCGACAAAAGCTTCCAGCTATCGTAACTTAGTAGATGCTCTAGACGAAATGCATATTTGCGGCATCGATAAATACTCGATTGTAGACTTGGAAGAAGCTGACGAATTCTTGATGGAAAACCTGAAAACAGAAGGAAAACTGACTGCAATGGCAGAAAAATGATAGCTTAATATTTTGATATATAGATATTTTTGCTTAATATTGATAACGATACAACACTTTAACGAATATATAACAAGGGTCCGAGACCTAAATAAACGTTTTATTGTTATACAGTTTGTCGAAAAAAGGCAGAGCACTTCTCGGAGCTCTGCCTCTTTTTGTATATCTTTATACCTATTGTTAACCCAAACTGTATTATTATGAAAAAAGCTTTTTTTCTCATCTGTCTTACTATTACATTCATTCTATTCTTTTCTTGTACTCACAAAATAGAGCCTGAATCAGCAGATTCGGTTTTACTCGAAGTCGTGTTGAAAGGTAAAAATTATGACGACCTGACTCTCGGAATAAAGGACTTCGGTCTTCCTCAGGGAATGAATAGAGTATTTTATGTGAAAGGAAAGAAGCAAAATAAAAATCATTGGGTTTTTGAGATACCTGATTCTGTGAATAATAGAGCTCTTAGTTTTAAGCTTTTACCCATACCTTTAGATGAAAAAACGAAAACGACATCAGAAATAACCTTTAGAGCTATTGTTGGAGGAGATACATTGTCGACAGAAAGTTTTATATATGATAAGAACATGAGTCTGATAGAAGCTACTTTTATAAGGCAAAGTGAATATGAACTTCCAATAGGTATTATAGATAATGAATCAGGTAGCGAAGAAGTCACTATTCAGTCAGACGAGTTCTTTGTAGATTTGAAAAACTATCCTCAAACAGAGCTGGAGGCAGCAATGCATCACATCGATTTTGGAATCTACCACAATAAAGAACTAAATAAAGATAAGTATGAAAAAGATTTAGCTAGGGTCTTAAATTTGGCTAGTAAATATTCTTATTCTAAATACTTATTAGCCCAATTAGCTTATTACAATGTAAGCTATGGAGATAAAGATGATCTTAATAGAATATATAGAACGTTTACCAACACACAAGATGAAGAAGTGAGTTTTTATAATAATATTCTAAAAAAATATTTGGAATTCAATCCTCAAAGTTTTTCATTCGAAAATGTAGAACTAGAAAATTCGCTTACGGGAAAGAAAGAGAAAATAATAGCAAATCCAGATAAATATAATTTAATTGTGTTTTCTGCATCTTGGTGTAAATGGTGTCATAAAGCTATTCCTCTATTGAAAGAAATATATGAGAAAAAACGTGAAGAAATAGATTTGATTTACATCACTATAGATGAAGAAAAATATATGGATTACTGGAGAAAGTTATTGGAAAAAGAAAGTATTCCTTGGCGAAGTCTTTCTTTGCTCTACGATGAACATGGCATTGCAAAGAATTATGGCTTATATGGAATACCTTATATGATGCTTATTAGTCCCGATGGTGAAGGGCAAATATTTAATGTATATACAGAAGAAGATAAGAAGGAATTATACAAATTATTGGAAGCTAAATAAAAGATTTACCTATTTTGCTTCTTCCCCAAACACTTCTTCAAACAGTAGCTTTGTCTCTTGTTTTACCTGTTCCATGTCCGGAGCATAGCCTAGCTCTTTCTCCATCGAGGTAACACCCTTGTCTACAAAGCCGCAAGGATTGATCAGTGAAAAGTAGTTGAGGTCGGTATTCACGTTGAGGGCAAAGCCGTGCATCGTTACAAACCGGCTGCTGCGTACACCGATAGCTGCAATCTTTCGGGTACGTCCGGGCATTGTGGTATCTATCCATACACCGGCAGCACCTTCCAAGCGTTCGGCTGTGATGCCGTATTTGGCTACCAATCGGATAATAATTTCTTCTATGTTGTGAATGTATTGGCGAAGACCTATGTTGAACGATTCGAGGTCGAAGATAGGGTAGCCTACCAACTGCCCCGGACCGTGATAAGTAACATCACCGCCGCGATCGATCTGAAAAAGAGAGACTCCACGCTGATTCAAGAAACTCTCCTGATAAAGCAGGTTTTCGGTCTTTCCGTGTTTGCCGATAGTGATCACATGCGGATGTTCGCAAAAGAGCAGGTAGTTTTCCGTCTGCTCCTTATTTGCTTTCTGAGCCAAGGATTTATCAAAAAGTTCTTCCTGATGACTCCACGCCTTTCCGTATTCTATGGTATGTAAATCTTGGTATATCATAAGGTATTATTTGCTTACTTTTCCCGGATTCTTGTTGATATAGTCTTTCCAGCTTGTGAACTTCTTTTCGTTGGCAGGATTGTTGGTCTGGAAGTAGTGGCAAACAGCCGCAGCTAGTCCGTCGGTAGCATCCATCTGTTTCGGCATGCTCTCATTCGGAATTTTCAGATAGTTCTGAAGCATATAAGCAACCTGTTCTTTTGCTGCACGTCCGTTTCCGGTGATCGACATTTTTATTTTCAGCGGGGCATATTCGAATATGGGAATATCGCGCGACAGGGCGGCAGCCATAGCCACTCCTTGTGCCCGTCCCAGTTTCAACATACTCTGCACGTTCTTGCCAAAGAAAGGAGCTTCGATAGCCAGTTCGTCGGGCAGAAATTCATCTATCAGCGTGATGATGCGTTCGAAGATGCGGCGAAGTTTGAGGTAATGGTCATCGTCCTTGTTGAGTACGAGAACACCCATCGCCATCAGTTCGGGTTTGTTGTTTACCACGCGCAACACTCCGTAACCCATCACTTGCGTTCCGGGGTCGATACCCAATATTATTCGTTCTTTTTGTAACATCGGTTTAGAGGTCTATTTCTTCCAGCAGGGTAACAAACCCCATTGCCTTGTTGCCAAATCGTTCGACCAGTTTCTCTTGCAGTTCTTGCCCTTGTGTCGAAAACCAGTGATTCAGCGTATCTACATTTTTCACCTTAAACTGTAGCGAGTAACTGCTTCCGCTTTCTTCGTGCTGAGCGTGTATGCGACAAAAGCGAGGTTCGTGCAAAAAGCCGCTACCGGCAGCCGTGCTTATGTAAGTCTCTTTCATAAAGCGGATGTAATCGTCTAGTACATCATCTTCTACATGAAAGGTGGTATTGAATATAATCATTATGCATATCTTTATTGGAAAAACAAAAATACGAAAAGTTTGCAACAGTCGGTCAATATCCGATTGAGTTAACGGTTGTTTGGTAATTCATTTATGGAAAAAACGCTCTAAAAACCTCTATTATAATAAAAGACTGAAACCTCTCTCGTTGCTATGAAAAATATGTACATAACCTTTCTTTTCCTTTTTTCTTTTGTTGCAATACCCTGTACGGGGCAAGAGAAGGAAGTTTCTTTCGTGAATTATGAAGTCATGCCTTCGTATATTGGAGGAACAGAGGCAATGTATCAGTTTATTCAGGATCGCTTCTATTTTCCTGAAGATGCACTGGAAAAAGGAATTTTTGGAAGGGTTACACTCCGCTTTGTGGTCAGTAAGACGGGAGATATAGAAGATGTAAGAGTTTTTAGAGGTATTCATCCCAATTGCGACAGTGTGAGTATAGGTATAGTAAGTTCGATGCCTAAATGGGAACCCGGTTATCAGATCAGTCAAGGGAAAAAATATTATGTACCCATAAATTACATTTTGCCTATCATCTTTTCCGAATTCAAGAAAATTGATGGAGATACGATCTATTGGAAAACCGATTTAAACTCCAATTTTATAGGTGGCAATAAATCTGTTGCTCAATATATAGAAGATGCAGTGGGTAGAAATGTCCTCGATGGAGAAGGGCTGGTGCGATTCATTGTTGCCAAAGACGGCACAGTACGTGATGCCATTGTGGTGAAAGAAACACGACCTTTTCACCAAAAAGAAGAGCTTTTAAAAACTATTAATTCCATGACAACATGGCAACCAGCTATTCGTGATGGTAAGCCTGTCGATTCCTTTGTGGTCTTACCTCTGTCGTTCGAGAAAAAAGAATTTATGTATCTGATTGATCTTCCAATGCCAACATTTCCCGGAGGCGAAGAGGCTATGTATAAGTTTGTCTATGAAAATTTTTCTTTTTCGGGCGAACAACCATTTGAGGGAGAGCGAAAAATTGTTGTGAAATTTACGGTTGACAAAGAAGGAAAAGTGAAAAATCCTCACTTGGTAAAGAGCTCAAACTCCGCTTTTGATAACGAAGTGCTGCGCGTAGTATCTCTCATGCCCGATTGGATACCGGGAAGTTTGGATGGGAAGAATGTCGACTCTGAATTTTCGTTACCTATAAGGATTCGCTTTTAGTTTGTGTAGATACTAAATGAATCCTATTGCTAAATCAATTTAATATGTCCTCCATAACAAAAGATAGCTACAAGACTTCTCCTGTAGCTATCAAACAAAAACTGTATATCTGTACTAGAAACTAGTAGAGCCTAGTTATTATATATCTTATGGGTTAATCAAGAACAATACCGCACGGTTCTTGTCATTATCCAATTGGAATGGTTGCAATCCGTCACCTTTCCAGTTAACAGTAATTCTGTGAGCTTCGATACCGTATTTCTCTTCCATTGCTTTAGCTACAGCATTCGAACGCTCTTTGGACAGACGAAGGTTGATTGTCTGGTTTCCTGTTTTCTTATCCGCATATCCGGTAGCCACAACAGTAGCAGTTGGATGTTCTCTCAGATAATTAACAGCCAGTTCGATCTTAGCCCATTCCGAAGCATCGATAACCGATTTGTTGATGCGGAAGAATACAGGGTCAGGTAAAAAGAACGGAGCTTTAGTCGGTTGCTTGATTTCTGGTTTTGGATCGATTGTTGGTTGAACTACTTCCGGAGCAGGTTCTTTTTCAACCTCAGGTTTTGCAAAAATATCCGGACAATCGAATGATTTTCTATGTTCAGCTTGTTTCGATGCACTTACATCAATCGGTTGCATACTTTGTTTAGCAATAACGATTTCTTCACCATTATTCAATGTCAACGAAACAGGTCTGCTATCTGATTTAAGCAACTCCCTTACTTCCTTAGGCGATTTCTTTTCTTGAGCATTGATAGAAAAGCTTATGAAAAGTGCGAAAAATGTAATAAGTAAAAATTTTATTTTCATAATGTAACTCTTGTGTTAAGATGGATTATACCCATAATAGTCTTGAAAGTACAAATTTATACATTATTCTCAATATTTTTCAATTTTTTCGATAAAAGATTCTTTTTTGGCTAAAATGCTTTGGCTGAAAAGGATTTTTTCGGCATCTGTAGAGTAAAAGACTTATTTATAATTCCTTATTTTTGTTTTCTATTAAATGACGCGAATGAAAAAACAGATCATCATACACCTAATAAACGGAGTTCCCCGTCACGAATATGCACAATTCAAATCCCCCGTAAACTGGCAGATTTCGTCAGGTGAACATTGGGCGGTAATAGGTGCTAATGGTAGTGGCAAAACGATATTGACCGATATGTTGCTCAATCGATACGCCTTCAAAGAGGGCGAGGTGCAATGTTTCTCCGAGAAGGGAGAGTATGTATCACCGATGTCGGTTGCCAAGAGTGTTGCTTTCAGGGATATTTACAGTATGGTAGATGCCGACAATAGTTATTACCAGCAACGTTGGAACAAAGGGAGTAAACAAGACACCCCGATGGTGAGCGACTTGGTGAACAAAGCAGACCGTCAATATTTGGAAGAACTGCTTCATTGGTTTGGTGTATCGGAGCTGATGGACAAGGAAGTAGATATGCTCTCGAGTGGCGAACTACGTAAGTTTTTGATTATACGATCGCTGTTGAGCAATCCTCGCTTGCTGGTTCTCGACAATCCCTTCATCGGGCTCGATGCTCCATCGCGTACTATGCTCAGCGACTTGTTTGTCAGCTTGTCGCAACATCGCAATCTGCAAATCGTTCTGGTGCTGTCCAATCCTAACGATATTCCCGATTTTATTACACACGTGCAGCCAGTCTGTAATAAAGAGCAACTTCCTGCCATGTCGCGTGAAGCCTTTTTTGATAATAAAGAATTGATCGACAGGTTATTTGTAAAGAATGCTTCTGTTGAGAATCTTGCAGAGTTGAAAGAAGTCAGCAATGACAATTCTTCGATCTTCGACTATGCAGCTATTTTGAAAAATATATCGGTAAGATATGGCGAACAAACCATTCTGAAAGATTTGAACTGGGAAATAAAGCACGGCGAAAAATGGGCATTACTTGGAGCCAATGGTTCGGGAAAATCCACACTGCTAAGTCTCATAGCGGGCGATAATCCGCAGGCTTATGCTAATGATATTACGCTCTTCGACCGCAAGCGCGGAACGGGTGAAAGCATTTGGGATATAAAGAAACGAATAGGCTATATCTCTCCCGAAATGCACCTTTATTATATGAAAAATGTCCGTTGTCTGGATGTCGTTGGTTCGGGTTTCTTCGATACTGTGGGTTTGTATCGTAAATGCAGTGCTGAACAAGAACGGCTTGCCCTGCAATGGATGCAGGTATTTGGTGTTTCTCATCTGAGCGAGGTTTCTTTCTTGCACGTGTCGTCGGGCGAACAACGTTTGGTCTTGCTGGCTCGTCTGTTTGTGAAGAACCCCGACCTGCTTATTCTGGACGAACCCTTGCATGGATTGGACGTGGCAAATAAGCAATTTGTGAAAAAACTAATCGAAGAATATTGCGGAGAAGACAAATCGCTCATTTATGTCACACATTACGAAGAAGAAATTCCTTCTATTATAGAAAAACGTTTACTTTTGCAGAAAATTTATGAATAACATAAGCTGAAGCTGCTATTTAGTTGTTCTGTTATGTATTTTATCAAAAAAACACTAATTTTGAATTAGAATAAAAAAAAGTTGCAATGGTATTTAGATTTTTACTTTTATCGGATGAGGTAGAAGGCTTCAAACGAGAAATTCAAATAGACTCAGACGCCACATTCCTCGATTTGCACAAGGAAATAATAAAATCGGTTGGGTTCAAAGAAGGTGAGATGACATCATTCTTCTTGTGTACCGACGATTGGGAAAAAGAACAAGAAATCACCCTTGTAGAAATGGATACAAGCTCGGATGAAGATTCGTATATCATGGAAGATTCTGTGCTGAACGATTTCTTGGAAGACGAAAGACAAAAGCTGATGTACGTGTTCGACTATATGACCGAGCGTGCTTTCTTCATGGAATTACGCGAAATCATTACAGGAAAGCATTTGGATCAGCCTGTCTGTACCAAATCGGAAGGTGTGCCACCGCCGCAATTTGTCGACTTCGACGAAGAAGCAGTAGTAGGTACAACTCTTGATGTTGGTGAAAGCTTCTACGGCGACGAAGGATACGACATGGACGAACTTGACGCAGAAGGCTTCGACGGATTGGGCGATGCTGCTCTGCCTAGCGACGAAGAATTTTAATGAAACAAGTAATAGTGCTGCTTGGTCCTACCGGGGTGGGAAAAACCGCCCTGAGTATCGACCTGGCAACATATTATAATTCTCCTATTATCTCTGCCGATTCCCGGCAATTTTTTAAAGGACTTACCATCGGTACTGCTGCGCCTACAGCAGATCAGCTTACTCGTGTGCCTCACCATTTGGTTGGGATGCTCGAGGTGGAAGACTATTACAGTGCCAGCGAGTTTGAACGCGATGCATTGAGTATTATTGCCGACTTGCACCAGACACACGATGTGGTAGTCGTATCGGGCGGATCGATGATGTATATTGATGCCCTGTGTAACGGGATTGACGATGTACCAACCATCGACGACGAGCTTCGCAAAGAGGTGTATGCGCAGTACGAACGCGAAGGATTGGAAGCGATACAAGCTCAATTGAAAATGCTCGACCCCGTTTTTTACGATCAGGTAGATCTGAAAAACTATAAGCGGGTGATTCATGCACTCGAAGTTTGCCTGATGACGGGTAAACCATACTCTTCGTTTCGTACCAATACAAAAAAACACCGCCCTTTCAATATTGTAAAAGTAGGGCTGATGCGCGAGCGTGAAGAATTGTATAGCCGTATCAATCAGCGGGTAGATGAAATGATGGCGCAAGGCTTACTGGATGAGGCTAAATTGTTCTTTGACAGACGCCATCTGAATTCGTTGAATACGGTTGGGTACAAAGAACTATTCAAATACCTCGAAGGTGAGTGGACGCTCGACTTTGCCATAGAAAAGATTAAACAGAATACTCGTATCTATTCCCGCAAGCAGATGACGTGGTTTAAGCGCGACAAGGAAATAAATTGGATAAACCTTTCGGAAGTAACCACCGAGGAAGCACAGATAAAGGTAATAAGCCTGCTCTGAATTATCTTAAATCGTTCATGTCGATTTGTTTTTTGTTGCAAAAGCTTTATATTTGAGATAAATTAAATAATAATATCATATGAAAAGAAAACTTTACAACTCTTTGGCCTTAGCTCTTGTCTCGGTTCTTGCGCTGACTGGCTTCACCGGCTGTACAAAAGAATACATTACAGAAGAATATATCACGAATAAAACAGGTGCGGATATGGCTACTTATATTTTTGAAGTAGCTAAAGATAAATGGGAATGGAACGCAGATATGAATCGTTACGAATATGCTTTCTCTTTTCCTGATTTTGACCAATATATGTTCGACGAAGGAGCTGTTCAGGGATGGGTGTATATCTGGAAAAGTTTTGGAGAGAAAGATCATAAAGTGTTAGCTCAATGTCCTTATGTGCAATCATATCCTGACGGAGATACATATACATATTCCGAAACTATTGGTTACGATCTTTATCTGACTCCTGAAAAACAAATTGTGTTTTATATACAAGCTAGCGACTTGAGTGATGTAAGCGAGTATCTTGATGATTATGATTTTAAAATAAATTTTATTTATAGAACTGAATAGAATTGATAAAGGCTACAAGATAATTTTTTTAGAATTATTTTAGAATTATTTTATAATACAAAATAGGGCAGGCATTGTAATAGATGTCTGCTTTTTTGTTGTCAGTCTTGCCGTTGTTATACAATTTCTGGCGGTTGATTGCGTTATTAATGAATAAATAGTCGTTACTTTGCACATCTTTAGTTACTTTATCACGAATGAGGTTTAAATATACACTGCTGATTTTTCTTTTTCTGATTGTTGGCTTCGGCACTGCTTACGGGCAGTGGGATGCTCAGATAAGTCAGTACTGGAAGATGAAGAATTTTTACAACCCTTCGTTCATTGCCGAAACCAGCCATGTAGAAAGTTCCCTGATTCATCGTCGCCAGTGGGTGGGTATCACCAATGCTCCGGTGACTTCCGTTGTATCTATGAATATGCCCATCTCGTTTTTGGGGAAGGATCATGGAATAGGAGCGATAATGACGACCGAAAAGGCAGGACTGTTTACCAATACATCTATACTAGGGCAATATACTTACAAGATCAAGTTTAAGAATAATAAACGCTTACATATCGGATTACAAGGAGGGATGCTCGATGTAGGCTTCGATGCAGGCGGAATATTTATCCCCGAAAGCTCCGAACACGATAAGCAAGATATAGCCATTCCCGGTGCGGCAGGCGATAAAGTAGCCGATGCAGGTTTAGGTGTGGCATGGATAACACCCGCTTACTATGTCGGACTGTCGGTAAATCACTTGTGGGAACCAAAATTTGCGTTGGACGATTCGCGCGATGCCTATATTGCCCGTACTTATTTTTTGATGGGGGGATACAATATTAAGCTTAGTAATCCGTTGATAGAATTGCAGCCTTCTGCCTTTTTCAAAACAGATGCCGTCACCTATCAGGTCGATCTTACAGCTAAGGTGGAGTACAACAAGATGTTCACAGGTGGGGTGTCTTGGAGAAAAGACGAAGGTTTTGTATTTTTGCTGGGTGTAAAAATACGCAGTATAGATGCCGGTTATTCATACGATTTGTCTACATCCGAATTGTCGAAAGTCAGTCATGGTAGCCACGAGGTATTTATACGATATAGCTTTCCGCTGGAAAAGAGAAAGGTAAGGAAGGTCAGTAAAAGCATAAGAATATTATAAAAGTGTTATATCTTTACAGGTTTATATATTAATACAAAAATTACAGACGCGATAAAAAAACAAAGTAGTCGGCTAAAGGCTAATAAGATAACTATGAAACAATTGTTTTTTGCAACGATAATTTCTTTGGTAGTGTTATTGACATCTTGCGGCAAATCGTCCGGAAGTAGTGTTGGTGGCGAACTTGTCGGAGAAAAAGGCTCTTCGTGGGCCGAACCTGCACCTCATGGAATGGTGTTGGTGTCATTAGGTTCGATAGAAATGGGACCTGCCGAGAGTGATTCATTATGGGATATTAAAGCAAATCCTAAAGGAGTGTCGGTAGATAACTTCTGGATGGACGAAACGGAGATTACCAATTCGGAATACCGTCAGTTCGTTTATTGGGTGCGCGACTCTATCCTTCGCGAACGTCTCTCTGTGATAGACGAAACTTACAAAATTACAGAAGACCGTTACGGTGACCCTATCAAACCCTATCTGGACTGGAAAAAACCGCTTCCTAAAAGACCTCTGGAAGACGAAGAAGAAATAATGAACGGCTTGACTACAGTGCATCCGATAACAGGAGAGCGTGGAATAGACCCTTCTCAGTTGAATTTCATCTACGAATGGTTCGATCATGCCGAGGCGGCAAAATTACGTTACAGACTGAATGCTCAGGAACGTACACGCAATACGGATATCACTATCGACCCCAATGAGGTGATTATGATATCGAAAGATACAGCCTACTTCAACGAAGAAGGACTGCCTGTAAACGAGACTATCGTGAGACCGCTGAGTTCCTTGTACGACTTTGTACATACCAAGATTGTAAACATCTATCCCGATACAACAGTTTGGGTAAATGACTTTAATAATGCCTTGAACGAGCCTTATATGCGAATGTATTTCTCGCACCCGGGGTATAACGATTATCCGGTGGTGGGAGTAACATGGGAGCAGGCTACGGCTTTCGCTGCATGGCGAACTAAATATTATCGCATGGGGCAGCCAAAAGGCGCACGTCCGATTGAGGATTTCCGTTTGCCTACAGAAGCAGAATATGAGTTTGCAGCCCGTAACGGACGTACCGAGAATAAATATCCGTGGGATAAAGAAGATACGATGGACGACAACGATTGCTTTATGGCAAACTTTAAGCCGGGCGAGGGAAATTATACGAAAGATGGTAATCTGATTCCTTCGAAGGTAGCTTCTTATCAGCCAAATCGTTTTGGAATATACGACTTGGCGGGTAACGTTGCCGAATGGACTTCCACAGCCTACACCGAAGCGGGAACCAAGCTGATGGATGATATTAATCCGGAGTATAAATACCATGCAGCTAAGGAAGATCCTTATGCTGTGAAGAAAAAAGTGGTAAAAGGTGGTTCGTGGAAAGATACCGGACGCAATATCAGAGGAGATATGCGCGAAGGAGAATTTCAGAATCAGCCACGTTCGTATATCGGATTTAGATGTGTGAGAAAACAAATTGGTTTTGCTAAATCTAAAAAGTAAGAAGCTAATGAAAAGAATTTATCATATATCAATATTGTTGCTTTGCGGATTATGCTGTTCTCTGATGGCGTCGGCACAGCAAGAATCTTTGCGCGACAGGCTGGCTAAGAAACAACAGCAACAACAAGGAGCTTCGGCTAATGCGGGAACTAAAGTATCGCAAGTATCGGTTCGTGCCGAGATGATGAATAGAAATCAGACAAGAGATCTTACTACTGCCACCTGGATACGTGAGGTGTATCGCGAACTAGACTTGAAGGAAGGCTCTAATGCAGCTTTGCTTTATCCTATGCAGCCGGTAGGAGGTAAGATGAATTTGTTTACCATGATATTCAAGCTGATGGCAGATGGTAACCTAGTAGGATATAAATGGAATGGAGGGCAGGAAATGTTCTCGGAAGATCAGATCGAAGACTTTGGAGAAGTGCTGAACCGTCTCGAAATCCCTTATCAGAAAAACGGAAACGCATATATCATAGATGAATATAATATCCCGGCAAACGAGATTCTCGGTTATTATCTGAAAGAAGCATGGTACTTCGATCAGGCAAATTCAGTGATGGGAGTGAAGACTATCGCTCTTTGTCCGGTACTCTCGCGTCAGGAATACTTCGATGATGAAGGTTCGGGTGCAAGTACATCGTACCGCGAGCCATTGTTTTGGATACCTTACGAAGATATTCGCCCTTATGCCACCCGTATGCCTATTATGGCATCGGACATGAACAATGTGGTGAATAAGACGATCGACGATTATTTCCAAATGCGATTGTATGATGGAAAGATCTACAAGACAACGAATATGGCAAATGCATTTTTGAACGAAAAATTCAAAACACCGGAAGAGTTGAAATATGCGCAGGACAGCATCGAAAAGCAATTGCAGCAGTTCGATGATAACCTGTGGGTAATCAACGATTCGATAAAAGAACGCTTTAGAGAAGACAGTAAGAAGAAGCAAAAGTCGAAAGGAAAGGTTTCTAAACCTAAAGCCTCTAAAGGTGGACAATCACAAGCAACTTATTCAGCCAGAGATAGGAGACAGTAGAATTTAATCTGTAAATTCTAGAGAGAAAGGCAGCCGATTAACGGTTGCCTTTTTTTATTGTTTTGTGTTAAAATTTAAAATAACTATATTTTTTAGTTGCTTAACTATAAATTATAGTTATATTTGTTTTATAGAATTTAATCATTATGAAAAAGCTGACACAAAAAGAAGAGGAGATTTTAGGTTATTTCTGGGCACATGGTCCCATGTTTGTTCGCGACCTGTTGGAATTGCAAGACGAGCCAAAGCCTCATTACAACACTCTTTCTACTATCGTTCGCACATTGGAAGAAAAAGGATATATAGGCTATAAGCAATATGGAAATACCTACCAGTATTATGCTTTGGTGTCGAAAGAGGAATATGAAAAAAGTACATTGACCTCCGTTGTCGACAGGTATTTCGGAAACTCATACACTCGTGTAGTCTCTACGTTGATAGAAGAAGAGAAGCTGTCGATAGAAGAATTGCAAGAGTTGATACATCAAATAAAGAATAAGGGTAAATAAAACACTACGCGATGGATGCCTTTCTAATCTATTCATTAAAGCTGGCTGTTTTTCTCACAGTCCTTTACATCTGTGTCAAAGCTTTCTTGTCTCGCGAAACGTTCTTTAGTTTCAATCGCTGGGTATTACTACTTGGTGTAGGAGTTTGCTTGTTGTTGCCTTTGTTGAAAGTGACAGTAAGTGAAAAACTGGCTGCTCTCTTGCCTAGCGCTCTTGTCGAAAAATATTTCGCAGAAGAGGCTCAAGAAGAAGCGATTGCAGATTCTTATGCCTACTCCGAAACAATAACTACAGAGTACATGGCAGATGTTGCAGAGACTTCGTTAGTAGATATTAGCCTTAGTCAGGTGTTGCTGATTATTTACCTTGTTGGTCTTTTTGTAAATCTGTTTCTGCTGGGTCGATCAGCTTATCTGATGTTTCGCTTAATAAGAACTAACCCCAAGCAAGATTATAAAGGATATAAATTAGTCCTGGTCAAGGATCGCATAGTGCCATTTAGTTGGGGACAGTATATTGTTATTTCTGTTAGTGATTTTAAAGACAATCCGGATGAAATTTTGACACACGAAATCGCGCATATCGCGCATCGTCACTCGTTGGATATAATTTTCATGGAATGTGTGCTGTTGTTGCAATGGTTCAATCCTGCTGCATGGCTTCTGAAAAGAGAATTGAAAGATATGCACGAATATCAGGCCGATATGAGTGTTTTAGAATCTGGTATCGATACAACCAAATATCAACTATTATTAGTGAAAAAAGCCGTTGGCGCAAGCTCCTACACTCTAGCCAACAGCTTCAATCACAGTAAAATTAAAAAGCGAATTACTATGATGTTAAAAGAAAAATCAAGCAAATGGGCACGGTTGAAGCTCTTATTGTTGCTCCCGTTAGGCGCACTCACAGTGTTTGCCTTTGCCCGTCCCGAAGCGAATGAACTAGCAAGCTCATCCGCTGATTACGAAAGTACAATTAATTTTGAAGAAAACGAAATTGTACAATCTCAGATGCAAAATGATAATTCCGAAAAGGGAATGGTGGTATACATAAATACAGAGAATAAAAGAAACCTACTTTACTATCCGATAGCCTATGATGAGGCTAAAGAAGGCGAAAAGCCAATGCATGACAAATTTGTGAAATACATGGTGGGCAATAAAGTATATACACGTGAAGGTTTTGAAGAATTGATAAAAGGGAAAATGTATTTCAAAACAGAGACAAATATAAAGTCGAAAGATAATGTTGTTCTCGAATTTCATTGTATCACTCAGAAAAGCTTGAAAACTCCTGTTTTGTGTATGGTGAAAATAGAAGATGAGACTCCATTTATCCCTCCGGCATTCACAAAGGATATGGAACCAATACTTACCTACGAAATAACAATGAGGAATAAAGATAATAAACCAAATAATTCCGAAAAGAAAATCGTTAAGTTTACTCGTGTGGGAAGTGACGGAGAGGTGCTATTTACCTATCCCGCATTTTATGACGAATCAAAAGAGGGAGAGGCTCCTAAACCGGACGATTTTGTAAAGTATGTAGTAAAAGGCAAAGAATATACCCGAAATGAGTTTGAAAAACTAGTTAATGATAAAGAATTTATCGAAAATAAAGAGGATATTAATCCCACTGAAAAGGATATTCTAGAATTTCATTGTATTACGCAAAAAGCTTGAAAACCCCAACTTGGTATATGGTGAAAATAGGAGAGGGGAAAGATTGGAGAAATGCACTAAAAGAAGGAGGTACGGGAAATAGATTAGAGTTAATGTCTCCAGCAAAGCAAGATGATGAGTCCTATGAAATGACAAGTATACCTGTTGAATCGTATCCGGTGCCAACGAAATCTGCAAAGCAATCGGGCAAGAATGATGAGCACTATGAAATGACAAGTATACCTATAACTTCTTCACCTCAAAAAGCGACAGATAAAAAATAGAGTTATTAATAAGGGGAGGCAGCCAATTAACGGTTGCCTTTTCTATTGTTATATTCATATACAGCATCCAGCCAGATCTTTCGCGGATCTTCTATGAGTTGTGAGTCGATGAAATTATTCATTTCCTCATAATTCTTCTTCATCAGCGTATAGTATTCTGCGGGAAAGCCTTGTTTTACAAAATCATCCTCCGAAATTGTCAGACAGAAGTGGTTGTTTTCAATCTTTGTATTCTCCGAAACTATTCTGTTCAATCTGTCCACAAAGGCTTTTTGTTCGGGAGTTTGCAGGCTGTCGGAGATGAGGTGGATATAGGTGAATTCCTTTTCGTCTTTTATCTCAATATCCTTCGCCCTGTCTTTGCTATTGCACGATGGTAGGAATATTGATAGGGTAACTAATATTATGAAAAACGAGCGAAGTCTGTTTTGTTTCATTTACAATCGGATTAAAATAAAAAAAGACTGCAAAAGCAGCCTTTCTTCTGTGTTTATGCTTTCTCTACAAATCGTTTCTTTTTCTCTACAGTCACCATTTTGAAGAGTTTGTCCGATGGGCGTATCTTCTCATTCACTTTGATGGAGAATTTCTCTCCTTTTACGGTCTCTTGCACCGGTTGTAGATCGACACGAATCTCTTCTACGGTCTGAAAAACTGCACCCGTAGTTGGGCCGGTGATGACGATTTCGTCACCTACTTTCAGCGTTTGACTTTCCATCAGGAATTCGGCAACACCCAGATTGGAGAAGTATTTAAGACCTTTGCCGATGTATACCTTGCGTTTTGTAGATCCCGAACCGTAATTGCTCGACCATTCACCCAAGCGTTGTCCCAGATAATAACCATCCCAGAAACCACGGTTGAAGACTGTTGCCAGACGTTCGTCCCAAGCTGCAATCTTTTCTTCGCTGAATGTGCCATCGCAATAGGCATGGATAGCTTCTTTGTAACACTCAACCACAAGACGTACATATTCCGGACCACGGGCACGACCTTCTATCTTAAATACGCGCACCCCTGCATCCATCATCTTGTTCATGAAGTGGATTGTTTTCAGGTCTTTGGGTGACATGATGTATTCGTTGTCTATCTCTAGCTCTATCTCACTATCTTTGTCTTTTACGATGTAGCCTCTACGGCAAATCTGATTGCAAGCGCCACGATTGGCAGATATATCTTTCTCGTGAAGGCTGAGGTAGCATTTACCCGAAACGGCCATGCATAAAGCACCATGAGCAAACATCTCGATGCGGATCAATTCACCGCTAGGACCTTTTATCTGTTGTTCTACTATATCGTTGTAAATAGCAGCTACCTGATCGAGGTTAAGCTCGCGAGCCAAAACAACCACATCGGCAAACTGTCCGTAAAACTTAAGCGATTCGGTATTTGTAATATTCAGCTGAGTAGAAAGGTGGACTTCTACGCCAATGCTACGTGCATACATCATCACCGCCACATCGGCAGCAATAATAGCCGATAGCTCGGCTTCTTTTGCCGCATTCACTATCTGATGCATCAACGAAATATCGTTGTCGTAAATGATCGTGTTGACCGTCAAATAGCTTTTTAGTCCGTTTTCTTTACAGATGGATGCGATGTTCTTAAGGTCGTCAATCGTAAAGTTGTTTGACGAACGGGCACGCATATTCAATCCCTCTATGCCAAAATAGATAGAGTCGGCACCACCTTGTATGGCTGCAGCCAGCGAATCGTAAGACCCTACCGGAGCCATTATCTCAAATTCTGATATAGTATGTTTCATTTTTTATTTTCCCGATCGTTGTTTAAAATCGGTGTGCAAAATTACCATTTTATAGCGAGAGCCACAAACAAAATAAATCAGTCTGAATCTTTATAGATAGAACTTATGATGTTTATTCCAAACCCAGAGTCATTTTGCTGAGCTGAATTTCGCTCACATCGCCCGTATGTTTTCCTGCAACGTCAGACAGTTTCACAGCCTTAAGAAACTCTGTATCTTTTTTATGCGCTTTAATGTCTGTCAGCTTTATTACCATATTCAGAGCTTTTACACCCACATCGTTCGAGAAGAAAGTACCTATTCCGTAGGTGTCGTGGATGCGACCGCCAATATGGTCTTTGATCGCCTTGATGGTTTCTATGTTGAGCGAGTCGCTGAATACGATTGTTTTCGAGATTGGCTCTATGCGGTTTTTTTCGTAAAACTCGATTGTTTTATCGGCAAAGCTAAGCGGATCGCCACTGTCGTGACGTACACCATCGAAAAGTTTTGCTTGCTTTAGGCTGAACGAGTTGAAGAACGAATCGGTAGTATAAGTGTCGGTAAGTGCAATCCCCAGACTGCCATCGTAGACATCTACCCACGCTTCCAGTGCTTTCATATTTGCCGAGCGATAGCCGAACAATGCGCCATGAAACATAAACCATTCGTGAGGCATAGTGCCTATCGGTGTAGTGTCGTACTTCATAGCGAGGTACATATTGCTTGTCCCTTTGAAGCAATCGCCGGCATTGGTATGCAATGCGCCTATTACAGTGTCTTGTACATCAAACGAGAAGCGGCGGCGTGTTCCAAACTCAGAGAAGTCTGCTTGCAGATCTTTCAGTGCAATAGCTTTTGCTACAGCTTTTTCTTCCACCAGTTGAGGCTCGGCACCCATCATCTTGAAGTATAGTTCAGATATAATAGCCATCAATGGCACTTCCCAAAGGATGGTTCTGTACCAATAACCTTCTATTACGACAGACAAGTCGCCTCCGTTTTGGGTGATGGTCACCTCTTCGGGGTCGTAGGTGAATCCCATTAGGAAATCGACAAAAACAGGATCGAAGAAATAGCATTTTTTCTTCATGAATTTTTTCTCCTCTTTCGTCATGCGGAGTTTAGCCATCTGATTCACTTCCTCTCGCATCCGTTCGGCAAATCCTTCGGGAAACTGTGTTCCTCCACGGTTGGTGAATGCATATTTTACATAAGCCCAAGGGTAAAGCTTTTGTATGGCAAGCATTACCGAGAACTTGTACATATCGTTGTCTGTAAAGTGTTTTATTATCATATCGTTTGTCTCTGTTTTGTATTATTTATTTAAACGTTGTTTTTTGTATTATTGTTTATTTATACGTTCATATCTTCTTTGTTTGCTTATTTTGGCATTGCTGTCTAGTTTATTTTTTATTTTGTCTTGATACAAAACGAAACAAAAAATCAAGGCTATAAGTCTCGCAGACTCACCAGCTGCTCAGATGGCTAAACAAAATAAACTTGCCCTAAGGGGCTTCGAACAGAATTTTGTTTTACGCCTCTTTCGCAGGGTGTGTTCCCTGCTGCTACTTAGATGCCGTATCCGCAATGCGACAAAACAGAATCCTTGTTAAGCGTCAGTTATCCGTGCATCTGTTTCGCAGGCGGGTACCTGACCGATGCAGGCGGATAAAAAAGCAAATGGGCGATAGCCGTGTATTTGCTTTATCCGGCAAGTCGATGACAGGTCGCCGAGGAATGCAGCACTAGCCTTTTGATTCGTTTTGGGCAATGCCAAAATGAATGTTAATCCTCCAAAAAATCAATTAAGATTTAAAGCGCTCTTTTAATCTTATCCAAGTTGCACATGATGTTTGCCGGAGGGCGTTTTGCGTCCAATTCCAGCTTCATGTAATCCATATAGGGCGCAATATGGTCAAAAAACTTGTAATATCCAGCACACAGATAATTAATTTTTTCGCCATCGGCTGTAACTGCTATCCTGTTTTTGGGACATTCGCCATTGCAGGCAAACTTATAGTTGCATTGGTGGCATTGCTGCGATAAGCCTTTCGATTTATCCATGCCAAAGTCGAGTTGCTTGGATGAATACATCATCTGTGTGAGTGTTTTTTCTCGGATGTTTCCCAATTTATATTCGGGTGAGACGAAATGATCGCAGGCATATACATCGCCGTTAAACTCCATCACTCCTGCATGTCCGCAGTTTTCGGCAAAGATGCATGTGCCGGGTTCGACCTTCATCCAGTTGGCAAGTGCGGCATCAAAATACTGGATAAAGTAATTGCCAATATCTTGTTTTACCCATTCGTTGAAAATGGCGATGAGAAAATCTCCCCATTTTTCGGGCGACACACTCCATTCGGTCACATCTCCGTTCGGATAGCGTTCGACAATGGGGGCAAACTGAATGAAATGCGAATCAATCTGTTTGAAGAAATTATAAAATTCGAGCGGATAATCGACGTTGTAATTGTTGACTACCCCCATTATGTTGTATTCTACTCCATGCTTTCGGAGCAGATCGATGCCATGTATTACTTTGCCAAAAGTAGGCTCTCCGTTATTTGCTTTGCGGTATTTGTCGTGGAAGCGTTGAGTGCCATCGATGGAAATGCCTATTAGAAAATTGTTTTCTTTAAAGAATCGGCACCACTCGTCTGTCAACAGCGTTCCGTTGGTTTGTAGCGAATTTTCTATCTGTCGTCCTCTGCCGTATCGTTGTTGCAGTGCAAGTGCTTTTTTGTAGAAACTGATATCTCGCAATAGGGGTTCTCCTCCATGCCAAGTGAATAATACGAGAGCCATGGTTTGCGACTCTAGGTATTGTACGATGAATTTCTCCAGCAGTTCGTCGCTAAGCTTATAGTTGTGCTCTTGTTTGTACAGGTTTTTTGTATCTAGGTAATAACAATAAGTACACTTGAGGTTGCAAGCAGCACCTATTGGTTTTAGCATCACATAGAGTGGTTTGGCAAAAGGGGCGATAGTGGTATTGTTCATGTTTTTGATTTAGCTGTTCCTTATCAATTTGTATAGCTTATCCTTATCTTCTTGTTTTCGTATGTCAATTTTTTCGTATGTCAAGTCAGGATATACCAAAAATGAGCTAGGTACACTGTATAGCATATATTTTTGTAAGATACCACTTTCTATATTGTAGGAGAAATAGCTTCTCCAAGGAATTTCATATTTTACCAGAATCTCATTCCATTTTTCGATGAGATCACTTCTGTCAATAGAAATATAAAGCATGTCTAGTTTGTTGGAAAGATCATTGTATACCTCCTTATAGATGGGGATGGCAGCATGGCAAGGACCACAGCCTACGGATGAAAAGATAATCAGTTTATATTTGCCGTCATCTTTGACGAAAGGTTCAATGTTTTCGGGGTTGTCACATCTAGGCAGGTCGAATACTTGAAACTTATCAGTTGACTTGAATGCTTCCATATCTTCGATATAGGAAGCCAATGCTTTCCCGTGACGCGTATTCTTAGCATCGTCGTCAAGGGTGGCCAAAAGCTTCTTTGACGTTTCTAAATCTAAACTGTAATAGAATTGTACTAGATACTTCATTATAGCAAGTGAATTCGGAGTAGATTCAATGTACTCGAATATATTCTTTGTAGCTTCTTCTATCGACACCTCATCCCTTATTAATTGAGAATATAAACTTGCCATTTTTTTTGCATTAAGGTATTCTGTGTCGGAATAATCAGAAGTAAAGAATAGAGCATTGTCTAATGTTTGAAGAAGAGAAGCTTTTACTTTGACAGGCTTCTCGTCGGAAAAAAGTAGGATATTGGAGACATTATATTTGACAATTTTAGGAGAATCTACAATAGCAATGTTTAGCCAGCCTTTTTCAGGTTGAAAACCAGACAACTCTAAAAGGGTATAATCTTTGTAGATACTGTCTGATACGTCTATTTTCCAAATGTCATTTTCTTTTTTGAAATATATTTCCTGAGCAGATTGTCCGATAAAATTAGCCTTGACAGAATCAAAAGCGACATCTCCCAATTCGAAAGACCATATTCTTTCTTTTGGGGATTCTGTACAGGAAAAGTTAATCAATAATGCCATTAGAATGGCAGATAGTAAGAAATGTGTTTTTTTCATGATGGACAATTTTTAGGTTGTTTTTCGTAAAACTACATTTAAATGAATTAAAAAACTTATTTGTCACATTACTCTTTTTATAGCGTTTTTATAACGATTACTGCTATTACAGCTAAGATTGTGAGAGAGGTTATCAGTGTCTGTATACAAATTGGGTATAAGATGCGTTTCCATAACTTATAGGAATTGAAAACAGATGCCAGCATGTAGATGAAGATGATAAATTGTAAGAGGCTGTTCCATTGAAACATCTCGTCTATACCCCAAAAGTAGCCAATCGGGATACAGATTATACTTGCCAGAATCTGATGCCCCAAGATATAACAATTAAGCATCAGATGCTCGCCGTAGTTATACTTTGAAGCTCTGAAAAACAGGAAGCTAATGAATGCCGTAAAAGGCATTATACTTAGCATAATCAGGCTATAATGATTGTCGAAAATATATCTTATTGTCTGAAAAAGAGATTCTACTTGCTTTGCCTGTTCGTTAGCTTCATTAACTTCAACTTTAACATCTAAGAAGAGAGGTTGTCCCGCAAAGTGACTGATGAAAACATAAGCGGTAGCAATGAGGAAAAAGTATCCAAAGGGGTTGAAGTAGCTCACTCGCTTTCCGGCAAAGTAATCGCGTATCGTTTTTCCCGGACGAAACGTTAACTCTTTCATCGTATAAAAGAATCCCTGATCGACATGTAAGATGCCATGCAAAAAATTATGAACAATGTTGTGTAGATCTATTCTGCTGGTTTTGGTCGATTGTCCGCATGTGGAACAAAAGTTTCCGGTTGTCGCATTGTTACAATTTTTGCAAGTTATTTCATTCATAATGATTTCGAGTATCGGTATCTTTTTTTATTTAGTTGACGACAGCCTTTCTCGTATGAAGAAGAAAAACTGTCGTCGTATGTCAAAGTCAGATGTCAGAATTTTTGTTTCGCTTAATATTCGTCTACCTTTAGATTTGTTCTGTATTCATCCAGCATTTTCTGTAATTCGGCAGTGATTTTTTCGTAACCTTTTTTACCGTATAAATTATTTAATTCGTTCGGATCGTTCTTCAGATCATAAAGCTCATTACAGTCGATTGCCACATCATCCTTCATTTTGCCTTCGCCATAGAAGTGGATCAATTTATAGCGGTCGGTGCGTACGCCATCGTGCCTTCTTACATTGTGCACAGCCGGATAGTCGTAGTAATGGTAGTATAAGCTTTTGCGCCAATTGTCAGGCTTTTCACCATCAAAGACAGTTTCCAGCGATGTCCCGCTCATTTCGGAAGGCTTCTCTATTCCCGCCAAAGATAAGAAAGTTGGAGCATAATCTATATTTTGTACCAAAGCATCTGTTTTGCTTCCGGCTTCTATCATCTTCGGATAGCGTATGATTAGTGGTGTTCTGAACGATTCTTCGTACATAAATCGTTTGTCGAACCATCCATGTTCGCCCATGTAGAAACCTTGGTCGGAGGTGTAAACAATAATCGTATTATCCATCAACCCCTCTTTTTCCAGATAGTCGATAAGTCGTCCTACCTGATCGTCGATACTCTTTATGCAGCGCAGGTAATCTTTCAGATAGCGTTGAAATTTCCAGTCAACAAGCTTATCTCCCTTAAGGTCTTGGGATAAGAAAAACATGTTTTTGGGATGATAACTTTTGTGCCATGCTTCGCGCTGCGATGGAGTCATTTCCTCCAGAGTCTGTATCCATTCGTTTGCATTAGGCTCATCCATACTATGTTTCAGCTCGGTTACTTTCAGGTCGTATATCATAGTCATTGTCTTTTCTATCGACATGTCCTGCGTCTTGGCAGGCGAGCAACGTGTTGCGTAATTGTCGTAGAAAGTTTCCGGTTTAGGAAATTGTATGTCTTCATACAGATCGAGGTATTTCTCTTCGGGCATCCAGTTGCGATGAGGTGCTTTGTGATGCACAAGCAGGCAAAATGGTTTATCCTTATCTCTTTCTTCAAGAAAACGGATCGAATGATCGGTAATCAAGGTCGTTGTGTAACCTTCCTCTTTCAGGTATTTACCATTAGAATACTGACTCTTGAAGCCGGGGTTGTAATAAGGTCCCTGATCCCACAATACGTGGAAGAAATCGAAGCCTTTTGGTTCGCATTGCATATGCCATTTACCCACTACACCGGTCTGATAGCCTTCCTTTTGCAATAGTTCCGAAAAGAATGTTTTGGTTGTATCTATCCCTTTTCCTAGTTGACGCTGTCCGTTCTGATGGCTGTAAAGACCTGTCATCAGGCATGCTCTGCTGGGAGTAGATAATGAGTTTTCGACAAAAGCCTGCTGAAAAAGCATTCCTTCGTTAGCCAAACGGTCTATGTTTGGCGTAGGAGCCAGTTTCGACAGTGGGTGACCATAGGCACTTATGGTTTGGTACGAATGGTCGTCCGTCATTATGTAAACTATGTTAGGACGCGAAGGATCTTTCTTCGGGATGTCTATATTTTCGCCGGCAGCAGGATGAAATAATGTTGCGGGTATGATAACGGTGCAGACTTTTTTCAGTGTATTCATAGTGTAAATGGATAAGATGTTTTTTTGCCTTTATAAGTCCAGAAAGCAAATATACAATAATATCATTTCGATGGAAAGCGTAAAATTGCCTTATTTTTTCGGAATGCTATTTTCCTGAGTGGATACCTACTGTGGGTAAGGATTGACAAAAGATGGGAAAAATAAAATTGAATGAACTTTTTTGAAACTGCTAAAAGTATTAGCAGAGTAGGGTAAAAAGCCACTTCTTTTCTTTGATAATCCTTTTATTTAATATATTTTTGCATTATAATAGAAAAAACTAATTAAGTATGTGTGCTTTCTATTACACTAAAGTGATAATCATCTAAATTAACTAATCTATATAACTAAAACAATTTTAATTTATGAGTTGGTTACTAAAATCTTCTATTGGTAAGAAGTTGATAATGAGCGTTACAGGTATCGCTCTTGTCTTATTTTTGCTGTTTCACGCAGCAATGAACGTAACGGCTGTTTTTTCGGAGGAGGCTTACAACGCAATTTGTGCTTTGTTAGGTGCTAACTGGTATGCAGTGGCAGGTACAGCAGCATTAGCAGCTCTTGTAGCTATCCACTTTATCTATGCATTAATCCTTACAATGCAAAATCGTAAAGCTCGCGGAAATGACAGCTATGCAGTAAGTGTACGTCCAAAGAATGTAGAGTGGGCTTCTCAGAACATGTTTGTTCTAGGAGTTATCGTTATCGGATTCTTGCTATTACACTTTAGTCAATTCTGGTACAAAATGATGTTTGCCGAACTATTGGGAAATCATCATGTAGAACTAGGTAGTGCGACAGTATCTCCTCAGGATGGAGCAGAATTTATCAAGTATTACTTCAGCCAAACATGGGTTGTTGTAGCTTATTTGGTTTGGTATGTGGCTCTTTGGTTCCACTTATCTCATGGCTTCTGGAGTGCTATTCAAACTATCGGATGGAATAACACAATTTGGCTAAATCGCTGGAAAGTGATCGGACAAGTAACTGCTACCGTGATCTGTTTGGCATTTGCTTTTGTGACTATTTATTTCTACGCAAGACATATGATTTGCCTGTAATCGGAGCAAATACATATTATTTTTGTTAAAGATTAAAAGAAAAAGAGATTATGAGTAATATACTAGATCCAAAAAAAGATTCAAAAATACCTGAGGGACCATTGGCTCAAAAGTGGACCAACTACAAAACCGCCCAAAAATTGGTGAACCCTGCTAACAAACGTCGTCTAGATGTTATTGTAGTAGGAACAGGTCTTGCAGGAGCTTCGGCAGCGGCATCTCTTGGAGAGATGGGCTTTAACGTACTTAACTTCTGTATTCAGGACTCACCTCGTCGTGCGCACTCTATTGCAGCACAAGGAGGAGTAAATGCAGCGAAAAATTATCAAAACGACGGTGACTCTGTTTACCGCTTGTTCTACGATACTATCAAAGGTGGTGACTACCGCGCTCGTGAGGCTAACGTACACCGTTTGGCTGAAGTAGCAAACAGCATCATCGACCAATGTGTGGCTCAGGGAGTTCCTTTTGCACGCGAATACGGAGGTCTGCTTGACAACCGTTCGTTCGGTGGAGCGCAAGTATCTCGTACGTTCTACGCTAAAGGACAAACAGGACAACAATTGTTGTTAGGTGCTTACTCGGCACTAAGTCGCCAAGTAAACAAAGGTAGCGTGAAACTTTATACTCGCTACGAAATGGTAGACGTTGTTCTTGTAAAAGACGACAAAGGAGAAGAACGCGCTCGCGGTATTATCGCACGCAACCTTGTAACAGGTAAACTTGAGCGTTTCGCAGCTCACGCAGTAGTTATCGCTACGGGTGGATACGGAAATGCATTCTTCCTTTCTACCAATGCAATGGGATCGAATGGTTCTGCTGCTATTCAAGCTTACAAGAAAGGTGCTTACTTTGCTAACCCTTGTTATGCACAAATTCACCCTACTTGTATTCCTGTACACGGAGAATTCCAATCAAAACTAACGTTGATGTCAGAATCTCTTCGTAACGATGGCCGTATCTGGGTTCCTAAGAAGAAAGAAGATGCAGAAGCTATCCGCGCAGGAAAATTGAAACCAACTCAAATCAAAGAAGAAGATAGAGATTACTATTTGGAAAGACGTTATCCGGCATTCGGTAACCTTGTACCTCGCGACGTGGCATCTCGTGCTGCAAAAGAAAGATGCGATGCAGGTTTCGGTGTAGGATCTACAGGTCTTGCTGTTTACCTTGACTTTGCTGACGCTATCAACCGTCTTGGAAAAGATGTGGTAGAGGCTAAATATGGTAACCTGTTCCAAATGTATGAAAAGATTCAAGATGAGAATCCATACGAAACTCCGATGATGATTTATCCTGCTATCCACTACACAATGGGTGGTATCTGGGTAGACTACGAATTGATGACTTCTATCAAAGGATTATTCGCATTGGGAGAAGCTAACTTCTCAGACCATGGTGCTAACCGTCTTGGAGCATCTGCATTGATGCAAGGTCTTGCCGACGGATATTTCGTATTGCCTTACACTATTCAAAATTATCTTGCCGACCAAATTACTGTTCCTCGTTTCAGTACAGATCTTCCTGAATTTACTGAAGCAGAAAATGCAGTGAAAGAAAAGGTTGCTAAATTGATGAGCATCAAAGGACAACGTTCTGTTGACTCTATCCACAAGCAACTAGGTCACATCATGTGGGATTTTGTAGGTATGGCTCGTACTAAAGAATCGCTTGAAAAAGCAATCGAAGAGTTGAAAGCTGTGAAGAAAGAATTCTGGTCAAATGTTCGCATACCGGGAGAAGCTACAACACTGAACACTGAGTTGGAAAAAGCATTACGCTTAGACGACTTCATCGAAATCGGCTTGTTGATGGCTTACGATGGTCTTAACCGTAACGAATCTTGTGGAGGTCACTTCCGTGAAGAATACCAAACTCCAGAAGGTGAAGCGATGCGCGACGACGAGAACTATTCTTATGTTGCTTGCTGGAAATATGAAGGTGAAGGTTCAGCTCCTACACTTATCAAAGAACCTCTTGATTATGAATTCGTAGTAAGACAACAACGTAATTACAAGGCTTAAAAAAAGAAGACGATGGAAAAATTAATCAATATAACTTTAAAAGTTTGGCGTCAAAGAGGTCCGAAAGAAAAAGGAGCCTTTGAATCATATAAACTTGATGGCATTTCGGTAGACAGTTCATTCCTAGAAATGCTGGATATTTTGAACGAAAAGTTGATCAACGAAGGCAAAGAGCCTATTGTATTCGATCACGACTGTCGTGAAGGTATTTGCGGTATGTGTAGCCTTTATATCAACGGACATCCTCACGGACCGGACGAAGATATTACAACTTGCCAGTTGCACATGCGTAAATTTAAAGATGGCGAAACTATCACTATCGAGCCTTGGCGTTCTACAGGTTTCCCTGTAATCCGCGACTTGATGGTAGACCGTACAGCTTTCGACAAGATTATGCAAGCAGGTGGATACGTTAGTGTAAATACTGGTGGTGTACCTGATGCTAATGCTATACCTATCCCTAAAAAAGATGCAGATGAAGCGATGGATGCAGCATCTTGTATCGGTTGTGGAGCATGTGTGGCTGCTTGTAAAAACGGTTCGGCTATGTTGTTCGTTTCAGCTAAAGTTAGCCAGTTGGCACTTCTTCCTCAAGGACGTGTAGAAGGCGCTCGCCGTGCAAAAGCAATGGTGGCTAAAATGGACGAACTAGGTTTCGGTAACTGTACAAATACTCAGGCTTGCGAAATGCAATGTCCTAAAAACGTTTCGATCAGCAATATCGCTCGTTTGAACCGTGAGTTCCTAAAAGCTAAATTGAAAGACTAATCGTCTTACTAAGCAATAATAAGAAAAGCGACTATCTTAATGATAGTCGCTTTTTTGTTTTATATAGTTGTTTAATAATTACTCAATAGCTTTTAACTCTGCATAAGTGTATTTATCCGAATTATCATTCGTCAGTAGAGTAGGCTCTAGTTTAATGTACGAAGAGTTATAAACCTTGTCGAAAATAACTTGCTGAGGGATAGGGTTGTTTTTGATATTGTTGAATATAGCATTCTCCTGCACTTTCTCCCATTGCTTGCCATCTTCGCTGACATAGCAGTTGTAACGTTGGATCGTAGTCTCACGTTCAGAAGGGAAAGGAGTGAAAACAAAGCCTTTGATACCTCTCGCTTCTTTTAAGTTCAATACAATAGCATCTTTCTTGTCTAAGCTTTGTTTCGAAAACTTGCTGACATCAAACGAAGGAATGTCAGGAGCATCGTATATTTCGATGTTTGAAAGAATCTGTTCGGCAAGCGACTTGCTGATCTCTATTTGTATTTTGGACGAAGAGACTCTTGGCGTTCTCAATATACGTTTGTAACCGACTGTTGTTCCTTTGTCCAGATCAACCCATTGATTAAGTTCCGCATCCCAATAGTTGATCTTAAACTCTTCTATTCGCTGTCCTAAAGCAATGTATTCTTGCAGAAGAATATTGTTGAAACTTGTTGCTTCTTTCAGTTCTATGGTAATTGTAGCCGTTGATATACCATCGTCAGTTGTCCAATAGGTTGAATTATCATTGTCAAACAAATTTTCAGTCGAATACTTTTTCGCATTGCCTCTCACATTGCTTGCAGTAGCAGTAGCGCCGTCAGCCAAGTTTGTATTGAAAGCTTTTTCTCTGGCAGCTTTGAACTCCATCAGGCGGGCGGAGTCATTTGGGTGAATAAGTCCCCTTCTGTCGGGCGGAACATTCAATAGTAGGTTTGCATTGGACCCTACCGAAGAATAATAAATATCCATCAAGTGTTCTACAGATTTTACCTTGTCGTCGGTCGCCGGACTATAAAACCATCCCGGACGAATAGAAACATCTACTTCCCCTGCAACCCATTTCTCTCCGTTGATATCTCCTTTGTTTAGTATATCTGTCGCCGGAGCGCCTTTCCCGGGAGTGAAACCTTCTACATTGAGTGTCGACCAGTTTGTTTCACCGGCATAACCTCTCTCGTTTCCTATCCAGCGGCAACCGGGACCCACATCGCTGAAAATAATTGCATGGGGTTGCTTGTTGTACACAGTTTTGTGAAATAAGTCCCAATCGTATACTTGACGCGAAGTGCCGTCTGTAGCTCCGTCGAACCATTGCTCGAAGATGTGTCCGTAATTTGATAACACCTAGTTTAATGTGTTGGCAAATACCTGATTGTATTCCGATGTATTGTAAGCCGGATGGTTCTGATCCCAAGGAGAAAGATATACACCCATCTGTAAACCATATTTCTTGCACGATTCGGATAATTCTTTCAGGATATCACCTTTCCCTTCTTTCCAAGGACTTTCGCGTACGGTATGTGTACTAAATTCGCTTGGCCACAGACAGAAGCCATCGTGATGCTTTGCTGTTATGATGATACCTTTCATACCTGCATCTTTGGCTATCGAAGCCCACTGATCGGTGTTCAGTTCGGTAGGGTTGAATACCTTGGGATCTTCTTTGCCGTCGCCCCATTCCACATTGGTAAAGGTGTTTGGTCCGAAGTGAATAAACATATAATATTCCAGTTCCTGCCACTTTAGCTGGTGCTCGGTCGGCAATGCTCCAACGCTCTTTGGAGGTGGTACATCCAATGAACATGAGTATCCAATGATAGCAAGAATAGATAGTAAAAGTACGATTGATAAATGTCTTTCTTTCATAGTATTGTATTTGGAAAAGCTAAAATATCACTTTTTTGTTAAAGAATTTTATTTGTTAAGTCTTTTAGTTCCAATAATACGGATATAAAGAAACTTTAGATAAATAGTCGATTGTGAGTTTTATTCTTCTATCTTTTTAATTTTACTTTCATTTAATAATAAGTTCTTATAATTAGGGAATAGATTACTTACATCTTCAGAGGAGGTGATAGCTGGATGGAATTCAGTCCCTTTTAATATTAATTCAGCAAGGATTGTTATTGATTTTTCGATTCTTACAGCTTGCTCTTTATTGTTCTTATCTTCTGAGAAGAATTCATTTTTTATTAATTCAGCCTCTAGTGATGTGTCTATTTTAATTTTTTCTTTTAAAGCTTCTTTCACTTCATTCAATGCTTCATTTCTTATATTAAGATTTTCAATTAACCCATTTGTATATCTGAACTCATTTATTTTTTTCGCAATGACAGCAGCAGACCAAGTTAAGCTAGCAATTAAAGTCAATGCGCTTCCAACACCTAAGACGAGCCAAAAAGAACCATGATCAAATTGTTTAATTTCTACCTTTCCGTTAGGGAAACTGTTAACAACTGTAGATATAGATATTTTTAGATCATTAGCTACTTTACTCAGATTATCCAAGCCTTTTATTACAGGTAATTTGATGTTTAATGTTTGATTATCTTGTTCTTCCGGAATAAGATATTCAAACCAGTTGTATAGAAGGTTTAGTATAGATTCTAAATTTAAAAAAAAGAGACGGATAGGATCGAAAGATTTTTTGTCGAAAGAGAACTTTTCTAAGTTAGTTGAAAGTATATTATCATATACATAGTCAATATCAATTGACCTAAAAGCATGATCCGTACTTCCTAAGACAGGAAAATGTAAAATGCGATCAGTCTCAGAGAAAAAATTTATATCTCTTAATGTTTCTAATACAATTTGTAGATTGTGAATATTATATAAGGTAAATAAACCAGTAGAAGAGCTATAGTCGTATCTAAACAGATTATTAGCATGCGCTATTTTAATTTTTTCTTTAATATCAATTAATCTCATAGTATTTGTTTTGTTTTTAACAAAAATAGATATTATTTTATATATTTATAAAAAATAGTCTTTAAAAACAATGTCTTTAAAATATGCAGTAATAGGAACTGGTGCAATCGGTGGCTACTATGGCGGACGATTGGCAAATGCGGGCAAGGATGTGCATTTCTTGTTTCATTCCGATTATGACTATGTGAGGAAGAATGGGTTGAGAGTAGATTCGGTGAAAGGCAATTTTTATCTGACTTCGATCAATGCGTATAATCAGACGTCGGATATGCCGGTGTGCGATGTGGTGCTTGTGGGCTTGAAATCGACAAACAATCATCTGCTGAAAGATTTGCTGCCGCCTATTATGCACAAAGATACTTTGGTCGTCCTTATCCAAAACGGATTGGGACTAGAGGAAGACTTGCAGAATATGATGCCTGATCTGCGCATTGCGGGTGGATTGGCTTTTATCTGCTCCAGCAAGGTAGGAGAGGGGCATGTCTTTCATATGGACTATGGGAAGTTGAATGTTGGTTCGTATTCGTGTCCCGATGAGGAACTGATAAAAAAGGTCGTTGCAGACTTTAGCGAGTCGGCAGTAGAAGCCAATGCTGTTGATCTTGACGAAGCTCGCTGGCGCAAGTTGGTGTGGAATATTCCTTACAATGGAATGACTGTGGTGCTGGATACAAGTACCGAAGCGCTGATGAATAATACTGCAACTAGAAGTCTGTTGCATGAAATGATGCTGGAAGTAATAGGGGCGGCAAATGCTTCGGGCTTGAAACACAAGATAGATGAGTCGTATGCCATAGAGACTTTGGAAATGACCGAAAATATGGTTCCTTACCTGCCTAGTATGAAGCTCGACTACGATGCTCGTCGTCCTCTGGAGATTGAGTATATCTATTCTCGTCCCGTAGCGATTGCCCGTCAGCATGGCTACGATATGGCAAAAGTGTCGATGCTCGAACGGCAACTGAAGTTTGTGCAATCGAATTATATCGAATAACAAAAAACTCCGACTTTATGAGCCGGAGTTTTCTTTTGGTATATAAGAGATTCTTATTTCTTATTTACGCGGAATCTTTCGTTACCGTTTTGGATAAAGTCCACGATCTGATTTGCTGCGGCAATACCTGCATTGGTGTTTGCTTCTGCTGTCTGAGCTCCCATCTTTTTAGGAGTAGAGAAATAACGACCTGCAAATTTTTCAGCCATTTCTGCATGGTTGCCCGGCATGATGTCAGTTACATATTTGAAGTCTTTGCGTTCTTCCATCAATTTCACTACTTCTGCTTCGTTGATCACCTCTTTACGAGCTGTGTTGATCAATAGTGCATTCTTAGGCATTCTGCTTAATAGTGCATAGTTGATCGAGTTTTTAGTCTCGGCAGTAGCGGGGATATGTAACGATACATATTGGCAAGTGCTGTATAGCTCTTCCACAGTTGCTACCGCTTTCACTCCTTCTTTTTCTATTTGCTCTGCGCTAAGGAACGGATCGAAAGCATATACTTCCATGCCGAATCCTTTTGCCACGCGTGCCACATTACGACCTACATTTCCGTATGCGTGGATACCTAGTTTCTTGCCAAGCAATTCAGTTCCTGAGGTGCCGTTGTAGAAGTTGCGAATAGCATACACCACAAGTCCGAAAGCAAGTTCGGCTACCGCGTTTGCATTTTGTCCCGGTGTGTTCATCACACAGATGTTGTTTGCAGTTGCAGCATCAAGGTCGATATTGTCGAACCCTGCTCCTGCACGAACAACTATTTTTAGGTTTTTACCTGCTTCTAATACTTCTTTGTCGAAAATGTCGCTGCGAATAATTGCTGCGTCTGCACTAGCGACAGCATCCAATAATTCTTGCTTTGTGCTGTATTTTTCCAACAATGCCAGTTCGTATCCGGCTTTTTCGATTACCTCTCTTATACCGCTAACGGCTTCTGCTGCGAAAGGTTTGTCTGTTGCTACTAATACTTTCATTTTTTTATAGCTTTTGCCTTTTAATTCAAAAGCCTTTTGTTTGTTCAAAAGGCTTTTGATATTTGGGTTAGTTAATTATTTTGCAATTTTCTTTTCGAAAGCCTGCATAGCATCCACCAGCGCTTGTACACCCTCGATTGGCATAGCGTTGTAGATAGATGCACGGAATCCTCCAACCGAACGGTGTCCTTTCAACGACTCAAGACCTCTTTCTTTAGCAAATGCTAAGAAGTCAGCCTCGTATCCTTCGTAATCGCTTGAAAGTACAAAACATACATTCATCAACGAACGGTCTTCAACAGCACATGTGCCTTTGAATACAGGGTTGCGGTCTATTTCATTGTAAAGCAATGCTGCTTTTTCTTTGTTGCGTTTGTACATCGCAGCTACTCCGCCATTTGCTTTCAACCATCTCAATGTCTGCATTGCAGCATAAATAGGCACTACCGGAGGAGTGTTGAACATTGATCCGCCTTCGATATGAGTGCGATAGTCTAGCATCGTTGGGATAGGACGGTTTACTTTTCCAAGGATTTCGTCTTTAACGATAACGAAAGTAACACCCGAAGGAGCCAGATTCTTTTGCGCACCACCATAAATCAACGCATATTTAGAAACGTCAACCGGACGAGAGAAGATGTCGGAAGACATATCTGCTACCAACGGAACAGGAGAATCCAAGTCTGTATGAATCTCTGTACCAAAGATGGTGTTGTTGGTTGTGATGTGGAAATAATCAGCATCCGTAGGGATTACATAATCTTTAGGAATATATGAATAGTTAGCAGGTTTTGAAGTTGCTACTTCTACCACCTCACCAAATAATTTTGCTTCTTTAAGAGCCTTGTTAGCCCATGTTCCGGTATTCAGGTAAGCCGCTTTTTTCTCAAGCAGGTTGAAAGGAACCATACAGAATTGAAGGCTTGCTCCACCCCCAAGGAAAAGTACCGAGTAGCCGGCAGGTATATCTAGTAATTCTTTGAATAATTCAACTGTTTCGTCCATTACAGCCTGAAAATCTTTTCCTCTGTGGCTAACTTCCATCAAAGAGAATGATGAGCCGTTGAAGTCCAAAATAGCTTTCGCTGTTTCCTCTATGGTTTGTTGAGGCAAGATTGACGGACCTGCGCTAAAATTATACTTCTTCATTGTTATTTAAATTAGATATTGTTATTTGTATATGCTCATAATAAAGCTACCAAAATTACGAATTATATATCATAAAATATCTTTTTTGAAGTGGATATTCATAGTAAACAAGTAAAATGATAAAAAACAGACTCTGTTTTGTAACAATATAGATGGGTGGTAATTTTCAGTTTTCGACGGTTTTTTAATATTTTACATTAAGCCAGGGGGTATGGTCTGTTATAAACTTTTTGAGTTCAATGGGGATGTCGGTACACATGAAATCTGCACCTAAATAAGCTCCGAGCATAAAGTCTGCTGTGCTTAGTCCGGGCCAAAGGCTAACGATAAGTCCTTGTTTATGAGCCAACTCTACACTTTGACGCGATGTACCCTCCATTTTGGCTCCAATTCGTTTGATGCCTAGGGCTTTACACATAGCTATTGTCTTTTCGTTACAAGGTTCTGATGTAATCATAAGTAGATCAACTCCCGGATACTTTTGTTGGAGATATCTTAATCCTCTATAGTCGGACGATGTGAAAACGAAAACAGCATCCGCTGGTTTTATTGCCATAACGGACTTGTATAGCTTGTCGCAAAATTCGTGCAATCTCTCTTCTGGATAAAGATCTTCTGGATTAGTTTTTAATTCAAACTCTACATATAATCCGGATTTTCCGTCGAGCCAAGACAGAAGTTCGTTGAGTGAAAGTATTTTGTTGTTTTGCTTTGTTCTCATAGCTTCTATTTCGCTCATGTTTTTCTCTTCCAGAACTCCGACTCCATTAGTCGTCCGTTCCAGACGGCTATCGTGCGTAATAACCAGTTCGCCGTCCTTGGTCATTCTTATGTCTGTTTCGAATCCTCGATAACCGGCATCGTAACTGGCTTGAAATGCAGAAAGTGTGTTCTCGTCATGTTCCATACGTCCACCTCTGTGAGAGAAAACGCGAATCTCTTGTATTTGGGCATTCATGGTAAATACAATTACCGAAAAACATGCAATTAGAATAAGTCTTTTCATCTGTAGAATTTTAGTTAACAAAAATAGAGTATATAAAAGCTGTAGAAGAGCTTTCGTTGGTATTAGAAAACAAAAATAAGGTATTTTTATCAATCTATTCATAGATTCTAGTTAGAGTGTTGCTTGGGTATTTTAAAAAAAATAGTTCTTGAGTGAAAATAGAAGAATATTAGGGTAATAAAATTTATGGAATGTTAAATATGAGTAGTCTTTAATTGTTATATTTGTAGAAATAAGAAATAAATGCCTTATCTGTATAGTGTGTTTTTTATCACTCGATAACAGATTAACCTTCTAAAAATTTATACAACATGAAAAAATTAGTTGCCCTTCTTGTTCTCACGTTCTTTTTTGTAGGATCAAATGCCCAAGTAAAGAAAGAAATCGCTATTCCTGACATACTCGGATATAAAACCTTGAAGACCGATTTGCACGTGCATACAGTGTTCTCGGATGGTAAGGTATGGCCTACAACCCGAATAGAAGAAGCTTACAGAGAAGGTCTTGATGCAATAGCAATTACAGACCATCTGGAATACAGACCTTTCAAGTCGGATATCCCTGCATCGCACAATCGTTCGCATGAAATAGCTAAGCCAGATGCTACGAAAAAAGGTGTGATACTGATAAAAGGAACAGAGGTGACAAAGTCTAAAATGCCTCCGGGACATTTTAATGCACTGTTTATAAACGATGCAGATAAGATGGACAACGAAGATTACATGGTGCAGTTGAAAGAGGCTAAAAGTCAAAATGGCTTCATCTTTTGGAATCATCCGGGATGGCGCGCTCAACAGAAAGAAACCGTATGGTGGGATGTGCATACCGAAATATATAATCAAGGTTTGATGCAGGGCATAGAAGTGGTAAACAGTGGAGATTATTATCCCGAAGCACACCAATGGGCATTGGATAAGAAGTTGACAATACTGTGTAATACAGATATGCACGACCCTTCGGCTATGTCGTATGATTTGGTCAAAGGGCATAGACCGATGACACTTGTTTTTGCCAAAGAACGTAGTGAAGCTGGTATAAGAGAAGCTCTTGAGGCTCGTCGTACAGCAGCTTATTTCAGAGATATTGTAGTTGCCGAACCTATGTATTTGAAGGCTATATTCGAAGCTTCGGTTGAGGTTCTTGAAGTAGAAAGAAAAGGAAATGCTGTGAAAGTGACTCTGTTGAATAAGTCAGATCTGCCATTCCATATTAAAAATGTTAGTCCATATTTCCGTTGCAAAGACTTTACTATACCGGCAATGAGTAAGATCAGTATTGAGGCAATAGTTGCGGCAGATGCCAATGCTTCTACTGTGAGTTTCGAAATAGCGAACCTCTATGCAGCTCCAAATAAAGGCTTGGAATACCAATTTAACTTTTAGAAGAGACTTTTGCTACAAATTACATTAGTTTTTATATATTTGTTCTAGTACAAAGTAACAGATTGTCGATTATTTAACATTGACGATCTGTTTCTTGATATAGAAAGTTGTAATCCTAAAATAGAATACCAATGGCAATAATCAAACCTTTCAGGGGTGTAAGACCTCCGCAAGCAATAGTAAAAGAAGTAGTGTCAAGGCCTTACGATGTATTGAGTTCGTTGGAAGCCAGGCTGGAAGCCGAAGGAAACGAAAAATCTCTTTACCGTATCATAAAACCAGAGATCGATTTTGAAGAAATGATCGATGAGCATCATCCCGAAGTGTACGAGCGTGCTGTCGAAAATTTTAACAAGTTTCAAGAGCGAGGCTGGTTGGTACAAGACCCCGAAGAATATTACTATGTATATGCACAAACAATGAATGGAAAAACGCAGTATGGTTTGGTTGTTTGTTCGCATGTGGAAGATTACATGGAAGGAAAAATAAAAAAGCACGAATTGACTCGCCGCGACAAGGAAGAAGACCGAATGAAGCATGTGCGTGTGAATAATGCAAATATAGAGCCGGTGTTTTTTGCTTATCCCGAAAATGAAGAGCTGGATGCCATCGTGCAGCGTACGATAGATACTCCTGCCGAATATGATTTTGTAGCAAATGATGGAGTAGGGCATCACTTTTGGGTGATAAAAGATAAGGAAGTAATAAAGAGAATAACCGAATTATTCGCGGCTATTCCCTCTTTGTATATTGCCGACGGACATCATCGTTCGGCAGCAGCAGCCTTGGTTGGGGCAGAAAAAGCGAAGCAAAACCCGAATCATAGGGGCGACGAAGAGTATAATTACTTTATGGCAGTATGTTTTCCTGATAATCAGCTGAATATTATCGATTACAATCGCGTAGTAAAAGATCTGAATGGTTTGACTCCTGCGGAATTTGTAGAAAAACTGAAAACTCACTTCGTGGTAGAAGAGAAGGGAAATGATATTGTTGCCCCATCGGGTTTGCATAATTTCTCTATCTATCTGGATGGTAAATGTTATAGCCTGACAGCCAAAGCTGATACTTATGACGACAGCGATCCTATAGGGGTGCTGGATGTGACAATCTCTTCTAAATATATTTTGGACGAAATACTCGGAATAAAAGATTTACGTTCCGATCAACGTATCGATTTTGTGGGAGGGATAAGAGGTCTTGGCGAACTGAAAAAGCGTGTTGATAGTGGAGAGATGAAGTTAGCATTGGCTCTTTATCCTGTTACCATGAAACAACTGATGGATATCGCCGATACGGACAATATTATGCCGCCCAAAACAACTTGGTTCGAACCAAAATTACGTTCGGGACTGGTTATACATAAGCTAGAGTAAAATCTAGATGAAAAAATATTTGATACTTCTCTTTTCTCTAATATTTGTTACATTGTTACTTTCTTGTGCAAAAGAGCATAAGGAGGGCTTGCTGTGGAAAATATCAGGCAATGGACTAAATGCTCCTTCTTATTTGTTTGGAACAGGACATGGTAGAGGCTTTTATTTGGGCTGTTCTATATTGGATAGTGTTCCGGGGTTTTATGAATCTTTAAAAAATACAAACCAATATATTGGAGAATATAATTATTATGAGCCTGATACCTTAAATACAGAAATGCTCCCTGCTGATTCTACTTATGATAAATTTTTTAATAAAGAGGACTTAGCCTTGTTAGATTCAATCTTACTGGTGGTAGTGGGGCAGACGTCGAAGAAGTATATTCGTAAACCAGAGGTGTTGTTGGAAAGGATTAAGGGATATCTATATTATGAATATAAGAAAAAGGAGAAGACAAATAAGGATATAATTACATATTTGCCAATGGATTATTGTTTGGAAGAGTTGGCATATCATCGAGGATATAAAATTGTAGGGTTAGATAACTTGATTAGGTTTAATTATTATGCTCATTTGCCCGAAGGTTCAGTGAAAAATGTTACAGATAGTTTGATTGTAATGTTAAGGAATAGAACATTTGAAAAAGAGTTTAAAGAGTCTGAATCAGACACTTTATCTACTAGATTATTCGACGCTTATTGTAGGCAAGATTTTAATGAATTCGAAAAGTATTTTAATCAGAGAAATAAGAAATATGATAAGGAGTATGAAGAAAGATTAAGGAAAGATCCTAAGAGCAAACATGTTTTACATGAAATATCTACTGTAAGAAACCATAAATGGATGGAATATATTCCTGATTTAATAAACAAAAAAGCATCTTTCATTGCAGTCGGTTTAGGGCATTTGCTTGGCGAAGATGGTCTAATAAGTTTGTTGAGGAAAGAGGGATATAAGGTTGAGCCAGTAAATTGATTCCTATGTTATAGAAAAATAAAAAACGGTTGCTTCTTAGGAGAGGCAACCGTTCTTTTTGATTGATTTTTTAACGTATTATATAATTCCTTGAGACATCATAGCTCTTGCTACTTTTATAAAACCGGCAATGTTAGCACCTTTCACGTAGTTAACGTATCCGTCTGCTTCAGTTCCGTATTTTACGCAGTTTTCGTGTATATTCTGCATGATCCATTTCAGTTTCGAGTCTACTTCTTCTGTAGACCAGCTGATACGTTCCGAATTTTGAGTCATTTCCAAGCCTGATACAGAAACTCCTCCCGCATTAGAAGCTTTGCCCGGAGCATAAAGAAGTTTTGCTTGCTGGAATACTTCAATAGCTTCCGGTGTGGATGGCATGTTTGCTCCTTCCGAAATAGCTATTACGCCATTTGCAACAAGAGCTTTTGCTTCTTCTCCGTTTATCTCGTTCTGTGTAGCACAAGGCAGAGCAATATCTCCTTTTTCGCCCCAAGGACGAGCATTGGCTACGTATTTACAACCGTAAGTCTCTGCATATTCGCTGATACGACCTCTGTATAGTTCTTTTAATTCTTTTACGTATTCCAGTTTTTCGGTTGTAATACCTTCCGGGTCGTATATATATCCGTTCGAATCGGATAGAGTAACAGGGATAGCACCCATCTCTATCAGTTTCTCACATGTATATTGAGCTACGTTGCCCGAACCCGATACAAGGCATCTTTTTCCTTTTATGTCTATTCCTTTTGTTTTTAGCATTTCCAGTAAGAAATATACATTTCCGTATCCGGTAGCTTCGGGGCGGATAAGCGATCCTCCGAATGTAAGACCTTTTCCGGTGAATGTTCCTGTAAACTCGCGGGTCAGTTTTTTGTACATGCCAAACATGTAGCCTACTTCGCGACCTCCTACACCTATATCTCCTGCAGGTACGTCGGTGTCAGGACCAATATGACGCCACAATTCTGAGATAAATGCCTGGCAAAAACGCATAACTTCGGTTGCAGATTTTCCTTTCGGATTAAAGTCTGATCCTCCTTTTGCACCACCCATAGGAAGGGTAGTCAATGAGTTTTTGAATGTTTGCTCAAAAGCGAGGAATTTTAGGATGGAAGGACTCACCGATGAGTGAAAACGTACTCCACCTTTGTAAGGACCTATTGCATTACAGTGTTGTATGCGATATCCCATATTGGTATGGGTGTTCCCTTTGTCATCAACCCATGTTACGCGGAAAGAGAAAATTCTGTCAGGAATGCATAAACGTTCAATAAGATTTGCTTTTTCAAATTCAGGATGTTGATTATAAACTTCTTCTATAGACTCTAATACCTCAAAAACGGCTTGATGGTATTCTTGTTCGTGGGGGAATCTACGTTTCAAATCTTCTAAAACTTCTATTGCTTTCATCTTAATATATATTGGATTGATTGATAATATAGACTACAAAAGTATGAAAAAATATCAAAATGACGAAATTTTACAAATAAAAATGACTTTATCTTTATTAAATAATGTTTTAGTTGATAATTGGTAGTTTTTAATCTGTTTGTTTGATCTTTTGTAATGAGTGGAGGGGCGATACTATGGTTTTGTATAGCAGAAATTATAAAATCGTTTATAAACTCACGCTTATTCTGTCAGAAAGTGGATATCTGTATTCTTTTTTTCTTACTTTTGTAAAAGTATTAATAACTAACATTTTTTACTGATACATGACTTATTTGATCACTGGTGGAGCTGGTTTTATCGGCTCAAATTTTGTGAAATACATGTTGAAAGCACATCCTGAAGCAAAACTAATCGTCTTGGATGCTCTCAGATATGCCGGAAATTTAGGAACTCTATCCGAAGAATTGAAAGACCCTCGCGTAGTGTTTGTTAAAGGTGATATATGCGACAGGGAAGTGACTGAAAAAATATTTGAAGAACATACTATCGACTATGTTGTCAACTTTGCAGCAGAGAGTCATGTCGATCGGAGTATAGAAAATCCACAGTTGTTTCTACAGGTAAATGTATTAGGTACTCAAAATCTGCTTGATACAGCAAAAAAATATTGGACAGTAGGTAAAGACGAAAATAATTATCCTATCTGGCGCGAAGGAGTGAAGTATCTTCAAGTGTCTACCGACGAGGTATATGGCTCGTTAGGAGACGAAGGATACTTTACCGAAGAAACCCCGCTGTCTCCCCGCTCGCCATATAGTGCAGCAAAGACAGGAGGTGACCTTATAGTGCAGGCTTATGGCGAAACCTTTAAGATGCCAATCAATATAACCCGTTGTTCGAATAACTACGGACCATACCATTTTCCCGAAAAACTGATTCCTCTGATCATAAAGAATATATTGGCAGGCAAGCAGCTTCCGGTATATGGAACAGGCAGCAATGTGCGCGACTGGCTCTATGTAGAGGACCACTGTAAGGCTATTGATGCAGTTCTTCACAAAGGACGTGTCGGTGAGGTTTACAACGTAGGAGGTCATAACGAGAAAACGAATATCGAAATAGTAAAACTTGTAGTGAATACAATATTCGATATTATGAACGAAAAACCTGAATACAGATCTGTTCTGAAAAAGAAAGAGCTTGCTGCCGATGGGTCTATTGATATAAGCTGGATAAACGAAGATCTGATATCTTTCGTTAAAGACCGTCAAGGACACGATCATCGCTATGCAATCAATCCTGACAAAATTTCGAAAGAACTGGGCTGGTTGCCCGAAACTACTTTCGATAAAGGAATCGTACGCACTATTTATTGGTATCTTGACAATCAGGAATGGGTTGATGAGGTAACATCAGGTGACTACATGAAGTATTACGAACAAATGTACAGCAACAGGTAATATACCTCCCCAATGGATCGGTTAAAATCAATACTTGCAGATAAAATACTAGACTTGTCTACCGAGGCAGGCGAAGGAGATATCAGAGCCAGATTGGACAAAATACATCGTTTCAGAGATTTTGCAAATGCATGTAAATCTTTGATGACTAAATATCCGGGGATAGAGAGCGAGCTTATCGGAATGGTCATGGATGACAACTTTGATACTGCTGAGGCCTCGTCCCGTGTGGATAAGATTGTCGACTTGGCTGAAAATCCGACTACAATAATAAAAGATACTATACCAACTGATAACTCTGATGATGAAAGAAATGCAGTTGCGGAAGAAACGAAAAACTATAATGTAATACCGGAGTTAAAATCTAATCAGACACAATCTGTTAAAGAAGAGGTGGAGGAGGAAGGATCGTTCTTCCCTACCGAAGACGAGATGGTTGTGATAAAGCGCAATACTACAATTCGTAGAGTCTTTCAAGTGCTGGCGATTGTGCTGGCAGTCTTCGTTTTAATATTTATTTTGAAATTTGTTATGCTTCATTGGCAAACAATTTTGATAATTGTAGGAATTTTAGTTATTCTTGCAGTATTATTTGTAGGATATAAGCGAAAGCAAAAATAACCTGCAAAAAAGTAGAATCAATAATCCCTGAAATGGAATATTATAGGCAAACCCAATTAAAAGATTACAATTCATTCAGAACAGAGGCTTTAGCAAAGATACTTTGCTGCCCTAAAAGCGTAGAAGACCTGCGCAAGTGTTTATCCGATTATCCTAACGAGAAGAAGCTAATAGTAGGAGGAGGTTGTAATATCTTCTTCACTAAAGACTTTGATGGCGTTGTGATTTGCCCCGAAATAAGAGGAGTAAGAAAAATCACAGACGAAGAAGAAGAGGATGAAGATATATTTATAGAAGTAAACGCATCCGAAGATTGGGATGAGCTTGTGGCTTACTGTGTAGATAAAGGATTTGCCGGATTGGAGAATCTATCCTTTATTCCCGGAACGGTAGGAGCAGCCCCTATCCAAAACATAGGAGCATACGGAGCTGAAGTAAAAGATGTCGTTCGCGAAGTTGTAGCCATCGATATGGAAACAAACGAAGTCGTATCTTTTTCGAATGCAGAGTGCGAGTTTGGCTATCGCGACAGCATATTCAAACGCACCAATAAGTATGTAATTATTTCAGTTGTTTTTCATCTGAAACGTACTTTTACATACACACCTAAATATTTTGACCTGAACAAGGAACTTGAAGATATTGCCGAACCTACAATCAAAGATGTAAGAGAGGCTGTTATACGTGTCAGAAAAAGAAAACTTCCGGATGAAAAAACATTACCCAACGCCGGTAGCTTTTTCAAAAATCCATGTATAACCAGAGAACATGCCGATCTGCTGATAGCCAGCTATCCGGATCTTCCGGCTTATCATCAAAGAGACGGACTGATAAAAACATCAGCGGCTTTCTTGATAGACAAAGCAGGATTTAAAGGAAAACGAATTGGGAATATCGGTACTTACCCCAATCAGCCACTTATTATAGTAAACTATGGCACGTCGGATGGCAATGAAATAGTTGCTTTCATGACCGAGGTGAGAAATGCTGTAAAAAGCATATTTGATATTGAATTAGAACCCGAAGTGAGAATTTATTAAAACTAAATAATAAGAAATTAGATAAAATGGCGTCATTTATTATTGAAGGTGGTTGCCGCCTTAGTGGAGAAATAACACCGCAAGGAGCTAAAAACGAAGCATTACAGGTAATTTGTTCCGTATTGCTTACACCCGAAGAAGTAATAATCGAAAATATTCCCGATATATTAGATGTAAACAACCTGATCGCTTTGCTGGGAGAAATGGGTGTAGAAACCCGTCGCCTTAGCGAAGATACATGGTCTTTCAAGGCCGAGAATGTAAATCTCGACTATTTGGAAACTCCTGAGTTTTTGAAAAAGAGTGCATCTCTTCGCGGTTCGGTAATGATTATAGGACCTTTAGTAGCTCGTTTTGGAAAGGCTTCGCTGCCAAAACCGGGTGGGGATAAAATAGGTCGCCGCCGCTTGGATACACACTTCATAGGTATTCAAAAGCTGGGTGCAGACTTTGTTTACAATAAAGAACAACAGATCTATAATATCTCGGCGAAAAAACTGACAGGAGCATACATGCTGCTTGATGAAGCATCGGTAACTGGCACAGCTAATATCCTGATGACGGCCGTTCTTGCCGAAGGTGAAACAACGATATATAATGCCGCTTGCGAGCCTTATTTGCAACAGCTATGTAAGCTATTGAACAAGATGGGAGCCAAGATTACCGGTGTGGGATCTAATCTTTTGCGCATCGAAGGTGTAAAATCTCTGGGAGGAGCAACGCATCGCATCTTACCCGATATGATCGAGATTGGTAGTTTTATCGGTATGGCAGCCATGACAGCATCAGAGATTACGATAAAGAATGTAGCTTACGACGAGCTTGGTATTATACCTGATACATTCCGCCGTCTGGGAATAAAACTAGAACGTAGAGGAGATGATATCTTCATTCCTGCACAAAAAGAATATGAAATAGATACCTTTATAGATGGTTCTATCCTGACCATAGCAGATGCTCCTTGGCCGGGCTTAACACCCGATCTTATCAGTGTGCTGCTGGTTGTAGCTACTCAGGCAAAAGGCAGTGTGCTGATTCATCAAAAAATGTTTGAAAGCCGCTTGTTCTTTGTCGATAAACTGATCGATATGGGGGCTCAGATTATTCTTTGCGATCCGCATCGTGCTACAGTAATAGGTACAGGAAAACGACCTATGCGGGCAACTACAATGACCTCTCCCGATATTCGTGCCGGAATTGCACTACTGATTGCCGCAATGTGTGCCGATGGTAAGAGTACAATACACAATATCGACCAGATAGACAGAGGGTATCAGAATATCGATCTGCGTCTCAACCAGCTAGGTGCAAATATTTTACGTCTTGACTAACTTTAATTCATGATATAAACAAAAGTATTATTCAACTTTTTTTACACTATGACTGAAAATGAAAAGTATCTTTATGATCATTTCCTGATTAGTATAAAGTCCGGATTTGAATCTTTAGAGGATATTATTAATGATGCCCTGGAGGCTGTTGAAGACGAAGGCTGGGAGAGCGAAATCTCTGAAGAATGGATCAGAGAAACATTGAGCAGAGAGTATGCGAAAAACGAAGCCGAAAGTAAACTATGGGAACATCCCACGCATGTAGAAAAGCTGCATAAGATATTTGATAAACTGAATACAGAGAAAATCCTGGCATTGCATAATGCCGGCTATACGCAGTCGGAGGCTATATACGATGTGCAAGATGTTTGGAAAGATATCGAAGATGAAGGTGTTAAACCAATCGGTTATTGTTACTATCATGGACAAGACCTCGAAAGGGTGATTACCGACGGTGTATTGTGTCTTGGCTTTTATGGAGAGAAAGAGAAAAACGATAAAGAAGCTATTCTGATAGGACGTAAGGTTGTAGAAGCATTCGAAGCCGAAGGTTTCACTGTAGAATGGAATTGTTCAGCTTCTCAACGTATAGAGATCCAAAATTTTGAATGGAAGAATGTGTTCACCTCTTACGATGAGGTAGATGAAAAATGGGGATACGACCGGGCAATAGAATTGATGAAAGAATAAAGAATATCAATTTATACAAAGAGGGAGGCTATTTCATATAGCCTCCCTCTTTTTTATTTTCTAAGCAAATTACGTATACAGTTTAGCCAATTCGTAAACTTGTTTTGCCGACTTTTCCCACGAATATTTTTTGATTTGTTCCAATCCTTTCAGTTGAAGTTCTCTTCGCAGCTCGTTGTCTTCGAGCAAAAGGTCTATTTTCGCAGCAATGTCATCAATGTCGTAAGGATCAACATATAGTGCAGCATCTTCGCTCACTTCACGTAGTGCCGGAATATCGGAGTTGATAGCTGGACAGCCAAAGGTCATAGATTCTAAAGGAGGAAGTCCGAAACCTTCGTACAAGGATGGGTAGATAGATAATGAAGCATTTTGATACATGCTTTGCAACGTATCGTCAGCTATATATCCAGGCAGGTATATATTTTCTCCTACCAACTTTTGCAGGTCGGGTGTATTGAATGCCTTGAAAGACATGCCAATAATATACAGTTTGACAGATTTGTCCTTTATCTTCTGAAAGGCTTCGACCAAGCGTGCAAAATTCTTGCGAGGATCCATGTTCGATACAGCCAGAATGTATCTGTCAGCATTGGGATCTCTTTCAAAATTTAGAATTTCCTCTTTTGTCGGCTTGTTGTGAAAAGGAACATTGCTATGTACAATGTGTATTTTATCAGCTTCTATTCCGAGGGTATCAACAATCTCTCTCTTCGAAAATTCGCTTACAGTCAGCACAGCATGAGCTTTTTTGCCTATGCGAGGCATCATAAAATGGTAAAAACGATAATAGTTTTTCGAAAACCATTCAGGATAGCGTTCGTGTGAAACATCGTGGATGGTCATTATCTGATTGTCGTAGGTCAGAGGTCCACATCCCGTAAAGCTTATCAGAAGAGGACTGCCTATGCTTTTTAAATATTTAGGAAGCGATATTTGTTCCCAAAGGTGATTATCGAGCGAGCCACACTTTACTGTTTTAAAGTCGAATTTATAATCAGGCTGTATCTCTTGCGGTATAGCCACATGAAAGTCGACTCCCATTTCATGCAGTTTATTGCAGATTTCGAATGCATAACGATGCACTCCACTAGCTTTCTGAGTTAAATATCTTCCGTTTACAACAAACATGTTTATTCTTTATTTTTAAATCTCAGCCAGTCTCTGTTTTGTTCTATGAAAGAGTTGATCAGGCTGTCGGTACGTTGTATTTTATCGCCTATATTAGCTGTTGTCAGCTCATACTTAGGATTGTATATATTCAGTGCAATAGAATCGGATAATAGAGGTCCGAAATGAGTAATGTCACTGTAATGATTCAAATCTGTAATCTCTTCTCTGTCGAAAAAGAAAGCAACTTTTACATTCTTATATTTCTCTACCGACTGCACAAAGTAATGAACAAACTTCATAAAGTTGTGGTAATAGCCACTTTCTCTGGTGTGATGCCAGTAAAGGGCAGAGTAAGAAGGGAATAAGAAGGTGTGATTAATGTCGGGATATTTTTCTATTTCCAGCTTTTCAAGAGTTTCATTCCAGTTCTTCTCCATACGGTAGTTCATACTATCCAGTATAAGATAAGAAACTCCTCTTATATTGTTCAGGTATTGATGTTTAACCTCGTCGGCACTAAATACCGAAGCAAGTCTGTCGCTTCCGATATTATCTATGTCGGTTTTCATCTTGAAAGATTCAGGAATGTCTTCAGCATTCTTAAAATAGAGTGTCATACCTATATCGGCAGGGACAAATTGAACCAGGGTTTCGTATCCGTAAAGGTATTTTAGTTTATTGATCAACTTATCCTCATACAAATAGGCAGGGTAGCGCATGCTCTTATCCATGCGGGCAAACAGAGGCATATCTATATTGATAACCATATCTTTTACCGAATCCATTTGTACAAATGAATAGAGGTAAAGCATCTCGGTAATGTTCATCCCTCCCGAAGATAATTTGACAGGTTTAGTTCCGGGAAAGTTATCTCTGAAAACAGACATATCCAGATTCTGAAACATGGAAGATCCCAAGAAAACGGTGTTGTAATCGTAATGTTTGGCTAGTCCTCCATTTACAAATCGAGGGTTTAAAATGTAGCGTCCATCTGTATTTACTCTGAACTGAAAGAATGGGTCTACAATGTAGCTGACAAACCCTATACAGAAAAGGAAAGCAATACAAGAAAGTATGAAAACTTTCAGGTATTTGATTGATGAATATTTGTTCTTCTTCTCTGTCATTGTCGTTAAAAATTGAAATAGATAAAAGAACTTACTTTCGAGAAATGAATGACTGCAATGGAAAATAAAAAGGCAATCGCAATGGCATTTCTTTTCTTTGGTTTAAACTCATTATACAGATCTATACTATTCTTTGGAACAAAGAAAGATAGGAATGCAGCGAACAGTAAAACCGATACAACGAATATTATTCGCAATATATCCGGATAGGCTAGGGTAGAGTTGTAGGCTAAAATGCCAATACCATCAAAGGCTATCGCGTCGGGGATAAACATTTTTTGTAGTATTGTCAGTGCCACTTCCATAGTCGAAGAACTGAAAAGTACCCATGCTGCATTGACAAATATAAAAGTGAAGAATATACGAATCAGGTCGGGTATTCTATCCAATTGCTTTTCGGTCAGTTTCTCAAACACCCTGACTACACCATGCATAATACCCCATATAACGAAAGTCCATGCAGCACCATGCCATATGCCACTGACAAAGAATACGATAAAAAGATTGATACAAGTTCGTGTCAGTCCTTTGCGGTTCCCTCCCAAAGGGATGTAGACTATTCTGAATAATGAGCGTCCCAGTGTGATATGCCAACGTTTCCAAAACTCGGTAATACTTTTCGATTTGTATGGAGAATAGAAATTGACAGGGAGGTCGATATTCATCATTTTACCCAGTCCTATTGCCATATCGGAATAACCGCTGAAATCGAAAAAAAGACGGAATGTATAAGCTAACGATCCTACCCAAGCTGCGCCAAAAGACAGCCCTTCGGGATTGTAGGCAGCATTGTCGGTAAAGATGACCAGCGTATCGGCTATAACAGCTTTCTTGAAGAGTCCGATAACAAATATAAACAGTCCTTTGGAGAAGTTGTCGATGTTGAAGAATCTGTTTTTATCGTTTTGGTACTGCGCCATTACATCTTGCGAGAAGACAATAGGTCCTGCTACCAGCTGAGGAAAGAAAGTTATGAATAGCGTATAATCAACAATGTCGGGAACTTTCTCTTCTCTGTTTTTAACGCTGATGAGAAAAACAATTTGCTGGAAAGTATAATAGCTGATACCCAAAGGTATAAGTATTCCTTTGAGGACGAAATGGGTATCGAAAGCTATATTTATGTTTTCGAGAAAGAAATCATAATACTTATAATAGCCTAATAGCCCTATATTGAATAATATGCCGCCAACAAAAAACAGCTTTCTGTAGATTGCTTTTTGAGACCTCTCTATGCTAGTTGCCAAAGCGTAATTGACAAAAACCGATGTGAGAATAAGCGGAACATATGAAATATTATTGTATCCGTAAAATACAAGAGAAGCCAATATGATGAAACAATGCTGCACTTTTCGGGACACAAATCGCGACATCCCAAAATAGAGGAGCAATACTATTGGCAAAAAGACGAAAACAAATATATATGTAGAAAATACCATAAAGTAAAAGTGAACTTTATTCTTCTATTTCTTTGTATGTTTTTTTACTGTACCAGCTTCTTTTTACGAAGCATTTTGTTAATCCAATCCAGAATCTCATTTTGAAACGGTTCCAGGCTTTTGCCGAAATTTTAGCTTCGGGAAAATAATCTGTATCTGAAACAATGTTGAAGTAGCCTTTCTTTTGTTCGATACCGTCCTTCAAGAATTCGATGTGGTGAGTTACGGTCTTTGATTTTGGGAATACATAGAAACGCCCTTCCTTAATATTAGGAACATAAGGGTACTTGTAACTGATATAACTTGGTACATGTACCGGCATATTTTCTGTAATCCAGATAAAATCGGAATTCGTATCACGCAAGAAATTGGTAATATGACATTCGGGGAATAACTCAAAATCGAATATACCAGGGTGCTTCCTTATGTAATCTGTCTTGATAAGGGCAAAATCCGTAGCAAGTGCATAGTATTTATCGTACCAGTCGGCACTTGCCCATACGGCATTGGGTGTTTCAGCCAATCGCTTTGCATATTTAGATATGATGGCATCGCCATATACCCATGTGTCGGCTTCCAGAATCAGTGTAAATTGACTGCTTTCAGGGATAAACTTTGCGCCCTCCATCAGTAGCTGAGAATTACCTTTACGATGTCCGGCATTCTCCTCCAACACTACAAGCTTGTCTATATGCCGGAGACTGTCCGACGGAATATCATAGCCCTTCGACTTGCCATTGCTGACTACAATGACATGGTAATTGTTATCTTTCCACGTATCACGAATGATCTGAAGATTGTACTTCAAATCATCGATCCGATCATATACACGTATAAGAACTGTAATCTCCATCTAACTTATTTCGTGTGCCAGGTTTCCAATCCTTTTTTAGTGAAGGAATAGGGTTGAACTGTGCCTCCTAAATTTTCTAATGCTTTAACAACAGCATAACGGGTATTGCCCGGGCAGTAGAAGAATACATAGCCTCCACCTCCGGCTCCGGATATTTTACCCCCCGTCGATCCTGCATTGATGGCAGTTTCGTATATCTCCTCAAAGAGGGGAGTTGTTATGCCATCAGCCATATTTCTTTTGTATGTCCATCCTTCGTGCAAAATATGACCAATTTGATCAAGATCGTTCTTGAGGATGGCTTCTTTTATTTCGTAGGCCTGCGCTTTTATTTTGTGCATAGCCTCTATTGATTTAGCTTTTTGCTCCTTTACGTTTTTTTGTTGCTTTTCTATAATGTCTCCCGAATTTCGGCTCGAGTTTGTATAGTACAGGAGCATATTGTTAGATAACTCGTTGATAATATCATTTCTGATACGCAACGGATTGACAATAACTTTGTCGTCAGCATAAAATTCCATGAAGTTGAACCCGCCAAAAGCTGCCGCATATTGGTCTTGTTTACCTCCTGCCTGTTTCAGATCTACACGTTCGATAAGATAAGCCAGATAAGCCAGATCATATTCTCCTAAAGGAAGAGTCAGCCATTCGGCATAAGCTCCCAATATGGCTACTGCCAGCGTGGATGAGGTGCCCAAACCCGACCCAAAAGGGACTTCGAGGGCGCAGGTCAGAGTAAATGAAAGAGGCTTCTTTACAAAGTCTTTTACAATGCGGTTGTAAATGCCTTTCATCAAGTCGGCCTTGTCGTTACATATAGGAAGCATTGGCGACGAGTCGAAGATGTATTCTTCATTTGTTTGAGGTATTCGGAATACAATCTTGTTATCGTTTCTGGGCTCTATGTTAGCATAAGCATATAAGCTGATGGTTGCATTCAGTATGCAGCCTCCATATATGTCGGAGTAGGGAGAAACGTCTGTTCCACCCCCGGCAAGTCCTAATCTAAATGGTGCTTTACTTCTTATAAGCATATCTCAGCGAGTTTTATAAGTCTTATAACGAATCTGCAAACTTATACAGATTTTCGTAATAAGCGTTTATGTTATTGTGTATTTTATGTTCTTTTTTGTATTTATCGCCTACCAATATGGTATGCATACTCAGTTTTTGTCCAAATTGGATGTCCGAAAAGCTATTGCCAACCATAACCGACTTGGTGAAATCTACTTCCGGGAAATCGGCCACAGCCTGAAATGCCATACCTACGTTAGGTTTTCTGTTTATTGATCTGTTGCTGAGATCGGTGCAGTAGTATATCTTGTCAATACGTCCCCCTGCTTTTTCTATTTCGGAGATCATATATTGATGTATTATTTCCAGATCAGAGTTTGTCATAATGCTTTTGCCTATTCCCCGTTGGTTAGTAACAACAACGATACGATCAAACTTCTGAGTAAGTATCGCCATTGCTTTCAGCGAGTCTTCGATGAAGACGAATTCAGCAATGTTTTTTACATAATCATTTGGTCTCTCTACATTGATAACACCATCTCTGTCGAGAAAAAGATAGTTGTATTGACTCAATTCGTTCATTTCAAATTTCCGGTTTTAAAATCAACGTTAGCTTTTTCAAAATCGCTAGGGATACCGATATCTATAAAATAATTGTCTTGTTCAAAACCATAGATTCTCAACGAACTTACATGAGCTTCCATGATGTCTTTCTCGAACGAAAATTTGTCAGGAAGATTCAGCTTTGAAAAAATATCTTTATTGAAAAGGTATATTCCTCCATTTATTAGTCCGCTTTCGCAGTGCTGTTTCTCTCTGAAAGCTATTATACGTTTGTCGCCATCGAGAGCAACAGATCCGTATCTGTCAAAGTCAGTCATTGGTTTCAGGGCTATCGACAGATCAGCTTGCTCCGTCTGATGAAAAGCCTGAAATGCAGAACAATCGACATCGAAGAAAGTATCTCCGTTTATGATAAAAACCTTGTCAGATTCGCTCTTTTGCAAGGCATATTTTATACCACCTCCAGTTCCTAAAGGCTCATTCTCGATGACATAGGATACTTTGAAAGGCTGTTGATTACTTTCTATCCAGTCTATAATGATCTCAGCCTTGTAGCCTAACGACAAGATGATATGTTCAAAGCCTTGCTTTGTCAGATAACTAAAGAGGTGTTCCAAAAATGGTTTTCCTGCTACTTCAGCCATGCTTTTGGGCACATCGTTTACTACAGATTGTAGTCTGGTACCAAAACCTCCTGCTAAAATAATTCCTTCTTTCATCGCATTTTGTTTAGTGCCCTTTTTTCTCTTTTAATATCACCTATTGTTTTTTGCAAAGCCTCCTGTTTAGGGAGATATACATAATATTTGTAAAACATGAAATAGAAGAAAATTATAAATAAAACAAGGTTTAGGTCAATCCAACCTTTGAAATTTAAAATGAAAGCATAAAGGAAAATAGCTATTGATATGGAATTAATTCCCCAATCTTTGGTGAAAGATAATTTAGCAATGTAGAATTGATATAGGTAAAAATACAAAGCTCCGGGTATTCCTACCCAATACATCATACGCGAATAGCCAACATCGGTACCTTGGAAGTCCATTGATCCAGTTCCGTATAGTATGGTGTGTACATCTTTGGGTATTCTAAACATTCCCGACAGACCTTGAGATGAAGTGGTTGTAAGCTCTCCTCTTTCAACAAAGTTGATAAATAACTCAAAAGCCCAATCAGCAAAGTGAGGGAAAGTGGCCATAACGAAGAAATATCCACCTATCATCAAGAATATGGAAGAAAGGAAGAATGTTTTTGCTTGTTTTATATTTGCCTTGTTATCCCAGAGGTATAGAATTCCTATAAGTCCTAGTCCTACAGCCATCCCTACAATGGTAGTTCTGGCCATAAATACTCCGATATAGAAAATTAGTACATAAGTTGTAACTAGCAAGAAGAAACCGATTGGTTTGAGATCCATTCGTATCAATAGGTAAGATATTGTGACAAGTCCGAGTCCACTTAGAGCCCCTGCTCCGAAGAAGCCGATACCATATCCCATAACCCGTTGACTACCTCCTTCTTCCATAATGGCTTCGGTATATTCTACCTGCATCTGAAGCGAGAAGAAAAAGTCATGTATAGCCTCATTGGTATTCATCCCTAAAGCAATCAGTGCTTGTAGTCCGACTGCAGCCGATATATAGAGCAAGACTGTATTTATAGTAGGTCTTTTGTGTATAGCGAAAATGAGGAATACTATCAAGTAGGAAGAGAAGAACCACGCAACCTGACTTCTGGGGTAACCAAACATCATATGGGTAGTGGTGTTGTTGATCCATCCGGACATATAAAACGTAAGAAACATAATAGCCAGTCCGGCAAGTAATAGTATCGCTTCTTTGAATGGAAACCGATGATAGGCATACAGTGCCAGTCCGAGAGGTCCTGATAATAAAATAAAAGAGGAGCCAGCTACATTCAGTGCCTGAGGATATATATGATAGAATGTGACTATCATAGGCAGAAGCATTGGGATTGTTTCTTTTATCTTTTGCATACGGAATTATCTAAACACAAGTTTGTAAATAAGCGACTTTTTGTATCGAAGCTTAAAAGTACACTTTGTGTAAAAAATAGCCAAATCTCTGGATGTATAATTCTCTTCCATATAAAGCGGGGAAGCCTTTAGCCTATTTATAACCTTCAGCCCTATGCGCGAGTTTGCACATAAGCGTAACCAATGAATAGACAGCATTCGTTGGAGGTAAGCTTTGTCACAAAAAGGAGATCTCTTATTCAGGTCGATAAGTTGAAGTATAAATTCTTCACACTTGTTAAGATATTCAAACGTAGGATGAAGAGGAACGCACTCTGCTACCGAAGCATATACATTGATAAAATCTTCGTCGGTAGGGAAGCCTAGCTGTTTGCAATGTATTTTGAAAACTTTTTTCTTATTCTCAGTTTGAAGATCTTCATTCAGAGATGAAACCTGAGATTCGTGTACTCTGTATAAAAGCAACGGTTCGTCGAGGTTTGCGATCTTCGTTTTATATATAGCCTGAGACCATAGTGCATAATCCTCTACATGAAGGTATTCGCTTTCAAATTTTAATCCTAATTCGGTAAAAACTCTTTTGCGGATAAGCACAGCCGGGTGACATATACCTGAACGAAATAGAATATATGCCCTCAGTTCTTTATCAAGGACGGGACTGTGATGGCGATCTTTCTTGGAAGGGTTTTCGGATCTGAATGCGTAAAACTGTGTGCTTACTATATCATGATCGCGATGAGTTTCCAGGAAGCTTACTTCTTTTTCGATGCGTGTAGGTAAGGCTATATCGTCTGCATCCATGCGGGCTATATATTCGCCATTGCATAGCAGAATTCCTTTATTGAGTGTCTGGATAAGTTTCAGATTCTGGGGATTGTCTACAACGGTAATGCGGTTGTCCAGCTTTTCCAATTCACGTAGTATATCTCCCGTAGAATCGGTAGAGCAATCGTTTATTGCAATAATCTCAAGATTGCTATACGTCTGCGTAAGAATTGAATTGATCGCATCTTTTACATACTTCTCTACATTGTAACAAGGGATCAGTACAGATACTAAAGGCTTAGTCATTTCTTATTTGATTCGATTGTGTTGAATATAGATTTGTACCCGTCGATCATTTTCTCGAACGTGAAGTTTGCAAGATATGATTGTCGTGCATGCTCCGACATAGACATATAGACGGTTTCGTTTGACAATATACTTTCTATTTTGTTCGTGAAATCGTCAATGTTATTTTCTACAGCATATCCGTTTTTGCCATCCAATACCTCTGTGATTCCCCCAACTGCGGAAGCTACAACCGGAATACCATACGAAAGGGCTTCGAGTAGCGACATCGGCAACCCTTCGTAGTTGGACGGTAGGATAAATAAGTCTGCATATTTGAAGTAATAGTAAGCCGAGTGTGTCTCTCCTAAGCAAAATACGTTTGCCGGAAGATTTTCCATCGGTTGTTTATTTCCTATCCATACAAAAGCATATTCGGGCATTTGTCGAGCTATATCCAAAAATAAATCGAATTTTTTCTGTTTCGATATGCGAGAAATGCATACAATTGTTTTCGGAAATTGAGTTTTTAAACGTTCAAATTCCCAAGAGAGAGTATCATCCACCCTTTTTATATCTTTCTTGTAATAGTCGGTAACTCCATTGTATACCCGCACTACTTTGTTGGTGATGCCTTCCTCTTTCATCATGTCAACGTCGTACTGGCTGACACCAACTATACGGAATACTTTTTTCTTAAGAAATTTTTCTACAATTAAGAATTTCCGGAATGCTTTTCGTATAGAATCGAAACCATGCACAGTATATACTGTACTCTTCCGACTAAAGGCAATACGTCCTAATACCCCCATTTTTGATGAGTGTAAATGAACTACGTCGGGCTTATACTTAAAACGAAAATAAATAAGCTTAAACAACAGACCCAGGTCTTTCCATGTAACCTCTTTGCGATGGTCGTTGAGCTTTATTTTTGTAAATTTTACGTCAAGGTTTTCCCAAGCTTTTCCATCACCTCCATATAAAACGAAGAGTTCATGTTCCGGGCTTAGGCTTTTAATCAAGTTGGCGACTATAGTTTGTGCTCCTCCATATTCGGAAACCGTTATGATTTGGAAAATCCTCATTTATTAATATGTCTCTCTGTTTCGCTTGTTAAGAATGTAAAGATAATAGTATTTATTTATAAATACACAGAACTTATTGTTTTAAATGTGATTACTTTACACTTTTGGTGAGGATTATTGATTGGTCTTTGTCAATTTTCGCCATTTTCTATAGCCTAGTATAGATACAACGAAGAATATGACAAATAAAATAGCAGAGAGAGGATCGCCTTGAAAGAATAGCAAAATACTGGAAATAGCATTTGCGGGGATGAGTAGTAACCATTGCTGCGCCCATTTGCGAGAAATCATCCATAGGGCTACAATGTTGAGAGAGGTTGTTAAACTGTCGCCTATCGAAATGTATATAGGGTTGTCGGTTAGTTGCAATGTAATCAATAACAGATATATGAGGAAACCTGTAGCGACTAGGGCTGATAGAATGTAAGGGGCATAGCGACGAGGAGTATTAGAGATTATTTCGTCGCCAGTGTCCGTATTTCTGTTACTGGTAATCCACTTGATCCAGCCATAGATAGAGGCTCCGAAGAAATAGATATAGATAGACATGCTGGCGTATAGCTCGGTCTTGTAGAATATAGCAACATAGAACATAGCCATAACAATGCTCGCTGCCCACATCCAAACATTGGCTTTGTATTCAAGAAACAGGTATATCAACCCAATTATTGCTCCTGCAATACTAACCCAATTGTCTTCGATAAATAATAAAAAACTGTCCATGCTATCTATATTCTTATAAATTGAACGGAGTGCCGTTTATATGGCTAAAGGGACACTCCATCCATTTGATTTTTAAAATCTATATCTTATCTGTCCCATCAGGTTTGCACCAGCTTGAGGGTATAAACCTCTGTACACATCCTGATTGCCATCGGGGAAAGTGTAGGTGTCTATCCATGCATTGGCATTGTACTTGATGCTTGCCAAGTTGTTGATGAAGAACCGAAAATCCATCTTGCCCGCTTTTTTAAGACCGAGTGTGTAGGATGCTACAAAATCAGAAATGAAGTAATCTGATAAACGATTCTCAGGATTGGATGTATTGTCGTAATACATTTTACCGATGTATTTGTTTACAAAAGCAAAGCTAATATCTTCTTTTTCGAAAGGAGAGAATGTGAGTGTAAAGCTTCCAACAGTGTTGGGAGAGAATGAAATATCTGTCTTTTCGAAAAACTTGGTGGCTTGCTCATACGGAAAGATAGGATCCCATGTTTCGGGATCGTAGATGGTGTAATATGCCGTATAGTTTTTAATCTTATTTTGGCTCAACGTCAGATTCCCATCAAAGCGAAGCCAGTAAGTTGGCGTATAGGCAAGGGTAAGCTCAATACCAGTGCGATAACTATCGGGTACGTTTTCTTGTAGTTTGTATCCCGTATCGTTCAGTTTGCCGGTTTGTATAAACTGATCTTTGTACTTCATGTAGTAAAAGTTAGCCCCGAAAGCTACAACCGAATTTGCATATTTGTAGCCAAATTCGTAGTCATACAGTCTTTCGGATGTTATATTTCTGCTACCTCCGCCCTTTAGCGATTCTTTGAGGTCGGCACGCAAAGGCTCACGATTAGAGATGCCGAACGAAGCGTATAGCTCATTGTTTTTTGCAAAGCGCAAAGATGCACCGATGGTAGGGTTTACAAAGTTGTAGTAATTTTTGTTTGAGAGATCCATCAAGTCGTCATCCATTCCTTTCATACGGTAGTCGATGTATCTGTTCTGAACCTCGGCGAAAAAGGACAGATTGGTGATAGGTCTGAATTCGGCTTTGACAAATACATTCATATCCTTTTTGTCAGATTCGTTCCGATACCACTCCAAGCCCTCTGGAATATTTTGATTGTATTTAGCCCAAAGAATATGTCCATAATGATTTCCGTCAAAATAGCTGTACATACCGCCAAGGGTTAAAGCTAATTTCTCTTTCTCATACTTTAAGTTAAAGTTGCCGGCATAAAGGTGGTTCATCATTAACTTTCGACGGATGAGGTCAGTCTTTTTGTACGATGTGCCGTCTACGATTTGATTTTCTAAACCATATTTCTTTAATTTTTCATCCGCCTTGTAGTTCTCATAATAGCCGTAACCATGATTGTAACTTAAGTTTGCATTTAAAGTCAGAGAATTGCTCAAATAACATGTATATAGAAGTTGCCCTATATTCGAGTAGTAATTATCCGTTTCGTTGTCGTAATAAGCTACGTTACCATTATCGTCAATGTATTCCCCTGCCGGATTGTACCGTCTGTTTTTAGAGACCATTTCAGGATCGATTCCTTCCCATGTAATGCCCGTATGCTGAATACCATTCATGTAGATGAGACGGATCAACTGTCGGTCGGTATAATGGGACAGTGCAGCATACAGATTTTTATGATCTACTTTGCCATTGCGAATATATCCGTCGCTATTGATATACGAATAGCGAGCATCAACCGATAAGCCATTCTTTAAGATACCCGTACCTGCCGCCGCAGATAGCGATAGCGTATTGTATTGTCCGTATGCTGTTGATATGTCTGCATAGGCTTTAGGTTTGCTGTGAACGGTTTGCATCGATATGCTTCCCCCAAACGAGGCACTACCGTTTGTGGTTGTTCCTACTCCCCGCTGTATTTGGATGCTCTGCAGCGAGTTAGATAAGTCGGGCAGATTGACCCAATATACTTCCTGAGTTTCCGGATTGTTGAGTGGCATTCCGTTTAGCGTAATATTGATACGGTTAGCATCTGTGCCCCTTATTCTGAAGCTGGTGTTCCCTATGCCTGTCCCGCCCTCGGTATAAGCAACGACCGAAGGTAATGTTTGTAAAATAGATGGAATGTTTTTAGCTGCGTTTTCTTTTTTAAGATCAGCTTCGCTCAGATTGGAGTAGGCTATCGGAGCCTTGCTTGTAGCACGTGTAGCCGAAACGGTTACTTCTTCGAGTTTGACCAATTTAAGGCTGTCAGCCTTGTGTTGAGAATACATTGCCGTACAGTAGAACAATGTAATAAGGATTGTGAATAAAACCTTTTTCATTTAAGTAATAAACTATTTCGTACAATGACAAACAATGGTCATTATACAGTTGTTAAACAAAAAAGGGGTTTTTGATAAGAAATTTCCCGAAATGAAAATATATGCTTGCGCGCGATTTGCATAATTTCTTTTCCCTACGCCGGCATTACCCGGATCAGGTTTAATGGGTGTGATCTCAGCCCGTTATATTAAGGCACCCCTAAGACTTGGGACAAAGGTAATAGTTCATTTTGATAAATAGAGGGATATTGTTTATAAATTTTTTCTATATCTTCGGGGTCTGATGTTACAAATGCAGAAATTTTTAGTCATATAGATTATAAACTAAATTAATTATACCTTTGCACTTATAAAAAATGAATAGTATGAAAAATTATAAAAATAAACTTTTAGCTACTCTCTTAGCTGTATTTACTTTATTCTCGTTTACATCTTGTGAAACAGATGATTGGTTTAGAGGAGATTATGGATTTAGTACATCTGAATTTGAAGTCCCTCCATATACAGACAATAGAGGCACTTTCAGCCTTTTGGTTGATCTTTATGATACAGATATAAGAGGTTATGATGCTCGCATTGATTACTTAAATGATTTTGATATATATAATAGTTGGTTAACTATTTATAGTAAAAAATCTTTTAGAGAAGGTGACCAAATTGATGTTTATTTAGAGTCAAATGGTATCGGTCGTTATAAAGCAACATTGAGAGTAGATTATAGAGGTGAAGCATATATTGATGGTGGATATGATCCTAATTTACGTAATTTTATGTATCGATTCACTGACAAGCTATTGGCTAATGGTAGAGCACAACTTCATATCTATGGAGAATTGTATGACCATAGAGGATATCCAATCAATCAGAGCTTACCATTCGATGTAACCCTCGAAAATAGTTTAGACTTATTGATAGGAGGTCGCAGATAAATATGTCTGTTGATGATAAAATTATCTCTGACTATCTTTTCGAGATACAGTCTATAGATCAGTCAAACTTATCATTACGAAATAAATACATCCGTTTGAAACGGATATTAGAGCGAAGCTGCAAAGAACTCACAGAAGGTGACTCTTTGCAGTTTCCTTCTTTATTTTCGCGCATTGTCTTCATAGCCCAGCAATACGATTTGCCAAAAGCTATGGAATGGCAGCTGCAAAATGTGCGAATAAAAGCAGCATTCTTGTTGCGAAACGAACAGAATCTTGTTTCTCCAGATCAGTATCAGCGTGCAAAAGATGTGCTGGAGGGGTTCTTCTTTTTCCTAAAAGGAGACCAATCGAAAGAGCTACCAAATGAAGAAGCTTTACCTAAGTCTGATTCGCTCTTTTGGGAAAAGATACGTGTCGAGGTAGAGGAGGTCGATAAGGAGAAAGAACTTATCCTTTGTCGTTGCGAGCTGTTTCCCGACGAGGAGATAAAAGTAAAGTATAATGTTGAGGATGTGAATAGTGCCTTCAACGATACAGTGCATCACTTGTGGCAAGGCGCACAGTTGAACCTTATAGATGTAAAGGTCGGCAAAGAGGGTGTTTTTGTTCCTAAAATAGTCGTTTTAGAACCCGATTATCTGATCGATGCATCGTCTATTGCCGAGTGTTTTCAGTCCTACGGAAGCTCGCATTATCATTATCTCCGTCGCAAGCTGGAACCAAATACAAGCAGCAAGCATATTTTGCTGGGAAATCTGGCTAATTTTTTTCTCGATGAATTGATTTATGCAGACGATATAGATAACCTTACTTTCAAGGAGGTTTTTATGAAATCGTTTCAGTTTATGCCATTCGAATACGCTTCGTGTGCAGATATCGCCGAAAATTCGGACTTTAAAGAATTTATGACGAAGACTGAAAGTCAGTTTCGGAATATCAAGAGAGTGGTACAGAACGACTTGCAAGTCAATAATTTTGATGCGTCCTTGTGTCTTTTAGAACCATCGTTCTTTTGTGAAAAATATGGTTTTCAGGGACGACTCGACTTGTTGCAGTTGCCTAGTGACGAAAGACAAGACAGCCGTATCATTGAGTTAAAATCGGGTAAGACACCTTTTCCTCAGGATGATGCTACTAGGATAGCGTCTAACCATGTGACGCAAACGGCCGTTTATCGGCTGATGATTCAGACAGTATTCAATACCAATATCAGGCATATTTATCCATATATACTCTATTCATCGGCAGAAAATAAAGGCGAGAACCTCCGTTATTCAGCAGGTTTTCAGCGTCTGGAAAAAGAAATTATCAACACGCGCAATCTGATTGTTGCTGTCGAACGCAATTTGTATGCAGGGGATGTAGTGGCTGTAGAAACTATTTTTGACCAACTATTCAATTTTGACAACTATGGGCGAGTGCCCCAGTTCTTTACAGATAAGCTAGTCGCTATAAAAAAAGTGCTTGATTCGGCTACATCACTAGAGAAAGCTTACTTTTACCGCTATGTAAGTTTTATCAGCAGGGAGTTGTATTTGCAGAAGACGGGGGATGAAAGTTACGATTCGTCGATGAGTATTTCAGCCTTGTGGAATACTGCTTTTGCCGAACGGAAAGAAGCCTTGGAGTTGATAGAGAATCTAAGCATTCGCCAGATTGACGATAGCGGGAGAGGAATGGTTATTTACTTCGACCGAAAAGACACACTGGAATGTGTAAACTTCAGAGAGGGAGAAATTTGTATTCTCTATCCTCGCCAATTGGAAGATGATTCGGTGTTGACCAATCAGATACTGAAAGGAACGGTTGTAGAGGTTTCTGCCAATCAGGTTGTCCTTCGATTCAGGTATAAACAGCGGAATAAACAGTTCTTTGATAGATATAAATATTGGGCTGTAGAGCACGACAAACTGGATCATGGATATAATGCCATGTTCAAGAGTTTGTTTGCTTTTCTTTCCGCTTCGGTAGATAAAAAAGAATTGATATTAGGCTTGCGAGAGCCACTATCTTCGTTGCCCTCAATACAAGAGGAAGCAGAAACCAAAGAAGAAAAACAAAAGCAGGTAATAGATAAAGCCACTGCCGCTGATGATTATTTTCTCATAGTTGGTCCTCCGGGAACGGGCAAAACTTCAATTTTTGCAAAACAACTTATAGAGCGTTTTTACTCGGATGAAAAAGCCAATATTTTGGTAATGGCTTATACCAACAGGGCTGTTGATGAACTTTGCAGTGCTATAAGTGCAGCCTTCGGAGAAGAGGAAACTAGATGCGATAAGTATATCCGCATCGGCTCCGAACTCTCGTGTGGAGAAGCTTCTCGTCATCGCTTGTTACAAAACCTTTCGGGCAATGTGGAGAGTAGGAGAGACTTGCTGCAATTTATAAAAGATACCCGCATCTTTGTAGGGACACTGGCTTCTATAGTAGGTAAGCCGGAATTGTTTGAACTGAAAAAGTTTAATGTAGCTATCATCGATGAGGCATCGCAGATATTAGAACCTCAGATAGTGGGACTACTTCCTCACTTCGACAAATTTATAATGATTGGCGACCATAAGCAGCTGTCAACAATTACGTTGCAAGACGAAACAAAATCTAAGGTAACTGAGTCTAATCTGAATGGGATAGAATTATATGATTGCAGAGAATCGTTGTTCGAGCGTCTGTTCCGTATTTGCCAACAAAACAAGTGGACACATGCATATGATACATTGACCTATCACGGACGTATGCACAAAGATATAGCCCGCTTGGTGAATGATATATTTTATGACGGCGAGCTGAAAGTGGCAACTGAAAGGCAGTCAGAGCAGTTGGATTTTGTGGCTTTTGATGAGGCAGACAGATTGCAACAAATGGTTGCGACGTCTCGTGTCCGATTTATTCCGGTAAGGAATGCCGATTATACGAATGTGTCGGACAAAATAAATAATGAAGAAGCGGATACTGTGGTTGCTCTGGTCAAAGCGCAGATAGAAGTTTATAATAAAAACGGAAAAGTGTTTGATCCGCAAAAGTCGTTAGGAATAATAACCCCTTATCGCAATCAGATAGCAACAATAAAACACAAGCTAGAAGAAGCAGGAGTTCCCGAATTTGAAAAAATAATGATCGATACGGTCGAACGCTTTCAAGGTAGTCAACGAGATACGATTATCCTCTCTTTCTGTTTCAATAAACCCTATCAGCTCTATGCTTTTTGTAATCTGAACAGAGAAAAAACTGTCGATCGTAAGCTGAATGTTGCTCTGACTCGTGCCAGAGAACAATTGATAATAGTGGGTAATGATTATATCTTGCGACAACATCCTATCTATCGTAACCTGTTGGAGCAGACAGAAAGGATAAAGAAGAGTATTTGAAAGTTGCAAAAAAGAGTTTTTTACTTCTCGCTATCAGTCAACTTCTCTTTTGTAGCTTTGACACTTATTTCTAGTTCTTCTTTTAATTCAGAGTCGGAAGCATTTTCGATCAGTTCAAAAGAACTTTCGTAGCTTTCCAATGCCTCTTGGTAACGTTCCATTTCGTAATAAGTATTGCCTCTGTTGAAGTAAGCTATGGGTGAGCCTTCCAGTTCGATGGCTTTGTCAAAATCTTCGATTGCCTCTTCGTAATGCTCCAGTTTTTCGTGCACCAGTCCGCGATTGTTATATGCGCTGGCAAAGTCGGGAATTAGTTCAATGGTTTTATCCAGATCTTGCAGGGCTTTTTCATACATCCCTCTGTTGCTATAGATAGAACCACGATTGTAAAATACCATACCATCCGTATCGTCCAGTTCTATCACTTTCGTACACGAGTTAAGGGTTTGTATCTCGTCACCGCTACGGTAATGTATTGTAGCCAGATGCATATGGGCTTTAGCCAACACCTTTTTCTGCCAGTCCTCGTCTTTTTTATATTTTTCGTCATCCTCTATTCTGGCAATGAGCATATTTAGCATGTTGATCTTTTGTTCTGCTGTGTCAAACTTACTTAGAGCTATGGCTATATCATTGTTGAATTTTACGAGGCTTTTCTCACCTTTTTTCTTCCTTCTGGCAATGAGGAAAAACATTAGCCCAAAGAGGATAAACATCAAAACAAAAAGAGCGATGATGCCTGCAAAGCCGATCTCCATTATTCTAGAAGTACAAGATGTGAATAACAAAAGTGGAAATGGGAGGATATAATAGTATTTCATGATAACGATATGCTAGTTTTACTTACTACAAAAGTATGAAAATCATTTTACAGTGTCGATATACATCTTTATGAAAGTCCTTACTTTGTCTATATAGTGAGGCTGAGTTCTGTTCTTGTCGTATGCAAGATAGATGGTGTTGGTTGCTGGGCTATTTCCCTTCCATAATACTTTGATCAAACCTTTTTGTAACTGTCTTCCTGCAATAAGGTCGGATGTAATAGCCAGCCGGTCGCTATTGGCTACAGCTTTCAAGATAGCATCATTGTCGGGTATTGTAGCCTGTAGTTTCAGGATAGGTCTTTTCTTGAAATTTTCTCTCCAAAACCTTCTGATCAAAGCCAGATCGCTACTGTATGCAAACCAATGTCGTTTCTTGAGCCATTGTTCTATTTTGGTAATATTGTCCTCTGTTGCAAGTTTGTCAAATTCGCTTGTATCGAGATTTGGATTGCAAACAACCATAAACGATTCGGTGAACAAAGGCTCGTAGGTGATAGAATCTTCCTGCTTATTCTTCTTGGTGATGATGGCCACGTCGAGCTCGTGATTCAATAATTTTTCTATCAGTACGTCGGCCAGTCCGTATTCTACATTTAATAACAGATCGGGATGTGATCCCATATGTTCGGCCAGGTAGTTGTTGAATACCTCGGATGGAGTTCCCAACTGTATGCTGGGAGCCTTGTTGACTACCGTTCTTTTAAATTCGGACTCTACCCGTTCCAGATTGTCCATCGATTCTACGATCTGTGTATAGAGCATCTTCCCGTACTCGGTTGGCATCATCTTTCGGGGCATTCTTATAAATAATTGTTGCCCGATATAACTCTCAAGAGAAGCTAGTTGTATACTCACATTCGGCTGAGATATCATGAGTTCTTGTGCAGCTCTGGTCAGGGTCCCATATTGATATATAGCCTTAAAAGTTCTATACCATTCTAAATTTACCATAGATCGTATTTTGTAATAGTGCACAAATCTATAAATTTTTAAATAAATAGATATAAAAACATTAATGAATTAATAATTAAACAAAATGAATGCAATCATTGTTATAGAATCGTAAATAAACAATATAAAACTAGAAACGATAAAAAATTATGAAAAAGTATTTAATGATGTTATCCGCAGCTATGTTAATGTTTTCTTGCGGAGGAAATACACCTAAAAATAAAGTTGACGGAACAGATGCTGAGAAAGCAGCTTCGGGAGAAGGTCAAGAATTGGTAGTGGATACTCAGGCTTCGTCTATCTACTGGAAAGGATCTAAAGTAGGAGGAGAGCATGATGGTACAATCTCGTTGAAGAGTGGAAGCTTAGCTGTAAATGGAGAAGAAGTTGTATCAGGCTCGTTTGTTGTAGATATGAACTCGATTGTAAATAACGATCTGACTCAAAAAGAAATGAACGAGATGTTGGTAAATCACCTTAAGAGTGAAGATTTCTTCGATGTAGCTAAATATCCGGAAAGTTCATTTGCTGTAACTAAAATTGTTCCTGCCGAGGTTGCGACAGATAGTGTTACACATATGGTAAGCGGAAACTTCAAAATGAAAGATGCTGAAAAGAATATTACATTCGGAGCGAAGATTACGAAAGAAGGAAATGTGTACAAAGCTGTGACAGTACCATTTACAATAGATCGTACACAATGGGGAGTGCAATATGGTTCGAAATCAATTTTCTCTGACTTGAAAGAAAATATTGTAAGCGACTTTATCGAACTTCAAATTACAATAGTAGCTACTGGAAAAGAATAAGGTTTAGTGAGTTTTTAAATAATAATACCGCCTTACGAACAACTGTTTGTAAGGCGGTATTTCTTTTGCCTTTAAATCTCAATCAATTTGATTTGATAATCTTATCTCCGCTAAAGGTAAGTTTTCCCATAGGATATACCCATACTTCGTTTTTACCTTCTTTTTCTATTTCCGTGGGCTTTCCCCAAGCCAGCATGGTCATGTCTTTAGTCATGCCAGTGCGAATCTTGTTTTGCAATATCCGACGGAAGTTGTTAGAGTTATACTTTTTTGTCAATGCAGTAGCTTCTTCTGCAGTAAATACTTTTCTCATTCCTTCTGTTTCTTCCAAATGAGAGATAGGGATAGAAGTTCTGAGCCCCTGTTTGTTTTTCAGTACAACGGCGATTGCATTTTCTTTATTATCAATAGTTACATCTATGCATTCCCATTGTTCGCCCGACTGAAAAACCAGAGCCGTTCCCGTGACTATATTGCGCGATGCTTTAAGTACATTGTCCGAAACAACGTATTTCCTGCCATGTAGCAACTCTTTTTGTTTCTCCAGATAACCTCTGACCACAAATGGGAAAGTAAATTCAGCTTTCGTATCGTATCTGTAATAAACAATGTCGCTAGAAGATAATTCTTGCAACTTTAGATAAAAAATATCTTGGTACTCTTCAGCCTCATTCACTTTTGGGTGCTCTATCACATCCAAAACATGGAAGTATTTACTTACCAAGTCTTCGTATCGTGAATTATAGTTGTTATTTGGTTTGTAAATGTTTTTCTCCTCATTCATTATATCATTATCTTCCTTGTAGTTGAGGATAAAACCGCTATAACCAAAAGAGTGCGAAGACTTACTTAAGCCTTTCAGGTAAAGTTCCTGCCCGTTATATGCCTTGGCGTTTTTACCAACGAAGTTAGCCAGACTGTCGTATTTTATCTCAGTATCGCCTTGCGCGTATGTATATGCGACACCACCCATCAGGAGTGCGATTGCTATTGTCAAAATCTTTTTCATAATAAATATTGTTTTGGCTGGTAAAAATACACAAATTGCTTAAACTTGCTATAGGTCGATCTTCGTAATGTTAAAAATGTAAGTGGGTGGTTTTGTTTATTCGGCTTTATATTAGTGTGTTATACTGGGATTTGTTTGATTGTGAACAATACCAAAATATTGTTGGTATATATTAAGTAGCAGCTAAAAGGAGAAGAATTTTTAAAGTAAAAAGAATCTGTAGCTGTTGTATAATCTAAATATTACTGCTTACTTTGTTATTCAAAGTATGATGATATGGAAAAGAATCTGGAAGATATAAAACACATACGTTTCATGATGGAGCGTTCGAGCAAGTTCTTGTCGTTGAGCGGGCTTTCTGGCATTTCGGCAGGATGTATAGCATTGGTTGGTGCATGGGTTGCTTATCTGATTTTGGAAGGGAAATTTACGCTAACAAATTCCTTGTTGTATGATTTGGTAATCGTTGCTGTTCTTATTGTTGTAGGAGCAGGACTTTTTGGTATTTATTTTTCATCAAGAAAAGCTCGTAAGAATAACTCCACATTGTGGCAACCAGTGACAAAACAGATTTTTATCGATCTGAGTATTCCTATGGCTATAGGTGGTATTATCTGCCTTATCTTTATATACAAAGGCTTGAGTTATCTGATTGCTCCGTTTATGCTGATATTTTATGGTATCAGTCTTATACATGCCGGAGCCCGTACCTACAAGGATGTGAAAAAACTAGGCATCTGTGAGATCTTATTAGGTCTTGTCGCTCTGGTTGTAGATGAATATAGTCTAGTGTTCTGGGCAATCGGTTTCGGTGTTTTGCATATTGTGTATGGTATAGTGATGTACTATAAGTATGATGTGAAATCAACAAAAGAGAATTAAAATGAAAGATATTATATCAGGACTTAATAAGGTATTTGATAGCCGAGTGCGCCTGGGGATAATGTCTATATTGATGGTGAACGAGAGTGTCGACTTTAATATGATAAAACAGCTGCTGGACGTAACAGACGGTAATCTGGCAAGTCACTTGAAAGCACTCGAAAAAGAAGCTGTGATAGAAGTTAAGAAGCAGTTTTTGGGCAGGAAACCCAATACATCATATACAGTAACTCCATTAGGCGAAAAGCTATTTAAGGAGCATATCGATGCCCTCGAAAAGTTAATCAATCCACTATCGTAGTATAATCTAATTAAGCGTACTTTCTTGGGTAGCGAAATACAATTGATAGTATTGCCGCGATTCCTATCAAAAACGGGTAGTAGAGGTGTGGAACAATCTCTATTGCACTAACCTGTGCCAATCCGGCAGCAATCAATAGTTGTGCTCCGTATGGAATTATTCCTTGAACAAAACACGAGAAGGTGTCTAGCAAACTGGCTACTTTTCGGTTGTCCAGATCAAACTTGTCACTTATATTTTTCGCTATTGGTCCGCATATGATAAGGGCAATTGTGTTGTTTGCAGTACAAACGTTGGTAAAGGATATTAGTCCGGCAATAGAAAATTCGGCAGAACGCTTCGAGCGGATATTCTTTGTCATTTTCTGTATCAACCAGTCGATGCCACCGTTGAATCGTATCAGTTCGAACATCCCGCCAGCCATGAGTGAGACGATGATCAGTTCACCCATATCGTTGACTATGCCTGAACTCATCGCTGCTGTCCAATCCCATACGCCGAAGCCATCGAAACACAGACCCACAATTCCCGAAAGGAAAACACCTATTGCCAAAACAAGGATAACATTTATTCCCGATAGTGCGGCTATCAGTACAACCAAATAGGGTAATACTTTGAGCCACTCCACATCTTCAGCCTTTACTTGATATAGACTTGGAGGAAGTTGTAATCCTTGATACAGATAAATACCCAGTACGATAAAAATAACCGGGAGTACAATCCGAATATTTACCTTAAACTTGTCTTGCATTTCACACCCTTGTGTGCGGGTAGCAACAATGGTGGTGTCGGATATAAAAGAAAGATTGTCGCCAAACATAGCGCCTCCTACCACAATACCCAGAAGCAACGGCATATCTATTCCGGTCTGTGAGGCAACTCCTACGGCAATAGGAGCAAGTGCAGCAATTGTGCCCGTCGAAGTTCCCATTGCCATGGATATAAAGCACCCTGCCACGAAGATACTTGCCAAAATAGTATTCTGAGGCAAAAGGTACAGAATCATATTTACGGTAGCATCCACAGCACCCATCGCCTTGGCTGTTCCGGCAAAAGCTCCTGCTAAAATGAAAATAATGACCATCAGCATGATGGTTTCGTTGGCTGCTCCCTTGCAGAACTGAGAAACACGGTTGCTTAGCTTTCCCCCTTTAGAATAGAGAATAGCGACAATAGACGCTGTCATGAATGCGACAGAGACGGGCATCTGATACAAGTCTCCTGTTGCAATAAAAGTAATTACATAAAGGATGAAAAAGACTGCCAGAGGCATTAGTGCCCAGCCTTTCGAGTCATACCATTTCTTCTTATGCTGCTTCATTGTGTAATGTATGCCAATTTTTTTTTTCGGCTACAAAGGTAGTAATTTTAGGGTAAGTATTATTCTTTGCGCAGCACTACTCCAAAGTATAGCTTTACTTCATGTTTTTATACCTTATCAATGCTTCCAGAAAATAATAATCGGCGTAGACCAAAGGTTTGTCTATCTCAGACTTGTGAGGTATGCTTCCCACGCAATGTCTAATAATAAAGTTGACGTTTTCGCCAAGTTTGGCTCGGTATTCGGGTGATGCAAGGGTGTATAGCATATCTATTGCTTTTTCGGTATAAGAAGGATTATCAGACAATTCACCCAGTTCGAATAGGGCAGAGCAGGTAATTGCGGCAGCAGAAGCATCCCGCAGCTTTTCTTTAAACTTGCTGGCATACGAACGCTCACCCGGAGTATAACCATCCATGCCCACATTAAAGTCCCAGTAGGGGATGAGATCTTCGGGGAGCCTTTCTATGTAGTAGTCGGCGGCTTTGGTGGCAGCTTCTAGATAGCGTAGGTCTTTTGTCTCGCGGTATGTCATTGTATAACCATATATCGCCCACGCTTGTCCTCGTGCCCATGTGGAATTGTCGCTGTATCCTTGCGCAGTGTTTTTGCTCAGGATAGTTCCGTCCGAGTTGTAAGAAACTACATGATAGGTACTGAAATCGTCTCTGAAATGATTCTTCAAAGTGTTGTCAGAATGTTCGACTGCGATATTGTAAAAATCTTTATTCTCTGATGTCTTTGACGCGTAGAAAAGCATTTCCAGATTCATCATATTATCTATGATCACCGGATAGGTATAGACGATAGAATCTGTCCAAGGCTTAAAGGCATTCCATGATTTAATGACACCCGTTTCTTTATTAAATCTGGTTGATAGTGAATGCGCACTCTTAAGCAATATATCCTTATACTCAGGCTTGGGTGCTAATCGATCTGCATTTCCGTAGCTGCAATATACCATGAAGCCCAGATCGTGATGATCGGTAAAGTCCCTCAGCTTTTCTAGCGAATTAGTCCATTCCTCTGCAGCAGTTTTCCATTTGTCTTCCTTTGTAAGTTCGTACAGATGCCATAATGTACCGGGGAAAAAGCCCGAAGTCCATCCCGTAATGTTTGTAAACTGTATGGTGCTGTCGTTCTTCATCGAATGAGGGTAGTTCTTAGTTGTGGGCTTTCCTGCTCGTTGGAGCATCAACTCTGTTTGAGCAGCAGCAAATTCAATGTTTTCTTTTATGAATTGTTCTTTGTTAATGTTGCTTTTTTGTGTTCCGGAATTAGTTGTCTGGGCTTTGGGGCATGCTATAGGCAGGGACACTAAGCTAATGATAAGTATAAAGTAGCAGGTTCTTGTATTTCTCATATTCTTAAGGTATAACTAAATCTGTTTCGGTGGCTCTAACTATATAAAAGTACCACTATCGGATGATATTTTGCAGGTCATTAGTCAGTTCTTTATGTTAATAATGGTTAAATATTAAATTTGTCTGTTGTGTGTAATATATTGTATTTTAATTATTTGAATACTTTGCATGAGATAGAATAAAATATTTCATGGTACTTTGTATTGCATGGTACTGATTTTATTTTGTATGTTTGTAATGCAAACAACATAGTATAAAATAATATAGATTATGAAAAAAGTGATAGACGTCAGCGTAGGAGGGGTAAACTTCATAATGGAAGAGGATGCCTACAATCGTTTGCAAGGTTATTTACAACGATTCGAGAATACGATTACAGATAAAAATGAAGCGAAAGAAATAATGGAAGATGTAGAAGCACGTGTGGCTGAAATATTCCAGAAGGAAAGGAAGTATGCCAATCAGGTGATTGATACGACTATCGTGCAAACTGTAATTGATCTGCTGGGTGAGGTAGAAGAATCTTCGGCTGAGCCGTTGCATGAAGCAACTGCTGAGGGTGGTTATAAAGACGAGGATGGTTATACAATAGGGAAGAAGAAGTGGTATAGGGATACGGACAATAAAATGATCGGAGGGGTATGTAGCGGTATCAGCGCATATTTTGGTATCGATGTAACCCTGATTCGGATTTTAGCAGTCTTTTCTTTGATTTTTTATGGAGTTACCTTCTTCGTGTATGTAGTGTTGTGGTTGGTAATACCTAAAACTCGTTCGATTCTGGACAAGATGAGGATGTATGGTTATGCTCCTACGGCCGATAATATTAGAAAATTTAAAAACGAACACAAGCAACGTTAAGATATGGAACCAATTAATGTAGATAATATAAAAGCTCAAATGCGAAAAGGAATACTTGAATACTGTATTCTCAGCATTTTGTCGAAGGGAGATGCATATGCATCGGTGATTATAAACGAACTGAAGGAATCGGAGATGATAGTGGTTGAGGGAACACTGTACCCACTGCTGACCCGTCAGAAGAATCAAGGATTGTTGAGCTATCGTTGGGAAGAGTCTACACAAGGGCCACCTCGTAAATATTACGAGATAACAGACAGAGGACGAGCTGTGCTTGAAGAGCTTGATGTAGCGTGGGCAGACTTGGTAAGGGTGATAGATAATATAAGAAACAAATAAAAAAATAAAGATATGAAACCTACAGTCAAAGTTAGTATAGGAGGTTTTGCATTCAGTCTGGAAGAAGACGCTTATAGTCTGCTGAATGGTTATTTGGAATCGTTGAAGAATCATTTTCGGGGAAGTGCCGAGTCGGAAGAAATTATAGCAGATATAGAGTTCCGAATGAGCGAGCTGTTGCAAATGAGAATGGAAAATGCAGAGAGTGTAGTCTCGTTGGAGGATGCAGAAGAGATTATGAAAATTATGGGTAATCCCAAGGATTTTGGAGATGCCGGTTCGGGCGAAACTTCTCATCCAAAGGAAGCTACTGCGTATCAGGAAGAAGACTCTTTTCGCAAGAGAAGATTGTTTCGGGACCTTAATGATAAGGTGATTGGTGGAGTTTGTAGTGGTTTAGGGCACTATTTCCGAATCGACGTTACTTTGGTTCGTCTGTTGTTCGTAGGGCTTTTCTTCATTCTGTTTTTCTCTTTGCTCGATACACCGTCGTGTATGGTCGTGGTGTTTATTTATGGAGTATTGTGGCTTGTAATGCCTGCGGCTAAAACTTTCAATCAGAAGCTGGCAATGGGAGGAAAAGACCTCTCGATAGAAAATATTGAGGACAGATCGCAACCTGTAAACAGAGCATACAGAGGTAGCGGAGCAGCTAACTTCTTCAAGGTGTTGATAAATGTAATACTGGGTGTCGTTATTTTCTCTGTTGCTGTTGCTGCTGTGGCGCTTGTTGTTGTATTTGTGTGGTTGTGTCTTGATGAAAATGTTTTAGGATTGACAAATTATTTGATCCTTACGGGATATAATACTGTTTATGCGAAAGTTGCGCTTGCTTTGTCACTGTTTCTTCCGGTTTTAGGGTTATTGTGTCTGTTGATAAAACTATTCCGCCGTTCCGATTTTACAACAGGTACTCTGATCTATTTTCTGATGGGTGCGCTATTGTGGGCAGGGTCTTTTGTTTATCTTGGGTCCAAAGGTTTTAGTACGGTTTATCAACGTCAATATGGTGAGACAGTAGAAGAGATTGTCGATATAAAATCGTCATCCGATACATTATATGTCAGGCTGGGTGATGAGTATCAGGATGCAGAGCCATTGCCGAATATGTCAATGATATTTTATAAAGGTGAGGATATTGCCAAACGAAAAGTATTTATTGCTCCCGAGATCAATGTTTATGAAGATAGTACCTTGGTAGATTATAGAATGGAAATAGAAAAACTTAGCGGAGGAAAAGGTGAATATGCAGCAAGGCTTAATGCCGAGAAAATGAAATTGAACTATTCGCAGACAGATTCTCTTCTTCTTATCATGCCTGATTTATATGACAACGACAATCCTTGGCGCTATGAGTCTTACGAGGTGAATATTTATACACCTGCAGGAAAGGCTGTCGTTTTGGATTATCCTAGCGAGTATTACTAAATGAAAGGTTTCCCAAAACATAAATCAAAACTCAAACAATTAGAATCATGAGCATATACGATGACTTAGAAAAACTAAAAGCCTTAAGAGATAAAGGTGCCATATCTGAAGAAGAGTTTCAGCATGAAAAACAACGGATATTGGGAGGAAATGCAGATGTACAGTATCAAACTGATAATTCGGGGTACATTGCCTTGATGCATCTGTCGCAATTTGCGGGATTTATTATTTGCGGATTAGGTTTTCTTCTTCCTGTTATTTTGTGGGTTTCGCGATCCAAAGAGAGCAGCGAGGTGGATATGCATGGAAAGAATATAATGAACTTTATGCTAAGTATGCTTATTTATACCATTTTGCTGATTCCTCTATGTTTCTTGATCGTAGGCATTCCTCTTTTAATAGTTTTAGGAATTCTCGAAATCATATTTATTATAATAGCCGCAGTAAAAGCAGCTAATGGTGAGTATTGGAAATATCCTTTATCTATAACTTTCTTTTCTTAAATAAAGTTAAATTTACAGGTGGTTATTTTAGGCTTTGAGCTTGTATGCTTGCTTTAAATGATTGTGTCAATATCTACTGTATTTATATTGTTATCTAATTTATAAATAGTGAATTATGTTATTTCTGTATCGGGTGGTGATCGTCTTGCTATCCGATACTTTTTTTAGATAAAAATGCAATAAACTTCTTGTATATTTCGTTCTATATGTATATATTTGTAAAATAAACTTAAATTGTTGGGTTATGAAAATTAGGTGCCTGACATATCTTCTTTTATTAGTGATGACTTTAGGCCTTCTATTCACGTCGTGTGACGGAGATGATGGATCAAGTGTTCAAAACATTGAGGGACATTGGGTATATTCGGGGACAAAGGCGGATGTTTATGCAATCGATTCAGTCGATCAGGCAAGAATTGAAAATTATATTCAGAATAGAACCAGCGACTTAAAGCTAAGCTACGAGTTTAAGAATGATAAGACATACTATTACTATCAGAGTTTGGAAGAGCCGATGAAAGGTATTGTAAAACCGATAGATAAGGAGTATTTTATTATGGATGATGCAAAAGGTAAGAAAACGCTGGCTGCTCAAGATTCCCTTATATATGTAGTGTCGGACTTGAAAGAAGAGATTGTCAGAGAATTAGAGATTGATGAACGCAGACTTGTTAAAGCGTTGGCGGTAGATACATTTACGAGAGGTTTGTATGTTGAATAATATCGCCGGGTGATACGATGTAAAAAAAATATAGGATGGAATAATCTTAATAGGATTATTCCATTTGAAATATAAAGAGTAAAAGGAGACAATAAAATGGTCGTAGGATTAAAAGTTTTTGTAACTTTGGATCCGAAAAGTGACAAAAATTAGTAAGTCGTTTGAAAAAGTATAAAAAATGACAAGACAACACACAATTTTACAGAAATATATTATTCCGTTCATTCTTTTATCGCCAGCCATTATTTTTCTATTTATAACGGCATGTAAGCCTTTTGATAAAGAAATAAAGCAAGATCAGCATATTGCAGCATTCAGACTCCAGTTGAGCAGAGTGCAGGATAGTATTGACGACATATCGGGAAGGGTGGTTGCTTATCAGACAATAATTGGTCAGATTGCAAAAGACAAAGGTCTGATTGCCGAGCGTAAGAAAAACAATCTCCTGATAGAAGGAAATGTATATTTGTGTAACGAATATCTTATCTCCGGAGGGTACGATAAAGCAATTGATGTATCCAATGAGATTTTGCGTATCGACTCTACGCTAGCTAAAGGGTATTACAAAAGAGGATCGATATATCAACTGATGAATAATGATAGTTTGGCTCTTCTGGATTATGCAAAAACTCTAGAATTGAACCCTGACTATACAGATGCTTTTTACAACAGAGGAATTATCTATCAGGATGCAGGTTCGTACGAATTGGCATTAAAGGATTATACCAGAGCTATAAAGAAAGAACCTTTGTATATAGGCGATGCGTATAATAACAGAGGAAATGTTTATCTTGCAACTAATGAGGTCGAAAAAGCGTTGGCTGATTATGATAAAGCGCTCGAATACGATTCAACTAATGCTAAAATATATTGCAACAGGGCATGGGCTCACTATATGTGTGACGACTTTGACAAAGCCTTGTCTGATTGTAATAAGGCCTTGAGTCTTGATTCGTTGAATATAAACGCTATAACCAAACGAGCATCTATTTACGAGAAAAAGGAACAATACGCAGAAGCTATAAAAGATTATAAGAATGTAATCAAATTAGACTCGTTGGACGCATATAATACTCACGCAGACTCAAGAAAATCAATTACACGCCTTAAGGCTCTGAAGTCAAAAGGTTAATCTCCGCTATAACGGTAATGCCCCGTAATCTTAAAAGAGAATAAGCAATCTTCCAAAACCTGTCCTCTGCCTATATTGTGAACAATCAAAGGTCGTTTCCCATCGCGTGACATACGATCTGTAACAATACCTACATGTTTCAGCCCTTTAGGGAGATCCCATGTGACAATGTCGCCGGGAAGATAATCTTTTCCGTTGTCGGATATTTTCAGGATGGTGCCGAAGCGTGAAAAGAATTTAGCCTGATTGGGTACCCTTCGGTGATCTATATTTCTATTTGGTTTCTTCAGTCCCCAATTTTTAGGATATACTGCAAAATTAGCCTTCATATCCTCATGTATTTTTTGCTGGAGGTCTATTCCTAGCTTTCGGTAAGCTCTGATAACGACATCGGTGCAGACTCCCCGGTCGGCAGGAACATCCCCATTAGGATAAGCTATTGTATAATAACTAGGGTCGTAAATAACTTTGTTTTTGGTAAGGCTGATGGTGGCATCAGATAATCGCTTCGAGAAACTATCCTGCTGTGCAAATAGTGCCGAAAAGCAAGCGCTAAGGATGATCGTAAGGAGTAGCTTTGTCTTCATAAACTATTTAATTAGATATTAATCTAATTAAATAGAGTGAATTGAGTCTTAGTTTCCATAAAAGACAGGAGCAATAAACGGTCTATTTACCCATTTTCCGTTAAAAGGATTTAGTTCTCTTATCAATCCTCCTTCTACACCAAACTTATCTGTTACTTTTACTTCTATCGATCCTCCGTAGTAAGTTTGAGGATACATGTGCATCATTGGACCCGAAATGCGGTTTTTGTCTCCATGTGCGGAGTACTGACCAAATACATTGAATCGGATTCTGTCATGTACAATGAATTTTACATGAGCATTTGCTCCTACATCATTGTAGTATCTGTTTTGCAAGCCTCCGTATATATGGCTGTACTTGGCTCCATATACTCCCCCCGAAATAATTAACCAGTTTGCAGGCCGGTAGTTAAGATTCGCATTTATCACACGGTTTTCGCCCAATGTAGGGTAGGTTGTATGACCCGATGAAGTGGATATCCATACATTATCAGCCAGACCCAATCCTGACGAAAACTTGTAATCGTTAGCAAAAGGGTTGTGAATAAGTGGTGATAAAGTCAAAGGTGGACTTGAAGGCTCGCGTAAAGCTGGAGTTGTGAAATCGAAAGTCTTCATTTCAGTCTCTCCTAATGTAGGTTTTATATTCAGGCTGTTTGTGAAAATATCAGAAGATTTGTCTGTATGGGGGGTGTCTTCAATGTTGAGATAATGATTCAACTTTTCGTTTGGCTGTTTCAGTTCTTCTTTGATAATAGGGATACTGTCTTTCTTGGCATCCGATTGCGCATAAGAAGAAAGAACAGAGACTGAAAGGAGTAATGTGAATAGTAGATTTTTCATAATTGTCCACTTTATTACTTAACAGTAAAGTTACAAATTTATTTCATATCATAAATTTATTTAGATGTTAGTTCGTTTAGTTTTTCTTGATTTATAATCTTATTTATCTATAAATATATTTATGAATATGTATTATTTTTATTATTTTGATAATAGATATAGAGGTGTTATCTTTGTAGTGTAAAAAAAGAAAATAATCAAATAAGAAAGGGAAATAGTATGAACACAACTTTATTTCGCGCATCTTCAAGAGGTCATGCAAACCATGGATGGTTAGACTCTCGTCATACATTTAGTTTTGCAAATTATTATAACCCCGATCGCATCAACTTTGGTGCATTGAGAGTAGTAAATGATGATATAGTAGCCGGAGGCGAAGGTTTTGGAACGCACCCTCACGACAATATGGAAATCGTATCTATACCGTTGTACGGAGACTTGGAACACAAAGATAGTATGGGGCATACAGAAGTTATCCGTTCGGGCGAAGTGCAAGTAATGAGTGCCGGAACAGGTATCACGCATAGCGAGTACAATGCGAACAAAGAAAAACCGGTAAGCTTCTTCCAAATATGGGTATTCCCTAACGAAAGAAATGTAACTCCTCGTTACGATCAACGTAAGTTCGATTTCTTGGAAAAGAAGAATCAATTGGTTCAGCTAGTAGGGCCTAAAGACGATAAAGAAAACACCGGTATGTGGATGCACCAAGATGCTTGGTTTAGCATGGGAACATACGACAAAGGCGTTGAATTCGAGTATAAACCAAAGAAAGCAGGTAATGGAGTATTTGCAATGGTGGTAGAAGGTGAATTTACAGTAGCTGGTCAGAAACTAAATCATAGAGATGCTTTAGGTGTATCGGATACAGATGTTGTAAAACTGACAGCTGATACAGATAACGCACGTATCTTATTAATAGACGTACCGATGGTATTCTAAAATAGTGAAGTTTTGTATATTAGAAAGTCCGAGCAGAATTAATCTACTCGGACTTTTGCTTTTATATTCGTTTTCTGAATTTTAATAATCTAAGGAAAATAAGTCTTTTGCATTTTTTGTAGTTATTTCACCTACCTTTTCCGGGCTGATATTATATTTCCCAGCCAGTCTTTCCACTACATTTACGGTGTAAGAAGACTCGTTTCGCTTTCCTCTGTAGGGAACTGGAGCCAGGTAAGGTGAATCGGTCTCTATTATGATATGCGATAAATCAGTCTCTTGCAAAACGGTTGGGAGCGTAGAATTCTTAAAAGTTACAACTCCATTGATACCCAGTAAAAAGTTTTTCAAGTCGAGAATGTCCCGCAACTCTGTTTCTGTTCCTCCAAAACTATGAAATACACCTCTCAATTTTTCCGCACCTACATTTTTTATACACTCTACGCATTCTGCAATAGCATCGCGCGAGTGGATGGCAACAGGCAGGTCAAACTCGATGCTCCAGCGAAGTTGCTCTTCGAAAGCATATCTCTGCTCTTTTTCGAATGTTTTGTCCCAATACAGATCGATGCCTATTTCGCCTATTGCTATATACTTCCTTTTGTCCAGCTGTTCTCTTGTAACTTCTAGCTGATGCATATAATCTTCTTTTACGCTGGTAGGGTGTAGCCCCATCATAGGGATACAATAGCCGTCGTATCGGTCTGCTACAGCATGCAGTCGGTCAAGCGATTCTATATCAATGTTTGGCAATAAAATTTTTTCTACTCCTGCTTGTTTAGCTCGGTTGATGACATCAGGTAGGTCGTTGTCAAATTCCTCGGAGTATATATGGGAATGAGTATCAATTATTTTCACTGTTTTCCTTTTCTCTTTCTTCTTTTCTTAAATAATAAACTATTCCATATTCTTTACATCGTTCAATCTTTTCATTGCTTGGGAGCGAAGAAAAAGCCGCTTCTACTTGGTTCCATAATGTAGCAAGTATGAAATCTATATCTTCACGCTGTTGACTCAACGTGTCCAGTTGTCTGGCTGTTGTGTTCTGATGTGTCTTCTGAGAGAAGTAAGCGTCTTTAAACTGCGAAAAGGCAACGTTTACCCTTGCTATAGTGGGATTGTAAATCGGTATTCCTCCTTGTGCCAACCGGGTTTGTTCACCTTTTACAATGCTGTCTCCCCAGTAGAGGATCGCATCATTGCTAGTTAGATCCGGAACGGCGAAGTTGTCTGGTTCAAGATTGTAAAACTGTTTATGTTCTTTTTTTATCTCATTTCTGATTACACACAAGTTCAAAACTTGGATAAAATGCGAGATGTACAACTTTGCATTCTTTACTAATTTTTGAAACCTTCTGTTTGCCGATGCTTGTATCTCCAGACTGTCCTTGTAGCGAATCTGCGCACTCTCGAAATTGCGAAGCATAATCTCCAGTTTTCGGACGTCCATCGAAATTACATTCTGTCCAAAAAGCGAATTATGTTTCTCAATAGCAGCTCGTAGAGCTTTTATTCTTGCATTGTCAGTATTAGGCAGCCGGCGATATGGCATAATAATACGTTTATGAAGTTCTAGATATAAGGGTGATTGCCAGTTTGTGCAGCTCTTCTTTTCTCTCTTTTGCTACACTTACTTTGTCGAGGCAGTCCATTGCCTTGTTGCAATAGTCATTTATCAGTTTTTCTGATTTCTCTTTTAGATCTAGTCTGTTATATATATCAGTCACAGCTTTTATCTTTTCCTCTTCTACAACGTTTTCTTTATTCATCCACATCGTAAGCTCATCTTTGGTGGAAGGGTCAGATAAGGCATTAATAAGGAGGAATGTTTTCTTGTTGCAGAGGATGTCACCACCAATTTTTTTTCCAAAGGTTTCACTGTTTCCATATACATCCAGCAGATCGTCTTTTAACTGGAATCCTAAGCCGACATTGATACCAAAGTCGTAGAGATAATCTCCGTCTTCTTTCGATGCTCCGGCTATTATAGCGCCTTCTTTCAGGGCGCATCCCAATAGTACAGCAGTCTTCAGGCGGATCATTTCTATATATTCCGGAATTGTTACATCCATTCTCTGCTCAAACTCCATATCGTATTGTTGTCCGCAACATATTTCAGTAGCTGTAGTCGTAAACAGTTCAAGAGCCTGCGGTAAGAATTGAGTCTCTGTTTTCGCTATTTCTCTGTATGCTTCTATAAGCATAGCATCACCAGACAATACAGCGGTGTTATCGTCCCACTTAATATGCACAGTAGGTTTTCCTCTTCTCATGTCAGCCTTGTCCATTAGGTCGTCGTGTAAGAGTGTGAAATTGTGGAAAATTTCTATAGCCAAGGCTATTGGCATGATGCGGGTGAGATCGTCTTTGTACAGATTGTATGACATGAGCGACAGTGCCGGACGTACTCTTTTCCCTCCTAACGAAAGGATGTAGGATATTGGTTCGAAAAGTGACTCAGGTTTTGTCTCAAACTTGATAGTCTCTATAGTGGCATTAACGATATCTAATACTTCTTCAAAAGTTTGTAATGATTTCATTATTAGGATGTATGGTTTAAAATGGTGAAACAGTAAAACTTAGCGTTTTTTTATATTCGAAAACATGTATCGAAGTCCCAACAAAGGTAGTCTTTAATGAATAAAAATCAAAATATTAGAAAATAGAAGATTCTAAGAAAATTATTCCTATTTTTATGCCCTCTAATGTTAATTTAAACGTACGAAATGAAAAAAAGTTTTCTATTTATTATTGTCTGTTTGATTGGATTTCAAGCGTGTGGGACAAAGAAAGAAGAGTCAACAGTAAAAGCAAAATCTGGGAATCCTATTTTTGAAGGTTGGTGTGCCGACCCTGAAGGTATCATTTTTGGTGATGAATACTGGATTTTTCCAACCCATTCAGACCTGTATGAAAAACAAGTCTTTCTAGATGCTTATTCTTCTCCTGATTTGGTAAACTGGACAAAGCATGAGCGTGTTGTAGATACAGCAGCTGTAAAATGGATTCACAAAGCTATGTGGGCTCCGGCAATAGTAGAAAAAGACAGCAAATATTACTTGTTCTTTGGCGGAAATGATATTCAAAGCGATGATGAATATGGTGGTATTGGTGTAGCAGTTGCTGATAAACCTGGAGGCCCTTACAAAGATCATCTAGGAAAACCTCTTATCGATAAATTCCATAATGGAGCTCAGCCAATCGATCAATTCGTATTCAAAGATAAAGATGGAAGTCACTATATCTATTATGGCGGATGGCGTCATTGTAACGTTGCTAAACTTAACGAAGATTTCACCGGATTTATTCCATTCGAAGACGGAACTATCTTTAAAGAAGTTACTCCTGAAAACTATGTAGAAGGTCCGTTTATGTTTATCCGCGATGGCAAATATTATTTCATGTGGTCGGAAGGCGGATGGGGTGGTCCTAACTACAGTGTAGCCTATGCTATCGCTGATTCTCCGTTTGGTCCGTTTGAAAGAATCGGAAAGATATTGGAACAAGACCCGGAAGTGGCTACAAGTGCAGGGCATCACTCAGTGATTCACGAACCTAAATCAGATAAATATTATATCGTATATCACCGTCGTCCGAAAGGTGAAACAGCTAGAGATTATCGTGTAACTTGTATCGATGAAATGACTTTTGATGAAAATGGTCATATCAACCAAGTGAAAATAACTTTTGAAGGAGTAGAAGCTAATCCATTAAAATAAACATAGAAATAGATTATGAAGAAAACATTAATTGCTGCATTCGCTGCATTCCTACTAGTAGGATGTAAAGGTAATGCACCAGTAGAAGAAGCTACAAAGTCTGGCTTGCTGAAGAAAAACTTCCAGACAGAGCATCAAGGAAAACAAACTGACCTGTATGTATTGACAAATGCTTCCGGAATGGAAGTGTGTATCACTAACTATGGTGGTCGTATTGCATCTATCCTTGTGCCGGATAAAGACGGAAAAATGAGAGATGTATCGGTAGGGTTCGAGTCTATCAAGGATCATATCAGTGTTGCAGGAAACAACTATGGCGCACTTATCGGACGTTACGGAAACCGTATCGGCAATGGTACTTTTGAAATTGATGGTGTGAAATACGATCTTCCTAAAAATAACTATGGTCATACACTTCACGGAGGTGATAACGGTTTCCACACTGTAGTGTGGGATGCAAAACAAGTAGACAATAGTACACTTGAACTTACTTACCTGTCTAAAGACGGTGAAGAAGGATTTCCAGGAAACCTGACTTGTAAAGTTGTGTATCACTTAGGAGCAGATAACGATCTTCATATCAAATATGAAGCGGAAACAGACAAGCCTACAGTTGTGAACTTGACTAACCACTGTTATTTCAACATGGATGGTGATGTAGCTGTGAAGAACTCTGATTGGGTACTATACCTGAATGCTGATCAATATACTCCGGTAGATTCTACATTTATGACTACTGGCGAGATTCTGACAGTAGAAGGTACAGATATGGACTTCCGCACACCGACAGTTATAGGTAAGAGAATCGACAACTTCGAATTCGACCAATTGAAGAATGGAAAAGGATATGATCACAACTGGGTGTTGAATACTAAAGGTGATATTACTAAAGTTGCAGCTACACTAGAGTCTCCGGCTTCGGGTATTGCTATGGATGTATTTACTACCGAACCGGGTGTTCAATTCTATGCAGGTAACTTTATGGACGGAAAAGATACAGGTAAGAAAGGTGTTCCTAACGGACATCGTGGAGCTGTATGTCTTGAAACTCAAAAATATCCTGATACTCCTAACAAGAAAGATTGGCCATCTACAGAACTTCGTCCCGGAGAGAAATATACTACAGAAACTATCTATAAGTTTTATGTAAAAAAATAAAATTCTATACAGAATTAATAAACAAAGGCTAGCTTCGTAACAGGAGTTAGCCTTTGTCTTTTTAGATGTTTTTGTAATGAGAGTTTACTCATATTTTGCAGGGACATAACGCACTAGCTTTTCCAGCAGCTTTATGTATATATGCAAGAGGATAAGAGGGATTATGCCGAAGAAACCAAAAGAGCAATCGATCAGTCTCCACCAAAAAGGAATATCTCTGATTGCCCCGCAGATAAGTGCAAGAGGTATTACTCCGATACAAGCTATCATCCCAAAATGCACAATCCATATATTCCTGATAGGCTTTTTGTAAAGCCCAATGAAAGCAGCGGCAATAACTAAATGTGAGAATGCCAACCAATCTGTACCATAGCTTAGAAAAGGGTATGTCTGATTGGTGTTAATAACTCCTGCAGCTACAGTTGCTATCCACCCTCTCAGACCATCGTATGTATCGGGTGGCACGTCTAGCGAAATATCAAGCACCTGGCAAGCTATTTGAATCTCACTCTCGATAGGAAATGCCGTCACCCCTGAGGCAACAAGAGCCAGCATGTAGAAAATTGTCAAAGATCTGATCTTGAACAATACCTTTTTTTCTAAACTATTACTTTCCATAATTATTTATTAAAAGAACTTTGTGTTACAAAGTAAATAAAAGTTTTTGATTTGCGCTTCTTTTTATAAGAAAATATTATGAAAGAGATCTCTTAACTTGAAGATGTTGGCTAAACTATGAGTTTGATTTCGGATGATACAGGAGGAGTTGTAAATTTAGTGTAACTAATTCTGTGTTATTGATCTTTAATTTTTTAATTTTGTTTGTAGAACCCAGAATATTATGACGAAAATTTACGATATAACTAATAAATTGAGAGCCGAATCGAAACTGATCCCGATTAATCGCTTAGAACTTGAAGATGCTCTCAATACGCTTATAAATAGAGTATTGTTCCCAATATGCGATCAGGAGAAGTCGCGCGAGAAGAAACTCTATTATTTCTATTCGGTATTGGTAGAAAATATAACAGCTCTGCTGGATAGAAAGCAAGCTGAGGAAACGGTTGATACTTTTATAGCCAAGCTGCCCGAAATTCAAGATCGCTTGTTTAAAGAAGCTGCTGTGTACTACGAAAATGATCCTGCCGCCAAATCGGTAGAAGAAGTGATTTTGACTTATCCCGGTTTTTTCGCTCAGGTGGTTTATCGTATTTCACACGAATTTTATAAGATGAAAACCCCGATAATACCAAGACTATTTTCTGAATATGCACATTCTAAGGTAGGAGTGGATATTAATCCGGGAGCAGAGATTGGAGATAATCTTTATATCGACCATGGTACAGGTATCGTAATAGGTGAAACAACCATTATAGGGAAGAATGTGAAGATTTATCAAGGGGTAACACTAGGAGCATTGTTTGTAACCAAGAGTTTATCGAACGAAAAGCGTCATCCTACCATAGAAGATAATGTGGTTATCTATGCCGGAGCAACTATTCTAGGAGGAACAACAGTAGTTGGTCACGACTCGGTGATAGGGGGTAATGCCTGGCTGACGAAAAGTGTGGTTCCTTATTCTCTTGTACAACAAAATGCAGAGATCAGAATACATAATACACTCAATTCGAAAGGCGATATATTAGATTTTAATATATAAAATTTAAATAGGTCTATAATTCAATTTTTTTACTACTTTCGTAGATTACTTCAAACATCGTCATAGTATGGAAGCAAGCGCAAATAGAGATGCAGTAACGCTGGTTAAGGATACGTTTCAGGAAGCTATAGATATTTTAGCAAAAGAGTATCAAGGTAGTTCCTTGACAGATATTTTTATTACAGTAGATAAAGAGAGTGGAGAGGTTGCTTTTTTCGACGATGAGGAGAATAAGGTAGCCGAAATAGTGATTTTCAATTGGGTTGATAAAGTAGATTCACTCGATGATCGGGAGGTTATTTCTGTATTGAGGAATGCTACAGAGCAACTAGACGATGAGGATAAATTCTCTTCCCTCGATATATATAAACCGTTTTCGGTGAATTATGCCGATGAGAATATGGCTGTTATAGAAGAGCTGTTGCTGATAAACGAAGACTCGGTTGTAGAGTTGAGTAATGACCTGCTCGATAAATTAGATAAAGAATTCGACGATTTTCTAGATAAATTATTGAAAGAGTAAATATAAAATTTACTCTTTCTTTTTCTTTCTGAACTCGAATGGAGACATAGGGTTCTTTTTACTCCATATATTCAATTTCTCGCTTCTGGCTATTTGCTCCAATGAGTCAAGTCTGGGATTGTCTACAAAGTGGCTGTAATACCAAGCCAATCCGTTTCTGACCATTTCTTCGTTCACGTTTATTCCATCAACATATACTGTGCCTAAGGTGCGGTCGTATTGGTCTATATCTTCAACGGTTACTTCGACTAACTTTCCATAGCATAGATCGTTCAGTAGTTGTCGCGACTTAGTGCCGAAATCTTGTCCTCTTTCGGGAGCATCTATTCCGTACAAACGAACTTTTATCTTCTCGTTGGTGATTGTCTTCATCGTGAAAGTATCACCGTCGGCAACACTCACAACTTCACCTGTTATCGTGTTCGAATTGGGATCGCAGGATGTTAATAATGCGATGATAAAAAGAAATATCAATTTGTACATAATAGTTATAGTTTAGATGCTATTTCTTTCCCTTTGTTTACATAGCTCATATCTGCCATAGAGTGTACGGTGAACTCCCCATCTTGATAAGTAACTTCGCATACAGCAGCATTCTCTAGCGGTTTTTCGAAGTATTTATCACCACCAAGCCCAAGCAACATGGCAAGGATACTCATGCCGTGAGAAACGACTAAAATATTTCCGTCTCCTTGCTCTATTTCTCGTATCGCTATCTCTCTCAAGCTTTCCTGAGTACGAGCTTCTACCTGAGAAAAACTCTCAGCCATATTTAGTCTGTCGATTGCTTTAACTGCATTAAGGACTTCTTTGTAGCTAATCTTCTTAGCCAGAATATCTTTCACCATTTCGTCCATCGATACATAATGAAGATAAAGAGCGGCACTGTTCCACATCACATGATTGTAGTCAGCCTCGAAGCTTCCAAAACAAGCTTCGCGTAACCCGGGCATCTCTACGATAGGTAGGTCATCTTGTTCTTTCGCTCCAAGTATGATTTGCGAAGTTTGTCTTGTTCTGCGTAAATCGCTGCAATAAGCTGTTCTGAAATTAATATCACTAAGTCCGTATCCTAAGTGACGAGCAGCTTCTATGCCCTCATTTGTAAGGGGTGAATCGCACCACCCTTGTACTTTGTCGAGTGTGTTCATCAATGTTTTCCCATGACGAACCACATATATTCTAAGTTTATTTGACATTATATATTTTAAATTATAACACTAATAGCCTAAAACCTATAATTAGCTCCTATCTTCAAACCATACTCCGAAAAACGTTGATGATATGATGATAAAGGAAACGGTATCCACACATGCATTTTATGATAAGGATTTACAAAAATAGAAAGTCCTGAATCGAAGTCATATTTACCTCCAATACCTAAAACAGTTCCTAGGCCGGATTGTTTATTAACAGAATTATTTTTCGATACTTCGAAGTCTAATAGGAAACCTGCATTTAAGAAGATGTATTTTCCTAAATTTATATTTGTTGTAAGAGGTATCGTTAGTAGTTTTATATTTTCGTTCCATGACGAGTGATTATACTTTTCTCCCATGTATGGAGGAGTGATTCTTATTTTAGATCTGGAAAATTCTAAACCACTTTGTAGCTCTATACGTTTGCTTAGGATGAAAGTGTAGCTGGCACCTAATGTGTAAAAACCTTTTCCATCTATACTGGCATCTCCATCTTCTTCACACGCAAAAGAATCGTTCCCTCCTATAAAAGTTGTATGAATACCCACTTTATGTTTGGAAGTCTTTTCAATATTTTGAGCATTGATACTCACCGAAAAACAGAATAATAATATGTAGCTTAAATAAAATTTCATAATAATTATCTTTTCAGAAGATAGGTTAAATTTATTTCCAAGTTAAATAGTCAACAAATACTTTGTCAAACATTTCGGGCATCACAACCTTCCCGTCGACAAGGCAGACTACTTCTATATCGGCCTTTGCACACAACGTATTGTCAGGTATTCGGGTTATCTCCTGATGAAAATAATAGCGCACACCTTCGCGCACTGCAGTCGCTGTACAAACAAATTCCTCTGAGCCTCTTAACGAATTACGATAATTGATATTTACATTCCGTACCACGGGGATAATGTTTGCTTCGGTGAGGTCGCGTAGGCGAAGTCCGCACTGCTCCATCAATTCGTGGCGAGTAGCCTCAAAATAATGTAGGTAGATGGCATTGTTGACCACTCCTTGCGAATCGCACTCGTAGTCGCGCACCTTCATTTTGTTTTCGTATATTTTTGCCATAGTTTGTATTCTTAATGTGTTAACTATTTTTTTCTAAAACTTCTGTAAAGCAAATAAGTCAGACCTATTGTGATGATGATGAAAACAGATGAAATGATACCGAAGACTTCTATGGCTTGCTCATGATATACAACTATACCATTAAAATATCGTCCTTCCGAATTGTAAGGAAGATTCATACGATTTATAAACGCAGTTGTAAATAAGACGCTAAGACCCACCGATACCAGCAATAAAAAGGAAAGGATAATTTTTCTTACTGTTTTCATAATTCAACTCAATCGATTAGAAATTTACCTAGCTTCTCGTCAAACAAATCGGGCTTGCCAACTTTTCCATTTACCATACATGCCGTTTCTACTTTGGCTGTAGAGCAAACTTTATTGTCCTTCAATCGGATAATCTTTTGATGAAATATGTAACGGATACCTTCTTTTTCTATTTTGTCTACTGTACAGATAAAGTCGTTTGCCCCTCTCAGAGAATGCTTGTAACGGATGTACACACTCACCACAACAGCATCTATTCCCTCTTGATGCAGTTCGTAAAAGTTTAATCCGTTCTCTTCCAGAAATTCGTGGCGAACTACCTCGTAGTAGTGTTGATAGTTGGCATTGTTCACAATACCTTGTGCGTCGCATTCGTAGTCGCGCACCTTCATTTTGAATTCGTATAGTGGTTTGTTTTCTTTCATGTCGGTTTGTGTATTCATAAAAATGGCACAGAAGTCTCCGTGCCATTCTTATATAAATGTCTGTTATTTCTTAATATTCTTTATCCATTCTCTGGCATTCACAAAGGCTTCCATCCAAGGTGTGAAATCATCTTTGCGATTCTCGAATGGATAGTGCGCACATTGCCAAGGGAACAACGAACGCTCTAAGTGAGGCATGATAGCCAAGTGGCGACCATCTTTAGATACTACTCCGGCTGTATCAAAGTCCGAACCATTCGGATTGCCCGGATATTCACTGTAGCAATATTTAGCAACAATGTTGTACTCCGATTCTGGTTTAGGCATTGCGAAACGTCCTTCACCGTGTGCCACCCAGATACCAAGCTTGCTACCCGATAGAGAGCCAAACATCACAGATGAGTTCTGAGGAATCTCTACACTAATATAGGTAGACTCAAACTTGTGAGAGGCGTTATGTTCCATCTTAGGTTTTACATCATGCTCTGGATAAACCAATCCCAGTTCCATCATCAACTGGCAACCGTTACATACACCAAGGCTTAGCGTGTCTTTGCGTTCGTAGTATTTACGAAGCGTTTCTTTCGCTTTCTCGTTGTACATAAAGCTTCCTGCCCATCCTTTAGCAGATCCAAGTACGTCAGAGTTTGAGAATCCTCCACAGAAAACAATCAGATTGATGTCTTCCAGTGTTTCTCTCCCCGATGCAAGGTCTGTCATGTGAACGTCTTTTACGTCAAAGCCAGCAAGGTATAGCGAATAAGCCATTTCGCGTTCTCCATTCGTTCCTTTTTCGCGGATGATAGCTGCTTTTAAGCCTGTAGCTTCTCTTCTGTTAGGATCAATGTTGAATTGAGCAAATCGTCCGGTAAAAGAAGGACTATAGTTGAATTGCAATGGTTGTTTTTTGTAGTTTTCGAAACGTTCGGCAGCCAATTTCTCTCCCGTTTGTTTACGATCCAATAAGTATGAAGGTTCGAACCAAGTATCGCGTAACGCATCGATGTCGAATTCTTGTACAAATGCATCTTTTTGGATAACCAACTTGCGATCTTCGATAGGGCGTGCAACGATAGCAAATCCGATACCATAATCATCCAATATTTTTTCTACCAAATGATGATGTTTTACTTGGATCAATACTCCTGGATTTTCGGAGAATAATATTTTGATTAGGTCTGCATGATGAAGCTTGTCTAAACGAGCCTCCAAACCTCCTTGCGGATTAGCAAAGCACATTTCAAGCATTGTGGTTATCATACCTCCTGCCGAGATGTCGTGACCTGCCAATACCAATCCTCTGTCGATCAGTTCCTGAACAGCAGAGAATGCATTTTTGAAATATTCGGGGTCTTGTACTGTCGGAGCTTCTTCACCTACTTTACTCAACGTTTGGGCAAAAGCAGAGCCTCCTAACTTGAACGTGTCGAAAGAAAAGTCGATATAGTATAGGTATGTCCCTTTTATGTAAGCTAATACCGGAGAAACAATCTTGCGAATGTTCTTCACTTCACCGGCAGCAGAAATAATCACTGTTCCCGGAGAATATACTTTCTCGTCACCATATTTTTGAGTCATCGACAAGGAGTCTTTTCCTGTCGGTATATTAATGCCCAATTCGCATGCAAAGTCGGAACAAGCTTCTACGGCTTTGTACAATCTTGCATCTTCTCCCGGATTCTTACAAGGCCACATCCAGTTAGCACTCAATGATATGCCTTTCAGTCCGTCTTCGATAGGAGCAAACACGATATTTGTCAACGATTCGGCAATAGCAAGTACAGAACCAGCAGCCGGATCTACCATCGCTGCCTGAGGAGCATGACCGATAGATGTCGCAATACCCACTTTCCCTTTATAGTCTAGGGCAACAGCACCAAGGTCGCTCAATGGTAATTGAATTTCTCCTTGCGTTTGTTGACGTGCTACCTTACCCGTTACCGAACGGTCAACTTTGTTTGTCAACCAGTCTTTACAAGCTACAGCCTCTAGTTGAAGAACATTTTTTACATATTCGTCAAGCTGTGTAATATCATATTCTGGGTTTGTATATGTTTCGTCAAGCGTTTCGTCGCGCATGATTGTTTTAGGCGCTTTACCGAAGAAATCTTCTAGTTTAAGATCAATCGGACGTTTTCCGTCAGCTTGTTCAAATACGAATTTCATATCGTCGGTAGTTTCACCCACAACGTACATCGGCGAGCGTTCGCGGTCGGCTATACGCTTGATCATATCTGTTGCTTCTTCCGGAATCAAAAGCCCCATACGCTCCTGACTCTCATTTCCCACTATTTCTTTCGAAGATAGGGTAGGGTCGCCCACAGGCAATTTCGATACGTCGATTTTTCCTCCGGTAGCTTCTACAAGCTCCGACAGACAGTTTAGGTGTCCGCCTGCACCGTGGTCGTGTATCGATACGATTGGGTTATTATCTGCTTCTGCCAGCGCACGGATAACGTTTGCTGTACGTTTTTGCATTTCAGGATTTGCACGTTGTACGGCATTCAATTCAATTCCGCTCGAAAATTCACCGGTGTCAACAGACGATACAGCTCCACCACCCATTCCGATGCGGTAGTTGTCTCCTCCAAGTATCACTACTTTTTCTCCCGGTTTAGGATCACCTTTCAGCGCATCGCGTCTGTTAGCATATCCTACACCGCCGGCAAGCATGATTACTTTGTCGTAGGCAAATTTCTTCCTGTTCTCTTCGTGTTCGAATGTCAATAAGGAGCCACAGATAAGCGGTTGCCCAAATTTGTTTCCGAAGTCCGATGCTCCATTAGAAGCTTTAATTAGTATTTCCTCAGGTGTCTGATACAGCCAAGGTCTTTCCTGCATTGTTTCTTCCCATGCTTTACCCGCTTTGGTGCGAGGGTAAGATGTCATATAAACAGCCGTTCCTGCTATTGGGAGTGATGCTTTACCTCCACCCAGACGGTCGCGAATTTCACCTCCCGAACCTGTAGCAGCACCATTGAAAGGTTCTACAGTTGTAGGGAAGTTGTGAGTCTCTGCTTTCAGCGAAATAACCGATTTGATTGGTTTTACTTCAAAGAAGCTAGGCTTATCGCCATCTGTAGGGGCAAATTGTTCTATTTCGGGTCCTTGGTTAAAGGCTACGTTGTCTTTGTAAGCCGAAACTAGTTTGTTCGGGTTAGTTTGCGATGTTTTCTTGATCAATTTGAAAAGAGAACTTTCTTTCTCTTCACCATCGATGATAAATACACCGTTGAATATTTTGTGACGGCAGTGTTCTGAGTTTACTTGCGAGAAGCCGAAAACTTCGCTGTCTGTTAGTTTTCTGCCCAAACGTTCGCTCACACTGTTCAGGTACTCTATTTCATCTTCGCTAAGCGCCAATCCTTCTTGCTGATTGTATGCGTTGATATCATCTATTTCGATGATAGGCTCAGGCTGTCTCGAGATAGTAAATACATCCTGATTCAATCCGTCATAAATGCGTTGAAGCATCGGATCATGCTCAGCATTGCTGTTGTCAACAGGGAAAAACTCTTCGATACGAATGATACCTTCGATACCCATGTTTTGAGTAATTTCTACAGCATTCGTACTCCAAGGAGTAATCATCTCTCTGCGCGGTCCTACGAAAAAACCGGTCAGCTTGTCTGCTTCTAATAATACAGCTTCGCTAAACGCCCAAGTTAGTCGTTGGATAGATTCGTCGCTAAGTGTAGTGTTTGATTGAACAGCAATAATGCTTTTAGAGGGGGTTTGAAAGAAGAAAACCATACTTTTGCTTATTGTTTATATTTGATGTTTTTAATAGGCATACAAAGGTAGTAAAAAATGATAGTTTAATCTAATAAGGAAAGGATAAAAAAGGCTTACTTCTCATGTAAAAGTGTTAAGGGGCGGATTGAAATTGTGAACACAGCCGAATGATATGAATATCAATCTGTTTTAAGTGATAATATTTGTTGTAAAACATTATTCAATGTTTTGTTACACACTAATTAATAAATATCTTTACTGCATGTTGGACTATGTTATTGAAATAGTCAGCAAATAATGCCCATCTTCATTTTTAACGTCATAAACTGACACTAACCAGATCTATACTATGAGAAAGAAACTGTTTTTTTGTACAATTCTCTTTTGTTCTTTAGTCCTTATTTCTTGTAACAATCATAAGACAACGATTGTCCCTTACGAGCTGAGGTGTGAATATTTAGATAACCCTCTTAATCTGGATGAGGAGAAGCCTCGCTTTAGCTGGAAGCTGAACGCCACAAATACTTCCGATTTTGGTCAAAAACAACTTGGATATCGTATTATTGTCTCTCAATCTAAAGCTGCGATAGGAAATGATACCGGAGATATGTGGGACTCCGGTTGGGTGGATTCCGATAATAGTCAGAATATTACTTACGAAGGGAAGCAATTACTTTCGGACAGAACATATTACTGGAAAATTCAGGTAAAAGACGAGAAAGGTGAAATCTCGGATTGGAGCGAAGTCTTGTTTTGGAATACCGGCAATTTTGAAGTATCGGATTGGACTGCAAAATGGATTGGTAGTAACGAGGTGTTTGATAATCAGGGAGAGGATTGCAATATATGGGATCCTTGGATCAGAAAGGTCGTAGAATTGGATAGGAAGCCTGCTAAAGCAATTATGTTCGTAGCTTCGGTAGGTTATCACGAATTATATGTAAATGGAGAAAAAGTTTCGGAAGATGTTCTTTCTCCTTTGGTGGTTAGTCACTCGCATAGAGCGAGCTATGTAGGTTATGATATTGCTCCATATCTTGAACCGGGAAAGAATGTGATCGCCTTTTGGTTGGGTACATCATGGTCTATTTTTAAAGAATATGAAGGGAATAACAAACCGTTAACGCCTATTGTGTTAGCTCAAGCAGATGTCTATTATTCAGATTCTAGTATAGAAGCAGTAAAAGCGGATATGCGTATAATAACCGATTCTAGCTGGAAGACAAAAGCGAGCTCCAGTAAACTTCTAGGAACATGGAAAACATGGAACTTTGGAGGTGAACTTTGGGACGAATCAAGATATATTTCCGACTGGAATACAATTTCGCTAGACGATAATATATGGGCGAATGCAACCGAATATCAGCCGGAATTGAAATTGTCTGCAGAACGTGCTCAGGGAAACCGGATCTTGGATGAAATTAGACCAATCTCTATTGAAGAAAACGAAGATGGCTCTTACAGAGTTGATATGGGAGTAAACTTTGCCGGATGGACAGAGGTGAAAGTGAAAGGGAATCCCGGAGATACAATTCTGTTCAGATACTCGGAGAGAGAGCAGGAGGAAATGACCTTCCGTCTTAGAAGTGCTTGCGTAATAGGTGAGTCGGGTATGTCAACTTTCAAAAACAGGTTTAATTATAGTTCAGGACGTTGGATTACAATCAGAGGATTGAAAGAGAAACCGCAATTATCGGATATTAAAGGATGGTTGGTGAGAACGAATTATGAAACGGCGAGCACTTTCGAATGTTCCGACCCGTTACAGAACTGGATTTATGACCGTGTGCTATGGACTTTCGAAAATCTGTCGATAGGAGGGTATATTGTTGATTGCCCGCAACGAGAAAGATTAGGTTATGGAGGTGATGCTCATGCTACTTCAGAGACTGGGCTTTTCAACTATAAGATGGGTGCATTCTATACAAAATGGATGCAGGACTGGCGCGATGTTCAAGGTTGGGAATCGATGGGTGGCGGTTATGTAGGTGGCGGAATTTTACCACATACAGCTCCAACCCGAAATGGTGGTGGTGGCCCTGCTTGGGGAGGTATATGTATATCTCTGCCTTGGTTTGTTTACCAACACGAAGGCGATGTGCGTATTCTTGAATCTAACTTCGAAATGATGACGAAATGGCTTGAATTTTTGACTTCGCATACCGAGAACGGAATATTGAAAAGATTTGGCGGACCATGGGACTTCTTAGGCGACTGGCTTTGGCCTAACGCAACGGCAGAAGGGATGAATAATAATTCTCCGCAAACAGAATGCCTGAATAGTTGCTATTATGTGTTCAATCTTCGTACAGCAGCTAAAATAGCCCATATTATAGGAAAGACGAAGGAGGCCGAAGAGTGGGAAAGACAAGCCGAATTGTCGTCAAAAGCAATTAATGATAAGTTTTACGATAAAGAAGATTATAGTTACTCCGACAAATCGATGGGTAATCTGGCAGCCGCACTGGTGGCCGATGTACCTCCTGTAGACTTGCGAGCTGGAGTGATGAAGCGTCTGGAAAAAGAAATATTGGAAGTTCGCAACGGACATATTCATGTAGGTATTACAGCCGGAGCTTTATTGTTTAAATTGCTGAGAGATGAAGGACGTGATGATTTGATTTATTCGATGACTTCACAAACCACTTATCCTAGTTGGGGTTATATGAAAGAAAATGATGCAACTACAATCTGGGAAATGTGGGAAAAAGATCTGCCGGGACATTCTCTGCTTCATAGCTCATATTTGTATCCGGGAGCATGGTATATTGATGGACTGGCTGGTATTAAGAGAAGTCCTGATGTGCCGGGATTTAAAGAGTTCGTTATCCGTCCGCCGCGATTGAAGGCTTTAACAATCGATTGGGTGAAATCTTCTTTCGATTCACCTGTCGGGCTGATTAAGTCTGAGTGGAAAAAAGAAGGCGATAAGTTTATGATGAATGTCACTATTCCTGCGAATTCCAAAGCAATACTATACTTCCCTTCTGAAGGTGAGATTATGGAGGCTTCTGGGTTTGCTAAAGAGATAAAGAAAGAAAATGGTTACACTCAGTTTGAGTTGCCCGCCGGTAGTTACTCTTTGTCAAATAAATAATATAAGTATCTTGGTTTAATAAAAATAATAAAAACCCGTATCGTACAGCTGTTACGGGTTTTGTTTTTTATATAAATTGAAAAAATAATCGTATCTTTGCAGGCTTACAAACATTTGCAACTATCAGTCAAAATTAATACAAATACAATTAATGAAAATAGCTATCGTTGGTACAGGTTATGTCGGTTTAGTTACAGGAACCTGCTTTGCCGAAATGGGGACAGAAGTCTATTGTGTGGACGTTAACCAAGAAAAGATCGAAAATCTTAAGAACGGGATTATTCCAATTTTCGAACCAGGGTTGGACGAAATGGTAGAGCGTAACCATAATGCAGGACGTCTGCATTTTACTACCGATCTTGCTTCTATCTTAAACGATGTGGATATCGTATTCTCTGCAGTAGGAACGCCTCCTGATGAAGATGGTAGTGCAGACCTGAAATATGTATTGGAAGTAGCTCGTACGATAGGACAGAATTTGACAAAATATATGGTTGTAGTAACTAAGAGTACAGTGCCTGTTGGTACTGCCAACCTGGTGAAGAAAACCATACAAGACGAATTAGACAAAAGAGGTTTGTCTGACTTGAAATTCGACGTGGCTTCTAATCCAGAATTCTTGAAAGAGGGAGCAGCTATAACAGACTTTATGCAGCCTGATCGTGTGGTTGTTGGTTTGGAATCGGAAGAGGCTCGCAAATTGATGGAAAAACTCTACAAGCCGTTTACTCTAAATAATTACCGTATTATATATACCGATATTCCTTCGGCGGAAATGATTAAATATGCAGCTAATGCAATGTTGGCTACACGTATCAGCTTTATGAACGATATTGCCAATTTGTGCGAAATTGTAGGGGCGGACGTTACTATGGTTCGCAAGGGAATAGGAGCAGATGCTCGTATTGGTGCAAAATTCCTTTATGCAGGGTGCGGTTATGGAGGTAGCTGTTTTCCTAAAGACGTGAAAGCTTTGATAAAAACTGCAAGAGATTTAGGTCACGATATGCATATCCTTGAAGCTGTAGAGAAAGTGAATGACAGACAAAAAGAAGTGTTATTCGAAAAGCTAATGAAATATTACAACAATGATATAAAGGGTAAGACCATCGCATTGTGGGGATTGGCATTTAAGCCTAAGACTGATGATATGCGCGAGGCTCCATCATTGGTGCTGATAGATAAGATTTTGAATGCTGGTGGTAAGGTGAGAGCTTACGATCCGGTTGCTATGAAAGAAGCGAAACGTCACTTGGGAGATAGCATAGCTTATGCCAAAGATATATATGATGCCACACTAGATGCCGATGCTATTCTGATGGTGACAGAGTGGAATGAATTTCGCCTTCCGGCTTGGCAGGTGATAAAGAAAACAATGATCAAGCCTGTAGTGTTCGATGGTCGTAATATATACAGTAAGCAAGAAATGAATGAATTAGGTTTCGACTATTTTGGTATAGGGACGAAATGAAATCAATAATATTTTTATAGATTTGCATAAAATCTATAAGGGGCATTAGCTCATCTGGCTAGAGCGTTAGACTGGCAGTCTAAAGGAGATCAGCTCTAGTCTTATATGCTTCCATATTTCTAAAACAGAATCCTCAAGCAGAAATGTTTTGGGGATTTTCTTTAGGCTGTTTCAATAATATTTAATAATAAGAAAGAATTGTATGGTAAAAATGAGCTACACCACACATTTTTTACTCCTGTAATTGGTGTGGGCTCTTCCTCTATAATTTCCTTTTGAAGTTTGTCTATAATTCGTTGAGGAAATATTGATGTATCAAGAGTAGCTACCCAAATTTTTAGTGCATCATATATATCTTTCTCTACATGTTGTGAAATATATGTTCCTCCTCGAAATTCTGCGATAAATGTATATCTCTTCATCCTCTATAAATTAAAATTACTCATAAAGCTAATAATTATATTCCAATCCTCAATAAGTGAGTTAGAGGCTTTGATATTATATACCATCCTTATTTAGAATCCTTGATCAGAATGCATAAAAACCAGATACAACAAGTTACTCTCCATTTTTAATTTCTTCTTGGTAGATATAGAAGAGGGCTACATAAAAGTTTTTATCTTTGTGTAGCCTTTTTTATATAATGACATAAATATGATAACAGTAGAAGGAATAACTAAAAGCTTTGGCAGTTTGCAAGTTCTTAAAGGGATCAACCTGCATGTAGAAAAGAAAGAGATAATCTCGATTGTAGGAGCCAGTGGTGCAGGTAAGACAACTCTGCTGCAAATAATGGGAACACTGGACAAAGCTGATAGAGGGACTGTTACTATCAATAACGAAAATGTAAGTAAACTGAGTGATTCTAAGTTGTCTGACTTTAGGAATAAAAATATAGGTTTCGTATTTCAGTTTCATCAATTGTTGCCCGAATTTACGGCACTGGAAAATGTAATGATTCCAGCTCTGATTGCGAAAGTAAAAGAATCCGAAGCTAAGGCAAGAGCTAAAGAATTGCTGGATATGCTTGGTCTAGCTGATAGAATAGAGCATAAGCCGAATGAGCTATCGGGAGGAGAAAAACAACGAGCTGCTGTTGCCCGTGCTTTGATCAATAACCCTGCTGTGATATTAGCCGATGAGCCATCCGGTAGTTTAGATACCGAGAATAAAGAAGAATTACATCAGTTATTTTTCAAACTGCGAGATACACTCGGGCAAACATTTGTAATCGTTACTCACGACGAGCATTTGGCATCTATAACAGATCGTACTGTGCATATGCGAGACGGACTGATTGTAGAGAACGATTCATCAATGCCATAGAATATGAATGTCGAAGATAAGTTTCTTTATCAAATAGCCCTAACTCAGATAAGAGGGGTCGGGGATATCACTGCTCGCAATCTGTTGCAGGTAGTAGGAGATGAAGAAGAAATCTTTAAATCGAGCCGTAAATCATTATCAAGCATACAAGGGATAGCATCCAAAACAATAGATGAAATTCTAAATCCCGAAGTATTGAGACGGGCAGAAAAAGAATTATCTTTTGTCATAAATAACAAAATAACTACATATTTTATTTCGGAAGAAGGATATCCAAAGCGACTGCGGGATTGTTCCGATGCTCCTGTCCTTTTATATTTTAAAGGGAATACGAATCTTAATGCTGAAAAGATTATAAGTATAGTCGGTACACGAAAATCAACAGCCTATGGGAATAGTTTTTGTGATACATTTCTTCAAGAGATAGCTTCCGCTTTGCCCGATACGCTTATTGTTAGCGGCTTGGCATATGGTATCGATATACAAGCACATCGCTTTGCTCTAAAGTATGGACTTCCTACTATAGGCGTAATGGCTCATGGCTTGGATAGAATCTATCCGTCAGCACATAGGCAGACAGCTAAAGAAATGGTGGGGAATGGCGGAATTATAACCGAGTTTCCGAGCGAAACGGAACCCGATCGTTTCAACTTTGTTCGACGCAATCGGATTGTAGCGGGGATGGCTGATGCTGTTATTGTCGTCGAATCGGATGATAAGGGAGGTTCGCTGATTACTGCCGAAATAGCGAACTCTTATTGTAAAGACGTGTTTGCCTTGCCCGGCAAAGCAACAGATAAATACTCTAAAGGATGCAATAAATTGATCGCTTCGCATAAAGCAGATTTGTTATTATCGACAGAATATTTCTTAGAGCAAATGGGATGGGATAGCGTGTCTTCCAAAAAGACAAAACAGCCTCGTCAACAAGAGTTGTTTGTAGAACTAACAAGTGAAGAATCTATTATCGTAGATCAGCTTAAAAATCAAGAAGCTATTCATATCGATCAGTTGGCAAGAGAATTAAGTACTCCAACTTATCAATTGTTTTCTACTTTACTCGAATTGGAAATGAAGGGAATGGTGAAAAATCTGCCGGGTAATCTATATAGTCTGAATTAAAAAAGGTATCATAACCTTAAAGCTATAATACCTCTTTTTGTTGTGCGAGAACTGATTTTTTACTCTTTTGCTTTATCCTTGTCTTCTTTACGATCTTTCTTTTCTATAAAATACGCAATGATCAAACCGATTCCACCAAACACTGCAGCAAGTGCAGGGTATAATGCATTAATTGTATTCTTATATTCATGATAAAGATTGCTGCCATCAATAAGAGGAGAGTAATTTAAATCTATAAATGCAGCTAAAACAACACCAAACCCGATACCCACAAGTAATAATCCAATACGAATTGGCCATGAACTATTGCTTATTTCTACATTAAAAGATGATCTAAGAGGCGATAATTGATCTTGAGAAATAGAGCTTCCTTCAGTCATTTTCTCTATCATAGCCATGCGCTCTTTCTTGCGAGCAAACAATTCAAATAATTTGTAAATAGTAAGAGCTATTGTAGCTACTATTACCATTGCTGTTATTTCTCCCATGATTTTTTATGTTTTTTAATTAATATTCATTTTAGTTCGTTTGTACATTTTGACGCGGTACTTATTTAAAGGTTACAAGTTTTAAGGAAAAAATAATATAGAGGAAATTTTATACTTAGATTTGTAACCTATCTACAATCCTAGCGTCATACCGATATGACAGATTTGGACGACATCTATTATATACGTCAGATTCAACGAGGCGATGCAGATGCATTTGTGTACATTGTACGTCGCTACGAAAGAATGGTTTTCTCCATTGTCGGAAAAATTGTCTCTAGTCGTGTAGAAGTAGAAGATATTATTCAGGAAGTTTTTATTAAAGTTTATCTGTCTTTAGATAAATTCAGACAAGAGTCCGGATTTGGAACATGGCTCTATCGTATAGCCTATAATACAACTATATCGGAGTTGCGAAAGCGGAAATATCAGTTTATTTCTATAGAAGACTCTTATGTAGAACTTCAGAATGAGGAGCTGGCTGACGATATAGACGAACTGGCTACTGAAGAGAAATTGCATAATCTGGAAACAGTATTGAAGAAAATGTCTCCGGACGATGCTTTACTGATAACTATGTTTTACTTAAACAATCATAGCATACAGGAAATAAGTGAAATTGCAGACCTGTCTGTCGCAAATGTAAAAGTTAAGTTGCATAGAATAAGAAAATATATGAACTTTGAAATGAATAAACTTATGCAAGAATGAAAAAAGAAGAAGATAAATTGAGAAGTTTATTTCAGAATGTAAAATTGGACGAACCGTCAACAGCTTTCGAAAGTAAGCTGATGGGACGTATATATGCTATAGAGAAGAAGAAGGAAAGGCGCGAAGTAGTAAAATCATATATAGCAGTAGCATGTGGAATTGTGGCTATATTGGGAATCCCGTCCCTATTGCTATGGATGCTCGATGTTAAACTGTCTCTTCCTGGAGTTTTTGATTTTGATGTGAATTTGCCTCAATTGGCAATTGATCCATTCATTGTTTCTATTGCAGGAGTGGTTCTTTTACTACTAATTGGTGATACACTAATCAGAAAGCGAATAAGAGAGAAAGAAGAAAAAGATAAGTAATTAGATTAAATATCTAATTTCCCCTCTTTCTCCATTTTATATTTTTGCGACAATAGTCGTAGAAACGAGCTTATCTGTGCTACAGCAGCCTGAGTCTCTCCCGAAATTTCCTTTCCTTGCAATTTCATAAGCAGGTAGCCATATAAGGCGCCAAAGCATGTCTCAATCTCAGGAATATCTTTATCCGAAGATTTAGCCCTCAATTCTACAATAAAGGGTAATGTTTTATAATAAATTTCGCTATAATCCCCTTGTGTTCCAGATTTCAATAAACGCAAATGCAAGTCGGTAAGGTCAAGAATAACATTCTTGTTGATGATGAGATGACCTTTTTCGGTAACCTCCTCGCGATGCATCATATCAATAAGATTCTCGTACCACTCTCTTATCTCTAGCTTTACATCCTCAGGTTGGTCAAAACGAGAGATAATTTGTTGCTCTGTTTTTTCTATGTCAAGATTGTTGGCACGTATAAGGTCTTCTATCTGCCACATATATAGCAGGTATTCGCTTATATTTTCATCCTTTAGTTTTTTTGCTATAATCATTGCTGTTTATTTCATTTGGGAATGTAAAATTAGCAATAAAATTTATGTCACAAAAGGTCTTTCTTTTTTGTCTTAACTTAAAGTAGATTAAAAGATAATGGAATATAGTTTCGAATTTAGCTGTTTGGATTATTTATAGATGTTATCTATTTAAAAATAACGAAAATATATCGTTTTTTGAGCGAACAAAGATATCGGTTATTGTGTTTAATAGACAAAGCAGGTAAATTACTTTTTTCATAGTGTGTTAAATAGATGTTTAGTTGATTTAATATTACCTGTTTTTGATCATAGTATATGTTAGTTTTATATTAGTGTTAAGGTCCGAGAAGAGATGGTTGTGAAACCGTCTCTTCTTTATTTTTAGAAATTTATTTCTTTTAACTAAAGAAATTAGTTTATAACTAAATCTTTTAGTTTATTTGTATAATAAGCTTGCAACTATGAAACAGTTAACTAAGAAAGAAGAAGAGATAATGACCATCCTATGGGAAAAAGGTCCAATGCTTGTAAAAGAAATACAAGAGATTTATGAAGAACCGAAGCCCCATGTTAATACTATATCTACAATTATCCGAATATTAGAAGATAAAGGTTTTATTAGTCATAAATCTTTGGGTAAAACCTATCAATATTTTCCTCTGATGAGTAGAGACGAGTATAGGAAAAGAACTTTGAGTGGGTTGATTAGTAAATACTTTGATGATTCCTATCTGGAAGTTGTTTCTTCTTTTATAAAAAAGGAAGAGATATCAATAGCAGAGTTAAAAGAGTTAATTGCACAAGTTGAGAAAAATAATAACTAGATTATTATGGGTGTATTATTTACTTATAATTTAAAGTTATCCCTATGCTTTATATTGTTTTATTTTGTATATAAAATAATATTTAGTAGAGAAACTTTCTATAGAGCCAATAGATTGATATTGATAGGCTTCTGTTTGTTTGCTTTATTAATTCCATTTATAGAACTTAATATAGGTCGGTGGCATATACACGATACAATTAATCGCTATGAAACTTTTTTAGCCAATACATCTTCTGAATATATAAATCAATACCAGATAGGAACGCCAGCTTTAAACGAGAAAGGCCAAAACGTAGTTCCTTTTGCCGACGAAAGAATAGTACCTGAGAAAACAGAACAGTTTGCAAATCTTACTTTAGTGAATATTATCCTTCTTTTATATTTAGTTGGAATCGTATTTTTCTCAATTAAGATCATTTATCCCAATATTCTAATAATTAGATTAATATATAAATATAAAAAAAGGAAATTGGGAAAAGTGAGATTAATAATTCATGATGAGAATTATACTCCGTTTTCGTGGATGAATTATATAATTATTTCTAGAACCGATTATGTTGCGAATGGAAAGATGATAATACAACATGAATTAGCCCATGTAAAACAATTTCATGCCATCGACTTAGTAATAATTAAGCTGCTGACAATACTTCAATGGTATAATCCCGCTATGTGGTTAATAGATAAAGAACTGCAAGATATTCATGAATATGAGGCTGATAGTTTTGTCATTGATTCAGGTATTGATGCTAAACAATATCAACTATTATTAATAAAAGAGACCGTTGGTTCATCGCTCTTCAATTCAATGACCAACAGTCTCAATCACAGTAAACTAAAAAAAAGAATAACTATGATGTTAAAAGAAAAATCTAAAACACAGAACAGGTGGAAGTATTTATTAATACTTCCTCTAGTAGCAATTTCAGTTGCAACTTTTGCTTACGTGGAAATTCCTAAAGGTATTGAAGGTATTCCAAGTGCCGAAATTAATGAAAAAAACCAAGAAAGAAAAAAAATTGAAGGTACATGGAGATTGGTCGAAACTAAGAATTTTGATCAAAGTACAAATGATCAAAGTGTAAAACTGATTACAGAGGATAGTTTCGTTTGGTATCGTTATGATGCGGACGGAAATGTGCTGACTGGAGCCGGAGGAAAGTATACTTTCGAAAATGGAGAGTATGTAGAGCAAATTGATTTTACTCTTCCTACAATGAAATATTGGAAAGGGAAAAAAGCAGTAGTGAAAATTGAATTTAAAGATAATCGGATGATTTGTAATGGGGTACTTGATGGAAAAGTGAATATAGTCGAAGAATGGGAACGGGTTAAGTAAATAAAAAAAACAGGGTAGAAATTTCTACCCTGTTTTTTTTATGCCATAAAATCACCTTATGTTCTTTTTGAAATAACTATATTAGCGATATGTTTGATATTCATATTTTAAATACGGGTTATTTTATGGCCGATGGGGGTGCTATGTTTGGCGCCGTACCGAAAAAGGCCTGGCAACGGAAATATTCAGCCAATGCTGATAATTTATGTCCTTTAGTTATGCGTTGCGTTTTGGCTGTGTCCGATAAAAAGAAAATTTTAATTGATACCGGTTTAGGTGATAAGTATTTAGATAAAATAGCGTATTACCAACCTCACAAATTAGTCTCTATTCCCGAAGCTTTAGCTGAATTGGGATATACAACTGACGATATAACAGATGTGGTGCTAACCCATCTGCATTTCGACCATTGTGGCTATGCTACATATATCGACAGCGAGAATAAACTTGTGCCTTCTTTCGCGAATGCAAAATATTGGTTGAGCGAAAAGCAGTGGAGAAATTACTTATTACCCAATCGTTTGGAGAGAGATGCAATATTTGAAGAGAATATTCTTCCAGTCTTCGAAGCTGGGCAGTTATTTTTTGTAGAGAATGATGCATCTATATACGACGGGTTTAGTTTGCGTCTCTTTAATGGACATAGCGAGGGACAGTTGGTGCCTTATATTGAAACGAAGAATGGAGTTTTTACTTTTCCGGGAGACGTTGTCCCTACAGCAGCTCATGTGTCTCTTGAGTGGATATCGGCTTATGATATTTCTGCAATAATATCGTTAAGGGAAAAAGAGAGGTTCTTATCCGAAGCACAAAAAGAAGGTTATACATTGGTCTATTGTCACGACTCTAAAATAGAAACAAGTAAAGTAAAGACTCTGGGAGATAACTATAAAGCATTGAAGGTATAGGAAGGAGGATGAATGTGTCTGTGGTTTCGTTTAAAATCTGCTCTATTTCATTCTTTCAAAAGTACCTATATTATACAACTAAAATAAAACTACTATCTTAGTTGAGTTTTATAAAAAATATTTGTTTTGGCGCGCGTAATTCTACTTACAGATTTTGGTGAAGAATATTCTAATAATCTTATGAAGGGTATTGTGCAATACTCTAGGGAGACAAGTCCATGGGTACTCTGTAAAATGCCTCTTTCGTATAGAGATGTACATGGTATCGAAGGGGTGTTGAGATGGGCTAAAGAATGGAAAGCTGATGCTATTATCGGTCAATTCTATAATACAGACAATGTAAGTCTGTTTAAGGAAGAAAACGTAATAGCGGTAGCTCAGGATTTTAAAGATCGCTTTACCAATATTCCTAATATAACCGGAAATCATATTCGAGCAGGAGAAATAGGCGCAGAGCATTTTATTCAGAAAGGATTTAAGAACTATGCTTTTTTGGGAATAAAAAATGCAATATGGTCATCCGAACGCTGCGAAGGGTTCAAAAAAGCTTTAAACAAAGTAGGGTTACTTCACAGTTTTTACGAATATCAGAAAGATGTTAGAGAAGAACTCTGGTATTATGAAGAAGACCTTGAAAAATGGTTGATAGAGCTACCAAAGCCTGTAGCTATAATGGCATGTGATGATAACCAAGCGCATCATATATCCGAAATATGCAAGTTACATGATATTAAGATTCCGAGCGAAGTCTCTTTATTGGGAGTAGATAATGACCAAATGATATGCTTGTTATCCGATCCGCCTATTTCTTCAATAAATCAAAATACAATAAAAGGAGGGTATCAGGTTGCAAACCTGATTGATAAATTAACCAATAACCCTCAATATAGATGGGCTAATATTGTTGTTGAGCCTACTTACATTACTACGAGGGCATCTTCTAATATATTTTCAACCAATAATCCTCATATATCTATTGTTTTGCAATATATACATGAGAACATAAAATCTAAACTTTCGGTGCAAAGTCTGGTAAATCTTGTGCCTCTTTCGAGGCGTTCGTTAGAGCAATTGTTCAGAGAGGTTACAGGAGACTCTATTTATTCTTATATTTTAAAGTTGCGAATCGAGAGATTCGCTTCAGAGCTGATAGAAACAGATAATCCCATTGTAGATATAGCTTTGGAACTGGGTTATATCGATTATAAAAATATCTCTCGCCAATTTAAATCATTAAAGGGGTGTACCCCTTCGGAATACCGAGAACAGAATCGAATTGACGTTTACGCAATTTGAGGATGTTAACACGTAAATAAAGATGCTTTGTTTGCATCTATTCATATATATTCGTAGAGTGATTTTGTTCTGTTTTCAACTCTTGTTAGAGGATGTAAATAGATGTATAACCATGGGAAATATAATCCTTTTAAGAAATACAAAAACTTTTAGACTATTAAAGATTTGGAGCAACAAACGAAATATGCCTCAGAATATTGATTGTATGCGTAAATTTTAATGGTAGTAAAGTCGGTTCAATCGTTTTATTTTATAATTATTTTATACCTAAATCTGTTTCTGCGGAGCCGAATCGGTATAAATAACAAAAAAATCAATTTATAAAGATTCTTATGAAAGCTATCTTTTCTTCATTCATTTTGTTATTCGTTATCTTGACGAGTTGTTCTTCACCAGCTAAATCTCCGATCGACTATGTAGATCCATTTATCGGTACAGGGTTTCATGGGCATACATATCCGGGAGCAACAGTTCCATATGGTGCAGTTCAATTAAGTCCTGATACCCGTACTGGAAACTGGGATGCGTGTTCGGGCTATCATTATAGCGATAGTACAATAATAGGCTTTTCTCACACTCACCTAAGTGGAACAGGGTGTGCCGATTTGGCGGATGTGCTTTTTCATCCTACCACCAAAGAACTGAAATTAGAACCTAAAGGCTATATTTTCGAACCCTTAGCGTTTTCTCATAAAGACGAGAAAGCTTCTGCAGGTTACTATTCAGTCAACTTTAGACAAGATGGCATAAAGGCAGAATTAACAGCAACTCAATATGCAGGAATACATCGATATACATTCGAAAAAGATAAAAACTCAAAAATAATAATCGATCACTCCCATTTGTTAGAAAATGAAGTGATCGATATGGCATCATTCAGCGTAAATGGTAAAACAGAAGTAAGCGGAATGCGTCGCACACAGGGGTGGGTTACGAATCAGTATGTTTATTTTGTTGCCCAATTCTCAAAAGAGTTTGAAAAAGCTCAATTGATAAATAACGGGAAGGAAATAAGCCTTGACGCAACTCCTGAGGCAGGAGGTAACTTGCAAATGGTATTAGATTTCGGAACTTCGGATGGTACACCTGTTATAGTAAAAGTTGGTATATCTATAGTAAGTGAAGAAAATGCACGAGAAAACTTAAATAATGATGTAAAAGACTTCGATTTTGATGCAGTACATCAGAAAGCAAGAGATCTTTGGACAAAGGCTCTATCCGACATCGTGGTCGAAGGTGGAACAGAAGCTCAGTTGAAAAACTTCTATACTGCTCAATATCACACAAAAATAGTTCCTAACATAGCGAGCGATGTAAATGGTCAATACAGAAGACACGATATGTCTATCGGTAATTCTGATGCACCTCGATATTCTACATTGTCGTTGTGGGATACCTTCCGAGCATGGAATCCGTTAGTAACGCTAACAAATAAAGCTTTAGTTAATGATATGGTTAACTCTATGCTGGAAATGTATCAATACAGTGCAAAAAAAGAACTTCCAATATGGCCGCTATCGGCAGGAGAGACCGGGACTATGATTGGTTACCACGCAGTATCTGTTATTGGCGATGCTTATATGAAAGGCATAAGAGACTATGACATAGAGTTAGCATTTGAGGCAATGAAACGCTCTTCTAATATCAATGCCAAAGCATCTGATTACTATATAAAGTATGGTTTCATACCATCAAACATAAAAAGAGAATCAGTCTCTTGCCTGCTCGAATATGCTTATGATGACTGGGTAATAGCACAAGTGGCTAAAGACCTGGGCAAAGAAGAAGACTATAAAGAATACATGAAAAGAGCCCACAACTACATCAATGTATTTGATGGAGCAACTAAGTTTTTCAGAGGAAAGCAAATGGACGGGAATTGGGAGCCTAATTTCAACCCGTTCGAACCGGCAAGAGCTTATACTGAAGCTACAGCATGGCAATATCGTTTCTTTGTACCTCACGACGTGAATGGCATGATTCAGCTTTTTGGAGGCAAGGATGCATTTATAGAAGAACTGGATAAACTATTTACGGTAGAGCAAGGAGTAGACGGTGAAATGGTTGATATTACCGGACTTATCGGTCAGTATGCACATGGAAATGAACCTAGCCACCATATGGCATATCTTTACAACTATGTAGGTCAACCTTGGAAAACGCAAGAAATGACACGTCGTATTCTTGACGAAATGTATTCCCCAACGCCTGAAGGTATAATTGGAAACGAAGACTGTGGACAAATGTCGGCATGGTATATTCTTACCAGTTTGGGTATGTATCCTGTAGCTCCGGGTTCGAATGAATTCGCTTTGACTACACCTCTTTTCGAAAAAGCAACGTTCAATCTTACTAATGGAAAAGTGTTAGAAATAAAAGCAAACAATCCGGCAAAGAATATCTACATAGACAAAGTTATTCTGAATGGAAATGAGATAAAAGAAAGCTTTATCAGTTACTATCAAATAATGGAAGGCGGATTGCTTGAATTCCAACTTTCGTCTACCCCTAACAAGGAGAGGGGGACAGACGAATCCGCATATCCTCACTCTATGACCGAAGGAGAAGTTGTTTCTATTCCATATACAACGATCTACCTTAATCTGTTCGAGACGGAAATAAAGGTTGATTTAGGTACAGCAACAGAGGGAGCCGAAATATATTATACGATCGATGGCACTGCTCCAAGCAAGAACACATTAAAATATGAGTCTCCATTTACTATCTCAAAAACAACAGACATTAAGGCAATTGCTTTTAAAGAAGGTTTTGTAGATAGTCGTATCTTCGAGATAAAAGCAACTAAGGCAGTTTATAAAAATTCGGCTACTATTTCCGGACAGCAAAATGGAGTGAATTATACCTATCATCATGGCAAGTTTAGCAATGTAGCAGAACTTGCAGCTTCTAAAGTTGTGGAACAAGGTACAATGTCCGAACCTGATATCAAAAATGCAAAACAGGAAGATCATTATGGATTTGTTTACACAGGTTATATTCACGTACCCGAAGACGGAGTATATGGCTTCCTTACTCAGTCTGATGACGGTAGCGTATTGTATGTAGCGGGAGAGAAGGTTGTAGATAATGATGGTTCGCATGCAGCCATTATATCTACAGGCGAAATAGCACTCAAGGCAGGATATCATCCCTTCAAGCTTCTTTACTTCGAAGACTATGAAGGACAAGCCTTAGCTTGGAAGTGGAGACTGCCTAAGGCTCAGGAATTTGTTCAGATTCCTGTCGAAAACTTGTTTACTAAATAATTAAAATATACAACCATGAAAAAAAGTATTTACATCTTTTTACTCTCTGTTTTATGTTTAGGATTATTCTCATGTAAGGATAAACCGTTGGAACTAAATGTAATGAGTTTTAATGTACGATATGATAATCCGGAAGATAGCCTGAATAGCTGGTCTTACCGAAAAGATGTTGCAAGTCAAACTATATTGAATTACGATGCAGATATAGTTGGTACTCAAGAAGTATTATCGCATCAGCTGGCTGATCTGAAGGCAGCTCTTCCTGGTTATACAGCGGTTGGTGTCGGAAGAGAAGACGGTAAAGAAGCCGGAGAGTATAGTGCATTGTTATATAAAAAAGATCGCTTCAAAGAGGTAGAATCTGGAACTTTCTGGCTAAGCGAAACTCCCGAAGTCGCAGGCTCTAAAGGATGGGATGGAGCATGCGAACGTGTTGCAACCTGGGCATTCTTGGAAGAAATAGAAAGTGGTAAAAGATTCTTTTTTATTAATACACACTTAGATCATGTAGGGAAGCTAGCTCGAATCAATGGTGCAAAACTGATGCTTGAGAAAGCAACTGCAATAGCTGGCGATCTTCCTATGATTCTGACTGGCGATTTTAACTCAGAGCCATCTTCAGATGTTGTTCAATACCTACTAAGCGAAACTTCTACAAAAGTATTAGTAAGTGCAGGAGATCAGGCAAAAGAGAAAAAAGGAAATAAAGGGACATTCCATAGCTTTGGTAGAATTCCTTTAGAGAAAAGACCTTTGATTGATTATATCTTTGTAAGCAAAGGAGCAGAGATTTTGAGTTATGAAGTAATAGACGATAAATTGAATGATGTTTTCATTTCAGATCATAACCCGCTTTTCAGTAAAATCCAAATTAAATAATATATACCGATGAAAAAAAATATATTAAAAGGTATCAGTTTGATAGGATTCTTATTCCTTTCTTTCCAATTATTGGCACAAGAGAGAATATTGATTCACTCTCATAATGATTACCAAAGAAGAGTTCCTCTTTATCAAGCTTATTCACAACAATTATCTTCTATCGAAATTGATATTTATGAGCGAAACGGAGAATTAGTTGTTGCTCACGACCGTCATGAAGTAGCCACAGCAAAAACTATAGACGAACTTTACATCGAGCCTATCGTTGGATTCTTTAAAGACAACGGAGGGAAACCTTGGGCCGATTCTGAGAATACCTTCTCTATTCTTGTGGATCTAAAAACACCTGCAAACCCAACATTGGATATATTGACCGAAAAGTTAGCAAAATATCAGGAAGTATTTAATGTGGAAAAGAATCCTTACGGAGTAAAGGTTATTATTTCAGGTAATAGACCAGATCCTAAAGATTTCCATAAATATCCGTCATTTATTTATTTCGATGGAGATAAATTGGATTATACAGAAAAAGAATTAGAAAAAATTGCAATGATAAGCTTCTCTCTGAAAGAAAATGCTGATTGGAATGGAAAAGGTATGTTCAAAAAACCACATCAAGAAAAAGTAGAAGCCTTGATAGAGGGAGTGCATAGACTAGGTAAACCAATCCGTTTTTGGGCAGCACCCGATGGTGTGAATGCTTGGAACAAATTGCATACAATGGGTGTGGACTACATCAATACCGATATGCCTGAGGCATGTGCTGACTTTTTTAGAAACTTTGCAAATAAAAATTATACGATAGCTGGGCATGATTCCGATTCGGATGATGAAACTCAACGTTACAAAAAGCTAGATAAAGTTACTGCTAACTTTGAAGGTTTTAAGAACAAAAAGTTACAGTTGAGTAAAACTATAGATATCTATCAGCCTACCTATAAGAACGATGGAAGTCAAAAGAAAGTAAAGAATGTAATCTTGCTTATAGGCGATGGTACCGGACTCAATCAATTGCAAGTAGCAGCTACAGCTAACAATCCGGGTTATAAAAATGGTCAAGGGCTTAGCATATTCAATATGAAATATCTAGGTTTCCATAATACCAGCGCTCAAGATTCCTATACAACAGACTCCGCAGCAGGAGGTAGTGCTTTGGCTACTGGAGAACTTCACGACAATCGTCATATCAGTATGAGTAATACTGGCGAATCATACCCTTCTTTGACAGACTATATGTACAATGCAGGATATGCATGTGGTGTAATTACATTAGGAAATTTGGCAGATGCCACTCCTGCGGCTTTTTATGGTCATGCTACAGAGAGAGATGATTCTGATAAAATAACAGAGTATCTGTTGGAAGGAAAACTGACTTTGCTTAATGGTTCAGGAATGAATGTGTTTACAAAAAGAGCAGATGGTAGAGACATTTTAAAAGAATTGGAAAATAAAGGATACCGTATAGCAACAGAAATAGATGATATTAACGATGATAATAAAAAGGTCATCTGTGTAGACGAATCTATGGAGTTAGCCGCAACAGAAGAATCATTGGAACTATTGGCCGAAGCAACCAAAGAAGGTATTGAAAAGTTGACTAAAACAAACAATAAAGGATTCTTCTTGATGGTAGAAGGAGCAAAAATAGACTATGCCGGACATGCTAACTCTCTTCCTGGATCTATCGTAGAAACCTTAAGTTTCGACTTGGCTGTAGCTGAAGCGCTTAAATTTGCAGACCAAAACGGAGAAACGCTTGTTATTGTTACAGGTGATCACGAAACAGGAGGTTTAACACTTGTAGATGGTGATGTAAAAACCGGACACATTACAGCACGTTATATGACAGATGACCATACAGCTCAAATGCTACCAGTATTTGCTTATGGTCCGGGAGCTAGTGAATTTATCGGTGTTTATAAAAACACAGAGATCTTTCATAAAATAATGAAAGTAAAAGGTCTATCTAAAAATAAAAAATAGAAAATGAACAAGCTTTGCTATATATTCTTATTTGTTCTTTTACTGTTTGGAGTATCCTGCACGGATGTTTCAAAGACGGAGTCTCAATCTTCTTCTGCCATTCTGAAATTTGACGATAAGGGAGAATTTAAAATAGCTCAATTTACCGACATTCATTGGGACGAATCAGCAACTAGTAATGACTCTACAAGAACGATAATAAAAAATGTATTGGAAACTGAGAAACCCGATTTGGCTATATTAAGTGGAGATATTGTATGCTACGAGCCAGCTGAAGAAGGATGGTTGAGTATTGCAAAAATGTTTGGAGAGAAAAATATTCCATGGGTTGTTCTGATGGGAAATCATGATGAGGAGCAAGAGATGACTCGTCAGCAGATTGACTCCTTATTAGAACTTCAACCTAATTATTTGAAATTAGAGGATGTTTGTCATAAAAACGAAAGTGGCGATTTTTATTTGTTGGTGAAATCATCAGACAACAAAAAGAATGCAGCTTCCATATATTGTTTCAACTCTAATACTTATCCCGACAATACTTTGCTGTATGGCAAATATGACTGGATTCATTCCGATCAGATAGCATGGTACAGAGAGCATAGCCTGGCTTTGACCAAGCAGAATGGAGAAGTACCTCTCCCTTCATTGGCGTATTTTCATATCCCTCTCCCAGAATACAATACTCTAATTGCTAAAGGAGATTTCTATGGAATGAATAGAGAAGGGCGTGCATCTTCTCCGGATATTAATTCGGGGTTATTCGCTTCTTTGATAGAGATGGGCGATGTGATGGCGACTTTTGTCGGTCACGATCATGATAATTGTTTCATCGGACAAATGAATGGAATCGGTCTTTCGTACGGACGTGTATCCGGGTTAAGGGCTTACGGAGACCTTGAAAGAGGTGCTCGTATCGTGAAACTTTATGAAGGGAAACGTCAATTCGATACATGGATCAGAACCAATTCAGGAAAATTTGAAATGTATTATTATCCATCGGGTATAACCAAAGCCGAAGAAGAATCGGCAAAGTATCTCGACCCAGTAGATCTTACCAATCCTAAACAAGGAGTAAGATATAAGTATTTCGAATACGAGGGGAAAATAATATCAGTAGAGGCATTGACTGACCCCAAAATAGCTACACTAAAGGAGGAGGGCATACTAAAAAACTTTTCTCTAGAGCCTGCTAAACGCAAAGACTATTTTGGTCTAGAATTCGAAGCTTATCTGAAAGTGCCTAAAGATGGTATCTATAACTTTTATACTTATACGGATGATGGATCGGTATTGTATATAGGCGATCAGTTGGTTGTCGATAATGACGGTTCTCATAGTGCTAAGTTGATGGAAGGAAAAGTTGGATTAAAAGCTGGATATCATAAAATAAGACTAAAATATTTTGAAAGCTACATGGGGGAACAAATCGAGGTTGGAATCTCTGGAAGAGATATACCGAGAACCATCATAGCTGACGATATGCTTTACATTGTTGAGTAATTTAAATTTTAAAAATATGACAAGATTTCAAAAAGGGTTATCATTAGCCGTATTTTTCATGCTGAGTTCTTTAAGTATGCTATTTGCACAAGAAAAAGAAGAACTTACTGTTTACAATTTGCCTTATAAAAACACGTATGTAAGGGAAGCTCTCGTAGCAGAGAATGAATATCGTGTAGCAAAGATGAAGTTTCAGGAACCAAAAAGTTTCGACGAAGCTAAAAAGATTCTTCCTAGTCCGGTATGGGAAGGACACAGCAAAGAGATAGAAATGTACTGGAGAGCATGGCAAATTGCTATTGGCAATATCAGACAGCCGCTCGAAGGTTCGGGTTTTGTAACTCCATACCTCGATACAGCCTACAACGGAAATATCTTTATGTGGGACTCTGCTTTCATGATGATGTTTGCGCGTTATGGTTTCCGTTTCTTCCCTTTCCAAGAAACCTTGGATAACTTCTATGCAAAGCAGCATCCCGACGGTTTTATCTGCCGCGAGATTATGCGCAATGGTGCAGACTGTTTCGAAAGATATGATCCAACTAGTACCGGTCCTAACCTTTTACCTTGGAGCGAAATGATGTACTTCAAGCAATATGGAGATATGGATCGTCTGCATAAGATTTTCCCTGTACTTTGTTCTTATTATAAGTGGTTGAAACTAAATCATACATGGCAAAACGGAACATACTGGTCGAGCGGATGGGGCACAGGTATGGATAACATGCCTCGTGTAAAACCAGAATACAATATGATCTATAGCCACGGACATATGACATGGTTGGATGCTAACCTTCAACAAATATTTACGGCAAGTATATTGCTCGAGATGGGTTTTTATCTTGAAAGATGGCAAGAAATTGAAGATTTCGAAGATGAAATCAAATACCTTACTAAATATGTAAGAGAAAATATGTGGGACGAAGAAACAGGTTTCTTATACGATCAGTATGCGGATGGAAGTTTGTCTAAAACAAAAGGAATCATCGCTTACTGGTCTTTGTATACAGATGTTCTGAATCCGACACAATTGGATAGATTGGTGAAAGAATTAGATAATCCAAAAACATTCAATCGTCCTCACCGTGTGCCTTCTCTGTCTGCCGATAATTCGAAATACAACGAAAAAGGACGCTACTGGCAAGGTGGTGTATGGCCGGGAGCAAACTATATGGTTATCTCAGGATTGAACGAAAAAGGCTTTACTAAAAAAGCTCACGAGATAGCTGAAAATCATTATAAGAATGTATTTGAGGTTTACAAAGCTACAGGAACATTCTATGAATATTATGCACCGGAAGGAGCAGAAGCCGGATTTATGGCTCGTGACGAGTTTGTTGGTTGGGCTGGTCTTCCTCCTATTGCTGTGTTTATCGAATACATTTTGGGTATTAAATCAGATTTTTCTAAAAATACAGTTGTTTGGGATATTACAAAATTGGAGTCTCACGGAATAGATCGCTATCCTTTCGGACCAGAGGGTACTGTTGACTTCAGAGTAAACAAACGTAGCTCTGCGGAACAAGCTCCTAGTATAACAATAGACTCGAATGTTGATTTTGATTTAGTTATCAACTGGGGAGAAAAGAATACTAAAACAATTAAAGTAAAAAAAGGAAAACAAACAATCTAATTCCTGTATTGGAAGAAGATACTTCAGTACAGAAATTAAAAAATTATAAAAGCGAATCAAAAAGAACAATATATGAAGATTGGTATAGATATGGGTGGGACTAATATCAGAGTCGGTTTAGTCGATGGTGATGATATTGTCAAAAAAGTAGAGAAAGCTACACTTGCCCATAGGAGCGAGAAAGAGATTTTAGATGATCTTATAGCTGCAATAAAAGAGGCAATAACACCCGAGGTGAAAAGCATCGGAGTAGGCGTTCCGTCTGTTGTTGATATCAAGGCTGGTATTGTTTACAATGTTGCAAATATTGATTCATGGAAAGAAGTTCATCTGAAAGAGATACTAGAGACAGAATTTAAAATTCCGGTAGCAATTAATAACGATGCAAACTGTTTTGCACTTGGTGAACAAAAGCATGGTGAAGCTAAAGGAAGTTGCAATATGGTAGGTGTAACAATAGGAACCGGAGTAGGAGCAGGGCTTATACTTAACGGTCAGTTGTATTCGGGTACTAATACTGGAGCCGGGGAGATAGGCCACTTCCCATACCTTGACAAGAATGCCGAATATTACTGTAGTGGACAGTTTTTCTCATGTGAACATAATGTAAAAGGACACGAAGTTGCGCGAAAAGCTGCTGAGGGTGATGCCGAAGCCTTAAAGCTGTTTAACGATTTTGGTAAGCATATAGGAAATCTGATGAAAACAGTTCTTTTTGCATATGACCCTGAGGTTATAGTTCTAGGTGGAAGTGTTTCTAAGGCTTATCAATTCTTCTCGGAGGAGATGTATAATGTCATTAATACTTTTCCATACGAAAATACAGTTAAAAACCTGAAAATATTTGTATCCAAGAGAGAAGATATTGGTATTTTGGGTGCTGCTGAATTGATCTGAATTGCGATAGCTTAGACTATCTAAATAAATAAGAAAGCTACTAACTAAGTCTGACAAAGCAGATAGTTAGTAGCTTTTTGTTTATTCAAAGAAAACAAATTCTTCTATCTTATTTAGCTTTTGAAAATTGCTCTCTAAAATGTGTCGGAGTGATTTGTTTGTATTTTTTGAAAGAACGATTATAATAAGGAATATCTCTGAATCCGGAGGCGAAACAAATTTCTGCGATCGATTTAGATGTATTCAGAAGCATTTCGCACGAAGAATCAATTCTGTAGTTTCTTAGATAAGAAAAGAAAGAAGTACCAGTCTCTTTCTTGAAGAATACACAAAAGGAAGACCTCTCCATCCCTATGAACCTAGAAATCTCTTTAAGAGTGATATCGCGATGATAGTTATTCATTACATATAGATATATGTTCTGTAATGCCCTTGTTTGCTTATCCTCAACTATAGGATGCCCAACGATATTCGTCTCTTTATCTATAGAGGCTATTGTTTGAAATATCTGTAAGAGAGAAGATATCCGGTCCAATTGATTTTGTCGGGTCATGGATAGCATCAGATTCTTAAAGTTTTCAAGAACTTTGTCTGAAAAAGAAATTGCATTTTTGTTTTTTAGTATATCGTTTACCGTTTCTGCATATTCTGGAAATACAATTCTTAAACCTTCTAATAGCTTATTGGAAAATATAATTGTGATATTTTCAATTTTGCCCTCTTCGTCATGAACAGATTTATCAAAAGTCCAGCAGTGTGGAATATTTGGAGGGATTAGGACAATTTCTCCTGCATCAAAATCCTCGACAGTATCACCTATCATCCTGGAGCCTTTTCCTGTAATAACATAAGACAGTTCCCATGAATCCTGTTGGTGAAGAGTTAACTGATTTTCGGCAACAATGTGTACATGGTCAAAGAAGAAAGAGATATTTTCCTTTTCGGGTCTCAGTGTAAATTTTATACTTCCCAGCTTGTTCATCTAATATTAATTTAAGGTGTAAATATAAGACAATTAAAATAAAATTTAAGACAATATTTCCTGTTTGATAACTCCTATTTTTGCAATCTGGTCAACTAATTATAATATATTTGATAAAATAATAATGAAACAAACAATAAGTTTAGCGGAGTCTAAGCCACATTACGAAATATTAGACGGATTGAGAGGTGTGGCTGCTGTACTAGTAGTTCTCTTTCATATATTTGAGGTGCATGCGGGTGGCGATCATTCGAAGCAACTGATAAATCACGGTTATCTGGCAGTAGATTTTTTCTTTCTTCTTTCTGGATTTGTAATAAGTTATGCTTACGACGACCGTTGGGATAAGATGACATTAAAGGACTTTGCCAAACGACGTTTGATTCGTCTGCAACCAATGATTATTATCGGGTCTATTATCGGTGCAGCGCTATTTTATTTTCAAACTTCTCCCGGTCAAGGCTGGGGAGGTATACAGGATGTGCCGGTATGGAAGATGCTTTTGGTTATGGTGATTGGTTTTACTCTTATTCCCGTAGGCAGAGGATTGGATATTAGAGGGTGGGGCGAAATGCATCCTCTAAATGGACCGGCATGGTCTCTTTTTTTCGAGTATATTGCTAATATTGTTTATGCCCTTATATTACGCCATTTGTCAAAAATTCTGTTAGCAGTTTGTGTAATTATAGCTGCAGGAGTTACAATCCATTTTGCTTTTACTAATCCTAATGGAGATATAATAGGAGGGTGGTCTATCAGCGATCCGTATCAGTTGCGTATCGGTTTTACTCGATTAGCATTCCCTTTTTTGGCAGGAATGTTACTTGCCCGAGTGGGTAAGCTACGTCATATCCCAAAGGCTTTTCTTGTAGCAAGTCTCCTTCTTGTTGGATTACTCTCGGTACCTCGATTAGGGGGAATAGACAGTCAATGGATGAATAGCCTTTATGAATGTTTCTGCCTGATGATAATGTTTCCTTTCATCGTATGGCTGGGAGCAGGAGGAAAGGTAAAGGGTGTTAAAGCTTCTAAGTTATGTAAGTTTTTAGGTGACATATCTTATCCTATCTATATCACTCATTTCCCTATAGTGTATGTCTATATGGCTTGGGTTACAAACAACAACTATACGTTGGCAGAAACATGGCCATATGGTTTGTTGGTACTAGTTATATCTATTGTCGTAGCTTATGTTTCGATGAGGTTTTACGATATACCAGTAAGAACATGGTTGCAAAAACGTTTTTTGAAGAAAAAAGAAGGTTAAAATATTTAATAAAGCGTTATATTTGATAGTTAATGTTTTATATCAATAAATAAGGAGTGATATCGTTAACCTCATAAATCTTTTTTCGAATCGATTATAATTCTAATATAATAAAGCTTAGCTTATGAAAAATGTTTTAACTGTGTTGATAACGATTTGTTTGTTGTCAATGTATTCATGTTCTGCTCCCCAAAGCGGTGACTTGTTTAACGGAGCCAGTCTTGATAATTGGAAGACTTCGGGTGATGTTGCGGTAGAAGATGGAGTCCTAGTTTTGAAAGGAAAAGAGTCATTGGCTCTTTTAAAAAGTGGAGGATATAAAGATTTTATCTTGAGTATGGAATTGCGTACTGTTGAGAAAGGAAAAGGAAGTATTGGCTTTCATACAGGGGCCGATGGTAAAGGATATGCTATAGCGCTTAATAATGATATGGCAGATCCGGTATGGTGGAGAATGACAGGAAGTTTGATGTCGGTACGCAATCTTACAAAAAGCTTTGTGAAGGATGGTGACTGGTTCAAGATGGATATTAAAGTAGAAGGGCAGGCTATAACAGTAATGATAAACGGAGAGCCGGTTGTTGAATATATCGAACCATCTAAGCCATTCAGAAATGATATTAATGCAAGATCTGTTCTTTCGGAAGGTACATTTTCTCTTGTAAGTAGCGGAGAGGGTGCATTAGAATTCAAAAATATAGCAGTAGACGTTTTGGACAGAAAAGATATAGATATTGCAGCACAGTTGAGCAAAGCTCAAGATGAGCAAGCCGATCCTATTATCCGTCTACACCAAGATGATTTTCCTGTACTCGATTATCATGTACACTTAAAAGGTGGATTAACTAAAGAAGGTGCAGCAGAACAATCTCGCAGGCTTGGTATCAATTATGTGATTGCTCCTAACTGTGGTATTGGTTTCCCAATTACTGACGATGCGGGTATTTACGACTTCCTTAAAACAATGCGTTCAGAACCTTTCATCTTAGCTATGCAGGGAGAAGGACGTGAGTGGGTTACTACTTTCTCGAAAGAAGCAAGGGAAGAGTTTGACTTTGTGTTTACAGATGCTCTTACTTTCGATGACCGAAAAGGTCGCCGTGTTCGTTTGTGGATCAACGATGAGGTTATTATCGACGATGAACAAAAATATATGGATCTGATTGTAGAAAAAACATGTGCAGTCCTACAAGAGCCCGCCGATGTGTTTGTAAATCCGTTTTTCTTACCCGAAGCTATGGTTGACCGTTATGACGAATTCTGGACAGAGGAGCGTATGAATAAGGTAATAGATGCTTTGGCTAAAAGCGGAAAAGCTTTGGAAATAAATGAGCTTTATGATATTCCTAACAAGGCGTTATTGATGAAAGCTAAAGAAGCAGGAGTGAAATTTACTTTCGGCTCAAATAATGTAACACCGGACGTTAGCGATCTGGCTTATAGCCTTCGTATGAAAGAAGAATGTGGTCTTACACCTCAGGATATGTACAAGCCTAAGATTAAGATAAATTGATCGTAGTCTATTTAGAAAAATCTATATAAATAAAATAGCCCGATACCTAATTGTATCGGGCTATTATTTTTTCTCAACTTTGTTTATAATGCCATCAATCCTTCTATAGAGGCTGTTTGTCGATAGTAGATGATAATATCATCGGCATCATTTACTGGAACTTTAATAGTTACGCAGGTGTACTTGCCGTTTTTACTGTCTCTGGTAGTGAAACTACTGTAAGCACTCTCAAAGATCGAATGCAAACGAGCTATCGCACTCTGTTCCGAAGGTGTTATATATTTAAAAATATAGTCTGAAGGGAACGAATGAGCTTGCTCTAATTTCTCTTTAAACTTAACATAAAAATCATCAGTATGTTGATTTTTATCATTTCCTAAAACTTCAAATCTTTTATCCATAGTAATCTATAAACAATCATTATACCAATACTATCTTTCTGTCAAACTGACAGGGTACTAATTGCTAATCGCAGTTTTTGATAATTCCTATTTTTATATGTAAGGACCTCGTCCTAAAGCTTCAAAAAAGAAGAATAAGCACAATAATGAGATAATAGTTAATACAATGCCTATAATGCATAAAGAACTCATCGATTTAGTTTTCTTTTGTATTAGTCTTCTTACCGAAATAGAGAGTAAAACGACTCCTACAATAAACAAAATAATGAAAGCTATAAGTATAAAATAAAAAATATCCATTGTACCAAACTTTATTTCCTATCAAACAATGTTATTATATCTTCATCAGTCAAAGCCTCTTTATAGATTTGGATATTTCCAATCATGCCCTCATAGCGGCGAGAATATGGCATCTCTGCATTTCTTCCTATATTCCAAGGTACTACGGTCTCATAAATATTCTCTCCTGCTATAGGCTCTATTTTCTGTAATTTCCCGTCTATATATATACGCAACTCTTTCCCGTCACATACTCCGGCTACATGGTGCCAATTGTTGAGCCAGTTGCTTGGTAGCGAGGTAGAACAAGTTCCACGTCCCCATCCTCCGGCAAAAAACTCGAGCGAATTTCCTGATGTTTTGAGCATCATATTGTCTCCTTTGCTAAAGAAGTCAATATAGCCTCTGTCTGCCTTAGTAGGGAAAACCCATGCTACCATAGATACAGTCTTTCCTGTTATGTTTAAGCTCGCCGAATTAGGTAGTGAAATATACGATGATTCATCTATCTTCAACGCTGCATCAAAAATACCCTGCTTAGATGATGTTGCTGTTCCGTGGATTGTAGCATGATTGTCAAAACCTGAATTATCTATTCCGATGTTTTTATCTATACCTTCAAAAGAAATATTAGCTACAACAGATTCTAGAGGTTCATTGTAAATCTTTACTTTATGTTCTGTATTCAATACCGAAACGGTGTGCATTCCTGTGCCTTCGAAAATAATATAATCTTGAATCTCTCTTTTTTCTCCGGGTTCTAATTCTACAGATAGCTTATGACCTGACTTCCCATTCATTTCTAATGGTATTTCTCCGATGTACTTAGAGTCTGAAATATTTTGTAATTCAATCCTTAGCCTTATTGTAGAGCCTAATTTGGCTATAGCTGATGATGTTAAGTTTATACAAGTAATAGGGTTTTTCTGTATCGACGGTTTTACCTCTACATTTAGAGTTTGTCCTCCTATGTTGAGAGAGTGTGTTCCTTTACGATATAAACGAAAGGCTATACTGTCTTTCACACTTTCACCTTTGTCTACCAAGATGTTTTTATGAGCTACTACCTGATTATTATCGTCAGTTATAGAGAGCTGAAAAACCCCTCTGGCTCCTTTATTTGTCACTTCGCAATAAGCATAAAGTTCTTCATTTGCAACAGCTTTATCTGCCGATAGCTTAACATTGCTTACTTCAGCATCCAAACATTCTTTAGTAAGCGAGTAGGGACGCTCCCAATCATCGTAGTTGTCCGATTTACCGGCACTGAAGTTTAGTTTGCCTCCATCCTTTATCTGTTCGTGCGTAATGAAAACTTGATTTAGAGGTTTATCATTTAATTTTAACTCCGAAAATGATTTGTAGTTAGTGTTTGTCTCTGCATTTATGTGTAATTTTTTTCCATCCGAAAGATTAATCGTAGCTTGAGGAAATAATGGCATATTTAAGACGTACTCGCCACTACCCGGACATGCAGGGAAAAAGCCTAGTGAACTAAATACTAGCCAACTTGACATTGATCCTAAATCGTCGTTGCCTGTTATGCCTCCGGGAGTAGTTGTATAAGCATTCTTACGAATATGATCTACCCATTGACAAGTTAAGTCAGGTCGTCCGGCATAACTAAATAAATACGGATAATGAACTACAGGCTCGTTGTCGTGAATAATGTGACCAGCTTCTATAGCATCGTTAAGACGTTTTACGAATAATTCATCTCCTCCCATTAAGTTGATGAGATCTTGTATATTGTGCGGAACAAACCAAGTAGTAGTCCATTTATTTGACTCTTTATAGCCCATTTCGCCTGGTTCTTTAACGAAACCATTCGAATTTCGAGGCAACATAAAACCGGTTTCGTAATCAAATAGATTTCTGTAACTGAGAGAACGATTGTAAAATAGCTGTGCTTCTTCTTTTCTTTCTATAGCTTCCAGAAATGCGCCTAATGTCCAGTCGTTATAAGCATAATCAAGCGTAACGGAAACAGATTCTTCTATAGAATCGTTTAAATACCCTTCAGCTATGTATTTATAGGTATCCTGACGTGGAATTTGGTTTCCTGAAAGCGTTTTACTCATAGCCTCCAGAGCCAAAGAAGTATCGAAATCTGTTATTCCTTTCCTATAACTGTCTGTAATAACAGGCAATGAGTAATAACCGATCATAGGAGTATATGGTAGTTGTCCTTCTTGCTGATAGATATGCAGCATAGACCGTAGCATGTCTCTTTGGCGTTCGGGTTTGAGCAGGCATAGGAGAGGGTGGAGGCTACGGAAAGTATCCCACGTAGAAAATGTAGTGTATTCATTCTTGCCTTCAGTCCCGTATATCTTTCTATCCTTTCCCCGGTAACGTCCATCTACATCAGATGAAATACATGGTATAAGAAAGGAATGATAAAGAGCTGTATATACTTTTTCAACATCATCGGCATCGCCTGTGGGAATATCCAAAACACTTAGTTCTTTACACCATTCATTATAAGTTTTATTTCTCATCTCTTCAAAATCCCAAAGTGGGCATTCCGCCTGTAGGTTTTTGCGGCTCCCTTCTTCATCCACTGTAGAAAAACCAACTTTGCATAAAAGAGGTGTATTTGCAGGCAGACTCTCAAATTCTAAGATCAAAACTTTGTTTTCTAATTTATACTTTTTCCAAGCTTTATTAAAAATGAAAACGCCATTTGATCGGCTTGTGTATATGGTGTTTTTATCCAATATTTTAATATCCCCGGCATCAGCTATTGTAACAATGAATGTTCCATCGATAGGTTTGTAGCGAAACATTCCTGTTCGTGTGCTAACTGTAGTCTCTATTTGCGATCCATCATCAAATGTTACACTGTAGTAACCAGGGAAGGCTTTTTCGTTTTTATGGCTGAAGGGGAGGCTTATACTATTTATATCCGTATCAACTGTACCTTTTGTCATCACGACCTGCAATCGTCCGCTCGATCCATGAGGATAACCACTATTGTGGTTGACGCATGTGAAGTAACAAATTGATGAATCCGAGTAGAAGTAACCTCGTTCGCCACTCTTGCTTGTTTCGGGACTTAATTGTATATAACCCCAAGGAGCGACAGCTCCGGGATAAGTCCCTCCATATTTTCCCCATATAGATTTAGCATCGCTGGCATCTGTACCTATAAATGGGTTTACTCTGGAAGCATAATCTTGGGCAATAAGATTAACTGAAATAAAGATTGTAAATACCGAAAGTAGAAAAAAAGATAAGGTGAGTTGTTTTAGTTTCATCCTGAAAAGTTAAAAAGAATTGATAAAAAGGATGCTAAAGATAATTCGTTTTTTAGAAGAAAGAGAATGATAAGGATAAATAATTATCTAATTATTATAAAAGAGAATTAGATATTGTTGTTTTGTAAATAGAAGTGTCTCTTTAGTTTACGTATCAAAATTGTATGGATGATACAATTGCGCAGAAAGAGGATATTAATACGCATATCAAGATTGACCATGAATTTTTATAAGACTATATTTAACACCAATTAGCGGCAGCATACAAATATTGTTAAAAAAAGAGTTTGCTAGGGCATAATAATATAGCAATAAACAATCTATTTACCATTAAAGAAAACAGATTCTTACCTATATAATAAGATTCTAAAGATAAAGTATTATTCTCAATAAAAGAAAAGGAGGTGTTTTGGAGAAGCTTGAGAAAATGAAAATTATCTTATATAGAATTCTTTACACATAATAAATCATAAAGAATAATATTCAGAATAAAAGTGTTTTTAACCTATTATAAATTAAATCTACAGAAAATGATTATTAACGTTGACAAATCTAAATTCAAGAGGTTGACTAGGATATTTGCTCTCATTTTCGCTTGTCTTATGATAATGCAAGCTAATGTGTTGGCAAATAAATCATTGGTTACAGAGTCTTCCTCTAATGCCATGATGCAACAGAATGAAAAAGTTACCATTCAGGGTGTTATAACTGATGCTCAGTTAGGAGAACCTATGATTGGTGTTTCTGTTTACGAAAAAGGTACCACTAATGGAACAGTTTCAGACTTAGATGGGAAATTCCAGCTGAATGTATCCAATAATAGTACAGTTGTATTTTCTATTGTTGGATTCAAAGCTCAAGAATTTCAAATAAAAGGCGCTCAAACGCTTAATGTTGTAATGTCTGAAGATGAACAGCTACTGGAAGAAGTGGTTGTAATCGGGTACGGTGCATCTCGTAAACAAGACTTATCAATGTCTATTTCGACAGTAAAAGTTGATGAGAAAATGAAAAGTAGAGCTGGTGGATTAAACTCTGTACTGCAGGGTCAGGTATCAGGTCTTACTATTCAGATGAATGGGGGCGACCCTACAAGTGGTGCGTCATTTAATCTTCGTGGAAAAGGTTCTCGTGGAGGAGATGGTGTGTTGTTTGTTGTAGATGGAGTACCAGGAGCACCATTTAATGTTGAAGATGTTGAAACAATAACAGTTCTTAAAGATGCTGCATCTGCAGCCATTTATGGGGCACAGGTAGGAGCTGGTGGTGTTGTAGTAGTAACAACAAAGAAGGCTAAAGCCGGAAAAATATCAATAGATGCGAACATCAGCCATAGTATCAAAAATGAGTGGAAAAGACCTGATGTTGTAACAGCAGAGCAATTTACTCAAATATGGCAAGATAAGAAAAATTCATCTGTAGGTAATGTAAATATCCCAGGATCATATGATGTTACTACTTTCCCGTATGCTGGTGTAACCAGAACAGACTGGATTGATGAAGTGTTCCGTACAGCTCATAGTCAACATTATGCATTGACATTGACAGGAGGATCGGAAACGATGAAAGCTTTAGCTTCTGTTGCTTTCGATCGTAATGAAGGTATCTTATTAAATACATTCTCGCAAGGAGTTAATGCAAAATTGAATACAGAGTTCCAAATAGCAAAATGGCTTAAATTTACAGAAAATGTAACTGCTTCTTATTCAAATGGTAGAGGTGGTGTAAGTAGTAATAGCCATACTGGTGTATTGATGCGTTCTATTTTTTATCCACGTTCACAAACTGTTTATGAATATGCTCTTAACCCGAACAATCCTCTTGAGCTAGGAGAACCTCTTTATAATGAGGATGGATCTCGCCAATATGGAGGGACTGTTCCTATCTGGGCTGCAGAGCAAGGTATTTCCAGCTCGGGAGACTTTGCCAATCCTGTAGCATCTCTACTTAGAGTAAGAGATGATAATCCATCTATTAATATATATTCTACTTCAGGATTAGAAATTAAGCCAATAAGTAAATTAACTATACAGTCTAATTTTACATATGCCTTTAATTCTTATCGTAATAATAGATTCTCATTTAAAGTGCCAGAAATCGGTAGAACAAGCAAGGAGAATAACAAGAATGTAACTACACAATGGTGGCACAAATGGTTATGGGAGACATATGCTACTTATGCTGAAGAAGTAGGCAAGAGTAATTTTAGCTTGATGGGAGGTTTCTCTATGCAGCGTGAATCAAACAGAAACTTATCAGTAACAGCTTATGGCTTTGATAGCGAAAACCCATATGTAACTCAATTGCAAAATGCAACAGAAGGAGTAAGAGCAAGCCAACCGGCGACAGAAGCTAGAACTATAGCTACATTGAATTCATTCTTCTTAAGAGGTGGTTATTCTTACGATGATCGTTATTTCTTTACAGGTAGTATTCGTCGCGATGCAACATCTAAATTGTTTAAAGATCAAAATTCAGGAATATTCCCAGCTTTCTCCGCATCATGGAAAATATCTTCAGAAGAGTTCTGGAAGAATAATATTTCTTTCATCAATTTATTTAAACTACGTGCAGGGTGGGGACAAGTAGGTAATGTAGCACTTGTGCCACATAACTCTTATAGTGCTTTGTATAGAGGTCAGACTAAAGAATACTATGGAGTATTTGGGGAAAATATGATAAGCCAACAAGGATACTATCTTAGATCATTGCCAAATCTGGCTTTGACTTGGGAGACAACACAGCAAACATCTCTAGGACTTGATTTTACCTTACTGGATAATTCATTAAATATCTCTGTTGACTATTTTAATAAAACAACAAAAGACTTGATCGAAGAGGTAGCAAATTCACCTCAGGCCGGATATGAAGAAAATCCATATGGAAACGTAGGAAAGGTTCGTAATACAGGTTGGGAATTCCAAGCAGACTATAGTAAAAAAGTAGAGAATGTAACATTCAATGTGTTTGGAAACGTATCTACTGTTAAAAACGAAGTGTTAGATTTGGGCGATGTTAATGAACTAGCTCCTCACAACTATACAATTGATGGAGGTACAAATCCAAAATTGTATTCAGCAGTAGGACAACCATGGTATTCTTATAAACTAATTAAAACAGATGGTTTGTTCCAAACTCAAGAAGAGATTGATAAACATGTGTGGACAAATCCGACTACAGGAGAAACAAAAAAATTGCAACCAAATGCTGTTCCTGGAGACTTGAAATTTGTAGATGCTAACAATGACGGTCTTATCAATGACAACGATAGAGTGTATATGGGAAGTTTCCTTCCAGAGCTTACTTACTCTTTTGGAGGAGGCTTTGAATGGAATGGTTTTGATTTCAGCTTCATGTTCCAAGGAATATCGAAAATAAATATTTATAATGGATTGAAGATGATGGGTGAGACAGGTAAGGATAATGGTTATTTCCTTACATCAGTACTTGACTCTTGGACATACAATCACTCTTCTTCTACTCCTCGTCTATCAATGGGTAGCGATCCGAATAAAAACTACTCAACAGCTTCTGATTATTTTTTAGAAGATGGAAGTTATCTTCGTCTTAAAAACATAACGTTAGGTTATACTTTACCTAAAAATATGATGAAGAAAATGGGTTTTGATGGATCATTGCGTTTATATGTTGGAGGAGAAAACTTGGCAACATTTACAAAATATTCAGGATTTGACCCTGAAGTAAGCAATAATGGTGTAGATGCTGGTACTTATCCGGTGGCACGTATGTTTACTTTTGGTCTTAACTTGAGTTTTTAATCTCTAAAAAAGATAAGAAAATGAATAAAAAAATATTTAAATATAGTACCAAACTCATTGCATCTGCAATGATTCTTATGCAGTTTGGATGTAGTGATTTTCTCCAAAATCCTAATTATGGAGATTGGACAGCTGAAGAATTCTGGACTTCAGAGACTAATGTGAAGTATGCTGTAAATGCCATATATAGATATGCCGGACACGAAGAGGTAGGTGGACGTGGTCATATGTGGTTTGAAAACTGTAGCGATGATATGGTTACAGGGCGAACAAACTCAACGGCAGATCGTATCAAAGATTTTCAGATGGGATCAGATGTTGGATATATTCAGGATATGTGGGGCGAAATGTACCAAACAATAGGAAAGAGTAATGATATATTGAGAAATGTACCAAATATGACCGAAAAGCAAGTGTCAGCTAGCGTTAGAGATTTTGCTTTAGGTCAAGCATATTTCTTCAGAGGTTATTCATATCTGTGGTTAGCTCCTTGGTTTGGAGATAATGGGCCGAATGGAGGAATTCCTATTATTACAGAAGATATGACTATAGAAGAAGCTAATCTGGAAGGCCGTCCAGCATCTGTACTTGCAAACTATGATATGATTATATCAGATATGCGCTTAGCAGCAGACTTGCTCCCTACATGGTCTAATCTTTCTAAAGATGATTATGGCCGTCCTTACAAAGCTGCGGCTTGGGCTTTTGCCGCAAGAGCTGCTCTTTATGCAGGTCAGTATGATAAGAAATACTATGATATCGTTATCGAGATGTGTGATAAGATTATCAACCAAACAGGAGCTGATAAACGTGCGTTATATCCAGACTTTACAAAATTGTTTACAATGGAAAACAACTTTAGTTCTGAGTTTATTTTCTCTATCTTAGGTAACGAGATGGATGGTCCTAAGTTTCATGGAATGGGATTCCAGAAAGATGGTTATGGACTGTATAACACATGGGGATATTTCCAACCAACAGCAGAACTATATGAAGCTTTTACTGCAGAGGATGTTCGTCGCGATGCTACAATATTAGTACCAGGACAACATATTCAGTTTATAGGAACCGATATCCATTTTGGAATAAATAAAGATGGAGAACCAGATGCATCAACTATTTCTAGTACATCAGGTATGACTTTCCGTAAATTTATGTCTGTGTTTGAGCCTGCTGACTGTTTAGGTAATACTGTGAACTCGAATGGAGATAACCAAACGAATAAGCTAGGGCAATGTGTTATGCGCTATGCAGATGTATTGCTGATGAAAGCTGAGGCTATGTTACAAGGAGGAACAGGTTCTAACACATCAGTTCCTAATTGCAATACTCCAGCAGGATTGATTGGTCAGGTGCGTGAGCGTGCCGGTTTAAGTTTCGATAATCCGGGAACATTGGCTGAGTTGAAAAAACAACGTCGTTTGGAATTTGCTTACGATTTCCTTCCAAGCCGTCACTTCGATCTTGTTCGTTGGGGAGATGCGAAAGATGTTTATGCAAAACCTTTACATGGATATAAGCCTAAAGTGAAAACTGTTGGTGATGATAAATATGTATTTGACCCTTCAGATAAAATACAAATATGGCCTGCTCGTAATTACAATCCTAATGTACACCATGTATTCGCTATACCTCAAAAGGTAATAAATACATCAAAAAATGTGAAACAAAATCAGGGTTATTAATATACTTTGTTTATAATCCTAAAATGTTGAAATTATGAAAATAGATAAATTATTATATACATGCATTCTTCTTCTATCATCAGCTATTTTTATTAGCTGTGATGATGATAAAGAAGTTAATGACTTTACGGTAGATAAAGAAACTATGGAAATCCTCATTGGGGATAGAAGTGTGATTACGGCAAATGGTATACCTTCCAATGATGTTGAATCTTCTGCTTTTGAATGGTCTTCTGCTGATGAATCCATTGCAACAGTTACAGAATGGGGAGTTGTTCAGGGAGTAGAAGAAGGCGAAACTGATATTATTGTTAAATTTGGATCTGTATCGAAAACAATTCATGTTGTCGTTAAAGACCCAATAGTATTACCAGACGAAGTAGGTTCTTGGAGATTTGATGATCCTTCAAATATACTGAAAGCAACATTAGGTAAAGATTTGCAAATAGGAGCAAACTCAGGAACACCTTCATTGAGCGATTTCCCTTCAGTAAGTGGCCCAACCGGACAAGAAGGTAACAAAGCGATACAAGTAGAAAAAGGATTCTTTCTGAAAATGGAACATGGTATTAAACCTAAAGAGGGAAAAGATGTAGTAACAGAATATACTATTCTTATCGACTTTAAAGTTCCTGCTCTTGATGGATGGCGTAGTTTTATACAGACTAATCCTGAAAATAATGATGATGCTGAAGTATTCATGAAAACAGAAGGTCAAATAGGGGTAGGCTCAACAGGTTATACTTCATCTCCTGTCGTTAAAGCAGGTCAATGGCAACGTCTGATTCTTTCTTATAAGTTAGGTGGTGACGGCTGGATCAAATATTATCTAGATGGAGTAGAAATACTAGCTAAGACAGATGACGAACGCTTTGCAATGGTGTCTACATTAGTTCTATTTGGAGACAATGATGGTGAAGATGCTGTGATGGATGTGTCAGAAGTTATGATATGGGATAAAGCTCTTGATGATAATCAAATGAAGAAAGCAAATCGTGTAGTAGGTAAAGACAGATACTAATCTACTCGAATATATAATGTAAATAAAAGCGCTAGAATCGAATTCTAGCGCTTTTATCGTTTATTTCAATATTTATAATAGGACTGAAGGATGAGAAAGGACTTTCTATAGTTGATGCAATTAGAATATAAAGTTTAGAAAAAGCAATAAATTGCTTACTATAAGAAAACGTAGACTTCTATTTTATTCTCCATACTCAGGGAGTATTTCCCGCAAATCCATTAATCTAAAGTCATTTTGAGCACTTCCCATAATGCCAACACCTCCATCTATGTTAGAGTAAAAAGGAGTAGGTTCGGCAAGGCCCCATTCATCTAATTTTTGAGATACTTTATTGTCACTTATATTCAGCAATGCAGTCAGATAGTTGTAATACGCTTTGGAAATAGATATTAAGCTTATCCGTCTGTACATATTCTCTCCATATTCGTAAGTATATGAATTTTTGGTTTCACGGATAACCATAGTGTAAGTATTGCCATTTATTATATCATCAGAGAAAGTTCTCCCACCTTGCCCCTCAATCAATTTATTTGTAGAAGCTCCATCTATAACCGGTTGCTGAACTTTGAAAACAGGATCTAAAGAATAATCTAAAAGTCCCAATGGCTGATTATCATCGGTGTTTTCAATTTTTATACAGTAGTAATTTTTTTCTTCTGCATTGTCGGTAAATGTAATATGATATTTTATTTCATAATCTTTCATTTTTACCATTTCTCCTCCTATATTTACAAGGATAGAATTAGGATTATCCATAACTCGATAGGTTAACTTAATATCTTTAATCTCTATTTTAGGAGGTATTACATCCTCTGCCCAAGCTGTACCAAGGGATGAGTTTACTACAATTTTAACTATATCCCCTTCGGTAGGTTTATTATTTGACTTGTATATGCCCTTATTAACTAAGTTATTGTCTTCTACCCATAACATTTTCTCGACAAACTCATTGTTTATATATAATTCAACATCAGCATCTTTTATATTTACATCCGGATTTTTTGTGTCAGTATAGAAAATGGTTTTACTTACACTCGCCATTACTTCTATTTCGGGAGATATTACGCTGTTTAATACAATCTTAGGTTCGGAACGATATTCTTCCAAATCAATATCTCTATAACAAGAAGAAAGGCAATTAATAAGAGATAAAAAAACTATTGTGATGATATATTTTTTCATTTTATTAAAACTTATAAGTGTATGATACAGATGGTATTATTGGGAATATTGACAGTGATCGAAATTGGGGATAAGGAGCATATGTAGGTGCACCCTCGAATTGTATATCTTTATTGATAACGATCGGGTTCATATAAGAATAAGCATTATAAATACTTATATTCCAAATCCCTAAATGACCATTCTTTTTGGGTTGGTATATATTCAGACCTAGATCCAATCTGTGATATGCAGGTAATCTTACATTATTTTTTGTATCATAGTAATCTATTCCCCATCCATCGGGATATGGATATGAGGGAGCTATATTGGGTGGAAAACCGGAAGAGGATAAATCCTGATAATTCTCTAAAGAAAGAGTAATTCTATTGCCAGTCATAAATGTCCAACTGAAATTTATATCCATATTTTCTTTGATAGCATAGTTTCCCGTAATATTTACTTTATGTCTGTTGTCATACTTCGAAGGGAAGTGTCTACCTTTATTTATGTTTTCAAAATATCTGTCAGTCCACATTAATCCATAGCCTATACTACCTTTAAATTTTCCCGTTTTTTTTTCGATAAGTAAATCAGCACCATAGGCTGTCCCCTTTCCAGCAGTTAGTTTGCTATCCCAACTGCTATTTACAGGAAGTAGATTATATCCGTCTTTGTATTCGAGTAAGTTTTTCATCCACTTATGGTAGCCTTCTACAGATAAGGAATATTTATCCTTGAAGTTGTAGTAAAGTCCTAATGACACTTGATCACTTCCTAGAGGCTTAAAATTCTTATTGATAGGCATCCAGAAGTCAGTAGGCAGACTGATATGACTATCGCTCACTTGTTGTGCAAATTGAGTCATATGTGCATAGGAAGCCTTGAGGCTTAGCACATCGGATAACATAACGCGAGTGGATATTCGAGGGTCTAATGATAAATATGTTTTGTCTGGGATTGCAAAAGTGTTAATACGTAAACCAGCATTAACTCTTACTTGCTTTGTTATTCTCCAGTCATCTTCTAAGAATAAAGATACTTCATTGGCATTGACCGGATTATTGACTTGAACGGGGGAGGATGTTGTTTCTTGTGATATTTGCTCATAAATTTTCTCCGGTACATATTTATGGTGCATATAATTTATCCCAAAGCTGACAGAATGATTGTCGGTTGGCAAATAATAGAAGGATGTCCGAAGACTTATATCATTGATATTATTTTCTCTGATTCGCTCCATATTATCGTTTTCAGAGTTTCCCTCCTCTCCCCAATATATATAGGATGATTCTTGTAAGTTAGAGTTGTAATAAGTGTAGGAAGCAACAGTTTCTAGCTTTAGTTTGTTGCTCAGTTTATATTTCCACCCCAAAGCCGTTAAGAGATTTCCCCATTTTAGTCTGTTGACATCTTTCTTCTCAAAGGGATCGTCCTCTTTATTGGTGGAAAATTCTCTTTCACCAATTTTCAGGTAATCATTCCCATAATAGAGTATAAAATATAGATGACTTCTAGGATTAAACGTATGGTCTAGCTTCAAATTCAGATCAGTGAAAGCATAACGACCTGTTGTTTCTTTGCCTTTCTCTTTATCTTTTGAATTTATTATTGCTAGTGCAGGAGTTGTTAATAATTCTAGCCAAGATCGTCTAACCGAGAAGTTGAATGAAGTTTTATCCTTTACGATTGGGCCGCCAATATTTATATTTCCAGATGTAAGTCCCAAACTAAAAGCTCCATGATATCTTTCCTTACTTCCACTTTTGGTTTGCACATCCATTACGCTAGATAAACGACCTCCGTATTTTGCAGGAAAAGCAGACTTGTAAAAGTCAACATTATCTATGGCTTCTACATTAAGAGAAGAAAATAATCCTCCAAGATGATTCACCTGATATAATGGGTTGCCATCAATCATTAATAAATTTTCATCATTATTTCCTCCTCTTACATACATCCCGGCAAGCCCTTCTACTCCAGAAGAAACGCCTGGCTGTATTTGCAAAGCCTTTATTATATCAGCTTCTCCAAAAGCGGATGGAATAGTTTTTATTTCTTTTTGAGTCATCGAAAGAGATCCCATTTGTGGAGAATAGAGTTGATTCATCTTATCTGACATGACAACGACTTCTTCAAGATGTTTTGTTTGAGGATACAAATAAACTGTTAGTATTCTATCAGTTGTAATTGACTTTAATTCTATCATTATTCTTTCGTATCCTATTCTTGAGAAAAAAATGCTTTCTAAGTCTTCTGAAAGATCTGATGTGTAATATCCTTGTTCATCCGTTATTCCCAAATATTTATTATTGCTTGAAACATTGACTCCTTCGATGGGTTCTTCGGTTGTTTTGTCGAGAATACGAACCTTGAAAGTTTGTTTATTCTTTTTATTCTCAACGTTTTTTAATATAATGTGCTTCTTATTAATTGTCCAACCTATTTCTGTATCTCCGAATAAGATTTTCAACACATCGTCAATATTTTTATTTTTTATATTGACATTTCTCTTTCTTTCTAAATCAATAGTTTCATTATAAACAAATGAATACTCTGTCGTATTTTCTATTTGTTTAATTATATTTCGGATCGAAGTATCCTTCGCTTTCAAACTAATATTTGCTTTCTCTTGCGCAAAAGAAGGAAGAGAAATAAAGAATAGGAGAATAATTGATATTGTTCGCATATATACTTTATTTTTTAATAATAAATACGTTGCCTTCTACTGAATAAGAGAATTCTCCAGATTCAGCCAATATACTGATGATATTTTCTATTGAAGAGTCCTTATCGAAATTAGCTGTTATACGAAGTGTGCCAATATCTGCATTCTCTAATTGGAATGTTACCTGCTTTTCTCTTTCTAAGGTTTTGAAAATATTATCAAGAGGTTCATTATCAAAGAAAAGTTGTCCACTCTTCCACAATATTTCATTTATAATGTTCATGGAATTCCTTAATTGTACAGTTTTCTCTTTTTTATTATATATTGACTGATCATTTGGCGTAAGTGTATGTACAGGTCCGTTAGGTATACTAACAGAGACAGAACCTTCAAATAGACTGGTAATGATATTTTCTTCGTTTTCATATGCTGTTATATTAAATTTTGTACCTAATACTTTTATGTCAAGATCTTCAACCTTTACAATAAAAGGTTTTTCTAGATTTTTAGCTACATCAAAATATGCCTCACCTATTAGAGATATAGACCGTATATCTCCTTTCATCTCTTTAGGGTAAATAATAGAGGATAAACTATTAAGGGTAGCCATAGAACCATCGGGAAGAGTAACCTCTTTTTGCTCTCCACAAGATGTTGATATTGTTATTAAAGAAGGAGTGCTGACCGATTGATAGATATAAAATGAAAGAATTGCAAAAATAAAGATAGCTGCGATAGATGATGCATATCTTACGAGAGTTCTATGAGGTTTGAATGACCTCCTTGATATTCGAGCTTCAATATGGAGATATGTTGATTCTGCAGAATATTGTTTTGGTAGTATCAACGGTTTTTCTGTATTTGATGTATAATACAGAAAATCTTTACCTTTGAGGTCAGCTTCAATGATAGAGTGCTCTTTTTTAGAAAGAGGTATTGCTTCTAAATATTTTTGTCGGGCTGTTTGTACCTTATTTTTATATTTCATTGATTCTTTTATTGATCATTACAATAATAAAGAGCCAACAAAAAGGAAATACCCCTATTCGAAATTAGAAAAAAACAGAAAAAAGATTTTCTTTTAATTCTTCATATAAGATTTTAATTGCTTTGTTCATCTGATTCTCAACTGTTTTGACGGATATTCCTAACATCTCGGCTACCTCGGAATATTTTTTTCTTTCTTCTCTGACTAATCGAAAGACTTCGAAGCATCGAGGAGGTAGTTTCGTTAATGCAGTTTTGTATTTTTCTTGTAGTTCCTGATCTACTATTTCGGAATCAGAAAAATGTGTAGAGCTTTGCGATTCAGGTAAGTTCTCAGTCAGAAGTTCTGTCTGATTTCTATAGTTCCTTTCAATATATTTAGAAGCAGCATGTTTTAGAGCAATAAAAAGATATGCATCAGGATTACTTATTTTATCCAATACAGATCTGCTTTGCCATAAAGCAACAAATACATCTGATACTACTTCTTGCGCATAATTAGGATTATTGTTGAGGTAGTATAAAGCTTGAGAAAAAAGGCGGCTATAATAATGGTCATACACTTTTCGGAAAGCCTGTGCATTATTATGCAATGTAACTTCCTTTATACTTTTTAATATGTCCTGATTTATATGCATAAATGGCAAAGGTAGAACAATCTCTGCGTTTTTAGAAAATAATATTTAATTTCATCTTTTACATAGAGTGGATTTTCTAACTCTGTTTGTGCAAATCTCTAAAAGAAAAAACGCTAACCAATTGATAAATCAATGATTAGCGTCTTCAAAAGTACTCGGAGCGGGACTTGAACCCGCACAACCGTAATGGTCACAAGATTTTAAGTCTTGCGTGTCTACCGATTCCACCATCCGAGCAGCCTTAGAGCGAAAGACGGGGCTCGAACCCGCGACCCCGACCTTGGCAAGGTCGTGCTCTACCAACTGAGCTACTTTCGCAAATTTAAGCTTTTAGGGAAAAGTCTTATCCTGACGTTTCAGGCTCTATTCCCGTTTAGCGAGTGCAAATGTAAAAAATGTTTTTGCTTTTTGCAAGGTTTAATCAATAAAAATCTCGAGTAATACGAAAAATGTTAGGATCAGAACTTGGTTTTACGTTATAGCGCTGTAGGTGTAGTTTTGAAGACTCTGAGGTTATCCTTCCGTCTTCCAGCAAGTTATATATCCTACCACATTCTTGGCAAGTAGCTGTGACACCTTTTTCTCTAGAAGCTTTCACCCTTATTGTAGGTGATTTTTCGTAAGGGCAACTTAAATCGAAGGCTCTAAATGGAATTTCTTCTCCTGTGTGAATACTTCTTAGTACAAGAATACCTCCATATCCAAGATATTCTCCAGCTAAAGGTTTATGCACCCCTTTAATATATTCTTTATAGTTCCCTGGTGTTCGCAGTTCGTCATCAACTAATAAATTGATTTTTAGATTTACTGGAACTTCCGGTAATACATTAACCTCTTCTTCATTTCCGCAAGAAAAGGGAAGGAATAGGAATAATGATATTGTAAGTGCTTTCAAAAAGTTTCTCATATGATTATAAAACGTAAAATACGAATAAATATTACTCTTTTGTTCTTTTCAAAGCTTCTAAATTTCTTTTTAGTCCACTGTATTTAGCTCTTTTTACAGCAGATCCTTTGAATATGATTTGGTATTCCTCCACACTTAGTTTATCTAGATTATCAAAAGATAAGTCGAGAAAGGATTGAGATGGCTTGAATTCATTTGTCTGATGAGGCTTGGAGTACCTGTTCCATGGACAGACTTGTTGGCAGATATCGCATCCGTAGAAACGATTGTTTAATAGAGGAATAATATCTTTAGATATATCCTTTTTGTTCTCTATTGTTTGATAAGAAATGCATTTATTCGAATTGATTGCCCTCGGTGCTTCAATTGTTTTTGTTGGGCAAGAATCTATACAGCGAGTGCAATTACCACAAGATAGATTTAAAGGATGATCATACTCCAATTCCAGATTAATGATCAATTCTCCCAGAAAAAAGAATGACCCTTTCTTTGGAATAATTAATAACGAATTTTTCCCGATAAAACCAATTCCTGCTTTTGCCGCCCAATAGCGTTCCAGCACAGGAGCTGTATCAACAAATACTCGCCCCTCCATTGTAGGAACAAGAGATTTTATATAATTGAACAATTCGAAAAGCTTATCCTTTACTATATCATGATAGTCTTTTCCATAAGCATAATAGGCAAACTGAGGATGATCGGATGGTTGCTTTTCTTCAGGGTAATAATTCAGTGCTAAGCTAATGATCGATTTTGCTCCATCTACAAGCTGTCGAGGATCGAGTCTCTTTTCTCGGTTCCGACACATATAATCCATATCTGCTTGGAAAGAGTTTGAGATCCATTTATTGAATCCCTCTCTGTTCTCCAAATCCACCTCTTCAGCTTTGCATACACCGCAAGCGTCGAAGCCTATAGAGGATGCAAATTCTTTTATTTGAGCAGTTAGAGACAATGGAGTATTCTATTTTTGAAATTTATCTACTCTTCTTGCACCAAAATATTCGTATGCAGTAGGATCTACATATATTTCTTCTTTTGTTTTTTTATTTTTGAAGATAACAAAATCATGATCCTTGAACCAACCGCTTGTTGCATTCTTATGCATATTGTTGCCAAAAAGGTATAATTTCCCCTTTTTAGGTCTTGCTTCCCACTCTTTATCTAGTCCGAAACGTTTAAGCAGGTAGTTTCCCGTAGCAGCCGTAAAAGCTGCATAGCCCACACAGTTTGCACCCTTGTTCTGAAAAGCTTTTGATGGTTCATTATCACTATACTCGATAGAGAAGTCTAGTGCTTGGTCGGTCATGCTTAAAGAGAAGTCTATAATTTGAGAAATGTCAATGTTCTCGTCCAGTGCTTCATCATTAGGCAAATTTTGAATTATAAAGGAAGCTAAAGTTTCGTCTTTTATGTCGTAGTTTTTTCTGCTCCCGGCGTCTTCATATTTAACAGCCCATTGATATACATATCCTTTAAATACAAATAGTAACAATAGAGCAATGACAACTCCGGCAACTATAGCTATTGTTTTATTTTGTTTGTTTTTGTCTTTTTTCATTTGTCAATTTACTTAAGAAAATGTTTGTGTGCTAAAGATATAAAATTATTCACCAAGTAGTCCCTTGGTTACATACCATCTAAATTGTAAGAGTTTCCAACCTTTTGTCGGAGAAAGCTTCAATGTGTAAAGGGCAAACAGTAAAAAAGATGCTGCCCATTTTATGCTTTCGGAAATGAGTCTGTCTCTATATGCTTTCTTCGAAATACCTCTGGTACGGATACGTTCACTTTTACCAATAGAGTAAGTTAACTCTTTGAAATGCGATTCAGTTAACTTCTTTTCGGGAATATAATGATAGATCCCCATTTGAGGCAGGTAGTAGAATACTTCTTTAGCTTTGGTAAGCCTGTCGTATAGATCCTTTTCTTCGGCACCTATAAGTCCCGTACCCTTTCGACCAAGTTCTACATTGAACAAACCATATTTCTCAAAAACTTCTTTTCGGAAAGCAGAGTTGCCTCCACCCGGATATTTACCATTTTTGAAAGGTTTAGTTTTATCACCTTCGTATAAAGCACCACCGATCAATTGCTCAGTATAGTGTGATAGCCATTTAGGCTTTTCTACTTCATATACCGGGACAATAGGTCCACCACATGCACTTACATCAGGATGCACATCAAAAAAGTGTTGTATGGAAGTGAGGTAATTATCGAAAACAGTAGCGTCATCATCAACGAATACCAGTATATCACCATCACTTTCTTTCACTCCTCTATTGCGGGCATAAGATAGTCCTTGATTAGTCTCTATAAAATAGCGAAAGTTTATTTCTGGATAATCAACCTGAAACTTTTCACAAAGAGCTTCTGTACTATCTGTGCTGTTGTTGTTAATCAAAACTATTTCATAACTCTCTTTCGAGAAATTTTGGTCAGCAATGCTTTTCATCGCATTGTAGATGTATTTTTCCCTATTGTAAGTGCAGAAAATAACAGAGAGACGCTTCATATATAAAGTTCTTAGTCTTCTTTTTTCTTAAAGCTGAAACCTAGCATAGCAATCAACAGCAAGATCAATAATCCTGACGATGCTGTAGCTGCAAGTCGGCTATTGTTGTATCCTTCAGGTTCGAACTTGAATACAATTTCGTGTTCGCCTGCAGGTACTCGCATAGCTCTAAGTGTCCAGTCGGCTCTGAGGTGAGGTACCTCTTCTTCATCTACAAACGCTTTCCATCCATTTGAAAAATAAATCTCAGAGAAAACGGCTAACTGTTCACTATTCGCTTTCGATTTGTATGTCAATATGTTTGGTTTGTACGATGTGAGCTCTATTGTTGCTGTAGAGTCGGGCGTAATGCTCAAACCTGATAGTTCGGCCTCGAATCGCTTATCTACGACTGCTACTTGTTGAGGATCGAAGAGAGATGTAATTTCTGCTATTTCAGCATCAGCATTTTCTACAAATTTATACTCAGAAACAAACCAAGCATTGCCCATAGCGTTCTTGTTCTCAATTGCAGGCAACTCGGGATGGAAAATCATGTATTTAGCATTCAGCATGTTCAACGCAACAGAGTTTCTGAGGGTAGGGGCGAGGCTGTCTTGTACCCATTTTACAAGGATTTCCTCAGGTTTCTGTCCTTCAACGAAAGTTGCTGTCTGGAGTTGAGAATATGCGTTTTGGAAGTGTGAACCTGTGGCTTGTTGCAATGTACTTATTTCAGCTGCAAGTCTGTTATCTATCAACTCCTGATAACGTTTCAGTTTTGCAGCATGGTATCCACCTATCGATTTGTGATAGTATGAAGTGTTTGTCTCGTTGAAAGGATCGTTCATATTTAAAACTCTGTACGAAGGATGTTTATCTTTCAATATAGACTTGTCTGCTACAGATTGAGAGAACGTTTGAGTTGTATAAGTATTTTTGTTTATAAAATTATTGTCGTTAAGATATCTCTTGTCTACCGGCCAAAGATCAGCCAAAATTAGAATAGCAAGAGCTATGGAAACATATAGACCTACCTCTCGTTTTTCTATTTTCGTTTTCAGGGTGAAGAAAAGTATAGCTCCCGATAGCAGGATAAATATACACGAACGCATGGCATCAGCCGAAAGCAAAGCTTTGCGTTGCTCCAAAATAGCTTGATAATATTCAGGAATAACGGTTAAGTTTCTTGGTTCGTCCATAGATGAAGCAAAATTGAAGAATGCTCCTGGCATAATCCAGAGTAAAAATGTAAACCCTCCGGTTACTCCTAAGGATATAAATAAGGCTTTCTTTAGCTTTTCTTTTTCTATCTGTCCGGATAGGAATTCCTTTAGCCCCCATACAGCAATCATAATAACCGATAAGGCTGGGATAACTAGTGCCATAGATACAGCTCTGAATTTGCTGTAGAGAGGGAAATGATAGAAGAAAAAATCATTGAACCATTCCATGTTTTTACCCCACGATAAGAAGATGAAGAAGATTGTTCCAATCAATAGTGCCCACTTTACATTACTGCGTATAATGATCATACCTAGTATGAAGAGGAAGCAAATAATAGCACCGAAATATACCGGTCCGCTGGTAAAGGGTTGTTCGCCCCAGTACTGAGAGCCTCCTCTGAAAAGAATATTCGCATCTTGCTCAGATATTCTATTGTTTTGCAATTGACTCATCAACACCTTGTAGCTTTCAGATTTGTCGTCGAATGGACGAGAAACACCGCCATATATATTTGGTACTAACAGGGATAATGTTTCGGCTTTGCCATAACTCCAAGCAAAAGCATAATCTTTATCCAATCCTGACGACTGCTTTTCGGTAGTGCTTGGATTGCTTAATTCAGATTTTCCGCGAGTGCTCTCTCTCGCCATTTCGGCATTTGCATATATATTCCCCATGTTGCAAAGCAGGGCAAGAGCTAGAGCTAATGTCATAACTCCGCAGGCTTTTAGTAAGTCTTTTATATCCTTTTCTCTAATCTTGCCTATGGCGTATGCTATGAATAAAATGAGACAGAATAAACCCGTATAATAAGTTATTTGTAAGTGATTGTTTTTTATTTGAAGAGCCAGACCTAATGCCATGAGTAGTCCGGCTAATAGTATTTTATTCTTAAACAATGCCATTATTCCGGCAACGATAAGGGGCATATAGGCTAAAGCCCATGCTTTGGTGACGTGTCCGGCCTCGATGATGATGATGTTATAAGATGACAGCGAATAAGCGATTGCTCCCAATATTGAGATGAAAGGACCAAATCCCATGATGCAGAACAATATATATGCCATAAGCATGCCTGTAAATACAGCTCCGGCACTGGTGCTTCCTAATGCCTTGAATGGTGCTTCAAGGTAGTCGAGGAAGTTAGGTGTTCCGCCCCATACACCTATCTGATATGACGGCATACCGGAGAACATAGAGCCAGTCCAGGCTGAAGATCCACCTTCTTGATAGTAATAATCAATTAGCTCTTTTGCAGATCCTTGAAATTGCTGAGTATCTCCTTGTTGTAGTACCTTTCCGTCAATCAGAGGACTGAAGTAAATCATGGTTATTGCCAAAAAAACAACGATAGCAATAATGTGAGGTATAATTTGTTTTAATAAAGATTGGTCTTTTTTAATCATCTTATAGCAATTTTTACTGTTTCTTCTTTAATATATATGTAAGCGAGCTGGAACGCTTTTTATTGTTCAAACTTTTGAGGAAAAATATTCCACCTCTTACGAGTCCAACAAGGCTACCCAAGGTGGTTCCTTTGTTTTTCTCGCTAAGCATCGAAATGTAGAATGTATCGAAATGCATAGGCTTGGTATCTATCAGCTCAAACTGATGCCTTTCTATCAGGTACTTGAAATCGTCGGGGGAAAAATGCCATAGATGGCGAGGAACATCATATGCAGCCCAGTATTCTTTATAAAATTCGGCATCGAACGAACTCTTGTTGGGGAGAGCAATAATCAAAGTTCCATCATCTTTAAGTATTTTGCGCAGATGCTCCATGACGGTGTTTAGATGTTCCAGATGTTCGAGTACATGCCACATCGAAATAACGTCTTTTGTTTTTGGTGATATATTGTATAAATATTCTGAATCTTGGCAATCGATATTGAACTTTTGTTTTGCAAACAATCGGGCATCTTCTGATTTTTCAATTCCTGTAACTACCCATTTCTTTTCTCTCATTTTGTTGAGAAAATAACCAGTTCCAGAGCCTATGTCAAGGAGTAAGCCTGATTTTTTTGTTGTGTATTTTTTTACAATTTTCGCTTTCGATTTTAGTGCTACTTTTCTAGCTATATGGTAAAGCCTATTGATTATCCCTTTCTGTGTATCGCTATGTGATACATACTCGGGTGCTTCATAGTAGCGTCCTATAGCCTTTTCGGAAGGAAAGTTCTGTGTGAAAGCAAAACCGCATGACTGGCATTTTTCGATTTCAAAGGTTTCTTTACTTGCTAAATAGTCTTTGCATTCAAGAAAGTGAGTAGAATTCATGCTCCCACATACAGGGCATATATTTATATAGATATTGGAAATTTCAGCCATGTATTTTAATTGTTGAATAATAGTCTGTCGACTTGATCAAAGTTCTTAATTTTCTGATATTCTGACCAGTCAGAGTAATCGTCGTCATTAGAGTCTACAATAATGATTTTGCCTGCATTAGCATTTTTGGCAGACTGTAAGCCTGCAATAGCATCTTCAAATATAATAACTTCTTCATGTTTTTTGTTAATAACAGACAATGCAATCTGATAAATCTGGGGGGCTGGTTTGCCTTCTATTTTACCATTATTATAAACTACTTTATCGTATTCGAACCAATTTGATAAGGGTAGATGTTCGAAATAAAAGTCTAGGTTCTCTTTCCCTGAGGCTGTAGCTATGGTGAAAGGAATCTTTTGACCTTTAAGGAAATCTAAAAAGTCAATTAAGCCTGGTGCAAGCTGCATGTCGGTTTCTAAACATAGTTTTTGATATAGAAGTTCTTTCTCTAATGTGTATTCCTGAATTTTGTCGTCAGACAAATCTGTTTGGAATAACGATAAGAAAAGATCTTTGTTGTTTTTTCCATGCATCTTTTTGAATTTATCGTCGTCTGATAAAAACAAGCCGTGATTTGTGAGAAAAATATCCCAGGCTCTGTTGTGTAATTTGGTATCCCAGAATAAAGTTCCATTAAAATCGAAGATAACACCAGAAAATGCCATACATTGCTATATTTATAATTGAACACAAATGTACGAAATACTTGTATATATAGATATTTAAAGAGTTAACTATTATTTTCTTTATAGTTATTATTAAAACATTTTAGCTTTCACATGCGTTGAATAGCCGAACTAAAATTAAAAATACAAATATGAAACTAGCAGTAGAAAAACGTAGATCTTATTATGCATTAAGTAACGAGAGTCCGATTTCGGATAGAGAAATAAGAGAAATAATTGATTTTGCAGTATTAAATGTGCCATCATCGTTCAATTCGCAATCAACTAGAGTTGTATTGCTTTTAGGTGATAGCCATAAAAAGTTGTGGCAAATAGTAAAAGATGTGTTGCAAAAAAGGATTTCGGAAGAAGCTTTTGTTGCTACAGAAAAAAAGATAGATGGAGCCTTTGCCTCGGGATATGGTACAGTATTATTTTATGAAGATGAAGCTGTAGTAGAAGGTCTTCAGCAGGCTTTCCCTTCTTATAAAGATAACTTTCCTGTGTGGTCGCATCATACTTCGGCAATGCATCAGTTTACGATCTGGACATTGTTGGAAGAAGCTGGCTTAGGAGCGTCACTTCAGCATTATAATCCTATCATCGACGAGGAGGTAGCTAAAGCATTTAACATAAATCCTAAGTGGAAGCTTATCGCTCAAATGTCTTTTGGTAAACCTATAGGAGAGCCTAATGTAAAAGAGCGTCAGTCGTTAGAAGGTCGTGTAGTCGTTTTTGAATAGGAAGGGGATAAAATGCAAAAAGCCCGCAAATTCCCTTCGCAGACTTTCCAACCTTAACACAAACTTTACAAAACTACACAATAATAGAGTTAAACTACAACCTAGTTAGGTTTTCAGTTTAAGTAAATATATCCTCATATATTTACACTACAAAAGTATGAGGATTTTTGCATCTTTTGATTACATATATATGCCTGCTTTTTCAGAATTTATGCCTTTTTTGAGGCATCTGCTTTGGGTTTTGTTTTTTTACTTCGGATTATGCCCGGAGTAGCACCAAAACTGGCTTTGCAGAAATCGTTGAAGTGGGAGGGAGATGAGAAACCAAACTCTTCACTTATTTCCTTAAATGATTTGTTTGTACTGTTTATTTGGTGGAATATAACTTTTTCTCTTTCGTCTTTCATCCATTGGTAAGCAGATACGCCAAATGCTTTTTTGAAGCGCTTCTGGAAACCGGACAGACTGTAGTTGGTAAGGGATGCTAATTCCTGTACAGTTTTAGCTTTCAGTCTGTTCTTTAGTACAAGCTCAGAGAAAGGAATATCCTGTGTTAGTATAGGATGTAAGAAGTATAGTAGTTCTTGTTTCGTATAATATGCTCTTAGTAGAAAATAAAATTCTTTTGTTTTTAATTCAAAAAAGTATGTGCATTTCAACCCGTCTGTCATACATGTATCTAGAAAAGAAAGGAAGGACTCTACCCTTTCGTTAAAGTCTAACGGGAAGGCTCTAGGTATAAAGTTCCCTTTGTCTTCGCGTAACAATGAGTCGAGAGGGAAGCAATCGCATAGCCTCTTGGTGTTGTGTAAAGACATGACGATAAGTACAGAATCTTCGATAGCGCGAATTGAAGAATGGATAGCTGCTGGCAAGATAACCATTTTCTTGTCAGAAATTTTTTTGTTTACAATTTTACCGTAAGAAAGATAGATAGAGCCCGAAAGAACAAAAATAATCTTGTTCTGAACCGTAAGAGCCTCCCAGGTTTGTTCCTTTTCTAAAGAAATCTTCTCGATTGTAGGTCTTTCTCCTTTTTCGTAGTTATAACACGTTAAATGTTCTTGTACGTATAGCAATTCCATACAGGTAATAATTGTTTATGTTTTATTTATGGTAACAAATAGGTTCTATCTGTAAAATAAATAGTGGGGTATTAATGTTATATATTGCTCTCCTTATGCTTGCAAATATATATAAAATAATAAACCCTTGTTGTTCGTTGATTCCTTTTGTAAATTAATTTACGAGAATTATCCCGTTACTTGTTTAAGCATTTTGCTAGTGCCTGTTTATTTTGTTTCTGTAAAATAGTTTTCTACTAGTCTTATTAGCCTCTGAAATATCACGGTTTGTCCTTAAATTGTATATCTGTATCTATAAAATAGATATCAGATTAATAGTTGCCCATTTTAACAAGAGATAGAATTCTATTCATGGTTTGATTTAATCCTTTTGGTAGGATCTTGAGGAATATTTTGTTCTTATCCTTGTTTAACTCTTCTTATTTTGTCTTGTTCTGCGAATATACAACAATAAAATGTAAATTCCTTTGTTGTTAAGGAATAAAATTGTTTTTGATCGCATTTTAACAAGTGGGAAATCTCAGTGGAACCTTTAGTTGTTTTTTTGTCAAAATATATTATTAAAAAGTTTGTATTTCAAAAATATGTTATATATTTGCAGTGTACTAATTACCTAATACACTAAAGTATGATACAAATAGATAATCTTAGCTTCTATTATAACAAAAAAAGACCGGTCTTTGATAATGTGTCTTTTAATATAAAGAGCGGTATATATGGTCTGTTGGGCGAAAATGGCGTTGGTAAAACTACTTTGTTGCACATTATAAGCGGGTTATGTTTTTCCAAAGAAGGGGAGTGCCATGTGCTTGGTTATGAGTCTGCTTATCGGAATCCGGAGATGCTGAAACAGTTGTTCTTTCTTCCGGAAGAATTTCAAGCTCCAAATATGGATATAATGGACTTTGTGAAAAGTAGTTCTGTTTTTTACCCTAACTATAGTCAGGAGCAATTTGAGTCTTATCTACAAGAATTTCAGGTGGAGAAAGAACGGAAAATGACAGAGTTGTCGTTTGGGCAAAAAAAGAAAGTTTTGATTGCTTTTGCCTTAGCTCTTAATACGCCGGTAACCTTATTGGATGAGCCAACAAATGGACTTGATATACCTTCTAAGTCTCAGTTCAGGAAAATAATAGCTTCGGCTTATGACGAGCAACGTTGTATTATTATATCTACCCATCAGGTGAGAGATTTGGAAAGTTTGATAGATCCCATTATTATTTTGGATAGAAATCAGATTTTACTAAATAATACAGTAGAAGAAATAACTAAAAAACTACTATTTTCTCATACTTCGTATAAGCCGGAAGATGTGTTGTATTGCGAACAAACGTTGCAAGGGTATAGTTCCGTAATGGTAAACGAATACGGCGAAGAAAGTATCCTGAATATCGAAGCTTTATTTAATACAGTTGTGAATAATAAGGCCAAGATGAAAGAGTTGTTTAATCTCTAATTTTTAAAAGAAAATGAATTCAGTATTTGATATAAATCGTTTTTTGAAACTGGAAAAAAGAAACTTGTTTTTTTCTAAAATGCAATACTTGTATGTTCTGGCGGGTTTTACTGGTGTATACTTGCTGTCGGTGTTGTTGAAGATATGGGCAGACTTCAGTCTTACCGGATTTATTTATGCAGGGGTATTTATTGTTGTAATGTGTGGCCCTTGTCTTTTCGAAAAGTCAAGAAATAAATACACGGGAGTTTTTGACTTTATTCTACCTGCATCAACTTTCGAGAAATATTTGAGTATATGGTTAAGGTATGTTGTTTTTATACCAGTATTACTGTATGTTCTTCTTCTATTCTTGAATTTTATTACAGGTTTAATTCCTGTAGATGCGGTTCAAGAACATGTAAGTGTTATGGATATAGACTTAAGCCCTAGTGTAGGAAAAGCATATGCAGTTATGCTGTCAATTCAGGCTACATATCTTGCGGGGTGTTTTTATTTTAAACGATATGCATTTGCAAAGACTTCAATACTAATTTTATTTATTGGAGTATCTTTTATGGTAATAGGTACTATTATTGGGGGCTACTTCCTATCAGGAGAATCAATGTCTTTTACCTTTGGAGCAGGGAATGAGATAGAATCTATTCAAGGGAATTATGATGCCGGTTACACAATGGGATATGCGTTAGCCTCTATCTTGAAAGATCCGCTGTTGTCATTTATGGATAATACTATAAGCGTAATTTACATTTTGGGAATGTGGATTGTGTGCTTTTTCAAATTGAGAGAAACTGAAATTTAATAGCGTATGGATTTTAAATCAAATAAACCAATATACCTGCAAATAGTAGATTTCTGTTTTCAGAAAATACTAATCGGAGAATGGCCGGAAGAAGAACGAATCCCTTCGGTTAGAGAGTTGGGAGCAACTTTGCAGGTCAACCCTAATACGGCGATGAGAGCATTTGAGTATATGCAGTCGGAAGACGTGATATATTCTAAAAGAGGAATGGGGTACTTCGTATCTGAGAATGCGCGTAAAGTGATTTCAGGCTTGCAAAAGAAAGATTTTTTTGAAGATGTTTTACCCGAAACTTTTAAGATAATGGAACTTTTGGGGATTACTATCGAAGAAGTAGTGGATAGATATAATAAGTCTAAAGAATAGGAATGTTATGAAAAAATATGCCAATAAAATACTTATAACTATGGTCGCAATAATAGTAGCTTGTTTTGTAGTAATGCTATATAAATTAATAGATATTTTATCTGTTTTATAATATAGATAATAATATATCAGTTAGATCCTTGATTTGTTAATCATGATTGAGACGATAGCTGACAAATGCAAATTGTCGGCTGTCGGGACTCCATGAATTTACATTGAAACTTCCTTGTCCTCCGAATAGCTTAAACAACGAACGAGGGGTTTCTCCCTCCGAATTAGTTAAATAGATTTCTACATTTTTGTATCGCAAATGCTCATGAGGTTCGAGGTCTCCCTTGCGGTATGCAATATATACTACATTTGACCCATCGGGTGATAGGTGAGGAAACCATGAGTTTTTATCTTCATGAAATGTTATTTGACTTTGCTCACTACCATCGGTTTTCATACACCATATTTGCATGAGACCGGTGCGTACAGAGTTGAACCAAATATATTCCCCGCAAGGAGAGTATTCCGGTCCATCATTCAGCCCTTCTGCTGTAGTCAGTCTTACTTCATCCGTTCCATCTACATTTATGGTATATACATCCATTTCTCCGTTTCGGTTAGCGCAGTACGTTAATCTCTTTCCATCTGGGCTCCACCCATGCAAATAGCTGGGAAGAGATGGTGTTACTTGCTTTGGCGTCCCTCCATTGGCAGGTAAAATAAAGATAGTAGGCTTGCCTTCCGGTAGTGAGCGGTGGCTTACTGCTAAATATTTGTTGTCAGGAGAGATGAGGTGGTCGTTGTTGCATTTTGTAGCAAAGCCAGTATCTATTAAGAAAGATTCTTCAGGCGATTCCGGAGAAAGTTTGTATATCAATCCTTCACTATTATAATACAGCCATTTTCCATCAGGTGTCCAATTGGGAGCTTCTATTAAATAAGGAAATTCTCTTATTATTTTACGTTGGTTCGTATCTAAATCGAATATTTCTAAAAAGCTGGTAACATTTTCTGTTGGCTGCATATAATTTTAGTTGAAAGAGTAATTATTGACTTATTATATAATTGAAACCGATACCGATCTGTAACGGAGTAGAGTTCTTATATCTTATTTCGGAAGGTTTCACTTTCGAAAAATCGAAAGTGTTATAGCCGAGCCAGCAGGACATTCCCCATCTTTCGTTAATAGGGAACATATATCCGGCTCTTATTTCATACATGAAGCAATTTTTACCCGTACTTCCGGATTGATTGTTTACTTTGTCTAGGTCTAAGCTTATATGTGTAAGGGAGAAGCGATTCTCGATGAAAATAAAACGGGCTCTGTCCTTTTTATCGTCATAACCTATCGGGAGATAAAATTTAGGCGCTATGTATGGCGCCCAATAAGTCCCTTTGTATATGGCTTCAGGAGTTGGAATATCGACTAATCCTGCTTTTAATACGCCTTCGGGTTGGATGTTAGGTCCACTTGTGTATCCTATTTTCTGATTGAATCCTCCAAAGCGGAAACCCGCTTCTACCCCGAAAAACATATTTACATCGTATTCGTATCCAAGGCTTGCACCTCCGGCAAGAGGATTATTGATTTCACTGTTGAAGTAATGTAATCCGAATGATAGGTCTATATCCGCATTTATCTTGTGTCCTTCTTGTCCTAAAAGATTAGAAATAAATAGAAAGCTAATGAAAGTTGTAAGAATAAGCTTTTTCATGATGCGTTTTATTTAAATGAGACTAGATCGATAAACAAATTTAATAAAAATAAAGTGATAGGGTATGTGTTTTTTTATATATTGCATAAAATAGTAAGATGTAGATATGAAATACCTGATATATTGTTGTTTGTCGATATTCTTTTTTATGGCATGCGGAGAAAAGTCACATGACATACTTGGTTGCTGGAGTATGGAGTTTGAAGGGGAACCCGATTCGTATAGTATTGTGCTTGCTGATGATTCGGTTTGTACTTCTGAGTTATGCTTCAAAAGAGATACAATTTACATGGAAGTAAAGACGGATAGTCAAGTTGTAAAGAAAGAATTTCTTGCTAAATATATCCTTAAAGAAAATGTTATTCTGTTGACTGATAGGTATGGAAAGACGAAAGAATGTTTATTTAAGATAGAAGGTAATATGATGATTGTAAGAGAAATATTTAATCCTCATGAGGTTATTATGAGGTTGAGACGCGTGTCTAAGTAAACTTCTATAGCTCTTTTTGTTTCGATATCTTATGCCTTGAATTATCTCTGTTTCGTTTCTTTTATAAAGGAAAAAGATTTAATGTGAAATTTATTCCAAATATTTGCTTATTGTTTGTTTTATTTTCTATTTTTGTCACAGAAGGGAATGAAAAAAAATAATTGAAATTAAATCTATACTAAAGGGAAATGTATTCTGCTTTTAAATGAAAATTAAAGTTTTATGAATTTGGAGAAATGTTTATAAAATAAATGTATTTGTGGGTGCGGACACATTGTGCTTTTGGACTCCAAATAAATTGTATGTACCTATAAATGCCAATATCTAATACTAATATACATTCAAATAAAATTAATACTAAAAAGTCTTATTAAAAAAGGGAATTGAGGTTAATTGCATGGTAATTGTTTCTTAACATCATCTAAATATGTTCATTGTATTTTTGTCGAAAATATGATTGACAAAGGCTTTATGCAGAAGAAAAAAGTATTATTAAAATCTTTACGGTAAATAAATTAATTTATAAAAACACAGAGTGTTAACTAAATGTAAATGTGTATTATTAATATCTAAAACAATTCTCTATGGAAATTATGCTTAAGAAAAAAGGGAAAGTCATCTTATTGATGCTCTCTCTAGTCTTTTCCTGTCTGATGATTACAGCCCAGAATGCGACAAAAACAGTCTTAGGGACGGTAGTTGACAATACGGGCGAACCTTTAATTGGCGCAGCTGTTGTGGATGCTTCCAATTCGAAGAATGGTGCAGTAACAGATCTAGATGGTAAGTTTAGTCTTGTGGTTGCCGAAAATGGGAGTATTCGCGTTACTTATGTTGGCTATGAAGAGCAAGTAATTAGTGTTGCTAATCAAAGCACAATAAACGTTGTTCTTAAAGACTTAAACAAGAGTCTTAATGAGGTTGTTGTTGTTGGTTATGGTGTACAGAAGAAAGCTAACTTGACTGGTGCTGTAGATCAGGTTACAAGTGAAGTCTTCGAAAACAGACCGGTAACTAATACCACTCAAATGTTGCAAGGTGCTATTCCGAACTTAACTATTCGTTTAACAGATGGTAAACCCGGAGCAACAGCAGATTTTCAAGTTCGTGGTTTATCCTCTATCGGTCAGTCAGGTAGCGCTTTAGTTCTTATTGATGGTGTTGAAGGCGATCCGGCTATGATAAATCCTAATGATATTGAAAGTGTATCGGTGCTTAAAGATGCAGCATCGGCTGCTATCTATGGAGCACGTGGTGCTTTCGGTGTGGTTCTTATCACAACTAAAACAGCAAAAGAAGGTCGATTTACTGTAAATTATTCAGGTAATTTTTCAATGAAGAAACCTACAGATGTACCGGATGTTGTATCAGATGGATATATCTTTGCTGAAAGATTCTATGAGGCATATTCAGCATGGAATAATTACTCTTCAGATCCTAAAAATATCAATAAATCTCAGACATTCTCTTTGTCTTGGTTAGAAGAATTTAAGCGTCGTAAGGAGCAAGGTATCACCGAAGAGGTGGAAATTGCACCAAATGGAGAATATATCTATTATGGTAATACCGATTATTATGGCGAGCTGTATAAAAAACAGACATTTGCACAAGACCATAACCTTAGTATAACGGGTAGTTCTGGTAAATTGAATTATTATCTATCCGGTAGATTTAATTCATATGATGGATTATTTAGACATAATACAGATACAGATCAGACTATTGATCTAAGAGCCAAAGGTTCTATTCAGGTATTTGACTGGTTGCGAGTAGATAATAATATGAGTTATTCTAATAATGAATATTATAATCCGCAGAATGTTGGAGAAGGTGGAGGAATATGGAGAAATATAGCAGACGAAGGACATCCAAGTTCTCCAATCTATAACCCTGACGGCTCGTTTACAATGGCGGCAGCCTATACTCTGGGTGATTTTATTTATGGTAAAAATGGAAGAAATATTGGAAAGAAAACATTGAAAAATACTTCTTCATTCAATATGTCGTTTTTGAATAAAAGACTTCAGGTAAATGGAGATGTTACTTTTTCTAACTATCATTTTAACAAAACGAATAGAAGAGTACCTCTTCCTTATAGTAAGTCAGAAGGGACTACGGTTTATCTAGGTGCTTCGAACAATGATTTAGAAGAAACTAAAAGAGAAACAAATTATTTAGCGACTAACTTGTATGCTTCATATGAACATTCATTCAATCAACTTCATAATTTTAAAGTTATGGGAGGATGGAACTATGAACAACAATCCTACAATAATTTGACTCTTAGACGCAATGGACTATTTACTCCAGATACCGAAAATATAAATCTAGCATTAGGTGATGCAATAACAACATCAGGAAGTTATAATAAGTGGCGTATTGCCGGAGGATTCTTCCGCTTGAATTATGACTTTAATAGCCGCTATCTATTAGAAGTAAATGGTCGTTACGATGGATCTTCTAAATTCCCAACAAATCAGCAATGGGCATTTTTCCCTTCTGTATCGGGAGGTTGGAGAATTTCGGAAGAAAGCTTTTGGAATGTAAATCCTATGATATTATCCGATGTTAAAGTAAGAGCTTCTTACGGTTCGTTAGGAAATGGTAATATTGATCCTTATAGCTTCATGGAATTACTATCTATTTCTACATCGGGTCGTATTCTGGATGGAACAAAGAATAAGGTGTTGGATACACCGGGAGTTTTACCTACTGGACTAACTTGGGAAACTGCTACCACAACAGATATAGGGGTAGATTTTGGTGCAATTAATGGTAAATTACGTTTTACAGGAGACTATTATATCAGAAAGACTGTGGATATGTATACCGTAGGACAAACATTACCGGAAATATTCGGAGCATCTTCACCAAAAGGTAACTATGCTGATATGACTACTAAGGGTTGGGAAATCATCCTGTCTTGGAACGATAAATTTAATGTAGCTGAAAAACCATTGAATTATTCAGTGCGTGCCACACTATCTGACTATGTAACAAAGATTGACCGATATAATAATGAAACAATGGACTTAGGAGACTATTATGCTGGTCAAACATATGGAGAAATATGGGGATATGTAACAGAGGGATTGTTCCAGTCTCAGGCTGAGATTGATGCGCATGCAACACAAAAATTATTTAAATCGTCAACAAATGGTACATGGTATCCTGGAGACGTGAAAATAAAAGACCTTGATGAAAGCGGTGCTATCGATTATGGTAAAAACACAGTAGACGATCATGGTGATAAAACTATCATTGGAAATAAAGAGCCTCGTTATATCTATAGCTTTAGCCTAAGTGCCGATTGGAATAATATATTTGTTTCTGCATTCTTCGAAGGAGTTGGCAGACAACATTGGTATCCAACGGCAGAAAGTTTGTTCTGGGGACAATATAATAGACCTTACAATATGTTACCAACATGGCATGTAGATAATTACTGGACAGAAGACAATCCGGATGCTTATCTTCCTCGCTATGCAGGATACAATCAGTCTATAAGAAATACTACACAAACAAGATATTTGCAAAATGTAGCATATCTAAGAATGAAAAACCTTCAAATTGGTTATACGTTGCCTCAAAATATATCTCAGAAAATTGGTGCACAGACTCTTAAAGTGTATTTCTCTGGAGAGAATTTGTACTGTTGGTCTCCTCTATATAAAAATACTAGAGATATTGATGTAGCAAATATTTATGGCTCAGACCGAGAATTAACTAGTGGTACTAGCGGAGATGGATATAACTATCCGTTTATGAAGACATTTAGTTTAGGTTTATCAGTAACGTTCTAAAATGAGAATTATGAAAAAAATATATTATATATTGTTTGTTTTATCGGTATTTGTCTCATCTTGTACTTTAGATGAAGAACCTCTGTCGTCTATTTCTAAAAATGAAGCATTTAAAACAGAGGCTGGATTGAAGGCATATATTTATGGTTGCTATGATCTTTTCCCTACCAATGATGATGCTCATAGAAAAGACGCTATGTCTGATTATGGAGCTGTTGGTTCTTTTAGCGATTTCCTAAGGGATGGGGGCTATAGTGCAGAAACAAGTAGTGGATGGTCGTGGGGAAATCTACGGAAGGTAAATTATTTTATCGAGAATTGTGTTGACGAATCAATCCCTGAGGATGTACGTAACAACTATATTGGTATAGCACGTTTCTTTAGAGCATATTTTTATTACGATAAGCTAATTCGTTTTGGAGATGTGCCATGGGTTGATAGAACATTAAGTACAGATGATGAAGCTTTGTATGGAGAGCGAGATTCAAGAACGTTAGTTGTTGAAAAAATGCTGGAAGACTTAGATTTTGCGTATAATAATATAAAAGCAACAAGCAGCAATGATGGTTCAATGATAACAAAGTGGGTTGCATATGCATTTAAATCTAGAGTATGTTTATTCGAAGCTTCTTTCAGAAAATACCATACTGAATTAAATCTGACAGATACAGCAGATGATTTATATCGTAAAGCTATTGCAGCTGCAGAAGAAGTAATGACTAAATCGGGTCACAAGTTGAATACAAGCAACGGAACCGATCTTTCATATAGAACATTGTTCATTAGCGATAATGCTGTAACCTCAGAAGTAATGTTAGCTGTGCTATCGGACAAAGAACAAGCTGTTTTGAATGATGCAAACTGGTATTGGACATCAGGTACTTACGGACCTCGATTTAGCTTTATCCGTACATTTGTTAATACATTCTTAACATTGGATGGAACACCATTTACAGATGTTGCTGGTTACGAAACCATGGAATTCTATGATGAGTGCCAAAACAGAGATATGCGCTTGTCTCAGGTTATGCGTACACCGGGTTATATGAGAGATGGCAAACCTGCAGCACCTAACTTTAATGGTTATTCTTATACCGGATATCAGCCTATTAAGTTCTCTCTAGATGATACTTATTATGACTCAGGAGACTTAAATACAAATGCAATTCCTCTATTCCGTTATGCTGAAGTATTGCTTAACTATGCAGAAGCTAAAGCTGAACTTGGCGAGCTAACTGATGCTGATTGGGCAAAAACGATAGGAGCGCTTCGTAGTCGTGCCGGCATTACAGGTGGAATCAATTCGAAACCAACAAAGGCTGATCCTTATTTGAAAGCAAAATATTTCCCTGAAATCTCAGATCCTGTATTGCTGGAGATAAGAAGAGAAAGAGCGATAGAGTTAGTTCTTGAAGGATTCCGTTTCACAGATCTTCTACGTTGGAAAAAAGGAGAATTGATGACTATGGAATGGGACGGAATGTATGTTCCTGCTTTAATGAAGCCTATGGATCTTGACAAAGATGGTACGGATGATGTTATTTTTTACGAAGGTGATAAAAAACCAGAAGGTATTGCAAGTACATGTGCTCCGATTAATGTTGGAGGAAAAAACAGACAAACATTGTCTGAAAGAACCCATGGAAGCCTAATGTGGTCTGTAAGTGAGGTTCGTACTTGGTATGAAGATGGCAGACAATATTATTATCCGATTCCAGCATTATCAATTGTGAAGAATCCTAATCTAAAACAAAATCCAGGTTGGGATTAAAAAAGAAAAGAATATGAAACTAAATAGATGTCTCTATCTTATTGTAGCTCTCTTTATTTCTACATTGTTGCTAAATGCTCAGGATTGTAAAAATACTGCTATCCGTGCAGCGTCTTTTAATCTGAGAATGGATACACCTGCCGATAGTCTTAATTCGTGGATACACCGGAAAGATAAGGTTAATGACCTTATTCGTTACCATGAATTAGATATTATTGGTACACAAGAAGGTTTTATTCACCAAATTAAGGATATGGTCGAACTGGGAGATTATGCATATGTAGGTGTTGGACGTGACGATGGAGCAGAAGCAGGTGAGCATTCAGCTATTATATACAAAAAGTCTCGTCTCTCAGTTTTGGATAAAGGTGATTTTTGGTTTTCAGAAACACCTGAAAAGCCTTCATATGGATGGGATGCTACAATTCGAAGAATTTGCTCTTGGGCTAAATTTAAGGATATGATAACAGGAAAAGAATTTTATTTCTTCTCATTGCATTATGATCATAGAGGGGTTTTAGCTCGTAAGAACTCATCCTTACTATTGATTAAAAAGGTGAAGGAAATAGCTAAGGATTATCCGGTTATGGTTACTGGCGATTTTAATGCTACTCCAGAATCTGAACCAATGCAAATAATATTCAAAGATGGATTCTTATTTGATTCTAGAGAGCTGTCATCCACCAAGCCCTATGGTACTGTCGGGACAACTTCTTCCTTCAAAGCAAGTGCTCCTATGAATAAAAGGATTGACTATATATTGGTCACATCTGGTATTCAGGTAAGTAAATATGCTGTTTTGAATGAAATGCAATATGGAAGATTCCCTTCAGATCACTTCCCTGTAGTTGCTGATATTACTCTTTTCTAAATAAAAGGAAGTATATCTGATATATTAAATAAGCCTGTCTATTTTTAGTAGACAGGCTTATTTTTTGTATCTATATAAATTGTTGTTAGAAAGAGATATCCATTGAAAAATGGATGAATATGTACATCACTATATGCCCAATTAATAAATATATTAAAGGAAATATAAATATCAAAAGGATTTTTAATAGTGCATTTAATGTGTTGTTATGACTCTGAGTCTTTGATTTTTGTCACATTTATGTGTCTCAATGTGTGTTAAAATGATATTGAAGAAGCATTTTGTAATTTTAAGAGTCACATTGGTTTTAAATTATAATTAAACAAAAACTTGTTTTTTTGTGATTAATTAATAATTTAGCACCTCGATAATGGGTGCATTCTTAATCTTTATAAAAATACATGTATAAATTATCACTAATAAAATGGCTTCATTAACTATTAATCATTTTAATTATTTTATCTATGATTAAACACACTAAAATTTCTAAAGCATTTTTGCTTGCGGCTTTATTAGGTCTGATGAATACTTCTTATTTGTCAGCTAATACTAGTGTTGCAGGTACACAAGTTACTATGCAAAAAAGCAAAGTTTCAGGAGTTGTTGAAGATGACTTGGGACCTGTAGCTGGGGCCTCGGTTTTTATCAAAGACACAACTAATGGTACGATTACCGATGAGGATGGTAACTTTACTTTAAATGGAGTCGAAAACGGCAATACGATAGTTATTACTTTCGTCGGTTTTGTAACACAAGAAATTGTCTATAACGGACAGGCTTCACTAAAAGTCAGACTAGTATCTAAAACTGCAGATCTCGATGAGGTTCTTGTTGTTGCTTATGGTACACAAAAAAAATCTTCATTTACAGGTTCAGCAACAGTGGTGAACTCTGAAGCAATGTCAAAAATTTCAGGATCAGGTTTTGCTGAAACTCTACAAGGGCTTTCTCCAGGGGTGAACGTAGTTAACGTTCAGGGTAATCCGGGAGCTAAATCTCGTATAGAAATTCGTGGTATTTCTTCTATGTCAGGACAATCCAATCCTCTAATTATTGTGGACGGGATGCCTTTCGATGGAGACTTGAATCAAATCAACCCTTCAGACATTGAATCAATGAATATTCTGAAAGATGCTGCTGCTACTTCTCTTTATGGCTCGCGTGCAGCTGATGGCGTTATTATGGTTACCACAAAAAGAGGTAAAGTAGGTAAGCCTCGTATCAACTTCCGTGGTTCTTGGGGAACATCGGATAATGCAGTGAAAAACCCAAGAAAAGCGAATCCTTACGAGCAGTTGGAAAATACTTGGTATGCATTGTATTACGATGCAGTTTACTTTGACGGAATGTCGCCTCAGGCAGCAGGAGATTATGCTTCGGCAAATGCTTTGACAAGACAGGTAAAAGGAACAACAGACTCGAATGGTAATAAAATATATGTGACTCCATTTAAATACATCAACGAAGATTATGTATTGCACGATGGTAGTGGAAACCCATATATGAATCCAAACTTAGAATATGCTTGGAATGAAAGCGATTGGGATGTTTACGACGCTGTATATTCAAACAAATTGAGACAAGAATATAATGTTGATATTAGTGGTCAGAGTGATAACGGAAAAGTAACTTATTTCCTTTCGGGGGGGTATTTGGATGACTTAGGTTATAATATGCAACAATATTATAAACGTTATTCTTTCCGTGCAAATACAACAGTAGAATTACAAAACTGGTGGAGAGCTGGAGGTAGCCTATCTTATTCTCGTCATCGTCAAAATGAATCGGGAGGAAATAGCCGTGCCTTGAACTTTACAACATCTTTGTCTTCTCCATGGTTACGTAATATTGACAATACAGACTGGGAATATTCTCAAAAGACAGGAGAAAGAATGTATAGCTACGGAAAGTATACAAACAACTTCTTTGGAATACATGTATTGAACAATCCTGGTGACTATTGGGATAACCCTAATGATGATAGTTTCAGTAATAACATGGGGCATATCATCTCGTCTCAAGTATTTACAGAATTAGATCTTCCTCTTAATCTGAAATATAGAGCAGCTCTAAACATTGATGATTATTGGTCTAGATCAATGAACTATAGTTCTGCTGTACATGGTAGCGGACAAACAGCACCTTACGGAGTATCTGTTTTAGCTAATGGAGGATACGCATCTCGTTACGACTATAATAAACGTTCAACAACTTGGAATAATGTATTATCAGGAAACTGGAAAATAGGTGAAAATCATAATGTGTCGGCTATGGCAGGTCACGAGTGGTACACTTGGGATTCTCACTACGAACAAGGATGGGGTAGTGGTATTATGGAATTAGGAAAGTACGAACTATCTAATACTACAAAAGAATTTGGAGTATATGGAGGTCGTGATAAATATAGTTTATTGTCATTCTTCGGAAAAGCTGACTATAACTTTATGAACAAATACTATGTTTCAGCTTCTTTCCGTGAAGATGGTTCGTCTCGATTCCATCCAGACAATCGCTGGGGAGCATTCTGGTCAGCGGGTGCATCTTGGAGAATCTCGGAAGAAGAATTTATGAAAAATGTATCATGGTTAGATAACCTATCACTTCGTGGTAGTTATGGAACAACTGGTAATGATAAACTAATTCCTCGTAATGCAAGTAATGGCAAAGCCGGTAGTGAAGTTTATTATGCTTACCAAGGAACTTATGATAGAGATGACCTGTATTTAGAGCCGGGATTGAGACCTAAAACTTATGCAACACCAGGTCTAAAATGGGAAAGCAATAAGCAATGGAATATCGGTATGGACTTCTCTTTATTCAATAGGCTTAGTGGTACTGTAGAATATTATTCTCGTACATCACAAGATTTATTATTCTATAAAGAAGCTCCAATTTCTGCACAGGTTGGTCAGGCTACAGGATATAATATGAATGTAGGTGACTTGAGAAATAGTGGTATAGAGGTATCTTTGAAGGCCAATGTTTTATCTACATCTAAATTCAGATGGGATATTGATGCAAATTTAAGTACACTGAAAAATGAAGTTACTTACTTACCTACAGGGGCTTATACTTATTCAGGTACTGCTTGTACATACAAAATGGAAGAAGGAAAATCAATTTATGAATTTATTGCACCTCAGTATGACGGAGTTAATCCTGACAATGGTATGCCAGGTTGGTTGATTCGTGACGATAATGGAGGATGGGTACGTACTGAAGATCCAGCAGCAGTAACAACAGATGATTTTGTTAATGCAGGTTCAGCACTTCCTAACCTATTTGGATCTATCACAAATACATTCCAATACGGAGGGTTTGATTTCTCGTTCATGTTCTACTATTCTTATGGATCAAAAATGTCAGATTATACTTACAAAGAGCGTATAACAAATCGTCCAGGAGTAGGTGTGGCCCAAGATTTAGTACAAAATCGTTGGAGACAACCAGGTGATTCAGGTGCAGATCTTATCCCTCGTTGGTCATACACTCAATATAGTGGTACAGTAAAATATGCGACAAACTTCTTATTTGATAACCATTACTGGAGATTAAGAAACTTAACATTCGGTTATACTTTACCTAAGAAACTTACGAATAAGTTTATGGTTGATAATCTTCGTCTGTATGTTACAGGAAATAACCTTTTAACTTTTGGACCGGCTAAAGATCGTGGTACAGATCCAGAAACAGGTGTAATGGGAAATAGTTACAATGGTAATGCTGAAACAGACAATGGAATTCAAGGGTCAAGAAGAATTTATATGTTTGGTGTACAAATTTCATTTTAAACGATAAAAATAATATATATGAAAACTAAGAAAATTAAAAATATATTCTTCTTATCACTATTAGCTATTAGTCAACTGTTTGTGAGTTGCGATGATGCGCTGAATACAGGTTCTTATGTGGATGTATCAGATAGCGATGTTTTAAATAATGCATCACAGCTTGAGAAGATTTTGACTTCTTCTTACCGACAACTGTATTTCGATTCGGAGGTAGAGTCGGACAGAGTTTATGCCGGATTAGCTGGCTTGCAAATGTATGTAGACCTTGGAGGTTCGGATATTATCTGTCATACCAACATGGGAGGTAGTCAGTTTACTGCATATCAGTATACAAACTCTAAGACTCAGGCTGATGGAAATGCTAGTAAAATATGGAAGTTTTGTTACAATGTAATCAATCGTACTAACATCATTTTATCGCATATAGATGAAGCATCAGGAGATGAGACTACTAAAAAGCATATCAAAGGACAAGCAAAAGCTATCCGAGCTATTCAGTATTTCCATTTGATACAAAACTATCAACAAACTTATGCTATCGCTAAAGATAAACGCGGTGTTATCTTGAGAACTTCGGCAGATGATCCGGATGAAATGGGATTCTCTACAGTAGAACAAGTATATGCTCAAATCTTAGATGATTTGACATCAGCAAAAGAATTATTAGCTGATTTTGAATCTCCTAATCTATGGACTATCAACTCTGAAATTTGTTCAGGTATGTTGGCACGTGTATATCTTGTAATGCAAAACTGGGATGGAGCATACAAAGAAGCTAAAACAGTGTACGAAAACCATAGTACATTATTGACTCGTGAGCAATATCGTTCAGGTTTTGATGATATGATTACCGGAAGATACAATGAGGTTGTTTGGGCTATGAAATATACTGACGATAATAACCTTGGAGGAGGTACACAATTCAATATGTGGTACAACCAAGATGAAAGTTATGGTGAAGGATATGCTGACGGACCAATATACTCATTTATAGCTTTCTTCGCAGATAGTCAATTTGAGAAATTATTTGAGAAAGAAGATGACAGATATCAGTTCTGGAAAAGAACTAAAAACGTAGACTCTGAAATTAATTCGAAATGGGCATTTGATAAATACAAACACTATGGAACTGGTGGAGGTGCTGAAATTGGTAGCCCTACACGTCCTGAGGTATGTTTGATGCGTGGTGCAGAGATGTTATTGATTATGGCTGAAGCTGCGGCTAATATTCCTGGAAAGGCCTCAGAAGCTTTAACTCTATTAAATCGTCTACAGGGAGCACGCAACGCTACACTTACAACAGGTGTTTCGGGACAAGATTTATTAGAAGCAATCTATACAGAGCGTCGTAAAGAGCTAATCTGTGAAGGTCAATCAGGATTCTATGACTTAGTTCGTCTACAAAAGAAATTGGTGCGTGTAGGCGCATCTAAAGATAATCCTGGAGGTCATTATGTTTGGGGACTACAGTACCTAAATGGTTATAATGCAACTTCTGCAAACCCAACAGCTTATCTGGAATCAAATGATTATCGTTTCTTCTGCCAAATACCACAGCTTGAAATATTGAGTAATGGTGCAATATCGGAAGCGGATCAAAATCCATATAGTGGAAAATAAAAAATGATAAATAGTTAACTAAAAAAGGTTGTACTCTCAGAGTGCAACCTTTTTTAATGATGAAAATATACCTTAAATAAACTCTTTATAATTTTATTTATTCTTCAGATACATGAATTTTTCTTTCCAGATAAGAAAAGTTTGTGGCGAAGTTTGCGGGAATTTCTATTTCTTCTAACATTCCTTTTATTTCTACAGAAGAAACCAAGTCTTTTTCGTCATAAAGAAAGTCATAAGTGATAGAGGCATATTTAGTAGGTGTACTTCCTTCTTTTACATCCTTAAAGATGGTAACAGAAGCAACATTATTTGCACTCTTTTTACCTAAGTAATCAGATAAGAACCTGCAGTTAGTCAAGAGCCAGCATCCACCCCAATTGCTAATACTGATAGTGTTGAATGGCATTTCGTAACAATAACTGCTAACCGGCTCATATTCTTGATCTGTATAACTGTATATATGTTTATATCCAGCGGAAGAAATTATTTCTGAAAGATTCCCGTTTACGAAAGAATAATTTTCCCAATAGGTAGGAACTTCATCTCCAGACCTGTTAAAGCGCTCCATTCTTATTAAATATCCGTCAGCATTGTATAGGAAAGAAGTGGAATCATTTTGTGTTCTTACTTTCTCATTTTCAACCTCTCTATAGGTAAGGTGTAAGGCCGAAGTTGCTTGTTTATTCGAATTCACCTTAATGAGAAGGCTGTCATAATAAATAGATGTTCCGTAATCACTGCTTTTTGCATATACTATCATATCAGGTTTATAGTTAATCATGATATAATCAGCATTTAGGTTGTCGATGATCTCTATCTGATCATCATTAGAATAGGATAATGTAACATCTGTCCGATTAACAAGACCTGCTTTTGTATCAGGGTAGTCTACATGCTCAAGCAGCCAGTATCTAATAGGCTCGGGATGATATAGCATAACGTCTTCTTTGGAACATGAAGAACAAATAGCTAGAAATATAGCTGTAAGGAAAAGGTGTAATTTAAGTTTCATTGTGAGTTAAGTTTTTGTTTGGTTTGCCAAAGATACTACTTTGTGTCAGCAGAACAAGATTGATTTTAAAAGATTTTTTAGTCTTTGGTTTTTTAATATCAATAGGCGGCTTTATAGACCATATTGACTATCTTTGACTACCAATATACAAAATAAAATACTTATGAATTTACGCTACTTTTTACTCGTATTGTCGATAATCTTTGTGTCAGGTGTTTTGGCTCAGAAAAAACAAAATCTATCACAGATAAATACATTGCCTTCATCTATAGCAATTAAATCACCCATCTTGTTAGATTCAGTTAACATGAAAGGAGAGAAATATGGTGAAAAAGATTTGTTGAAAACAGAAATAACAATACCTGATCAAAAAGCATTTATCTTTTCTATAAAATCAGATACTGCGGGCTATTTTATGCCACCTAAGTCAGAAGAGGGTTCAGCTTTTCAATTATTCTCTTTTTATGTAAGCTCAGATAGATATGGTAAAGGAACATTAAAAGTTACTTCGCCTAATATGTTGGAGGTATATGTAGATGGTAAACTGACAGCCTCTAAGACGACTAAAGAAAATCATTTGAGTTCGGCAAAAGATGTAAGTACTACACTAAATTCATATCCCTTAAATAGTCGTGTTGTCATCAAGTTGCTATCATCAGTGAAAGATAAGGCAACAACAGCACTAAAGGTTACGATAGAGAATGAAACTACAGATTCTCTTACAAACTTTGCTGTTTCAGATACAAATAAACGATTTGTGAACTTCACCGATATGATGCTAGGTAAGCGTGTGACAGGTGTAAGTATGTCACCCAAGGGGCAATATGTGTTGATCTCTTTCAGGAATACATATGGAGAAAAAAGTGCATCAACGACAGAGCTTTATGAAGTGAAGACGGGAAAGAGCCTTGTAGTTGATACAGATGGAACTAAAAAACAATTAGGATGGATGCCTAAGACAGAAAAGCTTTTTTATCTTCAAAAAGATAATGAAGAGTTTCATTTAACAACAATAGATCCGATAACGTTGGAGGAAAACATTATTGCTCGAAATATCCCGAATCAATATCTGACTATTTCCCCTGATGAGAAATCTCTATATTATTATAAGCAAGAAAAAGGAGATGAACCGAAAAGTGATCTGAAGTTGCTTAAAAGTGTAGAAGACAGACAACCCGGATTTTCTAATCGCTCCTTTATTTACAGATATGATCTTCTTACAGGACTCAACCAACAATTAACATTTGGAACCAATACAACAAGAATAAATGATATTAGCTCTGACTCTAAATATATTTTATTTTCAATATATGAAGACATGATAACTGAGCGTCCGTTTAGCAAATCTACTCTTTATATGCTCAATGTGGAAACGATGAAGGTAGATACAATATGGGCTAATCAGACATTTGTCAGCAGAGCAGCTTTCTCTCCGGATATGAAAAAACTTCTGATACAGGGTTCGGGCGAAGCATTTGATAGTATCGGACTTAATGTAGATGAAGGGCAGATTGCGAATAGCTATAATGGGCTGGCTTTCATAATGGATTTGGAAACAAAGAAGGTAGATCCTATATCGAAAGAATTTGATCCTAGTATCGATTATGGCTTTTGGAATAAAAAAGGAGATATAATTTATTTCAATACAACAGATAAGGACTGTGTGAATATATACAGCTACGATCTATCTAGTAAACGTTTCTCTAAATTGCCATTGAAAGAAGAGGTTACGCGTTCGTTCTCTGTAGCTAAAGATGGAGAAGTAGCAGCATACTTCGGATTAAGCCATTCTAATTCGACAAGGGCTTATTTATATGACCTGAAAAAACAGGAATCTAAACTTATAGCAGATCCTTATGGAGAACGCTTATCTCAGATGACATTAGCAAAGGTTGAGGATTGGAACTTTACTAATTCAGTAGGTACAGAGATAAAAGGGACTTATTATCTACCACCAAATTTCGACCCATCAAAGAAATATCCGATGATTGTATATTATTATGGAGGAACAGCTCCTACATCTCGTACGTTCGAAGCTCCTTATCCGGCTCATGTTTTTGCAGCTCAGGGATATGTAACTTATATTATCCAACCGAGCGGAGCAACCGGCTTTGGACAGAAATTTGCAGCTTTGCATGTTAACGCATGGGGACACCGTACGGCAGAAGATATTATAGAAGGTACTAAGCAATTTATGAAAGAACATACATTCGTTGATGAAACTAAAATAGGCTGTATAGGTGCTTCGTATGGTGGGTTTATGACCATGTATTTACAGACGAAGACAGATATGTTTGCAGCAGCTGTTTCTCATGCAGGTATTAGTTCTATCAGTAGCTATTGGGGCGAAGGCTATTGGGGATATTCATATAGCTCAGGGGCTAGTGCTCATAGCTATCCATGGAATAACAGAGACTTGTATGTAAATCAGAGTCCTCTCTTCAATGCTGATAAGGTGAAAACACCAATACTCTTTACACATGGTACAGTTGATACAAATGTCCCTATAGGCGAAAGTATTCAGATGTACACAGCTCTCCAAATATTAGGCGTTCCTTCGGCATTTATTCAGGTTAAGGACGAAAATCACGGTGTAGCGAATTACAAACGCAGGGTAGAATGGAATAATTCTATCATGGCATGGTTCGATAAATGGCTGAAAGGTGACGATCGCTGGTGGAAAGGACTTTATCCTGATAATAAATAGTAACAAAAATTATAATAATAAAAAACTCCGCTAAGATCAGCGGAGTTTTTTGTTTTGTATTATGATGCTCAGTCTTTATCCAAGTATTCCCTTTTATACATATCGAGGCATAATATGAAGATAGATAGAAGCAACGGTCCGAAAATTACTCCCCAGAATCCGAATAGCGTTAACCCTATAAATACTCCAAATACTGTAATCAAAGGATGAGTATCGGCCATCTTCTTTTGAAGTAACAGACGGATCAAATTATCAACATTGGATATGATAACAAGCGCATAGATTGCCAATCCGATAGCGCTAGCCCAATCGCCGGTAACAGCCAGATAAACTGCCAACGGAAACCAAACTAACGAAGTTCCCAGGATAGGGATAATAGTCGCAAAGCAAGTTAAGAAGGCAAACAGTACAGGATTGGGTGCTCCGAAGATCAGATAACCAATCATGGCAATGATACCTTGTATAACTGCCAGAAGGGGTATTCCTATTGCATTTGATTTAACGATCATGTTAACCGAATTACTAACCTCTTGCCTGTTTTTTTCGCTAAAAGGGAGTAGAGCATATAAATATTTCTCCATGTTTCGTCCTCCAAGGAGCATGAAATAAAGTATAAATACGATAACGATTGAGTTGATGACAAAGCTACTAACACTGTTTAATAATACTTGTCCTATGGTAGGAAGGTAGCTGGCAGCCTTCATTATATTTTCTGTACTTAGAAGTTCATAATTGATTCTTTCTTGAATCAAACTGTTGAATTCTTTGACTGCTGCTATTGTTGCAGACGGATCCAGATTTATACCATGCAGCTCTTCTATTAATAGCCATATAGCAAACGAAAATGGTATGAGGAAGCATAGGATAACTTCGATAAGAATTGCTATAGCAGATATGTTTTTGCTGAGCTTTTTTTTCTCTGTCAGGTAAAACATTTGCTTCCGTACCAATATGTATATTGTAGAAGCTCCTAACAATCCACTGAGAAATGGGGCTATCTCTTTGAATAGTACAATCCCCATGAAAATGATTAAAATGAGCAGTGAATATTTCCAGTATTGTTCTTTTGTATCCATCTTATTCCGTTTCTATCGTTTTGTTTAAGATTAGTGAATTACAAATCTAAAATAAATTCATCAGCTATTGTCATAAGATACAAAAAACAAAAGACTAAATTTCTGAAAATTTAGTCTTTTGTTCTATCTCGTAAAATAGTCTTTAGTCCCAAAGATGTTTTGTGCTGACTGCATATTTACCTCCACCGGTAAATACTAAGGCTAAAGCTCCAAATATATAGAGAGCCTGTAGCTCTATCATCCAACCTCCAGTAGCACTTAGTGTAAGAATATCACCGGCATGTGCCATCAATACAGCTACAATCATATTGAATACGAAAACCACAGCAGCAGCTCTGGTTGCCAAGCCGATAATAATGAGTAGCGGAGCTATTACTTCTCCTACGTAAACACCATATGCAATAAAAGATGGCATTCCGGAAGCTTCTAGCATACCAGCAATTCCTTCAGTTCCGTGCATCAGTTTAGCCACTCCATGCATCAGCATTAAGATACCTATACTAAGTCTTAAAACGAGTATTCCTAAGTCTGTATTTCTTTCCAATAACTTCATATTGATTAATTCTTTTATTTATAAATTATGTTGAGTAATAAACAAAAGAAGTGTATAAATGTTCAGTCTGCTAGATGTATTACTTAGGAAGAACAAAAGGGATAGGAAGAAGAACTTGCATTGTGGTTGGTTTACCGTCTTTGAGTCCCGGAGTCCATTTGGGCATTCTCTTTATCAGATAATAAGCTTCTTCGTTGCACTCGTAATACAGACCCTTGTGTAATACCACGTTAGTTATTTCTCCATCTGCCGCAACGGTCAGATTGAATACAACGCGTCCCTCTATATTCATATCTAGGGCAGCTTTTGGATATTTAAGGTTTTCCTTGAGGTGAGCTTCTAAGGCTTTTTTACCTCCCGGAAATTCGGGTAATCGGTTTAGAGAAGAGTCTTTTTCCTCAACAACTACTTTTTCCTCTTCTTTATTTATTTCTTCTTTTTCTTCTTTTTCTTCAATATTTGTCTGTAGCGATTTCTCTAACTCCTCTAATGAAACTCCGTTTTCTTTCTGCTCTTTGACAAAGTTGCGCAATGAATCATTCAATGTAAAAGAAACTACTAGCTCTACTGTTGTCTCAATAGGTTCTCCACCTTTTGAAGCAGGTGTCCAATTAGGCATTTTCTTTATTAAATCTATAACTCTGTCATCGGCAAGCGGGTCGAAGCCTTGAAGAATATCTATTCCTTTCACAGCTCCATCTTTACCTATATGTACCTTGGTGCGGACATCTCCTTCCATCTCAATATCAACCAATAGTAGGGGATAGCTAAGTCTGTCAGTTATATACTTACTAAAGGCTTCTTCTCCGCCATCGAATTGAGGTGCTTCAATATTTTCAGCAGAAGAGTTAGAATCTACCAATTTCACTGTTATGCCATTACCCAAGATGGATGAAAAATTGTGATTCAAGGATAGAGATAAAATAAGGAGTAATTTAAGAACCATTTAAATAGAATGTTTATTCTGTAAATAACCAATTGTTACATGCAAATATATATAAATTTCAGAACAGCATTGTCTTAAATCAGATTAACAAAAATGAAATAAGTAAAATAGCTTGATTATCAGCGTGGAAGTAGAGTGTCGTAGGTGCGATTAGAAGATGTTGTAGAGTGGGGATTACAAAATTAATTGGCTTTTTTAATCATATATTATTGGAACAGATGTTTAATATTTAAAATATTCTTATATTTGTAAAAACTTTACATAAAACTTACTAAAATAGAACATTATGAACTTCAAACATTTCTTTATTATATCTATTCTTTTATTGCTTTCAACATTAGGTGCAAAAGCTCAATTTATGTTTGCTGAAGGTACTCCAATCGTTATGGCTAACGATACGGAAATAAAAGTAGAAAAGCTTATTGTAGGGGATGTCGTTCTTGCCTTTAATGAAAAGGATAAGGTTTACGAAGAGAAAAAGGTAAAAAGTATTACATCTACTATGTTGAATAGGTTTGCATCTATTACACTGGAAACAGGTAAACAAATTACGTTGACTCTAGATAGTCCTATCTATGCAGAGAAAGGCTGGATATCTTTAAGTCCTGAACAAACAATGGCAAATGATAAATACAAAAAAGTAGGTACATGTACTCAAGACGATTTTGTCTTATTCTACAATGTCGAAAGTAGTGACTATATTGAGATACATACTATACGAGGTGTCCTTGAAGCTAAAAAGGCTTATGTTATAGAGCTCGAAGGCGATGGTGCTATTGTTGCTAATGGTTTCCTTGTAGGACAAAACTAATTGATAAAACGATAATTGTTATATAATATATAAAAAGAGCGACTTATTTAAGTCGCTCTTTTTTTGTTGGTAATATGTCTTTTATTTAATCTTGCTTTTCAATACTTTAATCATGTCTTCAGACATTTTCTCTAAATCGTACTCAGGTTTCCATCCCCACTCTTCACGGGCACAAGTGTCATCCAGCGAATTTGGCCAAGAATCAGCAATAGCTTGCTTAAGAGGGTCTATCTCATATCTCATCTTGAAGTCAGGGTAATGTTTTTTTACAGCAGCGTAAATCATTTCCGGGTCGAAACTCATAGATGCAATATTGAAAGAGTTGCGATGAATCAGCTTGTCAGGATTAGCTTCCATGATGTTTATTGCAGCATTCAAGGCATCGGGCATATACATCATATCCATAAATGTCCCAGCCTTGACAGGGCAAACAAAGTCTTCTCCTGCAACGGCCTTGTAATAGATCTCCACAGCATAGTCGGTCGTTCCGCCTCCAGGCTGAGTCAGATTAGAAATAATTCCGGGAAATCTTACCGAACGAGTATCTACTCCCCATCTGGTGTAATAATAATCGCTAAGCAATTCTCCTGTAACTTTAGTTATACCATACACAGTATTTGGACGCTGTATCGTATCCTGAGGTGTTTTGTCTTTCGGAGTACTTAACCCAAAAGCTCCGATAGAACTTGGTGTAAATACAGCACAATTATATTCTCTAGCAACATCAAGGCAATTCATCAAACTGCCGATACCTACATCCCAACCTAGTTTAGGGTTTTTCTCTGCTGTAGCAGAAAGGATTGCAGCAAGATTGTAGATTGTATCAATCTTATATTTCTTTACAGTATCTGCCAGTTGTTGTATGTTAGTTGCATCTATCTCAACAGTCGGTCCCCAATCGAAAAAGCCTTCTGGATAGGGTGGCTTGAAATAACCGCAAATAACATTGTCTACTCCGTAGATAGAACGCAACTTAATGCTAAGCTCTGAGCCTATTTGTCCAGTGCTGCCAACGATTAAAATGTTTTTCATAAACTAAAAAAGAAAACTATTTAATAACACCTAATTCTTTTCCAATCTTCGTAAATGCTGTAATACATTTATCCAGATGTTCTTTTTCGTGTCCAGCTGATATTTGTACACGGATGCGAGCTAAATCTTTTGGTACTACCGGGTAATAGAATCCGGTAACATAGATACCTTCATCTAATAATTTTGTAGCCATATCTTGAGACAGTTTTGCATCATACAGCATTACTGCACAAATAGAAGACTGTGTAGGTTTGATATCGAACCCTGCAGCTTCCATTTTTTCAACAAAATAATCAGTATTTGCATGTAATTTATCTTGTAAATCATTGCTTTGTTCCATCATTTCAAACATTTTGATTCCGGCTCCGGCAATAGCAGGCGGGATAGAGTTTGAAAATAGATAAGGACGTGAGCGTTGACGAAGTAAATCAATGATCTCTTTTTTACCGGTTGTGAAGCCTCCAATTGCGCCACCAAAAGATTTACCTAGAGTTCCGGTAATAATTTCTACTTGTCCTTTCAGGTTGAATAATTCAGTTGTACCACGTCCGGTCTTTCCCACAACACCGGCAGAGTGAGACTCATCTACCATTATCATGGCATCGTATTTCTGAGCCAGTTCATATATTTTATCAAGCGGAGCTACGTTTCCATCCATGGAGAAAACTCCATCTGTTACAATTATACGAAATCGTTGAGCTTGAGCTAGCTTAAGCTGTTTTTCCAAATCAGCCATATCTGCATTTGCATAGCGGTAGCGAACAGCTTTACATAAGCGAACTCCATCTATAATAGAAGCATGGTTTAACGAGTCGGAAATGATCGCATCCTGATCCGTTAATAGTGGTTCAAAAACTCCACCGTTGGCATCAAAACATGCGGCATAAAGAATAGTATCTTCTGTGCCGAAAAATTTAGCAATGGCAGCTTCCAACTCTTTGTGTAAATCTTGAGTTCCACAGATAAAGCGAACCGAAGACATACCAAAACCGCGTGAATCCATTGCTTGTTTAGCTGCTTCGATCAGTTCTTTATTATCCGAAAGACCTAAGTAATTATTAGCACAAAAATTTAACACTTCTTGCCCAGAGCTAACCTTTATTTTAGCTCCTTGTGGCGAAACGATAATACGTTCGTTTTTGTACAATCCTGCTGATTTAATATCAGCTAGCTCATCTTGTAGATGTTTTTGAAATTTAGAATATGTAATCATGGCTATTAATTTTAGTGAGTAAAGGTAGTAAATGTTAATTAGAATATGAGGTCTTATTGAGAGAATATTTTTTGAAGAATTAAAGTTTTAAAAAAAGAGAAGAATGTGCTGTGACAGTAAGGATATGTAGTAAAAAAAAACTAATTTTAGCTATTGTTTAATTTTAAGTAATTGTTTCATGAAAAAAGTAATTGCCCTAATCTTAGTCTTGTGTTCATCCGTCTTATTTTTAGGAGCTCAGGAAAGTTTGTTAACCTTGGATAATTATACAGTTCCTATCGGGAAGAAAGGAGCTTTTGTCGGGAAGGTTGTTTCTTCAAACAAAGAGAAGATATCAATAAAAAAGGATGCTTCTAAATTATTTACTATCGACAAAGAAGGGAATATCAGTTTAAAAAAGGATAAAGAGGTAGATTCAAATTCTCCTATCAGCTATGTTATTACCTTAAAACAAGGAAAACAGTTGAAAGATATTGAGTTAGTAAAAGATAACTTTGTACGCAATAAAGTAATAGCTCACAGAGGAGCTTGGAAGAAACATGATGTTAGCCATAACTCAATGAGTTCATTAAAATATGCTATTGAATTGGAGTGTGAAGGTACTGAAATCGATGTTTGGTTGTCAAAAGATGATGTCGTTGTTTTAAATCATGATGATAATATAAAAGGAAAGGTTGTTGAAGATACTCCGTTGAGTGAATTAAAGAAAATGAAACTTAAAAAAGGAGACTTGATCCCTACTCTTGAAGAGACAATAGAATGTATAAAACAACAGAACAAGACAAAACTTGTTATTGAAATTAAAGGAACTAAGCAAGGGAAAGCTATTTCAGATTCAGTAGTAAGTCTTGTGCATCGAATGAGAGCTCAAGGATGGGTAAATTACATTTCCTTTGGACTGAAATATTTGCAACGTGTAAAGGAATTAGATCCTACTGCAGAGGTGGCTTATTTAGAATCAGATAAAACATTGGAAGAATTGAAGGCTGCGAATATGAACGGCATCGATTTACATTATAATCAGTTCTTAAAGGATCCAGAACTCGTAAATAAGGCAAAATCGATGGGATTATCTACCAATGTCTGGACAGTGAACAAAGAAGAAGATATGAAAGCGTTACTAGAACAAGGTTTGGATCTTATCACTACCGATGAGCCGGAGCTGTTATTTCAGCTGATAAATAGTAAATAATACACAGTACATATATTATTTATATAGAACGCTATCAGGTCAAATGATTTGATAGCGTTCTTTTTTCTGTCTGTTTATGGAATTTTACACTTTTTACTATCTATTAATATGTAAATTAAAAAGGGCTTCCCCTTGGCCTTCCCGCCTCGTACAGATGACGATGCTCTCAATTCTCAAAGTTGTTATCGTTTGAGGCGGGTTTATTTAAACTAAAAAAACTCCCATCTGAGATGAGAGTTCTTTATTTTATCTGCAATAGTTTTACAGTTTACTATACTTTAGCCTTCGCTTTCGCTTCAAAGTCAGAAAGTTCTTCAGCTAACTTTCCTGCAACATCACCGGCTACTTCGTTAAATTTTTGTTGTCCTTTTCTTACTTCTTGGCGAGCTACAACTCCGGCTCTCAAAGCTTTGCTTCTCCCAACTGTAAGACCGTAGTCTAATTCCGATTTTGCTCTACCAGCTACATTGTTAACTCTATTTCTTAGTTCTTCTCTGGTTTCTTCATCTGAAAGCTTTAAAGCCGCATATACTCCTAGAGCACCTACAGCAAGACCTAAAAAAAATCCTCTCATATGCTTCTCCTTTTATTAATTAGACATTACTTGTTTTAACAAATATAGAACTATTTGATAAAATATCATCGAATTTAAGACTTAATTTGTGTATCAGATATTTAATAGTTATTAAAGCTTGTATCTACAGTAGTAAAGAGATGACGAGAGGTTTATTGATCGCTTTTCTTTTTGAATAAATTCCCCATAAAAGGGAAAGCAAAAATAATAGGAATAAAAAAGACAGGGATGTCGAAGATGAAATAGGCAATAGCAAATACAATCATCAGAACGATGCTTACCAGCAGTATCCATTCAGTTAGTCCCCATTTTGGTTTGTTATTATCTTCCATGTTTTTGGTACAAAAGCATTCAAATTTAGGGATAATTCTATAGAAATATGAAAAATATGACTCGTTTCATGTTTTTTAATCTAAAAACATTATTATGGTTAAATATTTTACTATATTTGTCGAGGGTAGTTATTCCCTTGATAGATAAAATAGTATAGCTAAAATAGATTAGACCATGTTGGAATTTAAAGATAGATTAAAGTTTTTGCTCGAAAAAGAAGGAGTGACAGCGTATCGCATATGGAAAGATACAGCTATAACTAAAGGTACAATAGCGAACTATATTGAGGGAAAAACCTCTCCTAATAGGTCAAATGTTTCTATTCTGGCATCCTATTTTAATGTGAATGAGAATTGGCTGCTGAATGGGGAAGGGAAAATGAATTCTTTTATTCGCTCCAAAAGTGACGAACCTTATCTGGTTACCAAGTCGGGAGTGAAATATTACGAAATGGCAAATGGTAAGTTTCGTATGCGAGTTCCTTTCATCCCTGTTAAGGCATATGCCAAATATATTGATGAATACAGAGATGCTGAATTCTTAAGTGATGATTTTGAGGAATTCGACTTTATTGTAGATAAAATAGGGCATGGCCGTTATTTTGCATTCGAGATAAAAGGCGACAGTATGGATGATGATAGCAAACGAAGTATAAGTGATGGAGACATTGTTTTGGCTAGAGAACTGTCAAAAGAACATTGGCGGAATAAGCTGCATACAGAAGATTTTCCTAACTGGATCATTGTGTTAGATAATACAATCCTTTGCAAACAGATTGTAGATCAGGATATAGACAACGGGAATATTACTTGTCATTCCTTAAATCCGTCTCCGGAATATGCTGATTTTACACTTAAACTAGATAATGTCTCCCAACTATTGAATATTATACAAAAAGTGTCGAGCGTATTTTAGTTGTATAGCATTAGGAATGTAGCGATTGTACAAATGATTTGAGTTCAGGAAAAAAGCTTTGATAGTAATCTCTTAGTTCATTATAATTCTTCTCAAATTCTCCGAATATATTAGCTTCGTTATCCAGATAATTAGCTCTTTGCTTTAATCTGTCGAAACTTTTTTCTATCATCCACTTGTAGCGGTAATTATAGAACCAGTTTTCACTTTCCATATACATAAACATTGAACAAAACTGACCGGGAAGTATATCCTTATAGTCGCTTATTTGTTTATAACTCTTTTGTGCAAATGGTTCCCATCCTCCGACGGGTTCATTCTCCTGATCTTGAGCTAAGAAATGATCGTATGCAACATCTAAAAATGCTCCCGAATACCTGCCTGCTGTGCTCTGGAGAAGCTTGACTGCATCTTGTGTTGACGGATGTTTGTCGGTAAATGAATCTATTTGCCTGTGAATGTGTATCCCTTGTTGGATCGTTTCGGGATATTGTTCTATTTGTTTCCCTTTTATTTGATCGGCAATCATATTTCCTATAAGGATTTCGGGGTTGCCAAAAGACAGGTATGCATGTGCTAAGAAATTCATTTTCAAAACTCGTTTATAACTCCAGCAAAGATAGTTCTATTTGGGACACAAGCAAAAGTATAATGATTTTGTACTTTCATATATAAAGAAAAACCTGTTATTCTAAAGTGAATAACAGGTTTCGTTCGTTTTATGAGGTTTGTGCCAGTTGATTTTAAAATTTAATTCTTAAACCGCCTCCAACACCAAACACGTTTCGTTTATCTGTTCTTATGCTGAACGGTTGATCATTGTCTAAATAGTATGAATAGCGAGGCTCTACATATAAGCTAAGATTTTGATAAAAAGCATATGAGACCCCAGCTGAGGCGTTAAGTGACAATTGTACTCCATCGATACTACCTTTGTCGGTATTAGATGAGGCTAAGTCGTTACCCTGAAACATCTCTTGGGTGTATTTTTGACTAAGTCCCTTTTCTATCATACCTCCTCCTGAAACATACACATTCCATTTAGGGTTATTCCAGAGGTAAACAACAACATTCAGGGGTACTCCTAAATAGTGTAGCTCCTGTTTGGCTTTGTATTGAGGTACATTTGTTCTTTCCATTTTAGAAGATAGATAAGTGTAAACAAGTCCGGTTTCTATACCAATACGATCATTCAGATCTTTACGAACGGTAACACCAAAAGATAAGGGAGTTTCATGATCTATATTTGTGAAGTCTTCTGTGACTAATCGGTTTGTATTAGCATTCCCCGGATCGGTCAATGTAATAGGTTCTTTATTCTTATCACTAAGGAATTCTGGGTCGTAGTTTGTCGCTTTCAGAGCACTAGACATATCCATTCCTGACGAAATTCCGCTAGAGGAAGACATTGATGCAGCTAACAGCCAATTGTCATTACTTTGGCTTTTCTTAGGAACCAATAATTTAGGTTCTTCTTGTTGGCTGGTATTAAACTCTTTTGTAGGAGTTGTAACATCTTCTTTTGGTTCCTCTATACTTTCTTTTTCTTTACTCTCTTTATTTTCATTCTCAGAATCGTCATTCTCTGCTACCAAAGGCAATCTGCTCTCGTTATCAGATAGAAGAGCCACACTTTGAGTATTATTGTTTTCTCCTTCATCTTTTTTCTCATTAGTAGCCGATGCTATGTTATCTGCAACAATAGCACGCTGAGAGTGAACGACAGTAGTCGTTGGCTTTTCCACAGGTTTAGACTGTTGATCTTCAGCGAATGTTTCACGTGTTTCTTTTTCAGGAGAAACGATATTTTGCTCATTACTATGCGATTCGGCTATAGTTGATATAGGCTCTTTGCTAGGAAGAATAAGGAATACAACCGTTACGATTGCAGCAATGGCAGCAGCACTACTCACCCAGGTTATCCACTTCTTATTGCGAGGAGGGGCGGCTTGAGGAGTAATATGAGGAGCAATATTAGCCCAGATATCAAGATCTACCGGCATGCTGAAATCATCCAGCTTTTCTTTAACGCGTAAGCTGAAATCATCGGGTTGCTCTATATGTTTGTTCTTCTCTTTATTTGTCATTCTCTTGTGTTGTTAATGAAAGAACAATCTCTTGTAAAAGCTTCTTCCCTCTCAGAAACTGAGAACGAGAAGTGCTTTCTTTTATATTCAACATTTCGGCTATCTCGCTATGCGAATAACCTTCAATTGCAAAAAGGTTGAAGATCGTACGATAACCTTGAGGAAGTTTTCCTATACAAGCCATCAATTCTTCGGCAGAAAGTAGATCAACAGCAGATGCATCTGCATATTCGAACGAATCGTAGTGGTCATCAATGCTTGTGCTAAGTTTAAGTGCATCTTTTTGTCTCAAATATTCTAATGCCGTTGTAGCAAATATACGTCTCATCCATCCGCCTAAGGGACCGGTCCCAGAGTAGGAATCAATCTTCGTAAATACTTTTATAAAACCTTCCTGAAGGATGTCTTTTGCCGTCTCCCTGTCATATACATAGCGCATACAAACCCCCATCATGACAGGGGCATGAAGCTCGTAAATCTTTTTACAAGCCCACTGTTCGCCACGTTTACATCCGGCCACTAACTCTTTTTCGTCCATCAGTAGATTTTACTCTCTATTAGCTTGATGCACTTTAGTGAAAATAAGTTGCATCACAATTTCAAAATTATATTCTTTTTTTTCTAATATCTTTTTTCTTCTTGAAAACTTTATCTAATCACTCTCGGATAAGAGGTAAAGTAGAACAACGAAGAAGTCCGCCCATTTTTGATGTTTCGTAGTACGGTATTGCTTCTACTGTTATTCCCCATTCTTCTTGCATATGTTTGTTTAAGCGGGTAAAACCCTTTTCGCTTACAACTATATCAGGTGATATGGAGAATACATTTGTATTCATATAATACATTTCTTCTTGCGTTATTTCAAATACATTTTCCTTTCCAAACAGATCGACTAAAAAATTATAATCTTTTTCGTTACGGAATCCATCCTTGTATATAATTAGCTTATCATTTCCTACAGGCATGAAAGTACAGTCTAAATGAAGAATTCCTTTGCGCGGATCAGTATCATTCTTTTTCAATTCGAGGGCGATAAATTGTTTCTCAGGGAATAATTCTTTCAAAAAAGCAATAGCATAAGCATTTGTTCTAGCTGTCTTAAATTGGGGATAGTCAGGATGCATATACGTTCCAACGAAAACAATGTCATTATACAGAACAACATCTCCGCCTTCTACATGTGCTTTTTCGGGAAGATTGTATATTTTGTTGAAAGCGATGTCGTCATAGATAGGCGCATAAGCTTCCTGTTCATCTGCTCTGTCGGGAATAATATTTGATGTTATTATTTTGTCGTCAATGACGAAAGCAACATCACGGGCAAATATCTGATTCGAATTAGGTAATATCAAAGGTCTTAATACTTCAATATTATAGTTGAGTAAGACGCTTTCAAATGCACTCATTTCCTTAGCGATGTCTTCTTCTATAGGATAAACTCCATTCTTTACCGATTCGTAAGATTTAGCATCATACGTTTCGGACAGTGTGGGTGCTTTTCCTAACGAGTACGGCTGACCAAGGACGACAGTTTTTAGAGGAGCTGTTTCATTTTGTACATTCAAAATCATAAGTAAAGTTTTATTTCTTAACGTTTGCAAATATAGCTTTTATACTTGTAGTAAATAAATTAACAGATGTATGTTTAAGAATATTTATTATCCATTTCTTATACAGTCATCTTTTAGTTGCTAACTTTGATAAAATCTAAAAAATAAGCACATGAAATACAAACTGGACGATAGACCTCCAATGCTTGCATCTCTTCTCTATGGCTTGCAATGGTGGATAGTGTCTCTTCCTTGTATTATAATAATGGGAACTGTAATAGGAAAGATGCACTTTACGGAAGTAGCAGATCAAACTCTTTATATGCAGAAACTATTTGCCGTAACCGGATTCACTACCATTATACAGGTTTTGTGGGGGCATCGGCTTCCGCTGGTAATTGGACCCGCATCTATTTTATTGATTGGTATTACAGCTTCATTATCTGCAGGAGTCTCCGTTATCTATACCTCCATTATAGTAGGCGGTCTGTTCATAGCACTGTTGGCTTTCAGTGGCTTACTGTCTAAGGTGCGCTCTGTCTTTACCGAAAGAGTAGTGACAACTATTCTGATACTGATCCCTTTTACGGTGATGCCTACTATTGTCGGACTCGTTTTCGATAATGAGAATCATACATTGTTCAATTTCTTTTATGCATTTGCTCTTATCATTCTCTTGCTGCTTTGCAATAAATGGCTAAAAGGGGTATGGAAATCGACGACCGTATTGTGGGGTATAATAATTGGTTCGCTAGCCTATTTCTGTATATTCCAATTCCCTGATATAGGCAGTATAGATCATAGTAAAGAAAGTGTCTTGAACTCAATTTTTATGAGTTCGTTCAGTTTCGATGCAGGTACTATCTTGGCTTTTATTTTCTGCTTTTTTGCACTTATTGTCAATGAACTTGGTTCTATTGAGTCTGTAGGACAGATGCTGAAAGCGGAGGGAATGGAGCGACGTATAAAATATGGGGTAGGAATCTCCGGATTGTCAAGTATGTTATCCGGATCGATGGGAGTTATTGGTTCGGTAGATTATTCGATGAGTACCGGAGTGATATCTTCTACAGGATGTGCCTCTCGTTATACACTTGTTCCGGCAGGAATAGGATTAATGCTTTGTGCTTTGCTCCCTCAGGCTGTGAATATGTTGAATCATATACCTTCCATTGTTATGGGAGCTCTGTTTATCTATCTGATGGCTGGTCAGTTGTCTTCAGGCTTTGTGATGATGATGAACGAAAAAGCAGTAATGGGATATAATGATGGTATTGTGATTGGCTTATCTATTATGATTGCTATTCTTGTGTCTATTGCTCCAGAGTCTGCAATTGCTCAGATTCCGGATCTTGTACGACCAATATTGGGAAATAGTTTTGTGATGGGGGTTATTACGGTTATGCTGCTGGAACATGTCATCTTTAGAAAGAAAAAAGTATAAAATATTGAACTCTAAAGAGTTTTATTATATTTGTAGTTGAAACATAACTTTACAGAATGAAAAAAATAGCAATAACCGGAGCTGCAGGGAATCTTGGAGGTCTTCTTGCTAATGGATTAAAAGACAGAGGAGTCTTTCTTAATCTTCTTATCCACAACAAGGATGTAGATGAGGAGTTAAAGAAAAGGGATAATGTCTCTGTTTATAAAATAGACTTGGCAGAGGAAGATACTTTAGACGAATCATTGCAAGGAGTAGATACTATCGTACACTTTGCAGGAGTCTTATTTAAAGCTAATCCCGAGAAGTTTCTGCCCACTACCAATACCAGATATTTTAAAAACTTGTTGAATGCCGCCATACGACAGAATGTAAAGAGGGTTATACTTATTAGCTTTCCGCATGTTGAAGGGGAGTCTTTCCCTGAAAGACCGGCAAAGGGAGTATTATCCGGTAATCCGGAATCTATGCATGCTAAAACCCGATTGGAAGAAGAAAAATTATTATTTCATTACGGAGACAAGTACCAATTCGAGGCTGTATCGCTTCGGGTAGGAATGGTGTATGGTAAAGGAATTCTTATGATAGATGCTGCTCAGTGGTTTGCCAAATATTGGTTGTTAGGTGTGTGGAGAGAGTTTACATATATTCACCTTATTTCGAAAGATGATTTTGTAGAAGCTACTATTGCCGCGTGTCTGAAACCTGATATTAGGGGAATTTATCACATTGGTGATGACGGTATGCAAACCTTGCAAGAGTTCTTGGATGATATTACACGTTACAAGGGGCATCGTAAGCCTTGGCGTATGCCGGTATGGATGATAATGACGGCAGCCAGATGTTTCGAGTTCTTCTCTAAAGTGTTTAATACGCGCAGCCCACTGACCGTAGATTTTATTAAAATAGGGATGGTGTCATACTATGGTGATACGAGCAGAATGCGGGAGGAATTATTGCCTACATTGAAATATCAGACCTATAGAAAGGGGATGGAGTTGTTTTAATAGTTAGATTGAAATGAAATATATTGTAGCTTTTCTATTTACATTGTTATTATCAATTAATATTCTATGTCAGAATACTGATTCTTTAACGATAAAACCTTTTTATGTTTTGTCGGGACTTGGAAGTGATTCAACTAGAATAGAAGAAAAGCTTATTGATAGTTTGGCAATGATTCAGCTAGTTGAAGAGAAAAATGAACCAAAGATTCAGATGGATGAAGGATTACCTGTCTTTACACGAACTTCGATGATGCCAAGCTTCCCTGGAGGGGAACAAAAAATGAATAAATTTATTCGAAAGCATCTGAAATATCCGAAGAAAGCAAAAAAGGCAAAAATTGAAGGTGTTGTTGTGGTACGTGTTGTTGTTGGGAAAGAAGGTGAAATAAAGAAACCTATAGTTAAAGAAAGTGTCAATCCCGAATGCGATGAAGAAGCTTTAAGAATAATTGGTTTAATGCCACGTTGGATACCAGGTAATCAAGGAGGTTTTAGAGTCCCTATATTTTATGAAATAAAAGTTCCGTTTGTCTTAAAATAAAGAAATTATTATTTGATATAAGTATTTGTCTTTCTTAAGGAATCTAATTCTTAAAAATATATTTCAGCTTCAGAGTTTGTTTTAATTTTATTGTGACCATTCTTTAAGCGTCTGAATATTTCTATTATCTTCTTATCGTTTAGTTTTTTACGATTTATTTCATTCCTCGTTTTTATTTCTTTAATTTCTTCATAAGAGATTTTTACATTTGGGAAAAACTGACCTCTTTCGAACTCTATATCTTCGTTTAGCATTTCGTACATCTTTAATAAGGTTGCATTATCTCCTAATATCACAAATTTAGTAGCAGTATTATATTGCGTTTTTATTGGTTTCTGATCAATGCTAGCATAAACTATACTTTCACTACCAGTCGGAAGAATTTCGCCTTTAATTACTCTATCAATATATGACTCTATTGAAGAAATGTGATGATTGAACAAGGAGTCGATATTACAACATTTAAGGTTTCCTACAGATATAATAAATACGGATAAAATAATAATCCTATATTTCATGATGTCATTTATTACAGATTAGATTGTATTATATTATAATATTAGATATAGATTTCATTTTAGGTTTGATTGCTAAGGTAGTCTAATTATTGATCTTTTAAAAGAAAAAGGTTGTGGATCATTCGAATCCACAACCTTTTAATATTTAGAATAGACTTATTTATTTCTTCTTATCCTGTAATGCAGCAAAGATAAGTGTTTCCAGTTCTTCAGCTAATTCAGGATTGTCTTTAACTGTATCCTTGGCTGCCTCACGACCTTGTCCTAGTTTAGTCTCATTGTAGCTAAACCAAGAACCGCTTTTCTTTACGATACCTAGTTCTACACCCAAGTCGATAATTTCTCCTGAGCGAGATATTCCTTCTCCATACATGATGTCGAATTCAGCTTTACGGAATGGAGGAGCCACCTTGTTCTTCGCAACTTTTACTCGTGTTTGGCTACCTTTTACTTCATCTCCATCTTTTAGTTGACCTATACGGCGGATATCCAGACGAACAGATGCATAATACTTCAAAGCATTACCTCCGGTTGTTGTTTCCGGCGATCCAAACATAACTCCGATCTTATCACGCAACTGGTTGATAAAGATACAAGTTGTACTTGTTTTGTTGATAGCTGCGGTTAACTTACGCAAAGCTTGTGACATCAAACGGGCTTGTAGTCCCATTTTAGATTCACCCATTTCGCCTTCTAACTCAGCTTTTGGTGTCAATGCTGCAACAGAGTCAATCACAACAATGTCGATAGCCGAAGAGCGGATAAGCTGTTCTGCAATTTCCAGAGCTTGTTCTCCACTGTCGGGTTGAGATATCCACAAATTTTCAATATCTACACCTAGTTTTTCAGCATAGAAACGGTCGAAAGCATGCTCTGCATCGATGAAAGCTGCAATACCTCCAGCTTTTTGAGCCTCCGCTATTGCGTGGATAGCTAAGGTGGTTTTACCTGATGACTCTGGTCCGTATATCTCAATTACTCTACCACGAGGATATCCTCCTACACCCAAAGCTGCATTTAAGGCTATAGAACCTGTAGGGATAACAGATATTTCATCTATTTTGTCGTCCCCCATTTTCATGATAGATCCTTTCCCGTAGCTTTTCTCAATTTTATCCATTGCAGCCTGCAGGGCTTTCATTTTCTCCGCATTTGGAGCCGCTTTCTTTTCTTTCTCTTCAGCCATTATGTATGTTTCTTAATTTTTTATTTATAATCTATTTATTTAGTATTTGTTCTGCGTGCTCTTTTGTCTTGATCTCTTTAGGACCAATTATACTTTCTATTACTCCTGATTCATTTATTAAAAACGTAGTGCGGAAAGTACCCATATATTTTCTTCCGGCAAGTGTTTTTTCTCCCCATACACCAAATGCTTCTACTAGTTTTTTATCTACATCAGCTATTAAAGGAAATGGTAATTGTTGCTTTTCGATAAACTTTTTATGCGATTTTTCATTGTCAATGCTCACGCCAAGTATTTGATAACCTGCTTTTCTGAGTTCTGAAAAGTTATCTCTAAAGCTGCATGCTTCGGCTGTACATCCGGGTGTACTGTCTTTAGGGTAGAAATATAAAATTAGCTTTTGACCAGCGTAGTCGCTTGCTTTAACCTCTTCTCCGTCTTGATTAATTCCTAAGATATCAGGAATTTTATCTCCTATTTTTAATGCCATATTTTTTTGTTTTTATCTTAAGCATCTAAGATATCTGTTTTTTCTAAATAAACCTCTTGATGATTCTGTTAAATAAATGACTTTGTCAATGATTTGCAGGTTCAAACCACTTCTCGTTTTTTAGGGGGATAAAAGTATTCATTCTGTCCAAAAGAAGTTCGGAAGTATTGGCCTCTATCAGAAGGCTCTTGTATTCTTCTTTCAAAAAGCCTTTTTCCATCATGCGTTGCGACATCATGATCAGAGGGTCGTAAAAGCCATCAATATTAAGTAATCCTATTGGTTTTTTATGAATTGCCAATTGTGCCCAAGTCAACATTTCGAAGAGCTCTTCCATCGTTCCATATCCTCCGGGTAAGGCTATTACACCATCGCTAAGCTCGTTCATCAAAGCCTTACGTTGGTGCATCGTTTCTACGATATGCAGCCTTGTGAGGTTTTTATGCTCTAGCTCTTTCTTTTGCAAAAAGCCGGGAATAACTCCGATAACTTCACCCCCTTGACTCAATGCTCCATCTGCTACAGCACCCATCAATCCCACTCGGGCTCCACCATAAACAATTCCGTATCCTTGTTGGGCTATAGTTTGTCCTAAAATTGTAGCTTGTTTTATAAAGATGTCTTCGTTTCCTGACGAAGATCCGCAAAATACTGATATATAATTCATTGATTGTTTCTTAAAAGATATATTCAAACAAAGATAATAATAAAATCATATATTTTTGTCAATGAAAAAGCTGGTTGAAAACATTTGTAAGTATATCTTTGTTTAAGAACCAAGTATAAAACAATTATTATGAAATACTTTTATTGTGCGATTTTAGTTTCTCTCTTTTTGATCGGTTGTAAAGCTACACAGCAAACAAATAATCTCCCGAAGGAAGAGGCTTGGGTAAATGTAGGAGTTGCCGAAGACTTCGAATCATATATCGATACGGCAAGTATCCGGCAAGAAAACGGAATTTTCTTTGCTCAGGAAAAAAGAGTGTTTGTTACGCCAAAGGGTAGGGAAGAGTATATTGCAAAAATAAGAGATAGGTATGCTAAAATGGGTAAGCCCGAAAAGGCTGACAAGTGGAACGATTTTAGCTACTATGTTTATTCTTGCGAATATGATTGCACCAATAAACGTTTTCGGGTGTTGACGGCAGAGGACTATGATTCTACGGGAAAGCGCATCGTGAGGACTGTGACAACTAAGAAAAATCTGAAATGGATAAACGTAGAAACGGAAACAATAGGAGACTATACTTTCTTCTTTGTGTGTGACTATGAGTAAAGAAAATTATCCGAAAATTCTTCGTATTTTTGTAGCCTAATAAGATAAATAAATGATCGCGATACTAATTTCCTGGATTGCTATTCTGATAGTATTCCTCTCTTTTGGTGATTGTCTGATTTCGCTTTATAACAAACTTTGCAAGAGAAATGAGAATTACGAACTGATTGATGCATTCTTAATTGGGATGGGAGCAATGCTGATTCCATTGTCTCTTTCTTCGTTATGGTTGCCATCTAATCATTATATTCTTTTGGCGAGCCTTTTGCTAAGTTTTATTTATTGGCTCGTTAGGAAAGATCATTTTAAGGCATTCTGTAAGAGATTGAAAAATAGTATCCAGCGGTTTTCTGTTTTTCAGTTAGTTTTACTCTTCCTTATTGCTATCAGCTTTATGGTGGTGATAATATGGCAAGTAGGTGTATTTGATTCGTTACTATACCATCAACAAAATATTCGATGGAATGAAGAATATGCAGTGGTTCCTGGTTTAGGGAATGTAGAACACCGTTTTGGATTTAATTCAAATTACTTACTTCTTGCGGCTGTGTTTGGCTTCCGATTCTTGTTTGGAGAAACGGTTTATAGTTTACACTCTCTTGTTCTATTGGCTGTCTTGTGTTGGATTGTGAAAGAAATAATAACTTCGGGGTATGAACTTCGCAGAATAGCACTTGTTATCCCTATCGTTGGGTTTATGCTAGTCTTTGGCTATTCTTTTACTGCGACATCTACAGATCTTATCCCCAATATAGTAGCATTTTATTTGATTGCTAAATTATTAATTTATCCTTCTGACTTGAAAGATAAACTGTTATTACTATTCTTTGTTCCGGTTTGTTTAGTGACTTTCAAATTGTCTATTGCCCCAATTTGTTTGATCACTCTTTATATATTCATTTCTCAACTAAAGAGTAGGAATTATAGTACAATGGTATTTTTGCTATCTATTTCCTTTCTGGTAGTTGCTTTCTGGTGTGTCAGAAATGTGATACTATCCGGATATCTAGTCTTTCCTTTCTACGAACTCGATTTGTTTGCTGTAGACTGGAAAATACCGAAGCATGTAGCAATAGAAGAACGAGATTTTATCCTGTCTTGTGGAATTCGAGTGTTGGGAGATATGGTATGGAGAATCTCTAATTGGAGTTCGGATTTACAGTCGATGATTGATTGGTTTACATACGTTGCTTTCCTCGGCTCTATCATTATATCTCCTCTAATCGTACTCTACGGTTTTCTCAGAAAGAAGTATCTTCCTAATACTGTTTACTTTGTCTATCTGATTCTTGTAGCTATCTTACTCGTATGGTACAAAGGTGGACCCGATCCTCGATTCGTGGGAGGAGTCTTATTTGCCTTAATCTATTTTCTACTATTTGTTCTTTTGTCGTCAAAAGAAGAAAAGAAGATGCCTCGAATAGGAGTCTTAGCTATTATTGCATTTACTGGATTTATGGTTGTTTGGTCTGTTAAAAGAACTGATCGGTTTATTAATATGTTTAATATCAGGCAATCGACAACTAATACCAGACCTTTGTCGGACATTCTTGTAAAACAATATCCTTACAAAGAACTTCTAAGATCGAGAGGGTGGTATAAAGATGAATTTTTACCTATGACATTGGATAATGGAATTACTATTTATGTAAGCAAATCTCCGGAGGTACCTCAGGGCAGATTTGTTTGTTTCGAGACTTATTTTCCTTGTATTATTCTAAAGGAAGATGAATACTCAAAATATCAGGATATAAGTGAAATAGAGGTTCGGGGGACTTCACTTCAAGATGGTTTTAAACCAATAAATAATTAGCATAGAAAGGGCTTATTCAATCTTCTTGCCAAAAGGAACGAGGGCTAGATGTATCAGTTTGAAGTGCTGTTTGCCAAATGGTATACCTACTATTGTTAAGCAAAACACAATGCCCCAAAATAGGTGAGTAAGAGCAATCCAGAATCCTCCTATAATAATCCAGATAATATTCATAACAAGGCTTAAGCAGCCGGAAGAAGATGTGTCTTCTACCACCTTATGTCCGAAAGGCCATAGGGCAAGTATTCCCAGTTTAAATACTTGTAGACCAAAAGGAATACCTATAATTGTAATTATAAGTAAGAAACCTGCAATAAAATACTCGAGGGCAATCATAAACCCACCAAAAATAACCCAGATAATATTTCCTAAAGTTTTCATGTTTTAAATAATTACAGATTTCTACTGTGTTTGCAAAACAAATATAATATGATTTACCTGGATAATGAATACTATAAATGAACAGTTTTTGGCTGAAGATGTTTTTTTATGAAAAATATATGTTATTTTGCACTAAATAAATAGGTATTGAAATGAAATATTGTATAGCTATAGTCTTCTCATTCATTCTGTTCTCTGTTATATCTTGTACACCCTACAATAGTGATGATGCAAATAGAACTTTGATTCAAGGATCCTGGAAGTTGGTAAATGTGGAGCACAGTGTATATGATTCTGTATATGTTGACTATGCAAAGGAAGAAACATTCTTGATCTTCAAAGGGGATAGTTGTAGAGAATATATGGTGGATTTGGCTGATACTCTGGATCTCACTTTTATTATACGAGACTATCATTTGGCATTTGTGAGAAATGATACGATTATAGGACGATTTAGTATTGACAGTCTGACAAATAAAACATTAATTCTGTCTTTCGAGAAAGATAAAAGAATATACAAAAAAGAGGCTATTGAAAAATAGCCTCTTTTTATATGTCTAGTATTCTAATTCAGATTAGATCCAACGAACATAAGCAAAGTCTTGGCGGTGAGCCATATCAGCATGTTTAGGGAACATGCGGAAAGAGAAATATGCTATGCCTGGAGTTTTCGCTTTTCTTTGTAGTTTGAAGTATAGTTTAGATCCCTCCTTTTTAACAAGTTCCAGTTCCTTAGAGAATCTGAATTTGTGAGTTTGGTTTTCTGGATCAAAGTCTACAACTACCAGATCTATACCTAGGTCTCCGATCATATCCTTTTTGTCGACTATTATTTCGAATATACCGTCCTGACCTTCAAAAATATTATTGGAATTTACTAACGATCTTTCAGTTATTTCATGACCATCTACTGTTACCTTTTCTATAACTACAGAATCCCATTTAGCAGCAGTATCTTCTTTCCATGCAGCAAGTTCTTTTGCTTTAGCATAGTTGTTAGAGTTAACTAGCAGTGAGCGCTCTTTGCTTGGTTTGTAGAACTCTTTGATGTAGTCATCTATCATACGCTTAGTAGTATATTCAGGAGCTATGCTAGCGATAGACTTCTTTACATACTGCATCCACTCTGGAGAATATCCTTTAGAGTTGCGAGCATAATAAAGAGGTAAAATCACGTTTTCGAAAGTAGAATAGATTTCTGAAGCATCTAATTCATCTTGATAAGCTTGATTTGTATATGTACGCTTGTCTGTCAATGCCCATCCTGCTTCTTCTTTATAACCTTCGTACCACCATCCGTCAAGAACAGAGAAGTTTAATACTCCATTCATCACAGCCTTCTCTCCCGAAGTACCCGAAGCCTCAAGTGGACGAGTAGGAGTGTTAAGCCAGATGTCAACTCCTGAGATTAAACGTTTAGCTAAACGCATATCGTAGTTTTCTAGGAAAATGATTTTACCCATAAACTCAGGACGACGAGATATTTCAACAATTTGTTTGATAAGACCTTGTCCTGCTCCGTCAGCCGGGTGAGCTTTTCCTGTATATAAGAATTGAATCGGATATTTTTCATTATTTACCAATTTAGCAAGTCTGTCTAAATCTGTAAATAGTAGATGTGCACGTTTGTATGTCGCAAAACGTCTACCAAAACCAACTAATAGAGCATCTGGATTGATTTTATCAACAACCGAAAGAATAGCAGATGGCGCTTTTTGGCGTTTCATCCAACCTTCTTTCATTTGCTCTTGTACATAGCTGATAAGACGTTTTTTTAGCTGAGAGCGAAGAGCCCATAGCTTTTCATCCGGAACGCTATAGATGTTATCCCAAATTTCATGATTTGACTGATCATCATAGAATTTCTTATCAAAAGTTTTTTCGTAAAGCTCTTTTGTTTCCTTTGCAGCCCAAGTTGGCATGTGTACACCATTTGTAACGTGTCCTACGTGTATCTCTTCAGGGAAATAACCGGGCCATATAGGTTGGAACATTTTGCGGGAAACAATCCCGTGTAGGTAGCTAACTCCATTTGCTTCAAGACATGTATTCAGAGCGAAAACACTCATGCTGAATTTCTCTCCGCTTCCTGGGTGTTCACGTCCCATATCAACAAAATCTTGCCAAGAGATACCGAGACGTGCAGGATAATGTCCAAGGTATTTACCAAGTAAGCCTTCGTCAAAGTAGTCATGCCCTGCAGGAACAGGAGTGTGTACTGTATAAAGACCAGAAGCGCGAACAACTTCCAGTGCTTGATTGAAAGTTAAACCTTCTCCTTCTATAAGATCAACCAGACGCTGAACGTTGATTAAGGCAGCATGTCCTTCGTTACAGTGATATATTTCTTTCTTGATTCCAAGTTTGTTCAATAAAAGAATACCTCCAATACCAAGTAGATATTCTTGTTTCAGACGGTTTTCCCAGTCGCCACCATATAACTGGTGTGTAATAGGACGGTCGTATTCACTATTTAGGTCAATATCGGTATCTAAAAGATAAAGGCTGATACGGCCTACATTTACTTTCCACACATTAGTATAGATGTCTCTATCGTGGAAAGGAACTGCTAAAATCATTTGGTTACCATCCTCATTAAGTACGGGCTCAATAGGTAGTTCTCCAAAGTTTTGCGGCTCGTAGTTTGCTACTTGTTGTCCGTCAGGAGAAATAGATTGAGTAAAGTATCCATAACGGTACAAGAAGCCAACACCAGTAAGGTCTACGTGGCTGTCACTAGCTTCTTTCAGGTAGTCGCCTGCAAGAACTCCTAATCCTCCAGAATATATTTTCAAAACATGAGTAAAACCATACTCCATACTGAAATATGCTACAGATGTTTTTGATTTATCATATTCTTGAGACATATATTGTTCAAAATTCTTTATAACGCTTTTTACTCTTTTCATAAGAGCCGCGTCATTCAGAATTTCTTCAATTCTTTCACTTGCTATTTTTTGTAATAATACAACAGGGTTGTGTTCACAAGCTTCCCAAAGCTTTTTGTCAAAATCAGCAAAAAGATCAGTTGCGTCATTGTTCCATACCCACCATAGATTATGAGCTAATTTTTCCAAAGGAAGTAACTCTTTTGGTAGATTAACTTGAGTATGTACACCTCTCCATACCGGAGCGTTAGAATAACTTGCTTTAATTTTCATATTTTTATATTTAAAACTATCGATATTGTTTCCTTTAGTCTTGTTGTTTGTTTAAAAATTACACGAAGGGCAAAGATAATAAAAATCACCTCATTAAATAATTAAAATGCGATATATAAGTTCTTTATGAATGCAATCGTTTGCGCATAAAGTTTCATTATCGTTTACTTGCTGCATCCAAAGCTATGCGGTATGCTTCTTCATAATGTTTATAAAAATGCGACCAGTCTGCGAGTGCTGCTCTATCTAAGGCTTCTTTGCGCAATAATCTTTCTTCTTCTTCACTTTTTGTTGACATTTCGAATACTCTATTGCATATATCTTCAGATACTTCTATGAAATTATAGTCATCACGTGTTATGACTTCAGCACCGTCATCCATACCTTTTTTATCTCCCATCTTGCGCATCCATAAACCGAATCCGGCAAGAGATGTGGTTATGGTAGGTACAGAGAAGGCAATACTTTCGTGAGGTGTATATCCCCAAGGTTCGTAATAAGAAGGGAATACAGTGACATCTAAGCCTATAAGGAGATCATAATATGGCATATCAAATATACCATCATTACCATTTAGATAAGATGGGACAAAGATTATTTTTACTTTGTCTTCTTTTCGGTTCCGCATGTTGAGGTAATTAATTTGCCCCATGACAGAATCATGATTCAAGTTTTTTAGCCAGTGTGTAATATGAGGGTAAGAAATAGGTGCTGTGTATTTATTTCCGTTTTTTAAGCGTTCTTGCAATTCTGCTCTTGGACCATCTATCCATGCAGGAACCATGATGAAGGCAATCACATCTTTTTCTAGCTGTCTGATATGCTCTAGACGGTGCATTGCATCTATAAAAACATCAATCCCTTTGTTGCGATATTCATATCTTCCACTAGTGGCAACTAACAGAGCATCTTGCTGAACTTCGTATCCGAACAGTGCTTCAGCAACCTTTATTAGTTTTTTTCGCGCAGCAATTCTTTTTTCTTCGTGTTTTTCTCCTACAGGAATGAAATCTTTTTCAAAACCATTTGGAGTTACTACAGGATCTCTGCGTAATAATTGGTGACATTCTTTTGCAGTTATATCACTAACGGTAGTGAAGCAATCTACTTGTTGAGCAGCAGCTTTTTCTACAGAGTGTTTTGCAACCATATTTAATTCTCTGGCCATCTGATCGCTGTCGTATGCCGAGAGATAGTTGTACAGAGGTTTTCCGTTGCCGGCAATAGATCGCCCGATGGAAGTGGCATGCGTTGTAAAGACAGTACCTACTTTAGGTAGTTTGTCCTTCACGTATAGCGCACCCATTCCAAGCATCCATTCATCAAAGTGAGCAATAACTTTTTTGTTCTCTAGTTTGTGGAACTTATAGAAGCTTTCGATAACAACACCCGAAGCATATGCAAACATGCAAGACTCATCGTAGTCTCCATATGCATGGAGTGAGTCAACTTTAAATTTGTTCCACATATCTGCGTAAATAGAATCTTTTATCGAAAAAAAGGAATTGAAGTCAACAAGAATAACGACTGGATTTCCCGGAACATCCCAATGACCAACTCTGACGATAAGTCCATCTTGCTCTTTAGCAACCTTTTTCCAATCTTGATATAATGAATGGTCTTCTTTAAACCATGGACTTTCAGTTTCTTTCCATACATCCGGACCAATGAATATAACTCTGTCTTTTCCTATACACTGCATCGACTTTGCTTTTGTCGATAGTACTGTATATATACCTCCAACCTTGTTACATACTTCCCAACTAGTTTCAAATATATAGTCTGGAGTGTTGATCTTTTTACTCATGTTTAACTTGTTTCTATTATTTAGTTTTGTCCCGATCTTTATTGTTTGTCTTAAAGATTCTTCTCAATTTCCATTAATAGTACTTCGAATTTCGTACCTTTGTGCTTATCAATAATATTGATGAACTGAGCAAAGATACAAAAACTTATAAAAGATATAGTCTATGAGTAGTAGAAGAAAACTTAAAAAGAGTATAAGAGAAACAATGGGGTTATTATATGTAGATTGTTTCTTTTACAAAACTTTCGTAGTGGATGCTGATAAAGCAGCAGCAGATAAAGTGTTGGTACGTATAATCGATGCAGAAGAAGAATTGATTAAGCGTGCAAATGTGAATGAGGGTAAAGAAGTAAAAGGAAGAGTAAAAGCATATTACCAAAAGCTGAGAAAAGAGATAGCTGAACAAGCAAATGCGATTGCTAAAGAAATATCAGAATTGGGTAAATGAGAAGTTTTTCTAAATTTATACTAAACCTTTTTGGTTGGAAAGTAACAGGAGAAACTAATCTGCCCAACAAAAGTGTGATCTGTGTTGCTCCTCATACCAGTAACTGGGACTTAATACTGGGCTTGCTTGTTTATAAGTCGATGGGAAGAACAGCCTCATTTTTAATCAAGAAGGAATGGTTCTTCTTTCCTATGAATCTTTTGTTTAAGTCTTTAGGAGGAATACCTGTTGACCGTTCAAAGAAAACATCGTTGACAGAGCAACTGGCCGAGGTATATGCAGAAAAAGACGAATTTCAACTGGCTATTACACCAGAGGCCACACGAAAGCTGAATACAGAATGGAAAAAAGGCTTTTATTTCATTGCTCAGGCTGCGAATGTGCCAATTGTGGTTGCTGCTTTGGATTATGGACTAAAAGAGGCTCAGTTCAAAAAAGTATTTATTCCTACTGGAGATGTAGATGCTGATATAGAACAGATCAAGTCTTACTATAAAGGGGTTACTGCAAAACATCCAGCTCTTTTTTCTCTATAATTTCTTATTAAAATTTATTATGCAGCAAGAAGATAAACTAAGGTTGTCTCTTGTGCAATGCGATATTGCTTGGGAAGACAAACGTACAAATCTGGAATTTATCCACAGTACACTAAAAGAACTTTCTGGAAATACAGATATTGCTGTTTTTCCGGAGATGTGTACAACAGGTTTTTCGATGAATAGCAAAGCGTTAGCGGAAACCAATGATGGAGAAACTATCAGTTTGCTGAAAGAGTGGACAGAGGCATACCAGATAGCTGTATGTGGAAGCTTTATTGCCGATAACGGAGACGGACATTTTTATAACAGAGCTTTTTTTATAACCCCTGACAAAGAATTTTATTACGATAAGAAACATCTGTTTAGGATGGGAAGTGAATTAAATTATTTCTCAGCCGGAAAAAGTCGTACTGTTTTTGAACACAAGGGCTTTAGTATTTGTTTACAAGTTTGTTACGATCTTAGATTTCCTGTATGGAGCAGAAATGTAGATAACGAATACGATTTGTTGATCTACGTAGCTAGCTGGCCGGTTTCTCGAATCAAAGCCTGGGATGCGTTGCTTCCTGCAAGGGCAATAGAGAATATGTGCTATGTATGTGGAGTGAATAGGGTAGGTCAGGATGGTAATGGCTTAATTTATAATGGAAGTTCTAAGCTCATAAATGCAAAAGGAGACGAAATTTCTACTATGAAATTAAACTTTTCGCAGACTGAAACAGTCTATATATCTAAATCGGAATTGGAAAGATTCAGGATGAAATTTCCTGTATGGAAAGATGGGGACAAATTTGAAATAATTTAATAATATTAAAAATTACAGTATGAAACAATCTCTAATAACAAAGATGTTACTTATAGGAACTCTGATTTTGTCATTTGGCTTCCAGAGTTGTAGTTCGGTGAAAACAATAGATCAAAGTAAGTTGGAAGGCTACTGGCAACTGAAGACATTGAAGGGTGAAAGTGCTAATGAGGCATTTAAGACACCAGTTCCGGACTTGAAATTTAATTTTGCTGAAAATAATATCTATGGTACAGGAGGTTGTAATAGATATACAGGTGTATTTTCGTTAACAGATAAGAATGAATTTTCTGCTAAAAATCCGGTGGCAACCATGAGAGCTTGTATGGATGCAAATAAAGAACCTCAATTTTTTGCAGCATTGTCAACTCCTAATATGAAGTTGTCTTTGGAGAATGAAGGCAATACACTTTTGTTTAGCAAAGGAAGTGATGTTATTCTCGAATTTGTGAAATCAGAAGAGTTAATATCTCAAAAAGATATTCTAGGTCAATAGGTGTTGACCTATATAGCAAATGGGGATGTAAACAAGCTTTTTGAAACGAAGAAGCCAACGCTAAATCTTACAGAGGATGGGAATGTAGTTGGACAAGGAGGTTGTAATTCTATTCGTACGAGCTATAGCTTAGAAGGGAATACAATCAAGTTTAATGCTATTATGTCTACAAAGATGGCTTGTCCTAGCCTTGAGGGTGAAGGGATGTTTACTTCTCTCCTTTCTACACCTTTACAGATAGAGGCTAAGGATGGTAAGCTAAGCTTGTTCAAAGATAAAGTCCTGGTTCTAGAATTTGGTAAAGAAACTATCGAATAATTGAAATAATAAAATAAGAGAAAGAGGCTGTATTCTAAATGGATACAGCCTCTTTCTTTTATTTGTGTAATTTTTTTACTTTTTCGTGTAACAAAATTTTGAGGTAGTTCGTCTTAATAAATGAGAACAGAAAGATGCATCAATTATAGAATAAATTAATAATACAAATAAAGTCTCTATTATGAAGAAGTTTTTGATTTGCTTGGTTTTAATCTCATTTGTTAGTTTGTCGGGATATAGTCAGGGTGTGGATAATCTGCTTAAAAAAGCATCCTCTGACAGAAATGTAGAGAAAGTAAAAGTAGACGGTTTTATGATGTTCCTTGGTAAAATGCTCGGTGGTATGAGTGATAAGCCTGTAATGAAAGGAATTAAATCGGTGGAAGTATTTGAATTGTCGGATGGTGATGCTAAACTGAAAAGTGATTTCTTTAACTTATTCAACAATACAAAAAACGAAAAAGGCTACGAAACTCTTATCTTTGTCAAAGATAAAGAAGATGGAATCCGTATCTTGATGAAAAAAGAAAAAGATATCATAAAAGATCTGGTCTTATTATGCAAGGATGAAAAAGAACCCGTAATAATAAGATTTACAGGAAAAATAAAAGAACAAGACATAGATAAGTTAGTAAACCAATACAATAATAAATAACACGTAAATAAACTTATGAAAAAGCTACTAGTATCCTTAGTCCTAATTATGGCGGTTGTGTCATCCACTTTTGCTCAAGATATAGACCAATTTATCTCAGATTTGTCTAAGTTAGAAGGAGTTCAACATCAACGGGTAGATCGAGAAATGCTTGATGGGCAGCTAAAGGCGGCTACAGAAGCAGATCCGAGCGGGAAGCTAAAATCTCAACTTCCCCCTTTCTTGGAGAAAATCGATTTAATAGAAGTAGTTGTTTCAGAAGATTCTTCTGCCGATATTAAGAGTGAATTTGCATCTAAATTATCAGATCTTAAAGTTGGTGAAGACTTCGAAACATTATTGAAAGTAAAAGAGGTGGATACGGTCGTTCAAATTCTTCTGAAAAAAGAGGAGGAAAAATCGACTATATATGTACTTGTAACAGACGAAGATGATATTGTTGCCGTAAAAATGCACGGAGACTTTACAGAGGAAGATATTACCAATATTGTCAAAGAACAACAAAAAAACTTTAACTAAGATGGATGCAGAAACTTTCAAGAAAGAGTTTCTCCCCTATCATCAAAAATTGTATAGAATAGCCTTCCGGATTGTACACGACGCTGACAGTGCAGAAGATATGGTTCAAGATGCATTTGTTAAACTATGGAATAAACGAGACGAAATGAGCAAGATAGAAAATACAGAAGCGTTTGCTATTATCATCTTACGAAATACATGTCTGGATTATCTTAGAAAAACAAAAGACGAATATAACATAGAGTACGATAAGGAAATACCCGAAGAGGTATCTCTTTCGAAAGAAATAGAGCAGCGGGACCAAGTACAGAATATTAAAGGTTTGATAAACAAATTGCCCGATCAACAGCGGCAAGTGATGATGATGAAACATTGGGATGGATACTCGGATGAGGAAATAGAAGAGATGACAGGACTTAGTTCTGGAAATATACGGGTTATTTTGTCAAGGGCAAGAAAAACAATCAGAGAGCAATTCTTAAAAATAGAACGACAATGGACACTAGCGAAGTAAAAAAACTAATTGAGGACTTCTATAATGGAGAAACAACATTGGAAGAAGAACGCTTATTGTATGACTACTTTAAGGGAGACAACATTGCTAATGAATTGCTTGACGAACAACAAATCTTTTTAGAAATGTATAACTCCGAAGAAGTAGAGGTGCCTAAGGATTTGGAAATGAAACTAACAAATCTTATAGATGATCTTGCCTCTAAAGAAGAAAAGAAAAAGACAAGTAAGAAACGTAACTTATTTGTATGGGCAACAAGTATTGCAGCCGGAATAGCTATACTTATATTTGCCGGGATACATTTTAATAATCAACAACCATCTGTGCAGCCGACGATGGCTAATGTTTCAACCGAAGAGCAACTTAAAATAGAAGAAGCACAGAAAGCATTGTTGCTATTATCATCAAATTTTAATAAGGGAGTAAGCCAATTATCAGTGGTCTCCACAAGTATTGATAAAACGAATGAAGTATTAAGTAGAACATTGGATCAGTAAAATATAACAATATGAAAACAAGAATATTACTAATGACAATTTTGTCTTTGTGTAGCATGCTGGGGCTTAAAGCTCAGGAAAATATGTTTGACAGATTGTCTAATCATGATGATATCACGACTGTTTATATCTCTAAATCTCTGCTAAAATTGATGCCCGATATCGATGCCGGAGGTACAGATATAAAAGGCTTGGCCGGAAAGTTAGATCAGATGGAGATCTATAGTTGTGATAAAAATAAAGACGCTATGAAAATGATGAAGCAGGAGGTTGCTTCCCTTGTGAAAACAAAACAATATGAGATATTAATGAAGGTGAAGGAAAAAAGCAATAATGTGACTTTCTATTCGCATAAAGAAAATGAACGCATCAAAGACCTTGTAATGTTTGTAGACGATACAGATAATTGTACAATCATTCGCATACAAGGAAACTTCACGACAGAAGATATTCAGAAAGTCGTTGATGGCTCAGGAAAAAAGAAATAGGCTGTAAGTCAGAAAAGAAAATTAATATATAAATCTTAAAGCAATAATCGGATTAAAAAAAATCGGGTTATTGCTTTTTATATTTGTCTAATATTGTGTGACCATCAACAATTTTTTGCTAGTTTTGTAAGTATACAAACATAATTCTAATCACTAAAAAACGCGATATGAAAAAAGTAGCATTGTTTATACTATTTTCCGTTATTAGTTACTGTGCTTTTGCACAACAAGCCTTGTGGCAAGCAGGAGATATTATCTCTCCCGAAATTCATGAGAATAAAACAGTAACATTCCGATTGTTTGCACCTAATGCCGAAAAAGTGCAAGTTACAGGAGACTTTTTACCAACAGAGAAAGTTAATACTCCATTCGGAGAGTTTGATGGTCCTGGAAAAGCTGATTTGATACGTAACGATAAGGGAGTCTGGGAATATACCTCGGAAGTCCTTTCTCCCGAATTGTATAGTTACTCATTTCTTATCGACGACTTTAAGACAACAGATCCAAGCAATGTTTATCTGATCAGAGACGTGGCTTCGTTGACAAATGTATTTATTATTGACGGAGATTATGCCAGTTTATTCAACGTAAATAAAGTGCCTCATGGTACAGTTTCGCGTCGATGGTATCACAGTCCGACACTGAATATGGATAGACGAATAACTATTTATACACCTCCGGGCTATGAAAGTTCAACCGAAAACTATCCGGTCTTATACTTGCTTCATGGGATGGGAGGAGATGAAGAGGCTTGGATTGCTTTGGGAAGAACAGCACAAATAATGGATAATCTGATAGCCGAAGGGAAAGCAAAGCCAATGATAGTAGTGATGACAAACGGCAATGCAGCTCAAGAAGCTGCTCCCGGTGAATCTTCTCTAGGTTTTCAAAAACCATCGATGCAACAGCCAAAGACTATGGAAGGAAGTATGGAAACAAGCTTTCCTGATGTAATCAGTTTTATTGACAGTAATTACAGAACAATAAAAGAAAAGTCAGGACGTGCTATTTCGGGGCTTTCGATGGGAGGGTTTCACTCTTTGCATATCTCGAAAGAGTATCCGGATACATTCGATTATGTAGGTCTTTTTTCAGCAGCTATTTTTCCAAATAAGGAAGCTCAGTCTCCGATTTATCAGAATATGGAAGAAAAACTAAAAATTCAATTTAGCAAGAATCCTAAGCTCTATTGGATTGCTATAGGAAAAACAGATTTCTTGTATCAGGCAAATGTAGATTATAGAAAGTTGCTGGATGATAATGGCTATAAATACACTTACTACGAATCGGAGGGAGGACATATTTGGAAAAACTGGCGAATTTATCTATCTATGTTCGCGCCAATGCTGTTCACCGAATAACATATATTTCTCTTAATAGATATACAAACGGGTATTTATCGAATAAATACCCGTTTTTTTGTAACAATAATCTTATTTGTTAAAAAGAGAAAAGGTATTTTCCCTTATTATTATTACTTTTAAAGTCAGAAATCTAAAATCATAAAACAAGAAACAATGAAAAAAATCACATTCTTTATTGCTACTCTGTTGTTTACGAGTAGTATTTATGCCCAAATGAAGCCTGAAAGTACAGAATGGCATTATCCAAAACCTGAGAAAGTGACTCCGGCTACAGTAAACGGGAATGCTCCGTCGGACGCTATCATTTTATTCGATGGGAAAGATTTATCAAAGTGGGCTTCTGCTAAAGGTGGAGATGCACCATGGAAAGTAGTAAATGGAGAAATGACAGTTGTTCCCGGTACAGGTGATATTTGCACAAGAGAATTCTTCGGCGACTGTCAATTGCATATAGAGTTTAAATCACCAGCTCCGGAAAACCATTCAGGGCAAAATAGAGGAAATAGCGGGGTCTTCTTACAAAGTACCTATGAAGTACAAGTGTTGGATGCGGATAACAACGAAACTTATGTAAACGGTATGGTAGGTAGTATCTACAAGCAAAAAGCACCGAGTGTAAATGCTTATACCAAAAACGGAGAGTGGCAAGTTTATGATATTTATTGGAAAGCACCGGTGTTTGGTACAGATGGAGAGTTAGAGTCTCCGGCTATGATAACCGTTGTATTGAATGGTATTCTGGTTCAAAACAATTTTATACTGAAAGGGGATACGCCTTATATTGGCTTCCCCAAATATACTCCTCATGGAAGACTCCCTTTGAAACTGCAAGATCATGGAACGGGAGTTGCTTTCCGTAATATTTGGATCAGAAATCTGTAAAAGAAATCTTTAAAATAAAAAAAGGCTGCTAACAAAAGATAGCGGCCTTTCTTGTATTAAATCAAATTTTTTAGTTATTCATATAAATAGAGAACTACAGATAATCACTACCTGTAGTTCCCCAAAGTGGTATGAAGAATAATAAAGTATTTAAGAAATACTTCTAAAAGATTGATCTATTCTTTGAAAATTTCAATATGTGATATGACATCATACTCTTTTCCATAAACACCACCGAAACCTCCGTCTTTTCTGTTTCCTGCAATCTTGATTCCCTGAGTCACTCGCTTTAAAAAATAGGAATCAGCAAAGCCTTCACTAGAGTGGTAGAAAGTGAATAAATTTCCATCTCCTACTGTTGTATATCTTGCAGGATAGAAATATGAAGTTGTCTTACTTACAGCTCCATGCGCTCTATTATCAGATAGAACACCACTTGATGTATATTGAAAAGCATAAATTAAGCACACCAAGCTTTTAATTTTTGGATCATTTTCAGGATCTTCAAAGTTTGGATCTAGAATCGCAGGTATAAAGCGGAGTTCTCCTTTGTGATTGTCATCATCAAGAAACTGTAGTGGTATTTCCCTAGGTATTCCACTCTCGAAAGTACCTTTTATTGTGAATGTTTTATTCTCCTCTCTTTCTACAATCTCTATATCTGTTGTCACTCGTTCTTCTTTAGAGTTGGTATAAGTCATCTTTGCAGGTCCTAACAATTCTTTATACCCCAGATAGTCAAACTGGCTAATCTTGATCTCGATTGTTTTCTCCAGATACTTGAAGATGACTTTTCCTTCACGTCTTTCTTTCGACTCTTTTACTAGTATTTTTTGAGAACTATTTTCTAACTTCTCTACTTCGATCCAGTCTTTGCACTCCTCCGGAATAACAACTTCATAATTAATATTGGTCAATAGTTGAGTAGTTCTATCTCCTCCCTTTAACCCGAAATTGTACTGAACAATCTTATCGCCTGCAAACTCAAAAAGAATACCGGTCTGAGTTACAGGAACACGATATTGAGTGTCACCTGATGTTATAATAACTTCAACAGTTCTGTTGTGGAAATCGTAATTTGCTCCGGCTTCCAACTTAAGGATGTTTCCTTCTTTTGTGACGTTGCACCAATCGTTACTGACTGTAAATTCGAAGTCGGAAGTAGATACCTCTATCTGACCTTCCAGTTTAGCAGGGTCACCATCTATAGTAGTCTTTACTATCTTAAAGTTAGGAGCATCTTTTTCATCCTCACAGGCTGATATGAAGAGCAGCAATAGGGGGATGAATAATAAATATATAGCGTATTTATAGGTTTTCATAATCTTATTGTTTTACAAAAATTGGATTACTGATAGTTACTGTCTTGTTTTTAATGACATCACCACTGCTTACTGTTGTCTGGTTCTTGAACTCAACTACACGTATACCTACTACATGAGTAGGGAAAATAAGTGTGACGTATGTTGTTGGCAAGAAACGTAATTCAGGTTTCTCTGGTGAATATCTGTACCAGCTACCGCTGTATGGATAAGTAGCGTGGTAGCCGCTAGAATTACCTATAATGAAATTTAATCTTGTAGCAACAGTTAATTTTGTAGCATAGCCTGTTTTGGGGTCTACCTCTAAAGTTTGAGTTTTTATTCCTAACTGATTGTTTTCTCCTACCTCGATGTCAAATTCGTAATCAAGATTTTCATCAAATGCACGGAGGAAATCGCTCGAAACTCGAATCGTTTTACCATCACCTTTGTCTCTGAATTCAACCTCAACGGGTTCTTCTATGTTATCTGTAGTTACAAGGTATTTACCCAGTAGCTGTTGGAATTGAATAAATGTTGGAATTAGTTCTACATCGGTTCCTTTATCAAGGTCTACAAACTTAGAGTTTTCTTTATCCTACACCAGTCGCTTAAGTACATTGTTGCTTATGTTTAAAGAATCGTATAGATTAATACTTTCATTGGTTACGGTATACTTACTGATTTTGATATCAGGCCTATCTGTATCGTGAATCTCATAGTCTCCAGTCCACATAGTAGTATAGCCAACATGTTGACCCGACTTATTGATAGAGAAACGAGTGTAATTTGATAAGATCTCCTCTAATTCTACAACCTCGGCACAATATTGATCCCAGTCTTTTTCTGCTTTCATCGGGCGCATAACAATGATCTGTTTTTGCTTAATCCCTTTTAAAATGAATTCTTCCTTGGAGGCTTTCAGTATCATAAACTCAAAATCTCCTCCATATCCGTAAGGGTCGCTTATGCTTCCTGGATCGGCAAATGGGTGCAAAACTTTATTGTATGTTCCAAAGCTTAAACATGGACCTTGCATACGGTTTATAGAATATGAGGATTCTATTTTTTCGCCCAGATTTTTATAATCACCCATGGTGAAGGCGCCAGCCATGATTGCTTTACCTTCCTCAAATTTGCATATTATTTGGTAACCTCCAATTCTGTCTTCTCCAAATCCAGCATAGTAATCCATAGCCCAACCGTTTTCGGCAGAACTAAGAAGCTTATCGTACTCAGCCTGAGCTTCCATTAGTCGCTCGGCTGACGATTTGTCAAATATATTTTCTTCTTCTTTTAAGCAAGATTGTAAAGACAACAAGCCAACTAGTAGTATTATTATGCTGCTAATTATATTCTTCATAATACATTAATTAGTAAATTCCTTAAATGATATAAACTCTATATCTTCTGCTTTTACAGCTCTTATCTGAGCACTTTCCTTTAGCTTTCTAAGATTGGTATTCCAAGCTTCTTCCATATAGTCAGATACCATCTTGAGCTTCTGTTCTATTTTTTCTCTACCATATGCACTAACTACGTTTCCTTTCGAGTCAAACTCTGTAGCATTAGTTAGTATATTTTCCCACTCTTCGTCAGTAGTAGTTAGGTATATCGAGTACACTTCGGCAAAATCTTCATCAGCTTCAGAGCTTGCATATTCAGAAACAAAGCCCAATTTGTAGTATTCTTCTATTTTGTTATAAGCATCAGGCCAGTTGTCGCCTACGTAATCTTTCTCGCTAATAGCTCCAAAAGAAAGATCTTTTTCTCTCTTTTGATCCAAAATATGAGAAAACTCATGATGCATACGGTGCATATATTGGATAATCGATTCGTAATTGATCTCTTTTACTAGGTTTAATTCATATAAAACAACACGTAACCCACCACTTGCTGTCGCTAAAACCTTAGTGTTTGTTGCAGGGTCTAGGCCTTCACTACCTATAAGGTATATTTGCTTAGGTGCAGTCTCTCTGGTGAAATGCATACCCGCAACCTCGTCGTAACACTCGAACCAACAATATTTAATAATCTGTGTAAACTTGGTCGATATATCAAAGGTTGCAGGAGTCAGATTGTAGCTGAAATCCGTATCCATATAATCGAATTGATAAGCGATCTGAATGTTGTACGGAACTCTGAAGTTGTCTTCTAGCCATAAGTCGAATTCGTTCTTCTTAGGAAGGCTTTCACTGTCAAAGACGCTATTGTTTCTGTCTACATCGTCATTGTCGCAGCCTACTACGAATGCTGCAAATAGAATGACTAAACAATATATTATATTTTTTTTCATAATTGTCTGAAGTATTATATCTGTTCTTATCTTGGATTTGCTTGCATTCCGGCTACTACCATCTGCTGAGGTATTTGGAATACTCTTCTAGGGTCATCTACTGTAAGCTTGTCGGTAGGAACAGGTGTTCCATCATAAATCTTACGTCTGTAGATTTCTATTTTGTATCTGTTGATATCAAACCATCTAGTTCCTTCATGTAGGGTTAAGGCTCTCTTTGCCAACAATATTCCTTGTAGGACGTCTTTTTGATCTTCGGTAAGTCCTTCCAAATTAATTTCTTTCTTGAATTTTCCGGGATCTACACCTTTGGGATCATACTCGTGTTTTGTTTTTTTGCTAGGATCGTCTGTGTCTTCTAGTCTCATAAATGCTATAAGCTTCTCAGGACTTTCTGTATGTCTGTAAGATGCATTATAGTATGTGAAAGCTCGTAGGAATGTATCTAAATCCTTTGTAGCAGAAACCAAATCTCCGGAAAGAGCATATGCTTCAGCTCTTGTGAGTAAAGTTTCGTCAGCAGTGAATACGGCTTGTACAATGTGTGTCCAACCAATACCTGCAACCTTGTCAAGGTACTCAAAAAACTCTCCAACTTTAGGCATTACAGCAATCGCACCCTGAGAGGTAACTAAACATCTGTATCTAACCCATCCTCCGATAGGAAGGCTTGCATCAGGTGTTATTTCATTATAAGTTATGTTTTGCATTGCAAATTTCTTCCCGATACTAGGGTAGGGACCTGAAACTCTTCCCCAAATAGACTCTGCAGCTACCAATAAGAAGTTTGCTGTTTGTTCTGGCTCAATATATCTATTGAAAGCTATATCTAACTTACTTACACTTTCACCAAATGCCCTTTTTGTATCAAAAAACCTATTTATACTATATTCTTGTCTATTCAAAAACAATCCTTATCTTTGCATCCACAAAGAATTTAACCACACTAAGGAGAGGTGCTCGAGTGGTTGAAGAGGCACGCCTGGAAAGTAAGCTTCTATATAAAAAAACTACTCTGTAAATAATATTAAATCAATAACTTACCGATAATATTTTCACTTAGATTTTCCTCAATCGTAATATTGTACACACTTTTGTGCACGCTATGCGTGATTAATACTAATTTTATTTATTTAGTTACATCTAACCTCTAATAGATAAAAGCTAGATGTACGATTTAATGCTTAACCTTGTATGTCTGAACACATTTTCATTATAAATACGATTACACCTATAGCAACCCACCATGCATTCTTTGACCACCAAGATTCTTTTTCTTTTTGTTCATTCTGATTTTCCATAATTTTAATTTATTTTAAATGACTCAATAACAGTTTTTATTATTTGTTCTTCACTAGCATATTCATCTTGTGCAACAGTAAATGTTATTATGTATAAAATACCGTCTTTAGTTGTTGCATATTGAACAGCCCTCACAGGATAGTTGCTTAGTGTATAGTCTGCTATAATTTGATAATAATTGAGATTATTCATTGCCAAATATCCTTGTGAAATGATTTCAAAATCATCAAAATATGATTGCATTTGTTGTATTGATAGTAATGCTGCATCTGCAATGTTTTTAGAAGTGTTAGACATTATAATATTAAAATTACTTCTGAAATTATAATTATCCTCTGGACTTATAAAAGCAGCAATAACCCCTTGATTTGGTTGAGATACTACTTCATAATTCTTAGGGTACTTTATCGAAAATTCTTTGTAGGCATTATTCTCGAATATTTTATAGCCAGTATCATTTGAGGAATATTGAATAGTATTGTCATCATAGAAATGAATACTATTTGTTAATTTGTTAAATCTCTCATTTAGATTATTATTAGAAATGACAACTAGACAAAAAACATAATCTTCTCTGAAAAAATATATACATTTTGAGCCATAACCATTAAATGTAGTATAAGCCACATAGGCATCTAGTTCTTCATGACTAAACCTTACATATTCGGAAGAAACGTCTTGAGTTAATTTATCTAAAATAGATTTTCTAACTTGTTCTTTTTCTTGATGGCTTGATGCTCGATAAGATATTGGTAATTCTATGACCATTAATTGATAAACAGCCATTTTGGTAGGATTATTTTCATTCTCAATAGCACCATATTCTAAATCAAAATCGTTAGAGCTTTGAAATGAAATATCTTTGAGCGTTATAGGTGTTTTTATGGCTAAATTATATTGAGAGAAAATTTGATAACCTTTCTGTCTATAATAAGCTTCATCCTTTCTTTCAGAAGATTCAACTTCTCCTGTAATTATAGAATGATCTCTTTTACTCGGTGTGCTAAAATCTTTGTTTGAAGAGTTACAAAGTATTGCTACTACTATTAACGCTATCATACTAGCTGCAACTATGGCTACAATGTTTTTCTCATTTTCGTTCATTAGATGTGCAATTTAATATTGTTAAAAAAATAAGGCATGGTGCTTCCTCACGTGATTCAAGGTATCGCCAAACACTCACTGCCAGAATAAGGTAAAGTTCATGCCTTGTAACACGAACTTTACTATTTTCCCATCACTCATCAATCTAGTAGATTCTTTGTTCTCACACCCAAATCAATATCTTCAATCATTTTCTCTTGAGGATATGATAATTCAAACTCCCATTCCTTCACCTTGTCCTTCCTTTTATTTCTAATAGATATACTCATGGTATTATAATGTTTTCCATATAACATAAATGTTACTTCATACTTCTCATTAATAGCAGAAAGTACGCTTCTTCCATCTGCAACCTCAAGTTTACCTAAAGTATTGTGTAAATAATCAAATAGTCTGTTAAGTAGCACAGGTAGCCCTCCTTTATTCTGAACATTTTCTATTAGATACTTAATCTCTTTATTTCTTCTCTTCTCACTAGCTTTTGAGTCTAATGATACAACAACATACATTACAATGCCAATTAAAGCACCAATAAATAAAGCTTCCATAATTTTTTCTTTTTTATAGCCATACTCACAAAAAGAAGATGTGGCATCCACTATTAGAGTCCAAGGTATTACCACACACCTAAACCACATAACAATGAAGCCACACCTATAAAAGATGTAGCATTCACTTTGTTACTGTTGTGGTTTGTCTTTAAAGTGGTAATTTTAGGACTTCACTAGTAAAAAGCAAATACTTCTTTTTATTAATATGTCTTAGTTAAACTTATATATTCATTCGCAATTATTTGATTTTTGGTTTATTGCAAAAATACGAGATTTAAACAGATATATACCAAGTTTGAAACTGCTTTTTTGAATTAAATTTTTTCTAATTCATATCTAGGTGTGGCTTAAATGAATGTTATTATGTGTGTTATGAATTATTTAGATTCTACATTTTTAAAATCAGAAGTAACTTATTATAGGAAAATACAATTTCAGGATCAACTTTTGTAGAAGATAAAATGTGCAAATTCACTTCTTTCCATCTTTCTTCCAAATCCAGTATATATACAAAATGAAGCTAATAAATAGCCAAATCAAAGTATTCAAAGCATCTTTCATAAGATTTTGATTTTAAATTAATATTTGCAGGGGGCTTAACCCCATTACCAAGCATAAGGGGGAGTGTTTTTAAGACTATGCAGCTCTTATATATACAGTATATTTTGTTAAACCTTATGTTATCTTATGAATGAATGCAAATTCTTTAAATAGCTTTAAAATGCATTAAACACACTATCTCTTGCTCAAAAGAAAAATCCAGTAGTTCTGATTATAAGTTTACTACTGGACTATTAGTCTTTTTGTAATATGACTGCTACTTATTCTGTAGAGAGTAATGTCTTTTCTATAATTTCTGCATCTAGATCTCCATTGTTTATGTTCCAATACTCAAATTTCATTTCAGGGGATACTCCGATACATTCTTCTAATTCTTCCTTCATTATCGCATAGACATAACCTTCTTGTCCTATAGTTGTGACAATAGAATCATGTATTGTGAAAATTGGTACTTGTTGAGGAGCTTCATCCCATATTCTTTTGCAGCACCTATGGAGTATAATTTCACTTTCTATTGCTTGTAATAAGCAAGCTAAACGTGCATATTGTCTTTCTATTTTTAAGTCAGAGTATATCCTTTTTATAGTCTTGAATACTTTCATCACAGATGGAAACTTCTCTTCATAATACTGTTTTAGCCAATAGTTCTCATCTTCAGGATTATTTGCATTGCTTGAAAATAATATCTGAAACATTGTTGTTTTAGCAGTTCCTCGAGATATTTCAATATCTTTTTCATTTTTAACCCATTCTTTTATCGTTTCATATATTTCTCCTGATGCAACGACTTTTTTATATTCGTCAAAAGTTCCATCAGGCAGATTATTTAACAAATTTCCCAACATAATGGGGAGGGATTCTCTTGTAGGGTATTTGTGTAGGAAGGATTGTTTTATATTATCTGGTAGGTTGAATAGATTTATGGGTAGGTTAGAATTTTCTCTCCAAAATTCAGGGTTGAATAATAAACAGGCAAGATAAGGTTGAGAATTTTTAATATCTACGGCAACAAGGGGTTCTCCATCATATGTAATGAAGTTCCTATAGTCTTTTTGCATATTCGTTAATACAGAATGTAGCCGATGCACATTTGTGTCAATCATAGCTTTGTAGTCATGTATTTTCAATGCTTCAAGATTATATCTGAATGAATTATATTGCAGTGAGGGATTTTTTCTTTTCCCTGTATTTTTATTCAAATCCCATTGATCTATATTCTGCTTAACTTTCTTCTCCTTTAGATTTTTAGCATATAGTTTTGCCCTGTTTATATCTATTTTTAGCTTTTTCTGTTCATACCAATATGATAGATAAGGGCAATGTCGCAATTGATTTTCATTGTTACCATCTCTATTATTTTTTATGATAGAATCAATTGCTTTTAAATTCCCTTTCTTGTCAAAAGCTCTAGCATAATAATAAGGCTCAAGTTCGGCATCAATATATTTATCAGACCATTTATAAGATCTAGAATATCCTCTTTCATTAGGAGTTGATGATTTATAGGATTTATTGCATTCGATTACTCCTGTATTCTCTAAGTAGTCAAAATATAGCCTATAGTCACGCATAAAACGATTTAAGTATTCTGCGTTTATTGGCACAAAATCATCATCACCTATTAAATCTTTGTTCCTAGCAGGGATGGAGCTTAATAAGCCGAGTATATAAATAATCTTTTCTTTATCAAAACGTAAACCATATTTTGCTTCATCAAACCCATTTTCTAAAGGAGGATATTCACCTATATGAGCATCTACATCTAAATTCTCTGGAAGTAATGCGTAATAGCCAGAGCGGCTAAGCATTACTAATATATAACTAGGAATATTTAAATCTGAATTTTCCTTAAAATCTAAAATATCTGGATCAATATCAGAAACATCATCTAATATCACATCATCTAATTTATTCTTCTCACCTCTAGAGAACCACTCTCTTATCTTATTTATTATATCCATTATGTTGGGAAAAATATGAAATTATTTTTTTACTGTAGCTTGAATATGTAGGATAGGTTATTATCATATGTGAGTAATTAGTGATTCGAAAGAAGATGAAAATACATCTTCCCCTTCAAATTTACAACAAATTCTTCATAGCTTCATCAATTTGGCTATTTTCAAAGCTATCTAGATATATTTGTGTTGTCTTTAAATCTGAATGACCAAGCGTTTCACTTATTATGGCTATATTAACTCCAGACCGTTTTAAAACTGTTGCATATGAATGTCTTGCAACGTATGTAGTCAGAGGTATTGAGAGATTGATACTTTCTCCAATCTTCTTTAGATTTTTATTTGCCACAAAGGTAATCTTTTTAACTCTTCTAAATTGCTGTTCTGGTGTAGGGTGTATAGAATCATCTAAAATAGGGAAAATATAGTCTCTGTCAGGATCTTGGTATCTTTGTATTATTTCTAGAGCATAGGGCTGTAATAAGAAACTAATTTGTTTACCTGTCTTATGCCTTTTGTAGACTACTCTATTTGATACAATATTACTCTTCTTCAAATATGCTATATCAATCATATTGATGCCACATCCTAAATAGCTGAATAAGAATAAATCTTTGCTGAATTGTAATAAAGATTGAGGTCTTTTGCTAATAGTCTTTACATCCAGAGATATGATTTTCTGAATATCTTCTTTTGTAATTGACCTTTTAGGGGTTGATTCTTTGAGTTTAGAGACATTATAATCATCAAATGGGTAATAATCCTTCTTTACTGCTTTTTCTTTAATAGCCTTGTTGTATGTAGCTCGTAAGGTACGCATCTTAATACTTATTGTATTATCTTTATTACCTCGACTCCTTAGATATGTTTCGTATCTGTTCAAGTAGGCTACGTCAATATCTGAGAATATTATATTTAACTTTGAGAACTGGAGTAAAGAATTAAATAAGGCTTTGTAGTGTTCAGCATTTCCTATTTTCTTTTCATTGATGAGATTTGATATTATCGTTTTTAAATAGTCTTCAACTGTTATTCTCTTTATTGGATTTTCAACCTTTTCGACTAAAGTTGTCAAAGAATAATCTCTCGCTATTGATTGAAATTCTAAAACTTGTTGTTGGTACTCTTTTAACTTTTCAGTTATAATCGCTTCTATATATTCTCTGTTAGGGCAATTCGGCTTTGGTTTGTTTTTAACAAAATCCCAGTGATTGGGTTTTAGTGTAATTCCTGTTCTAAGGTATTTTCTTTTATTATTCTTCGTTAATTTCACTACTAAAGGAATTGTTCCATCTGCTAAAGGCCTTCTTGCATCGCAAGTTACAGTAATAATTGTTTTCATTTTTATGTGCACACTTTTGTACACATAGCTTGCTTGAAAGTGTCTAAACACGTTGAAATATCAGCTTATACTACTCCTTCCTTGTCTATTCAAAAACAATCCTTATCTTTGCATCCACAAAGAATTTAACCACACTAAGGAGAGGTGCTCGAGTGGTTGAAGAGGCACGCCTGGAAAGCGTGTATACCCCTAAAGGGTATCGAGAGTTCGAATCTCTTCCTCTCCGCTTATAAATAAAAAAGGATCAGTAATTATTACTGATCCTTTTTTTGTATGTAGTTGTCCTTAGATGAAAGGGCATTATGTCTTCATTCTAAAATTCGCTTTATGTAAATTTTAGTTTCGACAGTGATACTTATATTTTCAGCATATCGCGATTTTTTATAATCAATAAAATTATCACTGCCTATAGTCTTATCCTCCCCCCAGCTTGTAACCCATAGAAAGATACTGGCATCTTCTAATTCAACATTTCCTTCTTCATCTTTAACTTCTTCTTTGTATAATAAATGTACCACATCGTCGATCAATAAAACAGGGTAATCTATAGATACAAGTTTTTCTGTGTTGTCATTCCATTCGGTCATTATACACCTTTTATTCCCTTTGTCGTTTACATAAAACTTAAAAGATGTACTTTGGAGTTTTGTCGTCATTTCTATAGAATATGCCTCTTTTATTTTACCATTTTCATATTCTCTGAATAAGTAAATCTGCCATTTGCCTTTGCATAGGTCGTCGAAGTCAATCATATGCTTCTTGGGAGTAACTCCTTCTGTAGTAGTAGGAGCTGTTTTTATGTTGCGGGCAGTTTTAACATCAGTTATTTTATACCATGTGTCGTCGTTTTTAGTTGTGCCGTAATAAGACTGGTCAATCATAAGAATGCCTTTCTCCGGATTAAACTCTCGTACTCTTTGCCAGCTACGAATAATTGTATCCCTGCCATCTTCGGTTTTGTCCGCTCTGGCATATTTTATAGTATCATCTTTTATATGGAAATCTGCTTGAAACGCTAAGTTTCCTGCTAAGTTATAGTCTTTGGCTATATACTTTCCATTTTCTTTGACAAAAGAACTTCTGAAACCATCGTAATCGATATAACGTAATCCTTGATAAGGTCGTTCTTGTCCACCTGCACCTCCGGGATTGACTGTAATTTGTTTCTCGTAATAATATGTCTCCCAAGTTCCTAAAAGAGCATCTTCGGTAGGAACGACTACCGGTGGTTCTGGTTTTATTGGCCCGTCGGGTTCATCGTTTGAGCAGGCCGTTAAGAGTGTTAGCCCTAATATAAAGAGTAAAGTAAGATTTTTTTTCATTGTTTTGTAAAACAAGCTATATTCGTTGTGTATCGTTGCTGCAAAGATACAATAATTTTAATATAAATAGAGTCTTATAGCTTTATTGTTTGGGTGTTATAGTTACCCAAACAGCTGTCAGTGCTTAATAAACGGATAACTGCTTAGAATATTATGTTATACTTTATTGTCTTTTTAGTTTCATCTGATATTTATAGTCATAATCTTGGATGCTGACAAGCATTTCATTCTTGTTTTTATCAATAGACAATACTTCAAATTTTATGCTTTTTGGTTTTTGGTCTTTTGCTGTTTTGTCCATATAATCTTTGTAAGTAATAACGATTGTATTTTCTTCAACAGAATACTTCCCCGCAATATTGAAAAGAATCAGACCTTCTGAGGCTTCGCCTTTATGGTAAATATGATTATCTCTAAAGATATAGGTGTCGTTATTAGCCGTTATTTCTGATGTCTGATCGCCTTCGGTTCTTTCAATTTCAATCCACCGTCCGACAATATCTTTTTCGGTGAAAATTATATTCTGAGAATTAATTGCCAGAGTGGAGAGTATGAGTAATAGAGAGTAAAGGATAAATCTTTTCATTTTGTAAGTTGGTGTTTTTGTTGTAAATGTATAATTTCTATTCTAAAAAAATAACAGGGTACATATTAAATAAATAGTGTACCCTGTATTCAAACCTAAATTACCTAAAACTTAAATGTATTATCGTATTATCTAAACCTTTCTTTTTTATCTTCCTCTGCTCGATCTTTCGCTTCCTGATACCAATCTGTATTCTTTCGATTGATTAGTCGATCTGCTAGAGTTAGCTTTTCTAACATTGCTTGTTGATCTGCTGCTTGAATTTGATCTGTTAGAGCTTGAAGAATTATATGTTCTATTATTATTTCTTACAGTATTTTTATCAGATCTGGATTCCGCAGGTTTGTAGTCTTTCTTTTTATTCGAGTTGTTGGAATTATATTTTTGATTATTGTTGTTCGAATTTCTATTGTTGTTATTCTTATATTCTTTATTGTTATTGCTTGAAGAATATCTATTGTTGGTATATCTGTTATTGTTATACCCATTATCTTTTTTGTTATTATAATGCTTATTGTCGTTAGAATACCATGTTACGCGGTTGTTTCTGCTATCGCGGTAGCGCATATCTCTACTGTCGCGGATTACATACTGATTTTTATGACCTCTGTATTTCGCATAATTTCTGTAGTGAACGTGATGTTGTCTCCAAGGATCGCGACCATTCAATACAACTTTGTATAGATTATACAAATCGTAGTGACGATATGCGTAAGGTAAGTAACGCGCCGATATCCATCTGCCTCTGTTCATGTAATAGAACAGTTGCATATTCACATCGTAGTAACAATCTATATCAGGAAAATAATAATATCCTGCATAATCGTATCCTACAGGGCCCCATGCTGGTTGGCGACCAATATTTATACTGATATTTATATTTTGAGCTTCAGCTGAATTGTAGAAAGAAGCTATTCCAGTCAATAGTACAAGTGCTAATATAAACTTTTTCATAATCGTAAAGATTAAAATGGTGAATACTATTTTTATCTCTTTGTTTCTTTGATTTGTTTTTAAAGAGAAAGATTAATCAACCCTAAGATCTTTAACCTTAATTAACGATACTGGTGAAAAGATCTGAATTTTACCAACTCTCGTTACCTTTAAAGAAATGTGAAAATGATTTATAAAAAAGTATTTGTTTTTAAGATTGTATTGGCGTTGTAATAAAAAAACTATATTTGCAACTCAAATTAGTTGTTCAATACAAACTGTATTATGTATTTTTAAACACAAAAAAGAACTATTATGAAAAAAATGATTTTAGCTTTATTTACAATAAGCGCGATGTTTGTCTTATCTTCATGTGGAAGTGACGATCCGGAAAAAATACAAAAAACATTTAAAGGAGTAGGAACTCAGACTATTGTGTTAGAGTCAGCGGCAGGTAGCACAACAACTCCTCCAGCGAATAAGATTAAATTGGATGAATTGTTTAAAGGGAGTGCAGACTATGGAGCTCCAATTGTAGGATGGAATTATAACCTTCGCGAATGTGAAATGAATATAGTCGGTTTACCTGAAGGTACTTCATTAGAAAATTTTAAATTGACAATAAATGATAAACCATGGCTTTTCAAGGAGACTATAACAACTAAAAATGTAAGTCTGGATAGTCAAGGCAATGAAGTGTACAAATACTTTCAAGAAGTTCTTGCTGATATTGCTCATAAAAAACATATTGAGACTACTGTAACATTTACCCCAACTCAGTCTACTATTGGTAAGAATGTTAAATTAGAAATTAAACTTGCCGGAACATGTACATACGAGGTTGAGGTTAAGTAAGCCTCAGATACGATAATTACATAGAACTAAATAGAAAGCTGGATGGTATAACCATTCAGCTTTCGTCTTTTTTAATAACCTCAAACGGGGAACTTTTTAGCTTAGATCGTTGTTATGATTAATAGACAAATTAATCCTTAATAACTAAAATGTTAATAACCATGGAAGAAAACAAGAAAAGAATGACTACCAATCAAGGTATTCCGGTTGACAACGATCAAGCTTCTATCACAACGGATAAGCAACATATGACACTTCTGTCAGATACACATCTGGTGGAAAAACTTGCACATTTTGATAGAGAACGGATTCCTGAGCGTGTAGTTCATGCCAAAGGAGCTGGGGCTCATGGTTACTTTGAGGTAACTAATGATGTGACTCAGTACACTCGTGCAGCTTTTTTGTCAAAGGTTGGAAAAAAAACAGAAGTCTTTGCCCGTTTCTCTACAGTAGGAGGGGGGAGAGGTTCTGCCGATAGCGCACGTGACCCTCGCGGTTTTGCTGTTAAGTTTTATACTGAAGATGGGAACTACGATATGGTAGGGAACAATACACCGGTATTTTTTATTCGCGATGCAATAAAATTCCCTGATTTTATCCATACTCAAAAGAAAAACCCTCAATCAAATTTGGATGATGCAGATGCATTCTGGGACTTTATGTCGCTAACGCCCGAAAGTGTACATCAGGCAACAATATTATTCTCAGACAGAGGTACTCCTGCATCCTATAGAAATATGCACGGGTTCACGAGTCATGCATATATGTGGTACAACGAAAAAGGAGAGCATTTTTGGATTAAGCTCCATTTTAAAACAGATCAGGGAATTAAGAATCTGACAAGAGAAGAAGCTACTGCATTGGCAGGTACAGATCCGGATCATGCAACACGCGACTTGTTTGAAGCTATTGAAAAGAAAGATTATCCATCATGGAGTGTGTATGTGCAAGTGATGAAGCCGGAAGAGGCTGAGAGATATGGTTTCGATGCTTTCGATGTGACAAAAACGTGGTCTCAAAAAGATTATCCTCTGATCCCAGTAGGTAAAATGGTGTTGGATAAGAACCCTGCAAACTATTTCTCAGAAGTGGAGCAAGCAGCATTCTCTCCTGGTAACCTTGTGCCCGGAGTAGCTATTTCTCCAGATAAAATGCTTCAAGGACGTGTGTTCAGTTACCCTGATACGCATCGTCACCGTTTAGGAACCAACTTTGATATGCTGCCAATAAACGCACCGAAAGCGCAAGTGAATACATATCAGAGAGATGGTGCTATGAATATGCATAGTTATACTGGTCCTAACTATTATCCGAATAGTTTTGATGGAGCAACTCCGGATAAAAAATATGCTGCGCCTCCAGTTGATACGGCAGGAATAGCAGCTCGTCACGAATATGTATTGTCTGACGCAGATTATGTTCAGGCAGGAGTTTTGTACGGACAAGTGCTTTCAGACTACGATCGGAAAAATCTGGTAGGGAATATTGTGGCTCACTTAGGTAATGCTCAAAAACGTATTCAGCTACGTCAAACAGCAATATTCTACAAGGCAAATGAAGATTATGGAACTCAGGTTGCTAAAGGAATCGGGCTCGATATAGAAGAAGTGAAAAAGTTAGCAGCCATGTCGCACGAAGATCGTGTGAAAGCTACTGCTAAATAAAATAGTATGGAATGATAGAAAAAGAGACCTCAAAGCAGGTCTCTTTTTTTATTTAAGGATTTCTCTTTTATAAGGTCTAAACGGATGCAATCTTTTCTATTTCATCCGATTCGTAGATATGGTAACCTACGGTGTTTTTTTGTGCAATCTGATACATAACATAAGCTACTGTCTGAACTTTGATTGCCCTGTACTTTCTTAGTCCCCCAATCATAAATATGGATAATAACCTCATTAAGATTTCTCCTATTTTTTCTCTCAGTCTGAATTCTTTTCTGTTTCCGACTAACAATGAGGGACGAAAAATAGAAGTGGACTGAAACCCTAATTTTCTAAGTTCTTCTTCGCATTTCCCCTTAGTTCTTAAATAGAAATTGCCGGAATTAGGGTTTGCTCCTAAAGATGATATCATTGAAAACTGCTTCACTCCATTTGTTGCTGCTACTTTAGCTAACTGTACGGGGTATTCTAAATCTACTTTTTGAAATGCAGATTGACTGCCCGCTTTTTTTATAGTTGTACCCAAGCAGCAGAACATATCATTCCCTTCTATCAGACTTTCGTAAGATTCAGGGTTGTCAAAATCGACAACATACTGTTCTAGTTTTGGGTGAGATATTTTTATATCGCTTCTGACTAAGCTTATTACTCTGTCGTATATGTCGCTTGTTAATAAAATTTTCAACAATCGAGTTCCTGTTAGCCCCGTTCCCCCTATGATTATCGCTGTCTTAGTCATTCGTTCTCTTTCCTTTGATTAGATGTAAATATAAGTATAAACTGCTTGATAAAGAAATAAATGTGCTTATTCCAGATCTATAACTGTGATTCCTGCACCTCCAAACTGTACATGTTCGTCTTGATAATTGCTGACTCCGGGTACTGTTCGCAGGTAGTCTCGAATGATTTGTCGGAGTGCACCCGTTCCGGTACCATGTAGAATACGAACACGAGACATTCCTACTAATATAGCATCGTCGATGAAATACATAACAGCTTGCAAGGCTTCATCGCCACGCATTCCGCGCACATCTATGTCTTGCTTGAAGTTTAGTTTTTTATCGCGTATATTGTCGCTGGAAATAGCATTGACGGTTGTCACTTTTGTTTCTTTTTTCACCTGATTGCGACTGACATATTCCAGCGATTCCAATTTTACGGTCGATTTTATCATGCCGAAAGCAACGATTGCATTCCCTTTTTGTATATCCAAAACTTCACCTATCGAATTCTGTCCTTTCATACGAACATTGTCACCGATGGTGATTTTGACTTCTTGACGTTTTTCGGTTGCTTTGTTTTTCTGTTTTTTATTTTTCTCTTTATCCTTCAGCTTTTGAATCTTACGAGCTATTTTATCATCTATTTCAGTTTCAGTGTTAAGACCTTCTTTAAACTCGGAAAGATTCTGTCTTGCCAGCTTCGTTTTCTCCTTTTCCGCTTGAGCTTCTCTGATTGTACGTATCGTATTTTCTATCTTAGCATTTGCTTCGGACAGAATTCTTTCAGCTTCGCTTTTAGCTTGTCTGAGTATTTCTTTACGTTGCTTTTCTATGCTGATCAGATCTGTTTCGTAGTTTTCTGTAATCTCTTCCAGTCGTTTTTCTTTCTGACGGATATTTTGTCTTTTAGTTTCCCAGTAGCGTTTGTCTCTTACTATATCCTGAAGGTATTTATCCATATTGATATAGTCACTTCCTACAATGTCAGAAGCATCAGCTATAACATCTTCGGGCAAACCTATCTTGCGGGCAATTTCAATAGCAAAGGAACTTCCCGGATTGCCAATCGATAGGGTGAATAATGGCTGCATCAGATGGCGATCGTAGAGCATGGCTCCATTTATAACCCCTTTGTTCTCATTTGCAAAATGCTTTAGATTTTGGTAGTGAGTTGTGATAACGCCAAAAGCTTCTTTCTCATTAAATCGTTTGAGAAGAGACTCAGCTATTGCTCCACCTATCTGCGGTTCTGTACCACCTCCGAATTCGTCAATCAAAAGAATTGTCTTTTTGTCACAATTGCGAACAAAGAATTTCATATTCGTCAGGTGAGAACTATAGGTGCTGAGGTCGTTTTCTATAGACTGCTCATCACCTATATCTATAAAGATATTGTCAAAAATACCAACAACCGATCGTTCGTCTATCGGAATAGGAATTCCGCACTGCACCATATACTGAAGCAATCCTACAGTCTTAAGGCAAACTGATTTTCCTCCCGCATTTGGTCCGGAGATGATAAGAAGTCGGTTTTCGCCTTCGAGTTCTATATCCAAAGGAACGATTTCTTTGTTTTGTTTGCGGTGCGAGATGAAAAGTAAAGGGTGTTTTGCCCTGTACCACCGTATAATCTGTTTGTCTTCTATGATGGGTCTTATAGCTCCTAAATCGATCGATAAAGAGGCCTTGGCTCTTATGAAATCTATAGTTGCAAGAAATTCGTAAGACTGAAGTATATCCGGAACCAATGGGCGAAGGGTGTCTGTGAAACTGATCAATATCTTGATTATTTCGCGACGTTCTTCACTTTCCAGCTCTCGTATGCGGTTGTTTGCTTCTACTACTTCGGCAGGTTCTATAAATACGGTTTTTCCCGATGCCGATTCGTCGTGTACTATCCCTTTTATCCTCCGCTTAAACGCAGGAGCTACAGGAATAACCAATCTGCCATCGCGCATGGTTGGCGTTACATCCTTTTCTACAAGACCTTCGCTTTGAGCAGAGCGTAGAATACTGTTAAGGCTTTTCGAAATGCCACTGGATACATGTGTTATTTCTCTTCTGATCCGACTGAGTTCGGGAGAAGCATTGTCTTTTATCTTACCAAATTTATCTAAAATGTGGTCTATCTGGCTTAGAAGTTGAGGAAAGACCGCTATCTCTCCAGCTAAAGCATATAGGTGAGGATAGGGAGTGTTTTCTTCCTCTTCTTTTTTTAGAAAGCTAACAATGTCTCGTATTGTTTGCAGCGAGCGTCGTAAGTCGAAAAGCGCACTTTCGTCTATCCATGTGCCTTCTATGCGTATACTCTTTAGCGAATGACGAACATCTATAAAATAGTTGGTAGGAAAATTGTCCTCTTCCTGTATGATGCGTATAAATTCCTCCGTTTGAGATAATTCACTTTGTATAAAAGAAAAATCGGAAGAAAAGGCTAAGTTAGAAACTTTCTCTTCTCCTAATGGACTAAGGCATTTTGCACTTAAAAGCTGCCTTATTTTGTTAAAACCGATTTTTACTTCAAAATTATTAGGGTAAATCACTATTTTCTTCTTTATTTTGCATGCAAAGATAATTATTATCAATAATAGAGCTTCTAAAGTTTGTTATTTAAAAAATATTGTAGTAGATTTAATGTGCAAATAATAACAAACAAGGCTTATATTACACAGGAAAATTTAAAATTTATTAATTAAATTCTTGGTTAGAAGAAGTTGTGTCTTTTTCTTATGGTCGTTTTTTGATATTGCTGATAAGTCTTTAAAAGATTAAAATATAAGACAATGCCAGTGCGATAGAGTTTATTTCGGATATATTGGGCATTTATTACTCCGACAATGGCTTTTTATTCAAATAAAGAGTTTCATATTTCGGCTTGAGAAAGTAGATTGTGGAATTTAGTCATTGAAAGATAAAATTCTATAGCACTGGTTTGTTTTTTTCTATTGTTCTGTACTTCCCTACTTATTTTTAAGATACTTTTCACAAGGTTTCAAAAGCCTTTTGATAGATGCTATTTATTTTATATTGATTCTAAATAATAGGATGAATTCCTGTTTGTTTGTGATAAAAAAATACGATCTTTGTGAACCAAAATAATAGATGATTATATTTTATGCTTCTATCAGATCTGAAAACAGGCGAAAAGGGTATCATTGTGAAAGTGAATGGTAGCGGAGCCTTTCGTAAGCGAATCTTAGAAATGGGCTTTATTAAAGGGAAATCGATCAAGGTCGTATTGAATGCCCCTTTAAAAGATCCAATCAAATATAAAATAATGGACTATGAGGTTTCGCTTCGCAGAAGTGAAGCTAGTCTTATAGAGGTAGTATATTCTGATCCTACTATTGTATCTGATTCTACATCTGTAGTAAATGATAGCAATGGTATTATAGAGGAATATGTGAAGTCGGAAGACTTGTTCGTACATAAAAATAATGCTGAAAATAAAAAGATAATAAAGGTAGCTTTGGTTGGGAATCCCAATGCAGGTAAAACTTCCTTGTTTAATATAGCTTCGGGTGCGCACGAGCATGTAGGTAATTATGGTGGTGTGACTGTAGACTCTAAAGAGGGGCATTTTAAACATGGTGGTTACCTATTTCAAATTGTAGATCTTCCCGGAACTTATTCTCTTTCTGCCTATACACCCGAAGAACTTTTTGTCCGGAAGCATATTGTAGAAGAAAAACCTGATATTGTTATAAATATTGTTGCGGCTTCAAACTTAGAGCGGAATCTTTATCTGACAACAGAGTTGATAGATATGGAGGTTCCTGTCGTTATCGCCCTTAATATGTATGACGAGTTATTGGCTAGTGGAGGTAAATTCGATTACGAGATGTTGTCGAAGATGATTGGTATACCAATGATTCCTACAGTAGCAAAGACCGGAACCGGAATAAACGATTTGTTTGATGCTGTTATTCGTACATACGAAAATCAGGAGCCGACAGTTCGCCGGGTACATATTTCGTATGGTAATACAATAGAGAACTCTATCAGTAAATTGAATATAAAGCTGGAGAAGGAAAAAGATGTACAGCTTTTGTTCCCTCGTCGCTATATTTCAATAAAACTTTTAGAAAAAGATAAAGATATTGATTCTTATGTAAGAACATTACCTCATAGTAAAGAAATCTTAGAACTAAAAGATGCTGAAATAAAGGCTATAGAGGATAGAATAGGAGAGGATACTGAGTCTGCTCTTACTAATGCCCGTTATGGGTTCATTGCAGGAGGACTGAAAGAAACGCTGAAAGAAAAAATAAATGAATCAGATTCTACTCGTATAATAGATTCTATTGTAACCAATAAATACTTAGGCTTTCCACTCTTCTTCTTCTTTATGTGGTTGATGTTTGAGTGTACCTTCCGCTTGGGGGGCTATCCGATGGAGTGGATCGAGAAAGGAGTAGAGATTCTTGGCAATTATGTCCGCGACATCATGTCTGATGGTATGCTCAAGGATCTTATTGTGGATGGTATTATTGGTGGGGTTGGAGGAGTAATCGTCTTTTTACCTAATATATTAATATTGTATGCATTCATCTCGTTCATGGAAGATTCGGGTTATATGGCTCGAGCCGCCTTTATAATGGATAAGGTTATGCATAAGATGGGAGTGCATGGAAAATCTTTCATACCCTTGGTTATGGGTTTTGGATGTAATGTGCCTGCTATATTAGCAACCCGGACGATCGAAAGCCGTAATAGTAGAATGATTACTATGCTGATAAATCCATTCATGTCGTGTAGTGCCCGACTGCCAGTATATTTGCTGTTTGTAGGAATATTCTTTAAGGAATATGCTAGTCTGGTCTTGTTTGGACTGTATATTGTGGGTATTTTGATAGCGGTTATTTCTGCACGACTATTTAAGCGTTTCTTGTTTCCTAAAGAAGATACACCTTTTGTTATGGAACTACCCCCTTATCGTATGCCTACATTCAAGGCTGTGATTATACATATGTGGGATAAGTCGAGACAGTATCTGCAAAAAATGGGAGGTGTTATTCTTATTGCTTCAATCATTATTTGGTTCTTGGGATACTTCCCTCTTAACAAAGAAAGGGATGCTGCTTTTGAAAAGCAGATAGCTCAGATTGAAACTCAGGTCGAGTCGGGTGAAATAAATGTGGAAGATGGTGAAGGACTGAAAGGAGAAATTGAGGTTCAGCGAAATATAATCCATCAGGAAGACTCTTATATAGGTCGGATAGGAAAAACAATAGAGCCAGTGATGCGACCTTTAGGCTTTGATTGGAAAATAAGTGTAAGTCTTCTTTCGGGTATGGCAGCTAAGGAAGTTGTAGTAAGTACATTGGGCGTTTTGTATACAGGTGATTCGGAGAATCAGGAATCCTTGGAAGAACGATTGTTGAGTGAAAAGAATGCTGATGGAACTTCAATCTTTACACCTTTGGTTGTTATTAGCTTGCTGTTGTTTGTTTTGATATATTTCCCTTGTGTGGCTACTATTGCCGCAATTAAAGAAGAGTCCGGATCGTGGAGATGGGGGTTGTTTAGTGTCGTTTACACGACATTGCTTGCTTGGGTGGTGGCATTTCTTGTCTATCAAATTGGAAGTTTGTTCTAATAAAAAATCTGTTAATTTAGATATTTATACATATCAATATAGTGCTATGGGATGGTTTTATAGCTATCTCATAGCTGTTTTTAGAGAATTGTGATAAAAAAGTGTTAAAAAGAGCCTTTTTTTTTATCACTTGGTTCTCTATTGCTGATAAATGTAATCTATTTTAGGGCTATTTTATTTATCTAAATGCTTCTGTTAACTAAAATTTACTTTTGGTGTGTGTGTTTTTATACAAAAAGTAAGACTTTGTATATCAATTTGCTATTTTTTATATTAAATAAGCTAAAATTTGTTGTTTCGTGAAAAATGTATAAATTTGCAGGTCGATGAATAAACTGACGCGAAAAAGCCATGATTGGTAATAATGTGTTAGAATGAAATTTTGAAAATTCTAAATAAAGTAGTGTTGTATGAAGAAAAAAGTGTTGTTGATTTTATCCTGCTTATTCCTAAGCATAGGATTTATTATGGCGCAAACAACAAGAGCAACTGGTACTGTCGTTGACAGTAACGGAGAGCCTGTTATTAGTGCGTCGGTCGTAGTGAAAGGAACAACTGTAGGTACAGTTACTGACATTGATGGAAATTTCTCTGTTAATGTTCCTGATGGAAAAAATACATTAGTGTTTACACTGATTGGTATGAAATCCGTGGAAGCACGAGCTTCTGAAAACATGAAGATCGTAATGGAAGAAGATACTCATGCATTAACAGAAGTTGTACTTGAAGTCCCTTATGGTGTAGCAAAGAAAGAATCTTTTACGGGTTCGGCAGAGGTGATTAGTAATACGAAGATTACTAAACGTCCGGTGGCGAATGTAACAAAAGCTATAGAAGGGCAGGTTACTGGTATTAGAACTACATCTGGCACAGGGCAACCAGGAGAAGGAGCTACTATCCGTATTCGTGGAGTAGGATCTATCAACGCTTCAAGTGATCCTCTATATGTAGTTGATGGTGCACCTTATGATGGTTCTATCAGTGCAATTAACCCAAATGATATTGCTACTATTACAGTATTGAAAGATGCTGCAGCTGGAGCTCTGTACGGTGCTCGTGGTGCTAATGGTGTGATTATGATTACAACAAGAAAAGGAGAAGCTGGTAAACTTCAGGTTAACTTAAAAGCTAACTGGGGTGTTTCTTCTCGTTTTATCCCTCGTTATGAGACTATGGATGAACGCGAATATATTCAATCTATATTCTATTCGTTAAGAGGAGGAGATGTGTCTGAGGCAGCAGGAAGAAAGGCTATTAATGCTATGTTCAGTGATGCTGCTAATCGAGTGTTTGGAGAAAATGGACAATATTTCCCTTTTAAAGTTCCTGAAGGAAGTTCGGCGCAAGGTATGATTGATCCTTTGACAGGACTAGTTGATCCTTCTGCTCAATTAAGATATAGTGACGATTGGTTAGGACATGTAACTGCTAGTAACCCTTTGCGTCAAGAATATAATTTGACAGCCTCAGGGGGGAATGAGAAAAATAAATATATGTTCTCTTTAGGATATCTAAGCGAGAATGGACTTTTGGAAACAACTAAATTTGAACGTTTCTCTGGACGTTTAGGTGTTGACTCAGAACTTCATAAGTGGGTGAGAGCAGGCCTGAATGTTAACTTTGCGAAGAATACTTCTAATATGTCAAATACATCAGGATCTGCAAGTTCTAATGTGTTTTATTCTGCTCAGTTGATCGCTCCTGTTTACCCTATATGGGAAAGAAATGCAGATGGAAGCTTCGTTATAGATGATCTTACTGGTGACCGTGTTTTTGATTATGGTGATAATAGAGCATCAGGAGCATCTCAAGGTTTTAATTCTGTAGCTACATTATATGATGATAAATATGGTTCGGAAAGTGATAACTTTAGTGGAAGAACTTATGTAGAACTAGGCAACTTCAAAGGTACAGCTCTTGATGGATTAAAATTGACAACCAATTTAAGTGTCGATTATCAAGGTGGAGCTTCAATGACTTACTATAATCCTTATTTTGGTAACTCTGAAGCTGTAAAAGGAACTTTAGCTAAATCAAACGCACGCCTATTTAGTTATACATTCAATCAATTATTGTATTATGACAAAGATATAAATGAAGATCATCATATATCAGCAATGGTTGGCCATGAATTCTATAGAAGAGATTACTCTTACTTGGGAGCAACTAAAACAGGATTCCCTTTTGGAGGTATTCATGAACTAGATGCGGCAACAAATATATCTTCAGCAAGCTCATACAAAGATAAGCATACAATAGAGTCTGTACTGTCAAGTGTGAACTATGATTATAAAGATAAATATTATTTATCAGCAAGTTTACGTTCTGATGCATCTTCACGTTTCCATAAAGACGATCGCTGGGGTACTTTCTGGTCGGCTGGAGCAAGTTGGCGTATTAGCCAAGAAGACTTCTTGAAAGATAAAGAGTGGTTAGATAATATGACTATTAAAGCTAGTTATGGACTTCAGGGAAATGATGCTGTCGGTAGCTATTATGCATGGCAAGCATTCTATGATCTGACTTGGTCTAATGCAACTCAGAGTGGAGCTTTAGCTTCTTCTCTTGAAAATAAAGAACTTAAATGGGAAAAGAATGCTAACCTAAATGTAGGTGTAGAAGCTAGATTTTTAAACCGATTAAATGCTAGTATTGAGTATTTTAGTCGTAAAACAACAGATTTGCTTTTGCATTATCCAATGGCTCCTTCTACAGGATTTGATGGTTATTACAGAAATGTAGGTGAAATGAAAAACTATGGTTGGGATATCATGGTTGGTGCTGATATCGTAAGAACAAACGACTTCAACTGGAACTTAACCCTAATGGGTACATATCTGAAAAATGAAGTAACATCACTATCTACTAGACCTGATATTACAGGAACTAATACAATTGTAAGAGTGGGTGAAGCTATTAACTCATTTTATGTTGCAGAGTCTGCAGGGGTTGATCCAGCAACAGGAAATCAACTGTTTTGGGTATATGATACAGTGGACGGAAAGAAAGGTGAGCGTTATGTGAGTTCTAGTACTTCGAAAGCTTCTGCAAGTAGAGATGTTCACGGTAGCCGTTTCCCTGATTTCGAAGGATCAATAAATAATGAGTTTAGATACAAGGATTTTGACCTGTCTGTACTATGTACTTATTCATTAGGTGGTGAAATTTTAGATGGAGCTTATTTGGGCTTGTTGAGACCTACTTATGTTGGTCAAGCTGCTCACGTAAATAGAGCTGATGCATGGGTAAAACCTGGAGATATTACAGATATTCCTCGTTTGGTTGTAAATAAAACATATGTAACAACAACAGATGATCTAATTGATGCTTCATATTTTGCAATTAAAAATATCTCTTTAGGTTATAATATACCTAAGACTTTGATTAGTAAAACAGGTTTAGGTGCTATTCGTTTCACTGCTACAGCAGATAACGTAGTGTTATTTAATCATATGAAAGGTATGAATAACCAATCTAGCTTAGCAGGAACAAACTCTATTGGAGTATATGTGCCATCTAGAACAATTTCTTTTGGAGTTGATATTAAATTCTAATCCTAATATTAAAAAGTAGATATGAAAAAAATATTATATATAACAACTCTTATATGTGCAACATTGTTTGCTTCATGTAGTGATGAGTTAGATACAAATCCAACAAATGAGGTTTCGGAAGAAATGATGTTGGCAACAGCAGATGGGGGGCAAGCCGTGATAAATGGTATCTATCGTGCTATGTATGTGGGGAACTGGGGCCCATCTTGGCAACAAGAAAACTCAGGTATTATGGCTTTTGTTCAGGCAGGAGATTTAATGGGTGAAGATCATGTAATGCGTGAAGCCGGTCAAGGATGGTTTTACTATGATTATAATTTTGGTATAGGTAGTGACTGGACATCAGCTTCGGGTAGACAAGCTCAAACTTGGAATTTTTTCTATACAATTATAAGTAATGCTAATGTTGTAATAAATAAAGAAGATGTATGGGCTAGTACACCTCTATCCAGAGCTGTTATTGGGCAAGCATATGCTATGCGTGCTTTTGCTTATTACTATCTTGTTCAATTCTTCCAACAAGCTTATGTTGAAGGAGCGGATAATCCGGGTGTGCCAATTTACACAAAACCAACAACTAAGGATACGGAGGGAGCACCTCGTGGAAAAGTGGAAGATGTTTATAATCTGATGAATAGCGATATTGATACGGCTATAGATTATTTGAAAAGTGCTCAATTCCCTACTGATGATAAAGAAACTCCATGGGCAAGAGAACATGAATCATATGTTGATTATTATGTGGCAAATGGTATTAAAGCAAGAATAGCTTTGGCTCAAGGTATTGATTATAAGAGAGTAAGAGAAGGTGCTTTAGAGGCTCTTAAAAAACCGGGTTTTTCAGTTTCTTCTGTTTCTGACTTCTTAGGATGGAATAAAAGAAGTAGCAAGAATGTATTGTGGGCTTTAGAGGTAATCGCTTCACAAAGTGAGCATTTCAATGGTTTCTTCTCTCATATGGATGCTGATGCTCCGGGTATGTATGCTTCAAAAGCTAGACGTCAGATCGCTTCTGGGTTATATAACTTGATTCCAGACACAGATGATCGTAAAAAACAATGGTGGAGAGGTGAATTAGATAAGGAAGAATCTGGAAATTCAAATGTAAGCTATGCACAATTAAAATTCCGTTTTTCTAGTATAAGTACTCGTACTGGTGATTATTTGATCATGAGAGGAGAGGAGATGTTGCTTATGGCAGCAGAAGCAGAATGTCGATTGAATCAATACGCTGCTGCTCGTCAATACTTAACTCAGTTAGGAGAAAAGAGAGATGCAGCTTATGCTGAAAGATTAGCAAAAATGAAAAATGAAGCAACATACGGAGATAATACACTACTGGCTCCGCAAACATTGATGGAGGAGATTTTACTTCAACGTAGAATTGAGCTTTGGGGTGAGTTTCCACGTGCATTTGATTTGAAACGCCTCCAGCTAGGATATAATAGGTCATATAATGGATCAAATCATTCTGCAAAAGTATCCTTAGATCCAGCAGATGTTAGTTTCGTTTATGCTATCCCTCGTGTTGAATTTGATGGTAATATAAACATGGATATTGCAACAGATCAAAATCCTATGTAATAATAAAATAATATTGATCAGATGAAAAAATATATATTCATACTATTATCTAGTATTGTGTTCTTTAGTTCTTGTTCAGAACATGAGGGTACGATTTATCAAGGAGAAGAAGTTCAAGCTTTATTCTTTTCTAAAACATATTCTTATTCTGTTGTAGAAGAAGAGGAAGGTGTATTTGCTGTAACTCTTTTTAGAGGGAACACAGTTGGTGCAGCTGAAGTAGATGTTACATTGACTTGGGAGGATGAATCAGAAAAGCCTGAAGATTCTCCTAAATTTAAGCTTGTTTCTAATGTAATAAAGTTTGAGGATGGACAGAGTCAAGCTGCAGTATTGATCGAATACGATTTTAATAAATTAGGCTTGACCGATTCATATGATATGACTTTGGCTTTGACTAATCCCGAAGAGCAAGGACCTATTTATGCAACAGCAAGTGATAAGGCTTATTCTGCTACAAATATAACAGTTGCTCGTAAGTTAGATTATGAATTAGTAGGAGAGGGTACTTTTACTTCGGCTCTATTTGGCCAATCATGGAAGCAACCTATTTATAAGGCTAAAGTAGAAGGAGTTCAGTTGTTTAAATTAGAAGATCTTTACTACGAAGGATATTCTCTCGTATTTCAAATGAATAATGATTTGACTGAAATTGTGAAATTCAGTTTACAGCCAATGGGACATGTTCATAGTACATATGGAATGTGTTATTTTAACCTATCAGGCTATGAATTGAAAGATAACGTGTTATCTATGAATGCGAAATTCTTAGTAGAATATCAAGGAGGTATGGCTACTTTATATAATGAATCAGCCTCATTAGTGTTACCTGATGCTTTTTTTGGAAAGAGATAATCGTTGGTGCATTAATAAATATAGAAAAGGAGAGCAACAATTGCTCTCCTTTTTTCGTTTATTTTAACTTGTAGTAATTGAAAAAATACTTAAACATTACATATCTTTGTTATGTAGAATCAATATAAATAGTATGTGGCAAGAAATAATAGTAGGAGTAATTGGAGTTGTTGTCCTTTTGTTAGTTATCTATAAGATTTACAGGTTTTTCTTTTCGAATAACAAGCAAAATGCAAGCTGTGGATGCTCAGGCTGCGGATGTAATACTGCTAAAAAGCATGTTAAATATTGAGTAAATGTTTGGATTCTTAAATAATACTACATACCTTTGAATTAGAGATAAAGCTTGATAAATAGTCGTGTTGGTCGATTGGGAAGCTCATCAATTAAAAAAATACCGAGACAAGCTTTTGATTCTAATGGCGGGCCACACCTTCGGGTTGCTTAGCGCAGTGGATTACAAAGGGATCGGAGCACTCAAATCCTGTTTTAAGGAGTTTCGGCTATATCCACCAATACGACTTTTATATAAAAAAGAGGGTTACTTTTTACGAAGTAATCCTCTTTTGTTTTTAACCTCTACCTTCACTTTTCTTCACGTCATAAATTCTTTTATTAATATCTATAATTGTATATTTGTAATCCGATAAAAAGAATATTGTTACTTATTATTAATAGAAATGAACACGTTAGAAAAATTAACCGCAGAAAAGCTACTTAGTATCAGAGCAATCAAATTGCAACCATCAAACCCCTTTACTTGGGCTTCGGGTTGGAAGTCTCCTATTTATTGTGACAATAGAAAATTAATATCATATCCTAAGATTCGTACATTTATTAAAATAGAGCTTTCGCGTCTTATTATTGAAAACTTCCCGGAAGTAGATGCTATTGCCGGTGTAGCTACAGGAGCTATCGCTCCTGGTGCATTAGTTGCAGATGCTTTAGGTTTACCTTTTGTATATATCCGTGCAACACCTAAAGGACACGGTCTTGAGAACCTTATCGAAGGTGAATTAAAACCGGGCAGTAAAGTTGTAGTAGTAGAAGATTTAGTATCTACGGGTTCAAGTAGTCTTAAGGCAGTAGATGCAATACGTAAAGACGGTTCAGAGGTGATAGGGATGGTAGCAAACTTCACCTACGGATTTCCTATTGCAAGAGAGAAATTCGAAGAAGCAAATGTAGAACTGATTACTTTAACTAATTACGATGCAGTATTAAACGAAGCATTGCGTATAGACTATATAGCAGAGTCGGATTTGGAGACACTTCAAGAATGGAGAAAAGCTCCGGCTGATTGGAAATAATCTAATAAACCTCTAATGGCAGAATTTGTAAGCGAAATTAAAACAATTCCGTATTCAGATGCGGATGTTTATGCTGTGCTTTCCGATTTGAATAATCTGGAATTAGCAAAAGATAAAATACCACAAGATAGAGTAAAAGATTTCTCTTTCGATACAGACTCATGTACCGTATCGGTAGATCCGGTAGGGAAGATTAAATTTGTAATTATAGAAAGAGAGCCTAACAAAACAATTAAATTTCAGGCAGAGCAATTACCCTTTGGCGTGAATATGTGGATACAATTGGTTTCGACTGGCGAAACAGAAACAAAGCTTAAGATGACAATAAAAGCAGAGTTGAATGCTTTTGTTGCCCCTATGGTATCTAAACCATTACAAGCAGGGATCGATAAAGTTGCCGATTTGTTGGCTAAACTGCCATACAATGAAATTTTAAATAAAGGAACATTATAAGCAAGAATGAAACTTTGGGAAAAAAGTGTTCAGGTAAATAAAGACGTTGAGTCTTATACAGTAGGTCGCGACAGAGAGCTTGATCTTTACCTCGCTCCATACGATGTGTTGGGATCTATGGCACACATCAAGATGTTGCAGTCGATAGGTCTTTTAACAGCCGATGAATTACAGATTCTTTTAAAAGAACTGAAAGAAATCTATCAGATAGCCATTTCGGGAAAATTCGTAATAGAAGAAGGTATAGAAGATGTGCATTCTCAGGTAGAATTGATGCTTACCCGTAAACTAGGCGACGTAGGTAAAAAGATACACAGCGGACGCTCTCGAAACGATCAGGTTCTGATAGACTTGAAGCTATTTACTCGCGATCATATTCATATGCTCGTAGAGTCTGTATCCGGTCTTGTTGATACACTTATAGCCCAAAGCGAGAAATATAAAAGCGTATTGATGCCGGGCTATACCCATTTGCAAATAGCAATGCCTTCATCTTTCGGTCTTTGGTTTGGAGCCTATGCCGAAAGTTTGGTCGATGATTTGCAAATGCTGTTAGCTGCATATCGCATTTGTAATAGAAACCCATTAGGATCAGCAGCAGGATACGGATCGTCCTTCCCTTTGAATAGGCAGATGACAACGGATTTGTTGGGTTTCGACTCGATGAATTATAACGTTGTGTATGCCCAGATGGGTAGGGGTAAGATGGAACGGACTGTAGCTTATGCTATTGCTTCTATTGCCGGCACTATTTCTAAATTATCATACGATGCATGTCTTTACAATAGTCAGAACTTTGGCTTTATAAAGTTGCCGGACGAGTATACTACCGGTTCTAGCATTATGCCTCATAAGAAAAACCCTGATGTGTTTGAACTTACGCGTGCAAAATGCAATAAGCTTCAAGCCTTGCCTAACGATATTACACTTCTCATAAATAATCTTCCTTCAGGATATTTCAGAGACTTACAAATTACAAAAGAAGTTTTCATTCCATCTTTTGAAGAAATGGGAGATTGCTTGCAGATGGTAAATCGCATGATGAAGGAGATTAAAGTAAATGAGCATATTCTTGACGATCCTAAGTATTTGCTGATATTTAGTGTCGAAGAAGTAAATCGTTTAGTGTTGGAAGGTGTGCCATTCAGAGATGCCTATAAACAAGTAGGACTAGAGATCGAAAAAGGCAACTTCTCGCATTCCAAAGAAGTGCAACATACACACGAAGGCAGTATTGGCAATTTATATAACGATCATATTGCTTCGCTGAAAGAACAAATAATAGATCAATTCAATTTCGATAGAGTTATTTTGGCCGAAAAGCAAATGTTAGACTCTATTGATTAATTCATAATATAAAAAAGATTTTCCTATTAAATAGATGGAAGGTTCAGAGATAATAATGGCGAGTCTTTCGGGAGAAGACAAGCCTGGAGTGACAGCTTCGCTTACAGCAGTATTAGCAAATCACAATGCAAATATATTGGATATAGGGCAAGCTAATGTTCACCACTCACTCTCGTTGGCGATAATGTTTGAAGCTCAAAATGCTGGAGAGGTAATCAAAGATTTATTGTTTAAGGCATCCGAAATAGGGGTGATGATTCGTTTCTCGCCTATCAGCAAAGATGAATACAATAGTTGGGTATGTTTGCAGGGGACAAAGAACCGTTATATTGTAACCATGCTTGGACGTACATTGAAGCCCGAACAAATATCTGCTGTAGCAAATATCAGCCAGAAACATAAGCTTAATATAGAAAAGATTATCCGTCTGACAGGGCGTGTTCCTCTCGAGGAGTTAGGAGCTCAAAATCGTTCGTGTCTCGAACTGGCTATCAGAGGGACAGTAGAAGATACAGACTTGTTGAAGCACGACTTTATGAAGTTGGCTGACGAGCAGGGTATAGATATTGCTTTTCAGGTGGAGAGTATGTACCGCCGTATGCGTCGTCTTGTGTGCTTCGACATGGATTCTACGCTGATTCAGACAGAGGTTATTGATGAATTGGCTGAACGTGCCGGAGTAGGAGAGGAAGTAAAAGCAATTACAGAATCGGCTATGCGTGGAGAAATAGACTTTAGTGAAAGTTTCAAAAAGCGTGTGAGCCTGCTTAAAGGTCTGGATGAATCTGTAATGAAAGAAATAGCCGAAAATTTACCTATCACCGAAGGTATGGGACGCTTGATCCGTATCCTTAAAAAAGGAGGTTACAAATTGGCGATCTTGTCTGGAGGGTTTACATATTTTGGTAACTATTTGAAAGATAAATACGGGTTCGACTATGTATATGCCAATGAACTGGAAATCGTGGATGGTAAATTGACGGGGAATTATGTGGGCGATATTGTAGACGGTAAACGCAAAGCAGAATTGCTGCGCTTATTGGCACAAGTAGAGAAAGTAGATATGCGCCAGACGGTGGCTGTTGGTGATGGTGCTAATGACCTGCCAATGCTGGCTATTGCAGGGCTAGGCATTGCCTTCCATGCTAAACCAAAAGTAAAAGAAAATGCAAAACAATCTTTGTCTACAGTTGGTCTTGATGGTATCCTTTATTTCTTGGGCTATCGGGACTCTATGTTGGTAGGGGAAGAGTAGTTTAAAATTGTTATAAGAAGGAAAGCGTTGAGTCTCATTTAAGTGAGGTTCAACGTTTTTTTATTTCTTAAAATCCTTTATGCATAAGCTTTTCTCTTATTAAGTTCTTCTATCTGTTGATAGAAAATACTCATCTAGAATTATAGATTAAATCTATTTTATTTGAGAGATATTGACTATCTTTACTGATACAGAATAACAATCAAATAAAGTTAAGAATATGAAAACATTAGATTATTTAGGCTTAGATGCCGCTGAAGCAAAAGGTACAGTATCGGAATTGCAACAATTATTAGCAGACTTGCATGTGTTTTACATGAATTTGCGTGGATTCCACTGGAATATTGAAGGAAATCAGTTTTTCTTGTTACACGAGCAGTTTGAAGAACTTTACGATGCCGTAGAAGAACAAATTGACGAAGTAGCTGAAAGAATCCTTATGCTAGGAGAAAACCCTGAAAGCAAATTTAGTAACTATCTGAAAATTGCTAAAGTTCAAGAGGCTGGTCTGGTTAAAGATACTAAAGGTACTCTTACCGGAACACTTGATGGTATAAAAGCTATAATGGATCAAATCAAGAAAGTAATTGAAGTTGCAGATCAAGGTACTGCCGATATGGTTGGTGGTTATCTTGGAGGCTATCAGAAAAAAGTGTGGATGCTTGTGGCATTTATGAAATAAAAATAACCATTTTGTAATAAAAAAAGCCAGTCTCTTAAGAGACTGGCTTTTTTATTTAGTAGCTATTTTTTAGCTATACATTTTATTTTTAAGTGCTTTTATATCTTCCGATGTGATATATTCATCGTATTCCATCATCTTGTCGATAATACCATTCGGTGTCAGCTCGATAATACGGTTACAAACAGTATTTATAAACTCGTGGTCATGAGAAGCCATCAGGATATTTCCTTTGAAATTGATTAGCGTATTATTGAATGCTTGAATCGACTCCAGGTCAAGATGGTTGGTAGGAGAGTCAAGTATCAAGCAGTTGGCACTCTTAAGCATCATTTTAGAAATCATACAACGCATCTTTTCCCCTCCCGAAAGCACAGGTACCATTTTTAATACCTCTTCCCCAGAGAATAGCATACGTCCAAGATACCCTTTAATATAGATTTCACTTGTATCGTCCGAAAATTGTGACAACCAATCTACAAGATTTATATTATCTTTGAAATAATCGCTGTTATCCAAAGGCAGATATGCAGAAGTAATTGTCTGTCCCCAGCTAAATGTTCCCTTATCAGGTTTTGCATAATCATTGATAATTTCAAAGAACGCAGTCATTGCACGAGGATCTTTCGATAGAAATACTACCTTGTCGTCTTTCTCGATATTGAAGTTCACATTGTCGAACAGAACTTTTCCTTCGATGCTTTTACTTAAACCATTAACTTCAAGAATCTTGTTGCCCGGCTCGCGATCGGGAGAGAAGATAATTCCCGGATAACGACGCGAAGAAGGTCTGATCTCTTCAATGTTGAGTTTTTCCAACATCTTCTTACGGCTAGTCGTTTGTTTCGATTTTGCCACATTGGCGCTAAAGCGACGAATAAACTCTTCAAGCTCTTTTTTCTTCTCTTCAGCTTTCTTATTTTGTTGTTGTTGTTGACGTAGTGCCAACTGGCTCGATTCGTACCAGAAACTATAGTTACCGGCAAACATGGATACTTTACCGAAATCGATATCTACTGTGTGAGTACAAACAGAATCGAGGAAGTGACGGTCGTGGGAAACAACCAAAACCGTATTTTCTGAGTTAGCCAGATAGTTTTCCAACCACATTACTGTTTCTATATCAAGGTCGTTGGTAGGCTCATCCAGAAGCAGATTGTCAGGGTTTCCAAATAGGGCACGAGCTAAGAGGATACGTACTTTTTGTTTACCACTCATGTCACCCATCATCTGATAATGCAGGTCTTCGCTTACACCTAGTCCACTCAGAAGCATTGCCGCATCGTTTTCGGCGTTCCAACCTTCAAGTTCAGCAAATTTTTCTTCCAGTTCCGATGCTTTTATACCATCTTCGTCACTGAAATCTTCTTTTGCATACAGAGCATCTTTCTCTTTCATGATGTCCCAAAGTACAGTATGTCCTTGCAGAACTGTGTCCATTACTGTTTGAGAATCGAATGCAAAGTGGTCCTGAGATAATACAGAAAGTCTTTCGCCCGAACCGAGAGAGAATGTTCCTGTTGTTGCGTCTTTTTCGCCGCTAAGGATTTTTAGGAAAGTAGATTTTCCTGCACCATTAGCACCTATTATACCATAGCAGTTGCCGCTGGTAAACTTAAGATTCACATCTTGAAATAATACACGTTTACCGAACTGAATACCTAAATTAGAAACTGTTATCATTCTTTGTTGTTTACGAAGTGGTTTTAAAATCGGCTGCAAAGGTACGAATTTATTAGCTGAAACTCAAAGGGGGATAGAAGATTGTGGGATAAGTATACTTAAAGTTTCGAAAATAAAAAAGCTGCAACATGATTAGTTGCAGCTTTTGCGAGCTTTAAAGTTTAATTAATCTTTAAAAATTTTCCCTTATTATGAAATTGCTCTTATTTGTTTGAAAGGTAATCAGAGATTCCTTCTTGAGTAGCTTTAAGTGCTTTATCTCCTTTTTTCCAGTTAGCAGGGCATACTTCGCCATACTCTTCTGTAAATTGCAGAGCGTCGATCAGACGTAAGATTTCGTCTACGCTACGACCAAGAGGCATATCGTTCACTACCTGGTGACGTACAACACCCTCTTTGTCGATAAGGAAAAGACCACGATAAGCTTGAGGTGTTCCTACAAAAATATCCTGACCTTCGTCGTTATAGTCAAATGATCCGGCTAGTACATCGTAAGCAGAAGAGATCATAAGAGATTGGTCTGCTACAAGTGGATATTTAACTCCTTTGATACCACCATCATTTTGTTCTGTTTGTAACCATTTCCAGTGCGAAAAAGCTGAGTCTGTTGAAGCTCCAACAACTGCTACGTTGCGAGATTCGAATTCAGCCATTTTTTCTTGGAAAGCGATAATTTCTGTTGGACATACAAAAGTAAAGTCTGCAGGATAGAAAAAGAATACTACATATTTTTTACCTTTGAATTGCTCTAATGAGAAACCTTCTACGATTTCATTTCCGTTGATTACAGCGCTTGTGCTGAAAACCGGTGCTTGTTTACCTACTAATACTGACATAGATTTTTTTTGTTTAATGTTATATTATATGATTCTTATTTTTATACAAATATAATCTCCTTTTGGTGATAAATCAAATAGATATTTGTTATTGATATATCTATATGGTCTATTTTGTAGGTCTATCTCGTTGACACTCTAAATGCTTTCTTTTATTAGCGAAAATACAAACTAAATAGTTAATTTTGCTGTCTGAAAAATATGTCAATTCTATACTTTAATCCAGGTCATGAGACTGCTGTACTGAATGCGTCTAAATACTACACGGCACCGGCTAATGTGGTTGCTATGCAGAGGGAATTGTCGTTTCTTCCGGCTTGGTATGGAAGTTCGAATGATGTGGTATTGGTGGAATCATTGACTGAATATGAAGACTTTTATCCAGCCATATCTAAACAATTTCCACTCTTGCCGAAACCTATAGATGCAACAAGTATAAGGGATTATAAGAATGAAGAAGTTGTGTTGTGGGGAATATCACCTCAGGCTATTCATTATATGAGAAGCATTTGCGATACAAGTTGTATTATACCCGATTGGGAAAGAGAATGCTTGTTATTGCATAGTAGAGAAACTGCTAAAGAGTGCTTAATAAAGCTTATTGATACTGTTGAAGGAATATCTAAAAGTATAATACCTCAGTTTCATACTCAATTAGAGACGATTGAAGAAACTGTAAATATATCTTCCTCTCAGTTATTGGCTAAAGCTCCTTATTCATCTTCAGGCAGGGGCTTGCTTTGGTTGCATCAGACGGGGATAACTCGCACCGAAAAACAGATTCTACATGGTATTCTCAAGAAGCAGGGGGCAGTATCAGTTGAACAGGTACTGGAAAAGGATATGGATTTTGCAATGGAGTTTATTGTTGATAATCAGGGAGATATATCTTTTGAGGGGTATTCTTTATTTTTTACAAACGCAAAAGGTTCATACTTAGGTAATTATCTGATGAGCCAAAAAGAGATAATAGCTCAATTGACCTGTAAAATATCTTCAGGTGTACTCTTGCAAGTACAAGAAAAATTAACACTGATTCTGAAAGAAAAATATGCCCCTGTTTATAAGGGTTGCATTGGTGTAGATATGATGCTGTATAAAGAAAATGGGGAATATAAGCTCCATCCTTGTCTTGAAATCAACATGCGTTACAATATGGGGTACTTGGCTACTAAGCTATACGAGAGGTATGTTGATCCAACATCTAAAGGCATGTTTAAAATAGACTTTAGTGCAAAGAGTGGTGATATATTTACTCGCCATCAAGAGAATATAAATAATCATCCTCTTTCTCTCGAAGGGGGTAGAATACAAAAGGGCTATCTCCCTTTATGCCCTGTAACAGAGGATTCCCATTATTGGGCATATATCCTTATTGAGAATTAAAAAACTCTCCTTCTAAACTCGGCACAAACTATAGCTGTAGCTATGGATACATTAAGCGACTCGGAGGTTAATTCCCCTAGGGGATAGTTTGGGATAAAAAGTTTCTTTGTAATGAGTTTGGCTATTTCGGGACGAATGCCATTCCCTTCATTTCCCATCACTATAATGCCATTGGAGGTTATATGCTGCTCATACATATTCTCTCCATCCAAAAGAGTGCCATAGATAGGATATTCGTTACTCTCCTTTAGAAAATATTCTAAGTCGGTATATTGTAGATTGACACGGGCAATGGCTCCCATTGTAGCTTGTACTACTTTGGGGTTGTAGATGTCGGCAGTATCATTCGAACAAATTATATGTTTGATTCCATACCAATCGGCAACACGTACAATCGTACCTAAATTACCGGGATCTTGTACTCCATCTAAGGCAAGAATAAGGTCTTCTTTCAGGTTTATCTCCGTTTCTGACTTTTGCTGATAAAAGACAGCTATAGCTTGTTGAGGATTTTGAAGAAAACTTGCTTGATCCAACTGATCTTGCTTAACTTCAATAACTTCTTCCGCTAGGGATGTATCTATGCCTTGTAGATAATTAGGCGTAGCTACAAGTAGTTGACACTTTATGTGAGGAAGTAAGTCTGCTATTAACTTATTCCCTTCTGCCACAAAAGTACCATGCTCGGTACGGTGTTTCTTATCCTTTAACGAACGAATATATTTTAGTTTACTTTTACTTAAACTCATGTACTTCTATTTATAGATGATTTCTAATCTGTTGCCTTCCGGGTCTAGTGTCTCAAACTCATAGTATCCATCTCCTGTAACTCTAGGTCCTCTTAAGATAGGGTAGCCGGCCTGTGATAATTCTTTAGCTTTTTCGTCCACCTTTTCTTCTGAGGTTACTTCTATTGCTAAATGTATATACCCCAGATGTTGCTTGAGAGTATCGTTCAGGTTTTTGGGAATATCAATTCGGTGCATGATCTCAATCTGGCATCCTGAATCGAAGCGAAGAAAGTAACTACTAAATCCTGTAGCCTGATTAATATAGAGCTCATTTGATGAAGCGTCAAAATGCTTTATGTAGTAATTTCTTACTTTTTCTATATCGTTCACCCATATAGCAATGTGATGTATCTTCATTATAAGTGAAAATTGAATAAATTAATAGCTCTTTTTACAACAAAACTACGAAAAGAAACAATTAAAACCCTAAATTTGTCATTCATTTCGTAAAAAGGGCTTATTTCGTTTTCAATGAGGTGTAAAATATTAATCTTTATTATTGTTCTTATTTGTGCTGCAATATGGCAATCGTGTAGCATGACTAAGTTTGTTCCCGAAGGTGAGTACTTATTATCGAGTACCGCTATAAAGAGTGATAAGAAAGTACTGCCATCTTATGAGATGGAACCGCATATAAAACAAAAGCCTAATTATAAAACATTTGCCATATTTAAACTGCCCCTTTTTATATATAGTCTATCAGGGAAAGATACTACTAAGTGGGTGAACAGAACACTGCGTAATGCAGGAGATCCTCCCGTAATATATGATAGCACGATGTTGCATCAGACAGTTGTTGACCTGAAACGATTGATGACAAACAAGGGCTATTTGGATGCCGAAGTAACTCCTGAGGTAAAGTTGCATAATAAGAAAGCAGATGTTACATATAATATAGCAGTAGGAGAACCATATCGTATAGATGATTACAAAATAGCTGTAGACGATAGTATTATGGGCGATCCGATGTTGCCTACTCGGATGCTGTCTTTGTTGAAGAAACCCAATGTATTAGAAACCGATAGTCTGGCATCTATCCGTATTTTAGATACATTGCTATATCGTAACTCCTTAGTGAAAAAAGGTACATTGTTTGACTTAGATATGTTGGATCAGGAGAGAGATCGTATTACATCTGAATTCAGACGATTGGGGTACTATGGTTTTAATAAAGAATATATAGGATTTGAGGCTGATACAACATTAGGAAAACATAATGTAGGACTAGACCTGTCGCTATATCCTTTTATGGCTAGTGCTCCTGATGGCAAAGTTATCAATACTCCTCATAAACAATATAGAGTAAAAAGTGTAGAACTTTATGTGGATTATAATCCTATTGAAGATGGAGATTTAAGCTTGTATAAAGAGTCTTCTACTTATGAGAAAAATGGCTATGTAATCCGTTATGGACAACGAGGTGAATATATAAAACCCCATATAATACTAAGTAGCTGTTACATTGTCCCCGGGACTATGTATGACGAGAACATGACTTCTCTTACGTATAGTGCCTTATCTCAATTACGTATTCTGAAAAATGTGAATATTTCGTGGGAATATGAATCTCCTGCCGAATTGCGTTGTGTTATTACTTGTGTGCCAGACAAAAGACAAGGGGCATCCTGGGATGTAGAAGGAACAAATTCCGGAGGAGCGTTTGGCGTTGGTGCCGGAGTTGGCTATTTACATAGAAATGCATTCAGAGGCTCTGAACAATTTAATATAAAACTTAGAGGGGCTTATGAGGCTGGAGCTTATAAATCAGGGAAATCTTCTAATTTCGCAAATTTTGAAGATAACTACTTTGAGATGGGGGGAGAGGCCTCCCTTACCTTTCCTCGTTTTATGTTCCCTTTCTTGAAGAAAGACTTCAGACGGAATATTCATGCTTCTACTCAATTGAATCTTAACTATACATACCAAAGACGCCCGGGGATGTTTACCCGTACGGTTTCTTCCGCAGGGTTAAGATATATATGGCAGGATAGAAGAATGTCTCTGAATAGACATATATTCGATTTTATAAATGTAAGTTATGTTCATTTACCTAAAGGAAGCCTTGATAGTACGTTTTATGCAAATCTATCTGAGTCGGCAAGACAGTACAGTTTTAACGACCACTTTATTTTAAGCTCGGGTTATACTTTTTCTAGAACAAATGCGACTAGCCCAACTAGAGGCAATAGACCAATCTATTCTTTACGAGCATCGGTAGAAACTGCAGGGAATCTTCTTTCTTTAGCTACAGCTTTGAGAGGGGTTGAATCAGACTCATTAGGGTCGAAACAAGTGTTCGGAACAAATTATGCACAATACTTAAGAGGAACAGTCGACTATAGCAGGACTTATCAGGTGGATGAGAAAAACTCTATTGCCTGGAGGTTAGGAGGAGGTATCGCTTTTCCTTATGGAAACAGTAAGCAGATTCCAATTCAAAAACGATTCTTTTCGGGTGGGGCAAATGGTGTAAGAGGATGGCCTGTGAGAGAATTAGGACCAGGGTCTTATTATTTTAAACCAAGTGATATTCCTGGTGATAGTGATAATTTTTATTATCATTCGGGGGATATTAGACTTGACGCTAGTATCGAATATCGTAGTAAGCTATTCTGGATTATTGAATTGGCAGCTTTTATTGATGCCGGTAATATATGGACAATCAGAGAGTATGACAAGCAAGAAGGTGGAGTCTTTAAGCTAGATAGTTTCTACAAAGAGATTGCTTTTGCTTGGGGCTTAGGTCTTCGTCTCGACTTCAACTATGTGCTTCTTCGTCTCGACTGTGGATGGAAAGCATATGATCCATCAAATGATCCAAATACGAAAAGGTGGCCAATTCTTCAGCCACATAAATTCAGTAAGAATGTAGCATGGCATATTGCTGTAGGCTATCCGTTCTAAATAAAATATATTCTCACATCTTTTAATCCTTTTTAGATAATATGTTTTATTTAAACCGGTTATATTAGGTGTAACTTTGCTCCCTGAATAAAAACATACTTATGATTAAAAAAAATATACTTCTTCTTTTGTTGTCTATAATGATATTGTCTCCACTTTCGGGCCAAACATATGAAGAAATAGTTGATAAAGCTCTCGAACTTACCGAAAATAAAGACTTTGAAGCTGCAGAGCAAACAATAAAAGTCGCTCTGAGAAAAGAGCCGGGAAATCCCAATAATATACTTTTGATGGTAAACTTGGGTACAATACAGCGGAATTTAGGAAAACTAGAAGAAGCTCTTATCTCTTATAATGTAGCAATAGAGAAATATCCGAATAGTGCATTTATCCGTCACAATAGAGCTGCTTTGTATTGTGAAATGAACAGATTTGAAGATGCTCTGACTGACTATAATACAATGTTATTAGCCAACTCTGTAGATGTAGAAGCATTGCATCGCAGAGGATTAATATATCTAAGCCAGAAGAATCTACTGGCGGCAGAAGAAGACTTTGAAAAGATGTTAGAACTAGATGCTGACAACTTAATAGCTAAGGCTGGTCTTGCTGCTATAATGAAGCGCAGAAGCGAATGGAAAGAAGCTGAAGAAGTGTATAGCTATCTTATTTATAAAGATGCAAATGTAGCAGAACTTTATCTAAACAGAGCTGAATGTTATATGGAGCTTGATAAGTTAGGGAAAGCCTTAGATGATGTGAAAAAGACTATTGAGTTAGGTTACAATACAGCAGAGGTATATATCTTGAAAGGAAAAATTCGCTTGGCTCAATACGACAAGCAGTTTGCGAAAGAAGATTTTTTGAAAGCGAAAGAGCTAGGTGCAAATGCTGAATATATAGAGGAACTTTTATCTTATTGCAAATAGAATTCTGCTTATTGAATAGTGTTGATAATATTTCCTTTTGCTGGAAATAGCTGAGTAAGTAATTTTTTTAGTCCTTGTTTTTCTTCCGCTGTAGCTTGTGAAGCTACTCTGGCTATTTCATCTATTTTTGATTCAGAGATTATTGTAAGTAGAGGCGAATTAGGTCTGTTCTTTTTTAATTCCTGTATTTCGTCGACAGACTCAATAATTCTTATTCTACCACGCGATGAATTAGCTGCCATTTCGTCTAGTCCCAAACGATGGTATTTGTAAAACATAGTATGGAAGTTGCTCGAACTTTCTTCAGTCAGAGCCATAGCAAGATCGTATCTGTTCGAATTCCTTCCCGAAAAAGGTTCCCATCCCTTAGAGCCTAAAGATTGAGCCATATTGGCTATCTCCATAGCTTTTGCATAGTAAGGTTTCCCCCCATTCGAAGAGAAAGAATCAGCATCAAGTCCGATAATTATATTTGCATAATAGGCAATAACGGCAATCAAATTATTTTCAATCGATGAACTGTTGTAATCTAGGGGTTGTCCTAGCATATAATTGAATTCGAATTGAGTATCTTTGAAGTTGAAAAGGGTTGTAACATAGGATGAATTATAGACCGGGCGGCGCGAGGATATTAGCATCTCGGCCTCAAAATTATTGCCCTCCGATACTTTGTTTATTGTAATAGCAAAAGTACAGTCGATTCGTTCATTTTTGGAGTATGTCAGATTAGTCCATTTTTGTTCGTTAAGTATCTGGCTCAGTATTTTTTCTAATGAAGAAAAAAGTTCTTTGTCGGCAGATTGAATTTTTTGAGTGTTTATTGTAAGTCTGGCGTTCAACTCTTGGCTAAATGCCTGAGCCGAAAATATAACTACAAATAGTAATGTAAATATTAATCTCATAGTTATTCTAAATTATACGTTACACTAAGAACCTTAAATTCTGTACGACGATTCACCTGATCAGCCATTTCTTGTTGTTCCGGAGTTAGTTGTTCTACAAACTCAGGGGTAAGAACTGCTCCCTCTTCAAGAAAATCAAATTTCTTTACAACAGCTTTTGTTACTCTCTTTGGCTCTTTTTTGCCTTTGCCTACTGCTGTTAGTCTATCTTTGGCTATTCCACCTTCTATCAGATAGTTTACGACAGATTCTGCTCTTCTTTGTGACAAAGACTGATTGTATTCATCGCTTCCCTTTCGGTCGGTATGTGCCGAAAGTTCAATTGTTACATTTGGGTTTAGGGTTAACAGGTCAATCAGTTCATCCAAACCTTCTTTAGATTCTGGACGCAATGTTGCTTTGTCGAAATCGTAAAATATATTCTCCAGTACAACGGGTTTATTGATAGGCGTCAATACAAAATCAACAAAGTAAGTGGAATCTTTATCCATTTCTAATGTACTCAAAGACATCTTCGTATTCAAATGATCTTTTGCACTTGCCAAGAATACATAATCTACCCCTTGATTTACATCTAATGTATAAGTGCCATCAATCTTTCCAGGAAATCTCTTATTTGTACCGTCTTTGCCCACTACTCTGATAGTCGGGTTTATAACAAATTCGTCATCAGTATCTACAATATATCCTTCTATATTTGTTTTTATGATTGGATATTCGAATGAATAAATATGGTCAAAGCCTTTAACATCACCTCTGTTAGAACTGAAAAAACCTCGCTCATTTGCTCCTTCGAAAGTGATACCAAAGTCATCAGACTGAGAATTTATCGGATATTTAAGATTGTCGATAGTCCATCTGTTCAGACTGCTATGGAATTGTGCTTTGTATATATCTAATCCTCCCATACCAATATGACCATCCGAAGAGAAATAGAGAGTAGAATCATTTCTAAGATAAGGGAACATCTCATCACCAGCGGTATTAATATCGGGTCCAAGATTCTCTATTGACTCTACAAGGTCTCCAACCATTTTTGCCCGCCATATATCTTTACCTCCGTATCCTCCGGGCATATCAGAAACAAAATAGAGATACTGTCCGCTAGAATTTATTGTAGGATGTGCATATACGCTGGTTGAGTCCTGTTTATTTATAGTTAATAAAGTTCCAGCATTCCAAGCCCCTCCTGATCGACGGGATATATAGATGCGCGGATATGTGCTGGTAATCGAGTCGGCTAACGGTGTATGAGTATAATACATAGATCCTCCTTCGGAAGAAAAGAATACAGTACCTTCATCCGATTCTGTATTTACGGGAGAGTCTACATGTTCGGGTTTCATCCATTCTCCATTTTCATCTTTTCTGGACATGAATATATCATTCAGTTTTGCTCCGGTTATACCGCTAATGGTATCACCTATTGCTTCTTTTCTGTTGGATGCGAAATAAACCTGATCGTAATCTGGGGGTAATAGCATAGGACTAAATTCAGCTCTGTTAGAGTTGAATAATCCCATTTTTTTTACCGTATATTTGGTAGGGTTTATTCTCCAGTCAGGAGCAACCCTCGTCCCTTCTAATCCATTTAGTGCAAACTGATTATCAGGTTGTATTTCTAAGAATTCTTCATAATACTTTGCTGCCGATTTATAATCTCCGGCCTTGTGTAACGAACGGGCATATTGAAGAGTCATGGTGCTATCTTCTGCCTTATATCTTATGGCATTGGCATAGGCTGCATTTGCACGAACCGGATAATTGATTAAACGGTAACTTTCGGCCATTCTAAGTGCAACCTCACCTCTTAGTTCCCTCTTTTTAGGGGATGTTTTTCTATATATTGTACGATACATGTCGGCTGCAACAAAGTATTCACCTTGCGCAAATTTCTCATCAGCATCTTCCAGTTTTACTTGTTTACAAGAGTAGGATAGAGGCAGAAGGATAATGGAAGTCAATATATAATATAAACAGTTCTTCAAATCAAGTTTGTTGATATAGATACAAATATAACTTATTTATACTTATAATATTGTTTACTGAGCCCGAGTATCTGTTTAATCTTCTCCTTTCAGGGTTGGTAAACTAAGCTTATATTTGGTTGCGATTACTCTGACTACAACAACAAAGACTGCAGTAGATACTTCTATGACGATGTCTTCTACTCCGAAATAAAGTAAAATACTAAAAAGAATACCTCCTAATATACAGGCAATAGCATAGAGTTCTTGAGTGAAGATAATAGGAATTTCGTTGATAAGAATGTCACGAATAATTCCTCCTACAATCCCTGTAATTGTAGCCATGGATACACATACCCATACCGGATAATAAAGAGCGTGAGCTTTTTCGTATCCTACTACAACAAAGAGTCCGAGTCCTATACAGTCGAACCAAAATATTGTATTGTTGAGATGGACCAGATATTTTCGGAAAAGAAGAACAAAGATAAACGCAAATAAAGTACACCATATATAGCGGCTTGTCTGCATCCAGAATATGGGTACATCGAGTAATAGGTCGCGTAATGTTCCTCCTCCAACAGCAGTGACAAAGCCTACGACGATAGCTCCAAACCAGTCGAATCGTTTTGCCGATGCTAAGCGGATTCCGCTGATAGCAAAAGCGATAGTCCCTAAAAATTCGATAATATCAACAAATTCTATTTGTGCAAGATCATTGAAAAGGAACATAATAGTGGTATAGATTATTGTTTTTTAATTAACCTTCATTTGCTATCATTCCGCTACCAATGCATAGTTTAGATGCAGAATCGTATACCACACCAAACTGTCCGGCAGCAATGCCTTGTATTTTTTCGTCAGAATGGATTCTGAAAAGATCGCCTATTTTCTCAATACGACCTTGGGTGAACTCTGGTGTATGACGTATTTTGAAAGTTATATCTTTTGTACCCTCAAAGTTTCCCCATATATCTTCGGTGATAAAAGAGAAGCCAGCTAAGTTTACTACCTTGCCGTATTGTGTTTCCGGATCATAACCATTAGAAACATAGATAATGTTCTCTTCTGTATCTTTTTGGATTACAAACCAAGGTCCACCACTTAGTCCTAGACCTTTTCGTTGTCCTATGGTATGGAACCAATAGCCATCGTGACTACCAAGAACTTTGCCTGTTTCCAATTCTACAATTTTACCTTTTTTCTCACCTAAGTAGCGACGAATAAAATCGTTGTAGTTGATCTTGCCTAAGAAGCAGATTCCCTGACTATCTTTTCGTTGAGCCGAAGGAAGGTTTTGCAGAGCCGCAATTGCTCGTACTTCGCTTTTTAGTAGGTCGCCGATAGGAAACATTAATTTAGATACTTGTAAATAGTCTATTTGTCCCAGAAAATAAGTCTGGTCTTTTACATGATCTTTTGCTGTAGAAAGCCATGTCTTTCCGTTCAATTCGGTTGTAGTTGCATAATGACCGGTAGCAATTTTATCAAATTCGTGTCCCCATTTTTGTTCGAAACAGCCAAATTTGATCATCTTGTTACACATCATATCAGGATTGGGAGTTAAGCCTCTTTTCACAGCTTCGATAGTATAGCTAACTACATTTTCCCAATATTCTTCATGCAATGAAACAACTTCCATCTTACAACCATATTTCTTGGCTATATATGTAGTTATCTCGATATCTTCTTCAGCAGGACAATCTATGTATCCTTGTTCGTCTTCCATCCCTATGCGGATGTAGAATATTGTAGGGTCATAGCCTTGTTCTTTTAGTTGGTGTACAACAACAGAACTGTCAACACCTCCTGAAACTAATGCAGCAATTTTCATTTATTATAATAGAACTTGTATGTTATAAATTTAAAAGACCTCTTTTCTTCATAAAAAGAGAGTTTGTTATCTTATTCGTGTTTTCGCAAACATCTTAAATGTACCTAGTCCGAAGTTTAAACCAAATCGGACGAAAAATTGTTCTCTATTACCTGTTACATTAAAGTCGTATCCAGTTTTTACAAAGAAACTTTTGTAATCAACATAAACATTCGGCGATATAATGATTCCATCTTTACCATGCTTGAAGTTAAACAGATAACCGGCATCGCATCCAACCAATATTGTAACCGGAAAATTATTGAACAGCGATTCACTTATATAAGAAGTGAATTGTAGGGGTTTAATATTAAGTCCTGCAACCGGAGAACTACCCCCTGTATAATCTATTCCGCTGGCTATAAACATATTTAATGAGTTCTTCTTGTGCCAAACTGGAAAAGATGCATTTGCTGCAAATTGGATTGCATTGCCAGCTCCTTTTGCATCCGCATATTGGGCACCTACTCCGATCAACTGAGCCGAAGAAGTCATTGGTATAATTAGCAGTAAGAAGATGATTTTTATAACTTTCATCATGTCAATATAATTAAGCTACAAAATTACACTTTATTTTTCAATTTTTACTTTTTCTATATCCAAGTCTGCTTTAGACTTACTAACAGTCACTAGATATACGCCACCAAAAATAAGTAGTGCCGCAATTAATTTTTCCATTGTGAACCGATCCATCCCCATTGATATTGCAACACCTGATGCTATTAAAGGCTGAAGATTGTTGTACATAGAAATAGTTGTTGGTCTTATTCTTCGTTGGGCTAAAGGAATACACAGGTAAGTGATAAATGTTGCCCCTATCAATGCAAATCCTAGACAAAGGAATGGAGTGATATCGGTTTGTTGAAACAATGGGGCTTCCATTACATACTTGTACCCGATAGGTAAATCGATTATTGCAGCAAATAAGAACATCCATTTCATCATCGTTATAGGAGAGTATTTTGTCGATAATGGGCGGGTGATTACCAAATAGAAGGAATAAAAAAGTTGAGCCCCAAGTACAGAAAGGTCTCCAAATAGAGCAGACCCTTCGCCAGCACTAGCTACATTGTTACTCGTATAGACTAAAAATATAGCTCCTGCTCCTCCAACGACAACTCCTCCTGCTTTTTTGAAGGTTATTGGTTCTTTCAATATAATGGCTGCTAAAATCATAGCAAACAAAGGGCCACTTGTTGTGATAATAGAAGCGTCTACCGATGAGGTCTGTCCTAAGCCAATAGCAAACAGACTCTGATTAATTAACATGCCGCTAAGACCTCCAATGCAAAGTATCAGTAAGTCTTTTCTTTCAACTTTCTCTTTCTTTGTAAACAGAGAAACGAACCAAAAAGCAGTAGCTGCAAAGCCCATGCGTAGCAGGGTCATTGCCATAGGAGAAAGAAAGCCCTCGGTGTAAAGGTACTTATTGATTGGAATATTCAATCCGAATATCGTCATAACGAAGAGCATGATAAGATGCCCTTGTTGTTTTTGAGAGAGAGTCATATTTTATAAACGAAACAACGTTTTCTTGTTCAATCCTTTTTTGTATTCTCTAGTTTGTGAATCTGCTTGTCTTGGAGTTTAGAGAAAAATAGGAGCATACATATAGCTCCAATCATAGCACAAAACATATCAGACTGCGTATCCCATTCATATCCCTGCATTCCTAGAAAGTCATCAGCTCCATCTTTGGAAAGGAGTGCGACCCACCATTCTATAAGTTCATAAACAGCACTAATGGCCAGACATATGCAGACTACAAGAAAAGGTATCCATGATTTCTTTTTTATAACATCAAGTCTTATTAATAGTTCTCTTGCTATCATAGCGGGAATAAACCCTTGTGCAAAATGTCCTACTTTATCGTAATTGTTTCTGCTCTGATTAAATACCTCCTGTATCCAATCGAATAGCGGAACTCTGGCATATGAATAGTGAGCACCAACAAGAAGGATAATGAGGTGGATAAGGATAAAAATATAGGTCATGTCGGTGAACTGAAACTTTTTGAAGGTAAAGACTAATATAGCCACTCCTACAAGACACATACCTGCTTCGAGAAACCATAGACCGACTTCATAAGCTCCTATTCCGGACCAAATGGTGACAAGCAAAAATATGGATAGAAAGATCCAATACCTCATATCGGATGAATGTTGAGAGTTATTTGTAAGAATTGTAAGAAATAACTTCGTCAGAAGGCTTCCTTTTTTTCTCACGTAAGTCTTGTGCGGGATAACCAATAACAATATCTAAAACAACACGTTTATTATCAGGAATGTTAAGTAGCTTTTTTATTTTAGACTCGGCAAACCATCCTAAAATACAGCTGCCTAATCCTTCCGCTTCGGCAGCAAGGCAAATATGAGCGGCAGCAATTCCTATGTCAAGAAAAGCAAAATGTTTGTCTTTTACTATTCCTCCTATACCTGACGATAAGTTTACTTTTTCTTCCACAACAATGATATGTACTGGAGCTTGTTTTGTAAAATGGTTCATCCCCAATAGTCGGGCAGATGCTGCATCGGCAACCTTATTCTTTAGTTCGGGTTCGTCTACAACAATAAAATGCCAAGGTTGTGCATTACATGCAGAAGGAGATAATCTTCCCGCTTCTAGAATACGATTGATTATCTCTCTGTCTATAGTCCGTTCGGTGTCAAATTTACGTGTACTCTGACGTCTTTTGACCAAACTGTAAAATTCGTCTTTTGTCATTTTATAGTTGCGTAATGCGACTTATGTATTTGCCAATTATATCAAATTCGAGATTGACCACACTTCCAACTTTTAGTTGATGGAAATTGGTATGTTCGTATGTATAAGGAATAATGGCAACTTCAAATGTGTTATTAGTTGGAGATACAACTGTCAGGCTAACACCGTTTACAGTAACAGAACCCTTGTCAACAGTCAAGTAGCCTTTTTTAGCCATTTCTCTGTCAAATTCATACTCGAACTTGAAGTACCAGCTACCATCAGCCTCTCTTATTTCTACACATTTAGCAGTTTGGTCTACATGACCTTGTACGATGTGTCCGTCTAGTCGGCCATTCATTAGCATACTGCGTTCAAGATTGACTTTATCTCCAACTTTTAACAAGCCAAGATTTGAACGGTCTAGAGTTTCTTTTATAGCAGTAACGGTGTACGTGTCTCCTTCGATGTTTACAACTGTAAGGCAAACCCCGTTGTGAGCTACGCTTTGGTCTATTTTTAGTTCGTTCGTAAACGAGCAACTCATTGTCAAGTGAAGATTTTCGGCATCTTTAACTAATGATACAACTGTTGCAGCTTCTTCTACAATACCTGAAAACATAATCTTATATATTAATTTTATTTGTTCTTAAAAACTACTACAAAGATACACATTTATATGAAAAGAATATTAATAAAAAATCTGATTAGATGTTATCCGAAAAGACTTCCTTATGCCCTTTTGCGCAGACTCGTAGTAAGGGCTCTTGTTCAAAAAATATTTAGTTCTAAACCTTAAAATGACATAATACAATAAAAATAGATTTCTAAACAGCTCATTACAAAGTATAAGATTAATAAAAAAACTATATCTTTGCTCCCTCATTTTTCAAATTACTCATAATATGAAGAAACTATTGCTTATTTGCTTTACATTACTTTTTTCTATAGCTAATAATATTCATTCACAAGGTTATAACAAGAATTGCTACTTTGGATTTACATTCGAAGTGAGTGACAATGCGAACTGGGGATATGGTGAGCTTATAATTACAGGCGTTGAACCAAACTCACCTGCAGAAAAGGCTGGAATAAAAGTTAATGATATTATAATGGAAATAAATGGCAAAGCTACTTATTTGCGCGATAATCAAACTATAGCAGACTGGCTTTTCGGAGATATGTATGCTCCGACAGTTACTTTTACGATAAGAAATATGAACACATATTTTAAAGAATATACGCTTTATCGTGAATGTGTAGCTACAAATTCAGTGAATGAAAAAGAGCTTTCTAAAATATATTCTTTTTATAGTCTGGAAAATACAAACGAGCAAGTCTTTTCTCTTCCTCTGACTATTACTCCGCGTAAGGACGCTGATTTTGCAGATTATCATACATATGATTTTTATAAAGACGGAAAACCCGTTCCGGCAATAGATGCTCAGATAACGGCTCTTCTAGATAAAGAACTTCAAGCTAAAGGACTAGTGAGAGATACTAAAGATCCGGATATTATAGTTCAAGCATATTATAACTATGGTCCGAATCCTAAATTCACAGGACTTGAGAATCCTAATGCGAGAGCAGCTTCGTTGCGTTATGATGCAGATTTGGAAAAAATGGTGGCATTACCAATTGTTGATTATACTAACCCTAATAAGGACAATGTAAGTCAGTACATTGTAGAATATGGTTTTAGCTTTTATGATAGAAAATACATCGATGCTCCGAACTTGGTGCAAATTTGGGATTGTAATATGAAAGATCACTTATCTTCAAAGTATTCGTTGGAAGAATATGTAAGAGTTCATACTCCTTTGATGCTTAAACAATTACCGTATACAACACCTCGCTCAGAGGCTACATATTCTGTAGACTTCAATAAATACAATTATACAGGTTTGTACTTTGATGCTGATGACTTAAAAACGATAACGGATGTGGATATGGGTTCTCCTGCCTACAATGCTGGAATTCGTCCGGGATATGTAATAACTAAAATTAATAATAGAAAATTTGAACATACCAGAGATGCATTGTCTGAGGGGTACCTTAATTTTGTAGCAGAGACAATGGTTTACAGAGATCAAAAGACGCGTTTTACAAATGCAGAAGGTTATCCGGATTGTATGTTCTGGAACGTGGCCTATTATAAGGATATAGCTAAAGAATTGAATAAATCTAAATATATGGCTCAATTTGCATACTTATATAATTTTGAGAAATATGTCAATGATAAAGGTGAGGATACTTTAGTAATAGAAGCTTGGGATGGAATGCAGAAACGAGTATTTCAAGTGAAGCCTGAAATACGACGATCAATACTTGTAAAGACATTATAATGATACAAAAAAGAGGATACGGATAGTATCCTTTTTTTATGCTAAGATCTAAGATAGATATTGTGTGACCACTATAAATAATCTCTATCTTATACAAACTTAACTCTAATAATAAACTGCAAAATAAACCGATTTGAGTATCTTTATGCCCAAATTGTGAGCTATGTCTAAATATAACTTTGATGAAATAATTGAGCGTAGAGGTACCGGAGCTATAAAGGTTGATGCTCTGGAAGAACGCTACGGGAGTACAGATCTTATACCTATGTGGGTAGCAGATATGGATTTCAAATCTCCTCAGGCAATTGCAGAAGCTATTATAGAAAGGGCTAAGCATGGCGTTTTTGGCTATACTAAAACTTCTCAAGAATATTATAATTCTATAATCAACTGGGTTGGTAACTATCACGATTGGAAGATAAAACAAGAATGGATATCTTTTATACCGGGAATAGTAAAAGGAATTGCTTTTGCTGTGGACTGTTTTACCGAAAAGGATGACGAAGTAATTATTCAACCGCCAGTATATCATCCATTTCGTATTGTTCCTACCTTGCATCATAGAACAGTAGTTGACAATCCCTTGATTTTAGAGGCTGGTCAATATAAGATGGATATTGAAGGACTCAAAAAGTTGATAACATCTGCTAGTAAACTCTTGATTTTATGTAATCCCCATAATCCGGGAGGTAGAGTTTGGACTAAACAGGAATTAATTGATATAGCTGATATCTGTTATGAACAGAACGTTTTGGTTATATCGGATGAGATACATTCTGATTTAGCATTCGCACCAAGTAAACATATTCCTTTCGCAAGTGTTTCATATAAGGCAGAACAAAATAGCATAACATTTATGGCGCCGAGCAAGACATTCAATATTGCAGGTATTGTAAGTTCTTATTCGATTGTTCCGAATGATAAATTGAGAGAACAATTTCATGCATATCTGTCAAGCAGCGAATTAGAATCAGGGCATATCTTTGCTTATTTGGCAGCTCAAACAGCTTATAACGAAGGTAAAGAATGGTTAAGCGAGGTCAAGGAATATTTGTGGGAAAATATAAAATACGTAGATAATTATTTGAAAGAAAATATTCCACAAATAAAAGCAATGATTCCCGAAGCGTCTTTCCTTGTATGGTTAGACTGCCGAGAATTGAACTTGTCTCAGCCTAATTTGGTATCGTTATTTATTAAAGATGCTAAATTGGCATTGAATGATGGCTCTATATTTGGAGCAGGAGGTGAAGGATATATGCGTTTGAATATTGGAACACCTCGTGCAAACGTAGAAAAAGCAATGCATAATCTAAAAGCAGCTATTGATAAAATTTGATATTGGTAGTGTTGGCCAAATTAGGCATAGTTATTGTTGTATAGTAATAATAAAATAAAGTAGTCTTAATAGACTTGATTAATAAATTAAAATAAATACAAAATGAAAATTTCAACAAATAAATTTGTTGCTCTGTCATACGATCTTAATGTCGGAGAAGGCGAAGAGCGTGAATTGATGGAAAGAGCTACAGCTGAAACTCCACTAGAATTTATCTTTGGAACGAACTCTATGCTAGAGGCTTTTGAAAGAAACTTAGATGGAAAAGCTGAGGGTGACTCTTTCGACTTCGTACTAACTCCAGAGGAAGCGTATGGCGAATATGATGATGAAGCAGTGGTTGATCTACCTCGCAACATATTTGAACAAGATGGAAAGTTGAACGAAGAAGTTATTTTCGAAGGCAATACTGTTCCTATGATGGATACTAACGGAAACCGTTTGAATGGTTCGGTAGTAGAAGTGAAAGAAGATGTTGTAAGAATGGATTTCAATCATCCTTTAGCTGGTGAAACTCTAAACTTCACAGGAAAAGTACTTGTAGTTAGAGAATCTACTCCAGAAGAAATAGCTGCATTGTTTGCTCCTCAGGGAGGTTGTGGTTGTGGATCAGGCGGCTGTGGTTGCGGTGATTCAGAAGATTCAGGCTGTGGCTGTGGAAGTAATGGAGAAGCAGGTGGCTGCGGTTCTGGCTGTAGTTGCTAATAGATAAAATATTTAGAAGGCGGGGTCATTTTATGATTCCGCTTTTTTTATGATATTTTTCTTTCCATTATAATATAATCATAGCCGTTTTTAGAGAAACATACATCTGTATCTTGATAACCAAATCTTTTATAAAAGTCAGATGCATTAACACGAGCATTACACCAAATCCTTTCAGCTTTTATATCATTGGCATAATTAATCAGCCATCTCATCAAAGCTGAAGCATAGCCCTTTTTCTGCATATCTGTTAGGGTTGCTAGTTTTCTGAATTGTATTTCTCTTTTATTCATAAATAAAGACATGACAGAAATGAGTACCCCTTGCTCATATACTCCGATATGTAATCCTTCCGTGTCATCAGGAAGCTTTACAAATTCTATATCCTTATCGGGATACATTACTTGCTGCCTTAATTCTAAAACTTCGGTGTATGGAACTTCTGCAATAATCATATTGTACTATAATTTGTAAGTGAGCATGAGCCTGCTTTCGTAAGTTTGGGAAAACACATTATCAAAATAACGATAGTTCGTGTCGCGGGTATAGTTGTAAAATATACTACTCAAATAGAGTTGCTTCCTTAACTTGAGGTCAGCTCTAAGGCTTATTGCATGAAGTATAGCCTGCGAACGGTCTCCTTGATAATTGAACTCATGCACATCTATTGTACTCCAATCTATATCTTGAGGATATCCCTTCCATGTAAACATTCTATATACTTCGTAATTGCCCGAAATGCTAAATTTGTCTTTGTATGCAGTGTTGAATCCTATTTTAGAACTAAAGCCACTGGCAAGATTATAGTTTCGCATATCTACAACATAATGGTCGCTTAACGATCCTCCCAGCAGAACTAAATTTGTATGTAAAAAAGCATCAAAACTAAATCGTTTGGTTCTATTGCTTTTGTATATAAAGCCAAGTCCCATAGAGGCCGGAGTACAAAATTTGTAAGGGATTTTGCCCGATGTTTTAGATATAGTATCAGAGTCGTAATAGTCGAAATGCTGATAGAATCCTAAACTAAGGAAGTCTTTTTCTGTTTCTACAAGATCCGTGACAAATAGTCTACCCACTATATTGAGTTGACTGAGAATTGGTTGAGAACTGTGAATGTTCAGATTGCTTTTGAAAGTAAAATAATCATAAGGCTTCTCGTTCTCAGACGAGAAGCGATCTCCGTATTCAATATTAATATCAATAGCAGCTCCTACACCCTTGTCTAAAATAGGCTCTTTAAACTCAAGTGCTCTAACTCCGGCCGCTATTTCTACACTGACGTCAGGCACGCCGAATTGTTTTCCGCTTGTAGGTCTTTTTCTCCATGCGTCACCACTAATTATGCGGCTTAATCCTCGTGTAGGGGCTATCAGAAAGCCTGAAAATTCTCTTCCAAATCGATCAGCTCCCGTTAATCTGTCATCCAACACTAAATCAGAAGCTCTGTACAGGACTTCACCCAAAGCAAGACCTCCTATTGGAGTAGCAACGATATCATTAATAGAAGGATACTCATTCTCAAGAAACAGCTCCCACATGGCACTTCCTCCAAAGGCGAAAGCTCCTGATTCCCAGAAGTTGTATCCGTTCGACCTTGCCGAGTTAAAGTACAAACTACCATGGTAAGGGTGTAAGAACATATTTGTTCCCATCTGATCATTATCCCAGACAAAGCCTTTTTTGAGGTTCTTTTTTATTGTATGTATATTTATATAGGCAAATTCAGCTTCCAGAACATACCTGTCAAAAGCCCATAATCCCATATTCATGCCAACAATTTTAGATGTAGCCAGCCATCCTTTTTTCTGCGAATAGTGAGCTATATCAGTAGAATCGGGAGGTTTAGGCATTGCGACTTGTTTGCGAATAGCAAACTGAGCTTGAACTGATAATGATATGAAAAGTATAATGAAGATTAATTGTATTCTGTTTTGCATGAATAATAAACCAAAGAGTAAATGTAAATTAGAAACAAAGATAATTTTATAAATGAACAAACGAACTGTATTAAGATCGGTTAATCATATTCTCACTAAACAATAACTGAAGAATAAAAGTTGTATTTAAGTATAATTTTCTAATTTTGACGATATGTTGATGAAGCAGATTTTGTTAGTGGCTACAGGTGGTGCTGTTGGAAGCGTTGTCCGTTTCCTTACATCCTACTTTGTTGTAAGGATTGAGACCTTTACTTTCCCCGTAGCTACTTTTATTGTCAATATATTAGGTTGTTTTTGTATTGGAATATTTACAACCCTCTTCCCCGAAAATAATCTTCGATTCTTGCTTATTGCAGGGTTTTGTGGCGGATTTACCACTTTCTCAACCTTTGCAAATGAAACCTTAACTCTGATAAATAACAACCAAATACCCTTGGCAATTGTTTATGTAGTACTGAGTTGTGTAGTCGGACTCGGAGCTGTTTGGTTGGGTATGTACCTGGCTAAATAAAAACGTAATTTCGATAATTTAACTTTTGTTCGTAGAGAATTCTCTCCTCTATTGCATCTATATAATAATAGCACAATAAATTTTCAAGATATGAAAAAATATTTCTTTACTAGTCTAGTATTTCTTTTAAGCATTTTAACTATGTCAGCACAAACTTCAAATAACAGATACGATAAAGAATGGGAGGAGGTGACCAAACTGGAAGAAGAAAGCCTGCCTCAGTCTGCAACCGAAAAAGTAAATATAATACTTGACAGAGCAATAGCCGATAAAAATATAACACAAGCCATAAAGGCATATTTATATATTCATAAATATGCAGCTGCGATTGATATTGAAAACCGGGGAACAATATTCCAGGATTTTAAAAAATTATTGAATGCAACAGATCAAGAGCAGGAGAAAGCTCTTTTGCACTCAATGCTTGCCGAATTATACATGAGTTACTATCAGGCTGATAGTTGGAATATAAATCAACGGACAAATTTATCAGATTTTGTTCCTGAAGACATAAAAGAATGGACTCCAAATATCTTTAAAGAAAAGGTTATATCTCATCTAAAACTTTCGGTGGATAATGGGGAAGAACTGAAAAGGTACAAATCAAAAGATTATTATGATATTATAAAATTAGGAACAGTATCTGATAAATATTATCCTACATTGTATGACTTTTTGATGATGCGTGCAATAGAGATTAGTAAAGGCTTAGTGCGTATGCAAAATCAAGAATTTGATTTGCCGCAAGTCAATCTTAAAGCAGAGAATATAGCTGTGCCAGCCGATGAATATCTCAAGTTGGATATCAAGTCTGGAGATGATAATCGGTTTATTATATTTCAGTTTTATAGTGACTATTTGAAAGATTTAAGAGATCGTAGCCTGCTTCCTACTATTATTCTGACAGATATTGATAGAGTAAGCATTTTAGCCGACCTATCAAATTCTTTCTCCGACGAAGAGGTGACAAATTCGTATATCAAATTATATGAAGAATATAAGAAGGATGAAACTTCTGTAGAAATAATCGCAAAAATAGTAGATTCTTTTAATTATACAGATGAAGGAGAAAGCGTTAGAAATGAACGCATATATAATTGGTTGACGAAAGGGATTAACGAATATCCTGGCTATTATGCAATTAATATTCTTAAAGAAAGATTGAATTCTTTAGAGAGACCTCAATTGAATATTGTTGGTGCTGATTTGTATTACCCCGATAAGAAAATGGAATTAAGCATTATTCATCAGAATATTCAAAATGCAGCGATTCAGCCTAATTTTAATTTATATAAGATAGATAACAGTACATTTAGTTTAATCAAGAATTATGCATTGGATCTTGTATCTGAAAAAACATATAATCCGGATACTCTAAAGGTTAACTTAGATAAATTACCTATAGGTCGTTATGTCTTTAGTTCGTTGGTAGAGGATGAACTAAAAGATGTAAAAAATGAATATAACCAATCTAAACAAAATAGATTGGATTTTATAGTTTCCAGATTATCTTCCTTTTCAAGGAATAGCAGTAAGGATGAATTTGAAATATTTGTAGTAGATTACTTAACCGGAAAGCCTGTAGAAGGTGCTACTGTAAAGATATACACAGATAACTACAACGAAGAAGCTAAGCTACTATCTACGCTTAAAACAAATAGTATAGGGCAAGTTATCTATAAAAAAGACGCTGATAATAAAGATAATATAGTCTATGAAGTAGCTCTTGGCAATGACTCAAACCTTAAAAGTGAAAGGTTGTTTGCTCAAAAATATAAATGGAATGTGCAAAATACAACGCAAGAGAATCTATTGACATCTACTGTTTTGATAGACAGAAATATATATCGTCCGGGGCAGACAGTCTATTTCAAAGCTATTGTACTAGGAAAAGACTCATCTGTGGTGGCGAATAAACAAGTGACAGCTAAGTTATACAATGCAAACAGAGAAGTTGTCTCTGAAAAGATGTTACGTACGAACGAGTTTGGTTCTGTATCAGATAATTTTGTCCTGCCTAAAACAGGCTTGCTTGGAAGCTATAGTTTGGAAGTTGAACAAGGTGTGGCATATTTAAAGGTAGAAGAATATAAACGTCCTACATTTGAAATTACTTTTGATAAAGTAGAAAAAACATATACTTTCGGAGAAGAAGTAACGATAAAGGGCTTTGCTAAGAACTTTTCAGGAATAAGTCTGCAAGATGCAAATGTAGAATATTCAATCTACAGAGAACAATTCAGTCTTTGGCCTTGGCGCTCGGGAAGTAAAACACATATAAAGAATGATGTAGTGAAAACGAAAGAGGACGGATCTTTCGAGATAAGTTTCACTCCTGAGTCGGGAGATGGGAATAGTCCTCTTTTCAGACGTAAGAGTAAAAATTTGTATGTGTTTAGTATTTCAGCAAACGTTACGGATGTTAATGGAGAAACTCAGTCCAATACTTTTTCGCTTACTGTAGGTGATGTGTCAATGGTAATTAATATCGATATTCCAGAGCAGATTGAGAAAACAAGCGAATATAAATTCGAGATTACAGCACAAAACTTGCAATCTAAAGAGATAGAGTCGTCAGGAACCTATACCTTATACAAGCTGAATGATGAGGATTCTATCCAAGGTAAAGCATTGAATGGTACATTTACAACCGGATTTCAAAAAGATATTGCGGAGCGAATGAAGGTATTACCTTCCGGAAAATATAGATTGGAAGTTAAGGCTTATGATGATAAGAAAAATGAGATTGTAGAAGATAAAAACTTTGTTCTTTATTCTTATAAAGATAAGAAGCCACCCATTAAGACTCACGAATGGCTAATAGAGAAGAATACTAAATTTGGAAACAAGCCTGTAGAAATTATTTACGGAACGACAGATAAACCTGCATATGTCCTATATCAACTGACGAATAATGAAAAAACATTCGAGAGTAGATTTATTAAGTTGGATGATTCGAACCATATATTTACTATTCCGTACAAAGAAGAATATGGTGATGGTATAAAAATGTCTTTGACTTCTGTACGGGAAGGAGAGTTATATAATCAAAGTATTTCTCTAAGTAAAGAAGAGCAACAAAAGGATAGTAAATTGAATGTCAAACTGGAAGTCTTTCGTGATAAGTTGCGTCCCGGAGAAGAAGAGACTTGGACTATTTCGGTAAAAGATACTACTTCGAATGCGGTATCTGCTGAAATATTAGCTTCTATGTACGATACATCGTTGGATAAACTCTATCCATATACAGCGTGGAATCTACACTATCCTCAGATATATAAAGAATATGTTTATCCTGTATTCTTTCAGTTTGCTAGGTATGATAAAAACGTGTTTAAATACTTCAGACTGGATACAAAAAAGAATGGATTACAAACGATAGATAGATCTATAGATGCAATATTCTGGTATGGATATCTGAATTATTATAGAGATGCAAAGCTGTCAGGAGGATTATTTTCTGATAATTCAGGTTCTGTTGGAGGAAATAGATATTTTGGTGGACGTTTAGCAAGAGCTATGGTAGGCTCAACTGCTGTTGTTGCTCAAGAAAATGGAGCTATGACAAAATCAAGTGCAAATATTATGCTTAGAGGAGTAAATTCTGCTGAAAGTGCAGGGCGTTTCGCATTAGATGAAGTTTTAGTTGCAGACGAAAGTGTAGCTTTTGACGAAGCTCCTGTTATGCCGGAGACTAGTGCCGGACAAGCACCTCAAATACGTCAGAATTTTGCAGAGACAGCATTTTTCTATCCATCCTTACGCACGAATGAAAAAGGCGAGACTTTAATCGCATTCACCGTTCCCGAAAGTAATACCACTTGGCGATTCAGAGCTTTAGCTCATAACAAAGAAGGTAAAGTGGGTACATTAGAAAAATTGGTTCTGAGTCAGAAGGAATTGATGGTGACTCCGAATATGCCTCGGTTTGTTCGTCAGGGAGATAAAACGAGCATTTCAACGAAAATATCCAATCTGTCCGAAAAACAACTATCTGGAGAAGTCTCAATAGAGTTCTTTGACCCAATGACAGAAGAGCTAATCAGTTTAAATATTAGTAATCAAAAACAAACATTCTCTCTTGAAAAAGAAGCATCAACTTCGGTAGATTGGGCTTTTGATGTGCCTGAAAATGTAGAGATGATTGGTTGTCGTATTGTTGCCGGAAATAATGAATTCAGCGATGGAGAACAGCATGTCCTGGCTGTGTTATCTAATAGAATGCTGGTAACAGAGAGTCTGCCAATTGATATGCCAAAAGCAGGATCTAAGACTTTTGTTCTTGATAAATTATATAACAAAAAATCAGCTTCGTTAGAAAACTATAAACTAACCTTAGAGTATGCTGCTAATCCTGCTTGGTATGCTGTGCAGGCTCTACCGGTGATAAGTAATCCTACTAATGAGAATGCTGTGAATTGGTTTGCCAGCTATTATGTAAATACCTTAGGTGCATCAATTGTGAAGCAATATCCTAAAGTGGCTGCAATGATTAAAAATTGGACAAACAGAGGTGGTAATGAACAAACATTGCTCTCAAAGTTAAATAAAAATGAAGAGCTAAAGACTGTCTTACTCGAAGAAACTCCTTGGGTTTTAGATGCTCAGACAGAAGAAGATCAAATGCATCGACTTTCTTTGTTATTCGATTTGAACAACTCAAAACAATTGACTGATGTAGCTACTGCTAAATTAAAAGAACTGCAAAACAATACTGGTGGTTGGAGCTGGTATAAAGATATGTATCCTAGCCGCAGTATAACACAGTATATTCTTTATGGATACGCAAAGTTGCAATTAGTAGGGAAGGTAGAATATCCCGAATCTATTAAACGGATGCAAATGGATGGATTGAAATATATAGACAGTAAGATTTTGGAAGATTTCAATCAATTGAAGAAATACAATAAAGATTGGGAGAAAATAACTTCTGTCTCAACGAACCAATTAGAATTTGCATACGTAAGATCTTACTATAGAGATATTCCAATCTCTCAGGAGACAAGAGAAGCCGAACGTTTTTATACAACAGTAGCTAGTAAGAATTGGACAAAATTTGGTTTGTACGAAAGAGCTATCTTGTCAATTGTTTTAAACCGAAACGGAGAAAAAGAGTTAGCCAATAAGATTGTTAAATCGATAAGAGAACATGCTGTTCAAAATGATAAATTGGGTATGTATTGGCCAAACAATCGAGGTAATGTATTTATGTCGATGTCGGCAGTGTCAACTCATTTATTTCTGATGGAGGCTTTACAAGAAAATGGAGCATCTGAATCTGAAATGGATGCGATGAAACGTTGGTTGTTGGCTCAGAAAAAGACTCAGATATGGGAATCAACTCATGCTACAATAGATGCTATAAGCATGTTGTTGAGTACAGGTTCTGATTGGTTCTCAGGTGAGAACAATAGTTCTATTAAGATTGGAAATATTGTAGTTGATCCGGGAAATAAAGAAACGGGTACAGGTTACTTCAAGCAAGTTTGGAATAAATCAGAAATCAATAACCAAATGGGCAAGGTTGAGATTGAAACTTCCAAACCTACACCTTCTTACGGAGCTTTATACTGGCAATATTATGAAGATCTAGATAAAATAGAACAGCAAAAAGGAGATCTGAATATTGAGAAGCAACTCTTTAAAGAAGAAAAATCGAATACAGGCAAAGAATTGGTGCTCCTAAAAGATGGTAGTACCTTGGAAGTCGGGGATAAAGTAATGATCAGACTGACAATACGAGTAGATCAGAATATGAAGTTTGTTCATATCAAAGATATGCGTGCTTCTTGTTTCGAACCAGAGCAAACAATCTCAGGCATTAAGTGGAGTAATAGTTTGATTTATTACCAAACACCGAGAGATGCTTCGACTAATTATTATTTCGACCATCTACCAAAAGGAACTTATGTCTTGGAATATCCGGTCTATGTAAATCGTAGTGGAGAATACTCTAATGGAATAACGACTATACAATGTCTTTACGCACCAGAGTATATTTCGCATACAAAAGGAATAAATATTATAGTAAAAGATAAGTAATGAGAAGGTCTGTTTTTTTAGTATTTCTATTTATTATTCCTTTACTCACGATGTGTGGAAATGCTGCTGAAAATAAGAGAGAAGGAGAACGGGTCGATAAAGAGTTGATCGAGAGGCAGGCTCTTCTCTCACGTCTCAGAGCGAAAGCTGATACGGCTAAAACATATAGTGAAAAGAAAGGTATGAATACGAATTATTGTATTTTAATCGATTTTAGTATTCATTCCGGAAAGAATCGTTTCTTTGTATGGGACTTTAAGAAAGATACTGTAAAATATGAAGGCTTGTGTTGTCATGGATATGGTCAACAAAGCACCCAAAAGACGCCGGTTTTTAGTAATGTCGAAGGAAGCTATTGTTCTTCATTAGGCAAATATAGAGTAGGAGCGAGGGCTTACAGCAAATGGGGAATAAATGTTCACTACAAGATGCATGGTCTGGAAAAGACAAACAACAATGCTTTCAAAAGGTGGATTGTCCTTCATTCTCATACGCCTATGCCAAGTAAAGAAATTTATCCACATCATTTACCTCTAGGTTGGAGTCAGGGATGCCCGGTGATAAATGATGATTTGATGAGGAAACTGGATGCCTTGTTTAAGGGAGAAACGAAGCCGATGTTGCTTTGGATATATATTTAGAGTGGGTATCTATAGCGGAGACCATATGATCAAAATATGTAAAATGTTATAAAAAGACGAATAAATTATTTTTTATTACTATTTTTGTAGAACAGATTAATAACAAAACTATAGTCAGAACTACATTTTTTAGTGTAAATATTTAGAATTGCTAAGATGAAAAAGATTGTTTTTATATTATTTGCTTTGGTGCTATCAACTAGTTTAGTAGTTGCTCAAAGTGCAAAAAAAGAACCAAAAGTAGAATTTAAGAAAAGTTCTCACGATTTTGGTAAGGTTGCAGAAAGTTCTAAAACTGTGACTTGCGAATTCACATTTAAAAATATAGGCTCAGCTCCATTTTTGATCCAACGTGTACAAGCTAGTTGTGGATGTACAACTCCTGAATATACAAACGAACCAGTATTGCCGGGTAAAGAAGGAAAAATCAAAGTTTCTTATTCTACTACAGGACGTCCGGGTACATTTAGTAAAGATATTCACGTTTTCTCAAATGTTGCAGATACTGTATACCGTTTGACGATAAAAGGTGAAGTCTTGAGAGACAGAAAGTAATAAGCCGCACAAATAAAAGAAAAAGGATATATCAACTTTGATATATCCTTTTTAATTTTAGGGCACTATTGTTTTATCCTATAATTTCGAATCTTGCAAACTTAAGTAATAACTGTTTAATTCCAGAGTTTTCAAATTCAACAGTTGCCTTTCTGCTATCAATATCTCCTGTAACAGCAGTTACTTTTCCAACCCCAAAGCGTTCATGCTTAATTATTGCACCAATCTTAACCTCATTACTATTTGTTCCTGCTGAAGCTTTTGGTGTAGCATTCTTTGCATTAACAAAGTTAGATCTTCTTTGTATAACAGGCTCTTCTCTTTGCGGAGTATTAACTCGCTGAGTGGCACTACCTGAATATTTACTTGTGTCTTTTGTTTGTATATCCTGCCTGCTGAATGTTCCTAACAAACCTGAGATAACACCTGCATTAACATTGAGATAAGAAGTGTCTATATCTCTTAGAAATCGACTTGGATTACATGCATTAATCTGTCCATTTCTAAAACGGCTTTTTGCATAAGTGATCATACAGAATTGTTTGGCTCTTGTTATAGCTACATAAAAAAGACGTCTCTCTTCTTCCAGACCCTTATATTCATCTTTAGCCATTGCAGAAGGGAAGAGGTCCTCTTCTAAACCAACGATAAAGACATTCTTAAACTCTAGTCCTTTTGCCGCATGTATAGTCATCATCGTGACTTTCTCTTCACTAGCTTCTTTGTCTGTGTCCTGATCGCTAAGAAGAGATACTTCAGATAAAAAGTCGATAAGTCCGATTCCTTCTATACCTTCTTCTTGTCTACTCTCACAAAACTCATGAATCCCACCCAATAACTCTTGTAAGTTTTCCTGGCGGCTCATACCTTCAGGAGTCTGATCTTGATAAGCATCACTAGCTATCCCGCTTTGCTTTACAATTTTGGTGGCTAATTCGTATGCAGAAAGGTTTCTAAGGTCAAGAATGAAACTTTCTATAAGCTCGCAGAAGTCTCTTAATTTCTTTGCTGTCCCTGCATTAATATTGAGATTATAATCTAGAGGAGATCTTGCAACTTCCCACAGACTGACATTATGCAATCGAGCTGCATCAGCTATTTTATTTAATGTCGTGGCACCTAACCCCCTTGTCGGGAAATTTATAACACGTTTGAAAGCTTCTTCATCATAAGGATTGACAACCATACGGAAATAAGCGATCACATCTTTAATCTCTTTGCGTTGATAAAACGATAGTCCTCCATATATTCTGTATGGAATGTTCTTTTTACGCAAGGCCTCTTCAAATATACGCGATTGAGCATTGGTTCTGTAAAGAATAACAAAGTCGCTGTACGACGATTTAGTTTCTCGTCGGATATCCCATATTTTATTCGAAACTATTACTCCTTCTTCGAAGTCTGAAAATGCGCTTGCTATCTCGATGCGTTCCCCTTCATCGTTTTCGGAATAAATTGTTTTCTTTATCTGTCCGCTGTTTTGTTTAATGAGACTATTAGCTGCATTTACTATGTTTTGTGTTGAACGATAATTTTGCTCTAGCTTAAATAGCTTAGCCTCAGGATAGACCTCTTTGAATTTTAATATATTATCAATATTTGCTCCTCGGAAAGAATATATACTTTGAGCATCGTCTCCTACAACACAAACTTTGTGATGTGCATCGGCAAGTTGTTTTACTACCAGATATTGAGCAAAATTTGTATCCTGATACTCATCTACTAGAATAAATTGGAAGCGCTCTTGATAAGATTTTAAAACATCGGGATGATCTCTGAATAAACAGTTTGTATAAAATAAAAGGTCATCGAAATCCATCGTGTTCGAGGCTTTCAATCTATTGTTGTATTCCCTATATATATCTTTGATAACCGGAGTTTTAGCACGTTGATCATACTCTACCAACTCTTTGTTCTGTGCATACATTTGCGGCGATATAAGAGCATTCTTCGCGTTTGAGATAACTGATTGCACTTTTGCAGGTTTGTACACCTTATCGTCGAGTTGATATTGTTTGATAATTGTTTTAATAAGGTTACGAGAATCTGCTGAATCAAAAATTGTAAAATTGGAAGTGAAACCAATTCTTTCAGCTTCGGTTCTTAATATCCTCGAGAAAATAGAGTGGAAAGTTCCCATCCACAGATAGCGAGCATATTGCCATCCTATGATTTGGGCAATACGTTCTTTCATTTCTCGAGCAGCCTTATTGGTAAACGTTAGCGCCAAAATGCTCTGAGGATGATAGCCTTGCTGCATCAGATAGGCTATCTTGTATGTTAGTACACGTGTCTTACCCGAGCCGGCTCCTGCAATGATTAAAGATGGACCATCATTGTATTCTACGGCTGCACGTTGTTGGTTATTAAGTAGATTTAGTAATTCGTTCATAAAAGTAAAAATCGGAAAACAAAGATAGCTTTTAGTAGCGAGTAATTTAAATTTATGAGTAATGGATTTAGTTTTATTATATCTATTCACTATCGATAATTCTTTTGCTTAAATGCTCCTTAAAATAAAAATAAAGACTAATTTTATTGTATCTATTTATTAATTAAATCTATCATGAAATATAATCTTTGCGGTAATAGTGGACTTCGTCTTCCCGAAATTTCACTAGGCTTATGGCATAATTTTGGAGATGTAGACGATTTTAATGTTGCTACTTCTATGATTCAATATGCTTTTGATAATGGTGTAACTCATTTTGATCTGGCCAACAACTATGGGCCGCCTCCGGGTAGTGCTGAAATTAACTTTGGAAAAATATTAGCTAAAGAGTTGAAAGGACATCGAGATGAATTGATAATTTCATCCAAGGCCGGACATTTGATGTGGGATGGACCATATGGAGATGGAGGGTCTCGTAAATATATAATGGCCAGTATCGATCAAAGTCTGAAAAGAACAGGCTTGGAGTATTTTGATATTTTCTATTCTCATCGTTATGATCCGGAAACGCCTGTAGAAGAAACTATGCAGGCTTTGATTGATATTGTTCGCCAAGGTAAGGCATTGTATGTAGGAATATCAAAATATCCAATTGATAAATTAACCGAGGCATATGAAATCTTGAAGAGTCAGCATGTACCTTGTCTTATTTATCAAGATAAATATAGCATGCTGGAACGAACTCCAGAGAAAGAACATATGTCTCTGAATGAAAAATATGGTGTAGGATTTATTTCTTTCTCTCCACTGGCTCAGGGATTATTGACGACTAAATATCTGAATGGTATTCCTGAAAATTCTCGAGCTCATAAAGCGCATGGATTTTTACAAGAAAGTGAAGTGACGACAGAAGTAATTAAAAAAGTTTCAGCATTAAATGACCTGGCAGCACAACGTGGGCAAACACTCGCTGAAATGGCTCTAGCTTGGCAATTTCAAAACAAGCATGTTACATCAGTTATTGTCGGAACGAGTTCTCTCAATCAATTGAAAGATAATTTAAAAGCTACGGATAATACTCATTTTGCTTCAGATGAATTAGCTCTGATTGAAAATATATTGAAATAATAAATAAGGCTTCGGTGTTGATCCGAAGCCTTTTGTTTTTGCTGTGTCAAACAGTTAAGATGATATTATTTTCTTCAGCCATACGACGTATATTGAGTATGGCGTAGCGCATACGTCCCAAAGCAGTATTGATACTGACACCTGTTTGATCAGCTATCTCTTTAAAACTTAAATTTTGGTAATAACGCATCTCTAGGACTTCTTTTTGCGAATCGGGCAGATAAGATATTAGTTTGCGGATGTCAGAGGTAATCTGCATCTTTATTATATCATCTTCTATCGTTCCATCACATAAAGAAGGATTGTTGAGTAAATCAATTGTCGTTTCATCATTCGATACCGTATTTTCGCTTTTAGCCTGACGAAAATGATCGATAATGAGATTGTGTGCTATACGTGCTACCCATGCATGAAATTTCCCGTTTTCGGTATAGCGTCCCTGTTTAATTGTTACAATGGTCTTGATAAAAGTTTCCTGAAATATGTCTTCAGCCAACTCTCTATCCCGTACAGTGAAGTAAATGTAGTTGAACAAGCTTTGTTTGTGTCTTGTTAATAAGATGTCAAAAGCAAGGTTGTTGCCATTAGAATAATCTTTGACCAACTGCTCGTCGGTCATGGATGTTAATGCTTCCATTATCTCTTATATGTTTAAAGGTTCAAAGAGTAATGTCTATTCTATAGGCTTTAATGTTTTGTGGTTATTATTTTATACTTATGCAAATAAAGGATAAATTTATGTAATAGACAATGTTAGAAAGGTTATTTAACAATAAAAGAGTTCTATCAGAGAAGATAGAACTCTTTTATTTTGTACGAATTATGTGAATTATTCTTTATCTGTATCTACCACATTCCATACTAAAGAAGCTAGAATTGCTCCTACAAACGGACCTACTATAAAGATCCAAAGTTGAGAAAGAGCCTCACCTCCTTGGAAGATTGCAGGACCTATACTACGTGCAGGGTTTACAGATGTTCCTGTAAGAGGAATACATACAATGTGCACAAGTACTAGTGTAAGACCGATTGCCAATCCTGCAAAGTTTCCTGCTCCACCTTTAGATGTAGTACCAAGGACAACTAATACAAAAACAAATGTAAATACAATCTCAGCAATTAAGCCTCCTGCAAGGCTAACTCCGGGTTGAAGTCCATTTGCTCCTGTCGTAGTAGCAAAAGCTCCTCCCTGAGCTATATAAGAAGCTGATCCAGCATCGATAGAAGAAACAATTCCAAATAGAATTGCTGATCCTATGATTGCACCTATAACTTGAAATAGGATGTACATACCGGCATCCTTTCCTGACATTCTCTTAGAAAGAAGAACTCCTAGTGTGATAGCCGGATTGATATGACAACCTGAAATTTTACCTACTGTATATGCCATAGCAACAACGGATAGTCCGAATCCGAATGCAACAGTGAGGACTTGAGCCGTAGAACCGACTCCGAAATTGAAGATAGCGCTACCGCACCCCATAAGAACCAGAACCATTGTTCCGATCATTTCTGCTAAATACTTTTTCATTTAATTTGTTTTTATTTGATGAAATTTTGAAAAGTTTTATAATCTAAAAAGTAAACGATTTGTTTACCCATATTGTTTTGTAAAAGTTTTGTTAAAGGCAAATATATCAATTTTTCTTTCTCAAATATAAATTAAAAAGAAAAATAGTCTCAAATTTTTATAAGACAAGCTTTATTATGTATGTTTATGCTTTCTTTATTCTCAAAATTTAGACGTTTACTTAAGTCGTCTTAGAATAAAATAAGTAATTTTGTAACCTTTAAATAAGATGAGTATTATGATGGAATTGAAAATTGTAGCAGCTGTAGTAGTAAAAGCTGAATATCAGGAAGAATTAGAAAAAGTTTTTCACAATGTGGTTGATGGAACACATACCGAAGAAGGTAATATTTCTTATGAATTGCATCAAGATATAAAGAACCCTTTGAAATATACTTTCATAGAGGTTTGGAAATCTCAAGCAGCTATTGATTCGCACAATGAAAGTGCTCATTTTAAAGCATTCGTTTCAGCTATTGAAGGTAAAATAGATAGCCTGACTGTGGATGTAATGAAAAAGATTTACTGAAAAATTATTATATACTAACTTACTCTGCCTTGTAGCCATATTTGGAATACGGAAAGGTGGAGTGTGTAGATACCGAATATTAAAAAGAAAAAGATGTATAGAAGTCATACGTGCGGAGAACTGACTCTTGCGAATGTAAATGAAGTGGTAACCCTTTCGGGTTGGGTGCAAAAAGTGCGTAAGTTAGGTGGAGGAATGACATTTGTAGATTTAAGAGATCGCTATGGAATTACTCAACTTGCGTTCAGCAAAGATATTAATGCTGACTTATACGAACAATCGAATAAACTTGGACGCGAGTATGTATTGCAAGTTACAGGTAAAGTTCAGGAACGTTCGAGTAAAAACATGAATATCTCAACTGGAGAAATTGAAATTATAGTTGATAAACTTGTAATTTTGAATTCATCGGATGTGCCACCATTTACAATTGAAGATGAGACAGATGGAGGAGACGATCTGAGAATGAAGTATCGCTATCTGGACTTACGTCGTACTCCTGTGCGTAGAAACTTGGAATTGCGTCATAAAATAGCATTCGAGACTCGTCGCTATTTGGATGATCGCCAGTTTTTAGAAGTTGAAACTCCTGTTTTAGTAGCATCAACTCCGGAAGGAGCTCGTGACTTTGTGGTGCCATCTCGTATGAATCCGGGTGAGTTTTATGCTTTACCTCAATCTCCGCAGCTATTCAAACAATTATTGATGGTGTCAGGCTTTGATCGTTATTTTCAAATCGTAAAATGTTTTAGAGATGAAGACTTACGTGCCGACCGTCAACCTGAGTTTACTCAAATAGACTGTGAGATGTCTTTCGTTAATCAGGAAGATGTTTTGGATATGTTCGAAGGATTGACAAAACATCTTTTTAAGGTCGTAAAAGGGATAGATATTCCCGATTTTCCGAGAATGACTTATGCACATGCCATGAAGTATTATGGTTCGGATAAACCGGATACTCGTTTCGGAATGGAGTTTGTTGAAATAAAAGACTTGACAACAGGGAAAGACTTCGTTGTATTCGATTCAGCTGAATATGTTGGAGCTATTTGTGCTAAAGGTGCAGCTAGTTATACTCGCAAACAACTGGATGCTCTGACTAACTTTGTAAAGAGACCGCAGATTGGAGCTAAAGGTTTAGTATATGTTCGTTACGAAGAAGATGGAACATTGAAATCTTCTGTAGATAAATTTTATGATCAAGAAGATTTGAAGAAATGGGCTGATCGTTGCCAAGCTGAACCAGGTGACCTTATTCTAGTCCTTTGTGGTGAAACAGAAAAGACTCAAATCCAATTGTGTGAATTGCGTCTGGAAGTAGGAGGTCAATTAGGATTAAGAGATAAAAATGTATTTAGCTGCTTATGGATTGTCGATTTTCCTCTTTTGGAGAAAGATGAGGAGCTTGGAAGATACTTTGCTAAGCACCATCCATTTACAAGCCCTAAAGAGGAGGATATTTCTTTACTTGATACAGATCCGGGAGCTGTGAGAGCGAATGCTTATGATATGGTTATCAATGGTGTGGAAGTAGGAGGAGGATCTCTTCGTATTTACAACAGTCAGTTGCAAAACAAGATGTTTAAGACACTTGGGTTTACAGAAGAACGAGCACAAGAGCAATTTGGTTTCTTGATGAATGCATTTAAATATGGAGCGCCTCCACATGCAGGTTTGGCATTTGGATTAGATCGTTTAGTATCTCTATTTGCAGGGTTGGATAGTATTCGCGACTGTATTGCATTCCCTAAAAACAACTCAGGACGTGATGTAATGGTAGATGCACCATCTGTTATTGATAAAGAGCAACTAGATGAGCTACACCTTATAGTTGATATAAAAGAAGATTAATAATTAAAAGGTTCTATAAATATAGCAGCGACTAATTTTTCTAAGAGTTAGTTGCTGCTTTTTATAATAAGATTATATAAAAAATCTCATCTTAAAGGCATCTTTTCCCTTGCCGTAATATCCATGGATAATATCTATGACAATGAAATCATTCTTATTGTAAAGTTTTATTGCTTCAGTATTATCAGTTCTTACTTCAAGATATATAGACATTAGTTCTTTTGTTTTCATAAACTCTTTGCTTATATCAATAAGCCTTTGGCCTATCCGTTGTCCTCTGGCTTTAGGATGGACAGCTATAGAATATATTCTAAGGTTTTTAGAATTGGATCGTTGTAATAAAGAGATATAGCCCACAATAGAATTATCGAATTCAGCTACAAAGAAAATACCTTTAGCTCTAGAAATAAGATAGATAAATTGTTCTCTGGAAAACTTCTCTTTTTCAAAAGACAGAGTTTCAATTTTGAGAATTTGATTCAGATCAGCTAGAGTTGCTTGCCTTGTATTGATAAATTTATCCATGCTGCTTATTGATATGATTTATCAATCAATTGGCTGAAATGATTGATGATACGGTAGTAAAGCTCATCCCCTAGAATAGCATCTTCTAATCCATGATCAATACTAGGATTATCATTAACTTCAATTACAACCACTTTGTTGTTTACTACTTTAAGATCTACACCATACAAACCTTTTCCTATTAACGATGTAGCTTTAATTGCTGTTTTAAGCACTTGAGGTGGAACTTTGTAAATAGGGATCGTATCGACTAAGCCCTCTTCGCTTTTACCATTATTGTCATGGAAATAGATTTGCCAGTGTCCTTTGGCCATATAGTATTTGCAGGCAAACAAAGGTTCTCCGTTAAGTACTCCTATGCGCCAATCAAATTCGGTAGGTATAAATTCTTGTGCTAACAAAATAGCAGATCTTTCGAAAAGGATGGAAAATGCTGCTTTTAAATCTTCTTCATTCGATATTTTTTTTATTCCATGAGAGAATGATCCATCCGGGATTTTAAGAATAAAGGGAATTCCTAATTTACTACTTATCTCTTCAAACGAATTGTTATTAGACCTAAATATCAGCATAGCAAGAGGTGTCGGAATTTTCTCTTTTTTGAGTAATTCGTTTAAATAGACTTTGTTTGTACAACGAATGATAGATTGAGGATCATCAATGACAACCATCTCATTTTGAGTAGCCTTTTGAGAAAGATGGAAAGTGTAATGATTTAAAGAGGTCGTTGTTCGTATAAAAAGAGCGTCGAATTCCATTAGTCGAATTCGATCATCCTCGGTAATAAGTTCTGCATATACGTTCATCTTACGAGCTATTTCCAAAATCTTTTGTAATGCTTTTTTATTGCTGGGAGGAAATTTCTCTTCAGGGTCGTAGAGTATAGCTAAACTGAAACGATAGTTTTTTTGTGAACGCAAACGCCAAACTTTTCTATTGAAATTATCAAGAGCGTCTGCAAAATAATCTTGTTCTTCTTCAGTTAATTGATTAATAGGGAGCGCTTGTATGTTTTCAATCTGATTCTTATGTCGGTTGTTGAGGCAGACACGTAGCAAAGGTGCTGGGTAGTTGTCGAAGATATATTGTGCAATCTTCTCTAAACCCTTTTCTTTACATTTACCAAAGTAGATTGTTAGATACCAGTTTTCAGAGATGGCATTTTTTTGTATCCATTGAAAACAAAGTTTATGTAAGTTCATATCCAAGCGAATACCTGTTCCTGTCTCCAACTTGTTTATAATCTCCACTCCGGGGATTACTCGATGACCTCTTGCTTGTGCAAGTAAAGAACAATAATAACCTTCCGAATTGTAACTGTAGTCATTACTTAGGTTAATAACTAAGTTAGGTTCGCTGGCTAAATATTTATCTTTTAGATAATCTGATACTGTATGTGTGCTGCTAGTCTCATAGTACGGTTTCCAGTCACCTAGAGAGTCTAATAATATAATTGTATTCGCCATGTTTTATTTTATAAAATGCAGCAAATGTAATTATTTATTTAAGCTTTAATCTCAGAAAAAGAATATTTTTTATCAGAAAATATATTTTAGTTTTATAAATTTAAAATTAGATTATAGTCTTGATATATAAATGAATAGGCTGTTCTAAAAAGAACAGCCTATTTCCTATTTAAGTATAAAAAAGTTATTTATATTCTTGCCAGCTCTTGATTGCAATATCACTTTCTTTCATCTCGCAGAATGCTTGAATGAAGGCACTTGCCAAACGGGCATTTGTTATTAATGGAATGTTGTGATCTATAGCACCACGACGAATTCTGTATCCATTTGTAAGTTCTCTACGTGTATTATTCTTAGGAATGTTTACAAGTAATTCAAACTTATGCTGGCTAATCAGATCCATTACATTATTATCTTTCTCTTCGTCAGGCCAGCTAACTGCAGTTGCTTTTACACCATTGTCTGCAAGAAATTTAGTAGTTCCTTCGGTAGCATAGATGTTATAATTATTTGCTTGAAGTGTTTTACAAGCATCTAGCATATCAACTTTTGATTTACTGTCTCCTGATGATACCATAACATTCTTCTTCGGTATGTTGTATCCTACCGAAATCATAGAAACCAATAGGGCTTCGTTGAAGTCATCGCCTATACAACCAACCTCTCCGGTAGAAGCCATGTCGACACTCAAGACTGGATCTGCATTGTGTAGACGCGAGAATGAGAACTGAGAAGCTTTTACTCCAATCCAATCAATATCGAAAGCTGATGTGTCTGGTTTTTCAAATTCAGCATCGAGCATAATACGTGTAGCTGTTTCGATGAAATTACGTTTCAATACTTTAGATACAAACGGGAAGCTTCTAGATGCACGAAGATTACATTCTATAACTTTTACTTCGTTATTCTTGGCTAAGAATTGTATGTTGAATGGTCCACTAATATTTAATTCTTTTGCTATTTTTCGACTGATTCTCTTAATGCGGCGAGCTGTCTCAAAGTAAATTTTTTGAGCAGGGAATACGAGTGTTGCATCTCCGGAGTGAACGCCGGCAAATTCTACATGTTCAGAGATTGCATATTCTATAACTTCTCCATTGCGAGCAACAGCATCAAATTCAATCTCTTTTGCATTTTGTAAGAATTGTGAAACAACAACCGGATATTCTTTCGATACATTTGCTGCAAGAGTTAAGAAATTATCCAAATCTTCAGCGCCGTAGCAAACATTCATTGCTGCACCCGATAAAACATATGAAGGACGAACCAATACCGGATATCCTACATGTTCAACAAAAGTATGTATGTCTTCCATACTGGATAATTCTTTCCATGCAGGTTGGTCTATGTCTAGCTGATCAAGCATACTCGAGAACTTGTGACGATTCTCTGCTCTGTCGATCGATAGTGGAGATGTACCTAATATAGGAATATCTTGTCTGTGAAGCCTGATAGCAAGATTGTTTGGAATCTGTCCCCCAACCGATACAATCACTCCCTTAGGCATTTCCAGGTCTAGTACATCAAGAACACGTTCGAACGATAATTCATCAAAGTATAGACGGTCGCACATGTCGTAATCGGTAGAAACAGTCTCCGGATTATAATTAATCATAATAGACTTGTATCCCAGCTTACGAGCCGTTTGTACTGCATTTACAGAACACCAGTCAAACTCAACAGAACTACCAATTCTGTATGCGCCAGAACCAAGAACCACGACTGATTTGTTGTTCTTGAAGTATGGTACATCATGCTCAGAACTATCATAAGTCATGTATAAGTAATTAGTAAGCTCAGGGTTCTCTGAAGCTATTGTACTAATACGTTTAACAGACGGTAATATATTATGTTTCTTACGGATTGAACGTACTTTTAAAGATTCTTTCTCTACATTTCCCGTAGGATCTTCTACAAAACGAGCAATTTGGAAGTCAGAGAATCCTAGATGCTTGGCTTTTTGAAGTACATCAGCAGGTATATCCTCTATTTTGTTGTATTTCTTCAACACAAGAGAATATTCATGTATATTTTGTAGTTTGCCTAAAAACCAAGGGTCTATCTTTGTCAGGTTATTGATTTGTTCTATAGTATAACCTTCTTCGAAAGCCTTTGCTATAGCAAAAATACGTAAGTCAGTAGGGTTCGATAGTTCACTATCCAAGTCGTCGAATTCAAGTTCTCTGTTTCCTACAAATCCGTGCATTCCTTGACCTATCATTCGAAGACCTTTTTGTATGATTTCTTCAAATGTTTTTCCGATGGACATAATTTCTCCTACCGATTTCATGCTTGATCCGATAAGACGAGAAACTCCGGAGAATTTAGTCAAGTCCCAACGAGGAATCTTGCATATGAAATAATCTAGGGTAGGGGCTACATATGCAGAATTAGGAGTTCCCATTTCTCCTATTTGATCTAGAGTGTATCCTAATGCTAATTTTGCAGCAACAAAAGCTAATGGATAGCCTGTCGCTTTTGATGCAAGTGCAGAGGAACGGCTCAGGCGGGCATTAACTTCAATAACGCGATAGTCGTCTGTTACAGAATTGAATGCGTATTGAACGTTACATTCTCCAACAATACCAATGTGGCGTATGATTTTTTTAGAAAGCTCTTGAAGCATTGTCAACTCACCTTCGTCAAGTGTACATGTAGGAGCAACAACAATACTCTCACCAGTATGAATACCTAGTGGGTCGAAGTTTTCCATACCTGCAACGGTGAAGCAATGGTCGTTTTTATCTCTGATTACTTCGAATTCAATTTCTTTCCATCCTTTTAGAGATTCTTCGACTAAGATTTGTTTTGAGTAAGCAAAAGCACTTTCGCATAACACTTTAAACTCCTCTAAATTCTTACTGATACCGCTACCTAGCCCTCCAAGAGAATAAGCTGAGCGAACCATTACAGGGAAGCCAATACGATTGGCAGCTGCAATGGCATCTTCCATCGTTTCTACAGCTTGGCTTATCGGTGTTTTTACATCTATTTCATTTAGCTTTTCAACAAACAAATGTCTGTCTTCTGTAGCCATAATTGCATCAACAGATGTACCTAATACTTGAACGCCGTATTTTTGTAGTGTCCCGTTGAGGTATAATTCTGTTCCGCAGTTAAGGGCTGTTTGTCCTCCAAAGGCTAGTAAGATTCCATCAACATTTTCTTTTTTTATAATTTCCTCAACAAAATAAGGAGTTACAGGTAGAAAATAGACCCTGTCTGCTATACCTTCCGAAGTTTGGATGGTAGCGATGTTAGGGTTGATAAGAATCGTATAGATACCTTCTTCTTTAAGCGCTTTTAAAGCTTGTGAGCCGGAGTAGTCAAATTCTCCAGCCTGTCCAATTTTTAATGCACCTGAACCAAGTACAATTACTTTTTTAATCTTTGGATTAGCCGACATATTATAAATTTATTGTTAGGTTTTGAAAGAGCTTTTCTAAAATTGCGTAAAGATAACATTTATTAGTGTCAACAAAAAGCAATTATAAATCAAGTTTTAATAAACTTTCTCCATTTACATTTAAGATGTTAAAAGTCATTTTATCCCCTTTCTTTTCGATGATAGATACTGTTCCACTTTTTTCATTACTACCTCCTCCTATCACAACTGGATAGTTGTTTCCTAATTTACCGACAGGGATATATTCGAAACGGTGATGGTGAGCATTTAGAGAAATGTTGAATTTTGTCTTACTCAAAATTGGTTCCCACAGATCTTTACATGGATGATAATCTTCAAGATCTTTGCAATAAATTGGAATATGATGGATTAAAACTCTTTTGTTTGCTTTTTTGAACTCTCTGGAGTTAATCTCTTTTTTTAGGAATTCTACTTGATCTAATCTATATTGGGTAAAATCATTCATATCCGAATATTCTCTGTGATTGTCCGGCTTATCTTCTCCACAGTCAAGTAAAGTAAATCGGGTATCACCAATGTTGAACCCGCCATATGAATGTTCTGCTCCAACTTTTCCTAGCAAGTTCCACAGATACATGGAATATGCTCCTCGGGTTTCGTGATTCCCTCTTATAAATATTGTAGGAATGTTACTCCCATTCATCTTTTGAGTGTAATGAGAGATGCTTCTTACTGCATTTTCTTCGCTTTGTACATCCGCGATACAATCACCGTTGAAGAATACGATGTCATAATCGATATTTTTTATTTGATCACATAGCTTGTCGAATAACTTGTAGTTGTCATGAATGTCGTTGAAGATAACTGCTGTAAAATCTTTTTGTTGATTACCCCATGTTTTGAAAGAATATGTTGGAGACTTTATAGTATCCCCAAATTCTTTATGATATGGTTGGAATAGTGTTATCTCCTGAGAAACTACACGGTAATAGTATTGGGTGTCTGGTTGAAGATTTTCTAATTTTATTCGGTTTATTGTATTATTTGCCATCATTTCACCTTCAACAAAAGAACGTGCTCGCTTCATATTTAAAGTATCCGTCCCGTATTCAACCCAACTTCGACATGGAACATTTGTTGACCACATAACTGTCATTTCATCTGTTGATGGGTTCTGAAGATAAGGCATTGTTTTCATTACTTTTTCAGCAGGTGCTTTTAGTCTGATGTCGGCTAAAATAGGTCTGTGGTCAGATGCTACAGGTTCATTTAGTACATGATTCTGGTGTACAGAATAAACTTCACCTTTTGCCATATATCCGGCAATATAATCAATTGTTATATTGGGCTTATCTGCCGGAAAAGTCGGAACTTTTTGGTTATTAATGATTTTCCACTTTTGAGATAGAATTTTAATCTCCTCAGAGTTCGGTTCGCAATTTAGGTCTCCTGTTAATATAATTGGCTTGTTGCATAATTCAGCTTGTTTGCTGATTATTTCTATTGATTTTAATCTGTCATCTTCTTTTAATGATAGATGAGTATTGAATATAAAATAGTTTTCAAATTCTACAATTGAAAGAATTCTGGCTTCCTCCTTGCCTGGTAACGGAATGTGACGTGAAGATATAGGACGTTTTTTGGATAATAATCCAATCCCGTATTTTCCTCCCTGAAAAGAAATAGATGGGGCATAAGTATAATGCATGCGGGTAATGTCTGCTATTTCTTTTAAAACATCTACAGCATTACTTCTTGTAGTAACACTATCTAATTCTTGAAGGGAAACAATGTCCGGATCCGTGCTTTCTATGATATCGGCTATTCGCTTGTAGTCAGTTTTGTTATCTAATCCTTTGGCATTGCGGATGTTATATGTAATAATCCTGTGTGTGTTTTCTTCTTGCTTGTAGTGCTGTTTCTGGGCTAGAAGAAATGAACTAGAAAAAAATAAAAGGGCATAAACTAGAAGTGTTTTCATATTGTTATAAAGTAAAGATAAAATTTCTATAAAGATAGAATGTAAAAGAAAACTAGGCAAATTTAATTTATTCTATATTGAATGAAATAATAGATTAAAAAGCCTGGGAGGGATTCTTTGATAGTGGTTAGAATTTTTAACATAACGAAACGCAACATATAGGCTTTTTTTAGCATCTTCTATTTATAAATATGACTATTGAATCAAAATAATAATGTATATTTGTTTATTGGGTGTAATATTATTAAACCTTTTGGGTTTAATTTAGTCTAAGAGGTATACTGATTATGGATACCAGTATCTTTTAATACAAATTAATAATGATTTTAAACTAAATAATAGGAGAGCAGATTATGAAAAGTAAAAATTTACTGTTAATGTTTCTGGTGTCGCTTCTTCCATTTTTCGCTTTTGCGCAAGAAGAATGGGATGACATCTATGCTACTTCTAACACAAAGAAAGTAGAGCCTAAAAAAGAAGTGAAGAACCAATATAAATCTACAAATAAAGGGACGAATCAAAAAGTTCTTGTTGTTAGAGATAATGGTGAAGTAACAATGGAAACTGAAGGTAATGTAAATATCGATGTTGATGCATATAACCGTAGAGGAAATGTATCTATATATGATAAAGAGCAGATGCCTCAAGATTCAATTTATGAGGATGAATATGAAGACTACGAGTATACAGATCGGATCGTGAAATTTCATGACCCTCAAAATAGTGTCAAAATTTCTAGCGATGATGAGATAAACGTATACGTTGTAGATGATTTGTATGGTAGCTATAACAGTTATCGCGGATGGGGATGGAATAGCTATTATCCTTGGTACTCAAGTTGGTATGACCCATGGTATTATCCATCTTACTCGTGGGGATGGGGCTGGCATAGCCCATGGTATTACCCATCTTATTCATGGGGTTGGGGATATAGTTCTTGGTACTATCCATCTTACTCATGGGGATGGGGTATTGGAGGAGGATGGTATGGAGGATATCACCATCACCATAATCACTATTATTCAAGACCAGTATATTATAGTGGAGCCGGACGCTCCAGAGGAGGAGATTATAACTATCGATATGGTAACGGAAGATATACATCCGGTAATACTCGTCCTTCTTATAGTAATACTAGTGTAAACCGACCTAGCTATAGTGGTTCAAGTAGCTCGACACGTCCGTCTACTCGTCCTAGCTACAATAACTCAAGTAGTTCGACACGTCCGTCTACTCGCCCTAGCTACAATAATTCAAGTAGTTCGACACGTCCGTCTACACGTCCTAGCTATAATAATTCAAGTAGCTCGACGCGCCCGTCTACTCGACCTAGTTATAATAATTCAAGCAGTTCAATACGTCCGTCAGGCAATGTAAGCACTACTCGTCCATCTACACGTCCTAGTTATAATAGTTCTACTACACGTCCTTCTGGAAATGTAAGCACTACACGCCCGTCTAGTCGTCCAAGCTATAATAGTGGAAGTTCTTCTAGTAGTTCTTCTCGCCCTAGTTACAACAGTAGCTCTTCAAGTAGACCTAGTTATAGTGGCTCATCTAGTAGTTCTTCTTCCCGTCCTAGTTACAGCGGATCTTCTAGCAGCTCTTCTCGTCCTAGTTATAGTGGTAGCTCATCAAGTTCAACACGTTCTAGCTCTAGCTATTCTAGTGGCTCAAGTAGTTCTAGTAGTCGTAGTTCTAGTTATTCTAGTGGTTCTAGTAGCCGTAGTTCGGGAGGTTCTTCAAGCCGTTCGTCTGGAGGTGGAAGAGGTCGATAAAATATAGAGTATTACTATAAAAGTAAATAAATATAAAGAAAGCTGTTTCAAAAAGAATGCTATTGAAGCAGCTTTTTTAAAGATATAAAAATTAAGAAATTATGAAGAGAAAAATTTTATTACTATCTGTTTGTTTCTTTTTTTCTTTAGGAGCGGTCTATGCTCAAGGAGAAATGGATGCTTTTAAACTATCTCAAGAAGACTTGACTGGAAGTGCTCGTTCAGTATCTATGGGAGGTGCTTTTGGTGCACTTGGCGGAGATATAGGAGGAATAGCAATAAATCCAGCAGGTATCGGAGTTTATAGAAGTTCAGAAATAGTGACGACACTTAACTTTCAAAACACAAAAGCTGAGGCTTCGTCAAATGTAGGGAAAATAGGTAAAGATAAATTTAAATTCAACTTTGACAATTTGGCTTTTGTCACAGCTATACCTCTAAATAGTGATGTTGCCCCATTATTAAACTTTGGGTTTTCTTATAATAGATTGAAGAACTTTGACAGACAATATAGGACAGAAGGCAAAGACTTAAATTTATCTATGGCTCATTATATGGCTCATAGGGCTAATACCAGTACCAGTATAAAAAATCCAAATGATTTGGATCTGGAAAATGGAGATGATCCTCTTTATGATCATGACTGGATGGCTGTTTTTGGCTATAATTCAGGGTTGATCGGGATAAATGATGAAGGCGGATATGGTGTTATAAAAGGAATGCCTCAGGGAGCAATTTATAATAGCTTATATTCTAGAGAAAAAGGATCGGTGAGTTCCTATGATTTTAATATGGGAACAACTTTTTCTGATCTTTTAAGTATAGGATTAACCTTATCGGTAACTGATATAAAGTATCATCTATTCTCTGACTATAATGAGGACTATGCTGGATATAATAAAACTGGGTTTACATTGTCTAATGAACTTAAATCGGAAGGAGCCGGATTTCAGGTGACAGCAGGAGTTATTCTTAAACCAATTAACGAATTCCGGATTGGAGTTGCTTATCATTCTCCTACATGGTATAATATGACAGATTATTATTATGCTGGATTTGATTATAATATATCTAGTTTAAGTGGGTATGAAGGGAGAATAACTACGCCGGCAATGAGATATGATTATAGAATGCGTACTCCTGATAAATGGACGGTTAGTATGGCCGGAGTATTAGGGCAGATAGCTATAATTAGTGCAGACTATGAGTATACCAATTATTCGAATAATATGAGATTATTTGAAGATAATGGAAAAGATATTGCTTTAGCTAACGAATCGATAAAAAATCATTATAAAGGAGCATCTACACTAAGAGTTGGTGCTGAAGTGCGTTTCACACCTCAGTTTTCAGGTCGTGTAGGATATGCTTGGATGCAGAGTCCATTGAAAAAAGAATTTAGAGATGGAAAGCATGAAGCAATGACTGTTGGATCTATTAATCAATATACCTTAGATGGTGATAGAAATTACTTTACCTATGGTCTTGGATATAGATTCTCTCGTCATTTCTATACCGATATAGCTTTTGTGATGGGAAGCCAAAAGAGCGATTTACTCCCTTTTGATATAGAAAATAAAGGGCAAGCATCAGCTTTGAAAGTAAATACTTTCCAAGGATTATTGACTTTAGGTTATAAATTCTAATAACTGAATATATTAAAAGTAAAAAGGAGGAGCTAAATAGTTAGCTTCTCCTTTTTTATTCTTGTTTACACTACAGATTTTCAAGCATTCTTTTTATCACGGTTTGTGCCGAAATTTCACGATTAGCTGCTTCTTGTATAACTATCGATTGAGGACTTTCTATCACATCATCACTAACTATCATATTGCGACGTACAGGCAGACAGTGCATGAAATAAGCATTGTTGGTAAGTGCCATCTTCTCTTTAGTAACTGTCCAAGACATATCTTTGCTTAATATCTTTCCATAGTTAGGATCCTGATAAGCTGCCCAGTTTTTAGCATATACAAAGTCTGCACCTTCCAAAGCTTTATCTTGATCATATTCTATTCTTGCTCCGCGTACAAATTTAGGATCAAGCTCATATCCTTCGGGGTGTGTAATAACGAAATCTACATTGGCCTCATTCATGAAATCAGCAAAAGAATTAGGAACAGCTTGGGGCAATGCTTTTGGGTGAGGAGCCCATGTCATTACAACTTTAGGATGATCTGTTTTCTTATACTCCTCTATTGTTATCAAGTCGGCAAACGCCTGTAGAGGATGCCCTGTAGCAGCTTCCATACTGAATACAGGCTTTCCTGAATATTGAATGAATTGGTTTAGTATTTTTTCTTGATAATCGTCTTCTTTATTTTCAAATTGTGCGAAAGCACGAACACCTATAATGTCGCAATAATTACCCATTACAGGTATTGCTTCTAAAAGATGTTCGGATTTGTCTCCATCCATAACCACACCACGCTCTGTCTCAAGTTTCCACGCACCTTGATTGATATCAAGTACCATTGTGTTCATTCCTAAATTTATGCCTGCTTTTTGCGTACTCAAACGAGTTCGTAAACTTGAGTTGAAGAATACCATCAACAAGGTTTTATTTTCACCTAGATGTTTATAGCCGAATTTATTTTTTTTTACTTCAAGAGCTTCCTTAATAGCTTCTTCTATATTACCAAGATCTTTTACGTTTGTATATGTTTTCATTATAGAAATATTTTGATTCGTTTATTTATGAATATTATGAGTATTGATACTAAAATGGATATGAATGTAACAATTAAAAATTTTTCGACAATGGATATTCCTCTGAAAATAGTGTCTGACTTAAATATGACATACATATGAGAAAAATAGATTGCCGAAGATAGACTACCGAGGTATTCGTTATACCTATTGGGTGACTTATAGCTTGAATGCTTTAGTATCAAAATAAAGAGAACAGGGGCAAGAAAGATTAAAGATAAGTATAAATCTTTTCTGCAAAACATTTCTTTGGCATATGTTGATTCTATAACTAAAATAGACAAGAGTAAGATGAATAAAATTATCAAATGCAGATTTTTTATTTTTTTTATGTCAAAATTCTTTATACAAAATCCTATGGCAATGAATGGAAATCCAAAGAAGAGACCATTTCGGAAAACGATATAATCAGTATCCATCGACTGTAAGATATATCCTACCAAAAATAGGATTAAAGAAAGTGTCAAGATGATAGAATTTCTTTTAATGATTTTCTTTAAGGAGACTAAGATCAGTATACCAAAAATAGAGCAGGTAAGTACCATAGATGAAAAATTCCCCAGAAATATTTTTCTAAGAGAATATCAATTCTAAGATCATTAATAATATCGACTTGCTCTACTCTGAGTATCTGCGGCCTGAGGTAAATGATATACCAAGTTGTATAAATGATAAGTATATGTATCAGATATTTTTTTATAGCTTTTGTATCATTTATTTTTCTAGCAAAATAATAACCATTTACCAAGAAGAAGAAAGGAACTCCGATTCGGGCTATTCCTTCAGGGATATACCATCTAAGGTTTAATTGCCCAGCTTCATATGGGTAATACAAGTGAATTGTTATGATTAATATACTAAAGAGTATTTTAAAATAATCTAGTGTGACATTTCTCTCCATCAGATTCTATAGAAATATTTTGATTCGTTTGTTTATAAAGGTTATGAAAATAGCTAATAATATTGAAACAAAGGCTATAAATGGGAATTTGTTAATATTAAACGTTTCTGTTAAAGGGATAATTAGAGTTAATACAAATATATGAACATAATAGATTCCCGCAGCCAGTTGACTCACGTATGTATTTGCTTTACTTCTTTTATTTGAATTTAAAGCCCATATCACCAAAGCCGGAGATATAAAATAAAAAGATATAAATAGATTGTGATACACATCTTCCTTATATCCTAGGAAGGATTCTAATAGTAAAAATAAAGTGCTAATTACTAAGATGGGGTATAATAATTGATTTTTGATCTTAAAAGTTATATTTTTTCTGTAGATGAAGTAACCAAGAGAAACAAGAGGATATCCAAAAAATAGTCCGTTACAGAAGGTTCTGTATGGGAAATTACTATTTTCCATTAAATATCCGATCAGAAATAAAATGATTCCGCTATATAGAATCAGCTTGTCCTCTTTTAAGAACTTTCGACCTAATGCAAGAAGTATTATTGCTAAAATTAATGCAGGCAAAAACCATAAATGATAATAACCCATTAAAGCAAACGTGATAAGAGATCGTGGCTCAATAGATGAATAATATACAGGGAAGTATATTAACGACCAAGTGATGTAGACTACTAAAAGGTGTAAAAGATATCTCTTAAGATGCTTGATACCCTCCAATTTGCGGTGTATATAATAGCCACTTATTATAAAGAAGCACGGAACTGCAATCCTTGCTATTCCATTAGATATTAGCCATCCAGTTAAAGAGCCTTCATCGAATAAAGGCTGACTATGTACTGTAATAACCAATAGGCTCAGTATCATTTTAAAATAGTCAAGCTTTAAATTACGCTCCATTATTCATCCGGAATATTCTTCTTTTCTTCTTTTCTATCGTAAGCTTTTTTATTTTTATGTATGGAGGTTGTTCGTCTCCAACCACTAAATTCTGAAAGCTCAGCTTCTCTGTTTGCTTTTTTTACAGCTATTATATAGTCCTCTAAGGTAATTTTACCTGTTTTCTTCTTTTTCTTTTTTCTCATGTGGTTAAGTGTAGCTATTTTCTTATTTGTCCATGTCCCTTGATGAGCCATTTGTAAGTGCATAATTCATCTAAAGCCATTGGCCCACGAGCATGCATTTTTTGAGTGCTGATACCTATCTCAGCACCTAATCCAAATTGAGCTCCATCGGTGAATGCTGTTGAAGTGTTCACATATATACATGCTGCATCTATTAGTTTCTCAAATGTAGATATAGCTTCGCTGTCTTCACTGATTATTGCTTCGCTATGCTTTGAACTATATGTTGAAATATGTTTTATGGCTTCATCAAGATTATTGGATGTTTTAATAGCCATTTTATAGTCAAGAAACTCTGTTCCGAAACTATCTTCTGTTGCTTTTTTTAGAAGCTGAGTTGGATAGTTAGAGGAGAGGGCTTCATATGAATGTTTATCGGCATATATAATGACATCTTTGGCAGCCAAGTCAGAACAAAGGAATGTCAGATTGTCGAGTCTGTCTTTGTCGATAATAAGACAATCCAGAGAGTTGCATACACTAACTTTTCTTGTTTTAGCATTGGTTATAATGTCTTTTCCTATGTTGACATCTCCCGATTTATGAAAGTATGTATGGCATACTCCGGCTCCTGTTTCTATAACAGGTATTTTAGAATTATCTCGTACAAAATTAATAAGGTCTTTGCCTCCTCTGGGAATAATTAGATCGACATAGTCACGCGCATTCAATAGAGCCTCAGTAGCTTCTCTTTCATTTGGTAGAAGGGTGCAAATATTAGGATTAATCCCGTTCTCATCCAATATGTTTCTTATAATGCTAATGATAGCTTCGTTTGAATACCGTGCATCTGATCCCCCTTTCAGGATGCAAGCATTTCCGGATTTAAAACACAGAGAAAACACATCAAAACTGACATTAGGACGAGCCTCATAAATAATACCAATCAAGCCAAAAGGAACCGGAATTTTAGATAACTCAAGCCCGTTCTCCAAAGTCTTTTGCATTATGGTTCTACCTAGAGGAGAGGGGAGTCTTGCTACATTTCTAATATCGTTTGCAATAGCAGTGATGCGTTGCTCATCTAATAAGAGCCTGTCATATTTTGGATTGTTGGGATCCATTCTGTGAAGATCCTTCTGATTCTCTGCTAGAATATAATATGCTTTTGACTCAGCTTCATCTGCAATAAGATTTAGTATTGCATTTATCTCTTGAGGTGCTATTAAGTTTAGATTTCGGCTAGCTTCAGAGGCTAATTGAAATATATGTAAATAATTATCGTCCATTTTTTATTTTTTCAATATATAAATAGTCGTAATGAATCAACGCTTTCTTGTTGCTTTTCCCTATAATATCTTTTGCTTTCTCACTGTTATAAGCTATTCTTCCAACTCCTAAAAGTTCTCTGCTTTCATCCTTTATAAGGACTATGTCATCGGCTTCAAAACTGCCTGCTATCTCAGTTACGCCCACAGGCAGTAGACTAACGGCTTTGTTGCCAAGCAGAGCCTCTCTAGCGCCATCATTAACGATAACTTCTCCTTTAGTAAAGCTTTCGGAATGAGCAATCCATTTTTTTATGCTTTTTACAGCTTTATCAGATGGTATAAAGTGAGTGGCAGGAACATCTTTTCCTTTTACTAAATCTATAAGGATATTTTTCCTGGTTCCATTTGCAATGATAACTTCTATCCCTTCTTCTGATACTTTTCTGGCAATATTGTACTTTGTTATCATGCCCCCTCTACCAGTTGAAGACTTAGATGTCTGTATGCAATCCTCAATATTATCTTTTCGTGTATCAATTTTTGTAAATAAAGTAGAGTCTGGCGCTGACGGATTACCACTGTATATACCATCAATATTACTTAATATAATTAGTTTTTTGCAAGACATCATGGTTGCAACTAATCCGGATAGTTCATCGTTATCAGTAAACATTAATTCATTGACAGAAATTGCATCATTTTCGTTGATAATGGGGATGACATTGTTTTCCAACATTGTAGAAATACAATTTCTTTGATTTAGATAATGACGGCGAGTAGCGAAATCTTCTTTCGTTGCTAATATTTGTCCACAAACAATATTATGATGACCAAAGAGGTCTGCATAACGATTGATAAGCTTTACTTGTCCTATGGAAGAATACAACTGGCGAGAAGAGATGGTATCTAGTTTCGACTTTGTTTTTACTATCGATTTTCCTGCAGCTACAGCTCCGGATGATACGAGAATAACTTCTATATTGTTTTTATGTAATTCAGCTATCTGGTCTACTAAAGCAGACATTTGAGTAACATCCAGTGTGCCATCAATACGGGTTAGAATCTGACTCCCTATTTTAACAACAATACGTTCTTTCATCGAAATATAATGCTAAAAGAACAAAGTTATTATTTTATTTAGTAAAAAGATATTCCTTTTCTGAAAACAAAAGAAATATGTCGTGCTATTCTTATTTGTTTGTGTTAAATTAAACCTTCAGGTAATTGTAGATAGATTATTTTCTTTTTCGGGTCTATCTTCTCTATAAAGCTTTCTGTAGCTGGAATAATAATTTCATCCTCGCTGTTTTTGATAAGAAAAAGAGTGTTTAAAGTTTTCTCATCTACTTCTTCTATCATTCCCAATTCTCCTGCATTTTTATCTATTGCCTTAAAACCAATAAAGAAACTCCATGAATATTCTATATCTTCTTGTGTGTCTTCTTCATAATATTTACGAGGGAAATAAACTTCAATTCCTGAAAATCTTGCGGCTTTTTCCTCAGAGTCAATTCCTTCAAAAGTAATTAAAGCTGTATCCTTACCTTTGAAACGGTATTCTTCGATAAAGAAAGGAACAAATATTCCATTTATCGAGCATATCAAGTAAGGGCAATCTACTCTGTCGAATACATCATTGTCGAAAGAGAGGCTTACCTCTCCTTTGATTCCATGAGGCTTCGTTAATTTTCCTATTTTGAAAACTTCATTTTCTCTGATCATGTAATGAATAATGAATAAGTAGAAGAAATCTTTGTTTAAGGCTTATTTTTTCTTTTTACCTGTGTTTTTACCACTATTGTTATTACGCTGAGTAAGATCTTTCATCTCAGGTAGTTTAATGTCAGAATCTCGCAGATCTATTTTTTGATTTGTTAATTCGTAAAGGTCCGCAAAAATTTTTCTATCTTCTACTTCCTTGTTCCATTGAATATAAGACTTCTTCATATGAGTTGCTACCAATAAAACAAATTGTTCCTTTTCTTTCGGATCTTCAATTGTAGTAGCAAGATGTGCCATTTTTTCAAGGGTTTTACCGTAATGGCGGTATGTCATATCTGGGCGACTGTATTCTATCTTGCCTGGTTTAGTGCCTAGATCTTCTTTCTTAATAACTTCGTATGGGTAGTCTATATCTAATTTAAAATCAGACATAATTGCTAAATGATCCCATAGGATATGTTTGAAGTCGTTGACATCACGCAAGTGAGGAAATAGGTTTCCCATTATATTGATAATGGTATTCGCACAACGTTTTCTCTCTTGACGATCAGGTATTGTTAGACAATAGTCTACCATATTTTGAATATTTCTTCCATATTCAGGAAGAGCTAATTTTTTTAATTGGGTATTATATTCCATCAGTATATACTAATAAGTAGAAAGTGAATTTGTTTACAAAAATAATAATAATAATCGATCATTTATTAAATTCAGGATAATGATCTAGTTCGATGCTTCAGAGTCTTCCTCTTTCTCAGGAGTAGACAATGTTTTTACGAAAAGTTCTTTGTCTTTTAGAATCTCTATTGCTTTAGCTATTTCCTTATCGTTTTTTAAAGTATAGATAGCTTCACCTTTTTGATAATAATATCTTTTTATTATTTCTGTATTGATCAATTTTACAATATGTTCTTTGAATGTTTCCAAATCTCTGTCTAGGTTTGGAACAAGCATAGCTTCAAGGGCTTTAAATTCTTCTTCAGCATATTTCATATGTCCTTCAAACTCCATAACCTCTTTAAGTGCAGTCATTGATTTTTCGCTCATACGGTCATATTGAAAATCTTTTGTTTTAACGAATGCTTTGAAGTCTTCGTAATCCTCGTCTGTTATAGAAAAAGTTTCAGGAGAATCAATTTTTTTGTGTTTCAGAACCCAATTAGTTACCCAATCGAAAACAATGTATTGGTTCGATAAGTAATATGTCATAGAAGGCACTTTCTCCTCTTCAAACTTTATATCTGGAGAAACGCCTCCTCCGTCTCTAACCATTCTTCCTTTTTCGGTATAGAAGACAGTTGTAAGACTATCGGGAATGCGTCCGACACTACCATCTGCATTGCGATGCGAGTAGTCGATAGCCTGAATGCATCTTCCACTAGGAATATAATATTTTGCAGTAGTTACTTTTAACGCTCCGCCATAAGGTATTTCGCGGGTAGACTGTACCAATCCCTTCCCAAAAGTACGTTCTCCTAACAAAATAGCTCTATCCATGTCTTGCAGTGCTCCGGCAACAATTTCCGAAGCAGAAGCAGAGCCTCTGTCAATGAGGACAACGATTGGCACTTCCGTATCAATAGGTTCTAAAGTCGTTTTATAGGTTCTATCAAGTTGTTTTAATTTCCCTTTCGTTGACAAAACAGTTTTACCCTTAGGTACAAACATATTTACTATCTGAACGGCTTCTTCCAATATACCTCCTCCATTTTGTCTTAAGTCGAAAACCAAAGAAGTAGCACCTTTCTCTTTTAATTCTAGAAAAGCTTTTTTTACATCATTTGCACACTTATCTGTAAAGCTGGTAAGACTAATATAGCCAGTAGTAGAATCGAGCATTCCGTAATAAGGAATAATGTCAAGCGTGATCTTTTCCCTGATTACATCTACCGTAATAGGCTTTTTTGTTCCTGGGCGTTCTACTTTGATTCGTATTTTAGTCTCAGGTTGTCCTTTCAGGTTGTTGCTAACAAAATTACTTAATGTACGAGCATATACTTCTCCTCCTACCTTTGGGCAACTAGTCATGTCTCTTCCATCAATTTCGAGAATATAGTCTCCCGTTTTTAGACCAGCTTTATCGGCCGGTTTACCTTCAAAAGGATCAGAAATAACAATTTTTCCGTCTTTATGAGCTATTGCTGCACCTATACCGGCATATTCTCCTGTAATCTGGGTGCTAAACTCTTTCATATCCTCTTGGTTGAGGTAGGTTGTGTAAGGGTCTAATGTGCCCAACATATTGTCAATGCCTCCTCTTACTGTTTTATTTATGTCTATAGTATCCACATAAAACATATCCATCTCTTTCAATACAGAATTGAATATTTCTATGTTTTTATTTATATCAAAATATCGTTCTTGAAGTTTGTCTTTATCTGTAACATTTTGAGCATTTGAGATGCTAAAAGAAGAAACAATAAGTAAAATAAAAAAAACGATTCGTTTATTTCTCATTTGTAATAATATATTATGTTTTAAGACAACACAAAGGAATACTTTTTTTTATAAATAGCGAAATTTGTATCTTATATATAAGCCTTATATTTAACAAAAAAAGTGAAAATAAGTGGAAAATCCTTTTATAACGAAAAATACAAATTATAGATTAGACTCGTCGCTGATGTTTTATTTATATATTTGTGTTTTACTAAATAATTAGGCTGATTTATGAAAGGAATTATCCTTGCTGGTGGAAGTGCAACACGACTTTACCCTTTATCAAAAGCAATATCTAAACAGATAATGCCGGTTTATGATAAACCAATGATTTATTATCCGCTATCAACACTGATGCTAGCTGGAATTAGAGAAGTACTAGTTATTTCAACGCCGAGAGATTTACCAATGTTTAAAGAACTATTGGGTACTGGTGAAGAAATAGGTATGAAGTTCGATTACATTATTCAAGAAAAACCTAATGGTTTGGCTCAGGCTTTTGTCCTTGGAGAAAAATTCTTGGATGGAGACTCAGCATGTCTTATTCTTGGAGATAATATGTTTTACGGGCAAAGCTTTTCACGAATGTTGAAAGAAGCTGCTACTATTACTTCGGGAGCATCTATTTTTGGCTATTATGTAAAAGACCCTCGTGCATATGGTGTGGTGGAATTCGATGAGGAAGGCAAAGTTATATCGTTAGAAGAGAAGCCGCAAAAACCAAAATCGAACTATGCCGTTCCTGGTCTTTATTTCTATGATAATACAGTAACTAAAAAAGCGAAAGACCTCCAGCCTTCGGCAAGAGGAGAGTATGAAATAACAGATCTGAATAAGATGTATCTGGAAGAAGGCTCTTTGAAAGTTCAGCTTTTTGGACGAGGGTTTGCTTGGTTGGATACAGGAAATTGTGACAGCCTGCTTGAGGCGAGTAATTATGTAGAAACTATCCAAAATCGTCAGGGATTCTATATTTCATGTATCGAGGAAATTGCTTGGCGTAATAAATGGATTGATAATGATGCATTAAGGAACTTAGGTCAGAAATTTGATAAAACGGCCTACGGACAGTATATTTTGAGTTTATTAGATTGATTGTTTAGGGCATTATGAATTTTATAGAACAAGAGCTAAAAGACGTTTGGGTTATTGAGCCAAAAGTATTTGAAGATGAAAGAGGCTATTTTATGGAATCTTTTAAGAAAAATGCTTTTGAAGAACATATAGGAAATATAGAGTTTATACAAGATAATGAATCTAAATCTGTTCGAGGTGTATTGAGAGGATTACACTATCAGTCTGGTGAATTTTCTCAAGCTAAATTAGTACGTGCATTGAAAGGATGTGTTTTGGATGTTATAGTTGATTTGAGAAAATCATCCCCTACATTTGGAAAACATTTGACAATAGAACTTAGCGAAGATAATAAAAAGCAGCTATTTGTACCTAGAGGATTTGCTCATGGTTTTCTTGTGTTAAGTGCAGAAGCTATATTCTCTTATAAAGTGGATAATATTTATTCGCCAGCTAATGAAGCAACCTTGTTGTGGAACGATCCCGCTCTTAATATAGATTGGCAAATAGATGAAAATGAATTGATCTTGTCTGCAAAAGATAAAGTTGGACAATTGTTCTCAGAAGCAATTCTCTTTGAATAATGTCTAATGGCTAAGAAAACGGTTAAAAGAAAACAGTTGCCAAAGCGAAAACCCGTTGGGAAAAAAGCTTCTAGAGCGAAAAATAAGAAGATATATTTACTTGTTCTTTCTTTGGCTTTATGTTTTTCAATTTTAGCCTTTTTTCTGATAAAGGATTATTTTCATGAAGCAGAAAGCTTCGAGTCAAACAAATACTTTGTAAAGGGGATAGACGTTTCTCATCACAATCCCATACTGAATTGGCAAAGCTTATTGGATACAGATATAACTTTTGCATACATAAAATCAACAGAGGATACCTCACATATAGATAGGAATTATATCTACAATTATTCATTGGCAAAAGAGACTAATATAAAAGTTGGAGCATACCATTTCTATCGATTTGCCATGTCTGGAAAGGAGCAAGCTAACCATTTTTTGAAAAATACGAAATTAGAATCAGGTGATTTAATCCCAGCCATAGATGTGGAGCATTCAGCGTTGAATGTATACAATAAAGACAAAGATTATATGAAAACGGTTGTTGATGAATTAAAGATTCTAGAAAACGAATTATATGAGTATTTAGGAATACATCCAGTTATTTATACTAATAAAGATTGTTACAAACTCTATATAAAGGGCAATTTCCCTGAAAATATAATTTGGATGTGTGACCTGCATAATGAGCCTTCGGATGAAATAGCTAATTGGCGCATATGGCAGTTTTCGCATAAAGGAGAGTTACCCGGAGTTGATGGGCATATTGATCTGAACTATTATCGCTATTCTTTCAACGAATTTAAAGAACTGCAACTCCCTTAACTAACTGTTGAAAATGAAAAATAAGATTTTATTCATATTCGTCATTCTGTTCGCCTTTTCTTCTTGTTTTGAGGAAGATAATTTCGAAAATTCTAAGAAGGGAAATTTTGAAGCTCTATGGAAAATAATAGATGAGCATTATTGTTTCTTCGGATATAAAGGTATCGATTGGGATGATGTATATGATCGATATAGTGTTCGTATTCATGAAGACATGGATAATAAAGCATTGTTCTCGGTGTTGGGAGAGATGCTTGCAGAACTTAAAGATGGGCATGTTAATATGACAGCTTCTCATGATGTTGCCCGTTATTGGAATTGGTTTGAAGATTATCCTGACAATTTTGATGAAAAAATCCAACGAAATTATATTGGAACAGATTATGGCATTGCCTCAGGATTGAAATATAAAATACTAGAGGATAATATCGGATACATTTATTATGGAAGTTTTTCGAGTGGAATAGGAGAGGGAAATATAAGCGAAGTCCTGTATAAGATGGGTATTTGTGATGGGATTATAATTGATGTAAGAGATAATGGTGGTGGTTTGTTGAGTAATAGTGAAAAGCTTGCATCCCATTTCTTTGACCAAAAGACCCTGGTAGGGTATATAATGCATAAGACAGGCAAGGGGCATAATGATTTTTCAGAGCCGTATGCTAAATATATTGAACCTTCCGAAGGTATAAAGTATCATAAGAAGGTTATTATACTGACCAATAGAAGTAGCTATAGTGCCACCAATGATTTTGTGAATGCAATGCGCTATAGAGACAATACTATTGTCATAGGAGATAAAACCGGAGGAGGTGGAGGGATGCCTTTCTCTTCAGAATTGCCAAATGGATGGTCTATCAGATTTTCAGCTTCGCCAATGTTGAATGCTGAGAAACAACAAATAGAATTTGGTATTGATCCCGATATTAAAATAGACATGTCAGGCGATGATATGGAAAAGGGGGTTGATAGTATAATTGAGAAAGCTATTGAGGTAATTAAGGCTAATCGATAGTCCAATTGTTCAAAATATGTTCTTTCTTGATTTATTCTTCGAATGATGTGTTATTAAACATATCACTTATGGTTTACAAAAAGGAATAATCTTATTTAATCAGCTTCGTTTTTCGTAAATTTGGTATAGCAAAATTCTATCTATACTTAAAAGTAACGCTATGCCAAAAGTGACGAAAGCAGCTGCATTGAAATACCATGCATCTGGAAAACCCGGAAAGATTGAGGTAGTACCTACAAAGCCTCATAGTACTCAAACAGACTTATCTTTAGCTTATTCTCCAGGAGTAGCAGAACCTTGTCTGGAAATCGAGAAAAACCCACAAACAGCCTATGAATATACAGTAAAGGGAAACCTTGTTGCTGTGATTTCGAATGGGACAGCAGTTTTAGGTCTTGGAGATATAGGTGCATTAGCAGGCAAGCCGGTAATGGAAGGTAAAGGACTTCTTTTCAAAATATTTAGCGGAATAGATGTTTTTGATATAGAGATAAATGAACAAGACCCTGAAAAATTTATTCAGATTGTAAAAGCTATTTCTCCAACATTTGGAGGGATAAATTTGGAAGATATAAAAGCTCCTGAGTGTTTTGAGATAGAGCGAAGGCTTAAAGAGGAATTGGATATTCCTGTTATGCATGACGATCAGCATGGAACAGCTATCATTTCAGGAGCAGCCTTAATTAATGCTTTGGATATAGCTAATAAAGATATTAAAGATATTAAATTAGTTGTCAATGGAGCTGGAGCTTCGGCAATAGCATGTACAAAATTGTATATAAAACTAGGTGTTAGTAAGGAAAATATTGTGATGTGTGATAGCAAAGGGGTTCTGACTACTAAGCGAACCGATTTGAACGAGGCTAAAAAAGAATTTGCTATCAATACAGACCTTACTACATTGGATCAGGTAATTGAAGGAGCAGATGTCTTCTTAGGTCTTTCTAAAGCAGATGTTTTGACCAAAGAGATGGTTCGTAAAATGAATGTTAACCCAATTGTCTTTGCTTTGGCAAACCCTAATCCAGAGATTTCGTACGAAGATGCAAAAGTATCCAGAGGTGACATAATTTTTGCTACGGGGCGTTCCGATTATCCTAATCAGGTAAATAATGTACTTGGTTTCCCTTATATATTCAGGGGGGCATTAGACGTTCAGGCTACAGTTATTAATGAGGAGATGAAATTAGCTGCAACAAAAGCTATTGCCGGATTAGCAAGAGAAATAGTACCGGATGTCATTAATACAGCCTACGATATTAATAAAATGACTTATGGTCCAGAATACATAATTCCTAAACCTTTAGACCCAAGATTGCTTACTACAGTGTCGTTAGCAGTGGCAAAGGCTGCGATCGAAACAGGTGTTGCCCGTAAAATAATTTCCGATTGGGAGCTTTATGCAAATAGTTTGGATGAAATGATGGGGTATAGCAATAAACTGATTTATCGTCTGAACAATGTCATTAAAAACGAAAAGAAGCTCAAGAGGGTTGTTTATTGTGAGGGCAATCACGTAAATATGATCAAGGCTGCAATTATTTCACACAAAGAAGGAATCTGTCATCCAATTTTGTTGGGAAGTAAGGAAAGAATAAAAAATATAGCTAAAGACAATGGTATAGATCTTAATGGTGTAGAAATTATAGATTATAGGAATATATCTGAAGACGAGCGTCGTATTAAGTATGCGAAGATTTTGAGCGAGAAAAAGTCCAGAGAGGGAATTTGCTATCAGGAGGCATTTGAAAAAATGAGCGATCGTAACTATTATGGAATGATGATGGTTGAAACTGGAGATGCTGATGCTGTAATAACGGGGATTTATAGCCACTACCGCGATTTTGCGCGCATAGCTTTAGAAGTGATAGGTCTTCGACCTGCATATAAACACTTTGCAGCAATGCATATTATTCAGACTAAAAAAGGACCTTTCTTCTTGGCAGATACACTCATTAATCGTTGGCCTAATGAAGAAGTTCTGATTGAAGTAGTTAAATTGACTCATGATGCAGTAACGTATTTTGCTACAGAACCGGTTATGGCTATGCTTTCATTTTCAAATTATGGAGCGGATGATAATGGAGGTCCAAAATATGTGGCTGATACTGTAAAATACTTTCATGAGAATTATCCGGAATTTATAATTGATGGTGAGATCCAGCTTAACTTTGCGATGAATAAAGATTTACGAGATAGAACTTTTCCTTTCAACTCGCTAAAAGGACGAGATGTAAATACGCTTATTTTCCCCAATCTGAGTTCTGCTAATATCTCTAGTAAGTTATTGATGGAGTTAGGTATGGTAGGGGAGAGTATTGGCCCTATACAGATGGGATTGCGTAAGCCTGTTCATTTTACAGATATAGAAAGCTCAGTCAGAGATATTGTTAATTTGACCACAGTTGCTGTTGTAGATGCAATTGCAAACAGACAAGATTGATATATAAGTAGCTCTCTCTATTGTGTTTCTTTTACGCTCGATTGGATAGTTTTTTTGAAAAAAAATATATATTTGCAAAAAATATAAAAGTATTCTAAATTATTAGACAAACAAGGGGAGACAATGAATAGTTACAGGTTATTACAATTAATATCCTTATTTTTCTTATTATCAAATTTTACCAATGCGCAGGTTACAATTGGTTCAGGAGAGCCTCCTGTAGAAGGAGCCTTGTTACAACTAAAAGAAGATGGAAATAAAGGAGTAAATTCTACTAGAGGTTTAATGTAGCCTCGTTTACAGTTGACAGATCATAATCTAGATACAATATCGATAAATTCCGATGATACTTCGGATATGTATGTAGGGTTACTGTCTGGAATATGAAAGGGGTAAAAGATATTTGTAAAGGAGTAAATGTTTGGAATGGGGTTAGATGGGAGTCTATACCGCAGCGAAAGAACTTGAGTCATTATGATCCATTAACAGGGATTCTGACAGATCATGAGGGCAATTCATATTCTACAGCAGTATTTGGAAGAGCAGGCAGATGGATGACTGTTAATTTACGAACAAAAACATCTCCAGGATCATGTGAGAATATTTATTATCCAGGAGAATTAACATCTGATGATTTTTCTAATAGAATGGATATTAGGGTAGCTCATTATCCTAATGGTTCCATAACAAATGTAGCAGCTGTTCAGCCTACAACATGGGCGGAAGAGCAAGGTCTGTTATACAGCTGGGCATTAGCTACTAATGGAAAAGGAGGAAGTGATGGGCAAGGTAATGTTGATAATATCGAGGGAGATGGTGTTAATGTGGACGAATACTATGAACAAAAAATCCAACGTCAAGGAATATGTCCTGATGGCTGGCATTTACCAAGCTTAGCAGAATGGCAAGAACTATTCGCTGTTCTTAAAGAAGATGCCGAAAGTAATTCAGACAATTTTGCTAATTATTCGTCACGTCCTTATACCGTGGGAGCCCGTGGGGGAGCTACCACCGCAAAATCTAATATACCTTTAAGGGCAGCTCAAATTCCAAATGGTGCAAGTAATTCAGCTAAAGAAGGAGGATTTGATGTGTTGATGACAGGTGCTAAAACTGGGAACTCTATGATATATGGCAATGAAGCTAGTTTTTGGACAGCAAGTGCTTCTCTTGGAGTGGGAACTTTAACCAATAAAGCAGCCTATGCAACTACTTTTAGACCAGCAAATACAACAGATATGGTAATAGGATCAGCAATGAGGACCTTTTTGTATTCAGTTCGTTGTAAACAAAATTAATAGATTAATATATTGATAAAATAAGCCATAATTTAATTGTGGCTTATTTTATATATGAAAAAAATTGTTCTATTAGATTAGACCTCTGGACTTGAATTCTAGGTATTTGTTGATAGAGTCAATTGTAAGGCTTTCAGGTTTAGATAATATAGTATGAATTCCGTATCTATTCAATTCTTTTACTATAAGATATTTATCATTGGATAGCTTTTCTGCCATTCCCTTTCTAAATGTCTCTTCTATATTCGTTGGAGTACTTTCTAAAACGTCATTAAATTCTGAATTCAAAAAGAATGCAACAAGTACAAGATGGTCTTTTGCCATATGACTCAGGTATTTGAGTTGCCTGCGCATCCCATTCACTGTTTCGAAGTTTGTGTAGAGAATAATCAAACTTCTTTGTGTCAATTTTCGACGAACAGTAGCATATAATCTTTCGTAATCAGATTCCTTAAAGTCTGTCTTTTGAGCATAAAGAGTTTCTAATATCTTGTTACGTTGGCGGCGCTGTCTGTCAGCGGGTAATAACTCATCTATATTTTTAGAGAAAGTGATAAGCCCGGCTTTATCTCCCTTATTCAAAGCTGTAGAGCTAACCATCAAGGTTGAATTAATAGCATAGTCGAGCAGTGTCATGCCATTAAACGGCATTTTCATAGTACGTCCTTTGTCAATTAAGCAATATACTGGTTGTGACTTTTCTTCCTGGTATGAATTAACCATCAATTGATTCATACGAGAAGTTGCTTTATAGTTGATCGTGCGAGGATCATCGCCTATAGTGTAATGTTTGATATGATCAAACTCTGTAGCATGTCCAATCCGTCTAATACGTTTTATTCCATAATCTGTCAATCGGTGTGAAGCAGCTAGAAGTTCGTACTTGTGCATCTCTATAAAGGAAGGATACACTGCTACATTTTTATGATTGTCGAATATATAACGTCTGCTTATAAAACTGAATATGCCCGAAGCATATATGTTGACAGCTCCAAATTGATAGACTCCTCGTTGAGTAGGGCGCAAGTCGTAATAAAAGACTTCCGAAAGGTCAATTCCTAATGTCGTTGTAAAGTATAAATCTCTTTTTTGAAATTGAAAAGGAACTTCTTCTACGATCTTTATTCTTATAGGAAAAGGATATCTGTTTGTGACAGTGATAGAAATAGTATTTAAATCACCATTGGACAATCTATCGGGTGTGTTTCTATGAGCTACTATCCCTTTTCGTTGTCTATAAACAGATATGATATCAAGTATAAGAAAGACAAGAAGAACCCCTAACATTATTTGCATCAAGTAATAATATTCGTCGAAAATGAAGCAAATAAAGAGTCCCAACACACATATGGCTAGTGTGATGAAGAAACGGTTAGTCAAATATAAACTTTTGAAAAAACCGATTATCGGGGAACCTCCGCTTTGTCTATTAGTTGGCATATAATTGTATCAGTGGATGTTCCATCCATTTCTTTTTCTGGTGTTAATAATACTCTGTGTCGCAATACCGGTACTGCCATTTCTTTTATGTCGTCAGGAGTAATGAAATCTCTTCCTCTGATTGCAGCCAAAGCTTTTGAAGCATTTAATATAGCCAGTGAAGCACGAGGTGAGGCTCCTAATGTGATCCAAGGACTTTGGCGAGTCGCAGATACTATCTGAGCTATATATTCGAGTAGTTGTCTTTCAACAAGAACTTTCTCTACAGCCGAACGAAGTTCTTTCAATTTAGCCGCTGTTAGTACAGGATTAATTCCAACATCTATAGATAATTCGCCTTTGTTTTGTTTCTCAAGAATTGTTATTTCTTCTACTATATTGGGATAGTCAACAGTAATCTTAAATAAGAAACGGTCTAACTGAGCTTCTGGCAATCTGTATGTTCCCTCTTGTTCGATAGGGTTTTGTGTTGCCATAACTAAGAATGGGTAGTCCATCTTGTAGGTTGTTCCATCGTTTGTTACCTGACGTTCTTCCATAACTTCAAATAAGGCAGCTTGTGTTTTTGCTGGAGAACGATTAATCTCGTCAATGAGTACAATATTGGAAAATATAGGTCCTTTCTTAAATTCAAATTTACTTGATCCGGGAAGAAATATACTTGTACCCAGCACGTCCGAAGGCATAAGGTCGGGGGTAAACTGTATACGACTAAAGCCTACATCGATAGTCTTTGCCAGCAACTTCGCCGATAATGTTTTTGCAACACCGGGTACACCTTCTACTAAAACATGTCCATTCGCTAATATAGCGACAATCATTTGCTCTATGAGTTGATGCTGTCCAACTACAACCTTACCGATTTCATTTTTTATATCTTGAACACTTTGGCTCAATTCAGAGAAATCTATTCTCGATTGGAATTCTAATTCTGACATATTTTAAATCTTTTATTTGTTTTTAGCTTTCTTGTAGAAGTCTTCCAACAGGCTGTTGTATTTAAGGAAGAGTTCGTTTGATACATAGGGTAATATAGTAATGTCTTTATGCAGACTGAATAGCTCACTTAGCTCTTCTTTGTCCATGCCCGATTTTGCACTTAATCTGGATATGAAGTCAGAATCGGTATTTTCGGTAGACATATAATAATTCTTTCTTATGAAATCGAGGAAGTAAGCATGTCTTTTCTGAGCAATGGTTGTAAAGTCTTTTTTGCGATAGTATAGATTGCTGATTGTACCAAGAAATTCTAAAGAGGAGTTTACTGGAGGTGTAATAACCGGAATTATTCGTTGGGTACGCTTCGCTCTGAAGATCATAAAAAGAAGCAATCCGGCTAAAACAATGTACAAAGCTGTCCGCAGAGGAGGATTAGCAAACAATACTCTGAAGTAAGAATTTCTTCCTTGCATACCCTGCTTCTGAAATTCATCCCAGATAATTTTACTATTCTCAGGGAGATATGATAGACATCTGAAGGCGAAATCATACTCTGTTGTTTTCAGCATATTTATATTTGTAAAAGCAGTAGGGACTGTATGTAAATATATGTGTCCTCTACCATACTGGATATCAATAAATACAGTATCATTGTGATTATTTACACCTAATGTTCGCACAGGGTATGGGCAACTATCTGTATTAAGAGCCAAGGTATTGCTTAAGGTTCCGATACGGTATTCTCTGGATGGATAGTCAGGAAGACTGAATACAGTATCTGACCTGTAGTAATCATAAGATCTGTGTATTCCTAATGTATCCAGCAGTTTATTATTGAAAATTTCAGCGGAAATAAAAGCATTGTTTCCTAATCCAACAAAGTCGAGAAGGTATTCCAAATCCAGATCGTCGATATCAAATCGCATATTTACAAACAAATAAGATGTTGTATCAGTGATGCTGTCTAAATCAAAATACCAGCTAGTCGGATTCGTCTCGCTTTCGATAGAGTCTTCTTCATTTTCTGCTATATCTAAAGAATCTATTTCAATAGCAGTTGCAGTATTTGTTAGGGTAAGACTATCGGATATTAAAATCTCTTCTGTATAGAGGTATTCATCATCTGCTGCGTCATATACATTGCTATAGTAAGAAGGATTATTCTCTTCATCATAATAGATATACTTTCCATTAATCTTTTTCAGATTATTATAAATTGGGACACGTGTAGTTTGTATATTCTTCTTTTCAAAGATATCAGTAAGAAGATCATAAGCTATATAAGTTCCATATGGTGCGGTTTTGGTATTCATGAATGAAGGAGTCCAGTCGACAGGCTGAGGACCTTTCGACTTTGCAAATGATAATCCAATCAGTAGAAGGATAATCACCGTGACCAATATTGTCATTTTTCTATCTTTCATTGTTTAGCATTTTGCTAAGATCATTCATGTGTATTTGTATTTCCTCAAAACTATTCTCGCTTACAGGAAATTCACCATACCATATATAGTCGAAAATTAAAGTTGTTTCCAAAAATTTAGACCGTAGAGAACTATTAGATATTTCATATTGGTAACTATAGTTTGTTTTATTAGCCTTCCAGTCTATTATCTCTTTATCTGATAATTGTTTTAAGTTTTTTAGGTAAAGAAAACGTACTGCGAGACGGTAATCTTTATTCTTTAGTGCATTAGCGATAAGGGATTCAAAGTTCATCTGATGAACGTTCTCTGTGTAGATATCTATCTCCGGAGTATCAATTTCTTTTTTACCTAAGATTTTTCTGTAATCTACACCTGCAATTCGAAGAATAATAAGACAAATTAGAAGCACAATCACTATGATAACAATAACACCAGGAATTCCCGTTTGAGAAACTGATCCGAGTAATTCACTCAGAAAGTTGAAGAACCAGAACTTAATTTTATCCCATAACGAAAGACCTCTTTCAGGTTCATTATATCTGAAGCGGCTATCGTTCTTGTATTCTCGTATTTTATTTTTCTCAGGTACTCTAAAATCTACCGAAGATTGTTTGTCTTTTTGAAGAGTATTGCTGCTAATAACTGCTGCTGTTGAATCTACGGCAACAGCTTGTTGAGCATAAGAAGATATGCATAAAAAGGTTAGAAGTATTAAAATAACACTTCTAACCCTACAATAGCTTTTTATTTTAGTTATTAGCAACAATCTTAGAATTGATTATTTGTTTCATCTGTATCAACACCAATACTCTCTATCTCAGTTATCATATCTATTCTTTCCAGTTTGTTTCTATGACTGTAATACATCACACCTAATGCCATATATAAGATAGGAGAAAGTAATAAACCACCAACAGAACTTATAAATGTAGCTATATATGCAAATATGTCACTAGAAAGGAAATCTATCTGAAGCGCATAGCCTAATGTAATAAGATACGTAGGAATGGTAAATACTATACTCCCGATACCTATTAATATAACGAATACAAGTCCATATACAAAAGTGATCCACCAATTATTAGAAACAAGTTCGTAACTCCTATAAAAACTGTCAATAACACCTCTATCCTCGTTGATATAAACATATGCATAAAAACCTAAATAAACATAAACGATGATTCCCGGAATGATACATAGAAGAATCCCAATAGTAGATAGAAATCCGAATATGATAGCACCTCCAATCATAGGCAAAAATGCATTTGCTACTTTAGACCATACCTCTGCATTTTTTACAGTTCCATCAGTAGATTTTGCATATAAAGACATATATGCAATAGTATATAAGAATATGATATAAGTGATAAGCGTTGATAGTATGTACACTAACACGAAACCTATAGAAAATATTGAAGAATAGAATCCCATCACATCAGATGTATCCATGCCAGCAGTTAAGCTACTTGTAGTGGGCGTAAAGAAAGCTAATATAAGCAATGCCGGAATTAATATTGCTATGCCTTTTAAGAGCTTAGTATAGTTTAGTTTGATGAAGTTTAGGGTCATATCGAAATTTTCGCTGAAATCACGATTCCCAAATAATTTAATTTTTTGCGATGGTTCCATTTTTTCTTTTGTTTACTAAATAAGGATAATATATAAAATACCATATAATGAATAATGCGGATAATCCGATTATTATTAATTTAAAATATAAAGGAGACTCTGTCAGTCTGGTTAGGTAGCTTTCGATAAAAGCTGCAACAATAAATACGGGAACTAGACCTACAATGACTTTTAACGCAGCTTTTGTAGCTTTCAGTAAAGCTGTAGACCGTTTATAACTACCCGGAAATAAGAGGCTGTTGCCTAATATGAGCCCGGCACCTCCGGCTATTACAATTGCAGAAATCTCTAATGTGCCATGCATCCATATAGTGACAGCAGATGTTGCCAATAGCCCTTTTGTGTAAAAGAAATACTGGAAAACCCCAAGCATTACTCCATTGGCAAAAAGGATATAGACTGTTCCTACAGAGAAGAAAATGCCTGCGATAAAAGCAAAAAAAGCGACTTTTATATTGTTGGTAGCAATACCGAAAAACATGAACTCTTTATGGGGATCTTTGTAAACGGCCATAGGATCTCCACTCTCTATATTCTCCAAAGTCATATTCACGTAATAAGGGTCTAAAACCAAATTTGCAAAATCAGATTCCTGTTGTAACGAAAATATACCGAGTAAAATGCTTGCGAGAAAGAATAGGAGTGCACATAGCATATCTCTTCTATACTCATACATGATGCCGGGGAGTTCTTCTTTCCAAAAGCGCCAGAATCGCCCTTTGTCTCTTTTTCGGTATTTGTAAATATTTATAAAATATCGCCCAGTAAGTTGATTGAGGTATCTTACTGTCTGAGAACGAGGATAGAAAGTGCGAGCATATGACAAGTCATCGGTAAGCTCAATGAAGTTGTCCGCTAAAGTTTCAGCAGGGATATTGTTGCCTTGTGTTTGGCTGTCAATTTGTTGCCATTTATCTCTGTTCTGTTTAACGAAAGCAGCTTCTCGCATTCTGTAGTAGTTTGTATAAAAATGATTCGTACAAATATAACCCTTTGGTTAAAAAGAAGAAAAATAAATGCTAATAATCGTTGAAAAAAATTAAATTTGTCTATTCTATATTAGTTGAGATATGATAATTGAAGTACAAACGACACAAAATGTAACAATAGATTATGATACGGCCGGATTAGGTAAGCGTATATTAGCCCATATTCTGGATCTAATCTTCATGATTTTATGGTTTATCGGGTGGATATGGATATTTTCTATTATAGGATATTTTACTTTTGATACATTTCTTGATGGAGAACTAACTACAATATTAATCTTTGTCATTTTCTTTTTTCCTTTCCTTTTCTACGACTTTTTGTTTGAGCTATTCAATAATGGACAAAGCCCCGGCAAAATGATAATGAAAATAAGGGTAATAAATATAGATGGAACGACTCCCTCTGTAGGATCATATTTGATCAGATGGCTCTTTCGTTTAGTTGATTTTACGTTGACGAGTCATTTTCTTGGAGTCATCATGGTAGCAGTAACGAAGAAGTCGCAACGTCTAGGAGACTTGCTTGCAGGCACTACAGTTATAGATTTAAACCTTAATGCAAGAGATAAAAGACTGTCTATTACAGAACTTGATTTCAGAGACGATTATAAAGTCGTTTATACAGATGTTCTTGATCGTTTGTCTGATAAGGATATTCAGACAATTCTTACCATAATAGATGATAATAATGTGGAAAGTGGGAATTACTTTAATGAGCGTTTGGCAGATCGGATAAAATCGATTACAGGCTATTCCTACGACGGTTCAGATATTTTATTCTTAAGAAAAATAGTACATGATTATAATTATCTGTCGGTACAAGAATTGAAGTAATTATAGCATTTAACAATAAAGTAAAAGAGGTAATCTGAATGATTACCTCTTTTTATTGATAAATAATGTATTGTTCCTTACGCTTTAGGTTTAGTTTTTGCCGATTTCTTTGTGGCTGTAGCTGATGGCTTCTCTTTCGTCTTTGTATTTGTCGAAGCTGGTTTAGCTTTTGTTTTAGGGGCAGCCTTTGTTTCTGGTACAGTTTTAGGAACAGCCTCCAATTCTTCTATTTTATCTGTCAGGCGGTCAATTTCATCAGCCTGATTGTGTATAGTAGTAAGAAGAGAATTAAGTTCTTCTGTTTCAATAGAGCTAGGAAATTCGGAGTAAACCCTTTCTTTGAAATCGCTAAGGACATTCATATATGTATTAAAGGCCTCGTATGGAGAAGGGAATGGACTGAAAGGTAGTGCATTCTTAGTCCCCATATAATAGAAATGGTCACTGGCTTGCAGATAGACCCAGTCTTGCAGAAGTCGTCTTGCCTGGCTTAAACGTACTCTTTCTGATATCTCATATAGTTTATTGAAGGCTTCTTGCTGCAATGTATTGCCCAACCAAGGAGACAAGTCTCTTTCTTCACCTATCCAAGAGATAGGATGCATTGAAGAAATAGTATCTACAGGTTTAAGTTTATCTAAAATTTCAGATGGTGTTGCAAAACTGATGTTTTTCTCAAAAGCAAATCGAGGTAAAGCCTTCATGAAATCGAAGATACCCGAACTTTTCTTTTGAAAATTACCCAAAGTTTCATAGTTCATGAATAAATTTATTACTTGCTCTTCTTTAGGCGTTGAGGCTATCCAGTTTATGAATTTCTCAGCTGTAAGAGGATATTCACTCCAGTCGTAGTTTGAGAATTGAGACGAAATGTCATTGCTGAACTTCGGATTACGCATAAGGAGTTTTAGTCTTGGTTCGGCAGCGGCTTGATATACATAGTTAGGACTCTTCCAACCCAATGTACGTTTTGCTCCGGGAGCTAACATGCCTTTAAATCCCATCTCGTAAACAAGCTGTGCAATATCGTCTGAAAATATTAATTCAGTATTTCTGAATACTTTGGGTTTTAAGCCGAACAGGCTTTCTATTTTGTTGCTGTGATGAGTTACTTGTTGTTTGAACTCTTCTGGATCTATCAAAGATGCTAATGAATGGCCTTGTGTCTCAGACAAGAATTCTACGCATCCGGTGTCTGCCAACTCTTTAAAGCCATCAATTACTTCAGGAGCATAGATTTCCATTTGGTCTAAGGCAATACCTGATATAGAGAAAGCTGCTTTAAATTTACCATTGGATTCTTTTATCATATCCAGTAAAAGCCTATTAGCCGGGATAAAAGACACTTCTGCAACTTGCTGAATGAAATCCTCATTTGCAAAGTCGTCATAATAGTAATGATCACTACCAATGTTGAAAAATCTGTATCTTTTTAAACGATTGGGTTGATGTATTTGGAAATAGAAACAAATATTTTTCATAACTATAATAGGTTGTATTGTTTTAGTAATTCGTCGTATATATTTCTTACTTTTTGGCCGGCATATTCCCATTTGATATTATCTACTTCTTCTTTCCCTTCTCGGCTCAAAAACTCTGCCATCGCATCGTAGCTACATATTGAATAAATGGCATCGGCCATGCCTTCTACATCCCAATAATCTATTTTTACTGCTTTATTTAGAATCTCGGCACAGCCTGATTGTTTTGAAATTATTGTAGGAATAGAGCATTGCATAGCTTCGAGAGGGGATATGCCAAAAGGTTCGGAGACAGATGGCATAACATATACATCACTCCTTTTGAACATCTCGTATACTTGTTTCCCTTTTAAGAATCCTGTAAAATGGAAACGATCTGATATTCCTTTTTCAGATGCCATGTAAATCATTTTTTCCATCATATCTCCACTACCAGCCATAACGAATCTTACGTTTTTAGTTTTTTCCAAAACTTTAGCCGCAGCCTCGACAAAATATTCAGGTCCTTTTTGCATTGTAATACGTCCGAGGAATGTAACAATTTTATCCTTAGTGCCTCTCTCAGGATTAATAGCAAGTATCTCCGGGCTCAAAGGCTCTACGGCGTTATGTACAGTTGATACTTTAGACGGATTCTGATGGTATTTTTCGATGACTGTTTTTCTAGTTAAATCACTTACACAAATGATGTGATCGGCCAGATCCATCCCATTTTTCTCTATCTGATAAACTTGAGGGTTTACATTGCCCCGGCTTCTGTCAAAGTCAGTAGCATGTACATGTATGACCAAAGGTTTGTTTAGTATATTTTTAGCATGTATACCTGCAGGGTATGTCAGCCAGTCATGAGAGTGTATTACATCATAGTTGTGCGTTCTGGCAATCACTCCGGCAACAATCGAGTAATTATTTATTTCTTCGAGCAGATTGTCAGGGTAACGTCCTGAAAATTCGATACAGCCTAAATCATTTGTATATAAATAATTGAAATCAGCATAGATATGATCTCTCATGTTGTAATACTCTTGAGGATCCATGTACATCGATAAGCGTTGACTTACATAATCCCAGTTGTGATCTTTCCATACTACAGGAGTATTGCATGCGCCAATTATTCTAGCAAAGCTTTGATCTTCGTCACCCCAAGGTTTGGGAATGACAAATGTGATATCCATATCGGGTTGCATAGCCATTCCTTTTGTAAGGCCATAACTAGCAGTACCTAGCCCTCCTAGTATATGAGGAGGAAATTCCCATCCAAACATTAATGCCTTCATAAGCTATTGTTTTTGAGCATTAATAAATATATAGTTGTACTCATGTTGTAAGTTTTTTCTCTTTAATAATCATCTGATATACTTTGCTGCATATTGTAAGCCATAATAACTCCGGCTACATTTGGTGCATAAGATATAGGTCCATGTCCAGTATAAGGCATATTACCATCGTAAGTAGCAGACAATGATCCTATGCAGTCGTTAGACATTTCTTCTTCAACTCCTATCAGTAGATGATCTAAGAAGGAATATCCACTTCTTTGGAAGATTTTGAGATAAGCCTCAAAGTAATGACTGAGCAACCATGGGCAAGCAGCACCATTATAAACACTGTAAAGTTTGTCTGTCGCCGATCCTTCATGTCTAGGTCTGAAACCGATGCTTTTAGGACTAAGGGTGCGTATACCTTTGGGCGTTAATAGCTCCTTCGTTACCATATCTATGATAGACTTACTTTTTCGTTTATCCAAAATAGGGTAGTCTAAAGATATAGCTAATAGCATATTAGGTCTCACATTCCAGTCTACATAGTTTCCTTCTACATAGTCGTACAAATAGCCGCCATCGTTAAGGAATGTTTCAAGGAAATTCGCTTTGGTTATTTCTGCTAAAGAGGCCATTTCCTTTTCTAGCTTTTCATTTCCAGTGTTTTTTGCAACCTCTTGATTGAACATTAAACAGTTGTACCAAAAAGCATTGATTTCAACAAGACATCCGGTCCGTGGAGGTTTTACCGATTCTGGCATATTATCATAATGCATCCAACTAGGAAACCCCGTTTTACTATCTACACTTAACAGTCCATTGGCTAGTGGAGTTAAGTTCGGGTGTTTGCCTTCATGGATAAATGTTACTATCCGGCTGACTAGATCTGCATATTTAATATAGAATTTTTCATGCTCTACATCTGCAAACTTCTTTAAAGCTCTGAGGAGCCATAGAAGAACATCAGCATTATCTATATCTTTTAAGAAACCAGAAAGTTCTTCTCCTCTCAAGAAGGCTTCTATAGTAGGAACAGCTGTATCGACAACTTGTTCAAAAGCTTCACGTTTGTCAATTCCTAGAGTAAGTCCGGGAAGTGATCTGAATTGCTCTCTGGCTGTCACTCTACCCCAAGGGTATCCATTTAATAGGTATAATTCGTCTTTGGATGGACGGAAATAGAATTGATGAGCTGAGTTTTTTAAGCAATTATAGAAAGAAGACCGAGGAGTTCTCTCTTTTATTTTTTCTTCAAATAGAGTCAATAGTTCACTTGTAGGAGTAGGAACATCGCTTGCAGTGAATACAATTGATTCTCCCTTTTTTATAGGTAATTCAAAATATCCAGGAACATATAAGTCTTCCTTGTATGGCAGTCCTTCTTCTTTGTCCCTTAAGTATTCAATGCCCTTGTACCAATTAGGGGTGAATATGAAATCTGCATGTTTGTTGAACTGCATGAATAGTTCAGGATATCCACTGTACATACACATACTGATGCCATTTTCTACTTCCTTATAACCATGATCGGCTACCGAATTTTCGTTGGTTAGTTGGTTGATTTCTCGAAAAGCTAAATATGGTTTAAAGCGCATTGTCGTTGGAGAATGAGCATCAAGAAGGGTGTATCGTATATAGATTGTATTATCTTTCAAGGAGAAAAGTTTTTCTTTAGAGAGGACAACTCCTCCAACTCTGTATATTGTTTTGGGTAGCGAGTCACAACTAAATTCTCGGATATATTTATGTCCCATCGGACTGAAGTTATTCTCGTCATACTTGTGAATTCCTAAGTTAAATTCGGCTCCATGTTGTATGACTGTTTCATCCAGGGAAGATAGAAGAACATGATTCGAATTATCAAGCTTAGGGACAGGCATGACTAATAGTCCATGCTGCTTCCTTGTGTTACATTCAACAATAGTGGTGCAGTGATAAGCTCCACGACGATTGGTTCTCAATATTTCCCTGTTTAGAGAATATTCGAGGTTAACCATACGGCTTTTGTCAAACTTAAGGTATGTGTTTGTTTTATTATAATCCATAGCTGATCATACTTATACTGTTAGTTCAAAGGTGTATAGAACAAAAGCTGTGTTTAGGCAGTGTTCTCGTTTCTAAAGATAGTAAAAATGTTAAATAATACAAGTGAAAATTTATAATGTTATGAAACATAAAGCAGGGTAATGGATTATTAATTTTATCTATAGTTTGTTATTTAGAATTGTTTTAGATAATATTTGTATTTACTTTTGCTATTTGGAAGTTATTTAGAATTGTTTTAAAGAATTTTTATCTTGGTTATAGTCTCCTAACTATTCTTAATTAAGTCTTTTTATTGGCTAGTATTTTTATATATTTGTATGCCCAAAAAAGTAAATGCTTGAAAATTTATTTCTTTAAGGCTAAAATATAAAACAAATAAGAATGGAAACGCTTTTATATATTACATGGGATGTTGATCCTCAGGCTTTTTATTTGCTAGGTCGTGAAATTCGATGGTATGGTATTTTATGGGCTTTAGGCGTCTTAGGAACAGCTTTTGTTGTTCAAAGGATGTATAAGTTTGAGAAGTTACCTGAAGAGTGGTTCGACTCATTGTTTATGAATGTCCTGGTTTGTTTGCTAATAGGGGCGAGATTAGGGCATTGTTTGTTTTATGAGCCGATGGAATATTTGGCAGACCCTGTAAGTCTTATCCAAGTATGGAAAGGAGGATTAGCAAGCCATGGAGGAGCAATTGGTATGGTGATAGGAGTATGCCTCTATTCTCTGAAAATAACAAAGACAAAATTGAACTGGAGAAATATTCTTATTGGGGCTTTGTCTGGTTTTATATTAGCCGGAGGCGTTAAGTATATCATTTCGCCGGATACGCTTGATGCCACATTAGGTATCGCATTTTTAGGCCTATTTGTTGGAGTAGCTATTGCAATGTTGCTTTCTATCTATCCAACAGCTATTCAGACATTAGATCGTCTTGTGGTAGGAGTTGCCCTTGGAGCTACTTCTATTCGTTTGGGGAATCTGATGAATCATGAAATATATGGAGGGCCTTTGGATAAACCATGGGCTTTCAGATTTATTCTAAATATAGAAGAATGGAAGCAAGGAGGGGAACCTATTTATTCGCTTCCTAGCCACCCGACTCAAATATATGAAGCATTGACTTATTTCTGTATATTCTTGATCGGTATGTTTTTATATTACAAAACAAATGCCAGATTTAAAACCGGTCTTATATTGGGGATATCATTGATAGGTATTTTCTTGTCTCGTTTTCTTGTCGAATTTATCAAGAATGTTCAGGTAGATTATGAATCGGAAATGATTCTGAATATGGGACAATTGTTGAGTCTTCCTTTTGTAATATGGGGATTTTATTTAGTTTGGAGCGCTTTGAAAAACAATAATAAAGAGGAAATAACAAACAAAACAAAATAATTTAAGGTAACATGTTAAAGCCGATTAAAATAAAAGAAGATTTATACTATATTGGTGTAAACGATCGTACGAGACATCTTTTCGAAAATTTATGGCCTTTGCCAAAAGGGGTGTCGTACAATTCTTATCTTCTGGTAGATGAAAAAACAGTTTTATTCGATACTGTTGATATATGCTATTCTGACATTTATTTTCAAAAATTAGAAATAGCCCTTGATGGAAGATCACTCGATTACTTGGTGATTAATCATATGGAACCAGATCATTCAGGTTCACTTGGTCTATTGAGAAGTAAATACCCTAATGTTCAGATTGTAGGTAATAAGCGTACAGCTGATATGGTAAAGGGATATTTTAATATAACAGAAGGAGTACGAATCATTGAAGATGGTGAAGAGTTAACTTTAGGAAAGCATAAATTAGTTTTCTATCTGACGCCTATGGTGCATTGGCCTGAAACAATGATGACATACGATGTTACTGATAAGACGATCTTTTCAGGTGATGCTTTTGGTACATTTGGTACATTGGATGGCGGTATTACAGATACACAACTGCATCCGGAGCGATATTACGATGAAATGATTCGTTACTACTCAAATATTGTAGGAAAATTTGGTTCTCCTGTTCAGAAAGCGTTAGAGAAATTAAGCACTTTAGAAATAGCAACAATCTGTTCAACTCATGGTCCGGTATGGACTCAGGAAGACCAAATAAAAAAGGTTGTGTCTATTTACAACAAGCTTAGTAGATATGAAGGAGACGAAGGTGTAGTAATTGCTTATGGAAGTATGTATGGAAATACAGAACAAATGGCAGAGGCTATAGCTTATGAGTTAGCAGAACAAGGAATTAAAGAAATTATACTTCATAATGTATCTAAGCGTTCTCATTCATATATTATCCGTGATATATTTAAATATAAAGGTTTGATAGTTGGTTCTCCTACATATAATAATAAACTGTATCCAGAAGTTGAATACTTATTGTCTAAAGTAGAAGGACGAGAAATGAAGAATCGTTACTTTGGATATTTTGGCTCTTTCACTTGGGCTGGTGCAGCAGTTAAGCGTTTAGCTCAATTTGCAGAAGATACTAAATTTGAAGTTATAGGAGCTCCTGTTGAAATGAAGCAAGCAATGTTTAACGAAACCTATGAAGCTTGTGTTGCACTAGGAAAAGCAATGGCTGAACGATTGAAACAAGATAGATAAGCTCTCTTGTGCTATAAAATATAAAAAGCGAGTTCACAGTATAGGGAACTCGCTTTTGTTTTATTCTTTTGTACTGAATTCTTCTTTTATTTTATTGTAGTCCTTTTCACCAACATATCTATCTTTTACAGTGAATTTTGGGGAGAATAAACTTTTGGAGTCATCATAATCGTTATAGTATAAGCCAGCCAGATCAGATATAGAATATACTAGGTCTGAAGTAGAATAGGGGCGACCTGTGTCAAAAATTAAGTCTTGTCTGCTGCTCTTGTATGATGGAGACATCCATAAGATAAAAGGAACTTCACACATGGTCGGTGATACTTTTTCATAGGCATGTCCGGCAAATTCTCTGTAATCATACATTTCCTCTCCATGATCAGAAAAATAGATCATTGCGGTATGCTCGTCTTCTAATTTCTTTAATTCTTGTATAAAACTCTTGATTACAAAATCATTGAATAGTACAGAATTATCATATTTGTCTATAGTTCGTTTTGCCTTTTCGTTTCTAAAAGGTAAAGAATCTACGAGATTATCTTTTTTATGATTAAAGGAAATATACTCTTTTGGATATCTGAATTCATAAGCCATATGATTGCCTATGAGATGTATAATGATAAGGCGATTTTTGTTTTGGCTTTCTTTTAAGACTTTCTCCAACACTGGAATACATATGTCATCATTTTGCTTGAATACAGATAAGTTGTATTTTTTCTTAGCCAGTGTCAATAGAATATCATAACTTGAGTTATACTCTTCACTGAATGCCTGATTGGATATAAGGAAGGTTTCATATCCAGCCCTATTGAATAGTTCGTATAACGAAGGTTTTTCAACAAAGAATTCGGGATTATTCAATTCATTCATCGAAAGAACTGAACGCATAACAGGTATCGTATGAACATGAGGCGAAACAACATCATTGTAAACAATTATACTATCTCCCAATTGAGATAGGAGAGGATTTGTTTTTCGTTGGTAACCATACAGCGACATATGATGCTTGTTGAGCGATTCTCCGATAACTACAACTATTGTCTTAGGAATAGAATCTTGATTTATCGTTTCTATTTTGTACTCTTTCTCTTGTCGCTCGTTTATGGTTTTTATTTCGTATGCAGTTCTTATTTTGTAATTAATGAATGTCTTGTAAAAGTTGATAAAATAGACGGATCTAGATAATTCGTTAAAGCCGATTATAGCTATTATTACTATTATATTGGTGATGAAAATCGCTTTGTATTTCTTTATCTCTAAGGGTCTAAACGATTTCATTGTAGATATCATAACTATAGGTATTGCCGCATATATAAGTACGCCTACAATGACCCATATACTTAAATAATATGCTACAAACTCTTTACTTTCGTCGGGGTTTGTTTCAAACAAGCTTGTTACGCTATTTTGTTCAAGAAGTACATGTGCAAACAAAAGATAGGCTAGAAATATAGCCCCCGGTATAATGGATATTGTTAACAGAACAGAATAGATGATTTTCTCAGCTCTGGACGATATAAATAGGGATAATAATAAGATTGCAGTGAATAGTAGTCCGCAGACAACAAAAATTCCGACCTTATCCAAGAAGGTTAAGTTTTGAGCTATAGGACTTAGTATTGGAAGAAGTAAAAGGATATAGAATAGGAAAAAACACTGTAGCTTTTTCTGTTTTAATGTTTTAAGAAGTTCATTCATCTACAAGAGATTTTTCATATAGTTTAAATGCTAGAATTCTATCATGAAATAGAAGACTAGGTATGTGCAAATATAGTATTTTATTCTTACTTTTATAGGACAATAAATGATTGGTATATAGTTAGAGATACTTATTCATAACTTGCCAGGGTAAGAAAGTTTAAAACATTATATGAAATGAGAAAGATTGCATGTATTTTAATTCTTGGATGTATTGTTAGCTATGGCAACTTACAAGCTGTTAATTTAACAAAAGAAATAGCACAGGTTGTTAAACCTAGCGATGATATTAAGGTAATGTTTCAAAACGAGCAGTATCAGCGCATAATAGATACATATGCAAATACTCCAAGAAATCTGTCATCAGAAGAGTTAACTTATGTTGCTCAATCTTATTCTTATATAAGCGATTTAGGCAATGCACATAAATATATAGATCTGGCAATAAATAAAGATAAAAAGAGTTCGAAGGCACTATATGTGAAAGGTGTAATCTATAATATGGAAGGCAAGCCTGAGTTAGCTATCGAGAATCTTAAAAAAGCTATTACCTTATCTCCAAAATCTTCAGAATACTATGCAGAACTTGGTGATGTTTATTTTTCGATGGATGATGATGAAGAAGCTCTGGATAATTACAGAAAAGCAATTGGCTTACCCAATCCGGCAGAGAGAGCCTATTTTATGATCGGTGCTGTTTATGCAGGGCAAGATAATCTGAAAAGTGCACTAGATGCTTTTTATATTGCAAAATCTAAAGTGCAAAAAGATAAAGAGTTATATGTTACAATTTTGTATAACATCGGAAATATAGAATATAACAATAGAAACTACAAGAATGCTATCGATGCCTATAAAGAATTGATGGAGTATTTTCCGGACGACTATTATTCTTTGGAGAAGCTAGTGCAGTGCTATAATGCCTTGGGGCTTTATGATGCTTCGGATGTATCTAAAACAAAATTATATGAAGCGTATGAAAAAGGAGATCTTTCTTCTTCCAGCATGTCTGATATGTTTTGTTTAGATCAGTTCTCTGTTGGAAATAAAGGAATCTTGGTATATGAACGTTTTGAAGAAGTAGATTGCAGATCTTTTGTAAAGAATATATTCTATGTAACAGATACCAGTGGTAATATAGAATCTATTATAACACTTAAATATGAACCATCAGAAAGTGATGGTTCAAAGGGACATTTTGAGGCAATTCTAGAAAAAGGATCAGATCAATATAGATTTAATACAGTTTTCGAAGGTGGGGTTAGATATAGCACTTTAAAACCTTATATATCAGATATTATAGCCGGTAAGGTAGAGGCTATCCCAGTAAACGAATAAATCAGCTTCAAGGATTAAGCTTTCTTCTTTACTCTTACTATATCTCCAGCAACAGGAGAAAGTTTAGTGAAACCATAAAGAGAAAATAATCCTAAAATTGCTACAAATATAAATGCTAAGCGGAAGTCAGGAACTGTATAGTTTGCTGTACTTCCGTTTATTATATTTGCAAAACGGAGAAATACGGCACCCATAGCTATTCCCATTCCTGTTGACATTTGTTGTATTGTACTATACAAGGTGTTGGCTGTGGTCATCTGTTTTTGAGGAATGTCAGCGAAAGCCAAAGTTGTAATAGCGCTAAATTGCATGGAGCGAAACATCCCTGATAAAAACATAACTAATACAATTAGCCATACAGGAGTAGTAGGGAGTAAGAAGGCTGTAAATAGAGAAAATAGAGCTATTAGAAAACCGTTTGCAATGAGTACTGTCTTAAAATTATAATGGTGCATAACCCATATCGTGGCAGGCTTCATAGCCAGATTTCCCGCCATTGTTGATAAGAACAGCATTCCCGATTCAAATGGGTTTAATCCAAATCCCTCCTGAAACATTAAGGGAACTAAGTATGGTGCCACCCCAATTACCATGCGTGAGATAGAACCGGCAAAGATTGTTACCTTATAAGTCGGAATTCGAATAATAGAATAATCAATTAAAGGATTAGAAATATGTCTTGAATATCTGACATTAAAGAATAGAAGTCCTAGACTGATCAGAACTATGATGACTGAGACATAATAAGGGACTTCTTCTCTGCTTAATAATTCCACACCATACATAAAACCGGCGAGAGCTAATCCGCTAAGAACAAACCCCACAAAATCGAAGTGCTTCTTTGTTTGTTCTTCATCTCTATCTTCGGGGATATGTCGCCACGACAGAATAACACATATGATACTGATCGGAACGTTTAAGTAGAATATCCAGTGCCAAGACCAATAGGTTGTTAAATATCCTCCGACCAAAGGTCCTAGAATAGGAGCAACCAATGCAGGCCAGGTGATATAGGCCATAGCTGTCACTAAATTTTCCTTTGGAGTCACTTTCAATACGGCTAATCGTCCTACCGGAGTCATCATGGCTCCTGACATTCCTTGCATGATTCTGAATATAACGAATTGGCTAAGAGTTTGTGACGTTCCACAAAGAGCAGATGTTAACGTGAAAAGTATAATAGCAATGCAAAATATTCTTCGTGTACCAAAACGGTCTGCTATCCAACCACTGACCGGTATAAATATAGCAAGGGCTATCAGATAGGAGGTAACGCCGGCACTTAAATGTATAACGTCTGTGTTAAAAGATTTAGCCATAGACGGAATTGCAGTGTTGACAGCAGTTGTATCCAGTCCTTGCATAAAAAAAGCAATAGCAACAATAAGAGATACAGTAGTAGAGCGATCAAGTTTCATTGAATAATCTTTTCAGTTACAAAAGTAATATAAAGTCCATGTTTTACTTCAAATCAGTGAATACATCTTCTCAGATTAGACAGAAAGAAAACATTTGGAAACTAAAAAGGTTTATAGATTGATGAAATATCTTCTCTGTGAATTGATTGAAAAACTCTATCTTTGATGGTAGAAAAATAATTATAATATGAACTGGGAACAACTTCTTTCGGCTAAACGTTTCGGACTAGAAAAGTATCACGATAACAAACATCATGATAGAACAGAGTTTCAGCGAGATTATGACCGATTAATATTTTCTTCTCCGTTTAGGCGATTGCAAAATAAAACGCAGGTATTTCCTCTTCCTGGGAGTGTTTTTGTTCATAATAGGTTAACACATAGTATAGAAGTCTCTTCTGTTGGGCGATCGCTTGGGGTGATTGTAGGACGAGAGTTGAGGAAGAAGTACCCTCAATCAGAAGCTCATTTCGAAGAAATTGATTCTATTGTCGCAGCAGCTTGTCTTGCTCATGATCTAGGTAACCCTCCCTTTGGTCATTCGGGAGAGACTGCAATATCGACCTATTTTTCGGAGGGAAAGGGGAGAGGATTGGAACAGAAAATAAAAGCAGAAGGCGGACGATGGGAAGATTTTATCAATTTTGAAGGAAATGCAAATTCTATTCGTCTTTTGATACATCAATTTAACGGAAGACGTCCGGGTGGGTTTGTGATGACTTACTCTACTTTAGCCTCTATTGCAAAATATCCTTACTCTTCGATCATAGGTAATGGGAAGGGTAAGTTTGGCTTCTTTCAGGCTGAAGAAGACGACTTTAAGAGAATAGCTGATGATCTGAGGATGAATTGCTTGTCCAAATCACCTTTGCATTATCAACGATACCCTCTCGTGTATTTGGTAGAAGCTGCCGATGATATCTGTTATAAAATAATGGATATAGAGGATGCTCATAAGCTCGGCATATTGACAACAGAACATACAATGGAACTTTTCTTAAATTTCTTTTCAGAAGAAAGGCAAGAGAAGATGCGTAGAGTGATGGATGTGGTAACAGATGTAAATGAGCAGATTGCGTATCTTCGCTCTAGCGTTATTGGTCTGTTGGTAGATGAATGCTCTGCAGTCTTCCTTAAATATGAAGATGAGATCTTAGAGGGAAAGTTTACAGGATCTTTAGTGAAAAATATATCTTCTCTTCCAAATGAGGCTTATCGTATTGCGACGGAAATTAGTTATAAAAAAATCTATAAGACAAAAGATGTTGTAGATATTGAACTGGCTGGGTATCGAATAATTGGTTTCTTGTTAGATACATTTATTACAGCAATAGAAAATCCGACAAATAAATATTCTGAATTGATATTGAGTCGTATCCCGGAGCAATATGAAATAAATGCTCCGACCTTGTACCAACGAATTTTAGCAATATTGGATTTTGTGTCAGGAATGACTGATGTATATGCCTTAGATTTATATAGGAAGATAACGGGAATGAGCTTACCTACAGTGTAGATTATAGCAGGATATTTATTACATTTTCCATCTTGTCAATAGCGTTTCCCCAGCTGAAACGTTGCACATATTCATTCCCTTTCTGAGCTAATTCTATTCTACGAGAATTATTTTTAATCAGATAAATAATCTTTTCTGCCATTTGTTCAGGATTACCTGTGTCTACTAGTAAAGCAGTCTTTTCATCGAAGGCATATTCCTGATGTCCTTCTATATCTGTACAGATAAGGGCACAACCGCAAAACATAGATTCGACAGAAACAAGACCAAAGCCTTCTGTAAAGCTATTAGATATAAAAATTGCATTTTCGTTGTAAAGATCACTTAGATTTTCAGGATCCCTGTAATAGTTAATCCATTCGGGGAGATTGTGAGGGGCAGGAGATATACCAAACATATCGACTTGTAATTCAGGAACCTCTTTTTTCACTAAAATCAAAGCTTCAATGCCATATTTTGAACCTTTGATCTCTTGCTCCGAATAATTCATTGCTACAGAAAATGGACATCTGCCCTCAATACTATTTTTTACAAAATAGCGAGTGTTATCCAATCCATTTTCAATGAGTTCTATTCTGTTTTGGGTATGTTGAGTAACAATATTTTTTAGGTATGAGGCAACAACTATATTTGTTACATCTTTAATGTCGTATGAGCGAAAGAGTAAATCTTCATTCCCTTCCCAATTTTCAAAGCCTTGAATTAGATTAATCTTTTTCCCTTTTTGGGGACTTAGCTTACCCATTTCGGAGACGGTAGCCCACCATGTTGCTATGACAATATCAGCATCCTCAATATAATTTTCCTTGATTTCAGGGACATATGACATTGTAATAGACGGATCAAAATCGAACCACTTATCTGTTCGGAATCCCTCTACTATAGAAAGTATATATCGTATAGTATAAGGAAGACGATATTTCATATATGGAGTTCTGATAGGATAGGTGAGGTGAACTTTGTACCCTTTTTTTGCTAGCCGATTTGCATATTCATACATGATTCTAAAGCCACCGGCAGGTCGGCGAGGTTTGAAAGGAAGAATGAAGTTTATTCTTGTTGGTTGGGTCATCTTTATAGTAGAATATAGTATAAGACAAAATTAAATAAAAAGCTAGATTAACAGCAATGTCATGAAAACAAAAAAGGTTATCCCTATGAGATAACCTTTTTTTGAGTAAATATTCTTTTTAACAAGGAATCTTATCTATTCTTGCCTGATGTCTTCCACCTTCGAAAGAAGTATTAAAGAATACTTGAAGCATCTCAAAAGCTTCTTTTTCAGTAATCATTCGGCCTGGTAAGGTCAATATATTAGCATCGTTGTGCAAACGAGCTAACTTAGCTATTTCCGGATTCCAGCATAAAGCACTTCTTACAGATTTGTGTTTGTTCAGTGTCATGTTTATACCATTTCCTGATCCACAAACAGCAATACCAAAATCACATTCGTTATTATCTATGGCACTACCTAGCTTGTGTGCAAAATCTGGATAATCGACACTTTCTGTAGAATATGTTCCAAAATCAATATAGCTAATCCCTTCCTCTTTGAGGATGCTAATAATGTATTCTTTGATAGGAAAGCCTGCGTGATCGCTGGCTAGTCCGATTGGTTTTCCTCCTTCTTGAAGTATAGTCATCAGATATTATTTATTTAAATAATCTTTTACTTGTTTTTGTACATTTTCGGCAGTAAAACCTAATTTTTCATCCAAAACTTTGTAAGGAGCAGAAAAACCGAATGAGTTTAAACCCCAAACTCGTCCTTCGCTACCTACAAGACCTTCTAGAGTAACAGGGAGACCGGCTGTAAGACCAAATATTTTCTTTCCTCTAGGTATTACTGAATCTTGGTATTCTTTACTCTGTGTGCGGAATAAACCTTCGGAAGGAACAGAAACTATACGAGTCTTAATTCCATCTTCTTTTAATAGTTTAGCTCCATCTACAAGAGTAGAGACTTCAGATCCCGAAGCAACTAAGATTACATCATAGTTTGCATCTTCTTGTACGATATATGCACCTTTTTCAGCCTGTAAAGCTTCCTCAAATTTGTTTCCTTTTGAAGGAAGGTCATTGATGTTTTGACGAGAAAAAATTAAACCGGTTGGCGTAGAGTGGTTTTCCATTGCCATCTTCCAAGCAACAGTCGCTTCATCTACATCGGCAGGACGCAATACTAGCATAGAGTTGTGTCCATGGTGGTTTTGAAGTTTCTCTAGTAAACGGATCTGAGCTTCTTGCTCTACTGGTTCGTGAGTAGGCCCGTCTTCTCCTACGCGGAATGCATCGTGAGTCCAGATGAATTTAACCGGAATTTCCATCAACGCAGCTAAACGTATAGCTGGTTTCATATAATCGGAGAAAACAAAGAATGTAGCACATGCTGCAACTACTCCGCCATGAAGCATCATACCAATGCTAAGGCAAGCCATTGTAAGTTCAGATACTCCGGCTTGTAAGAAAGCTCCGGAAAAATCATTTCTTTTTAGGCTATGTGTTTTCTTTAAGAAACCATCAGTTTTATCAGAGTTTGATAAGTCAGCAGAAGATACAATCATGTTCTCAACTTTCTCTGCTAATACTCCAAGAACTGTAGCTGATGCGCTACGTGTTGCCTGATTGCGTTTTTGTTCGATAGCAGCCCAGTCGATAGCTGGGATATAGCCACTGAACCATTTGTCCATTTTGTCTGCTAGTTCAGGGTTTGCTTTTGCCCAAGCTTCTTTTGCTGTATATTTTTTAGCAACTATTTCTTTAAGTTCAGCTTTACGTTTAGCATAAAGTTCTGCCACTTCAGGGAAAATAGTGAATGGATTTTTAGGATCTCCACCAAGTCCTTCTATTGTTTTGTCAAAAGAACCACCTGCTGCACTAATTGGCTGACCATGAGTGTCTGGACAATTAGCAAGACTAGAACCGTCTTCTCTAATAACTCCTTTACCCATTATTGTTTTTCCTATAATTAAAGTAGGTTTTTCTTTTTCTTGTTTTGCCTCTGTAAGAGCTGCACGAATATCTGTAGCACTATTTCCATCAATAGTAATTACTCTCCATCCCCAAGCTTCGTATTTGGCTGCAATATCTTCTTCTGTAACGTCTTTCGTTTCTGTTGACAATTGTATGCCATTCGAATCGTAGAACATGATTAAGTTATTCAGACCTAAATGTCCAGCTGTACGACCGGCTCCTTGAGAGATTTCTTCTTGTATACCACCATCAGAAATGAAGGCATAGATTGTTTGACTCATTTGGTCTCCAAAACGATGTTGAAGGAATTTAGCAGCGATAGCAGCACCAACAGCAAAAGTATGTCCTTGTCCTAGTGGACCAGAAGTGTTTTCAATTCCACGAGTGATGTCTCTTTCAGGATGTCCTGGTGTAACACTTCCCCATTGACGAAACTGTTGTAAATCTTCTAGCGAAAATTTACCAGTTAATGCAAGAGTAGAATAGAGCATAGGTGACATATGTCCGGGATCTAAGAAGAAACGATCGCGACCTTCCCATGTCGGATTTTCCGGATCATATACTAAAAATTCGCTGAATAAAACGTTGATAAAATCAGCACCACCCATAGCACCACCAGGGTGTCCAGACTTCGCTTTCTCGACCATAGCTGCCGAAAGAATACGAATATTGTCCGCTGAACGATTTAATAAGTCAATGGAGTTCATAATTATATTTTGAGCTTAAAATTTTACTTAAAATTTACTTTTATACAAAAGTAAGAAATAAGCTGAGATATTGAAACTAAAAAAGAATGATGTTTTCTATTTGAAATAGAGATATTATATAATTGCTGTTCTCTAGTTAGATTCTGTTCTTATGTACTATTTTGCTTGAAGGAGGTTTATCTAAATAGGTAGCTATAAAGATAGAAAGGCATGTCCTCAGACATGCCTCCTACTTTTATAATTACCCCAAATTATTATTCAACGGCTAATCCTCCTAGCGAAGTTTCTTTGTAAAGACTAGGTAGATCATGTCCTGTTTGTTTCATCGTCTTAACAACCTTGTCGAAGTTGATGATGTGTTTACCATCCGAAAGCATAGCAAAAGAGCAAGAATCTAAAGCTCGCGCCGCAGCGAAAGCATTTCTTTCTATACAAGGGATTTGTACCAATCCACAGATAGGGTCGCAAGTTAAGCCCAAATGATGTTCGAGACCCATTTCTGCGGCATATTCTATTTGTTGAGGCGATCCTCCAAATAGCTGGCAAGCAGCAGCGGCAGCCATAGCACAAGCAACTCCAATTTCGCCTTGGCAACCAACCTCTGCACCGGAAACAGATGCATTGTGTTTCACTATATTCCCAATTAGCGCAGCTGTGGCCAAAGCTCTGATTAATCGTTTTTCGCTGACTTCGTGATTTTTCTTTAAGTGATATAATACAGCAGGTAAAACGCCGCAAGAACCACATGTTGGAGCTGTGACTATAATTCCTCCACTTGCATTTTCTTCTGATACAGCGAGAGCGTATGAATAAATCAAGGCGCGACTTTTCATGGAGCCTTGATAGCCTTTCGATTTGATGAAATATGTAGATGATTTGCGTTGTAAACCAAGTCCTCCAGGTAAAAGACCTTCACCCTCAAGACCTCTTTGGATAGCAGCTTCCATCGTATCCCATACAGTTCCTAAATATTCGTAAATATCTTTTCCTTCTTTATCTTCTACGTACTCCCAAAATGTTTTACCTTTCGTATGACACCATTCTAGTATGTCTTTCATCGTAGTCTTATCATAGATGGCTTCTTTAGCTGTTCTACTGGTTCCATCCGATAAATCGCCTCCACCAATACTGTAGACAGTCCATTCTTTAACGGATTCGCCTTTTACGATAGCTTCAAAAGTCATTCCGTTTGTATGGAACGGGAGGACTGTTTCAGGTCTCCAAATTATTTCTACTTTATAAGGTTGAAGTGTGTCTATAATAGCAATATCTGTTAAGTGCCCTTTTCCTGTAGCAGCGAGGCTTCCATATAATGTGATGCGAAACTCGTCAGCATATTCATTTTCTTCTTTAAATATTAAGGCCGCTTTTTGAGGAGCCATTGTATGACTGCTGGAAGGTCCATGTCCTATTTTATATAGATTACGAATTGATTCCATTTGTTATTTGATTTTATGGGTTATGACACCTCTCTAAATTTAGAGTTTATTTATTTGTTTATAGTAACTTTGAGTTAATAATAGTTAATTCTGTTTTTATGAAACAGAAGAAATAGATAGTATCAAAAGTTTATAAATATCATTGATTATGCTTTTATTTGTAATACTATTTTAATTAAAAGAGCTGTTTCGTTTTTAGTCTTTTGTTATAAATGGTTGATTGTCTGTAATGATTTTATATATATGGTATCTGATTTGCTTTTAGCTATTATCAATAGGCAAAAATATAGAATAAAAACAAGTAAAAAAAGAGAATAAGGATGTTATATGATTTATGTTTTATAACATGTTTTTTAAATAAAGAAGCTCGGAATAGATAACTATTTTTACATCGTTTTTGTGAAAACAATCTTCATATAACCTAATATAACCATGAATTTAGATACATATTCCTTAAATGTATCAGATAAAAGGAAGATCAAGGGGTAATTGAGTTTTAAGTTTAATTACCCTTTGAGATCCTTTTCGGGGTTACGGTTAATGGATTTTAAATTAAGAGATATTAAATAACTAAATAATAAAACTAATATGAGTACAGAAAAGAAAAATTACACGTTACCCATTATTGTGATGATCTTCCTGTTTGGTATGATCTCCTTCGTAACGAACTTAGCTTCGCCAATGGGTGATATTCTTAAATTCCAGTTCAATGTGCCAAACTGGATGGGAACACTAGGGGTATTGGCCAATTTTATTGCTTATGCAGTAATGGGATATCCTGCAGGTAACCTTCTTCAAAAGATGGGTTATAAGAAAACAGCTCTAATTGCTATTGCAATAGGTTTTATCGGAGTTGGAATTCAAACATTATCAGGAACATTTGAAAGTTTTGGTGTTTATTTACTAGGTGCGTTTGTTGCCGGATTCTCTATGTGTTTACTTAATACAGTAGTGAACCCAATGTTGAATATGCTAGGTGGCGGTGGTAACAAAGGAAACCAATTGATCCAATTAGGAGGTTCATTTAACTCTCTTTGTGGTACTGCTGTTATTATTTTAACAGGTATTCTTATTCCAGAAGGTATCAAGAATGCTCAAATTAGCAATGTTTTCCCTCTAATGTATGCAGCACTAGCTATCTTCGCTTTTGCATTTATCGTAATCGGAATGACAGCAATTCCAGAGAAAGGACAAGAAAGATCAACAGTTACACAAGATTCATCTAAATATAGTGCACTTTCTTTCCGTCACTTTGTTTTAGGTGCTGTAGGTATTTTTGTTTATGTAGGAGTTGAAGTTGGTGTACCTAACGTATTAAACAAATGGCTACAAAATCCAGATCTAGATGTGTTAAATCTAGGAGGTAGTGGTAGTGCAGAAGCTATTGCAGCCTCTGTAGCAGCTACATATTGGTTATTAATGTTAGTCGGCAGACTTGTAGGTGCAGCTATCGGAAGTAAAGTTTCTGCAAAATCAATGTTAGGAGTTGCTTCTATTATAGGCTTAGTATTAACTCTAGCTGCTATATTTGCTCCTACAACAACATTAGTTGAACTACCTGTATTTAAAAATGGTGCTGATGGCTTATTCGGCTTAGAAAAAGTGCCAGTGAATGCAGCTCTTTTAGTTCTTGTCGGACTATGTACTTCTGTAATGTGGGGTGGTATATTTAACCTGGCAGTAGAAGGTCTTGGTAAGTATACAGAAAAAGCATCTGGTATTTTCATGGTATTAGTTTGTGGTGGAGGTATACTTCCATTCTTCCAAAATCTAATAGTTGATTTAACTGGAGGTGTTGGTTATTTGACAAGTTACTGGTTAGTAGTAGCAGGTCTTGCTTATCTATTATTCTATGCTCTAGTAGGATCTAAAAATGTGAATAAAGATATTCCTGTAGAATAATCTATTGAATATTAAAATATAAAGAAAGAGCTTCAAGTAAATAACTTGAAGCTCTTTCTTTATTGTTATGTATTGTTGTTGTTTTATGAACTCGTGATGTATTTAGATTCAGAGGTTTGTAAAGTGCTTTCTTGTTGTTAATTACCATTCTCAGAGAAAACAAGTAGTTCTTTTATATGATTCCAGTTAAGAATAAATGATATGTTTATAAGATATCACTATCGTCTATCTTGTTCTAAACTATTTTGTACTCAACTATAGTCAAATTTACACTAAATATTCATTCAGAGGTCTTTGAAACAAATGCACCACAAGTTTAATGATGTGAATTAATAGATGTAATTAATCATTCCATAGGACAGCGTAAGAATCAAAGTCTTGTCTGTTAAATAGAGTGAAATCGATTTCTAAAGTGCCAATTCTATCTTCAGAAATAACATAAGCTGTATTAGCTTTAGGAATAATGCTGTCAGGTAAGTAAAAGAAGTTATTACCGCAACTATGAATCAAATTTAGTCCACCGTCATATTTTTTATGTACTATTGAATGAGGGTCTAGCGGCATATAGAAAAGAATCATAGATGCGCCATTATCCATGGATGAATATTTGGATCCACAATAATACACTTCATCAAACTCTCTTTGTTGTACAAATTTAACAGGTTCTTGAACTGTGTAATTGAATCCTGAATATTCCCAAAGTACTCCCTGATTTTTAGGAGAGTAATAATTGAAATATTGATAGGTGAATATAAAAAAGCAAATTGAAAATAGAGGAACGATTATATATATAGATTTCTTGAATTTATTTAGAGCCAAGTATATACCGCACCCGCAAAAATAAAGTAAAGGAAACCATAAAAGATTCCAGTGGTTTACATTTGGAGAAACAAAGAGTAAGATAGGTAAACAAGAAACGGCCCAGATGATGAAAAACATATCTATAGCACTGAGGTTTTTATTCTTCAGTTTTACATAGAAATAATATAGAATAAATGGTATTCCAATAATATTATAGAATTGCCCCCAAGGTTCAATATTATTCCAATTAAGAGTATCTGCACCTTTAATTAAAAGCCTAGCTGAATCATGTATATGTACACCTATTTTTCGTAAAAAAGGTTCTTGACTCATAAGTATAGTCTGAGAGTCTCTTTTAGCTTCCATTCCGATAATAGTAATAGGACCTAGTTTAAATTCTTCTCCATCGAAGAAAAGATTAAAAGCAAAAAGTATTATAGGAATAGCTAGTAGTAGCATCACTGTGCCTCCTAATAATATTTGCTTGGTTGTTATTTTCTTTTTTCTTATTAGGTATACAACTAGAGCAATAACCATGAAGGGTAGCATAAGCCAGCTTACTCCATATCCATAGGCTGCTATGGCAAGAAAAGAAAAACCTAGGATATAATAGATTGTCTGCTTTTTTATTATTGGTGAATAATAGGCTAGAATAAAGAAACAAAGTCCAATTAAAACAAGGTCTGGACATACATTACAATCAAGTCCCCAACGGCTTTTCATTATATGCCAAGGGCTAATAAGAAAAAAGGTGATAAGTGTAAACGTATATAACGTATTTCTCTGTGTTTTAGTCAAAGTCCAATAGAAGAACAAAAGACTACTGCAACTAAGTAATGCCATTGCCATGCGATGTGCAACAGTGGACATTCCGAAGAGTTTAATGAAAGGGAGAGCAAAGTAGGCATATAAGGCACTTTGTCCGGTTCCCCATGATTCAAGATATACTGGATATGAAGCCAAATGTTGATCAACTCCATAATTGTCAATACACCAAGCGTCATAAGCATTTATTGCCTCATCCCAGAAAACGCCATAGGGATACATAAGATAAACTGTGCGAACTAATATCCCTATAATTAGGATTGGCTGTAAGTAGTTGTATAAAAGTTTGTCGTTATGATTATCAAACGTTTTTGTATCATATGTTTTTTTGAGAATAAAAAATAGAATTAATAATCCTAAAAAAATCAATATTGTCATCATGTTTTGTAAAATAGAATCTACTTATCTCGGTCTAATCTATTAAATAGATATACTTATGTAATATTAATAAATCTAGAATAATAATAAGTATATATTATATTGTTTATAGTCTGTTAATTGAATCAACAAAAGTAGTTCTTTTTTTCTAACAAAATCGATTTCTCCATCTATGGTAAATATTAAAACGGGGAAGAATCTTATTCTTCGTGAATTTTATGCTATTTTTGTCTGTCTATTAAATAAAAGAAGATGAAGAAATTTAATCTATTCCTATTATTTATATTCCTAATCCCAAGCATTTATTTCTCATCATGTCTGAAAGAGGATGAAGAGGATTTAGATATCCCTTCTATTGAGTATGCAAGAATGAATATGCATGACACAATATATACGAATGAAGGGATAAAAATAATATTGAATGATAGTATAAGTCCTGATCATAAAGAAGATACAGTCGTGATGGATAAATGGTTGTATATAGATGCCAAATTTCAGGATAAGGGGAGAGGATTATCATCTTTCAAAGTGGAAGTCGAACTACTTTATAAATATATTGGAGATAGTTCAGTGAATCCTGAAATATATAAAGATTCAATCCTGAAAATTATGAGACGAGGGAATAATATTTATGGGGAAAAGGAAGCTAATATTTATGGAAATAGACTAGTTAAAATGACAGACTCTATAGTTCGTAATAATAAAGGTGAACTAATCCCTTTGAAATTGGTAGAGGGGAAATATGATACGAAGATTGTTTGTGTGGATATTGCTGGCAATAAAGACTCAATCACCTTTCCTGTGAGATATCTTTATAGAAGTACAGTCCTCAAGAATAGAGCAAAATAAGATTCATATTGAAAATATTACAGCATACTAATAGCCTATTAGTATGCTTTTTTTATTATTTACTCGTCATACGACTCAATAATATTTACTTTTGTTTTATCTAATTTTTTAATCATAAATAGATGAAACAAAAACATTTTAGAGAACAGCAAACAGCTTTTAGATTCAAGAGGTTTGCCCGAAAAGCGTACAGTGCATTTAATAGTATGCACAAAGTAGTAAACATTGGAGTCGTCACCGGCTGTGCAATTGCATTCTTACCGAGTTCTACCATTACAGCGCAAAAGACAGCTAATGTAGAAGAGCAGCAGAAGGTAATGGAAGAAGAGTTGGAAGAGGTGATGGTTACAGCTTCGAGAGTCGAAATGCCAATTAATCAAACCTCGAAATTAGTAACTGTAATTACTAAGCAGCAAATTCAGCAATCTCCTGTCCAGAGTATTCAAGACTTGTTAGTTTACGCCGCTAACATAGATGTGATTCAAAGAGGCGGACATGGTGTACAAGCCGATATTTCGATCCGTGGAGGATCTTTCGATCAAAATGCAGTACTTCTCAATGGGGTAAACCTATCTAATCCACACACAGGTCACTACAGTTTCGATATCCCAATCAATCTTTCCGATATTGAACGTATTGAAATTATTCATGGACCATCCGGTCTTATTTACGGTTCAAGTGCCTTTACTGGCGGAATTAATATCATCACAAAAAAAGAAGCAGATTATAAGGCTTATGCTAATGTTGAATCAGGGATGCATAAGTTAAAAGGTATTGAGGTGCGTGGGGCAGCCAATACAGGTATTTCAACTCATAGTTTGTCAGTCGGGCATAATTCTTCAGAGGGCTATGTAGCTAATAGTGATTATGATATCTATAATCTACTATGGCAAACCCATTTCAGGTTGAAACATGAAGCAAAATTAAGTTTACAATTGGGTTATAATGATAAGAAGTATGGAGCAAATACTTTTTACTCAGCAGCCTATCCTAATCAATACGAACAAACCAGTTCATATATAAGTTCTGTAAAAGGAGAGTTCGGTTCTAAATTTAAGGTAATTCCCATCTTATATTGGAATAGGCATCATGATCAATTCGATTTGATAAAAGGTGAAGACTTTGGACGAAATTTTCACCGAAATGATACTTATGGAGCAAATTTGATTTTATCCTATCGTTCAAAACTGGGAACTACTAATTTTAGTGGTGAATTGAGAAAAGAAGATATTATGAGTTCAAATCTAGGGCAACAGATGGTTAAGCCGCATCGGAAATATACAAAATATGATGACCGCCTCAACACTAGTTTATCTCTAGAACATACTCTTAATATAGAAAAACTCGTAGTCTCCGCAGGGGTGATGATGAATCATAATACTTTGCTTAAAGGAGAGTATGGGTTTTATCCATCTGTGAGTGCAACTTATCGTCCTTCATCAGAATTAAGTTTTTCCAGTTCTTGGAGTAAATCTACACGTATGCCTACATTTACCGATTTATATTATCAGGCTCCAACTCATGTAGGAAAAAATGGCTTGAAACCGGAGAAATCGGAATCTTTAGAATTAGGTATAAAATATAAAAAGTCTTTTGTTTCGACCTATCTGACAGGTTTCCTTATGTGGGGAGAAGATATAATCGATTGGGTAAAACAAAAGCCAGAAGATACTGCATATTCGGCATGGAATATGAGTAAAATAGATACAAAAGGTATTGAGACAGGAGCTACTTTCAGGTTAGGGGAAATATTACCTTTTTTAGGAGACGAGGCTTTATTATCTCTCGACTATGCTCGTATGTTTCAAGATGCTAATACCGGAGACATGATCTCGATGTATTCTCTAAACTATTTGAGAGATAAATTTACAACAAAATTTAATCATAAAATCTATAAAGGTTTGTCTGCAGGATGGTATTTCCGCCTTCAAAAACGGATGGGAGTATATGAAAAATATCATGGAAAAGATATAAAACCAACAATAGAGCATTATCCTGCATTTTCTACCTTGGATCTGAAACTGAACTATGAATATAAAGATATCGTATTCAAATTGAGCCTGAATAACATATATGATACATATTATTACGATAGAGGAAATATTCCACAATCTGGCTTTTGGTTAATGGGAGGTATTAGTTATACTATAAAATAAATAATAGCTATGATTTGTTTTTTATACGTATTGCTCTCTTCTTTTATACCTTCAGAAAAAGAATTTAAGTTCCAAAATGGAGATTTGATATTTCAAGAAGCATGTAGTGGTGATTCTGATAATACGATAAAAGCTGTAACTACTAGTATTGGAAACTATCAGTTTACACATGTTGGAATAGTTTATATCGACGATAAGGATTCTGTTTATGTGTTGGAAGCAACACGTCCAGCGGTTACTTTGACTCCTATAGATGAGTTTTTATATCCTGATAATCAATATGAATGTTATCCAAAATCAGTAGTTGGTCGATTAAAGCAAGGGTATATTCATCTCATTCCCGAAGCTTTAACAATAGGATTAGGCTTAATAGGGAAAGAATACGATGATGGTTTTATTCTTGGTAATGATAAGTACTATTGTTCAGAATTGGTATATGATATACTAATGAAGGCAAATAGCAATAATCATGTTTTTCCTTTGAATAGAATGACATTCAAGTCCGAAGATGATGGAAAGTTTACGGAGGGGTGGATTCAGTATTTTGAAAAATACAAATTACCTATTCCGGAGGGAAAACTAGGAATAAACCCCGGTGCGATGTCTCGATCTGATATTATTGATATGGTGTATAGCTTTGAGTAGCAGAGAAAAATAATAGAGGGTAAGGACTGTAAAATAGATTACTTTTTTATCCTCTATTGCATAAATAATTTAGCATTTGTTAAAATGATTTTATATATTTGAGAATAAGAGTATAAATTGAAAAACCTTAAAATATTATATTATGAAAAAATTAACTTGTACTTTATTGTGTTTATGCTTACTTATTGGAATACTTTCGTGTTCAAGTAATAAGTCTGTATCTCTTACTGACTCCAATAAATCATTAATTAAAGGAAGTTGGATATTATTAGAAGAAAATGGAATTCCTGTAGATAGAAAGCAATTGAAGCATTATACCGAAAAGAATTTTATTTGGCATACGATGGATAAATCAAATATTATAAGGGTTTCTGCAGCCGGGGAATATACTATAGATGGAAATAAATTATTGGAGTTTGTAGAGATGACTACACTTAGTAGCGCCCACTTTAAAGGTAATACAGCGCAAATAGAGATTAAGATTGATAATGATACTCTCTTCCAAAGTACAGTGTTGCCATCATCTATGCAAGAACTAGATTTTACCGAAAAATGGCTGAGACTTAAGTAAGTCTTTTATGCATTCACTTATTTATAAAACAAAAAGGCTTTAGAGTACCGAATTCTAAAGCCTTTTCTAACCTATATATTAAACTAATCCTTAACCTTTTTATAGTATTTCGGGGTATAGTCTTGGAAAAGTTCCGGATGGAATACATATGCTATATCTTTCAGGATATAGTCAGGATGTATGGGTAAGTCCTCGTAATAGCTGGAATAACCAGTATTGCAAGCATATACGTTTTTAGTCTTGAAAGCTTTGAAGTTAGAGTAGGGGGTATATTCATTTTTGAGAGTAGTATAAGTCATATCAACAGGCCAGTTGTATTTAACTAACCAAATATCACTATCTCCGGCTTTGTCCAGAACTGTTTCAAAATTTAAAGGCATATTTATAGCCGACCTGTCATCTGCCCAAGGGTAGGATGCACCTGCATCAGCTAGCATTTTTGCCATAAAACTTTGCCCTCCGGGTGCATTCCATTTACCTTGGTAGCGTAAATCTAGAAGTACAGTAGGACGATTTTTTGCTTTTGAAACAATCTCTTTTATAGTATTGTAGTTCTTCTCGGTTATCTGGAATAGCGAGTCGGCTAATTGCTCAGTGTCAGTAAATAAGGAGTAAAAACGTATCCATTCTGCTCGCCCAAGCGGATGAGGTTCTGTATAGTCAATAGTTTCAATAATCGGAATTCCTGTTTTTTCTATCGAGCCATATGTCCATCCTTGTATTGGCGTAGCCATTATAGCATCAGGGCTGAGCATGATAATTTTTTCGGTATCAGGCTTGCTTGCCATACCTAAGTTTTCAATATTTCCATTTTTTACACCTTGCTGGATAAAGTCTATTTTTATATATTGAGGCTCGCAAACACCTTTTATGATATTTATCTGGTGCAATTCGTTAAGTGTAGAGCAATGAATTGTAGAGTAAGTTGCAACACTTTTGAGAGGAGTCCTTACAATTGTTCCTTTGGGTAGATCCTTTGGTAGTTCAGCTTGTTTATCGACTAATATATATGTTTGCAACATGCGGGTTGTGTCCCAAGGGTTTCGGACAGAAACTTTTGTATAACTATCAAACTTTTCTACAGTGAAACCTTTCGCATAATGTATTGTATATTCACTATGTAGGGGTGCTGAACTTTGTCTTACAGGCTGCGAGTTGCTGCAACCTGTAAGAATAAGTATAATTGTAAAAAATAGTATTGTTCTAATTATTCTCATATTATTTATCTAATAGGAAAATATGCACCTACAGGGTTAATGCCGGCTGTGTCAAATTTATCTTTAAATGTACCATCGGCACTAAATATATACATATCTCCATTGTTTGTGTAGTCGCTGGTGCTGATATAAACATCTCCGCTAATAGGATCAACAGACATTGAGAAGGCTTTATCTAAACCGCCTTTCATCGATTCCGGTAATTTGAAATACTCTTTGTCTACAAGAATCTTGCTGTTTATATCATAATATACAATTTTGTGAGCAGCACCTTCTTCTCCCCATATTTCCTTTAGTAAGAAAAGTTTGTTTTTATCCTTACTCATTACCATTTTAGAAGCAATATCGGTACCAACCACTGATAAACTCTTACTGCTTGGGTTATATACTTGTATTTGAGATTTTACGTTACTTCCTCCCCATGTTTTACCTAGCGATAGTATATATACATTTCCAGAGTTGTCTGTTGTTGTATAACTCGGATTTTGAGTAACATCAAGTGTAGATGATACAGTAAATCCCGAAAGGTTAACGATCGAAACTGTATTACCATCTCCATAGCCGGAGTTAGGAACATACAGCGTATTATTGATTGCTGTCATTTGCTCAGGATATGATCCTACTTTTACTTTTGCGTCTATTTGCATCGATGTCGTATCTATTCGAAGCACATATCCTGCCTTTGTAGATACATACACTTTACCATCATAAGCTGTTGCAAACCTTGGTTCGGCAGGCTCATCTTTATCATTCTTAGGATCTAGAATCACATCAGAACCATCACTATAGGTCTGAAGCTTTCCTTTTAAGTCTGTAATGTATATTTTGTTAGAAGTGGTAACTGCTATATACATTTTCGATCCATATACAACCATGTCATTGGCTGTACCTCCTAATAACATGTTGTTTTGTCCTTTGAATATGTTCTTTGAATACTCTTTTGTCTCAGGGTTATATATTCCTAAGTTAGAATTATTATCCCCATGTTTTCCAGAGTTTAAAATGTATACACTACCTGTTTTTTCTTCAAATCTAGGATCGGTATCATCGTCATTGCTACATGATGCAAATCCTAAAGCTAATATTGAGGTGAGAACCCCATACAATAAAAATTTTTTCATTTCTTTTTCTGATTTTTTATAGTTAAAATTTGTAGCCGGCCGTTATTTTGAAAGATCTACCCGGCATGGGGTAGTATCTTATGATATCATAATTTTTGTTGCCTATATTTTGAATATTTCCTTGTAGATACAAGTCGGATTTGGATACTTTAAACTGTTTATAAAGCGAGATACTATGATCGGTATATCCTTTTACCTTGTTGTCTGCTATATTCTGAGGGTTCATATAACGATCACCAGACATCAGTATGGTATATGAGATGTTTAGCCAAGGAGTGTTTAATCCTACAGTTGCAGATCCTGAATGTTCAGGAGTATAAGGTATTTGATCTTTATAGTTCTTGTCAGAACTAGAGGTCACATCTATAGCTTTCATATAGCTATATACGCCCTCAATATTTAATTTAAATTTAGGAGTTAGAATAACTTCTGTGAAAGCATTAATGTCAGTTCCTTTCATTTCTACTTCACCAAGATTCATCGTGCGAGGTATAAACATTGTAGGTATGATGATGATCTTGTCATGTATCTTATTATAGTAGCCATCTATAGATAATTTGACGAAGCTTATAGGACTTTCTGTAAATTCAGTTAACCATGTTGTTCCTATATTGAACTGATTTGCCGTTTCAGGTTTAAGTGATTTTATTACGGTAGAATAATAAAGCTCTGTAAATGTTGGGATCCTAAAACCATGTTTATAAGATGCTCTGATGCGGATAGCCTCAGAGTTGAAAGGTGCAAAAGAAACCCCTACGGATGGAGATAACTTTTTAAATTCTTGGTTTGGATAATTGTTTTGATTCTTTTCAGATACGTAGGTCATGAGAAGGCTTGCAGTAGCCGTGAGCCGTTGAGTCTTATATTGGGCTGCAAGCGAAGTTAATGAACCATATCTTTTAGGAAAAGGTTGGTTGTTTGTTGAGTTCTCAGTATCATTCAATGGTTTTGCCAATCTGTTTTTCAAATGATTGAATGACAGATCCTCTGCAATAGAAAGTTGAATTTTGTCATTTACTGTGTATAATAATGCGTTTGACCAATATACTTCTTGCTCGGTATATTTATTATGTATCTGATCAGAACCATATTTTTCCTCATACTGAGAATTTGTATCAGTATATCGGGTGTAATTGTTATCGTATTTAGCTTGACTTTTAAATTTGAAGTTGCTGTTGAAATCTTTAGAATAAGTAGATTGAATAAAGAAACTCCTGTTTTTTAGTCGCTCTTTTGCAAAGTCATTGGCTATGGTAATACTTCCTGGTAGTCCTCGTTCCGAATCATAGTAGTATAGTTTAGTTTTTAGACTTTCCGCATTCCCCAAGTCATTATGCAAGTTAACCTCCGAGCGTAAGATACTTGTATCACTATTCTTCCTTTTTCTGTTAGGAAGAAGTTTATCTTCTTTGACCGTAAAAGGATAATTCCCATCTGCCCGTTGCCAATTGATGTTAGCTGTAACAATAAACCGATTAGATATTTTTTGCTGATAGTCTATCGACGGATTGAATAAACCAAAAGATCCTCCTGTTACTTTTAGGTGTCCTTTATAATTTTTATCAAAAAAAGTAGGAGTTATAGTCTGTAAATTCAAGACTCCAGCTGAAGAAAATGCTTTTGCAGTCTGAAAAATATTATCTGATTGACCTATGTTTAATGATAGAACCGAAATGTTGTCCAGTGAGAATCGACTGATATCTACTTGTCCCGATTGCATATTACTCACTATTATACCATCGTAGCTGATGGCGGTGTGCTCAGCACCCATCCCTCGGATAGAAACAGTTTTTAGACCACCTATACCTCCATAATCTTTCAATACTATACCATTAAATCTTTTTACGGCATCGGAAACCGATTGTAGTCCTTGCTCTTCGAAATTCTGGGCTGTCATTATTTGTAATGGGGTAGAAGAGCGAGTAGTAGAGGGTGTTGCAGATGCAGATATTTCTACAGGCGATAAGTTACGGGCATTGATGCTGTCGTTTATCTGAGCATTAGTAGAAACAAACACTGTTATAAAAAGGATTAAGATCAGGATAGTTCTCATTACTGCATTAGCAATTTTAATTATTAATTAAAATGCTTCCGATAAGAACAAAATAAAAGAAAGGCTGTATTCTTTACAAATGTTTCTTAAGCTCTATTCCTCGAAAGCTTTCCGAATATATGCCTTGCAGGTCTTCTGACTTACTCCTTACTTGTGCGGCCTTCCCGTTTGTTCCGAAACAGTGGCGTGGGTTGCACAAGCTTTGCGAAGCTTACAGCAGCGGGTCTGTTCAGGATTTTCACCTGATTCCCTTTTAATCTGTATTGAAGAAAATTCAATACCAGAACAAAGCGTTACAAAGGTATGAATAAAAATAAATGCAAAACAAAAAAATGATCATATTATTTAAAATAAAGTGATAGGACGTTGATTGATTGTTAGTTGTAAAACATGGTAAGGAAAAGAGTTTGAGTATTATTATAATTTGTATATTTGTCATAGATTGATTGTAAAATATAATTCTTAATACATATGCCACAAGTATCAAACCGAGGAGTGGAAATGCCTAATTCGCCTATCCGAAAATTGGCTCCTTTATCAGATTCAGCAAAAGCTAGAGGTTTAAAGGTGTATCATCTAAATATAGGACAACCAGATGTTCCTACACCTGAAGAAGGATTGGAAGCCTTACGAAATATAGATAGGAAAATATTAGAATATAGTCCGAGCGATGGTTTTAGATCATATAGAGAAAAACTTGTTGGCTATTATGCGAAGTATAATATAAATGTTTCGGCAGATGATATAATTATCACAACAGGTGGGTCGGAGGCTGTTTTGTTTGCATTTCTCGCTTGTTTGAACCCAGGTGATGAGATTATTGTCCCTGAGCCTGCATATGCCAACTATATGGCTTTTGCAATTTCGGCAGGAGCAATTATTCGTCCGGTCGTTTCGACTATAGAAGAAGGGTTTGCGCTTCCTTCAGTAGAAAAATTTGAAGAGCTGATCAATGAGAAGACAAAAGGGATTATGATATGTAACCCTAACAACCCAACCGGATACCTTTATTCGCGTACAGAAATGAATCAGATCAAGAATTTAGTTCAGAAGTATGATTTATTTTTATTTTCGGATGAGGTATATCGCGAGTTTATCTATACTAACTCTCCTTATATTTCAGCTTGCCACTTGGTAGGGATTGAAGATAATGTAGTTCTTATCGACTCAGTATCTAAACGCTACAGTGAATGTGGTATTCGTATCGGAGCATTGATTACGAAAAATAAAGAATTGAGAAAAACATTAATGAAGTTTTGTCAAGCTCGCTTGAGCCCGCCTTTGTTGGGGCAAATTGTAGCAGAAGCTTCTATTAATGCAAGTGAAGAATATTTGAGAAGTACATATGACGAGTATGTAGAAAGACGAAAATTCTTGATCGATCGTCTGAATAGAATTCCCGGTGTTTATTCTCCAATACCTATGGGAGCATTCTACACTGTGGCTCGCCTTCCGGTAGATGATGCGGATAAGTTTTGTGCATGGTGTTTGTCTGATTTCGAGTACGAAGGACAAACTATATTTATGGCTCCAGCTTCAGGGTTCTATACCGATCCTGAATTAGGTAAGGATGAAGTGCGTATAGCTTATATTTTAAATAAAGATGATTTGGACAAAGCTCTCACTGTTCTCGAAAAAGCATTGGAAGCCTATAATGCATTGAGAGATAATAAAGGGAACGCAAAAAAGAAATAAATTCATTTCTTATTTATCTCATATGATAAAGCATTGTCTGATGGCAATGCTTTTATATTTTGATATAAGAAGGATGTAATGTTCTGTTCAAATAGTTTACTTTTGTGAGATAAATATGTATCAATAATTAATAGACATAAATGAAAAAACTAGTATTTGCTACAAATAATGCTCATAAGCTAGAAGAGGTTAGAGCCGTTGTTGGTAATAAATTTGAAATATTAAGCCTTAAAGAGATAGGCTGCCACGAAGACATTGATGAACCTGGAGAAACGCTGCAAGAGAATGCCTTGATAAAAGCACGCTATGTAAAAGAAAAATATGGCTACGACTGTTTCGGTGATGATACAGGTTTGGAGGTGGAAGCTTTAGATGGGGCTCCAGGAGTCTATTCTGCTCGTTATGCAGGTGGAGATCATGATTCTGTTGCTAATATGCAAAAGCTCCTAAAAGAACTGAATGGAGCGATTAACCGAAAGGCTCATTTTCGTACAGTTATCGCGCTAATAATGGATGGAGAAGAGCATCTATTCGAAGGAAAAATCAACGGATCTATTATAGAAGAGCAACGAGGTGCAACAGGTTTTGGATACGATCCTGTATTTATGCCTGATGGATATAATCATACGTTTGCCGAATTGGGGAGTGAGGTGAAAAATAATGTAAGTCATCGAGCATTAGCTGTGAAAGCATTATGTGAATTTTTAGAAAAGATTGAGTAAATTCGAGAAATACTTACTCAAAATAATAACTTATTTAAAATAGTTTATCAGGCAATTATTTTGTATTTTTGTGTCGCTAAAGCTTAAATAGATTAAAAAAAGAACTAACACTTATATAAATCATATATTTTAAAAACATGGCTTTAAAATTTATGACTGCTGAAGAGGCAGCCGCACTTATCAACAACAATGACAACGTGGGATTTAGCGGATTTACTCATGCTGGATGTCCCAAAGTAGTACCAGGATTTATCGCTAAGCGTGCAGAAGAAGAACACGCAAAAGGAAATCCGTTCAAAATCAATGTATTTACTGGTGCATCAACAGGTGATAAACTAGATGGCGAGCTAACCAGAGCAAATGCAATAAATTTCCGTGCGCCTTATCAAACCAATAAGGATATGCGCGAAGCCATCAATAAAGGTCAAGTGAAATATTGTGACTTGCATCTTTCTACAATGGCTCAGGATATTCGTTACGGATATTACGGAAATATTGATGTTGCTATTATCGAAGCTTGTGACGTTACCGAAGATGGAGAAATCGTTCCAACATGTGGTGTTGGTATTTCACCTACAGTAGCTCGTTTGGCTAAGACTGTTATTGTGGAACTGAACGAATGGAATCCAAAAGAATTGAGAGGAATGCACGATATACCGGAGCCTCTTGATCCTCCTTATCGTAAAGATATTCCAATTTACGGAGTGCGTGATAGAGCCGGAAAAGATCATATCAAAATAGATCCTTCAAAAATCGTTGTTGTAAAAACTAACGAAGAGAACGAAGGAAGCGGATTTGCTCCAGTAGATGAAGTTACTTCTAAGATCGGAGAAAATGTAGCGAAATTCTTTATCCAAGAAATGAAAGAAGGTCGTATGCCTAAAACATTCTTGCCAGTTCAGTCAGGTGTAGGTAATATTGCAAATGCAGTATTAGCCGCAATGGGTGAAAGTAAAGAAATTCCGGATTTTGAAGTATACACAGAAGTTATTCAAGACGCAGTAATCGGTCTGATGGAATCAGGACGTGTTAAATTTGCAAGTGGGTGTTCTCTTACAGTAAGTAACCCTTGTATTGAGCATATATACAAGAATCTAGATTTCTTCAAGGATAAAGTTGTTTTACGCCCTTCAGAATATTCAAACAATCCCGAGGTTGTACGTCGTTTAGGTGTTATTGCTATCAATACAGCGATCGAAGCTGATATTTATGGTAATATCAACTCAACACACATTTCGGGAACTAAGATGATGAACGGAATCGGAGGTTCTGGTGATTTTACTCGTAGTGCTTATATTTCAATCTTCGTTACTCCATCAGTAGCTAAAGGAGGAAAAATTAGTTCTATCGTGCCATTAGTATCACATGAAGATCATAGTGAACACTCTGTGAAGATTATCGTATCTGAATATGGTGTTGCTGACCTTCGTGGTAAATGCCCTGAAGAGCGTGCTCAAGAGATCATCAACAAATGTGCACACCCAGATTATCGTCCTTTGCTACAAGAGTATATTAAGAACGCTCCGCAAGGAAACACTCGTTTCGATATGTACAATGCATTTGCTTTCCACGAAGCATTGGCAGAAACAGGCGATATGAAAAATGTGAAATGGAGAAAACCAAATAAAGCTTAACTCCATAGCTTTATTACACATTATAACTATAAAAGCCTTTCGATTTTCCGTCGAAAGGCTTTTCTTTGTATCCTTTAATTATTAGGTACTTTAAAAGTTTTATAGATGACTGTTCTTTACGAAGATAATCATATCATTATAGTCAATAAGTCGGTGTCAGAAATTGTTCAGGGAGACAAGACCGGAGATAGACCATTATCTGAGATAGTGAAAGACTATATTAAAGAAAAATATAATAAACCTGGAAATGTTTTTCTTGGGGTGACGCATCGTCTAGATCGTCCTACAAGTGGAATCGTTGTTTTTGCAAGAACAAGTAAAGCTTTGCCTCGCTTGAATGAGATGTTTAAGAATAAAGAAGTAAGCAAGACTTATTGGGCGGTGGTAAAGAACAGACCAAAACAAGATGAAGGTGCATTGAAACATTATTTGGTTCGGAACGAAAAACAGAATAAATCTTATGCTTACGATGTAGAGAAGCCCAACTCTAAACTAGCTATCCTTCATTATAAGCTGATAGCTCATTCTGATAAGTATAATTTGTTGGAAGTTGATTTGGAAACAGGGCGCCATCACCAGATTCGCTGCCAGTTGTCTAAAATAGGTTGTCCTATCAAAGGAGATTTAAAGTATGGAGCAGAGCGTTCCAATCCCGATGGAGGTATAAATCTTCATGCAAGAAAAATATCCTTTATCCATCCCGTATCTAAAGAGAAGATTGAGGTTGTGGCTCCGGTGCCGGAAGACAACTTATGGAAGGCATTCGAAAAGACCGTATAAAAGAATATAGTATCTTTACTTAAGTTTATAAAAAATATTCATGATTATAATAGACCTTATTTCAAAAGCTTTAGATATTAAAGCTTCGCAAATTAGCAAGACTGTTGAACTGTTAGACTCAGGTGCGACAATCCCATTTATTAGTCGCTATCGCAAAGAAGTAACTGGTGGACTAGATGAAGTTCAGATTGGATCAATCAAAGAGCAACATGATAAGTTGCAAGAGCTAGTGAAGCGGAAAGAGACTATTCTTAAGTCGATAGAAGAGCAAGAAAAATTAACTCCCGAGCTAAAAACACGTATTGAGAATACATGGGTATCATCCGAGCTGGAAGATATCTATCTACCTTATAAGCCAAAACGTCAGACACGTGCAGAAAAGGCTCGTAAGAAAGGTCTGGAAGGATTGGCTAAAGTCATTATGGCTCAACAGCCAATCGATGTGGAAGCTAAAGCCCAGACATATGTAAAGGGTGAGGTGAAAGATACAAAAGAAGCCATTTCGGGAGCTCAGGATATTATTGCCGAATGGGTAAATGAAGACGAATATGCGCGTAATACAATTCGGAATCTTTTTCAACGCGAGGCAGTAATAACCTCTAAGGTGGTGAAAGGTAAGGAAGAGGAAGGAGATAAGTATAGAGACTACTTTGATTTTTCGGAGAAGTTGAGTAAAGCTAGTTCTCACCGTATTTTGGCAATTAGGAGAGGTGAGGCTGAAGGTTTTTTACAGGTCAATATAGCCCCTGACGAAGATACTGCCTTGGAGAGATTGGATAAACGTTTTCTGAAAGGAGACAATGATAATCAGGCTACTAACTATGTTGCGGATGCGATTGAAGATTCTTATAAGAGACTGTTGAAACCCTCTATCGAAACAGAGTTCTCTGCTCTGTCGAAAGAACTAGCTGACGAAGAGGCTATTAGAGTTTTTATAGAGAACCTGCGCCAATTGTTGCTTGCTCCACCATTGGGGCAAAAGAGAGTATTAGGTATAGATCCCGGCTATCGTACTGGTTGTAAGTTAGTTTGCCTTGATGCCGAAGGTAATCTACTGCATAATGAAACAATCTACCCGCATCCTCCTCAAAATGAGTACAATAAGGCTGCATCGAAAGTGTCTAAACTGGTAACTACCTATAATATAGATGCTATTGCTATAGGTAATGGGACAGCTAGTCGCGAAACAGAAAGATTTATTACAAATACGCGTTACGAGAAAGGAGTAAAAGTCTTTGTCGTCAGCGAAAACGGAGCTTCTATCTATTCAGCATCTAAGATTGCCAGAGACGAGTTTCCTGACTATGACGTAACTGTCCGCGGTGCAGTCTCTATCGGGCGGAGACTGATGGATCCTTTAGCGGAATTGGTAAAGATAGACCCTAAATCGATAGGAGTGGGGCAGTATCAGCACGATGTAGATCAATCTAAATTGAAAAAGTCTCTTGACCTCACTGTCGAAAGCTGTGTAAACCTAGTGGGTGTAAATGTGAATACAGCTAGTAAACACTTGTTGACGTATGTGTCGGGATTAGGTCCTGTATTGGCTCAAAATATAGTAGATTATCGTGCCGAACATGGAGCTTTTAAGTCACGAAAAGAGTTGAAGAAAGTCCCTCGCATGGGCGAGAAAGCCTACGAACAATCTGCGGGTTTCTTGCGGATTGCAGGTGCTGATAACCCTCTGGATAATTCAGCTGTGCATCCGGAAAGTTATCATATCGTAGAAAAGATGGCGAAAGATTTGAAGACCACAGTCAAAGATCTTATCGAAAATAAAGAATTGAAAAAATCGCTTGACCTAAACAAATACATAACCGATTCAGTAGGTTTGCCAACGCTCAACGATATCATAGAAGAGTTGGATAAGCCGGGACGAGATCCTAGGAAAGGTATAAAAGTATTTGAGTTTGATCCTAATATAAGGACAATAGAAGACTTGCGAGAGGGAATGGTACTTCCCGGAATAGTAACGAACATTACGAACTTTGGTTGCTTTGTTGATGTTGGTATCAAAGAGAATGGCTTGGTACATATATCGGAACTCGCTGATAAATTTGTCTCAGATCCCACAGAGGTAGTCTCATTGCACCAGCATGTGGAAGTGAAGGTGTTGTCTGTTGACTTAGGAAGAAAAAGAGTTCAACTCTCGATGAAGAAATAAACAGAAAACGAGCCACTATTTAGCGGCTCGTTTTCTGTTTATTTGCTTATTTTAGTTTGAATACTATAGGTAATGTGAAATATACCGGTACTGTATTCCCATTTTGTCTGCCGGGTATCCAATTAGGCATGCTTTTTACTACTCTTAGGGCTTCTCTGTCGCAACTAGGGCTAACTCCTCGTAGAACTTCAATGTTGGATATCTCTCCTGTTTTGCTTACAACGAATCGTATGGTTACTCTACCTTGAGTTCCAGTTTCTTGATCCACAACCGGATATTTAAGATTATCCTTGATGAATTTGTACATTTCGGCTTCTCCTCCTGGAAATTGAGGCATGATTTCGGCAATAGATACAGGGGTAGTTCCACCATCTTTCCCTTTTCCAGAATCACCATCCCCCGAAATAAGATTTTCTATAGTTTTTCTCACTGCATTTTCGTCGGTAGAACCATCTTCTACATTAAAGGCTCCAATTGTAGTATTGTCTTTTGTCAATTCTTCCATAGTCATCATGGTTTCATCTTCATCCGTAACTTCATCGTTATCTACTATAGTAGGAGGTACAAATTTTTTCATTTCCACAAATTTAGGAGGTTCCGGAGCCGTAGGAGGTAAAAGGTCTGCAATGTTCTCTTCCGGTTTCTGCATAACTGTCACCTTTCGTTCACCATCTATCGTTACTTTTATCTCAGCTGTTTTAGCCGATACAGATTCCATAATCAGAGGCAGAAAAGATACTAACAATGTTGCTGTCAGAATAAGTAAAAATGCAAGTACATGTCTTTTCCACGATGTTTGACGAAGAGCAAATGCTCCATATTCTTTATTCTTATTTTCGAAAACAATGTCACACCATTCAGTGGAGTTTAAATTAGCTAAATTTTTCATAATTGTAAGTTTTAAATTGTTAGTTAATCTTTCCCCTTTTTATCTAATAGATATCTGAATGCTTTAATTTCCATAAATGAAGATTAAAAAATCTCAATTAAGTTTTAAAAAGTAATTGTAGTGCATTGTGATACACCTTATTTTTACTTTTTTTGTAGTCAATTATTTATGTATAACTTCGTAAAGTATTACATTTGTTATTCAAATAAGCAGTAAAGAGAGCCAATGTCAGATTCAATTGTTATAATACCCACCTATAATGAGAAAGAAAACATCGAAGCTATAATCAAAGCGGTGTTTGACTTACCTAAATCATTTCATATACTCGTTGTGGACGATAATTCGCCCGATGGTACAGCCGGTATTGTAAAAAGCTTGCAAGAGACATATTCCGAAACATTACATCTTTTGGAAAGAGCAGGGAAGCAAGGCTTAGGGACAGCTTATATCGCCGGATTCAAGTGGGCGCTAGATCGTAGTTATGAATATGTGTTCGAGATGGACGCAGATTTTTCTCACAATCCGAATGACTTATTGCGCTTGTATTCCGCATGTGCCGAAGAGGGAGCAGATATGTCTGTCGGTTCTCGTTACTATAGCGGAGTAAATGTCGTCAATTGGCCTATGGGACGTGTACTGATGTCTTATTTTGCCTCTAAATACGTCCGTTTTATTACCGGAATGAAAGTACATGATGCTACAGCAGGATTTGTTTGTTATAAGCGAAATGTTTTAGAAACAATCGATCTGGATGATATTCGTTTCAAAGGTTATGCTTTTCAGGTGGAAATGAAATATACAGCCTATTGCTTAGGCTTTCAGATTAAAGAAGTTTCTATTGTTTTTGTAAATCGTATGTTGGGTACTTCTAAGATGAATTCGGGTATCTTTGCCGAAGGAGTTTTTGGAGTTATAACAATGCGCTTCCGACAATTATTCGGAGGAATCAAAAAAAAGAAATAAATAACCTATCTTTGCAAATAATTTAAAGTTTGTAAATATTTCGTATGAAAATTATTTGCGTCGGTCTTAACTACCAATCTCACAATAAAGAAATGAACAGACCATTGTCTAACCCCGACGATGATCCTGTTTTGTTTATGAAACCCGATACAGCATTGCTAAGCGGAGATAAACATCAATTTTATATCCCTGATTTTTCTTCCGATATTCATTACGAGACAGAACTTGTTGTCAGAATAGATAAGATGGGTAAAAATATAGCTGAGCGCTTTGCCCACCGTTATTACAAAGAAATAACGCTAGGTATAGACTTTACGGCAAGAGATATACAGGCCGAACTGAAAAAGAAAGGACTTCCGTGGGAAATCTCCAAAGCTTTTGACAATTCAGCTGCAATCGGATCTTTCATACCTAAAGATAAATATGAAAAAGAAATACAACAGCTCGATTTTCAGTTGGATATAGACGGTGTAACCGTTCAGGCGGGAAATACCTCCGATATGATTCATTCTGTTGATAAAATTGTGGCTTATGTAAGCCGTTTCTTTACGCTGAAGACTGGTGATTTAATCTTTACGGGAACACCGGCGGGAGTCGGGCGAGTAGCTATCGGTAATCATCTTGTGGGGACGCTAGAAGGAGATATCGTGTTAGATTTGAATATTTGCTAATGTTCGAATGTTAAATTTATTGTATAAAACAATAAAGACTATAAAAAAATGTTATCTATATATGTAATATAATGCAAACTTATAATTACCTTAACCAAAGTATTTTTATAAAAGAAATAAAAAAAGATCAATGAAGAATAGTTTAAAGAAAAGCATGCTAGTAGGAGCCTTAGCTTTGGCTTCGTTTAGTGTTTTTGCTCAAAAAGAAATGAATCCTATAACAACAGCTATGCCATCGCTAGGAATTGCTCCTGATGCCAGAGCCGGAGGTATGGGGGATGCAGGTGTGGCTACAGCTCCTGATATTTATTCTCAACATTGGAATCCTGCAAAATATGCATTTGCAGTAAGTAAAGCAGGGGTAGGACTTTCATATACTCCTTGGCTACGCAAAATAGTAAATGACATTGCTCTTGTATATGGAGTAGGTTATTACAAATTAGGAAATGAAAACAATCAGGCATTGAGTGCCTCTGTTCGTTATTTTTCTGTTGGCGATGTGAAAGTTGCTAATGCATCAGGTGTTTTTGACGGATTAATCCTTAGTCCTCACGAATTCACAGTGGATGTAGCCTATTCTCGTAAATTGACAGAAACATTCTCCGGATCGGTTGCTGTACGCTATATCAGAGCAGACTATTCGGGTGCAGATAACGGTGAAACCTCAGCCGGGAATGCTTTTGCAGCTGATATTTCGGGATATAACGAATCTTATATCAACTTAGGTCAATCAGAAAGTTTATTGAGCTTTGGATTCAATATTTCCAATATCGGTACAAAAATATCGAACAACGACGGAGTTACAAATGACTTTCTTCCAACTAATATGCGCATAGGTGCATCATTAATGTATCCGGTGAATGATGTGAGTACTTTATCATTTAGTCTCGACCTGAATAAGTTATTAGTTCCTACACCTCCTCTTAGAGAAGATGGTGAAGAATTATCTGACTTTGAAAGTAGAATGAGAGAATACCGTGATATTAGCCCTATAACAGGTATATTCAAATCTTTCGGTGATGCTCCCGGTGGTTTTTCGGAAGAGCTAAAAGAAATAATGTGGTCGTTAGGTGCAGAATATGACTTTGATAATAAGTTCCGTCTTCGTACAGGATATTTTTACGAAAACAAATATAAAGGAAACCGTCAATACCTGACTTTTGGTGCAGGGTTTAAGTTGACTGCTTTCCAGCTAGATGTAGCTTATATGCTGGCAACAGCACAACAAAATCCATTGGATCAAACATTGCGCTTTGCATTGGCATTTGATATTGATGGTATGAAAAATTTATTTAGATAAAACAATTTATTGAGGGATGAAGATAAGAGTAGGCTTTGGATACGATGTCCATCGTTTAGCTGACAATAGAGACCTTTGGCTTGGTGGTGTTAAGATAGAACATACACAAGGGCTTCAAGGACACTCTGATGCTGATGTTTTATTACATGCAATTTGTGATGCTCTTTTGGGGGCTGCTAATCTGCGCGATATAGGTTTTCATTTTCCTGATACGGCAAGTGAATACAAAGATGTAGATAGTAAACTGTTGCTTAAGAAAACATTGGAAGTAATCACAGAGAAAGGATATAAGATAGGGAATATAGATGCTACAATATGCGCCGAACGTCCTAAGATTAATCCTCACATTCCTCAAATGCAAAAAGTAATAGCAGAGATATTAAATATACCGGAAGACGATATATCTATTAAAGCAACAACCTCGGAAAAAATGGGGTTTGTAGGTCGCGAAGAAGGCTTTGCGGCATATGCTGTTGCTTTGATTGAGAAATGATAGTTAAACACACATGGCAGGAGAAGAGAGTATGAAACCTATTATTGAAAAAACAGCAGATGGGTCTCATACTCTCTTTGTTTCGGAGCTAGACGAGCACTATCATTCTGTAAATGGGGCGATACAAGAATCGAATCATGTTTTTATAGAGACTGGATTGAAGCATTGCGAAAAAGATACAATCTCTATATTTGAAGTAGGATTTGGTACCGGACTGAATGCGTACCTTACCCTGCTCGAAGCCAAGAAAAGTGATAAAGTGATTTATTATACTTCCATAGAGGCTTATCCTTTAGATAAGGACTTGATAAGAGAACTTAATTATCCTCATCAACTGTCAGCAGATTCTCTATCTTACTTCTATCGGTTACATGATGCAGAATGGGGAGCAGAAGTAAAAATTTCAGATAATTTTTATTTACGAAAACTCCATGCCGATTTTGTACAATTTGACTTTTCTCAAATAACCAATCAGCAGGATCTTATTTATTTCGATGCCTTTGCTCCAGATAAACAACCTGATATGTGGAGTCAGGATATTTTCAACCAGTTATATAAACTGTCTTCTGCGCAAGGGATATTAGTGACATACTGTGCCAAAGGTGTTGTGCGTCGGATGATGCAACAGGCGGGTTATACTACAGAACGACTTCCCGGTCCTCCCGGAAAAAGAGAAATGCTAAGAGCAACAAAACGTTAAAAACAAATCTGATTTTTAACGTTTTCTGCGGCTTTATTATCTTAAAAGATAAGTTTAATGCTCTTGATCTATTCCTTTTGATCACTATCTTTGTAATCCTTTTTGAAAGAATAAATTAATGAAAATAGATACGATAGAATTTTCTGATTTTCCCGTGTTTTTAGCTCCTATGGAGGATGTTACAGATATGGGATTTCGTTTGATGTGTAAACAGTTTGGGGCAGACATGGTTTATACTGAGTTTGTTTCTAGTGATGCCCTGATTCGGTATGTAAATAAAACCACCGAAAAATTAAAAATAAGCGAAGCAGAGCGCCCCGTTGCTATTCAGATTTATGGTCGCGAAGTAGATGCAATGGTAGAGGCAGCTAAAATTTGCGAAGAAGCTCAACCTGATATTTTAGATATTAATTTTGGTTGTCCTGTTAAGAAAGTAGCAGGTAAAGGAGCCGGTTCGGGAATGATGCGTACTCCCGATCTGATGGTGGAGATAACAAAAGCTGTAGTAAAAGCAGTAAAAATACCGGTAACAGTAAAAACCCGTCTTGGGTGGGACAATGATTCTAGGATAATAGTTGATTTAGCTGAAGAATTGCAAGATACCGGCATTAAAGCATTGACAATACATGGACGTACACGTGCGCAAATGTATACCGGAGATGCAGACTGGAGCCTTATTGGCGCTGTGAAGAATAATCCGAGAATGCATATTCCTATTATTGGCAATGGTGATGTTACTTCTCCCGAAATCTGTAAAAAACGATTTGATGAAACAGGTGTGGATGCCGTGATGATTGGTCGCGGAAGTATTGGTAGTCCCTGGCTTTTTGAAGAAGTAAAACATTACCTGAAAACAGGTGAATTACTGCCTAAAAAAGAGTTCAACTACTATTTGACGATCTTGAAAGACCTGATAAATAAAAATGTAGAGAACTCAGGAGAACGCGGAGGTATTATCCATAGTCGCCGTCATATAGCTGTCAGTTCTTTGTTTAAAGGAATACCTGACTTTAAAAAGACGCGTGTAGCTATGTTGCGGGCAGAGACTCTTGACGAACTGTTTGCTATAATGGACGATATTCCTACACAATTCTCACTATAATTACCTATTTTTGTATATCTATATAACGAACGACATAAATCAACATGGAACAGAAATTATCAATTTATAATACACTTACTCGTACAAAAGAAGTTTTCGAACCACTTCATGCTCCTCATGTGGGAATGTATGTTTGTGGTCCGACAGTATATGGAGATGGGCATCTTGGACATGCTCGGCCAGCTATAACTTTCGATTTGTTGTTTAGGTATCTTTCCCATATAGGTTATAAAGTACGTTATGTAAGGAATATTACGGATGTTGGTCATCTGGAAAATGATGCGGACGAGGGAGAAGACAAAATAGCAAAGAAGGCCAGATTGGAGCAATTGGAGCCTATGGAAGTTGTTCAGTATTATACAAACAGATACCATAAAGCTATAGAAGAACTGAATGTATTGCCACCTTCGATAGAACCTCGTGCTTCGGGACATATTATAGAACAGATAGAAGCGATAAAAAAGATATTGGAGAGTGGTTATGCCTACGAAAGTAATGGCTCTGTATATTTTGATGTAGAAAAATATAATAAAGATTTCGATTACGGCATTCTTTCGCACCGCAATATAGAAGAGATGCTGGCTTCAGGGCGAGAGCTTGATGGACAAGAAGAAAAACGGAATAAGATAGATTTCGCCTTATGGAAAAAGGCCTCTCCTGAGCATATCATGCGATGGCCTTCACCTTGGAGCGATGGCTTTCCGGGGTGGCATATCGAATGTACTTGCATGAGCATTAAATACTTAGGCGAAGAGTTTGATATACACGGTGGTGGCTTGGACTTAATGTTTCCGCATCATGAGTGTGAGATAGCACAAAATACTGCCATAGAGAAAAAACGTGTTGTTAAGTATTGGATGCATAACAATATGATTACAGTCAATGGTCAAAAAATGGGTAAGTCGTTGGGCAACTTTATTACATTGGATGAATTCTTTACAGGTTCGCACAAGATGCTGACTCAGGCTTATTCTCCTATGACTATCCGTTTCTTCATTCTTCAAGCGCATTATCGTAGTACTGTAGATTTCAGTAACGAAGCTTTACAAGCGGCAGAAAAAGGTCTGCAACGATTGCTCGAAGCTTATGGAAGAATAGAAAAAGCTCCACTGTCAGGTGTGTCTTGTGTAGGTCTTCAAGGTTTACGTCAAAAATGTTATGATGCATTGAATGATGACCTGAACTCGGCAATGGTGATTGCTCACTTGAGTGAAGCGAGCACTATTATCAACTCGGCTTGTGCAGGCAATATCACACTGACGAAAGCCGATAAAGAAGAGTTAAAAGATATATTTGATACGTTCTTGTTTGAGATATTAGGAATTCGTAATCAGGTAGTATCAGGAGGAGCAAATGTTGAAGCCTTTGGTAAAGCTGTAGATATATTGTTAGATATTCGTCAGAAAGCGAAGGAGAATAAAGATTGGGCTACCTCAGATCTTATTCGTAATCAATTGGCTGAAGCCGGTTTTGAAATTAAAGATGGTAAAGACGGAACAGAGTGGACATTGAAATAAAGGTTATAACTCATAAGATAATTTATATTTTTTCAGACCCCTATATTTTCATTTTATAATTTTATGAAGAAATGATAAATTATCAAACACATACATTGGGTAACGGGCTTCGTATTGTCCACAAACCAATAGTTAGCAATGTCTCTTATTGCGGTTTCATTGTAAATGCCGGTACTCGTGACGAATATCCGGACGAGCATGGTATGGCTCATTTTGTTGAACATATGCTATTTAAAGGAACGAAGAAAAGACGTTCCTATCATATCGTAAATCGGATGGAAAGCGTGGGGGGAGACTTGAATGCTTTTACCAATAAAGAAGAAACCGTTATCTATTCGGCCTTTCTAGAAGAACATTTTCAAAGAGCAATAGAGCTATTGTCAGACCTGACTTTCAATTCAGAATTTCCTCAAATAGAAATAGAAAAAGAAGTTGATGTTGTCATTGATGAAATACATTCATATGAAGATACTCCATCTGAATTGATCTTTGATGAATTTGAAAATCTTGTTTTTAAAGATTCTGCTATTGGACATAATATATTGGGTGATGAACAATCTCTACTGACTTTTGATACAGAAAAAGTACGGAAATTTGTAGATCGTTATTATGTTCCAGAGAATATCGTTTTCTTTTCTTTGGGTAAAACAGATTTCAAGAAAATTATATATTGGGCAGAGAAGTATATGGGAGCAATAAAACCTTCATTAATAAAGTATTTTGATAGGTTATCGCCTCAGAAAGTAGATTCTCTGAAAAAAATAGAAGAAAAAGATACAGCTCAAGCTCATGTTGTATTAGGAGGCAGATCATATTCACTTCATCATCCTCAGAGAAGAGTTCTTAAACTACTGAACAATATACTAGGTGGGCCGGGAATGAATAGCCGATTAAATCTGTCGCTAAGAGAGAAAAGAGGGTATGTTTATACGGTTGATTCTTCTGTAACTTCATACACCGATACCGGAGTTTTGTTTATCTATTTTGGGTGCGACAAGAAGAATGTCGATAAATGCTTAAGGCTTGTAGAAAAAGAAATATTGCAGCTGAAAACGCAAAAAATGACAGACTTACAATTATCCAAAGCTAAGAAGCAATTTATGGGGCAATTGGGAGTGATGAATGACAATCATGAGAATATAGCTATGTCGTTAGGCAAAAGTTTTATGCATTATAATCATTTCAGTAGTCTGGATGAAATATTTTCAAAAGTAGATTCAATAACATCAGAGCAAGTACTGGAAGTTGCAAATGAAATATTTGATGAAAGAAATCTTTTTCGATTGATATATAATTAATTATTTTAACTTTGTGCTATTATATAAGCTTTATGAAAACTTTTTTTAAAATATTTTCCATTTTTTGTTTATTAGGTTGTTTCCAGTTTAGTGCTGATGCACAAACAGTAAAGAAAAAATTAACAGCAGATCTCCATGCCGGGCTGAACTTTGCTGAAATGGATGTTAATAATGGGCAGAATGAAGATAATAAACTTAAATTGGGGGCGGTTGTTGGTGTAAATATAAACTATAAGATCTATGGAAATATCCAACTGCAAACAGGGTTTTATGTATCTAAGAAAGGATTGAAGCAAGAGGCTCATAGTGAGACGACCACAGCTCTGAAAGATGTCTATATTCTGGATACAGTAAGGACAACTGTTGCTAATTACATTCAGATCCCTTTAGCAATAGGTTATGAAGTGTATCTGACTAGAAATTTCGCTTTTAATGTAAATATGGGGCTATATGGAGCTTATGGTTTCAAAGGAACTTATGAAAATAAGTATTCTAAAGCAACTATTCCATATGGAGGAAATATAATATATGAACCATTGCAAGTAGGAAGTGGCGAGACTTTTGATTTGAATAAATGGAAAAGGTTGGATTATGGTTTAATAGGTAGTATTGGCTTCATCTATGATATTTATACTATCAATCTGAATTATGAGAGAGGTCTCAATAATATAACCCGAGAGAGTTGGAGTACTCTCAAAAACAGAAATATATCAATACTCTTAGGTCTTCGATTTTAAACAAATTATATATAATGAAAAGAGAGAGCTTTTGCTCTCTCTTTTTTATTATATTTTATCTAATTCTTCAAGGATTAATTCATCATATTCGTAAATATCATCAGCATAATATAAAGCTTTGTCTTTTGGGTAGCAGAAAGCTGTTCGATAGTCTATAGCTAAAGATATCTTATTATCAGCAGGGATGTTTATGATGTCTGGAAGTTTTTTTAATTTTTCCTCTTTCAATAGCTTTTTAGCTTCTTTTGTTTCCACACTCATACCTACGCTATATAATAGTCTGTCTTTATATATTTCAGCTACCGGATACATAGCAAAGACAGCTAAATCAAAAGGTTTTTGAACCCGTATACATCCATGACTGACAGCTCTATTTTTTCTGTTGAATGTAGCTTTTGATGGTGTATCGTGAAGATATACTGAAAAAGAATTGTTGAACATAAATTTGATTAAGCCCAGAGAATTGCTTGGTCCAGGCTGTTGTCTTACAATATAAGAAAACTTAGAGGTGTTTATCTTCGACCAGTCTATTGATTCAGGGTCAACTTCTTTTCCTCCTTTATATAATTTCATGTTTTTCCGTTTGATATATGTAGGATCTTTTTTTTGCAAAACAGCAACCTCTGTTTTAGCTATACTGGAAGGGATATTCCACGTCGGATTAAGATTCATATAAGCTAAGTCGCTCGTCATTAGAGGCGTCTTATTTCTTATAGAACCTACACAGACTCTCGAAATAAGAAGAAGGCTATCATTTCTTTTGTCAGATGCAACAAGCATAAATGCAGGAACATTCACTTCAATATGTTTATCATGCTCTTGCTTGCTTCGTTTCCAACGGTAGCGCTCCATATTCGCTTTAATGGTATTGAGATAATATTCTATAGGGCGGTTAAGTGCATTTATAGTCAGTAGTCCAACCTCTTTTTCTTCCAGATAAGAATTCCTGATTCTGAAAAGATTGATTGCAGCTAGTAATTCTTCGTTCAATTCTGAATGAAGACTGTCTCTACTGTTAGGATCAGGAGTATATTCCCCTGTTAATATAAGTCTGTTTGCTATAGCCGAAATGTTCTTCCCTTTGCTACCCAATCTATAGTTACTGCTTCCCATTACTATTCTCTGGAACATTGTATCAGACAAATTTGCTAAACGGCTATACTCTTCCTGCAATTTTCGATATATACTATCAGTAGGATGAGATTCTAGCATAGCTTTTATAGGGTTCTCCTTCATTTCTTCATAAAGAGAAACAGTGTATGTTGAGTCTGGTTTCAACAAATCTATGTCGTATAGTTTTTTACCATAGATATCTTTTGGATTAAGAAAACCGAATCGCATTCCTGTTACATACTTAGCAACAGCTTTAGTAGCGCTCTGTTCCAAATGGATTATTTTTGAATAGATGGTATTCAAATCTTCACCATATAGCTTTGATGATATAGAATCAGTTATCGCAGCTATCTCTGTAGATGTAAAGCAATCATTAGATAAGCCATGTTTATCTACATCGTTTAGTAGTTCGATAAGCTCTGCTAAATTTTTAGTGTCTAACGTATCATGAACCCATATTGGAGTATAGGAGGTATGTGCATAAAAAGGCGCTATGATAGAGTCGGTAGAGACAACCTCTTTTAATCTCTCTTTTAGGTCACCAGGGTTAAACTCTGGATAGTGTTGAGCAAAAATAGATTTTACAACTTCTTTTTTACTTGATTCTGAGATGACTGTCTGCCCTCGTTTGCAACTCCAAAAGAATAGAGATAATATAGCAAAAAAACAGACCAGAGAATAATGCTTCATAAAGTTATATTAGAGGTCAAAAGAGTATGTATAAGTGTATAGCTTATTGAACAAATATAATAAATCTTTGACAGTTTTCAATGTTTTGAACAATGCAAGAATAGATAATGTTTATATTTCTTGAAAACTTTCTTACTTTTGTATTTAAATAAAAACGTTATATTGATGCATAAATCAGGATTTGTAAATATAGTTGGTAACCCTAATGTCGGAAAATCAACATTGATGAACTTATTGGTAGGAGAAAAGATTTCTATTATAACATCTAAAGCTCAGACAACACGCCATCGTATATTAGGAATAGTAAATACCGATGATTATCAGATTGTCTATTCTGACACTCCCGGAGTTCTTCGTCCAAACTATAAATTACAGGAATCGATGCTGAACTTTTCAGAGTCAGCTTTGAGTGATGCTGATGTGTTGCTATATGTGACTGATGTGATTGAAAAAACGGATAAGAATGAAGAATTCTTGAAGAAAGTTCAGAAAGCAGAGGCTCCTGTTTTGTTACTCATCAACAAAATAGATCAGACAAATCAAAAAGATCTGGAAACATTGGTAGAACAATGGAGAGATCTTTTGCCTAAGGCTGAAATATATCCAATTTCTGCCTTAAACAAATTTAATATCGATATTGTAAAAAAACGTATTCTTGATTTGATTCCGGATTCGCCCCCATATTTCGAAAAAGATGCTTTAACTGACCGTCCGGCTCGATTCTTTGTTACAGAGATTATCCGTGAGAAGATACTTCTTTATTATCAGAAAGAGATTCCTTATGCAGTAGAGGTAGTTGTTGAGCAGTTTATCGAAGAAGATGGATTAATCAATATAAAAGCTTTAATCATAGTAGAACGCGATACTCAAAAAGGTATTATTATCGGGCATCAAGGTGCAGCTTTAAAAAAGATGGCTACTATGGCGAGAAAAGACTTAGAGCGATTCTTCAATAAGAAAATATTCCTGGAAATTTTTGTCAAGGTGGAAAAAGATTGGCGAAGCAGGGATAACCTACTCCGCCAATACGGATATCGCTTAGATTAATATATTTTATTCTTCGATAGAGAAACCGACAGCTTTCAAATCCTCCCAGTATCTTGGGTAAGATTTTGTAATAACCATAGGTTCTGCAATTGTGATATTTTTAATCTTAATTGCAGCAGGAGCGAAGGCCATTGCCATACGATGGTCTTCATATGTTTTAATGACAGGAGTCTCTTCCGGTTCACATCTTTCACCATTCCATTCCAGAATACTATTTTCGCTATCGTAGATTAGATAGCCTAGCTTCTTCATTTCAGCTTTTAATGCTTCTATCCGATCAGTCTCTTTTATTTTAAGGCTTTGCAGACCTGTGAACATAAAAGGAATATTCATCAAGCAGCATGTCACTACAAAAGTTTGAGCAAGATCAGGTTCGTTGATAAAATTATGGAACATTTTTTTAGTAGTCCTATTTGTCTTTCTTAAGATTACTCCGTCTTTGGTATATTCCGTTTCAATACCCAAGTCTAGAAATAGTTCGGCTACTTTAGAATCTCCTTGCATACTATTTTTGAAGAGTCCTTTTAATTCTATTTTTGCATCGTTTACTAATGCTGCCATTTCGTACCAATATGAAGCAGCTGACCAGTCAGATTCAACTACGTAGTGTGTTGGTTTGTACTCTTCAGGGTGAATTCTTATTGTTCTGTCTTCCCAATGGGCTTTAACGCCAAACTGAGCCATCATTCCCAGTGTAAGTTTAATGTAAGGGATGGAAATGATATCTCCTTCTAAATGGATTGTTAGACCCTTTGTCATTGTAGGGGCGATCATCAGCAAAGCCGAGATGAATTGTGAACTTACATCTCCCGAAAGGTAAATACTACCACCTTCTAGGGCTGTACCGTTTATCTGTAAAGGAGGATATCCTACCTTTCCTAAATATTTAATTCGTGCACCTAACGAAACTAGCGCATCAACAAGAATATGAATAGGACGTTCCTTCATCCTTTCTGTTCCTGTGATAACCCATTGACCAGGAGTAATGGAGAGAAAGGCTGTAAGAAATCTCATCGATGTTCCTGCTGCTTTTACATCTATCAGGTTACTTTCACTTCTGAAAGCTTCTACCATCACATTTGTATCGTCACAGTTGGACAGATTTTCAATGTCATATGAATTAAGACTAAGAGCATTTAATATAAGAGCTCTGTTGCTTATACTTTTCGACGCGGGCAATTGTATTGTAGAATCAATAGCGTCTGGTGCGTTAATTTTATATTGCATAATATTCACAATTCGTTTTGCGAATTTAATCAAAAGCCTAGATTATATCAAAGATTTAAACATAGATTAAGAGATATGATGGAGAAATATATTTTGATATTTATAGACCTTTAAATTGTATAATTATAATTAATTATAAGATTTTTATCAGCTTGTAATTTTAAAGAAAAGAGAATAAGGTACTAAGATCTTATTCTCTTTTAAATTATTTTCAAGATTACAGCAAGAGCATCACCCTGTATTACGCATACCGGCAGCAATACCTGAAATTGTAATCATTAAAGCTAATTCTAATTCGTGAGAGTGTTCACCATCTTTTCTGGTACGATGAAGTAATTCTACTTGCAAAAGATTTAGCGGATTGGTATAAATATTACGCATAGCGATATTTTCAGCAATCAACGGTAAGCCTTCCATCAAGTAATTGTCTTGAGAAATCTTTAATATTGTTTCTATATCACTTTCGAGCTGCTCTCTAAGTCTTTCTCCTATCGGAAGGAAATTAGGGTCAACCAGCCTTTCGTCATAATATTCAGACATTCTAGGGTCAGCTTTAGCAAATACCATTTCTAACATGCTCATACGAGTTCCAAAGAATGGCCATTCACTGTACATTGCTTTCAGCGTATCTAGTTTTCCATTATCAATAGCCTCTTGTAGCGCTTGTCCTGCTCCAAGCCATGCCGGAAGCATAAGCCTGTTTTGTGTCCATCCAAAGATCCAAGGAATTGCACGAAGACTTTCTACTCCTCCATTTGGGCGTCTTTTAGCCGGACGCGAGCCTAATGGCAGGCGTGTAAGTTCCGACTCGGGTGTAGCTTGATAGAAATATGGTATAAAATCAGGGTTTCTGTAAACAAGATCCTGATAACTTCTACACGAAATATCCGAAAGCTCATCCATCAAATCTCTCCATTCTTGTTTAGGAGCAGGAGGAGGTAATAGATTTGCTTCGAGGATAGCATCAGTATATAGAGACAGTGTTTTGATTGCTAGATTTGGTAATCCAAGTTTGAAGCGAATCATTTCACCTTGCTCTGTTACTCTTAATCCATCTTTTAGTGAACCCGGAGGTTGGGAGAATAGAGCCACTTTAGCAGGGCCTCCACCACGTCCGACAGTACCACCTCGTCCATGAAATAAGGTTAATGCTACTCCTTCTTCTTGACATGTTTTAATCAACGCTTCCTGAGCTCTGTATTGTGCCCATCCCGCAGCTAGTGATCCGGCATCTTTGGCTGAGTCGGAATAACCGATCATTATCATTTGTTTACCGGCGATGGTTTCTTTGTACCAGTCGATGCTAAATAGCTGTTGCATGATCTTATTTGCATTATTCAAGTCATTCAATGTCTCAAATAACGGAGTGACAGGAAGTATATATGGGCAGCCAGCTTCTTTTAGGAATAAATAAACAGCAAGAATATCAGATGGTGTACGGGTCATAGAGATTATATATGTTGGTATTGCGCCAACCGGTGTCTCTGCTATGACTTTACATGTTTCTAATAACTCTTTTGTCTGAGGACTAGGATCCCAATGAAGAGGAAGTAAAGGTCTTCTGGAATTTAGTTCTCTGAGAAGGAAGGCTTGTTTTTCTTCTTCAGTCCAAGCCTCATAATCTCCCATACCCAGATATTGGGTAATCTCTGATAAAGCTTCAGTGTGAACTGTACTTTCTTGTCGTATATCAAGTTGAGCTAATGTCATACCGAATGCTTTTATTCTGCGTAAGGTATCGAGCAGATTGTCATTCGCTATAATTTCCATTTTGCAGGCAACTAGCGATTTGTAGCATTCGTATAGAGGTTCCCAAAGCTGTTCGTTGCGAACTAAGATGTTTTCTGTAAATTCAGGATTTTTACCCGCAATTTTGGCATCTATGTATGCAAGGGTTTCCTTCAATTGCGAACGAAGTCTTTTCATCAGTTCGCGGTAAGGCTCTTGTATCTTGTAATCCTTTATGTAATCTCTAAATTCGGTAGTACAAGTAGCCATCGAAAGTTCCTTTACCAGAACCTCAATATCTTCAAGGAACAATCTTGTCGCTCTTCTTCTGCTATCAAGTAGTACTTCGTGTGTAATTTTTGATGTCACATTAGGGTTGCCGTCTCTGTCTCCTCCCATCCACGATGAAAAATGTATTGGGCGGGCATCAATTGGGATTTTATAATGTAAGACTTCCTGTATCTGCTCATCTAGTTCTCTTAGATAGGCTGGTACAGCCTTCCATAAACTGCTTTCGATAACCTCATATCCCCATTTCGCTTCTTCGTTAGGGGTAGGGCGGTTTTGTCTGATTTCGTCAGTATACCAATATTGAGCTACTAATTGTTTCAAGCGACGTAAAATCTGAACTCTTTGATGTGCCGATAGGTCATCATGATCCAGTAGTCCCAGACAATGGTCTACTTGATTAAGATTATTGATAAGAGATCGTCTGTTTATTTCGGTCGGATGTGCCGTTAATACTAAGTCGATAGATATATTTTCAATTGCTTGGATAATCTCTTCGTCGCTAAGATTAGCTTCTTTTAGTTTACGAAAAATCCCTTTAAAGTTTACCGGGTTTTCTGCCCCTTGCGAATGGGGAGAAACACTATTGTACTGTTCTGCAGTGTTTGTCAGATTCAAAAACTGATTGAATGCTCGAGCAACAGGTAAAAATTCTTCATCTCTTAAGTTTTGTAATGTCTTTACGAGTGCCTTATGTGCTTCAATATCGCCGGAATGCGATGCTTTTGAAAGTCTGCGAACAGTTTCGACAAGGTCAACCATATCTTTACCTCTGGCTTCGCTGATGGTTTTACCCAGCAAATCTCCTAGAAGCTTGATGTTGGCCTGCATCAATGGTTGTTGCAAGTTGTCCATAATTGTTACTATTAAATTATTATAGTAGTCATTATACAGTAACCAGAAGCAGACTACAATAGATGTAAGTCATACTTCTAGTCGCATGTAATAAAGTTATTCGTTTATCAGTTTAAATAGTTCTTCTGCAGCTTCGCGAGGACCTTCTTTCGCTTTCCCGTCAATTGCCAGGAGGGTGTATATCTCACCTATTTTTACACCATTTTTATGCATGTCGGTAAAATACTCTCTGATAAGTCTTCCTGCTAATTCGGGTTCTTGTACAGGTCCGAAAGGATTTGCAAAATAAGAAGTTACAAGTCCCTTTTCGGTAGTTGTTCCTTTTGCTTTACGAGCTCCGGCTTCGAATACCTTTATAGCTTCTTCCAGATCGTCGAAGAACTCAATTTGCTTATTATCTTCAGCATCTGTATAATTGTTGGCATAAAGGAAATAGTCTACTTTATACCCTCTCATTATAATATCATAAGTAGCCGCAGGAATAGTAATTCGAGCATTAACTTTGTCCGGATTAGAGTATATACCTCTTTCAAGTTGCTGGAATGCATATGCCGGATCTAAGTCATCGATGCGCACAAATGCTCCGATCTCAGTTCCATATCCTTTAATTGTTCCGTCTTCTTCTTTCTTTAAATATCCCATATCGTCGAAAATAACACGCATATGACGGATATATTTTTCATTCAGTGTACGGAATGCCTCTAAGCTTTCGGATTTACCGGCTCCGCTATCACCCATAATGATAATGTTAGATTCTTTTCCGTTCTTTAAAAGGATGTTTACCATTGCACCGTGTATTGGCAGACGATTAAATTCCATTTGCTTAACATTATGTAATGTTAAAAGCATTTTTTTCATGTAACCGAAATAGTCTATATCATCGCAATGATTCGCATACCCGATAAGAATATTGTTTTGCGTATCTTTATAATAGAAAGTACGTTTTTCTTCTTGTCCGTCAGGGTAACCAAATACATATATTATATCTGGTTTTTTACCAATATATTCACTTTCTTTTGCTAGTTCGAATAAGTTGGAAAGAGAGAATCCATGTACCATAAAGTCTTTGTGGAAATACACAAATGTGAGCATGTTACCTACTTTTGCAGGGAACAAGAACCAATCATCTTCACTCAGCTGTATATTCTTGATAGGATTCTGTTGATGCTCCTGAAAAATACCATCGCGTGTATTTCTTTTAGTATAAGACATAAACGGAGGTTGGAACATTACACCTGTTATAAATGGTATTTGAGAAAGACCATTGTATTCGACAGGGCAGTTCCAGCTAACATTACTAAGAGTTAATGCAGCATTAGCACCAGCGTTTAGTTGGCGGTATACTCTATGTTGGTATCCCATTATCGTTTCTTCTATACGACGATAAATGGATAATACTAGTTCGTTGAATAGTTCATTGGCTTGCATGAATCTAACACTTTGCAAACCTTGACCAACAGTGCTATTGTGTACGATTGTATATCTTTCGAGACTTCTCCAGAAACTATACAGAAGTTCGATTAACTCAATGAACAAGTCTTTATCATTGAAGAAAATAGCATATTTATTGTGAACTGTTTGTACTTCATCTGAGTTACAGACAGTTAGTAATTTGAAAGCTTCGATGAGTGTGCGTTTAAACTCTTCCTCAGATTCGAACTCTTTCATATAATAATCATATATGATAACTTGTTCTTTTTTGAGTTTTCTGATAAAAGTTTCCATTACGCGATGGAACCCGTAACTGTTTAAAATTTTTTGTCGAGTGTCACAATATTTTAACGTGAAGTTTATAATTGCTTTTCCTTCGCTTAACGTAAATTCTTGTAGCATACTTTATTTATTTTATAGTTTGTCTTTCTTATATTAATGTTCATTTTTCAACCTCTTGTCCATACGGATAAAACGAGGAGGCTTCTGTTGAGAAAATTTCTTATATCACACTTGTAAATGCTAAATTTTCTAGCTTCCAAATTTAAGGAATCTTAGCTAGACATTTCAATGAAATCGAGACTAATTTCATATTAAAATGTAAATTAAAATTAAGTTTTTATTATTTAGTTGTTCTTTGGTGATATGGAATTGATTTATTTTTGATTTTTTGTATCTTTGAAGTTTCCTTTGATTTTAGAGGTGTGTTTTTCTATATTGAATTTTCCTTGTTATGAAATAATTTTGAATAAAATACAAAAGGAGACTCTTACTTAGAGTCTCCTTTACTTTATAAAAAGATATGTAAACAGTATTTTTATTCATCTTCATCCAAATCCCAATCGTCGAAGAATGAAAAGTCTTCAGAAAATTGTTGGAGATCTCTTCTGTCTTTTTTAGTAGGACGTCCTGTACCTCTAGCTCTATCAACGAAACCGCTAACTTTAGACAGTTCCAATATTTCGAGTTGAGAGGGAGATGTAACATCTTTCATGAATTCAGGAACGAGTTTAGCTCCCATTCTGTTTTCGGTCAGATTAAGTACCTCGAAAGAGTAGGTGATAGGAGGACGTTTTACATCAATAACGTCTCCGACTTTAATCATTCTGGAAGGTTTGATTGTCATTCCTTTTATCGAAATACGTCCTTTTTTACATGCATCTATAGCTATGGAGCGTGTCTTGAATAATCTTACAGCCCACAACCACTTGTCAATTCGTACTTCTGTTTTAGGTTCTTTCATTACGTATATATTATTTTCCTAAAATATCAATTTTCTATTGATCTGTCACAGTTAAATGATAAACTTCTGATGTTTTTGTCTCAAATTCAAGAATATAATAACCTTCAATATCAGGGGTAGAAACTATGTCTAGCTTTTTATTCATTATTGGAATATCTGTTCTTATTCGGCATTTATTTCCATGAGTTGATAGAATGGTAGCTTTCGTTAATTTACCTTCTTTCCACTCCATATCTACCTCAAAGCCATCTCTTGCACGTAGTCCTTTCACAACTCCGTTTTTCCATACAGAGGGTAGAGCTGGTAGCAGGTGCAATTCTTTCAGATGCGAATGTAATAACATTTCTGCAATTCCGGCAGTAGCTCCAAAATTGCCATCTATCTGAAATGGAGGATGGGCATCGAATAGATTCTCGTAGATTCCCGCAGAACTTCCACTATAGTTCAAACCATTAGGGTCTTTCCCTGTCAGTGTCATTGCGCTTTTGAGTAAGAGGTGGGCATGATCGCCATCTAATAATCTAGCCCAAAAAGATATTTTCCAAGCTCTGCTCCATCCGGTGCCTCCATCGCCTCTGGCATTCAAAGAAACCTTTGCTGCATCTGCGTACTCTTTATTGTGCATCGGTGATATCTGTTTACCTGGATAAAGTCCTATAAGGTGAGATACATGTCGATGTTGGTTCTGAGGATCATCCTGTTCATGTTTCCATTCACGAAGTTGTCCCCATTCTCCTATGGCAAGACCATTATCAAGGCGGTTGAATTTATGCTTCAAATTTGATATGAATTCTTTATCTGTACCAAGAATATCTCCGGCTTCGATAGTGTTTGAGAACAAATCCCATATTAATTGTTGGGCATAGGCATTTCCGCTTTCCCAAGGTCCGTGTTCGGGCGACCATTCGTTGGGAGCGACTAGTTTTCCATCATCGTCAACAATAAGTCTGTCTAACCAGAACTCACATGCCGATTTCATAATCGGATAAGCTATGTTTTCAAGGTATTCTTTCTGAGGGTCGAATAGATATTTGTCCCATATATGCATGCAATACCAAGCATTTGCGGGACGATTCCACATCCAACGCGAATGTCCGAATATGTTGTTTTCTGTTTTTACCACCCATCCTGCACAATCAAGCTCTTTTGCCATGTTTTTCCAAGAGTCATGAAGGATAGCTTCGTTGTATATGTAATTGATAAAGGGTAGGTGACACTCGGCTAAGTTTGTAGTTTCTACAGGCCAATAGTTCATTTGTACATTGATATTGGAATGTATATCACTTTCCCAAGGTGGATTGTTGCTATCGTTCCAAAGACCTTGTAAGTTTGATGGTTGATCTAACCGCGGTCTCGAACAAGCTATTTTTAAATAACGCCCATATTGGAAATATAATATGTCGGCGGCAGGATCATAAATTCCGTTTGTATAATTTTTGAATAATTCGTTCGTAGGGATCGTTGGTTTCGAATTTCCTACGTTTAGATATATACGGTTGAATAGAGAATGAAAATCCTTGATGTGGTCTTCTTTGATTTTCTTGTATCCTTTTTTTGCTGCTTTGGTATTTGAAGTGATGATTTGGTCAAGCCAAGCCTCTTTTGCTAAATAGTCGGGATTTTTTGCGTCGTAATTCGTACCGGCAGTTAAATATATTATGGCTTCATCTGCATTATTAACAATAATGGACGAATCTGATTTGGTGATCGTTCCGCCTTTTGTTTCAATTTTGAGTTTAGAATAGTAAGAAAGAAGCTCAAATCTACCTTTTATATTCAAGGAATTATCGTTTTGTACTTCAGTTGTTTCATTATGTGCTCCATTTAATCTTATGCTAAAGCCCAGTTTCTTCTTTTTATTTGAAGTAAGACGCATAACAATAACGTCATCAGGGTAGCTTGCTAAGTATTCGCGAGTATATGAAATGTTTCCTACTGTATAGTTTACTCTTGCAATGGCATTCTCAATATCAAGTTCGCGTCTGTAGTTACTATAGTTTTGGTGACCTTCGAAGTCTATATAAATATCTCCAAAGTTTTGAAATGCCCCTCTTATGGTGTCGCTGCCGGTCCAGAGGGTCTTATCGTTAAATTGGATTCTCTCTTGTGAGATTCCGCCAAAAATCATAGCACCTATTCGTCCGTTACCAATAGGTAGAGCAGAAGTCATCCAGTCTGTAGCCGGTTGCTTGTACCACAATGCTAAGTTTGACTGTGGTGGAACTGTGTTTTGCGCTTTTAAGGGGAGATAAAGGTTAAATGCTCCCAATAATAGCAAAATAGTTATATAATGTTTCATAGCTAGTTGCTTTGGGGTTAACATGCAGATGTTACTGCAAATAATTTATTTATTATTGTATTGATTCATTGTATTTTGTATTCCTGCTAAACAGAAACTTTTGATTATTTCTGCACAAATGTCAAATTTTTCGGGAAGGACTGTCTCTTCTTCATCCGAGAAATTATCTAGTACATAGTCAACCTGTCCACCTCTAGGAAATTCGTTCCCAATTCCAAAGCGAAGTCGGGCATATTGTTGAGTACCCAAGATACTTTGAATATTCTTCAGCCCATTGTGTCCCGCATCACTTCCTTTTCCTTTTAGACGAAGTGTGCCAAAAGGTAAGGCAAGGTCGTCTACTACAACAAGGAGATTTTCGATAGGAATTTTTTCCTGATTCAACCAATAACGAACAGCATTGCCACTGAGGTTCATGTAAGTAGATGGTTTGAGAAGTATAAGGGTACGTCCTTTTACTTTCAACTCAGCCACAGAACCATAGCGCCTGTCTGTAAAAACAATATTGGACGCTTTAGCTAAAGCGTCCAATACTCTGAATCCTATATTGTGGCGGGTATATTCGTATTCTCTACCAATATTACCTAAGCCGGCAATCAAGTATTTCATTCAATGAATAATATTGTTATCCTAATTAGCCGTTTTTAGCAGCAAGACCTCTTGCAGCACGTGTTAATTGAACGCGGCAAACAACTGAATTTTTAGCATTAAGAAGTTCTAGTCCTTCGAAGCTCAGTTCTCCAACTTGGATAGATTTTCCAAGAGCTAGAGCTGAAACATTAATATGTAATTTTTCTGGAATATTTTTGTATAAAGCTTTTACTTTCAGTTTACGTAAGTCTAATGAAAGTTTACCCCCTGCTTTCACACCTTCAGCAAGACCATCAAGTACAACAGGTACATCGATAACGATAGGTCTTTCTTCTGCTACTTGATAGAAATCAAGGTGTAGAATAGCGTCAGTTACTGGATGAAACTGGATATCTTTAAGGATTGCTTTAAGATTTTTACCATCGATAGTAAGATCTACAAGGAAAATCTCAGGAGTATAAATTAATTTTCTAACATCGCTATTGCTTACTGTGAAGTGAACAGCTTCTTTGTTATCAACACCATATACTACAGCAGGGATTTTATCTTCTTTACGAAGTGCGTTAGCTGCTTTTTTTCCAACAAGTTCTCTGGCTTGGCCTTTTAACTCAAATGTTTTCATTTTTTTTAATTTTTCTAATTGTGTTACTCAAATTAAGGATTGCTTCCTCATTCCCATCACACGTACGGGCTCAAAAAGCGGTGCAAAGATAATGCAAATCTTTTAATAATCCTAGCTAAAATATTAAAAAGGGTAGGAGGAATTATTGACTATAATCCTATTTGTTTTACAATAAAAAAATAACCCTCTCTTGTAAGATAGAGAGGGTTAGATATATAGTAAGAAATTATATTATTTTTTCTTGCCTTGGTTTGCTACAGCTTCCATCAATTTTTTGATTTCTTCAGGGTCGCCAAGGAAATAATCTTTCACTAGGTTTAGATCATCATCGAATTCAAATACATAAGGTACAGCAGTTGGCAGGTTTAGTCCTACGATATCTTCGTCTGAAATTCCTTTCAAATATTTGATGATACCACGAAGACTGTTACCATGAGCAGCAACGATGATTTCGTCGTGATGCATCATTGATGGGTAGATTACTTCTTGCCAGTATGGAAGAATACGGTCTACAGTCTCTTTCAATGCTTCAGTTTGAGGGATATAAGCTTTAGGTACATCAGCATATCTAGGGTCTTGAGATGCTGAACGTGGATCTGTTTCTTCTAGTGGTGTAGGTGGAACATCATAGCTACGTCTCCAAACAAGAACTTGTTCGTCGCCGTATTTTTCAGCAGTCTCAGCTTTGTTCAATCCTTGAAGCATACCATAATGCTTTTCGTTCAAACGCCAAGTTTTTTCAACAGGTATCCAGTCCAAGTCCATTTGGTCTAGAATATTGTTCAATGTTTTAACAGCTCTTTTAAGGTAAGAAGTGTATGCCAAAGTAAATTTAAAGCCTTCTTCCTTTAAAAGTTTACCAGCTTTTAGAGCCTCTTCTACTCCTTTTTCAGATAAGTCTACATTTGTCCATCCTGTAAAGCGGTTTTCTTTGTTCCAAACGCTTTCTCCGTGGCGAATTAATACAATTTTTTTCATTATAATATTTTTAAATTACGATTTCTACTGTATGTCGCAAAGGTATTTAAAATACTGACAAATTACAAGATGTAAAATATATTTGGAAAATTAAATTCTGTATTTTGTCAGATGGTTATCTGACAAATACCCATTCTTTATCATTTGATAATTGTTCAGAAAATGCATAACCTTCAGTATCGAATGCTTTAAGATGTTCTACATCGGTTAGTTTGTTTTGGATAATGAAACGACTCATCATTCCCCTTGCTTTTTTAGCATAGACAACAATCTGCTTGTAGCCTTTATCAGTATGTTCTTTAAAGATTGGTGTTATGATGCGATGTCCTTTAGGTAGTAGTTTTTTGTTTACAGCTTTTGAATATTCTTTTGAAGCCAGATTTATTAATACATTATCATCCGCTTCCATTTCTTTAGCTATATAATTACTAATAGTTTCTGTCCAGAAATCGTATAGATTTTTACCTTTATTATTTGCTAAAGGGATCTGCATTTCCAGACGATATGGTTTTATCAAATCTAAAGGGCGAAGCACACCGTATAGCCCGGTTATATGTGCAAGATGTTTTTGAGCAAATTTTAAGTCTTCTTTAGTCATGCTTTCGGCATCTAAGCCTTTGTACGCAATTCCGTTATAAGCAAAAATCGCTTGCTTTTGTGGTGTTTTGGGCAGAGAAAAAGCATGGATATACTGATATACATCGTGAGCTAGCTGAGGATTGATATTCATTAGTGAACCTATTTCACTTACTGATATTCCTTCCATCGAAGCATATAATTCATTTGCTTCTTTTTCGAATAGGGGAGTGGTTGCTTCTTTTATCTTAGCTGGTGTGTCAAAGTTTTGCAGTTTTGCAGGTGATAATATGATAAGCATATCTTTTAATTTTATTTTTATAATTATATTATATACTACCAAACAACTTGAAATGCTAATAGTTCAAAAGATAGATAATAACGACCTATATATGAATTTTTTCATAAAAAAAGCAACTCTTTTTTTAGAGTTGCTTTTTCTTTTATCTATAGAAAGATCTGATTATTCAGCGTTCAAAGTGAAACGTTTGAATGCTACAACTGCAAGATCTTTATCACTTGCTGCTAAATATTGAGCAATTGTTTGTTTTGGATTTTTTACAAACTCTTGTTGAAGTAGAGTAAATTCCTTGTAGAATTTAGTCAAAGCTCCTTCTGCGATTCTATCAAGAAGGTTTTCAGGTTTTCCTGCTTCGATAGCTTTTTCTCTTGCGATAGAAAGCTCTCTTTGTTTGATTTCTTCTGAAACTTCTTCTGGTACAAGAGCTACAGGATTCATAGCTGCAACTTGCATAGCTACGTCTTTAGCAACTTGCTCGTCAACATTAGCTTTGTTGAAACCTACGATAGAAGCTAATTTATTTCCTGGGTGAACGTAAGCGATTACATAAGGAGCTGAAACTTGCTCGTATACACTTAATTCCATTTTTTCGCCAGTGATACCCATTCTGTCTGTTACAACATCTGAGATCGAACGACCATCAATTGTAAGAGCTTTTAAAGCATCTAGGTCAGCTGGTTTATTTGCAAGGGCAGCATCAAGAATAGATTTTGTCATGTTTACAAAATCAGCATTCATAGCAACGAAGTCAGTTTCGCAGTTAACTGCTACGATTGTAGCATATTCACCGTTAGTTGCTGCAAGAACACACCCTTCAGTAGCTTCACGGTCTTCACGTTTTGCTGCGAAAGCTTGTCCTTTTTTACGAATAATTTCAATTGCTTTGTCGAAATCTCCTTCTGCTTCAGTTAAAGCATTTTTACAATCCATCATACCTGCACCTGTCATTTTGCGTAGGTGTTGGATATCTGCCATTGATATTGCCATTTTATTTCTTTTTATTTAGGTTTATAATTATTTTCTAATAAAAAAGACCAAGAAATAGTCTCTAAGAAGTATCTTAGAGGCTAGTTCTTAGTCAATTATAATAAATTATTCTTCGTCCTCTTTTGCAAATTTGCTAGCTACAGCAGCATTTATTGCTTCTTGGTCTTCTTTAGCTACAACTTTCTTAGCACCAGTTTTAGCTTTACGCTCTCTTTTAGGAGCATCTTCGCCTTCTTGTGCTTCAGCTGCGCTAGAGTCAGCTTTTTCTATTTTTCTTTCCTCAAGACCTTCTTTAATGCTTTCGCAAAGGCTTCCAAGGATAAGTTCGATAGATTTTGCAGCATCGTCATTAGCTGGGATTACAAAGTCAACATCATGTGGATTTGAGTTTGTATCAACCATAGCAAAGATAGGTATACCTAGGCGGTTAGCTTCTTTAATGGCGATGTTTTCTTTCATAACATCAACTACGAATAGAGCTGAAGGAAGACGAGTTAGGTCTTGGATCGAACCAAGAGTTTTTTCAAGTTTAGCACGTTGACGTGTTACTTGAAGTCTTTCTCTCTTAGAAAGAGTGTTGAAAGTTCCGTCTTTGATCATTTTGTCGATAGTTGACATTTTCTTAACAGCCTTACGGATTGTAGGGAAGTTAGTCAACATACCTCCAGGCCAACGTTCTACAACGTATGGCATGTTTACTGATTCTGCTAGATCTGTAACAACTTGTTTTGCTTGTTTTTTTGTAGCAACAAATAAAATTTTCTTTCCAGATTTAGCTATTTGTTTTAGAGCAGCTGCCGCTTCTTCTGTCTTAGCTATTGTCTTATAAAGGTCAATAATGTGGATGCCGTTACGCTCCATGAAAATATAAGGAGCCATTGCTGGATTCCACTTTCTTTTTAAGTGACCGAAGTGTACACCTGCTTCTAGTAATTGGTCGAATTCTAATTTTGCCATTTTTTGATTTTTGTTTCGTTTACTTTCTTTTTCTGTTAGCGAATTGTCGGGTAGCTCATTTGTTGAAGTCCCGGCAATTTAGATACTAAACGTAATTTTAGAGATGAGGCCGACTCATCATATATTAACCAATCTAAAGTCTCTAAGCGGCAAAAGCCGATAAAGCGTAATTGGGTAAAATAATTTCCAAATTAACGTTTTGAGAATTGAAATCTTTTTCTTGCTTTTGGTTGTCCCGGTTTTTTACGTTCTACAACACGTGGGTCGCGAGTCATAAATCCTTCAGCTCTAAGAGCAGCTTTGTCTTCAGGATTGATTTTTACCAAAGCACGAGCGATACCAAGGCGAGCAGCTTCTGCTTGTCCTTTATATCCACCTCCGTTTAGGTTAATCTTGATGTCGTATTTTTCAGCAACTCCTAATTTGTTTAGAGGTTGGTTTACAACATACTGAAGAATAGTTGAAGGGAAGTAATTGTCTAATTCACGTTTGTTGATAGTGATTTTTCCGGTTCCTTCGCTTACGAATACGCGAGCTATAGCAGCTTTACGTCTTCCTATTGCATTTACTACTTCCATTAATTTTTATTTAAGAGCGTTAATATCTATTGATTTTGGTTGTTGAGCATCATGAGTATGCTCATTTCCTGCATATACATAAAGGTTCTTAAGAAGAGCAGCACCTAAACGGTTTTTAGGTAACATCCCTTTTACTACTTTATGAACTAGGCGGTCAGCTCCTTTTTCCATCAATTTAGCAGGAGTTATTTCTCTTTGTCCACCTGGATAGCCTGTATAGCTTAGGTATACACGATCGTTCCATTTGTTTCCTGTAAGAACAACTTTATCAGCATTGATGATGATAACATTGTCACCACAGTCAACGTGTGGAGTGAAATTTGGTTTGTACTTCCCTCTAAGAAGTTTTGCCACTTTAGACGCCATACGTCCTAGTGTTTGGCCTGTTGCGTCAACTACAACCCATTCTTTGTTTGCAGTTGCTTTGTTCGCGGAAATGGTCTTATAACTTAAAGTATCCACTTGCTTAAAAATTAATTTGGTTAATTACTTTTCTGACTCACACAACGTTTATCCATTCACCGAGCTAAGTATGGTAAATGATAATTGTTTGTTTATCAATTTTTTACGCTATATTTCGTAATAATCGGCATGCAAAATTACAAATTATGAGCGAATTAGCAAAGAAAAGAGTAGATAAAATGATGTATATTTTTTTTGAATTAGAATTAATAATAGTCTTTGATGACTTAAGGTTTATACATTCTATATTATTTTGTTACGTTGGATCAATGTTTCGAAGATGCTGAAATATACGTCTAAGAGTTTATTCTCAAAGTGTAGGTCTGATATAAAAGAAAACTACCTTGCTATTATTGAGATAGCAAAGGCAGTCCTACTATTTTTATTTTTTTATACAGCCACAGCTCCTTTTATATGAGGGTGTGGATCGTAACCTATAAGTTCGAAGTCTTCGTATTTGAAATCAAAGATGCTTTTTACATTCGGATTAATCTTCATTTGAGGAAGAGGGCGGAAGTCTCTTGTTAATTGTAGTTTAACTTGTTCTAAGTGATTCGTGTATATATGTGCATCTCCTAGAGTATGAACGAATTCACCTGCTTCTAGTCCGGTTACTTGCGCCATCATCTGAAGTAGCAGGGCGTAAGATGCAATGTTAAACGGAACACCTAAGAATATGTCAGCACTGCGTTGATATAGTTGCAAACTTAATTTTCCGTTTGCTACATAAAATTGGAAAAATGCATGGCAGGGTGGGAGGTTCATGTTTTTAATGTCACCTACATTCCAAGCATTAACTATGATACGACGCGAATCAGGATTGTTCTTAATGGTGTTAACAACTTCTGTGATCTGATCGATATGACCTCCGTCGTAGTCGGGCCATGAGCGCCACTGATATCCGTAGATATGCCCAAGGTCTCCATTCTCGTCAGCCCATTCGTTCCAGATACGAACACCATTTTCTTGCAGGTATTTGACGTTTGTGTCTCCTGCCAAGAACCATAGTAGCTCGTGTATAATTGATTTTAAATGCAGTTTTTTTGTTGTTAGTACAGGAAACCCTTCGGCAAGGTCATAGCGGCTTTGATGACCAAATACACTTATTGTACCGGTTCCGGTACGGTCGCTTTTTTCAACACCTTCGGCTAGAACTCGCTTTAGCAGATCGTGATATTGTTTCATATTTTATGTTCTTCCTTTTATTTTTTAATAATTTACAAAAATAGCTGTTTATAAATGAAAAAAGAAAATAGGACTGATAAATATTCTTTATGATATCATTGTCGTAAAACAAAAGGTCAGAGAAAATTCCTCTGACCTTTTATAACCTATATTTATATTATAGATATTTTATTCTGCACCTTCTTCTTCATTAACCGGAACTATAAGCTTGTAGCCCTTTCCGTGTATATTTATGATTTCAATATTCGGATCCGGTTTCAATAATTTACGAAGCTTAGTGATATATACGTCCATACTGCGAGCATTGAAATAGTTGTCGTCTACCCAGATTTGTTTTAGGGCATGATTTCTTTCAAGGATGTCATTTGCATGTGCGCATAATAAAGCTAATAATTCAGCTTCTTTAGTAGTTAATTTAGTGCTGTTACCATCGATAGTCAAAATTTGTTTTTGAGTATCGAAGCTCATATTGCTAAACTGATAAACTTGTTGGTCTTTAGCTCTCTTGCCTTTTACACGGCGGAAGATAGCCTCAATACGAAGAACTAACTCTTCCATACTGAATGGCTTAGTGATGTAGTCATCAGCACCAGCTTTGAACCCTTCAAGAATGTCATCTTTCATATTCTTTGCTGTCAGAAAGATGATAGGGATTTCTGTATTGATAGCTCTAATTTCTTTAACTAATGTGATACCATCTTTTTTAGGCATCATAACGTCTAGAATACAAAGGTCGTATTTCTCTTTTACAAACCCCTTATATCCTACTTCTCCGTCTGTATAAAGGTCAGTGTCGTATCCTTTTGCTTGAAGATATTCTCTAAGTAGCATACCTAGATTTTCGTCATCTTCGCATAAAAATAATTTCAATTTTTCTTCCATAACTATTACCTTATATATTTACAATTTCTATTTAATTCAATTATTCGTCATTAAAGGGAGGCAGATGATAAACTTGGATCCTTTGCCCAGGTCGCTTTCTGCTTTGATTGTCCCTTTATGATCATCAATTATCTTTTTTACATAGGCTAATCCTAATCCAAAGCCTTTCACATCATGTCTGTTTCCTGTGGAAACGCGATAGAAACGATCGAAAATTCTCTTCACCGATTCCTTTTTGATTCCGATACCATTATCTTCAACAGCTATGTATAGCTTATTGCTGTTGTTCCAAGTGCGAATCATCAATTCTAAAGGGATGTCTTCCCTTCTGTATTTCACTGCATTATCTAATAAGTTAAATAATACGTTTGTAATATGCATCTTGTCACCATTGATGGTAGATTCTGTTGCCTGCAAGTCGATATCCAAGTTTCCTCCAAACTTTTCTACTTTAATCTGGAATGTGTTTGCTACGCTAACAACGATATCGTTCATATCCAGTTCTTTCATCTTAAGAGTAGCTTTTTGCCTTTCGAACAGAGACATTTGGAGAACTTTTTCTACTTGGAAGCTCAATCTTTCTGTTTCGTCATTTATGACTCCCGATATATGTTTGAATACTTCTGGCGATTTAGCAATAGATCCATCTTTCAGCATTTGTGCAGCAAGGGATATTGTCGATACCGGAGTTTTTAACTCGTGAGTCATATTGTTCATAAAATCACTTTTCATTTCTGACAAACGCTTTTGTCGGAATGTAGTATAGATGATAATGATAAATGTCACCAATAGAATAAACGTGAATATTATTGATGGGTATATAAACGATACCTCACTTATCAAATAATCTTTTTTTGTAGGAAAGTAGACTTTCAGGTAAACTGTTTTATCCTCCGGGTCGTTCGGAAATAAAGTCTGACTGAAATCTTCTTTCTTATATTTTGCCCCTAATCCACCTTCGGGATATATAGGTCTGTTATTCTTGTCTACTACTTCATATTCGAATGGCATCTCTAGACCATTGTACTTTATGTGATCTCTTATGCTGTTTCCTAACTCCTTGAAGTTTACTCTTTCTTGAATAGGAATGTTACTCGCTGTATTAACAATTGTTTTTGCTACTTCGTATAAAATATCGTATTCATATAGTAATTTCTTCTTTTGTTCATCCTGCATATCATATATTGTCCTTGATATTGCATTAGAACCAGCCTTGCTCGGGGTCTGAAAAATCTGATTCTGAGGTCTTGTCTGTACAGTAGATGCATTGTATTCCATATTGAATCTACTATCATTGGCTGTGACCTTTATTCTTTCCTGAAACAGTATGGCAGACTCCTGAGATTTATCCCTTTTGTATGCTGCCGCCTGTTTTTTCTGACTTTCTAACAAGGCTTCAGTTAAATATTTCTTTGCTTGAGCTGTTTCTAGCTCGCTTGATACAGAACTTAAACTCCTGTTTATTATTTCTTTAAACTGTTCGTTCTTCTGCTCTATTGATTCACGCAAATACCTGATTTGTAAAAACAATAGAGAAAAGAATGCAAAAGCCATTATAGCAGCAAGTATCCAAATCGTTGATTTTCTCATTTTAGTATTTCTACACCTAGTAGATTTTATCCCCTTTTTTTACTTAAATCACTCAATTGTTATAAGTTCTACTATTTAACAATTAAAACAAAGATATTGTTTAACATTTGAAAAAATAAACTTCTCTCTTCTTTTTTTAACAAGTTAAATATTTATTCACTTTTATTGTACTAGTGTAAACTTTAAACTTACCCCAAAGTTGCTGTTCGTCGTAGGGTAGGAAGATGATGATATTAGAGGTTTGTTCAATATTCGATCGTAAAAGGCTCTTAAAGTGAGTGCTCTGCTCATTGTATAATCGGCAGAAAGTTTTAGAGTAACAATAGTCATACCTGTTGTAGCTTGAGTATATCTTTCTTCAATCTTTCTGAGTAAGGCTTCATTCATCTTGTAAGATATATCAGCTTTGATATTTAAATCATTATTAATAGTAGAGGTACCCTTCGGATTAAGACCTATTAGCCTGTTAAACTCATTGATACGATAACCGAACCCAAGAACAAATTCATTGTACAATGATTCAATAATCTGATATGCAGACATGTTTAGAGTCAAAGTTCTACCCGTATTGTATCTTGTATTCAATGACATGTTATTGTTGAGTGTGCCATCAACACCTATCAGAGGATTAAAGACTTCTGTAATACCTACCGATGTAATATTATACGGAGAGGATGGGGTGGGGTTATCATTCAATACATCTCGAATAAAACCAAGTTCATCGCCTTCGCCTGAATCCATCCAACTATTGAAAACTGAATAATTTGTTACTTGGTAATAACATCTGTAATTATGGTTAAGACGCAAATTTTTGAATTTTTCTTTAATAAAAGGTATAGACAATAATCCGTCATAAGATATACTCCAATTAGGAAGCATTGCCAACAGTGACGGGAATGCCGATAATGTTACTTTATTTACATCTTTTCCGGTATAGGCGGAAATGAAAGCAGGAATCAAGACGTCTGCTGAGTTTATATCTATCTCCCCATTCCGAGGGTTATAAGATGTTCCTCCTAGTACAGGATTGTATTCAGAGATAAAACCTCCGGTTGGATAATGAACAGATTTACTGTAAATATTTTCGAGCCTACCTTTTATGATTGTTCTATTATTCAAAAAGGTTTCAAAGGCTTCGGAATAATAATTGTCAGAAGCTTTACTGCTTCTAAGTGCTGTCGATAGAGCAACCGTAGTCATAGAGAAATTTCCTCCCATTGTGCGAGGAGTTCCTGCAAACATGTATTGAACTTCGGTACGCTTATTATTTTCGTGGTTTGCGTTGAGCTCTATTTTTAGGTCTCTTATTGGCTCTATTTGTGCTTTTAATTCAAACTTCTCGGCTAGGTTATATACTGCCGGAGTTATATTCATGCCATCTTCGTCTATAACTAGCCAGTCTCTGTCTAAAGATTTTTGGATAAAGTCATCTCCTCCATCAAAACCTAAAGCAAATCCCATTCCTGGCACTAAACCATATTCAGAGTTTTTCTGCCCAAAAGCGTCACCTGTTCCTGGTCTGAATCCTGCAATATGAGTGTCGTTTCTCCTCGAATAATTAAAGCTGACAGATCGCAGAGACATTAGTCCTCGTGCTGTGTATTCGGCAATGTTTCGTAATGTTTCAGAAGATCCACCTTGTTTGTTGTTACTTACTATACTCAATTGTATATTGGCTGTATCTTTGTTTGTAATAACAATTGTATTGTCGTCTTTCTTCTTGAATTTTACCTTATAGTTTCTTCCGTCTTTTTTCCCTGTAACCTGAATGTTCTTCGTGTTCAGTCCATGAGTAATTGTGACAACAGTATCTTCTTGTAATGCTACATCTTGAGTGAAGCGACGTCTTTCCGGTTCGCGGCTCTCTCTTTGCCTTTCTCTAGGAGCAGAACTTCTTCTACGATCGAAGCGATTATTCACTTTTTTCAAGAAATCCCATTTATTGTATAAGCTAGTCAGGTTTAATCTGTTTGTAAAGTCGAAAGTCATCGTATTGCTAATCGTATTTCCTACTTCTATACTATCTATTCTGGCTCCACGTTCCCACTGATAGCCGCTTGTATAACTAGCATTTGAAGTTAGCCAATCCATAGCAGGAATGCTTTTGGTCGGAAGCTGATAAGTAACTTTCACTAATTGGCGATAAGATAATGGATCACCTAGTCCTTTCAGACTACGCATGATTGCGTCTTTCCATTCATCGTAGTCGTCTCTATTCGCTTTCTTATTAACTTGTAGGTAAGGTTCTTCTATTTCAGCCTGAGTATTTGATTGGAAGGAGAACTTCAAGTTTTTTGTAAAGTCCCAATTGATATTAAAATCACGATCCCATAAGAAAGACTGGCTCCATGATAAGAACTGGCTCTCGTTGTTAGGCCCTCCAATTGTATAGTTTTCTATATCTCGAAGCATTGTTTCGGTATAGAATCTGTTGATATTTGAGTTTAGAGTGATGTTGTTAGGGAGATAATTGAATCCTAATGATTTTGCAAACTTGGCAGCACCAGATTTACTTTTTATGTTTTTGAAAGGCTCCCATGTCTTCGCCATAGGAGTATATGTGTAGTTAAGATTTGCTTTATAGTTTCTATTTACGTCGTATGCCACCGAAGGGGCTTTGGTCTCACTTTCGCTGTATGAATACCCTAAGCTGAAATTGGCAGGGTCGTACGGCATCGGAGTCTTACTCTGAATATTCACTTTAATATTATTCATGCTAAGACTTTTCGTAGTCGTTTTCTCTTGAGCAAGGCTCTTTATAGAGTCTCTTTCTGCTTTAGTTTCTACGAGGTCGAATGATTCGTCCAATGTTACATCCTGATCAAATGGATCGTATTTAGGAGTTGTAGTCTGATTCGAATAAGAATAATATAAAGGTAAACTGACTTGTGCCTTTTCCGGTAAAAATTTACCAAGCTCTACACTTGCTGCAATATTGTATGTATGATAATCGTCGGAACGACGTTCCATCAGGCTCTGATCAAGGGCTCCAAAACCAACAGTCTCTTTTCTCCCAGATACGCTAATCGTTGCCAAGTCAGATAAGGCGATGTTCAAGTTTCCTTGTGCAGCCCAGCCTCCTTCTTCGTCAAAGTCGGTAAGGCGAAGTTCGTTAACCCATACTTCTCCCGATTTTGTCAATCGGCTATTGTTTCGCACACCAATCATTATAACATTAATTTCAGACAATGAAGGGTTTCCTATGACACTTACCTTGTTTGTCGGTTTCTCAGGGTCTTCGCTTGAATAGAGTGTAGTATATGATATTTTCGAACCGGCTTTCCTTTTTTCTTTATTCCTATTGAGTTTTACATTTTTGAGAAGTTCTAACGGAAAGTCAAACATATTGCCTGTTGGCCATACAGCATAACGGTCGTTAGGATTGTTTGAACTATACTTTCCCTCAGGAGTTATTATCAGAGGAATTTCATATTCATAATAATTGTTCTTATAATCAGAACCTAATCGCATGAATACTGTCAGTTCACCGTTCTCTATTTTATCACCATTGATTAGTTCTTCTGCATGAGTGAACATCTGAATACGTTTGTAACGTCTCAAATCATAATATGTGTTCTTGTAGATAGCTCTGGCATCACCCGGTTCCAAATTTAATACGCGCAATGATAGAGCCTGTTCGTTGTCTTCTATCATCTGTGCTTGTTGTGGATCGACAACTCTACTTACACCCGGAGGCAATACGTATCGAACTGGTTCACGTTCTGAATTTTCTTCAATATTTACTGTTGATAGGTCCAACGTCCCGTTTCCGGAAGGCGTATTGTCTTTGTTGAGTGTTTGTTCATATATTCGCCAGTCTCCTCGTACTAGCTGTAAAGTTCCGAAGCGTAAGAATGCTGTTTCTTCAAAGTTAGTGAGAAACATACGCATAAAACGGATACTCTTAAAGTCTTGAATATTACCGATTCGTTGCCCTTTTCTTACCGGAACTTTGAACTGATACCAAGTGATAACTTCTTCATTACCATTTCTTAAGTTAGCTTTAACCTTTCTGCTATCAACAATGTAGTTTTCTCCTACATTCATTTTCTGAGGATTTAGCTCAATCTTATATTGGAAGTAAGCCTCGTGCTCATTCAGAGTATAGTCCTGATTGATGTCTTCAACATCAGGAGTTGATCGGGATGCAGTAGAATAACTTTCGTCTGTTTGGTCGGTTGCAGGTGAGTTGCCTTCAGTATTGTTATAATATTTGTAACGATCTAAGATGCTAACTTGTTTCTCGTCATAGTCGCTTCCTCTATAAAAATGGAAGCGGTCACCAGCCGGTGCGTTCAAAGGAGAGAATGGATCATCTTGTAAACGACTTAGAGCTGATGGTGTTATTTTTGCCTTAAAAGATTCCAGATAGTTTTTGTATGTCTCAAACTCAAACTCTTCTTCAATGCTGAGCCCGTTTAGTCCCACATCTTGTTTCTTACGTCCTTCTGCCCCTGAATTATTGTCGAAAGCATAAGTAATAGCTTGCCTTTTAGGCATTTTACCCCATTTAGTGTATTCTATAGCATCAGGATCGTTATCATTAATAGGGAGTCCGTTCTCGTATGATTTTTTGCCATCTTTCAACACATCTTCTGATATTTCTCCCAAGTTGATATATAAGTCACCCCCTGCTTTAACCGAACCCATTGTATCAGCATAAATGAATGGATCCATTAGCCAGAATTCTATATATTCTATATTTGCCGCTTCAAAGTCTGAAACGTCCATCTTTTTTGTAATACCTCCCCATCTTTTTTTAGGGTTTAAGAGATTCCCGTCAGAGTCGATATTGGTCGCATCTAAATTGTATGGTCCTCTTTCTTTAGGATAGAAAGAAAGATTTAAGGCAGGTATTGTAGCTGACTCGTTGAACGGTATATCCTTATTAGGATATATTTCACTAATTTGAATTTCTCTAACATAGTGGTTAGACAGTTGATCTTTATCATTTTTTATGTGTTCTGGAGTCAGGGACGATCCTCTACGAGTAAATATAGGGTCTATCATAAACCAAGAAAGCAAGGCTCGGTTTTGACCATATCTGATGTCGTTACTATATGCCGCTTCGGGAAATAAAGCGTCTCCATCTTTACTGAATGGAGTAGCTGCCAGAGTCCACGAATAAGGGTTTTTTATATCAATACGAGATTCTGAGGTTTCGAAATCATCTAAATAGGAATAACCTCCCGACTCTTTGTTTTCGTAATGTCCGGGGATCATATGAGCAAATTCAGCATTGAAGCTAATGTGTGACGGCTGAGTTGTATTCACAAAAGGTAGCTTATCTACAAGATTTGTCAACCACATCGACTCCGTCTTGAATGATGTATTTACACCCCAAAGGGTATTCTTTACAGCATCATTCCCGAATTCGGTTTTTGTAGTAAGAGGTTTTTCATACAAGTGCATGATTGTACCTCCAATGTTGAAGTTTTTGGATATATCATAACTCAAATTCAGCCCAAGTAAGGTTTTTCTCTGCATCGAGAGTTGTAAACTCTCGTTTGATACTTGGATAGGGATATTGGAGTCAATCAAATTCTGATTTATAATGGTTACAATTCCGGCATTATAGTCTACCAAATAATCAACACCTTCCATTAAAGTGTTACCTCCGGCTGTAAGTATAACAGATCCTTGAGGAAGATTTTCTTGATTCAGATTAATTATTGAGTTGCTAGAGCCTGACCCTCTATATGAGCCGTATAGTTTGAATTTATTTTTCTCAGCTATTTGTCTGGCTACGGTCAGCGTTGAATCGTAAAGTTCTTGATATACATATTTTTCAGCAATAATATCACTTCCTATTTTGCTTCTCAAATGCGAGCCGAACGGTTCTACAACAGGGAAGATAATACGACCTTTTTCTGACTGTACGGTTATGCCTTCGACATAGTCGAAAATTCCATCACCAGTGGCGCCTTCTTTGTTCTTAACTTCATTATTCTTAGAATTTAATCTGTCTAAATTCATGACTCTGATAAGAAGTTCGTTTTTAATTCTACCTTCAGGAAGATAATTAATATACGTTCCTAGAGTGTCGGACTGGTAAGATATATTAAGTCTGAAATGATCTTGTTGTATCGAATTGTCACTTACCTTGTACACATTCTTCATCATCAAATCCCAAGTATATGATCTTGGCGATAAAGCAACGGGTTTCAACAGTTTTACAAATAAAGCTCCTGATTTAGAGTTTGATTCATTGTATTGATCTACAATATCGGCAGAGAATTCTCCTACCTGATAAGAAGATCCATTCATCGTATATTCATATGCAACAGCTAAAACTTCATCGGCTTGAAGTCTTGATGACAATGAAAGGTAACCTAGCTGAGGATTGAAAGTATATTCGGAAGGATCAAGCAACCTTGCCTTTCCTACTTTTTCATAATCCAGACTGTTTTCTATGTAATTCTCGAAAAGACTGGTGACTTTATCAATGTCTCTGATATAAGGGTATCTGACAGGATCGGTCGTTATTTTATTGTATAAATCATTAGCTCCGTTGTAGGGTGTTTTTGTTATACCTGTTTTACTCCAAAGATTATTGGCATTTTTAATAGAATCATGTTCAGCAATATCAGCAAAAGCAATAATATCTCTGGTTTGGCTAGGGTCGTTTCGCTTATTCGTTATCCATACTTCTATACGGGTTATATTGACCGGAGATTGTATATACGGAAATTTGCTTAAAGCCTTGTCGTAATTATCTCTAAAATAGTGTCCGAGGAAAAAGTGCCTGTTCTCATCATACTGATCGGCTTTGATCTCGTAATTGTTGGTCTGTATACCGCCTTTGGAACTTGTGGTCTGTGACTGTGCCTCTTGTTGAGATATAACAGTGTTAATTCTTAGTTTTCCGAATTGTAGCTCAGCATTGATGCCAAATAAGGCAGTTCCTCCGTTGATTAAGGAGTTTGTTGTTGCCATACTTACATTTCCGGCTTCTATGCGCTTGATTATCTCATCTTCTTTTCCTTCGTAGCCTAATTTTAGTTTCTTTGAGTCAAAATCAAACAATGCTTTTGTATCGTAATTCATACCAAAGTTGATTTTGTCTCCAACCGAAGCTGTTACATTCATTTGAATGTCTTCCTTGAATTCAAAAGAAGTTCTACTTCTGTTGCGCTCAGATAGGGTGGGATTGTCCGTATTGGAATACTTAGCCCCCATAGTTGCTTCAACATATCCTTGCGTACTGATTTTTACACCACCGGGTCCAAATAATTTTTCGGCAGGTCCTATGTTGAGTTGTATATTTTTCAAAGAAAATTCACCATTATCTTCTTTGTTGCTATATAAAGAATCATTTTTCCCCTTGAAATATCCAGACATAAACTCTTTCAGCGAATAGTCCATGTATTCGCTCTGAGTCAACGAGAAAGGCGTTGAAATTTCAGAGTCCCCAATTTTTGTTTTAAATATGTAGAGTTTTGTTTTCGGGTTATACTCTACGGTTGTCTTTATATTTGAAGGGTCTTTTAAGTCAAGCGGAGGTGTTGTTTGTATATCTTTGTAATTTGTAATTTGTGTTTTTTTTACGGGAAACAGAGGAACTGTATCTTCAGGGTGTGGCGAAACTTCTATTTCGGGTACAAATATAGGTTCATGCTTACCAGTCATTCCAAAGAAAAGACCGGTAAAACACAGAAATAAGCTTGTTATAAACGAATATTTAAAAAAACTTTTCAACCCTTTATCTATAACATTTTTAGTGCCATCTTAATGATTTGTTCAGTAGCACTGTCTGGTTTCTCTTTCAATATTTTTGAAACTACCTTCTGGGAAGCTTGTTGAGGAAAGCCTAACATTACAAGAGCTGCTATGGCTTCCTCTCCCGAAGGATTTGCAGTTGCAAACATTTCAACTTGTTCCAATCCGGCAACTTTTACCTTATCTTTCAAATCAATAATGATTCGTTGTGCGGTTTTAGCTCCAATTCCTTTTACCGTCTTCAGAATGTCTGCATTCCCTGAAGTAATAATGCTTGCTAATTCCTGCGTATTTAGCGAAGATAAAATCATTCGGGCAGTTCCGGCTCCAACACCTGAAACACTGATCAAGTGTAGAAACATCTCGCGTTCAGACTTGTCAAAGAATCCGAATAATTGGTATGCATCTTCTCTAATAGCCTCGTAAATGTATAGCTGTGCACTTTTTTTGTCTGTAAGTTGTGAATATGTATTTACAGAAATATTAATAAAATACCCGATACCATGCGTCTCTAAAGTAGCAGAAGCAGGGGTTAATTCCGTAATTTCTCCTTTTATATAATCGATCATATTGGTCTTGTAACTATAGTTATAAATAATAACGAAAAAGTCTTAAAAAAAGTATATTTGATTTACAGAACTTTTTGAATTCTAGACTTTCTCTTTGTTTCTATTTGGAGGGCAAAGATACATTTTTAGATTTACTTTTTTATATCTTTGCAAACCTCTGTATCTATTCAGAGATTATTAGAATTTTTATATTAAAATGTATTTTATGAAAAAAGGACTTTTTTCAATTATTTTATTCATTATGACTATGACTACAGTTCAAGCTCAAAATCCATTTTTTTCGACTTATAAGACACCATATGGAACACCTCCATTTGATAAAATAAAGAACGGACATTACGAACCGGCTATTGATAAGGGGATAAAAGAGCATCTAGCAGAGATTGACAAAATAGTTAAGACAAAAGCTGCACCAACTTTCGAAAATACGATTGTGCCTTATAGTGAGTCGGGTAAACTATTGTCGCGAGTAGCTCCGGTATTTTTCAATCTTTTGAGTGCCGAAAGTGATGACGAGATGCTCGAAATAGCTCAACGTATTCAACCTAAACTATCAGAATACTCAAATAAAATAAGTTTAAATGAAGGTTTATTCCAAAGAGTTAAGGCTGTTTATGAAAAAAGGAACGAATCTAATCTGACTCCGGAGCAAATTCGTTTAGTAGAAAAAATATATCGTTCATTCGAAGATAGTGGTGCTAATTTGACAGGAAAAGATAGAGATACATATAAAGATTTATCTGCTAAACTTAGCCAACTGACATTGACTTTTGGTCAAAACTCTTTAAAGGAAAATAATAAGTTCGAAATGTTGCTGACCGATGAGGCTGATTTAGCAGGCTTACCGGCTATGATTAAAGATGCAGCAGCAGCAAAAGCTAAGGAAAAAGGAAAAGATGGCTGGATCTTTGATCTGTCAGCCCCAAGTTACATAGCATTTATGAAATATTCTTCACGTCGCGATCTTCGTGAGAAGCTATATATGGCATATACTACTCAGTGTATAGGTGGAGAATATGATAACTTGGAGAACATAAAAGAAATCACAAAAACACGCATGCAAATAGCGAATCTGTTAGGGTATTCGGATTATGCAACTTATGTATTGCGTAACAAGATGGCTAAAGATAAAGAACACGTTTACAATCTTCTTGATGACTTGTACGATGCATATGGTGTGGCAGCTCGCCAGGATGTGAAGATGGTAGAAGGTTTTGCAGTGGGTATGGAAAGTAAAGATATTACACTCATGCCTTGGGATTGGTCATATTATTCCGAAAAGTTGAAAGATGCAAAATACAACGTTAGTGATGAATTAGTGCGTCCATACTTTGAGTTGGAAAACGTAAAAAAAGGCGTATTTGGTTTAGCTACAGATTTATTTGGTATCACATTCAAGAAGAATACGGATATATCAGTTTACCATCCGGAGGTTGAAGCTTTCGACGTGTTGGACGAAAATGGTGAATTCTTAGCTGTTCTTTATACAGATTTTCATCCACGTAAAGGAAAAAGACAAGGTGCTTGGATGACAGAGTTTAAAGGTCAATATATTGAAAAAGGAAAAGATTCTCGTCCGCATGTGTTGATCGTAATGAATTTTACTCGCCCTACAGAAACAGAGCCGGCTTTACTTACATTTGATGAAGTAGAAACCTTCTTGCACGAATTTGGTCATGCTCTTCATGGAATGTTGACAAAATGTACTTATGAGTCTTTGTCGGGAACAAATGTATTACACGATTTTGTAGAACTTCCTTCTCAAATAATGGAAAACTGGTTGACAGAAAAAGAATACTTGGATAAATTTGCCGTACATTATAAAACTGGAGAGAAGATTCCAGCAGAGTTGGTACAGAAATTAATCGATGCTTCTAACTATAATGCAGGTTATTTATGTTATCGTCAGCTATCATTCGGATACCTAGATATGGCATGGCATACGTTAACAGAAGCCTATACAGGTGATGTTATCAAATTTGAACATGATGCGATGAAAAAAGCAGCAGTATTACCTGTATTAGAAAATACAGCAATGTCTCCAACCTTTGGACATATTTTCTCGGGTGGATATGCCGCAGGATATTATGGTTATAAATGGGCAGAGGTGCTTGAGGCAGATGCTTATTCTTTTTTCCAAGAAACTGGTATCTTTAATAAGAATACAGCAAAATCGTTCCGTAAGAATATTTTAGAAAAAGGGAACACGGAAGAACCAATGAGCTTGTATGTTAAGTTTAGAGGACAGGAACCCACAGTGAAAGCTTTGTTGAAGAGAAACGGAATTGAAAAATAACAGATTTTCTATATTTATTATGAAAAGCCATTCTATTATAGAGTGGCTTTTTTGTTGAACAAATAAGCCTTGATTGTCCTATAGATAATGGTAAAATAACTATATTTGAATTTACTGAATGAAGATTAAACTTAAAATAAAGCGATTATGAAACGGTTATTACCTATTCTTGTATTCATAGGCTTCTCTTTGGGCATATTTGCACAAGAGGAATTGGTCTATCAGAAACCACCTCAGGAGATATTAGAGCTAGCAGACTTTGAGAGAGCTCCATCTTTGATGATGGATAGTAAACGAACTAAAATGATTTTTCTGTACAGAAGTACGTATAAAACTCTTGCAGATCTATCTGATACAGAAATGCGATTAGCAGGTCTTCGTATAAATCCTAGAACAAATATTTCAAGTACAACAACCTATGTTGAAAATCTGAAGTACAAAGCTCTCGGTGATCGTGAAGCAAAGCAAATTGAGGGATTGCCTGAAAATCCTAGAATCTCAAACTGGTCATGGTCTCCGGATGAGACAAAAATTGCCTTTACGAATACAGCCGAAAATGGAGTAGAATTGTGGTATGTTGATTTGGCTACTGCTAAAGCTGTGAAGCTGACAGAGGCTAATCTGAATGCAAATTTGGGTAACCCATATACATGGTTTAAGGATAACAATTCTCTTTTGGTTAGGGTTTTGCCTAAAGATAAAGCGCAGATAATAGATACTAAAGTAGCAATACCGACTGGTCCTACAGTTTCGGTGAGTGAAGTAGGAGCAAAGGCTCAGAATAGAACTTATCAGGATTTATTGCAAAATGCGACAGATGAGGCTAATTTCGAAACATTGGTTACATCCCAATTATATAAAGTCGATTTGTCTGGAAATAAAACATTGTGGAAAAATAAGGCAATTTACTCAGGAATGTCTTTCTCTCCTGATGGGAACTATATTTTAATAAATACGATACACCGTCCATATTCGTATATAGTACCATTCAGCCGTTTTCCTATGAAAACTGCTATATATGATTCGGATGGAAAATTGGTGAGCGATTTTGATGATAGAGCATTGTTAGAAGTTATGCCTAAGGGATTTATGGCTACTTATACAGGTAAGCGTAGTATAGGATGGAGAAGTGATAAACCTGCAACTCTATATTGGGTTGAAGCTTTGGATGGAGGAGATCCAGAAAAAGAGGTGGAATTTAGAGATGAAGTGTTTCAGTTAGATTATCCTTTTACAAGTACACCTGTGAGTATGGTAAAAACTATAAATCGTTATGCAGGGATCTTATGGGGAAATGATAAGGTAGCTGTTCTGTATGATAATTGGTGGAATACACGAAATACGAAAACCTATGTGTTTAACCCATCTCAAACTGGTACTAAACCTGAGATTCTGTCAGATAGAAATTATCAGGATGTATATAATGATCCGGGGCAGTTCGATACCAAACGTAATGAATATGGCAGATATGTGTTGAATCTTGACGGTGAAAAAGCTTATCTGATAGGAGAGGGGTATACAGAAGCAGGACAATTTCCCTTTGTTGATGAAATTAATCTCAAAACGAAAGCTACAAAAAGACTGTATCAATCAAATTATACAGATAAGAAGCTTGATATAATATCTGTTATTGATATCAAGAAAGGAGAATATTTAGTTCAATTGCAATCTTCATCGGAGTATCCTAATTTCTATATTTTAAATACGAAGAAAAGAATAGCTCCGATTGCTGTTACTCATTTCGAAAATCCATTCAAGAGTATTGCAGATGTTTATAAAGAAGTTATTAAATATAAGCGTCCTGATGGTGTTGAATTAACAGGTACTCTATATTTGCCAGCAGGTTATGATATGCAGAATAAAGAAAAACTACCGATGGTGATGTGGGCTTATCCGACAGAATATAAGGATAAGAGTAGTGCCGGACAAAATACTACTAATCCGAATGAGTTTATTTATCCATACTATGGTTCTCCTATCTATTGGGTGACCAGAGGTTATGTAATATTGGATAATGCTGCATTCCCTATTGTAGGAGAAGGTGACACGGAATCGAATGATACATTTATTGAACAGTTGGTAGCTAATGCTAAAGCGGCTATTGATGCCGTAGATGAAATGGGTTATATAGATAGAAATCGTGTGGCTGTAGGTGGACACTCGTACGGAGCATTTATGACCGCTAATTTGCTTAGTCATTCCGATTTGTTTGCAGCAGGTATAGCTCGTAGTGGAGCTTATAATAGAACACTTACGCCTTTTGGCTTTCAGGCAGAAGAGCGTAATTACTGGGAGGCTCCGGATGTGTATAATGCGATGTCTCCCTTTATGCATGCAGATAAAATGAAACATCCTTTATTGTTGATACATGGAGCAGATGATAATAACTCTGGCACTTATACTATGCAAAGTGAACGTTATTTCAATGCTCTGAAAGGGTTTGGAGCTCCGGCTCGTTTGGTGTTGCTTCCTAAAGAAAGTCATGGATATGCAGCAAAAGAATCGGTATTGCATGTTTTGTGGGAACAAGATCAGTGGCTCGAAAAATATGTAAAGAATAAAAAATAATAAGATAAAATTCTTGGAGAAGAATACGGTCTAAATTGAGTCTTAAATAAAGGTAATGGATAAAGAGGTTTTTAAAACCTGTTAAGTCTGTTACCTTTATTATTTTTTACTACTTTTGCATTTCAAAAATTTATTAATAATGCATTTACATGATCTTTGCTGTATAGGACATATAACTTTGGATAAAGTAGTAACTCCTAAAAAAACAGTACATATGCCTGGAGGAACGGCATTTTATTTTTCACATGCTATACGTCACTTTGATGATGTTGATTATAAATTGGTAACATCTTTGGCGCTCTCAGAAATGCCTGTTGTGGATGATTTACGTTCGAAAGGGGTTGATGTATCGGTAATACCAAGTAAGAGCTCTGTTTATTTCGAGAATATCTATGGTGAAAATCAGGATAATCGTACACAGCGAGTTTTAGCTAAGGCCGATCCATTTGCTGTAGATGCGTTAGGCAATATAGATGCGAAGATTTATCTACTGGGTGCATTGCTAGCAGATGATTTCCCTCTCGAAATATTGAAGTCACTATCAAAGAAAGGGCTAATTGCTGTAGATTCTCAAGGATACTTGCGTGAAGTAAGAGATCATAAGGTATATCCTATCGATTGGGCTAATAAGTTGGAAACGTTGAAATATATCGACATCCTGAAGGTCAACGAACTGGAGATGGAAGTTCTGACAGGACTGTCGGATGTTAAACAAGCTGCTCAGCAACTGTATAACTGGGGTATAAAAGAAGTTCTTGTAACTCTTGGTAGCTTAGGGTCTGTTATCTATGACGGAAAAGAATTTTATATAATTCCGGCTTATAAGCCAACAGAGGTGGTCGATGCTACCGGATGTGGAGATACTTATGTAACAGGTTATCTATATAAGAGAGCTAAAGGTGCAAGCATAGAAGATGCAGGGAAATTTGCAGCAGCTATGGCTACTATAAAAATAGAAGGATCGGGTCCTTTTCAAGGAACAAAAGAAGATGTGGAAAAAAGAATAGGAACCGCTGAACAGCGAATTCCTATTATCTAATTTATTAATTCTTACTACTCTACTTTCTAAGGGTTTTACTTACTGTTGCAATAAGGATTATACAAGCTCCGAATAATCCGACAGTTAAGTAAGCCCATTCTAAATTATATTTGTGAGAGATTGCCCCAACCAACAGTGGTGCAACTAGCGGTCCCACAAAACTAATACTAGACATAATTGTAAGGGCTGTACCGGCAGGTGTTTTTGCTTTCTCAGCAACGATACTGTATATAGTAGGAACTACACACGATATGCCCAGCCCTATCATCATAAAGCCTATAGAGTTGATAATAACTTTTATTGTCAGCGAGTCTGAATAATCAATAAATATAGATGAGACCGTAAAGCCTGCAAATATCAAAGCTCCGGCTATTTGTAATACAGTCTTTTTTGACCATTTAGAATAAGCCAGATTCGTTAACATACGACCGGTGAACATCATTACCATAAATACTAAAAAACCTACTTGCATCGATTCAGGTGCTTTTATCACCGACTGGAAGTAAACATCACTCCATTCAAACATGGTATTCTCCACAACAAGAGCTAACAGCCAAATCAAGCCTAGTTGAATAAGTAACATCTCAGGCATGTGGAACCATTTTCTTTTGGGTTCGTTTACTTCTTTTGCTTCAACTTTCACTTCCTCAGGTTCAACGGATGCCTCTTGTAGATATTTATAATTAAATAAGATAAGAAATACCGCAAGAGCAGCTATTATGGCGAAGTGAAGATAAGTTCCAACTTGCATATTAATCATGGCATATCCTATCAGTGCACCAATACATGCCGAAAGGCTCCAGCTCGCATGAAAAGAGGCTATAATTGGTTTGCCATATATGCGTTCTACTTCAATAGCTTGAGTATTAAGAGAAATGTCTGTCATATTCCAGAATGTTCCGAATAAGAACATCATAATGCCGAGACCTGTGATTCCAGGTACTATACTCACCAAAAATAAGGAAAGGGCAAAACCCATGATACTTATCAATACAGTTTTTTTACTCCCTATGCGGGGAAGAAGAAAGCCTACCAGGGGAATAGCCGCAAATTTACCGATTGGTATTAAGGCCATCAGAAAACCATAATGTAAAAAGCTCTCTACATTAAAATCTTTCTTTATATCAGGCAGACGACTTGCCCAACTGGCAAAGCAAAGCCCTTGGGCTATGAAAAGACTCATTACAGCATAACGTATTCTTTGTTTGCTGTATATGGTTGCTTGTAATTCAGACATACGTTCTTTATTTAAATCGGGCAAAGGTAAATAAATTTACTCTAATTTGGGGCTGTAATGCGAATAAAAGGGACTAAATATATTGTTTTGTATCACAATTAATGCATAATTCTTTACATTTGTAATTTAACTTAAATATCTAAAAGACATATTCATGAAAAAGGTATTATTTACGGGCATCTTACTATGCTCTTCTATATTTTTATCATCGCAAAACATTACTACTAAAGAGCTAGATGAAATTAAAGCAAGTCTCAATCGGGATGCTTCTACAAAAGCAGTTCAAAATGTGCTGACTTCTAATGCAAACATTACGGCTAATGCTCTGAATAGAGAATTACAAGGTAAAATAGATCATTATTTCAAATATAGAGTAAAAGTTAGCGGAATAACAGATCAGAAAAGCTCGGGTAGATGTTGGATGTTTACCTCGTTGAATGTTTTACGCCCAAGCATAATGGAACGTTATAATGTGGCTGAGTTTGATTTCTCTCACAATTATCTATATTTCTGGGATATATTTGAGAAAGCCAATTTGTTTCTGGAAAATGTAATAGCAACAGGGAAGGAAGCCTTTGGAGATAGGACTGTAGATTATATTTTCAAATCGCCGGTTGGTGACGGAGGGGTATGGAATCTGTATTATAATCTCGGAGAAAAATATGGCGCTGTGCCTAAGAGTGTAATGCCAGAAACTGCTCATTCAAACAATACTCGTCAAATGGTTGGGCTGGTTAATGAAAAATTACGCTTGGGAGGATACCAATTAAGAGGCTTGATTGCTACCAATAAGAAGATAGAAGAGATTCGAGCAGAAAAAGTTTCTATATTGAAAGATGTTTATCGTATTCTTACACTTTGCCTAGGGGAACCTCCTGCAGAGTTTACGTGGAGATATAAGGATAAAAGTGGAAATGTTCAAGAATTGAAAAATTATACACCACAACAGTTTTATAAGGAAATAACACCTGCGGATTATTCTCCTCAAAATTACATTATGATAATGAATGATCCTACACGCGAATATTATAAGGTGTACGAGATAGATAATTATAGAAACAGTATTGAAGGGATTAACTGGGTATATCTAAATCTACCCAATGATGATATAAAGAAAGCTGCCTTGGCTTCAATCAAGAATAATGAAGCTATGTATGCATCGTGTGACGTAGGTAAACAGATGAATTCAGCTGAAGGTATATCAGATCCTTCGATGTATGATTATGAGTCACTTTTGGGAGTTAATTTAACAATGGATAAAAAAGCGCGTATCCTTACTCGTCAAAGCGGATCGAGTCATGCCATGTTATTGATAGGTTGTGATACAGACGAAAACGATGAACCAGTGAAATGGGAATTTGAAAATAGCTGGGGATCTGCTTCAGGGAATAGAGGTTATTTAACTTTTACAGATAAATGGTTTGATGAATATATGTTTCGCTTAGTAATTCATAAGAAATATTTAGACGGAAAGGCTATCAATAGTTTGAACGAAAAACCAATAATGTTACCTATGTGGGATTATATGAATTAAAGTGTTTTCTTTCTAAAATTAGCTATATCTAGTTGCTGTATAGTAGATTAAGAAAAATGAAGGTAAATATCAAGTGTTAAAAAATAAAGGTAATAGCTGTGAGGTTAATAAATTTTATATAAAAATATGTTTTATAATATGTTTTTTTATTTGGTGAGGTTATCTAAATCGCGTTCCTTTGTACTGATAACCAAACAATCTTTATTTACCTTAAAGCCTAATACCTAATTAACTCAAACATAAGAGGAGGTTTCGATTCAGAAGCCTCCTCTTATGTCTTTCTTAACACTTTGTGAATTTTACAGAAGTCCAGTTGTCTTTTACATTGTTGTGAACAAAGTTAAGCCCATGTTTATTACATTCTTCTGTAATGGCAGGGATGTCCTCTACATAAAATCCGCTCATGAATAATAAGCCTCCTTTATTTAGAACGGATGCATATACATGAATGTCGTTAAGTAGTATATTTCTGTTTATATTGGCTAATATGATATCGAAAGTAGTATTGCCAAGCAGTTCTGCTCCTCCAATTTCAACAGAAATGTTTTTTATCTTGTTGAGTTCCAAATTCTCGATAGCATTGTCATAGGCCCATTTGTCTATATCTATTGCTTTTATAGGATTGGCTCCCTTCATCGAAGCTAAAATAGCTAGTATAGCGGTTCCGGTGCCCATGTCAAGAACGGATCGACCATTAAAATCTTCGTTTAAAATCTCTCTAATCATCAATTCTGTTGTTTGGTGATGCCCTGTTCCAAAAGCCATTTTAGGATCAATAAAAATATTGTATTCATATGTAGCAGGGGCATTGTGGAAGGTGCTTTGTATAATACATCTATTATCTATAATCAGAGGTTGGAAATAATTTTTTTCCCACTCCTCATTCCAATTCTTGTCCTCTATACTCTTATATGTATAGCTGATATCAGCCTCAATTGGTAGCTCTTGAAGAACCTTATCTAATTCTGTGGGGTTAAATAAATTATTTTGAATGTATGCTGTAGTACCGGTTTCATCTTCCACAAAACTTTCAAACCCAATTTCAGCTATCACTACAGATAGAACGCTATTTACTATTTCGGTGTTTGGATTACAAACGAACTTAACTTCTATATATACCATAATTCATTGTTTTGATGCAAAAATACACTTTAAATAATGAATTGTTAGATAAATAGTCTGTAATTTTTCTTGCTGTTAAATATTGTTATATATTTGCGCTCAGTTTTAAAATAATAAAAATTTAACACAAATTATTTATCAATTATGAAGCGTTTCTTCTTAACACTTTTTTTGTTAAACTCACTGTATCTATTCTCTCAAGAGGCACAAATGGTGAATATTTCTCAAGAAACCAATTTAGAAGAAGTATCATCGGATCTAAAGCTAGATGAAGATAGAAAACAAAATGATGATGAGTTTTATGAGGGAGGACCTCTTTCTCATATTAATGTATCTCTTCGTTTGTCAACAATGGGGGTAGGTCTTGAAGCTGCAACACCGATCAATAGTTTTTTGAAGTTGCGTGCCGGTATTAACTATATGGGATTTAAATCCGGAACATTTGATATATCTCTAGATGATCCTAATGGAGATCTTTCTCAAGCATTCGGTGAGATTCCTGACTATAAAATGAAGGGAGAGTTGAATTTTACGAATGGTCATGTGTTAGTTGATTTTCATCCTGTAAAGAAAGGTATATTTCATATAACAGCCGGAGCTTTTATCGGAAAGAATCAGCTTAAGGCTAAAGGTTTTTTAGCTAATATGGATGGTAGTCCGGTGCAATTACAAGACGGACAATCATGGCCTTCTATCGAATTTGATGGTCATAAATTAGAGTTAGATGATGCTAACCTTGATGCTACACTTCAATTAGGAAATGTGATCAAACCTTATTTCGGTCTTGGTTTAGGGCGTGCTATTTCTAAAAGCCGAGTAAGTTTCAAATTCGAATTAGGTATGATTTATCAAGGGAAATATTCGATAAAGCAAAATGGGAAAAAACTTGATGTATTAGAAAATGCAACAGAAAATTTTGAAGATATTGACACCTATACTCAATGGTTGAAATGGTGGCCAATGCTTAACTTTCAGTTAACATATAGAATTTTCTAATATTATCGTTTTTAATTATTAAGTTATAGTTCTCAACGCTGGTGAATATTTGTTCGCCAGCGTTTTTGCTATGTAGTTTATTATGGTATCTGTAAAAAAGAAATCATTTAAATAAATACAATTCTCTATTGGAGTAAATAAACTTTCTTTTTCTTTGCAATATTACTTAATTGATAAATATTATGATTTTAGATATTATTCTTATTAGTTTAGGTTTTATCTGTATCCTTGTAGGTTTTGCCGGTTGTATATTACCAGTTCTTCCGGGGATTCCTCTGAGTTATTTGGGTATTGTCCTACTCCACTTCACATCTGTAGTTAATTTTTCACCCCAATTTCTTATTGTATGGGGTATTGTGGTAATTGTAATTCAGGTTCTCGATTATTTTATCCCCATTTGGGGTACTAAGTACTTTGGCGGAGGAAAGAAGGGGATGTGGGGAAGCCTATTGGGAATTGTTTTAGGTGTATTTATATTACCGCCTTGGGGTATTATAATTTTCCCTTTTGTCGGGGCTGTAATAGGCGAGCTTATTGATGAAAAAGAATTTAAAGAAGCAATGAAAGCAGGTTTTGGAGCCTTCCTTGGATTCTTGGTTGGTACTGTCGCAAAACTGGTCGTAGCGGCTGTTTTGGCTTTTTACTTTGTTAAAGAAGTAATTGTATCTATTATCCCAGCCTTTGTTTAAGTAAGGGTTAAGATTATTGCTTTTGCTCGTAATTATCAAAGTCTTCAGATTTTACAGTCATATATGTGCTGTCGCTTGTTCCTAATATTAAAAGGTAGGATAAACCTTTTTTCTTGGCTATGGTTCTCGCTGTAGCTGTGTCTGTAAGCATGAAGGCTGTAGCATAAGCGTCTGCTGTCATGCAGTCATCGGCAATGATCGTAGCACTTAGTATATTTGATTCGGAAGGGTATCCTGTATTAGGGTTTATTGTATGAGCAAATCTTTTTCCGTCCCGCGTGTAATATTTTCTGTAATTGCCCGACGTAGCAAGTGATTTATCACATAACTTTATTATTGTCTGTAAATGTTCGTAATCAAAAATATCTTTATCTACAGGCTGTGTGATACCTATTTGCCAACATTTTCCTTTTGCGTTCAAGCCTTTCGTTCTTATTTCTCCACCTATGTCAACCATGTAGTTGTTAATGCCATAAGATTCTAAAAGTTGAGCAATGACATCAGTGGAGTAGCCTTTTGCTATAGCTGAGGTATTTATTTGAATTTCGGGTCTATCTTTTATTATTTTATTATCTTCTAATCTTATTTTTTGAAAGCCTACAAATTGCTTTAGGCTGTCTATCATTTCAGGAGATACATTATCTATGTTTTTAAACCCAAATCCCCAGGCATTGATCAAAGGGGATACTGTTATATCAAACATCCCATCTGTGTCCATAGATACTTCCTTTGACTTGTTAAATACATTAATGAAAAAGCTATCCAGTTTTGCAGATTCATTATTATTTACTTTCGATATGATGCTTGTCGTCTTGAAAGGGTTTAAGGAATTGTCGAATAATGCAAGCTTTTCAGTTATTTCCTCATCAAGAGAATGTGTATGCTTATATTTTACTGAATATGTAGTGTGAAAGATGCTTCCTCTTGTCTCAAAATAGCTTTCTTTTTTCTCTTTACAGCTAGTTGCGATCATGAATACAATTAAAAATATATAGATATATCTCATAGAATAAATTATAGTAATAAAATATGCTTTTTTAAATATCAAATATTGAGTAAGTTAGTCGAAAATGATTGTATTTGAAATATTATATTGCAAATTTACTGCTTAATTATTAAAAAAAGATAAAAATGATATTTATATTTGTTCTTTCGTGAAATGGAAATTATGATATATTAAATAATTTATCGTTCTTTGTATTTCTTAAAAATCTGAAACTAATATAAATTTAGGCACCTTATTAAAAATTAAGATGACGATCGAAAGCCATAGAAACAAAAAAAAGAATTTTTTTAAGCGTAAATCATTTTATTTACTTCTCGGTTTAGTTTTTGGTATCATTCTCATGATATCAGTGTATCAAACATCAGTGTACTTTTCTACAGATGAGTCTTGTATGATGTGTCATGTGCATCCTCATGCGGAAGAAAGTTGGAAACTCTCCAAGCACATGGATAATGGCAGTGGAACCAAAGTCCATTGTGTCGATTGTCACTTACCCCCCAAAAATCAAACTTGGGATCATTATACGGCGAAGGCTAAGCTTGGTATTCGTGATGTTTGGGGATACCTAACTAAAGATAGTGCTGATTTTGACTGGGATAGAATGTCTGAATTAGACTATGCCGTAACATATATTCCTAATGCATCGTGTAAAGAATGTCATTATAATTTATTTCCTGATGGAGTGACAGATGATGCTGTAACAGCTCACTTATACTACGAAGAGAATGAAGAAAAACTAGATCTACAATGTATCAGTTGCCACTTAGATGCAGGACACTATAATCCAAATTACCAACATGGAACATTGGCTGCTGCTCCTACTTCTAAAAATGCTGTTGATACAAGTGCTTATTTCAAAACAGCAACAGAAGTAACTGCTTTTGAAAACTATGTGGAACAAATTCCAGGAACACCAGTTTCGTTCAATATGGTTGCTGTACCTGGAGGTACTTTCAAAATGGGTAGCGATGAAAAAGAATCTTTCCGCAAAGAAGATGAAAGCCCTATGAGAAATGTAACACTTAGTCCATTCTTTATGGCAGAAATTGAAGTAACTTGGGATATGTATTGGTCTTTCTATGAAGAAACAATGAGTGAAGGTCGTACCCCTCCTGAAAAGGTGTATGCTAACAATAGTAACCCAGATGTAGATGCGGTTTCTGGACCTACACCTCCGTTTGGATTCCCTGACCAAGGCTGGGGAGGCGGAGATCGTCCGGCTATTACAATGACTCACTATGCCGCAGAAACGTTCTGTCAGTGGTTATCTAAAAAAACAGGTAAAAAATATCGTCTACCAACCGAAGCTGAATGGGAATATGCTGCTAGAGGTGGTACAGAGACACCATATTTCTTTGAGGGAGATCCTAAAGATTTTTCAGATCAAGGTTTTTGGCGTAAATTCTTTGATGCGGATGTAGATCCTATTTCAGGATTCGTTATTTATGGTAAAAACAGTAAGAACAGATCACAAGAACCTTCACTTGTTAAAGCCAATCCTTTCGGACTTAAAAATATGTTAGGAAACGTTATGGAATATTGTGCAGATAAATATGACCCTCAAGCATACTCAAAAGGAGGTGATAACGTAACGAATCCTCTTAATACCGAAGGCGAAGAGTGGGTTGTTCGTGGAGGAAACTATACATCTGATGCTGCAGATTTAAGATGTGCAGCCAGAGATTATACAAAACACGATGCATGGCTGAAAACAGACCCTCAGCAGCCTAAAAGTATTTGGTGGTATTCTGATATAAAAGGTATTGGTTTCCGCGTTGTATGCGACACAAATGGATTAGTTAAATAATAAATATAAAATCTTAAATACACAGTCATGAAAAAAGAAAACAGTATTAGTAGAAGATCATTCTTAAAAAGCTCAGCTCTTGTAGGAGTTGCAGGTACATTAGGTACAACTGGTGGAGTTGCAATGTTGACTTCATGTGGTGGCAGTGATAGTTCAGATACTGCTGTAAAACCATTAAAAGCAGCAGGAACTTATTATGTTCCTGAATTGATGGATATAGCAAAAGATGGTCAAGAACTTAAAGCTGGAGTTATTGGTTGCGGTGGACGTGGTTCTGGTGCAGCTTTTGACTTCTTAGCGGCTGCTAATGGTGTTACAGTTGTAGCACTTGCTGATACTTTTAAAGAGAGAGTAGATGGTTTAGCAAATCAATTAAAAGAAAAGAAAGGTATAGATATTCCGGAAGATAAACGCTTTGTAGGTCTTGATGCTTACAAACAAGTTATCGATTCAGATATTGATGTTGTGATTATAGCAACACCGCCAGTATTCCGTCCTTTACACTTTAAATATGCAACAGAAAAAGGGAAACACTCATTCTTGGAAAAACCAATTTGTGTAGATGCTGTCGGCTATCGTACAATCATGGCTGCTTCGAAACAAGCTGCAGCTAAAAATCTATGTGTAGTTACAGGAACACAACGTCATCATGAACATAGATATGTGCAAGCATATCAGCAGATTATGAATGGTCTTATTGGGGAAATTACAGGAGGAACTGTATATTGGAATCAGGGAATGCTTTGGTATAAAGAACGTCAATCAGGATGGTCTGATGCTGAGTGGATGATTAAGGACTGGGTAAATTGGAAATGGTTATCAGGAGATCATATTGTTGAACAACATGTACATAATATAGATGTATTTACATGGTTCAGTGGTCTTAAACCAGTTAAAGCTACAGGATTTGGATCTCGTCAACGTCGTATAACTGGAGACCAATACGATAATTTTAGTATTGACTTTACTATGGAAAATGGCATTCATCTACATAGCATGTCTCGTCAAATTGATGGTTGTGCTAATAATGTAAGTGAATTTGTACAAGGGACTAAAGGCTCTTGGGATAGTGCAACTAATGAAATTAAAGATCTAGCTGGAAATGTTGTTTGGAAATATGATAAAGAAGCTACAGAAGCTCAATTTAAACAAATGAATCCTTATGTACTAGAACATGTTAACTTAGTAAATCATATCCGTGCTAAGAAACCAATTGATCAGGCTTCTGAAACAGCAGTATCTAATATGGCTGCAATCATGGGACGCGAATCAGCATATACAGGGGCTGAGATTACTTGGGAGCAAATGACAGCATCTCCTCAAGATTATACTCCTGCTGATTTGAACTTAGGTAAAATGGATATGAGTACATTTACAGTTCCTGTTCCTGGATCTGGTAAATAATTGAATAGAATTATGACATTAGATAGAAGAAATTTTTTGAAATCGTCAGTATCTGGAGCCGCTTTAGTAGCACTAAGCGGCACAGCTATTTCTGCATGTGCAGCGCCTGCTTCTAAAGAGGAAAAACCAATAAATACAACTGAATTAAAACTTTCTTTTCAAGAAGGAATTGCTCCGGGAGAAACGTTGAACGAAAAGTTCGACTACATGGAGAAATTAGGCATTGTTGGTTTTGAACCTTGGGGTGGAGGTCTTGCTGGTCGTGTTGCTGAGATAAAAGAAGCTTTAAGTGGACGCAATATCAAAGTAAGTGCTATTTGCGCTGGTTTTAAAGGTTTTATTTTATCAACAGACCCTGCAGTGAGAAAGGAATGTATGGATACAATGAAGGAGATTATAGCTGCTGCAGGAGAATTAGAATCCACAGGAGTTATTATTGTTCCGGCATTTAATCAACAAGTTCCGGTTATGCCTCACACTCAAGAAACACGAGATTTCTTGTGTGAGCAATTTAACGAAATGGGAAATTTCGCTAAAGAGCATGGTACAACTGTAATCTTTGAACCTCTAAACAGAAAAGAAGCATTTTATCTACGTCAGGTAGGAGATGCAGCTTCAATCTGTCGCGATATTAACAATCCGGGTGTTCGTTGTATGGGAGACTTCTGGCATATGACATTCGAAGAAAATTCAGATATGGGAGCTTTCTTGTCTGCAGGAGAATATCTACAGCACGTGCATGTGGCTAGCCGCAAACGTCGTAGTATGCCAGGTGAAGACGGAGATGCAGATAATTACATCGAAGGATTTAAAGCTCTGAAAATGCTAAATTACGATAAGTATGTTAGCTACGAATGTGGATGTAAAGGCGATAGAGCTGTCGTTGTACCTGAATCTGTAAAATTATTGCGTGATCAGTGGGAAAAGGCTGTATTGTAAATACAATCTTAAAATATAATATGTAAGTAAATAAGTGAAGAGATATTTTATATCCTTCACTTTTTTACTTTTGTATAAAACATTTTATAATAGAATAATGAAATTGAAAAACTTTCTAGTTGGTATTTTGTATTCATACAAGGCTTCGATTATAATGATGCTTCTGTATGCACTCTTTATGGCTATTGCCACTTTTGTAGAGAAATACACAAGTACAGAAACTGCAAAAATATGGATATACTATTCTCCATTATTTATTTTATTGCAATTGCTTCTAGTACTGAACTTTATTTTTTCTTCATTAAAAAATAAATTATTCAAAAAGAAGAAGTGGGGTGGGATAGTAGTCCATTTCTCATTGATAATAATCTTAATAGGAGCTTTTATTACCCACGTTTCGGGTGTAGAGGGTACTATTCATATCAGAGAAGGAGAATCGGTTAGCCATATGGTTGTGCAGACAAATAAAGGAATGCATAAATTTAATTTGCCATTTAGTATTAAGCTGGATAAGTTTACTTTAACCAGATATCCGGGTTCATCAAGTCCCTCTTCGTATGAAAGTCTCTTAACACTTCATACTGAAGGACGTTTTGAGCAAAAAGTAATATCTATGAATAACGTTTTAGATATAAAAGGTTACCGATTATTTCAGGCATCATATGACACAGATGAGAAGGGAACAATTTTGTCTGTAAATAGAGATGTGTTGGGTAGGACTATCACATATGCCGGGTATGCTTTATTAATAGTAGGTTTCTTGCTTTCGTTCGTTGTTCATAACTCTCGATTTAGATACTTAATAGCTCGTTTGAAAGAAATTAAGGCTCAAAAATCATTATTGATATTATTATTATGTTTTTCTATCCCTCTATCTTCATTAATAGGGCAGAATGCAGAGAATCATATTGTTGAAGCTTTGCAGAAAAATAGAGTGGACAAAGAGCATGCTGCCAAGTTTGGAGCTTTACCCATGCAGGCTACTGATGGAAGGATAGAGCCTATTAATACATTCTCGTCCGAAGTATTAAGGAAGTTGCATAGTTCTGATAAGTTTGGAGACTTAAATTCAGATCAATTTTTATTAAGCGTATTGACATTCCCTGAAATGTGGATGCATATACCTTTAATTTCCTATAAGAATGATGATATAGCCTTCAATTATGACATTTCGGAAAAAATGTGCGCTTATACAGAACTCTTTGATTCGAATGGAAATTATAAGCTGCATGAAGATTTGGATAAGGTATTTGCAAAGCCTATATCTGAACGAACGAAGTTTGATAAAGATCTGATAAAACTCGATGAACAAATAAATATTCTGCATCAACTTCTAGGACGTAAAATGGTTAAGATTTTCCCTAACGAATTAGATAAAAATCATAGCTGGTTTGCTTATGGGGATAATTTATCTACATTTTCCAGTTTAGACTCCTCTTTCGTGAAACAAAATGTTGAACACTACCTCCAAAGTGTAAAAGAAGGTGTTCGTACTGATAACTGGGCTGATGCAGATAAAATTTTAGAGGAAATAAAGTCATTCCAATTAGAAAAGAATAAAACGGTTGAGGTCTCTTCTGATAAAATAGATGCAGAACTGCTGTACAATGAGTTAAATATAAATAGATTTTGTAAGAAAGTGTATTTAATATTAGGAGGTGTACTGTTGTTATTGGCCTTTATAAATATTCTTAAAAAAAGAAAATCGATTAATATAGCATTTAATATCTTACTCGTTTTTGTTGTTCTAGGGGTATTATATCACCTCTTTGGTATGGCAATGAGATGGTATATAGCAGGCTATGCTCCATGGAGTAATTCGTACGAGACAATGATCTACGTTTCCGCAATAACAGTTATAGCCGGACTGGTCTTTGCAAGACAGAGTCAACTCACAGTTGCTCTTGCTACGTTGTTTGCTGGGGTTATTTTATTCGTATCCGGATTAAACTGGATGAATCCTCAGATAAGTCCTTTAGTTCCGGTATTGAAGTCGCCTTGGCTTATGATTCATGTTGCTGTAATAGTAGCAGCCTATGGTTTTTTCGGAATTAGTTTTCTTCTGGGAACAACTAACTTAGTCTTATTACGTATAAATAAAAATAAGAAAAATATTATGCTCAAAAGTAGAATAGAAGAACTTTGTATAATAAATGAAATGTCTTTGTGGGCAGGACTGGCTTTGATGACTATTGGTACATTTCTAGGTGCAATATGGGCGAATGAATCTTGGGGACGCTATTGGGGATGGGATCCAAAAGAAACTTGGGCATTAGTTACAGTAGTAGTATATGCTATCGTAACTCATGTGCGTCTGGTGAAGAAGTGGGATAATCCATATTTGTTTAATTTATTATCGGTCATCGCTTTTGCTTGTGTTTTGATGACATATTTCGGAGTAAATTATTATCTTAGTGGGATGCATTCGTATGGATAAAAAATATGCCCTTTTATCCAATCATATACTAGGTTCAAATAACTATAATTTAATATATCATGAAAAAAAATGGAAAATTAGATCGTCGGAGTTTCTTTAAGCATTCAGCTGTTGGAACCCTAGGCGCAATCTCAGTCCCTTCTATCCTGACAAGTTGTTCAGGTGGAAGTAGTGACCAAGATAGCAAAACGAAAATTAAAGCAGATGTTCCCGAAATCTTAGCAAAGGCACCTGATGGACAGCCTTTGAAGGCCGGCTTAGTCGGATGTGGTGGCCGAGGTACAGGAGCGGCAATCAATTTTATTGATTCAGGTGATGGTTTAGAAATTGTTGCAATAGGTGATGTTTTCCAAGATAAATTAGATAGTTGTAGAAAAACGTTAAGTGAAAAAGGACAAAATATTCCTGATGATAAATGCTTCCTAGGTTTTGATGCATATCAGAAAGTAATAGATGCCGGAGTAGATATAGTCTTATTATGTACCCCTCCAGTATTTAGACCTATGCATTTCGAATATGCAATTGAGAAAGGGAAACATTGTTTTATTGAAAAACCTTGTGCTGTTGATGCAGTAGGAGCAAGAAAAATATTGGCAGCAGGAAAGAGAGCAACCCAAAGAGGTCTGTCTGTAATAAGCGGGACAATCAGACGCTCACAAAAAGACTGTATCGAAACTTATCGTCGTGTAGCAGAAGGTGCTATTGGCGATATTGTTTCTGCTCATGTAACTCGTTTCGGCAGTTCTCTGTGGCATATTCAGCGGAAACCGGGATGGACTGATATGGAGTATATGCTGCGAAATTGGGTGAATTTCTGTTGGACTTCGGGTGATCTTGTAACAGAACAGTTTGTACACGAAATAGACATGATGTCGTGGTTTATGGGAAGTAATAAGCCTGTAAGCGCCGAAGCAACCGGAGGACGCCAACGTCGCGTAACAGGAGATATGTATGACTTCTTTAGTATCGAGTATGTTTATGAAAATGGAGTTAGAGCACATTGTACATCGCGTCAGATAGATGGTTGCGATAATCGTCACACTGTTTTTGTTTATGGAACAAAAGGATATACAAACTGTTTCGATACAATATTTAACTTAGATGGATCGATTGCATGGCAATATCCACATCCGAAACCGGAAGATGCCGATCAATCTATGGCTGTTCCTGATCCATTCAGACAAGAACATGTACGCTTAGTCACAGCAATAAGAACTAAGAAACCCGTGAATGATACAGAGCAGCATGTGCAATCAACCTTGATGGCTATCATGGGAAGAGAGTCTGCTTATACCGGGAAATTTGTGACTTGGGATCAGATAATGGCATCTGATATGAAATTAGGACCAGATACTTATGAATTTGGACCTGTGCCAGGAATATTAGAAGAAATACCAGTAGCTGGATCAGCTCCAAAAATTTAAACCTTTTAATTTATGGAACGTCGAAGCTTTCTGAAGAAAACGGTTGTGGGAGTAGGAATGTTATCCCTTATGGATACAGAAATCCTTACAGCAAGCGATGCATTGAGAAGTCCTAAAAGTTCGGTTTCATCGAACTTTAAGAAATCAATAATGTGGGAAACGATAGGATTTGAAGGTTCAATTCTGGATAAATGTAAAGCGGTAAAAGCTGCAGGCTATGATGGAATAGAACCAAGTAGTCATATGAATAGGGAAGAGGTGATAGATGCTATGAAATCTACAGGGTTGATTGCCTCTAGCGTATGTTGTTCTACCCATTGGGCTAAGCCTCTTTCTCACCCCGATGCTTCTGTTCGTCAAGAGGGAATTGAAGGCGCTATTGTAGCAATGGAAGATGCTAAGATGTATGGAACAGATTCAATATTGTTAGTGCCGGGAACAGTTGGTGATGATGTCTCTTATGACGAATGTTGGGATCGTTCAAAAGAAAGCATAAAAAAACTATTGCCTATAGCAAAGAAGTTGAATGTAACTATTTGTATAGAAAATGTTTGGAACAATTTTTTACTTAGTCCTATAGAAGCATGTAACTATGTTGACCAATTTAAGAGTAAGAATGTAAAATTTTACTTCGATTGTGGAAACATATTGGTTTATGGGTGGCCTGAGCAATGGATCAAAATTTTGGGAAAAAGAATAGGGCGTATTCATATCAAAGAGTTTAGCAAAAAAGTCGCAGATTCTTCAGGTAGATGGAAAGGCTTTGGAGTCAAACTAACTGAAGGTGATGTTAACTGGTCAAAGGTGATGAATGAAATTAGAAAAGTCTATCCACATACTTGGTTAACCACCGAGCAGGGAAACGGTCCTACTCTTGAGGACTTGAAAGACCTAAGCTCGCGCTTTGATAAAATATTGCAGATGTAATAAGACTAATGTTTATTATATTTATTTCATTGACGGATCTTTGTAGGTTCGTCAATGTTCTTTTATAGTAGTATTTCTTATAATATTAATCGGAAATAAAGAAGTAAAGAATAAATAAAGGTTTGTATTTTGGCTTTCTACAACAAAAGAAATACCTTTGATCTCGCTAAATATTTAAATCTATGAAATATAAATCGATTATGACATTTATTTGTGGCGTATCATTAATGGCTTGTTCTCCAAATAATAAGAAAGAGGCTGAAGATGTAGCTGAAACGCCCATTATTGGTAAATCAACAATTCAAGTAAAAGATGGAATAATGACTCCGGAGGTGTTGTATAACTTTGGGAGGATATCAGATGTTCAAGTCTCTCCGGATAAATCGAAGATCCTTTATGGGGTGACCTACGTTAGTATTGAACAAAATAAAACGAATCGAGAGTTGTTCGTAATGAACATTGATGGTTCGGATAAAAAGCAAATTACTCATACCCCTAAAAGTGAAAACAATGCTGTTTGGGTAAAAGGAGGACAAAAAATTGCATTCTTAAATAGTGAGAGTGGTTCTTCTCAAATTTGGGAAATGAACCCTGATGGTACAAGTAGAGTGCAAGTGAGTAATATTGATGGAGATATTAACGGATTTTCATATTCTCCTGATGGTAGAAAAATTATGTACATCAAAAATATCAAATTTGGCGAGCGTACTGTTGATAAATATCCAGATCTACCTCAAGCATCGGGTCGTATAATTGAAGATTTGATGTATAAGCATTGGTCAGAATGGATAGAGGAGATTCCTCATACCTTTGTTGCTGATTATGATGGAAATAAAATGTCAGAAGGTATAGATATTTTAGAAGGAGAACCATACGAATGCCCTATGTTGCCATTTGGTGGAGTCGAACAATTAGCATGGAGTCCTGATGGTAAAACAATAGCTTATACATGTCGTAAAAAGACAGGGTTAGAATATAGCTTATCTACAAATTCCGATATCTACCTATACAATATAGAAACCAAAGAAACTAAAAACTTAACAGAAGGAATGATGGGATATGATACAAATCCTACGTTTTCGCCTGATGGAAAGTATATAGCATGGCAAAGTATGGAGCGCGATGGTTACGAGTCGGATAAAAATAGAATGTTCGTAATGAACCTTTCTACAGGAGAAAAAATATATGTGACAGAAAGTTTTGATTACAATACGGATTATTTAGCATGGAATGACGATAATCAAAGTATTTACTTTGTTGCTTGCGTAGAGGCTAAAACTCATTTATTTCAAGCTTATATTCATACCAAAGAGATTAAACAAATTACTACTGGGCACTATGATTACGAGTCTTTTGGTATTGCTGGAGATAAATTGATTGCAACACGTCATTCTCTTTCGCAACCGAATGAAATATATGCAGTCAATATTGCAAACGGAGATGCTACAGAGTTGAGTTTTGAGAATAAAGAAATTCTTTCGCAGCTAACAATGGGGAAAGTAGAGGAACGTTGGATAACAACAACTGACAATAAAAAAATGTTGACATGGGTTGTGTTCCCACCAAACTTTGATCCGAACAAGAAATATCCTACTCTTTTGTATTGCCAAGGTGGACCTCAGAGTACAGTAAGTCAATTCTGGTCGTATCGTTGGAATTTGCAAATGATGGCAGCTAATGGATATATAATTGTAGCGCCAAACAGAAGAGGTTTGCCTGGCTTTGGTCAAGAATGGCTAGAACAAATAAGTGGAGATTATGGTGGCCAAAATATGAAAGATTATCTTTCAGCAATTGATACTTTGGCTAAAGAACCTTATGTTGACGAAACTAAGTTAGGTTGTACAGGTGCTAGTTATGGAGGTTTTTCTACATATTGGCTTGCTGGTAATCATAATAAGAGGTTTAAAGCCTTTTTGGCTCATGCTGGGATCTTTAACTTAGAAGCTCAATATCTGGAAACAGAAGAGATGTGGTTTGCCAATTGGGATCTTGGAGGCTCTTTCTGGGATAGAAATAATTCCATTGCACAGCGTTCGTATGCAAATTCTCCACATCGTTTTATCGAAAAATGGGATACTCCGATAATGATAACTCACGGAGAATTGGATTATCGCATATTAGCTTCGCAAGGAATGATGGCATTCAATGCTGCTAAGCTGAAAGGTATTCCTACACGTATGCTGATTTATCCGAACGAAAATCATTGGATTTCTCAACCTCAAAATGGAATCCTATTCCAACGCGAATTTGCTCGTTGGTTCGATACTTATTTGAAATAAATATATATTTATGATATATAATAGGAGCCGATTGATATAGTTTCAATCGGCTCTGTTATTTTATTAATTGTTTGAAAATAAATTATCTATAAAAACGAACGATTGTGTTGTTATTTTTATTCTAAAAAATCTTTCGAAAACTGTTGCAGGATTGGAATTCTTATCATATCTTTGCATCGCATTTGAGAGAAAGTGCAATATTTAAAAGCATGGTGTGGTAGTTCAGTTGGTTAGAATACCTGCCTGTCACGCAGGGGGTCGCGGGTTCGAGTCCCGTCCATACCGCCAAGAAGCAGCTAATAGAAATATTAGCTGCTTCTTTTTTTTGCTTTCCTTTATAAAGGATGAGTTTGCTTATTGAATATTGATAATTGTTTCGGAAAAAGAAAAAATATTATCAGATCTTTTAGAAACTGTTGCAGAATTGGAATTCTTATCATATCTTTGCATCGCATTTGAGAGAAAGTGCAATATTAAATAAAAATGGTGTGGTAGTTCAGTTGGTTAGAATACCTGCCTGTCACGCAGGGGGTCGCGGGTTCGAGTCCCGTCCATACCGCCAGTAAGATTTACAAATCGACGAAAAGTCCTGATATTCAGCAGAATTCAGGACTTATTTGTTTTCAGACCCTAGCAGAAAATCCCATTAAAAAGCAGTCAAAAAAGGGAGCATGCCGTATTCTTGTGGACTAGGCATAAATATTTGTCAATCTAAATAGAAAGTATGGTATATAATTGACTCCTCTCAGTGTTGCTCTAAAAGCTTTTATTTTAGCATTAAATGATTCTGCCGAGGCATTGGTGGAACGATTGTCGAAGTAATTAAGTATGGTTTGATAACGTGCAGCTATGCTTCTTTTAACTGTACCAAAGGTTTTAAAGCCTGATTGCTCTACCGATTCATACCATCTGGCTAGTCTCGTCAATGCCACCATTTTGTCTTTTGTGTGTTCATAAATCCCTTTGAGCTGCATCGTTAATTTATAAGCTATTTCTAAGTCGGGATAATACTTGAATAAAACACTAGCTCTGAATCTTTGACTTGGAGTCCATTTATTCTCGGTTTTAAACAATAAATATCTACTTCTAGCTAATAATTGTTTATGAGTATCACCATTTTCTAATAGAATAGGTTTGTAGCTCTTTCTCAATTCCTTGGCTAACTCTATTTCTGTATTTTCAAGGTCTATAGCCTGCCAGCGATGAGCAATACGCATATCTTGCAAAGCTTCAACAGCTAGCTTTTGTACGTGAAACCTATCGGTTACCAGAATGGCTTTAGGAAAACAACTCTTGGCTATCAGCTCCATATTGGGAGCCATATCCAAGGTGATTTCTTTGACTTTCTTGCGTTTGGAAAGGTTAATCTTGGATAAGTGTTCGATAACTGTATCTGCTGCAGTACCTTTGATGATAGCCACAAGAGCTCCTTTTCTTCCCTTAGCGGACTTATTGGTAACAATCGTATAAAGTTCATCATATCTCAAAGAAGTCTCATCAATACTTAAATGAGATCCGACATTTTCAGGGAAAACTAAATAAGTATCAGCATGCTCACGCTCTGTCCATTCATGAAAGTTGGATAAGTGGCAACGGTACCATTCCTCCAATCGTTTACCATTCAGGTGGAAGAACTTGCCTAAAGTAGAACTATTTATAGGCTCGCTGTCAAGATAATGCTTTTAAAAAAGCGGCAAACTCACGAGTCAAATGAGTGCCTGATGCTACTAAGCCTTAAAACAAGACATTCCGACCATACATAGCATCGCCGCACCTTTACAGGCCAGTTCTCCTGATTCAGGCAATAAAAAAGTCCGGTTGAGCATGTCGGCTTTAATTTGTAACCACAACCGGCTACGGGCTCCCCCTCCGGAAGGAATTATTGCCCGTGTGTGGCTCCTGTCTAAATAATTAATCAACTCACCCAAACTTAAGGAAGTCGATTCAAGGATCGCCCTTACAAAATGCGCATGCATATGGTCGCCATTTATCCCTGTAAAACCTTTTAACCCCTCATATTCATTTGCAGAAGGTTTTGCAACCACTCCCTCACATCCTGGCGGCACCTTCTCGGCCATTGCAAGTAGTGCAGGAACTGACAATTCGGGAGCGTAGTTCGATCGATACCAGTCCAAAGCCGTTGCCCCATTTGAAGCGAATGCCATTTGAAAATAGTGGCTATCGTCTAATCCTCGCGCAATATTCACACCAGCCCGGGGTTTGTACTCGTTTTGACAATTTACGCAAGCCAACACAGTCCCTGTGGACTCACTGATATTCCCCGAATAGGGAATGCCGGCGCCAATAGCCACCATATGATGGTCTAATCCACCTGAGAATATCAGAGCGCCGGCAGATAAACCTATCAGCCGGGTTCCTCTTTCAGAGAGATTTCCCATCTGAATCCCTACATTAAAAAGAGTCGATAATTGCTTTTCATCAATATGAAAAGTATCCAGAGCATCCCGCCACCATTGCCCTTCCTGTACATTCAGCAACCCCGTCATAGAAGAGGTACTCATGTCACTTATACGATTGCCGGTGAGAATAAATACCAAATAATCCGATATCGACATTATATGCCGCACCTTTTTCCAGACATGAGGTTGCTGACTTTGAAACCAGTTGACTTTAGCGATAAGGGAATGCCGGCCAGGAGAGATACCTAGTCCTGTCTTATATAAGAAGTCCTCCCCCAACAGGAATTCCTTTAATCGGACAGATTCACCCACAACCCGTTCATCACTCCATAAAATCAGTGATGTTAAAGGATTATCGAACTCATCCAGTAAAATAAAACTATTGGCTTGTGAAGAATAAGACAAAGCCCTTATTTGCTTTGGCGATATATCTGCTTCTTTTATGGCCTTCCGAATAGAAAGATTTAATGTTTTCCAGAAAACCTCCACATCCAACTCACAAATATTTCCGCCAGCAGTATTCTTTTTCACAGGATATCTTCCTAAACCGAATAATTTTCCGGTCTCGTCAAATATACCCGCCTTGAAATACGTTGTACCTAAATCTATTCCCAGAAAGAAACTCATTTATCCAGTTGTGCAATTAGCTTTGTCGTTTCTTTTATCAATATTTCCCCGGACCTATAATCGAAAAAAGAATTCCCCGCTTCGTAGAAACCTTTATCCACAGCTTCCTCCGTAGTGATATACCCCTGTAATTCTCCATTTGCATAAGTGATTAGCGCCATGTTTTTATGCAATTTCTTTAATTCAAGCGCATATTCCACAAAAATCTCTCCTGGCCAGGCTGCAAAATTCCAATCTCCAATCCTGATTATTTGTATCTCTGCCGGTAAACAATTCCTATAAGCCTCATCCAATAAATTCGAATGGGTCTTTTTGGCAAGAAACAACAATTCTTCGGCCCCGAACCAATTCACTTCTGCCGTACGGATCTCTTTTGGGTTTACCGTAGAATTTTTTAATTCTTCAAATCTCCCTTTCACACTATTCCTATGCTGTTCAGCCCATTCTATCGTGGGGAATTGTCGTTTTGGCAAATCGATATCAGCGTGTAGAATATAAATTCTTTGTTCCGACGAATAAATAATGTTTTCTTTTAGTTGCGATAAAACAGAATCAGACACAATCGTCCCGATTCGACAAGCTTCTTCAATCGTATTCTCACGGGTCACATGACGGGGACTTTGATTTCCTGCCGCTCCCGTAAAATAAATAACGGGGCACCCCTTCCCTAATAGATCTTGTTGGAGTTTTTCGCGCACATAGTATGGAAAATCACTACTGTATAGTGTAGAGTCTTCATGTAGTATTGTCGGATGCATACTGCATACCAACATGGATGCGATATATTCCTTATTTTCACTATTTCTGACAAGCATGGCAGGAACTTCCATATCTTTGGCACCAGAAGGATCATGCCGATTGCTTCCTACCCCCGTTGCATCTCCCGTTATAAATGCGATCTCAGCAGGGACAGCATTTTCCATTGCCTGGCAGGCAGCTCGGACTATCTCCTGTTCCATATACTTCAGGTATTTCTCATCTACTCTCGGGACGATTGGGTCATTTTCGCTAATCAAACATTCTACCGTCACCTGACCCGAATGTGTATGGGTTGCCGCAATCATGATATTGGAAACAGGAATACCCTTTTGTTCAAAAACAGCCGTTCTAATTCGGGAAACAATATTTTTATCAACATAAATAATATCATTTGATATAAACAACACTTTCTCTTTTCCGTCAGTCAGATATAAAGCAGAACTTAACAAGGGATCATGCACTCCGACACTCACCCGTTCTACGAACGGATAACCGAAAAGAAAATGGGCATCTTGTGGCGTAATATCCACAGTGGCTGCCCCTGCTCTTAATTTGTCACCTATCATGGGTCTTTTATTTATCTGTTATTTTATGGCATAACATACACATGACACTAATTTTATTAATGCCTTTAATTACACTCCAAAGTAAGTAATTACTATTCTCTTTGAGATGAAATATGCCGTATCACGACTGGCATTTTGCGCAATACAGGACAACCAATATGCCAAATAGAATCAAATAAGTTCTCAGGAAGTGATATCTTTCGCAAAAAATAACCCGAAGGAAATCCTCGGGTTCATAATCATATTTTATTCTAATATCCCTTTGACCAGTCCACTTCTATATTTTGTGCGATAGTCTCTGAAACAAATACGTCCGTAGGTAATGTTTGCAAGATGGATTCGGGAACTAATGGTGTGACCGGACCATGCAACACAAGGCGGGAGATAAAACGTTGCCATGCAGTAGTGGTTCCATGTACCGTAATAGCATGTACATCCATGCGGTGCTTCGCTTTGATCACTTCTAAAGGGCCAATCGTAGCAGCTTTCGGAGGAACTGCAGCCAGATTACCACTCTTGCCGAAACAACCATGTAACGAATTTTGCGCAAGCGTGAAAGGACTTAACGTTACTATCCGAGCGCTCATATTCTTCCACTCCTCAAGCGTACCCTGAAATTCAGGAGCATCAGGTTCTATAAAAGCCAGATGTCCCGTCCATCCCGGGCCACTATAACAGATATCTGCTCCTCCAAGATCGTCTATCATTTTCCCGTAATCTTTCAAATTCTTGTTCGTAAATCCGACAAAATGATCCTTGGGTGGTCTCAATTCTTCTTTTAGTTCATAATAGAAATACCTCATCATGGCATTGGTGAAACTGAATTCCCATCCTTCAGGGGCTATATTTCCGTTCTCATCGGCATATTCATCCATGGCAAAAGCGTAAATATTCCGACAATCAATATTAGAAGCATTTATCAAACGAGCAACGTGCCTGTATATGGGTGCCGGATTGGGAAGGATCATCACAAGTCTATTCCCCGTTTCAGCCGCATGTTTAATCCTGCCGACCATATCTGTCAGCCAGATAAAATCCACATCGGCATCAGGCACTACTTTTATTATAAATTCAGGATTGGGGTGTTTCTCAATATCCTCCTTTTTTATATTTGCAACCCTGTCAATCTCGTCTTTATCCTTAAACGGCACCCATCCAGAGGGATTAAAATCAAATGGTCGATACTCAATAATCGAATGGTCAGGCTTGGTACTTTCTGTTTGTTTCATACGAAAATATTTAATTTGTTTCATACGAAAATATTTAATTTGTTTAATTACTAGCGTGTTGCATTCTTTCGCAACACCCTTTTACTTCAGTTAAGACAAAATAAAAGATAGCACTCATCTTTTAGACAAATGCACTGGTTATCAGATGGGCAAAACAGACAAGAAGATTAAAATTTCATACACGTGCTCTAGGCGACAATCAGGGGTGCTTATCTGTTGATGTCAGTTTCATATTCGGCTTAGACGCCAAAATGCGTCGTACACTAGTAAAAAATCGACCTTTGGTTTATTGCTATCTGTTATGTTTGTATTATCATTTTGCAAACACTCAAGCTGGTGCAGCCTGCAGTTGAACATTGTAACCCATTCTCTCGAGTTCTTTTTTTAAATACTTCTTACGCTTATCCTGAATTTTGTCATTCAAGTAATCTTCTCCAAGTTCACGATAATGTACATCATCTTTCAATACATGATAAACCGATTTGAGAATAGAATGTGCTACAGCTACTGCAGCTCGTTTTTTGCCTCTTCTGGCAGCTAAGCGATGATAACGTGCTTTGTAAAAGGTGCCTTTTGTACGGGTGGCTGCCCATGAAGCCTCCATTAATGTGGATTTGGCTTGCTTGTTTCCGTGTGTGGTTCTTCCACTTTTTTTTACCAGCACTCTCATTATTGCCAGGAGATACACCTACCCAACTACACAGTTGTTCTGATGTAGGAAAAACATCCATGTCTAGTCCTATTTCGGCTATCAAGTCTTCAACTGTTTTGGTGCCTAAACCGGGAATTTCTCGAAGTCGCTCCAGTGCGTTCTCATAAGGACTCAGTAAATTCTTAATCTTATTGTTAAGCTCTTGTACTGATACATCAATATGATGGCTGTTGGCACGAATGGTTTGTAATAGATAAACGTGATGCTCGCTGACAATGCCGTTACAGGCTTCCCAAAGTTCCTCTTTGGTTGCTTCTAGTCTTTTGTGATACACGGCTTCAATGTCTTGCATTGTTACGGGTTTTCCTTCACAAAGCTTGTCGATTAGTTTGGTAGCGGTTACACCGCTTGTGCTACTAAGCACACTAGATAGCTTAACATTGCAGTCTTCAAGAATTCGAACTATTCGGTTCTTGTTGGAGGCTATGTCTTGAACTAGCTTCTTACGGTAGCGTGTCAAATCACGTAATTCACGTTGTTCCTTAGGTGGAATATAACTAGGTCTGAGTAATCCTGCCAAAAGAAGCTTGCATAGCCATGCACTATCTTTTTTATCAGTTTTATGCCCTGGTACGTTTTTAACGTGACGAGCATTAACAATTCAGACTTTCATTCCAGAGGGTTCCAATACGTGATAAACAGGCTTCCAATAAACACCTGTACTCTCCATAGCAATGTGCGTAATGCCATTGTCTAATAACCAGTCTTTTAATTCTGTCAAAGAACTCGTAAACGTTCCAAATTCTCGGGTCGAACGTTTAAGACCTTCGCCATCAATGGTGGCGACTACAGTTTTCTTGTGTACATCTAAGCCGCAACCGCGACTTATAACTTGTTCAAATTGCACTGTTCCCATGATTGATCCTTTCTTTGATATTCAACTTGTAAAACCACTGCAAAGCAGTCATTACAAAGCTAATAAAAAAGGATAAATGACAATCCAACACAACTACATTTTCATGATCATGGGTGTGGGGAGAATCATGGAGGTTTCATATTATTTCCTTTCAAAAAAACATTTTCCGTTTATCCATGTTTGCAACACCTCTAATTTCTCGTCCAGTACTACAAAATCAGCATCGTAACCTACTGCTAATTTTCCTTTTTTATCATCAATCCCCAATACTCTCGCAGGATTGATACTAAGCAGTTGAGAAGTTTCCACAAGATCCATATCCAACCACTTCACGGCGTTTCTCAACGCCTGATCCATGGTCAGTCCACTTCCGGCGAGGGTATTGTCTTTCACCAACCGTGCAGGAGCACCCCGATAAGCAAACTCAATTTCCCCACTTCCTCCGAAAACAAACCGACCAGGGTTTAATCCCGCACCTACATTGGCGTCCGTAATAAGACACACGCATCCCGGACCTCTTAGCTTACTCACTAACGCCATCTTTACGGCGACCGGATCCACATGTACGCCGTCCAAGATGAAATCCACACTTACCCGTTCGTCCGCCAAAATCGCTTCTACAGCACCACAAGGCCTCACACCAGGCTCCGTCACATCCGGGCACGGGAAGACATCATAAAAATGGGTAGCATGGCGCGCTCCCAGTTCAATTGCTCGTTGAGTCTCAGCTACATTTGCAGCCGTATGCGTCATGAATACCGGCGTTTCGTTTTCAGCCATCAGCGGTATCAGTTGTTCGATCCCTTCCACATCAGGCGAAATACTGAATACGGCCTTATAGGGTTTGGCCGCCTCAATCAAAGCTTTCACCCTCGACGTGTCCGATCCCGAAATCGCCTCCGAAGTCAGAGAGCCCGTTATCTTTAAAAAAGGACCTTCGAGATGAAACCCCAGTTTCTCGGCCCCTTCAGTTCGTGTCTTAACTAATTTGGAAAGGAATTCCACATCCTCTCCTTTTCTTCTCGGCGCCACTGTCGGCAAAAAACCGGTCACACCATACCGTGGAAGCATTTTGCATATTTCCGTCAAAGCATTCGGACCATTGTCCACCAAAGAAGTGTGGATGCCGTGAATATGCAGGTCTATAAAGCCGGGAAGGACATAATGATCACCTAAATCAATAACGTCTCCATCTGGTTTTGATTTGTCAATACCGACAATACGATTTTCCTGTAGACCGAGATATGCTTCTTGAATCCGATCTTCAAGAAGCAGTTTTCCTTTTATATATGTTGTATTCATAATCAATCTATCTACCGCTCCAGTTTTCCTTCTTATATCCTAATAATGCGTAATATACTATGTATAAATAGCATGAAACAATGATCCAGTACGCTTTCTGGGCACTCCCGATAATATCAGCGATATATCCGTACAGTAGTGGTATTATGGCTCCGGCACATACACTCATCATAAGAAGAGCTGAACCTGTTTTGGTAAATTTCCCCAAACCTTTTAATGCTAAGGGCCAAATAGCCGGCCAAAATATTGCATTCACAAAACCAAGTATTGCTATAAAAATCACTAATGAAAAGCCTGTACTATAAATTGCAAAAATGGTGAGCATGCTTCCAACAATAGCCGCATACAGTAAATAGCGCTCTTGCCTGATGTATTTCGGAATAAAAATCATCCCTGACAGGTATCCTACTATCATAGCTATCAAGGTATACGCCCCAAATAACTTTGCCTTTGTTTCAGGAAACCCCAACGTTAAGCCGTAATTAATGATACTGTCAATCGTCATTACTTCGACGGCTCCGGCACAAAACAAGGCAATAACTCCCAACACTAAATTAGGGAACTGGAATACGCTCTTTTTATCGGTTTGCGACAAATCGTCAAGCGAATCCTTCGTTTCATCCTTATCGATTTCCGGAAACCAATCATTCTTCTTAAGAATAAAAGACAACACAGCAAATATCACTGCAAATACAAAGTAAGGAATGATGATCTTGTTCAGTTCGTCCTGTCGCACAATGGTAGTCGCTCCATGCAACAATATACTACCTAAGATTACTTGTCCGGTAATACCTCCTATTTTATTGGAAAAACCCATAAAACTGACACGTCTGGCACCGCTTTCGATCGGTCCTATTAAAGTTACGTAAGGGTTAACGGCAGTCTGTAGAAGTGTTAAGCCTATACCTGTAGTGAATAATCCAAATAAAAAGGTTGGATAAGAGGCTAGCACGGCAGCCGGCACTAAAATTGCGCTTCCAATGGCCATAATCAATAATCCGATAGACATACCGTTCCTAAACCCAACTTTTCTTAAAAGAACCGACGATGGTATAGCCATGATAGTATAGGACAGATAATATGCAAACGTCACTAAATATGAATTCAGGTGATTGAGTTCGAACGTTTTTTTGAAAAAAGCGATTAACGTCCCATTCACCCAGGTTAAAAAACCGAAGACAAAAAACAATAAAGCCGCCATCAATAAGGCTATTATAACTGTTTTATCTTTATTTTCCGACATATTTTTTATGTTTTACTATTCACTTCATCAAGAGATTACAAACAATCTGCTTAGATCTAACTCTTTCAATTATTCTTGAACAAATGAATGCCTGTATTCCTGTAAATCATTCCAGTGTCCACGTGTGAAGTCAGGAATGGCAACCGGCATACTATTGTTTTCAATAGATATTCGGCTAAGCTCAGCTATACAACACCACTCCGCAAGATCATATACATCCATGTCAAGAGGAAGTCCATTTCGAAGGCAATAGATTAGCCTATAATCCATGATAAAATCCATACCTCCATGGCCGCCTACTTTTTTAGCTTGTTCTTCCAGTTCTTTATGAATAGGGTGTTTATATTGGTCCATCAATATCTTTTTCACATCCTCCGACACAAAAGAATGAGGCGTTAAATTCTCCATATCCGGAACATTGTTATCAGCAAAATTCTTCCCGTCAAAAGCATATCCTTCTATAGGATATTTCTGGGCGAACCCTTTAGTTCCACTTACTTGATACATACGGCTATAGGGACGGGGAGATGACACGTCATGTTGAAGATGAATGGTCTTTTCTTTCTCTGTACGGATTATTGTCATTGTGTTTTGCCCATTTTGAAAATTATAGGCACTATCACGATCCATTCCTCTTTTTTCGATCAAATAGTCAGGTATATTTACAGGTTTCGTATCCATAGCCACCAAATAATTCAACTTATCCCCTCTGTGTATATTCAATACCTGACAAACCGGGCCAAAACCATGTGTCGGGTATATATCTCCTTTATATTCTTTATTATATTTCATTCTCCAATCACTTTCATAACGTTCCCAGTCATTCGATCCTATTAAATCGTGGATATAAGCACCTTCAGCATGCAGTATCTCTCCAAAAACTCCCTGTTGAGCCATATTGAGTGTTGTCAACTCAAAAAAATCATATACACAGTTTTCAAGCTGCATACAATGTTTTTGTGTTCGCTCTGCAGTATTCACAACATCCCAAATTTCTTTCATAGTCATGGCTGCAGGAACCTCACAAGCAACGTGCTTTCCCTGTTCCATAGCATATATCATCATCTTCGCATGGTTCTCCCAGTCCGTAGCAATATAAACCAAATCAATGTCATCCCGTTCACACAAATCTCTCCAGGCATCCTTACTCCCGCTATATTCGGCTGCCCGTGGGAGATTTGCTGCGTCAAGGACTTTTTGAGAATTCTCAACTCTGTCTGGGTGTAGATCACATAATGCAACAATTTTGACTCCTGGGATAAACGGATAACGCCAAACCGCACTCGATCCTCTTCCTCCTAATCCTATAAAACCTATACGCACAGTATCAATCTTTAGAGATATAAGTCCTAGCACATGGTTCTGACCTTTGGGGCGTTCCATAACTTCTGTATGGATCGGGGAAACACTTTCCACACCTTTATACTGTGGGGATATCGTGCATGCAATGAGAATTACACATGCAAAAAGAAAGTAAATTTTTTTCTTCATAAATTCATTTTTGTCTAATTAATAAATTATCTGCCCTCAAAAAGCTTTTCTAGCCGCTTCTATCTGAGCTATCGCTTTTTTATGTTTATCAAGGCATTGCGAAAGTGTCGGCAACCAAGGGGCTGTCATAAAGCCAAGCAACCGAGATGGATCAATATTTTTCCTGCAATACTCTACCGTACTTTCCATATTGGTATTATAGCTCCAATTGCTACCCGTAGGTACCTGATCGTATCCATATTCCTCCAGGTCATTATAAAACTTCACATAGCTTCTGGCCGGATCATTCATTTTATCTAAATCAAACTCCGCATTGTAATACCAATTGCTTTGCAATACCGATTTCGGCATTTTCTTAAAAAAGAGATCAGGATTATGCCATCCGTAATCGGACCAGACCCATGAACGGACACCTTTCTTTTCCGTTTCGTTCACATAAAAGAGAAGGTCATCCCACCACAAATTGTGCTGGCGTATAACAGAATAATTATAGGTAGATTGATGATTTGCGGTCTCTTCATCCATTCCCAAGTGAAAAAATCGCGGAGTATCAAATAATTCTATCACCTCTTTAATTAAATCTTTACAAACTTCATAGTATTTTTTGGTGGAAATCATTCGGGAATATTCCTTCAACCATGCATCATGAGAGGTGGCAAAATTTAATTTAGGGATAGGCTCCAAGCCCATCTTGCGAATTTTATCCAGTTCGTTTCTTAATTTATCAACACTCCATGCATTTTTCACAGCAATTTCCGAATGGCTTTCATATTTTACACCGTCGCCTAAATCAATAATAACCATATTCATCCCAGCTTCCTTCATTTGTTGCAACACGGTATTCCACACCGAATCCTCGAATACCAAAGAAGGGCGGTAACCTCTCATCCCCCAGGCAAGTGCGTCCTGACAGGTCTTGCATTCAAAATCATCACGATGAATATTCTCTTGCGAAGAAACCGGCCAGCCCTCTATATAGGGGTGGTCTTCCCACATATTTGTCCCTAAGTGCAATAAATTTGCTCAAATCATTTTATTCTCTTTTTGACCTTTTATTGTGTCAGATAAGATATCTATTGAAGGAAAGCTGCTTACAGTTGCAGCAATTGCCATTTTTTTTATAAAATCTCGTCTCTCCATGTTGTTTATTTTCTAATTTACATTGATATTTACTGCTAACAAGAGATAAAACTAAAATAAAATCACCAAAGTTTACGCTTTGGTGATTTTAAAATATTTATATATTATCACTTCAAATTTGGATTTAAGCTTGCGTCTGAAAAAGGATAAGGAGCATACATTTTACTGTCGTCCCATGTACCTGTTACAGGAACGGCTTCTTTACGGAATATGCCCGGTGCCACTTCAATCGAAGGGTTTTGTTTCCGGAACTCGAAATGATCCTTGTAGCGGTACATCCTAAACATATCCCGGGCCCTTGGCGCAAAACCTCCCAAATAATACCCAGCTATTTCCCAACCATGTTCGTTATAAGCAGCTTCGGCCAATTCCGTCGGAGTCATAGCAATTGTATAGATATTCGACTCCTTACCATCTGCCCGATTTCTCACTTTATTCAGCACTTCTACGGCTTTGGCGTTGATTTGCTCGGAACGGCCTACCGCTTCCGCATACCAGCAATAAACCTCGGAAAGACGGATTAGCTGCCGCATCTTATCTCCGTTTGGCGCAGGATTAGCCGGGTTGGTATAATCAAACTCCGTACCCCTAACAGCACCCTCAACAGTTTTCATAAAAACGGGAGCAACCACCGCCCGCGAAGAAGGTTCTGTATCATACCACCAATCGTATAAGTTACCGTCATTAAGCATTATTTTAGGGAAATAAGAAGCTTGCTTACGTGGGCCATCTGGGAAGTCTTTCCAAAATTTGATTTCCCCATTGGTATCACCCCAACCACCCTGTTTCATATCCAGCAGAAAATCTGCCAATGGCGAGTCTTGCTTTGTCCGGTCTCTGTTGTAATAAATACCCAGCAATACTTCCGGATTTTGATTATTGTATTGCCATGAATATACTTTCCAATATTCGTCTAACAATGTATAGTAATAAGTCCCGTTTTCCACACCGTCGATCACTTCTTTGGCCTTATCGGCCGCCAGCTTGTAATATTCAACGCCCTTGTTCAACGGCCAACCGGCCATGCACATATACACGTAAGCCATAGTTGCTTTAACCGCTCCCTGGCTGACGGAAATATTCATACCGTTTCGAACATAAGGATCTTTGGTATATTGTACAGGGCAACCCTTTTCCGCTATTTTCAAATCTTCTATAATCAGTTTATAAATTTCCTCTTCCGATTGCAGTGGTGCCGCATAATTTATCTCTTCTTCCAGCATCACAGGAACCTTGCCCCATGTTGTCACCAGATAGAAGTATGAGTATGCCCGCCAATAATGCGCCTGTGCGATTGCAATTTTGATATCATCTTCCGAAACATCTGGAGTCCTGGCTGCATTATTGATCACAAAGTTGGCTGCTTTCACCACCATCCATCGATATTGCCACATAGAAGGCATCCATCCATTGTTATCCGATACATTAAACTGGTCATATTCCCGAAGAGATTGTTTATTACTTGCCGGATGGGTAGAGATATCGTCGCCCACTAAAAAATTCGTGCCGATCAAGTCATTAGACTTCTGTGATGTTGCTATAATGGCATAAAGTGCATTTAAAGAAGCATCCAAGTCATTTTTATTGGTAAAGAAATTTTTTGTAGCCAATTGCCCTTTGGGATCTTCGTCTAAGAAATCACTACAGGATATTGCTACCAGGGCCAAGAATACAAACAGTAATATTCCACTACTGTATTTGTATATAGAGTGTTTTCTATTCATGTCTTTTTTCATTAAAATATTTTGTTCATTGATTAAAAAGTAAATTTCGTCCCAAAGGTAAATGTACGCGGTATGGGATATGCACCATAATCTATCCCAATTCCGGGCCAATTGTTATACACTTCCGGATCCATTCCCTGATATTTGGTAAGAACAAACAGATTTTGCGCACTTACCGACAATTGCACATCTGCAAACTTGATCACTGTTCTGGGAATACGATAGGCAACACTGACGTTTTTTAATTTTATGAACGATGCATCTTCCAACCAAAAAGTGGAATTAGGGTAGATCTTATTGTCAGAATTGGTAAGGCTGGGATACTTGGCTTCCTCTTTGTTCTGCACGTGATCCCATCCTTTGAAATATGCGTCGCTCAGCCTGATAAACCGTGATCCGGCAGTCATTGAACTAAGCAAACTATGGGTCCAGTTTAACCGTTTAGATCCGGCGGCAGCATTAACGAATGCGCTTATGGTCCAGTTCTTATAGCTTACCATATTGTTCCATCCGAAAGTCCATGTAGGATCAGGTTTCCCGGTAATCACATAGTCATCTCCGGAAGGGTTGGTCGTCACGCTTCCGTCCGTTTTTTTATACAGATTGGCACCTTTGTCATCAAACCCCGCATGTTCAAACAGATAAAAAGATCCTAACGGATACCCCGGCTTCATAATTTGCATGTTACCACCGTAAGTGCTATGGGAAGTAATAATGGATTCCACACCCGCCAGATCCACAATTTCATTTTTCAAATAGGTAGCATTAAAGCTAGTCTCCCATGTAACTTCCTTACTGTTTATCGGATAGGCGGTAATGGAGAAATCAAATCCCGAATTTTTCACTTCTCCCTGATTGATCCAAAAAGTACCTCCCCCATTATATCCAGGCACACTTTTTTGGAAAAGTAATCCTTTTGATTGTTTCAGAAAACCATCTATGGTAAAGTTGATTTTACCTCCCAACACACTTGCATCCAAACCTAAATCATATTGATGCGTTTCTTCCCAACGCAAACCAGGCGTGGCAAATGTATTTCCCCAATACCCCGTATACTCGGTAGAAGTACCCCATCCGTAGGAGGAGGTAGACAACATGCCTAATGTGCTGTAAGGATCAATCGCTTGATTACCGGTAATGCCGTAAGTGGCTCTCAACTTCAATTGGTCAAAAATATCCTGATCTTTCATGAAACTTTCCTGCGCGGCATCCCATGCAATAGCTACGGAAGGAAAATATCCCCATTTATTTTTCCCTTGGAATTTGGAAGAACCGTCGGCACGGAACGTACCGGTCAAGAAATAGCGTCTCCCGTAATTATACATTACACGAGCAAGCCCCGACGCAATGGAGTATTCAGAATAGCCGTTACCTTGCCATTTGGTAGTGGCATTGTTAATATTCCAATACCCTACAATTTCATTACTTAAATTCGTACCGCCTGCTTTCAAAACGGAATATTTACTGTTACTCATTTCCCATACAGCCGTAGCAGTAAGATTATGATTTCCAAACGCTTTCTGATATGTTAAATTATTAGTATTTTGCCAGTACCGGGTCAATTCATGACTGTTAGACATACCATTTATCGCCCCCGAACGGGCCAATTTCGAATTGAATGCATAAGAAGGATTATGGACATAATTGTACCCTCCCTGTACAGAGAGAGTAAAGCCGTCAATAATTTTGAACAGCAGTGAACCACTTGCGTTCAGAATATAACTGTAATAATCATTATAATTTAATATCCTCACACCATAAGGGTTATCCAATAAAGAATTATACGGATCCTGATTATATACGCCCGTCTCTTCATTTTTCATTTCCATGGTGGGAGAATAGGCAGCGGTACTCAATAAATCAACACTACCATTATGAGAGTGCATACTTGTGGCATTAACTTGAGTAGACACAGTCAACCATGGTTTTACCTCCGAATCCACATTAGCCCTTACATTATACCGCTTGAAATTGGTCGTAATGGTTATGGCATCCTGATTCAACACATTTCCGGAAATAAGATACCGATTTTTGGCATTCCCCCCTGAAATAGTCAATTTATAATCCTGACTAAGACCGGTTTGCGTCATCAAATTCATCCAATCAATTCCCTTCGTACCGTTTTTATAGGCTTCCATATCGGCCGCAGAAATCGTATTGGCGCCTTGGATTTCATTCAGCGCCTGTGCATATTCATAAGCATTCATCAAATCGTAAGATCTCATCATGTTTGAAACACCCAGCGATGCATCAAAATCGATTAACGTACGCCCTTCGGAACCTTTGCGGGTAGTAACCAAAACCACACCGTTGGCACCGCGGGAACCATAGACCGCTGTAGCTGACGCATCTTTCAACACTTCGAGCGATTGTATATCGGACGGATTCAATCCTTCCAGCCACCCAGAACTGACAATTCCATCCACCACATATAGCGGATCACTGCTTTTATTGATGGAAGTGGTGCCACGAACCCGAACTTGCACACTTCCACCCGGCATTCCACTCAAGGTAGTCACCTGTACTCCCGGGGTACGTCCCTGAAGGATATCTTCAATCCTTTTTACCGGTTGATCTTTAAATTGCTTTGCCGAAACGGAGGCTACCGATCCGGTTAAGTCACTTTTCTTGGCAACCCCGTACCCAATTACCACTACTTCATCCAAAATTTTAGTATCTTCCTCCAAAACAATATTGAAAGATGCTTTTCCTGCTACACTAATATCTTGCGACAAATAACCTATATAGGAAACTCTTATAACGGCATCTTTTGCAACCGTTAATTTGAATTTCCCTTCCGAATCCGTTATGATACCATTGGAAGTAGCACCCACTTCAATGATATTTACTCCGATCAATGATTCGCCCTTTGTGTCAGTAACCGTTCCTTCTATAGTGACGTTCTGAGCGAACATACATACGGAAAATGTCCATATAATCACGGTCAAAATTCCCTTTGGCAGATTTAAAACTTTTTTCTTCATCTCATTTTACATTTGTTTAGATTTATGATTCCTACCTTTACAGTTTTCTTTATTTGGGGTATCTATTACAGTTATGCAAAGCCATTACAGATATACCGGCTATCATACTAAAAAATTTAACACCTTATTATGTTTTTTATATTTATTTTACGACAAAGATAAATGGTCTAAACAAGGCAAATTAGATATAAAACGAAAAAATACTGACAATTCACGCAAATCAATTACAACATAATGAATAATACGGAAAACAGATTCACTTAAAAAGAATTATATTCCCTTTTTTATAAAGATATTACCATTTCTCACAGTATAGAATTCAATGATATAGGAGCACCGCAAAATATCTATGGATAATTATCCTCTGCAAATTTCTTCCTGTACTCCATAGGGGTATAACCTTTGTTTTTCTTAAAAAGCCGGTACACATTTCGCACATCATTAAACCCGGCCTCAATGGCTATATCCAACAGGTCTTTGTCTGTATTCAACAATAAATCGCTGACATAATCCATCTTCTTATCCAATATAAACTGATAAAGAGATACACCTAAGGCTTCCCTGAACTTTATCTCAAGGCTTCTGCGGGAAAGCGGCACTATTTCTATCAATTGATCGACGGTTAAATTCTCGGTAATATTTTTCTCAATATAGTCCACCGCTTTTAATATATTTTCATCCGAAATATTGTATTTTTCAGTAGACTTCCGGTGTTCGATACGAATCGACTCTATATTAATATTAAAGGGAACATTCATTTTACCCATTATCTGATAATGAAGCATCTTCCCGGTATCATAACCTCCTTGTTCATCGTTGGTGATGATGGAAGATATGGAAGGATACGACAGGCTACAGATCAATTCGTCATTATCTACCCCTATCAGTGCTAATTCATTTGGTATATCGATATTGTTTATCTTACACATTTCCGACACCTGCAGGGCAAAATTATCATCACAGGCGAGCAATCCCACAGGCTTGGGCAACGATAGCAGCCAGTTACCCAAATCGACGTAACTTCCACTCCACTCCGTTCCGTGCAATACCTCCGATTCGAAATAATAGTAGTTTCCGTCATATAGTTCAACTTCCTGGCGATAACCTTCGGCTCTTTCTTTCGACCAAAAGAAATCTTTATTCCCATAAAAGGCAAAATTTTTAAATCTCCTCTTGGCAAAGAACTGGGCAGCCATAACACCGGCTCCCTTATAATCACCTGAAATCCTGGAAAACCGGTCATTTTCATCCTTATAGCTTTGAAGGAACACCGGAATGTCGAGTTTCTCCAAAAAACCAACCTCCTCATACTCCCACTGCGCTAAAACAGCATCGATTTCCCATTCCCTAATGCGTTCGAGAATACCTTCCTCTCCAAACAACGTTTTATAGTAAGCCGGCAAGCGGTAGAAATTCCACGGGCCTCTTTCATTGGAGTACCGGATCAGACCAGTTAAAAAACGACGGCTGAATTCTGTGGCGTAATCAATAAGGACTAATATTTTTATCATACTGTTATTTCGCAGATGAAAAATGTGTGCAATAACAAGGGTAAAATTAGCAAAAAAGCATCATCCAAACTTGGAAATGGTTGTTACAGAATAACTGATTAGGCAAAAAGGTCAAACGCAATTCATCTTACCAAATTGTCCGAATATTATACTTCCGGATATTTTCATCTTTAGTTGCAATGGTCAATTGATTGGCAATACACTGTGAAACCAGATCAAAGCATGAGTATCCAATAGTAATTCCATTACATATATGCTTTAAAATCTTCCAAAGGATCATCAAAATCAGCCGACATATAAATCTGCCCCTTGGCACTTCCGTATCGAGGACTCTTTTTCTTTAGTTCTTTCTTCCTCTTAGCCAACAGGAACTCAACAAAATTATTAACCTCTGATTTCAAGTCGTTGGGCAGATATTGTAAATTCGTATATAATTGTATCTGTTCCATATATCATCACATTTTATAGCAAATATAGCGAAAGTCGAATGCAGAGCCAAGTTTACTTGAACTATGCAGAGACACGCCTTGCTATTCTACAAATATAGATGAAAACCCTGATATATCTAAACACTTGAAATAAAAACAAATCATAAGCAAAAATACATATAGCTAAGCATTATCAAAAAAACACAGTCTTTAAATCATTTATTTTATTGAATGTTTTTCAATCATAACTGAATATTCCATTACAAAAAAAACAAAAATACTACAATGCTTCCTTTATCCGCAAAGCATCGCCCGTATCCTCTATTTCGAATAAACGGGCTCTCTCCCGCCCTCCCGGGCTATTCGGCTGATGGAGCACGAGACACAATCCTTCCCCTCGAACGTGCGGAACAGCATTCCATGTCCACCGTCCTCAGCCATGAGCGGCTCCGGATGTTGCCTCCAGGGGCCTGCCAACTTCCCGGTGCTCGACTCTGCAATACCCACCGCATAACCGGTCTCTGCAAAACTGGACCAGATCATCAATAACTTTCCTGATTTTGTCTTATACAAAAAACAACCGTCGGTCAGTATGTTGATGCCATACAAGCATCTTCTGTATATATAGAATCATAAAGTTTTCCAATTGTCGTTTTTATTCTTAAGCTTTCTTTATTGTGAGAGTAAATTCTCCACATAGCATCAGAATCGCGAAAAGTGCTCCAGCATTGCCCAAATATATGATCAGCAAGATGTTCCATTGTTACTGGCGTGCCTTGTGTGTGAAATTTTTCTTTGAAGAAAAAATTCTCATACACATCCTCCCAAGAACTCGTTTTTGCTAATGCATTGGTTCTGTTTTTGAGCATTAATTCTAAATGATCAACTTTAATTATACGATATATACTTTTGTCGAGATCTTCATCGGAAATATTCCTTTGATTTTTCTTCTTAAAATGTGGATTGATTGGCATAATACTTATTTTAAAAACTACCGTGCAAAGATACTATCTTTCATCAACTTTATCTATTTATTGTTTCACTTGTCGGATGAATTTTCCTTCAGGAAAAGAGAACCACAGTTTTTAAGCAGTTATTTATGCCAAAGGGTTTATTCCTTGTCCTTTAACTTTCGGAACTCGTTTCATAGTTATTTAGTTATATGTTTTTTTACTACCATAGCCCTGAATAGTAATCAACAACGCCACTCACTTCCATATCGAAGCCACAAGCATCCACCTGCCTAAAAATCAACAGCCAGCATCGTGATTAGGATTACTTTTATTCTGCATTAATAGTGATGCAGAACAAAAAATAGTTTTTATCATGGATGAAAAATTAAATCCGAAAGACAAAGTTCTCCTGATGAGAGATGAAGGAGAGGGCAACAAACTCAAAGTTGTCAAGGGCATTGATAAGAAAGGAAAGATTGATGCCATAGACCCGATGAAGGCGAAACAGAGTGATTTTTTAGTCATTGACAAACACGCCGACCCTATCGAAAACTTTTTCAAGAACTTCTTCAATCAAGCTAAAAACCCTTCGCATACGGGTTTTTATGCTGTAACGGTCGATATGCTGAATAAGATATTGACCATTGATGAAAAAGAATTGGAAAAGTACCGTATCAATCCGAACGATTACCTGAACAAACAGCAGGAACAATCGACAAAGGAAGCTCAAAAACAATCAGTAAAGGAAGAAAAATCAGAAGCAATGGAAACAAAAAATCAAAAGAACGAACAGCAGAGCGAATTTAAGCAATTCGACACCAATCGTATTCCCGAAAGCGAATACCGGAAATACGATATTAAACCCCAAGACATAGAGGGCGAACTCAAAGCAATGAGTTATGGGTACAAATCTCCGCACCTCGTAGATATCAACCCTGAAATCGAGGGCGTGGACTATCCTATGAAAGCCTGCCTTTCGTTGGAAGAACAGCCGGATGGTAGCTTGAAATTTATTCCGCACCCTTATCAGCATCAAGTCGATTTGGATAAACCATTTCAGGGTATCATGTTGCCGAATGATGTTAAAGAAAACCTTTTGGCAACAGGTAACTCAGGGCGTGTCGTAGAACTTGAACCGCATACTCCCGGCGAGAAAGTACCTTCGCTTGTTTCCATAGATAAACTGACCAACCGATTGGAAGCCGTTCCGCTTGATAAACTAACAGTTTCTCAAAATCTGAAAGGTGCTGAACTATCTCCCGAACAACAACAGGCATTGAAAGAAGGTAAAAAGGTTTTGGTAGAGGGGATGACCTCTAAAACGACAATGGACACCGATAATCCCCGAAAATTCGATGCTTACGTACAGTTCAATGCCGCCAAAGGAGGTTATGATTTTTCTTACGATGGACTAGATCGCAATAAATACAAACAGGACAACAAACAAGAGCAAGATCAAGTGCAGGAACAAAATAAAGTTCGTATTCCTAAGAAACTATTGGGAGTAAATCTTACCGAAGACCAACAAAATAAACTGCGTGGAAATAAAGCGGTTTATGTTCAAGGTATGCTGAAAGATGCCAAAGGCGAACCTTTCAATGCCTATGTAAAGGTCAATAACGAAAAAGGTAAACTGGATTTTTTCAAATGGAATCCCGACAAAGCCAAGAAGCAAGGTGCTGACGTAAAAGTAGCCGAAGGGAACAAAGCACAGGTAGCTGTTAATTCAGAAGGTAAAACCAACGAAGCGACCAAGAATGTAAAAGATCCTCTGAAACAAGGTCAGCAGAAACCTACAGAGAACCAGCAACAGCAACAAAATAATAAGCGGGTTGTAAAGAAATCCACAGGGCACAAGATGTAAACCACTAAAAAATCCAAGAGTAAATGAAAGTAATAATTGCAGAAAAACCTTCGGTAGCCCGTGATATAGCGGCTATCGTTGGTGCAGGTAACCGTAAGGACGGTTATCTGGAGGGTAACGGATATGCCGTTACATGGGCATTCGGCCACCTTATCGGGTTAGCAATGCCCGAACAGTACGGGATCACGGGCTTTCAGCGTGAGAACCTGCCGATACTTCCCGAAGAATTTAGCTGATACCCCGCCAAATCAAAGAAGGCAAGGAATACAAGAACGATCCCGGCGTAATGAAGCAACTTAAAGTTATCAAAGATTTATTCAGTAAATGCGACCGTATCATTGTCGCCACCGATGCGGGTAGAGAGGGAGAACTCATATTCCGGTTTATTTATAACTATTTGGAATGTACCAAGCCTTTTGACCGCCTTTGGATTAGCTCTCTCACGGAACAGGCAATCCGTAAAGGATTGGCGAACCTTCGTTCGGGCAGTGAATACAATAATCTGTATGCTTCCGCCAAAGCCCGAAGCCAAGCTGATTGGGTGGTTGGCATCAATGCGAGCCAGGCACTTTCCTTATCTGCCGGATACGGCGTTTGGAGTTTGGGACGGGTACAGACACCCACACTCGCCATGATTTGTAGCCGTTACCATGAAAACAAGGATTTTAAACCGCAGACCTATTTTCAGGTAAAACTACATACAGCAAAAGATGCAACCCGGTTCGCTGCCATTTCCGACGAACGATTCAGCACGAAGCAAGGCGCAGACACAATCTTAGAGCGTATCCGCTCCGCAGAATCAGTCAGCGTGTTGAATGTAGAAACAAAGCAAGCCAAACAAGAGCCGCCTTTACTCTATGACCTGACCAGCTTGCAAAAAGACGCGAATAGCCGACACAGTTTTTCTGCCGACAAAACCCTGTCGGTTGCACAATCGCTTTATGAAGCAAAGCTCATTTCCTATCCGAGAACAGGTAGCCGTTATATCTCCGATGATGTTTTTGCCGAGATACCTGCCCTTATCAATCAGCTATCCGGTTATAGCACATTCGGCAGTTATGCAAAAGTCTTATCAGGTCAAGAACTCAATAACCGTTCTGTAAATGACAAAAAAGTAACCGACCACCATGGCCTAATCATTACCGAAAATATGCCGGACAGTATTTCGGCAGACCAACGTATAATATACGATATGATTGCCGGACGTATGTTGGAAGCCTTTTCGTGTAAATGCACTAAAGAAAACACCACTGTTTCGTTGGATGCTTCGGGAGTTCCGTTTACCGTCAAAGGAAGTATTATTCTTGTTCCGGGCTGGCGTGCCGTATTGAACGCACCGGATGAAGAAAAGGAAGAAGATGATGCATTGGCACTGCCAACACTTTATACTGGAAACATATATTCATGATTGATCCCAATCAAATTGCCACTGCTCTTTTTTCCTTGCTGCCAAATCATTTGAGATATAAAATTTTTTTCACCAAATAACTCATTGTCATCGCATAACATCTTAAGATTAGTAGCTTCATTATCATCAATAGAAATAAAAATAACACCTTTATCAGAAAGCAAGCGTTTTGCAATCTTCAAACGGCGACTCATAAAGGAGAGCCATTTCGAGTGTCGGTAAGAATCTTCTTTATCCACATATCTATCGTTATAAATAAAATCCTTATTCCCTGTATTGTATGGCGGATCAATATAGATGACATCAACTTTCCCTTCATGCGTATAAACCAGTGTAGCCAGTGCCTCCAAATCATCTCCCTCAATAAGAATGTGATTGGGTGCGTCCTTGTCTTCACTTATAATTGCTCGTTCCGGAACTTCGGTTAATATGGGCAATTCGTCACGGAGACGTTCTTCTATATCTTCCGGCTTATCTTCTTATACCAAGCCATACGTTTTATTTTCGCGAAGCAAGCCCAGCAAAGCACTTCGTTCTTTGTCTGTTAGTCCTTCAATGTCACTTATCCGTTTTATGAGATCTGCTCTATCCTTGCTATTCATATTGTTTTTTCGGGTTTTTATGATTGTTGAATTTTGATAAACTGGACATCTCCACGTGTTTGGTTCAGTAACTCTTTAACATCCACCTCCAAAACGCGAGCGATTTTCAATAGCGTTTCAAGCCTAGGTTGTGCTTTGTTGGAACACCATCTAGAAACAGTCGCCTCATTCTTTCCGATCTGTTCAGCCAACCAGCGATTGGTTTTGCCCTTTTCAGCCAAAACAACCTTAATCCTGTTTATCGTATTTTTACCAGTCATATTTGCGTTTTATAGTCAAAAGTTTGATGTTATAATATGCAAATATAACAATTTTGATAAGACATATAGCCTATCAACCAATTTTTTATTCAAATCAGCATTTAGTGCAAGGTGCAAGTATCTATATATAGATAAACTTGCACCTTGCACTAAAGCTAAGTAGTTAAAACTCAGAATGCTTTGGTAGTTTCAAAAATAGTTGTAACTTTGAACCTGAATCTTATGCAGACAAATTGATGCCAATGGCAGCCAGAACTGCCAAAAAACAGTAGGTAATAAAATGCTAACCTAATTTGTACTCCATAAGTGTCTTTGAAATATTAATTCACTGAAAATTAGCGGTCTAACGACTTTATCTCAAAATTCGTCCATTACGCTAAACAAGGTGCTTGAAGCGACGAGTAGTTGACGTATTGAAAATCAGTTAGTTAGGAGATTCTAACCTAAACTGTACCCCCTTAAGAAAAACAAGAGGGTAATGCATTGAAACAGAGCAAATTAACCTAAAAAGGTGGCTTTCCGTCCATACCGCCAAGAAGCAGTTAATAGAAATATTAGCTGCTTTTTTTTATTATCTAAACTTTGCTTGCTTAAGCTTTAACTAACTGTATTACAGAGTTGAATTGGATAAATGGAAGTTTAATACTCATTGGATATTCTCATTTACTTCCCTATTATACATCAAGACAAAGTGAGTTGTTTAAGTAAATAGTGAGAACAAAAAGAAGAATTAAATCTGTTCTCACTTGATATACTTATGTTTTAAATATCAATCACTTATCTAAATTGTAAATGCTCTCATAATTCTAAAATTATGATTAGTAATACATTTATCTTATCCTTTATTTTAAAGAAATCAAGAGCTTTAAAAAATGGAGAATATCCTATATACCTAAGATTAACTATTGCAAAGGAAAGGACAGAATGTTCTTTATATAGGTCTATAAATCCTAAATTATGGGATAAACAAAAAGAAAGAGTAAAAGGTAACACCCCTTTAGCTATAGAAATCAATAGTTTTATTGAAAATGTAAGGAATCAAATATACCAATGCCATCTATCTATTGAAAAGAAAGGAGATACAGTTACAGCCTTAAAAGTCAAAAATCTATACCTATATGGAGAGGTTGAGAAAATAAAAAAAGTATTAGATTTTTTTAATGAATATTTAGATAAGATTGAGAGACTTAAAGATATAGAATTGGCAGGTACAACCATACAGAGATACAGAACAACTATAGACTTATTTAATGAGTATTTACGGCTGAATAATAAGCTTGATTTATATCTGGATGAATTTAATGGAAACATAATTCCAGAGTTTATTTATTATCTGAAAGCTGAAAGAAGATGCCAGCATAATACTGTTGTAAAATATGTTAGAAGCATAGCTAGAATGATTAGAGAAGCTATTAAAAAGGATTTAGTTACTGAAAAGGAAGAAAATCTAAACATCAGTATCAAAGCAGAAGAAACAACTCCTATATTTCTAACTAAAGATGAATTAAATAGAATTATAGAAAAGAGTTTTTCTGTTGAAAGATTAGATATAGTGAGGGATATATTTATATTCTGTTGCTTCACAGGTTTATCTTTTATTGATGCTAAGAAGCTAACAAGGAATCATATAGAAAGAGATAATAAAGGTAATTATTGGATAAGAACAGTCAGACAAAAAACTGGAATAGCAACGAATGTAGTATTATTGAATATGCCTCTTAGAATAATAGAAAAATACTACAACAATGATTATTGTAAAACTAATAATGTTTTACTCCCTATATATAGTAATCAAAAGCATAATGCTTATTTGAAAGAAATAGCTGACTTATGTTTTATAAATAAAACACTTACAACTCATTGTTTAAGACAAATAGTCATTTCTAGTTTGTTGAAGTACAGCTAGTTGTGAAATCATTTTTGTCCACAGGTAACTATTTAGAAACCAGCTTAGTTCTTAGATATGCTTAATTTTCTCGATATATAAAGAGCAACTTATCTTTTGTAAAGATATAAAATTTTCGTTTTAGAGAACTGAATTTCTTAGATTTTCATCTTCAAATAGAATTTATGTGGCAGTAAAAAAAAATGATACTATATAGTGAAAGTTAAGGTACTGAAAAACTTTTCCTCTTTCGTTCCTCTTTAAGAACTTTAAATTAATATCTATATATTTTTCTCTAAGATAATTTACAAAATAAATATTCGTATATTTGCGAACAATAAATATCGAATCTATGTCAAAGAAAGAATTAACAGCCGATCAGGAACAATTAGCCCGTTTTGCTAAAGCATTAGGGCATCCTATTCGTATCGCCATACTTGAAATGCTTGCCAATCAGTCATGCTGCTATCATGGCGATATGTCGGAGATATTACCTATCGCTAAAAGTACACTGTCACAACATCTGAACGAGTTAAAAGATGCAGGATTGATTCAGGGAACAATTACATTACCCACCGTGAAATATTGTATCAATAACGAGAACTGGAATAAAGCCAAAGAACTATTTAGTGGCTTTTTTACTCAATTACAGAAAACAGATGATATTTGCTAATATTATGAATATCAGGTTTGCAAGTAAAAAAGATATCCCTGCTATTAAAGAACTGTTCCGTTCAACTATCCTTTCAGTCAACTTGAAAGACTATACTCCTGAACAGGTCGAGTGTTGGGCTGCAAGAGGAGAAGAAGCGAGTGTGTGGGAGGAACGTATTAATGAGCAATACTTTATACTTGCCGAGGAAAATAATACAATATTAGGGTTCGCTGTGCTAAAATTATCAGGGTATCTAAATTCTATGTTTGTTCATAAGGACTATCAGGGAAAAGGTGTTGCCTCATTCTTACTTAAAAAGATTGAAGAATATGCACGGTTAAAAGATATTTCAGAAATAACTGCTGATGTCAGTATTACAGCCCAACCTTTCTTCTCAAAAAAAGGCTATGTTATTTTGGAACAACAGACCGTTTGCATTGGTATTTCCATGACAAACTATAAAATGTCAAAAGTTTTATCCTGATATTTTTTTAAGACAAGCATTCGTTATTCGACGAAACAGGAACTGTTAGTGTAAACGCGAAATTATAAACAATATGAGAATTTTAATTCTGTGTACAGGAAATAGTTGCCGTAGCCAGATGGCACACGGATTTTTACAATCATTCGATCCTTCATTGTCTGTTTATTCGGCAGGGACAAAAGCAAGCGGAAAAGTAAATCCAAAGGCAATAGAAGTCATGCAGGATGCAGGGGTGGATATTTCGCACCATACATCCGATAGTGTAGAGCAATATATGAATGATGAATGGGATTATGTGATAACCGTTTGCGGTGGTGCAAATGAAAGCTGTCCTGCATTCTCGGGAAAAGTAAAGAACCGCCTGCATATCGGCTTTGACGACCCTTCCGAAGCTACAGGAACACCCGGATTTATTCAATCCGAGTATATCAGGGTAAGGGATGAAATCAAAAAAGCATTTTACGAACTATATACAAGCAAGATAAAAGGTCATGAGTAAAAAGAAAATGAGTTTCTTAGATAAGAACTTAACCCTTTGGATATTCCTTGCAATGGCTATCGGTGTAGGATTGGGTTATTTTATTCCCTCATTCAGCGGTTATATAGATTCCATGTCGAGCGGGACAACAAACATTCCTCTGGCTATCGGTCTTATCCTGATGATGTACCCGCCATTGGCAAAAGTAGATTACAAACAACTGCCGAAAGTTTTCAAGAATGTCAGAATACTGACTGTCTCGTTAGTCCTGAATTGGATTATCGGGCCTGTCTTAATGTTCTTACTTGCCATTCTTTTTTTACACGATTATCCCGAATACATGGTTGGGGTTATCCTCATAGGTCTTGCACGGTGTATTGCGATGGTACTTGTATGGAACGACCTGGCAGAAGGTAATACAGAATACGGTGCGGGACTTGTTGCCCTGAACAGTATTTTTCAGGTATTCTTTTACAGTTTCTATGCGTGGATATTCGTAACCAAGCTACCACCGTTATTTGGATTTGAAGGTGCAATCGTAGATATATCCATAGGTACAATAGCTGAAACAGTTGCTATCTATTTAGGTATTCCTTTCCTAATGGGTATTTTAAGCCGTTTGATATTGGTTAAAATAAAAGGGGAACAATGGTATAAGGATAAGTTTATCCCTGCCATATCGCCAATTACCCTGATTGCGTTATTATTTACCATTGTGTTAATGTTTAGTCTCAAAGGGGAACTAATTGTACAAATACCATTGGATGTAGTGCGCATAGCCATACCGTTATTAATCTATTTCGTGGTGATGTTCTTCCTCAGCTTCTTTGCGGGCAAATTAATGGGTGTATCTTACGATAAAAACGCTTCAATCGCATTTACAGCTACAGGTAATAACTTTGAGCTGGCTATCGCAGTTGCAATAGGAGTCTTCGGCTTGCATAGCGGGCAGGCTTTTGCAGGCGTAGTAGGCCCATTAGTTGAAGTGCCTGTACTTATACTGTTGGTGAACATTGCCTTTTGGCTCAGAAAGAAATATTATAAATAAAATAACTACAATACTTTTAATATGAATACAAACGAAGAAAAGAAAGCTTTGGTAAAACAGAGATATAGCGAACTGGCTTTGAATAGCGATGCTTTAAAATCCGATTGCTGTTGTGGAACGAATCCTGCGACTCCTTCAAAAAAGGTCTTTACGATCATGAGCGAAGATTACAGCGGGCTTAAAGGGTATGAAGTAGATGCTGATTTAGGTGTAGGCTGTGGACTACCTACTGAGTATGCAGGCATTAAAGAAGGTAATACAGTTTTAGACTTAGGCTCAGGTGCAGGTAACGACTGTTTTATAGCCAGAGCAGAAGTTGGGGAAACAGGAAAAGTAATCGGCATTGACTTTTCGCCACAGATGATAGAAAAGGCACGAAAGAACGCAACTAAAAGAGGATATACCAATGTCGAATTTATCGAAGGAGATATTGAAAATATGCCTTTACCCGATAGTTCCATAGATGTTGTAGTAAGTAATTGTGTCTTGAATTTATTACCCGAAAAAAATAAAATATTTAAAGAAATATATCGTGTATTGAAAAAAGAAGGTCATTTTTGTATCTCTGATGTTGTGCTGAATGGCGTATTCCCTAAAGAGTTTACAGATAATGCTTCCTTGTATGCGGGTTGTATTGCCAGTGCGATACAAAAGGACGATTATTTAGGAGAGATCAAAAAGGTTAATTTTACTGATATAAAGATTGAACGAACAAAAACAGTTGCCATTCCTGATGATGTTTTACAGGAGCATTTAGATGAATCAACGATAGCCAAATACAAAGCGGGAAATGTCGGCATTTATTCGATTACTGTAACAGGAATAAAATAGCAAAGTTTAAAGAATATGGTTGCAAATAAATGGATTCAGGACGATCATTCCTTCCTGAATCTATCAATTTATTCACAGCCTTCTTTTTCAGGTTTATCTACTTGTCAATAATAAGCAATTCGTTTTTATCATCAGAGATGAGACTTATAAATCTTTCATATTCTCTGAGGACATCAGCTATCACTTCCTCTTTTGTCATATACTGTATATCATTTCCTTTACGCCCATCATTAAAATAGGTAATCGGTATATAAGGCGTTTCCATATCAACATTCGGAGTATTCTCTTCCTCGATCATATACTCCGAGATCGTTTGAGGCTCAGCAACGACACCATATCGGAAATTTCGTATTTTATCATGCCTTATAAATAACTCTATGGATAGAGCAGTGTTTTTACCTGTTATTATTTGAGCTTCAATATCATTTTCGGATAACTCTTGCTGAAGTTCGCCGAATGCTTCTTTTACCGTGCCATTCAAAAAGTCCTTGACATCTCTTTTGTGGGAAAAGGTTAGTATTCTGTTCAGCCGTTCCTTCCATCTGCTCCCGTCCCATGCGATACTACCATAGGGCAGTTTGGTATTATGAAATAAATGATCGATTTGCAAAGCTTTCCATAAAGAAAAACATAAGAGTAGCATACTCAACCCAAAGGGTAATGCGGAAATGAGAGTCATCGTCTGCAGTGAGGCCAGACCTCCTGCCCGAAGCAGTGTAAGAGAGAGAATGATGAGTAGTACACCCCAAAATATATTTTGCCACTTCGGCGAGTTCTTTTTATCACCGGATGCTATACTGTTCATAACCAATATACCGGAGTCTGCTGAAGTAACAAAGAAAACCCCAATCATCAAGATTGCTATTATATTCAATAAGCCTGTAAATGGAAAATATTCAAAAAAGCGAAACAGGAGAGTATCCGGATCGTTCGCCAATAGGCTCAACTCTCCATTTGCTACGAATTTATCCAGCCAAACACCACTACTGCCAAATATAGTCATCCATAAGAAATTGAATAAGGAAGGAATCAGTAGTACAGCTATAATAAACTCACGTATGGTACGCCCTTTCGATATACGTGCAATAAACAACCCTACAAACGGAGACCATGATATCCACCAGGCCCAATACATAATTGTCCAGCCCGAGAACCAGCCCTGAGCTTCTGTTTCATAGGCAAAAGTATTGAAGGTCAGATTTGTTAAATTACTGATGTAATAACCGATACCTTCACTAAAGGTGCTAAGTATATATATTGTTGGTCCTGCAATCAAAATAAATACCATCAGAATAAAAGCGAGAGACAGATTCAGTTCACTTAATCGCTTCACACCTTTATCCACGCCTGTAAAAGCTGAAAATATAGCGATACCCATGACTACAATAACGATAATAGCCTGAAATGTAAAACTGTTCTCTGGCACCAATCCTATACTTTGCAATCCTGCATTTAGCTGTACAACACCAAATCCCAAAGTTGTCGCAATTCCGAAAAATGTACTGCATAGCGCAAAAGTGTCTACAATATTTCCGATTGGCCCATATATTTTATCTTTCAACAAAGGATATAAACCGCTTCGTATTGCCAACGGCAATTTATAACGATAGGCAAAATAAGCCAGTACTAATCCCACCACAGCATATATGGCCCAGGCATGTATTCCCCAATGGAAAAAAGTGTATAATTGGGCTTCTTTTGCTCGTTGAAGCGTATCGTCTATAGCCGGATTTGCATAATGAGACATTGTTTCTGCCACACCGAAATACATAAGCCCGATTCCCATACCGGCTGCAAACAGCATTGCTATCCATGAAAAGAAGCTATACTTGGGCCGGGAATTATCCGAACCTAAGCGAATATTACCAAGTTTACTTAAAGCTATAATAATAAGAAATAGAACGAACAAAGTTACCATCAATACATAAACCCAACTCAGGTTGTTAAAAAAATAGGTTTTCACAACCGACAGAGATTTATTGGCTTGTTCAGGGAAGAAGCCACAATAAAGGGATACAAAAAGTATAACAATTAGCCCTGGTAGAGCAACTGATTTGGTTAATGTCGTTCGAAAAGGTAATTTGCTTTTTATCATATTATATATTGTTTTATTTTTACTTGTTGTAATGTGTTAATTTTAAAAATAATATCCGATATTTATATTAAAACGGCTATTCCATCTGGCATTATCGCTATCTTGTGCAAGTCCTTCTCCAAAGTTGCTCGTAAGCCATGGATGATTCTTTCCTATAGCCATATCTATGTATGTGTAAATAGGTCCCGAAGCAATGGATACTCCGGGTATTAAATGATGAGTATTGTTATATCCGGCTCTACTTTTGTCAGCTATTGAGTAATCTACATATGCTTCTATACTTTTTATGAATTTCCTTTTTATAGGAATAGTATATGATATTCCTGCCAGGTATACAAATCCTTTGCTTGCCACATCATAAGGAGAGCCATAAGCAGCCATTTGTACGGCATCTAAAAGTTCTCCTTTGTCATTTTGAGATTTATAATTATACCCAATAATTTCAGCCTTTAAATTCCATCTTCGATAATTGAATACTGAGTGTATCGCCCAGGACAAGTTCCATTTCCTTTTATTTAAGGTCTCATTATAGATACTACCCAACTGTCCGGATAAGCCAACTTCTGCGATCTCTGTCAATTGATAACATATACGCATGTTAAATTGGTCTAGTTCGCGGATGGAAGCTTTACTTCTGTTAGCTCCAGTAAGCCCTGTTGTAGGAACAACAGCATATGAAAAACGGCTGTTTCCTACAGTATTATCTTCATACTCTGAACTTAAGAAACCTTTTGGTGCAGCCTGTCTGAAATATGCCATATCAACAGATAGCTTCTCGATCTTGTATTCAGCACCTATGCCGGTTGCGTAAGTATCTTCCAGTCCCATATAATATGGAAGTTGGAACCACCAAGAATGAGATGCAGACGGCGCTATTCCAAATGGTTTTTGAAAAACTCCTAATTTTGCATACCAACTATCATTTAACCTGTATCTAACATAGGCATGATGTATAAAATGTGCTTTTGATCCGGGATAAAGCCTATATTGAAAACTTAAATCAAAATCCTCATATCCTGCATCTACTGACAAAAACCATGTATCTAATTTAATATAAGAATCTAAAGGCCTAGCAGCAGATTCATAGTTTTCTGAAGCAATATTAAACCGTACAGCTCCACCTATTTTTATAGTTTTTTTTTGAGGCTCCCCATCCGATGCCCAAATATTAAGATTGGAAGAAAAAAAGATATAAATAATAACGGGAACAAATCTTGACATGTTTTTCTAAATAAGACTATTTAATTCATTATGGTAGAGAAATAAAAATATATGCTAAATAAAGCATCTAAAATATACCTCAATAGCAGAACTCATCATTACAAATGATATAAATAGTTCCTCGGTCATATAAGATTAAAAAAAGAGTTCAGGATATAGAAAGAAAGGTAATAGACTAATAATAAAACCACTCCTGAACAGTACCGGATTTTCCAGTATTAGGAACAAAAGTAGTAAAATTAGAGCTTGTTTAAAAGTTAATTTATGTTTAATGACTCATTATAAGTATGCTATGCCTATTAAAATAGAGTTAATCGGTAATATTTTTTCTAGTCGAAAAAAATAAATTATTTTTGATGTTTATTAAAATATTCAACATTTCCATAAAATCCGGATAGATGACAGGAGAAAAAAAAGAAGCTATCGATAAGGTGGTTCAACCCATTCAGCGATTTATATTACAGGAAAAGGCCGGAGGTATAGTCCTCGGGCTGAGTGTTATCATTGCTATGATCTTAGCTAATTCCCCATGGTCGGAAGACTATTTTCATTTATTGGAGCATAAACTGGGATTTATATTTGATGGCATTCCATTCTTTGAATATAGCATTCATCACTGGATCAATGACGGGCTGATGGCTGTTTTCTTCTTTGTAGTGGGCTTAGAACTCAAAAGGGAGATTGTAGGAGGAGAATTATCCAATCCGCGTAAAGCCCTTTTGCCTATCGGTGCAGCAATCGGCGGTATGCTCGTACCCGCACTTATCTATATTATCCTGAATCCATCAGGAGAAGTTCATCACGGATGGGGAATACCGATGGCAACCGATATTGCTTTCGCATTGGGTGTTTTGTATCTGTTAGGGAGTAAAATACCACTATCACTGAAAGTGTTTCTAACAGCATTGGCTATTGTTGATGATCTGGGGGCTGTCTTGGTTATTGCATTTTTCTATACATCCGATATTTCATTTATGAGCCTTGCTATTGGTTTTGGCTTTGCTCTTATTATGTTCGTTGGCAATAAAATGGGTGTGCGGAGTATTTTGTTCTACGCCATATTTGGTATTCTCGGAGTGTGGACATCTTTTCTCTTATCAGGAGTACATGCTACAATAGCTTCTGTTATTGCCGCCTTTATGATTCCTGCAGATGTGAAAATAAGAGAGAATCTATTTGTGGAACGGATAAAGAACTATCTGAATAAATTCAGGGAGGTTGATCCTAAAAACGAAATTCCGACGCTTACAAATGACCAGTTGCATTTGTTGGAAGAAATAAAAATAGATACCAATAAAGCCATTCCGCCATTGCAACGCTTAGAACATCGAATGCATCCTTTAGTGACATTTGTTATCATACCGATATTTGCTCTGGCCAATGCCGGGGTTTCACTCAATATTGATGTTGAGCAACTATTCAGTACGAATATAGCTTTAGGCGTAGCTCTAGGCCTACTATTGGGCAAAGTGTTAGGTGTGGTTGGCTTTACTCTTTTGTTGATAAAGCTGAAAGTCGCACCATTCCCTCAAGGGATGAATGTCCGTAATCTGTTTGGTTTAGGTTTGCTGGCATCTATTGGTTTTACCATGTCGCTATTTATCACTTCTTTGGCATTCACTCATCCCGAATATATGGTACAAGCCAAGATTGGTATTTTTGCAGCTTCTATCATTGGCGGAGTATTAGGATATATCACATTAAGCCGTTCCGTAAAGCATAAATAATGTTATCCCGAATAAAATATATAGGATTAAACCCGGCTCGCTTATTTGTTCTCAGTTTTTTAGGACTGATTCTTATCGGGACAATTTTACTGTTATTACCGGTATCCACAACCGGGAGCATCAGCCTGATAGATGCTCTTTTTACAACAACGAGTGCAGTTTGTGTAACAGGTCTGGTAGCACTGGATACAAGTAAAGATTTTACACTGTTCGGACAAACAGTCATCATGGTCATGATTCAGGCCGGCGGTTTAGGTATATTGACTTTTGCCAGTTATTTCAGCTACTTCTTTAAGGGAGGCTCGTCTTATGAGGATCAATTAACGATGGGCAATATCTCTAACATAGAGAAGATTGATGAAATTTTTAAGACCTTAAAGCGGATATTAATTATAACAGTTGGTATTGAAGCTGTCGGGGCTTTCTTTATTTTTACTAGTTTAAGTTCTGCTTTGATGCCTGGTCTGAGTGATCGGATTTATTTTTCAGTATTTCATTCCATATCCGCTTTTTGTAATGCAGGCTTTTCCACATTGCCCCATGGTATCATGGAAAACGGATATGTGGATAACTACAGATTCCAATTGAGCCTGATATTCCTTTTTGTTCTCGGAGGATTAGGATTCCCGATTGTAATCAATTTGTTGAAATACCTGAAACATTTAATCAGAAGAACATTCTTACAGATTTTCAATCATAAAAAAGACGTTTACAAGCCTTGGGTGATGAAACTGGGAAGTAAGATAAATCTGGTTACAACTATCTCTTTAATTGTTATCGGAACCATCCTTATTTTTATCAACGAGTATAATAATATACTGGCTTCTCATCAGGGAATCGGGAAATTCGTCACAGCACTATTTACAGCGACAACGCCCCGTACAGCAGGGTTCAATTCAGTTGATTTTAATCAGTTACATCTATCGTCACTCATTATTATAATCATCTTGATGTGGATCGGAGCTTCTCCTGCCTCTACGGGAGGAGGTATAAAAACCAGTACATTTGCAATAGCCGTTCTGAACTTTATCAGTTTGGCCAAAGGGCGAAAGAATATTGAGGTGTATAGTCGGGAGGTATCAGAAACATCCATAAGACGAGCTTTTGCGGTGATGACACTTTCTGTTGTTGTTTTGGGGATAGGTTCATTACTTATTTCCTATTTTGATGAAGGCTTGCGGCTATTAGATATTATATTTGAATCGGTTTCGGCCTATAGTACAGTCGGGCTGAGTCTGGGGATAACTCCCGGTTTAAGTTCTGCCAGTAAACTGGTGCTGATAATACTGATGTTTATAGGACGTGTAACAACACTCACGCTGCTTATTGCTTTCTTTAAGCAAGTGAGGATGTCTAATTATACTTATCCATCGGAGGAGATACTGATTAATTAAAAAGAAGAAAGAATGAAATATATTATTGTCGGACTCGGTGTATTCGGTTCTTCACTTGCTGAGAAGTTAGCATCACAGGGCAATGAGGTAATCGGAGTAGATACAAAGATGCAACGGGTAAATGAACTGAAAGATAAAATAACACATGTTGCATGTTTGAATGTAACAGATGCTGCTGCAGTAGAAACATTACCCTTGAAGAATACAGATGTGGTCATTGTCTGTATAGGAGAAGATCAAGGTGCTAATATAATGGCGACAGCCATGTTTAAAAACCTGAATGTAAAACGGCTTATAGGAAGATCTCTTAATCCTCTGCAAGAAAATGTTTTACAGGCAATCGGCGTACATGAGATTGTCCGGCCGGAAGAAGAAACCGCAGAAAGATGGGCCAAGAAACTAACGCTTCGGGGAATGGTAGATTCTTTTGAGTTAAATGAGAATTACAGCATGGTAGAGATTGTAGTGCCGGATATTCTTGTTGGAAAGACAATCGAAGAAATCGGTTTTCGTAAGGAATATAATATGCTCGTGTTGACTGTTATCAAAAATGTAGAAAAGAAGAGCATAATAGGGAAAACCAGAGTTGTTGCCGACGTTCAAGGTATACCAACACCCGATACCATGTTAGAAAAAAATGATATCTTGGTTGTTTATGGATCTAACAAAGATATTAAACAGTTTATAAGCAAGAACAAAAATCATAAATAGAAAAAGTGTGATTGGTAAATATATAATTGATAAAAAAGAAGTATCTTTTCCATGGTTATTCAAATCAGGTGTATAGTCTGAATACTAATAATATATAGCATGTATAACTTCATACGAAAAGTAGTCACTTACGTTAGTCTGCAAAAGCAAACCGAAGACTTTGAAGAAATCCATAATTCGATAACACAGGGTATTTCGTTCAAGGGGACGAATATATGGATATTAGTTTGCGCGATAATCATAGCATCCGTAGGGCTTAATACCAATTCAACCGCTGTGATAATAGGAGCCATGCTTATTTCTCCACTGATGGGGCCAATCAATGGAATGGGTTACAGTATTGCTATTCATGATTTTGGATTGCTTCGTCAGTCATTAAAGAACTTTGGTTTTGCGGTGCTGGCCAGCCTTATAGCATCCACTGTTTATTTTTCGATAACCCCCGTTCATACAGCCCATTCAGAGCTTTTAGCCCGAACCAGTCCGACGATTTATGATGTTTTAATTGCTCTATTTGGTGGATTTGCGGGTATTATAGCAATCAGCAGTAAGCAGAAAGGAAATGTTATTCCCGGTGTTGCTATTGCTACGGCCTTGATGCCACCTCTCTGTACAGCCGGCTACGGTTTAGCTACGCTCCAATTTTCTTTTTTCTATGGAGCATTCTATCTGTTTACCATCAACACTGTTTGTATTGCTTATGCTTCGGTTTTAATTTCTCAAATGTTGAAGTTTCCGATCAGAGATACCAACATAAGTGAGACAAGAAAGAATCGTATCAATCAGGGCTTATCAATCGTTCTTATTATAATCATATTGCCCAGTATATATTTGGGTTACCGGATGTCCCAGAATGAGAAATTCAGAGTAAATGCCGAAAAATATACACGTTATGTAGGAATATACAAAGGGAATTATTTATTAAACAATGAGGTTGCTGCAAACAGGAAAGAAATTAATTTGGTATACGGCGGATCTTCGTTGACAGAAGAAGACAAAGATGCAATTATCGGTCAGGCAAGCTTATTCTCTTTAGATGATGCGAAAATAACAATAGAACAAGGGTTGGCCATAGATAATGATATAGCTAAGGATAGACTAAAAGCTCAGTCTGAAGAAGAGAGGTCCCGGCAACAAATAGTCCGCTTAAATGTAGAAATTGCTGATTATAAACAAAAAATAGACAGTATACAAAGCCAATATCTTATAGGCAAACAATTACTGTCTGAGTTGACTCCTTTATACCCTCATATAGAGAGTTGTTCGTATGCCCAATCATATATCTATACCCAGAATGATACTTTGCATAGAGCGAAAACTGGTGTATTTATGATCACATCTAAACGCATTCTTCCAAAGAACGATCAGGAGAAAATAAAGAATTGGCTAATGAAAAGATTAAATGAAAAAGAAATTAGGGTCTATTTTGACAGAATTAATTGATTGATCAAGACCGAACTTGTAGAAATATTTTAATGGAATAATCAAGGGTCTTTTAAATTATTCCTCTACCTGTGTTAAATTATATTGTAGAAATGCCAAATATCAGAACGTGCTATTTCTTTTGATGCATTAGTTTTACTCCATTTATCTTATCTGAAATAAATCTCCCCCGGCTGTCTAAATAACTGTTTTAGAAATAAAGGGTGTATACTTCGTCATAATCATAGAAATTACTCTGATTAGATAAGCTCCCGAACTTCTATCCTCTGGTATTTGAGTAGTGTCTATTAGTAGTCTATATAGACGAACTAATAGAATGGTATAACCGATGTTGTAAATTTCTATTTTTCACAAAACGTATATGATCAAACATTTCATGAAAGTATAATCGCAAAAACTTAAAGTACACGTTTTAAAATCTAAATGTACGCAAAATATAAAATAATGCCTTTTCTTTTGATTGTTTTAAACGCCTTTTAAATATACTTTAAAGCCCCTTTTATTGGGGCTTATTTATTTTTATATACTTCGTCCAGGCGTAAGGATTGCGAGTGTTGAGGTAGTCGCTTTGTCTATCGTTGGCGTATGCTTCACGCTCAAAGCTGATATTATAGTAAGCCTCTTTTGCATTACCGTACTGTATCAATCTGATTAACCATTCTACCCCATACCACAAATAAAAGAATACATAGAGCATATACTTCATTTGCTGGGTGTGTATAGCTTCGTGGCGCTTAGTTCTGTCGCTGAGCTGAGTGCCATAGCGAACGAATATTAAGCCGAACAGATTAATAGCGGCAAAGCCTTTAGTCGGCAGTAGTTTGTTTTCAATTATTCGCATATCTAAAAAGTTTATTATCTTTGAATTGTTAATACTAATATTTATCTAAAAAATTAAAGACCATGAAAAAGCTCTCACTTTTATTATTACTTCCTTTTTTCATGTTATTATCATGCTCTGACGACAATAGCGAAAGTCCCGACAACACAAACCCCGTTTTAAGCTTAAGCAATGAACAGATAGCAGGAACTTACACGCTAAGCAAAGCGATTGACAAAAACGGCAATCCTATTAGTTATGATTGCAATTTTTCAAAAATCACTTATGAGCTTAAGACTGACGGCAGCGCTCTACATAAAAGATGTTCGCAAGACTTCGACCACACATGGAAGCGCGACAAGGATAAAATAACTATACATGGAGAGGGTATTATAGGCGATGGAACTACATATAGTTTACAAATAAACTCTACCAATAAAAAGCTTGAGCTTGTTACTGCATATACAGTATATATAAAAAATTAAAATTTGAATTTACTTAGCATCCAAGTACCAGTATAAGGCACACCATCTGAACCCCATTCGCCAATATATACACACATAGCAGTCCAGCCCTCGCCAACGTCAATATATTCGTTCTCCGTGCTATCGTCGAACAATCTTTGACCGAGTGGCGCATATATACGCATATAGCCCGTCCACCATTGTTTGAACCAAATAACCGTACCTCTGTAAGCATTTGTCGGCAGGTAAATATGTTGTACGCCTTTAGAGTTTCCCAAAACAAAAGATGTATTTCGGGTTAGCCTGGTCGTTTCTCCACCATCGCCGCTTAAGCTTATCATACTAAGAATTTGCCCGTTTATTCTCAACTGGTCGAACCAACCGCCATAGGCTGGGGTTGGGTTGTTTGATTTATTGTGAGCTGTGCCATATACGCCAACTATACCCCAGTCACCCGTCCACCACTCCTTATCCATGCTCCCATAACCAAGCCCTGCAATAGCTGCTTTCATATCAATACCCGCCGATACTGGCAGGGTATTAATGCCCGCTCGGTTCGCAAATACACCTTGAGACGAAAGACTAGCGTAATCGCCATCAGTAACGTTATAGGCTTCTACTTTTGCGTCATTGCTTGAGTCCAGGCGTATATATTGCTTTTTCGTTTCTTCGTCGCCGTTCTCAGTCCATCGCTTTGTATGGTTATTGAATTGCAAAGAACCGTTTAGCCCATCAAGAACCATCGCATTAAGATCGCCCGTTGTTGCTTTCGATTTTATAACCTGGTTTGAGAACAGAAAGCCAGCTATAAAAGCCTCGCCGTACACGTTGAGCGCTTCGCGAACCGTGGCGTTAGTCATAGTAAGCGTATGTTCTTGCGTAATATTATAGTCTAGGCTATTATTGCCATCGCCCATTTTGAACTGATTTTTTAGAGCTTTCCAATAGCTACCCCCGTCAGAACTGCGAATAGTATCGACCGTTAGTTGCCCTGGCAATAACTCAGCAAGTCCGTACATAGTAGTAAAGGAGCGGTCGCCCTCTTCATTCTCTGAATTGATAAAAGCAACCCAAAACATATAAAAGCCGTCGAGGTCTTCTATCTTTATTTTGTCGGTAGATATTAAAAAAACAGCTTCGCCAGTCAATCGCCCATTTACCAACGTCAAGTCTTTAGAACATTTGAGGTATAAATAATACGGGGTTTCCGCTTCTAAATGGTCTGAGATATACTCGCGTACTGTCCAATAAGGCTTAATACCGTCTATCTCTATCGTTTCGTGCTTAATCTTTGAAACTGGGCAATGAAATTTTTTATTTGCCTTATCAAAGTATAGAGCTGGTTCTATTGAGGTCTGCCAGTCGTCAGCCAAGAAACGATATTGAAGAGTAGGCGCGCCAGCTCTGAATACCATACCCTCGAAAACTAAGGCGCTGAGTAAGTTTTCTTGAAACTCATCAGACATACCCATAATGTTATCAATAAGTTCCTGCGTATCTCGCCATCGACGACGGGCGAAGTTTAAAACTTCTCTGTCTTTGCGGTCTACGGCTTGCTCTACGGTCGGTATTTCGTTTATTACCGCGCCTACTGTTTTGCTGGTTACGTTGTTGGCTATCGTTATTTCGGGGCTTTGCGGGTCGTTTGCCATTTCTTTAACTGCCACGATGCGCACGTCTACCGCTTCGGGCAAGAACTGAGGGTCTGAGAACTCAACAAAATAGCCGATATTCAAGTAGCCGCGTATTTCGCCCCAGTTGCGGCGGGCGTATATACCGTCAAGTTGCCAGCGATACGAATATTGTGCCTGCTCGCCTTGCCATAAATGTTTTACCGTTTCGTCCAGGGCTTCGTTTTCGGCGTCGCTGATATAACTGTCGGGCATGCGCATGTGAAAGACTGCGTATTTGTCGCCAACTGCGGGTATTATGTTACCTTGCGGGTATATCAGCCCGTTTTGATTAATCGGCTTTAGCTCAAATTTACGCTTAGCATGGTTATACTTGACGTCGAACTCTTTGCCTGCGACCTGCCCCGTCTGAAAGATAACCGTCATCGTCTCACCCTCTATAACCATCTTTGAAAAGTCGAGGTCTTCGGGTATATCCTTGTCAATGATGTTGTAAAAGCCTTGTTTGTCGTTTATCTCTTCTACTGCTGATACCGTACCCACACGGCGCGGGTAAAACTTTGTAATATCAAGGCTATCGTCTTCCCCAGCCAGGGGCTTAACGCGCTCAAGATACGACCCCGATGCGTCGGTCGTATATTCGATACCCTCGTAAGTTATTCGCTTGTTTTTAGGCAGTAGAAGCGTATCACTCCCATAGCTTGAGCGGTCTATATTGCGCTCGCCACCCTCAATATATACGCGGTTTATTATTTTGGTATTGTCGTACTGTATGCGACGAATACCGCCCAAAATACCATTATTGTAACCGTAAGACAACTTAAAGTTAATCTTATTGCCCTTGGCATCCAGGCGTTCGACGCGGCGAAAATGCAGGGTATATTTATCAAGCTCCCATTCTGTTTTGAACCCGTTGATTGTTTTAGCCAGGACGTCAAAACAAAAATCGTGATTGAAGTCTAACGTAATAGGGTCGCTTTCGATACATTCGCCAACTACCCACGGATATTGCGGGTATTTCAGTTTCAAGTTGGCGACAATCAAGTCGGCTATCATTCGTGGCGTTGCCGTGATCGGGAACTTCAATTTAAACGAGCTGGTCGGCTTTACCGTGTTGCCCTCATTCAGATAATCAAAGAATTTAAACTTTGTAGCTTTAAGCATCCATAACGACCCCTCAAGATTAAGTGTATAGGTAAACTTTTCGCTATGCTCTTTTACATAGTCCAGGGCGCGCGGCATCCAGTAACGCTCTGTCATAAAATCGCAATATGAACCCTCGTCAATCTGTATAAATTCGGGTAACGAGAAACGAAGCTCAAGGCGGTTGTCTCCCATTATCTCGCGCAGGCGGTAGCTACTATCGTCTACAAAGTCATCAAGCAATAATACGCCAGTATGGCTGAATATTTTAAATCGTTCCATAAAAGTTGTTTTATTTTAAAGCCACTAAAACTGCGCCAGTCATTCCGTCAGCAATTTGATAATAACCTTCTGTGCGTGGGTGTACATCATTATTCGCCATCAAAAGCGTTTCTTCGTACCTGCTTGCAACCTTTTGTTCAATTAACGGATAACCGTAAAATCTATCCATCGCAAAGCCGCTTTGTGAAATAATTACACCCTCATAATTAGCGAATGTTTCAACCGCTTTTTTACTGAAATTGAAAATATTATAGCGTAACATATTGCGGCTTGTAGACCTCAAATCACTATTTCGGGATTTAGGCAAGCAAAAGACTACTTTTCCATTTGGATTGTCAGTAATAAAAGCATCAATGATTTTCTTTGCATTATTGACAACTGTATTTATTTGCGAGCTTGTAAACAATACTCCCGAAAGGTCATTAATACCGCAATCCATTGTCAAAATATCTATTTTTTTATCACTTGTAAGCCCTAAAGCTTCAGTGCGATAATATCCGAAATTCAAAACGCCTGTGCCCTCGTTATCCTTTAATACCGAATAGTTTATTTTATCAACCGATGTAACGGTCAAAGTCGGGTTACTACTACTTGTAGGCTTTAATATTGCGGGAAAAGTTGTCGGCGGTGTAAATGCGTTCCAATGGTAGCCGATAGCATAACCCGTGCCGTCTGCGTTAATTTTCCATCGGTGTATCAACATGATAGCGTTATTCACATTATCAAAGTAATAGCCCCTAAATTTGTAAATATTACTTGTATCTAAGTTCGGGTCTACACCCTCAAAATTAAATCTGTAAGCTGTATCACCATTTGCAAAGAAACTATACGTTTTACCCGTTCTTGCTTCGTTTTTGTACGGCGCGGGGTGATGTGAGCCTAAAAATAGAGGTGTAACCCCGCTACATTCAGCTAGGTTTAATTGAAGTTGTTTCGTTACGTCTGCCGTGTCATCGCTTGTGCTATCACCAATACAAATAATAGTTTTTTCAATATCGGGGCAAACGGCATCAACGACAACCAATTTACTTGTTAGCGTTTTAACGACATTACCACTTTTGTCTAACATTCTGAGCGAAAAATCAAACTCGCCAACATCGGCGGTTGTCGGCGTAAATCGAAAAGAGCGTTTATCCATTGCACCTTTTACACATTCGGTATCGAACATAAACGGCGGTTGCCCGTTGCCATACTCAGGGCAAAGAATGAAAGTGTCATAATACAGATTAAACTCTTTGCCTACTACTGCATACATTTTAGGCGGCAAAAAAGCATCATAAACATTACTTGTTATTTCTTTTGTCCTCTTATAGAGTCGGATATTCTCGTTATTGTCTTTATTGAATACACTAGCCGAAAGACCGCTATAAACAAACCATTGCGACTGTACATTTGCATCGGGCGCAAAGTTTGTATCGACACAAATTATACCGTATGCATTCTCAATATATTGCACCCCATTTTTAGGAACGTTAAAAGTTGCTACACTTACAGCCTCGTCGCTAGTCCATCTATTCTTAGAACTCCATATATAAATATTCAGACTAGAGTCGCTCACATTAACAATCGTAAAACTGTAAAATAAATTCGGGTTATAAGCTATATTAAGCTCTAAGCCCAAAATAAACTTACGCCATTGTTCGACTGTCATACTTGTACTGTCCTGAATTGATTTATCAAACGGGTTATATTCTCTATCAGATATAGGGCTTTTTGTTGCAAGCTGTTTATTTGTTTCTGATAGCTGATTTTGAGCCTTAAACAATCTAATATTTTCGCTATTATCGGCATTAAAAACTTTTGAGGACAACCCTGCATAAGCAGCCCATTGCGACTCTAACGATGATGCGGGCGCAAAATTTGTATTAATAACAATAGAGCCGTAATCGTTAGTAAGACCAACGACACCCACTCCCGCAACTTGAAAAGTTGCTACTGTTTTAGCGTTTTGGTTTGTCCATCTATTCTCAGACGAATAAATATTAACAGCTATGTAGTTGCTTGTTTTAACAACAATAGCGGGGCTGTAAAACAAATTCGGGTTATACTCTATATTAAGCTCTAAACCCAAAATAAAGTTACGCCATTGTTCAACGGGCATTGCCGCACTTCCTTGTATTTCTGGAACAAAAGGATTATCAGACAGTTTTAACGTCTTTAAAGTCGTTTTAATAACTTTACTTGCTGGGGCTGTCGTTGTAGAATCATCAATAGTTTGTGTAATGCCGAATAAAGGAGACATCTTTGAAAAATCAATACGCCCCGATTTTAAGCCTATTGTTTTATTTTCATAAGCCAAAAAAGTAGACTTATTTATATCTTCTACAATGGGTAGTTCTGAACCTTTTATTATCTTAATTTTTGCCATAGTTACTATCTTGTTATTTCAATATATTCGCCTGCTTCTGTCAATAAAGCTGAGCCGTCCTCAGCTCCAAGCACAAACACGGTTAGCCCCGCGTCAATTTGTATAAGTTTAAGAGTAAAAGAAACCAATATACCACGCGAGAAAACTCCCATTTTTTTAAAATCTTCCATCTTACTGTAATAGCATTCAGCTTCACCGATATAACTTTCGATTTGTAAAGATTTGGTTTTTGAGAGGTTGTTAAAAAGTGCTTCGTAATTGTGGTAAAATTCCTCACGGCTATCAGCCCGCATTGTACATTTTAAAGCTATCTCCTTTGCTTCGAATCTAGGGTTTGAATTAGGATAAGCCCATAATCCTGAACGGCGAGCAAAGCTTCGGGTTAATGGAGCCTTGACGACTGGGAGCTTAAGCATGGAGCTATACGCTTCGTTTACAATAATACCAAATTCTCCAAGGTCTATACCGTTAAGCAATATATGAGTAGCATGCTTATAGGTAGAGTTGGGAGCTAGAATGGTTGGGTCTTTAAATAACTGTATAGGGTCATCCATCGAAAAGCTAACTGTAAAAGCCCCGCGCTTGTCCCCTGGCTTATATAGCCCGCCTTTGTGGTTATATTCGGTAGCTGACAAATAGCGGTATTTAAATGTTCGATTAAATTCGCGACTGTATAAATTTATATATCCGCTTGTAATCAGTGAAGAAAAGAGGCTTAAATTTAGTTCGTATTCAAAGCTATTATCGGCTGATAAATAGAACTGAATAAGCAGGGAGCGGGCATTAAAAAACACCTCAGACAAATCGACATCAAGACCATCATACTCGAACCAGTTGTTTTTTTTCGGTTCGGTACGCGCTGGCATGGTCAATATGTCATGGTCGCCGCCTCTGAGAATAAAAGCCCCAAAGTCCGCAATATCTACGCCGTTTATAATTACACTACCCCTCATTTTACAATTTCATTTTTAAGCCGTAAGACTCTATGCTGCTTAAGCTCTTTTTAATATCGTCCAGGTCTGAAAGAAAGAACCAATACTCGGAGCGTTCAACTAAAATATTCAACTGTCCCAAAATAGTACGGTCAATAAGTAGCTGTTCGCGGTTGTCGTTTCGTATATCGCCCACCATCTGACGCACGGCATACACGCCGCCAGTCAGTTCGTTTATACTATCTTGCGAAGCGTTGGCAAAGCCGCCCGTTGCTCCCTGGCGTTCGCCCTCTGGTCGGTCGAAGCCGTTAGCTTCTGCATTTTTCCAAAACTCGTCAAGAAACTTGTTTGCCTTTTCTACGTCTGCATCAAGACCGCCAAAGAACCCGCCCAGTATATTCGTTATCTTTTCAGATAGTTGTTTTTCTGTCAGCTTATCGCTGGCGAGGTCTTCGTATGCGCCTTGTATATCTTTTTCCAGTTTGTCGAATGTTTCTTTTAGGTACAAACTAAAAACCATCTGTTTAGAAAGGTCTTCGAGTACGCTGGTAACATTCTCTTTAAATAAGAGGGCAGCATCTTCGCCCGTCCTAAATGCCGTAACGATGCTATCAGCCAGCGAGTCGCCCAAGCCCCCGAAAGTTTGACTTAAGTAGCTTTTTAGCTGCTCTTCGGCTTCTTTGGCTGCGGCGTCGAGGTCTAACAAAGATTGAAGTAAGGCGCGGTTCTCGTCGCTCATTTTCTCGTTGGCGATTACCGCCTCAAGTCGCGCCGTGTTTAGATTACCCTCTTTATCTATCAAGTCGTCGTAGACCTCAAGCAAAGGCGAATAAACATCTACGCGTTTACGCCACCAAAGAGCGCCCTTTTTCTTGCTGCCCGTTACTATATCTACATCTGCCAGCGCTGCAAGTCCTTTGTTGTAAGCTTCTAAATGTAGCTTGTAGTCGTCTAATTGACCTTTGTAAATTGCACCTATGAAACCGCCTTTTGAGACTTGTTTCTCTAAAGCCTTTTCGAGTTGCTTGTTAGGCGTCCAGTCGCCCTGCATTTCCTCTTTAAGCTTTTTCATTGTATCGCGGTAGGTATTGATCGCGTTAGCCGCGCTGCGTATTTGGTCTGTGCCGAATATGCTGCTACCTTGCTTATAATAAAGCTGCTCTTTGAGTAGCAAGAGGTTATATTGTCGTTGCAGTTCGAGTTTAGCCAGGGCAAGTTCTTTAAGTGCCTTTTGGTGTTCTTTCTCTACCTGGCGGTAATGAGAAAACATTTTAATACCTTGCCCGATGGTAGCCATTACACCGCCAGCGATACCGCCCGTAGCAAAACCCTCGGCAATGCTGCCCAGGCTGTCAAGTGCGGCGTCGAACTCTTCACTTAAGCCGCCAAACATGCCTTTGACCTCGCCGATAACAGCCGAAGCGGTCGCCCCACCTTTTTGCACACTTCCAAACAATGAGCTTGCTTTCTTTTCGGCATCTTCGGCAGACATGCCCGCCTGCTCAAAGCCTTTAGAAACTTGTTTAAATAATGCGCCATTGACAAGCCCCGTTATACTTTTCGACCCCGTTTTTGACTGCATACCCTTGAGGCGTTCCTCTAAAATATCAGCCTCTTTATTTGCCGAATCATCGCCCAGTTCGCGCAATAGTTTAATACGCTCAGCCAGGTATTTTTTTACTATCTCATATTTGGTCTGCTCGGCTATGGTTGTCAGTCCTATACTTTCAAGGTTCGCCGCTTTTTCCAGTTCGAGGGCTTCGTCAAGGTCTGCCTTGCGTAGCTGGTCGTTAATGCCTGCGCGGTCTATATCTTTTTGCTGGGCATCTTTCAGCCGTTGCACCTCTTCAATACTAGCCCCCGCCTTTTCAGCTTCGGCTATAAGGCTGGCATAGTAGCCGTTTATCTCGGCTATGTTTCTATCAAGCTCAGAGGCAAAACGCGCATTCACTTCGGCGAAGATACTGTCTATATCTTTTTTAGAGCGAGCGTTTATACGGTCTAGTTCGTTCTCGTATTGTTTTGTCGCCGCTACGTCAAGTTCTAATAAACCGAGGCGTTGTTCTTTGGCAGGCTTACCCGTCTTTTTCTCAAGCTCGGCTATTTTGTTAAGTTTCTGTTCTATATCAGCCTGGGTCTGCTCGTATTCAGCTTTTGCCGCCGCGCGCTCACGTTCTGCGCCCTCATGTATCGCTTTTACGCGGGCGTCACTTATTTTTTTCTGAATATCGTAAGACATTTTCTCAAGGCTGTCGGCTGCTTTCTCTTCGGGGTTTGTTTTGGCAGGCTTAGTTTTATCCCAAAGTGTAAGCATGTTAGTCGCTTCGTCTCGTTTCTTTTTGGCTTCATTCCACGCCTTAGACCCTATCATATCTTTAGACATAGAGTCCATTATCTTTTGATTGGCGTCACGTATATTTTCAAAGTGTTTTTTTGAGTTCTCGGCAATCTTGTCCGAACTATCCAAGCCCGCTTTTTCGAGTTCCTTAGTTGCTTCATCAGACCAGCCCATCGCTCGTTTAATAAAGTCCAGGGCTTCGGCTTCCAGTTTGCCCGCCTCTGTTTTTTCATCAGCCGCGCCCTTTTCTGCCCACTCTTTTATTAGCTTGCCTCTGTCCTCATGTATGCCTGCCGATTGAAGACCGAACCAGGACATATAACCCTTTGTCTTATCCCAAAAGGTCGGGTTGTCTTTTCGGGCTTCGGCGTCCATCAGTTTTTGAACGGACTCTTTATATTTTTCGCCTGCCAGCTCAATAGCTGCGGCAGCCATCGCCCGCTTATTCATGGCTTCGATAACTTCGGGCGTATTTTCTGTAAATAATTTATCAGCGTCGTTTACATCACGAATAACAACCCCGAAAGAGTTATACGCGTCAATATTTTTCAATACTAAAGCCTCTTTTGTTTTTAGGTCTGAGGCTGCGGCTTGCCATTCGCTGCGCAACTGTGCGTACTTTGTTCTTAAATCGCCTAAATTTTTAGCCGTAAGCTCACTCAGTCTGTTTAGATTTTCCATTTCGCGTTTATTCGCGTCGTTGGCATCATACCAGGACTTAAGGGCAAAGACTAAAGCGCCTATACCTACGACAAGCGCCCCGATACCCGTTAATAAAAGCGCTTTACTTGCCATAGTAGACAAGCCCAGGTTAGTCGTTAAAATACTTACGGCTTTCGACCAGCCCTTTTTGGCGGCAGTAATAACATGCACATTTGTAACCGCGTTTCTTACTTGAGTATTTTCTATACCCAAAGCAGTAGCAACGCGCTTAAGGGCTTCGCTAAGTATTTGGTTCGACGCGCTGTATGTGTCGGCACTTTCAGCCCCATCGTCCAGGGCGTCGTTTATCTCGTTCTGATTATCTATAAGGTTTTGTGCGTTCTCGGTAAGGGTTGCCTCAGTCTCAGCCAGCGCCTCGGTTACATCATTCATTACGCTGGTAACGTCTGCCCCTTGAGATACGGCAGCGCTTGCCTGCTCGGCTACCTGGCGATAAGTGGCAAGCTCTTTATTTGTTTTTTCCAAAGCTTCCCGCATACTCTCTATTCGGCTTTCGGACTCGCCAAAATCAGCATTCGAAGACTCTATAATCTTTTCTTGCTCAGCCAGGGCGACAGACATATCCTTAACGACCTTTTCGAGTCGGGCTATTTCTTTTTCAAGAACATCAACCGAATTAGTCATATCATTAACGCCCTGCGTCGCCCTCTCAGACTCTTCGCTGACGTTTTGGTTCATGTTTATATCTATCTCTACTGGCTCCAACATTGTCTTATTGTTTTTTTCTGCCTAACATCTGCAAAGCATCGTTTGCAGAGCTGACAACGGGTGTATTTTCGTTTTCTATCTCTTCGGCGCTCATGGTTACGGTCTGCGGCTGGTCTGCCATTTCTAACAAGAATAATATCCAGGGTTGCCCCCAAAGTATATACTCATGCGTATAGCCGTAATTCTTTTTAAGCTGCTGAATTAAACCAAAAGGGCTATGTAAGCCGATTACTCTTGTTCGCTTTTTTGACTCCCTTTTATCTTCTGCCCCGTCCTCTTCGTCATGATCACTTTTATTGTCCGATTGAAGAAGTTGGTAATATTCGTAAAACCCTCATATTCGTTTAAGTCCTCTATGTATCTGTAAGCTTTAATAAGAATATGAGCGGGTATTTTCCAATGCAGGCGCTCGGCAAGCTCGTCGCGCTTGAGTGCAATATCTTCTTTGTCATTGAGTATCGCCGTGGCTATTATCTTGCTTATCACTTTCAGGCGCGCATGCAGTTCTACATTTGTCAAAGGTTTATTTAACTCATTCTCAAGAATGAGTACCGCTATTTCGGCAATCGTACCCCCTCTGAGCGGGCGAATGAGTAACTTGTTTTTGCGCCTTATTCTATCCAGGAAAGGGGCATCGGGTATATTAAACCGAATACCCCTATCCAATAATAGATTGGCGGCTTTTACTTGAGTATCAGCCATAGCCTAAATTATTTAGTCGTTCCAGTATTCGCGGGGGCTGCCAGTGGTGCTGCGGCTGGGGCTGTTGCCGACGTGTCGGTTTCCCAAATACCGCCTGACTTGCCATCGTCAGAAGCTAAAGGCGTAAATTCAAAAGGAGCTTTTATTCTACCCTCAAAACCTACATTCATATCAAGCAACACATAACCCTCGACGCGTGGAAATACAACCCAACCGCCGCCTTGAAATCTGATGCGTATTGCTTTCTTGAGTACCTTAAGTACATCTTCCATAACGTAAGCCGTGCCGTCCATCTTGCCGCCAACAAGGTCTACCAGTTGCGCGGTTGTCATTTTGATAAATGAACCCGTAATATTACGCGGGTCGCCGATGGTTATCTCGTTCTCTTCGGGCGCATCTGCCTCATGCGAATAGATAGGGTTTTTATTGACTGTCGGCGGTGTAATCAGCAGCTCGTCGTCGCGTAAAGTCCTCGGTGCTGTAACCCAAGCTGCGGCGTTTGCTGTCGTTTTGTCTTTAATATCGGTATTATCAGAAAAGTCAATACCCGCAACGCGCCATTTTATTTTTAATTTTTCTTCTGCCATTTTCGTTTTATTCTTTTATATGTTAAATAAATTGCTATTATCGTTATACAGACCCAAAAGCCTTTTATCTGAAAATGTTGCCAACCGCTAAGCTCTACGGTCTCTTTTTTGTTTATATTGGTTACAAGTGCCTTGTTTTCCTTTTGCAAACGATACACCTCAGTTTCTAAATTTTCGACTAAGAGGACGAGGCTGTCGCAGTTGGCTGTTATTTCTATTGTGCCATCAGGCGCTACCTTTGCAGTAGCCGTGGCGTTACCTTGTTTGTTTTCAAACTTTGCCCCTGGGGGTAGCTTTGCCAGGTCTTCGGGTTTGATGCTTAATTTAGCTGTCGCCTGGGGCGTGATTATCGGCTTGACTGTGCGGCGTTCAAGGCGGCTCACGCTGTCGGTTGTCTGTGTCGTCTGCTCTCTTTTTTCGCTTGTTAATATTTTTCGACTTCGACAGCTCATGAATGATAGGGCAATTATTGCCATAAGGGCAAGCGTTAGCCTTTTGAAATGCAACTTCATGTATATAAATTGTTTTTTTAAGTTCCGATATTTCTTTTTCAGCGTCCGTAAGACGAAGAGCTAAATCGTCATGGAGCTTTTTATAGAGGTCAATCCAACTGTTTTGATTTTCTATTTCTTTGGCTACGTTAGTAGCTTTCATGCCCTCGACTTCTGCTTTCAGTTTGTTTTTTTCGGCGTTAGCTTTCCACCCGAAGTAACCGACAATCAGCGTTACGCCTGGCATTACTATACTTTGAAATATCTCTATAAAAGCTTCCATAAATCCTTAGAGAGTTTGATTAATACCTATTTGTTTTAACCAGGCTTGTACGTCGAACGACGGGCAGGCTTTTGCGGCAAAATGATTATGCCCGACTATCTTGACAGTAGGAAAACGGCGGTTAAAATCTTTTACCAGCGTTTCCAATGTATCTTTTTGGGCTTGCGTACGGGTATCTTTCGGGGTTTTACCATCCAACGCCACACCGCCAGCATATACCCAATGTTGAGATATTGAGTTCTTACCAGCTACGCCGTTGGTTATCTCCCACGGGTCTACGATATTGTCGTCATTGTTTGCGACCAGCTCAGAGACCGACCCGTCTAAATGTATTAGCCTGCGATAGCCCACTTGTCGCCAACCTCGCCCAGCGGGGGGCGGGCTAGTATGCCAGCGACGAATTTCGTCGGCTGTAACCTCGCGCCCCTGGGGCGTTGCTGTGCAATGGATTACTAAATATTGTAATTTGTTTGGCATCGTTGAACGGGTTATCCTGCTGCTTGAGCAGTATCTTGAACAATTGCCAATAAGCCTTTCATATCGTCGCGCATAGGACGACCGCCAGCACGCAACAAGAACGAATACACATCGCCGTAGAAAGTTGCGTCTTTTTCATTTTCAAAAGCTGCAACCTCGCCCAAAGCGCGGCATACAGAATCTTGATGCCAAGCCAAAGCCGCCGCGCAGTCTGTTGCTGCTCCTGCTGTTTCCCAGTCTTTTGGGGCTGTCGCACCAGTATAGCGAAGAGCTTTGGAGCGCATGATTACATTAAATGTATAAAGCTTACCTATTACGCCGTTTTTAAGGTCTGCCAGGTTGTGGAACGCGTCCGCTTCTTTCTCTGTCATAGAGTCCAAAAGCTGGCTATACATATCAGCATCAAGCAATAAATAACGCCCCTCTTGAGGCACATCGTCTTTATTAAATCGCTTCATTACATTATTGACATCTTTCTTTGTCAGCGCTTTTCTTTCGCCAGTTGCAGCGTCAGTATGGGCGGCAATAGCCTCACCAGTCGTGAGAATAGTATTCGCTTTTGCTGGCGACCATGAGAATAAAATTCCGTTGGCTACATCTTCGTGAAGTTTCGACCTATCTTGTCGTATTACAGACTCGCGTTTATTGTAAGAAAGTTCGACAGTCTCGGCGTGAGAGATAAGTACGGGGTCGGTAGTGTACTCATCAAGATTAAATGTTAAATCTTTGTCGGTACGTTTTTTCACTGTGGCTGGTAAGGTAGTTCTATTTTTTTCAGTTTTGGATGCAGCCCCAGCGTTCGGGATATGTACCACTTTACCCATATTGACAAACTCGTCGGCATTAATAGCCTTACTTAAGAATGAGTTGTCAGCAAATAGCCCCTCGACTATTGTAGACATCCAAATCTCTTTTTGAATAGCCATATTTACATGACCCGAAGCCGCCCCACCGAAAAGGCTAAGCAACGCCCCACCGCCAAAAATAGCGGCAAAAGGCAAGCCCGAAGCGAAAGACATAGCTTGCGCCCCTATGACATTAAATAATAGTGCTGTGATAAGCACAAATAAAGTTTTCAGTTTCATTGTTTCTATCTGTTTTAGTTATAAAATAGTTTCGTTTAAATTGCCTTTAAAGACTATTTAAAGAGTGATTAAGCGTTGGGAGCTTTCCCGAATTTCTCTTTAAACTTATCGGCATACGCGTCGGGGTACTTATCCTTAAGAATTACCAGCTTGCCGCTCTTATCCAGGTCGTCCCAGCTCTTCGCCAGTAGGTCGGCTAATTCGGTTTTTGAACTCTCGCCAGCTTCGTCAATTTGCTCTTTTACAGATTTGCGACCAGGTAGACCAGCCAGCATATTATTAGCTTTTTCAAAATCACTATCGAATAAGTCAATCCACGACTTGCGAGTTTTACCTTCGGCGTCTGCATTGATACGCCCCTCTTTAATTGCAGCGTCTACCAACTCGGCAGCTTTTGCCTTTTTCGCTTCTTTGTCGGCGAGTTCCAGTTTATCGACTTTAGCCTGCAAAGCTGTGTTTGCATCAGTCAAAGTTTTGTTACTATCTTTTAGCGCTACAATAGCCAAGATAACAGCCTTATCGTCCGCTTTATCGGATAGGTTTAATAGTTTTAGTAATTCCTCATTCATATTGTTTACTTTTTTATATGGTTTAATAAAATCAGAGAGTTTTACTTCGTCGGTTATATCTATCTCTACGCCCTCACTATCGTATAGTTTCAGCGCGTTATGGTTTGCCCCGATGCCTACGATAGAAGCTTCGCGCAAACGACATTTTATAATTGTGGGTAAGGTTTGCCCCTCAAGCATGAGTTTAGGGTCTTCGTTGAATATCAAATCAGCAAGCCCAGCCGAGACCATTTTAATAAAGCCTCTCTTTACCTTGCCAATGATGCGTTGTACTTCCTGGTCTGTGTCTGCCTCGTCAAACTCTACATCTATAAGTATCTGCTTGTCTTCTTTCCATACGTTGGAGCAGCGACCTATCGGCAGCTTATCGTCGAAATGATAACTCAAGAAAACGGGGTTACGCTGAAATTGCGATATATCCACGCCCGCAACCAATACTCTAAAACCATAGGTTACTACGCTTTCGTCCAGTAGTACGAAACGATGCGTATTGTTATTTTGAGACTCTTTATCTTTTGCCATTTTTCGCATGTTTTAGGACAAAGTAAAAGGCAAAAAAAGGGCTTCGCAAAAAATATTACAACACTTGTAATCATTGTTTTAACGCTTGTAACTTTTCTTTTTTAGCATCTTTTAGGGGGCTAGTTTTGTGTAAAAAAGGTATGGCAAAACAAAGTCTGACAAATAGCCAAAAGAAAGAATGGGCTAAGCTGCTATTCACTAAAGAAAATCTTACTCAGCTTGAGATTGCCGAACGCGTGGAAGTTCGCCCCGCAACTATCAGCAAGTGGGTAAATAGTGAAAATTGGCAACTGCTGAAAACATCTATTACAATCACGCGCGAAGAGCAACTAGCCAGGCTATACCAACAACTACAACTGCAACAAGAAAAAATATTAGAGCGCCCTATCGCCGAGCGTGTGGCTACAACTGCCGAAGCTGATATAATAACGAAGCTTGCGTCTGCTATTCAAAAACTAGAAACAGAGACGGGGCTAAACGATATTATCAGCGTATCAAAACAGTTCCTTGACTGGCTGCGCTTGTCAGACCTTGAGAAAGCCAAAGAATTAACAATGTATTTCGATGCTTTTATAAAAGAAAGGCTTAAGTAATGGCAAAAAAGCAAGCAGATAAACAAGCAGTTTTAGACTGGGATAAGTATGTACAAAACATACAAGCCGAGACGACCATAGACTCAAACATGAGCTACGCCGAGCGCGAAAAGAAGCGTAAGGAACTAGAAGCCGACCCGATTGAGTGGATGTATGAGATGTTTCCGAACTATGCAAAATCGAAGTTTGCAAAGTGGCAAATAACTATCATTCTTTTGATTATCAACAACCCCGAATTTTATGCCGTATTGTCATGGGCTAGGGAGCTGGCAAAGTCTACGACTGTTATGATGATTGTTATGTATCTGACGCTAACGGGCAAGAAAAGAAACGTCCTTTTAGTATCGAATAGCTACGATAACGCCGAACGCCTACTAGCGCCATACAAAGCCAACTTTGAGGGTAATAAGCGCATCGAGTTTTACTATGGTAAGCAAAAGGGGCTAAAATGGGAAAATGGCGAATTTATTACTAAGAAAGGGGCAGCTTTTCGGGCTTTAGGCGCTGGGCAGTCGCCGCGTGGTACTCGCGTCGATGACATTCGCCCCGACATACTTTTACCCGATGACTTTGATACAGACGAAGACTGCCGCAACCTGGATACTATTAATAAAAAGTGGGAATGGTGGGAAACCGCTCTATATTTTACCCGTTCCTGGTCGCAACCTTTACTTACTATTTGGTCGGGCAATATTATAGCTAAAGACTGTTGTATTGTTCGAGCAGGCAATAAAGCGCGAGAACTTTCTAAAATAGTACATGACGAAACAAAAGGAAAGGTAAAAAAAGGACTAGGTATTTGGGATATTAAAAATATCCGAATGGTAAATATAAACAAGCCCGACCCTAAAAACGATTTTTTATACGGTACGAGCGTTTGGCTTGAGAAAAACTCAGAAGAGCAAATCGACATCGTACAATCGCAAGTCTCAGCGTCAGCCGTACAAAAAGAATGTTATAACAACCCCATTTCTGAGGGCGATACTTTCAAAGAGATAACCTGGGGCAAGGTGCCGCCGCTAAATAAGTTTCCTTTTTTAATCAATTATAGCGACCCGTCGCCAAGTAATAACACAAAAGCTAAGGCAAACTCAAATAAAGCCTGCTTTCTTGTCGGACTATACGAGGGCAAACTATACGTTATTACTGGCTACTTAGATCGGGTTACCAACGCCGAGTTTGTAGATTGGTTTTATTTTATAGATAAGTATGTAGTCGAGCGCAACCAAGTATATAACTACATAGAAAATAATACTTTACAAAATCCATTCTACGAACAAGTATTTATACCTCTTTTTGCTCAAGCTAGGAGCAAGTATAATAAGATAATCAATATAACACCCGATGAGCGTCGAAAACCCGACAAGTTCGCCCGTATAGAGGGTAATCTTGAACCGCTTAACCGTATGGGCAACTTGATACTGAACGAAGCAGAAAAGAACAATCCACACATGCAACGACTTGAAGAGCAATTCAAGATGGTAACGCCTCGATTGTCTGCCCCTGCCGATGGTGTGGATTGTATAGAGGGCGGGTATTTTATAGCCAATCAGAAATTAAGCACTTTAGTTCCCGACGCGATCAGCTTCGGGACTAAACCAACTAACAATAAAAGATTTTAACGATTATGAAGACAAAAATTAAAAACGCTTTTCTCAAGCTGTATATCCGTTTCAAAGGTCGCCCAGGTGCATTACGCAAAGCTATTAAAGAAGCTGACAGACTGCATAAAGAAAACGGCAAGCGCTACCGTGTTTTCTTCTTTGGTTATGAGTACAAAGTTTGGGACAGATCGCAGATAAGAAAGCGAATTAAAGAGGGGCTTTTTCGCTCTGAGCTGAAAGCTGGCGAAGACTTCGACCGCATTTGTTTTTATGACACTTTAAACCCCGAACGCTATGTTTTTGACAAATGAAGAAATGAAGACCCATCTATACGCTGAGAATATAAAAGTTATTCAGCGCGACGATGAGACCATACTAACGGCAGCCATACAAGGGGCTTTAGTCGAAGCGAAAGGCTATCTAAAAGCCTACGATATAGATAAGGCTTTCGGCGCTGTTGGCAACGAACGCAACCCTTTGCTTTTGATATGGGTAAAAGATATTGCGGTGTGGCACTTTCTGATATTGTGCAATGCAGGGCATGAACTCGGCTTGAGAGAAAAACGATACAATCAAGCGATTGCCTGGTTCAGAGGTGTACAAAAAGGAGACATAGACCCCGACTTGCCAGTCAAAGAGGATGAAAGCGGGGGCAATGCTGCGGGTATTATAAAGTTTGGGAGCAACCCGAAAAAAGAGCAACATTTTTGAGTCGCAGACTCTTTTATTTAAACTTAATTCAACGCTATCAAGATGGCAAATAAGACACTCATAAAAAAGAATCAGCAACAACTGCCGCTAGTTATCAGCCAGTTGGTTATACGTCAGCCTAACCGCTCGACCTCGGACGTCGGCTCATGGCGTAATGCGTTGCGGTCTGCCGATGCTGGGCGCGTAAAAGCTCTGTTCGACTTATACGACGACTTGCTGATAGATACCACGCTGGGGCGTTCCTGGGAAAAACGGGTAGAAGCTGTAACTAACTCAGAACTGACATTTCAGTATGACGATGGAGAGACCAGCGACGAAATTAACGAGCTGATGCAAAGCTTGTCATGGGAAACTTTATTGACGGGTATAATCAGTACGAAGTCTTACGGGCGTAGCGCTGTCGAGTTCGATTTTTCTAACGGCTTTCATGTTGATATACTGCCGTTCAAGCATATCAATTTAGATAATCAAACGATATTGATAAACGACTCGGACGAGCGGGGTATTGACTACCTGGCAGACCCACATTTACTTGTTTTAGGAGCTAAGCGAGACTTTGGTATTTTCTTAAAGACTGCCCCGTATGCCATTTGGAAACGCGGGGGCTTTGGCGATTATGCGCAATGGCTCGAAATATTCGGCATGCCGCAGCGAATCGGTAAATACTCAAGCTACGACCCGCAAAGCCGTATATTATTAGAGCAGGCTTTACAGAATGCGGGGTCTGCGCCCTGGTGTGTGATACCCAAAGAAACCGACGTAGAGACTGTAAACAACACGGGTAACGGTTCGTCAGGTGTTTCGTTTAATGACTTTAGGCAGGCATGTAACGAAGAAATGTTAATTGCCGTACTGGGGCAAACATTAACGACCATTGCAGGAACTAAGGGGGCGCGCTCCCTGGGCGATGTTCATAAAGAAGTTGAAGAGGGCATCAATAAGTCAGACTTAAGATATACCGAACGGGTACTAAACAGCTACGTTAAGCCGCTTTTGGAGCAAAGAGGCTTTAACGTCAAGGGGGGTAAGTTTATCTTTCCGAGTGCTGCCGAAGCCATAACAGTAGACGAGCTTATCAGCCTTACCAAAATAATACGCATACCCGCAAGCTTTGTACATGACAAATATAGTATACCCGCCGCCCAGGATGGCGAAGAGCTGGCAGGCGAAAGGCAGCAAGCCGAAGAGCCTCAAGAAGAAAAAAAAGAAGAACCGACCAGCAAAGATAAAAAGCCAGCTTCTAAAGATAAGCCCGAAACAAACGAGGCGAAGACCAAAGAAGAGGAAAGCGAAGAGCTGAGCGATCGTAACTTCTTACTTCAACTATGGGACAAAACGTTAGGCGCTTTTTTCGCGGACGCCCCGACGAAGTGGAGCGGGGCATATCACAACTTCAAAAGGACATGGACGAGGCGCTTAACGGGAAACGTTAGCCTGGGCGATGGTTATAGTATCAATATTGACAAGTTGATAAATGAAGCTTTGCAAGAGGTGTACGGCAGCAAAGGCGAAGAGCTGGTAAATAAGAAACTCTTTGACATCACAAACGATGCCCTGCAACATGCCGTTGATACTTCTTTGACGCGTAACGACGTAGACGAGGGCTTCATCAATGAGTTTAAAGAAAATACCGCCGTATTTGCTGCTTTCAAAAACCATCAGCAAACGAAAGAAATAGCGGCTTTGCTCTATGACGAAGAGGGTAATCTTGTTCCGTTTTATAAGTTCAAAAAGCGGGCTTTGCAAATTTCTGAGAAATATAATGTTCAGTGGTTACAAACAGAGTATAACACGGCAGTAAGAGCGGCGCGCACGGCTGCGAACCTCAAGAAATACGAGAAGACTGCCCACTTATACCCGAACCTTGAGTATATGCCGACCAGGGCAGCCAACCCGCGACATGTTCATCTTGAGTATGTAGGCGTCATTTTACCCATTAACCACCCAGCCTGGGCGTGGCTTTTGCCGCCCTCGGACTGGAATTGCGATTGTTGGGTAAGACCAACGGATAAAGAGGCGACAGAAGCGCCGATAATGCCCTCAAGTATCAATCCTATATTTATCAACAACCCTGCTTTAACTGCTCAGTTCCTAAATACAAAAGAAACGCCGTACTACAAACATACGGACGTCAATTTGCGCGACCAGGTAGCCGAAGAGGGCAAACGATTGAATAAGGAAAGCGAAGCGCTTAAGGATGTTTATATAGGCAAAGAGGGCGGCATTCTTGAGATAGTAAAGCAGCAAGGAAACGAGCGGGCTAAGAACTTGACAACGTATAGCATCATGGCTGATAATGGCGGCAAATATAAACTGCTCAGACCAGGAACAGCAACGGGTGTAAAGAACCCCGACGCTATTAACCTGGCGACTGGCTTATTCTCTGACGCCAAACATCCAGTAACCGAAAACGGTAAAAATGCGATACAGAGGTCGATACGCGACGCCAACAAGCAGGGCGTAGGCGAGGTAATTATAAGACTTGAAAAAGAGTACCCGTCAAAAGAGTTATATAGTGGCTTTAGGGCTGCATTACAAGAGGGCAGAGCTAAAAATATTAATACAATCGTATTGATAAGGAACGGGCGCAAGCCTCTGTATTTTGAAGTGGCGAAGCTGATAGAACGTTTTGCCAGAAAATAAACAAAGGAAAACGCGTTAGCACTCTCCTTTGTTGGGGTCGCGAGCCGCGAACAGCGTCGCAGTCTCTCAACAACACAAATATAGTATTTAATTGTCAAACAATCAATAGTTAAAGGCTTATTTATGAATATACAAGAATTTGCCCGCCTTTTCCCTCAAAAGATGAAAGAATTGAAAGACTTTGTAGAGGGCGACGACATTAAAGACATTTTGGGAGTTGAAGCTACGAACCACTATAAAGAGTCTTTCGACAATGAGGGCTTTACCGACGAGCAGCTTGTAAAATGGGACGACGTAGAGCGCCGCGACGAGCAAAGCGCATGGTACGGACATTCGGGGCAAACGGGCAAGTTCTCGCAAGCCCGAACGACTGCTAAAATATTATCGGGCGAGACGGGCGAGCTGGCGAACAGTTTGTCATATAAGCATACAGACAGAGGGGTACGCGTAACCAGCCCGACAGCATACGGACACGTCCATCAGTTCGGCAAGCTGGCGAAGATATACGGTAAAAAGTCTTTTCAAATGCCTGCCCGTCCTTTTATGGGCAAGTCTGTATTACTCAAGACGAATATTGAAAGTAAGATTAAACGCGAAATCATTAAAATAATGACAAAATGAAGACAATATTTGAAGACTTATTAATACCAGCAAAAGAGTTGATAGATAACGATGTTATACGCTGGTTCGACTGGGATAAAGGGCAACTTAAGAAAAAAGGCGAGAATGATCGTTACCCCGTTACTTATCCTTGTATGCTGGTTCGCATTGGTATAACATCTACAACCGACGTAACCGATACGACACAAGACTGTAAAGCAAATATAACGATAACGCTGGCTTTCGACCCTCTGAGTATGGGGCGAACAGCAGCCAACGCCCCCGAAGAGGTACGCGCCCAGGGCTTAGAGCCTTACGACGTGATAGCAAAAGTACAACAGAAATTGCAGGGCTTTACGGATGGGCATTTTAACCCCTTGAGCAGAAAGACGGCAAGCGAACTTACACACCCCGACCTTTTTGTATATCAGATAGTTTACGGGACAGAATTTGAGGACAGCACGGCAGACAAATAAACCCCTGCCTTATTAGTGGAGCTCTCACCCTACCACTAAATTAAAAGTGCGTACACACTACGACAGAGGCTATTTATATATCCTTTGCTCAGAACGTGTACGCGCTCTTTTTTTATGATTGTGAGAGACTACAAAAGTAATAATTAATCAACATTTAACTAACATTTAAAAGGTATTTAAAAACATGAGCAGAATCTACAAAGCCGCCCCGCTACCATTTCAGGGGCAAAAACGTTTCTTTGTTGAGTCTTACAAAAAGGCTTTAATAGAAATGAATCAGACAAAAGAGATAAAAATAATTGTAGACCTCTTCGGGGGTAGCGGTTTATTATCTCACACGGCAAAGCAAGTATTACCCGAATGCCAGGTTATATACAACGACTTTGACAACTACCATCAGAGAATAAAGAATATACCAAAGACCAACTTATTACTTGAGGACTTGCGCGAGCTGGCAAAAGATGAACCTCAAGACAAACGAATAAGCGACGCCGTAAAGGCTCGGCTTGAGGACAGAATAAGAGCTGAAGAGCAGAAAGTCGGCTATATTGATTATATAACTATTTCGGGTTCGCTGCTATTTTCGGGCAACTATGCCAACAGCTTCGAGGAACTGGCAAAGCAACGCTTTTATAATACGGTACGAAAAAGCAACTACGAGCCAGCCGACGGGTATCTTGAGGGCTTAGATATATTGCGGCAAGATTATCGGGTATTATATGAGCGATACAAAAATATTGAGGGCGTTGTCTTCATCATAGACCCGCCGTATCTTTCAACTGACGTCTCAACTTATAGTAATTATTGGAAACTTGCCGACTATTTAGATGTTTTAGGAACGCTAAAAGGCTCAAGCTTCGTTTATTTCACTTCAAATAAGAGTCAGATCGTCGAACTATTGGATTGGTTTAATATCAATTATAACATGGATAGCCCATTTACTGGGGCTAAGAGAGTGGAGCGTAGAAATGTAGTAAATAATCAAGGCGGCTATACTGATATAATGATGTATAAGCGATAAAACAAAATAGCCCTGGCATTATACCAGGGCTACTAACCTAAATAAACTCAATTGATAGTTGAACGCCCATCAGGGCTTTTCTTCTTTCCTCTTCTTTTCGTTTAGCTTCCTTTTTTTCAGCTATCCTTTTTTCTGTTTTATCTTGCTCAAGCTTGACATTAACACTCAGATAATTATTAAATGTGGAATATGACATCGGATGGATATGTTTAACCTCATTTTCATAAACCCACTTTTGAGTAGCACCTCGTTTTTGTCCTGCCAAAACAAGCTCTTGTACTGCTTTTATGATGAGTAATTTATTTCTGTTGTTATATGCCATATATCCAAGATTTTGCCTATATTTGCTGTTGGGTGCAGCCTTTTACAAAATCTTCGGACGAGTGAGAGGCTTTTTACTTTTCTGGCGCTTCTATTTTATCCAGGTCAATAAAAGAGGACGTGCCAGCTCCAATAATCACAAACAACAAATACATTTCGTCGCCCTCTTTGGGCTTAAGGCTTAAAGAGTCTGACTCTCCATGAATACAAATACCTTTCTCGGCATCCATATAGAAGAAACCAGCGCTAATAGGCTTCGCTCTCTCTAACTTAATCTGCGAATGCGTTGTATGCTCTCCAAATATAACGGGTTGAATCAAACCGCTTTTTTCATCTTTAAATATTATATATTTCATCGTTTTTACTTTTAAATTTCTGCCTGGCGGGCAAAACCAAATTCTTTACATAACCTTACTATCTGCTTGTTTTGCATCTTGTCTTCATCTTGCTGATACTTATAAATAATATTTCTATTTCTTGTATCAATTTTTACCCCCCCCGATTTTCGTAGTCGGTAAATAATACAGTGCATCTTGTTACGTTTTGCTTTCATATTCTATTATTTTTTGATTTTGTTGAGGCGTCCAAGTGTCCTCTTTCCCGTCTTTATGTTCAGCGACCCAACGCCGCATATAAGAAGTCATAGAATTAAACCAGCCTCTTTGTGTGCCAGTATCAAGGTTCATAAATTCATCTCTGTTTAAAGTTTCGCCCTTATACTTGTCCTTGCCAGCAAGTCGCATATATTCTTTAATTTCGCCGCTTAGATTAACTCGTAATAGATAGAACCAGGCGGGTTCTAAGCATATCGCAAACTTATCAGCAATACAAAGTTTTGAGGGCTTAACTCCATCTTTTTTCGCGTAGAATCTTGAATGATAGCGCGAAAAATCAGCCCACGTTTTACCAAACAAAAAGCCCATTATCTTAGCTCCTAACTCTACATGAGTTTCGCCCTCTTCGCCATCCATGTTTGGTTTACCTATATAGCCCAAATCATGAACAAAAAACGCAACCCACAAACGAGGGTCAAACGGGAACCCGTATAATTTACACCAAGCTATAAATAAAAAGATAGGGTGTATAAAAAAACAATGTGCGCCAAACAATACGCTTTTAGTTCCTACTTTCATATATCATTCTGTTATTATTATCGTATTACCTCTATATCTCGTAACCTTTCGGGCTTTAATCTTGCCCGTTCCATTGCATACTTCGCATTCGTCCATTTCGGGCGGCTCTAAGCCTAGAAAGTCCTCAAATACCACAACCTTACATCGCCCGTTACAGTTAGGACAAACAAAGAAACGAGACGATGATAATTCGGTTGCTTCTGTTTTACTGGCTCTCAAATGCTTTACTTTGTCCCATACATCCAATACCTGGCGGTCTTTTACTTCAATAGCGTTATTTACAACCTTTACCGAGTTCATTATAGTTGCATGATTACGACCGTTCAAGCGTCCTATCTTTGAATAAGAGTACCCGCTTTGATACATCAGCCAAAAATAGACGTGGCGGGCGATATCTATGCCAGCTTGTCGGCTGCGACCTAAAACGTCAGCCTCTTTAATACCTAATATTTTACAAAATTCGGTTATCATTCTTTTTTAGATTGGTTATCGTCTTCAATAATTGCCGTAAATGCCATTATTATAGGCAAAGCTTCATCGCCCAACGTTTCAACATCAAAAAGAAGAGGCTCACGTTCAAAGAATCTCTTATTTAGTTCATCTTGAGATAAAACATCTTGCCCCAAAAGCACAAACATTTTATTTACCTCTTTTTCTTCAACTAATAGCCTTATTGCTAATTCTTTCTTTGCCATAATTATACACCGTTTAAAAAGTTATTAATCACATTTAGAAGCCGAAGAACAAACCACACCATCAAGACCCAAAACGCCGCACTTCCAACCAGGATAGCCAGCCAGGTAAATACTACGGTTTTGTTTATCTTCGCTTTCATGGCTATCCCTCGTTGTCTTCTTTTTTTAGCTCTATATAAAAGGTCTCGTCTTGTACCACTTCAACACCTACCTTTTCAAGTAGAGGAGCGACAGCTTCTTCGTTACGATCTGCCAGTAGCTTGTCTTTTGCTGGTTCATCTACTGAGCGAACATAAGCGGGTAGAAACTCTTTTAATAAGTTGGTAACTGCCGCCCAGGTAAAGCCCTTTTTATTCTTAAGCTTCGGCGTACCCGTGCGAAAACCAATAACGCCGTGCGAAAGCTCCATACTCTTTTTCTTCAAAAATGAAGTGTCTTTATTTTCCAGGGCATAAGCTTGTACCAGGTCGTAAGCTTCGCTCATTTCAGTTTCTAATTTTATCAGCTCGTCAGCTTTTTCGTCGCGTAACTTTGTGAATTTTACATCTAAGTCAGCGTTTATTTTCGCTATCTGAGCGTGAGACTTCGCGTATATCGCAAGCGCTTCGTTCATTTTCTCGTCTGAGATGTTTGTTAAAATTGTTTTCTTTACTCTTTTTGCCATAACTAAAATTATTTATTGATTATATGTTCGGGGTTGTAATGTATTACTTGAGGTTGCTCGCCTTTCATTTGGCTAAGCTTGATTTTTGCGGCGTTGTATTTACTAACTGTATCGTTCCATGTATATTTATCCACGTTTCGGCACGATAGAACGAGTTCGTAAAATGCTATTTCTTGCTCTATTTCTTGTATTGTCTTTCTCATGCTGATATACTTTTAAGTATTTGGTCTGCCCAGTTGTTGTGCATTGCCGCATTTTTTTCGCCGAATCTGCGATAAAGAGCCTTGAGCGTTTCGAGCGGTATCTTATTAAAGTGGCTGACGTTTGCCGCTTTGCAGGCTACCCGTTTTACATACTCAATATCTCGTTTATAGCCTCGGCGTTCCAGGTTCTTAAATATCGCCGCCATCAGTCGTTTACGAGCTTTGTCGAGGGTTGCGCTGTCAGTATTTTTCTTTTGGCTGAAATCGCGGCGCATCTGCTGATAAGCTCGCGGGTACTTTGTATAGAGTTCGACCAGGCTGTCAGTTTTACCGTCTGAGTAGTCGAAGACTATCGCCTTGCGTACCTCGTCTCTTTCTTCATTGCCTTGTATATTTTGCATAGAAGCAAAAAACCAAGCATGAGGGTTATTGGTCGTTGTTTTCATTTTCTATATATTTTTCTAATTCATCTATGACTTGAGCGCGAGTAAGCATATTTTGAAAAGCATATTTTTCAACTGCTTTATAAGCTAAGCCCTCAATCATTCGTTGCTCTAATAGGGGTATGTTTTTAATTCTTCTAAGCTCTTTAACTAAGTCCTCAAAGTCTTTCATATTTTCACTTTTTTTATTCCACTACCGCCCAAAACTCGTCGGCTTTTTCTTTCCAAATATTGAAGTAACCACGCTCGCCGAAGTAGCGACCTTGAGAGATAGCCCGAAAGCGGTCGCAAAATATCTTAAGTGATGCCTCTCTGTAAGCTTGGTTTGCGGGTTGTTTGTCGGGTAATCCGTTTGGCTGAACATGACAAACGAATATGATTAGTTTGCTGGGAAATAGCTCGCGCAGCTCTTCGACTTGCTTAGCAGTAATACCACTTTTTTGTATAGTATCTATCACGATCACGTCGTTGCGGGTACTGGCTATTTCTGCTTTTAGCTCTTTATAATCAATCAAAGAGTTAATCATTACGATATTTCTCGCCACTTCGGCAAGCCCTACCATGCGTATTGTGTTTTGCATGGTTATGCTTTCCTGCTCTTCAAAATTGTAAAACCGTACTCTTAAGCCTAATAGGGCAAGCGCTTTGATTAGTTGCACGACAAAGCTTGTCTTTCCGTTTGTCGGACGACCGCCAACGTACCATATACCGCCTTTCTCTGGGCGACCGAAAGCAAGCAACCACTCGCCAGTAAATTCGATTACCTCAAAAGTCATATTTAGAAAGTTGGTTATAGACGTAGCTCTTTGCCTTGTTGCCTTTTTAGCCATAGTTTAAATGCTCTTTAAATGGGGTTTAATTATAAATCAAATAAGTTTCTGAATAATTCCTCGGTCAATGGTTCGCCCATTCTGTCGGCTTCTTGCAAAGCGTATTCTAAGTAGTCGTTAAGCTCGCCGTAGTTGTCAGCCAAAGAGATTAATAGAGTTGCTAAGTTTTCATCTTGCAACCCAGCCAGGAACGGGCTAAATCTTGTTTTCTTTTCGCCCGATTTTATATGACGTATGCCCGCTTTGATACGGCGAATAAATTGCGGTATGCCCTCTATATCTTTTTCGTTGAGTACATCTAGTTTTTTCTCAAGCTGTGGCGTACCGATTAAGACTATCGGACAAATACCTTTCAAAGCATCGTATAAGGCTTTCATCATCTTAAGAGCAGGTATTGTCAAGTTCTCAGCCTCGTCAATCATAATAACGGGCTTTGCCCCGTTCATTTTGAGGACATTTAAGCGGTTTGCTATTCGCTTCAATCGACTCACATAGCTGCCCGTCGTATCTACGCCCAAAAGGTCGCAAAGCTCGTTGATTATATCTTTTAGTTTATGCAAGCTGCTTACAGTTATACCGTAGCTGTGCGTCGGGTAATTCATCATAAAATCACTATAAGAGTATGTTTTACCACAACCCGTGTCGCCTATCAGCGTTTTACCCCTGCCACTTACTTTAGCGTCCAGCATTTCGGTCGTAAGTTGTGTATATTCGGGGGTCTCTTTAAGCTCCCAATACACACGCTTAAAAGTGTAACCGATAGCTTTAGCCGCTTTCTCGAAATAACTGTCTTTAATTGCTGTTTTTCCTATTGTAAACTCGCCCTTAAGCATGGCATTTACATAGCTTACGTTCATATTAAGCACTTGCGCCAGTTGCTCCTGGCTTAGTCCTTTGTCTTCGGCATAGGCTTTCAAAGCCTGCATAATTGCTTTTTGAGTTTCTTTGTTCATATCTTAAATTTTTAGTTCATTGACGCTTGTAATAATGCTTTTCTTGACTTGTAGAAGTCTTCTTGCTCGGATAGTTTTTCTTTGGCTCGTTGTTTTTCGGCTTTCTTTATAGCTCGTTTCTCAGCTTTTTTCTGCTCTTCTAAAACAGTCATGTTGCTAACCTCTTTTTGTAGCTCGCCTATATCTATCTTGCCCTTTTTAGCCTTGCTTGTGTTTACACCCTTGAGAGGGGCAACTTTAAGCCCGTATTGGTTCGGGTGCATATTATGAGTAGCAAGCAGCTCGTTACGTTCGCGCTCACTGTCTATGCGCATTCTTTTATTTGCGTTTTCAATCTGACGAATGAAGCTAAGGTCTTCGCTTGTTTGGTTCTGCATAGCCCCCTCAATTTCAATAAATGTTTGAGCCATCGTAACAAAGCGCATAGCGCCCGTAGCATCTTTTTCGTATAGCGATATAATGCTCATATCGTCGGGGCAGTATCTTGTATAAAGTTTGCGTCCTATATTTTTACGGTAGAAGTCCATATCGGGCATGCCCTCAGCATTTAGCACCTCAAATGCGAATTTTTGACTTTTACCATTTATTTTTACTTGAATTTCAATACCACTAGCTCGGTATGTTGCAGGATTTTTCGTGGTAATTCCGAAAATAGAAATTATATCCAGCCAGTCGATAGCTTGAGTTTCTTCGTTCGCGCTGGTGCGATACATTTCGCAACGGGCTATCTTCGTTTTTGGGTGTGGTGCATTATTCCACTCTTCGCGACGTTTTGCGTAAACTGCTTTTATTTCGTCAAGCGTTGGCAAATTCTTTTGATTAGCTAGTATAAACTCTTCATTACCTCGGCTTTCTTTCTTTTTGGCTGTAATATTTTGCCCCGTAAAGAACCAGTCTTTATGCAAGAACTGAGCTTGAAAGCGGTAGAATGCCGACTCTATGGTCTTAGATTTTCCGTTATACGGCGCTGTCGTAATGGCATGACGGGCAAGATTTTTAAGCAAATCAGAGCTTTCGAGTTTCTTATGTCCGCCTTGATTGTCATATTTCAGCTCGTAAGGTTTGTAGCCCGATGTTTGTAAAGCCATTTTAAAGGCGAAATATTGAGCCTCATAGTCTTCTGAGTCGCTGATATGATAACCAAGAAAACACTCGCTGTAAGCGTCGATAACTTCGTAAACGTTGCAAGTTCTAGTCTTGCCGTTCTCATCCTGGTAGTAATAGTTTAATTTCGTACCGTCAGAGTACCAAATAGTATCGCGACAAGTCAGTTGTTTACGTCTGTGCTGGCGTCCGTATTTCTCTTTATATTCCAGTTCGCCGTATCTTGCGGCGTACCATCTTTCCTCTACTTCGGGTCTATATAAAAAGTCACGTATAGCTTTAGAGCTTTTTACCTTTTTCCATCCTTTTGAATCAGCTTTAAGGTTATATTCAGCATGTAGCTGCTCAAGGGTAACTATTTCGGGTACTCGCGCCGAGAAACGCGCTACAAGCCAGTCGCCCGCCGTTTCTGTTATTTTCAAAGAATAAGTATTCGCCCATCTCTTACTGATTAAGCATTCGTAACCCTCTTTTATATAGTCTTGTAGCTTAGTTTGCAGACGACGCGGGTTTTTGGGTAGATCGTGAATTACTTTCTTTTCAGCAAGCAATCGTTGTGTTGCGTCAGCCGCATTTTTCCAAAATTCGCCCGTTAGCGGTCTTTTGCTTTTGCTGCGGCTGGCAATAACATGTTTGTCCCATGCCAGTTTTAGCGCATCCAGTACCGCCGCATTATTAACGTATAACTCTTGCACCTCGTCGGGCAATCGTTCCTCTCTACCGTCTTCATATTCGATAATATGAGTTTTGAAATAATTGACAGCTTCGGACTTAATCTCTATATTTTTGAGCAAGCCCGCTTTTTCAGCCTCTACTTTAGGGTCTCCAAAACGTTCTTTTGCCATCTTTTTATATTTAGGCGGTAAACTATCAAAAGCAATAAGAGAGTGGTTGCCCTCACCGCCCCCAGGGCGAACAGTTCGTAGCTTATCTCGTCTTATGTAGTAATCATAATTATTTCTTGACATCAGTCCGTTTGGGTTGTCTTCCGAGCGGATTAACAAGAATGTACTTATGCAAATTGTATTGTTATATGTTTCCATACTTCAAATTTTTACTTTTGTGAGTGTGAGCGGACTCGAACCGCCTCTTTAGTGTTACTATGTGCGCCAATACACCACACACCCGCCGCCCATATCGGGCTGATTAATTACTTTCTGTATCTTGTACTCTACAATCTATTTGAGCTTGCTTGTCTTCTGCTATATTTCTGTTTTCCATCGTTGAAGCAAAAGCATATAGCAGTATGATTATAAGCAGAGCCACAAAGGGGTTTAAGTGCTTTTCTTTTTTCATGCTTGTACATATTTCAATACTTCATATTCTGTTAATCCATTAGCTACGCCGAACTGCTCGCCGTTTGACCTAGCAGGTGTAAACTTGTATTTGTCCTCGTCCATACCTAAAAACTTAATCGTTTGTCTACTACCATCTTTCACGAACTTGTAAAGAGTATCTATTTTTAATTTCTTTGTTCTCATAGTGTTATCTGTTTCTTGTTATTTTCGACTACAACTATTTCTACGCCCCCGTTTTCTAAAGCCCCCTTTCGGATGCGTAAGCTTAAGAGGCTTTTACTATCGCCCCTCAAAGCAGCCCTTACTGTTGGATAGCTTGTTTTAAAGAGCTTGACAAGCTTATCTCTTGTTCCATGTGGTACGATTATTTCATTCATATCTTAAAAATTAAAATTTTCATTACCTTTATAGCGTTTTCAAATTGAAGCACATTGCAAATATACGCGATGAATTTCGCAATTAAAAATATTTTACGATGAATTTCGCAACAACAAAGGAGAGAATCTTGCAATATATTAATACAAAAGGTATTAGTGTTGCGATGTTTTTGAAAGAAACGGGTATAAAAAGAGGTTTTTTAGATGGGGATAAGCTAAAAGGTGCAGTATCGGATGTGTTTTTAGCGAAGATTGTCGCGTCTTATCCTGAGCTTAATATAAATTGGCTTATAACTGGTGAGGGAGATATGCTAAAATATGAAATAGTAAAAGAACCAACGCAGGCAAAAAAAATAAGCCTATTACAAGAATCTATAAACTCATACATATCAGACGATATAATCTCTATACCGATAGTTGATGTATCTGCGGCAGCGGGGCATGGCTTTTTTAATCACGACCATCCCGAAAAATTGGGAGAGCTAAAATTTCCTATCTATATGCTCAAAAAGCGAACAGGCAATTATTACTGTGGTAGGGTAAACGGCGAATCTATGTCTCCTACCTTGCTGAATCAAGACTTTATGATAATGCGTCTTTTGTCTTTTGATGAATGGGTAGACCTGAAAGACGGTGAAGTTTATTTTATTGTAGATCGTTCGGGTACTTCTTATGTCAAAAGAGTAAAGAACAATTTACACAATAACGGTACGATAGTCTGCATGTCAGACAATACAGATAAAGCGAATTTTAGGGACTTTGAAGTACCAGGCGAAGACTTTGCAAATATCTATCATGTAGAGTGGCGTTTTTCTAAGGATATGACAAATATTAATAAAACTTACTCTAACCGCTTAGAGGCATTAGAAAGCGATATGGAAAGTATCAAGCAAATACTCAAAAACACGGGAAAGATATAAACTTCAATACTAAAAGCGAGAATATTCACATATACAACTAGCATTCAATTATTTATATAACTTTTTGATGTTATATTTTAATGTTCTTAGGGGGTATAAAAGCCATACTATAAGCCAAAAACATTTAGTTTTATATATCTTAGCATAGTTATAAAATTCAAAAACTACGTAGAAAACTACGCACAAGACTACGTACTTAATGTATTTTTAGAGTTTCATACATTCAAAACAAACCAGCAAATAAACATCATTTAAAAGGTATTTAAACCGCATTTAAACTATATCTATGAGCGCTCAGATTAAGCCTATTTTAGCCGTTTTACAGTATCATAAGCCCATTTTGCACCCTATTCCATACCCAAATAAAAAAAGAGGCTATAAAAGCCCCTCTATTCATTCAATTATTACGCGCGAATTACGCGATATTGCGCATTTAGTTTTTTCGCGCGCGTTATCTCTAAAGTATATAACTATTTGTTTATCTGATTGTTTTGCATATTTAAAACGTTTCGCCGTTTGTACTTTATGTTCTTACCCCCTTAAAAGAAAAAGCTAAAGAGGAACATCGAGAGGAAAATATTCAAATTATAGAATCATCAAATTTAGTTCTTAAAGAAGCAAACTCAGAAGAGGAAGTATTAAAAAAATATCTTGTAGAAAATTCTATAGATGTGTACTTTAAAGATATAGATTTGGCAATTAAAATTATACTTAAAAACAAAGCCTACTGTAAATTTAATAAAGAAGATAAAGTCTTAGATATAATTTATAAAATACTCATAAAAGAAAATGAAAGTAATATCAGGGATTATGAACTTGAGAGGTTAAAACATAAGAAAGCTCGAAACTATTATAACAATTATCTATTAGTTGTTCAGAAGCAAAGTTTAAAAGAACGAATTAAATCTACACTTGAATTTTTCAAAGAAAAAGCTAAATATCCAGAAAAAGACGATAGACTATTATATATAGGTTATTCCTATGGAGAAACAATTAGAAATACAGAAAGATACATTAATGATAAGGATGAAAAAACAAAACTTCCTAAAAATGTATATATTGATCTAGGTAAGTATATAAATAACACAAAATATTTAGTGAATCTAGCTATTGTTAAATTAAAAATGGAAGAAGACTTTGTCAGTTATAAACTAACTCAATTAATAGTATTTCTATACGACTTTAAAATTATCGACACAAAATATTACAATCAATATATTTATGGAACAACTGATTCAAGAACTATAGAATTAGTTAGATTCGGGTTAAATATAAGTGTAATATCAAAGCTTATACAAGATGATCAAATTAGTAATCTAACTTTAGACAAGAATGGAAATCTCCATATTTTACCTCAATCCAAAAAGACATTTGAAAAATATTTAAATTCACAGCCCCAATTATTCCAATTTGAGATAAGAAAATATATTTAATCTCACTTACATCTATAATAAACAATAAATCTATTTGATACATTATGTCTTCAGAAAACAATATTTTCAGTAATTTAAATACATATTCTACTACAAATAATGAAGATATATCATCTTCAGAAGAAGGGCTTAATATTGTTCAGAATCAGTTAAAAGACATATTGGATGAAAATAGAATTGAGACTTTAAATGGAGTTAATCCTGATGCTTATATAACCTCTATACATGAAAGCTTATTTAGAACACATAATACTATTTTTAATGATGAGTCTCCAAGACATTACTTATCTCAATTTATAGATAGAATGCCTCATGGCATTGTAGACAAAAGAATAACTGGAATTGGGGCTACAACACTTGAAATAAAAGCTGAAAGATCTTCAATTATAGTAGTTCCAACTAGACAACTAGCTAAAAACAAGGTTCTGAATAATGACAATTGTTTATATGTAGGTAGCAACTGTGATAACAGGGGTAACTCTACTTCTCCACAAAGCATAAAAAGACATCTTCAGAATAATAGATTTCATTATAAAAAATTTATAGTAGTAGCTGACAGCCTTGGAAAGCTCATAAAATGTCTTCAAGATGAAAGTCTTGATGTTTATAACAACTTTTTTCTAATGGTTGATGAAATTGACATACTGCAAACAGACAGTAATTACAGACCAAAGTTAGAAGATGTTATAGACTATTATTTCAATTTTAATATCAAGAAAAGATGTCTTGTATCTGCAACTATTAGTAATTTTTCAAATCCATTATTTGAAAAAGAATGTAGATTTAGCATAAATGATTTAAATAGTAAGCAAAGAAATATACTTTTACTACACTCCTCAAATGTAAATTTGAGTGTAAAAAATGAGATTTTAAAATATTCTACTGATAAAATATTAATTGCTTATAATTCAATATTACAGATCAAAAATATCATTTCCCTATTAAATTTAACTAATGAAAATTGTGCAGTTCTATGTAGTGAAACAAGTAAGAATGATATAGGCGAAGAATTTTACTCAGAATTGAATGTAGACAATACTTTACCTAGAAGAGTTAATTTTATAACCTGTACTTATTTCTCTGGAATAGATATCCAAGATAGTTACCATTTAATAACTGTATCTAACATTATTAAGTGTTATCAAGCTCTTAGTATCAATAAAATCATTCAAATATATGGAAGATGTAGAATTCCAAATGGAATTTTGAGTGATACTATTATTTTTAATACAACTTCAACCAATTTTACTTATGGAGCATACTATTTAGATAGCTATAGGTATAAGTTATTAAAAAAAGCATCCAAAGTGGTTGAATTTCATAATTCAGCAACTTATTTTTCTGAAGGAGATAATGACTTGGAGGATTTATTTTCTGTTCTGAAAATGGCAATAAAAGAAAAATCTATAGAAAAACCATTTAAAGATTATTCTGTAGAATTAACAAGATATGATATAGAAAAAAAGCTTGTACCTGCTTATTTAAATATAGATTATCTTGTAGAAAGAAAAGAAGTGGAATTTATTTTTCAATCACACCCTACAGTTCTAAAAGATAGGCTTATTGCAGAAGGACACAATGTAAACTTAGAAGAACAAAACCTTCTGGATGAATTTCAGTTGGAAATTGAAAGCAGCAATCTAGAGGGCTTCAGAAATAGTTATGATAGAGAGCTAGAAGAAACTATTGAAGAATTAAGGGGAATCCCTTTAGAAGTGCTAGAAAACCCAAGATTTGATAATATATTGAATATAGAAATAAGAAATAGCAAGAGGAATAAAAAGAAGGTATTAGAATGGTATCAAGGACTTTACAGATATATAGAACATAATAAACTTTTAGACCTGCTAGATGTAATTAAATCTGAAAATGCCAAAGCATATAAGAATCTTAAAAATGGCACTATGTTTTGGTGTTTAGCTGAAAACCATCCCTTGCGAATAGATATCAGAAAAGAATTTGTACTTGGGGAAATATTTAGTTCTGAAGATATATATAATAAATTAGCACCGATAATTAAATATCATTTTCATAAATCTATTACTCCAAGGAAAGCTGTAGCTCTATTTAATCTTTATTTTAAGACAAGAAGAACTACAGGTAATGGCTACCTTATAGAAGGAGAAAACCCTCTTAATTTTGACTCAAAAATTACTATAATAAGCAAAGAAGACAATAATCTATCAAGGCACTTTTGCTTATATTAAATACTGATATACAGGCAATTAAGCGGCTAAATATTTGCAAAGTTCAGATATTTTACTTATCTTTGTATCATATTTCAACAAAATAGACTTTTCAAAAGAAATGCCTTCTTAATCTAGAAGGATAGATTCAAAGATTTCATTTAACAAAGGGTATCCCAATTGTATGTCATACTATATTACCTACTATTTAATTATAGTATTATATATAAGTAAGTAGGTAATATAGTATAGCATATGTTTTACACACCCTGTAAAACTAAATGAGATGAAGTCTTATACTATTATCCCAAATGAAGCAGGAGGAATATTCACCCCTAGAGATTTATACACTCTTACTTGTCTATATTTAACAGCTAAGGATGATTATACAACTAATTCTACAAGAGAACAATTAGCTAAAATTACAGGACTTTCCTTTGCTTATATAAAAGATAAGTTTCTCACAAGATTAAGAAAATCAAATTTCTGTGAGATAGAGGAATATATAGAATTCTCAAATAGTCTGATAAGAAAAAGGAATAAATATATATTATCTAAACCTATAACCAATTTTAAAATAATAAGTAAAGAAATATTGGAAGATACAAATCTTACTCCTTCTGAAAAGGGTATAATGATTGGACTATACTCTTTGACTGTAAATAACTCTTTTAATATTGGATTTTCTAAAAGTGAGATAGCCAAAAGATTAAAATTAAGCAGTAAAACATACTTGAAATATGAAAAGGCTTTGATTGAGAAAGGCTATATAAAACTTCTTTCAGAAGATATTACAAATGATAGGCATGAAGATTTTGATGGAGGTATAGTTTTAAATTGCAGTTGGTTAGGAACTAAAGAGCTAAATACAAAGGTGTATGAGTCAACACATAATAACATAAATAGACAATAATTGAAAGTAATACAATCTTTGATTATATTAGTATAACATAACTATTTCTACTCTTTAGAAAATTGAAAGAAAAAATATTATTTTTTCAAAAAGTTCTATATATCCACAAGCTCTATATAAACAAACTATACCCCCTCCATACTTTGCAGAGTTGGGATAGTCCCCCTGTACAACAATAATATTATTAGATTTATGGATGGATTAAAATTTTTAGATACTTGGAGCATAAGTCAATTTAAGCAGAACCACCAAGTAAATAAGATTGAAATTAAAAAGAATGAAGAGACAGGTAAATGTTTTTTTACTTTTGGAATTGAAACAGGTGCAGTTTCTAAGAAATTAGATACTAGAGAATTGACTAACCCTGTTATTTCTCAAGTATGTCTACCTACTACAGGAGAAATGTTTTATCTTTTACATCAAAAAGGAGAAAACAGAGCTATGACTATAGCTACATTATAAAATGAAGTAATAAATATTTCAGAATGCAGAGAGAATTAAAGTCTTTCTGCATTTTATTTTATATCTCACTTAGATTTCTATTTATGGACAAGATGTAAGTGAGTGAATTAATAACTAAATAAATTTTACGATGGAAACAATACAACTTTTGCCACTTCAGAACAATAATATACACTCTATATTCCCTATACAGTATACAGAACCTATAATTATTGATATTACAGAAGCTAAAGAGGTAAAATATGTTAAGAATTTTATTGAAGCAAATACTCAAGAAATAGATCTATTCAGCTTAAAAAATGATTGCATAATTCCTGTTTTTTCAAAAGACAATGAACTTACTATTAGTCATTATAATTTCATTGAAACTATGTGGAATGCAGTTAATATCTTTTTCCCTTCAGAACCAATATCTAAGCCAGAAATAAGAGTTTCTCATGTCATTAAAGGAAGGATTCCAGAAGCTATCCATAAACCAATAAATGAGCTATTAGAAACAGATAAAACCATTTATTATGAAAGAATGGCATTTTGTATAGAAGTACCATCAATCTATCAAATAATAGATGGTAATAGGCTTAATTTAACAGTTGGAGGAGTTAGAGCTTATAATCACGAGAATTTATATAGCAAGAAGACTTATGAAAAGTTCAAGATTTTTATAGGATTTAGAAATCTTGTTTGTTGCAATCTATGTATATCTACAGATGGTTATCAATCAGAATTAAGAGTTATGAGTGAATTGGAATTAGAAAAGGCTATACTAGCTCTATTCAAACAATACAATGTAAGAGAACATTTAGAAAAGATGAGTAATCTTCAAAATGTATATCTTTCAGAACATCAGTTTGCCCAATTAATAGGAAAATCAAAACTTTACCATTGTTTACCAAATAGAGATAAAAAATTACTACCTATTATGGAATTTGGAGACACTCATATAAATACTGTAGCCAAAGCATACTATAATGATGAAAACTTTAGGATAGATGAAGGATCAAATGCTATTAGCCTATGGAAAGTTTATAATCTATTCACTACAGCTAATAAAAGTAGTTATATAGATAATCTATTGGATAGATCTTTAAATGCTACAGACTTAGCAATGGGAATAAATAAGGCATTGAATGGAGATAGTGAATATAGATGGTTTATAGAGTAATATCACTTATCTTATATCTAAGATTAGTAAAGGTAAGTGAGTGTTAAAAAAGAAAAGGATGTAATTACTTCCTATTTAAGGATTTTAAATCAGCCTTTTTCTTTTATTATTGTTGTATTAGCCTCATTCAGTAATGGATGGGGCTTTTTAATTAATGAATTATGGAACTATTATTAACTATTCTAGGATGGATTATATGCTTTATTCTTATATCCTATTTATTGGATACAGACAGCAAAAAATAATACAGTAAACAAAGGGAAGCCTTTATTATTATATCCCTTTTAAACCTTCAATTAGCCACACCTATTAGATATGGCTTAGAAACATTATATTTCAAAAAAGCAGTTGCAAATTTGGCTTATATCTACTAAAAACTTGTATTTTTGTAGACAGTCAGAAATTAAATAATTGTGAATGAATATATAAGTTAAACTAAGACATATAAAAAAGAAGTATTTGCTTTTTACTTGTGAAGTCCTAAAATTACCACTTTAAAGATAAACCACAGCAGTAAATGAGTGAATGCTACACTATATAGGTGTGGCTTCCTTGTTTTGTGGTTTAGGTATGTGGTAATGCCTTGGGCTCATTCAAGTGAATGCCACATCTTCTTTTATAAGTATGGCTTAAAAAAAAGAAAATTATGAAAGATGATAAAGAGAAAGACAACAAAAGCTTAGCTTGTTTTGGGCAGATAATCATAGCCCTGATAATCATAGCTATAATATATGGACTTGGGGATTTTCTAAAAAGTAACAAAGAGTTTTCTATCATACTCTTTGTCCTAATATCAATATGGTTTGGGTGGAAGCTATTAAAAAAGTAACTTTAGATTAAATATAAATCAAATAAAATGAAACAATTAGTCAAAAATTTAACTTTGTATCTATCTTTTACTATTGCTCTGACAGCTTGTAACTCGGAGAATGAAGATGATTATCAGGATAATATATTATCAGGAACAGAGTGGGTATCTACGGATTTAAAACCATCAGATAATGTAACAGAAGAAAATTTTCACATGTCATTCAATGATATTTTAAGAGCATTTCCTCTTGTTAGTTATAATGTAGATAATAATCCTATAATAAAAAATATAGAAATAACCAAAAAAGGAGATATTACATATTATGATGAAATTCTAAAATTTGAAAACTCTAATTGTGCATATAATAATCTTGTTTATTCTATTTCATCAATAAAAGAAGTAGAAAATGAGTTTAAAAGGTATATAATTCCAAATCAAGAGTGTATTAGTCCAAGAGGGGACTATACTTTGAGTGTGAAAAATAATGGAATCTTCTACCATCCAACAGAACGACCTTTAGAAAGTAAATTAATTATAGAATTAAAAAATAACAATTTGGATGAATATGTGAAAACAATTAAGGTTATATCAGAAAGATCAGACACAGTTTTTCAAAATAAGGAAGTTGAAATAATGTATTTTAAAAGGAATGAGAATGAAATAGTCATGTATAATAATGATGTGAAATTTATAGGAAATCTAGACAAAGATAACTGGCTTATTAAATTATCTCGGATCAGTCCTTCACTCAAAGAATTAGGAAACTTCAAATTGAAAACAAAAAAATAAGATTATAATCTAGAGAGCCATTTTATAATCAAAAGATGTATAAATGGGGAAATAGTGAGAACTAGTTTTATTGACTAATAGCAAGGTGTTGATTTACAGATATTAATTTATTTTAGACGAGTCCCGTCCATACCGCCAAGAAGCAGCTAATATTTCTATTAGCTGCTTCTTTATTTAGGATAACCTTGTCATGTTACAATGATGTTATGGATGCTTAGATGTGAGCTATTAGAACTTTTTCGAAGAATGGATGAGATAGCCTAAGATTCATAAAACGGAATTTGTATTCAGGGACAATCTTTTTGAGTAGTGGGGGAATCTCAAAAAAATCTTTTCCTGTATGATACATTGATATTAATAAAACAGGTTTATCTCTTTTTATCGTCTCCATGCCTCCTGAAATTGCTGAAAATTCAGCACCTTCAATATCCATCTTGATCAAGCCTGTTTTTCGATTTTTACATTCGTTGTCTATCGTGGATATTTGTACTCTTTGTGTTTCTGAAAGGTTATTTGTAACCTCACTATTGATCGAACTGTTAGATAACTCGGTTGGGTCAAAGTGTATATCAATGACATCTTCTTTGTCTCCAATTCCTTTTTTTACTATCTGAATATCGTTGACAGTATTGTTCACTAGAGTTTTACTCAGTAATTCTATATTAGAATTGATAGGTTCGTAAGCATATACCTGTCGTGGACTGTATTTTTTTAAGAAAAGGAGAGCGCTATCACCTATAAAAGCCCCAATGTCTAGAAAATCTTTATCTTTTATATAGTTGATTGTTTCTTGAGGTAGGTACTTTAGTCCATAATCGTGGAGAAATACATTTTCAGCAAAATTGTTGTATGGTAAGTAGTACTTTGTATGGTCTAATGATAAACAGTAGCCTTTCTTTGTTGCTTTAACTGCTTTCCGAGTATTAATATCCCATTCAATAGCTTCTTTCACTTCTGGTGAAGTAACTGGAATAGTATTATACCCGTTAAGGCATGACTTTATACGATTATCTATAAATTCAACAATTGCGTCTTCATCTTCTTTCTTGTAATATAAGCTAGTGTCAAAATCGACTTTGTTTAGGAATATGTATTTAATAAAATTAGTCGCATATAGGTTTAATTGTTCAAGCTGTATGAAGTTGTTTTTATTCAACTTCTTGCTTTGTTTATTTTGTAAATATATAGAATAGGCTGGGTTGAAAGGGTGGAAAATAAAACTTCTAAGCCATTTTGGAAAAAGTAGCTTTATTCTATATAATTTATCTTGTTTAACTTGCTCAACCCGTTGAGAGCTTTGCTTTGTTTTAATTAGTTCTGTAATGCGTTGTGAAATATATTTTTCATTGATTATCATAAGGTTTGAAATTTGATGAAAGCGTAAATGTAGTTATTTTCATCGAGTTATATTTTATTTATATATTATAAATAATCCTGTTTTGTTAAATAATACATATGGATAATTACTATTTTTTTCTCATATTATACTAGTCCTATCTATTTTGAATTCCGAATGGAAAAAGCTATCTTTGGACGAGTTTTTTCCTATTAATAACGATTACAATATATGTTTCCTGAAGATATTATTGAAGAACCTGAGAACCTAAATAATGAAGATCCTATTGTGGAAGATGAAGGAGATGAGTCTTCCCATTCTGACTATAAAGTTCCCGTAAAAGAAGGGATTGATAGTCAGTTACATTTGTCTGGAATGTTTCAAAATTGGTTCTTGGATTATGCTTCTTATGTAATTTTAGAGCGTGCTGTTCCTCATATGGCAGATGGCTTGAAGCCTGTGCAGCGTCGTATTTTGCATTCGATGAAACGGATGGATGATGGGCGATACAATAAGGTTGCAAATATTATTGGTCATACGATGCAATTCCATCCACATGGAGATGCTTCGATAGGGGATGCTCTTGTGCAACTCGGACAAAAGGACCTGCTTGTCGATTGTCAGGGTAACTGGGGTAATATTTTTACAGGTGATGGAGCTGCTGCTCCTCGTTATATCGAGGCTCGTTTATCTAAATTTGCATTAGAAGTTCTTTTTAATCCTAAAACAACCGACTGGAAGCCTTCTTATGATGGGCGTAACAAGGAGCCGATTGCTCTTCCTGTTAAATTCCCTTTACTATTGGCTCAAGGTGCTGAAGGTATTGCTGTAGGATTGTCTTCCAAAATACTTCCTCACAATTTTAATGAGTTGTGTGAAGCTGCAGTGTCGCATCTTCAAGGTGAAGAATTTACAATATACCCTGATTTTCAAACGGGAGGATATATCGATGTAAGTAAGTACAATGATGGCGAGCGTGGCGGATCAGTAAAGATTAGGGCTAAAATATCAAAGTTGGATAATAAAACTTTGGTGATTAGTGATATTCCTTTCGGAAGAACATCATCGTCGGTTGTAGAGTCAATTCTCAAAGCAAATGATAAAGGTAAAATAAAGATCCGTAAGGTTGATGATATTACAGCACAGAACATTGAGATACATGTTCATTTGGCTTCGGGAGTGTCTTCGGATAAGACTATTGATGCTCTGTATGCCTTTACAGATTGCGAGATTAGTATATCACCAAACTGTTGTGTAATTGAAGATAATAAACCGTATTTTCTAACAGTTAGTGATGTTCTACGCTATACGACAGATAATACATTGAACTTGTTGAAACTGGAACTGGAAATTCAGAGAAACGAGTTACACGAGAGTTTGCATTTTGCTTCATTAGAGAAAATATTTATAGAGGAGCGTATTTATAAAGATAAAGAGTTCGAAAATGCACCGAATATGGATGCTGCTATTGATCATATCGATAAACGTCTCTCTAAATTCATTGAACTTTTTATTAGAGAAGTTACTCGCGAAGATATTCTTCGATTGATGGAGATAAAGATGGGACGTATTCTCAAGTTTAATTCTGATAAAGCAGATGATCTAATCGCAAGATATAAAGAAGAGATTGAGGAAATAAATCATAATATTGAAAATATTGTCGATTATACAATCTCTTGGTATCTAATGTTGAAAGATAAATATGGTAAAAATTTCCCTCGTCAAACAGAGATAAGAAGCTTTGATACGATAGAGGCAACAAAAGTCATTGAGGCGAACGAAAAGCTTTATATCAATAGAGAAGAAGGATTTATCGGAACTGCTTTAAAGAAAGATGAATTTGTTTGCAACTGTTCTGATATAGATGATATTATTATCTTCTATAAAGATGGTAAATATAAGATAGTGAAGGTAAGCGATAAAATGTTCGTTGGCAAGAATGTCTTGTATTTATATGTATTCCGTCGTAACGATAAACGTACAATCTATAATGTTGTCTATAGACATGGGAAGTTAGGAGCTGCATACATTAAGCGTTTTGCAGTAACTGGTATCACACGTGATAAAGAATATGATGTAACGCAAGGTGAAAATGGTTCTAAGGTGTTGTATTTTAGTGCCAATCCAAATGGAGAGGCTGAAACAATACGAGTTATACTGAAACCTAAACCGCGTCAAAAGATACTGGTGTTTGAAAAGGATTTTAGCGAGATAGCTATCAAAGGTCGTCAGTCTATGGGTAATATTTTGACCAAAGCTGAGGTACATAAGATTTCTCTTAAACAAAAAGGAGCATCTACGTTGGGAGGACGTAAAGTGTGGTTCGATCCGGATGTTTTGCGTCTGAACTATGATGGTAGAGGTAATTATTTAGGCGAATTCCAAAGTGAAGATCAGATATTAGTTGTCCATAAGAATGGAGAATTCTATACGACTGGTTTTGAGGTGACAAATCATTACGAAGGAGGAATTATACGCATAGAGAAATTTAACTCGAATAAGAACTGGACAGCTGTATTGTTTGACGCTGATCAGCAATATATGTATCTGAAGCGTTTTACCTTTGAAGCATCGAATAAAAAACAAAACTTTTTAGGTGAAAATCCTGCTTCTAAACTGGAAATTTTGACAGATGTAGTGTATCCTCGGATTCAAGTTGTTTTTGGAGGAAAAGATAGTTTTAGAGAGGCTTTAGAGATTGATGCAGATGAATTTATCGCAGTCAAAGGTTTTAAAGCTAAAGGTAAACGGTTGTCAACATTCGAAATTGCTGAAATTAAAGAATTGGAGCCTGTCCGTTTTCCTGAACCAGAGGAAGAAGAAGAGAAGAAGTTTGAGGTGAAAATAGATGATGAAGATGAAGATGTGGATAATCGGCCTATTTCAGATATTATAGATGAAATAACAGGACAACAGTCTTTATTCAAGGGTAATGAAAAGGAGGGGCAAGAGTAAAATAATATGTTTATTCTCATTTCTTTCTTTTGTGATGTGCGCATCCTATGCTCAACAAAAGATAAGTAACGAGTTACTACAAAAAAGAAGAACTTCTCTTTTGTCAGAGCCATTAAATATAGACTCTTTGATTTTTCCTGAACTAAAAACAAACAATACTCTATCGGCATCTATTGGTACAGCTAATATGTATGATACGTACCTGTCGCCATTAGAATATAAAGGTTTCTCTATTCATCTGATGTACGAACAAATGAGGAGGACGACATGGTTCGATTATAAATTCTACAAACAACAGTTATTCGAAATTGATTTATCCAAAGGAGATAATCCTTCAAAGAATGCATCTGAATATTGGTTTCTTGCTAGTTATAGTTTAGGAGGACATTATCGAGTATATAACTCCAATGGATTAAGAGTTGGAATAGGCGGTTTATGGGACATTAATGCGGGTGTGCTTTATAATGAACGTAATGGAAATAATCCAGCTACTGCTCGGGCTTATTCTAATCTGAATCTTTCGCTACAGGCTTCTTATAAGTTAAATCATTGCGGAATACGATGGCAGCTTGATACACCATTTATGGGAGTCTTGTTTTCTCCTAGATATGGGCAGTCGTATTACGAAATATCTTTAGGTAATACTGTAGATGTGGTTAATTTTGCCTCCCTACACAATCAACGAGCTTTGCGTAATTACATAACAGTAGATATTCCGATAAACACATATACGTTACGAGTAGGGTATTTAGGTTCTTGGTATCAAACTAAAGTGCAAAATATACAAACGCATCACTATACAAACAGTTTTGTTATTGGTTTTCCTATTGAAGGAGTGAAAAAATCGAAAGGTAAAGCCAAGAATAAATATTGGGAAACTTTTTGATAAGGGAATATAAAGGAACAAACTTTACTTTATAAATATTGGAAATTGATGAGAGATATTAAAGAAATAGAGAATCGCTACGAGCAAAGAAAAAACACACAGGGGAAAGTAAATCTTTTTAAGAAGAGATATATCGTTATCCTAATATTACTCATTGCTATTATAACCAATCCAAGCAAAGAAAGATATAAAAATAAAATAGTAGAGATTGTAGACTCTTCTATAGGAGTTAGTGAATATTCTAGTGAAAAATCGACTCCTCATGTGGATACTTTGCTAGATCAGATCTTGGAATCATATATGAATTATTCAAATTATTTCTTATTTTCTACTATTAGTGTTGAGGATAAAGGAACTTCTAAGGTTGTAGGATTTGGTGCTTTTGGTTTTATCTATATTCCAGATCAGCTTAAAGAGGTTTTGCAATCTACAGAGTAGATCAAGGTTGATCAACCAAAACAGTATTTATTAAATAAAATATAACTAAAAAACTATTATCTCAGATTTGTATCTCGGATAAAGTCACTAGCTTTGCATTACTTTTTATAAAAGGCTTTAATAATCATAAATAAAATATAAGTTGCTGACAGTGAGTTCTTCTTCAGATAAATCATATTTTGGTAAAACAATGCTTTTTCTTGTTTTATCTATTGTGATTTTCTTGATTTTCAAAAATGTCTTGCCATCCAGACTTTTTCCTGAAAAGGTTGTTGTAAATGAAAATATCCTGATGGATAGTATGGCGCTTATTGCTCAGAGTGATACCATCGATCTTGAAACTGCATTAGATACGCTCAATGTAGATACTCTTAAGATAGTAACATCAGATTCGACAAGGGTTGGTACAAAGGACAGTATACAGATAACAATGAATGTTGATGCAAATTTTGATCCATCACTTAGTGCTGAAGGATATCAAAATCTTCAACGTTTCTATGCGAAGCTGGAAGCCCTTGAAAATGATAAATCCAGAAAGGTTAGAATAGGATATTTTGGAGATTCTATGAACGATGGTGATTTTATCGTTCAAGATGTTCGTAGTTTGTTTCAAGATACGTATGGAGGGCAAGGTGTTGGATTCGTTTCTATCACATCCTTATCTGCCGGAGCAAGGGGATCAGTATCTCACCAGTATTCGAAAAAATGGCAGACACAATCTTTTGTAAAAGTAAAGAAGCCTTTAGCTCCTTTTGGTATAGACGGACAAGTATTCTTTGCAAACGATACAGTTGATTCACATTGGGTAAAATACAGAGCACAAGGTCAAAGACATTCTACAATGCTGAACAAACCAACATTATTTTATGGCCGTTCGAGCAATAATGGAGGATATATCTCAGTTAAAGTAGGCAAAGATTCTGTTTATACAAAAGAGCTTAACCCTACAAGATTGTTGAATACACTTACCGTTACTCCTCAGAATGTGAAATCTTTACAAGTAGACTTTCTTGAGTCTGATTCAATTCCTATCTATGGGTTTAGCTTCGATAATGGAGTAGGGGTGCATGTGGATAATTTCTCTATCCGAGGAAATTCGGGGCTTCCTTTGTCGATACTGAATCCTTCTCTGATGAATGCCTTTGACGATATATTTAATTACGATCTTATTGTCTTGCACTATGGTGCAAATGTTTTAGGCTACGGATCAACTAATTATGGTTGGTATGATAAGAATATGACAACTGTTGTGAATAATCTTCGTAAGTGTTTTCCAAATGCAGACTTCCTTATCATCTCTACAGCTGATAAGGCAACCAAAATAGATGGAGAGATGAAGACTGATCCTGCTGTGTTGCCTCTGGCAAAAGCGCAAAAGAGTTATGCCCGTAAAACTAATTCAGGTTACATCAATCTATATAGTTTAATGGGAGGAGATGGCTCTATGATAACTTGGGTGGACGATGGGCTTGCTGGAAAAGATTATACACACTTCAATGCATCGGGATCAAGAAAAGTAGCGAAACTTATATATGATGAGATTCTAAAAGGATATAATAAGTATAAAGAAGAAAATCAAACAGTAGAGTAATTTAATAATGAATAAATTAGAAAAAACATTTTACTCAGTTTTTATATTACTTCTTATCTGTTCTACTCAAAATGCTTATGCTAAAGAGGAACCAGATAAGAACAGTATGGAAGAAGGTGCAAATGTTTTTGCTAATCAAGCTTTATTGTTTCCCCTTTTTGAGAAACTCTATGAATTGGAGACGAATAAAGGTAACAAAGTGAATATAGTTCATATTGGAGACTCTCATATTCAAGCCGATTTTTTTACGAATACAATTCGCCAAGGCTTACAGTATAAGTTTGGTAATGGAGGCTTTGGTTTAACTTTTCCTTATTCATTAATAAAAACGAATGGTCCACGTTGCGTGAAATATAAAAGCAATGCTGTCTGGCAAAGTCAGAGAAATGTATCGCCAGTGTCGGACGTTGCGGTAGGACTGAGTGGAATAGCATTGTATACTCCTCTACAAGATTGTGTTCTACAATTTACGGTTGAGGATGGATATGAATTTAATACAGTTAAGGTAATATATCCAACAGAAGAACCTCAATTTCAAATGTCAATTTCAGTAGAGCCATTATTAGTGTCAAACGTAGCGGGAAGTAGTGTCTCTACAGGTTTTAATTATCATAAAGTGAAAAGCGGTGAAAGTTTGTCTGTCATTGCAAGAAAATATAGGGTAACTGTTGCTCAGTTGAAAAGAGCAAATGGGTTGAAATCTAATATGATCAGAACAAACCAAAGATTAAAAATACCTGTAGTTGGTAAATCGGTAACTCCTAAAACGCAGAAAGCTAATATAAAATTAGACAGTATGAATTGTGTAGAAATGATATCAAGTCCATTTGTTTCATCATACACAAGCGAATCTTTGTTAAATAGGGTTACTATTGCCCCAAAAGGTAATCAGTCTCAATATACATTAAACGGGTTAGTAATAGAGAACAGCAAACCGGGAGTTATTTATCATACTATTGGTGTGAATGGAGCTCAAATGTCAGATTATGCTAAATACCCCTTGTTTTTTAAGCAGTTACCTGTGTTGGATCCGGACCTGATTATTCTCTCGTTTGGTACAAATGAGTCTTTTGCAAAAATGTCTGAATCTGAATATGTATATCAGTTAAATGAATTTGTAAGAAATATACAAGAACAAAATCAAGATGCTATAGTTTTGGTGATGACTCCGCCCCCTTCAATGTTCAGACGTACACGTGTAAATACATATATATCCAATTATAGTACAGCACTTATGGGATTAGACTATTTGCCAGTCTGGGACTTGTATACACGCATGGGAGGAGCATCAGGAATAGCATCTAAAGGACAGTTTGCTAGAATGATGGATCGCAGGAAGGTTCACTATACAGTGGATGGATATCAAGCTCAAGGAGAATTATTTATGTCTGATTTCTTGTCGGCATATAATAATTTTAAGAAAAACAATAAAACAACAGAAATATAATGTTAGAGGGATTAGGTAATTTTTATTTACCAGACTATATAAATAAGATCATAGATGAGGTTTCACCACTATTGGTTTTCAATCCGGAGCATCGTCTATTATTCAATAGCGCATTTTTCTTAGGTTTCTTTTTCGTTGTATATGCTATATATATATTAAGTAAGAACCACGATCATTTCAGAAAAGTTTACCTTATTGCATTTTCTCTTTACTTCTATTACTTAGCTGGTGGAGACACAATGGATATAAACCTGTTTGGTTTTCACTTTACACTCAATTATTTTGTCTTATTAGTTATTTGTGCGGTCGTCACCCATCTGTTGGCTGTGGCAATGTACAAATCGAAAAGTAAATCGAGACAGAAAATATACTTGACTATTATTATAGTGGGTAATCTGTTGATGTTAGCCTACTTCAAATACACTAATTTCTTTATACAAAACTTAAACGCTTTGCTTCATGGTGATTTTGCCTTGCAGAATATAATTCTACCTATTGGTATATCATTCTTTGTGTTTGAGGCTATAAGCTATGGTGTAGACTTGTATAGAAAAGAGATGAAGCCAGCTGACTCTCTATTGGATTTCTGCTTTTATATTACGTTCTTTCCCAAATTAGTAGCAGGGCCTATTATTCGAGCCAAAGATTTTCTTCCTCAGATGAAAGAAAAACTTAAGCTTACCAAGGAAGAGGCAGGAATGGCTATATTTCTTATTTTGATAGGATTAATAAAGAAAGCTGTTATTTCCGATTATATTTCAACAAATTTTGTAGATAGAGTTTTTGATGCTCCAATGCTTTATTCATCGTTCGAGAACTTAATGGCGGTGTATGGCTATACACTGCAAATATATTGCGACTTTTCTGGTTATTCTGATATGGCTATAGGATTGTCTTTACTGATGGGTTTTAAGATTCCTCCAAACTTTCTTACTCCATATAAGTCTCAGTCAATTACAGAGTTCTGGCGTCGTTGGCATATGTCATTATCTTCGTGGCTGCGCGATTATTTATACATCTCTATGGGAGGGAACCGCAAAGGTAAGATCAGAACCTACTTTAACTTATTTATGACTATGCTAATAGGTGGATTGTGGCATGGAGCATCATGGAAATTTGTTGTATGGGGAGGTTTACATGGAGCTATCCTTGTTGTAGAAAGGTTCTTTAAGAAGATTATAAAAGTTCCGGATAATTGGTTTACACGAATAGTCTGTATATTACTGACGTTTCATTTTGTCGCATTCTGTTGGATATTCTTCCGGGCTTCGAGCTTCGAATCTGCTGCTGATGTGATAACGAATATAAGTAAATTGACTTTCTCTCCTAACGAATGGTTAGTTGTTTTGGAAGGGTATCAAAATGTATTTATTCTAATAGCAATAGGGTATATAATGCATTTCCTACCGGAGAATTTTGTTAATTCTGTAAAATCGGGATTCAATGCTATTCCTTTAGTTGGAAAAGCAACAATTGCAGGATTAGTATTCTGGCTGGTATTTGCTACAGCATCTAGCGGGCCTCAACCATTTATCTACTTCCAATTCTAAAGGAAAGAGTTGTTTAATTTTATAATGAAAAGGACAATATCAGTTTGGGCTGTCAAATTCTTTTTCAAGGCTTTCTAGCTCTTTTTTTATCCCTTCAAGTTTTTCTATCACCTGAAGTTTACGTGTTATTTCATCTTTTTTATGACTTAAGGTCTGTCTTGCACCTTCCAAGGTCATGCCCTTTTCTTTTACCAGATGATAAACAAGTGAGATATCTTCTATGTCTTTGCGGGTATACTGTCTTACTCCTCCATCCGTCTTTCGGGGATTGATCGAACTGAATTCCGTTTCCCAAAAACGCAGAAGAGATTCTCTAACATCGAAGTGAGCAGCAACTTCTTTTATAGAGTAGTATAGACGATTGCTATTTTCGAAATCTATCTTTTTCATAGAAAATATTAATCCATTGCTTGCCCATGATTGGCAGCTATTTGAAGCATCTTGTCGTATTCCTCCGGAGTTAAATCGTTGAAGTAATATCTTGCCGGATTGTCGGGGCGACCTTTTACCAGAACTTCGTAATGTAGGTGAGGTCCTGTCGATTTACCGGTGTTTCCTACTTCTCCAATTTGCTCTCCTCTGATAACTTTTTGCCCTACACGAACATTGTATTTGTTGAGGTGGGCATATAAGGTTTCATACCCGTATCCATGATCTATTATGATACACTTTCCATAACCTTGTTTCCAGTCAACATACGAAACTGTTCCATTGGCTGTAGCATAAACAGGAACTCCTATATTGGCAGAGAAGTCCATCCCACTATGAAATGCTATTGTTCCATAATGAGGGTCAATTCTTAAGCCATATCCCGAAGCCATTTGTTTCAAGAATTTGCTTGGTACAGGTTGTATACTTGGAATATGTTGCAGTTTATCCTTATACGTTCTGGCCATTTCTAAAACATCGTCAAACGAGTTGGACTGAATGTATAGTTGCTTTGCTATATAGTCCATCTTTTTCGATGTTTGTATAATCAGGTCAGAATTTGATAATTCGGATAAATATTCATATTTACTGTTTGGCCCAACTCCCGAACTTCGGATAGAAGAGGGAATAGGATCGGAAAGAAAGATGGCACGATACAGGTTATCGTCACGTTGTTGAATATCTTGCAACACGGCAGCCATCTCGTCAGCTCTTTTCGATAAAATTTCTATTTGTGTATCCTTAAGGCGGTCTTTCTTATCCCGCTCCATACTCCAGGGAGTACCAAAAAAGTAAACAATAATAAATATTGCAGCTATACCAACTACTATTCCAGATATCATATGTCTGAAAATAGTAATGATCTTATCCGTCATACTAGGATAGATCCTGTCATAAGTAAGGGTTTGCGGATTGTATCTATAATATACTTTTCGCTTCATTCGCTGCTAACTTGTATTTTTATTTTGACAAGTTCGACAAAAGTAAAGTTTTTGAACTATTTTTGCAAATTGTATATATTAAGAAACCCAAATAAGGAAATAACGATATTAAAATTAGTAAAGATATAAATTTAATGTACTTTGCCTCTTTGCTAATTTGTTGATAGATAATTTAAAATATGATGACTTCTAAAGAAATTCGCGAATCTTTCAAATCCTTTTTTGCTTCAAAAGGACATCAGATTGTGCCTTCGGCTCCCATGGTTATAAAAGATGACCCTACATTGATGTTTACCAATGCGGGAATGAACCAGTTTAAAGATATAATATTGGGAAATGCCCCTATAAAATATCCCAGAGTGGCCGACTCTCAGAAATGTCTTCGTGTAAGTGGTAAGCATAACGATTTGGAAGAGGTTGGACATGATACTTATCACCACACTATGTTCGAAATGCTAGGTAACTGGTCATTTGGCGATTACTTCAAAAAAGAAGCGATAGAATGGGCCTGGGAGTATCTTACAGAAGTGATTAAATTAGATACGAACCGTTTGTATGTAACAGTTTTTGAAGGTAGTCCAGAAGAAGGGTTGTCTCGTGATGATGAAGCTGCAGGCTATTGGGAGAAGTATTTACCTAAAGATAGAATCATTAATGGTAATAAGAAAGATAACTTTTGGGAGATGGGAGATACAGGTCCTTGTGGTCCATGTTCTGAAATTCATATAGATTTACGTTCTAATGAAGAACGGACAAAGGTAGATGCTCTGACTTTAGTAAACGAAAGCCATCCTCAAGTTATCGAGATTTGGAACCTTGTATTTATGCAATATAACAGAAAAGCAGACAAATCACTCGAACCACTACCAGCAAAAGTGATTGATACAGGTATGGGATTCGAGCGTCTGTGTATGGCTGTACAAGGCAAAACTTCGAATTATGACACCGATGTTTTCCAAACTATTATTAAAGCTATAGGTGAATTGTCCGGCTCAGTTTATGGTCAGGATGAGAAGAAAGATATAGCAATGCGAGTTATAGCAGATCACATTCGTACAATTGCTTTTTCTATAACAGATGGGCAGTTGCCTTCTAATGCAAAAGCCGGTTATGTAATTCGTCGTATATTGCGTCGTGCAGTACGTTATGGCTATACATTCTTAGATCAGCATAAATCTTTCATGTATAAACTGATTCCAGCCCTGATAGAAACAATGGGCGAAGCTTATCCTGAGTTAGTTCAACAGCAAACGTTGATCGAAAAAGTTATCAAAGAAGAAGAAGAGTCTTTCTTACGTACACTTGATACAGGTATAAAATTATTGGATAAGCAAATTGCAGAAGCTAAATCGAAAAACGAAAAGATATTGAGCGGAGCAGATGCTTTCACCTTGTACGATACCTATGGATTTCCTCTTGATTTGACAGAATTAATCTTACGTGAGAATGATATGACAGTCGATCAGAAAGGCTTTGATACAGAAATGCAAAAGCAAAAAGACAGAGCACGTAATGCTGCAGCTGTAGAAACAAGCGACTGGGTTACAGTTAAAGATGGAGAACAAGAATTCTTTGGATATGATTTTACTGAATGTGACACAGAGATACTTCGTTACAGAAAAGTAAAACAAAAGAATAGTGAATATTACCAGATTGTGTTAAGTCGTACTCCTTTCTATGCCGAAATGGGAGGTCAGGTAGGAGACAGTGGTTGGCTGATTAATGGTGATGAAGAAGTCGAGATATTTGATACGAAACGAGAAAACAACTTAGCTGTTCATTTAGCTAAGAAGATGCCTAAAGATGTTACAGCTGGATTTGTAGCCCGTATTAATATCAAAAATCGTACAGCTACAGAGTGTAATCACACTGCTACTCACTTATTGCACGAAGCTTTAAGAGAAGTATTGGGTAGCCATGTAGAGCAAAAAGGTTCATATGTTTCACCAACAGTTCTACGTTTCGACTTTGCTCATTTCCAAAAGATGACAGATAAAGAGATCAGAAAAGTAGAACGTATAGTAACAGCTAAAATTCGCGAAAATATAACTCGTGTAGAAATGCGTCATATGCCTATAGCAGAGGCTAAAGAAATGGGTGCAATGGCATTGTTTGGCGAAAAATATGGTGACGATGTACGTGTTATCAAATTTGGTGATTCGATAGAATTGTGTGGGGGAACTCATATTTCATCTACGGGACGTATTGGTTCATTCCGCATTATAAATGAAAGTTCTATCGCTGCAGGTATCCGCCGTGTGGAGGCGATCACTGCTGAAATTTGTGAAGATTATTTCTATACACAACAAGAAGTTTTATCAGAAATTCGTTCACTGTTCAATAATGCTCCTAATCTGACTCAGACGTTGCATAAATTCTTTGAAGAGAATGCAGAGTTGAAAAAGAAAATGGAAGAATATGTGAAAGAAAAGACTGTGCAACTGAAGGAAAAAGTGATTAAGAAAAAACAAGTAATCAATGGAATTGATGCTTTCATTCTTAATGGTTCTATTCCAGCTGATATAGCTAAAGATATTGCTTTCCAAATAAAAGGAGAATTTCCTAAAAATGCAGTATTTATAGGAGCAACAGATGCGGAAAATAAACCAATGTTAACATTGATGATCACTGACGATCTTGTAAAAGATCATGAATTGAATGCTTCTCAAATAATCAGAGATGCAGCTAAACATATCCAAGGTGGAGGTGGTGGACAACCTCATTTTGCAACAGCCGGTGGTAAAAATATTGAAGGTTTGTCAAATGCATTAGAGGCTATAATCGAAAAGATTAAATAATAAATTCATGTCAATTATATCAAAAGAGGCTGGTTTTGAAACTAGCCTCTTTTGTTTAAAATAGACAAATTAAGTTATTATCTTTGTTGTTCTCTGAAAATAAAGAAATGAAGACAGTTCTTACGACATTAAATGCCAAATATATTCATACATCTTTAGCCCTTCGTTGGCTGTATGTAGCAAATAAGGATCAGTTTGATATCGATTTTGTAGAATATACAATAAAGGAAAAACTGGAGACTGTAGCTACAGAGCTATTAGTACAAGAGCCGGATGTATTAGGAATAGGGGTGTATATATGGAATGTAGAACAAACCAGAGAACTTATATCTATTCTTAAGGGACGAAAGCCGAATCTGATAATTATACTCGGAGGTCCCGAAGTTACTTATGAACCTGAATTCTTTTTAGATAATTGGAGTGTTGATTATATTATAAGTGGAGAAGGGGAATTTGTACTAGGAGAGCTTCTTTCTGTTATAGAGCAAGGGAATAAAGATGCAATAATAGAAGGAGTTTCTAATAAACAGCACATTAGCAAAGTCATTGTTCAAGCTGATCTGGAGAAACTGGTGCAATTAACATCTCCTTATAGTTTAGAGAGAGATAGGGATGAGTTGAAAAATAGAATGGTATATTTCGAAACATCGAGAGGATGCCCTTATCAATGCCAATACTGCTTGTCTTCTTTAGAAAAAGGTGTTCGTTATTTTTCAATGGATTACACTCTAGGTAATCTAGGTTATTTAATCAATAGTGATGCTAAACAAATAAAATTTCTGGATAGAACATTTAATCTAAATAAAGAACATACATATAGTATTTTCAATTTTTTGATAAAAAATCATCGTGAGAATCTGAGTTGTCAGTTTGAAATTTATGCTGATTTGCTCAAAGAGGATATGATCGACTACTTAAACACAAATTTACCGGGAAAGTATTTTAGATTTGAAGTTGGAATACAATCAACCTACGAGCCTACTAATATAGCTGTGAGAAGGAAGCAAAACTTTCCTTTGCTATACGATAATGTAAAGAAACTGATGGATGGAGAACGTATTGACTTACATCTGGACTTAATAGCAGGATTACCTTATGAATCTCTCGATCGTTTTGTCAAGTCGTTCAATGATGTATTTAGCTTAGGAGCTAAGGAGGTACAATTAGGCTTTCTGAAAATGTTGAGAGGTACGAATCTCCGTAAAAATGCAGCTCAGTATGGTTATGAATACGAAGCAAAAGCACCTTATGAGATTAAATATAATGCTGATATTTCAGAAGAAGATCTTGGACGTATACATGAGGCAGAGCATGCATTGGAGAAATTTTGGAATAGTGGGCGTTTTTCGTTAACAATGAATACCCTATTTGATAATGAATATAAAGGTCGATATTTCGAACTGTTTGATGAAATAGGGCAATATTATAAATCTCATAATTTACCACACAGAGGATATCAATTAGAGGATTTGTTTAGATACCTGCATTCTTTCTTATTATCAAAAGGCATTGATTTATTCAATCTTTTACGACAAGATTACTATAACAATTTTACTAGAAGACCTCAAGGTTTTTGGGAAGAGCAAATTGATAAAAAAAAGAGAAAACAATTGCTTTATCAAATAGGGCAAGATAAAGATTTTCTCAAGAAATATAATTTGACCAGAAACATTATAGAAAAGCAAACAGCTGTAGATTATATATCAGAAAATACTTTCTTATTAACCATCTTTTTGCTAAAAAATGATAAAATAGATCGTCTTTCGGTTCAATATGTAAAATGTGTTGATTAAATTCACTTTTATTTGTTAAATTTGCCTGTGCTAAAATAATACTGAAAAGCATTTATTTATAAAATCTTATAATAATATCAGTGTTGCTATAAGATGAAATTAACATATAGAGTATGTTGTTGCTTGAAAAATATAATACCTTATAAATTTTGAATCTATTTTATGGAAAACAAAAAAGTCTTTATTAAGCTGTGCATAATGATGTTTATGCAGTATTTCATTTTTGCAGTATGGTGGGTTCCATTTGCTGCTTATCTCGAAAAATCACTTCAGTTGAGTATGGGTGAAGTATCACTTATCTTATGTGCTATGGCTATTGGTTCTATGGCCTCTTCTATTATAGGAGTTTTAGCCGATAGACGCTTTGCGGCTGAAAAAGTCTTAGCAGCATTAAATTTATTGACAGCCTTGTGCCTCTTTGTTGCAACGCAGCAAACAACATTCGTAGGATTAATGATAACCGTAACCTTAACAATGCTGTGTTATATGCCAACTTGGAGTTTGACAAGCTCTATAGCGATGACACACGTTCCGGCTGAACAATTTCCGAGAATGCGCTTAATTGGTTCTATAGGTTGGTTTGCCTCAGGAGCTTTTAGTTTAGTTGCAATATATGTTTTCCATTTGGATGTTTTTGATGGAAGTGTATTCCCTATGTATTGTGGGATAGGAGCGGGGATAATAGCTGCTATATTAAATCTAACCTTACCAAATACACCACCGGCAGAGAATAAACGTAAATTCTCGTTGATGGATATATTCGGTTTGCGAACTTTGTCTATACTAAAGAATAAGAACTATAATATCTTTATCTTTCTAACATTCTTAGCCATTATTCCTTTTAATTTATATCACGTGTATGGTTCTACATTCTTCTCTGATGTAGATGTTAAAAATATTACTGTTACTATGAATTGGGGAGTAGCGGTAGAGATGATATTCTTATTTGTAACAACAATTATTTTGATGAAGTGTGGCTTTAAGAAAACTTTACTTTTCGGTTTGATTGCCATGCTACTTCGTTATTTGTCGTTCTATTTAGGAGTTGAATTCGGACAACCATGGTTGTATAGTATAGGAGTTCTTACACATGGTATTATTTTCGGACTCTTCTTTGTCGTAGGACAAGTGTATACAGATAAAGTCGCCCCTGCTGAGATTAGAGCAGAAGCTCAAGGGTTTTTGTCTTTCCTAGTTTGGGGGGTTGGGTATCTAATAGGTACGCTTGTTAATGGATATTTAATTGGCAACTATAGACTTGAAGATACTGCAGATTGGAGTATCGTATTTGGAATTTCGGCAGTGTTTACTTTAATAATAATTGTTTTATTTACAATGTTCTTTAAGAATACAGATAATCTTTTGGAAGAAAAAAATAATAATTAATAACTATGAGAAAATTAAGAGTTGGACTTGTTGGTACAGGCATGATAGGAAAACTACATGCAGATGCAATAGGGCGAATCCCAGGAATAGAATTAGTGGCTATAACAGAGAGTAACAAAGATTTACTGGAGGCCCAAAAAAACTATTTTAGAGTTAATGCCTATTCTGATTATAAGGAAATGATAGCGGCTGAAAACTTGGATGTATTGCATAACTGTACACCAAACGTTTTTCACTACGAAATAAATAAATATGCCCTTGAAAACGGAATTCATGTCTATAGTGAAAAGCCTTTGGCTATAACAGTAGAACAGGGTGAAGAATTAACTCAGCTGGCAAAAGCAAAAGGACTGGCTAATGGCGTTAATTTCAACTATCGTAACAATGCGATGGTGCAAGATATGAGAGTTCGTATGCAAAAAAAAGATGCAGGACGTTGTCTCTTGATTCATGGTCATTATGTTCAAGATTGGTTGATGTATGATACTGATTTTAATTGGAGACTTGAAACAAAAGATGGGGGAGAGTCAAGAGCGTTAGCGGATATAGGTTCTCACTGGTTTGATACAGTTCAAACGATCACAGGAAAAAAAGTTGAATCAGTATATGCTCATAATTTTATTGCACATCCTATCCGTAAAAAAGTATCAGGAGATAAAACTGAAGATTTTAAAGTTGAAACCGAAGATGGAGGGCTAATTATTTTCCGTTTAGAGGATGGTACACAAGGATCATTGGTTGTGTCTCAGGTTAGTGCTGGTTATAAAAATCAGTTGTTAGTTTCTGTTGATTGTGAGAAATACTCAATGCGATGGAATCAGGAGCAGTCGGATCGTTTGGTTATTGGAACCAGAGAAAACGGATTAGCTGAAATATTTGCATCGGCAGATGTTTTGGATCCTAGTGTGAGCAGATATGCTACTCTGCCTTCTGGTCATCCAGTAGGCTGGGCAGATGCTTTTGCTAATGGTTTCAAAGAGTTTTACAGATCTATATTCAATGGCGATTATAAGAATGAAGTAACATATTCTAACTTCGAAAATGCAACATATATAATGAAAGTTGTAGAAGCATGCTTGAAGAGCTCCAAAATTGGGGCATGGGTAGATGTCGAATGATATTGGCCATAGAAATATCCTAATATAATTTGAGGCTATTCCGGAATGTCTGGGTAGCCTCTTTTTTTAATAATAGAAAATAGAGAAATTATGAATAAGATTATCTTGTTAGCAATATTGTTTTATCTTTCTTCCTTGTGTCATGTATATGCTCAGAATAATAACTACCTGTCATTTGAAAATAAAAAAGAACTACAATCTTTTTTTGAATTTAAAAATGATGATTCAATTATTTTGAGTGGACATAGAGGAGGACGAGAGAAAGGTTTTCCTGAAAATAGTATCGAAGGATTTGAAAACGTACTGAGTAAAATATCTGCTTTTTTCGAAATAGATCCTCGCTTAACGAAAGATGGAGTAATTGTTCTGATGCATGATGAAACATTAGACAGAACGACTACAGGAACAGGTAGATTAGCAGATTATACTTGGGTAGAATTACAAGATGTACGCTTGAAAGATAGTGAAGGGAATATTACTCCTTATAAAATACCACTGTTGGAAGATGTTATAAAGTGGAGCAAAGGAAAAACTATTATCAATTTGGACAAGAAAGATGTGTCGATGGAGAGGATTGTTGAACTAATAAAAAAACATAAAGCTGAAAATCATGTTATGCTGACAGTACATACTGGAGCTCAAGCTCGTTACTACTACGACCGATTGCCTGATATAATGATGTCTGCTTTTGCTCGTAATGATAAAGAGTATGAAGATTTAGCAATATCAGGTGTGCCTTGGCAGAATATGATTGCGTATGTAGGGGCAACAATTGATAATAAAAATATGCACATTGTCGACAAACTTCATGCGAATGGGGTAAGATGTATGGTCTCTTTTGCACCTACTCATGATAAAAAGAAAAAGACGGACGAACGCGATGCTGCTTATAGAGAAGAAATAAAGAAAAATCCAGATATAATAGAATCAGACTTTCCTATTGAGGTTTGGATGGTGCTGTCAGAGTAATATAAAAAGAAAGGAGCTTTAGTTTAAAGCTCCTTCTTGTTTTATTTTCCAAAGATACTCCCTATGGCATCCAATAGTCCTCCTTTTTTACCACCCGACACAGATTCTATGATAGAGCCAATATCGAATGAGTCTCCTGAGTCATTGTTTTTTTGAGAAATCATGCTCATTACAGCAGGGATAACAGTTGTAGCAATAGTATTGGCTACACCTTTACTTAGTCCCACTTTTTCGATGAGGGAAGATATTACAGATGTTTGGATGGAATCAGTAAGTGAATTACTCGCTTTAGAATCTCCGGTAAACATTCCGATCAGGTCAGATACATTTCCTCCACTAAGCTGGTTTTTGATACCATCAACAATACTCGAAGTAGTAGTTTCTATAGCTGCCTCTTTTTTGTCTGCAGGTACATCCGCATTGTTTGTAATGCTCTTAAGAGCTTCTTCTTTTACAAGATTAATAATACTGTCTAGCATAATTTGAAAATTAAATTTGTGATAAGATTCTAACGTTTAAATATTTATTTTGTTTAATGCAAGATACGGATATTTTCTATAGGGCAATAATATTGTTGTATAAATTTTCCCATTCATTATAAAGAGACTCCATCGAAGGTAAAACAATATTGGCTCCGGCATCCCACAATACTTTATCATCTATTGGACCTGTATTTATGGCAACGGTGAAAACACCTGCAGCAACAGCCGACTCAACTCCTCTTGGCGCATTTTCTATAACAATAGCCTGATTGGGTTTCAGATTTCCAGATTTCTCCAGACCCATTAAGTATGGTTCGGGATGAGGTTTTCCGTGCTTAACATCAAATGCAGTTACCATACACTTAGGATCAAATAATTCAGGGAAACTATCGTTGATTTTATTGATTAGCGTAGGTTGTCCCGATCCAGTAACAACAACACATTTCAAACCACTATTATGAACTTTCTTTACAAAATCATATGCATAAGGGATAAGACTTCCGTCATTGTATTTCACGAACAGTTCCGTTTTTCTTTTATACATCTGTTCCTTTTCTTCATCAGTTGCATCTCTTCCTCTTTCTCTTTTCATGATATGATTTATGGTATTGCGTCCTACCATTCCTTCATATAGGTAAAATTCTTCGGTAGTACTTGCCAGATTGAAATCATCCATTGTTTCTTTCCACGATTTGGCATGCCATTTCATAGAGTCGAACAGAACACCATCCATATCGAATAGAACAGCTTTAAGATCGAAATGAGACAGGTCATGTTTGTTCAAATAGTCTTTTAAAATAGTAATCATTATTATGGATCTATAATATTGTCTGCAAATATAGGGATATATTTTTAAAACAGGAGGTTGTTAATTTGATACAGAAAAACAAAAAATAAATCATTTTATTTGTATTTGTGAAAAAATGGAATAACTTTGTCAATTGTATAATTGAAACGATATGTCAACTCATAGTAATATTATTCTTAGCTCACTCATTATCCTCTGGAAAAACTTTGGGGTGAGTATTGCTATGTAGTTACTAGTATAAAGGATAAAGCAAAGCCTTTCTCACTCTTAGGTAGATGAGAAAGGCTTTTTTGTTTGATATAAATTAAATATTAATATAATAATAAAGTGTTATGGACAAATTATTTATTTTCGACACCACATTGAGAGATGGAGAACAAGTTCCTGGTTGCCAGTTGAATACAATTGAGAAAATTGAGGTAGCTAAAGCACTCGAATCGCTCGGTGTTGATGTAATCGAAGCAGGATTTCCGGTTTCAAGTCCAGGAGACTTTAATTCCGTAGTGGAAATCTCCAAAGCTGTTACATGGCCTACAATATGTGCATTGACCCGTGCGGTAGAAAAAGATATAGAAGTAGCAGCCGAAGCGCTTAAATATGCTAAGAATAAGCGTATACATACGGGTATAGGTACTTCGGAGTATCACATAAAATATAAATTCAATTCTACACAAGACGAAATTATAGAAAGAGCTATAGCAGCGGTGAAATATGCGAAACGTTTTGTAGAAGATGTTGAATTTTATGCCGAAGATGCAGGTCGTACCGATAATGAATATTTAGCTCGTGTTGTTCAGGCTGTAATTAATGCAGGGGCAACAGTGGTCAATATTCCGGATACTACTGGCTATTGCCTTCCTACTGAATATGGAGCAAAAATTAAATATTTGATAGATAATGTGGATATGAAGAAAGCGATTCTTTCTACACACTGTCATCAAGATTTAGGTATGGCTACAGCTAACTCTATCATGGGAGTATTAAATGGAGCCCGTCAGGTAGAAGTTACAATCAACGGAATAGGGGAGCGTGCCGGAAATACATCTTTGGAAGAAGTGGTAATGGCAATCAAGAGCCACAAAGAATTGAATATTGAGACTAATATCAATACTCAGCGAATCTATCCTACAAGCCGTATGATTTCAAGCCTAATGAATATGCCAGTACAGCCTAATAAGGCAATTGTGGGGCGCAATGCATTTGCACACTCTTCAGGTATTCATCAGGATGGCGTGTTGAAAAATCTATCAACTTACGAAATTATTGATCCGAAAGAAGTTGGTATTGATGATAATGCAATTGTATTAACTGCACGTAGTGGACGCGCGGCATTGAAGAATAGACTAAACTTACTGAATATAGAAGTTACCGAAGATCAGCTTGCTGAAATTTACCAACGTTTCCTTGAATTGGCAGATAAGAAGAAAGATATAACAGATGAAGATATCTTAATCTTGGCAGGAAAAGAAACAAATCAGATGCATCGTATCAAACTTGATTTTATGCAGGTAACTTCAGGTATCGGTGTAAAATGTATAGGTGTAGTCGGTTTGGATATTGCAGGGGAGAAATTCCAGGCATCGGCCACCGGTAATGGTCCGGTAGATGCAGGGATTAAGGCTGTAAAAGAAATCATAAAACGACAAATGGTTATCGAGGAATTCCTTATTCAGGCTATAAACAAAGGTAGTGATGATACAGGAAAAGTACATATGCAGGTATCGCACGAGGGAGTTATTTATTACGGTTTCTCGGCAAATACAGATATAGTTGTAGCTTCTGTTGAGGCATTTATCAACGCAGTCAATAAATTCACGATTTAATTAGAGTATAAAAATAAAAGAAGAAATATAGTATATGAAAACATTATTCGACAAAATATGGGATGCACATACCGTGTCATCTGTAGAAAATGGGCCTACGCAGTTGTATATAGATCGTCATTTTTGTCATGAAGTGACAAGCCCTCAAGCTTTCAATGGGTTAAGAACAAGGGGTTTGAAAGTGTTTCGCCCAGATAGGACAACAATAACAGCAGACCATAATACACCGACTATAAATCAGGATCAACCTATAAAGGATGCCATTTCAAAGAATCAATTGGATACCTTATCTAAAAATGCAGAGGAGTTTGGAATAAAAATGTTTTATCCTTTAGGTCATCAAAAGAATGGTGTTGTTCATATCATTGGACCTGAGAATGGTTTTACTCAACCTGGGATGACTATTGTTTGTGGCGATAGCCATACCTCTACACATGGAGCTTTTGGTGCTATCGCTTTCGGTATTGGTACTAGCGAGGTGGAAATGGTATTAGCTTCTCAATGTATTTTGCAAACCCGTCCTAAAACGATGCGCATAACCTTTAACGGAAAATTAAGGGAAGGTGTGACAGCTAAAGACTTGGCTCTTTACATGATCTCTAAATTGACAACTGGAGGAGCAACAGGCTATTTTGTCGAATATGCGGGAGAAGCTGTTCGCAATATGTCGATGGAAGAGCGTATGACTCTTTGTAACTTAAGTATTGAAATGGGTGCTCGCGGAGGATTAGTTGCTCCGGATGAAACTACATTTGCTTATGTTAAAGGTCGAGAATTTGCTCCTAAAGGTGAGGAATGGGATAAAGCACTAGCCTATTGGAAAACGTTGAAAACGGATGAAGGTGCTAAATTTGATAAAGAACTAAGCTTTGATGCAGCGGACATACAACCAATGATCACTTATGGAACCAATCCTGGTATGGGAATGGCTATAAATGATACAATCCCAACCCTTGAAGATATTGATGAAGCAGGTCGTATATCTTTCCAAAAATCGATGGATTATATGGGCTTCAAACCGGGAGAAAAAGTTGAAGGGAAATCAATCGACTATGTTTTCTTAGGCAGTTGTACCAATGGTCGTATTGAAGATTTTCGTATGTTTGCTAACTTTGTAAAAGGAAAGAAAAAAGCTGATAACGTTGTTGCTTGGTTAGTTCCAGGGAGCTGGATGGTAGAAAAACAGATTCGTGAAGAAGGTTTATATGATATCCTAAAAGACGCAGGCTTTGAACTTCGTCAACCGGGTTGTTCTGCATGTTTAGCTATGAATGACGATAAAGTTCCTGCAGGAAAATATGCAGTATCTACATCGAATCGTAATTTTGAAGGACGTCAAGGACCAGGTGCACGCACTATATTGGCAGGTCCTTTGGTAGCTGCTGCTGCTGCCGTGACCGGGAAAATAACAGATCCTCGTAATTTCTAACCATCAAAAACAAATAAAAATGGAAAAATTTCAAACATTAACATCAACATATGTACCTCTACCAATCGAGAATGTAGATACAGATCAAATTATACCTGCACGTTTCCTTAAAGCAACAAATAAGGATGGTTTTGGAGATAATCTCTTTGCAGACTGGAGATATAATAAGGATGGAAGTCCGAAAGAAGACTTTGTCTTAAATAATCCTACCTACAGTGGTGAGATCTTGGTTGCAGGAAAAAATTTTGGTAGCGGATCGAGTAGGGAACATGCTGCATGGGCAGTAGCAGGATATGGATTTAAGGCTGTGGTATCTAGTTTTTTCGCTGATATTTTCAAAAATAATGCATTGAACAACGGGGTTCTTCCTGTAATCGTTTCTCCAGAGTTTCTATCTGAAATATTTAACAGTGTAAATAATAATCCGAAGTCAACATTGACAATCGATCTTGAAAAGCAAACTATAACGAATAACGAAACAGATAAGACTGAAAACTTCGAGATCAACCCTTATAAAAAAGAATGTTTGTTGATGGGGTTAGATGATATTGATTATTTATTATCTAAAAAAGACCTGACCACGAAATTTGAAGAAGAACGTTCATTTCAATAAGACATATTGTATCTATGAATAGAAAAATACTATCTCTCTTTTGTTTACTGGGAATAGCTACGCTAAGCAGTCATTCCCAGCAACTGATTCCAGTATCTTTTGACAAAGTAAACCTTCATGATGAGTTTTGGAGTAATCGGATAAAACTACAGAAGGACGTTTTAGTGCCTGTCGCTTTTGATCGTACAGAGATAGCTGTTGAGGACCTTAGGCGTACAGCAAATTATTTGAAAGGCACAGAAAGTCCGCTACCATCCGATAGCAGATTTAGCACATCCGATCTTTTTAAGGTGATAGAGGGTGCTGCTTATCTCTTGAAGATGGAAAGAGATACTAAGCTAGAGAAGCAAATAGATGATATAGCTGTTATAATTGCAGAAGCTCAACAAAAAGACGGATATTTATATCCTCCACACATAACAGGATCATACAAGACTGCTCCTCTGTGGGGTGGTGCCGGAATGGGAGATAAACCCTATTCATGGGTAGTCCATAGTCATGAATTATATAATGTCGGACATTTGTATGAAGCAGCTGCTGCCTATTATCAGGCAACAGGAAAGAGGAATCTTCTTGATATTGCAGAGAAGAGTGCTAAACATATAAACAAAGTATTCTTCGAGGGTGATCCGAATTATAATAATGGAATTCCTGTCAATCAGGCTCCGGGGCACCAAGAGATAGAATTAGCTTTGGTAAAACTCTATCGTGTAACAAACAACCCTCTTTATCTTGATATGGCAAAGAAATTTGTTGATGTTAGAGGCGTAACTTATATTCCCGATGGAGAAGGAACTATGTCTCCTGAATATGCTCAACAGCATGCACCCGTTAGAGAGCAAGATGAAGCGGTAGGACACTCGGTTCGTGCAGTTTATCTTTATTCAGCTATGGCAGATGTAGGGGCTCAGACTAATGATCCTACACTAAGTCCTGCTCTTGATGAGATTTGGCACAATATTGTCGATACGCGTATGCATATTACGGGAGGATTGGGAGCTATTCATGGCATTGAAGGCTTTGGTCCAGAATATGAATTACCGAATAAAGAAGCATATAATGAGACTTGTGCCGCTGTAGGTAATGTGTTTTTCAATCATCGCATGTTCTTATTAGAGAAAGATGGGAAATATATGGATGTGGCTGAGGTTTCATTGTTGAATAATGTATTGGCGGGAGTGAACCTTGAAGGGAATAAATTCTTTTATGTCAATCCTCTCGAATCTTCAGGTATGGTCGATCGTTCTCATTGGTTTGGAACAGCTTGTTGCCCTACCAATATGGCGCGTTTGGTACCTCAGGTTTCGGGTCTGATGTATGCTCATACTGATAATGAAATTTATTGTGCTTTTTATACAGGGAGTTCTACTGACTTTGAACTAAAATCAGGAAAAGTTTCATTGGTTCAAGAGACGGAATATCCTTTTGATGAAACTATTAAAATAACAGTCAATCCTGAGAAACAGAATCAAAAGTTCGCGCTCAAAATGAGAATTCCTACATGGACAGGATCTCAATTTGTACCGGGTAAACTGTATAATTATATAGACAATAATGTACAGAGATGGGAGGTTAATATTAATGGGAAGAAACAAAATGATCTTTTATTAGATAAAGGTTTTCTTTCTATCAATAGAAAGTGGAAAAAAGGAGATGTGGTAGAACTAAGATTGCCTATGCCGGTTCGTTATTCTCATGCAATAGAGGAAGTAAAAGCAGATAACGGACGTGTTGCTATCACTCGTGGTCCATTAGTGTATTGTGCTGAAGGTATAGATAATGAAGGAGGTACAGATCGCTATTTTATTGAAAATATAGAAGCTAATCCAGTAATAACTAAGGAAAAGTCGAGTCTATTAAAAGGGATAGATTTTATAAAAGGTATTCCAGCTAAATATCTCGATAATAAGGGTGTTGTGCATGAGTCTGAATTAACATTAGTTCCCTACTATGCATGGAATAATAGAGGTGTTTCTTCTATGAATATCTGGTTTGCAGAGAGTGAGGATGTTGCTAAACAAGGACTGAACTTTATGCCTTTAATCTTATCAGACGTTAAAGCTTCGCATACGAATGGAGGTGAGGATGTATTATCTATTGTAAATGGAAAATACCCAAAACATTCATTCGATAATGAAATTGAACGTTGGACTTCATGGAATCAAAAAGGCAAAAAACAATCGATTGATTTTACATTTGAAAAACCAACAGATCTGAAAGCTTTTTCTGTCTACTGGTATGATGATAAAGGTGGTGTTCAGATTCCAGAATCGTGGAATTTAGAATTTAAGGATAATAATGGAGATTGGAAAGCTTTTCCTCTCTATTCTACAGACTCTTATAGTCTGCTGAAAGATCAATTTAATTTGGTTCATTCCGATGGAGACTCTTTCATAATAAAGGAGCTTCGTCTTAATATGACACCTAAAAAAGATAATGCAGTAGGAGTTTTGCAAGTAAAATTTGATACAGCTAACTAGTTACTGGTATCGTTTCAAAAAGAAAAGCCTATGATAGAAATAATGGATACAACCCTTCGTGATGGAGAACAAACAGCTACAGTTTCGTTCTCTACACAAGAGAAGATGAGCATAACATACTTACTCGTTGAACTGGGGGTTAATCGTATAGAGATTACTTCAGCACGGGTATCGGAGGGCGAATTTGAGGCAGTCAAGAAAATTGCGGATTGGGCTCGCCAAACTGATAATATAGATAAGATTGAGATTCTAGGTTTTATAGATAAAGGGCAGTCTGTAGATTGGATAAAAAAAGCTGGTTGCAAGACTATAAACCTGCTGACAAAAGGCTCTTATAAGCATGTAACAGAACAGCTCAGAAAGACTCCGGAGCAACATTTGGAAGATATAAAACGAGAGGTTTTGTATGCGAATGAGTCAGGCATTACAGTTAATATATACTTGGAAGATTGGTCGAATGGAATTATACATTCCGAAGACTATGTCTATTTCTTGATGGATGGACTGAAAGATTTACCTATCAAACGATTTATGCTTCCCGATACATTGGGAATTTTAAATCCGCATAGTACGTGGAGAACTTGTCGTAGAATGATCAGTCGCTATCCTGATCTCCATTTCGATTTTCATGCACATAATGATTATGATTTGGCGGTAGCCAATACGATGGTTGCAGCCGAGGTAGGAGTGAAGGGTATTCATACGACGATGAATGGTCTTGGAGAACGTGCTGGTAACGCTTCATTAGCAAGTGTTATAGCCGTATTTCACGATCAGTTAAATCTGAAAACATCTATCAAAGAGGAATCTATCAATATGGTAAGTCGTATGGTAGAGTCTTATTCGGGGCAGGTCATCTCAGCAAATCAACCTATTGTAGGAGAAAATGTCTTTACTCAATGTGCCGGAATTCATGCAGATGGAGACAATAAAAATAATCTGTATTTCAACGAGTTGTTTCCGGAACGCTTTGGGCGTATTCGCGAATATGCATTAGGAAAGCTTTCGGGTAAAGCGAATATTCGTAAGAATATCGAGGCCTTAGGTATCGATTTAGATGAGCCAGATATGCTGAAAGTTACCAATCGTGTAACGGAATTAGGAGATAAAAAAGAAATTATAACTCAAGATGATCTTCCATACATTATTGCAGATGTCCTGAAAAATAATGAAAAAGAGAAACGTATCAAGATACTCTCTTTTGCTTTTGTATTGACTAAAGGATTACGACCTACTGCAACCGTAAAAATAGAGATAGATGGACAAGAACATGAGTGGACAGCTCCGGGAGATGGACAATACCATGCATTTTCGAAGGCTCTCTATAAAATATATACACGTCTGAATAAACCAACACCGACATTAACGAACTATACGGTTTATATTCCACCAGGAGGACGTACTGATGCTTTAGTGCAGACTGTTATAACTTGGGAGTTCAAAGGAAAAACCTTTAAAACAAGAGGTCTTGATGCCGACCAGACAGAGGCTGCTGTAAAAGCAACAGAAAAGATGTTGAATATTATAGAAGATATGTAAGGAATATCAAGTATAGTTTTGGATAATTAATATGAAAGGATATATAAAGAGACTTCTTAATGACAAGTTTATTCGATGTCTATTATTTATATTGGTAGCTTATTTGGCTATCCTCTTTTTCTTGTTTCTTTCCAGATGTGCCTTTTTTATTTCTAATTGGGATGCTGTCGATGCTATTGATAGTTCTATAAAACAGCTCTATATTCTAATAGCTTTTCGTAGAGGTTTAAGATTTGATAGTGTAATAGCAAGTTATATCTCTTTAATTCCGCTGATAGTCATATTCTTGTTTGCACAGTTCAGACGATTGAATAAGGTGATATTAAAAATAATTCTGATATATTATATAGTATGTGGATTTGGTATATTAGCAATCTCTATGGCAAATATACCATACTATTTGTATTTCAATAAACATATTGATACTTCTGTTTTTCAATGGTTTGAATATTTTAGTGAAACTTTTGGAATGGTAGCAGAAGAATCATCATACCTAATTTATATTCTATCTTTTGTTTGCTTGTTTTCTTTATATGTATTCTTGTTTACCAGGCTGTATAAGCTTACAATAAGAGAGGAAGAAGATAAGCAATATAATGGGAAATATTATCTCATAAACAGTGCTGTTTTAGTCTTTTTATTTCTTTTTTTTGTAGGAGGTACTTATGGATTCTTCCCTGGAGGATTAAAAAGAAAGCATTCTATATTTTGTGGTGAAATTATCCTTTGTAATGCAGTGATGAATCCTGTGTTCTTTCTTACAGACTTGCCTGCTTCGATGAAAATAGATCGATTGATAGATGAAGAAACTGCAATAAAGAATATTGGTAAAGAATTAGGTTTTGATATATCTAAGGATATATATATAAATAAGGCTGTTGAAAATGATACTATAATGAATAGACCAAATATTGTTATTGTGTATATGGAGTCGTTTTCTAGTAAATATTTGGAAACGAAAGGTAAAAATGGAGATTTTGTTACTCCTTATATACAGGAACTTAAAGATAAATCATATTTTTTCAAAAAGTTTTATTCACAAGGTACGCATACCAACCAAGCTATAACATCAGCACTATATAGTCTTCCAGCTTTCTTTGACAAAGTTATGACAACGAAAACAAATATGAAGTTGGACTTTGAAAAATATGCAATGGATCAGTTTGATGAGTTGAGAAAAAAATCATTAACATTATACGGATTACCTAATGAACTGAAAAACCAAGGATACTATAGTCAAATGTTTGTAACACATACAAAAACATATGAAAACTTTGACTATTTCGCTGTTCAAAATGAAATAGATAAAGTGTATGGCCTTGAAGATTATCCAGATGCGAAGCCTACCAGTGTTTGGGGTATTTCTGATGAAGATTTATTGAAAAATGCATTGGAAAAGATAGATTCTATATCGAAAGAAAATATTCCATCTATGACTGCTATTCTAACTATCAGTAATCATCCTCCTTATATCTATACCGAACAGTTTAAAAATGTATCAGTAAATAAGGACGAAAGGGCTGTTGCATATATGGATGATTGTATCAAGAACTTTATGAAAGAAGCCAGTGAAAAAGAGTGGTTTAATAATACGATCTTTGTCTTTTTGGGCGATCATGGACGTAATTTCTCGTCAGACCTCCAAGAATATAACTACCCATTGTCTCTTAACCATGTCCCTCTGATTATCTATTCACCACTGTTTGAGGGTATGCCTCAGCATAACTCTTCATTAATGGGGCAAATAGATTTTTATCCTGTAATAATGGGTTTGTTAGGAAAAACGCCAACATATAATACGTTTGGAGTAGATGTCTTATCTAAGGAAAGAAAGTATATCTATTTCACATCAGACAGCAAACTTGCCTGTATGAGTAACGATTATCTCTATAATTATGATTTTACTTACGATAGCGAGTTTTTATATAGACTGGATGATGAAACATATGAAAATATTTTGGAGGAAAATGTAGCTGTGGCAGATAGTATGAAAAACTATGCAACATCAATGATTAGAGGTGTAAAATATATTTTAAAAAATAACTAACGATATGAAGTTAAATATTGCTGTTCTTCCCGGAGATGGGATTGGTCCTGAAATAATAGGACAAGCTTTGCGTGTTATCGAAGCCGTATGTGAAAAGTATGGACATGATTTGTCTTATGAATATGGATTAGTAGGGGCTACGGCTATCGATCAAGTAGGTAATCCTTACCCTGAAGGTACACACGAACTGTGTATGACTTCAGATGCGGTTCTTTTTGGTGCAATAGGAGATCCTAAATACGATAATAATCCATCTGCTAAAGTACGTCCCGAGCAAGGACTTTTGGCAATGAGAAAGAAACTAGGTTTGTATGCGAACTTACGTCCGGTAACAACATTTCCTTCTCTTATTCATAAATCTCCTTTGCGTGCAGACTTGATTGAGGGAGCAGATTTTATGTGTGTAAGAGAATTAACAGGAGGCCTATACTTCGGTCGTCCTCAAGGACGTAGCGAAGATGGCAATACAGCTTATGATACATGTGTTTATACTCGCGAAGAAGTAGAGAGAATCTTACATCTTTCATATAAGTATGCGCGTATGCGTCGCAAGAAACTGACCGTTGTCGATAAAGCGAATGTATTAGCTTCTTCCCGTTTGTGGAGACAAGTAGCTCAGGAAATAGAGAAAGAGTATCCCGATGTTGAAACCGAATATATGTTTGTGGATAATGCAGCAATGCAGATTATTCAATGGCCAAAACGCTTCGATGTCCTAGTGACAGAAAATCTATTTGGAGATATCCTGACCGATGAAGCTTCTGTTATCACAGGATCATTAGGAATGTTGCCTTCTGCTTCGATCGGAATTCATACATCTGTCTTTGAACCAATTCATGGATCTTACCCTCAGGCAGCCGGTAAAAATATCGCAAATCCATTAGCAACAATTCTGTCAGCGGCAATGATGTTTGAGTACGCTTTCGAATTGCAAGAGGAGGGAAGCCTGATACGTAGAGCTGTAGCTGCATCTATGGAGGCTGGTATAGTAACGGAAGATATTGCTTCGGGAGATGTTAAAGCTTCTTCGACTTCCGAAGTCGGAGATTGGATTGTCAATTATGTAAAAGAGCAGTAAACGTCTCTTTTATTTTGCATAGATGAAAGACAAGGTTGCTATCGTAGCAACCTTGTCTTATTTATAGATAAGATTTATTCTTTTTTAATGGCTGTTCAAAATTTAGTAATCTGCTATATTTTTTATATTTTTGGAATTCTATTTTAAAATGATGTCTGTTAAAAAACTATATAATAATTTTCTTGTCTGGAAAACCCAGAATGTAAATGAAAGACAAATGGTTTTGTTTGTGAGTTTCCTTATAGGAATATTCACTGCATTTGCTGCTTACGTCCTTAAATCATTAATTCATTTAATTCAGGATCTTCTTACTTCTAATTTTTTGTCCGAAGGGGCAAACTATATTTATCTCATAACACCGGCTGTCGGTATTCTTATTGCCGGTCTGTATGTGAGATATGTAGTTAGAGATGATATAAGTCATGGGGTTACTAAGATTCTTTATGCCATATCACAGCGTAAAAGTTTCATAAAACTGCATAATGTTTATACCTCAATAGTAGCCAGTTCTATAACAATCGGATTTGGGGGGTCAGTAGGAGCCGAGGCTCCGATTGTTCTTACCGGATCGGCTATCGGTTCTAATCTTGGACGTTTTTTTAAGGTAGAACAGAAGTACTTAATGCTGCTCATTGGTTGTGGAGCCGCAGGTGCAATTGCAGGTATCTTTAAAGCTCCTATAGCAGGGTTGGTATTCGTTGTAGAAGTATTGATGCTCGATCTTACAACTTTTACGGTCTTGCCTCTTTTGGTGACTTCTGTTACAGCAGCTACTCTTTCATACATTACGATGGGGAGCAATGCTATGTTTAACTATGCTCATTCAAGCGATTTCATTCTCGAGCGTATTCCATATGTGATTTTATTAGGTATATTTTGTGGTATTGTTTCTCTGTATTTTACCAGAGCGATGAATTGGATAGAAAATATATTTAGGAAATTAACTTACTGGAAAAAATTCGCCTTGGGTGCCAGTATGCTAAGTATATTAATCTTCCTCTTACCTCCGCTATATGGAGAGGGATACGATACAATAAATCTTCTCATTAGTGGTTCGAAAGACTATTCATCTATCATAGAAAATAGTATGTTCTTTAAGTTCGAAGATTACCGTTGGACAATCATACTATTTCTTACAGGTGTGTTATTGATGAAGGTATTTGCTTCCAGTGCGACTAATGGTGGTGGTGGAACTGGGGGGATATTTGCTCCGTCTTTGTTCCTTGGTTGTATTGCAGGATTTGTGTTCTCCTTCACTTTAAACAACTCAGGTATTCTTTCTTCTTATATGCCTTTCTTACCTGAAGATAACTTTGCATTGATGGGAATGGCGGGAGTTATGGCGGGAGTTATGCATGCCCCGTTAACAGGAACATTCTTGATCGCAGAACTAACAGGAGGATATGAACTGTTATTGCCTTTGATGATTGTCTCTATTTCGTCTTATACCTTTATTAAAATATTTGAGCCTCATAGTATATACTCTATGCGTTTGGCTAAAAAAGGAGAATTGATTACACATCAGAAAGATAAAGCTGTTTTAACCTTGATGGATATTGAGGAGCTGATTGAAACTAATTTCCAAAAAGTTCACCCCGAGATGACTTTAGGTGATATGGTGAAAGTTATCTCTCGATCACCTCGAAATGTATTTCCAGTCGTGGACGATCAGAATCGTTTCTTAGGAATTGTTCTTATGGATAATATCAGAAACATTATGTTCCGACCAGAGCTATACAGTCGATTTACCGTATCGAGAGTGATGACTTCAGCACCGGCAACTATTGTTGTTGGAATGCCTATGGAGACGGTTATGAAATCTTTTGATGAGACAAAAGCTTGGAATCTCCCTGTCGTGGATGAGAATGATGTATATCTTGGATTTATTTCAAAATCGAATATATTAGATGTCTACAGAGAGGTTCTTGCCGAAAACTTTGTAGAAGAGTAAACACACAACTTTATTTTCATATAAATATATGGCTAAAAGAATAAAAGCTATACAATGTCCACAATGTGGAAGTGCCGATCAAAAGCAGTTAAAAGATGATTATTATCAATGTAAGAACTGTGGAGCAAATTACTATCTTGATAATGATGATGTAAATATAAACGTTACCCATAGGGTGGAGACTCCAACTCAACCACAAGTAAGTCCTAAGAAGGCTTTGTGGGCTACAGTAATTGGAGTAGCTCTTTTTTTGTTAATATTCCTTCTTCCCCAATTATTTGATTCCAAATCATCATTAAATACAAAATCACGTTTTAAGGGTAGAGCGGAAATAAATACAACAGTGAAGGTAAATGATAAACTCTATATATTAGTATTGACTCAGACTGGTATGGGAGATGCTCCGAGAGATGTTTATTATGAATTTTTAGATCCGGAAACAGAGGAGGTTGTAAAAACTGAACAGCTCTTAAATTTAAACAAGATAAGTATATCAAGTACTGATGTGAAGAGATTCTCGGATGGAAAAACATATATAGTAGCTAACGACCAGCGAATACTTGTTGTAGACGATAAAGAGTTAAAAGTTACAGATGTTACAGATACTATGTTTCAAGGAGATTCTTTATACACTTCGGGTATTGTGAGTGCAGATATTTACAGCTTATACGGTGATGCTATAAAGGTAATGACCAGTATGGGGCGAGAATATTTCTATTATCCAATAACAAAGCAAAGTTTTGCTACAGATAAGATGTACCAATACACATCCGATGATAATACGTTAACACCAAATGCAAAGGAAAGTATTGTTTATTTGTTTTCAGAAAGAGGTAGTTCTTCTATGCAGATGGATGCTGCAGAAGAATTTAAGCTTTTGAAGGTTGTTTATAATGATAATGTAGGAGGTGTACAAGATAAAGGATATCGTGCCAGATGGGATAAAGATTTTAGAACAGGAGAACTTGATTTGAAGCTTTATGTTAAACGAATGATTTCCTATTCTGATTTGACTCCCGGAAGAGTGTATTTTAATCCGGAGATACTTTATTACAATGATGATTATGTTTTTATTTGTATAACAACAAATGCGTCTAAAGAATCGGGGCTTGTATTGCAATGTTTGGATGCTAAAAATGGCGACTTATTGTGGTCGAAAGCTGTGGAAACCAAGAATGACAGGTATCAGTATTTTTATAAAGATGCATTATTTGCCGGAGATAAATTTATGATGACATTGGATAATACAAAATATGTATTATTGGATAATAAAGGAAATATAATCAAATATTTCAACCTGTACGGAACAAACGACTGGTAAGAAAATGTGGGGATTTTCTTAATTATATTATTAAAACTAGGGGATAACGAATGAATAAAGAAGATTTACGTATTGTTTTCATGGGTACACCAGACTTTGCGGTAGAGAGTCTACGTACTTTAGTAGAAAACAATTATAATATAGTTGGGGTAATAACAATGCCCGATAAGCCAAGTGGGAGAGGTCATAAGATTCAATATTCGGCAGTAAAGAAATATGCATTGGAGCAAAATCTACCTTTGCTGCAACCCGAAAAATTGAAAGATGAATCTTTTTTGGATGAATTAAAAGCCTTAAAGGCAGATCTTCAGATTGTAGTAGCTTTCCGTATGCTACCCGAAGTAGTTTGGAATATGCCTAAATATGGTACATTCAATCTGCATGGATCTTTACTTCCTCAGTATCGTGGAGCAGCACCTATCAACTGGGCTATCATAAATGGAGAAAAAGAAACCGGAGTAACAACTTTTTTCTTGACGCATGAAATAGATACAGGTAAAATTATTCTACAAGAAAGAATACCAATAGGAGAGAACGATAATGTAGGTAAAATCTACGATCAATTAATGAATATTGGAGGACGACTTGTCTGTCAGACCGTAGATCTGATCTTAGATAATAAAGTAGATGCAATATCGCAGGACCAATTCTATGTAAACGAGGAAGATTTAAAGCCCGCACCAAAAATATTTAAAGAAACTTGTCGTATCGATTGGGGTAAATCTGCACAAGATGTGCATAATCTGATTCGAGGAATGTCTCCTTATCCTGCGGCGTGGACTGAGTTATATATTCCGGATAAGGAATCTCAAATGGTGAAAATATTTGCTTCGGAAGTTGTAGAAGGGAAAGCAATACCTGTCGGACAAATACAGACTGATAATAAAACCTATCTGCATGTTGGTTGTGGCGATGGGCTTGTAAGTATAACAGAGATTCAGTTTGCAGGTAAAAGAGCAATGAAAATAGATGAAGTCTTAAGAGGTTACAAGTTTGAAGAAGGAGCTTATTTTAAATAAACCTCTTTATCTATAATAGATTAGATATAGTCATATAGAAACATTAAATGATAATAACAACAGTAAAATCTGTTACTTTTGTCACCTTTTAGTTAAAATAGCAGTTTATGCAAAAAGTTATAAAATCCACAGATCTAAATAAAGATTTAACAGATATTCTAAGTCAATTATCATTTGACCGATTGTTTATTCTTACAGACGAGAATACAGAAAAGCTTTGCTATCCTTTGGTTCAAGATAATGAACAAATAGCCAAAGCCGGGAAAATTGTAATCAAGGCTGGTGATAACAATAAAAATATTGAACAGTTAGCTTCTATATGGAAATACCTTTCAGAAAATGGAGCTACTCGTCACTCTTTGCTTATCAATCTGGGTGGAGGTATGTTGACAGATATAGGAGGTTTTGCTGCTGCAAGCTTTAAGAGGGGCATAAAATGTATTAATATACCGACAACCTTGCTTGGTGCAGTAGATGCTGCTGTTGGGGGTAAAACAGGAATAAATTTCAACGGACTAAAGAATGAGATAGGGGCATTTGCTCCGGCTGAGACAGTGCTGATCGATTCTGCATTTTTCAAAAGCCTCGATGCTCAAAATTTACTATCAGGCTATGCTGAAATGATTAAGCATGGACTTATTGATAGTGATGAAACATGGAAAGATGTGATTTCTTTCGATATGGAGGAAGTTGATTTTGAAAGGTTGAAACAGTTAGTCGTAAATTCAGTTCTTGTGAAAGAACGTATTGTTGAGGTTGATCCTTTTGAAAGAGGTATTCGCAAAGCTTTGAATTTGGGACATACAATCGGACATGCTTTCGAAAGTCTCTCTTATGACATAAATAGACCTATACAACACGGATATGCCGTTGCGTGGGGGCTTGTTTGTGAATTATACCTTTCGTTGAAATATTGCGGTTTCCCTAAAGAAAAACTATATAAGACCGTTTATTTTATCAGAGACAATTATGAAGGATTCTTCTACGATTGCAATCACTACGATCGTCTGTATGAATACATGAAGCACGATAAGAAGAATGAATCGGATATGATCAATTTTACATTCCTGTCAGATGTTGGTAAAATAGAAATCAACCGAACCGCAACAAAAGAAGATATTTACGATTCGATTGATTTTTTGAGGGAAAGTGTTGGTCTTTAGTTTATTACAAGTTAAGAGGTAATACTTCAATCCAATAATCATCTGGGTCGTTAATAAAATAAAGACCCATATCATGATTTTCGTATGCGATACATCCCATCTCTCTATGGTATTCGCGTATTTGTTCGTAATCTCCCGGAACACGGGCACATAGATGGCTTTCGTTTTCTCCTAACTCATATGCTTGAGGGTGATCTCTCAACCAAGTTAACTCTAGAGAAAACGGGCTTTCTCCATCACCTAAGTAAACCAAAATAAAAGAGCCATCACCTGCTTCTTTTCTACGTATTTCTTTAAAACCTAGTGCTTTTTTGTAGAAAGCAATGCTGTTATCTAGGTTTGTTACATTAATATTGAAATGATCAAATCTTGCTTTTATGTCCATTGTGACTATGATTTATAGTGTTAATAATTTATTTAAAATTCTATACTTTGCCCCTTATATTTCCAACTGATAGAATTACATCGTTTTTGGATAGCAAAATCGGCAAAAGCTACGATTGATCCATAGTTGTTGCCAAAGTGCATAGGAACAAAAATATCAGTTTCAATTGTATTTAAAAATTGCTCTGCACCTTTCATATAGTCCTTTCCTAAGCGTATATCGATAGGAAACATGACTAAATCCAGATGCTGTACATGTTCTGATAGGAGTGTGAGTTCATCATTGTAATAATTTTCTGCTTCATTTATCTCTTCTTCGGTAGACTCTTCATTCCAGTGCCAGTTGTTCAGATCGCCGGCATGGAAAATAGTTTTATCATCAGCTTTTATAAGGAAAGATATTCCTAAGTCGGTTGATCCAAAAGCCTGTATTGATAGGATACCGTCTTTGTAAGTATCTAATTTGTCCATGTAAATAGCATCACCTTCAGTTGCCATTTTATTGTCTAAAATATCTTTGGAAAAAATATAAACAATATCATTTCTCTGCTTTTTCCATTCTAATATTTCCGGATTAAAGTGGTCTTGATGAGAATGGGTACATAGAATGTATAATTTCTTATTGTTTTTCAGTACCTTTTGATGTACTATGCCATCATTGTCCTCATTCGAATCTTTATAATAATCGATAATCATAGAAAAGTTGTCATTTTCTAAAACAAAACCGCTATGGAAAATATATGTAAGTTTCATCTCTTTCTTTATATTTAATAACAAAAAAAACAATTTATAGTTTAGCAAAGATATAAATGAAAAGTATTTAATCTTATTTTTATGTTATGCAACATGTAAATATCGATTTGATAGGTTTAAATAGTTTATAATCTACTGTTTATAACTGTTTTTATATTTTGTGTGTTCGTACACACTTTTTATTTTTGATGTTATTTCGTTACTTTGTAGAGCATCTATTCTTATCAATGTCAAATTGATAGACTATCGTTTGTTATCATCGAAAAAGATCTAGCAAAAAAGAATATTTACATAGCAAATATAAATAAAATGAAAAAAAGTATTTTATTAACTGTTTTATTACTACTGACAGTAGGACTTACTGCTCAAGATTGGAAACCTCTTTTTAATGGAAAGAATTTAAAAGGATGGAAAAAGTTAAATGGAAAAGCTGAATATAAAGTTGTAGATGGTGCTATTGTTGGGTTTTCTAAGATGGGAACACCTAACACCTTCTTGGCTACAACTGAAAATTATGACAATTTTATTTTAGAGTTTGATTTTAAGGTAGATGATGCTTTAAACTCAGGTGTACAGTTTAGAAGTTTAAGTACAAAAGACTATAAAAATGGAATTGTGCATGGATATCAATTCGAAATAGATCCATCTAACAGAGCTTGGTGTGGTGGTGTTTATGATGAAGCTCGCAGAGGATGGTTATATCCGATGACAATTAATAATCAAGCTCAAACTGCATTTAAAAATGGGGTCTGGAATAAGGCGAGAATAGAGGCTATTGGAAATTCGATTCGTACTTGGATAAATGGAATCCCTTGTGCAAATATTTGGGATGATATGACTCCTAGCGGTTTTATTGCACTACAAGTACATTCTATAGGTAATAAAGCAGATGCGGGGAAAACAATAAGTTGGAAAGATATTCGTATTTGTACGACAGATTTAGAAAAATATCAAACTCCGGAGGCTAAAGCTGCTCCAGAGGTTAATTGTGTGATAAACTCTATATCCCCAACTGAAGCTAAAGATGGATGGAAGCTGCTATGGGATGGAAAAACTACCGAAGGTTGGAGAGGTGCCAAGTTGGCTACTTTTCCTGCTAATGGATGGAAAATAGAAGGTGGTATATTAAAGGTTATAAAAAGTGGAGGAGCAGAGTCTGCAAACGGAGGAGATATCGTAACTACGAAAAAATATAAAAACTTTATCCTTTCAGTTGATTTTAAAATAACAGAAGGAGCAAATAGCGGTATTAAATATTTTGTAAATCCGGATCTTAACAAAGGAGAGGGGTCTGCTATTGGTTGTGAATTTCAGATTTTGGATGATGAAAAACATCCCGATGCAAAGTTAGGAGTAAAAGGAAATCGTAAATTAGGAGCTTTATATGATCTGATTCCAGTATCAGAAGATAAACCTTTCAAAAAAAATGAGTTTAATACGGCAACTGTGATTGTAAAAGATAATCATGTTGAACATTGGTTGAATGGAGCTAAACTTTTGGAATATGAGCGAGACAATCAGATGTGGAATGCTTTAGTTGCTTACAGCAAGTATCGCGATTGGCCTAATTTTGGAAATGCAAAAGAAGGAAATATCCTGTTGCAAGATCATGGAGACGAAGTTTGGTTCAAGAATGTAAAAATTAAAGAATTAAAATAGAAATATACTTAAATATAAATGTAGAATATCTGTAGCATAAACGATTTTGATCGATCATGTTACAGATATTTTTATTAAACCACCTAAAAGCAATGATTTTTTAATTTATGAAAATGAAATCAGTTTTACTTATTGTAAGTATCCTTCTTACATTCAACTTGTGGAGTCAAGAAAAAGAAACCTATAATAATCCGGTAATTAGAGGAGATATGCCTGATCCTTCTGTAATAAGAATAGGGGAAAAGTATTATGCAACGGGCACCTCTTCCGAATGGGCTCCTTTCTATCCCGTTTTTGAGTCTAAAGACTTGGTGAATTGGACACAGACCGGACATATATTTAACAAAAAGCCGGAGTGGACAGTGAATTCCTTTTGGGCTCCTGAGTTGTATCATCATAAAAATGGCAAAATATACTGTTATTATACAGCTCGTAGAAAATCAGATAATGTTTCTTATATAGGTGTAGCTGTAGCAGATACTCCAACGAGCGAATACGTTGATCATGGTCTTATTATCGAACATGGAACTGAAGCTATTGATGCCTTTGTCTATGATGATGAAGGACAATTGTATATAACTTGGAAAGCTTATGGATTGGATAAACGTCCTATCGAGATTGTGGGAAGTAAACTATCTGCAGATGGATTAAGGTTAGAGGGAGAAATATTTTCACTACTGAAAGATGATGAGGGAATAGGTATGGAAGGACAGTGTCACTTCAAACAGGGAGATTATTACTATATTGTTTATGCTTCTCGTAGTTGTTGTGGTCCAGGTAGTGATTATGATGTATGTGTCGCTCGATCGAAAAGCTTTAAAGGTCCTTATGTGAAATACGAAGGAAATCCAATTCTTCATGGTGGAGGAGGAGAATTTATATCTTCAGGTCATGGGACGGCTGTTGTCACACCCGATGGACGTATGTTTTATATGTGTCATGCCTATCTTGGCGGAGATGATTTCTATATGGGGCGGCAACCTATTTTACAAGAAATGTATGTCGATGCTGATGAATGGGTACACTTTCGCACGGGAAATATAACTAAAGTTAAGCAAGAGATTCCTTTTGATGGAGTAAAACAAAGTCTGATATCAGACTTTGAAGACTATTTTGAGGGTGAACAATTACATCTGAACTGGACATGGAATTATGTTTATTCTGATGTTAAAACTAAAATAAATGCTGGAAAACTTTTGTTGAGTGGTGAATGCAAATTGGGCAATGATTTCGGTTCTGCATTGTGTGTACGTCCGATTACGCCTAATTATACTTATGAAACTCAGGTGGCTAATATGAATGAAAGTTTTAAGGGGTTGACAATGTATGGAGATGATAAGAATCTAGTCATGTGGGGCTGTGAAGGGGATAAGTTCATGTTGAAAGCAATTAGAGATGGAAAAGAAGAATTGCTTTACGAATCTACTCTGGGCTCAGATTGTTTCTTGAGAATAGAAGTTCAAAATGGCTGTAAGCTTAATTTTTATAAGAGTAGTGATGGTCAGAATTGGGTAAAAGTAAATGCTGAAGCAAAAGATTTCAATTATTTGGTTAGATGGGATAGAGTTGCTCGCCCAGGTTTAATTCATAATGGAATATCTGAAAGTCCTGCTGAGTTTTCTTATTTTAAATTGAGAAATATGAATTAATCTCTTCGGATAATATAAATAAAAGAAGCTCTATCTAATCAAGATAGAGCTTCTTTATAATAATACCTAAAGGGTTATTGTTTGTTGTTTAGCTTACTATGTTTTATACCATAGGTGAAATATATGATAAAGCCTAATATAGACCATCCTATAAGTCTTTGCCATGTACTCCAAGGAAGGGATAACATTTGTATGATACAGATTGCAGCACCCAAAAGAGGAATAAATGGAACAAAAGGAGTTTTAAATGGGCGGTTCAAGTCTGGTTGAGTTCTGCGTAGTATAACGATAGAAATACATACTATTGTAAAGGCCATCAATGTTCCTATAGAGACAAGTTCGCTTAATACATGCAGAGGAAATAGTCCTGCAATAATAGCTGTTATCACACTTGCGAATATCGTTGCATTTTGAGGAACTCCATGTTTGCTATGTACTTTCGAGAAAACTTTAGGAAGTAACCCATCCTTTGATATAGAATAGTATATTCGTGATTGACCGAGCATCATTACTAAAATAACCGAACTCAGACCTGCAATGGCTCCCAGTTTGATGAAAGGACTTAGCCATGCTAATCCCGATCCGGCACGATCGATTGCTAAAGCGATAGGTGCATCTACATTCAATTCTGTATAGTTAACCATTCCTGTTAGAACTAAAGTTACAGCTATATAAAGTAGAGCACATATGAGTAATGATATTAATATACCTTTAGGCATATCTCTCTGAGGATTTTTAGCTTCTCCGGCAGCAGTCGAAAGAGCATCGAAACCAAGATATGCATAGAATACAACGGCTGCACCTCTTAAGATACCAGTCCATCCAAAATGTCCATATTCACCAGTGTTTTCAGGTATATATGGTGTCCAGTTGCTTGTGTCTATGTATGATAATCCGAAGCCAATGAATAGTAATATAACTGAAACTTTAATGACAACTATAATATTGTTTACTAGAGCCGATTGCTTAATGCCTCCAAGAAGAAATGACGAAACCACCCCAACAATGAATACTGCAGGAAAATTGATGATCTTACCAGTCCATACCCAACTACCATCTACAAGGTGGTCAAATGTTGCACCTGATATTTGTTTGGGGAAAGCAATTCCCCACCCATCAAGTAGACTCAACATATAGCCAGACCAGCCAACGGCAACACTCGAGCACGCAAAAAGGTATTCTAGAACTAATATCCAACCAACAAACCATGCTAACATTTCGCCCATTGTGGTGTAACTATAGGAATATACTCCCCCAGATACAGGAATCATTGCAGCATACTCAGCATAACATAATCCGGCTAAAACACAGCCTATTGCAGAGATAAGAAAGGAAATTGTTAATGCAGGTCCTGCATACATGGCTGCAGCCTGTCCTGTAATTACAAAAATCCCAGTACCAACTATAGCTCCAATTCCTAAAGTAATGAGATTTGCAGAAGAAAGATTCCTTTTTAGTCCGCTTATATTTTCAGTAGATTCACTTAAAATAGCGGAGATATCTTTCTTTTTGAATAATCGTTCTATCATAATTTTGAAAAATTTATGCAAAAGTAAAGAAAATAGAATGATTCTCTATGCAAAAGTGTTTTATTTGTAACAAAAGTCTTGTTTAAAATAGAACTTAGTCTTGTTCAATTACTAAATTGAATAGAAAATATTGTCTCATATTTATCATATTTAGTGTGAGTCGGATGACAAAAATTATCTAATTATTCTAGGTTTCTTTTTCTGAAATTATTAATTTCGTTTGTAATATATAAAGAGTAAAAGCATGAAGATTTCTATTATTGGAGCCGGAAATATGGGGGGAGCTATAGCTTGTGGTCTTGCAATGAGTGATAGTATAGATCCTGTATCTATTACAGTTATCGATCATAGGGGGAGAAATCTTGATCGATTAAAAAAAGTAAGCGAGAAGTTGAATGTTGTAGTTGCTGATTACACCTCATTATCCTATGCTGATATAGTCATTGTTGCAGTAAAACCATGGTTGGTTGAGGAGATTCTTCATACCTATAAAAAATATTTAACTAATCCAGAGCAATTGATCGCCTCTGTTGCAGCAAACGTATCTTTGGATGATCTGGAAAAATGGACTAGGCAAGGACAACCTGTTTTTCGGGTAATGCCCAATACGGCTATCGCTGTTCGCCAAAGTATGACATATATAGCATCTAAAAATGCAGATGAAGAAAAATGTCACTGGATATTTGAGCTTTTTAGCCAGTTAGGTAAAGTTGAATTTGTGGAGGAAAAAATGATGCCGGCTCTGACGTCTTTAACTTCGTGTGGAATAGCTTTTGCTTTCCGCTATATAAGAGCAGCGATGGAAGGTGGTGTTGAAATGGGTATTTATCCAGAAGATGCAAAAAGTGCAGTGCTTCAAACTTTGAGAGGGGCAATTGATTTATTGGAGGCCAATGGTACAAACCCGGAAGTAGAAATCGATAAAGTAACAACACCTGGAGGTATTACAATAAAGGGGTTAAACGAAATGGAGCATTCAGGCTTTAGCTCTTCCGTAATAAAAGGGCTTAAGGCAAGTCATGTAAAATAAATGTAAAGAATAAGACTCGCATTTTCATGATAGCTATAGAATGAAGTTATATACATCTTTATTTTATAGATTATTATAATATCGAAATTAATAAAAAAAGATACTGAGTGTAATAATTTCGTTCATATGTATTATCTTTACATATTGGTAATAATCCGCTTTTTTGAGAAGGTGGATTGTTCTGTATAGGGGGCTTTTAGCTCATTGTGCTGATTAGATTAGACTTTGCTTGATACACGTAAGGTTGTTGTAGGCTCCCCTTTGAGATAGAAGAAAGAAAAACTATATATAATGATTTACAAATGGAATTACGAAGACCTAACATCCCAGCAAAAAGAGCAAAAAGATAAGCTCGCTAAGAAATTAGGCATAAGTCCTGAGCTTTGCCGACTATTGATACAGAGAGGAATATCAACAGAAGAAGATGCATTTAAGTTTTTTCACCCAAGCTTAAAAGATCTTCACGATCCTTTCTTATTGCCTGATATGGATAAGGCAGTAAAGAGAATAGAAAAAGCTCTGGGAGACAAACAACGCATTTTGATATACGGAGACTATGATGTAGATGGTACTACAGCAGTAGCCTTGGTGTATAAGTTTCTAAGAAAATTTACGACTAATCTAGATTATTATATCCCCGATCGTTATGATGAGGGATATGGTATCTCTGAGCAAGGAATAGATTATGCAGAAGAAACAGGGGTGAAACTAATTATAGCTTTAGACTGTGGTATAAAGGCGATTGAAAAAATTGCTTATGCCAAAGAAAAAGGAATAGATTTCATTATCGGAGACCATCATATGCCAGATGATGTGTTGCCTGATGCGGTAGCTGTTATTGATGCAAAGCGTGAGGATTCGACTTATCCTTATGAACACTTGTCGGGCTGTGGAGTTGGGTTTAAGCTAGTACAAGCTTTGGCTCAAAACAATAGGCTAGATTTTTCTGAAATAACGGACTTGCTTGATTTAGTTGCTGTAAGTGTTGCATCTGATATTGTACCTATTACAGGAGAGAATAGGATTTTGACATATTATGGTCTAAAACAAATCAATTCAAATCCAAGTCTAGGGCTGAAGGGTATAATAGATATTTGTGGACTAACTTATAAAGGCATAACAGTTAATGATATTATCTTTAAAATAGGGCCTCGCATCAATGCTTCTGGTCGTATGATGAAAGGTAAAGAGGCTGTAGACTTGCTGTTAGCTAATACGATAGAAGATGCTCGCGAGAAAAGTGCGAATATCGACCATTATAACGATGATCGTAGAGAGTTAGATAAAAGAATAACCGAAGAGGCAATACAGTTTATAGATGAAAATATAGACATGAAGAAGAAGAAAAGTATTGTCATTTATAACGAAAGTTGGCACAAGGGAGTAATTGGAATTGTCGCTTCCCGGTTGACAGAGAAATACTTACGTCCGGCCATTGTTCTGACAAAATCTCAAGGTTTGATTACAGGGTCGGCTCGATCAGTGATGGGGTTTGATGTTTACAAAGCAATAGAATCATGTAAGGATATTCTTGAAAACTTTGGTGGGCATACATATGCAGCCGGATTATCATTGAAAGAAGATAATTTGAATGAGTTTCAAAAACGTTTTGAAACCTTGTCTATTGATATGATAGCTCCGGAAATGATGAGACCGCAAATAAATATCGATGCCGAATTGAGATTTAAGGATATAAATGCAAAGTTTATGGTAGATTTGGCAAGCTTTGCTCCATTTGGTCCGGAAAATTTGAATCCAATTTTTGTAACTCGTAGTGTAAAAGACTATGGTACAAGTAAACTCGTAGGTAAAAATAATGTTCATCTCAAGTTGGAAATGATAGATGATACATCTTCTACTCCAGCAAATGGTATTGCTTTTCGTCAGAGTGATAGCTATGACATGGTAAAGAATGGAAAATCATTTGATATTTGTTATACATTGGAGGAGAATACTCATAATGGGAAAACAAATATACAGTTATATATAAAAGATATTGATACAGGCCAGATGCACTAACGCATGACTATATAGCCATGTAAAGAACTTATGGTTTGACTGAATGGATATTTTTCATAAAATACTAAAACAATATTGGGGGTATGATGAATTTCGTCCCCTGCAAGAAGATATAATTCATTCTGTTTTTCAGAAAAGAGACACCCTAGGGCTTATGCCTACAGGTGGAGGTAAATCACTGACCTTTCAGGTGCCGGCTATGGCAATGGAAGGTCTTTGTCTTGTCGTAACTCCGCTTATTGCTTTGATGAAAGATCAGGTGGAGAATCTAAAAGATAGAGGCATTAAGGCACTTTCTATATATTCAGGGATGACTCGGCAGGAGATTCAGACCACATTGGATAATGCAATTTTTGGAGATTATAAATTTTTGTATGTTTCTCCTGAACGATTGGCGACACAACTGTTTTTGAGTAGGTTGGATAAGATGACTATTAGTCTGCTTGTAGTTGACGAGTCGCATTGTATCTCTCAGTGGGGATATGACTTCCGCCCTTCCTATCTGAAAATAGCCGATATTCGTCAATATATTCCTGGGGTTCCGGCCTTAGCGTTAACAGCCACAGCCACTCCGGAGGTGATAGACGATATTCAAAATCAACTTCATTTTAAAGAGAAAAATGTTTTTAAGAAAAGCTTTGAAAGAAATAATTTAGCATACGTAGTTCACAATACAGAAAATAAAGAAGAGGAGCTTGTTAACCTGATAAAACGTGTAAAAGGTTCAGGGATAGTATATGTTAGAAGTCGGCAGAAAACAAAGGAATTGTCAGATTTTCTTTCACAGCAAAATGTGTCGGTCGATTATTTTCATGCAGGACTAACAAATACCGAAAAGAATAGAAAATTGATATCTTGGAAAGAAAATGCAATACGGGTTATTGTCTGTACAAATGCCTTTGGGATGGGAATTGACAAGCCTGATGTTCGATTCGTTATTCATATGGATTTGCCTAACTCTATTGAGGAATATTTTCAGGAAGCCGGACGTGCGGGGCGAGATGGGAATAAATCGTATGCAATTATATTATACAATAAGCAAGATAGTGCAAAACTAAAAAGACGAATAAAAAACGAATTTCCGGAAAGAGATTTTATTTTGCATGTTTATGATTCTCTAGCTTATTTTTTTCAAGTAGCAGAAGGGTATGGAGTAGGGAGTATATTTGATTTCAATCTTCATCAGTTCTGTAAAATATATAAACTGCCAATTTTGCCTACACATAATGCAATGAAGATCTTGGATTTGGCGGGGTATATAGAATATACAGACGAAATAGATAATCGTTCGCGTCTAATGTTTCTTGTTTATAGAGATGATCTTTATAGCTATAAGTTTGATAAACAATACGAACGTCTTGTAAATACTACTCTTCGTTTATATACTGGTATTTTTACTAATTATGCGACTATAAATGAAGAGGAAATCGCTCAACGATTGGAAACGAGTAGGGGTGATGTGTATGAAATGTTTAAATCTCTTTCTAAGCGTAGAATTATCGATTATATCCCACATAAAAAAACACCACTTGTAGCTTATAAACAACCTAGAATAGATACAAAATTTGTCTTGATTCCTAAAGCTGTAAATGAAGACAGAAAGGAGCGTTTTGAAAAACGGATTGCTTCTATGAGTAATTATGCAGAGCAAACAATCTATTGCAGAAGTCGCTTGTTACTATCTTACTTTGGAGAAGAGTCTTCTTCAGAATGTGGGCACTGTGATGTGTGCCGATCAAGAAATAAAAAAGGCATAAATAATATTGAGTTTGATAAGATTTCTGGTCGTATCAGAGATCTGATCCAAGGTGGAGAGGCTAAAGAGGTAGAGTATATAGTAAATGCGCTAAAGGAATATCCATCTGAAATTGTGATCGAAGTGATTCGTTTTATGGTCGATAAAAGTGAAATAGAGATCACGTTTAATAAAATAAAACTTAAATAGAATAAAAAAGCGGCATAATGAAATGATTGTTTAAATTCTTTTTTGTTAATAAATAGACAATTATATTATCTTTGTAGCATTATCATTTACACAAAAATATGGACATATTTCTCGGTATATTTATTACCTTCTTTTTTGTATTTTTAAATGGATTCTTTGTTGCGGCAGAATTTGCCATCGTTAAAGTAAGGTCTTCTCAATTAGAGTTAAAAGCTCAGGCAGGTAATAAATCTGCAACCTTATCTAAGCATATAGTAACACATCTTGATGCATATCTTGCAGCTACTCAGTTTGGTATAACCTTATCCAGCCTAGCTTTAGGGTGGATTGGAGAGCCTATTGTATCTAAAATGATTGGACAATTATTAGGATTGTTCGATTTGTCATTGGCACCTGCTTTGTTATCTACAATTTCTTTGGCGGTAGCCTTTATTATAATTACGATGTTACATATTGTATTAGGAGAGTTAGCTCCTAAATCATTGGCAATTCAACGATCAGAACAAACAACTTTGGTTATTGCATATCCTCTTCATGCTTTCTACTGGATTTGTCGTCCTTTTATATGGGCATTGAACGGAATAGCCAATTTTATATTAAAGCTAATAGGACTACATGCCGTAACGGAACAAGAAGCTTATTCTAGTGACGAACTCCGATATCTTGTTGATCAGGCTAAGGAGAGTGGCAATGTAGATGAGACCGAATTTGATATTATTCAAAATGCATTTGATTTCTCAGAGCGTACTGCTCGTCAGATAATGGTTCCTCGCACTCAGGTTGTGGCAATAGATGTTAACGACTATGATGAAAAAACACTGGAGTTTGTAATTGAAGAAGGGTACTCTCGTATTCCTTGTTACGAAGATAATATTGATAATACTATTGGAGTTGTACATCTGAAGGATATTTTGAAGAAAATGCGTATTAATGGGACAGTTGATATCCGTGCTATAGTACGTCCTGTATCATTTACACCCGAGACAAAACGTATTGGTCAATTATTAAAAGAATTTCAAGTGAAACATCAACAAATAGCTATGGTGTTGAACGAATATGGTGGTGTTGAGGGGGTAATAACAATGGAAGATATCTTAGAAGAGCTTGTAGGAGAGATACAAGACGAATATGATAATGAAATTCCATTTGTTGAACAGACAGGAAATGACACCTATTCTGTAATAGCTACAGCTGCTATATCGGATATAAATGACGAATTACCACATCCTATTGATAGAGAGAAACAATATGATACCCTTGCTGGATATCTGATTGATAAATTCGGGAGAATTCCAAATATTCATGATATGCTTGAAGCAGAAGGGTATGAATTTAAAATTCTGAAGAAAAATAAAACGTCAATAGTTGTTGTACAAATAAGAGATTTGGTTGAAAGAGCAGAGGAAGAAAATCTTGATCAACCCAAAACAGAGCAGATCTAGGAGATAATATACAATGAATTTTGAATTACAGTATACTGATAGCCAATCAAAGGCTAGAGCAGGACTTATTACCACGGACCATGGACAGATTGAAACTCCTATTTTCATGCCTGTAGGCACACAAGGAGCCGTAAAAGCTGTACATATGACCGAACTCGAGACAGATATCCAAGCTCAAATAATCTTAGGAAATACATATCATTTATACTTGCGTCCAGGATTAGATATTCTGAAGCAGGCAGGAGGACTACATAAATTTAACAGTTGGTCTAAACCTATCCTGACCGATAGTGGAGGTTTTCAGGTCTTTTCTCTAGCTGAGAATAGAAAACTGACAGAAGAAGGAGCTATATTTAGGTCTCATATCGATGGTTCAAAGCATTTCTTTACTCCAGAGTCTGTAATGGATATAGAAAGAGTTATTGGCGCTGATATAATGATGGCTTTCGATGAATGTACTCCAGGTGATGCAGATTATAGATATGCAAAGAAATCATTGGAGCTGACCGAAAGATGGTTGGATCGTTGTATAAAAAGATTCTCGGAAACAGAATGTCCTTATGGCTATAAACAAGCACTATTTCCGATTGTACAAGGTTGTGTATATCCTGATTTACGCAAGAGAGCTGCAGAGAATGTAGCTTCTAAAGGTGCTGAAGGAAATGCCATTGGTGGGTTGGCTGTAGGTGAACCTACAGAGAAGATGTATGAAATGATAGAGGTGGTGAACGAAATCTTGCCAAAAGATAAACCCCGTTATTTGATGGGAGTAGGTACTCCGGCTAATATTCTGGAAGCTATAGAACGAGGTGTAGATATGTTTGATTGTATTATGCCAACGCGTAATGGACGTAACGGTCAGCTATTTACTCGTAATGGTATCATGAATATGAGGAATAGAAAATGGGCAAATGATTTCTCTCCTATAGATGAGAATGGAACCTCTTTTGTTGATACTTTATATTCAAAAGCATATCTTCGTCATCTGTTTATTACAAACGAAATTCTTGCTCTTCAAATAGCCTCTATACATAATCTGTCATTTTATTTATGGTTGGTAAAAGAAGCTAGAAAACATATTATAGCGGGAGACTTTACTGCATGGAAAAACTCTATTATAGAGGATGTTTCACGTCGTATTTAAGAATTAATAGAGATTGAGTATGTTATCGATATTAGATAGGTATATAATAAAGAAATTTTTGGGGACATACATCTTCTCCATTATGCTTATCATTTCGATCGCTGTTGTTTTTGATATTAACGAAAAACTAGATAAGTTCCTTAATAATAAAGCTCCTTTACAAGCCATTATATTTGAATATTATCTAAATTTTATTCCTTATTATACGAACTTGTTCAGTGCTTTGTTCGTATTCATTGCCGTTATATTCTTCACATCCAAACTCGCTGATAATTCAGAAATTATAGCTATGCTGTCGAATGGTATGAGCTTTAAGCGCTTGATGAAACCATATATGATTTCGGCAGGAATAATTGCTCTGTTTTCTTTTGGACTTAATAGTTTTATTATACCTCCGGCTAATACAACACGTATACAATTTGAAAATAAATATGTAAAGGATAAGAGTGTTGTACGTATTTCCAGTGTTCAAATGCAAGTAGAGGAAGATGTCATTTTATACATGGATAGCTATGACAATACAACTCGCTTGGGAAAGAACTTGTCTTTGGATAAATTTGAAGGTAAAGAATTAGTATCCAGGTTAATTGCCTCTAGAGTAGAATATGATAGCGCCTACCAATGGACTATCAAAGATTATATGATTAGGGAGTTCAAAGGGATGAGAGAAGTTATAACTACAGGTACAGAACTTGATACTACTATAAATGTTATTCCGAGCGATTTCCTTGCATCGGTGAAAGATATTGAACAGATGACTTCTCCTCAGTTGTATAAATATATCGAGAGACAGAAGTCCAAAGGGCAAGCTAATATTGGTAATGTGAGTCTGACTCAATATGAAATAGAGTTTCATAAACGCTTTGCTTCTGTATTATCTGCATTTATACTGACATTGATCGGAGCTTCCCTTTCTGCCCGAAAAGTAAAAGGAGGAATGGGGCTTAATATTGGTATAGGTCTTGGATTGAGTGTTTCTTATATTCTATTTCAAACAGTAAGCTCTTCTTTTGCAGTTTCAGGTGCTATGGCGCCATGGGTTGCTGTTTGGATACCAAATGTTGTTTTTGCTTTTATAGCAGGCTTCCTATATACAAAAGCACCTAATTAAGATATAAACTAGATGCTTCTGTAATTCTTTATTTTATACAACTAAGATGTTACCAACCAAAAGCTTCTTCACCCATCCATTTACCTTGGGCTTTCATCACTTGTTCTATAACATCGCGAGCTATGCCATCTCCACCTTTTAAGTGAGATATGTATTTAGCAATGCCTCTAATTTCAAAGGCAGCGTCAGCCGGAGCAACAGATAAACCCACAGCCTTCATAACTTGATAATCAGGTATATCATCACCTGAGTATAGAATTTCTTCAGCTTTATAACCTGTTTTCTGCATGTAGTCGTTCAGATCATTAATTTTTATTCTCGACTTCATGTATATTTCCTTAACTCCTAATTTACTGAAGCGAACTCGTATGTTTTCAGTGTCTGCTCCTGTGATGATAGCTACATCAAAACCATTCTTTATTGCCAGATTAATTGCGTATCCATCTTTTATATTGACCATACGCATTGGCTCTCCTTCTTTGGATAATGGGATAGTACTAGGAGAGAGAACTCCATCCACATCGAAAATGAATGACTTTATTTTGGTAAGATCGTAGTTTATAGAACTCATGATTTATTATTGATTTTATGTATATTCTCACTCACCAGCTTATATATATCCTTGATGTCTTGGTCTTCTATAAGAGATAAATGATTATTGATAATATTCTCATCAAATCGGATGGCAGGACCCGTTTGAGCATCTTTAGGAGATAACTCTTTTACTTTCGATGCAGTCTCATTAATGAGAGGTAATGCAATATCGAAAGGTAGATTAATCTTCTTTAAGAATAGCTCAGATAGCGCATACATATGGTTGGTAAAGTTACACGCAAATACACCGGTTAAGTGTATATATTTTCTATCCTCAGAGTTTAATTCTGATACTTTTGAAGATAGGGTAGAGGCTAGTCCTTTTATTTTGTCTAAAGCGTCTTTATTAGATGCTTCTACAAAAAGAGGAATAGTATTCCATTCAATATCTCTATTTTTACTAAATGTCTGAAAAGGATATAGCACTCCATAATCAGTAGTGTATTTACTGAAAATATCTAAAGGCACGCTTCCTGCAGTATGTATAGCTATACCTTGATGCTTAGGTGTTTTTGCAATAATTTCTTCTAGAATAGAGTCTTTGACCGAGTAGATGTACAAATCAGCATTATTTGTAACCGAATGTATATCAGTAATTGCTTCGGCTTCTACTTTCAGTGCCAATTCGGATGCAGACTCTAGTGTGCGACTGTATATTTGAACTATATTAAAAGATTTTTTATAGAGTTCTGTCGCTAGATGTGTTGCCACATTTCCTGCACCTATAAAGACAATTTTCATTTATTAGTTACTTTTCTTCGAAGTTATAACCATAGCTATACCGACTGCGATAAGAGCTATAGGTACAATGAGATTGGAATAATTGGCCATCCAACCAAAGAATAAATCAGCATTCAGCAAAATGCCGACAATTAAGAATATCCAGCCTAGAATTTTTTTAGGTTGAGTTGCAAGGAATACTATTCCTCCGATCAGAAGAAAAGAGCCAATACTTATAAATTTTTCACTGTATGGAATCTTTGCAAGTATCCCTATTTTATCAAGAAGAAATAATATACCAAAAATCAAAATAGATATTCCGTAAGATAATCTATCATTTGATTTGCTTTTAGAAGAAGTAGACATATATTTTAATCAATTAGTTGATTTATATTAAATTTTCCTACATGGACTTTTTCCCACTGTAGTTTTTCTTCATCGAAAGGAGGACGATCTTGAGCTTTGTTTCCAAAAGCAATGACAGATAACACTTGCAATTGAGCTGGAATATCGAGCAGATTACGAATATAGTCGTCAGATGGAGTATCAGCATCGGTAAAACGTTCCCTTATTTGAACCCAACAACTGCCAATTCCTAAATCTTCAGCCTGTAATTGCATCATTATTGATGCTATTGACGCATCTTCGATCCAGACATCACTTCTTGTTGGATCAGCTAGCACTATTACAGCCAACGTACATCCGGCTATAAGTTTACTGCCATGCTTCTTAGCTAAAGATAATTTTTCTAACATTTCTTTATCTTCAACCAAAACAAATTGCCAAGGATTGGAACTCTTGGATGCAGGAGACATTAATGCTGACTTAAGAATTAGTTCTACTTGTCCTGCTTCTAGCGGTTCATCAGTAAATTTTCGCGTGCTGCGTCTCGTTATTATAAGTTGTTTAAAATCTTTCATTTTAGTATGATTATCTTCTGGTAAGACTCTCTACCTCTTCTTCGAGTTCTGTAACTGTTTTTAATCCTTCTGTACTGCTTTTTCGAAGAAGTATATTCATTGTTTGCATTACGAGTTTAATATCTAAGGCAAGCGAATAGCCATTGATATACAAAAGGTCATATTTTAATTTATCCTGAACAGAAGTATTGTATTTCCCCTGTACTTGAGCTAATCCGGTTAATCCTGCTTTTACTCTATGTCTAAGATTGTATTCAGGCATTTCTTTTTGAAATTGCTCTACAAAGAAAGGCCTTTCAGGGCGTGGGCCAACAATACTCATATCTCCAATAAGGATATTGAATATTTGAGGAATTTCATCTAGACGGGTTGCTCTTAAAATACGACCAATCTTAGTGATGCGTTTGTCTGTATCTTGAGCTAAAACAGGACCTGATTTCGCTTCAGCATTTTCTATCATTGTCCTGAACTTATAAATCTTAAATATTTTATTGTTACGAGTTACCCTTTCTTGTACATAGAAAGCAGTTCCTCCTCCAATCTTTAGAATTAAATATATTATTGTTGCCGGAATAAGGAAAATAATAAATGCTATACCTGCTAAAACAACATCAATAAACCGTTTTAAAGATTCACTGCTAGGAGAGATATTTAACTCTCTTACATCCAATACGGGAGAATCGTCTATCTGTAGAAAGTTAGCATTAAACTGTAATATTTCTGAACTTTTAGGTTGGTAGAAAACAGTATAATTATTTTCTATACAGTAGAGAATAATCTTTTGCTTGTATTCTTCTTCTACATCTTCAGTTAGGAATGTAATATCACACTCTTTGATTAATTCATAAACATTAGGATAATTAGGCGCACATACATGTTTTATGTGTGACCACATACCTCTAGATTCTAATAACTTATAAGCAAGTGGCTGTGATTTTTCATAACCAACGACCAAGACGGATTTACTCTTGTTGACCTTAAAATACATTTTGCTGGCAAAGAGGTGCCAGAGTGTGATTAAGAAAGCTTGAATTGCAGAGCTTGTTAATAATATACTTCTAGGGAAAGCAAATTCTCTGGCAAGGAAGCTTATAGCCATCGTAACAAATAGTTGAGTTATAATAGCTAAAACAACCGTATAGCCAATACCAAAGAACGTAAAATCCTTAGGTTTATCAAGCTCAAATATATGACTAATAATAATATAACTTAATCCAATATATGGGGAGATGGCAACGAAAGCAAACCAGTTCTCAGAGAAATTATCCAAAGAGTCTTTGAACAGGTCAAACGATAAGATAATTGCGCCATATATTATAACTAAATCGAATAGAGGAGTCAAAATCTTGAATCCTCTATATCCGAATATATTTTCTAAGAACTTATTCATCTACTGTATTGTAATTTGTGTTTATAAACAGTAAGGGCTATTTCTTTTTTGCTTTACTCTTGGTTTTTGACTTCCCTTTAGTCTTGGTTTCGGTCGAATTTACAATTTCCATCGCTGTTTTGTAGTCTATATCTTCAGGAACAGTGCCTTTAGGAATCTTGTAGTTACTCTTGTTGTAAGAGATATAAGGACCGTAACGACCATTTAGTATTTGCAAATCAGGTTCTTCTGAAAAAGTTTTTATTAGTTTCTCTGCTTCCTTCTTTCTTTTTTCCAGAATTAAAGGAATCGCAGCTTCTAAATCTACACTGTAAGGATCATATTCCTTTGGTAAAGAAACAAACTTGCCATCATGTTTGATATAAGGGCCAAATCTCCCTGAGCTAACGCTGACTTCCTTTCCTTCAAATTCTCCGATTGATCGGGGTAAGTCAAACAGTTTGAGCGCTTCTTCTAGTGTAATTGTTGCTATCGATTGATTTTTTTGAAGTCCGGCAAACTGTGGTTTGTCATCATCTTCTTGTACTCCTATCTGAACCATAGGGCCAAATCTACCGATTTTCACAGAAACTTGCTTGCCCGATTTAGGATCTGTACCAAGTATACGTTCCCCTATCTTATGGTCTGTCTGCATATTTGTTGCAGCTTCTACAACAGGATGGAATACTTTGTAAAAGTTATCAATAAGTTTACTCCAGTTTATTTCCCCTTCAGCAATAAGGTCAAATTCTTTTTCAACGTTAGCTGTAAAGTTATAATTCAAAATACCGGGGAAATATTCAGTAAGAAAATCATTTACAACAATTCCTATATCAGTAGGTATTAATTTCCCTTTATCAGCTCCTGTTATTTCTGACTTTTTTGTATCTGTTATCTTACCTTTTTTCAAAGACAAGACATTGTATTCTCGTTTAGTTCCTTCTATATTACTTTTTTCAACATACTCACGATTTTGTATAGTCGATATTGTCGGAGCATAAGTAGATGGACGTCCGATTCCTAACTCCTCCAACTTTCTAACTAATGCAGCTTCACTATAACGACTAGGACGTTGAGTGAAACGCTCAGTAGCATTAGTCTCTTGCATGTCAACACTTTCTCCCTTAACAACAGAAGGCAACAAGCTTGTCTCCGAATCAATTGTTTCGTCGTCTGTACCTTCTAGGTAGACATGAAGAAACCCATCAAATTTAATTACTTCACCTACGGCAGTAAATCTAAATTCTTTACTATTCGATATGTTTATCGATATGGTTGTTTTTTCTAGTTCAGCATCAGCCATTTGTGAGGCGATCGTTCTTTTCCAAATTAAATCGTATAGTTTCTTTTCTTGCGCAGTGCCAGATATAGTATGCTCAGACATATAAGTTGGTCTGATAGCCTCGTGAGCCTCTTGCGCCCCTTTAGATTTTGTTGAGAATTTTCTGACCTTAGAGTATTTCTCTCCATAAGCAGATTCAATTTCTTTTTTCGCCGAATTAATGGCAAGACCAGATAGATTGACAGAGTCTGTACGCATATATGTAATCTTTCCGGATTCATATAGTTTTTGGGCAACCATCATAGTCATAGATACAGGAAAGCCTAGTTTTCTGGAAGCCTCTTGCTGTAATGTTGAAGTTGTAAACGGTGCAGCCGGAGATTTCTTAACAGGTTTAGTCTCTATGTCTTCTATGCTGAAGTTAGCATCTTTTAAGCTTTCAAGAAATTTTAAAGCCTCTTCTTTTGTCTTTAATCGTTTATTTAATTCTGTTTTTATTTCAGATTTAATACCATTTTCTTCTTTTATGAAAACGGCAGTAATCTTATATGATGCTTCGGTCTGAAAAGCCTGAATCTCACGCTCTCTTTCCACGATCAGGCGCACAGCTACAGATTGTACTCGTCCTGCAGACAGTGCTGGCTTAACTTTTTTCCATAAAACAGGCGATAACTCAAATCCTACTATACGGTCTAATACTCGTCTGGCTTGTTGTGCATCAACTAAATTGATGTCTATCTTTCTTGGGTTTTCTATAGCATGCAAAATGGCTTCTTTAGTAATCTCATGAAATGCGATTCTTCGAGTTTTGTTTTCATCCAGTTTCAATGTTTTGAAAAGATGCCAAGAAATAGCCTCTCCTTCACGGTCTTCATCGGAAGCGAGCCATACAATATCAGCTTCTTTTGCCGCTTTTTTGAGCTCGTCTACAATTTTCTTCTTGTCAGCCGGAACTTCATATATAGGAGTATAATTATCCTCCATATCTATGCCTAAGTCTTTCTTTTTAAGGTCTCGTATATGTCCATAACTAGACATGACTTTATAATCTTTCCCTAAAAATTTCTCAATGGTTTTGGCTTTCGCTGGAGATTCGACAATTACTAAATTTTTTTGCATATATCTTTTACTTATCTTGGTTAGAGCTACTCAAATAGTTTAAATCTACTTGACAGAATACTCTCATGAACGGCAAAAGTAATGATTTTGTTTTAAATAACTAAAATAAAATTTATTTCTGCTATGGTTTATATCTATTATATGTGTAATTTAAAGTATTTCTATTTAATGATATCTAGTTTCTGTGAAATATAAATAAGATATAGATCTAACTTTTCTATTTCTTTTAAATTCTATATTGCTTCTTGTTTCTCTTTGATTGATAGATAAAATTTATGGGTGATAGGTGCGGTACCTATTCTTTATTCAGACTTTCATGGTAAGAAGATTCGGTTGCTATTGTTTATACGCTTGTGTTATTGTATTTTTGCAGGCCTTAACGAAATACCTGAAAAATAACATTGTTAGATGAGATGACACTCCTGTTTTATGGATAGTGAGAGTCTTGCTCTAATTATTAATTGAAAAAGGTATAACTTAAAATACAAAAAATGGACGCGTATAAAGGTTTTAAAGGTACAAAATGGCAAGAAGAAATCAATATAAATGATTTCATTTTGCAAAACTACAAAGAGTACACAGGGGACGAAAGTTTCCTACAAGGCCCTACTCAAGCAACAACCACACTTTGGAATAAGCTAAGTAAAATGTTTCTAGAAGAGAAGGAAAGAGGTGTTTATGATGCCGAAACTCGTATTCCTTCTCAGATTGATGCTTATGGAGCTGGATATATAGATAAAGATTTAGAAAAAATAGTCGGAGTTCAGACTGATAAACCTCTTAAAAGAGCAATTTTTCCGAACGGAGGTCTTCGTATGGTGAAACAAAGCCTTGCTGAATATGGCTATGACTTAGATAAAACTACTGAAGAAATATTCACTAAATATAGACGTACTCACAACGAAGGTGTTTTTGCTGCTTATACCGACAGTATCCGTCGTGCAAGAAGTAACGGTTTATTAACAGGGCTTCCTGACGCTTACGGACGTGGTCGTATTATTGGAGACTATCGTCGTGTAGCACTTTATGGTGTTGACCGCTTAATTTCAGAACGTCAAAGAAGATTTAAGGAATGTGATCCTATTGTGATGACAGATGATCTTATTCGTCTGCGTGAAGAATTAAGTTCTCAGATTGAAGCTCTGAAAGCATTGAAGCGTATGGCTGCTAGCTATGGTTTCGATATTTCGCAACCTGCTAAAAATGCTCAAGAAGCTATTCAATGGACTTACTTCGCTTACCTTGGTGCTATCAAAGACCAGAATGGTGCTGCTATGAGCCTTGGTCGTGTAACCACTTTCCTTGATATCTTTATCGAAAGAGACTTGCAGGAAGGTGTTATCACAGAGCAAGATGCTCAGGAGATGATCGACCATTTCATCATGAAGCTGCGTATTGTACGTTTCTTGCGTACCAACGAATACAACGAATTGTTCTCTGGCGATCCTGTATGGGTAACAGAGTCAATCGGTGGTATGACAAACAACGGCAAGTCTATGGTAACTAAAAACAGTTATCGTATGCTTCATACACTATACAATCTAGGACCGGCTCCGGAACCAAATCTTACAATCCTGTGGAGTGAGCGCCTGCCTGAAACATGGAAACGTTATTGTGCCAAAGTTTCAATCGATACATCTTCGCTGCAATACGAGAATGATGATATCATGCGCCCTCAATTAGGTGACGACTATGGTATCGCTTGTTGTGTATCTCCAATGCGTATCGGTCATCAAATGCAATTCTTCGGTGCTAGAGCAAATCTTCCTAAAGCTTTGTTGTATACAATCAACGGAGGTAAGGATGAGATAACAAAAGCGCAAGTCCTTCCTAGACATTGGGTCGAAAAAGTTTCTGGCGAATATCTTGACTTCGAAGAAGTGTGGGAGAAGTTTGATCGCACGCTGGACTGGGTTGCAGAGACTTACGTTAAAGCTCTGAATATTATTCACTATATGCACGATAAATATTCGTACGAAGCACTTGAAATGGCTTTGCATGATGTTGATATCGTTCGTACACAAGCATTCGGTATTTCAGGTCTGTCTATTATTGCCGACTCGTTTGCAGCTATCAAATACGGCAAAGTACGCGTAGTGAGAGATGCTGACGGAGATGCAGTAGACTACATTGTTGAAGGCGAATACATTCCATTTGGTAACAACGACGAAAGGACCGATAAATTTGCTGTAGAAATCGTTGAGAAATTCATGAGCAAAATACGTAAACGTAAGATGTATAAGGGAGCTATTCCTACACAGTCGGTATTGACTATTACATCAAATGTAGTTTACGGTAAGAAAACAGGAAATACTCCTGACGGACGTCGTGGTGGTACTCCGTTTGCTCCGGGTGCAAACCCTATGCACGGACGCGATACCAAAGGTGCTGTTGCATCGCTTTCGTCAGTAGCTAAACTTCCTTTCGAACATGCTAATGATGGTATTTCTTATACATTTGCCATTACACCAAATACGCTAGGTAAGAACAGAGAAGAAGAAGCTAAAAACCTTGTAGGGTTGATGGACGGCTACTTCTTGCAAACCGGTCACCACTTGAATATAAATGTATTTGACCGCAATCTGTTGATCGATGCTATGGATCATCCTGAAAAATATCCTCAGTTGACTATCCGTGTATCGGGCTATGCAGTTAACTTCGTTAAGCTAACTAAAGAGCAACAATTGGATGTTATAAACAGAACGATTACAACTTCATTCTAATATTTCATCAATAATAATATCGGGGCAGGCAGAGATAAATGATTTCATTGTATCTTTGTCTGTCTTTATTTTTTACTTAAACAATCGAACAATGAAAGGTCGTATTCACTCCTTCGAGTCTTTTGGTACTAAAGATGGTCCGGGTATCCGCTTTGTATTCTTTTTGCAAGGTTGTCCGCTGCGTTGCCTTTATTGCCACAATCCCGATACATGGAGTATGAAGAATACAACACATGAGCTTACAGCTGAAGAAGCCTTTAGTGAGGTGCAGAAAGTAAAGAACTTCATTCGAACGGGTGGTATAACCGTTTCGGGAGGAGAACCTCTTTTGCAGCCTGAGTTTGTACTCGAATTGTTTAAGCTCAGCAAGCAAGAAGGGATTCATACCACTGTAGATACTTCGGGTTTTATTCTCAACGATAAGGTAAAGAGTGTACTGGAATTTACAGACCTTGTGTTGTTAGACATAAAACATATAAATCCTAATACATACAAAGAGCTAACGGCTAAGCCTTTGGAACCAACTCTTGATTTTCTTAACTATCTATCTTCTATAAATAAACCCGTATGGCTCAGATATGTACTGGTTCCCAGATTTACCAATGATGAAGAGGATTTAGATAACTGGGCTAAATATGTATCGCAATACAGCACCATTATAGAGCGTGTAGATATTCTTCCTTTCCACCAAATGGGTATTCACAAATGGGAAGAGATAGGAGAGGACTACAAACTAAAAGAGGTTAAACCGCCCACAAGAGAAGAAATTGAAATCGCCGAAAATATCTTCAAAAAATACAATCTTCCCGTCTGATTTTAACTAAAAAGTGACAAAGGTGACAGATTCTGGTGTTTTTCTTTATTCCGAATACATCTCTAAAAAAGGAGAAGAGAACCCTCTGAAGCCGGACGGCTTTTTACTTGCTTCTATTCGGCGTATTCTTGCTTTTTCCTCTCTTCGCCTTTGATCTTTGTCCAATACAAATCGAATGACAGCTATACTTGGCAATACCTTGCGTATTTTTGCCAATTTAGATTTAACCTTAAACTCGGAAGGATTATCATTGTCTACTTCGTAGCTAATGATCTCTTCTTGTATGGTCGTCTCTTTTAGTCGTTCTTTCAGCGCTGAGTGAGCCATCTCAACCAGCCTTTCGTCTCTGATCTCCATTGCTTCGTCAATCGCTTGTGCAAATTCTGCTTTTTCGCTGCGCCATTCGTAAAAGGTTTTTCTCGAAATGTTCAGAGCATTACAAATCTCTGTTATTGTATACACATCTTCTTCTATCAATCTTACGATCTTCATGACCAATCTTTCGCTATACTTTGCCATAAGGTTTTTATTGTATAGATAAAGATGTGGGGAAATCGTAAGAAGTGTCTTGTAGGTTATTTGAATACAGCTATGGTTTAAATATCTAAAGTCCTTTTCAGAAAAGATGTCTTTGAAGCTCTTGTGTCTTCATTAACTACGTTAGTAGGTTTTACAAATCCGTCATTTATCTGTTGGTTGAAATTTATTTTTATAGACTTTTAAATTTATTGGTGTTTTCAGATATAGACACAAATATATTAATTATTGACAGCATTAGGCACTATATTGATGTTTCGTATTCATCTTGTTATTATATTTTTGTTTCAGCTATAAGTTTTAGATATATGATGTTTAGTAAATGATGGTTTGAATATAGTGTTATTGTGTGTGAAATTTTCAAACTTTAGTGAGTCTGCGAAGTGATTTTGCGGGCTTTACTATTTTAATTATAGTTTTCCTTATATCGTTCATATTATTTATTTTCTATACATTTATCAAATGATTTCAGATGAACAATTATTTCCCATTACAATAGCTAGCCATATTTTATTTGTATGTCTTATGGTTTTATTTGTTATAATGATGATTTCGAATAGAAAAAAGTCTGCTAAATGCATAGCTATAATTGCGGCTGTAGTCCTTGCTATAATTATAACTATTTCTATGATTCGTGTATTTTATTTATAAATGAATTATACTTGAAGTTCATAATATACCTTACGAGGTTTTAAGGAAATCGTAAGAAATATATTGAAAGCTTGCTTATTCTCTTTTATTCCCTCTTAAGTTGATGATTTAAATTGATTTTTTCTCCTTTTTTAGTCATCACAGAGTAATTATTTACTCCATCAGTAATATGTAATTTTCCACCGTTTCGGGAAACGATAGTTACTTCACTAACTTGCTTGTTGGTCCACTTGATATCAACAACAAACCCACCTCGAGCACATAAACCTTTTACTTCTCCATCAGAAAAAGTATCAGGCAATGCAGGTAGTAATTGCAACGTGTACACCCCGTCTTTTCCTTTTGATTGGCTTTGTAGTAGCATTTCGGCAATGGCAGCTGTTGCCCCGAAGTTGCCATCAATCTGAAAAGGAGGGTGTGCGTCAAATAGGTTAGGATAGGTCTTGTCTGTCAATAAAGTAGATAAGAGTTTATATGCTCTATTTCCGTTTTGTAGGCGATTCCACATATTAATCTTCCATGCAAGCCCCCAGCCTGTACCACCGTCGCCGCGCCCCTCTAGTGTTTTGCGGGCGGCTTCAGCTAATTCAGGAGTGGCTAGAGTTGTAATCTGATTTCCGGGATGCAATCCGAATAAATGGGATGTGTGGCGATGATGAGGCTCCACTTCTTTGTAATCTTCAGCCCATTCCATAATACGTCCGGTTTTGGGACTTATTTGTATAGGAGCCAAACGTGAAAGAGTCTCTAGGCAACGGGTTTTAAAAGCATGATCGGTATCGAGTATTTCACACGATTCAATACAGTGAGTCAATAAATCGTTTATAATCTGTAAGTCCATAGTTGCCCCATAGGTAAATACCGATTGTGTACCATCTGGCAGAAAGTAAGCATTCTCGGGAGAGTAGGAGGGGTTAGTTACCAATTTACCTGCATTTGCTGTACCCTCAGGGGCTTCAACCAAAAAGTCTAAAATAAATTCTGCTGCCCCTTTCATCAGTGGATAGCCTCTTTCTTTCAGAAACTTTTTATCTCCTGTATAGGTGTAATGAATCCAAGGATGCTGGGCAAGCCATGCTGCCCCCATAGGCCATATTCCTTGCGGTCCATCGGCCGGAACAGTAAAACCCCATATATCGGTCAGATGGTGAACTACCCAACCATTGGCTCCATAAAGAGTTTTGGCGGTTCTATTTCCTGGTATTGTTAAGGCTTCACACAGGTCGAATAGAGGTAAATGCATTTCCGAGAGATTGGTTATTTCAGCAGGCCAGTAATTCATTTGTAAGTTGATATTCGTATGATAGTCGGCACTCCAAGGCGGATTCATTTGCCATGCCCACATTCCTTGTAGATTAGCAGGCATTGTCTCTGGTCTCGAACTGCATATAAGTAAATAACGTCCGAATTTGAAATAAGTAGCAATCAGGTCATTGTCTGGGTTACCTTTTTCTTTGGCTAGCTGTATTCTTTTATCTGTAGGTAGGTTTAGAATATTCTTATCAACATTCCCTAAATTCAGATCAACACGATTGTAATATTTTTGATGTTCTTTTATGTGATCATCTCTTAGTTGTGCGTATGATTTCTTTGTTGCTTTATCTATTTTATGAGAACATACTATTACAGGGTCTATAGATGGATCAGATCCGTTAAGCATATTTTTTAATCCGGGATAGTTTGTTGCTCCGCTAACGTATAAGGTTACTTCTTCCGCATTACTAATGTGCATAATCCCGTTATCTATATCAATTTTCCCTTTTTTGACAAAAGCTTTTACCTGAGCAGCGAATTTCATCCCTCTTTGTTCTCTATTATTGTCTTTGCAGTCTATTTGCCCAGTTAGTAGAATCGAATTATTATTAGGATCCGCAATACATTGAGCATCCTGTGCCCTTCTCATTGTTAAGGAAAAGTCTATTTTTCCTCCTTTTTCTGTCGTGAATTTTATAATCAATATGTCATCGATTGGCGATATAAAGCTTTCTCGTGTATATTTTCTCCCATTAAAGGAATAGTTTGTAGTTGATATGGCTGTGGATAGATCAAGACCTCTTACATAACTTTGTACCTTCATATGTGGAGTGTCGAACCATATTTCTCCAAGCGATTGGTAGGGTTTTATTCTTTCAGGTATTCCCATCATATGCTTAGAGGCTAATTCTACAGCTTTGTTGTTCTCTCCAGCGAAAAGTAAGCGTTGTACTTCTGGTAGGTTTTCTAATGCAGTAGGATTGTTTCTCTCGAAAGGGTATCTATCCCAAAGAGAAGCTTCGTTTAGTTGTATTCTTTCATCAGCTACACCTCCGAAAACCATAGCCCCTAGTTTGCTGTTTCCAAGAGGAAGAGCTTCTTCCCATATTCTAGCCGGCTGTTGATACCAAAGCAAGTCTTGTCCTCGAGATTTAGATGCTGTACTTGTTATTTCTGCTCTGTCAATCCATTCTGCAGTAATTTCACTTGTGCGTACCGAAGCTGGAATAGAGTCGGATGCTTGTATTGAAAGAGAAAATGAGTAAAAGAAACTTGATATAAATAGAAAGGATATTCTGAAAAAAAGGATATTTCATCATGCGTGATTTTTAATAGTATAAATATGAAAGGTTAAATTGATTGGATAAATATACCTATTTTCAGGCAAATACTACAAAAAATAACCTCTCCAAATAAAAAATACTAGGAGAGGTAACGTTATTAGAAATAGTAACTAACTATTTTGTACCCGACATAATTCCTGCATTAGAGTCGTCATTATCCAATCGCTTATTACCTGCTTTGTATTGACGCCCAAAGTTTAAGTTGATTGAAAAATTGATAGCAAACAATTGGCGTAAATTATCAGTATGTAGCTTCGAAATATTAGGAGTCAGTGCAGATAAATTACGCGTGTTTTGTGTATATTCTTTGGTGAATGGATTCATCTCCATTACTCCTAAGCTCCATTTGTCGGTATTATATCCAGCCATTACGGTATGGAATCGTTCTCCACTCATTAATGTTTCGCCCCATAAACTTCTCCAGCGTCCATAACCTTCTACGTTTAAGAACCATTTCTTATAGTTTGCAGTTAAAGATGCATAAATGCGCCAGTTGGTGAATGTATGTGTGTATTCGTTTCCATAACTGATAAAGCGGTTTACGCTAGGGGCAACAGATAAGGAAATATAATCACCTAAGGGTTTCAATTTTATGTTCAACTGAGAGTATAAACGGTGAAAACCTTTCTGGTTCATATTGGTACGAACAAATTTATCAACTCCATTGATGTTTTCTAACGAAATACTTTCCATTATAGGTCTATGATCGTACGAATAACGCATCATAAACTCTAATCCGATCATTCCTTTACTGTATCCTGCATTTATACTGTTCGAGAAGTATTTTACAGTTCTCAGATTAGGGCTTCCCCTTCTTATTTGCAAAGAGTCTATATCTTGTACCACATTGTTGAGGTCGGATAAAGAAGGCGAGTAACTTGAGATAAATCCGTTGTAGCGTATATATGCATTGTCATTGATATTGTAACTCACTCGTAATGTAGGGCGGAAAGTATAATCTTCATTACTGCTGCCTCCTTGGCTATTGTAAGTGCGAGTACCACCTACACCAAAAGTATAGTTGAATTTTCCTTTACGAAGCTGATATTCTACATATCCGTACGTTTCTGCAAATTTCAGATTAACATCGGAAGATACATTACCCTCATATATGTTCTTCGTATAACTTTGAGTATGTTTCAGACCTCCTGATATTTTACCGTTTTTTAGTCCTTTTTCGTATATTCCTTCTGATATCAAAGAATATTTATCTCCATTTACGATAGAAGTTATATCAGTAGTTGGTATATCATGTCTCTTTTCTAAATAAAAACGTTCCGATTTAGAATCTATATAGGTTCCTACTACATTGAATATAAGCAATTGTTCACTTTTTAAATTATGCTGATAATACAAATCTAACGAAGGAGCATTACTTCGCCATGTAGAATGGTCTGAAATATGAATCGGATCTTCGTTTTCGAGTGAATACATCTTACTTTCTCTGTCCGAAAATTGGCTTGGAATATCATTGTTATTATTCTTTAATTTAGCATTGAACATATATTTATCTGTTTCGGTCAGATTGTAGTTAAGCGCCAGATTTAGATTGTATTCTCTGTATTTTGTCGGTTGTCCCTCTTCTGTTCGTTCTAATGTTTTGTTTGGATAATTATAAGTTTCCAGATTTTCGCGATTCCATTTAATCCCTCTTCTTCTCCAATAGCCATTAACACTGAACTCTGATTTCTTGTTGTTAAGTTTAGCAGAAGCGAAGTTTTCTCCAAAGTCCATTTTGTAGAAAGGTACATTTGCAAGATTGGCAGATACATTTCCACCCGACTCATTTCTACGGGTGATATAATCTATCACAGCAGGAGCATTGCCATATCTCATCCCAGGATCGTCATGATATTCTATACGGATAATCTCTGAAGGATTTAAAGCCATTATTTCTTCTATCGAAATTTCACGACCATTCATCCTAAGTTGGACTGCATCGCCATTTGGCACTGTTATTGTATTGTTTATTGGGTTGATGATAATACGAGAGAGTTGGAGATTGCGTAAAAGAGATACACCATTGTTTGAAGCTTTAATCTGTGATTCGGTAGGGACTATGAGTTTGCGGTCAGCTTTTTGTACGATTGCATTTCCTGTTACGGTAACATCTTTTAGAGCAACATCTGATGTTTTTAGTTTTATCTTTCCTAGATCTACATTTTCGCCTGTAACTTGTATGGGGTTGTATTTTTTTTCGTAACCAACATAGGTAATGGATAAGATATATTGTTCTTTGTCGATGTTATCTATCGAGAATACACCTTGCTCATCAGACAACACTCCGGCTATAAAAGTAGAATCTTGTTTTAGCAATGCTATATTGGCAAACTCAATTTCTTTTTGGGTAGTATCGTCTATTACAATTCCTTTTATCTCACTTTGAGAAAAAGTAGTTCCTGAAACAATACAAAGAATAGATAATATGACTAATCTGAAATACATATTTGTGTTTTTTATTGATTAAGAAATAATGAAAATAAAGTGTATGATATTGCAACATTCATTAAGTATGACGAAGAAGTCTTAATAAACGTTACAAAAAAAGTAACTTATTTTCGTTTTATTTTAACCTCGATTGCTATAAGCTATATATAGTAGTGTTTTCAGACCTGAAGGGTAGCTATACAGTGGTAATAAACTTAATACAGTTATTATATAACTCGTAACTTTTCACTATATTTGTCCTCAATTTTTAAAAGCATGTTTTATACTCATTATGACTAAACAGTTTTCAGAATATAACAAGTTCAATCTATCTGATATTAATAAAGAAATATTAGAGAAATGGGATAAAGAAAATGTATTCCAACAAAGTCTTGATTTACGTGCAGGCGCACCGTCATTTGTTTTTTACGAAGGTCCGCCTTCAGCAAATGGAATGCCGGGTATTCACCATGTAATGGCTCGTTCGGTAAAGGATATTTTCTGTCGTTACAAAACGATGAAAGGCTTTCTTGTTAACCGTAAAGCGGGATGGGATACTCACGGTCTACCCGTAGAACTGGGAGTAGAAAAAATGCTTGGTATAACCAAAGAAGATATTGGTAAAAAAATATCTGTTCAGGAATATAACGATGCTTGTCGCAAGGAAGTGATGAAGTATACGGGAGAATGGGAAAACCTTACTCGTATGATGGGATACTGGGTAGATATGAAAGACCCTTATATCACTTACGATAGCCGCTATATAGAAACACTTTGGTTCTTGCTAAAAGAATTATACAAAAAAGGATATCTGTACAAAGGATATACTATACAGCCATATTCTCCTGCTGCGGGAACAGGACTTAGTACACACGAACTAAACCAACCCGGTGCATATCGTGATGTAAAAGACACGACTTGTGTGGCTCAGTTCAAGATGAAGAATCCGAAAGAAGAAATGGCTCAGTTTGGAGAAGCTTTCTTCTTGGCATGGACTACTACACCTTGGACATTACCTTCCAATACAGCATTGGCTGTAGGACCAGAGATTGAATATGTGTCTGTACAAACATATAATCCATATACAGCTAAGCCAATAACGGTAGTACTGGCTAAATCTCTTTTCTATAGTCTGTTTAACGAAAAAGCAAAAGATATTGCTTTGGAAGATTATAAAGAGGGGGATAAACTTGTCCCTTACAAGATTGTAGCAGAGTATAAAGGAAAAGATCTGGTAGGTATGGAGTATGAGCAACTAATCCCTTGGGTAAATCCGGGTGAAGGAGCTTTCCGTGTGATACCTGGAGACTTTGTAACTACTGAAGATGGTACAGGGATAGTTCATATTGCTCCTACATTCGGAGCAGATGATGCTAAAGTAGCTAAAATTAATGATGTGCCTGCTATGTTGTTAATCGATAAGGACGGTAATATTCGCCCTATGGTTGACCTTACGGGTAAATTCTTCCCTATAGAAGAACTGGATGCTGATTTTGTAAAAGAAAAAGTAAACGTTGATCTATACAAAGAATTTGCAGGACGCTATGTGAAAAATGAATACGATGAAACATTGCCTTTTGATGCAGCCACACTGGATGTAGATCTTAGTGTAATGTTGAAACTGCAAAACAGAGCATTTAAAATAGAACGTCATGTGCATAACTATCCGCACTGTTGGCGTACCGATAAACCAATTCTTTACTATCCTTTGGATAGCTGGTTTATACGTACAACAGCGGCTCGTGAACGTTTGATTGAGCTGAATAATACAATCAACTGGAAGCCTCAATCGACAGGAACAGGTCGTTTCGGAAAATGGTTAGAAAACCTTCAGGACTGGAACCTAAGCCGTAGTCGTTATTGGGGAACACCTCTTCCAATCTGGCGAACAGAAGATGGAAAAGAAGAGAAATGTATTGGTTCGGTAAAAGAACTGTACGAAGAAATGCAGAAAGCTGTTGATGCCGGCTTCATGAAAGAAATACCTTGGAAAGGCTTCGAAATAGGAAATTTGGATAAAGCTAATTATGAGAAAATAGACCTACATCGTCCGTATGTAGATGATATTATATTAGTGTCAGACTCTGGTCAGCCAATGAAACGTGAAACTGACCTGATCGATGTTTGGTTCGACTCAGGGGCAATGCCATTTGCGCAAGTGTTCTATCCGAACATAAGCGAGGAGGAATTTAATAAGGTTTACCCTGCGGATTTTATAGCAGAAGGAGTAGACCAAACTCGTGGATGGTTCTTCACGTTGCATGCTATATCTACCATGTTTAAAGATAGCATATCATTCAAAAATGTGATCTCTAATGGTCTTGTTTTAGATAAGAATGGTATGAAGATGTCTAAACGTTTAGGTAATGCAATTGATCCATTCTCCACTATCGAACAATATGGTTCAGACCCATTGCGCTGGTATATGATTACAAATGCTTCGCCTTGGGATAACCTGAAATTTGATATAGAAGGGGTTGAAGAAGTTCGTCGTAAATTCTTCGGAACACTGTATAATACATATTCATTCTTCTCATTGTATGCCAATGTAGATAAATTCGCATTTGCAGAAGATGAAATACCTATGTCGCAACGGCCAGAAATCGATCGTTGGATTATTTCTTTATTGAATACATTGGTAAAAGATGTAGATGAGTATTACGAGGCGTATGAACCAACAAAAGCAGGTCGTGCGATTTCAGATTTTGTAAACGACAACTTGAGTAACTGGTATGTTCGCCTGAACAGAAAACGTTTCTGGGGTGGGGGAATGACTCCAGATAAATTGTCAGCATATCAAACACTATATACTTGCTTGGAAACAGTAGCTAAACTAATGGCGCCTATCGCTCCTTTCTATGCAGATAAGCTATTCACAGATCTAGTTTCTGTTACAGGAAGAGATAAGGCTTCGTCAGTTCATTTAGCCGATTTTCCTAAATATGATGCAAGTGTGATTGATAAAACACTAGAAGAGCGTATGCAGATAGCTCAGGATATCTCCTCAGCTGTATTAGCATTGCGTCGTAAGGAGAGCATCAAAGTTCGCCAACCGCTTACTCAAATAATGGTGCCTATATTGAACGAACAACAACGTGACGATATAGAAGCTGTCCGCGATTTGATTCTTGGGGAGGTGAATGTTAAAGAATTGAACTATGTGGATAGTGCAGCCGGTATCTTGGTGAAGAAAGTTAAACCGGACTTTAAAAAGCTAGGACCTCGTTATGGTAAGATAATGAAACAGCTTGCAGCTGAGGTTCAGAATATGACTCAAGAAAATATCGTTCAATTCGAAAAAGAAGGAACATTCAAGTTTGATATTGATGGACAATCTGCTGTAATAGAATTGGCAGATGTTGAGATCATATCAGAAGATATTCCGGGTTGGTTGGTTGCAAATGCTGGAAAACTGACAGTTGCGCTAGACGTTACTATTACAGACGATTTGAGAAAAGAAGGTATTGCCCGTGAATTGGTAAACCGTATACAGAATATTAGAAAATCGAGTGGTTTTGATATTGTAGACAGAATAAAAATACAAATATCAGATAAAGAACAAATCAGAGAAACAGTTGCAGACTTTAAATACTACATATCGTCGCAAGTTCTTGCTGACGAGATTATCTTGACAGATGTGAAAAATGGTCAAGATATAGACATGGATGATTATATTTTACAGATCAATATTGAGAAAGTCTGATAAAAAGAATTATCTTAGTAAAAATAAAACAGGGTGTTAACGTATTAAAAAATTGAAGTTATGGCAGAAAAAACAAGATACTCAGATGAGGAACTGGTTGAATTCCGTGACATTATCCTTGAAAAACTCAACAAAGCTAAAAAGGAATATGAAGAGCTAAGAGCAGCAATGACTAATGCTGACGGTAATGATGTTGCGGATACATCTCCGACTTTTAAAGTATTGGAAGAAGGAGCATCTACGCTATCGAAAGAAGAAGCAGGTCGTTTGGCTCAACGTCAAATGAAGTTTATACAAAACTTACAGTCTGCTCTTATTCGTATCGAAAATAAAACTTATGGCATTTGTCGCGAAACAGGTAAGCTAATTCCTAAAGAGCGCTTACGAGCAGTACCGCATGCTACATTAAGTATTGAAGCTAAAAATAGCGGAGTAAGATAATTAAAATAAAAATTGAGAAAGGAAGAAAAAATAGTCTGAATGTAGTACTGTTTTTTCTTCGCTTTCTTTGAGGATATAAACTAAGTATGAAAGATAATCGAGGACTGATTGCTATATTGGTTATAGTATTGGTTATAGTTATAGATCAAGTATCAAAAATTTGGGTAAAAACGAATATGTCTCTCTATGAAAGTATAGAGGTGTTTAGTTGGTTTAAAATTTACTTTGTAGAAAATCCGGGGATGGCTTTTGGCTTGGAACTGGGAAGCGGAGAAGCTAAATCGGCAGGAAAACTCTTTTTGACACTGTTTCGTATTGTAGCTATCGGTTTTATCGGATATTATCTTCATCTATTGGTTAAGCAAGGATACCAGAAAGGGTATGTTGCTTGTATTGCACTCATTTTAGCCGGAGCTTTCGGCAACATAATTGATAGTGTTTTTTATGGAGAAATATTTTCAGCAAGCTATCAAGGACATGTAGCATCTTTTGTGCCTCTAGGAGAAGGGTATTCAAGCTGGTTGCATGGTAAAGTGGTAGATATGTTGTATTTCCCTTTAATAGAAGGAACTTTCCCCGATTGGTTTCCTAAATGGGGTGGAGAAGACTTTATATTCTTCAGCCCGATATTTAATATAGCTGATTCTGCAATTACTGTAGGGATTGCTTTATTATTAATATTTTATCGTAAGACATTGGCTCTATCTTTAGAGAAAAAAGAACAAGCTTAATTGTAATGCAACGCTATCTCATATATACGATAATTTTTTCTTTCATATTACTGACTGCATGCAGTCGGAGACCTAGCTATGTCTTGTCGGAGGAAAAAATGACAGACGTATTATATGATATTCAATTAGCACAAGCTGTTTTTAAAATGAATACTGATTTTACTTCAGACGATAAGAAAGATCAGGTAATAGAAGGTATTCTAAAAAAGCATAAAATATCTCAGGCGGACTTAGATTCATCTTTAATATGGTATTCTGATAATATCAATATTTACATTGATATAAACGATGAGGTTGCCGAAAGACTTAAAACAGACTATGATACTGTTGAAGCCCGTCGCAATCACCTAAATAAGAATGTTCGCGATTGGAGTAAATATATAATTCCTCCGTTTTTCTATCTGACAGAATCTTCACCTTTAATTTCTTTTGAGATAGACTCTGTTAAAAGAAAGACTTTGGATATGAAAAGTTTTAATATTGCTTTCAATGTTCAGGGGATAAATAAGCTTCAGGATGTTGAAGCTGCAATATATTATACATACAAAGATACATTAATCAGAAATACATTCTCTATAGACGAGAATGCAAGAACTGTATTAAAGAAGCCCGAACTTCCGGATAGCTTACTGAAAGAAGTGTCAGGATATATATATATGAGAAACAAGGTAGAAGGAGCTACCTCCAATGTCTTATTCTATAATGTCTCTTATTCAGATTCTATTTTTTACGATGATGATATAATGGCTCCTTCTGTCATTAAAGAGCCTGTAAGAAGAGAACGGATTAGACCCAATCAGGGTTCAATAGAGTCCGTAAGGAAAGATATAAATAGTACAGAAACTAAGAGTCTTGATACTTCTAAAAGCGAAGACGATATTCCTGTACTATCAAGAGATGATGTAAATAAAAGTCCTATATTGAAGCGTAGTAGAGATAGTGAAAGAATAAAAAGAAATTAATCGTGAGAACCCGTTATTTTTCACATTATGTCTATATCGAACCAGACATTTTACTCAAGAACTACATTGTAGAAATGGATGAGGAACATCATATTACAGATGTTTTTCCCTTTGAAAAAGAAATAGAGCGGACTGAATTTTATTCCGGTATTTTACTCTTTGTCGGAGTGAATATAGCTTTTACCGAAATCTCATTGGATAAAATAAAAGAACTTACTTTAAAGCAGGAATATGTAGAAATATCCTCGAATAAAAAATATAAAATGTTTCATATTGAGGATTTTATAAAGTAAGAATCCGAATATTTACCTGATACTATTTTTTAGTATATAACCTTTGTAGATATGAATATTATTTTAGATTGTGAACGAATGAAGCATCCTTACACAGGGCTTTATGAATATTGTTATCAACTAGGTTTTGCTTTACAAAAAAAGATAAATAAAGAAAATTTAATTTATTATCTGCCATCGTCTTGTAGTGGTGTTTTTGGAGACGATAGGAAAGAGATTACTCAAAAAGAATTACATAAGTTTTTTCCTGCGAGACTGAATGCAGATTTGATGCATACAACAGATCAGCTTTCTCAATATATTTCCGGTAATAAAAAAATAAAAAGGCTGCTGACAATCCATGATCTGAATTTCCTTTATGAAAAACAAGGAAGAAATAGTCGGATTAAAGATTATTTGAAGCTCGTACAAAAAAATATTGATAGAGTAGACCGCATTGTAACTATATCTAACTATGTAAAGAAAGATATTTTAGAAAATCTGTCAGTAGGAGATAAGCCTATTGATGTTATTTACAATGGTTGCCAGATACTCGATTTTGAGAATTTTGATAATCCATCTTATAAACCAACTAAAAAGTTTCTGTTTTCTATAGGAACAGTTATTCCAAAAAAGAATTTCCATGTATTGCCGGGGCTACTTGTTGGTAAAGACTTTGAATTAATTATAGCAGGTAAAACGAATAAAGACTATAAAGAAAAAATACTAGATATTGCGAAGTCTTTTAATGTTGAAGATCGGGTGAAAATAGTAGGAACAATACCATATAGAGACAAATGCTGGTACTTTAAAAACTGTACTGCATTTATGTTCCCATCCCTAGCCGAAGGATTTGGAATACCTGTTATTGAGGCCATGTATTTTGGTAAACCAGTTTTTCTTTCTTCGTTGACTTCATTGCCCGAAGTTGGAGGGAAATATGCTTATTTCTTTGATAATTTCGATATTGACCACATGCGTCAGATCTTTAAAGGAGGGATGAGCGATTATACAGCTAATGATAGGTATGCTGCGATAAAAGAGCATGCATCTTTCTTTAGTTGGGATAGATGTGCAGACGATTATTACAATGTTTATAAAAAGGTGCTAGGAAAATAACTTATTATAGACTTCGATCATATCTTTTGTGCAAGCTTCATCCGAAAAACGTTGTACATACTCTAGTCCCTTTTCTACCATCGTTTTTCTTTTGTCTTCATCTTTTAGCAATTGATTGACTTCATATGCTAGTTCCTCCTCGTTATGAGGATTTACATAGATAGAGTGGGGGCCTCCGGCTTCTTCTAAGCACGATCCAGTAGCTCCTATAACAGGGATACCTGAATGTAATGCCTCTATGATAGGGATGCCAAAACCTTCATACAATGACGGATATATGAACATGGTAGCAGATTGCATTATAACAGGAAGATCTTCGAAAGGAACATCACTTATTATATGTAATCGATCAGATAGATTATGTTCTTTTGCGTACTTAATGACTTCCTGAGCATATTTTCTTTGCTTTCCAATAGCTACAAAGTGAATGTCAGGAATTAGTTTAAGTGCTTTTACGATTAGTAATATATTCTTTCGTTCTTCGATACTCCCAACAGAAAGTAAAAATTCATCTGGAAGATTATATTTGTTCCTGGTTTTGATTTTCTGCTCATCTCTGACTTTTTCTTTGAAAACAGAAGCACAACCTTGGTAAACAACCTCAATATTTGGTGCAGGAATTTTATAGTGTTTTATAATATCTCTTTTGGTACATTCGCTGACAGCAATAATTTTGTCAGCAACTTTGCAGGCATACTTTGCTTTTATATTGTAAATAAATCGATCTATAGCAGGGTAAAATTTCGGGTATTTAATGAAGATTAGGTCATGTATTGTAACAACACTTTTTAGACTGGTTCGCTTAATACTAAAAGGTAACTCATTACTTAGCCCGTGATAAATTTCAATATCATTCTTTTTGATACTATTAATAATTCCCCATGATCTCCAGAAAGGTTTACGCGTCGTTTTTATAGCAAATTTTACACTGTTTTGAGGTATATGCTTTATAGGAACTTTGGGAAGTTTTTCGGTAAAAAGCACATATGTATTGGTCGGGTTAAACTTTAAAAGATTAGATATTACAAAGCGGCTATAATTGCCCAATCCTGTAAAATTAGACACAGCTCGTTTCGCATCAAATCCTATTTTCATATCCTTGTAGTTTAACCTCTGTACGGACTTGCGTCAGAGCGTTTTTTACGATAGTCGTCCCAAAACTTTTTGTGATACTTCAATGTTTTCTCTATACATTTAGCTTCATCCATCCTTCTGGCTTTTGCATATTCTTTAGCAAAAAGAGTGAGCATTTCATCGCTGCCCCATAGCCTCCTGAAATTGAAGCAAGCTTTGTCTAGCCCAACCGATTTGTTAAATCGCATTCTATTTAAGTCAACGAGGTAGAATATATATTTATTATTCTCTTTTTTATAAAGAATGTTTCCAGGAGAGTAGTCAAGATGAAGTATCTGGCTTTCGTGTAGTTGTGCTGTATAGTTGGCAAATTGTTGAATAAGTTCCTGATGATCGCTCAGAGATCCTCTTACAAGTTCTCTTAGCATACCATCAAACTCTTCATGCAATGATATATAGTAAGCTTCTTTGAGAAGACCAAATTTTCTAAACTCAATGAATGCAATCGGGTCAGGAGTTTCAAAGTCCTTTTCTTTCAGCATCGAAGCATAAATAAAAGATCGTTTGGCTTTTGATTTTCTGAAGGTAGAATAGGCTATCTGATTAATGAGGAAAGGCTTCTTAAAAGCTTTTACATTTACAGTCAAGCCTTTTATTTCAAATATTTTGATCAGATTACGACCTGAATAAATTATCTCACCTGATTCCATAAACAAGGAAGGAAGGTCTTTAATAAAACCTTCGAGATGTTTATATTTTTCGTTCAATATCAGGTTATAGCTTGTCATTGTTAAAATTCAGATGTAAAATGGAACTTAATATCACTATAGTCTTGTTGAGCCATTGATAGTACGTAGCCAGAGTCGGCTAAGAACACATCACGTCCTTCTTTGTCAACAGCCATGTATTGAGCCTTTCTTTTTTTGAAGTCCTGAAGTTGCTCGTAGTTATCACTTTCTATCCAGCAAGCCTTGTAAAGGCTTATAGGTTCCCAACGACATTGTGCTCCATATTCATGTAGCAGACGATATTGAATAACCTCAAACTGTAGTTGACCAACTGTACCAATGATCTTTCTACCATTAAACTGATTGACAAATAACTGTGCTACCCCTTCGTCCATAAGCTGGTCGATTCCTTTTTGAAGTTGCTTCGCTTTCATCGGATCTGCATTCTCGATGTATTTAAACATTTCAGGAGAGAAGCTAGGTAAACCTTTGAAATGTAAGTCTTCTCCGGCAGTAAGCGTATCTCCAATCTTGAAGTTCCCCGTATCTGGAAGTCCGATAATGTCGCCGGCAAAAGCCTCATCCACAGTTTCTTTTTTCTGCGCCATAAAGGCTGTAGGAGACGAGAATTTCATCAGCCTGTTCAAGCGTATATGTTTATAGTTCATATTACGTTCAAACTTACCGGAGCATATTTTTACAAAGGCAATACATGAGCGGTGATTTGGATCCATATTCGCATGTATTTTGAAAATAAATCCTGTAAAAGCATTTTCTTCTGGTCTTACTACGCGTTCTATTGCTTCTATTGGTCTTGGCGATGGAGCTATTTCAATAAAACAATCAAGAAGTTCCTTTACTCCAAAGTTATTTAGAGCAGAGCCGAAGAATACAGGAGCAATCTCTCCTTTGAGGTACGTTTCTATATCCAGTTCCGGATACACACCTTCGATAAGCTCAATGTCTTCTCTCAGTTTAGCTGCAAGTTTATTCCCTATATGTCCTTCGAGATCGGGGCTGCTTATATCTTTAAATGCGATAGATTCTGTCACCTTTTGTTTGTTAGGGGTGTATAGATCTAGGCATTCTTCATATATATTGTAAACTCCTTTAAAGCTTTGACCACGATCGATAGGCCAGCTTAAAGGGCGAACATTAATTTTTAATTCCTCTTCCAGTTCATCAAGTAGCTCAAACGGATCTCTACCGTCCCTGTCCATCTTGTTGACAAATATCATAACAGGAGTACGACGCATACGACATACCTCCATCAGCTTTCGGGTTTGCATTTCCACCCCTTTGGCTGAGTCTACGACGATAATAACGCTATCTACAGCAGTAAGTGTTCTGTATGTATCTTCCGCAAAGTCTTGGTGACCGGGTGTGTCCAGAATGTTTATTTTGTGATCGTTATATTCGAATCCCATAACAGAGGTTGCTACGGAAATTCCACGTTGCTTTTCTATTTCCATCCAGTCGGATGTTGCTGTTTTCTTTATCTTATTCGATTTTACAGCTCCTGCTACGTGTATAGCACCTCCAAATAATAATAATTTCTCTGTAAGAGTAGTTTTACCCGCATCGGGGTGGCTTATAATGGCAAAAGTTCGCCTTTTAAGAATCTCTTTCTTTAGTTCGCTCATTGTTGATTTTTAATGGAGACGCAAAAATACTAAAAAAAATAAAGAAAGCACAACCTTATCTTCATGCAATAGGGTATGCTTCCTTATTTTATCTTAAACTTTCTATTCAATTTATTTCAGATAGCTCTTTAATGCAAATCGCCAAGCTATCTTCCCATTTGGGTATACTAATTTTGAACGTATCTTTTATCTTACTTTTATCCAATACACTATATTGGGGTCTTGTAGCTTTTGTAGGGTATTGATCTGTTGTGATCGGGTTTACCCTACAATCTGTAATACCGGCATACTTGTGTATCATTACTGTGAAATCGTACCAAGTAGTAGCTCCTTCGTTAGAGTAATGGTAAACTCCTTTCTCGAAGGTTTTAGCTTCGCTGTAATCTAGTATTTGAATGATAGCCTTAGCTAAGTCACCTGCATTCGTAGGGCTTCCTTTTTGGTCTGCAACAACATTTAAAGAATCTCTTTCTTTGCCATATTTAATCATTGTTTTCACAAAGTTATTCCCAAATATGGAATACAGCCATGCCGTACGCATGATGATACTTTCTGGGCAAACTCGGAGTAATCCTACTTCTCCCTCGTATTTTGATTTACCATATACAGACTGTGGATTAACAGCATCATTTTCTGAGTAAGGCGCTGTTGCTGTTCCGTCGTACACGTAATCAGTCGATACATGTATTACCTTAGCATTGTTGTTAGAAGCTGCAACACCGAGGTTGATGACAGCGTCTTTATTGATTTTATAGCAAAGTTCTATGTCATCTTCAGCTTTGTCAACCGCTGTATAAGCAGCACAATTCACGATATAGCTAATATTGTTTTCTTTGATGAAACGTTCAACCGCTTCAAGATTAGTAATGTCTAATTCTGCAACATCAGTGAAAAAGAAACGAAAGTTGTTTTCATGATTTGCTACATTTCTTCTTATCTCGTTGCCTAATTGACCATTTGCTCCGGTGATAAGGATATTCTTAGGTGTCAGTTCGAATAGAAATACATTCTTAGACTTGTTGTCTTGTGTATCGCTTGGTTTGTTCCCTGTAAAAAAAGCCATATCTGTTATTTTTATGACAATGAGCTATAAGTAAGTTATTGAGATAACTAACCTTATAGCTCATTAAATTTATCTAGTATATTAGTGTTATTGCTTTCCGCTTGTAATAACGTTAGATGCTATTTTCTTAACTAATCCTTGTAATACGTTTCCTGGTCCTAATTCAATAAATTCATTAGCACCATCGGCTACCATATGTTCTACCGATTGAGTCCATTTTACAGGAGCTGTTAACTGAGCTATTAAGTTTGCTTTGATTGTATCCGGATCAGTTTCGCCTACAGTTGATACGTTCTGGTAAACAGGACATGTTGGTGTAGATATTGTTGTAGCATTGATAGCTTCGGATAACTCTACTTTTGCAGGTTCCATAAGAGGAGAGTGGAATGCTCCACCTACTTTTAGCTTTAATGCACGTTTGGCACCAGCCTCAAGTAATAACTCACAAGCTCTGTCAATACCCGCATTAGAACCTGAAATTACGATTTGTCCCGGACAGTTGTAGTTGGCAGGAACTACTACTTCGTCTGTAATAGTAGCGCATACTTCCTCTACCTTTTCGTCTGGAAGAGCAAGAACCGCAGCCATTGTTGACGGGTTCATTTCACATGCTTTTTGCATTGCTAATGCTCTCTTATATACAAGCTTTAGACCATCTTCGAAAGATAATGCGTTTGCTGCAACTAGAGCCGAAAATTCACCAAGCGAGTGTCCGGCAACCATATCTGGCTTAAACTCTTCACCCATCGTTTTAGCTAAAATAACAGAGTGAAGGAATATTGCAGGTTGTGTAACTTTTGTTTGGCGAAGATCTTCATCAGTGCCGGCAAACATTAAGTCTGTGATACGAAATCCAAGAATTTCGTTTGCCTTTTCAAACATTTCTTTGGCTAGAGGAGACGTTTCGTAAAGGTCTTTTCCCATTCCTACAAATTGAGCTCCTTGCCCTGGAAATACAAATGCTTTCATTTCTTATATTTATTATATAGTTTAATAAGCAATAAATTTCAGCCTGCAAAATTAGTAAAAAAAAGCAGACTATTGTCTATTCTATCTGTTTTCGTTCAAAACTTTTTATCAGCATATCGTCCGTTTTATTGTAAAAAATGGTCTATTATTTTATACATGCTTTTATATTTAAAACAAAAATGGCAATAAGCTTCAAATAAAAACACTTACCTTTGTCGCTGTATATTATACTATATTGAAACCAATGGGAAGATTACCTAAAGATAAAGTTTTACAGGAAATTAAAGTGTCAAGTCCGGCTGTATTGCTAGACTTCCTTATCGATAAACAAGTAAGAAAAAGCAGAAATGCAATTAAATCTCTATTAAGCCACAAACAAATAAAAGTTAATGGAAAGTTGGTAACTCAGTTTGATCAAGAACTGAAACCAGGAGATTGGGTTGCTGTGATGAAATTTGATCAGACCAGAAAAGAAAAGAAACTAACAGGTCTGAAAATAATCTTTGAAGACGATGATTTAATCGTAATAGATAAAGAAGTAGGATTTCTATCTGTTTCTACAGATAAAGAGAAGCAGCGTACAGTTTATGGTGTACTGAATGAGTACGTGAAAAGAAGAAATAAGAATTCACGTGTTTTTGTCCTTCATCGTTTAGATAGAGAAATTTCGGGATTGATGATTTTTGCCAAGAGTGCAGAATTACAAGAAATGTTCCAGAAAAACTGGGGATTGCTAGTTCAAAAATTTATTTATACAGGTGTTGTAGAAGGGAAACTAAGAGAAAATAAGGGAACTGTTGTGTCTTGGTTGACCGAAAATAAAAACTTTGTAATGTTTGCGTCTTCTACAGATAATGGAGGATTAGAGGCGATAACACATTACCGCGCAGTGAAAACTATTGGAAGATATACAATGGTTGATTTTGAGCTGGAAACTAGGAGGAAAAACCAGTTGCGTGTACAAATGCAATCGATAGGACATCCCATTGTCGGAGATAAAAAATATGGAGCAAGCAATAATCCTATAAAGCGTATTGCACTTCATGCTAAAGAGATCGTGTTGAAGCATCCTACTACAGGTGAAATACTCGAATTCAAAACGACTTTGCCAAAGATGATGCAACAATTGGTGACTACGCCTGTAGTGAAAAATGAAGAGACGAATAAAACAATAAATAATGAGTAAGGATATAGAAGAAATAGGCCAACGACTGAAAGGTCTTCGCGAAGCTTTGGATATGTCTGTAGAGGAATTTGCTCAATCGTGCGATATTCCCTTGTCTGAGTATTTGATGTATGAAGCTGGTGAAAAAGATTTGACGATTAGTTTGCTGAAATCTATAGCTTCTAAGCATAATATAGATGTGTCTGAACTAATGTTTGCTGACGAGCCGCGTATGAGTAGTTATTTCTTGACCCGCAAGGGAAGAGGGCCTGCTGTAAATCGTGTGGAAGCTTATAAATATCAATCATTGGCAGGAGGCTTTAATAAGAAAAAAGCAGAAATTTTTGAAGTAACGGTAGAACCTAAAGACGAAACCGTTAAAATTAATAAGAATAGCCATGTCGGACAAGAATTTAATCTGGTGCTCGAAGGACGTATGCTTCTACAAATAAATGGAAAAGACTTGATTCTGGAGGAAGGTGATAGTATCTATTTCAACTCGGAATTGCCTCATGGAATGAAAGCCTTGGACGGAAAGAAAGTCCGATTTATAGCAGTTGTGTTGTAATTGTTGAGCAACCAAAGATATAGAACTAATATAATACTAAATACTAACTCATGTTAGAGAAATTTTTAAAACAAACTCATTTTACATCTACTCAAGATTTTAAAGAAAATTTCCATGTCGAAATACCTGAAAACTTCAATTTTGGATACGATATAGTAGATGAATGGGCTAAAATAAACCCTGAAAAAAGAGCAATGTGTTGGGTTAATGACCAAGGTGAACACATTGATTTTACATTCAAAGAGATAAAAGACGAAAGTGATAAAGCTGCATCGTATTTCCAGTCATTGGGCATTGGTAAAGGTGATATGGTGATGCTTATCCTTAAACGTCGTTACGAATTTTGGTTTTCGATCATAGCACTGCATAAAATTGGCGCTGTAGCTATCCCTGCTACACATTTACTGACCAAGAAAGATATTGTCTATCGGAACAATGCTGCTGATATAAAAGCAATTGTGTGTGTTGCAGATAAAGAAATAATGCAGCATGTAGATGATGCAATGAACGAATCGCCATCTGTTAAACATCGTATTGCATGCGGAGAGGGATTGCGTGAAGGTTGGTTGAGCTTTAAAGAAGGATTGGATAATGCAAAACCATTTATCAGACCTGAGAGAGTAAACTCAAATGAAGATATATCATTGCTTTATTTCACTTCAGGTACTACGGGCGATCCTAAAATGGTGATCCATAATTTTACTTATCCTCTAGGACATATTGTGACAGCTAAATATTGGCATAACCTGAACGAAGATAGTCTGCACCTTACTGTTGCAGATACCGGTTGGGGAAAGGCTGTATGGGGGAAATTGTATGGGCAATGGATCGTTGGTGCGTGTGTAATGGTTTACGATCATGAGAAGTTCCACCCTGCTACCATGTTAGAACTAATACAAGACTATAAAATAACATCATTCTGTGCACCTCCTACTATCTATCGTTTTATGATACGTGAAGATATGTCTTTGTATGATTTATCTTCTTTGAAATATGCGACAACAGCAGGTGAAGCACTTAATCCATCGGTTTACGAAGCTTTCTATAAAGCTACGGGAATAAAAATGATGGAAGCTTTCGGGCAAACAGAAACGACGCCTACGATAGTAACATTCCCTTGGATGGATCCTAAACCTGGAGCTATGGGTGTCCCTAATCCGGCTTATGACATGAGTCTGATTGCAGCCGATGGGCATCCTGTAGAGGATGGTGAAGTAGGAGAGGTTGTTCTCAAAACGGACAGATGGAAACCTTTGGGCTTGTTTATGGGATATTATAAAGATGAAAATCTGACAAAGCAAGTCTATAAGGATAATATATACCATACGGGTGACATGGCTTGGAGAGACGAAGACGGTTACTATTGGTTTGTAGGTCGTATCGATGATGTGATCAAAAGTTCGGGTTACCGTATCGGACCTTTTGAAGTTGAAAGTGCACTGATGACTCATCCGGCTGTTGTAGAATGCGCTATAACAGGAGTTCCTGATGATATTAGAGGACAAGTGGTGAAAGCCACAATCGTTTTGTCTCAGAATTATAAAGATAAGGCGGATGATCATCTTAAACATGAAATTCAGAATCATGTTAAAAAGGTTACCGCTCCGTATAAATATCCACGTATTATCGAATTTGTGGACGAGTTGCCTAAAACGATTAGCGGGAAAATAAAAAGAGCGGAAATTCGCAAACAACATTAATCTTGTTGGTTGATAAAATGGTCTTTTTGCTTGATATCCTAATTGTTTTAATAGGATAAAATCTTTATATATTATATGAATAGTAAAGAATAAAAGATTATATTTGCACGCCTGAAAATGTGTATATGTCTTTGCTTGGCCTTAAGTGTTTTAATGACCATGCAGAATATTTCCCGTTTTCTTTGTGTTTGTAAGAAATAAAATAAGAATAAGTTAAATAATAAAAAAGTAAAATCTAAGATGCAAAACAAAGGCTTTGTAATGACGTTTGCCATTCTCCTTACGTTGGTATGTCTTTTTTACTTGTCCTTTACTTTCGTTACCAGAAGTTACGAAAATAAGGCTGTAGAATATGCGACTGCCTACGCTTCGGCGAATGCGAATGACAACGATGATTTGTACAGTGAGTTGTACAACCGAGAATATAACCATTACTTAGATTCAATGTCTACAGAGAGAGTCTGGTTGACATTCGGATCTGACAATATGGGTTATACCCTTAAACAGTGCCGTGAGAAAGAAATCGGTTTAGGTCTCGACCTAAAAGGAGGGATGAGTGTAATAGTTGAAGTAGATGCTGCTGAAGTGCTTTATTCGTTAGGTGATCCTGACAATGAGGCTTTCAATACTGCGTTGAAACAAGCTTCTGAAGAAAACACAAAAGGAAGTAATCGTGACTATATCTCTATATTCGTTGATAAATTCAAATCGGCTAACGGGAACGATAAATTAGCTGGTGTTTTCAGTACAAAATTAAGAGATCAAATTGCTCCAACAGATAACGATAATAAGGTTGTTACTGTACTTAGAGCAGAATTACAAAGTGTAGCAGATAACTCATTCAATGTATTACGTCAGCGTATCGACCGTTTTGGAGTTGTTGCTCCTAACGTTCAAAAATTAGATAATCGTGCTGAACGTATCATGATCGAACTACCAGGTATTAAAGAACCGGATCGTGTTCGCAAACTATTGCAAGGTAGTGCAAACCTAGAATTCTGGAAAACATATAGTGTTAATGAAATAAGTGGTTATTTGAGTGCTTTAAATGAGCGTTCAAGAGAAGCTTTAGTTTCATCTAATTCTTCTACTATAGATTCTACTGCTGTAACAGTTGACTCTGTCGCTGTAGCACCAATCTCTAACCTAGGATTTACAAAACCACTTTATGAAAACTTCATAACAGGAGGAATGGGAGCTGTTGTAGGATTGGTACACAAAAATGACACAGCTGCCGTTAATACTATTTTAAATAAATACAAAGACGTTTACCCAAGCGATTTGAAATTTGCATGGGGCTTCAAAGCTGAAGACCAAAGAGAAACTCAAATCAGCTTATATGCTCTTCGTGGAGATGGTATCAAAAAAGGACCGGCTCTGGATGGAGAAGTGGTTGTTTCGGCTAAAGCTGACCAATCTCAAAACAGTGTAGCTTGGGAAGTAGACATGCAGATGAACTCTGTAGGTACTCAACGTTGGGCTGCTATTACAGGTGCGGAAATTGGAAAGAGCATCGCTATCGTTCTAGATGGTCATGTATACTCTGCTCCAAACGTTAATCAAAAAATTGAAGGAGGACGTTCTCAGATTACAGGTAACTTTACTGTAGAGGATGCAAAAGACTTAGAAAACGTATTGAAATCTGGTAAAATGAAAGCCGGAGTTCGTATCGTTCAAGAAGACGTTGTAGGTCCTTCATTAGGACAAGAAGCGATTAAAGCAGGTTTGATCTCTTTCGCGCTTGCATTAGTTATCATCCTTCTATATATGTGTCTGGCTTATGGACTAATTCCTGGTCTAATTGCAGACGCAGCTCTATTGATAAACTTGTTCTTTACTCTAGGTATACTGGCTTCCTTTGGGGCGGTGTTGACACTTCCGGGTATAGCGGGGCTTGTGCTCTCGTTAGGTATGGCAGTGGATGCGAACGTACTGATTTATGAAAGAGCGAAAGAAGAATTACGTGCAGGTAAGAATACGAAAGTAGCCATCATGGATGGATATAAACATGCATTCTCTGCTATCTTCGATGCTAACGTAACATCTGTAATCACAGCGGCTATCTTGATCGCATTCGGAACAGGTGCTATTCAAGGATTTGCTACTACATTGATCATCGGTATCGTTGCATCATTTATTACAGCAGTATTCCTTACTCGTATATTCTACGATTTCATGTTGAACAGAGGTAAGTTCAGAAATCTTACATTTACAACATCTATCACTAAAAATCTATTTATTAGTCCTAAAATTGATTTCTTGGGATTAACTAAAAAAATTGTAATTTTCACAGCTTTTGTTTTAGTTGCAGGTGCAGTTTCAATGTTCTTTAACGGACTGAATAGAGGAATCGACTTTACAGGAGGACGTAACTATTTGGTTAAATTTGACCAAGAAGTGAAAACTTCGGATGTTGAAGAAGCTTTATTAGCTGTGTTTGATGGATCAACAGTACGTGTTCTTACTAGTGGATCAGCTTCTCAGGCTGCAGGATCGTCTCAAATGCGTATTACTACAAACTACCTGATTGAGAATACATCTGATGAAGCAGAAGCTGAGATCTTAGGAAAGATGACAACAGCGTTGAAAGATTATATGGCTCCTGGAGCTACTATTGATCAATATATTCTAAGTTCTCAAACAGTAGGACCGAGCATTGCAGAAGATATGCAAAAAGATGCGACTATTGCAGTCTTATTTGCTGTAATCTGTATGGGATTATATATATTGATTCGTTTCCGCGATGTAGCATTCTCTGTTGGTACTTTAATTGCTGTTGCTCATGACGCAATCATGGTTATCTTGTTATATTCGATCTTGTACAAGATCTTACCATTCTCAATGGAAGTTGACCAATCGTTTATTGCTGCGGTACTAACTGTTGTTGGTTACTCTATCAATGATAAGGTTGTTATCTTTGACCGTATCCGTGAGATTAGAACAACTTATCCTAAACGTTCTATTACAGAAGTTATCAATGAGGCATTGAACTCAACATTAGGTCGTACTATCAATACTTCATTAAGTACTATGTTGGGAGTATTTATCATATTCTTACTAGGTGGCGATACTATTCGTAGCTTTACATTTGCTATCCTAATTGGAGTATTACTAGGTACATATTCTTCATTGTTCGTTGCTTCACCTATTGCGTGGATAATGTTGAAGAAAAAACAACTTAAAGGAGATTCTGCTAAATAATATACAGAATATCTAAAATATAAAGGCCAGTCTATTTGAGTGGCCTTTTTTATATAAATATAGCTCATCTATAAAAAAATAGCAGGCTACCTACTTCGCTAGCCTGCTTCTATTGTAAGGAAGATCTTATTCTAAAAAGGTACGAAATCATTTCCTCCTTGCATAGGAGGGAGATCTGCCGGAGATGAGCTTGGCTCATTTATTTTTGATGAGAAGTTCTGACCAGGACCAAAATTAAAGTCATCATCAACATTCTGAAAACGGGCAAATTCACTCTTGAATCGTAATAATACATCGCCTGTAGCACCATTACGATGCTTGGCTATAATGATCTCAGCCAACCCGATAAGAGAGTTTCCTCTATCATCTTCCAAGATTTTATAATATTCAGGTCGGTGTATGAAACAAACCATATCGGCATCCTGCTCAATAGCTCCGGACTCACGAAGGTCGGATAATTGCGGTCTCTTTCCTTCTGCTCCGGCACGGCCTTCTACACCACGATTCAACTGAGATAGTGCAATAATAGGGATGTTAAGCTCTTTAGCCAATCCTTTTAACGAACGGGAAATCATACTTACCTCTTGCTCACGACTTCCATAATTCATACCACTAGCGTTCATCAGCTGCAAATAGTCGATTATTATCATCTTGATGCCATGTTCACGAACCAGCCGCCTTGCTTTAGTTCTAAGTTCAAATACCGATAAACTTGGAGTATCATCAATATATAGAGGAGCATCATATAACTCTTTTATTTTAAAGTCTAGTTGTTCCCACTCATAAGGCAGTAACTGCCCGTTCTTAATTTTCTCCCCTGCAATCTCGCAGGTATTTACAATAAGACGGTTTACTAACTGTACATTGGCCATCTCGAGTGAAAAGAGGGCTACCGGATAACCATATGAAATAGCCATATTCTTAGCCATCGAGAGTACGAATGCGGTTTTACCCATCGCAGGACGAGCAGCAATAATAATTAAGTCAGAGTTCTGCCATCCCGATGTTATTTTATCCAGATCAGTAAATCCTGTTTGCAGACCACTTAAACCTTCAGGTCTGTTTGCTGCAATTTCTAGAAGGTGTAGCGCTTCTTTAATAACGGGATTAATCTGAGTAACATCTTTCTTTACATTTCGTTGCGAAATTTCGAAAAGCTTACTTTCTGCTTCCTGCATCAAATCGTCAACATCAGAAGTTTCGTCAAAAGCTTTATTCGTTACAGTAGAGGAAAAAGCGATTAATTCCCGAGCCAGATATTTTTGAGCAATGATTCGGGCATGAAACTCTATGTGTGCAGCAGAAGCAACTTTATCTGTCAATTGCGCTATATATACAGGTCCGCCAACAGCTTCTAGCTCACCTTCTTTTTTAAGTTGTTCCACTACAGTTAACATATCTACAGGGGCTTGTCGCGAAACAAGATTCACTATTGCTCTGTATATAGTCTGATGTATAGGATCGTAGAAGCTATCAGGTTTTAGAATCTCACTAATTAGTGAATAAGCATCCTTTTCGAGCATAAGTGCGCCCAATACAGCTTCTTCTAATTCTCTTGCTTGTGGTTGTACTTTTCCTATGTCAGGAACAAGGATAGTCTCCTTTGTATTTCTCTTCCCTTGATTTTTATTTGTTGTATTACCAGCCATTATTTACTCCTTCTCTATTTTTCTTTCAAAGATAAGCTAAATCTGCTTTATTTGGCTACTTTATTTATCAACAGTATTGTTAATAACTAAGATGCTGAGCCAATTAATCTTTTATGGATTGAATTTACTATCCTTGAATAAGGTAAGAGGATTGGCTTCTATGATCTCTTGTAAACTACTGTTTTTCTTTTTCGTATATTCTTTTACAATTTGCCATCCAATCCAGGCAGCAGCTCTACCTGGTGACTCGGGAGATATAGAACTACTTGACGGAGCATTATTTAAATAATATGAAATAAGGAGAGGATCTTCAGAATACAAATGCTCCTGATTGATTATTTTCTTCCAGATATCTTTTTTATTCTGTTCGCACCATTGGTATTGTTCTTTTGTATATCCTATAATATTTTCATCGCTCATATCCGGAAGAAGTTGAGATATTGCATATAATATTTTCCCTTCTGTTATAATTGCCGAAAGAAGATTTTTATTCTCTATTTTTACAACATCACTCATAAGCCATGCTCTGAGATAATCTCGGGTTATATATATAGGTTGCATTTGTTGTCTTTCATATTGCCTGAAAAAATCGTTATAGCCCGTATAATCCTTGCCTAAGTATTTATCAATCGAAATAGAAATCAGATTATCTAATACAATTACATTCTCCTTAAATCCGGAGATATGCATTGCAAATTGAGGCAATTGTCTATTGGGAAGATGTTGTATAACGAGTCCTTCTGCTCTACCTAGTTGCTCTTCATAAATTGAAACATTGTCAAATGTATCAATAGCATCACTGTATATCTTCATTAGCATCGGATGTGAGAAATACTCCTTCATGGTTCTGAAAGGTGTTTCAGAGTTGTCGCTACTGATAATAGTTTCAAGAGCGGGTATTAACTCCGGATATTTCTTTATCAGAGAATCCTCCTTAATGCTAGATGGTGCTTGTATGTAATTATACAAGTCTTTATCTAGTCTTAGAATCTCTTTGGGAGGATTACTTTCGTGTTGTATTTGCTTGTTTATTCCAGTACAGGCAATGGTAGATATGATGATGAATGTCAATAGATAAGTAAAATGTTTCATTTCGTCCGTTTTAAGATTTCTTCTTTGCTAAGAAGATATATATTTTATAATTTTGTATCACTTTTGAGTACCTGTTAATAACGAATAAAGATATGTATTATTTTAAGAAGGAGACAGTATAAATAATATACTTATCTATAAAAATATTGATGGGTTCATTTATTTGTAAAGATTGAAAATATGATAACAATATTAGGTATAGAATCGTCGTGTGACGATACAGCAGCAGCGGTTATTCAAGATGAAGTATTACTCTCCAATGTAATTTCGAGTCAAAAAGTTCATGAAAGTTATGGAGGGGTAGTGCCGGAACTTGCATCACGTGCACACCAACAGAATATAATTCCCGTAGTAGATCAGGCTCTGAAAAAAGCAGGAGTATCTAAAGAAGATATTACAGCTGTGGCTTTTACCCGTGGTCCCGGTTTGATGGGCTCTTTACTTGTTGGAACTTCCTTTGCAAAAGGCTTTTCTACTGCTATGAATGTCCCTATGATAGAAGTGAATCACCTTCATGCACATGTGTTGGCTCATTTCATAAAGGAAAGTAAGGATGATGATAATCAACCTAAATATCCTTTTTTATGCTTGTTAGTCTCAGGAGGAAATTCTCAGATTATCCTTGTGAAGGCATATAACGAAATGGAAATTATAGGACAGACAATTGATGATGCTGCAGGTGAAGCTTTTGACAAATGTGCAAAAGTGATGGGCTTGGGTTATCCTGGAGGACCGGTTGTCGATCGATTGGCAAAAGAAGGAGACCCTACTAAATTTAAATTTAATAAACCACATCTTCAAGGTTATGATTATAGTTTTAGTGGGTTGAAGACATCATTTCTTTACCTCCTACGCGATGAGTTGAAGAAAGATGCTGGTTTCATAGAAAAGAATAAAGCAGACCTTTGTGCCTCATTGCAAAAAACAATTATTGATGTATTGATGGAGGCTTTACGTCGTGCTGCAAAAGATCTTGGTATCAAAGAAGTAGCTGTAGCCGGAGGTGTTTCTGCAAACTCTGGCTTACGAGCAGCATTTGAAGATCATGCAAAACGCTATGGCTGGAAAATTCATATTCCTCCTTTTGGTTATACGACAGACAATGCGGCAATGATTGCCATGACCGGATATTTTAAATATCAGGATAAAGAATTTTGCGAAATGGACGCAGCTCCATTTTCTCGAGTTGTAATGTAAAAGAAGATTTATTTTCTCAATCCTTCTTTTTTAAGATATTCTATAAGGTATGCGGGGCGATCAGTTTGAATGATTCTAGCCCCGTATTCTTTTATTAATTGTCCGTATGCAAATTCCGGATCATCCAAGGCTGTATCGTCGTCATGTCCACCTGCAAGAGTATCCCAAAGAGTATTGTACCAGATAAGGGTTTTCCCTTTCAACGACTCAGAGAGCTTAGCAGGAAGAAGATTGTCTTTCGAACTATAAGTAAGCTCAAAAGCGACAGGATTCATGTCCTCTATAAACTTGTTTATTTGCTCTTCAGCATCTTTTTTCTCCAGACTAACAATTGGCATATAGATAACATGCAGAAGATATTCTCCGTAAAGTTTTTTCACATCTTCGGCAGATTTTCCACCTTTCATTATAATCTGATCTGTAGTTCCTGTTTTTTCTAACAGAGCATATACTTTGTCAAAGTGTGAATCGGCTTTGTCTAGATTAACTAAAACTTTTCCTTTTACCAATAATAGAGCTTCTTCCAATGTTGGAACTTTTTCTCTGGTTTTAATTGCACAACCATTTTTTAAGTTCAATGTTTTTATTGAATCTAAAGTCCATTCTGAAACTTTTCCCTTGCCGGTAGTCGTACGATCAATTGTTCTATCGTGCATTAATATTAGTTCTCCATCTTTTGTCGCTTGTATATCTAATTCAATAATATCAACACCCATTTCGATAGCCATTTCTATTGCAGGTAAAGAGTTTTCAGGAGCATTTCTCCAGTCTCCACGATGGGCCACAACTAACACTTCTTCAAGATTCTTGTCAAAGAGTTTTGCTCTGATTTTTGAGGCCTTATCTTGGGCAATTATAACTTGGGTTAATACGATAAAGAATAGAATAAAAATATTAATTTTTTTCATGAAATTAGGTTTTGAGTGGTATTGAGCATTTTTTAGTCTAACAAATGTAGTCAAAATATGGCTTAAAAGATGATATAAACTTCATTTTCTTATTCATTAATATATTCTGCCCCATTTCTATTATCTTTGTTCTCTGTTTATAGAACGCAAAAAGAATGATGGAAAATAAATCTCTTTATTTATTTATAATAGTATTGATTGTAGTACTCGAGTTCGTATGGACTCAGTATTTGGCATATAGAAACCGTAAAAGAATGAGTCCTCAGATACCAGATCAGTTAGAGGGCATATACGATAAAGAAGATTATAAAAAACAACAAGAATATCAAAAAACGAATAGTCGTTTTGGGCTATACGTTAGCTCTTTTTCTTTTGTTGTACTTTTGATGGTATTATTATTAGGTGGTTTTGGTTGGCTCGATAGTGTACTGAGGGACTTTACGAATAATGAGATAGCATTAACCTTAAGTTTCTTTGGAATAATTTATATTGCAAATGCTATAATAAGTTTACCTTTCGAGTATTACAGCACTTTTATTATAGAAGAACGTTTTGGGTTTAATAAATCGACAAAAAAGACTTTTTGGCTCGATCAATTAAAAGGACTTCTGCTCGTGGCTGTTTTAGGAGGTGTGATTTTATCTGTTATTGTGTGGTTGTATGAAGAGTTAGGCGATATGGCATGGCTGTATGCATGGGGTGTTGTTACCTGTTTTTCTTTGTTCATGACCCTGTTCTATTCGAATATCATTGTTCCTTTATTCAATAAACAGACCCCTTTGGAAGAAGGAGAATTGCGTGATGCTATTGAGAACTTTGCCACAAAAGCAGGCTTTGAAATCAATAATATCTATGTAATGGATGCATCGAAACGCTCTACTAAGGCAAATGCCTATTTTACCGGCTTCGGAGCAAAGAAGCGTATTGTACTGTTCGATACACTTATTAAAGATCTGGAAACTGAAGAAATTGTGGCTGTACTGGCTCATGAAATAGGGCATTATAAGAAAAAGCATACACTGCAAGGGATTTTCATATCTATCTGTTATACAGGAATTATTCTTTTCCTATTGTCTTTGTTTTTGGGAAGTAAAGATATTGCTCTTGCCTTAGGAACTGAAGATCCTTCATTTCATATTGGTATGATTGCCTTCTCCATTTTATTTACACCTATATCTATGATTATAGGAATCTTTTCAAGTATTCATAGTAGAAAGAATGAATATCAGGCCGATGCTTATGCTGCATCTTTTGGTTTGGGAGACGCTTTAATGAGTGGATTGAAAAAACTATCGGTAAAATCGTTGAGTAATCTAAATCCTGATCCATTATTTGTATTCTTTTATTATTCTCATCCTACATTGTTGCAAAGAATGTCTGCACTGAAAAAGAAATAAATTTTCATGAGTCTTTTATGGAATTTAGTCGCTTGTACTCTCTATTATAGAAATAAGCTGCTTGATCATGAAAAACAGAATTATTCTCCTTTTTATTCTTACACTGTATTTTATACCTTTCTTTGGGCAAGAATCTAATACAATCCATGTATTGGTCGCGCTTTGCGATAATAAGTATCAAGGGATAGTGAAAGTGCCTAAAGGTATTGGTAACGGACAAGATCCTAATTCCAATTTGTATTGGGGATGTGGGTATGGTATTCGAACTTACTTCAAAAAGAGTGCAGAGTGGAAAGAGGTCAGGCGAGAAAAAATAGATAGTGTTCGCTTAGAGCGTATTATTTTTAAACATAAGACTGAAAATAATTATTTGGTAGCTGATGCTTACAATGGAAAATACATCAAAAATTGCACTGTAGATTTTCTTAATTCTTGTTCCGGTAAGCTAAAAGATACATTAAGGGTAGGAGAGACCACAATTGGTATCAATGGAGGAGCTAAACTAGTAGCTTATATAGGTCATAATGGTTTGATGGACTTTTCTCTGTCAAATACATTTGAAAATAGAGACAATGCTACTCGTGATGCAATTATTCTGGCATGTGCCAGCAAACAATATTTTACCCCATATTTAAAATCGGCTAAAGCAAACCCTTTATTGTGGACTACGCACCTGATGTGCCCTGAGGCTTATACTTTACATGACGCAATTGCGGCATATATTGACGCAAAAAGTAATGCCGCAGTAAGAGAGGCTGCCGCGACTGCTTACAATAAATATCAGAAGTGTGGAATTAAAGGAGCAAGAGGGCTTTTAGTAACCGGATTTTAATAATAAACGCAGCTGTTTTTCTATTACATTATTTTATCTTCATTACCTTTGTCTTGTTTGATAAACAAGATAAGGGAAAGATATGAAAGCAGCTATAATTACGATAGGTGACGAAATTCTGATTGGTCAGATTGTAGATACAAATTCCTCATGGATTGCTCAAAAACTTACTGTCGCAGGTTTTGAAGTTGTAGAAATGCAATCGATAGGGGATGATGCAACTCAAATAAAAAAAACAATAGATGAGGTTTTTCAAAGGGTTGATGTTATTCTAATGACAGGCGGTTTAGGTCCTACGAAAGATGATATAACGAAAAAAACGCTGAGCGAATACTTTGGAGCTTCTTTGATATTCGACGAAACAGTTTTGGAAAATATTCAAAATGTTATCTCCAGTTTTACTAAATTGAATGAGCTGACTCGCAATCAGGCTTATGTTCCTGATAATGCAACAGTCATACAAAATAGGGTAGGGACAGCTCCTATTACTTGGTTCGACTATATGGGTAAAGTATTGGTCTCTATGCCGGGTGTTCCTTTCGAGATGAAATATGTAATGGAAAACGAGATATTGCCTCGTTTGCAAGAAAAATACGATCCAGAGGCCTATCTGAAAAGAGTGTTTGTTGTACGTGGTTATACCGAATCGGCTTTGGCTATGTATCTCGAAAACTTTGAAGACTCTTTACCTCATGGCTTTGGATTAGCCTATTTACCTTCTCCCGGATTGGTAAAGCTTCGCCTATTTGTTAGAGGAGGTCATCGTCTGGCAGAGATGACTGAACAGATACATAAACTACAAGATTTGCTAGGGAATGCTATTTTAGCTGAAAAAGACTTACCTGTAGAAAAAATATTGGGAGACCTATTACTCGAAAAAGGCTTAACAATTGCTACTGCCGAAAGTTGTACCGGAGGGAATATCGCTCATTTGATAACATCCATTTCCGGTTCTTCTGCTTATTTTAAAGGAACAGTTGTTTCATATGCGAATGAGGTGAAAACAAATGTTTTGAAAGTATCACAAAACTCTTTGGATCTATATGGAGCGGTGAGTGAATCTGTTGCTCAGGAAATGGCGACAGGTATTCAGCAGCTATTGAATGTTGATTGTTCTATTTCGGTAACCGGAATTGCCGGACCTGATGGTGGGAGTGAAGAAAAACCGGTTGGAACAGTTTGGATTTCTACTAAATATAGAGAGAAGCAAGTAACAAAAATATATCAATTAGGTAAATATAGAGAGTCGAATATAATACGAGCCTCCAATTTGGCAATGTTGCAATTGCTAGATATACTTCAATAAAATAGTAATACACTTTCTGTTATAAAAAGATTACCTCCTCAAACATCTCGTCTGTGGAGGTAATTAGACCATATAACGAATACTAATATTGCTTTTATTAATCCTTTGAAAGTTATATGGTTCCTATATATTAAGACGAGTTGATTGAAGGAACTGTTACATAAAATGAAAGATTCCTCTATTTTTTAGTATAAATCTACCTACCTTTGTTCGAAAATAGACTCCGTACTTTATGGAAATAGATAACATCAGTAAAGCAAAGAATACTTTCTCTAAATTTGAAAGATTGCATAAAAACAAATCAATTGATCGACTTTTTCAGAAAGGTGATTCTTTTGTGTCATATCCTTTGCGCATAGTCTACTATGCGGAGAATATGTCTGATGATAAAGAAAAAGCGGAATGTTCTATATTGGTGAGTGTTTCTAAAAAGAAGTTTAAGAGGGCTGTGAAGAGGAACAGAGTAAAGAGGTTAATTCGTGAGGCCTATAGATTAAACAAGATTTCTTTTCTAGATTCACTAAAAGGTGAAAATAGAAGAGTAGATATTGCTTTTCTATACTTAAAATCAGAATTACCTGTTTATGAAGAAATAGAGAAAGCAATGCTCAAAGCAATGACAACCTTGTCGGATAAATTAAAGGAAGATAAACTAGAATGAAGAAGGTCTTATCATGGATTCTTTTGATACCTGTATATTTCTATAAATACAGTATTTCTCCTATGCTACCTCCATCTTGTAGATATACACCTACATGCTCGGAATATGCAATAGAGGCAATAAAGAAACATGGTCCTTTCAAAGGTTTATGGCTAGCTACTAAACGAATTCTTCGTTGTCATCCATGGGGAGGTCATGGATATGACCCAGTGCCTTGAATTAATTTCCTTTGATGTATAAGAAAAAAGATCGCCATTAGACGATCTTTTTCTATTTCTTGAAAATTTATATTTATCAATTGAAATGATATAAGAATATCACTGTTTCTTCTAATGCGTTTTTTGGAGAATCTTTTATTTCTAAGATTACTTTAAGTTCAGCTTTAGCAATGCCTCGTAGATTTACCAGAGATTCTAATTTAACGCGCAACCTGATTTCATCATTAACGACTACAGCCTGATTAAATTTAAGTTTTTCGATTCCATAATTTATGAGCATTTTTACGTTATTTACTTCAATAACTTGATCCCATAAATAAGGAAGTATAGATACCATCAGATAGCCATGTGCAATAGTGCTCTTGAAAGGGCTCTCTACTTTTGCACGTTCTTCATCTACATGTATCCATTGATAGTCAAGAGTCGCTTCTGCAAATTTGTTTATACGATCTTGTGTAATTTTAAGATAATCAGATACTCCAAGTTCTTTCCCTACATATTGTTCAAACTCGGCGAAAGAATTAATAATAAGTTTGCTCATAAAAATATCAATTAACAATTCGTAACAAAAATACCGATATAAATTGAAATAAAAAAATAAAACAACTTTTTGAGGAAACGAATGATTTCTTTTTAAGTCTGTCGTTTAAATTTTGATATCCATTCAATTTATTTTCTGTATCTTCTCTAAGTAGTATAGTTTTTATATAAAACTATTAAATAGGAGTATTGTCATTTACTATTTTCATTGTTCTGTCTATGAGGTCATCTACTTGTACTATAGATTCTAATCCGATAGTCATAGAGTGGATATTTGATTCATTGATAGCAAAGTGTAGAGATTTACTTCTCTCTTCATCACTTGTGTTTTTCCCTTCTCCAAAAATCTTCATTCCGATGATTCCTTTACCATTATCTCGCGCCTTTTTCAAAAGATTCTTCACATCTTCAGGTGTACCATCCATATGCGTGGTGAAAGGATTTATTCTTGCTAATATGACATCTACCCATGGATTGTCAACGGCTTCAGCCATTGCATCCCAATTATGACACGAAACTCCTACAGATTTAAGTATACCGCTCTGCTTTGCTTTCGAGAATTCGTCCATGTAATATTTTCTAGTCTCTGGCCAGTTCCCTTCCATCAGGCAATGCATCAGCAATATATCTATATAATCTGTGTCTAAATCTTTTCTGAAACGATCCAGCGTTTTCTCAACAGCTTCTATTTTATCAGAGCCATCGGGGTGAGTCCAGACTTTAGTACATAATGTTATATTTTCGCGGGGAAGTCCTTTAATTGCTTTTCCTACATATGGGTGAGAACCATAAGATTCTGCCATATCAAAATAGCTCATTCCGCGATCGTAGGCATGGCGAGCCAAGTTGACAAAACTATCCATTCCTAAGCGTGTCTGATTCGAACCATGATTATAACCTATAGTTCCCGTTCCTAGTCCTATGCGTGACATACTTATACCGGTGTTACCCAAACTTACCTTATCAACTGTGTAATTTTTGTCAAACACTAAATTGCTAAGTCCCGCTATTGAATTATTTGATAAGGATAAGCCAGCAACCCCAAGCATCCCCGCTTTGATAAATTTACGTCTGTCTATTCTTTTCATGGTAAGAAGATTTAGATGTGTAATATACACATTTTTTCAAATAAACAGAGCCTTTCTATGATGAATAATGTTTAAAATAGAATCTTAATGTATTAAAGTATAGTCTTATAGAGTAAAAACTTATAGGACTATAACTTTATAGGTATTAAAAAATATTAGTGTGTTATTTCTCTTTCTTTAAAAAATCAATAATAATTTCAACTAGCTCTTTATTTAGAGGTAGAGTAGGATTAGTGTATACTGCTTGTTGGCTGATCATATCTGTCTGGTCATAATCTTTCAAAACGTGAGTCATATTTTCGATAATATATTTTTGTGCTTTCTGGTTTGCATTCTGTAGTAGATCTGCCTGTTGGGAAGTAACTTGTACATCATTAGCTCCTTGAACGATTAAAACAGGAATAGTCAACTTCTTAATTTCAGTTTGAGGATCATACTTAAACCAAGAAATCATATAAGGTTGAACACTTGGGCGAAATAATGAATTAAGAGACATCGGAACATCCTCTATCATCTCGCCATTCTCTAACTTATCTATGTAGGAGAAAATTAAATCTTGTACAGATTTGGGTTGCGTAACTAATTGTTTACTTAATTGTTCTTTCAAAATATTGGCAGCAGGTTCAGCAACTCCGGCTAAAGAGATATACTTCGTCACTGAAGGTGTATTCTGAGAGGCAATCATCCCTATCAATGACCCCTCACTATGACCTATAATAGATATTTCAGAAAAGCGCTTATCTGCTTCTAACAATTTGATCCAAGCTTTTACATCATTAATATAATTTTCGAATCGTAAATCAGCTTCACTCTTCATACTATCTTTACTTTCTCCTATGCCTCTTTTATCGAAGGTTAATGTCGCAATACCATTATAAAATAGTGCTTCGGACAACATTTTAAGAGAATTGTTCTGCATTTGAGGCTGATTGCCATTCCTGTCCGTCGGCCCCGATCCTGCAATAAGTATAGCTATTGGCACGGATTTATTATTTGTAGGAGGAACTCTTAATGTACCGTATATTTTCCCCGATTCGGTATCAAGGATAATAGGCTCTTCGTTTATAATAAGTTGACCAAAACAATTAAAAATAGAGGTTGCTACAATCAGAATAATCATACAAAATCTTTTCATATTAATGCAATTTAGATTAGTCTTAGAAGAATGATGAACATAGAATTAAGATTACCTTAGAGAGTATTTCGCTGACAATTAAAGCAATCGCAAAAGAGACTCCACCTATGATTCCCTTTATATTTGTTGACACAGAGTATGCATTGTATTTGAGTATAATAGACCATATTGTAAATAATATACAGATCAAGCTTGCAATAAGTAAAGCCACTATATTCTCTTTTAATATTTCCAAAACTGTATTAATCTGTGTTGTATCCAGATTACCTAAACAAAGATGTACATCCGGGTAAATACCTGTAATAGCAGCAAATAATAATGGAGCCTGAGATAACGCTAATGTCCCTGCAATATCGATAAAGCGAAAGTCTGTTTTTGTAGTGATTTTAGCGATAACGTAAAATACAATGGTCATACAAGCCCAATTAACGATTTGATATATTAAATGTGGTATATATGGGTTCGGAGATTCGTTGCATCCATAGTGTATATCAATTACACCATCAAAATGGGTGTTACCCAGATAACCGACAAAGGATATTATACCCATTATTATGACTCCTAGAATAAGAGCTTCTGCTCCGGCTATATACTTGAAAGGATTAAATAGCCAGCTACTAATTTTACTTTTCATAGTTTTTTATTTTTTTGATAACGTCATCAAGTAAGTTTCTTACAGTAGGATAGCTTAAGCCTAACTCTTTAGCCATATCTTTCAAACTTCCACTGTTTTTCACAAATTTGAGGATGAAGTTTTGTTCATCAACAGATAGTTGGGCCAAGATTGGTAGCTCATACAGACCATGAACCTGAGTTTCACAATTTTCGCAAACTAAACTTTTTACTTTTAGTTGATTCTGGCAGCTAGGACATTTACAAGGTAACATAATTGTATTCTTTTTTTGTAAATATACAATAAATAATTAATAATATTGATTATATCTTTAATAATATTAATATGTTGATAGATATTATTTACGGAAAGAGTAAGGGTGTATAAAAAATACCCTTGTAAATTCTACAAGGGTATTTTAATATTTTATATAAAGTTGATTTTATTCTATTTCTTTATCATTCTTAAAGTCGTAGAATGTTTTTTGCATCAGATCGGCAATGCTCAATTGATAATTCACATATGCTCTAAGGTGAGTAGAGTAGGAGTTATTTAAACGATCTCTCTCTAAAGCCAAGGCTTGGCTATCTATATCTCCATCCGAATATCTTTTAAGTGTGATATCGAAACTTTTTTCTGCAACAGCAACACTTTTTTTCAATAGTTGCAGTTGTTTTAAATTACTATTCAATCTTGAAACCAGATTGCGAACTTCTGTTTCTATGTCTCGTTCTATTTCTTCCTTCTGAATGATGTACTGTTTTTGCCTTGCCTGAGCAGCTCTTACCTGAGATTTATTTTCGCCCCAGTCTAATATTGGAATTCGTATTGTAAGTCCGATTCCATAGTTCAGCGGTCGGTCTTTAAAGTTGGTATAAGCCTTGTCTATCGAATTTGTTAAATTATTACTTACATTAAGATTACTTACTCCATATTTCTGGAAATAACCATCAATACTAGCTTTGACCATCCCCTCTGCTTTTTGTTGTTTTATACTAATATCTTGTAGAGCGATCTGGATATCTTGTTCTCTTATCTCATGTCTGTTCTTTTTTGCCAATACAACAGCCTTTTCGGGGTCAACAAGAACTATGTCGTATTTTAAGTCTGTGTTCAGAAGGACACTGTCCGCTAGGTCAAGGCCAATGAGGTCTTTGAAGCTATTAACGGCTGAAGTTTGTTCATGAACAGCAATGTCATAATTGTTTTGAGCTTGCGCCAAGTCAACTTCCATTTGCAGTGCGTCAACTTCTCTAATCAATCCAGCTTCATATTTGTTTTTTGATATCTCATAGGCTTCAGTTTGCCTTTCCAGATTCATCTTGGTTATGTCTACATTCTTTTGAGAAGATAATAGACCATAATATGAGCTGCTGACTTGATAAATCAGGTTCAACTCCTCTCTTTTCAAAACCTTATTTGTTCTTTCAAAATTAAGTTCAGCTGTTTTGAGTGACGACTTTACCGAATTGTATCCGTAGAAAGCATCAAGAGGTTGAGAAAAACCAATCTGAGCATTAAGTTCAGTCGCCCGTAAATCGGTATTGTAATCATTTAAGCCCCTCACGCGCCCATTGATAAAAACTCGACCATCAGTAGGTAAAGGCTGTGATATTTCTAAATCAGTAGAATAATCAAGTTGCTTAACAGAATAAAAAGATACTCCGGTGCTGTCTTCAAACTGCCTGATTGTCTCTGTATATCTTGGGGCTGTAAGACTAAGATCAATATGGGTTTTTAAACGGCTCTTGGCTGTATTAAGATTATATTCTACAATTTTGAGATCTTGTTCAAGACGTTTCATTCTCAAACTTTTACTTTTAGCTATTTCTATACTCTCTTCTAATGTTAAATGATGAGTAGTCTGAGACTTTATTGAAAGACTGCAGATAATTAATATCAGAGCAGTAAAGAGTGTCTTTTTCATATTATTGTATATTGATAAGAGATGATGATTGTTTTACTTGTGTCTTATTCCCGTTTATCTGATCCGAATGGATACTTCCATCTTTTATGTAGATATTTCGGTCTGCATAGTTAGCTATTTCTTGCTCGTGTGTAATCAATATAATTGTATTTCCCTCTTGATGCAGATCATGGAATAATCTCATTATATCTTCACCAGTTTTGGAATCTAAGGCACCGGTTGGTTCGTCCGCAAGCAATATTCCCGGACTTGTAACCAATGCTCTGGCAATAGCAACTCTTTGCTTCTGACCTCCACTTAATTCTGTCGGTTTATGACCTACGCGAGAGGAAAGTCCTACCTTCTCTAATGCTGATAGCGCTCTTTCCTTTCGTTCATGTGCAGGAACGCCCGAATAAATAAGGGGGAGTTCTACATTTTGGAGAGAACTAAGTCGGGGAAGTAAATTAAAGTTCTGAAAAATAAACCCAATCTCTTTGTTGCGCATGGCTGATAATGAGTCATCATCAAGCGTACTTACATCCGTGCCATTAAAGAAATAATGACCGGTGGTAGGTGTATCTAGGCAGCCTAAAATATTCATGAGTGTGGACTTACCCGATCCTGATGGTCCCATGATGGCAACATACTCATTTTTTTTAATTTGCAGATTAATATCAATAAGAGCAGGAACTTCCATTTCTCCCATTATATATTTCTTAGTCAGATTGGATATTTCTATTAGCATAGCTGTTGGTTTTATTCGTAACGTATTGATTCTACAGGTTTCAGATTCGCTGCATTCTTAGCCGGTAAATAGCCAAAGCTAATACCTACAATAACCGAGAAAGCAAAGGCTATAAATATAGAATATGGTCTTACATGCGTGCTTATATCTGTAAATAAGGTAACAGAAAGCGAAAGACTTACTCCGAGAAGTACGCCTATTATCCCTCCGGTAATACTTATAACAACAGCTTCTGTTACAAACTGACTCATGATATCGGATTTGCGAGCACCTATTGCTCTGCGAATACCAATTTCACGTGTTCTTTCCATAACTGTTGCCAGCATAATATTCATGATTCCTATTCCTCCCACAAGTAGTGATATGGCTGCAATAGCGCCCAAAAGGAAATTATAGATTTGTCTTTCTTTCTCCTCTTGTTTAAGCAATTCGTAAGGGATCACGATTCCATAGTCATTGTTATTGAAATGGTGTCTTTTGAGTATTTCGTCTATCAGTTTTGATGCTTCTACCAATCGTCCTGAGTTGTCGATCTGTACAGTTATTTGCTGAATCTCACTTGTCAGAACGTTCTCTCTTGTAAACCGGCTTAAGAACATTGAGAGAGGAACATAGACATCAACGTTTAGGTCTCTGGCCGCTAGTTCTCCTACAGTCTCCGTAAAAAGAGTTTTTGATGCAAGAACCCCGATTACTTCCAGCCATTGATCTTCAATTTTAACCATTTTGCCAATAGGGTCTTCATTCTTGAATAAACTTTTTGCAACACTTGCACCAAGTACACATACTTTGAGCCGTTGATCGTAGTGTTGCTTATTTATAAAATCTCCGCTTCCTAGTTTATAGTTCAGCATACTGATAAATTCGGGAGTAACTCCAATTACTGTAGATTTTACAGATTTATCGGTGTATTTTACATCAGAACTAATCTCGGCTTGAGAGGCTACTTGTTGAACTCCCGGAACAATTTCCTTGATAACTTCAGCATCTTGAATAGATAAGCCCTGAGAAAACTTGGCTCTCACTTCTTCAAGTTCGGTATCTGTTAGTTTTTTCTCGCGAACGATAATATTATTGACTCCTAAGTCCTGATATTTAGCTATAGCTTCCCTTTTTGCTCCTTCTCCAACAGAGAGCATGGCTATGACTGATGCTACTCCGAAAATGATTCCTAACATTGTTAGAAATGAACGGAATTTATGATCAGATAATCCTGAAAGGGCTAGACGAATATTTTCTCCAAACTGCATAATAATCTTTTTACTAACTTTCTAAAAATTCACAACTAACGGTCATACCAGGTTTTAATCTCTCATCTGGTTTATTAATTTTCACTTCTACGTCGAAAACTTTTTCACGAGATTTATTATCTTTTCTGCGGCATAATTTCCCTATATAAGCGATTTCTCCATCAAAAACTATTTTGGGCATTGCATCTAACCGAATAGCTACTTTTTGCCCTACTTTTATCTTTAAGAAATCATTTTCGTTGATAAAAGTATTAACCTTCATGTATTTAAGTTCCGGTACATTGGCTAGGTTATTTCCCGTATATATTTGGTCACCTACTTTTATCATGCCGCCTGTAGCCCAATTATTAGCAATTTGGAATACTCCGGAAATAGGGGTTCTTATAGTTAATTCAGGTAATATATTATATGAATTTTCTATTTCATCTTCAATTTGTCTTACTCGAATCTCTTGAATCTTAAAATCGTTAGCATCAATAATCTTATTTAATTCTAACTTCTTCTTTTCTTTTTCCAACGTGATCTTTGCTTGTTCAAACTGAAGTTCTTTAATCTTTCGAAAACGTTCAGATTCGAATCTGGAAGCTTCTAACTCTATTTTCTTTAGTTCGAATGTTGCCAGTTCATTTTTTATTTTAGAATCATATTCACTATTCTTACTTTCTTGATTAACTCGCATTTTTTCTAGCGTAGCTAACTGAGTTTCCATATCACTTTCCCTGTCAACAATGAATTTTTTTATATCTGTAGGATCTAATTGAATGATTGAATCTCCTTCGTTAACAATACTACCATGTTCTAAGATTCCGATAATTTTCATCTGATACCAACGTTGACCGTATCTGGTTAAAATAAAAGATTTCGAATTAACAGCAGCCAGTTCGCCTGTTTCTATAATTGTTTTTCCTTTTTCTTTTTCACCAGAGAGAATATCTTTAATTAAATCATTCTCGCAGGAAGAAAATAGAATCAAGACTATTAATAACGAACATATTTTGGATAATGTGTATTTATTCATCATATTATTCTTTATTTGTTTCTTCTTTGGTCGTTTCTTCTTCCTGTGCAAAAGGGTCGATTAAAGCTATTTCATCCCCTTCTTTAAGACCTTTGGTGATGATGATAAAGTCAGAGTTGCTAGTACCTGTTTCTATTTCCACTTTCTCATAGCCAGAACCTTTTTTCTTGAAAACATAATATTTATCACCTTCATTCTTTACAGCATCTAGAGGTGCGTATAAGGTGTCTTTTATTTCGTCAATAATTATTCTACAACTAACGGTAATCCCAGGTAATAAATTTTTGTTAGTTCTGTCTAAGTATATTTGTACAGGGAATACTTTTATTTTATTACTTCCTTCCTTGTTTATAGCCAAGTTGGCTACAGAATTAACCGTTCCTGTGAAAATACTATCAGAAAAAGCATCGGGTTTTATTTCTACTTTCAATCCTTTCGATATTTTGGCTATATCTACCTCATTGATGTTTACAGTTGCCTTAAGGGCTGATAAGTCAGGCAAAGAAATGATAGGCATACCAGCCCAGCATTGATCTCCTATCTGAAACTTATTTCCACTACTCCAGTTGCGACTAATGATTGCAATCCCCGGAGACTGAGTTACTACAGATAATTTTCTTAATGTTTCATGTGCCTCATTGAGTCTGGATCGATCTTGTTCAATCGAGAGGTTTTTCTGACGAACTTCTTCCTTTTGTATCTTTATTCGACTGTCTATTTGCTCCTTTGCTCTATCTAGAGAAATATCAGCTTTGTCGAGATTCAATTGTATTTCTTTTTTCTTGATTTCAGATTCATAACCAGCCGCTTCTAAATTAATCTTCGATATTTCTTGAGCAATACGGGTAACTTCATAATCAGCTTTTAGCTCTTCTAAGTCAGATTCATGCTGAGCTTTCATTTTTTCAAGTTCAGCAATGCTTATTTCTAATCTGCCTTCTGCTTCGATAATTCCTTTTCTCACATCAGATGGATCAAAATGTATTAATGTATCTCCAGCTTTCACTTCTTCTCCGTCTTTAATCATTTGGGTAATCTTTAAATTACCATACCTCCAAGAAATAACAGGTGCAGATATATTAATTGAGTTTATTGCTTCTATTTCTCCTTCTTCATATATATCAATATAGAAAACTCCTTTTACAACTTTCCCTGTTGGTACTTGCTGGGTCTCTTTCTTGGAGCAAGCGAAAGAGAAAAAGATAAATAATAAAATGAAAGCGGTTTTTTGTATTTCCTTAATATTGTTTCTCATATCAGTGCTATATGAAGTTATGAATTACTCGGTTTCTCTGTTGTTTGATTCTCTTTCTTCGGTGGTTTAGAAATAGAATCGGGTAGTAATTTTGTGTTTTTTATAGATGATGGATCTGGTTTGGTCAGACTGACAACCTCTCCTCTTAAAAGACCTTTTGTTATTATAGCTTCTTTAGGGGATGATAGACCTGTCAGAACTTGTCTTTTCTCAAATTTGTTATTCTTTTTTACATATACAACTCGGATAGAATCATCCTCAAATACAGCTATTTGTGGAATTACTATTGTATCTGTTATTTGTTTGAGCCATATTTGACAGTTGGCCGTAAATCCCGGATCGGGAATGGTAATCATACTGTCTACAGTTGCCTCTATTTCGAATAGCTTTACTTTAGAGTCCCTATTAATTGGCTGTCCTACTGGTGAACGTTGCTTAATCTTTCCCCAGGCTATATTGTCGGGTATTGCATCAAATGTATATTGTACGCTATCTCCAATATTGATAAGTTTGTAATCTTGTTCGGGAGCCATAATTTTAATTTTTACCTCTTCCATCTCAGGCATAATTATGATAGGTACATTGTTCCAAACATTATCACCAACTTTCAGTTTCGTGCCTGTCATACGGCTTTTTGCTCTTGTTGCAAGTCCTTTTTTAGGTGCTCTGATTGTTAATTGATCTAGTCGTTCTTTAATAGAATTAGCCTGCTGTTCGTTACGTTGGATCTCTATTTCCTGCTTTCTTATTTCAGACTGTTGTATAATAGCAAGAGACTTCAACTTTTTTTCGTATTTGTTTTTCTCTATAGATACTTTTTCTAATTCAAGTTCTTTTATTTTTCTTTGATTATCGGGGCTATATGTTAACTGTAGGGAGTCTAATTGTGCTATTTGGGCATCGGCTTCATTACTCTTTACTTGGGCTTCCAACATAGCATATTCGGAGCTTAGAGTAGCCTTTGTTGTATTTAGTTGAGCCCGTGAATTCTCAAGATTAACAACTAGTTGATCATATTGAGTTTGAAGCTCATTTGCCTCTATGATACAAACAATTTCTCCCTCCTCTACATAGTTTCCGTCTTCTATAATAAATTGTACAACTCCATCTACAAACCTAGGGCAAGATAAAGTAGTAGTACGTACAGGCTCTACAAATCCATCAATAATTATAGTGTTTTCGAAATTTTTACTTGAAACAGTATACGTTGCTATATTTTCATCACTCTTTGAAGAACATGATAAAAAAATAATAGAAATGAGTATATGTAGTAGTTGAGAATGTTTTATCACAGTATAAATAGCATTTTTGTATAGTATTAAGTCGATCTAAGCGCTAATTTATACGCAATATAAACATATTATATTAAAAGAGTAAATTTTAAAAGCTTTGTTTTCAATATTTTTATATAAAATGATAAAAGACCGGATTTTTCATTTTGTGTTTAACACTTATTTGTTAAGCGGAAAATAAAAGAGGGAGCTTACTAAGGCTCCCTCTTCATATAAAGTCTATAATAATAGACTACTCATATTCGTTCCAGGCTTTAATCTCAATATCTTCTATATCCATTTTGCAGAATGCTTGTATAAAAGCAGATGCAAGTCTATAGTTGGTTAATAGAGGAACATTAAAGTCTATAGAAGCTCGTCTGATTTTGTATCCGTTATCAAGTTCGTTTGTAGAAAAATTCTTCGGAATATTTACTACAAGGTCTATTTGTTTGTTTTGGATCATTTCTAATGCATTTGGCTGTTGATTATCGTTAGGCCAAAAGACTTGTGTTGCAGGAACTCCATTGTTTACTAAGAATTTTTGAGAGCCATCAGTAGCATATATCTCATACCCTTTAGCATGTAATAGTTTTGCCGCTTCGAGCAAACCTACTTTTGATTTTGTAGGACCCGTAGAAAATAGGACTGTCTTCTTAGGAATTCTACAGCCGACTGATAGCATTGACTTAAGCATTGCATCATAGAAGTTGTCTCCTATACATCCAACTTCACCAGTAGAAGCCATATCGACCCCTAATACAGGGTCTGCTTTTTGTAGTCGTGAGAATGAGAACTGTGAAGCTTTGATTCCGACATAGTCAAGGTCAAAAGCGTTTTTATTTGGTTTCTCTACATCTTTTCCAAGCATCACTTGGGTTGCAAGATCTATGAAGTTTATTTTCAAAACTTTTGAAACAAAAGGGAATGATCTAGATGCCCTAAGATTACATTCTATAACCTTTATGTCATTGTCTTTGGCTAAGAATTGCATATTGAAAGGTCCTGTAATTTCAAGTTCTTTCGCTATTTGCTTTGCTATCTTCTTAATCCTTTTGACCGTTTCTATATAAAGTCTTTGAGCGGGAAACTGTATTGTTGCATCACCGGAGTGTACTCCTGCAAATTCAACGTGTTCGGATATCGCATAAACCACAATCTCACCTTTGTTTGCTACTGCATCTATCTCGATCTCTTTTGCATTTTCGATAAATTCACTAACCACAACCGGATGTTTTTTAGAAACCTCTGCAGCTAATCCGAGGAAGTTTTCTAGTTCATCATCATTTGAGCATACGTTCATTGCAGCTCCTGATAGTACATAAGAAGGGCGAATCAGTACCGGGTAGCCAACTTCGTTAACAAAACCCTTTATATCTTCCAGAGAAGTAAGTTCTTTCCATCGTGGCTGATCTACTCCAATCCGGTCTAACATGCTCGAGAATTTGTTTCTGTCTTCAGCATTATCGATGTTTTTAGCTGATGTGCCTAAGATATTTACCTTAGCTTCATCCAGTCTAAGGGCAAGGTTGTTTGGTATTTGTCCCCCTACAGAGAGTATAACACCATGAGGATTTTCCAGCTCGATAATATCCATAACGCGTTCGTATGTTAATTCATCGAAGTATAGACGGTCGCACATATCGTAGTCTGTAGATACTGTTTCGGGATTGTAGTTGATCATTACCGATCTGTAACCCTCTTTTCTCACAGTTTGCAGAGCATTAACCGAACACCAGTCAAACTCGACTGAAGATCCGATCCTGTATGCTCCTGATCCTAATACAATAACAGAGCGTTTATCTCCAAGGTATTTAACATCGTTTTCATCTCCATTATATGTTATGTACAGATAGTTTGTCTGTGCAGGATATTCTGCTGCTAAGGTATCTATCTGTTTCACGCAAGGGACTATGCCATTTGCTTTACGAATCTGTCGAACGTCGTAGGATAGCTGTTCTGCCAGAGACGAGTCTTTACTGACAATTTTGGCTATCTGGAAGTCTGAAAACCCCATTTGTTTTGCTGTACGTATCAGGTCAAGAGGAAGTTCCTGAACTATATTGTATTGCTCTAGTTCTTTCGAACATTTAAATATGTATTGAAGTTTCTGTAAGAACCAGAGATCTATCTTTGTTAAAGTGTGTATTTGCTCTATTGTATATCCTCTTTTGAAAGCTTCTTCGATGCAGAAGATACGTTTATCGGTAGGATTACTTAATGCTTTATCCAGATCATCTACTTCAACCGGCTTGTTTGCAACGAAACCATGCATGCCGATGTTGATCATTCGGAGTCCTTTTTGAATCGCCTCTTCGAAAGTACGTCCGATAGCCATAATCTCTCCGACAGACTTCATGCTTGATCCGATTTCTTTCGAAACTCCGTGGAATTTACCTAAGTCCCAACGAGGAATTTTTACCACTATATAGTCTAAGGCTGGCTCGAAGAAAGCACATGTGGACTTTGTTACAGAGTTCTTCAATTCGAATAAACCATATCCAAGTCCTAATTTAGCTGCAACAAAGGCCAGGGGGTAACCCGTTGCTTTAGATGCCAGTGCAGAAGAACGGCTCAAACGAGCATTCACTTCAATCACTCTGTAATCTTCCGATTCAGGGTCGAATGCGTACTGAACATTACATTCTCCAACAATACCTATGTGTTTTACTATTCGTATTGCCAGTTCACGTAACTTGTGGAACTCGGAGTTTGTTAATGTTTGAGACGGTGCAACAACGATACTTTCCCCTGTATGAATTCCGAGCGGGTCGAAGTTTTCCATATTACATACAGTAATACAGTTGTCGTATTTGTCTCTTACAACTTCGTACTCTATTTCTTTCCACCCTTTAAGAGATTTTTCTACTAATAACTGAGAAGAGTAGGAGAGTGCCTTCTCTGCAAGAACTCTTAGCTCTTGTTCGTTGTCACAGAAACCGGAGCCTAATCCTCCAAGTGCGTAAGCTGCTCGTATAATGATCGGGTAGCCTAATTCGTTTGCAGCTTTTACTGCATCCTCAATTGAGCCTACAGCATGACTTTTTATTGTCTTTACATCTATCTGGTCAAGTTTCTTTACAAATAACTCACGGTCTTCGGTATCCATAATAGCTTGTACCGGAGTTCCAAGTACACGTACATTGTATTTTTCAAGAATTCCCGTTTCGTATAGTTGTACACCACAGTTTAGCGCGGTTTGTCCTCCAAAGGCAAGGAGTATACCTTGTGGCTTTTCTTTTTGAATTACTTTTTCGACAAAGTAAGGAGTAATCGGTAAGAAATATATTTTATCAGCACTTCCTTCAGAAGTTTGTATGGTAGCAATATTAGGGTTGATCAGAACTGTTTCAATGCCCTCTTCTTTAAGGGCTTTAAGGGCTTGAGATCCAGAGTAGTCAAATTCTCCGGCTTCTCCGATTTTTAATGCTCCCGAACCGAGCACCAATACTTTTTTAATATCTATATCCATTTAGTTGATACTTTATATAGTTGGATTATAATTTTTCAATAAACATGTCGAATAAGAAGGAGGTGTCAGTAGGTCCACTTGCAGCTTCCGGGTGGAACTGAGCCGAAAAGAATGGCTTTGATTTATGTTTAATCCCTTCATTTGTTCCATCATTCAGATTTATAAATAACGGTTCCCAATCCTGATTTAGGGTCTCGTTATCTACAGCATAACCATGATTTTGAGAGGTGATAAAACATTTTGTACCATTCGCTATTATTACAGGCTGATTGTGGCTTCTATGCCCATACTTTAGCTTATATGTGCTTGCTCCTCCTGCTTTAGCCAGTAATTGATTCCCCATACAGATACCGCATATAGGCTTGTTGCTCTCCATTGCCTTTCTTATATTCTTTACAGTTTCTTCACAATAGTCTGGGTTTCCAGGCCCGTTAGAGATAAACAAACCATCCCATTCCAGCTGGTTGAAATCATAATCCCAAGGCACTCGGATTAGCTTTACATTTCTGTTTAGTAGGCAGCGTATGATATTATGCTTTACACCGCAGTCTACTAATACAACTGTTTTTTTTCCATCCCCGTATTCAATAACCTCCTTACAGCTGGCTATTCCTACCTGATTTTCTGAGTTTGGATCATAAAAATCAATTTCGTCTTCTTTTTCGAAAATAATTTTGCCTTTCATCGATCCTTTTTCCCTGAGGATTTTTGTAAGTTCTCTTGTATCGATACCATAAATGCCAGGGACATTATGTTCTTTAAGCCAATCTCCTAGGCTTTTTTTAGCATTCCAATGTGAATATTCGTGAGAATAATCAGAAATAATCAGCCCATTAACCTGAATTTTCTCTGATTCGAAGAAGTCTGAAATTCCGTTAGTGAAAGTTTCGTCAGGTACTCCATAGTTACCAACAAGAGGAAACGTTACTACAAGAATTTGTCCCAAGTAAGAAGGGTCGGTAAGGCTTTCCGGATAGCCTACCATAGCAGTATTGAATACAACCTCTCCGGCATTCGCTTTTTCAGCTCCAAAGGATTTACCTGTAAGCTCTGTGCCGTCATCTAGAATAAGTTTTACTGGTTTGTCTAAATACATTTTTATAAGAGTATAAATTGTGATTAATCGCTATTTAGAGACAAAAAAAAAGGAACGAGATATTAATGATATCGTTCCTTTTATTTTTATTTTGGCTAAATGTTGATCTATTTTCTTTTTCTTCATCTTCAAATACACAAATTTGTTTGTGAATATCTGAAGCACAAAAGTAGTAATAAAAATCTAATATTTTAGTTAAAGTGATTTTTTTATTGTTGTTTTAAGAAAAAAAACTATTGTAATATTTTATATAAAAAATGGTTGTTATGTTTATCTAATCTATAAATTGTTGTTTGCTAGTTTTTTATAATAAGTATTTGAATAAAAAATAAATATCTATTTTATAATGAAACAAATGCTCAGTTTTTTTTATAATTTTGCGAGTTAGTTGAATTATAAAAATCTCAGGCATGAAAGTTTTAAAATTTGGTAGTGCATCTATAGCTTCAGCAGCAAAGGTTCGTAAGGTTGCTGATATAATAATGAGGAAAAAAGGAAATTTAATTGTTCTTTCTTCTATGCGCGGTACGGCTGAGGCCCTAACTGAAATTTCTGATTATTTGTATAAGAAAAATCACGAGGGGGCTATCGAAATCATTAATGCCTTAGAGAAGAGCTATGTTGAGTTGGTTAAAGAACTTTACGAGCAAGATGAAACTATTGCAAAGGCTAATCAATTTGTTGGAGAGAAATTCGACTATATTCGCACCTTTACGAAAGATTTATTCACTTTGTTTGAAGAGCGCGTTGTTTTGGCTCAAGGTGAGTTGTTGAGTTCAGAGTTGATATACTTGTATTTGAAAGAAAAAGGAGCTAATACTGCTTTGATACCAGCTTTAGATTTTATTAGAACAGATAAAAATTCAGTACCAGATTCTGTTTATATCAAAGAACAGTTGACAGCTATGTTGGGGGCAGAGAAAGATTCAGATTTCTATATTACACAAGGGTATATTTGTAGAAATGCCTATGGCGAGATTGATGATTTGCGCAAAGGGGGAAGCGATCTTACTGCTTCACTTGTAGGTGTTGCTGTCGAGGCTACCGAAGTGCAAATATGGGCAGATGTGGATGTGATGCAAAATAATGATCCTCGTTATGTTAAAGGTACAATACCAATACAGCATCTAAACTTTGATGAGGCTGCAGAGCTTGCCTATTTTGGGATGAAGATTTTACATCCATCAAGTATTCTTCCTGCAAAATTGGCGAATATACCTGTTTGCTTAAAGAATACAGAGTATCCGGACAGGCAGGGTACTTTAATCTCTAATGACACAGATAGCAAGGAAATAAAGGCTGTTGCGGCTAAAGATAATATTACAGTAGTTAAGGTGAAGTCTAGTAAAATGTTGCTTGCTCACGGCTTTTTGCGTAAGATTACAGAAGTATTTGAGAGTTATCAGACATCTATAGATATGCTTGTGACATCCGAGATTGGAGTCTCTCTTACAATAGATGATGATAAAAATCTTCAATTAATTGTTGATGACTTGAAAAAATACGGAACAGTATCTGTTGATAATGATATGGTGCTTGTTTCTGTAATTGGAGACTTGAATACTAAAGATATTCGTTTTGCAGCAAGAATACTGGATGCCGTTAGCGGTATTCCGGTAAGGATGATATCTTATGGGGGAAGTGAATATAACTTCTCTTTCCTGATAGCTAAAAAAGACAAAGAGAATACTCTTCAGATATTAAATGATAAATTGTTTAATTAATATATAAATTCGGATGACTAAAGGGAACTTTCCTATTGAAAAATTGAAAGGAATCGAGACACCTTTCTATTACTACAATATGGATCTACTGAGGAAGACTTTAAAAACAGTCAAAGGAGAAACGAAAAAATATGGATTCCATGAGCATTATGCAGTTAAAGCAAATGCTAATCGCAGAATACTCGAAATTGTAGCGTCAGAAGGTTTCGGTGTAGACTGTGTAAGTGGTAATGAAATAAAGGCTGCTGTTAATGCCGGTTTTCCTGCATCTAAAATTGTTTTTGCAGGAGTTGGTAAGACTGATAAAGAAATAAATCTGGCATTAGATCTTAATATCTTCTGTTTCAATGTAGAGTCATTACCCGAATTGGAAGTCATAAATGAGTTGGCAAATAAAAAGGGGAAAATAGCTCAGGTTGCACTTCGTATTAATCCTAATATAGATGCTCATACACATGAGTATATTACAACAGGGCTTAACGAAAATAAATTTGGCTTTAGTATTTCGGCTCTTCAAGATGTTTTGGAAAGATTAAAAACTTTAAAGGGTATTAAGCTATCCGGAATTCATTTTCATGTGGGGTCTCAAATAGAAGATCTTTCAGTGTTTTCACAATTATGTGATAAGGTGAATGAATTGCAAGACTATTTTGAAGCTCAGGATATTAAACTAGAGCATATAAATGTAGGAGGGGGATTAGGTATCGATTATAATAATCCTGAAGACAATTTAATTCCCGATTTTGAGAAATATTTTGCTCTTTTTCATAGTTCACTTAAACTAAGAGAGGGGCAGGTTGTTCATTTCGAGTTAGGCAGAGCCATGGTTGCACAAAGTGGAGCATTGATAACACGTACCACTTATGTGAAAGAGGGGGAAGAAAAGACGTTTGTTATTGTAGATGGAGGAATGACAGATCTTATCCGTCCAGCGCTTTATCAAGCCTATCATAAAATAGAAAATATATCTTCGGATTTACCTCTCAAAAAATATGATATTGTTGGTCCTATCTGTGAGTCTTCAGATGTTTTTGCTAAAGATTACGAACTGAATGAAACTAAGAGGGGAGACATCCTTGTTATATATTCAGCAGGAGCATATGGTGAAATTATGGCTTCACAATATAACTGCAGAGAACTTCCGAAGGCATATTATTCAGATAAAATATAATATACATTAGTAATTATATAGTTAAGAGTCGTATTGAACTATATGGCTCTTATTTTTTATAAAGATTTTATACAATGTTTGAACAATTATTATCATATTTTACATTTTCCTATATTGAGATATTTGCTATTTCTCTACTGTTCCTTTTTTTTATAATACAGTTGTTTTATTATTTCAATTATTATAGAAAACCGTATGCTTATGCTAGAAAAAAAGAAAAGAGAGGAGATAAAGTAGATCTAGATAATTCATGGAAACCTAAAGTTTCGGTGATTATTGCATCTGAGAATGAGGGATCTGAATTAGCAAAGAATCTTCCTTTCATCTTAGATCAGGAATATGAAGATTTTGAAGTAATTGTTGTAAATAATGGATCGACAGACGAAACAGATGATGTCTTGAATCATTTTAAGCTGCATCATCCTAATTTATATTATACATTCTTACCTTCTTCTACAGATGACGAAAGTTTTAATCGGAGAAAACTAGCTCTTACTGTAGGTATAAAGGCTGCAAAAGGAGATGTGTTGTTGTTTACTGAGCCTTATTCAAAGCCTGTATCAAAGAGATGGATATCTTCTATTGTGAAAGAAATGTCAGAGAAGTATGCGATCGTTCTGGGATATTCTTTTTACAGCAAACAAAAGAAATTATTTAATTATTTTGCCCGCTTTGATAATCACTTCTTTAGTATGAGATATCTGTCGATGGCCATAAAGAGAAAGGCCTTTACTGGTACTTATAGGAACTTGGCATTTAAGAGAGAACTGTTTTTTGATAATAAAGGGTTTGCAGCATGTCTGAATATTGAGAGCGGAGAAGAGGTGTTTATTAACAAGATAATGACAAGGGAAAATACAGCTGTTGCTATTTCGCAGGATAGTTTTGTTGAAACCACATTGGTGAGTTTCTCTTTGTGGAAACAAATAAAGAAATCATATTCACTGGCAAAAAAATATTTTAAAGGGGGAGCAGTTGCACTATTTGCTTTTGAAAAGGTAACAAGGTATATTTTCTACATTGCATTAATCGCAATATTAGCTTATAGCATACTCTATAGTAAATGGGGGCTGCTAAGCATTTCTTTATTAATTTTCTTCGTTCGTTTTATTACTCAGCTTATTGTTTTTAATAAATCTGCGAAATACTTTCATTCAGGCAATTACTATTGGGGTTTTATCCCAATGGATTTCTACCTACCGATTTATAATTGGAGATTTATAACAAAGAATAAAGGAAACCTACGCGGTAGGAGATGATGAAGACTCTGAACTTGTATTTGGAAGAAATTTGTTAAAAGGTCTTCTTATCTTCTCTTCCCATATTAGCCACAAAATAAATATAACACCGTCGTAATAGATATATGTGAATACATCGCGATGGAATAAGTTGTACCAATCTCTGTAAAATTGATAATATACTTCTCGCGTGTTGTACCAAGTATGACCATTGTACCACTCATTTACAGTAATAAACCATTCAGGGAAGGGTTCTCTGATGATGAAGAATATAGTGGAAAGTCGTAAGATATTAATGAATACAAGTATGAGCATACATAATGGGATGTACCATAGTTTTTTCTTCCATGGACCAAAGTAAAAAATAAGAATGAAAGTGAATAGGAATAGTTGTTTCATCCCTGTACAGCCCCATACTATTTCGATAGGTAAAGACCCAGAGAAATATAGAAAAGTGTCATTGATTATAAAGTCATCTTGCCCGAGTATATCGTGCATAAACCAATATATAGATTGAGCTGTCCATAAGTTTAAGCCTTCAGTATATGCTGTCAGGTCTTGTCCTAAAACTAAAAGTATTCTTTCATCTTCTCCTACATGTACGCAGATCTTCCATATAAGTTCAAAGATTAGAAAGAGACAAAGAAACCATGCTATATATTTAAATGGTTTAAGCTTATCTATGTATTTATGAATGTAGTTTTTATACTTTGTTTCCATTCTGCCTATAATCGAGTGCAAAGGTACTAAAATAAGAATAATAACTATTTTTAAGGGGAAAAAAGATGACATTTTATTCAAATAGTCGCTTAACTGAGTTTTTTTAATTTACTTTGCACAAATTTCTATTGTTAATGAATAGTCGTGATTAATAGATTCTTTCAGTCTTTTGAGATTTATGTAATGTTGAGATAATAAAACTTTCATTTTTGTGTTTATAAGTTGAAAGTATATCGCTCTTGATAGGATAGCAGAAATTCCTTATTAACAAGTATTCGTCTCAAGTGAGATTTCTAAGAATCGAGATAGATAAAACTGAATTAAATATATGTTGAAAAGCAAGAAACTCCTTTTAATAGCCATTATGACATGTGTCGTAGGTATAATCAGTGCTCAAACAGATTCACCTTATAGTAGATATGGTTATGGTGTGTTGAAAGACCAAGCTGTAGGACCTTCTAAAGGTATGGGGGGAATAGGTTATGGACTTAGAACAAGTCGTAGTGCTAATCCTATGAATCCGGCTTCATATTCGAAAGTAGACTCAATGACTTTCCTTTTTGATATAGGTGTCACCTATCGAAGTGGAAAGATGAGTGATGGTGTTAATTCTGCAACTAAACCGGGAGGTGGACTTGATTATATAACAATGTTAGTTCCTTTGTCTAAGAAACTTGGTTTAAGTCTTGGTATATTACCTTTCTCATCTGTAGGTTACAAGTTTGGTAATACTGAAACAGAAGGGTCTTTATCATCAACAAAAGCTTTCTCTGGCTCAGGTGGGTTGAGTCAAATATATGGAGGTTTAGGATATGAAACTCCTTTGAAAGGGTTGTCTGTTGGTGCAAATGCTTCATATCTATTCGGAACAATTGACCATACTCTTCAAATAGCAGGTATTACAGGTTCGGCAAATACATCTATTGATTTGACAGAACTTCATCTTAAAGCTTTGAAATTAGACTTTGGTTTACAGTATGAAATACCTTTGTCTAAGAATAATTATTTGACATTAGGTGCAACTTATTCTCCAAAAATTAATTCTAAAGCCGATTATGATAATAAACACCATGTGTTAAATTCTTCAGGATCAGCGATAAAAAGTGATACTATAGCTCATAGCGGAGTGAATGCAGGCTTGCCTGAATCGTATGGTTTCGGATTTACTTATAATCATGATGATCGTGTAATCTGGGGTGCTGATGTTACATATCAAAAGTGGACAGATGTAAAATACACATCCCTGATGGGTGATCAGCTTGGAGATAAAGATCGTTTCAATGATAGATGGCGTTTTAATGCTGGTATTGAATATATGGTTAATCAATACGAACGAAGTATCTTCAAAAGAATGAAATATAGAGGTGGTGTTAATTATGGTAATTCTTATTTGAATGCTATAGATCAGAATAAAAAAATAGATGGTTTTAACGAATATGGTGCTACTTTTGGTTTAGGTATACCATTTAGAAATAGTTATGATTATAGAACATCATATATTAATATCAATTTCGAATACAAAAAATTGAAACCTAAAACAGGTACAATGATTAGTGAAGAGTATTATGGAGTTTCTTTGAATCTTAATTTTAGTGAACTTTGGTTCTTCCGTCGAAAAGTACAATAATGACATATAAAATAAAAAATAAGCCTCAATTTTAATTGAGGCTCTTTTTTTTATACATTTGAAAAAAAAAAGAAATGTTGAGGCGAAAAGGATTATTCTTCATTATGGTATTGCTCTTTTCAATTCCATTTGTTTTAGCATCTTGTAAAGACAATTCAAAGTCCGTTGTCGATTATGAATACGACAAAGAGACTATGCCTATTATAAATACTGATAGTGTATCTACATTGATATCAGACTCAGGAATTATAAAATATAAGGTTTTGGCTAAAACATGGGAAATGTATGATCGGGCAAAAGATGATTATTGGTATTTCCCTGATGGGATATATTTAGAGCAGTTTGATACACTTTTTAATATAGTTGTTTCGGTAAAAGCAGATACTGCATGGAACTTCTCTGATAAAAAATTATGGAAGTTGACAGGAAATGTATTTATCGAAAATCATCAAACAAAAGATACATATTCAAGTCCTGAGTTTTATTGGGATCAGCAGAAGCGAATGGTTTATTCCGATTCGGTTGTAACTATTAATTCTCCCGAAGGAGGTCTGATAAATGCCTCTAAGTTCTCCTCAGACGAACGGCTTACAAATATAGTATTTGTGTCTTTGGGTGAATTGTCTTCTAGAGGAAAGGGATTGATCTACGTAAATGAAGATGAAGAAGGCACTATAGAGGAAAAGGATAGTGTAAGCACAATAAGAAAATAAAGAATAGTCTTCTAATTATGAATGAAATTCAATCTCAATTTATTATCTTCGCGAGCTGAAAGTTGCATTTTTTAAGAATTAAAATAAACAATATAAAAATAATTAATTACTAAATGGCTGCATTACAGAAAATTAGGAATCAATCTACGCTGTTAGTGGTTATAATTGCATTGGGCTTATTTGCATTTATATTCCCTTGGGGCGAGGTTTCAACCTTTGTTAATAAGTTAAGAGACAAAGCGTTCGTTGTAGATGGAGAAGTGGTAACAACCAAAAGCTACTCAGACAGAATTTCTGAATTTGAGAATTTTCAGAAGATGATGACTGGGCAAAGCTCTTTGGATGAAGCAACAACTTCACAAATAAGAGAAAGTGTTTATCAGCAAATGGTTAAAGAAATGCTTCTTGATGAAGAGGCAGAAAAATTAGGACTAGCTGTTACTTCCGAAGAGCTAAACGATATGGTTTATGGTCCGGTAGTAGCTCCTATACTATATCAAATTCCATTTTTTGCTAATCCTCAAACAGGACAGTTTGATAAGACGTATTTAATGCAATTCTTGTCAGAAATCAACCAAGATCCAAATTCTTATCCTGAAAATCAAAGGGGAGAGATTATGGCGAGACGTCAAGTTTGGGCTTTTATCCAAAATATGATGAAATATCAACGTTTAGAAGAGAAATACGCTTCACTTGTAGCAGGAACATTTGTTCCTTCTCAAACAGAAGCTAAAGCTACTTTCGAAGACGGAAAGAAAGTTGCAGATATAGCATATGTTTCTCAAAAATATTCATCTATTGCTGATTCAACAATTCAGGTATCAGATAAAGAAATTAAAGATTTGTACGATCAGCGCAAAAATAATTTCAAACTTGACACAGATCTTCGTAAAATATCATATTTTATAAAAGAAGTTGTTCCAAGTGATGAAGATTATGCTGTTGTTGAAAAAGAAATCAACGATGTTTACGAAAAACTGAAAACAACAGAAAATGCAGCAGGTCTTGTAAATGAATATTCAGCAAGCCAATATGTGGATGTAAGCTATAGGGTTTCATCACTTCCTCTTGACATGAGAGCATTTGTTGAATCATCTAGCGTTGGTGCAGTTCAAGCTCCAGTTAGAGAAGATCAATCATTCTTAACCTACAAAGTTTTAGACAAAATAAATATAGCAGACTCTGTTCAATTGCAAATGATTCCACTTCCTCAGGGAATGGATGAGAAGAGTGCAGCATTTATGACGGATAGTTTACTTTCAGTAATCAAAGGAGGAAAAGAGTTCGGAGCTATAGCTGATGAGCTTTATCCTGGATCAAATGGAGGTTCTCTTGGATGGGTTAATGAGATATCATTAGTTCGTGCTGGAATGTCTGCAAAAGAAATTTTTGGTGCAACTAAAGGGGAAATTCTTAATTTGACTGTGAATGGCGCAAGGCAATTGATTAAAATAGCAGATAAGACTGCTCCGGTAGCTAAAGTGAAATTAGCAATTGTTGAAATGCCGGTTATCATTAGCGATAAAACTCAAAACAGTATAGATAATGAGCTGAATCAATTTGTTGCAGAAAACGGAAATCTGGAAAACTTTGATAAAGCAGCACTAGATAAAGGTTATCCAGTTATGACTAATGTAACAGTTCATCCCTCAGAGTTTTCTTTAGGACAGGCTGTAGGAACAAGAACAGTTATACATTGGGCATTTAATGGAAAAGAAGGCGAAGTTAAGAAGTTTGACTTATCTGATAAGAGAGTTGTTGCTGTAATCAGAAAAGAGATTAAAGGAGATTACATTCCAGTGTCAGAGGTGTCATCATCTTTGAAGGCTGAAATTTTAGCAAACAAAAAAGCTGAGAAAATAATTACAGATCTAAAGGCTAAGAATCTAACATCTCTAGATGCATATGCTCAAAATCTTGATGTGAAAATTGATACAGCAAACTTTGTTACTTTCCAAACTAACAATATTACTGGAGTAGGATATGAGCCTGTTATGAATGTGTATTCTAAAGCAGGAGAATTAAATAAAGTAAGTTCTCCTTTGAAAGGTAGAACTGGGGTATATGTTGTGGAAGTGAAGAGTCGTACAGAGGAAGCTAAAGAGTTCGATTTTGCAACATCTAAACAAGCCATCAGACAAAATAATATGTATCAACTAATGTCTCAATCTTTGTCTGTTTTAAGAGACAAAGTTGGCGTAGAAGATAATAGAGTTAAATTCTGGTAAGAAATAATTTATTATATTTGAAGTCCCTCACATTATTTGTGAGGGACTTTATTTTTATATAGATATGACTAAGAAGGAACGTTACAAAAAAGTTATAGAGTGGTTTGAGGCTTCGATGCCTGTTGCCGAGACAGAGCTAGATTATGATTCTCCATTCCATTTGCTTATTGCTGTTATATTATCAGCGCAATGTACAGATAAAAGAGTAAACATGGTTACGCCGGCCTTATTTGAGGCTTATCCGACCCCTGAGGTATTGGCAGTGTCTAGCCCTGATGTTGTATTTGAGTATATAAAGAGTATTTCTTATCCTAACAATAAAGCAAAGAATCTAGTAGGTATGGCCAAGAAGTTAGTTAATGATTTTGAAGGTAAGGTGCCAGATACATTAGAAGACTTGGAATCTCTACCCGGCGTAGGGCGAAAAACTGCTAATGTTATGCTTATAGTTGCATTTGATAAACCGGCTATGCCTGTCGATACACATGTTTTTAGGGTGTCAAATAGATTGGGATTAACTAATAATTCAAAAACTCCGGAACAAACAGAGAAAGAATTGATGAAAAATATCCCTCAAAAATATTTATCACGAGCTCATCATTGGCTAATTTTACACGGAAGATATATTTGTCAAGCTCGCAAACCGAAATGTGAAGAGTGTGGATTGATCCAGTATTGTAAATATGTGTCAAAAAAACAGTGATTTTATTTATCCTTGTAATCAGCTGCTTTTGAAATGATTATCAAATACAATGAATATAAATGTAAATTATTTTCAAAAAAGTATTGTAAAATATTTGGATTGTAAAGAAATGTTTTCTACTTTTGCACCCGCTTTGGCACTGAAACGGCGACGTTTTTAGGGGTTGAGGCGAAAAAAGAAAGCGATCTTTAAAGGAACTGAAATAACAACATCAAGAGTGTAGTACAAGTATACATATTATATATGTATGGGAAAAAATACTACCGTCAATTTACTTTGATAAATTGAGGACAGGATC
>NZ_OPYL01000009.1 GCF_900343125.1 Dysgonomonas sp. Marseille-P4361
CAACAGCAAGAAATTAAGGTGGTTATAACACTGAGGATCCACCTCTTCCCATTCCGAACAGAGAAGTTAAGCTCAGTCGTGCCGATGGTACTGCATATTTGTGGGAGAGTAGGTAACCGCCGTTTTAAAGTCAGTAGCGTCTTTTAGTTTAACTAGAGGACGCTACTTTTTTGTATATATACACGACCTCTACCATTGAATATAGACTCTATCCTAATTTTATTACTATCTACACAAACACAAAGACTTTTTTCAGGTCAAAAGCAATAGTAATGCAATGCTTGAGTATAACTGTTTAATTGTTAGCTGTTTATGTGTAGGTACTTCTTCTTTATAATGTATTTATAGTCAAGTGTTTACAGTGTTCTTTGTAGGTTTAGATATTAAAAAGAGTAAAGAATAGGAAAGCAGGAATAAAATACAGCTCTTTATAATGAAATAAAAAAGTCCGAAAGTAATTCGGACTTTTGCAATCTAAGGGATAGATTATTATTTCTTTTTTGTATCAGCTGCTTTTTTTGAAGTACAACAAGATTTTTTGTTAGCATCTTTTTTTGTACATTCTTTTTTGTCTTTTGTACAGCAAGATTTTTTATCAGCTTCTTTTTTAGTACATTCTGTTTTAGCTTTACAACAAGTAGCTTTTTTAGAGTCTTGGGCCATTACTGCTGTAGATCCTAAAAGTGCGATACACATAACAGCAGACATTATAAGTTTTTTCATATACGTTATCTTTATTAGTTTTTTAATTTGATTGAAATTTCTTATATCATTGTTTGCAAATATAATCGCATTTTAGTTAAGATAGTATTAACCAAAGTTAAATAATATTATGCTACTCGTAATAGAATTCTCCAAACTCACTTTTTATAATCAACTCTTTTTTATCAGATTTTTCAACGAATCCAACAACTTGTGCATCAATGTTATATGATTTTGAAATATTTATGATATCTTGAGCATATTGTGAAGGAACATATAATTCCATTCTGTGCCCCATATTGAATACTTTATACATTTCTTTCCAATCTGTTCTGGATTGTTCTTGAATTAGCTTAAATAGTGGTGGTACAGGGAACATGTTATTCTTTGTTATTTTTACATTATCGACAAAGTGTAAAACCTTTGCTTGAGCACCTCCAGAGCAGTGAATCATTCCATGCACCACAGAACGGAATTGATCAAGTATCTGTTTGATTACAGGAGCGTAAGTACGGGTAGGAGAAAGTACTAGCTTTCCAGCATCTATGTCTAATCCATTTATCTTATCAGTTAATTTCATATTTCCTGAATAAACTAGATTCTCAGGAATAGAGGCATCATAGCTTTCTGGATATTTTTTTGCAAGATAATTTGCAAATACATCATGGCGAGCAGATGTTAAGCCATTGCTCCCCATTCCTCCATTATATTCATTTTCATATGTCGCCTGACCTGAAGACGATAATCCGACTATAACATCTCCATCCTGTATTTTGTCGTTCGAAATAACGTCAGAACGTTTCATGCGACATGTTACTGTACTATCTACTATTATTGTACGAACTAGATCGCCCACATCGGCTGTTTCTCCGCCCGTAGGGTAAATATTTACTCCTAGCTTGGCTAATTCCTCACAAAGTTCGTTTGTGCCATTAATTATAGCCGAAATAACTTCTCCTGGGATAAGCATTTTATTTCTTCCAATTGTAGATGAAAGAAGTATATTATCTGTAGCTCCAACACATAGAAGGTCATCAATATTCATTATCAGTGCATCCTGAGCAATGCCTTTCCAAATAGATATATCACCTGTTTCTTTCCAATACATATAGGCAAGAGAAGATTTAGTGCCAGCTCCATCAGCATGCATGATATTGCAATATTCAGGGTCGTTTCCTAAAATATCGGGTATAATCTTGCAAAAGGCTTTAGGAAAGATGCCTTTGTCAATATTCTTAATTGCATTGTGTACATCTTCTTTAGATGCTGATACTCCTCGTTGATTATATCGTTGGTCGCTCATGATTACTACAAGAATTTATTGTATTTGATTTTAGTCTACAAAGGTAAATAAAAACAGTATGAATAGAAAATTGTTGCTTGCTAAAGATAACAGCCTGCAAAGATTACTTTACAGGCTGTATATTATTTATTTATCAATATTGTATTGTTATGGGATTAGTAATCCTTCACTTCCCAACCAAGCGCACTAGCTCCAAGTACAGCAGCATCGCTTTCTTTCAATTCAGACATTAATAGTTTAATTTTATTGCGATAAATAGGCAACATGTTTTCTTCCATATGTTTGCGTACCGGATCGAAAATGAATTTACCTGATTTAGATAATCCTCCGAAAAGAATAATAGCCTCAGGACTAGAGAACGCAACAAAGTCAGCAAATGATTCGCCTAGAAGTTTTCCTGTATATTCAAAAATTTCTAAAGCAAGTTTATCTCCTTTTACTGCAGCATCGTATACATCTTTCGATTCTATTGTCTCCAGATCTAACTCTCTAAGTAAACTAGGTTCTTTTCTTGTTTGAAGGTATTCTTTTGCTGTACGAGCAACTCCCGTAGCAGAAGTGTATGTTTCCAGACAGCCTTTTTTACCACATCCACAAACTCTTCCTCCTGGAATAATTGTAGTATGTCCTAGCTCTCCAGCAAATCCGTCATGACCATAAACTAACTGACCATTGATAACAATTCCACTACCTACGCCTGTACCTAGAGTGATAACGATAAAGTCTTTCATCCCTCTAGCAGCTCCGTATGTCATTTCACCAATAGCAGCAGCATTAGCGTCATTCGTCAAAGCTACAGGAACATTTAGTTTGTCAGTAAGCATTTGCGCTAAAGGAATAACTCCTTTCCAAGGTAGGTTAGGTGCAAACTCGATACATCCAGTAAAGAAGTTTCCGTTTGGAGCTCCAACACCTATTCCTTTAATACTACTCGAACCTCCAACCTGATCTATAATTTCTTGTACGCTAGCAGACAGATTACTAATGTAGTCGTTAATTTCTTTATAAGTACCAGTTTTTATTGAACCTTGATTTATAATATGACCTCTCTTATCTACGACGCCAAAAATAGTGTTAGTTCCACCGATATCAATACCAATTGCATATGGTTTTTCCATGATCAATTATATGTTAATTTTACAATGATGTTATTTCATTTTATTTAGTGATACAAATATAATCTTTTTCGAAAAAAAACGGGCTTCTTGAGAGGCAATATTATGCATAAAAAAGCTCTAAATATTAATATTTTAGTGTTTTAGATAAATATCTAATACTTTATTTGCTGCAGCAAAAGAACTGATTTGTGAACTTAAGATTTGTTGCTCTAAAGATTTCAATTCCTGCTGTATTTTTGGATTGTTGTAAAAATTGCTCTTAAGTTGTTCATTTATAGATTCGTACATCCAATATTTAGCTTGTTCATTTCGTCTGTATTCAAAATATCCATTGTTCTTCACAAAAGTTATATATTCTTCTATCATATCCCAGACTTCTGCAATCCCTATTTCGTAATATCCGGAATAGGTTAGTACTTTAGGAGACCATCCAGAATCGGGTAGGGGGAATAGGTGTAAAGCATTTTTGAAGTGGCTTTGTGCCAATTTAGCTTTATCAATATTATTTCCGTCAGCTTTATTTATGACAATGCCATCAGCCATTTCCATAATGCCGCGCTTTATACCTTGCAATTCATCACCAGTTCCAGCAAGTTGGATCAATAAAAAGAAGTCTACCATAGAATGTACAGCTGTCTCAGATTGACCTACACCAACAGTTTCAACAATGATTCTATTAAAGCCGGCAGCTTCACAAAGAATGATTGTTTCTCTAGTTTTTCTAGCAACTCCACCTAAGGATCCGGCAGAAGGAGAGGGGCGTATGAAAGCGTTCTTTTCTGTAGATAATCTTTCCATACGGGTTTTATCTCCCAAAATACTTCCTTTTGTAACTTCGCTGGATGGATCGATAGCTAATACTGCTAACTTATTATTTCCTTTAAGAATATGCATTCCGAATGAATCGATAGAAGTACTTTTTCCAGCACCGGGAACACCTGTAATACCAATTCTGACAGAATCGCCTGTATAAGGTAGACATTTTTCAATAACTTCTTGGGCTATAGGATAATGATCAGGATTAGAACTCTCTATAAGTGTTACAGCTTGCCCTAGAATACTTATATTTCCTTTTCGAATTCCTTCCACATATTCTGAAACAGTATATGATTTGCGTTTAAATTTTTTGAAATTATTTAGATAAGGATTAACTGAGGGTTGTTCTGATGTTCCTTTATTTACTCGTAATCCTTGAAATTGTTTATCATTTTCAATATGGTCCATGATGCTTATTGTATTTATAGTGTTAGAACTTAATTGAAATGTAAATATACAAATAAAATAGGGACTTCAATTTGAATATCTTTCTTAAAACTAAAATGTTTATTTCTGTAATTAAACATAATAGTAATTATGTAACTTTTGAGTGTGGAAAAGAATTACTCGAATTTTACGATAATTAGGAATATTAAATAAATAAAGAAGGTCTGTGAATAGTACTCACAGACCTTCTTTATTTTATATATCAGTTTATATATTATAGACCTAATTCTTTATCAATAGCTTCTAGTTCTTTAGATTTATCAATCTTCAATAAACTCAAATTGTAATATACATTTTGTAGTTTAGTTAAAGCTAATCTAATATCAGCTTGATCTGCGTTACGAGCTCTTAATAAGTCTGTATATTTTTCTAGATATGGCAGAGCTTTCAGATATAAAGCAGATGTTTTTTCATCAAGTTCAGCTTGTTCTTTTCTGTTTGTAGTTTGTCCAGCAACTTCTTTCATATCTTGAGCTTGAAGTACATATAGAACACCAACTCCTTCTAATGCTTTCTCACAGTTCTCATCAGCATTTAAAGCTGCTAAATAAGTAGGTTCTGCATTAGTATAATCCTTTTGTTCTGCATATAATGATGCTTTTACAGTCATCAGGTCGCAAGTATTATTAGGATCGTTTGCAATAGCTTGATCTAGATATGTAAGTGCATCTTGTATTCTGCCACCTTTGATATATTCATTAATCAAGTTAGAAGTAAAGAATACATTATCAGGGAAAAGTTGAGCTCCTTTTGCTAATACATTAGAGAAAGATACGCTATCATTTTTAGTTTTATACTCAGCAGCAAGTAATTCATATGGATCACTTTCTTTGTAAGCTGAATTCGGTGCATATCCTTCATCAATAATTTTATTTAAAAGTCTGATAGCACGATCGTGTTCTTGAGCTTGAACAGCGCTAATAGATGCATAATACTTAATCACATGGTAAGTATTAGCTGTATCAAGAGGGTTGATAAGTGGTAATTTACTGTCTTTGAACATATCAAGATTTGGCATTTCCCAGTAGATTTCGAAGAAATCAGCAGCCTTCTTAAAATCTTGCTTGTCATTGTAATAAATACCTCCATTTATATAATATCCATGAGCACTTCTTAGGTTTTTTTGGATATCGTCTCTTACTTTATTCTTAACTTTTCCTTTACTGTCAGGAAGTTGTCCTAATTCATCTGCCTTAACATATGGAGCATACATATTGTATAGCCCAGTATACATTGCAGCTTCGTCCGAACCTTTACCTGTTGCATCTTTCAAAGATTCTATTGTTCTTTGATCATCAAATACTTTATACTCAATGTCTCCAGCTATTTTCCATGTCTCCGGATCTGTAGCTGTTTCAGGATTATCTAAAGCTGGTTTAATTAAATCTCTAGCTTCCTGGATGTTATTTTTCATTGCCGATTTAGCATCTTTCACTGCTTTCTTTTGAGCAAAAGAAAAAGAAGCTAATAAGCACAATGATGTTACAAATAAAATACGTTTCATAAGTTTTTTATTTTAATAATTGTGTTTAATTGTTTGTTTCATTATTAATTTCCTCTATTCCATCAGTTGAAATATTTTCATCTATTTCGTCTGTTTCTGTCTCTGAATCGACTTTACATACTGATGCTATTTCGTCGTTTCTCTTTCCTAGATTGATGAGTCTAACTCCTTGAGTAGCTCGTCCCATGGTGCGAATATCTGAAACTTTTAGACGAATTGTAATACCAGACTTGTTAATAATCATTAAATCGTTATCGTCTGTAACACTATTTATAGAAACAAGCTTACCTGTTTTGTCTGTAATGTTTAAAGTCTTAACTCCTTTACCTCCGCGACTGGTAATACGATATACAGGAATAATTTCGCCATTTTCGTCAAGGATCTCGTTGCCTTCTTCATCCTTTTCATTCAGATTGGTGCGTTTTCCATATCCTTGTTCCGATACTACCATAATAGTATTCGTTGCTTGTGCTTCTTTAGACATAGCAATCATACCTACAATTTCGTCTTGTCCGTCTTCGTCAATGCGCATACCTCTAACTCCTGTAGCGGTACGTCCCATTTCTCTTACTTCTGATTCATGGAAACGAATAGCCCTACCATTACGATTTGCAAGAAGAACTTCGCTATCGCCATCTGTCATCAATACGTCTATAACTTTGTCATCTTCGCGTATAGTTATGGCATTTACACCATTCTGACGAGGACGAGAATAAGCTTCCAGCTTAGTTTTCTTAACAACACCTTGTTTGGTACAGAATAGCAGATAGTGAGTATTCAGATAATCTGCATCACTGAATCCTCTAACTCGGATAAAGGCAGTAGCTTTATCATCGGATTCTATATTCAAAAGATTTTGAATAGCTCTTCCTTTCGAATTTTTAGTTCCTTCAGGGATATCAAATACACGTAGCCAGTAACATTTACCTTTCTGAGTGAAAAGCAGAATGTAATTGTGCATAGATGCCGGATAGATGTGCTCAATAAAATCTTCGTCGCGAGTCTCAGAACCTTTGGCTCCTACTCCACCTCTGTTTTGAGCTCTAAATTCTGTTAATGGTGTACGTTTGATATAACCTAAATGAGATACAGTGATGATCATTTCATCATTTGCATAGAAATCTTCAGGGTTTAGTTCTTCTGAAGCGTAAACAATTTCTGTGCGGCGTGCATCACCATATTTATCTTTAATTTCAATTAATTCATCTTTAATAACTTGCATTAAAAGATCTTCGTTTGATAGAATTTCGTTTAAGTAAGCAATTAATTTCAGAATTTCTTCATATTCATTTCTTAACTTATCTTGCTCTAGACCAGTCAATTGCCTTAATCTCATTTCGACGATTGCACGTGCTTGAATTTCGCTAAGACTAAATCTGTTAATTAAACCTTCGATAGCTTCTTGAGGTGATTTTGATCCTCTGATAATAGCTATAACTTCGTCAATATTGTCTGAAGCAATAATCAAACCTTCAAGAATATGAGCTCTTTCTTCAGCCTTACGTAGATCGAATCGAGTACGACGAGTAACTACATCTACTCTGTGATCTACGAATAAGGAGATCATATCCTTTAGATTCAATGTTCTAGGTCGTCCATTGACAAGAGCAATGTTGTTAATGCTAAAAGATGATTGTAAGGCAGTTAGCTTATATAGTTTGTTAAGGACTACATTTGCATTTGCATCACGTTTAACATCTACAACAATGCGCATACCTTGACGGTCTGACTCATCGTTTACATTACTGATCCCTTCCAGTCTTTTTTCACCAACAAGGTCTGCAATGTGTTTAATCAGTTCTGCTTTATTAACAAGATAAGGAATTTCGGTAATTACGATTTTTTCATGATTACCTTCCATTTCTATCTCGGCACGTCCACGCATTACTACACGTCCACGACCTGTTTCGAAAGCATCTTTAACTCCCTGATAACCATAGATGAAACCTCCTGATGGAAAGTCCGGAGCTTTTATGTATTCAATAAGACCTTCTGTGTCTATATCTCTGTTGTCAATATAAGCGATAGTGGCATTGATAGCCTCTGTCATATTGTGTGGAGCCATGTTTGTAGCCATACCTACAGCAATACCCGAAGCTCCGTTTATAAGCAGATTTGGTATACGTGTAGGAAGAACTGTAGGCTCTTTCAGTGTGTCATCAAAGTTCAGCTGAAAATCGACTGTTTCTTTGTCGATATCTTTTAGCATTTCTTCAGCTAAACGACTCAAACGAGCTTCGGTATAACGCATGGCTGCAGGGCTGTCTCCATCGACACTACCCATATTACCTTGACCATCTACCAAAAGATAACGCATGCTCCACTCTTGAGCCATACGTACCATTGCAAAATATACAGAAGAGTCTCCATGAGGATGGTACTTACCTAGTACTTCCCCCACAATTCTTGCTGATTTTTTATGTGGTTTATTTGAGTTGTTTCCTAATTCATTCATACCAAATAGGATACGACGGTGTACAGGTTTAAATCCGTCCCTTACATCAGGCAATGCTCTGGAAACGATAACCGACATTGAATAGTCAATGTAGGCTGATTTCATTTCATCCTCGATGTTTATCCTAATAATTCTGTCTTCTGTCTCTGCCATTATTTTTGATAAATTTTTATTTCCAATAAATTTGCGTAAGAGCTTTTTATAGTATCAAAAAAGCATGCTAAGATACGAAATTTGTTTGTATTGAGAAAATATTAGTAAAGCAAAAAGCCCGAAGGTATTACTTTCCTTCAGGCTTTTTATTAACTAATTAAAATATCTTTTATGTCTTATTCATCACGTCCGTGGCAGTTCTTATATTTCTTGCCACTTCCACAGAAACAAGGTTCATTTCTTCCCGGTTTTTTGTCAACATGTATCGGAGCTGTTGGTCTTGGTCTTTCAGGACCTTGAGGTTCTCCTGCTTGTCCGCTTCTAGGCTCCATGTCGTTGCGTTCTGTTCTGTAGCGACTATAATCGGTTTTTTGTTCAGGAGCTGCCTGACGCACTTCTTCCGGTTCTCGCACAGGTATTTGACCTCTCATCAATATGGTTACAGCCTTGTTGTTAATAACGTTAACCATTGATTTGAATAAATTGAATGATTCTAACTTGTAGATCAATAGAGGATCTTTTTGCTCATAACTAGCATTCTGAACAGATTGACGTAGATCATCCATTGCTCGTAGATGCTCTTTCCATTCTTCATCGATTGTGTGAAGCACAATAGACTTCTCAAAAGATTTGATAATATCTTTTGATTCAGAATTATATGCATCTTTTAGATTACAAGAGATGTTGTAAACTCGCTTACCATCAGTAATAGGGATAAGAATATTCTCAAATTTATCTCCTTGCTCTTCATAAACTTGTTTGATTACAGGATTAGCAATATCTGCTAAACGGTCCATTTTGCTCTTGAAGTTAGAAACAGCTTTTTCGTATACTTCATCAGTAAGATTCTCAGATTTTGAAGAACGGAATTTCGCTTCATCAAATGGTAATTCCATTGCAAACAGACGGTATACATCCATTTTCAAATCTTCGTAATCTAGAGTGTCAGCATGTTGTTCTACTAAGTTTACTGCAGAATCGTAGAACATATTAACGATATCGATTCCGATACGTTCTCCCATCAAGGCATGACGACGACGTTTGTAGATAACTTCACGTTGTGCATTCATAACGTCATCATATTCGAGCAAACGTTTACGAATACCGAAGTTATTTTCTTCAACTTTCTTCTGAGCTCTTTCTACAGACTTGCTAAGCATATTATGCTCAAGCATTTCTCCTTCTTTGAAGCCCATACGATCCATCATTCCGGCAATACGTTCCGAAGCAAATAGACGCATCAAATCGTCTTCAAGAGAGATATAGAATACTGAAGATCCCGGGTCTCCCTGACGTCCTGCACGTCCACGTAACTGACGGTCGACACGACGAGACTCGTGACGCTCTGTACCAATAATAGCAAGACCTCCAGCTTCTTTTACACTAGGTGCAAGCTTGATGTCGGTACCACGACCAGCCATATTGGTAGCGATGGTTACAGCTCCCGGTTGTCCGGCTGTAGCAACCACTTCTGCTTCTCTTTGGTGCAATTTAGCATTCAATACGTTATGCTTAATCTTGCGCATTGTTAGCATCTTGCTTAACAATTCGGATATTTCGACAGAGGTAGTACCCACAAGAACAGCGCGTCCTTGTTCTACTAAGTCGACAATCTCTTGAATTACAGCGTTATATTTTTCACGTTTAGTCTTGTAGATACGGTCATTCATATCAATACGGGCAATTGGCCTGTTGGTAGGAATAACTACAACGTCTAACTTATAGATGTTCCACAACTCACCAGCTTCTGTTTCGGCAGTACCTGTCATACCGGCTAGTTTGTTGTACATACGGAAATAATTCTGTAATGTAACTGTTGCAAATGTTTGAGTTGCAGCTTCTACTTTAACTCTTTCTTTTGCTTCTATCGCTTGATGAAGACCATCAGAATAACGACGTCCGTCCATGATACGGCCAGTCTGTTCGTCTACAATCATTACCTTATTGTCTACAACTACATATTCGTCATCTCTTTCGAATAGAGAGTATGCTTTAAGTAATTGGTTAACAGTGTGAACGCGCTCAGATTTGATAGAGTAATTTTGCATCAACTCATCTTTCTTCTCAGCTCTTTCAGAGTCATTTAAGTTGATATTCTCTAGCTCAGAAAGTTGCGATCCTATATCAGGAAGAACAAAGAATTGAGGGTCATCTGAATTTCCAGTAAGCAAGTCAATACCCTTATCTGTTAGTTCGATACTGTTATTTTTTTCATCGATAATAAAATACAGTTCATCTGTAACAATATGCATATTACGCATTTGTTCAGCCATATAATGTTCTTCGGTCTTAAGCATTGCTGCTTTGATTCCCGGTTCACTTAAGAATTTGATGAGTGGCTTATTCTTAGGTAGTCCTTTGAATGAACGGTATAATAATAGAGCTCCTTCTTCTTGTTCTTTTTTATCTTCCGAAGCCATTTTAGATTTTGCTTCAGCAAGTAATTTAGTACAAAGGTCTCTTTGCGCTTTTACAATAATTTCTACACGTGGACGGAACTCTTCAAAAAGTTGTTGATCTCCCTTAGGAGTTGGTCCTGATATGATTAGAGGGGTACGAGCATCATCGATCAGTACCGAGTCAACCTCGTCGACAATAGCAAAGTTATGTTTGCGTTGTACTAAATCTGATGGGCTGATAGCCATATTGTCACGCAGGTAGTCGAAACCAAATTCGTTGTTTGTACCGAATGTGATATCTGCTAAATAAGCCTGACGACGACCTTCCGAGTTCGGTTGGTGTTTGTCTATACAGTCAACAGATAGTCCGTTGAACATGTAGATTGGTCCCATCCATTCAGAGTCACGTTTTGCCAGATAGTCATTTACTGTTACAACGTGAACACCTTCACCTGTTAAGGCATTAAGGAATACAGGTAAAGTTCCTACAAGGGTTTTTCCTTCCCCTGTAGCCATTTCGGCAATTTTACCTTTATGCAGTACAACTCCACCAAATAATTGTACATCGTAGTGGATCATTTCCCAAACGATTTCATTACCTCCGGCTACCCAATGGTTTTGGTAGATTGCTTTATCTCCATCGATGCGTACGAAGTCATGATCTTCTGCTAATTTACGATCGAAGTCAGTTGCTGTAACTTCTATTTCTTCGTTTTGGGTAAAACGGCGAGCAGTATCTTTAACAATAGAGAATACTTCGGGAAGTACTTTTTCCAGAATTTCTTCATACTTTTCAGTAATCGTTTTTTCCAGCTTGTCTACTTCGCTCCATACTTCTTCACGCTGATCGATTTCAAGTGTTTCTATACTTGCTTTTAGTTCAGCTATTTTGTTCTTTTCTGTTGCTACATAATCTTGAATTTGCTGTCTTATTTCTACAGTTTTAGCACGGAGCCCATCGTGAGAAAGACGCTCTATTTCAGGATATACGGCTTTGATTTTATCTACAAAAGGGTTTATTTCTTTTAAGTCCCTTTGAGATTTGTTGCCAAATAATGATGTTAAAAATTCAGTAAATCCCATATATTTAGTTTGTTTATTTTTTTTCTGTTTTTGTAATAAATTAAATTCAAATAGTTTAAAGTAATTCGGATAATACCTCTGCTTTAGCCGCATTTGGAGCTCTTATGCGCATTACATAAGATACAGATGGTGCTATCTCAGTTGCTTTAATTGTCCTTTTTATTCGTTCAGGTTTTATATTGCTTCCGAAAAATATAACAGGACATACAACAGCATTGTTTCTTACTTGCTTATTGTTTAACGATTCGTCTTGCTCACTTATAATTTTAAAACCTGGTTGAAGTTCAACAAAAAGATCTCCGGAATTTTCCTTAGTGTAAGCGTTTCTGTAATACTCCATAACAGGGTTCCACTCGCCATGTAGAAGTTGGTGAGAAGTATATACTTCTTGTACCCCTGTAAATTCTGAAACGAATTCGGCAGCTTTATCTTGAATTTCTTTTAACGAAACCTCTTTTTGTTTAATTAATTCCTTGTTCAAATATATTTGTCCATTATGGAATTTATCGACCCACTTGTTGTCTTTTCCATAAATGGCCATTAAATACATATTGAGAAGAGCTTCGCAGCGGTTTACATGGAATTTTTTCTCCGGTATATTCGAACTTGCTGTTTTATCGTCTTTATACTCAGATTCATTCGAGTTGTAATAACCCGTAGAAGAGATAAAAATAAAAGCATTTTTTAGCCCGACAGATTTATCAACAGCATCAAGTAAAGCCTCAATATCGCGGTCAAGACGTGTATAGACATCTTGAATTTCATATGAATAGTCACTTACATCTTGGTAGTTTCCTGCATAGAATGTAAGTGAAAGAAAATCAGGACTTGTGCGTTTTCCTAATTCGGCTTTTGTTAGTAATTTGATTGCACCTTCTCTGACGTTTTCGTTTGCCACAGGCATTTTCTTAGCCAGAATATATGTCGATTTGTCAGTCCCTGTAGCATGTTGGAATGTAGCTTTACCCTGAACATAAGGGAATGCCTTGTATTCTTCGATCGGTAATAATGGATTCCACCACATAGACCAGGCTTTGGTAGAGAAGTTTGAATTACTACGATTTTCCTGATCAATAGCCCAATAAAAGTCTTTGTAGTAGGTTGTTGATGCCCATTTTCCGGTATAGTCGTCAATCCAATAAGCGCTATTTCCTCTTGTGCCAGCTGTAATCAGGGCTTGAGGTATTTGCGGAGCAAAAGAGTACACATCAGAAGTGCCTTTTGACGCAAGTTTCAGTTCGTCTGTGATTGTAGAAGACTTCAGTGCAAGCGGTGACACTTTATCGTCAGTGTAATTTCCTAAAAAGTTAGGATCGGAGAAAGTTGAAACCTCCTGCTGTTTGGCTGCTAAATACTTTCTGCTACCTACAATTCCATGATAAAATGGGTTTGTACCTGTATATATTGTTGCAATAGCTGATGCATCATCCAGATAAGGAAAGTCGAACTTAATATTTTGAAATACTAAGCCTTCGTTTAATAATCGTTTAAAACCTCTTTCGGTAAATGTATGCTGGAAAAGTTCGAGATAATCTCCTCTTAGTTGATCTATAGTGATGCCAATCACTAATTTAGGTGTTTCTCGTACAGTCGATTGAGCTTGTACTGCACCTATTGTTAATACTGCAACTAAAGAGGTTATAATTCTTCTCATCTTACTCTGGGTAAGCTATAATCAGCTTTTTTGTTTATCTTTTTATATTGTAATATATTCATAATCGACCTTGTGCCAATGGTTAGAATATATGGTATAAATGCGATTTCTAATTGTTGTGGAATCAAACACCATGCCAAAAGAAATAGCGAAAGCGAGGCAAAGTTAATAAAATGATAATAATATACGTATTTTGAGAGTTTTTTTGCGAAGAATAAAGGAATTATTAATAGTTGAAGCGGATTTAACCACATAATATTCCAGTTAGGATTGGTACAAGGATGCTCTGAAAAGAACATTAAGAAAAAGATGATACATCCTCCCAGTCCGGCTATAAAAAATAATATAGTATCAAATACTTTACCCAAAGCATATAGTTGCTGATTGTATATCAGTAAGGATAAAAGAAGGGTGAATAAAAATAGTATGCATCCTACGATAAGAGGCCAGTCTGTAGCTTTCTGGATATTATCTGCCTGTGGATTGGTATATGTAAGCTGTTCTTGTACGGGTGTTAACAAAGTGTTAGTAGACTCAACGAGTATTCTGTTTATTGTATCTCCTTCGATAATAGCTCCTTCGTAAGCACCCATTAGGTATAATGGAAGAAAATCTTTTTGGCGATCTGTAATTTTCTTGTCAGCATCTGCCCCAATCACTAAATCAATTCCAAATCTAGCCCATGGTTGCGCACTGGTGCATTCCCAAACAAGATCTCTATAGCTTTGTTCTTTTACGGTCGGCGTATATTTTATCTTACCACTTATATTTTTCTCAATAATGTCTCGCGGACGTGTAGCACAATTGTCGTAGAAATAATTGTAGCGATAAGTTCTGTTTTCGGGAAGTGAATTTATAATTAGTGCATCTAGGATCTTCTGTTTTTCTGTTTGATCTATGTTCAGTTGTTGTTCAAAAACACCAACACCTCGCTCTTTATATTCATACAAATAATCATCAAAGCCTACATAGCCTACAATATAATCAGTTTCTCCTTTTACAAAACGGTACATGAAATTGGGGGTGTTGAAACTAAAAAGACCATAATTAAAAACAATGTCAAGTTTCTTTAATCCCAACTCTCTGACTTCGATAGTGTCTTTTACCCTTATTGCTGTATGTCCGAATAAAGCATAAATAGCCCCATTCCAAGGAGTGCTGGTTAATAAGCTTACTTCGGCTTTGTCACTCAAGGTAATGTATGAAGATGGGGAAGCCTTCGCAGTAGTGGTCAGACACAGAAGTGTGAGTATGAATAATAGTATTGTTTTCTTCATTTTTGTATTTTCTACAGGCAAAGATAAGATATATGTTAATAGTTTTTGTTTTTTTATTAAACTCATTCTTTCCCATCTTGTGAATTTTACTTAAAAACAGAGGGTGTAAGTTCAATATATAGTGTGATTTATAGCTTGTAATTCTCAAACTTTGAATATTTTTGTATAGATAGAAACACTTTAAATTTTTATAGCATGAAGAAAATTATATTACTTATAATCTCCTTTGTTTTTGTATGTAGTCTTTTGGCTCAGGATATTCAATTGGTGTCTCCACAAAGAACAGGTGGTAAACCGTTAATGGATGCTTTGAACGAACGCCAGTCTCGTCGTGATTTTGAGAAGAAAGAGCTCTCCCCTCAGATGTTGTCTGATTTGTTATGGGCAGCAAATGGTTTTAATAGAGATGATAAGCGTACTGTTCCTACCTCTCAAAATAGGCAGGAGATGGATGTATATGTGATGTTTGATACAGGTATTTACCTTTACGATGCTAAAGGACATGTATTAAAACTTATAAAGAAAGGTGATTTCAGAAAAGATCTGGGGCAAGCAAATATATCTGACAACGCAGCTTTTTCGCTGATCTATGTGGCTAATATGGATCGGGCGTCTAATCGCGAAGCTGGTTTTATAGATAGTGGTTTCATCGCTCAGAATGTTTATCTCTATTGTGCTTCAGCGGGATTGGGTACTGTGGTAAGAGGTTCTTTCACAAGACCTAATCTTCATAATACGATGGAGTTGACAAAAGATCAGGAGATAACAATTGTACAAGCTGTCGGCTTTATAAAATAAGAGAAACCTGTTTAAAATACAAAAGGTCGAAACCCTGCGTTTCGACCTTTTGTATTTTATATAAATCAATGAATGTTCTACATTTTCAAAGCGCCTACAAGCTCTTTTATCGAGCTGATATTATGCTTGTCCAGATATTCAGCTATTCCGTCTACCACTTTTACAGATATAGATGGATCTACAAAATTATGAGTACCAATCTGTATGGCCGAAGATCCGGCAAGGATGAATTCGATAGCATCTTGCCAGCAAGAAATGCCACCCATACCTATTACCGGTATTTTTACGGCGTTGTATGTCTGCCAAACCATTCTCAAGGCTACGGGTTTAACGCATGGACCCGAAAGACCTCCGGTTACTGTAGATAATACAGGGCGTTTACTGTTGATGTCAACTGCCATTCCTAGCAATGTATTTATCAAAGATACCGCGTCAGCACCTACACCTTCTACCGCTTTTGCTATTTCGGTTATATCTGTAACGTTTGGAGATAATTTTACGATCAGAGTTTTATCCCAAACTTTACGAACAGCTTCAGTAACTTCTCCTGCCATGTCAGGACATACCCCAAAAGCCATACCTCCTTCTTTCACGTTAGGACACGAAATATTAAGCTCAATTGCCGGAATTTTATCCAATCCGACTAGCTTTTCGGTACATTCTACATAGTCTTCGATGGTTGAACCCGATACATTTACAATAATATTTGTATCAATGTCTTTTATCTCCGGATAAATGTTCGAAACAAAGTAGTCAACTCCCTTATTTTGCAGTCCCACAGCGTTTAACATACCATATGGGGTTTCAGCCATACGAGGATAGTCATTACCTTGTCTTTCGCGAATAGTGGTTCCTTTTACAAATATTCCACCTATTCGCGATAAGTCTATAAAGTCTGAATACTCTTTTCCATAGCCAAAAGTACCCGATGCAGTCATTACCGGATTCTTTAATTCCAGTTTACCTATGTTTATTGCTAGTCTATCCATGTCAACTTTTCTATATTAAATACGGGACCATCTGTGCATACACATATATTCCCTTCGCGAGTTTTTTCTACACAACACAAACATGCTCCAAATCCGCATGCCATAACGTTTTCGAGAGATACTTCGCAGTTGATTTTGTTTACATTTGCATACTTTGCTACCGCCATCATCATTGGCTTAGGTCCACATGTATAAATGGATGAAAATTTAGTGTTTTTTAGTACAGAATGATCTGTAACATATCCTTTTTCTCCAAAGCTGCCATCTTCGGTAGTACAATAGACTTCTCCGTATTGTCTAAAATCGTCTAATTGTAGCAAATCATTCTTCGATCTGGCACCTAAAAGAAACATTGGAGTAAAACCTTTTTCTTTTAGGCAAGCTCCTAGGTATAACATTGGTGCAGTACCTACACCACCTCCAATTAATAACAATTCCTGACCGCTATCTTTAGAAGGTATTGTAAAGGTATTTCCTAGAGGTAATAGCAGATTTACGATATCTCCTTGTTTATATTCACTCATCTTTTGTGTACCATCTCCAATCACTTGTACTAACAACCATAATTCGTTGGTTGCTTTGTCTACGTAATTTACAGAAATAGGACGTCTTAGATAAGTGGATGGTGAACTGTCTACCTTTACTTCTACAAACTGTCCGGGAAACATGCTCGGTAAAGGGCTGCTGTCTGGTGTTGTAAGTTTTATAAGGCAGTAGTTTTGATTTAGTTTATCGTTTTGGGTAACAACTAAATCTAGCATTTTTTTCATTTACCTTGATTTTTAGTAGATAAATACTCTTTTTTCGAAATACAAAGTTAGTAAAATTTGAGCTTATACTAAAATGTAGGTAGAGCTTAATTATCCCAGATTATTTTATAACTTTATGTGGTTAGTTATAATGTGTAAAAAGTAAACCTATGAACATACACAGTACAAATACCTTATATTGCCCTATATTCCTTAATATAAAGGATAGAGATCATTATAACTAATTTTCCAAAACCTCTTTTCAATTAAGCTTTTGTAACCATACTTCTTAGAGTATAGTTACAGATTATTTATTCATTATTTTAACATAATATTACTATGAAATTACCATATGCAGAACCATGGAAAATAAAGATGGTTGAACCTATCCGAAGCAGCACATACGAAGAGCGTCTAAAATGGCTCGAAGCAGCTAAATATAATATGTTTCAACTAAGGGCAGATCAAGTTTATATAGATTTGATAACAGATTCGGGAACCGGAGCAATGAGTGATCGTCAGTGGGCGGGAATGATGCTTGGTGATGAGAGCTATGCGGGAGCTAGTTCTTTTTACATGATGGAAGAAGCTGTAAGACGTATTACCGGATTCAAATATGTATTACCTACTCATCAAGGAAGAGCTGCTGAGAATGTATTGTTCTCTTGTTTGATTAAGGAAGGTGATGTTTGTCCCGGAAATTCTCACTTTGATACAACTAAAGGACATATTGAGTCCAGAAAAGCTATAGCCCTAGACTGCACGATTGATGAAGCAAGAGATACACAATTAGAAATTCCTTTTAAAGGAAATGTTGACCTTCACAAACTAGATGAAGCTTTAAGTTTATATAAAGATCGTATTCCGTTCGTTATAATAACGATTACAAACAATACAGCTGGAGGACAGCCTGTATCGATGGAAAATCTCAGAGAGGCTCGCAAAATAGCTAATAAGTATAATAAACCTGTGTTATTAGACTCTGCTCGCTTTGCCGAGAATGCTTATTTCATAAAAACAAGGGAAAAGGGATACAGTGATAAGAGCATAAAAGAGATCTGTCTGGAGATGTTTTCTTATGCTGATGCCATGACTATGAGCGCAAAGAAAGATGCCATAGTTAATATGGGTGGTTTTATTGCTACCAATATAAAGGATTGGTATGAAGCAGCTAAAGTAAAAGGTATTGCTTTTGAAGGCTTTACAACTTATGGCGGTATGAATGGGCGTGATATGAATGCTTTGGCTATTGGTTTGGACGAAAATACAGAATTTGAAAACCTGGAGAGTCGTATCAAACAAGTGCAATATTTGGGAAACAAGTTAGATGAATACGGTATTCCGTATCAACGACCAGCGGGTGGACATGCTATATTTGTAGATGCTTCTAAGATTCTGACACATGTGCCGAAAGAGCAGTTTCCTGCTCAAACTTTGACTGTAGAACTTTATCTGGAGGCAGGTATACGAGGTTGCGAAATAGGGTATATTCTTGCCGACAGAGATCCAATAACCAGAGAAAATCGTTTTGATGGATTAGATTTATTAAGATTAGCAATTCCTCGTCGGGTATATACGAACAATCATATGGACGTAGTTGCTGCTGCTTTGAAAAATATCTTTGATCGACGAAGCTCAATAACTAGAGGAATGAAGATTGTAAAAGAGGCTGAACTATTGCGGCATTTTACTGTAGAGTTGGAAAGAGTTGAGTAATCATAAAAATTAAGAGCTGATGAAAATTCATCGGCTCTCATTTTATTATAATGGTTTATTATCTGCATTAAATACTTCGAATGTGTTATCCGAATAATAAATAATTATTTTGGATATTTTCTTTTCAGGTATTTTTTGATATATAACTTGTTTGTTTACAGTGTTTTCATCGCTAATAAGCGACTCCTTAACCCCAATTTCCTTGCGATATTCTTTTTCTTCCGTAGGATTAAACGGAAAAACTGCATTCTGAGAGAATAAATCAGGTTCATTTCTTTTGTTCGAAAATAAATCGCTCTGTTGCGATGAAGTCGATTGACCTTCATGTTCCGATTTATACATTTCTCCATTTCCCGTAATTAGCCAATCAGAATTAATATAATCCATCTTAGACAAAATTCGTGTGACTACATCCAAGCTCGGATTGTTGCGCCCATTCAATATATGAGATATAACAGCCCGACCCAGTTGCAACTTATCGGCAAATGCCGAAGGTGTCAGTTGCTCGTTATCCATAATTTGCTTGATCCTGTCTTTCATCTACATTAATAAGTATATAAATGTTTAGTACAAATGTAAATAAATAGATTTACAAATGAAAATTACAATTGTTTATAAATGTAATTAACATAAATATACAATAGAATACATTTGTATCGATTCGCTATGTTTACAATGGTAAATCTATGTAAAGTTTAAGTTTATAAAATAATCATATTTAATTAATAATTAATATATTATGCGTATAAGTTATGGGGTTCTAAGCTGTTTTAATAGTCGATAGAAGGGTATATTCTTTATTCTTTATATTATTACTTTATATTATTTAATTATTATATTCATATTAAGTATATTGGTTATTAAATATTGGCTTATTTGTTGCCTTGTTATGTGATATACATTATTAAACAATATTTGTAATCTGCGTTGTTTCTGATTGTATTTTTAATAATTTACATATGTTTAATCGTATAAAAAAATAGCCTTATTTTTAATTGTTTACTTTTGTAAACCAGTTTAAAGTAAATCACCTTTTGTATATTTATCCGTTTTTTTTCATAGTAACAAAATATAAGTATCTTTATGGATATTATTATAAAAATTAATATTGTAACGATAACTAATCCAATTATGAGAAAAATTTCGATCATTACTCTTCTCTGTTTACTCTGCGAGATTCACGTATTTGCGTGCACAAATCTATTAGTAGGTAAATATGCGTCTGTAGACGGGTCTACTATGATTACCTATTCCGCCGATTCATACGACCTATTTGGTGAATTATATCATTGGCCTGCTAAAAGGTGGTCTAAAGGCGATATGTTGAAAGTACATGAATGGGATAGCGGAAATGTAAAATACCTTGGTAGCATTGCTCAAGTAGCCCAAACATATAACGTAGTGGGTAACATGAATGAGCATCAGCTTACTATTGCAGAAACAACATTCGGGGGGCGCTCTGAGCTAGTTAACCCGAATGGAGTGTTAGATTATGGTAGTCTTATCTATATTACTCTACAACGTGCTAAAACTGCGAGAGAGGCTATTAAAGTAATGACTGATCTTGTGGCTGAGTATGGTTACAATAGTAGTGGTGAATCTTTCTCGATAGGAGATCCAAACGAAGTGTGGGTACTTGAAATGATAGGCAAAGGCTCTGAAGAAAAAGGTGCAGTATGGGTAGCTGTTCGTATTCCTGATGATTGCATTTCGGCTCATGCTAATCAGGCAAGAATACAGCAATTTCCATTAAATGATACTGAAAACTGTATTTATTCTAAAGATGTGATCTCTTTTGCTAAAAAGAAAGGTTATTATGAAGGAAAAGATAAAGATTTCAGTTTTGCTAAAGCTTATAATCCTCTTGATTTTGGAGGACAGCGTTTCTGTGAAGCGCGTGTATGGAGCTTCTTCAATCGTTATAATTCAGATATGGCTAAATATGTATCTTATGCCAAAGGAGAAACGCAAGAACCAATGCCTCTATATATCAAACCTGATAGAAAACTTTCATTGGCAGACCTACAAGAAATGATGAGAGACCACTATGAAGGAACGGCTCTGGACTGGACAAATGATATAGGTGCTGGTCAATTTAAATCTCCATACCGTTGGGCTCCATTGACATGGAAAGACTCTAAAGGTGAAGAATATTGCAACGAACGCCCTATTGCTACACAACAATCTGCTTTTGTATTTGTATCTCAAATGCGCTCTTGGTTACCTAACCCTGTTGGTGGAGTATTATGGTTCGGTACGGATGATGCTGCTCAAACAGTATTTACACCTATGTATTGCTCTATAACAGAAACACCTGAATGTTATCGTGTAGGAAATGGTGATCTATATAACTTCTCTTGGACTTCAAGTTTTTGGATTCACAACTGGGTTTCTAATATGGTATATAACAGATATGATGCAATGCATGCAGATTTGAAAAAACTTCAGGGAGAATTAGAGAACAAGTTTATATCGGAGCAAGCTGCTATCGAAGAAGAAGCTGTTAAGTTATATAATGATTCACCAGATAAGGCTGTTCAATATTTGACAAACTACAGTAAAGAACAAGCACAATATGCATTCGATAAATGGAAAAAACTAGGAGAGTTTCTTATTGTAAAATATATGGATGGTATTGTTCGCAAAGAGGAAAATGGAGAATTCAGAAGAAGTGAATATGGAGGCCCTTCTTCTCCGCAACGAGTAGGATATCCGACAGAACACTACGACAGAATAGTGAAAGAAACTGGAGATAAATATAAAGTACTCTACTAAAAAATAAATAACTTAGACCCCTCAATTCGAGGGGTCTATTTTATAATAAAGAAAGATGTCAAAAGGACTGTTATATAGCTTAGTTTTCTCTATAAGTATAATCTTGCTTTTCATTGCAAGTCTATTCTTAGGCTCAGTATCTATACCGTTTCATGCCGTTTGGGATATATTGATAGGTAATGGAGCCGAGAAACAGGCTTGGTCATATATTGTTTTAGAATCACGTTTGCCACAGACTATTACTGCTCTGGTTTCCGGTGGCGCAATAGCCGTATCGGGTCTGCTTTTACAAACAACTTTCAGAAACCCTTTAGCTGATGCGGGAATTCTAGGAATTAGCTCGGGAGCAAATCTAGGAGTAGCTCTGGTTATTATGTTGATTGGCACTAATTTAGGCTCTATCGGAGGGTTTAGTCTCTCCTACTCTATGCTAATCGTTATCGGAGCCTTCATTGGAGCATCTGTTATCTTGTTGATTATTATGGGTTTTGCTTCGGTTGTCCGTAACAATATAATGCTTCTTATCATCGGAATAATGGTTGGATATTTGACATCGTCCGTTATTTCCATTCTAAAATTCTGGAGTACTAGCGAAGATGCCTACTCTTTTATGATATGGGGAATGGGGGATTTTTCTGGTGTTACGATGGATGAATTACCTTTTTATTGTGCTGTAATTGCTATAGGATTACTTATTTCCATACTACTGATAAAGCCTTTGAATGCCTTATTATTAGGCGAAAGATACGCTGTTAATTTAGGTGTAAATATCAAGCTTATACGCTTCTTGTTACTCTTATGCGCAGGTCTTATTACAGCTATTACTTGTGCCTTTTGCGGGCCGATCGCTTTCATTGGACTGGCAGTGCCTCATATAGCAAGATTGCTGCTCGGAACCTCTAATCATAAATCTTTATTGCCCCTAACTATATTGATAGGCTCAGTAATGGCTCTTCTATGTAATCTCATTAGCGCTGTAGCAGGTGCAAATGGAGGCTTACCATTAAATGCAATAACTCCGATATTTGGAGCACCGGTAATCATCTATGTAATTTTGAATCAGAAAAAAATACAATATTTCAATTAATAATGGCAAGAGAAGCAATTATTTCGGCTACAAATATAAGTATTGGATATCATCGAAAAAAGCATGAAGATACTTCAGCATTATATACAGGCTTATCTTTCAATTTATATGAAGGAGAACTTGTTTGTTTATTAGGTGCGAATGGAGCCGGGAAATCTACTCTGTTGCGTACAATAAGTGCTTCGCAGCCTATTTTAGAAGGAAGTATAAAGTTTAATGGAAAAGAAGTATCCGACTACTCCGAAAAAGAATTATCCAAGCTATTAGGGCTTGTATTAACGGATAAAACATCGGCGGGAGGATTATTGGTTAGAGAGTTGGTAGAGCTGGGGCGTTATCCTTATACAGGTTTTTTCGGTCAATTAGATATCGATGATAAAGAAATAGTGAAGAAGGCTATGAGAGATGTTGGTATTTCTCACAAAGCGAATTCTTATGTAGCTGAATTATCCGATGGTGAAAGACAAAAGGCTATGATTGCTAAAGCCCTGGCACAAGAAAGCCCTATTGTTTTCCTGGACGAACCGACCGCTTTTTTAGATATAGAAAGCCGTATAGAAATAATGAACTTATTGCATAATCTGACTATGTATCAGGGGAAGACTATTTTATTATCAACACATGATATTGATCTGGCTTTGCTCTTAGCCGATCAATTGTGGCTGTTGTCCAGAGATAATGGACTTTTCTGTGGTGTAACAGAGGATATTGTATTATCAGGTATGCTAGATAAATTCTTTAAGGGCGAAAATATTGTGTTTAATAAAGAAACAGGAAATTTTCTTCCTAATAGACAGAGTGATAAGAAAGTATTTATCGAGTTTGAAGAGAGTCTATTACATAAATATTACCATTGGGTTAAGAATATATTGGAAAGACATGGATATGCTATTTGTGAAAATAGCGAATCTGGTTTATTTTCAATCAATATAAAATCGCCTAAAGAAATGATCCTAAAGGTACAAAATAACGAAATTCGACTGAATAACTTTGAAGAATTGGCTAATTGGTTAAAGAATTATTAGTTAAGTTATTATCTTCTCTTTCTTGCCATATCTATACGCAAGAAGATAAACAATAAGATAGTAAAACCCCACAAAGAAGAACCTCCATAACTGAAAAAAGGTAATGGGATCCCGATTACTGGGGTTAAGCCAATAACCATTCCTATATTAATGGCGATGTGAAAAAATAATATACAAGCTACAGAATAACCATACACCCTTCCAAAAGTATTCTTTTGTCTCTCAGCAAGATATATTAATCTCAGTATTAGAGCTAGAAATAATGATAATACCAATACAGATCCAACAAACCCTTGTTCTTCACCTACTGTACAAAAAATGAAGTCAGTATCTTGCTCCGGAACGTATTTTAGTTTTGTTTGTGTACCATTCAGATAGCCTTTTCCGAGGAAGCCTCCGGAACCGATAGCAATCTTAGACTGATTGACATTATATCCGGCTCCCATCAAGTCTTCTTCCATTCCTAATGTAACCTTTATGCGCATTTGCTGGTGAGGTTGCATTACCTCAGTAAAAATATAGTCAATAGAACCTACATAGAGGATGCTGCCTATTGCAAAGGCAGCGATAAGTAGATAGGTTTTAGACCAAAACTTCTTAGCAAGTACAAGTAAATAAATAACTAATAGAGCAACAGAGGTGAGAGCTACTATTCCGAAATTTACTGGAGCCCCGGTGTAGTGCAATAAATAAGTAAGTCCATATAAAATCAAAGAACCTATTAGTAAATTTCTAGCTACTGTCTTTCCTTTTTCATAATTGAAAAATAAGTATAGGATACTAAATATGATGACCAATATGATTGTAATAAATTCTCCTAAAGAGATAATTCCCATATCAGTTTCTGAATATTTAAGCCCTACAACAAAGAACACAATGGCTGCAACAGCTATCGATAAAATCATCCCGGGTAATCCTTCTCTATACAACATCAAGATAAAAACAGAGTAGACCAAGGCAGAGCCAGTCTCTTTCTGTAAAATAATAAGTAGCATTGGTGCTAGTATCAGAGCTGCAATGATGAACAAATTCTTTGCTTTAAGCAACTTAAAGTTATATGTATTCATAAATCGGGCAAGTGCCAAGGCTACAGCGAATTTTGCAAATTCAGCAGGCTGTATCTGTATAGAATCTGTTAGTTTCAGCCAAGATCGGCTTCCTCTGGTATCGGTAGCAACAGCAATAGTTAGTATGAGTAACAGTATGAAAAATGCATATATATAGTACGCCAGAACGTCGTATAGATTGCTGTCTAGCTTTAATATGATAAATCCTAATACTAAAGATGTACCAATCCATACTAACTGCATACCAGCTCTGCCCGAAAGGTCAAACATGCTTGTAACATGCTCGTAATCATAACTAGCTCCATATATACTAAACCATCCACAGATGACTAATATAATATACAGACCAATTGTGATCCAGTCAAGACTCTTTTTTATACTTTCTTCTTCTCTCTGATACATTTACTTCTCGAGACTTACTCTGTTTAACTATTATTCTATTGTTGGTTTGAATGGTTTGATTCCATTACTATCTCCGGTTGATCCATCACTCTCTGTACTGCGCTTTTTGGTGTTTAGGTTGACAAAACGCTGAGGGAGTATCACCGAGTTTGCTATTCTATCTTCTATCCACTTATCACTTTCGGAAATTTCTCCTTTCAAATATTTTTGCATCATCAGTCGCCCTACAGGAACTCCAAATGTAGCACCAAAACCACCATTTTCTACAATAACGCAAATAGCAACCTTAGGATTATCTTTAGGTGCGAATCCCATGAATAGAGAGTGATCTCTACCATGTGGGTTTTCAGCAGTACCGGTTTTGCCACATACTTGTATGTCTGGTAATAAGTTCGCACCTCTACATGTACCCGAAGTAACGGCTTGTGCCATTCCTTCAACGGTGGCTTCGTAGTGTTCTCTCTTGATAGGAACTATATTCTTTGTTGTATATTCAGCTTCAAGAGGGGTATCTTGTATTTTCTTAACCACATGGGGAGTATAGAAAAAACCTCTGTTAGCAATCGTAGCAGCCAAATTAGCAACCTGAAGAGGCGTAGTCGTTATCTCTCCTTGACCTATGCTTATTGAGATAACATTAGATGCTCTCCAATTTTTACCTTTGTACCTGTCGTAAAACTTGCTGCTAGGTATAAAACCGGATGATTCGGAAGGAAGGTCTACTCCCACTCTACGACCAAATCCCATATCTGTCATATACTCATTCCATACATCCATTGCATCCTGTATAGTCGCATACTTTTGTCTGTTGCCTAGCATATTAGCTAATCCATAGCAGAAGAAAGAGTTACAAGATGTTGCTATTGCAGGAATTAAAGGTAGTGGCGAACCATGTCCATGACATTTAGGTCTACCTCCTAACGGAGGGTAGCCACCTGCACAGGAGAACATGGTAGAAGTATTTATTATATCTTCTTCAAGGAAGACTAATCCTTGAGCTACTTTGTAGGTCGATCCAGGAGGAAATATACCTTGTATTGGTCTGTTAATAAGAGGTTTTAGTGGATCATCGGCAAGCTGTTTGTAGTTTTTACTGAAATCTCTACCTAATAATAATGCCGGATCGTAAGATGGTGAGGTAACCATGCACAGTATTTCTCCTGTTTCTGGTTCTATCATGACAATACTACCTACTTTATTTTGCAGTAAATATTCGCCATAAGCCTGAAGTTCGATGTCGATGGATAATGTCAGATTTTTTCCCGAAGATGGCGCTACATCATGTGCTCCATTTTCGTATTTTCCTTGTATTCTTCCGTGAGCATCTCTTAACAGAACTTCAACTCCTTTCTCTCCTCGTAAATACTTTTCATAAGAGATTTCTATACCAGATTTACCTCCATAATCTCCACGAGCATAATAGCTGTCATTCTCCATCTGCTTTCTACTAACTTCGGCTACATAACCTAGAAGTAATCCCGCATTAGGATAGTTATATTGTCTGAGAGTTCTTTTTTGAATAAAGAACCCCGGAAATTTATAGAGTTTTTCTTGAAGGATACCGCTTTCCTGAGCTGTTAGCTGAGTCATAAACGTTTGCATTGTATAGGCTGAGTATCCTGGATTGAGGCGTTTATTCTTTACATCTGCTAAACGATTATCAAATTGCTCACGTGTAATATCTAAAGCCCGACAAAGTTCTAAGGTGTCGAATGGTTGTACTTGTCTTGGAATATAAACTAGATCGTAAGTCGGTTGATTATAAACCAACAAGCGATCTTCTCTATCGTACATCACCCCTCTTGCAGGATATAAAGTCTTATTAAAGAATGCATTGCCATCGGCAGATTCTTTGTAGGTGCTTTTTATTATCTGTAGGTTGAATAATTGAATTATATATATTAAGATAACTAAACTGACAACACTTCCTATGATATATTTTCGTTTAGTAAGGTCTATACTGTTTTTTGCCATGAGTTTTTCTTCTTAGTTGAGAATCCTTCAAATGCAAAAATAAGGATTGAAGTGAGAATCGTTGATGCTACTATTCTTAATAGCATAAGTTTTACATTGAAAAAAGAGAAAGACTCTATCGAGATAAGAGCTGCATGATGTACTAAAGTAAGAAGAATAGCATATTTCATAAAAGAGAATCCGAGCAAACCAAAACTAGGAGTCTGGTCTTCATAATCATCTGTCATAAAGAATAGTCCTTGCACAGGTCTGCAAAGAAAAGCCAACAAAGTGGTTGCTGCTGCATTTATTCCGGGTGTACTGCAAAGTAAATCGATACATAGCCCCAGGATAAAACCTAAAAGAAGAGTCATGTTTCTGTTGTAACCAACAGGTAGCTTCAAAATAAAATATATATAGCTAAATGGTACAGCATAGCCAAGGAAAGAGATTCTGTTAAGTACCAATACCTGTAGCAATACAAGTACAATAAACAAAATTGAGTATTTTATTACACTACTTTTTAACATTTTTCAGCTGCTCTTCTAATCCTTTTATTTCGTCATTAGTATTCTTTACTAAAACAACATTCTTGATAGAACCAAAATCTGTAAATAATTTGACTTTCAGACTGTAAAAGTTATCATCTGTCTCGCTCTTGATATCGTCAACTACACCAATAGGCAGATCTTCAGGGAAAAAGTCAGAATAACCACTTGTTACTATAGTATCTCCTATCTGAATGTCTTCATACTTAGGATATTCTGTTAATCTTGCATATCTGGTATCTCCACCATCCCAAACAAGTATTCCAGCTGAGCTTGAACCTTTTCTTTTAGAACTAAATCTGCTATTTGAGTTAAGTAGAGATTGAACAATAGATGAGTTGTCTCCTACAACTCTAACTATACCCACAATTCCACCGTTGTGAGACATGACTCCCATATCGGTACTTATGCCATCCGTAATACCTTTATTTATGATAATATAATTATCTAATAAAGAGATACTATTTTTTTGTACTCTTGCTATAACTGGAGCCGAAAGATGTGTATTTCGCTGAAAAATATAGTTTAGAGTAGAATCTCTTTTTATTGAGTCTCCTTCTATAGTTAGCAGATAATTTTTTAGCTCATCGATTTGACCCCGAAGTTCAGCATTACGTTCTAGTAATTCTTGATTATCTTCTATTAGTCCGAAGTAGGAAGATATATTCCCCGAAATAGAGTAAACTTTGTTGCTAACTTCATTCGAAGCTTTAAAGAATACGTTTCCCTGATAAGAGTTATTATTAAAAACTAAATAAAAACAGATTAGTTCAAGAAATATGAAAACGAACCATGAGCTATTTCTTAATAAAAAGTTAATAAGGTTGCGCATATATCTTATATCCCTTTAATCTGTTTTTATTTATCATATTAGAAAGTTGAAATCTACTGTAATATAGAGTAGGCTTCAACTTTTAATTATCTCATTAAGAAATTGAATTTCTCTATATTTTTAAGAGCAATGCCTGTACCTTTTGCTACTGCATGTAATGGATCTTCAGCTACGTGAAATTGGATACCAATTCTATCAGTAAAGCGTTTGCTCAAACCTCTTAACAGAGCTCCACCACCTGTAAGGTAAATACCGTTACGAACAATATCGGCATATAGTTCGGGAGGTGTTTGTTCTAAAGCACTAAGAATTGCAGAGTCCATTTTAGAAATAGATTTATCTAAACAGTGAGCCATTTCTTGGTACGATACAGGAATATCCATCGGCAAAGATGTCATACGATTAGGTCCATGTACAATGAAATCCTCAGGCATATCTTCTTCCGGCAATTCGGTAAGGGCTGCTCCTACTGCTATCTTAATATTTTCAGCAGTGCGCTCTCCTACTTTAATGTTGTGCTGACGTCCCATATATTCCTGAATATCTTCAGTAAGGTCATCACCTGCAATCTTAATAGATTTATTGGAAACAATACCTCCTAGAGAGATAACAGCAATTTCGGTTGTACCTCCACCTATATCAACAATCATGTTTCCTTCAGGGGCTTCAACATCTATTCCGATACCCAGAGCGGCAGCCATTGGTTCGTAAATCATATAAACATCGCGACCTCCTGCATGTTCGGCAGAGTCTCTAATTGCACGAGTCTCTACTTCTGTACTTCCTGAAGGAATACATATAACGATACGTAGAGATGGAGAGAATAAGCGACTTCTGCTATTGAACATTTTTATTAAACCGCGAATCATTTGTTCTGCTGCAGTAAAGTCTGCAATAACCCCATCTTTCAGAGGTCTGACAGTACGTATATCTTCGTGAGTTTTTCCATGCATTTGTCTTGCCTTCTCTCCTACTGCTATCACCTTGCCATTTTTACGTTCCAAGGCAATAACAGAAGGCTGATCAACAACGATCTTGCCATTATGTATGATGATGGTATTGGCAGTACCAAGGTCCATCGCTATTTCTTGAGTAAAAGAAAATAATCCCATATTTTACTATAGTTTATTAAAAAAGTAATTAATGTTTAAAATGGCGTACTCCTGTAACTACCATAGAAATATTGTGTTCATTACAATATTCTATAGATAGCTTGTCATTAATCGAACCTCCAGGTTGTACTACAGCAGTTACACCTACATTACCAGCTATCTCTACACAGTCTGGGAATGGAAAAAATGCATCGGATGCCATAACAGATCCATCTAGATTGAAGCCAAAAGAGTTTGCTTTTTCTATTGCTTGCTTCAAGGCGTCAACACGCGATGTCTGTCCTGTTCCTCCAGCGCATAACTGCTTGTTCTTAACAAGAATAATAGCATTTGATTTTGTATGCTTTACTAATTTGTTAGCAAAGATAAGATCTTCAATTTCTGAATCTAGTAAAGCTCTGTTGGTTACAAGTTCTAAATCAGACGCCGTCTGTATGCTTAAATCTTTATCTTGTTCCAAAACACCATTCAATAACGAACGGAATTGTTTTGTTCCGCTTAATCCTTGTTTTTGGACTAAGATAATACGATTTTTCTTTTGTTTTAATATTTCTAAAGCCTCATTGTCATATTCGGGAGCAATGATGATTTCGAAGAATATTTTATTGATTTCTTCAGCAGCTTCTTTGTCAATCTTTCTATTGCTCACAATAATTCCACCAAAAGCAGAAACCGGATCTCCAGCCAAAGCATCTTTCCAAGCTTCTACTACAGTAGGTCGAGAGGCAATACCACATGCATTGTTGTGTTTCAAAATTGCAAGCGTTGTATCATCGAATTCGCTTATCAAACTTACTGAGGCTTCTATATCAAGGAGGTTATTGTATGAAATTTCGCGACCATGTAGTTGATCGAACATAGCATTGAAGTCTCCATAGAAAGTTCCTTTTTGGTGAGGGTTTTCCCCATAACGCAGATGCATAGCATTATCTTCTGCATATCTGAAAGCCGAACCTTCATAGTTATCCATATAATTGAAAATAGCAGTATCGTAAGAAGAAGATACAGAGAAAGCTTCCTTGGCAAAGAATTTTCTGTCATTTATATCGGATACTCCATTTTTTTCTTCGATTAGCTTCATCAAAGGAGCATATTGTTGTTTTGATGCAACAATGATTACATCTTTGAAATTCTTAGCAGCAGCACGTATCAATGATATACCACCTATATCTATTTTCTCAATTATATCTTGTTCTTCTGCGCCCGAAGCTACAGTTTCTTCGAAAGGATAAAGGTCTACAATAACAAGATCGATTTCTTGTATGTCATAGGCTTTAATTTGTTTCATATCTTCAGGCAGTTCTCGGCGACACAGAATACCTCCAAATATTTTTGGATGCAACGTTTTCACTCTACCTCCCAATATAGACGGATAGCCTGTAGTATCTTCAACAGCAGCACATTCTATTCCTAGTGATTCAATAAAAGTTTTTGTGCCACCAGTAGAGATAAAGCGAACGCCTTGACTATTTAATTTTTTAATTATATCATCGAGTCCATCTTTATGATAAACCGAAACCAAAGCCGTTTTAATTTTTTTTTCTAAAGACATGTTATGTATTGATTTTCCGTTTATTTTTAGGGAAACAAAGTTATAAAAACTATTATTACTAGAGCCCTTTTTTAGATAAATTTTTAAGAATAAATAAGATGCGTAAAATATTACGTAAAAATCAGATGTTATTCTTAATTAATGTTTATATTCGTGAATATAGTTAACCTTTGAAGCAGATGAGATACTACATATTATTTTTATTTACACTTATTTCCGTTTTACTGCATAGTCAATCTCATAAGAGTGAAATAATATTATACAAATCTTTAAGTAAAGTAGAAAACAATAAACTAACAAGAATAGATACTATTGTCTTACAAATAAATGACCGAGCTGGCGACAATGATGTCAGAATCAGCATAGACTATACAAAAGGAGATAAATTATCTATAGGAAGTGCATGGATAGAAGATTTAGAGGGAAATATTATCAGGAAATTAAATAAAAAGGACATTGAAGACAGAAATTCGATCTCTGATATTTCTTTATATGAGGATGATTTTGTAAAAACATTTGAATTGAAACATAATGTATATCCTTATAGAATTGTTTACTCTTACAAAAAAACATTCTCTAAATTCTTTTCTGTATTTTCCATAAATTATGCAGAGAGTTTAACTCCCGTCAGAGAAGCTATCATTACAGTAGATGTAGATTCTAAAAAAGAAATTAAGTACAGACAAAGAAATGTGGATGATCCTGAGATTATTGACTCTTCGGGACGAAACAAATATATATGGAGATATACTTACAATCCTCCCGATAAAATAGAAAGGAATATTTCTATTAATAGGCAAGATGCCCCTTTCATTCAGGTATTACCTGTGAACTTTAAGTATGGAGTAGAAGGCAGTTATGAAAACTGGAAAACATTTGGGGATTGGATTTTTAATCTTAATAAAGGTAGATATGAACTGACAGATTCAGAAAAACAGAAGATTAATTCTTTATTGGCTGGAGTTGATAAGGATATAGAGAAAGCCAAGATTTTATATAAATACCTGCAAGACTACACCAGATATGTAAATGTTAATATAGATATTGGAGGTATGCAAACATATCCGGCCAGCTATGTGTGTACGAATAAATATGGAGACTGTAAAGCTCTCTCTAATTATATGCAGGCTATGTTAAAATATGCAGGTATTAAATCTTATTATACACTGATAAGAGCAGGACGTAGGATATTAGATATAGATACAAATTTTCCGGAACAAAAATTTAATCATGCAATTTTAACGCTTCCTATCGATAAGGATACTGTTTTTTTAGAATGTACATCAAAGAATACTCCGTTTGGCTATATTTCGAGTTCTATTCAAGGTCGGAAAGCTTTATTAATTGATGAAAGAAATAGTCGATTTGTAGATATTCCAACCAAACAGCTTAATGACGTGAAATGTACTCGTCATATCGAAGTAGATATTGATAATCAAAATGTAGACCTTCTTATAGAAAACAGAGGCTCAGAATATGAGTATCTTACATATCTACTAAAGGAAAAAAACAGAAATGTACTCGAGAAATATATTCGTGAGAATATTTTGCATGGCTCTTATGAACTACTAGACTATAGTATTGAAAAAGATGAATCTAAAGTTCCGAATATAGAACTTAAAGCTTCATGCAAAGTGAATAATTTATATAAGAAATATGGAAATAATCTGGTTTTAAAAATATTCCCAATCAATACACCTAAATATGAGTTGCCTGAAAACAGGACGCAGGATGTGAAAATTGAGCTGCCTGAATACTATTCTGATACTATAGTTTATGATATCGCAAACTTTGATATCGCAAAAGTTCCGAATGATATAAATATAGAATCAAAATATGGTCGGTATGAAATGACTATAAAATCAGATGAAAATAAAGTAATTGTATCTAAGTCTGTTATAATCTATCAGGGAGAATATAGTATATCTGAATATCAGGATTTCTTTAATTTTATCTTGTCTGTATGGAATAATGAACGGACGAACTTATACATCGAAATATTATGAAAAGAACTAGTGTTATTATTGTCTTACTAACCTTGATGCTAAAAGGTTATTCTCAGGAGAATTATACTCAAGAGGAAGGGAAAGTTACTCAGTATGAAATGAGTATGAAAGAATATGAGAAAGATAAAGATGCAGAAGCTCTTGTTGTCTACGATCTTGGAGATTATTATTTTCAGGGAGATATTTTGAATGGGTTACTACTGCATATGACAAAACATATAAAGATTAAAATACTGAAACAGGCTGGAGTTGAATATGCTAGTTTCGAAATTCCGTACTATATGGAAGGGCGAGATTGGGAATCTATTGAATATATTGAAGGTACAACCTTTAATTATGAAAATGGAGAATTATCGAAAACAGCTTTGACAAGTAAAAATATTTTTGAAGAAAAAGTTAATAATAATATAAGTGTTAAAAAGGTAACCTTTGCAGATGTAAGGGAAGGCTCTGTTGTTGAATTAAAATATAAGATAGTCACACCTTATTTCTATCATATGAGAGAGTGGCAATTTCAACGTAAAATTCCAGTAGTTTATAGTCAACTAAAATATAAGGCAATCCCTTATTATGAGTATGCATACTTAGTTAAAGGAACAGAGACGTTTGATGTTCAAACATCTGAATTATTAAATGATAATAAACAATTTGGTCGATTTACTTATAAAGAGAAAGAATTTACTTTCGGTAAGAAAGATATTCCAGCCTTTAGAGATGAGTTGTATGTAACATCAGCCAATGATTATATGATGGCTATTAAATTTCAGTTAGCTAAATATACTTTGCCTACAGGTGGATCTCAAGAGTTAATTACTACTTGGTCTGCGATGAGTGATGATTTTCTTAAAGATGATAGATTTGGAAAGTTTATAAAGAACAGTAAGAAAGAATCAAAAAAAATACTAGAGACATTAGATATTGCAGATAAGACTCCTATACAAAAAGTAGAGGTAATAGCTGACTATGTGAAGAATAATTATTTCTGGGATGGTTTCTATGGTAAATATGCTTCTGATAAACTTTCTTCGTTATTAAAGCAAAAGACAGGTAATATAGGGAGTTTGAATCTTTTTCTCATAGGTCTGCTCGAGGGGGCTGAAATAGAAGTATATCCGATCGTTCTCAGTACTAGAGGGCACGGATTGATAAGTATAAGTGCTCCTTTTACTCAATCTTTTAACTATGTAATAGCTATGGCTGTAGTTGATGGTAAGCCTATTTATATCGATGCTTCAGAACCATTATTGTATTACAATAGTTTACCTCCAAGATGTATTAATGTAGAAGGATTGGTTATAAAACCTAAATCGGAAGAATGGACACAAATGTTTCAACGAAGGAATTCTTTAGAACAGAAAGAATTTAAAATAACTATAAATTCAGAAAAAAAAGAAGCAAATGTGGGCGCTGTATTTTTTGGTACGGATTATGAAGCTTATAATTATCGAAAGATTTATATGGGAAAAGAAGATAATCTTATCAAACATCTTAAAGATAAAAATAATATAGATGTCAAGAATGGAGTAAAAGTAGTTCAGAATGATAAACTAAACAGACCTTTTGTTTTCTCTTTTGACTTTTCTTCGCTCATTGAAAGTTCTGCAGATAAGCTTTTTATTCATCCATATTTTAATATATCTATATCGGATAACCCTTTTAAGCAAAAAGAAAGAAAACTTCCTGTTGACCTGATGTTTATTCAAGGTGAGATTTATAAATCGAAGTTAGAGATACCTGAGGGTTATAAGGTTGAATATATGCCAGAAAGCTATATGGAAGACAATGATGTTGTTAAGATAGATTATGTCTGCCAAAAACATGATAATATTATAGAAACAAATGCTTACTATACATTAAAACGTAATATGTATAATGCTTCTGATTACGAAAGACTAAAACAATCTTTCGCCGAAATAATAAAACGATTTTCCGAAATGATAGTATTAGTCAAGGAATGATCAGTCCTAGATGATAAATTACAGCTTAAGTAGAATTACTTAAGCTGTAATTTATAATAATTAGTTTCTCTTTTCTCGAATCCTAACTTTTGATAAAGTTTGTTTGCTGCTACCCTACTTGGATTTGAAGTTAATTCTACCTGTACGACCTTTTCCTCACGAGCATAACAAATAGCAGCATCCAATAAAGCCTTCCCTACTCCTTTGCCTTGTGCTGAGTTGTCAACAACTACATCTTCGATATAGGCCTTTTTAGAAGTTGGAATAGTGAAGATATTGAGAGTCAATGCTCCTATTATTAAAGAATTTTCGGCTCTGGCAATAAATAGATGAGAATTCTTTTCAGCCAATAGCTGTTTAAGATACTCTTCATCTATCTGACCAAAATTACTTGTTAATCGAGGCATCAGGCGGTTGATGGCCTCTAGTAATTCATCTGAATATTCCTTAACTAACTCAATATTCACTTCTTTTTTCTTTTAAAAATGAAAGTTCTCTTTCAATATTTCGTAAATGCTTTCTTTATTGCCAACAATCCAAATGATGTCATCCTCTTTGAATACTGTTGAAGCAAGAGGGTTTATTTCGTATCCGGTACTTCTTTCCACTCCAACGACATAGCCCTTTCCTCTTTTACCCATTTCAGATTGCAGCAAGCTTTTCTCATATAATCCTGAATCCTTATCAATGATAAGAGAAACACATTTAATCTTAGAGTCCGGATCCTGATCTTGTTTTTTTGCAAACTGATGAATAGTCTTCAAATATGTCCGTTCAAGAGTTATTTGATTCTTATCTGAGGCTAATCTGTTTATTTGCTCAATATTACCAACTACTGTAATGTCATCATTTTCTAATAGAATGAACTCTCCATTAGGGAAATACAGGTCTTCCTTATTTCTAATAACATCAATAATAATCAAACCGTATCTTGATCTGAAGTCAGTATCTTTTAGTTTTACATTTTCATAATCCGACCCTTTGCCTAATTTGAATTTTCCTACATAAAGGTTTTGTTCTATCCAACTTTCGTTTTTGAGTTCAAATGTTGTAACGCCTTCATGTTCCTTATTTTTTATCCGTTTTTCATTAATGATTCTTTGATTGAAATTAATGACAAAACGGTATTCCATATTCCAGTATAATTTCAAAAGATATTTAGAGCGGAATAAGATTAGCAAAAGTGCGATTGCAGCAATAGCTGATACCCAGATAGGTACATCTAAGAATTTCCAGAATATGTAGTATACAAATCCGAATGCGATGATATATCTTATAACAATAAGAGTAGATAATATAAATCTGTATTTAACATCCTGCTTCCACAGTTTTAGGATAAGAAAAGGTTGTTCGCCACCTCTATATACCAATCCTTTAAGGATAGGTGATATAGCTATTAATGTGATTAATAAACATATAATATTAACCCATGGCCATCCTACAATAGTAGAAATATGAGGAAATAGGAAAGTAAAAGAGAGTAACACTATTGCTATTCCCAGAGAGATGAAAATAATGATATTAAACAGATAATTCTTTAAAAATTTAGCCCATAAAGATGTTGGCTCTGGGGATTCTAATTTTTTATCCTTAGCAAGAATGCTATCTCTCCACGAAGTAGGGATGGTTCTCATCATAAAGTCATAGGCAGCAGGACATACAGCCATCAGGTAAGGAGTTGTAAATGTTGTGATAACAGATACAGCAATAATGATTGGGTATATAAAATTATCAGCAAGTCCGTAAGCAATAGCAGTACCGGCCACAATGAAGGCAAACTCCCCTACTTGTGCCATACTAAACCCAGATTGCATTGAGACTAGCATCGACTCTCCAGATATACGAGCGCCCCATGTAGTAAAGACAATCTTTCCGACAAGAACAAGAAGTGTAATTAATATTATACTTTGATAATTATCTGTAACGATAGCTGGATCCATTAACATTCCTACGGATACGAAGAATATGGCTCCAAAGAAATCTTTGATAGGCTTGGTGACTCTTTCTATGTTTTCTAAAGCTACTGTTTCAGCTAAAATAGACCCCATAATGAATGCTCCCAGTGCAGAAGATAAATCTACTTTCGTAGCAAATACAACCATACCCAAGCAAAGACCAAGGGAAATAATTAGTAAAGTTTCATCATTTAGCCAGCGTCTCACTTTTTTTAAGAAAGTAGGAATAATAAAGATTCCGCAAACAACCCATACAACCATGAAGAAGACTAGCTTTCCTAAGCTCATTAATATTTCAGTACCTTCTATATGTTGGCTACTTACGGCTATCGTACCTAAGAATACCATTACCAGTATGGCAAACAGGTCGTCAAAAATTAATATTCCAAAAACAACTTCAGTAAAACGTTTTCCTCTATATTTTGGATCTTCGAAACCTTTGACTATTATGGTTGTAGAAGACAGACAGAGCATACACCCAAGGATGATACTGTCCCACTGACTCCATCCCATCCATGTACCGAGAAAGAATCCCGATACTCCGAGCCCTAGAGCAATCATAAGAAGAGTAATAAATCCAGTCTTACTATTACTCATCAGCTTTTTGAAACTAAATTCCAGTCCCATACCGAACAGGAGGAATATAACTCCTATTTCTCCCCAGATGTTGATACTATCTGTGTCAGAAACTGTAGGGAAAAAATTAAAATGAGGTCCGGTGATAAATCCGGCAATAATATATCCTAAAACAACAGGCTGTTTTAACCATTTGAAGATAATGGTTACAATTCCAGCTACGATTAACATAAAAGCAAGATCGCTAATAATCGGTGGCAAATGCGTCATAAAATTTTATATTTTATTCTTAAAAGCTCAATATTTATAAAAAATCTTTGCCAAATTTAATAAAAAAGAGGCAAAAATTCAAGGTTTTCATTCATCTATTTTGTTTTCTGTAGTCGAAAGATCAAGGGGTTATTCTTTTTGTAATTTATAAATAAAAGCTATAAGCTTTATGGTCTTATAGTTGAATGAAATAATAAACCTTCATAAGTTTGTCGCTTATAAAGGTTTATGTTTTTTATAAAATTATGATATTTATAAACTCTTGTACAAATAGAATTGAGTTTTCTATCTTATTAAGTTATTCTTGAAAATTAAAAATAACATTTTTTATTTATTACAAAGTCTTTCAATTAGCATTTCTGGTATTTCAGAAGGCTCTTTTGCTACTTTTACTCCGGCTGCTTCCAGAGCAGATATTTTCTCTTGAGCTGTACCTGATCCACTTGATATGATTGCACCTGCATGTCCCATTTGCTTTCCTACAGGTGCAGCCTGACCGGCTATAAACCCCACAACGGGTTTCGATACATGTTTTTTTATATATTCGGCAGCTTGCTCTTCTGCATTGCCTCCTATTTCGCCAATCAATACAATCGCTTCAGTCTCGGGATCACCTTGGAACATCTTTAATAATTCACAGAAATATAGTCCAACGACAGGGTCTCCTCCCATTCCTATTGCGGTAGATTGTCCCAAGCCTTTATTTGTGAGGTGATAAACAATCTCATATGTTAAAGTTCCGCTTCTGCTTATCACACCAATATTTCCTTTCTTGAAAATTTGTCCGGGTAATATTCCTGTCAGAGATTCTTCAGGAGACATCAAACCCGGACAATTTGGACCTATTAGCATTGCTCCTTTTGAATTAATGTAATGATATGCTTTCACGACATCTAAGGTAGGCACTCCTTCGGATATACATATGATTAATTGTATGCCTGCATCGGCTGCTTCCATCATAGCATCAGCAGCAAAACGGGCAGGAACAAAAATAATTGAAGTGTTAGCTTTGGTTTGTTCTACTGCTTCATACATGGTATTGAAGATGGGAATTCCTTCTACTGAAGTCCCTCCTTTTCCGGGAGAGGTCCCTCCTACTATATTCGTGCCATAAGCTTTCATTTTTTGAGTGTGGAATCTCCCATCTCGTCCGGTTATTCCTTGTACGATCAATCTTGTTGTTTTATTTATTAAGATGCTCATAATTCATTTTTTTTAGATATAAACTTAATCAGGAGATAAAGAATCAAACTTTCAGATACTTTTAACAGCCATACTAACAGCTTCACTCATAGTTTCTGCTACTTTAAATCGAGTGTTTTCTAATATTTTACGTCCCTCTTGTTCATTGGTTCCTGTAAGGCGAACGATAACAGGAATATCTGTTTTGAGTTGATCAAATGCTTTGATTAGCCCTGAAGCTACATCATCGCAACGAGTAATTCCTCCAAATATATTTATCAAAACAACCCTAACTTGAGGGTCTTTTAATAGTAATGTCATTGCATCTATTACCTTTTGAGGATTGGAGCTTCCACCTATATCTAGAAAGTTAGCAGGAGTTCCACCATATAATTTGATCATATCCATTGTTGCCATAGCTAACCCCGCACCATTCACCATACATCCTATATTCCCCTCCAGATGGACATAACTGAACCCTTTCTCTTTAGCATTAGCTTCTATTAATTCCTCTTCTGTTGGCTCAAAGAATTCTTGTAAATCGGGTTGTCTATAAAGGGCATTATTATCAAACATCATTTTTCCATCTATAGCAATTAATTTATTTTCGTCAGTCAGGACTAAAGGGTTGATTTCTGCTAACGAAGCATCTTTGTCTATAAATAATTGGTATAGTTTCTGTATTATCTGCCCAAGCTGGGTGACTAAGTAAATATCATCTAAGATGGAAAGAGCAAACTTACGGGCAAGAAAATCAGGTATGCCTATACTGGGATCTATCGGAAATTTATATATTTTATCCGGCTTTTTTACAGCCACTTCTTCTATATCCATTCCCCCTTCGTCGCTTAGGATTAATACAGCCGATTTCGCATTACGATCTATGGTAAAACTTATATAATATTCGGATTTGATATTTACAGCTTCACTTATAATTACTTTCCGAACGGGTAGATTTTTTATGCTCATATTGAGGATAGCCTCAGAATATAACTTTACTTCGTCTTTTGTCTTGGCTAATTTAATCCCTCCAGCCTTTCCTCTACCACCTGTAAGGACTTGGGCCTTTACCACTACTCTTTCAGTGGGCATTGTATTGTATGCATTCAACGATTCTTCAGAAGTTTTACTCAAAATGAATTTTTCTACGGGAATTCCATAAGAATAAAATAATTGCTTGGCTTGATGTTCGTGTATTTTCATGGACTTTTAATTTTGAATTTATTAAAAGATATACTATTCCTGTCTTTTTAACACGTTGTTGGGGTATAAAGTTCTATAAGTTAATAGGTTTTGTGAATTTCTTTTTGATAGCGAAAAATATTATGCTTTTATAATTCTAAGTTGAGGCTATATAACTAATAAAAAAGCTTTTCAAAAGTGATATTAAGTTAAGAGATGCTTTATAAAAAATGAGAGTTTCTACATTTGAAAAATAAAAAGGAATCAAATATGGTACAGTCTAAAATTATAATAGAAGCATTAAATCCGGTAAATAAATCTAATATTGATACTATAATACATTCCATTTCTAAAATGGAAGGAGTATCATCTGTGGGTTTAAATTTTGATGACCAATATAAATTTATTTTTTATGTTGATTACGATGAAGCTTTACTTCAGGCTATCAAAGGACAGATAAAATCGTTATTAATGTTTTATGGGTCGGTAATTTTAACGATGAAAGAGGGATAACTAAGACTAAATAAATCTCTATCAGTCTGTAGTAGCGATTAAGAGTATATTTGTATTTATCTCTATTTTTGCTAGCTACCTATAGTGAAGCAAGGTATAGTAAGCTAAATCAAAAAAGAAGATTTCAGCTATAAGTTTTATCTGAGAATATAGTTTATAAGAAGAAAGGGTACTAACTTCACAGTCAATACCCTTTTAGTCCTTTCACACACACATAGCAAGGACTTATGTACATTTAATGATTGTCGTTTCGAATATATTGTTAATATATATTCATGTTTTATGATCTGAGAATTAAATAATGTAATGTATTTGTGTTGAACTTTGCTTCAAAGGTCGAAGAGTCTCTATGTTTATTTAAAGTAGTATATTAACATAGTTATTACTTTTCCTATTCTATAATATTATCATGTTGAATTTCACTTGTCTTTTTTATCGGTTCAGATGATTTCACAGTATCATCTTTCTTGCATCTTATAGGGTAAAATCCTGTATTCCCAACCCAAAAGCCTACTGAATTTTGATCGGCCAGGAGAGTAAAAGAAAGTTGTTTATTGCTTGATAAGTAGATTCCTCTTTCTCCTACCCATTTAGACTGAAGTCCCCTAATATTACCGTTTTCATCTAAACCATTATCGAAATATATCCATCCTAATAATGGACTATCAAATCCCCCTTGCTCAGTTGTCCGACTAGCACCATTGGGTGTATACTCTCGTGATTGCATATTATACCCAAAATTCTCATTTACTTTACTATGAGCATATGGACAAGGGTTATAGTAAATAATATCGCTTAGAAAATCCCATTCTTCTTGTGTTGGTAGATGCCAACCATTAGGGCAAATACCTTGCCCTTTGGTAGCTTCACTTGCATATTCAGGAAGTGTTGATGTTCTTGCTGCAGCATGCCAATTATATACATAACCATGCTGGGGATGATTAAGAAAATATTCTTCATCGTATTTGGGATAGTAATAACGAGCTTGTGTATGCTCAGGAGTGTACTGTTGCACAGGCAGCCCTTTAGAAATGTTTAAATCAGTAGTATTCCCATCAGGCCATATCTCAGCTCGTAGATTTTCTAACATCCACCATCCGGCATCAGCAACTCTTCCGTCAGGTAGTACATATTTGAATCTACCTACTTTATACTGTACAGGTTTAGCAGGATCACGTTCATCAATTAAAATATCTGTTTCACTAGGGAAAACTCCTTTGGATAGAGGCATCCATTTACTTCCATCCCACACTTGAACTCCTGGATAGAGTTCTTCACAAAAATCAGTATTCAGATTGTATACAACCAAGCCTATATGGGATGCATCCTCTTCATTTTTCTTCCCATTTATATTGTTCTGATAGTCTGAATCCTCTATAAACATGGGATATAAGTTGCCTCTATCTGTCAAGTTGACCCTCGGCAGCCCTAACCCTTTTGACGAATTAGCCATAGTATTTGTATTTTGTTTAAGATCAAGGAGTGCTCCTTCAGAGGGTTTATTCCCTGATCCAATGGTAACTTGTGCATTTAAAGAAGAAGTTTGTATTAACAAAATAGTAGTAATGCTCATTAGTTTTAAGTAAAGTCTATTCATCTGTATCATATATTTTATTATTGTGTGAGTTTTGATCTAATAACAAGGTGTTTCGGTGTTAATATTGTTATAATTTATATCAGATGCTAAAGTAGAAATTGAGGAAAATACATATCATCCATTACTTCAAAATATATTGCCATCACGACAAAAGGATATATCATTAGGGCAATTTAACATACCATTACTTCAATCTGCTTATATTCAGTGTTATTTTTTCTATGTTGATAATCAGTTTGAGCCATTATATTTTGTCATATTTGTAATATGGTTACAGAAAGAATACACACACATATATGTATACAATGAAATTTAATAAATGGGTAATAGTCCTTATACTATTCTCTTTTACAACAATCTGTTCTCTTTCAGCTCAAACTGATAGTTTACTATTGCAGAAAATAGATAAAGCTAAGGGTGAAAGAAAATTGGAACTAATACTTGAACTTGCTGATATTTATGCTAATACTGAAAAGTTGTTGGATATTTCTAAACAGATAGAACAAGAGGCTAAAAGTCAAAAGAATATGGAATATCTAGCTAAAAGTTATCATGTAAGAGCTAGTTATTACATGATAACTAGTAGTTCTGATAGTGTTATATTTTATGTTAGACTGGCTGATCAAACGTATGATAAATACAATATTAAAAATACATATTTAGGTTATTACTATTTAAGTATCTTATACTTAAATATGGGATGCTATGATTTAGCTATTTATAATCTTAAATATTATTTAAAAAATAAGGTTGATAAAGCTAATGATATTGATGCTTATAATTTATTAGGAATTGCTTATATTTTATCAGAGGAGTATGATTTGGCACAGGAAAACCTGGAAAAAGCAATAAGCTTATTTAAATTAAGAGACGATGACAGTTCACAAACCTTATTAAGACTGTACGACCCTTTAGCAGGTTTGTTTTACTATAAGAAAGAATATGATAAAGCCCTGGAAATTTGTGTAATAATGGAAGATTTTAGTAATAGAAATGAGAAAATTCTGCCAGAAGCGGTATTTAATCTTTATCAGTTTAGAATAAATTTAATATATGCAGGTGTATATATTGGAATGAGAGATACCGAAAAAAGTAAATCACATATTGATAAATCTAAACACTATGCAGATCTGATAGAGTATGAAGCTGGTCAATATGAATTAAAGGGAATGGAAGGAGAATATTATGCTTTATTGAAAGAATATGATAAAGCTTTAGCTTATTTTGATGAATCTTTGCTTTACTTCAGAGAGAAGGAGCCCAATCCAGAAGTTTTTTTTGAAATAACAAGACAGAAAATTGATGTTTTAAAAATAGCAGGAAGGTTGGATGAAGCTCTTGAATTACAATCTGATTTTATTCATTATAAGGATTCGGTTTCCAAAAAAAATATTCCCTTACAAATATCGGAGCTGTCAAAGTCATATGAATTAGAAAAAGCTAGTATAGAGAAAGTGAAAGATAAAATTAAACTAGAAAGAAGTCAGATGGTAATTATAGCGCTTCTTATTATTACTATTTTGCTTATATCAATACTTTATATTGTGAGACGTAATACTAAATCTCTGAAAGAAAAAAACAAGATGTTATATAAGCAAAGAGAAGAAGTCGATGCATATATAAAGATGACAAAATCTACTGTTTCAACAACAAATGCAGAAGAGATATTAAGTAAAGAAAGTAGTATATTTAATAAGTTGGAACTGTATATGAATGAAGAGGAAGCATTTAGAAACTGTGAATTGAATAGAGAAGAAATAGCATCTATATTAGGAACGAATAGACAATATTTAGCTGATGCTGTGAAAGCTGAAACTGGAAAAACGTTCATGGATTATATAAATAATTACAGATTAGATTATGCTCGTCGTCTACTTATTATTGATAATACTATTCCTGTAACATACATTATACGTGACTCCGGTTTCTCCTCAAATACTACTTTTTATCGACTTTTTAAAGAAAAATTTGGAATGAGTCCCAATGAACTGAGAAAAATAAAAGTCGAAATAGAAAAAGGAATAATATAAAACTACAACGATCTAAAAAAGAAAGATTAGAAATTATTTTCTAATATTTCAATGTACTTCGAGGTTCCTGGCGAACCTCAAAACTATACTTTATTCACTTTCAAAGTAAAATATACAAATTACAAAGCATTGACAATCAATATTTATTTACTTTTCGCAGATAATAAGATAAAACTAAATAAAACTTTGGTTGTGCAAGGTTGTGCAAGTTAAAAGAAAAATAGTTATCTTGTGTAAAATTAAACACTACAATATCATGGCTACTTTAAGATTGTTCTTCCGCTCATCTAACAAGAAAGTTAAACATGTAAATCTACGAGCAAGATTTAGCATAGATCGAGACAGCCAATTTTATGCAACATTGCAAACTGTTGTAAACATTGAAAAATGGGATAAAGACAACCAACGTTTAAAACTGGAGAGTAAACCGAAAGACTTCCGCTCCTACTCTATTGAGGTGCAGAACGATATTATAGATAAAATAAATATTGCCAATGAAAAACTAATCGAAACTAATGATCTACTAAGTAATCTTAGTGACTATGTTACAACCTCTTACAACAACCACACAGGCGAATTCGGGAGCGACTGGCTACAAAAAGTCACAGATTCATTTTATAGTAGCTTAAAACCTGCTATACCTCAGATAACATACACACTAAACACTTTCATATCATCATATATCAATGATTTAGAAACAGGGAAAAGGCTAAAAAAACGTTCAAATAGAAAAGTTAGTGAAGGTACCATAAAAAGCTACAAAGGCTTTCATTCTCAATTAAAAAACTATCAAGAGACTAGAAAAGTTATAGTAGATTTTGATGACATTACGATGGATTTTTATAGAGACTTCACTAATTATCTACTCTTTGATCGTAAATATTCTGCAAACACTGTGGGAAGAATGATTAAAGTATTAAAGACAGTCATGTATGCAGCAAAAGACATGAAACTTCACAATAATAGAGAGATAGAAAACAAAGACTTTGCCGCAAACTATGAAGATGTAGATAATGTTTATCTTTCGGATGAGCGTGTTAATATACTCTATAACATGAATTTATCAGACAATATTGCATGGGAAAAGGTTCGAGATATATTTATAGTAGGTTGTTTGACTGGACAACGTGTTAGTGATTATAAGCGGATTAATTCCAGGATGATAGTTACCTTATCTAATGGGCTGGAATACATTGAACTAAAACAAGAAAAAACAGATAAGACCGTTTATATCCCTTTGGATTGGAGAGTTAAAACTATACTAGACAAATATAACGGAGAACTACCTAAAACATACGACCAAAAAATAAACGACTACATAAAGAAAATATGCGAAAAAGCAGGGTTTACAGAACTAGTTGATATAACGCAAAATAAAGCGGGGATGGAGGCAACCACACCGAAACGCTTTTGTGATCTAGTAAAAACACACACTGCACGTCGTTCTTTATGTACCAACATGCAAAAGGCAGGCTGCAAGCTGTCAGATATTATTGCTATATCAGGTCATGAAAGCGAGGAACAATTAAAAACATATTTGAAATTAAATAACAAAGAAAAAGCCATGTTAGCAGATAGCGGATATTTTCAACGTGTAGAGATGAAAATAAAAGCAGCTAATTAGACTTAGTTTGACGCTATAAACCATACTTGCATCATATTAAACAATTTTGTATATTTATAATAGTTAGATAAGACAATAAAATAAGAGACACGATACAGTCCAATATTCCTTTAAAAGGGGGTATTGGACTTTTTTTTATTTATAAATACAAAAACAATAATGAGCAGTGAATTAAAAACATTAAAAGAAGTATGTGAACTAATGCGAGTTAGTAAAGGAACCATCTACAATTGGATGAATGAGGGGCGGATTAATTGCGTAAAAATCGGAGGGCGGGTACTATTCGAACAATCAGAAATAACCAGAGTGATTGAAAGTAATAGAGTTGTTAATCAATAATTAATAAAAAGAGGGAGATATGGCAGATAATAGGGAAATGATATTAATTAGTTACAATAAGGAAGAATTGCTCCAGATGATAGAAGGAGCCGTTTTAAAAGCAATAGAACAGAATAAACAGGACAAAGAAGCAGATCAGTATTTAAGCAGGCAGGAGACTGCAGCTCTGTGTTCTGTCACTGTCCAGACATTAAACAACTGGGTTAATGCTGGTAGAATAAAAGCACATAAGATCAATGGGCGAGTACTATTTCGGAGAAGTGATATTGATGCTGCATTAATAGAGAAAAAAATACTAAAACACTAACACATGACACAAACAAAAAAGGGAGCAAAAGCCCCCAATTCCACACAGAATAAAGATAGCTATACTTCCATTCAAAAACAAATGGTATTAAAATACTTTCGGGAGCATACCACCACGATGTATAAATGTGAGAAGGACACAGGAATATCCCGTCCAAATATCTGTAGATACATTGCAGAATTAGAGAGAAGGGGATTAATAACAAGACTAACCAAAGCAGTATGTCCTATATCGGGACATATGGCACATTATTTCACTACACAAAAATAAACCGTATAAATACATGAGTATAGTTTACCTCAAAGATGTTGAATCGTCTGCGGTCTTGGAAGCCCAGCGAGATCGAGAGCGATTAGATGAATTAGGCATCAAATCACCTGATATTTCTAAGATGTATAAGTTGAAAATAGATAGCCAAACTATGTTCTATTTCGGCAACAAACAGAAAAGGGAAGCATTTATTTCTAAATACTACAATAGACGAAAAAAGATATTTGAGTTTGACAAAGATAAAAATATAAATGATGATGAATAGCAATAACACTTTCGCTGAATATAAGGAGCGCAAACAAAGAGAAGGCAAACTGCCAGTGATCAATGATATGGAGTTATCACCGGAAGAAATAGTTAAAAGGAAATATGAAGAGTATAAACAAAAAAAACGCAGAGAAAATGAAAAACAAGATCACATTTAAAAGAGTTGAATTACCACAACAATGGATAGATGAAGCAAAGAGGTCATCTTACAAAGAGAGGCTTATAAGCATAGAAGATAAGCTAAATAATGACATAAAGGAACAGATAGAGACTGAAGGACTTGAATTTAGCTTAACTCTTATAAATAAGATGAGAGGCTCAAATGACGCTATTAGAGTCGAAATGAATAAGGCTTATCTTGATTATACTAAGACTTTGAAGTTTATTCCAAAAGCAGAAATGCAACGAGTTAAGCAATCATTTGATGATATAGCCAACAGACTAGAAAGTATTAATATCTGGCTGTTTAATCAATTACAGTCTATTCCGATTAGATTGGTTGAGGTTAAAAATCGTATAATATTCGATTTAAAAGAAGTAGAACAACATATCGAAACTATCGGAGTCAGAAGCTTCACAGATACAGATAGAGAGTATGTGAAGCTATTGAATGAAGCAACCGAAACACTTGTAAAGGTCAGAAACTTTGAGATCGAAAACGGCTTTGCAGAGTATAGCACAAAAGCACTGCACGTTATTCCTAGTCTAATGGAAGGACTTGCTCCTATGTTTGTCGCTTGTGGATTGAGTACAGATGCGACGCAAGGAATTGTGAACTTGCAGTATATCATAAATAATACACACCGCATATTAGTAGATCAATAGCAATCGTATGGGTGGGGGTGATCCCCTTTTCACCTCCTCCCATATCGCACTTTCTACTGAGAAAAAGATTTTTTACTAAAACCTATATTAACACGACATGACCGAAAAAGAAACACTTATATCTAAACTATCCGATTTAGAGAAGTTCGCTTTGATAGGCTATATCTATACCAATGATCGCATTAATGCTTACTTAGCCAGTAGAGGCAAAAAACTCACAGCCAACAAAAACAGTCTAAATGTGCAGTCTAGTAGGTGGATCAATAGCCCTGAAGTTCAAGCTTTTTTAGACGTAGAAAGAGCAAGAAGGTTCACAGCTATAGAACAAAGTACGGCTGAATCAGATACACGCAGCAAGGATGATGTTATTCGAGAGTTGAATCTATTAGCTAATCAAGAAACTGAGCCGAGAAGGAAGTCTGAGATATTGATGAAACTTGCAGACCTTCAGCAGATGAAAAAGCAAGATGAAGAAACAGAAGAATCTAAAGTCAGCTTCTACAGACCGCTTAAGTGTAGCGAGTGTATACTTTACAAAAATGCTAAAAACGAATTAAATAAAGAATAATGAGTAAGAACTATTTTGAAGATGCTCTGGACTTTTCAGAGGATTATAAACCCGTGAAATATTGGGAAAGTAAAGATATTGAAATGATCTGGTTTACTCGTAAACAGCTAAACCAATTTATAAAACACATAATAGAATCCGAAAAAACTAAAACAGAAAAATAATATGGATATTTTACAAATGATAGATGAGGGAAAGCTAATCAATGCAAATCAAGAAACATCCCTCCAGATGTTTGATGTACAGATCAAAGGTAAAGATTATATTTATTTCCAGATAGCTGGCTATGACAAAAAAATGGATTTATCTGTAAGTGCATGGCATTGTGTTGATACCGAAGATGCTCGAAGATTTGGAGAGTTTCTTATTGATTTTGCCAACAAGTACGAGCAAAAAGAAGAGAAAGAAGTAATAGTCACAGAAGTAGAGAATGAAATAATAAAAGAATAATGAATTTTAGTGAGAGATATAAGAAGGCTATAGAGACGGACAAACAGATCGAAAGTCTTGAAAAACTCAAGGCGGCAAGATTAAAAGTTGTCGATTCCTCATCCTCTAAAATAGAGGACGAACTAAAAGAACTTAAGAATATCCGTCAAACACTACCGCCTAAAGTGAACGAATTTCCAAATTCCCCACATTTAGGAAAGAATGTCGCTTTTTGGGCTGGGGGTAGTTTGGAGTCTGCATTCAATGCTCTGATAAATTATAAAGATACAAGTAATACACAAGGTAGAGAGGTGGCAGGATGTGTTATCTCTCACGAGGGTGGACTAGTGGCAAATAACGCTTTTATTCGAGGCACTATAATGGCTACAGATGGAGTGTTCTCAGGAACAATCTATGCTAACGAAGGACGATTCAGTGGAATGGTTTCAATTGCTAACGGAAAGATATTACTCAATACGGATGGTTCGGGACAGTTGGCTAGTGGGAATATACGTTGGGATAAAGATGGAAATATTCAAGTTGTAGGGAAATATCAAAGTAAAACTTCAGGCAATCGGTTTGAGATAGACCCCGAAAATGAAAGTTTATTTATGTATGACAATCACGGGAATGTCTCTATGCGGTTATGGTATAGCGAGAATTTATCCCTGTTACAATTCTTTTTTGGAGATGAGGCTACCACCCAGATTAACGCTGCTGGCATTTATTTAAGAAAAGGAAGATTGATCTTAGATTACGATCATATGGATACATCTGACCCAAAATCTAAAGGGGTAGTCTGGAGAGACGGCACCGATTTAAAAATATCGGCCGGTTAATTTTCTTTAGCGTTTTTAGTTTGTAGGTGCTATCTGTAATGGGTAGCACCTTTTTGCTATACGCACGCTTTAATTATCAGAATAAGCAATACTACTATCACTAATCCTTTCCATGCTCCTTTGAGAAATGCTATTATTAGTTTATCCATGATTGTTAGTCAATTAGTAGATCGGTCAATTCTATAAAAGACTTGATTGTTTTTTCTATATTCGGGTTGTCTCGATGAATTAGTAAAGATGCACACAGAGTATAATAATTCCCTTCTTTTTCAATATCTTCTTTGTGTATATGTTTCAGTCTATAACTATATTCTTTTCTCCATTTATCGAATAATCTTCTCCGACAAAGTTCACGACCATCTATACTATCACAGACGCAAATTACAGAATTAATATTTGAAATAAAGAATTGTTCGATAAGAGAAATTATAGTCTCTTTTATGCGAGGGTCATGTATATTCTTATTTTTGGGGACTTCTGGCTCAAAGTTAAAATTGTATGTGTTTTCCAAATTTTCATCATAGCACCCACTAGGAATAAAGAGGGCGATATATTTTATACCGCCGTCTGTTACAAAAGAATATACTAAATCTTCGTTTCTTGTAAAATTATATGGGAGCTGAAAGTCTGATCTTTCTTTCATCTAAAACTTTTTTTATATCCCCATTTTCTCGTATACACTTCAATAGTGCTTTCTTATCCTCAAGCATCTTTTCAAGTGCATTCATCCGTTTTTCTTGATGCTTTTTCATAATTATATAAATTTAGTTTGTTATAAACTGTATACAAAGATAATTGTTTTATTTTTAATACTATGCAACTTATACATATAAATTTATAAAAAACATATCACGAGTTACATTACATAGATAAAGATATAGAAATTTCTTTACAATTTCTTTTTCACCTCCAACTCAGTTCCACAGTTAGGGCAAGTGATTATGTTTTGTTGAGGTTGCTCGAATAAATCGGTGATTGGAACATTAAGGGCGGAGGCGATACGTTGGAGGGTATCAGTTGAGGTATTGTTACCTCCGATAATACGGCTTATACTTTCCCGTGCAATTCCTACCTTATCCGATAAATCCCCGATTGTTATTCCTTTTTCCTTACATAAGTCTTTAATTCTATAATTCATATTTGTGATCTATAATGTTACAATGCAAAGATATAATAATTAACTCGAAGAATCACAATTTGAGATTAAAATAACATGATAGGTCAAAATAAGTACTGAAAAATTTGTTAGATGTGATTCCTAGTGTTATATTTGCGATATTATTTAACATCACGGATCAAATAACAATCACATGAAACCACTATCAGCAATCTATTTTCTCATCTGCTTACTCTTAATGACAGCAGAATACACAGGCGAAGCGGTCAGCACTATGCTACTATATTACGGCTTTATCGGGACTAACTTATACAATGCGAGCAGATTAATTAATAAATATTTAAAAATTAAATGATTATGAAACAGAATAAAGAACAAACAATGACATTTCTTTTTATCGGACGAACCATAGACATGTCTATGGGGCTTTTTAATATGGATACAAACCTTCTTGTCGGGGCATTAAACAGTATATTTTTAAACCATAAATCTTTGATTGAGCAAGACGAAACTCTATGTGGAGAAGATAAAACAGAACTTATAAATGAAAATTTTGAAGTCATATTTGAGGCTGTAAATCGTATCACTACGTTAAGCGAAATAACTCATCAGTATAAAGAATACAAAATTAATCAAAGGTGTAAAGTTAAGGAAGATCAGAACACAACAATCAAATAACATGGCGGAATTGACAAAGACAAGCGAGGATTGGATAAACGAGTATTATACCTCCTATTTTGAAGGCTACCCGATTACGTTTATTAAAAACAAACTTACAGGTGAAATACGCATCAATGCTGATGATATGGTGCGAGCCTTAGGCATTGCAGGCGATTTTGAAGAGTTCTTAGGCACTGACGAAGGGTTAGACCTTATTAACGAATGGAAGCAGAAGCACCCTGATATGCCGTTCTTTGGCGGTGCAGTAATAACAAATAAATAAGCTAAATAATAATAATATGGAAGCAACAACAATTAAACCGAGTACACTCAACAAAGTAATGAAAGACGCAGTAGCAAATTGCGAAGATTACCTAACAGATAATTACGAATCTGATTATTTTTCGCAAATTTGGTTCTCGCCTGACCAACTAAGCAAGGTTACTGCAAATATTTTAATGACATCCAATTACTGGGATATAAACAGAGTACTGAATTTCGCTAAGCAGATAACCTGTCATGGTGAATCTAGGCAGCATCACTTTTTTATCTTTGATTATGAATTATTTGAGAATTTCATATTATATTGTGTTGGAGTTAAATTAGAATTGAGAGAACAAACTATTAGACATTAAAAATTTTAAATTATGACAGAAGAACAAGAAAAAGACTTAACGTTAAGAGAGGTTGCGATAACAGGGTTTCAGCAATTACTTAGAGCTGGAATAGCAAATAGTTATGCAGGAGTGTTTGGAGAATACAAAGAAGCTATTGAAAGACAAATTGATAAACTTGAAGGATATAAATATATTGGAGTATGAGTGAAGGATGGGTAAAATTATACAGAGGATTAACAAAAAAAGCATTTTACAATACCGATTCTCAACGTGTTCATTTATGGATTCACTTATTACTTAAAGCAACACATACAGGTAGGGAAGAAATGCTTGGTGGTAAACCTGTTTTTTGTAAAGCTGGTCAGTTTACTGTTGGAAGAAAACAATTATCTATAGAAACAGGAATAAGCGAGAGTAAAATAGAGAGGACTCTGACCTATTTTGAAAAGATAGAGAGACAAATCGAACAACAAAAAACAAACACAAACCGCTTAATATCAATACTTAATTGGAGTGAATATCAATCAAGTGAACAACAAGTGAACAACGACCGAACAACGAGTGAACACACTACAAGAATGTAAAGAATGTAAAGAAGGAGAAGAATGTTTATCTCCTATAGAGAAAACGTGGAGGGATGACTTTAATGTTTACCTAGACGAAGCTACTAAGGCTTATTATGATCTAATAGCTGATGTTGAGTTTCTAAAAGAAAGAGAAAGGTTTCATCACAATCTTGACATTAGACTGTCTTTGGAAAAATCATTTAAAGACTTCTGGGGTACTGAAGCAGGATGGAAGAATAAGAAAAAGAGTAGAAGTATAACTTTAGATTGGAAAAGCACATTTAGTAATGCTTTAACTCAAAAAATGAATCAGGTTTATAAAAACAAGAATGATTTATTTTCTCAACAAGATTTTATTCCTGTTAAACCAACTAAACCACAAGGACGATTATTACAATAAATGAAATAGAGATTAGAAAGGAAAAAGAATATTATTTTAAAATAATATATCAGGTGTTTATTATTCTTATGAAAAAACAACCTAAAACAACCTAATGATAATAATAATGTAAATGTAAATGATAATGAAAATGTAAATCTCCTTATCGACCTAATTAAATCAGTTTTTAGCGACTTTCTCTGTTCTTCGACTAGCTAGGCTAGGTTAACTTATTAAAAATATCATATAGGGGCTAAAAAGTGGCAAATACGACATATTTACAATCAGGGTAGGTTTACAAATATCCTTAAAATTAAATTTAAGCTATCTGCGGATTGATTTACGACACTTTTGCATTAAAGACGAACACTTCTCATCTCAAGAATTATCCACTCTTAAATCGTCTTAAAATAAGCCGATCTTTTTAAAAGCTTATTTTGACGAATTTTCCAATATTGAGTAGATGGGGTAAGAAATCAAGAAGAGATAACCGAGAGAGATAAAAAACATGGATGAAGCATGGTTTAAAATCACCCAATCCAATTTTGGACTCAGTGAACACAAGATGCAACTTTCATTAACGAGCCGAATTTCTATAAAACAGTTCTTCAATCTCGTAAGTCACAAGCTGAACCATGACAAAGCTAGGACTAAATTATCGAAGTTGAGATGTATTTACGTCAAAAGATTAAGAATTTCTCTTTTAATGATTTTAGTAATAAAAGTATAATCTTCAATTGCCTCACATTGGTTGTTCATGCAACTACCTTGGTGATAGTAAGCCGACTTATCATTTCATTAACTTGGATAGGTTGAAATAGGTGTGGAGATATAAATATTGTGCAAATACTGTGCAAGATGTTAAAATCACTTTTAAACAAAAACGCTAATCGACTTATTTAAAGAGGATTAGCGTTTGTTTGAGCCGAGACTCTGAGGTTCCTGGCGGATTCGAACCGCCGTAGACGGTTTTGCAGACCGGTGCCTAGCCACTCGGCCAAGGAACCTTTTTGGTTTTGCGATTGCAAAGATATAAATTTTTATCCAAAAGACAAGTGTTTGTCCTGATTTTTACAGTTCTTTATTCTAGCTAAATTATGAATATATACTATCTATTTATATTTCAGGCTTTAATATTGAACCTATATTTTTCTTTCCATTGATCTTTATTATCATTGGAGATGAAAAATGTACGTGTCGTATAAATTCAGATTCGTATATTGCTGGCTGTTCGTTCAAAAAGTCCTCATTAAAGATACCATCGTTTTCAAGGTATGGATTGATAGAAAAATAACCAACACCAAAAGACGTCAGGTTTTGGAAGAAATGCGTTCCCTGACTTGGTTCTATCTTATAATTATCGAGAGCTAATTCTACTAGGATACGGGCATTCGATATTTGTGGCCATTTAACGGGTATTCCTAACCAAGAGTCGCTACTACCCCATCTACCTGGACCTACAAGGATATAGTTTTTCTCTTGTTTTAAGAAGTTACTATTCAGATTATCTATTTCAGATACAATTTTAGAATTGTTTATTGCATTGAAAGACTTCGTTTTTATATAGACAATATCATGAATATCATTAATAATGCCATGCCCTAAAGCATTGTTAGAATGTAATATTTCGTCTTCTGGTTTTATTTGTGAAAGATCTTCTACTTGCAACTCCTTATTTTGAACTATTGGTCTGATCTGTAATAAGTAGAAAGAGCCCTCCCCTTTTTCTTTCAAATCAACAGCAAATTCGATTTCAACAGCACGTCCCATTTCCCGTTCACCAATTTGCAGAATTCTTTGTAGAATTTCCGCTAGAGGAAAAACATTATGTTGCAGAACATTGGCAAATGAAATTATCTTTCGTCCACTTTCATAATAACCGTCATAAATAACTTGATCTACAGGATCGTAGGTTGATGAAATATATCGGATAGAATTATCCTTTTCAGCATCCTTAATCGTTAATTTTAAAAGGTTAAAACCATCATCAGTAGTGAAGTTGTTATTTAAACCTCTCATATCCAATGCATAAAAAAAACGTTGTGTATCTCTCAATGCAAATTCGACGCTGCTAAGTTGTACTATATTATGCGGATGAGATGGCGAAAAACGTATACTAACTCCTCCCTCTACAATGTATTTTCCCAGTCCTAATACAATATTGGCAATTCCTTCTTCTGCTTTTTCGTTGCCAATAGGATAAAAATTTAATGATCGGGCTACCCCTGATATTGTTGGATAAAAATGATCACCATACCTTGTTCCAACAGCTTCTTGTATTACTATTGCCATTTTTTCTTGGTCAATAATATTCTGAGTAGCTGCCATGTAAGTTTTACTATCTTTGTAAAATACAGATGCATAAACTGCTTTTATAGCCTTTCTTAATTGTTCAAGAGTATCCTCTTTGTTCTCGAGCATGGGAATCATGTAAGTGGCGTAAACTCCTGCAAAAGGCTGATAATGGGAGTCCTCTAGAAGACTTGAAGAACGAACTGCTATTGGAGACTGAATCGTTTCGAGGAAAGCTATAAAATCATCTATTAGTCGCTCCGGTAATCTTGCCTCAATAAAATGTTCAAGTATTTCTTCATCAGTTTTATCCGAAAGAGCAATTGGATACAAATCGTTTGTTTCCATAAACTCATCAAAAATATCTGTACACAAGACTACGGTTCTTGGTATCTTGACAGGTATATTGTCATCGTCGTTTAGCTCCCAGTGTTCTTTTACAATATTATCCATAAAAGCAATGCTACGCCCTTTTCCTCCTATGGATCCATCCCCCATTCGTGCAAAATTGGAGAACTCGTCGAAGCGATCTTTGTCAAAAATTGCTACTACTCCTGTATTTTTTACTTTACGATACTTGATTATCATATCGTAAATTAACTCCCTTGCTTCATCCATGCTTTTGTAGTCTGTCACTTTTATACGTTTCAACCATTCGGCCATTGGGAACATGGCTCTGGAGTAGAAGAAACGAGAGAAGTGGTCATTCGACAAGTGGTAGATTAAAGACTCAGTAGGAATACTAAATATGTTTTTCTGTAGATCTTTAAGATTCCGTATTCTGAGTATTTCTTCTTTGGATTCTGGATTGACAATAATGAAGTCACCAAAACCAAAGTTATTTATAACTTCTTTTTTTAGGTCTCTAGGAAAACTTTTCGAGTTCTTATCTATAAATGTACAACCAAGTTCATCTGCATATACTTTATTGGTGAGTTCAGAAGAAGTAAATACAATTGGTACAAATCGTTTTTGACTTCTCACCCATTTGGAGAAAGAGTAGCCAGCTAATTTTTCTTTAGTACCTCTGTGTGAATAGCTCATGTCGGTAACGACTCCTAATATATTGTTATAATAAGTAGTGTATATATCAACTGCTTCTTCGTAGGTACGGGCAAGCATTACTTTAGGACGGCCTCTCATGCGAAGCTTTTGTTGGTGTTCATTCAAGGCTTCTTTCGAGAAGTTGATAGATTCCTCCATAACGATCTTAAACAATGTAGGCAGAGCAGAAGAGTAGAAACGGACAGAGTCTTCGATCAGAAGAACGATTTGCACTCCTACGCTCTCTGTGTCGTGTTCTACATTCATAGCATCTTCCATCAGCTTTATAATGGCTAATAAAAGATCAGGATTGCCAAGCCAACTAAATACATAATCAACTCCTGATAGGTTTTCGTATGATAAACGCTTAGTTACTTCTCTCGAGAATGGTGTAAGTACTACAAAAGGAATATCCGGATACAGTTGTTTGACATGCTTAGCAGTAGCAAACATGTCAACATCATCCATATTCGGCATCTGGATGATTAATTCGTAGTGATTTTCTTCCAGTTCGGCTAAGGCCTCCTCTTCTGTAACTACCTGAGTAAAGCGAGGAGGATAGCTAAGGTTTAATGAGGTATATTCATTAAAAATCTGTTCATCTATACGTCCATCATCTTCCAGCATGAAAGAGTCATATTTCGTAGCAATTAGTAGAACATTGAAGATGCGCTTAGTCATTAAGCTGGCAAAGGATGTATCTTTGAAGCGAAAAGCTTTTATATCTGGTAATTTTTCCATAAAACTTATTTTGAGGGAGCAATATAATAAAAGAAAGAGCTGAATGATATAATTCCATTCAGCTCTCAAATATAATATATATTATTTTGTTGATCTGCTTTTAACGTATGCGATCTAGAGATTTTACTAATTTCTCATCTTTTTTTATTCTGGTCATTGCCAGTAAATCAAAGATTAGAGCCAATACAGGAAGTATTATTCCAAATTGAATATTTAAATTATAATCACTCTCTAGTTTGCTCAGATAGGCATTAAGATATACCAAAGTTGCAATGAAATAAACAACAATAGATAAAGCTGTTATAAGTGCTATATTTATCTGTAATTTTCTCTTTTTGAATAAAAAGATATTGATAAAAGCTAATAAACTGCTAATAATACCAAATGTAAGAATTCCCCATGTAGGATATTCTGCATTAAACATTTTTCCTATTCCAAAAGAATGAAAAGTCAGAGCTAGTTTACCTCCTTCAACAATTTCGAATAATGGACAGAATACGGCAGAAGCCATAAATATAGCTGTCAACAATAAGAATATTGTCTGAATACGTTGTATCATTTCTTAGAAGTTATCTTTGTCCTTGTTTGGATTTCTGTAATAAAGTTTTCCTTCTGTAAATTCTTGAGCTGCAATTAGAGTTGGTTTAGGCAACTTCTCATAGTAACGAGAAATTTCGATTTGCTCTCTGTTTTCAAAAACCTCTTCAAGATTGTCGTTGTAAGATGCAAATTCTTGTAGTTTTTTATCCAAGTCTTGCTTCATTTCAACAGAAATCTGATTTGCACGTTTTCCTATAATTCTAACAGTTTCGTATACATTGCCAGTCTCTTCAGATAGGCTCATCATATCTCTAGTTACTGTATTAGTTGGAGCATTTGACTTTCTATAATCCATATTACCTTAATTTATATATAAATTGATTTTTTATTTACTTAATTCTTCTTGTACCGATTCGTTTGCTATTTCATCTATTTCTTGTCCTAATGCTTTTAGCGCACGACGATAATATTTTTCAGATTCTTTTGTGTATTGTCCTTCAGGGAACATATTCTTGTAATTGAAATGCTCATCAATCAGGTCACGATAACGACCTTCTCTTTTTTCTTCGATACTATTTTCTGCTAATTCAAATTTTGAACGAACGATTAATATTTGGAATTCCTCGGTGAAGGCAGAGAAAGGATAACTCTTCAATGCTTCTCTGGCTGTAACAACACAAGCGTCGTAGTTATTGCCCATATATAGTCCTAAATTGTAATACAGACGAGCAGCTAATAGCTCTTTATAAGCTAGTTTCTCTTGAAGTTTGAAGATCAAATCCATTGCTTCCGGAGCTTTCTCGCTTTGAGGAAAATATTCTAAGAAGCTATTGAATTCCTGAATACTTTTTATCGTATTTGTTTGATCTAGTCTAACATCTGGAGAATCTAAATATAGACCATATGCGGAATTGAAACGGGCTAACTCAGTATAATCTCCTTTAGGGAACTTGTTGTAATATCGACTGTAATATGTACTGGCTGTAGGATAGTCGCCGTCGTAGAAGTAAGACTGGGCCAATAGAAATAATATCTCCTGTTCTTTAGGAGAACCCATATATACTGTTAAGATTTCATCTAATAAAGTCGCAGTCCTGCCATACTTTTTCTCATCAAAATACTTTTTTGCATAAGTATATTTTAGTTCTGCATCTCTACTTTTTAATATTTTATTATATTCTCCACACGAAGAAAATAATATAGTCAATAACAGTACTCCCAGAATTTTAATTTTCATCCTACTCAAAATTAGTTTGCAAATTTACACAAAGCTTTTATATTATAAAAATAAACTTTTATAATTATGTTTTTTTTGAAAATAAGCGCTGTCTTATTCAAACATTGTAACAACGCGTTTTACACCTTCTATGAACTTGTCTATTTCTTCTTTAGTGTTATAGAAAGCAAACGATGCTCTTACAGTACCTTCTATACCAAGCTCTTCCATCAATGGTTGAGCGCAGTGGTGTCCGGTGCGAACAGCTATTCCCATCTTGTCTAGCAACATACCCATATCATAATGGTGAATGTTTCCTACTAAGAACGAAACGACACTGCATTTATTATCAGAAGTACCAAATATACGAATGTTATTTATTTTAGTAAGCTCGTCTGTACAATACTTTAATAATTGATCTTCGTATGCTTTTATCGAATCTAGACCAATGCTTTTTATGTAATCAATAGCTTTAGCTAGAGCGATAACATCAGGATAGTTTGGTGTGCCTGCCTCAAATTTGAAAGGTAAATCGTTGAATGTTGTCTTTTTGAACGAGACTTGGCTTATCATTTCACCTCCTCCCTGATAAGGGGGCATTTGATTCAGCCACTTCTCTTTTCCGTACAATACCCCTACTCCATTCGGACCATATAATTTATGTCCCGAGAAAACGAGAAAGTCACAATCTAGTTTTTGAACATCTATTTCGATATGTTGTACTGACTGTGCAGCATCGATAAGAACAGGGATGTCGTGACTGTGAGCTATAGAGACAATCTCTTCTATAGGATTTATAGTACCCAGTACATTCGATACATGCATGACCGATATAAGGCGAGTTCTTGGAGTAATGAGTTTCTTCATTTCGTCCAACATAAGCTCTCCTTTATCGTTGATAGGTATAACTCTAAGTTTAATTCCTCTAATCGTCTCTTGTAGCTGCCACGATACAATATTTGCATGATGTTCCATTGCCGAAATGATGATTTCATCACCTTCGGAGCAGAACTGTTGACAAAAACTATGGGCTACTAGATTGATTGACTCTGTTGTACCTTTGGTGAAGATAATCTCTTTACTATGCTCTGCATTAATGAATTGCTGTACAACAATACGAGATTCTTCAGCCAAATCGGTAGCTACCTGGCTTAAATGATGTACACCACGATGCACATTTGCATTCGTGGTGTAATATATTTTTTCTATTTCTTCTACTACGCACTTTGGTTTCTGTGTAGTGGCTCCATTATCTAGATAAATAAGGGGTTTACCATAAACAGTAGTGGAAAGTATAGGAAAGTCGGCTCTAATTTTTTCTACATTCATAGTTGTGAGAAAAATAGTTACTAGCCAAGAATGTTGAACTAGTAACTAAACTTTATTTATGATTATTTGCAAATTTCGCAATTACCACAACGTGCTCTTTCTCCTTTGAAACGTTTTTCAACCAATTCGGTCAAACGTTCTTTAAGGCTGTCGATGCGAACATGCTCTAAGACTCCTGCAGCAAAGGCCTGCATAAGCATCAAGCGTGCATTCTCTTCAGAGATACCTCTTGATCTTAAATAGAACAATGCTTCTTCATCTAGCTGTCCTGTAGTAAGACCATGAGAACATTTCACGTCATCGGCATATATTTCCAACTGTGGCTTCGCGTACATGCGAGCATTAGGAGAAACACACAGATTGTTGTTTGACTGGTATGCCATTGTTTTTTGTGCATCTTTCTCTACTCTGATACGCCCGCAGAATGAACCTGTAGCTTCATCTTGTAAAACATATTTGAATAACTGTGTACTTGTACAGTTAGGCACAAGATGGTCTAAGAATGCAAAGTTGTCAACATACTGATTTCGGTCAGCAATTATCATTCCACATACATATGCTTCTGCATGTTCGCCAGATAATTTCACATTAAAGTTATTACGGCTAACACCTGTATTGAATGTCAAATTGTTTGCTAATACGCTCGAAGATTCCATCTGTTTAACAAATGTATTTGTCAGACGTGTTACTTTGTCGGAATTTTCTTCCATGTCGTAATAGTCTACTATTGCATTCCTTCCGGCGAATATCTCTGTCACCTGAGTAACTAAGAATTGTGATTCATCAACAGTATGATCGCAAATTAGCAACTTCACTTGAGCATCATCTTCTGCAATGATAAGTATGCGGCGATTAACCAAGTAGTTGAACTTACTTTTTAGTATATTGATCAACTGTATTGGTTGTTCTACGATGACACCTTTTGGTACATAGATAACAAACCCGTCTTGTACAAACATTGTATTGAATGCTGTAACACTAGGTTTTTCCATATCTGCAATTTGTCCGTAGTAAGTAGCAAAAACTTCCGGATATTGTACCGAAAAATCACTTAAACTACCAACAAACACTCCGTTAGGGTATTCTATTTGGGGTAAGTGTTCTGTATGAAACAGATCGTTTAGTACGAAATAAGTATTGGTTGTTAAATCGGGTACTTCGCACTTAAATGCTGTATATGGATTCCCTTTGAAAGGGACTCTGTTTATATTCAATGCATAATCAGGCAGGAATTCTGCAGCAACATCCAGATAAAGATAATCCTCCAGTTTTTTTGTAGGAAATCCTTGTTCCTTGAATACCTCAAAAGCTTTATCGCGCATGCTATTTAACCCCGGAGTAGACTTACTGTCTATAGTCTCTCTGTATTGGTTAAATATGTCTATATATTGAGATTCTATCATTATTGAAAATCTTTAATAATCCAGTCGTAACCTTTCTTTTCTAGTTCTAAAGCTAATTCAGGACCAGCTGTTTTCACTATTCTTCCTTTGTATAGGACATGAACAATGTCAGGCTTGATATAGTCAAGAAGACGTTGATAGTGAGTGATTACTACTGTAGCATTATCTTTTCTTCTTAGCTTGTTGACACCATTTGCAACGATGCGTAAAGCGTCAATATCCAGACCTGAATCTGTTTCGTCCAGTATAGCTAATTTAGGTTCTAGCATAGCCATTTGGAAAATCTCGTTACGTTTTTTCTCCCCACCCGAGAAACCTTCATTAACAGAACGTCCTGCCAAGTCTTTATCTAGTTCTACCAGTTCTCTTTTCTCTTTTATAAGCTTAAGAAATTCAGATGCTGCTATTGGTTCTTCGCCTCTGAACTTACGAATTTCGTTTAATGAAGCGCGCATGAAATTTGTCATGCTTACCCCTGGTATTTCTACCGGATATTGGAAACTTAGGAATAGTCCCTCTCTCGCTCTGTCTTCCGGATCTAGATCTAATAAGTCATGTCCTCTAAAGTCTATTTCACCCTCTGTTACTTCAAAGTTAGGGTTTCCTACAAGCACAGAAGCAAGTGTACTTTTTCCGGCACCATTTGGTCCCATAATAGCATGAATCTCACCTTCATTAACTTCTAAATTTAATCCTCTTAGAATTTCCTTGCCTTCAACGTTTGCATGCAAGTTTTTTATGTTTAATAAATTCGCCATTATATTTTTTATTAATAAAATTCAAAATCTCAGTGTTTTACTACGTGATTAACACTAAGAAGCCGTTTTAGTTCAAAGTTTTGAACTTTCGAATGCAAAATTAATAAATAAAAAAGAAAATAGCTTGTTTATCACAAGCTATTAGTTATTTATTAAATCTATATCTAGATTCTTTTGTTTTGTTTTATATATCGAGATCGACAACAACCGGGCAATGATCCGAAAAATCAATCTCATTTAAAATTTTGGCACCTTTAAGACGGTGTTTTGCTTCTTCTGTAATAATATGATAGTCGATGCGCCATCCTAAGTTTTTGCCTCTGGCGCCTGCTCTGTAGCTCCACCAACTATACTTCTCCGGACTCTGGTCATATACCCTAAATGTATCTATCATACCACTGTCGATAAATTCATCGAACCACTGACGTTCTTCGGGCAAGAATCCAGAACTTTTTGTATGACGTTCAGGATGGTTTATATCAATCGGTTTGTGACAAATATTGTAGTCTCCGCAGATTAATAATTGTGGTCTCGTTTTTCTGAGGTCGTTGATAAAATTGGTGAAGTCTGCTAAGAATTCCATTTTGAAATCTTGGCGTATATCTCCCATCGTTCCTGATGGAATATATACACAGATAACGGTCATATCTCCATAATCGGCACGTAATACACGACCTTCTTTATCATAGACTGGATTATCCATTCCAATCTTTACAAAATCAGGTTTCTGTTTCGTTAGGATCCCTACCCCACTATATCCTTTTTTCTCTGCGGAATGGAAGTAATAATGGTAGCCTAATGATTGAATTGTAAGAAGATTGATCTGATCTTCCATGGCTTTTATTTCCTGTAAACATAGAATATCCGGAGACTCTTGTTCGATCCATTGGTACAGGCCTTTGTTTACTGCAGCACGTATGCCGTTTACATTATATGATATTATTTTCATTTTTTTAAGTAAGTTTGATTCCTTCGTTTTCGGCAGCTTTCACTTTTTTGAACAGGTCTGAAGCAAATACAAAATCGTTAAAATCTTCATTTGTAGAAGACATAACATCTTTACTTGTGCCCTGCCATTCTAGGTGTCCCTCTTTGATAAAATTAATCTTATCTCCAATACCCATCACTGAGTTCATGTCGTGAGTATTGATAATAGTAGTCATGTTATATTCTTTAGTAATATCGTGAATGAGGTCGTCTATAACCAATGATGTTTGAGGGTCGAGACCTGAGTTTGGTTCATCGCAAAATAAATATTTAGGATTCAATGATATGGCTCTGGCTATAGCTGCGCGTTTCATCATTCCTCCACTTATCTCGGATGGATACAAATGACCGGCATCTCCTAAATTTACACGCTCTAAACAAAATTGAGTACGTTTGGCTTGTTCCGATTTAGACATTTTAGAGAACATCATAAGGGGGAAGTTTACATTCTCAAATACTGTCATCGAGTCGAATAATGCTGAGCCTTGAAAAATCATTCCTACTTCTTCTCGCAGAGCTTTTACTTCATCAGTTTTCATTCTGGTGAAGTCTCTCCCATCATACAGTATTTGTCCGCTAGTTGGGCGCATTAAGCCTACAAGGTTTTTAAGAAGTACGGTTTTCCCGGAACCACTACGCCCTATGATAAGATTTGTCTTTCCTGCTTCGAAAACTATGTTTATGTCATTCAATACAACTCTGCCATCGAATGATTTAGTTAAATTCTTTACTTCTATCATGACATCATCAATTGAGTGAGTAATAAGTCGGCAACCAGAATCAGAATACTGCTCATAACAACAGAATCGGTACTGGCCTTACCTACATCTAATGATCCTCCTCTAGCTGAATAGCCATAGAAAGAAGCTGCAGAAGAGATAATGAATGCAAAGATGATAGTCTTGACGATGGCATACCAAATGTAGAATTCCTTAAAAAAGGATTGTAAACCATATTGAAAAGTATCGGCGGGCATAATTTGTCCAATAATACAAACAGCAAATCCTCCAACAACACCAAAAAACATACTTAGAACAACCAACACAGGGATAAATGCCATTAATGCGAATATCTTAGGTAGAATAATGAAGTTAGCCGAGTTAACTCCCATTATTTCTAAAGCATCGATTTGTTCTGTTACTTGCATCGTCCCGATTTCGGATGCAATATTAGAACCAACCTTCCCTGCTAGTATTAAGCACATTATGGTAGAAGAGAACTCTAAGATCAGAATCTCGCGAGATACATATCCTACTGTGTACCGGGGCATGAAAGGTGAATCGATATTCAGTTTTATTTGAACAACAATTACCGCTCCGATAAAGAAAGATATAATAACGACGATCCATATAGAATTAACGCCTAGTTTACTCATTTCATCTAAAAACTGGCGAAAGAAGACATTCCAACGCTGGGGTTTGGTGAAAACCTTTTGCATTAGAAGAACATATCGTCCAATTTTATCTAATAAAGCAGTCAACATATATTGATTATATTTTGTGTATTTGCAATAAAATAAGGGCAAAGATACATTTTTTTAGTAAATCATTCGGTCACTCCTTAAAATTACTATGTGGTAAAGCTTAAAATAGGATAAAAATAAGTGTCATGGTTTTAAATAATATCATGATAATTTTTATATTGTTTTAAAATATAAAACACTGATATACAGTAACTTGAATTTATTATGTTTTGAAAGAAAATGAACTGTTAAATAGTTGATTACATGTCGTTTACCCTAGCATGTAAAACTCCTTTTGCATTGATAACATACAAAAACAGGTCATTCAATATATTAGTTGAATGACCTGTAATTAATCTTCGTATTCTATTTTACATCTTTTCTTTAAAGAATTTGATCACCTTTTCGTACAAATAGGCCCTATTATTAGCTCCTCTTATTGAGTGATCTTTATCAGTAAATACAAACATGTCGAATTGCTTATTTGCATTTATAAGAGCTGACGAATACTCCATTGTGTTCTGAAAATGAACATTGTCATCGGCAGAGCCATGCACTAAAAGCAGGTTACCTTCAAGCTTGTTAGCTAACTTAATCGGTGATCCGGCATCGTAACCAGTCATGTTTTGTTGTGGGGTTCTCATGAAGCGTTCAGTATAAACCGTGTCATAATATCTCCAGTCTGTAACTGGTGCAATTGCAACTCCGGCTCTGAATGTTCCATTGCCTCTGCTCATACTCATCAGTACATTGTATCCACCATAGCTCCATCCCCATATACCTATTTTACTGCCATCTATATATGGAAGTGATGCAAAATATTTAGCAGCTGCAACCTGGTCATCAGATTCGTATATGCCAAGATTCATATAAGTACATTTACGGAAGTCTTCGCCTCTCGCTCCGGTTCCACGTCCATCAACAGATGCAACTATAAATCCCTGATTAGCCAAATAATCAGTCCAGTCCATACTATAAGCATCAGTTACAGATTGAGAATCAGGACCACTATATTGAGTCATAACTAATGGATACTTGCGAGAAGGGTCAAAATTAGCAGGTTTGATTATTAAAGCATTCAAGTCTCTGCCATCAGCTGATTTTACAGTTATGAATTCTTTCTGAGGAAGAGTTAGACCAGCAAGTGTACTCTTTAATTGTTCATTTGCTTCTAATACTCGTAATGTTTTACCTGTAGCATCATGCACAGAGGTTAATCTAGGTGTAGATAGATTAGTGAAGCTATTAATAAAGTATTTACCATTTTTACTGAATGTAGCATTATTAGTCCCAACATTGGTAGATAGTTTGGTTTTTATTCCTTTTACCATATCTACCTTATAAATTGCTCTTTGGAGAGGGCTATCTTCGGCTGCTTGATAAAAAACAGTTTTGGTAGCAGGATCAATAGCTAGGAATTCGGTAACATCATAATTCCCGGTTGTAAGCTGTTTCTGCATTACTCCGGTTTTATCGTATAAGTATATGTGGGTATAGCCACTCTTCTCTCCAACATATATAAACTGATTGTCGAAGAATTGTATGTATTTTATCAGCTCTGAATCTATATAGCGTTGATTTTCCTCTCTCAAGATTGAACGACATACGGATGATCGTGCATTAGCTAAATACATGTCAAACTTATTTTGATCTCTATTTAGAGTCATGATTGCTAATTCATCACCAGTGGGTAAGAATTCAATTCGAGGGATATACTCCATATCTCCAGGTATGTTCATTGTGCGTATTGTCTTTGCATCTATGTCGAAAACGTTGCAAGTTACCTTTGAATTCTTTTCACCTGCTTTCGGATACTTGAATGTCTGAGCATAAGGGTATAGTTGATTGCCGTACATTTGCATAGAATACATGGGAACCTCTGTTTCGTCGAATCGAACAAATGCCAGAAGTTTGTTGTCCGCAGAAAAATCCATCAGCCTAGTTGTTGCAAATTCTTCTTCGTACACCCAGTCTGTTGCGCCGTTGATGATCTTCCCTATTTCTCCGTCTTTGGTGATTTGAGATTCTGTATCATAGTCAAATTTAGCGAGCCATATATTATTGTCGATAACATATGCTAGCATACGGCCATCACGAGAGAATGTTGGGATAGATTGTTTCTCTTTGTTTTCTGTTAGCTTACGAAGAAGGTTGCGACGAACATCGTAATAGTAATAATTAGCTTTGAAAGAATGTCTATAAATCGGTTCGTGGTCGGTATATACTACAAGTCTTTTCTCATCTGGGCTAATCAGGAAGCCTTGAAAAGATTCTATTTTACATTCTCTGGCTCTATCTACATCAAATATCGTGTCGATAGGCAGTCCCGTCTTGTACGAATATTTAATGATTTTTTTAGAGTTTTTATCTGCCTGAAAATAAGATTCTCCATCAGCCGATGATGTGACAGGGTTAACTCCCCAAGCGTAATATTTTCCAGAGGTTATATCTCTTAGATTCAACTGTTGTGCACTTACTGTTGATGTAAGTATAAATGCGATAAAAAGTAATTTTAAGATGTTCTTCATGTCACTTTTATTATTATTGGGAACAAATATACTTATTTTATAGAGTTCAAAAAAGTGAAATAACAAGCTTTGATAGCAATATTAAAAAAGAGGGAAAAATTGTTTATTAATTTTCCCCTCTTAAGTTCAAAAATAATTTTTTGATTATTCTTTTTCTTTGTACCATTTGTATAATCTACCATCTACAAACTGGAAGAACCAATGGTTTTTATATTTATCTACATATTCCAATGTTTGGTTGTCATAATCTTCCTGACTTACGATATTGTATTTGTCACCCATTAGAGCAACGATTTGATCAGGAGTCATTCCTAATTGAACTTGTTTCAATTGTGTATTATAAGCTGTTCCACAAGCAGTAAGCATGGCTGCAGTAAATAGTGCAAAAAATAATTTTCTCATAACATTTATTCTTTAGTTTTATTAATAAACAGTTGTTTATAGTATAAAGTTCGTGACTGGATATATCATTTATTCTTATTTATCTAACTCCTTTTACATTCATTCTCAATCTATATAGACCTTTTGATGCTGTAATAAATAACTCATTCATATTTTTCCCTCCAAAACAGACATTTGAAGTCCAATTTTCATCGATAGGAATATGATAAACTTGCGTTCCTGATGAATTAAAAACAGTAACACCTTTACCTGTTAAGTATACATTCCTTTCCGAGTCTATAGTCATTCCATCAGAGCCCAAAGGTGCGAAAAGTTTTTTGTTTTTTAAAGTACCATCCTTCTGAATATCGTAAATATAAGTTTTGTTAGCTTTTATATCTGCTATATAAAGATGCTTCCCATCAGGTGATCCAACTATACCATTAGGTTTTTCTAAATCTGTAACAACCTCAATAACGGAGGCTTCCTCACTCATTAACACACAATATACATTCTCTCCATCTTGTTGCATCTTAGGAGCTCTGGTCCAATAATCTCTTGCATATAACGGATCTGTAAAATAAATATTGCCATTAGGGTGTACCCACAAATCATTGGGCCCATTTAATTTATTGCCTCTGAAATCACTAATCAGGACTGTGTGATTTGCCTTTTTATCGAAACTCCATATTTCGTTCTCGGCATCAGAGCAAGATAGAAGATTTCTTTTTCGATCGAAATACAAGCCGTTAGCTCTTCCACTACTTTCGGAGAATACACTTAGTTTATCGTCTACAGACCATTTTAAAATTTGATTATTGGGCTGATCTGTAAAGAATATATTACCTTCTTTATCTACTGCAGGTCCTTCTGTAAAGCTAAATCCGTCTGCAAGTTTTTCTACTATTGCATCTTTGGCAACTAAGACTTTCTTTTGTGTAGCACAACCTGCCAATACACAGAATATAGATATACTAAAAAACACCTTAACTATATTATTCATAATGATGACTAAATTAATTATAAAATAGGTCTTTAATTTAGTTATAAATATAATATAAACTACAAAAAGGAAGCACTTCTGCTTCCTTTTCTGTAATTCATTTAAATCGTCTATTTCTAAAATAAAAATTTAACTCCAACAGTTAATTTACCAAATTCAGCACCATTGATGCCATTCCCATTTATATTCCAAGAGCTAGAAGAATCTCCTTGGTCTGGACTTAATTTTGAATAACCAGCAGAAGCTAATGTATAAGAAGCCTCAACGGTTAGCCAATCTGTTACAATGAGGTCAAATCCAGGAGAAAGTGTCACTCCTATATCAAATCCATCACCAACATCTTTTACATTAGTAATGCCGATAGGTAATGCTGCCTGACCAAAGAAATATAGCTTACCAGAGATATTCCAATACTTTCTAGCCAATGGCATTACTGAAATTGTATTAGTTTTTGCTTCCCCTGCTTTAGTATGGGTATAGCCTACTGCTCCTCCAATTGCAACAGATGGAGAAACAAATTTTCCAAGTAAAGGAGTAACTGAATAATTATCACCGGCGTCATCATCTAAACTTTGAAAGTTAAATGCACCTCCAGCAAACCAGGTTCCTTTCAATCCATCCTGAGCACTTACAGATAAACATGCAAAAATAAATGCACCAATGAGTAGTAATTTTTTCATAGGTCGTAAAATTTAGTTAATACTCTATTATTTGTGTCCTATAAAGTTAACGTTTTTTTAGTAAAAAATTAAAGATATAGGTATTATAGATGAATACTAACTTAATATATCAAAAATTAATGATATATCTATACTCTATGAAGAGGTATGCTTGAAAGGTTAAAAGAAGAATTTTCAAGTAAAATACTGAGGTATTCAATATAATAAATCATAGAATAGTTCTGCTTTACCACCAGCGATTAAGATAATCAGACATAAGATATCTCATCTTATATTATTCCGATTGTATTATAATTGGGCATTCTTAAAGCTTTTATAAGTATCGATATATAACATCGATCAATGCAATAAAGCAGAAACTATCCATGTCTTATTTATAGCTAACTATATTTTATAAAAATCATCCCATCCTTGACGAGGAGGTACATCTGTTAACAGAGAGTTTGCAAACTTATCGTTGGTGATTTGTTTGCTTACCGGATCAAAATATAATTTTTTGTTTATTCTCTGAGCTAATACACCTAAACAGAATACTTGGCTAAGCACTCCGTTTATTTCAAATGGAGATCTTGTCTTTTCTTTACCTTGGCATGCAAGTAAGAAGTTTTCGAAATGATTTGATGGACTCTTAGGTACTTCAGGCAACATTTTCTCCATTTCTTTTGCTTTCGATTCGGGAATAATACTTAGAGTACTACCATGCGAACCTCCCTTAAATGTTAGATCTTTGCCATAGATGATCTTACCTGGATTTAATTGGGTAGGTTTTATCTCACCTGCTCCTGATGCAGGAATATCGGCTGCCAATTGAGATTTTCCGTATCCATCAGGAATTGGAGGTAAGTTATTAATTCCATCATACCATACTACATCTACAGGAGGCATACCCTTTCTTGGTCCAAATTTAAATTCGATAGTAGAAGCCATAGGGAAGAAGAAATCGTTATGCTGATCTAATCTAGCAGGATTAATCTCATAAGGTAATCCTAGTTCCAAGAATTCATGTACAGTATCTAATATATGAGCACCCCAATCTCCTAATGCACCCATTCCAAGTCCGTACCAAGAACGCCATTCTCCGTAATGATATAATTTAGAATACTCACGATATGGTACAGCACAATGCCATAAATCCCAGTCTAATGTAGACGGTATAGGTTCTGGACTAGGCAATTTTCTTATTCCCGGATCCCAAGTGTGCCATCTGCGTGGATTGTTCATATGCGCATGTACAGTATGGATATCTTTTATAATACCTGCATCCATCCAAGCTTTGAATTGGAAATAGTTAGCATCCGAGTGTCCCTGATTCCCTACTTGCGTTACGACATTAGGATACTTTAATGCTGCCTGCATCAATATTTCAGCTTCAAGAAAAGTTCTTGTCATAGGTTTTTCCACATATACATGTATACCATTCTTTATGGCCATCATACAGATTGGGAAATGGGCAAAGTCAGGTGTTGCAACAGCAACAGCTTCAATTTCTTTCCCCATTTTGTCGAACATCTTTCTGAAATCTTGAAACTGTTTAGCCTTAGGGTATTTAGCTATAACTTTTTTAGTATGATCAGCTCCCATATCAATATCGCAAAGAGCTACAACATTGATCATGTTTGTTTTCTCGAAATCGCCAATAATTTGTTCACCTCTATTACCTATCCCAATGAAAGCTATATTTACTTTTTCATTAGCTCCTTTTACACGAGTATAACTCGCTGCATTGAGATCAACTGTTCCCATTGCAGCTCCAGCTGATGCCAAAGCCGCTGTCTTTAAAAAGTTTCTCCGTGATACCATCTTATCTTATTTTATAGTTATATGTTTTGCTTTATTTTTATTAAAAATGTATAGAATAAAACTCTATCAAGATAGAAATTATGCTCCAAGTAACGATTATAAATCAGGAAGTTTTTTGAATCGAGGAACTAAAGTTTTCATTACTGTCCATCCTATTATATATGCGACAGCACAATAGCCGAAAATAATAGAGTATCCGGTAGATATTCCTCCTTCAAAATTATCTTTAGCATAATCAAATAAATAGCCACTTACTGTCATTAATAAGAACGAACTAAGTCCTCCTGCAAGTCCTGTAAAACCGGTTATTCTGGCAACAGCCTTTTTCGGGAACATATCACTCCCTGCTGTATAGATGTTAGCAGACCAGGCTTGATGTCCTGCACAGCCTATTCCTATTAGAATAACAGGTATCCAGTATCCATGATTGCCTAAAGCTTCGATATGAGCTAAAGGTTGAGCTAATAAAACAACTAAAGGGACCAAAGCAATAAAGAACATTGCTTTCATACGGCCATCATAGGGCTCCATTCCTTTATTTATAAAATATGTAGGAAACTTACCTCCAAATACAGATCCGAATACAGTAATAGTATATAAAACTCCTAATGGAAGGGCTATATCTGTGCCTTCCAGTCCGTATTCTGCATAGAGGTAGGCCGGTGTCCAAAATAAGAAGAACCACCATACTCCATCGGTAATGAATTTACCTAAGAAAACAGACCATGATTGTTTATATTTTAAACAATACAAGATACTCACGGACTCTTTATTTGTATTATCTTGTGTATCCTCATTATCCTGATTGATATATGCTCTTTCTGCATCATTCATCTTAGTATTGTTTTCTGGCGATTTGTATAAATACAACCAAAAAGCCAACCAGATGAAACCAATAGCTCCTACTATCAAAAATGCCATTTCCCAACCCCATTTGCTAGCTATAAACGGGACTGTAAGAGGAGCTAGAATAGCACCTACATTTGATCCTGAATTGAAAATCCCTGTAGCAAAAGCTCTGTCTTTTTTTGGGAAATATTCAGCTGTGGCTTTTACTGCTGATGGGAAATTGCCTGCTTCTCCTACAGCTAAAATAATACGTGCAAAAATAAAGGCTATCAGACTGACTAAAGAAATCGTTTTTACTATTTCACCAGAAGCATTTATTAAACCTTCTGCATTTTCTATACCGGTGTACCACTCTGTGAAAATTCCGCAGACTGCATGTATACATGCACCTGAAGACCAGATTGTTATTGCCCAAATATAACCTTTTTTAGTTCCAACTTTGTCGACAAAGCCTCCTACAAAAAACATACTAACAGCATAAACTAAAGAGAATACTCCTGTTATCCATCCAAAGTCAGATTCTGTCCAATGAAATTCATGGGCTAAATCTGTTTTTAACAAGGCAATAATTTGCCTGTCCATATAGTTTATTGTCGTAGCAAAGAACAAAAGCGTACATACTGTCCATCTGTACTTAGTCATTGTTTCATTAGCCTTTTTTAGAGTGTTCTTCATGTAACTATTTTAAGGTGTTATTTTCTTGTGTTTTTTACTATTTCTAATGCTTTTGACGAAAGTTGTGTAATATATTCCCAATCTTGTGTTTCTATTATCTCTTTAGGGAAAAGCTTGGATCCCATTCCTACACAAGCAACTCCTGAGCTAAACCATCCTTTCAGATTTTCTTCTGTAGGCTCAACGGCACCAGTTGCCATAATTCGACTCCAAGGCATAGGAGCCATAATATTTTTCACAAAAGAAGGTCCTCCAACATTTCCTGCCGGAAATATTTTAACAACTTCAGCACCAAGCTCCTGAGAATTCCCTATTTCGATCACAGAACCACATCCTGGGATATAGGGAATTTGTCTTCTATTACAAACTTTTGCTACATCTGCATTCAGAAGAGGACCAACAACGAAATTTGATCCAAGTTGAATAAATAAAGAAGCTGTGCCTGCATCAATAATGGAGCCAATCCCCAAAATCATTTTTGGGCATTCCTTTGTACTCCATTTGATTAACTCCCCAAAAATTTCATGAGCAAAATCTCCTCTGTTGGTAAATTCGAATACACGTATACCTCCCTTATAGCAAGCTTTAATCACTTGTTTCGAGATTTCTATATCGGAGTGATAAAAAACAGGAACAATTCCGGTTTCTATCATTTTAGAGCAAACTTCTATTCTACTAAATCTAGCCATAATTAGTTTTATTAAATGATATTTATCTAGAAACTCTTCCCGAACCATCACCCTTTATTAGGGTTTCGACTTCAGAAACAGAAACTAAATTAAAATCGCCATAAATTGTATGTTTAAGACAAGAGGCTGCTGTTGCAAAATTGAGAGCATATTGGTCATCATCAGGATGTGATATTAATCCATATATCAAACCTCCCATGAAAGAATCACCTCCTCCTACTCTATCCACTATATGAGTTATATCATAACGTTTAGATGTATATAGCTTATCGGAATAAAGACATCCTCCCCATGTGTTATGATTTGCATTGATCGCTCCTCTTAGTGTAATTATTACTTTTTTTGCTCTGGGGAATTTTGCTTTCATTTTAATACAGACAGATTCGAATATTTGAGGATCAATATCTCCTTCTGTTGCTGTTACATCAAAACCTTCAGGTTTTATTCCAAATACTTTATCAAAGTCTTCTTCATTTCCGAGTATAATATCACAACCTTCTACTAACGAAGGCATGATCTCTTGTGCTGTTTTACCATATTTCCATAAGTTCTTTCGGAAATTTAAGTCTGTAGAAACAGTTACGCCCATTTTGTTCGCAACTTTGATAGCTTCCAGACAAGCTTCTGCGGCTCCGAAGGAAATTGCCGGAGTGATACCCGTCCAATGAAACCATTGAGCATCCTTAAAAACTCCTTCCCAGTCTATCATCCCAGGCTTGATTTCTGAAATAGAGGAATATTTACGATCGTATATTACTTTCGATGCTCGTGCTACAGCTCCGGTCTCTAAAAAGTAAATACCCATTCTATCCCCTCCTCGAATGATATGCTCTACTCCTACATTGTATTTACGCAGTTCAGAAATACACCAATTAGCAATATCATTATCAGGTAATCGAGTCAGGTATTCAGTGGGTAAACCATAGTTAGCCAATGACACAGCTACGTTCGCCTCTCCTCCTCCAAATGTAGCATTTAAACTATTGGATTGTATAAAGCGATTATAATCTGGAGTTGCTAAACGCAACATAATTTCTCCGAAACAAACTACTTTCTTCATATGTGGATTTAAGATCTAAGCCTTTTAAAATTTGAAAAAGTTTTTAGCGTTATAATATGATATATCTCCAACAATTTTACCTATAAACTCAATTTCTGAAATAGGTAACAATCCTTTCTCAATATCATTCCCTAAGAGATTACATAAAATTCTTCTGAAATATTCATGACGGGGATAAGACAGAAAACTGCGAGAGTCTGTTAACATCCCTACAAAACGACTTAACAGTCCAAGATTCGATAATGAATTCATTTGTGCTTCCATCCCAGTTTTTTGGTCAAGGAACCACCAACCAGATCCAAATTGTATTTTTCCCGCTATAACCCCATCTTGAAAGTTGCCAATCATAGAAGCAATAAGATCATTATCCTTTGGATTTAAATTGTATATGATAGTTTTTGCTAATTTATCGTCTACATCTAACTTATCTAAGAATCGAGACATATTAAGAGCAACAATCGAATCTCCGATGGAGTCAAATCCTGTATCTACCCCTATTTGTCTAAATTTTCGAGTATTGTTATTACGAAGGGCTCCGAAATGGAATTGTTGAGTCCATCCTTTCTCCCAGTCCATTATTGCACCTTCATACAAAATTGCTGATTTAAACTTAGATATTTCTTCTTTTGATAAATCTTTTCCACCATATACCTTATTAAAGATAGCTTCAATTTCAGTACTTGAATAATCTTCCGCATAAAACTCTTCGATTCCATGGTCTGATAATTTACATCCCATTTTAGCAAAGTAATCATGACGACTGCGCAAGGCTAAAATCAAATCAGAAAAACTTGAAATATTAACATCTGAAACTTCAGCTAATCTTTCCACATAGGTCCTATAACTTTTAGGATTCTCTACAGCCATGACTTTATCAGGGCGCCAAGTAGGAAGCACCTTTATCTCAAAGCCTTCTTTTTGCAAAGCTAAGTGATATTCTAAAGAATCAGTAGGATCATCAGTCGTACATACCACTTCAACATTATAATGTCTCATTAAATTTCGAGCGGAAAATTCTTTTGTCTGAAGTTTGGCTGTACACTCTTCATATATTTCACGAGCAGTTTCAGGCTTTAAAATCTTATTTATACCAAAAGCTGTTTTTAATTCCAAATGAGTCCAATGATACAAAGGATTGCGCATTGTATATGGAACTGTTTCAGCCCATTTTTCAAATTTCTCCCAATCGGAAGTATCCTTTCCTGTACAATATTTCTCATCTATACCATTTGTACGCATCGCACGCCATTTATAGTGATCTCCGCTGAGCCATATTTCGCCTAGGTTACTAAATTGATAATCATCGGCTATCATCTGAGGATCTAGATGACAATGGTAATCTATAATCGGTAGGTGCTTAGAATATTTATGATATAGCTCTTGGGCTGTATCTGTTTCTAACACAAAATTATCATCCAAAAAATTCTTCATCAACTATTTTATTTATAGAGTGTTCTTGCAATTCCTAATTCTAAGCCTCGTAATTCGGCTAAGCCTCGTAGCCTTCCAATTGCGGAATATCCAGGATTTGTTTGTTTACTCAAATCATCAAGCATTTGATGCCCATGGTCTGGACGAAAAGGAATGGATATGCCTCTTCTATTCTGAACTTCAAGATAACTCTTCATTACATTATACATATCAACATCACCTTCTAGATGATTTGCTTCATAAAAATTGCCCCACTCATCACGCTGAGTAGAACGTAAGTGTACAAAATTTATCCTGTCGCCAAGTTGAGTCATCATTTCGGAAAGATTATTGTCTGCTCTGACTCCAAATGAACCAGTACAGAAACACAAGCCATTAGAGTTATTAGGGACAGCTTTTACTAACTTGTCAAAGTCTGATTTTGTCTTTAATATTCTAGGTAATCCAAATATAGAAAAAGGAGGATCGTCCGGATGTATAGCTAACTTCACTCCTACTTCATCTGCTACGGGAGCTATCTCTTCTAAAAAGCTGATGAGATTAGTCCTAAGTTTTTCTTCATCGATATATTTATATCTATCCAACTGATGTTTAAATTCATCGAGAGTAAAACTCTCTTCAGCGCCAGGTAATCCTGCAATGATATTTCTTATAAGAAGTTTCTTTTCGTCAGAAGCCATCTTATCATAATATTTTTTAGCACGATCTATCTCTTCCTCAGAATATTCATCTTGAGCTTTATCTCGATTTAAGATGAATAGATCAAATGCCATAAATGCATCTTTATCGAACCGAAGAGCTTTTGAACCATCAGGCATGGTATAAGCAAGATCTGTACGAGTCCAGTCCAATACAGGCATAAAGTTATATGTAACAATATAGATACCGCATTGAGCTAAGTTCCGGATACTTCGTTTATAATTCTCAATATATTTTTTGTATTCTCCTTCTTGCGTTTTTATATGTTCATGTACAGGTATACTTTCTACTACAGACCATGTTAATCCTAGCTTCTCAATAATTTCTTCTCGCCTATTAATCTCGTCTATTGACCAAACATCTCCATTTTTTATATGATGAAGAGCTGTTACGATACCAGTAGCTCCTGCTTGTTTTATATCCATAAGAGATACGGGATCATTGGGTCCATACCATCGCCATGTCTGTTCTGATAATATCATGAGTGTATTTTTTATCTTTATTAATTAAATAGAGAAAGAATCAAATCCGCCATCAACAACTAAAACGGTTCCGGTTACAAATTTTGAAGCATCACTAGCTAAGTAATGAACAGCTCCATGTAATTCCTCTGGCTTTCCAAAGCGTTTGAAGGGAGTATGAGCTATAATAGTTTTTCCTCTATCAGTATAAGATCCATCCGTACTTGTTAATAATGATCTATTTTGTTCTGTCAAGAAAAATCCTGGAGCTAAGGCATTTATCCTGAACTTTTCTCCAAATTTAATTGCTAATTCTCCAGCCATATATTTTGTGTAGTTCAACACGGCGGCTTTTGCTGCACCATAACCGACAACACGTGTCAATGGACGAAGAGCTGACATTGATGAGAAATTTATAATATTGCCTCCTCCAGATTCTAGCATAGCTTCGAGGAAAACAGAAGTGGGCAATGCTGTTCCAAATAGATTTAGATCGACTACAGACTTAAAATCTTTTAGTTGTAAATCAAAAATATTATTTTCGGGAGAAATTGTAGCTCCAGGCATATTGCCACCAGCAGCATTTATTAGAACATCGATTTTTCCGTGCTCTTTTACTATTTGCTCTCTATTTTGTATTAGTTTTTTCTCATTCATAACATCCGACTCAAGAAAATAAGCTTTATCTCCAGAATCATTTATCTCTTTGACCAAGGCTTCACCTTTACTTTTGTTCCTCCCTAGGATAATGACAATAGCTCCCTGATTAGCTAAGTATTTAGAAATACTTTTACCTAATACACCATAACCGCCAGTAATAAGAATAACTTTATCTTTTATACAAAATATGTTTTCCATAAGGTATGATAAGAATTAGAGTGTGTGCGAACACATATATTTACAAAGGAAGTAATAAAGTGTAACAAATCAAAGAAATAAAGAGAAATTTATACTAAAAAATAAAACCCAAGTATCTTAATTTAGTTTTGGTAGTAATCTATGTTTTCTTTTATTAGAATATCTATAGACATAAAATTTTCTTTATCTATTTTATGCCCAAAAATAATATGATTGCTTAACGATTTAATGCTCTCATAGCCTTGTTGGGCAGAACGCTGAGATATAAGATATTGCAACGTGTTATTTTTAAGAGCCTCTCTATTTCGTTCTATGGCATCGTAACCTATCAGACATACTTTTGAAAAATCTATTTCCCCTTTATTTAAGACATTAACAATTTCGTAGATTCTAGAATTGAAAGTGATTATTCCTGTATTGTTTTTTACCAATATGGAGTTCTTTAATTTTTCAATGCAATCGGTAGATGGCTTGAATACTACCTTTTTAATCTCTCCTTTAAATTTGTTTTGTTTTAGAAAGTCTGTGAATCCTGACTCTCTATTTTCAATCTGGGTAGAGATGATATTATCCTTATAAATAGGATGAACTATAATGATTCGGTCATTATTACTTATTATGCTCAACATTAATTTTGCCGCAATAGCACCACTAGCATACGAATCTATACCAAAATAAGATAAATTATTACATCCAGGAATATTAGAATCTATAAAAACATAAGGAGTTTCGATCTCATCCAAAGCCTTAGATAATTCTATGACTTTTTCGCGATGAAGGGTAGCTATAACAACTCCGTCATATGCGTTTTCTATAATTTGTGGAACTAAGTTATCAAAGGATTCTTCACTAAACTGATCGAAGTATAAATAATCAACACTGACGTTAAAGTCGCTTAATTCATTCTCCGCCTTGTTTGATCCAGATTGAACCAAACTCCAATATTCTCCAATGTTAAATTTAGGGATAACCATCGCAAATTTAAAATGCTTTTTTGAAGCAAGAAAGCTGGCTACAATATTGGGCTTATAATCATGTTCTTTAAGTATTTTTTCTATCAATTTGCGTTTCTCTTCAGATACTAAGCCTCTGTTATGTATAACTCTATCTACTGTTCCTGCTGAAACGTTTGCCATTTTGGCTATATCCACTATTCGCAAATTCTTCTTTTTCATACTTATTATCTAACAGGCTATTATGTAAATTGTAAAGAGATACTTTTTTATTATCCTCTTTTATGTTTCAATATTTAACAAAAATAAACTATAATTTGGATAAAGTCATATAAAATTTCAATATTATTCTATTAAATCTTATTGTTAAAATACATTTTACTAGCTGTGTAAAAAAAGTAAATAATAAAATATCTGAATAGATCGGTTCCACATATGATATTTAAGTATAAACAGTATCACTAGAAGACATAAATAGTCTAAAATATATCATTTTGATTTTATTTTATTTTTTTTATGTTATTATGGCAATTTACAATCTTATTAATATATCTTTGCGTTATATAATTGCTTTTATTAATCCGAATGATATAACAATCATTCATTCTGAATCAAAACGACACTAATTCAATAGACACCCTAACATAAACGCAGGATTAATGTTTGTATATTACAAAGATTAATATTATAGCAATATTCTTATAGATGTAATATTAATTAAAAAAGAGTGTTGTAAGATGAACAAAAAAATGTTATTGGTTCTATCCTTTTTACTGTTTAGTATAGGATGTATCATGGCACAGACAACCAAAATAGCGGGGACTGTGGTTGATAATAATAACGAACCTGTCATTAGTGCTTCTGTTGTCATAAAAGGGACAACTATTGGAACAATAACCGATTTAGATGGAAATTTTTCGATTAATATTCCCGAAGGGAATAATAATCCACTTGTATTTTATTTAGTTGGAATGAAATCCATCGAAGTAAAACCTACACAAGGGATGAAAGTGGTAATGGAAAGTGACGAAAAGTTATTAGAAGAGGTTGTTGTTGTCGGATATGGAACTCAAAAAAAGAAAGATGTAACTAGTGCAATTTCTAGGGTAAGTGGAGATGATATAAGTAATTTAGCTACACCATCTTTCGAATCTCAATTAGCTGGTCGTGCTGCAGGGGTACAAGTTACAACTCCAAATGGAATGCTAGGACAAGCCCCAACTTTTAATATTCGAGGTTTTAGTACAATTTCATCAGGAAGTCAGCCCTTGGTAGTAGTTGATGGAGTTCCTGTAACTTCTGGTCAAGTTCAGGAAGTATATGGTAGATATAACCCACTAGCTGAAATTAATCCCAATGATATTGAATCTTACGAAGTTTTGAAAGATGGAGCTGCAACTGCTATTTACGGATCAAGAGCTGCAAATGGTGTAGTTTTGATCACAACAAAATCAGGAGGAAAGTCAAAAACAAGAATAACATATGATATTCAAACTAGCTGGGCTAGTGCAATAAAACTTCATGATTTACTAAATGCAAGTGAATTCGTTGAAATAGCAAATGAAAAATACATAAACTGGGGATCTGAAGGTCCAGCTGTATTAGATCCGGACGGGATAGATACAAATTGGAATGATTATATTTTCCGTACAGGTTTTCAACAAACACATACTTTAGCAGCAAGTGGAGGAACGGACAAAAGCCAATATTATGTTTCACTTGGTTATACCGATCAAAATGGTATTATCAGAGCAAATGAGCAAGAACGCTATTCTGCGACAGCAAAACTAACCCAAACAGCTAATAAATGGCTAAAGATAGGAGTTAACTTGAGTGCTTCAAAATCAGCATTAGAGGGTGTAATGAATGAGGAAAACTCTATAGGTAGTGTTGGTTTTGCAAGTGTACGTATGCTCCCTAATGTTTCTGTATATAATCCGGATGACGCAACAGGTTATAATATTGATTCAGCGAACAGAAAGGCTTTAGGACGTGGTTCTAATAAAAAATACATCGATAATGGTATTCAAAATATTGTGTGGGCATTAGACAACAATTCAAATCGCTCTCAAAGTATTCACGTGACAGGAGGTGGTTTTGCAGATGTAACACTAGCTAAAGGTTTAAACTTCCGTACACAAGCAGGGATTGACTATACTGCACTAAACGATTTTACAAGATGGAATAGTGAATCGGGTGACGGTTACGGATATGGAGGTCTTATGATTGATAATAGAGCTACATTCTATAATTGGAACTGGCAAAATATATTATCATATAACCGTAGCTTTAATAATTTACATAATCTAGGTTTAACTGCTGTTCAGGAGTATACTCATACAGATTATGAATACTTAACAGCTGATATTTCTCAACTATCAGATAATTTCTTTTCAGATCATATCATATCTGGAACATTTGCCGAAAAAGGTGTGTCTGGAGGTAAAACTTTTCATGGCTTAGCTTCTTACCTATTCCGTGCAAACTACAACTATGATAGTAAATATTATGTAGGTGGATCGGTACGTAGAGACGGTTTATCTAAATTACCTAAAGATACTCGTTGGGGAACATTCTATGGAGGATCTTTAGCATGGCGTATGTCAAGAGAAAGTGTCTGGACTAATTCATCACTAAATAACTGGTTCGAAGATTTACGCTTACGCGCTAGTATGGCTACTATAGGTAACTCGGATCTTGGTAGTAACTTCCCTTATCTGGGAACATATTCAGCTAAGCGCTATGGCTCGCAGACTGCTATTGCTTGGAGTAATATGGGAAATAATACATTGAAATGGGAATCAACTACAACTTACGATTTAGGATTGGATGGTAGTCTACTAAACGGACGCTTATCTTTTGAATTTGCATACTTCAATAAAAATACAAAAGACCTTGTGATGGAAGTGCCTACAGCACCAACTTTAGGAATCCCAGGAAATAGTTATTATGCCAATAGAGGTAAAATCAAAAATACAGGTTTTGAAATAACTCTTGGTGGTACTATTATAGAAGGAGACTTTAACTGGAAAGCTGATGTAAACTTTACTACAATATCAAATAAGGTAGTAGAACTTGTAAACAACGAACCTATTGTTAATGCATATACGATTATACAAGAAGGTGAATCTTTCGGATCTATTTATGGTTATGAATTTTATGGAGTAAACAAAGCTAATGGGAATCCTATTTGGGTAAAAGGTGATGGTTCACTAGTTCAGTTTGATACTTTTGGCGACTATGATTATAAAGTGTATGATCCTCAAAACCCTTCGGATGTATCACAAGCTTCTTCTCTTTCGGCAAATAAAGACCGTAAAATATTAGGATCATCTTTACCTAAATGGTATGGAGGTTTCAATAATACATTTACTTATAAAGATTTCGACTTAAATGTATTTTTCCGTTTTTCTGGAGGTAATAAAATAGTAAATGCTACAGCTCAAGAATCTTTATTGAATATGGACTTCTCTAACAACGGTAAATTAATTCTTGGAAGATGGCAAAGTGAAGCTAACCCTGGAGATGGTATAGTTCCTAAAATTGGATATGGAGATTCTCAAGTATTATTTAATTCTGGCTCTTCAGATTCTAGATTCGTAGAAAATGCAGATTACTTGAAGCTAGCAAATCTATCATTAGGTTATACTTTCCCAAAAAGTTTAGTATCGAAATTGGATATAACAAAAATACGAGTATACATGCAAGCTCAAAACCTGTTTACAATAACTGGTTATTCTGGACTTGATCCGGAAACAATTACACGCCAAGGTGTAGATTGGGACGGAATGCCTCAACAAAGAATTCTTAGCTTGGGTGCAAATATCACTTTCTAATTTTAGTTTAAACAAGAATCTATTATGTTACAAAAAAAATATAAACAATTAGCAACAAGACTGTTATCAGTAATCATGGCTTTATCTTTCACATCATGTGAGAATGATGTTATAGATCTGTCTCCAGTTGACCGATTATCTGATGAGACTGCATATTCTAGCCCTGAACGCTGTGAACTTTCTGTAATCGGCGCATATGATGCAATACAATGTGGATTATATAACGACTCCTATTCAAGAGGATATCCATTTGGTGCAGCAAGTATCATACAAGGAGAAATGAGAGGTGAAGATATGAATCTGACAGCAGTATTCTATGATGTCACTTATTCTTCTACATATACTACTTCAACAGCAAATAATCGTTTTTTCTGGGAGACTTCGTTCGAAGCAATTAATCGTATCAATACTGTACTAAAAGGAATAAATGGAGCTGTAGAAAATCAAATATTAACAGAAGAAGAAGGGAAAGCATATAAAGGAGAGCTATTGTTTCTTCGTGCTTTAACTTATCATGCATTGATGATTCACTTCGCATATCCTGTAAATGTTGAAGGAAACAATGATTATGGACTTCCTTTGTATCTAACAGCAATAGGTCAACCTGACGAAATAGAAGAGGCTTTGAAAGTAGGTCGCTCTTCTGTTAGCGAAACTTATACTCAAATTCTTAAAGATTTGGATGAAGCAGAGAGTTCATTCTCTAGTGACTCAAAACACTCGGTAAATGGAATTACAAGGGTCTCTAAAGGTTCTGTAATTGCTCTTAAAACACGCGTTTATCTACATAAACGTGATTGGGATAATGTAATAAAAGAAGCAAAAAAGCTTGTTTCGGGAACAAAAGCTCCATTCGAAAGTGCAATAGGCGGATATAAATTAGAAACAGTTCCTAGCACTCCTTTTTTATCTTACAGTAGTAATACAGAGTCAATTTTCTCTGTGGAAAACAATGTGGATGACGAAGCTAGTGTAAATGGAGCTATGGCTGCAATGATGTCTTGTAGAGATGGTGGACGTGCAATCGTAACATCGTCACCTACACTATACAACTCTTCTTATTGGCTAGAAGATGACAAACGCAGGGAGTTATTGCTATACAGTTCTGCATATAATTATTACTTCTGTGATAAATATCAAAATCCTATGACAAGGGAAGAATATGCTCCTATTATTCGTTATGCTGAAGTTTTATTAAATTACTCTGAAGCAGTTCTACGAAAAGGTGGAGATGATGCATTGGCTATAGAGCTACTTAATGCGGTAAGAAATCGTTCACTTGCCAAACCAGAAACTCAAGCATATAAACAAAGTGATTTTGCAAGTAAAAAAGCATTATTAGATGCTATCTTATGGGAAAGGCGTATCGAATTCCATGGAGAAGGTCGTCGTTGGGAGGATATCCACCGTTTAGCTAATGATGATATATCTCCGTCAAAAGGAATTCCAGCTAAAATCGATTATGCAACAGCATCCGAAGAAGAAGCTTTTGTTATTGGAGGTGAAGTTAAGAAAGAATGGTTCTCTGCAAGTCGCCAATTTATTCCATATACAGATAAGCGCTTCTTGTGGCCAATTCCTCTAAACGACCTGATTCGCAACCCTACATTGGCTGGTCAACAAAATACAGGATGGTAATTACAGAATACAGGATGGTAATTACAGAATAAAAGTAGGTTTCATTCCTGTTTAGAAGAATAGATATACTCCTTTAATACATATTTACTTCATACAATTGTACTTTTATTAATGCAGTGATGTATCAAACAAGAAAGAGACTAACCTAATAAAAGGTTAGTCTCTTTTAATTTATAATGAGCTAAAAAGCTCTAGTCTTTGATCAAATATTTAATAATGAAATAACCTCCAAAAACTTGAATTAACATGCCGAGAGCTCCAATACGGAAATCCTGCAATGCTTTATAAAAATCCCCTATGATAAACCATTCTCCTAATGTCCCAACCACTTGATAAGATAGGACAACCAATATTAAAAGGGAAATAGAAACACTCTGTGTCTTTTTTGCTACAAAGCTAGCAGCTAAAGCTAATAATACTGATTTCATCAGAATTAAAGGAAGGATTTCTGATGTAGGCATCCCAAACAACAATGAATTAATTGTTGGGGAAAGTACAGCCGTTAATAATCCTGCTTGCCATCCATATTTATACGCTGCAATAAGAGTAAAGAAATAGATTGGTAACAAAGTCATTCCTCCGTTAGGTATTAAATGACAAAGTTGCGGAAGAAGAATATTACCTAGTACGAAAAGAGAAACGACCAAATAGGTTTTAGCCTCTTTATAATCTAATGTATAAAACTTTGATGCTGTTGTTTCCATGAGTATATTTTATAATTAAAAACTTAAATTTATTCCTGTAATAATTGTAGTCTTAGGCATAGGGTATCCCCTATTTATTTCGTATCGTTGAGCAAGTAAGTTCTCCCCTTTTATATAAAAGTTAGCAACCTTATGAAATTGAAAACTTCCCCGAACATTCAATAATAAGAAATTTTCTTTTAATTCTGATCCTATTTCTGTAAATAATCCGTTAATATATTGCAATCCAGACGAAATATTCCATTTTCCTTTAGAAAAATCTACACCTGCATATGATTTATGCTCAGGAGTAGCCAATATAGGAAACATCATTCTTATCCAACTATAATTAGCTGATAAACGCCATGTCGGATTAATTTTAAAAATACTACTAGCTTCTACTCCCCAATTTTCAACTTTGCCTGTATTTATATTAAGAGGTCGCCCATCTACAGAAAGTGTCTGTATCATATTATCGCCATTGATGTAAAATAGATTTATGCCATAAGATAAAGCAGCATCCATTATGGATTGAGAAAAGGAAAGTTCATAATTCCACAGTCTTTCAGGGAGCAATTCTGGATTTGCAGGGAGAAACATATACAATTCCCGAATAGTTGGATTTCTAAATCCTTTACTAACTGTTGCTTTCATATCTATATTGTCAGGAAGTTGTAATGAAACACCTCCTTGAGGCACCCACTCTGTACCCGTATGTGAATGATGATCTAAGCGTATACCTGCATTAATAGTAATGATTTTAGCAAAAGTATGACGAAAATCAAGATAGCCGGCTATATCATCTTCTACTTTGTCTGAAATTTCTTCTTTATGTTTGTCTACGTTAAAGTAGTTCCATGCTTTTCCTCCGAAGTTTTGATAATCAAAACCTGCAATTAAATTACTTTCTTCCCAAAGGTGTATATTTTGATACCAAGTAATACCAAACATTGCATCCTTAGCATTGAAACGGTAATCTAATGGATCTTCTCCTACCCCGTACCCGTCATTTATTTTATGACGTCCCCAATTATAGAAGAATTTGAAAGAGCCTGAAGTTATAGAGTATTTATTATCTAAAGACAAAGAGGTCATTCCTCTAGTTATACGTGAGTCATTGTCATAGATAGGAGTTTCTATATTTCCTGGATTTGAAGCATTGAAATGCGTTATATTTATATCGGCAAAGACATTCCATTTGCTGTTTATATCATATCCTAATTTTAGATATCCTCCATTTTGCTCAAACTCCATATCTTTCCGATGTCCATCCGATCGATTATAAGAAGCAGTGACTGTGCTATTAAATTTACCTTTTCTTATAGAATTAGCTACCTCTGTAATGAGTGTATTATACGAGCCATATCCTAGGCGAAGGTTGTTTTTTATTCCATCAACCTTATTTTTTCGTGTTACAATATTTATAACTCCGCCCATTGCATTGGATCCATAAAGAGTTGAAGCAGGACCTCTCAGCACTTCTACTTTATCGGCAAGCATTGTTTGGTATGCATCGGCAATAGGATGTCCCATCAGTCCCATATACTGAGGATGACCATCGATTAATACAAGCAAACCAGTCGTAGGAGTCCCTCCTATTCCTCTCAAGCTCATACCTCCAGCTGCTCCGGTTGAAACACCATAGCCTAATATTCCTCGACTTGTAGAGAAGAAACCTGGAACTTGCTCTGTTAGTATGGGCAGTAAAGATTGTTCGTGAGTCTTTTCTATATCAGATCTATTGATAACTGAGATTGTCATAGGCATGTGCTTAACATCTATTCCATAGCGAGTACCCGTGACAACAAATTCATTTAATTTATATGTAGTATCACTAGGTAAAGTATTGTTTTTACTCTGACCTAATAAAAAAATATTAAGACAAAAAAATAAAATTATAGTGATACAACCTACTCTCATTTCATATTTGCTCTCATCTTTAGGATGAACACTTCGATCAAATTAAAGATATTATCCAAAGACTCCTCTCCATTTGTTAATTCTTCCAACGGACACCATCCACTTTGATCTCTGTTTTTTATATAACTTACTTTGTTTTTAAAGCTTACTTCTATATTATTTTTGGTCAACAGATCTATTGCTGGTTCACTAATCATATCGGCATATATCTCTTTTATTCCCCCAAGTAGCATTAATGAAGCCGCTGCTTTCCCTATCACTTTGTCCGCAATAGATGCACCACTTAAAAACTCTGGTTCATTTTTGATAAGATCATACAAATCAGCAACACCTCGTTGCTTAAAAACCCTGGTTACTTCATCATTTTTGATAACACAGGAATAATTCCCGTTATATAATAAATCTATAATTTCTAGCATGTTTATATATTATGATTAGAAAGCTTTTTCTTGCTTCAACATTTCTACAAAATCATCAATCATATGTAACTCTTTAGGAATATCTATCCCTTGAGGACAAAGCGGATTACATTTATCGCATCCTGTACAATAGCTGGCTTGCCTTAATTTAGGGATACTTCTGTCATATCCGACTAAAAATGCTTGTCGAGCCTTTTTGTAATTTTCGTCTTGAGAACTTTTAGGAATATTACCATCGTTGATACATCGATTGTAGTGCAGTAATATTCCAGCTATATCTAACCCATATGGACACGGCATGCAGTATTGACAATCATTACATGGAATGGTTGGGTACTTAAGCATCAATTGTGCTGTCTCCTCTAAGAAATCTTTTTCATCATCAGATAAAGTCATTAAAGGGGAATAAGTTTTAAGATTATCTTGCAAATGTTCCATGTATGTCATTCCACTCAATACTGTAAGAACACCTTCTGGTGATCCGGCAAAGCGAAAAGCCCAAGAAGCTACACTTTGTTCAGGTTCTTTTTCTTTCAATTTACGAACTAAATGCTCTGGAAGCCCTGATAAACGACCACCGAGTAAAGGTTCCATTATTATACTTGGAATATTCTTCTTTTGTAATTCTCCATACAAATAGTCAGCATTTACATTATTTCCTGAAGCGTGTTTCCAGTCTACATAATTAAGCTGTATTTGAACAAAGTCCCAATTCACCTTGTCGTGCATCGCTAGCACTTCATCATAAACTTCTACTGCTCCATGAAAAGAAAATCCCAAGTTTCGTATACGACCAGCTTCACGTTCTTCTAAGAGAAAATCCAGTATTCCATTATTTACATACCGATCGTTAAAAGCTTTCATTCCTCCTCCACCTATCGAATGCAATAAGTAGTAATCGATATAATCGGTCTGTAAATCCTTGAATGATTTATAATACATAGCAAGAGAGTTTTCTCTCGAATAATTGCTGAAATTAGAAAGCTTCGTGGCAATATAATATTTATCGCGAGGATGACGTTTCAAAGCTATCCCAGTAGATTTTTCAGACCATCCCTGAATATAAACAGGAGATGTATCATAATAATTAACACCATGATCCATTGCGTAATCAATCAATTCATTTACCATTTCCTGATCAATTACATTGCCGTCAGCAGCAGGCTTTTCTAATAGAGGCCATCGCATACAGCCATACCCTAATAATGAGACTTTATCTCCTCTTGTGGGATGAGTGCGATAAGTCATCTCTCCTATTACCTTACTTGCTTTTTTTATATTTTCAGGAGTACACCCTTGCAGAGCTGTAGCTGTAAGAGCACCAGTCCCTACTTTTTTTAGAAAACTTCGTCTATTTAGATCTTTCATATAGCAATTTCCCTTCGTCTTTTCCTTTTATTATCAAACAATTCGATGCATTACATGTCCTTCTACATATATTGCACTAAGTGGGCGCGATGGACATAAGTTTTCGCAGGCTCCACATCCTATACAACGCTCATCATTCACTATAGGAGTTTTCAACGATTCGGGATTATTGGGGTCGGACAGAACCATATGTATTGCATTTACAGGACACTTGCGTTCACAAGTGTTACAACTAACTTCATCGCGCAATACAATACATCTTTCTTTTACCCATACAGCATGCCCGATCTGGATTGCTGATTTATCTGCCGTCGTAATCAAATTAATGGCACCGGTAGGACAAACTTCAGAACATTTAGTACATTCAGGTCTGCAATATCCTCGCTCGAAAGACATTTGAGGTTGCATGAATCTGTCTAATTTCGAAGATGGTTGTAATACATGATTAGGACAAACAGAAACACATAATTGACAAGCTGTACAGTTTTTTGTTAAGTTGCGAATACTACGAGCTCCCGGTGGAGCTATGATTGTTTCTTTATCCGGACTTATTTTATCCTCTAGATCTACGAAACCTCCATCTACTTTCATTTCCTGAGCTTTTAGAATAGATGTAGCAGCAAGACCTGCTCCTATTGTAAAGAAATTGCGACGTGAAGATTTATCCTTTGTTGTAACCTGAGTTGAGTTTGCTTCTACGCTTTCTAAACTAGGAATTTCGTTCTTTTTGTAGGCAAAAGTATATTCTATCGCATTATGACTACATTTATTGATACAATTCATACATGTAACACAACGACTATAATCTATTTTGTGATTTTTACTATCAATACATGATGCTTTGCAATTGCGAGCGCATACGCCACATGAATTACAATTTGCAGTATTAATAATAGGTTTAAATAATGAATATTTAGAAATAAGACCAAGTATCGTTCCTACAGGACAAATTGTGTTACAATAGGTTCGTCCATTTCGCCAAGCTAATATAAAAACTGTGATAAATGTTGCTATTGCTGTACCTAATACAAAGAAGTTCTTAGTCCATATTTCTGTTGTATAGAATGCATAGCTGTTTATTCTTTCTGAAAAATCAGCTATCAGATTATTACCTAATTGATATAGTGGAGCAAAAAAGCCTGATGCTATACGTCCATAAGCACTATAAGGATCTAATACGCTATATATTGTATTTATACCCAATATTATGGCTACAATAAAAAGTATCAAGGTTAAGTATCTGAGCCATGTTATTGCTATTGAATAAGAATAAGGTAATTTTTTACTTCTTTTTCCTATTCGTGATATAATATCCTGGAACACACCTAAAGGGCATATAACAGAACAGTACAAACGTCCAAATGCAAAGGTTAGTATTAGGAGAAAGGATATTATTCCAAAATTCAAAGCTAAAATAGCCGGAATCAACTGTATTTTAGCTAACCATCCAAACCATTGGTGTAATATTCCAGTAAAATCTAGAAACAGCAAGGTTATTAATACGAAAATTATACTTGCAACTATAATCCGTGTCTTTCGCAGCATAAATGATATATTTACTTAATCTTATAATGAGTTGAAAATCAATATTAGTACCCGATGTAAATAAAATTGTTATTTCGGATGATAAATATATTATTTTCTTTGTAAATATATAGAAAAAAGATAGCTATTTAAGACGAAATTATCCTTAACAAAAAAATAAAAACAAATAATTGAAGTTTACAATCGTATTGGAGAATGTGAAAAACTGATTTCTATTAAATAGAATCTCTACAATATTAAATATCACATATACAGACTAGCAGTGATTTAAAGAAAGTGTCCAAGCGTGATTAGTGAGTAATTTGATTTGTAAAGTAGTAATAACTAGAGGTTAAAGAAAGGTATCTTTCCTTAATTTATCTCTTTTGAAGTATAGCAATAAATTGTCCACTCCCTTCCATATACAAAAGTTTATGATAGAAAAATAGTATTCGACAAAAGAGCTAAAAGATATTTAGTGTTTTTTCAATATTGAGTTGATATCAACGAGTCTAAATGCTTTTTTCAAAGTGTTCAGCACTTCTGTGTATATCATATTTTCTTCAACCTTCTGATATTGAACATTAAAAATGCTTGAATTCTCTGATCTTGAATCACAATTTGTGTTGATAGTGTAAATCTTTGCCATAATATTATAAAACTGTTAAATAACCCGTTTTGAAACTTTAGAAGAGTTTAATTACTCCTATTTTTTTATCTATAGAATAAATATACCAAAAAGAACCGACATATCCTTATTTATGTTACGAAAAGTTTCGATTCGAAACTAAATACATTTAATATACTTATAATAAGATTGTTGAGTCTTGAGTAAATAAGTCAATCTTATTGTTTTTTATTTTTTATATTGTCTTTGATATTTTTCAGAATCTCAGTATCACCGACTACAAATCAATTCTCGAAACTTATTTCGTAACAAACTTGTTAATCTAATGCTCTTGCAATGATGGATATAGGATGTTCACATAATTTTGTAGTTGACATCTCTATTTGCCATTTGCATGTTTCACAATCAGATACAACATAGTCAATAGCTGACTTTTCGATTTGTTCAAATAAAGTCTCTCCTATATCCTGAGATGTTTTATAATTTTCTTTTTTGAATCCGTAGGTACCTGCAATACCGCAACATTGAGAGTCTAAAACGGTAAGTTCTATATTGGGAATTAATTTAAGGAGTTCTATCGAGTAATAAGACCAGCCTAATTTCTCCATGTGACATGGTGTGTGGTAGGCTACTTTTATTTTTTTATCCTTAAGCTTTAGTTTTATATCAGTATTACTTAATAACCGATAGATGTAGCGTGTAGCTAACTCAATTTGATCTCGTACTTCACTTGTGTCAATACCCAAAAGGTGGGGATATTCATCCCTGATAGTAAAAGTACAAGTTGAAGAGGTTGCAACAACAGGTATTTTATTTTCTAATACTGATTCTCTGATAGAGGCAATATTTACTTTAGCTTGTTTCTTTGCCTGATTAATAAAACCATTTGAGATTAAAGCCACTCCACAGCATTTCTCTTTCTTCAGTAATTGAACACCTATGTCCAAAGCATTAAATACCTTGACAAGGTCTTTTCCCAACTGAGGATTATTGTAATTAGCATAACATCCATGGAAATAGCTTACTTGTTTGTCAAACTGTTTTTGTTTATCGGCTTGTTTTTTATACCAGCTCTCGAATGTGCCAAAAGAGTATTTAGGGAATTGTCTTCTATGATCTATTTTGAATACTGTATCTAGTACTGCTTTTACGGGTTTAAGTCCTAAAGTAGTATTTACAATCGGAGCAAACGGCGTAGCCAATGTTCCTACCAAATCTGTATTCGCTAAGATAAAATCTCTGACAGCAGGTTTCTTCTTACTGTATTTAATTCTAGCCGATTGTATAATATCACCTATTCTCACATTAGAAGGACAAGCTACTTCACATCGTTTACAGTTTAAACAATACTTAAGGGCTTCATCGAAAAAGCCCGAATCTTTCAATCTTAAGCGTTCTCCATCAGGGCCTGCTTGTTTAGGACCCGGATAATCAGGATTGACAGCCGAAACTGGGCAGTAAACTGTACAAACTGTACATTTTATACATTGCTCAAAATTGTTTTCACTAATATTTTGCTTTTGTAAGTTCATAGTCATTTCCGTTTATTTACTTAAAATTGTTTCAGCTATCGATAATGCGCTTAATATTGATACTCCAGCTCCAGAGCCTTCTTTTACTGGATTAAATCCATCTAATATTGCACCTGATACATATAGATTTTCAATCGGTTTATTTTTATACAATCCTCTGAACATATCATCAGTTTTTACGCCATAATGTTGATAATTGTGAGAATCAAATAGCTTATCTGTATACCATTTAGTTCTATCGGAGGAATAATTTACATCCAAATTAAAGATCGGCTCATAAATCCGTTCTGAAGTGGCAATTAATCCTTGGCTAAAATAGCTTCCAGTTGCCAGAACAAAGTTCTTCCCGGAAAAAGGAATATCTCCGTGATTGTACGAATAGACTCTTTTTACATTATTATTTTCGATGTCAGCTTTCAGTATATTGTCACCAAGCATATAAACTCCTCCCATATGTACAAAGTAATCATGTAAATACTGTTGCGTATAGATGCCTACGATAGATGGAGGCATAGTTGCTATGAGTAGAATGGGTTTATTGACTAGCTCTTTTAATCTTTTTACTGCAGAATAATCAAGCCCAACACATGCCGGAAAAATGATAGCATCGCTATCACCCGATCTTTCATTCAATATTTGACTCAATTTATTAATATGTTGATCAAGCACTCTTGCTATATTCGTAGAACGCATTTCGCTAGGGTTGCGTCGAAGGTGATCTATGGGTTCAAAATTAAATAATTTGATATCGCTTTCTGTTCCTAGTTTGGCAAATTCTTCAGCTATAAAACGAGGATAGAAATCTAAAAAACCAATAATATTGAATATTGACACCTTTTTCCAAGGAAGTTTTTCTTTATCATTTACAGACGCATAGCCTTCTACCGAAAGCCATGTAGGCTTCAATGTACCCATTGGTGTAATGCGATAATGATTTTCTTTTAGACTTCCTCTTACCGGAATCTGAATTTCATTAAAAAAGTTCTGAGCCTCACTTGCCAATCTTGTAAACTTAGGTTCTCCTAATTTGGCATAAGGGTGTATAGGTACTTGTTCTATAAGTTTAGATATATCCGACTGAGGGCTGATAACATTACTGCCATCAGGAAGTTTATTTAGTAAATCGAAAGATCCTGATGAAAAGTGTAATGCACTTTGTCCTGATGAAACAATTGCACAACGTTGCCCTTTTTGAGATAAACGGATGCCACAAACTAACCCTGACAATCCTCCTCCTATTATAATTGTATCGAACTTCATATTCTTTTATTTTTCATCTGTACTTAAACCACAAACACTTTCATAAACCCAAGTAGTGTACTCACCTTCGCGCAGAGTATCACCCCATGCTATGGGGTATACACCTTTCCAGCGTTCATTCATAAAGGACATAAGATCTTCTTTGGCTCGTTTTACACAGAATTTACCGCTTGATTCGAGTAAACCGGCTGCTCGACAAGCGCATAACTCACCTTGGCATGTACCCATCCCAACGCGCGTTCTGCGACGAAGGTCGACAAGGCTTTTTACATTTAATTCGTCTAAGGCAAATTTAACCTCACCTACAGAAACACCTTCGCATTCACATACTAAACTTGTATCAAGGACTGAACTGTTTGAAAGTCGTTCTGCCATATCTCCATGTCTATATAATGCAGAGTTTCGCTGTGTGAGAGGAATTGATATTATTTTCTTTGTGATTTCTTCTATATTTTCACGAGATCCAGGGAGTTTTTCATCCGCTGTTGTACACTTGATATTTACATTCAGCTTTTTGCAAACAAGATCTGTTGCCCATTCTGCCATAAGACGATATGTCATAAGCTTTCCTCCGGTTATTGTAATATAACCCTCTAGGCCATCCCTTACTGCATGATCTAATAATACAATACCACGGCTTACATTACGACCAGTTGGATCATTATCAGAAGCAACTAAAGGTCTTACGCCTGCATAAGCTCTAAGAATACGCGTTTGTGCAAGTCGAGGAGCAAGCTTCTCTCCTTCTCTTATCAATACATCAACTTCTTCTGGAGTAACAATCATATTGTCAATCTGATCGTAAGGAATATTGGTTGATGTAGTTCCTATTAGAGATATTGTATCTCCTGGTACTAAAATATCTGCATCAGCAGGCTTACGACATCTGTTTAGCACCATATTATTTACACGGTGTCCAAATATCAATAGAGAACCTTTAGCCGGTAGCATGCGCACGGTGATTCCAGCCATTTCTGAGATATGCTGTCCCCAAATACCAGAAGCATTAACTATTATAGAACCATATATTTTTTTTGTTTCTTTATTTTTATGATCGAAACATTCTACTCCAACAACTCTATCTTGATCGACAATAAGAGCTGTTACTTCGTGGTATGTATGAGTTTCTGCTCCATGATCTTTAGCATCAATAATATTTGATGCTGTAAGCCTGAATGGATCAACTGATCCATCCGGAACCTTTACTGCTCCTATGATATCCGAATTTGCAGAGGGTTCTAATAACAAAGCTTCTTTAGGATCTAATATTTGAGTAGCTATTCCTGCTGACGTACATGCTTCTACAAATTTTGCCTGAAATTTTATATCATCTTCAGGAAGACTTAAGAACAAACCATTCGTTTCTTCAATACAATGACTGGCTATTTGCTTTAGAATCATATTTTCTTTGATGCATTCTTCGGCCGATTCTTTATCTGTAACGGCATAGCGTGCTCCACTATGCAAAAGTCCATGATTTCGGCCTGTAGCACCTGTGGCGATATCGAATCGTTCGAGTAGGACGGTTTTCAATCCTCTGCGTGCACAATCTCTTGCTACACCAGCTCCGGTTGCTCCTCCCCCGATTATGATAACATCAAACGTTTTTGAGATGGTAGATGTGTTCATGTCTTCAATGAATTAAATTTCTAAAACAAATAAACGAATAAAAAACAACAAATCAAAATAAGTCGAAACTATTTAAGGTTAAAATCGAAATAAAAAGTGTAGATTCAAGCTAATTCTTAAATTTACACTTTTTATTTCGATAATTAATACTTCTAATTGTATATTTTTTACAATCAAATTCTGTATGGCTAGTACAAATAAAGTATTTTTATTAGAATTTTAATACATCCAGAGCTATTTGAATATTTGCATTATTACCCTCAGGATTCCACATACCCATAACTGAGACTGGAAGCGTGTATTTGCCTAATTCCAGTTTTTTACTTACAACAAAATTGACATTAACAATTCCTGCGTTATCGGCATAAAAGTTTGCAGAGGTTCCTTTTTGAGGATCTAGAGCAAAAGCTCCAGCAATACCCAACTCCAGATCAATAAATTTATCTTTCAACACAGGATAACTTAGGGAAACATAAGTTGAATATCTGTTTCGTTGATTTGCTAGACTTGCATCACCATTTAATGCTATTGTTCTATCTCTACCAAATATTACAGTTGCCCAGCTTACAGTTAAGGGAAAGCTTCCTTGAAAAGTGTATCCTACAGACAAATCTACAAAGTGTCCAGTCTCTCTGGCGTTATAGTTAAATACTTGAGTATTATTATAGCTTGCCCCTTCTGAGAAATTATAGATGTCCCAAAGAGCAATTTGTAATCCTTTATGCTGAAAAGAAGCATAATAATCAAATTCTTTAAACTTTCCAGAGAACCCTGCACCGCCCCATATTCCGGCAGTAAACATATTTTTCTTATCTGAAATATGAACATCTACAGCAGCAGTTGCCTCGCTGGCTACCTGTAACCCTCTCCATAGATGCATACTTTTTAGCTGTAAACCAAATCCTAATGGAGATTCTTTTTCGTTTTGTGCCTGAAGTGATAGCGAAAGTATAGACATAGCTAGCGCTAGCACTATATATTTTGAAACTTTCATAATATAGTGTATTTATTAAATTAAAAAATAAGTTTTTCTAGATGTACTTTATTGAATAAATCTGTTAATAAAGTTATGTAAGAGTAAATTAATTTCTATTCTCTAATTATAAAGTGAAGAATAGCTAAAACATTAAAATAGATTTGTGTTCGTTATTATTAGCAATAGAGATATAATCTTGTTGAATAGCCTATAATAGTCTTTAAAATGAGTTTCCTTTCATTATAATAGCATTGACTCTATATAGTTTTGTGAAAAAAGATAGCGAAAATATAAGCATAGCTAACGCTAGCACTATATAGAATACTTCGAATATATAGTGTATTATTTAAATAAAAGAATTAAAATGATCTAGCTATGCTTTTGAGTGAATGTATTACATTCCAAAAAAAGAAAATATAAACCCAGCTAAAGAACCTCCTGCTAGAGGACCAAAAACAGGGACCCAAGAATACGCCCAGTCGCTATCTCTTTTACCTTTGATGGGTAAAAAGAAATGCATAAGACGAGGTGATAAATCACGAGCAGGGTTCATAGCATAACCAGTTGTTCCTCCTAGCGACATACCGATAGCCATAATTACCATACCCACAGGAAGTGGTCCTGCTATTTGAGATTGCCCTGCAAACAAGATACACATTACAAGTACGAATGTAGCTAAGAACTCACTGAAGAAATTATATCCATAAGATCTGATTTCGGGAGCAGTACAGAAAACGCCTAGTTTCAAATTTGGGTTTTCTTCCGCATCGAAGTGTGGCTTATAAAAGAAATACACAAGCATTGCCCCAAACATACCTCCAAGCATCTGGGCAATGATATATCCTATTATATTACCACTAAATTTTCCAGCAAAAGCTAGACCTAATGTAACACAAGGATTTAAATGAGCTCCTGATGGAGCGGCAACAAATGCACCGATAAATACAGCAAATCCCCATGCTAAGGTGATGACAACCCATCCGCCTCCATTTCCCTTAGTCTTTGTCAAAATAACGTTAGCGACTACACCTAGTCCTAATAAAAGCATAAGTGCTGTTCCAAAAAATTCGAATAATAGTGCTTGTTCCATCTGGTTTAGTATTTAGAAGTTAATTTTTTATTGTCAGAAGGTCTAAAAGTCTTAGACCTTCTGCAATTGTTAGTTGGTCTGTATATATTAGTGTGTTTAAATAGTCTGAGTTATTTTACCCAGTTAAGAGAGCGTTTTACGGCATCCTCCCATTTTTCCTTGCATTTATCCATTTCATCTCCTCCATTAGGAATGAACTTAGTATCAATATGCCATTGCTTTTGTACTTCGTCAATATCTTTCCAGTAGCCTACTGCTAATCCTGCTAAATATGCAGCGCCTAGAGCTGTTGTTTCTGTTGTCTGAGGACGAATAACATCTGTTTTAAGAACGTCTGCTTGGAATTGCATTAATAGGTTGTTATTTGCAGCTCCTCCATCCACACGTAATTCTTTTAAAGGAACACCTGAATCTTTTACCATAGCATTAACAACATCCATTGTTTGGAAAGCGATCCCTTCTAATGCTGCACGTGCAATGTGTCCTACTTGAGTTCCTCGTGAAATACCAACAATTGTTCCTCTTGCATATTGATCCCAGTGTGGTGCACCTAATCCAGTTAATGCAGGTACAAAATAAACATCTCCGTTGTCTGGCACTGAAAGCGCAAGTTTTTCAACTTCAGAAGAAGATTGTATTGCTTTCAAACCATCGCGTAACCACTGTACAATAGCTCCTCCAACAAAAATACTACCTTCTAAAGCATATGTCACCTTATCGCCAACTTTCCAGCCAATAGTAGTAACCAAGTTATTCTTAGAAATAACTGGCTTATCTCCAGTATTCATAAGAATGAAACAACCCGTTCCGTATGTATTCTTAATCATTCCTGGCTCTGTACACATCTGTCCAAAAAGAGCAGCTTGTTGGTCGCCGGCAATACCTGCAATTGGTACTTTAGAAGCAAAGATTGTTGTCTTAGTATATCCATACATTTCGCTGGATGCACAAACTTGTGGCATCATACTCTCTGGGATGTTAAATAGTTTCAATAACTCTTTATCCCATTCTAGTGTGTTAATGTTATAAACCATCGTACGCGATGCATTGGAAACATCAGTTATGTGTTTCTCTCCACGAGTTAATTGCCATACGATCCAAGAATCGACAGTTCCGAAAGCTAACTCTCCTCTTTCAGCTCTTTCTCTTGCTCCTTCTACATTTTCAAGAATCCAGCGAATCTTTGTTGCGCTAAAATAAGCATCAATCATTAAACCTGTTTTCTCTCTAATATAAGGAAGTAAACCTTGAGCTTTTAATTCGTCGCAATATTCAGAAGTTCGTCTATCTTGCCATACAATAGCATTATATACAGGGTCACCTGTAACTTTATCCCATACAATAGTAGTCTCGCGTTGGTTAGTAATCCCTATTGCAGCTATGTTAGTACCATTAATACCAATTTTAGTAATAGCTTCTGCTGCCACAGCAGCCTGAGAAGACCAGATCTCATGAGGGTCATGTTCTACCCATCCACTCTTAGGAAATATCTGAGTAAATTCCTTTTGTGCTACTGAGCAAATTTCGCCCTTTTCGTTAAAAACAATTGCTCTCGAACTTGTAGTTCCTGCATCAAATGCCAATACATACTTATTTTCCATGGTGTTTAGTATAAAAATTAGTTAATAATTATATTTTCTATATTTAAGGTGTATAAGGTTCTAATAAATAATGTTGTGCTAAATTAATAAATTCATCCGTCTGATCCTTGATCCAGCTTTCTTCTTTTAACATTTCTTTCGCCATAATAGAAGCAACTGTACTTGCCATATCGATTGCAGCTCTAGCATCTAAGAATAAAATTCTGAATCTTCTTGCCAACACATCTTCTACTGTTTGTGCCATTTCTTCTCTGACAGCCCAGATTACTTCAGATACAGTATAGTCATAATCAGGGTGTAACAATTTAGCAAATTCCGGATTTTGTTTTTGCAGCTCTTCTATTTTTTCTATATCACTTCCGTATACATAATTGAAGTTTGACCTATCGACATTCTGCTTATATCCATGCAAACGCAGATTCTTCGTTTTAGTTTCTTTATAGGGAAGGTTAGCTATAGAAATAGCTTTATCCACAACTTCTTCGGACATTTCTCTATATGTAGTCCATTTTCCGCCCGTAATAGTAATTAAACTACTGTCTGAAATAACAATTTTATGGCTTCTTGAAATCTCTTTAGTTTTAGTTCCATCTGAATTTTCTTTAGGTGCAGCCAAAGGACGTAAACCGGCAAACACAGAGAGAACATCTTTACGTTCAGGTTGTTTTTCTAAATACTGACCTGCAGTTTTTAAAATAAACTCAATTTCTTCTTCCAAAGCTTGTGGTTCTAAGACAAACTCTTTCAACGGAGTGTCTGTTGTCCCTAGTATAAGTTTATTGTGCCAAGGAACGCCAAAAAGGACTCTGCCATCGCTAGTCTTAGGAATCATTATAGCACTATCTCCTCCTAAAAATGATTTATCTACAACTAGATGAACACCTTGACTAGGTCTAACGATGTTCCGTTTTTCAGGAGCATCCATTTTCATTAGATCGTCAACAAATATTCCTGTAGCATTTATAACAGATTTAGCTTTAAGTGTATATTTATTTCCAGTTATCTCGTCTTGCGCTGTAACTCCAGAAATTTTACCATCATCTCCTTTAAGTAGGCTTGTTACTTTGATATAATTTGCGACAACGGCGCCTTGCTCTATTGCTGTTTGCATAAGATTTATACCCATACGAGAGTCATCAAATTGACCATCATGATATACAACCCCTCCCCTTAAACCTTTAGTTGCAATTTGAGGAACTTCTTTTAGAACAGCCTTTTTACTCATAGGAAGAGATCTACCTAAACCTCTTTTTCCAGCCAATATATCATAAACAGTTAGACCTATTGTATAGAATGGTTTTTCCCACCATCTATAGTTTCCTATAATAAAACGTTGATCTTTTACTAAATGAGGAGCATTTTGTTTCATTCGTCCTCTTTCTCTCAGAGCTTCTATTACTAAGCTAACATCTCCTTGAGCTAGGTATCTAACACCTCCATGAACTAATTTCGTACTACGACTTGATGTTGCTTTTGTAAAATCGGCCTGTTCTAAAAGAACGACCTTTAAGCCTCTAGTAGCAGCATCAAGCGCAGCACCTAACCCAGTTGCTCCACCTCCTACGACTATAACATCCCAGTTTTTAGTATTATCAGCGATTTGTTTTATCTGATCTTCTCTTTTCATACCCACTATATATTTAAGATATTGTACAAAAGTATTATTTATTTCCAATTATAAAAACAAACAAGAAACAATTTTGTTTTAAAATCGAAATGTTTAATAACATAAAAAAAACAATTCGAAACATAATGGGTCGATAAAATCCTTATTGCAAAAGAAAACTTCATTATTTAAAATAATTATTTATCTTTGTTATATATCAAAAAGAATCATTCGAAACAAAGGTTTATTATGGGTAATATGATTAAACGACATCAATTCATTTTAGAAGAATTAAAAAAAGATGGATTCGTAAAAGTTAAAGATCTTAGCGATAAATTAGGTGTTTCCGAAGTTACTATCCGAAAGGATCTGAAACGACTAGAAAGTAGGAAGATGCTATATCGCAATCATGGAAGTGCAAGCAGTCTTAGTGCTATTATATCTGATAAACATATTGATGTAAAAGAAAAGATGTTTGCAGAAGAAAAAGCTTCTATAGCCAAAAGTGCTTCTAAATTACTAAATGTCAATGATAAAATAATTATTGCTTCAGGAACTACTCTTTTTGCCTTTGCAAATGAGATAAGTTCTCACAATGATAATTTAACAGTTATAACTTCTTCTGTAAAAGTCTCTTTGGCTCTATGCTATAATCCTAATATAGAAATCATCCAACTAGGAGGAATAATTAGAAAAAATTCAGTATCGGTGATTGGTCATTATGCCGAAAATGTATTGGGGAGCTTATCCTGCAATAAGTTGTTCTTAGGTGTTGATGGTATTGATCTGGATTATGGTTTGACTACCAGCGATATGAATGAAGCACGTATAAACCAACAAATGATAGATGCAGCCCAAGAAGTTATAGTATTAACCGATTCTTCAAAATTTGGAAAAAGAGGATTCTGTAAGATATGTGATATTAGTCGAATAGATCATATTATAACAGACTCAAATGCTCCTGCCCACATTGTAGAAATGATCAGGGAAAAAGAAATAAAAGTTACTCTGATCTAATAAAATATCTTTATTTTAAGTAAAAATAATTCCCCTGTATATAAGTATAATACAGGGGGGATTCTATAGTTAGTATGCTGTTAAATCAAAATACAGCCCAAAAGCTACTTTTTCTTTTTCCCTCTAGCTTTTTCAACTATTGACATCTCGTCAAACCATTTCTTCAAACTCCTCTTGTGGATAAGATAAAAAGAAAACACACAAATAAACAATACAAACCATATCATCAGATAACGAATGCCTAGCATATTATTTTCCCAAGGAGTTAAAATAAATGTAAGAAAAAGGAAAAGGAACCCTCCAATGAATCCTGTTACAGCGAAACATATCATAAAATCGTCCAAGAATTTCCAATCGGCAATTATTGTTAATCCGATAGCTTTAAGCAGAGATCGAAACAATCCAAGCACTGCTACAAAAATAAGAGACCCAAATATTGAAATAAATATCAATATTGGAGCATTATTATTTAGGGCTTTCAGCCAATCGTAATATTCAAAACTGAATTCCATCGTATTTCTTCTCTTCTTCTGATATATATAGCATTGTTTTTTCTTTATATCCTATAAGCTTAGCAAGCAGAAGATTTGGAAATTCGGCAATACCTATGTTGTACATATTCACGCTTTCGTTATAAAACTCACGACGATCGGCTATATGATCTTCAAGCTCTGAAACACGCGAATGCAACTGCTGAAATATGGCGTTTGTTTTCAGATCCGGATAATTTTCAGATATTGCTATTATCGATTTTAAAGTTTTCTCAATATCATTATTAACCTGCACCTTGTCTTCAATATTCCTTGAGTTAAGATAGTCTGTGCGTAAACGAGTCAGTCTGTCTAATAGTTCACTTTCAAACCTTTCAGACTCTTTGACCACTTTTACTAAGTTAGGAATCTCTTCGGCTCGTTGTTTGAGTAATACATCTATATTTGAATAAGATTTAGACACATTATTTTTCAACATAACCAAGCGATTATACAAATTGATGATAAGACTTATTATTCCCAGAATAATAAGACCTAAAATAACTAATGCTACAATTTTTTCCATTTCTTCCTATTAAAATATATTCCACGAAAATATATTATCGGGTAAACTTACAACAATCATTCCATTTATTTCCTCAATAGATAAGAGTAAAATACAACTGACTAAAAAAGCAAAAGCTATAACATACATAAGTATAGCTGATCGCATAGGTTTCAGCCTATTCCATCTATTAACGGCAACGGCAGGTGCAACTCCAAATACATTCTTAATACCCTCATGCCTTATTATAGGAATATTATTTTCCAATGTTGCTTTTCCTATTAATAAAACTTCTTCATCTTCATACAATACATATTGAGTATAGCGTTTGCTTGAATTTGAATATCGTTCGTCAATAGGAAACATAATAAGTTCCAGCTTTTCAGGGGACACTTCTACCCTGCCCGATTGGTCTTCAATAAAAAAGTGTTTACACTTACTTTCATTATGTATTGTTGTATAACTTTTATCTCCATCTTTATCTATACTTATACTTTCTATAGTATATTTATATCCAATACATTGTTTTGAATTTATAGGAGTTGTAAATAGATCAATAGCTTTCACATTTCCTTGAACTTCTACAAGCCCCATTGCCATAGAGCGAATCTTAGATGTGGGTAATATTTCTTGTAGCTTATTGAACTGATTCTTATTACTGAAAATAAAAGTAACAAAGATAAAGACAAATAGTATAAAAAATGAAAATGGGCCTGCATATAGGAATAATACTATAAATAATAAACTAGCAAAGAAGCCTACAATTTTCCTAAAAGCTGGTTTCCTACTTTTCTCTGTAAACATATCCTTGATAGTAAGGAAGATTCTTGCTCCTATTCCTGTTATTAGAAGTAGGATGAACACTACAAAGATAGAAATGAAGAGAAAGCCTATCCAGCCTACAGTTAACCCGGGATGTATTATAAATAAAAGAATCGCAATTATATTGTAAATAAGAAATAGGTTCTTAAACTTCATCCATTTGAGGCTATTCTCATTCTTCTTAAATAATGCCAGAAAAAGCGAATGAAAGAAAGCTAATGCAGAAACGAATAGAAGTAGAAAAAGCAATATAAATATATTGCTTTCAATCCCCATATCTGATAAATACTCGAACATAGCTAAAACTTGATGTATGTAGTTATTCTGACTTAATAATTTGTAATATAATTGTGTTGCAATAAAAGTTCTCAAAGATACAATGTTTACTGTTTAGTAATATTGATCAGGATCAATAAAATAACAGAAATAACTTTTTATCTTTGAAAGAAGGACATCTATATAAAAGAAAACGATCAACCAAACTGCAAAAATGAAAAAAGAAATAATCATATTAACTCTATTCTCAATTGTATACTTTATAAGTCTTTCGGGAAAAGCTCAAGAAGAGAAAGTTATAGATATGCCTAGCGAAGTTGTAGATGTATTCTTTAGTAGCGATACTATTAAAATGGCAGAATATATTAAAAACGGCAAATATCCTATAGGATATAGACCTAAATACAAAGTATCTCCACTTTTGTTTGCTGCGCGGGAAAACCGTGTTGATGTTGCCTATTTTTTAATTAAAAACGCTGGTTTATCTGTGACGGATGAATTCCTTAATTCAATAATTTATAATGAAGAAGTTCATTATAATACATTTAACTCGTTATTATCCTTTGCCTGTCACAAAAACAGAATAGATATGACCGATTGGGAAGAAAAATATTCGTACAGCAGATATCAAATTCGATATAGGTTACTTGTTCTCTATGAATTTGACTATTTAAATATAATAGACACAGAGGAGCGCACTACATTTTATATTTCAATTATAGAAAACGAGGATTGGTCATTACTCAATCTGTTAGACTATAGTGATGATGCTTTCAATGGGCATACTTGTTACGGACCAACAGTATTAACAACTGCCGTTCAGACTCAAGAATATGATCTAATTAAATTTTTGTTGGATAAAGGACTCGATAAAAATGTGAGAATCTTTGAAGCTTGTTACGATGATGCTCAAGAAGGGGAAAGTCCTTATGAAATAGCCGAAAATCTCGGATTAGAAGATATCATGGAGCTATTGGATAAATAAGTAATCTAAAATTAAGAGCTATGAAAAAGATTCTAACACATATCTGCTTCTTATTTTTAACCGTCTTTTCTTATGTAAACATCTATGCCCAAGATCAAATGGATAAAGATGGCTTAAATAGGATCATAACAAATAATGATCTTGATAGTTTAAAGCAATTTTTACAGAATGGAGAAAATTTATTACATATTGAGCATTTTAAACAAATGGTAAGACAAGCTTTGTCTACAGCAACACAATATAATAAAACTGACGCTCTGGAAATTATACTCCTCTATCAGACTAGTCCATTAAATCCGACATTGTATTTATGGCATGCTGTTTATGCAGGAAGTCCAAATGCTGCAGACTTTTGGCTTCGTCGTGGAGCTGAAGTCGAGTCATATTATAATTCAGTATCTGGTCATTATTTTATGATAAGAGAAACTCCACTGATGAGATCTGCTATACAGGGGAATCTTGAATTAGCAAAAATTCTTGTTGCTCACGGAGCGGATATCAATAAAAGAGGAGAACAGGAACTGACTCCTTTAATTTTTGCCTCTCAAAGTGGCAATCTAGAGCTTGTGATATTCTTAATAGAACAAAAAGCTGATATGCATGCTGTAGATTATCAGAAAAAGAATGTTTTAATGCATGCTGCTTATTGCGGGAATAATGACATTATTGATTTTTACATATCACAAGGTTTTAGTATAAATTCTAAAGATAAATATAATAGAACTCCATTGATAATAACTTCATTATATTCTTTTGACGAAATGTCAGGGAGTGATATTTTTGAAGATCTGGAAGAAAGAGTGTATCAAACGACAAAACTACTCGTAGAAAGAGGAGCTGATATAAATGTGAAGGATTTTGAAGGAATGACGGCTTTGATGTTCGCTGTTAGCGGAGGATACCTAAAGGTTGTTGAATATTTGTTATCACAAGGAGCTAACTTAGGTGATATCAACAATTTTGGCGATTCAGTAGCTGTATTTTACAACCCATGGAGTTTTGCCTATTATGGTGAGGACAGAGATGAACATCTTAAGAAGTTTGAGTCATTATTGAAATTGGTAAATATAGATTATGAGCAAATACCTTCCCCAAAAATAAAATCTCAAATGGATAAAGATATAGAACTATTAGATGCTATTATAAAAAATGATGTAGATAAAGTAAAGAAAGCTATAAATACAGGAGCAAGTCTTTATCCTGATTGGGAACAAGATTATATGGGAAGTATGATGTTTAGAGCTTTAAATTCAGGAGCTTCTATCCCTATTTTAAAACTATTAATAGAAAGTGGTGCTTTTGTCAATGAAGGAAATATATACGGAACAACCGCTCTGATGAGAGCTGTAATGGGAAGTGATTATGACGCTGTGGCCTTTCTTATTGACAAGGGAGCTTGTATAAACCTTAAAAATCAATATGGAAATACAGCCCTTATTTTTGCGGCTAAGAATGGAGACGCGGAAATGATAAATCTATTGTTAAAACATGGAGCAGATATTAATGCTATAGGGAATGGGACTACTGCAATTGATATTGCACGAGAGAATAATAAAATAGAGGTTGTTAAACTCCTTGAGTCAAAGGGGGCAAAAACTCTAGAAGAATTAAAGGTTAATTAAAATGACAAGAAGAATATTTTGGTTGGGCATTATTATATTTTTCTCCATGAATCTTTATTCTCAAAATATAAGTAAAGACTTGGAGAAAATTAGAAAGGAGGTTGTTGATATAAATCAACAAACATTAAATAAATCAACTTTCCTACTTTGTAAGCAAGAGATTGAAAATATTTCTATTGTCGATTATGAAAAGGTTTCCGAAAGTGTCACTTATGTCTATGCTGACACCAATTCAGTTGTACGAAAGTCCATACATATGAATAACTATCCGGAATATTCAGGTTTTACAGTACATTATTACAATAGTTTAGGTAATGTTATTTATACAATAATAAAAGAATCTTCTGCACTAAACCCAGCTGTCATTGGTATAAGAGCAATAGCTAATAATAAACCTCTTTATACAGATATTCAATTTAACGATGATAATAATCATTTAATCAAAGAAAAAGAATTTTGGTTTGGGAAAGATTTGGATACGGAAAATATAACTTTCAACATTAAGTCTACCGAGGATTTGAATAAATATTTGACTCAAACTTATAATTTTAATAGCCTTGAATCTGAAGAGAAAATGAAAGTCAGGTTTATCCACCCTACCAAGGGAGAACGAACCATTATAAACGCACGTAAAGTTAACATTAGAGAAAAGCCTTCTTTCAATTCCAAAATTATCAACCAGGGTGGTCTTGGTTCTGATAATTTTATAGTCGAAGTTTTGAAACAGGTTGAATCGCAGGGAGAAATATGGTATTTGATAAATATCGGTAGTATATCCGGTTATATTTATGGGAGACTTATTGAGCCTATAGAATAGTTTCTATGTATGATTTTTTGATTATATACAAATTGAGAGTTTTATAATAAATTGAAATAATATATTTATATATAAATACAAAATGATTATATTTAAAGGTTAATCAGTTGTATAAGTGAACCTTAAAATCAGATTTATTATGAAAAGAGAAGCTTTTAAAATGTATTTAAAGCCAGGCTTTGAGGCCGAATATGAAAAAAGACATGGTGCGATTTGGCCTGAACTAAAACAATTACTTAAAGAAACAGGAGTTTCAGATTATTCTATATTTTGGGATAAAGAAACAAACATACTTTATGGTTATCAAAAAGTAGAAGGAGGCTCCTCTTCTCAAGACTTAGGAGATAATCCTATCGTTCAGAAATGGTGGGCATATATGGCCGATATAATGGAGACAAATTCATATAACTCTCCCATTTCTATTCCGCTCATAGAAATTTTTCATATGGATTAATACCCTCATTTTGTATATATTTTAATAAAATAAATATTCCCCGTGCATATAAAAGATGTACGGGGATAGTAACAAAAGGGAAGTTACCACATAAGTACAATATGAAAAGTTTCGTCTCCCGGACGTTTTTGTGTTTCAAAATCAGAGAAAGTTGCATAAAAAGCAACACTTCCCGGAGCAAAATCGAAATCATATGTTTGGGTCCAATAATGATTTCCATCTGTACCTCCTTCAGCAGTATGCATCACATAAGGCAACCCATTTTTCACATTTTCTCCCATTGAGATATACCCTACCACTGTACCCTCTTCAAATATTTCTTCTGTAAGCTGATGTAAATCAAGCACAACCATGTAATAAGATTTTAACTCTCCTGGTTCTCCGACTAACTCCCATTGGTCTGATTTTATAGTAAAGCTTGTAGTGTACCATTTATTCCCATATCCAGGTTCCCCTGGTTTACCCTCTGGTCCTTGAGGCCCCATTGGTCCCATTTCACCTTCACATGCAAATAAAGTAAACATCATACTCAGTAGTAATATTAGCTTTTTCATAATCTTATATTTTAATGATTAATATTATGTAGTTTTGATTTAACGTCTTCTATCTGTACTTCTAACTTCTGAGGAACTATTTGATGAAGAGACTGCTTGTCTACGCTCTTGTTCTTGCTGTTCTTTTTGTTTTCTCTCATTCTCTTCGCGTTGACGTCTAGCTTCTGTTTCTCTGCGTTCTTGCTCTGCTCTTTGTTCTCTATCTCGTCTATTCTGTTCTTCTTGTCTTTCCCTCGCTTCAGCTTCTCTTGCTTGTTGCTGTTCTAGTTCTCTTCGGTTTTCCTCTTCACACTGACGTCTTGCTTCTGCTTCCATACTCTCTTGTTCTTCTCGTTGCTCTCTATCTCGTCTATTCTGCTCCTCTTGTCTTTTCCTCGCCTCAGCTTCTCTTGTTTGTTGCTGTTCTAATTCTCTGCGGCTTTCTTCTTCACGCTGACGTCTAGCTTCTGTCTCTCTGCGTTCTTGTTCTTCTTGTCTTTCCCTCGCCAATTGTTGTTCTCTTTCTTTTTTATTTTCTTCTTCACGTTGGTCCCTAGATTCTGTTTCTCTAAGACTTTGATCTATCTTATTAGTGTTATTTTCTTTTATCAGTTCTTGTTCTGACTTAGGTAATGGTCTATTTGATGTACGAATATCAGCACTATTACTTTCATTAGGCTTATTGAGGTGAATTGATTCTTCTTTTTCAGAATTCGGAATAGGTCTATCAGAAGGCCTTATTTGCCCTTTTTCTGATTCGGGGATAGGGCGCTCAGATGGACGTATCTCAGCATTCACTTCTGGCTTAGTTTCCGGTCTTTCGGGTTTGGGATGCCAAGGTTTTATTGGAAATGTTGGTTTACTGTATCCATTATTGTTGTATATATAGTAGTAATCGTCATAATAATAGTCATCATAGTAATAAAAAATTTTGTAGTAATTATCATTATAATAATAACTGCTCAGGTTTGAGTAATCATAATAATATGGCTCTATATAATTGTCAGAAAAGTTCATATCCGAACTATTAGTAAGATTCAAACCGATACTATTCTGATTTGTGTTTTGAAGTAATACCTCTGGAATATATTCTTTCTTAAGTATTATTTTAGAGGAGTCTTTAGATCCAATAACAAAGTGTTTTTTTGCTGTATTTGTTTCTGTTTTGTTTTCTTTGCACACATAATCAGATACATATGCAATAGTGTCATGATTGGCATTTTTTACCTCATTGATCTGAGCTACTTCTTCTTTTGAGAAAAGGTTGCTGTCTTTAGCTTGTTGTTTACTCTTCTGTTGACATCCTACAGTCAATAAAAGGAACATAATGATACTTATTTTGATTAACTTTCTCATAATTACATAGCATTATTAGGTGAATACTACTAAAAAAGAGAAGTAGTCGCGCGCTTACTATCATCTTGTTATTAGCTATGACCTCCTTAACTTAAAAAGGTTTAACCATTTTTCAAGAGCATAATCTTTTTGTATTTATTTAACCTTTATATCTTTAGATTCAGGCATACTTATAATAAAAAAAAGAGATGGAATCCCATCTCTTTTTTATTTTCTTATATCGTAATCAATTAATATCTGCTACGACTACCGTATCCACCTCTGTTGTTGTCGTAAGAGCGTGGTTCACGAGGCTTAGCTTCTGATACAGCTATTTGTCTTCCATCAAGTTCTGATTCATTCAATTCTGCAATCGCTTTATTCGCTGCCGTGTCATCATCCATTTCAACAAACCCATAGCCTTTAGATCTACCTGTTTGGCGATCAGTGATAACTCTAGCTGATGAAACAGCACCATACTCTTGGAATAAATCAGACAGATCTGAGTCTGTCACATTGAAGCTTAAACTTGCAATAAAAATGTTCATTTTTTATAAAATAAATAGTTAATAAATCAAATGAGCCACAATATCACAAAACAAACTCAACTTAATTTATTAATTGAAGAAAAGGATGGATATGCTATAAAACCCAAATGCTGGGAGCAAATGTAATTATAATTAGCTCAATATCACTATAAAAATCAATTATTTTACAATTTTCACATCTACAGCATTCATTCCTTTGGGACCTCGTTCCAATTTATAAGAAACAATATTATTTTCTTTGATTTCTCCTTCTACATTGCTTTTATGGAAGAAATACTTATTTACGCTTTCTCTATCCTTTATGAAACCGAAACCTTTATTTTCATCAAAGAACTCAACTCGACCAGTCAATTCTTTAATTTCATCAGTTTCTGTTTTCTTTGGAATAGATATTTCTATATCTTCAAGCTCTATACTTTCTTTTTTTGCTTCGGGCGGAGTGTCTGTAATAACTCCGTATGCATCTACATAAGCGATCATATCCTCGAACGAATCTGTAGGATTATTTTTGCGATCTTCTTTTCTTTGTTGCTTTTCTTTTCTTTTTTCTTGTTTTCTTTTTTCTACTTCTCTTTTGTTGAATGAGTTTGATTTTGCCATTTATCTCCTTTTATATTTTTGTTTAAAATTCTAATTTGATGCAGTAGGTAATATTACCCCTGTCAGTTTTTGAATATCTTTTAGCATCATTCGTTCATCTTGTGCACAGAAAGTCAAAGCTGTGCCATTATTTCCCGCTCTTCCTGTGCGACCTATTCTATGTACATATGTTTCAGGTACATCTGGTAGATCATAATTTATGACCAACTCTAGTTGATCTATATCGATTCCTCTAGCCGCAATATCTGTCGCTATAAGAACTCGTATATCATTTGATTTGAAATTAGCTAATGCACGTTGCCTAGCATTTTGTGACTTATTACCATGAATTGCAGCGCTTTCAATTCCCGCTTTACAAAGAATTCGTGCTATTCTATCAGCCCCATGTTTTGTCCTAGAAAATACAAGAACAGATTTTCGGCCATCTTTTTTTAATAAATTGATAAGCAGATCTTTCTTTTCTTGTTTCTCTACAAAATAAATATATTGCTCTATTGTTTCTACTACAGATGAAACAGGAGCTACTTCCACTTTTACGGGATTATGTAATATAGAGCGTGATAATTTATCTATTGATTGTGGCATAGTAGCCGAAAAAAACAAAGTTTGTTTATGCTTCGGAAGCTTAGGTAATAGCCTTTTAATATCATGTATAAAGCCCATATCTAACATTCGATCAGCTTCATCTAATACAAAGTGCCGAATAGAATTCAGATTGATGATTCCTTGGCTCATTAAATCAAGTAAGCGTCCTGGCGTAGCTACTAATATGTCTATGCCTTGCTTTAACTCTCTTACTTGCGTATTTTGTTTTACTCCACCAAAAATAACACAATGACGTATATCTGTAAATTTAGTATAATCTGTAAGGCATTCATTTATCTGAATTGCCAGCTCTCGTGTAGGAGTTAAGATTAAAGCTCTAATTTCTCTTTTTTTTGAATTGTTTTTTCCCTGATAGAGCTGTTGTATTATTGGGAGAGAAAAAGCTGCGGTTTTTCCTGTTCCTGTTTGAGCTAATCCTAAAATATCGCGATTGTCTAATGCAGGAGGTATTGCTTGTTGCTGTATATCTGTCGGAGTTATATATCCTTTTTCGTTTAAAGCCATCAAAACAGGCTCAATAATTTCTAATTCTTTAAATGTCATGTATTAATATTGAATCACTACAACCATTGTAGCAATTGTTTATAGCTTAAATTTTAACAAATAGTGGGGGAAGAACCAATTGAGGAGAAACCAACACAAAATGTTTATCAACACAAAGATAGTGAAAAAATCTAAGTTTTTTGTTATTACTACTTATTATTAATCTTTAGGAATAGAGAGCATCAAAAAAAGTAAACTCTAAATCACTATTGGATTTAAAGTTTACCTTTTTCTCTAATAAGAGTAAGTAGATATGTGTATAATCAATTTGTATTGAGCATTTGGTGGTCTAACATTCGGTTGTAACCTTCGGCTGCAGCACCATTTCCCCAATCATAGATTGTGAATTCACCCATGCCTGCGCCTGCTCCAGTAGCAATGCCTCCATGTCCATAATTTTCCATTGTAAAACCATAATCTTTTTCATTGAAGAATGGCCATACTTTCTCCCATTGTTTTTTAGTAACAGGATTTTCAGGGCAGTACATCATTGTAAAAGCTGAATGTAATGCTGCAATTCCTCGTTCTATATACTCTTCGTTTTTCAACTCTTTACCATAGCGAACAATTGTTTCTGCAAACAAGCTAGCTCTGGAGTCATTCCATTCTCCATCTGCATTCAGTACACCAAAGCCGCCTATAGCTTTTACATATATATATGGAGGTTGCCACGAAGCTTGAGTCATTAACAACTCATCTACAACTCGCTGGCCTACTTTTAGATATCTCTCATCTTCAGTTAATTTATAAACCTCTAATAAAGCTTCTGTAGTCCAAAACATAGAGAAATTACACTGTTTATACATATTATTTCTTTCTATCTTTTTGCCTACATGATCTTCTGAACCCCATCTACAACAAGACCAATAAGTTTCAAAATCCTCCCATCGTCCTGTTGGTACAATATCTTTAATTATAACATCTATTGCTTTTAGTGCCGATGCTCTATATTTATCATCCTTGGTTATTTCATATAATTTCAATAGAAAAGTAACAGACATCGAAGACTCTGGCGAATCATTAAGATATTGCATTGGTTGCAATGTATTGAGGTCAAGCCATCCCGGATAATATCCATTCGTAGTTTGCTGTTTAAGCAATGCATCAGCATAGGTTCTAGCATAATCAAGAAGTCTTTCATCTTGTTCTAACTCCTCATACCAGCGAAGCATTAATAGTGCAGTCCAACTCATATCCAGAACATGGAAAGGAGCCAGCTGAGGATCCCATGTATAAGGATTTCTATCGGAATTCCCCCAGTAATGGGTATCCCATCCCTTTGATCGTCTATAGCTTTTCCCTTCAATTGTTACATCTTCCATCTCCGTTGCAATAAGACCATAGAAAAAACCGTCTTTTTGAGGAGCAGATAATGCTAATTCTTTTGAAAGTTTGGCTTTTTCTAAAAGTTCAGTATTATTGGTTCGTTTAGCATATCGATATAATCCACTTGCCGAACGTAGAGAGCTGAACCATGCTTGATTCCAGATAGAAAGAAACTCTCTAAAGTTGACTTCTCCTTTATAATTAGGACTTTGAGTCGTATTTACTATAAAACAAGGAGCTCCTACCCTTTTGCCATTTAAAGAAAATTCTTGCCACACATATTTACTCCATGAATTGAAAGCCCAATTATAAGTGTGTTTTATATATGGCTCTAAATTTTCATTTGCTATATTCTTTTCCTTATACTCTTTTTGCCCCCAATTTGACCAAAAGAAATAAAGAGGTTTCCTAAACGGATTTTCTAAATCGTCCTTATTTGTGTAGTTTATTAAATAAAAACCAATCTTTATTTCTCCTTTCGGGAACACAGCTCCATTTTGTAAATATATCAGTAAGAGAGTGAAGGTGCTTTACACCTCTACTTTAGTAGAGATTTACTACCGCTATGAAAAGATAGCGGAACATGAGCGCTCTTACGCCCGTTTTAAATACACGACCAACAGGGATCATCTGGCTTCCCACCATAAAGAGTATGCAGACTGGAGTGTAGAAAAATTTATAGAAGAAGCCCGAAGCATCCACTCCGATGTGGAGATTTATATCGCTAAAGTCATTGAGTCCAAAGCTCATCCCGAGCAGGCTTATAAGTCAGCCCGGGGGATCCTGTCTTTTGCCCGAAGAGTTGGGGAGAAACGCTTGATTAACGCTTGCCGTTGGGCAGATAGCTATGGGCTTTACAGTTATCCGGCCATCGACAGCATCCTCTCTACCCGACAGGATGAGGTCCCTCTGGAGAACGAGACAGACATCAATGCTCCCATGCCTGAACATGATAACATCAGAGGTAAAGAGTATTATAACTAATGATTAAAACAATAACCCTTTAAATAAACAACAATGGAAATGAATCAGAAAACCCTTGAAAAAATGACATCTTTAAGACTCAGAGGCATGTTCCTAGCTTTTAAAACGAGTCTTGAAACCCGGCAGAAAGAGACCATGACCATCGATCAGTTTGTATCCTGGCTCATCATCAGCGAATGGGACGA
>NZ_OPYL01000003.1 GCF_900343125.1 Dysgonomonas sp. Marseille-P4361
TATAACAAGACCCATAACGATGCGTTATCTACATAAAAAATCAATACAAAAATACACTACTTCAGAAATGAACGACAAGGGGTCAATTTGAATAGGAACTAGGGGACTAGTTTGATGGGAATTTGCAATCAATACGTATATTGTCGTAAATCTTTCGTGTTAGCGATTTCTCAACTTTGGCCTTTCAGCGTTTTTCGTCAAAATTCATACTAATATTTTGTTTAAATTCTATTCGGTCAATAATGAGACTTGCTACATATCTCTAACGATAATACCATCCTTAAAAACTTCGTAGCCCAATATCCAATCTTTTTCAAAAATGGCACATCTACATCCTAATGGGCACCATTTTTTTAACGACAGTAGCATAAGGCTACATTTTAAGATATTCAACTAAATACTTTGCTTGTGGACAGTTCTCTTCAATAATAATTGTTATCATAAACCTGAAGAAAAAGAAGAGGTAGAATCTGAGGAAGAGACTATGGCTATTGAATTACCTAATATTAAAGGTTTAAAGGTTTGTTTAGGTTATTCTTCTAAAGAATTTGCATTTTTAACAGAAGCAAGAGAAAGAGGTTCTAGAGGATTTAGGAGTATAAAAAAAATAACTCTTAAAATTCAAGATTTAAAAACAAACACTCATGATACGAGTAACGATTTACTCGAGAAAATATCTAATTCTCTTTTTTTAATATTGATTTAGCTTTTGAGGTGCCAATTAAACTTCAAAATCAATATAAAAGTTTTACAGAAAGAAGAAAGAAACAACAAAGGAAACGAATGTTTGTAGACAAGTCTGCAACTATAACTGAACCACAATATGAATACGCCTCTGCCCCTATATCATTATATTGGTATGCAAAAGAATCCATTAATATGCCTATTTTTCAATATCTAGCATTTTATCAAACATTAGAATTTTATTTTCCTATATACTCTAGCTATGAGGCAAAACAAAAGATTCAGAATATAATAAAAGATCCTAGATTCAACCCTAATAATGATGTAGATATTTCAAAAATTATTTCGACAATTAAAAATACGTCAGTTGGAAAATCGTTCGGTAGTGAACGTGATCAGATCAAAGCTACAATAAAAGTATGCATTGATAATTTAGAATTAATGTCTTTCTTTAGAGCAGAAGAAAACCGTTTCAATTTCTTCGCTGAAAATAAAGGAAAAAGCATTGCGAACCAGAAGATATCAGTAAAAAACACTTCTTCAGATCTCATATCAGAAGTAGCAGAACGTATATATGAGATTAGGTGTAGAATTGTACATTCAAAATCAAATGATGATAACTTTGAAGTTTTACTACCTTATTCAACCGAAGTACAAAAATTAAATTATGCCCTAAAGTTAATTGAATATATTTCGCGTAAAGTATTAATAACAAGTAGTCGCCCTTTAAATATATAGACTCTAAGTGTATATATACAATAAAAGGGGTGTAGAGATATCGTCTCTACACCCCTTTATGTAAATCTTATAACTACATGATTATCAACAACACCTTCATAGCAAAACAAAGCAAATATGATTGTTTTGTTCCAATTTAGTTCCGTTTGATTTTTCTCTATGGCATAAAAAAAGAAATAAGTCACTAATTATTAGTGACTTATTAACTCATTCTTAATTCTTGGCGGAGAGAGAGGTCGATGAACCAACACCTCCACCCTATTGTAGTTCAATATTTTATTTCTATTTTAAGGTCTATGGGGTACGATTAGGAGCGCTCAAAAAAGTGTTGCTCCTGACTTCTCTTAGTCTGCTGTTGTCGCCATAAAACTCAGGTTCAAATTTACAATATATTTTTCAATATGCAACTATACTGGAATACAATCTTTTAATGTTAGTGCAAGGTGCAAGATTATCTATATATAGAAACTTGCACCTTGCACTAAACCTAACAATATTACACCTTTATAAAATCAGCCTTGATGCTGTCAATCAGTTTTTCATCAAGATCCAGTTCCTTCGCATAAACCTCGAAATGAGTAACTGCATTAGCGACCTTGTTAATAAGTGTTTTATAATCCTGTATATCATTCTTTAATCCGATTGTTTCTAAATCTTCACGAGTAATATCCTCATCCTTGCCATTTACTGTTAATGAGTGCCTGTTGGAATATACCGGGGCAGTTAAGTCAACACTATACGTTAAATCATAGGCCGGTGACAGTCGCCAAGCCCCATCCCGATTCATGCAAAAGGAGAAATTCTTGGAATGGTCATCTACATTACGGGCTATTACATTAAATGCCATTCGCAGATATTGTTGCCTGCTATCTTCATAGGGAAGGTTAAGCCGTCGGATTACGGCGAAGATCTCTTCATAACTATTACTCAGCGGCGACATGGCAGCCAATGTTTGCGTATGGATCTTATCGTTTCCGTTGCGATCAAAACGCTGTGTAAGAAAATGCGTTACGCCTCCGTATGTTTTTAGTTTAGATGGCATCATTCTGATTCCGGCATCTAACGCCATTTGATAATAGACATATTCCAGTTTGGCAAAAGGATAAGCTGAATGATCATCATACTTGAGAATATAATATTGAAATCCTTCGGGTATTATTCCTTGCCCTGAAATAACATCTCCTGTAATTTCATTCAAGGCAACAATTGCTTTCGGGCGTTTTCCACCCGGCGATGAGCTTATCTTTACCAGATCCTGCCATAGAATAGAGTTTTCTTGATTTAGCACAGTGGCTTCTCGCTCATTCAATACCTGTTTAGCAAAATCATATAATCTTTGCACATCGACAGAAAAAGCAGAATGGCCACCCAGTTTTTGTGCCGGCTCATACTCCAATGCACCCATTGCCCGACTACCGATAAATGAGAGATGATCAACAGGTGTTGCTTTCTTTGTAGAAATATGATTATCCCGCAACCAAGCCTTAAAAAGAGAATTACCCCATTTGTCAGGTAAAGAATCAGCAATCATAGGCGGTAGCCCCTGATAGAGTTTATCTGTATCCCCCGTCCAAGGTATTTGTTTTCGGCTGCGTGGAGAATGTATGGACATAGTTAAGGGTGCGATATCCAATCCCTGCTCAAGAAATAAAGGCTCGTATTCAAAAACAGCTAATCGTGCCGCACTATCCCAAGAAAGATAACCCACATCCATTCCCCATAGTTTTACTTTTACCACATTGGTTTCCATAGGCTATTTTTTACTTCGTTTCTTAAATAATGCTCGTGGGCTTACGGGTAACTCAGGTAATAATTTTTCTATTTCATCCAAACTATCAATGGCCCGAAGTAATTTGATCAATGAAGCTAACGTTATTCCAGTAGAAGCTCCATTTTCAAAGGAACTAATCGTAAATATACTTAAACCGGATTTTTCGGCCACTTCTTTTTGAGTATATCCCATTCGCTTTCGGTAGTCACTATACCGTTTTCCTAACTCTCGGATGATTTCACTTCCGGGTTTCTCATATAGCTCACTATACATAACATCAATCTATTAAATACACAAATATAGATATAACTATAATAATATGCAATTAAAATAATAAATTATAGTTATATCAATATTATATTATACTGAATAAGCATTTTTAATTTGCAGTACAAATGCTGCCTTATAAAAACAAGTAGGTCTGGTAATCGGACGATCATCAGACCTTATTTTGTTGTGTGTTAAAAGTTTGCATATTATCTCTAGATGATAAATAAGGACGAACAGTTGAGCAAGCAATTGAAAAGGATTGGTGGTGATACGTGCAGCAAATAGGATATTATGTATCGGAATCTTTGTATATCAATAGTATTTGAATTATTTTTAAATTCCATTCTATCTCTATAGTTGAAAAATATTCGCATTCAATGTTTTTCTCAAACAAAATCGCTATTTTTATTGATTAAACATCATTTCTTGACAATTCCATCAAGTATAACCGATAAAAGGAAATAAATCGAATCAAAGCTGTTTTTAGCGGAACAAGACAAAACAAATAGCAGGCTAGCAGAACAACTGAAAAAGAATGAAACAATTGTTTCAAGATGATGATTCAATAAGTCGTAGCTACGACATACTTCGGAAGAGTGTTATCGTATCCTCGAACGGAGCCGTTTTCGAGCATTAATGGTTTCTTATTCTTTTGATTTTAAGCTGATATTTATCCATAGTGAGCAAGAGAGCTGTGCTAAGAAACACTTCGCCGCCATTTAAACTGGTATAAAATTAGAATTAGCAGATACATTTGATACATTGCAGGGGAAAATCACCTCTTAACTGAGGTTTATATACAGACATAAGAAAGACTTTGTATGTCTATTACATAACGTCTAACATTAAATAATTATGTCTATGAAAGATTTAAAAAACAAGAAGTTTTTCAGACTATTGTCTGAACCTTCGCAAGTGTCTATGCAAGAGCTTCAAGCTGCTTATGAAGCTTTTGTTGAACAAATTACAGAAATAAGCAGTATTGACTCAGATTACTCGAAAGTGTTTCGGCTATTGAATCACTCTCGCACAGAGATTAACTCAATTGCTGTATCCCCACTTTTCGAGTTGGGGGGGGGATATAGTTAAGACATTCTACATGCAGAAAGCTGTAGAATTCTTAAAATTTGAATTAGAATTGTTAAATCTAAAAATACAATTCCCCAATTCATTCTCAGTAACAGACAACATACCTTTTAAGCCAGAACTTTATATAACTCCCAAGTCAAAAGGATTGGGAGTTATTGGCATAGCCGAAATAATTATCAGCATTTTCCTGTCCAAAGAAATAAAAGACAGGAATGGAAAACCTGCTTCGCTCATACAACTAGCAAAGGCTTTTGAATATGTTTTCAATTTCAACTTTGGAAGTATATATGACAAACAGGCAGAAATATATAATCGTAAAGCCTGCAATCTAACAAAGGCTTTAGATTTTCTTAGGAACACACTTGAGCAAATCCGAAAAAGTGCCCTTCAAGATAAAAATAGAAAATAATGCTTTTTCAATCATCTGTTTACTAGCAATATACAATTGAATCATCAGGGAGTAGTTAACTACTCCCTCTGTTTTTGCAAGCTCTTTTCATAGACCTTTGTAGCGTATCAATAAGTTACAAATATGGAAGTCATAACAATCGACAGTCAAGCATATAAAGAATTGGTTACAAAAATCAATGCGATAGCCAAGTTCGTTATAGACCATCTGAATGATGACACTTCCAAGCTTGACGACATGTGGGTGGATAGTTACGAAGTATGCACCTTTCTCAAAATCAGTGAACGTACTCTTCAACGCTTACGCAGCAAACGGTTGATTTCCTACTCAATTATTTCCGGAAAATCCTATTATACCATTGCAGAAATTAAAAGGATGCTCACAGAGAAGAAAATTCGCAGTAGCGATGAATGTATGAATGACCTTATTAAAAACCATCAACTCCATGCTCAACAAAGACGAACTATTAAAACGAACAAATAGTGGTCTGGGTGTATTTAAACACTACATACCAGTACAATGGAAAATCGGGCGTAATTTTCTGAATCCATTGTATGAAGACCGTAAGGCTTCGTGTAATGTGTATTTTGACCGTCGTAACAATATCTATCGCATAAAAGATTTCGGCAATGATAATTACAGCGGAGATTGCTTCTTTTTCGTTGGGCAGTTGAAAGGTTTGGATTGCAACAATGGTGCTGACTTCGTTGAAATACTGAAAACCATAAACAGGGATATGTCTTTAGGATTGGATAGTTCGGACTATGCAACTCATATTCCGCAGTCAGTTCCACAAAAGAATAATTCGACGATCCCGGAACTACCCAAAATCAAACCCTATAATATCACACAACAGAAGTTTACTCAAAAGGAACTAGATTTTTGGTTAAGGTCAGGTATCACTCCCGAAATACTGAAACTATACAGAGCCGTATCCCTAAAAGAGTTTAGAAGCGAAAATAAGGACGGAAAATCGTTCTCTTACACTTCATCGGAGAATGAGCCGCTATTTGGGTACATAGGTAAACGACATATAAAAATCTACCGACCATTTTCGGAAGTACGTTTCTTGTATGGCGGGAATATCGGAGATAGTTATTGTTTCGGACTGGAACAGTTACCTGCCAAAGGAGATACGTTGTTCATTACAGGCGGAGAAAAAGATGTGATGACACTTGCTACACATGGATTTCATGCTATATGTTTCAATAGCGAAACATCTACCATTCCGACAGGAATAATCTATAAACTTACTTTCCGATTTAAGCATATCGTGTTGTTGTACGACGCAGATAAAACAGGAATAGATGCAGCAATAAAGCATGAAAAAGCATTGGTGGAGTATGGAGTCAAACGACTTGTATTGCCACTTTCTGGACATAAAAAAGACAAAGATATAACCGACTATTTCAGCAAAGGAAATAGCCGTAAAGATTTCCGGCAACTATTTCTCGACTTTCTTGATAACCTATATAATGAAACAATGACCATGCTTAAATCCTGTGAAATTGATTTCAACAATCCTCCGGCAAAAGCTGAAGAAGTTATATCTGCCGGCGAAGTACCTCTGGGAACACAGGGAAACATCCTTTGCATTACGGGCGGGGAAGGTACGGGGAAAAGCAACTATGTTGCCGCCCTGATTGCAGGTTCAATCATAAAAGATAACCGCACTATTGATACGTTAGGTGTAAATGTCCGTGATAATTCAGATAATAAAGCGGTTTTGCTTTACGATACCGAACAATCCGAAGTACAGCTTTTCAAAAACGTTTCCAACCTTTTGAAACGAGCCAAACTGAACGAAAAACCGGAAGAACTGCGGGCTTTCTCCCTTACGGGAATGTCCCGAAAAGAACGATTGCAAGCCATAGTTCAGAGTATGGATAAATATCATTACGAATACGAAGGCATCCGCTTGGTTGTTATTGACGGCATTGCCGATTTAGTATCATCGGCCAATGATGAAGTAGAAAGCATCCGCATTATGGACGAACTATACCGTTTGGCGGGAATATACCGCACTTGTATTGTTTGTGTGCTTCATTATGTACCGAATGGATTGAAATTAAGAGGGCATCTCGGTTCGGAATTACAGCGTAAAGCGGCTGCTATACTAAGTATAGAACTTGATACAGAGCCGTCCATATCTGTTGTTAAGGCTCTCAAAGTAAGGGACGGAAGCCCTCTCGATGTTCCCTTAATGCAGTTCTCATGGGACAAGGAATTAGGAATGCACATTTACATAGGGGAAAAGACCAGGGAGGAAAAAGAAAAACGTAAAGAAAAGGAACTGGCGAATGTTGCCCGTGAGATTTTCAACATTCAAAAGCACCTGACCTATATCGACTTGTGCGACAGGATTCAGCAAATAATGGACGTAAAGGAACGTACAGCCAAAAGCTATATCAAGTATATGCGGGAAAAAGAAATAATCATAAAAGATCCGTCCAATCAGAATTACTTTATGATAGGGCATATCATCTAAAAACAGAATAGCCATGTATATAGATAAAGAAAACTTTGAAGCGTGGATGGAACGAATCATGGATCGCTTCGACAAACAGGATAAAACCCTAAATAAAATGAGTAAACACAGGAATATGTTAGATGGAGAGCTGTTGCTCGACAATCAGGATTTATGTATGCTGCTGAATGTCAGCAAACGGACTTTGCAACGCTACCGCAGTTCAGGCGAGTTACCATTTCAGACGCTTTATCAAAAGACTTTCTATAAAGAAAGCGATGTGCATAAGTTTATTAGAGAGAATTTCAATAAGAAAGAAAATGACGATAATCAGGAAAACCCGTGAGGGCTATTTTTAATTTGATATTTTTCATTATTATTATTTTTATGTTTGAACAAAGAAGCCCGTACCGTCGTGATGACAGGCACGGGTTTTGTTTCTCAAATTATCGACACTATTTTTGCGTTAGTGTCGATAATTTGATTATATTTGTGATATGAAAATTTAGAAAGATGCGTATAATAAACGATATAAATTCAATTAAGGAGCATTTTGCTGATCATGAAACGTTTAGCACGAATGATATTTTCCAATTTTACAAAATCAAAGAACCACAAATTCCACGAGCTACTGTAAATTGGAGAATTTATAATCTTGTTCACAGCGGTCAACTACAACGTGTTGGTCGGGGCATATATAAAATTGGCAAATCGACTACATTTAAGCCGATGTTATCTAATAAGACGAAGAAGGTTGCAAACCAAGTAAAGAAGAATTTTCCGTATATCAACTTCTGTGTATGGGAACTTTCCGTAGTAAATCAGTTTAGCCAACATCTCATAAACTATAACGTGCATTTTGTAGATGTGGAACGAGATGTAGTTGATTCAGTATATTATAATTTAAGAGAAACCAATTCAAAGGTAATGCACATTAAAAACCTCTATGACGGCTTGTCTGACTGGTCTGATTATATTATTGTCCGCTCTTTGGTTTCCCATGCTCCTTTACAGGAAATGCACAAAATACCGGTTGCCACTTTGGAGAAAATTCTTGTCGATTTATTTTCTGACAAAGAGTTTATATCATTTCAAGGCAGCGAAATATATACAATCTTTGAAAATGCCCTTGACGCATATACCGTTAATGAAAGCGCAATGCTTCGCTATGCGGACAGGAAGAAAAAGAAAGAGAAAATACAAAGTTTATTAAAAACTATAAATGCATAACCTTAGCATATCAAGAGAAGTAATATTGTTGATATATATATATATATACTTTTTATCCGACAAACATTCCTCTCATAGAAAGGGCTAATAAGTCAACACTTTTGAGGAGAATATAACCCAAAGCGTATAGAGGTGTGGAGGTTGGCAGTTTTATATAAAATCTATTTTAGAATAAGACATAGATTTATCTTCCTCTCATCATCTCCTTAAAAAAAAATCGTGATAAGAATTACCAATCACAATCTTATATTTCTTTAATAAACAAATCATTATTACCAAAAGAGTAAATCTGATGCTTATTTATAATGTAAGAGTAATTTACACGCAGGAACGTTTTTAAGGGAGTAGCTAAATAATTTTTCATATCCAAGTTTGCAATAACCTCTGCTGATGAACTCTCTTCTGCCTTGATTATTTTCTACAGTTTCATCATGACTCACTAATATATTAATTTCATTCACCTCTTCTTTTATATAGAAAGTGTTTCCACGTCTCTTCTTTATCTCCTGAGTCAAATAGATCATATCTGGCCATCGTGAACAACAAATCAGACAAACGATTGATAAACTTTAAAATAATCTCAGGGAGCGGATCTGATTTGTGTAAAGTCCATAGTCGGCGTTCACTTCGTCGTGCTATTGTCCGTACCAAATGTAGATGTGCTGAAATAACACTACCTCCAGGCAAAATAAAATATTCACTTTTCCCCATTTGCGCGGTCAATCGATCTATCCATCCTTCACAGAACTGGATAATATTATCGTCTACTTTATTGGGATTATCTTCTCTGATTGCATTGGGTGTGGCAACTTGCGACATGATCATCATCATTTGATATTGTATGTGATACAGTGGCTCATGCCAATCATGATTTGTAGGTAAAAAAGAACGAACTACACCTATCCCGCTATTCAGTTCGTCTAAACATCCATTTGCTTCGATACGAATATCGTCCTTATCGACCCGTTGCCCACCACGAATACCTGTTTTCCCTTTATCTCCGCCCTTTGTATATATTTTCATAGCTCCTTATTTGAATAAATCCAGTATGTTTTTATTTTCAGCCCAGTAAATGTGTGTATAGCCTGCAATAACATTCTTGTATCTCAGTAGTTTAGTATTAACTTCTGCATTTTTAGCATTCATCATTGACACTATACTCTTAGCTTCGCTTCTTATATCAGAATAATGAAATTCGTGTCCTTTGAATTTTATACCATTATAGCAAAATTGTCTATAGCCAAGTTTCAGCTTCATTTGTTCCATCGAAGCTATTTGCTTAAGAACGTTTACCATAGGATATTCAGTTCCGTCATCACTGATAATAGAAGATGATAAATACATCATTCCACCACATTCGGCAAGAATCTTACCTCCCGATTCAGCATATTGCTTTAGGCTGTTTATCATTCCTGTATTTTCACTAAGTTGTTTTACGTATAATTCAGGATATCCTCCAGGTAGGTAAATAAAGTCTGCATCAGGCGATTTATTGTCTCGTAACGGACTAAAGAAAGACACTAAGCCTAATTCTTTCAGACTCTCAATATTCTCGTGATAGACAAAATTAAAGGCTTCGTCTTTTGCTACTGCTATTTTTAGTAAATTGTCAGATATTATTTTGGTTGTTGTATACTGAGGGAGTGAAGCTTCAGTTTTTGTTATTTCCAGTAATCTGTCGATGTCGATATGTTGCTCTATAGTCGTAGCAACTTTGTTGGCAAAATCGTCAAAGTCATATTTTCCATCCAATGTTAATCCAAGATGACGTGAAGGAATTTCTATATCCGATTTTTTCGGTAAATACCCCAAAGGTTCAACATCAATATCTTCGCAAGCTTCTTTCAAAAAATTATAATGACTCTCCGAGCTGACAAAATTGAAAATGACTCCTACTAAATTGATGTTTTTACAATAGTTTTTGAATCCATAAATCAAAGGTGCAACAGAATATGCTACTGATTTAGCATTGACAACTAATACTACCGGAATTTTTAACATTTCCGCTATTTCAGCACTGCTACCCTTCATTTTATCATAGCCATCGAATAGACCCATTACTCCTTCTATGATGCCAACATCGGACTTCTGAATATATTTGTTATACAAACTTTCAACGTGTTGCTTCGATGATAAAAAAAGATCTAAATTTATTGAATTATTCCCTGATGCCATCGTATGAAACTTTGTATCAATATAATCCGGCCCACATTTAAACGGCTGTACATTCATTCCTCTGTTTTTCAAAGCCCTTAGTAAGCCTAAAGTTAGAGTCGTTTTCCCTGTACCTGATGATGGAGCTGCTATTATAAAATTGGAAATCGTTGGCATAGTATATATATTTTGAGAACAAATATATGAAAGATATTTAGTAGTGAATCTTTAAATGAAATTTTCGTACTTCAAATAATCTTATTAATTTTTGAGCTAATATTATTAATTAGTATTAACTTTGCGCCGCTTAGGTGATGTATATCAACATTCGTTGGATACATAAAAGGGAATTCGGTTAAAATCCGAGACAGTGCCCGCTACTGTAAGCTCAATAGATATCTGAAAACTACTATCGCCACTGTTCAATGAAGAATGGGAAGGCATTTCAGATAGAGCAAGTCAGGAAACCTGCCTAGTAATAATTAATACACTCCCGGGGTCAGGAAGTGATTTATTAACTTTTGTCTTTTTCATCTAATGAAATTTTATTTTAGGACATCGCTGCCTTGTGTAGCAGTCAGATTAACTGATGTATGCTTTATTGATTGTTGTTTAGAAACACCTTGTGAAGAACCACTCAATACTTTAAAGCTATGATAAGACGTTTATTTTATTCGCTCCATCGTTTTTTCGGATTTATTATTTGCTTGCTGTTATCTATGTGGTTTATTACAGGACTAGTGATTATTTATCATCCTTTTCCAAACGTAATTAATGAGCAAAAGTATGCAAATCTAGAAACTATTCATCTAAAAGATCAGTCGGTTAATATTATTGATAGTATATCAATAATTACTGCAAACGAGAAGATTAAAAAAATAACATTAGAGCAATTCCAAGGTCAAGCTAGATACAATATAAAAACAGATAAAAAACTATATCAGCTATCGCCTGATGTAACTAGCTCAAATGAGTGTGTTGATATACAGAGTATTCAAAATATAGCTAGCAAATGGAGTCAAGGCTCGATATCTAAAATAGACACTTTAATTGAAAGAGATATCTGGATTATGTATAACAGATATATGAAAGAGTTGCCTATCTATAAGGTACATTTTGATGATGATGAAAAACACCAACTCTATATATCATCTAGAACTGGAGAAGTACAGCAATTCACTTCTTTTTCTCAAAGGGCATGGGCTTATATGGGAGCTATACCTCATAAATTTTATATTCCAGCTCTTAGAAAAAACACTCGTGTATGGGCTGATACTGTAACTGTTCTATCTCTAATAAGCTTATTTGTGGGGCTAACCGGACTTTTTGTCGGAATAGATGCGTATGTACGGAGATATAGGAATAATAAAAGAATTCAATCTCCGTATAAAAGAAAAGCATATCGATGGCATCATGTACTAGGAATCATCTTTAGCTTTTTTATCATAACATGGTCAATAAGTGGTGCACTATCTTTAAGGAAAGTACCACAATGGATGGCAAAAACACATAACCCTATCCCTATGGGTATAAAAGGCAAAGCAATAAGTTTTGACAGATATATACTTGATCACAAGGATATACTAAAACAATATGATGAAGTAAAACAAATTGAATGGTCTTATTTCCAAGGCAGGCCTGTTTATAATGTTGTCATAGGGAATCAACAGATGTCATTTGATGCTTCAACCTCTGTAGTACAAGAATTAAATCTGACAGAAGCTGATATTAAAAAAGTCATTTATAACAATCATGGAGAAGTTGACTTCGTTATAGAGACCATTTCGGATTACGAAAATTATTATATGCCATGGACAAGAAGTTTAGCTCTGCCAGTCTATAAAGTGACCGTTGCAGATCCTGATAATAGTATTTATTACATCAATCCAAAGAATGGCGATTATAAATATATAAATGATAATCGTAAAGTGAGAAAATGGCTATTCTATGGCCTTCATTATTTCCATATCAAATGGTTAATTGATCGACCTGTACTTTGGACAATTGTAGTATGGACACTGGCTTTAGGATGTACATGTGTGTCATTGACCGGAGTTTGGCTTGGAATTCGATATTATAAGCGAAAACTTAGAAAAATAAAAAGATTAATTTGTTCTTCAAATAAAAACAGAAAATGTCAAAAGGTAAAATAATAGTAGCGGGCATAGGCCCTGGATCGGGTGATGATATAACCCCTGCTGTACTTAATGCAATAAAAATTGCTGATGTAATAGTTGGATATAAATATTATTTCCAATTTATAGAATCGGAAGTAAGGTCAGATGCTCAATGTGTTGATACTGGAATGAAAAAAGAGCGGGAACGAGCAGAGGAAGCTTTCAATTTTGCAGAAAAAGAGAAGACAGTTTGCGTTATCAGTTCGGGCGACTCGGGCATTTATGGTATGGCTCCTTTGATCTACGAAATGAAAAAAGAAAGGGGCAGTGATATTGAAGTTGAGGTGCTTCCGGGTATCAGTGCTTTCCAGAAAGCAGCCGCATTGTTGGGAGCTCCTATCGGACACGATTTTTGTATTATTTCTCTTTCCGATTTAATGACTCCTTGGGATAAAATTGAGAAGCGAATTATTGCTGCGGCATCCGCCGATTTCGTGACAGCTATTTATAATCCCAAAAGCAACGGACGCTATTGGCAATTATATCGTTTGATTGAATTGTTTTTAGAAGAACGTTCTCCAGATACTCCCGTGGGTTATATTCGTCAGGCAGGGCGTGAGGAGCAAAAAATAAAAGTGACCACATTGGCCGAATTCAATCCCGAAGAAATAGATATGTTTACTATTGTTCTGATTGGTAACTCTCAATCTTATATCTACGATGATATGCACATTGTAACTCCTCGCGGATATTATCGTGAAATACGGGATGAGGAGATCAAGATCGGTCAGGATATAATGATCCGAAGTTTCAGAACAATAGAAAATGAATTGAAAAACAAATATATTCCTCTCGATAAAAAATGGGCGTTGTTGCATGCCATACATACAACAGCCGATTTTGATATGGAAGATATTCTATATACGGATGATAAGGCTGTTGAAAATATTTATAAAGAGTTTACTAAAGGGAGAGTAAGAACAATAATTACGGATGTAACAATGGCTGCTTCTGGTATTCGTAAAGGAGCATTAGAGCGCTTGGGTATTGAGGTTAAGTGTTATTTACACGACGAACGTGTTACTGACTTGGCAAAGACTAAAGACATCACTCGTACTCAGGCAGGAATTCGCCTTGCTGTAGAAGAATCCCCCAATGCTTTATACGTTTTCGGCAATGCACCAACGGCATTGATCGAATTATGTGGATTGATCCGCAAAGGAAAAGCACAACCAATAGGTATTGTTGCAGCACCTGTCGGATTTGTCAATGTAAGAGAATCAAAACATATGACCAAGCCATTCAAAAGTATTCCGAAATTAATAGTAGAGGGAAGAAAAGGAGGAAGTAATCTGGCTGCAACGTTGGTAAATTCTATTCTGACATATGATGATGCTATGCAATTAAAACCAGGTAGAGATCTTTAAAATGACAAAAAGGAAATTAAAACCTATTATGTTTGCCGGTACGGGAAGCGATGTCGGAAAAAGTGTCATTGCTGCTGCATTTTGTCGCATATTCTTACAAGATGGCTATACTCCAGCACCTTTCAAAGCACAAAATATGTCGCTCAACTCCTATGCTACTCCCGAAGGTTTTGAAATAGGGAGGGCGCAAGCCGTTCAAGCGGAAGCTGCAGGAATTGCATGTCATACCGATATGAACCCTTTGTTATTAAAACCATCGGGCGAAAAGATTTGTCAGGTAGTGCTGAATGGGAAGCCGTCAGGAAATCAGAGTGCTTATGAGTATTTTCGTAAAGAAGGTAGAGATGAACTACGAAAAGCTGTGAATGATGCTTTCGACAGATTAGATAAACAATATAACCCCATTATTTTAGAAGGAGCTGGCAGTATCTCAGAAATTAATTTACGGGATGTTGACTTAGTTAATATTCCGATGGCTATACATGCGAATGCCAATGTGATTCTTGTGGCTGATATAGATCGTGGAGGTGTCTTTGCATCTGTCTATGGTTCAATAATGCTTCTTCCTCCCGAAGAAAGGAAATACATAAAAGGCATTTTAATTAACAAATTCAGAGGTGATATACGATTATTCGAATCGGGTATAAAAATATTAGAAGACCTATGCCATATCCCGGTGATTGGCGTTGTTCCATACTATAAGGACATTCATATCGAAGAAGAAGATTCGGTTGCTCTGCAATCTAAAAACATACAAGCCTCTCAAGGCAAAGTAAATATTGCAGTTGTATTACTTCGACATATGTCCAATTTTACGGACTTCAATATTCTCGAACGTGATCCTCGAGTTCATCTTTATTATACGAACAATATAGAAGAAATTGAGCGAGCTGATATTGTACTTATACCGGGAAGTAAAAGTACGATCTCTGATTTATATGAATTACGACGCAATGGAGTAGCGCAGAGCATTATCAAGGCTCACAAAGAAGGAGCTACCGTAGTTGGTATATGTGGTGGTTATCAGATAATGGGAGAAGAAGTTTGCGACCCGATGCAGATTGAAGGGGATATTGAACGACTGCCAGGCTTAGGTTTATTGCCAACAACAACCAACATCGAGGGAGAAAAAAGAACCTGCCAAGTACAATTTTCATTTCTCAAATCAGATATTGTATGTACAGGATATGAAATTCATATGGGAGTGACTGTACCCGTAAAAGGAGCAAAAGATTCTCCAGTTAATCTTCTGGAAGATGGCAGGCTAGATGGATACTTTGCAAACAATAAATGTTTTGGGACATACATTCATGGGGTATTGGATAATCAAACTGTGATAGATTATTTGTTGGCTCCTTATTCGGATAAACTTCAGAATAAATCATTTGATTATAAAGCTTTCAAAGAAGAACAGTATGATACGCTTGCTGATCATGTTAGAAAGCATGTAGATATGGATTTGATATACAAGATAATGAGCAGCAATGATTAACGGACACGGAGACGATATTTATAAATATAAGGATCAGATTGCGATCAATTTCAGTTCGAATATCTATGCAAAACAGGATATGTTAGCCCTGCATACTTTTCTGTGTTTACAACTCCGCAAAGTACACTCTTATCCCGAGCCAGACGCATCTTCTCTGAATGCTTTACTTGCAGAGAAACATCAGATAAAAGTTGAAAATATTCAGGTTACGAACGGTGCGACCGAAGCAATCTATTTATTGGCTCAAACTTATCAAAATAGCCGTTCCGCTATTATCATTCCGACATTTAGCGAATACGAAGATGCTTGCAGAATCAATAGACATCAGCTAAGATATTACAAAGACCTGAATCAAATTGAAGATAATATAGACATCGTTTGGCTTTGCAATCCCAATAATCCAGATGGTAGAATCTATGATGTCGATTATTTGATACAAGTGATCGAAGACCATCCTAATATTTTATTTGTGATTGACCAATCCTATGCTTCTTTTTCGAATTTGCCAGTATTAAGTGTTCAAAAAACAATCGCTTATAAAAATGTAATTCTACTACACTCAATGACAAAGCAGTATGCAATTCCAGGCTTGCGTTTGGGATACATTACGGCTCATAGTTCAGTTATTGAAAAAGTAAACATATACCGTATGCCTTGGTCGGTAAACACTTTGGCCATCGAGGGCGGAAAATATCTGATTGATAATGATTCGGAACAGATCAATATTGAAGAATATTTATCTGAATCGAAAAGATTGCAGTGTAAGTTAGCGAATATCCAAGGTTTAGAAGTAGTGCCTAGTCCGACACACTATTTCTTATGCAGACTTAAAGACAAAAAGGCTTCTGATTTGAAGCAATGGTTGATTGAAAAATACGGTATATTAATTCGTGATGCTTCTAATTTCAGAGGACTCAATGAGCATTATTTCCGTATTGCTACACAATCGCCAGACGAGAATGAACAACTAATTAAAGCCCTCAAAGGATGGATATAACTGTATTATACGTACTTGTTCCATTGATTTTGGGCTGGGTTGCCGATCTGATTTTGGGTGATCCGGCATCTTTACCTCATCCGATCGTTGGTTTTGGAAAAATAATATCATGGGGTGAAAAGATATTAAACAAAGGTAAATATAGGTTACTGAAAGGAGCATTGTTTGCTGTAATACTCATTATTTGCAGCTTTTCAATTATCTATTTTCTATTACAATGGACATCCTGGATTCATCCTTACATAACGATTGTCTTATCTGCAATTATTGTATTCTATTGTTTAGCCGGCAAAACTTTAATAAACGAGGTGCGACAGGTTTTTGTAGCTTTAGATTCTTCGGTAGAGGAAGGAAGAGAACAGGTTGGGCGTATAGTTGGGCGTAATACAACTGAATTATCTCCACAACAGATTCGTACAGCCGCACTCGAAACTCTTTCAGAGAATTTGAGCGATGGAGTCATTGCTCCATTGTTTTGGTTTATGATATTGGGCGCTCCTGGAATGTTTGCCTATAAAATGATTAATACACTTGATTCGATGATCGGCTACAGGAGCGAACGATACAAATATTTTGGTTGTTGGGCTGCTCGGATTGATGATGTGGCAAATTATATTCCGGCGCGATTAACGGCCTTTTTAATGATCTTAGTCAGTGGTCAGATCCATCTTTTAACCTTTGTGAAAAAATATGCGACTCAACATTTAAGCCCCAATTCGGGCTATCCCGAAGCAGCATTAGCCGGAATACTGAATTGTCGATTTGGCGGTACTCATACTTATTTGGATAAAATCGTAGTGAAGCCATATATTGGAGAGCAAGACAAGATACTTGACTCAAGCGATATGGAAACTGCTATTATGATAAATAAAAGAACCGAATTACTTATGTTTTTGGTTGTGGTATGTTATTGTTTAACCTTAAATATAATTATCAAATGAAGTTTTATGTAATAGGGATAGATGATAATAAGGAACAATATTTTACAGAAAAGATTAATGAAGTTATATCGACACATCATATTTTTTCGGGAGGGGCACGCCATCATGAAATTGTAAAAGATCTGCTTCCTGAAGATTATAGATGGATTGAAATAAAAGTACCGCTTGATGAGGTTTTCGTATTATACAAAGAGTATGATGAGGTAGTTGTATTTGCATCGGGCGATCCTTTATTTTTTGGATTTGCAAATACTATACAACGCAAAATGCCGAAAGCTGAATTAATAGTTTATCCGTATTTCAATTCCCTGCAACTACTTGCTCATCGTTTAGTATTACCCTATCAGGACATGCACATCGTATCGCTTACGGGACGTCCTTGGCATAAATTCGACGAAGCTCTTATTCTAGGTTATAACATGATTGGTGTATTGACTGACAATAAACTACATATACCATCTTTGATAGCACAACGCATGCTCGATTATGGTTATGATAATTATACGATGTCGGTAGGAGAACTGCTGGGGAATAATGAAGAGGAAAAGGTGTCAACCTTAAAGCTTGCTGATGTTGTAAATCGAGAGTTTGCTTTCCCTAATAATATTATTCTATGTAAGACTTACAGTCGAAAACGTCCTTTTGGCATTCCGGAATCTGAGTTCAATTTACTGAATGGCAGAGCAAAGATGATCACCAAGATGCCCATAAGATTGCTATCATTGAGCATGCTCGATCTTAGAGAGAAGCATACACTGTGGGATATTGGATTTTGCACCGGCTCGGTATCAATCGAAGCGAAATTACAATTTCCGCATCTCAATATTATTGCTTTCGAGATAAGGGAAGAAGGTAAAGAGCTGATAGAAATAAATTCTCGAAAAATCGGAACACCAGGAATAGATTTTCATATAGGAGACTTCACTACTGCAGATATTTCATCTTATCCTCAACCAGATGCCATTTTTATTGGCGGTCATGGAGGAAAGATGAAAGAGATAATAAAGAAAGTTGAGGATATTTTGTTACCCAATGGAATAATTGTTTTCAATTCCGTCTCGGATGAAAGTTTTGAGCTTTTCCATTCATCTATTGAGAAAAGCTGTATGACTTTGAATGAAATAACATCTATTAAAATAAATGATCACAATACAATTAAGATAATGAAAGCCATAAAATAGATATGAAAGAAATAGCAATAATATTAACATCGGAGTTAGGTATTAACATAGCCAGTATTATTAAACGCGAGTTTGTTGGAACTGACATTTATTCCCGAATTGACAGTCCCGAGGTTATACGTATAACATCAATTAGAGAGTGCGTGAAGGATATTTTCAGTCAGTATCAATCCATTGTGTTTATTGGTGCTATGGGTATTTGTGTCCGTTCGATAGCATCCCTTATCAAAGATAAATATACTGATCCAGCTGTAATAAATATTGATACGACGGGGCAATATGTTATTTCGGTACTATCAGGGCATGTTGGTGGAGCAAATGAATTGACTGAAAAAATTGCACGTACAATTGGTGCAGAAGCTGTTATTACTACTCAGAGCGACAATACAAATTTGTGGGCATTGGATACATTAGGTCAAAAGTTTAATTGGCATACGGAGACAAATGCCGAGCTCTTTAATAAACCGCTCATTGCTTTCGTTAATTGTGTGCCAACGGCATTACTTTTAGATATAAAAGATCAAGGAACAGCTTATTTAGAAAGAACTAAGCCTGAACATGTGGATGTATTTTACAAATTCAAAGATATAGATCAGAGTAAATATGAATTACTGATTGCTGTAACACCTAATATCTATATTGAAAACAAGTTAGAAGCTATTTACTATCGTCCCAAAGTTTTACATTTAGGAATCGGATGCCGGAAAGACTGTAATCCGTCAGATATCAGCGATTATATAAAAACAGAGTTGAAAAAGAATAATATTGATTGGCATTCAATCAAGGATGTATCAACCATTGATCTCAAGAAAGATGAAGATTTGTTGATTGATATTCAGGCGAGTTTTGGAGATATTCCAGCCAATATCTATATAGCAGATGATCTGAAAAATATCGAGATACCTAACCCTTCTGAGAAAGTAGAATCAGTAACATCTGTCGGAGGTATTTCTGAGTCCTCGGCAATAAGAAGTGCAAATTATGGGAGTCTAATTATCGAAAAGCAAAAAGGCAAACTGAGTGAAGGTAATGATTTCACTTTTGCTGTAGCTATCAATCGAGATTATATCAGACAAGGGCATATCGAAATTGTTGGAGCCGGACCCGGCGATCCGGATCTTGTCTCAGTCAGAGGACGAAATTTCCTTGAAGCTGCCGATTTGATCTTATATGCAGGAAGTTTAGTGCCAATAGAGCTGACTTATTGCGCTAAACAAGGAGCTGTTGTGCGCAGTTCAGCCTCTATGAATTTGGAAGAGCAGTTCGAAATAATGAAAGAGTTCTATGATCAAGGCAAGTTAGTTGTACGTCTTCACACAGGCGATCCTTGTATCTATGGTGCTATACAAGAACAAATGTCCTTTTTCGATCAATACAATATGTCATATCATATAACTCCCGGTATCTCATCGTTTCAAGCAGCAGCAGCAGCATTACGCTCTCAATTTACGATACCCGAAAAAGTACAGACGATAATTCTTACACGGGGTGAAGGACGTACAGCAATGCCCGAAAAAGAAAAGTTACATCTTTTAGCTAGATCACAGAGTACGATGTGTATTTTTCTGAGTGCATCAATAGTTGATGATGTACAAAGGGATCTGTTGGAGCATTATCCTCCCGAAACACCTGTAGCTGCATGCTATAAGTTGACTTGGAAAGACGAGCGAATTTTTCGTGGAGAATTGAAAGATTTAGCCAAGATAGTTAAAGAGAATAAGCTAACTTTGACAACCATGATAGTGGTAGGAGATGCTATTGACAATCGTCACGGCTTATCGCGATTATATGCACATGAATTTAAACATCTGTTTCGTAAATGAATAAAATTATATTAATCACAGGAGGCCAACGTTCTGGGAAAAGCCGATTTGCCGAACAAATGGCTTTGTCATTGGATTCCAATCCTGTTTATTTGGCTACTTCCCGAGTATGGGATGAGGAACATCGGAAACGTATTGAGAAACATAAAGTCAACAGAGGATCAGAATGGATAAATATTGAAGAAGATAAACATATTAGCAAGTATAATCTTGAAGAGAAAATAATTCTTATTGATTGTATAACCCTTTGGGCTACGAATTTCTTTTTCGACCTTAATTCTAATGTCGAGGAAGCTCTATCTGAGTTAAAAAAGGAGTTTGACGCATTCACATCACAGAATTCACATTTCATTTTTGTCACGAATGAGATTGGTATGGGAGAAATGTCTCAGAACGAACTTCAACGTAAATTTGCCGATTTGCAAGGATGGTTTAACCAATACGTGGCATCTCGTGCCGATGAAGTATATCTGATGGTTTCGGGAATCGCAATGAAAATAAAATAACAAATAATGATACACTTTAATATAGAAAGACCTAACGACGAAATACGTCAGTACTTACAAGAAAAAATAGATAATCTTACTAAACCTAAAGGCTCACTGGGAATGTTAGAAGATTTAGCCTTACAAATTGGCTGGATACAACAAACACTAAGCCCCCAATTGACTAATCCTTGCCATATTGTATTTGCAGGAGATCATGGCATTGCAGCCGAAGGAGTAAGTCCATCTCCACAAGAAGTTACATATCAAATGATTGCTAATTTTTGGAATGGTGGAGCAGGCATCAATTTTTTAGCTCGTCAACATAAATTTGACCTTAAAATTGTAGATTCGGGGGTAAATTTTGATTTCAAGCCTGAAGATCCTATTATCCACATGAAGATAAACAAAAGCACACGTAACTATCTGTATGAAGCCGCTATGACAGAAGAAGAAATGAATCTTGCCATAGAGCGTGGAGCAGAATGTGTACAACGTTGTTTTGACGAAGGCTGCAATGTTATTGGTTTCGGAGAGATGGGTATTACTAATACATCTTCGTCTTCTCTATGGATGACTTATTTAACAGATATTCTTTTAGATAAGTGTATAGGTGCTGGGTGTGACCATACAGGAAGTATTATCAACCATAAATATAATGTTTTGAAAGCTTGTATAGAAAACTATAAAGGAGATTCATCTGTTGTTGATATAATGCGTTATTTTGGTGGTTATGAAATGGTAATGGCTGTCGGCGGAATGTTGAAGGCTGCTGAATTGAAGATGATTATTCTGGTAGATGGATTTATTATGACAAACTGCATGTTAGTTGCATCGAGATTGAATAAGGCAGTGTTAAATTACGCTATCTTTGGACATCAAGGTGATGAAGCAGGACACAAATTATTACTCGATTATCTGAATGCTAAACCAATTTTAAATCTAGGGTTGAGATTAGGTGAGGGAACAGGTGCATTGTGTGCTTATCCAATAATTAAGTCTGCTATTCACATGATCAATGAAATGAATACATTCAAAGAAATAGAGGTTACAAAATATTTCTAGTCGATGAAGAATATTGCAGCAGCTTTGGTATTTTTCACCCGTTTACCCTTTTGGCGACTAAAAGCTTTTCAAGTAGCTCCCGAATATTTTAGTCAAGTGATTAATTATTGGGCAGTAGTAGGATGGCTGACAGGGGGAGTGATGGCAACAAGTTTATGGCTAGCTTCTCAGGTTTTCCCTTATTTTGTCGCTATAATTATTGCTTTGTTGAGTAGATTACTAATTACAGGGGCACTCCATGAAGATGGCTTAGCTGATTTTTTCGATGGCTTTGGCGGTGGAAATACAAAAGAACGAATATTGGCTATCATGAAAGACTCGCATATTGGCACATATGGAGTTATCAGCCTTATTTTTTATTTTCTTTTGTTTTATTCATTATTGCTACAACTTCCTTTGCATTGGGCTTGTTTATCAATACTAATAGCAGACCCATTTTGTAAATATATAAGTTCGCAGATGACGCGTTTTCTCTCTTATGCACGTACTGCTGAAACAAGTAAGTCGAAAACGGTATATCAGAAAATGTCTTTAAAGGCATTATTTGTGTCTTCGATCTTTGGTCTTGTACCTTTATTCCTTGTACCGGATATGAAGTGGATGTTGGCAATCATATTTCCGATTCTTACATTCATTGGATTAATCATACTAATGAAAAAGAAAATACAAGGATATACGGGTGATTGTTGCGGAGCTATGTTTTTATTATGTGAGCTGTCGTTATATCTTGGAATTGTTATCGTTTATCAAAATCTAGTTATATGAAAATATATTTAGTTCGCCATACCGCTGTCGATGTGCCTCAAGGTATGTGTTATGGACAGACAGATGTTCCTTTAAAAGCCAACTTCGAAGATGAAGCAAGGATTGTGAAAGCAAATATAGGAAGCATAGAAACAGATGTTTCATTTAGCAGTCCTCTTTCTCGTTGTCGAGAATTAGCTCATTTTTGTAATTTTAAAGATGCCGTATTGGATGACAGGTTGAAAGAACTGCATTTCGGTGATTGGGAAACCCGAATGTGGGATCATATAGATATGTCTATCTGGGACGAAGATTGGATAAATCCGCCTGCACCAAACGGAGAGTCGTTTATGCAGATGTATAATCGGGTATCTAAGTTTTTTGATGAGTTAAAATCAAAGCAATATAAGTCGGTCTTAGTTTTTACGCACGGAGGTGTTATCAGTTGTGCCCGTGTATATTTCAATCAGGCTGATATAAAAAAGACTTTTGATCTGATGCCTCGTTATGGCGAAATGGTTCAGTTTGAATTTTAAATAGTTGTTCTAAATTGGTGAAAATAGTTGAAACTGCGGCTGATAAAATATTTTTTACTTCTGATATCCACTTCGGTCATAAATGGCTTCTTGATTTCAATAAGCGTCCATTCAATAGTGTTGAAGAGATGGATAATATTATAATCAAAAATTGGAATGATACTGTTCCAATAGATGCATTAATATTTGTATTAGGAGATATTGGAGAAACTGATGACAAACGTATTCTTAAAATATTTAGCCAGCTAAATGGAACAAAAATTTTGATAAGAGGTAATCATGATACGATTTTTAAGCACGGAACTTTACAAGATATATTTACGGAAATACATGATCTGCTTGAAATAGAAATTTTTGATGCAATAGAATACCAATATCAAAAGATTGTTTTGTGTCATTACCCCATGTTTGACTGGAATAATTTCCACGAAGGATCCTGGCAATTATTTGGACATATCCACACCCGGGAACTTCCAGAATTTAAAACTTTGAATACAAAATTATTTGCACAGCAGTATGATGTAGGCGTTGATGGTAATAACTTCCGTCCAATATCTTATTATGAAGTAAAAAACATCATCAATAAGCAGATGCAGCAAAATTGTTTCAAACAGACTAACTATTATTGAATAATATTCCCTTTTTCATCAATCAATAATATTTCCAATTCTCCTTTTGTAAATAGAGGAGAACAAACTGCATGACACTTTTTCAAAATTAAAGAGAAATATCGGCGTTCTCTTTGAGGGATAATATCCCAAAGTTGACGTGCCATGGTAATACCGTCAATAGCATTGATTGTTGAGGCATTGCAATTTGCTTCTTGAGCTATAGTTTTTAAGAAATCTTTATTCATTACGACTTTCTTACTATGAGTATCCAGTGATCCTTCCGCCAATTTTACTGCTTTGCCAAGCATAATACCCATCGTAAGCTTTTTTATACCCAATTCGGATGCTATTTTGATCGTCTCGCCGATAAAATTACCATAATGAATAAAAGCCTGAGTTGATAGATTGGGGTATAGTTGTTTAACAAAGCGTTCACTTTTAGCACCCGAATTGATAACTATATGTTCACAGTGTAAAGCTTTAGCTACCTGCATTTCCCTTCGGATTGATGCAATGAAAGCATCCGACGAGAAAGGCTTGACAATTCCCGAAGTTCCTATAATAGATATTCCGTCAACAATACCAAGCTTTGGATTAAAGGTTTTAAGAGCGAGTTTATTGCCATCAGGGACAGATATTGTCACATCAATTCCCGTCTTAAAGCCCAAAGGTAGTTTGTTCTGATAGTGACGCATCACTTTGTATAGTTCACGCTTCATCATCATTCTGGGGGTTCTATTGATTGCTGGATCTCCTATGGGAAGCCCTAATCCGGGTAAGGTTACTTTGCCAACTCCTTCGCCTTGTAAAAAACGTATTCCTTTATGATCAAGATTTAATGTTACGGTAGATACTATTTCATGTCCGTTCGTTATATCAGGGTCGTCTCCCGATACTTTTATAACCGAGCATGTTACCCTTTCATTCTCTTTAGTAGTTTTATGAATTGGTAACTTTACCATTTCACCGTTTGGTAAAGTAATGTTTATGTAAGATTGTACTTCACCTGTTAATAAAGTTGTAAAAGCAGCCTTTGTTGCAGAAGTAGCACATGTTCCTGTTGTATATCCCGTTTTTAGATCAAAGAAATCAGGTACTAAATTTTCGATAGATTTTCGAAGTCCATTTTCGCCATAAACAGAAATAAATTGAGAAGATAAAATCGGTCGTTTAACTACTAGAACCGGAATATTCAATTGCTGAGCCGCTTTGACTTTAGCATCGAATCCTCCGGATTCTCCACTTTCTTTTGTAATTATAGCTTGTGGATTTAAGCATTCGAACAAAGCCTTTTCGTTTTCTTCGTCCTTATAGAATAATAACTTCTTATAGGGAAAACCTTCCTGCTTAGCTATAGCTCTTGATTCCTCTCTATCTAAGATTCGAAACCAGCAATTGTGCTCTTTCCAATAAGGCCTCAGTTTAGCTATCGTATTTACTCCGGTGAGTGCCAGCAGGTTATTTATCTTTTGATCTACTAAATAATCAATAGCTTCCTGATAAGTGTCGAACCAAAGTGATTTTTTGTCATGAACAGGATAGTTACGTTCTAATCGGACAACAGGAATATTTAATACTTCAGAGGCAAAAGCAATATTATGATGAAGATTTTCAGCAAAAGGATGAGCTGCATCTATAATTAGGCGGATATTTTTTTCCTCACAGAAAGATGTTATTTTATCCTGATCCATCGCTCCTGTTATGCGTATACCATGAGCTGTTTCAACCATCTGTAAATAGCCTTTAGTTGAATAGTAAAATGGTTTTGCTGCTTCTTCGCACACAGCCAAAGCTCTTTTCCCTTCGGTTGTTCCTCCAAATATTAGTATCATAGTTCAATTTGCCTTAATAACTCTTCAATGGTATCTAATACCTTAACCTGCCCATTAGAATAATGAAGGTTGATTCGCTGCTCTTTTATCTCAATGTACGGATCTGATTCAACTTCGCGTGAAACCATTATCCCTTCTCTCAGCAGAGCCTTTCTTACCATTGCATATATTTGCCCGTGCCCCTTCATTCGAATTGTTTTTTCACATTCGTTCGAGACACGGAATAATCCGGTATCAGTGTCGAAAATAATCCCTTTCCTTGCGAAAAAATGACTTAGACTACCATCTATAGATAAATCTTCGGGAGTGCCAATTTTTATTCCGTTATCTTTATCCATCAACCATATTCTATCTGCTATTTGTAATGCCAATTCCAGGTCATGAGTTGAAAGAAAAATTGTTTTGTTTGTTGTTCGCGATAATTGATGGAGCAATTGCATCATCTCAACTTTACTCGGAAAATCAAGAAACGCCGTAGGTTCATCTAATAAAATAATTGGAGTCTCTTGTGCTAAGGCTTTTGCAATCATCACTTTTTGACGTTCACCATCGCTCAGAGTATGAATCATTCGTGAAGCTAGATTGTCAATCTTGACTAAGGAAATAGCTTTATCGACAATTTTATGATCATTATCCGAAAGTTTTCCCCAGAACCCGGTATATGGACTACGCCCTAAGCCAATCAATTCCCGAGCTGTCATATTTTTTATATCGAATTTTTCAGTCAAAACGACACTTACCAAAGTTGCAAGTTCCTTTTCAGCATAATCTTCTATCTCTTTTCCCAAGATATAGATTTTACCTCCTAGTTTTGGCTGAAATGCTGTTATAGTTCTCATCAGTGTAGACTTTCCGATACCATTAGCTCCAAGTAGACAAGTCAGTTCACCACTATATATTGTCGAACTGATTTTTTCTGCAACAGTTTTTTTGTTCTTCTTATCTATATAGCCTATTGAAAGGTCTTTAATTTCTATCGTTTTTTGCCTTTCAATCATTACATCAACTCATTTTTGCGTTTACCAAACAATACTGAAATTACAATTGGTGCACCAATCAATGCTGTCACAGAATTTATTGGTAGAGCTCCTTCGAAACCAGGCATACGCGCTATAAGGTTACAGAATAAAGCCAACGATGCACCCGTAAGTGTTACTGCCGGCATAAGTATTCGATGATCAGAAGTTACGAATACCATTCGACATAGATGGGGAACTGCCAAACCGAGAAAGACTATTGGTCCACAATAAGCTGTAATTATAGCAGTTATAACACAAGAACTAGCTATAACAGCTAAACGTGATCGTCTAATATTCAAGCCTAAATTACGAGCATATCTTTCGCCCAGAAGCATTAAGTTCAGAGTCTTTATCAATAGAAAAGATAGAGGAATCAGTACCGCCATTATACAAGCAAATGTATAAACCTGATTGCCGGACACTTTGGCAAAGCTCCCTAATCCCCAAATGACATAAGCACGGACATCTTCGTCATTGCTAAAAAACTTCAGAACACCTATTATTGCTGTAGCAATATACCCGATCATTACACCCATAATTAGTAGTATGACGTTTCCTTGTATTCGTTGCGAAATAGCCATAATAATTGTCATAACAAACATTGCTCCAACAATTGCAGCAACAGATACAGCAATTTCCCCGAAAAAGCCAAGACTACTCAGTGCCGTACCTCCAAAACTACCTGATAGTAAAATGACCAATGCTACGCCTAGACTAGCTCCTGAACTAATTCCCAGTTCGGATGGCCCTGCCAAAGGATTTCTAAAAACAGTCTGCATCTGCAATCCGCTGATTGCTAAGCCAGATCCGGCTACTAATGCTGTCAGTGTTTGAGGAAATCTGGATTTCCAGATTATATTTTCCCAAATAACAGGTTCATTCCCTATGCCGAATAATATATTCCAGGTTGAAATAAATGGTACAGCTACTGTTCCTAAAACCAAGTTCAGAATGAAGAGACAGAATATAGATCCGAGTATGATCAAAAATGCAATATCGTGACGTTTCATTTATTTCAATAATTCATAGTAAACTGAGGTGTGATCCGATAATAAGTTGGGATGGAAAATCTTTATAAGATCGGCCAAGACTACTTCTGGTTCTACGGGAGTATTTTCATAAAAGGGTTTTTCACGTAGATTACAGTAGATTACTTTCTTTTCTTTGTAAGCTTTGAAATCTGTATAGCGAGCATCAGTCTGTTTAAGTACATCATAGTTATATTCACCATTATAGCTATTTACAATTCGCCAATAATTGGCGTCGGCTCCTTGTGAGTAAACAGTTTCGTAGTCTACATAAAATCCGCCTGACTCATTATCATTCTGCATAAAATAGTTAGCTCCTGCATCTTTAAAAAGCTGGGCTAAATAGCTTTTTCCTCCTACTACATACCAATTCCCCGAATGTAATTCGCCACTCAGTACAGTAGGCTTGTTTGCTATATCTTTTGTTAATGCTTGTAATTCAATGTATCTTTTTTCTATTTCTTCGAATTGTTTTTCAGCTTGCTTTTCCATTCCAAGGAGCATTGCTGTAAACTTTATCCATTCGGCTTGCCCTAATGGCGTCGTTTCTTTGTAACCAAGAAAGCTAACTAGAGGAATATCCAAGTTCCGAATAGCATCATATCCTCCTTTTTTGAAAGGCGAAACAAGAATCAGATCAGGATTAAGAGCCATGACTATTTCGCTATCAAACTCACCCTCGATACCAATCTTTCGAGTCTTGCCATCTTTGATCTGTTGATTGATTTGTTTGTTCGACAGAAAACGTGTACTTGTTATACCAACAACTTTATCCAATGCATTTAATTTAATAAAATTAGATAATTGTAGGTTTGTCATACAGATAACACTTTTTACAGGAGCTTCTATGATTGTATAATCCGACGGTATACCTTCTTTCGAACTACCTCTTTTTAATAAGGCGTATTTGTACGTAATATCACTTTCTTTGCTCGGATCGGTTATGTCGATCAATCTAAAATTACCGTGATCGGATACTTGAAATCCTTTGGCATATTTAACTTCAAACAGATTTCCATTATTTTCTATTTTTTCTCCAGTTCCTTTTTTGTTTGGATTACATGAAATTAATAGAGTAATACCTAAGAATAGAATAATATAGTATTTCATATAGAAAATTTATTTTGAATGATTAGTAACGAGAAATAAGGAAACTTCTTACTTATAATTGTTTTTTTATCAGTTGTGTAGTACTCTTTTCCTATAATACCAACATTCTCAAAATAGTGATGGTCAATATTGTTTTTCGAATAGATGAGCTCTTTAATTACACTTTCGCTTAATGAAGGTTTCATTATAATAATGGATTTACCGGAATTCAAATAGGAGATTAATTCATTTGAATCTGTTTTTCCTGGAATAACAACCAGTTGTTCTTCTTGTTTTGCTATATGGATATTTGCAAGAGCAGCACAAGATATAAACGCAGGAATACCTCCAATCCGTTGTGTAGGAATACCAATTTTCATCAATTCCTCATTGATATACTGACTTGATGAATAGAATCCAGAATCGCCTTCAGCTACAATAGCGACTTTTAAACCTTCTGAATAATATTTTGCAGCTAGTATAGCTACTGCTTCATAGTATCTTAATGCATTTGTTCGATCTTTACTCATCGGAACATGAAAAAGCTCTATTTTATTTTCATCAATATGTAATTCAGTTAAAATACTCTTCGAGCGAGATACTACTTCATTTCCAATTCTATTCGTAGAAGGAGTTAAGATTACATCTGCATCTTGCAATTTTTTTAGTCCTTTTAAAGTTATTAATTCAGGATCTCCAGATCCCAAGGACACGAACGATATTCTGTTTATATTCATCTTATAATCAATCGCAGAACATCATATTTAAGCTAAACAATATGGTGTCCTGCGATTCTGTTATTTGGGTATTATTTAGTTTTCTATCATAACCAATCGTTGGAAATAGAATCCATCTTGGATTGTTAGACCTTTTTTCAGATTCCCTGTTTTTATGTCATATATATATATAGCTTGCTTCTCTTTTTCAGGATTAACTCCAATATATACTTTATCCTTGAGTACGATTGTCCGCTGAGAAATTGTTCCTTCACTGTAAGGTAAATCTAGCTCAGTCAGATTATCAGTTTTCAAATCTAGCACAGCATAGTAACAATTATAATTCGCTCCCCATCCAGGTGCACCTGTGTGTGTTGGGTCTTGAATATAGAGGAGAACTTTGTCAGAAGAAAGGTTGTCAATCGTAATTATTTTTCCACGAGAATAATCCTTCCCTTGAAACCCTAAATACGATTTGTCAAAATCTTTACTGCCTCGGTTAATACGAAGAATAGAGCCATACTGTTGAGTGCTATATTCATTATCACTACCCTTTAATCTGCTTGCACATACCAAATAATAGTTGCCATTAGAATCGAAAAAAGATTTTGACATAGCCATTTCTCCATATGCAGTAGCCCCCATTTGTTCGGCACGATCCTCTGTTATCACTGTTTCTACTGACATATCATCAGCGTTAACAAATGCTGCATAAAAATGAGTTTTATCGTTGTTATTACAGTAAGTATAAATGATCTTATTATCTTCTTTACGATAAGCAGCGATTCCAGATGTACTAAATTTTCCACCTTCAGCTAAAGCCGGCAAATTAAGTTCACCTTCACTTAGAATGACCATCCTTTCAGTATCTACTTTAATCCAAATAACTTTACTAGCATCCCCGTTAGCTGCCATTAGAGCCAATACTTTATCATTTATCCATGCATGGGCAAACCTTCTGTCCTTTAAAGTGTTTTTTTCAAAAGGAATTTCGGCTATCACTTCTATTCCCTTAGCTGTGATTTTATATTTACCAAAACGATCTTTTTCTTGTGGAACTTGATAATAATATTGTCCCTTAATAATATTTTCCATAAATAGTTTAGCCGTAACATCAACGCCTTCTCCTTTAAAAGATATTTCGTCTTCGTTCTCTATAGATTCTACACTTTGTACAACTCGAGCTACATGACCTCCTCCTCCATATGAGTCGGTTGTCATCCAAATATCGAAATGAGTTGTTGCTACAGGGGTTATTGGATCAATAGGATCAGTATCATCATCAGAACATGATATAAAAAAAGAACTGATGAATAGTAACACTAGAAAAGGAAAATAGAATTTCATTGTTTTCATTGATTATTTGTATATTTAATTAAAAAAGAATCTCATTTTACAAAAGAATGCTCTTCCAGGCTTTTGGAGTTTCAGATTATCATAGGTCAGCCGATCGAAAATATTAGTACATTCTAGAGATATATTATATTTTTCATTTTTTAATGAATATGTTAATGATAAATCACTTATGTTTTGTGTCGGTATTCTTGATTTAGCATCTCCTCCTCCAGCACTTTTCCAAGTATAATAATACCAATGAACGTATTGGAAATAGTAGGCTAACTTGATCTGGTTATCTTTTGCCCCAAATAAGTTTTGTTTTTTCACATTTAACTCTACATTGCTATACAACCAAGGAGTATTAGGAATCTGATCGTTATAAGTAGCTGAAGGTTTACCATTTTCTAAGTACTTATTCTTATTTTTCTCCTCCAAGTATGTACAATTTACTATTGCTTGAAATAAACTGCTATAACTGTATCTTAGTTCTCCTTCTATTCCTTTAACTGTAGCATTATTTAGATTTTCATACTGTCCAAGCCTGTCTTCTACTGGGCTAGGTTTGTAGCGTATGTAATCCTTAACTGTTCGCATAAAACTTCCTACTTCATAATATAAATGATGTTTATTATTACAGTCAATTTCGCCAAACATGCCTATATTTACATTATTACTACTTTCAGGTTTCAATGTAAGGTTAGGGTATACTGTTGTTCCATTTCCAAGAAGTTCTCTTGCTATTGGTAAACGAATCGCATGTTCATAAGATGCTTTTATGGCAAAATTGCTATTGAAACGATATCGTGATGCTATTCCATAACCAATGTTGTAATTAGTTGATGAGTTAGGTATATCTTTCGATCCTGTTATATGAGATAAATCTTGTTGTCCTATTCTCAAATTATTAATATAATCTTTTAAGAATAAAATATTTGTTAGCTTGTTGTCAAATAGATTAAGAGAGTATGATAAACCAAAAACATGCTTTGTTACAACATCATTAGATGGTTTAAAATCCATATCTATTTCATCATAACGTTTATTCCCTGTACGATCTAATGTGTAATTCAGATTAAAAGATTGATTGTTAGATAGTCTGTAGTTTATGCTTGCACGTCCAATTGTTGTAGGGCGTTTATAATGCTTTTTAGATTTTCCGCTCCTCATTATTTCATTCATCTTAGAATCTATTCTATTATCAAAGGAACCATCCCACCAATATTTCTGATATGCAGTATCAATAACAATAGAGTGATCCCAAGTGTGAGAAACAAAAATATTAGTTGATAAATTCTTGATGAGTAAATCATTTTTTATGTAGTTCGCAGAAATACCAAACGATCTATTTTCTTTTTCAGCTTTACCATATACAATGTTTTGAATTGCTCCTGTTTGCAATTCCTTGTTTATAGCAGAATATGAAGTCGAAAAGAAAAATGAATCTGCCCACTTCTTATTTATAACACCTACTTCTAAATGTCCAATTAAAGAAAGGTAATCATCGTGAAAGCGTTTAGCGTCTGTTGTTTTAAATCTACTTCGCTCAATTCCATCCTCATCAATAAATTTTTCTTTCACTTGTATATCCTTCATTTTATAATTATTCTTTGAATAATTGATCCCAAAAGAAGGACGTATTACTATTCCAGTTTTTCTTTCAGTATATTGAGCTCTAAAATCAGCTTTATGAGTGCTAAATGAACCAATGCCATAAGAAGTGTCTATGTAGTCTTTTATATTTATATTTGTTATTATATTTATAGCACCTCCTAATGCATCGGCTCCTAATTCAGATGGAACAAATCCCTTATATATTTCGATCCGATCAACAAGATTAATAGGCAGGTTGGATAAATTAACCTCAGAGCCCAAATATGCTAATGGAATTCCATTAACAAAGTACCTAATGGCATTTCCAGATAATCCATTGATAGATAGTTCAAAATCTGAACCAACTCCTCCTTTTTCTCTAACTCTTATACCTGAACTTCTTCCTACCATCGTATTCAAGTTATTAAGGTCATTAGTTCTCGACTTCACGGACAAGGCGTTGACCGAATAAGCACTTTCACGGAGTTGTTGATGTTTAGATTTACCCTTGACCTCTACGGTTGATAACTCATGTGTCTTTGGAGTTAATTCGAAGTTGCATTCCTTGTTGTTACTTATCTCAATATCAACTACTTTTGTTTCATAACCAAAACAAACAATTGTGACTGTATAAGATCCAGAGGCAATCTTACCATTAAAAGAGCCTTTATCATCAGTAACAGATAGTAAGTATTCGTCAACTATTATACTCGCCCCTGAAATAGGTTTGTTATTGATGTCAGAAACTTTGCCATGCAATACAATATTCCTATTCTGGGCATAGAATGATACATTTACTAATAAGTAAAATAAAATAATAAAGATTTTTTTCACCATTGTTTTATTTAAAATACGACTTGAAATCTTTTAAATAAAACTAACGTGTATTCGAAATAACCTTGGTTAAATACTTAGTGGCTGAATTGCATCAATAATATTGATTTCGCAAGAAATGGATTGAATCCTAAAGTCTTGTTGTCAGCTCTATTCCACGAAAGCTTTATAACTAATATTCTGGCAGGTCTTCTGACTTACTCTATCTTTGAACGCCCTTCCCATTCACAAGTGAACAGTGGTTTTGAGTATTGTTCAAAGACTTTGGCGGAGCTTACAGCAGCGGGTCTGTTCAGGACTTTCACCTGATTCCCTTTTCATCACAATCTGTGAATACAGAATGTGACACCAAAATCATATGCAAAGATAATCGTTTAGTCGATATAAACTAAAAATTGATCAAAAGTAATTGATATAATATTGAGTTTATTTTTACTCTGGCACATAAATAATTTCACCATTTTCCAGTTCATAAGCGATACCTACCTTGCGACCCTTTTGTTGAGATTTAGACTGATCCTGAGATGGGGTATATTTATTGATTTGTTTCCCTTCTTTTTGTATAATCTCCATATTATCTTTACCTGGATTTTTGACAATCGTAAAATCTTCTTCAGTGAATACCTCAGCCATATTCATGTGCATAACCATAGATACCATTAGTGCTACAGCAAATACCATTGCAACATCAAACAAGTTAACAACAACCGATAAGGGGTCGTGATCTTCTTCTTTTGCAAACTTGTTAACTCTTTTAGTTTTTTTTCTGAGTGGCATAATCAATTTTGCTTTTCGGTTAAGAGATTAGCCACAAAGTCTAGATTATTCACATCTCTGGCATACCACCTTTGCTTGAATTGCTGTGTCAACAAACCAACAGCACTCACCACAAGACCGATAACCGTAGCTGCAAATACAACTTGCATATTATGAGCCATTCCGGCAATATCACCCGTAGACAGACCTACAAGCGCAGGACTCATGGCTATCAATGTCCCAATCAAACCAAGTACAGGTCCCATCTTAGCTAATATTTTAGACAAGGATAGGTCTTTATCAGCTTCGTTCTCGAAGTTGGAAATCAGGAAATCGGCATAAGCCTCACTGGGTTTGGTATTGAGTAATTCTCGCAAGTATTTTATATATAAAGAGTTATCTTTTTCGGGTAATAGCTGATTGAGTTCACTTACTGATGTTGCAGTTGATTCTTTAATCTTATTATTCAGTATCTTGTCATTTTTTCGCTTTGTCATAAACTGATTATAGAAGCTACCCAATAGGATTAATGATCTGAAAAACAAACACAATAAAATAATGACATCGGGTATCAAGAGACTATTTGCAACCCAGAATAATGCTTTAAAAATTAATTCCATTTTATACGTTTAATTATTTATTTGAATATTTTATCTCTAAATAGATTATTTATTTCTTTTTCTAAAAGTCCACTTCAGCTTATACCAGACATAGCCTATCAAAAATAGACCGATAAACAGACCTGAAGCAAAAGCAAAAGCTTTCCAGTTCATAGGTTCATCAGTTGCTGCATAAGTTACTTTGCCATCGGCCGTACATATCAGACCAATTACACAGATAAAGAGTGATACTAAAAAGTGGACTTCAAGTCTAAAATCTTTTTTCGGAAATAAATACTTTATTCCATACGACAACAGAGGTAATGACACAAGAATACCTACCGCCATTACATAGGAAATCAGATTAAAATCCATTCCGGGCGATGAGAATACAACCTGTGTTTGTAGGTAAAATAGTGCCGGAAAAACAAGAAGTCCAGGATAGTAAAAGAAAAAGACTCCCCAGGATTTTACCTTCTTACCGAAAATCACTTTCAGAGCTATGAAACAATATCCTATACAGAGAGCTGACTCTAAAGTAACCAATACAGCAAGGTCTTGCATTACCTGATTGCTGCCCATCAATTCTACTAATTGAGTTTTAGACTGACTAGCCGTATATGGGCATATCCAAACTGTAAAAGCAGCACAGATGGCGGCAAATATAATAGTTTGCCACCAGCGCCAAAAGCTCAATTTTAGGAGTGTATTTATAAAGATGAAAAGGAGTAGAACCTGAATTATAAGTATCATAACTAACTATTTATCGCCTTTCCATTTTTTCTTCAAAACAATTATTAGAACTACAAATACAAGTAAGATTGCTCCAACTACAAACAGTCCATTCAAACCGTTGGATTCACTCACTTCCTTATCTACAGATGTAGTCTTTTTCAAAACCATACCATTGGCTTCTGATTTTGATGCCTCTAAAGCAGCACTCATACCTTTCATATACTCTACAGCTTGTTCTGAGGACAATTGATTCGTTACAAAACTCTGCAACTTAGGGTTATCACAAATAACCTCCGTACAGCCTGCACCATTCTTCTCTATACTTTCCACGTGGATAGATACAACCCTTTGCAATTGTTCTTTGGTTGGCTGCCAATAACCCTTACGGGCACTTTCGAGCATAACTGAAGTCATCGTTTGAAAAGCAGCTGAATTTACATTATCAAAATAATCATGTATCCCCAACTGATGTTCATCTTGTATATACATCTTGTATAAGTCATTATAGAGTTCTTTATCCATAGATGAAGGCCGCATTACCTGCCAACCATAAATATTCCGGAATATTTTACCAAACATCTCTGCTGTAGTAGCATCGCCTTTCATTCGTTCTTCAACGAAGGTCGGATTTAGAATCGTTGCCCGAGTTTCTACTGCTATAGCTTCCTTTAGATTCTGTATTCGTTTATTATTCCTGTTTCGATAATCAGCCATCAAGGCATCAGGTTCTTTCCCTGTAATGTTTTTTACAGCCATGGACATGGCTCCTGTAAATTCGAATACATGGTCTAAAGATATTGGCCCCCACGTATTACTCTGTCGTGGTTGTATAATAATATCCGTTTCGGTTAAAGCTGAGGCAAATAAATCTTTATGAAATGTGCCCCAATTATCATCATCACCGTAAATTGCTCCCATATTGTTCAAATAGCCATTTACCAGCTCATTCTGATCATCCCAACTTCCGCTATTGTCAGTATATGCTATCATACCTGTGCTATAACCGCTATTAAGTGGTCCAAATACTCGCATTGTGGACATCTCGCGTGCCCTAACGGGAGGCATTCCTTTGTCGATCATTATTTTCTCCTGAAGAATGGTTCCCGATGATACGTAATTGGGATATTGTTCTTTGGTAGCTGCAGAGGCCAGTCGTACTGCATTTGTAATAAGTTTCAGTCTGGAACCCGCAATGTCACGTAATTGGCCTGAAACTTGGATGAGTACATTGATTCTTGGACGTCCCAATTCTTGGGAAGGTATTAGCTTCAAGTCTACGATTCGTCCTTGATTGTCACGAACAGGCTCAACTCCAAGCATCCAAAGAGCTTGGGCTACGGTTGCCCCTTCTGAATTGATAAACTCACCGGCCCAAAATGTATAACTGACTTTACGAGGATATTCACCATGTTTTTCTTTGTACGTATCTAACGTAATTTCAGCCAAGCGTTTGCCTTCTTCCCATGATTTTTTTGTAGGAGTGGTTTCTACATTTATACTATACATATTACGTCCTGTAGGGAGTACATTCGGATTTAGGATAGGGTCTCCTCCCGGTGCCGGGAATATACTCCCTCCGTTTAGACCTCGTGTCATTGACCTGAATTCATTTTCAGTCGATTGGGCCAATAATTCTCGATATCTAATCGCATCCTTTAAATCTGGAGATATGGAATTTGTATCATTCGGAGTATTTCGTAATATATTCGTTATTTGTTTTTTTGCGGTAGATAGATAGCGATGATTTACAAATCCTAAATTCTGGAGTTGCTCAGTCGTTATTTTACCGGCATCTCTATCCCGCTTTGCCAGTTCATATGCAAGAGGGTCTGCACTCACGGCAAGAGTTGTAGTCAACAAATCTCTCGGAGAATAAGGTTCTCCCATAGTATAGAATGCTCCTAGTGTCTTTTCATTTGCAATTTCTTCTATGAACATGTCCAACTTTTCGAGTTCTTGCTCAGTAAACGGTTCGTTGGATAATGAGTCTAATTCTAAATCACGATGTAATCCTAATTTTATTATTTCTTGTTTTGTTTGCAATGCCAAATGTTTATTCTTTTCGTTTCCTTCATGCAGTAGATGGTGAATATTATCCAAAATAGTACTATATCGTTGACGCATACCACTTTCTACATATGGAGGCGTAAGATGGGTTACAAGTACGGCATGAGTACGTCTCTTTGCAATAATTCCTTCACCGACATTACCTGTAGTATAAAAATAAAAATGAGGTAAATCTCCGACAAGGACATCCGCCCAATCATTTTTGGAAAGGGCTATATTTTTCCCGGGAGTAAATTCCAGACTACCATGTGTTCCGAAGTGGATTAATGCATCTGCTTCAAAACCTTTCTGCATATAAAGGTAAGGAGCTAGATAACTATGAGGAGGAGCTACGGGCATTCCATGTACCAATTTAAAATCATCTTCTCCAAGAGCTGGACGAGGTTGAGGAAAAAGAATAACATTCCCGAATTGTAAACAAGCTATGGCTATTTCTTTATTGCCATTATCGTCATCTTTAACTAACAATTCCCCTGGAGCTTCTCCGTATCGGGCTACCACTTCTCTATATTTTTCAGGGTTCAATACTTCCTGTACCCATTTCTCATATTCATTTTTAGTAAGCCAGACAGGTTTTGCATTCTTCAAGAAATTATCCTGGGCTCCTTTAGCATACGAGCCAAGAACCAAGCCATCAGTATTGATCCGCCTTTTAAACTCATCTAAAGATGTAGGCAATCCTTTTAAATCATAGCCTTCGGAACGAAGATGCTTCAAAAAATTATACAGAGATGGTATTACTTCCATTCCGCTGGCCAGCAAAGCATCCTTCCCATGTGAACGAAAATAACATATCGCTACTTTTTTATCTTTGTTTGGCAGGTTGGCTAGTCCTAAATATTTTTTCAGATGTTGAATAAAATTATTCATCCGCTCTTCTTCCACTGTATAGAAGTAATAACCATTCTCATGAGTATTCTGAGTAGCTATAGCTAAGGGCATCATTGCCCCATCTATCTCGGGAATTAGTACACGTCCATTCAATACACCTCCACTAACAGGAATCATAGGATTGAGCCATTCTTCTGTAGATTGGATTAATGGATAAGGACAGAAAAGAGGAATATTCTCAGTATTCAACCAATCAATAAAATCATCATCGCCAAGACGCCCCATAGGGTAATAGATGACGGCATCCGGATGTAGATCTTTTATCATTTCAGATCTATGTTGAGGACTTGCAATCGGGAATACATTAAAACCCTCACGAGTCAGGCGTAATATTAGTGTATCGACATGTGCTCGATTGCCTTCCATTGGGAATCTGGCACCTGCAATAAAAGCTATATTTTTACCTTTATCATTATATATTCCTTTATGCTTCAGATAGTCTATTAAACCTTCCTTAGTATTGAAGTATTCTCCATATTCTCGATGATAAAAATGATTGTCGGGCAATATTATAGGCTCATCATAGCTTTCTTGAAAAAAACGCTTCGGATTTGCAACCTGACGTATATAACATAATCCGTTCCGATAATTCTTCAGATTAGGATTATTGAAATAGCTTAATAGTCTACTTTGTTGTTTTCTTGTAAGGTTATAATTTAATCCAGAGAAAGCTGCATTCGAAGATATTGTTAGTATTGGAATTCCATCCTCTGCTACCTTTTCCAGTGCGGCAATATGTTCTTCAGACAAATGTAAGCCTCTTCCAAACAGAATAACTGCATCATATCCTTCAAAACGAGCAACTTCTTCCGTTGACATACATGTAATCTTTATATAACGACTATCGTTATTGAGGGTAATATCAGCCGCCTGAGCTTCAGGAATGTTTACAAAAAGAATTTGGGTCGGAGCAAACCAGTATTTATAACTAAAGAAAAAAATTGTTAGGAGGATAATTCCTCCTAACAAAGATTTAATAAAAATGAATCGTTTCATTATCAATAAGTCTTAATGAGCAGCAGCACCTGCTGCATAATTTTTCTTTTTGTCAACTATATCTATCATCTTATGATGTATAAGGAAGCGAATTTTATCAACAAACATATCTTGGATATTTGTATTTTCACCCAAGCCTTTCATATCTACATCGGTTTTGAAGTCTTCTATCTCCAATGAGTCTTTCCATTCGCCTGCAATATCGTTATTGGCATGATCTCCAGCTACAAACATAAAAGGAACAAGAGTTACTTGTTTTGCTTTATTGACTTTCAATTGTTTTACGACCTCACAAAACGAAGGGTATCCCTCTACTGTGCCTACATGAAAATTATTAGCTCCTTTATCTTTAAACATATAATCAAGCATAGCATAACTAGCTGTACTTGGAGTATATGTGCCATGACCAACCAATACTATCTCTCCTTTAGATGGACATTCTTTTTTCAGTATATCCACAACCTTTTCAAAATCTGAAACATGATATAGTAATGGTGTACCGATTCGGACTTCTTTGAAAAACGGTTCGACTGAAGCTACATCTTTACGTAGTGCTTCCATCTCCACACCATCAATAATATTCGAACTTTGAATCAGGATATGAGTATAACCTTCTGCTTTTAGTTTTAAAAGTGCATCTATGGGATTGTGTTTTTCAATACCACGTTCTTTAAGTCTACGAATAACGATTCTTGCAGTGTACGCCTCTCTTACCTCTAATTCAGTAAATGTTTTTTTTACTTTATCATTAATTACATCAATTGTTAGAGCACGAGTGTCATCATAAGTCGTCCCAAAATGGACCATTAGTATAGCTGCTTTATCGCCATCTTTCATATTTTCCAGTATGTTGGAGGCTATAAAGTTTCCACCTTCGTGTGCTTGACATGTAATGGACATGATAGTCATAATTATAAATAATAACTTTTTCATACAACTATTTATTTGAATTGAAGATTTAAACTAACAAAGACTGTCCTACCAGGCGATAATAATCCATAATTTACTCCGTAAGGGCGAGAGTCTACTTTATCAAGAATATTATTAATACCAATGCCAGGCTCTAGTATAAAATGTTTAAAATGAGAGAAAGTATGCTTACTATATATATTCCATACTCCGTATCCGGGAGCATCTCCATAAGTGTCATTCGGATGAAGTCTCTTGCTTTGTAATCTTGTGTTCAAATTCACATTTAAACGATATTTTCCCCACTCATTGAGATAATTTGTAGCTATAGTTGCTGTATGTCTGACAGATCTTTCAATAGCACCCCATTCTCCATCTTTATCTTTACCTTGGGCTGAAGCATATGCATAATTTGCATCAATCCTGAAACCATATCCTAAATATGCGGAAGATCTTATATTAAATCCTTTAACTTGTCCTTTCTGAAGGTTCTGATATTCTTTGTAATTAGCCAATTTACTTACCTGCTGAGGTGTCATATTAAAATCTTTTTGAACCTTATCTTTTATTGCCTGTGCTTGATCTACTGGCATATCCGAAAATTTGGTTGTTTTGGATGAAATCATATCATCTACATAGTTTAGATATCCTGTTATAGAAAATGAAAATCTACTTGTGCTATATTCTGCATTTAAAGAATAGTAATTACTTTTTTCCGGTTTTAGATTTTCATCTCCAATAGTAATCGTTGATCCCATAGAACTTCTCCATAAATAATAGTACAATTCGTCTAATCCAGGTGCTCTATAACCTGCCGAATAAGTTCCTCTGAAATTGAAATTATTGACAGAGTACATCAGAGCTATTTTTGGAGTTATTCGCCCCTTTGCCGTTTCATGATAATCGTAGCGCAAGCCTGCAATACCCGTGAAATGATTCCACAATTTTATTTCATGCTGTCCATATATTGATGTCGTATATACAGATTTGTCAACATTTGCACTTGGGCGATCTAGACTTTCAGATCGATAATCTACACCAAATACAGAGGTACTGTTTTCTGTAAACTTGAATATACTTTTCAGTTCTGCATTATAGAACTTTTGTTTTTTAGTCTTATCGTAATCTCCGACCTTGAAATCTTTATCATCCCTGATATATTTATAATTCTGATTGTAATTATCATTAATCAAGTCTAATGTAATTGTAGCTTTTTTATTAGGCTTAAACCGTCCACCTAATCCGTATTTGAAAGATTCATAATGAATATCGTAGGTAAATCCACCATCAATATCATCTTGTACACCTGGACGATCTGTCAGCTTCCAATAATACCCGCCATCAGCATAAAAAGATAACTTATCTGACGGGGTATATGTGAATCTTTGATTAATTATATTGGAATGAAATCCGTTTGAAGATTGACTAAGAGTTGGTATTGTAGTCAATGTACCATCTTTTGCCTTTTTATAACTATCTTTACTTTGTTGCCAACCACTTGACTGGTCGTGCTTAAATGAAGTGTAAGATCCAATTTTACTGTTCGATAAGTCAAGGTTCACTGATTGTGTGAACATTCCGTATTCTTCATACTTAGTATTGCTTGATGCTTGTATTATATTTTTAGGCTCATCTGTAATAATATTAATGACTCCCGCAATAGCATCAGAACCATATAAGGAAGAAGCTGCACCATCAAGTATCTCAATTCGTTTTACACGATTTAAATCGATTCTGGATAAATCAATATTATTGGTTATATCTCCCGTAAGTTTTCTCCCATTAATCAAGATAAGTACATATTTATTTGATAAACCATTCATCATCAAATATGTTCCCATTGCACCTCCTCCTGAGAAGGACAGTGATGGAACTAGTACAGTCATAGCTTGTTGAAAATCTGTTATGCCAGTTTTTTTAATGTCAAATCCAGTGATAACTTCTACGGGTGCAGGAGTATTTTTTAGTCTCTGGTGAGTACCCGTACCCGTTACAACAACTTGATCTAAATTTACCGATTTTTCATTTTCAGAATTATTTGCATGTTGAGCAAAAGAATTAAGGGTCATACAACTACCCAATAGAAAAGCGAAAACAAATTTCTTTTTCATTTTAATTTGTTAGAATTTAATAAATTACACTCTGTCCCCGGAGTGTTTCGATTTATTTTAATATGGCAGGTTTCCTGGCTTACTCTATTCTAGAATACCTTCCCATTCCCAAAAGAACAGTGGTGATTATTATCTAGAACTTTTTAGAGTCTACAGTAGCGGGCACTGCTTCGGACTTAGACCGAATTCCCTTTTATGGAATTAAGCGAAGGCTTATCCATCACCAATATTTTATTTTACTAACATATTTCCCCTCGATAAAATACGATCAAGGAGTAGCAAAGCTCTTAATGAACTTCGTAACTAAAGATTAAATATGAAACAGATAATTTGATTCCTGAAACAGGAAATGAATGATTTGTTTTGACATATCAACTTTTACGCGAAGTATTGTCATCCATATACAGGCAGGTTTCCTGGCTTACACCATTTTCTATTTCCCTTCCCATTCTTTCGAGTTAGAACAGTGGTAATAAATAGAAAACTTCGCGGTGATTACAGTTGCGCGACAGCTCACGATTTAGACGTGATTCCCTATTATCTCTTAATTAGAGCACCTTAACGGCTTGAAAAAATATAAAGAACTTTTACAGGCACAAAGATATCTAAAAAATTAATATAACATAGAATATATTTATTTGGGTTTAGTTTTTTTTGTGAATGATACCAAATTAGAAATTGCTAAAAAGAGATAAAATTTCTTTTGAGGATCTTCTTTTTTTAGTAACCAGAAGGGTATATTTGCCGAAATATTTCGACCTCTTTCATCCAGCAATGTTGAACACTTTTCGACATCGAGCAATAAAGCTACAGCCCACAAAATTTCTTTACTTTGTGTCCGTTAAGACTCTTAAAAGCAGAAAGTTTAAACAATTCTTCGATAATTATCTGAGTCTGTATAGCAATATTTTAAGATACCTAAAAGATGTAAGTTTCATAGAATTGCGAACCTTCTTTTACGTTATTCTATCAAGCTAATTGACTAAGATGATGACTAGATATTCTTAATCAATAGGACTTAAATGGTCTTAATAGGACTTAAGCGGACGGCTTATAAAAAAATGGTTGTTTTTTAATTTTTTTGTAAATCTTCAGCATAAAGTTTACCGATTGCTAGTTTAATTGCTTAAGTGTTTTGATAGGAAAAAAGATTATATTTACCCGTAGTGCATTTGAATAATAAGAAAATAAGTTACTCAATATCAAATAAATGACTATATTTAATTGTATCTCACGCAATTAAATAATATGAGCAACTTCCTTCGAAATTACAGAAAAATATTGGAAACATTACAACTGGTAGAGTCTAAAATGAACTTTTTGAATCAAATACGTAAACCTAAACTTTCAGATATTGAGTTGATTGCTATTGATTTAACTTCAGAATACATGAGTATTGATTCAAAGTATCAATTGTTTAGAACTTTACCTTTAGATTTGTCCGCCAAAATAGAACGCAGTGTTTATAATCGTAGAAAAAGAAAGTTATTTTTCTATCGAGATTCATTACGTAAGAAATTAGCAAATCAAATAGCAACACAGGACTATTTTATTGTAGACAGTATGCCTTTAGAAGTATGTAAGCTAAGTAGAAGTTCTCGCTCCTGTGTTTGCAAGGAAGATTACCAAACTTCTCCAGATAAAGGCTATTGCGCCTCGCAAGATAATAACTATTATGGTTACAAACTACATGCAGTTTGTACTGTGGATGGAGTTTTCACTGATTTTGATTTGACTCAGGCTTCGATACATGACATTCATTATCTCAAAAATATAAAACAACTGTATCAAAACTGTACTATACTAGGAGATAAAGGATACCTAAGTGTTGATTATCAGAGGGATTTATTCTCTTCAAATCAAATTAGACTTGAAGTTCCCATGCGTAGAAATCAGCATGGATATAAACCTCAAGCCTATATCTTTCGAAAAGCAAGAAAACGCATCGAAACCCTGTTCTCTCAACTGTGTGACCAATTTATGATTCGTAGAAACTATGCCAAATCTTTTGATGGATTCAAGAATAGAATATTATCCAAAATAATGGCTCTAACAGTTATACAACTCATTAACAAGTTAAACAACCGAAATATTAACAACTTAAAAATACGCATTGCCTAAATGCACTACGGGTTATATTTATTCACTTTCAAAACCAACGATTATGGCAAAGAAAACAACAAGCAGTGGGGCAACTCAAGCACGTAGTACCACCGGTCAATTCATCAAAGAGATTCGTCGTAACACGTCAAAAGTCTATAGCTCTGAGCAAAAGATCCTAATTGTGATGGAAGGTATGCGTGCAGAGCTATCCGTAGCAGAACTGTGTCGTAAGTATGGGATCTCTGCCCCTACTTATTATAAATGGAATAAAGAGTTCATAGAAGCCGGTAAGAAGCGCTTATCGGGAGACGAGCTGCGAGAAGCTACCTCTGATGAAGTGAAGGAACTTAGGAAGGAAAATAGCCTGCTCAAGGAATCTCTGGCTGACTTGGTTATCCGCTACGATATCGTAAAAAAAAGCTTGGATCTGTTGGATTAAGCACTAAATGGAAGAGATATATGAGACTAACAGCAGAGGAAAAAGAGGAAGTGATCCGTTTAGTAATCAATAGTCCTGAAGGAGTGAATAAGTCTTTACGTTCTATGGGTATCCATAAGCGCACCTTCTACAAAACAACTTCATAACCGCATTTATAATCAAAAAATGATGTTTTTGAAGTTGCAAAGTAAAATTTCAATTCTCCAATAAGCAGCAGAATTTCTCCAATAATACCAAATCAAATCAGAAAACCAACTAATAATAAAAAAATAACAATCGCCCTAATTCTCCCAAAAAGAAAAGAAAAAAGCAATTCAATTTTGCCACAAATTTATCACATTATTGTGGCAAAATTGAATTGAACTATAAAGGAGATTATCAGATCTTAAAGCCTTTTGAGCCCTCTTTCTTCTCCACTTTCGGCGGACTACTGCCTACCGATGCAATAACAAGCCTGTCGCCCATAATTTCTTTTACGTCCTTTAGTGTACCCGGTATTTGTGCATTATTATTGCCGACCGTTTCTTTTTTTGCAGGAATACCACCTACACCATTATCAAGGGTTGCGTTCTCCTGTCCCTCGCTTTCTTCAATGGGTTTAAGCGAGAGTTGGATTTCACGATCTAACTTTATCAGGTCGTCTTTTAGGATTTTCAAGTCCGGCTCTTTTCGCCAATTGCTTTCGACTACTTCTTTGAGTACCGGAATATCCTTTTCCAACTTCTGATTATCGGATTGGTATCTCTCCAATAATTTAGGCATGGTATCGAGCGCATTAAGGAAATTCTGTGCCGCCGTCTTCGGATCGGAAGCCATTACCCCGTGATTGTAGTTATACAGAATGTCGCCCTCGCCTTTCACGAAGAAACGGTTTTGAATGACATCGAACCCGTCTTTGTTGGTGGTTTCGGACTTTACCATTAAGTCAAAACCATACAGCGAGCCGATTTTCTCGTGCAATCCATAAGTACGGGCTTTCTCCGAAATTTCATTCAGCTTCAGCCCGACTTCTTTTGGGTTACTGCCCTGCAATCCGTCCAACTGAACTGGATTTAGGCGGGTAACTCCGTCCGGCTGATATTGGACACGGGAATTGAACGCTTCCACATCTTTGGATATACGACTGATAAATCCGTTATTCTTCTCCACGTCCGAGATAATGTTCTCCAATTTATAGCGTGATGAAGATTTGCCACGCATAAACGCCTGTCGTTCCGATTCGAGCGAAGCAATCTTCTTTTCCAAACGTGCCTTTTCCAATAATTCGGTATTTCCGGATAGAATGGCCACGTATTCGGAAAAGTTCATACCATTCTTTTCGTCCATGCTTCCCTCGTCAATGGTGCGGCTACCCAATGAGTTGTTTTTCAGTTGACGAATGAAAAGCTGTTTGTTATGGAGTAACCCGAATTTATAAGCATCCAATGATTTCTCAACGGCATAGATAATCACATCGACTTTATTATCGGCATATAATTTTGCTACATCATTGCCTTTACGAATCCCTCTTCCGTCCCGCTGCTCCAAATCCGAAGGTCGCCACGGTGCGTCTAAATGATGAATGGCGACGCACCGTTTTTGAGCGTTTACACCCGTCCCTAACATTTCGGTAGAGCCAAACAGGACACGGATTTTGCCCTCATTCATATCCTTAATCATCGTTTTACGTGCTTTATCCGTTTTGGCTTCCTGAATAAAACGTATTTCGTGAGCAGGGATTCCGTAGTCATCCATCAGTTTACGTTTTATTTCGGAGCAAGGATTCCATTCGCCCGGCTTGTAAGTGCCTAAATCGGAGAAAACAAACTGTGTAGCTTTATGATTGTCAAACTTCTTGTAATAGTCTGATACCATTTTAGCCACATGGGAAGCCTTGTTATCCACATGGTCGCCGTATTTGACCGGATCAATCAAGCGCATATCGAGCGACATTTTACGGGCATAGTCGGTAGCAATAAGCATCTTTGCCTTTTCTTCCTTTTCATTTAACGGCGCACGTCCCAATACTTCGCCTTTTCCTGTTTTGGCAAACTCTACCAGTTTTTTAATAAACTCCTGTTGGTCGGGCGTGGGCGGAATATTGTGCAGGATTTCATTTTTTACAGGTCGGTCGATACCAATATCTTCCGCAGAACGATAGTCGGTTATTTCGGCATAAAATGCCGCTAATTCGGGTACTTTGATGAAATACCGGAAGCGTTCTTTTTGTACAATTTCATTCGTTACCGAAAATTCATAGTCTATCGACTTTTTGGCGAAAATAGCTGCCCATGCGTCAAAGGTGGTAATACCCTGCCTCTCCAGTTCGTTTGGCCGGAGATACTTGAATAGCAAGTATAATTCCGTCAAACTGTTGGATATGGTTGTACCCGATAGAAAAGTCGCTCCCAAATCTTTTCCTGTCCTGTCCTGAATAGTTCGCAGGGCAAAAAGCATATTTAATGCCCGTTGCGAACCTTCGGCGTTACCCAGACCTGCAACACGGTCGTGTCGTGTTGTAAAGGTCAGGTTCTTAAATCGGTGCGATTCATCCACATAGATATGGTCGATACCCATTAGTTTGAAATCTACCGTATCATCTTTGCGGTTCTCAATCTGATAGGCAACGTTTTCCAATTTGGCTTCCAGATTTTGTTGCCTTTTGACTAAGCCTTTCTCCATTGCACGGGAAATTTCCTTTCCCGATGCTCGCAACACTTCCAAATTTTCTTCAACGCTATCAAGTTCCGCCTGTAATATCCGCTGCTGTATTTCGGGCGACTGGGGTATCATGCCGAACTGCTCGTGTGTCAGGATAATGGCATCCCAGTTGTTGTTCTTCATTTCGTTGAAGATCTTCGCCCGTTTTGCAGGGGTAAAATCTTCTTTGCCCGGATACAATACTTTCGCATTGGGGTAAGCCGTGCAGAAAGTTTGTGCAATTTCGTGTACATTGGCTTTCAGGGCAATGATAAGCGGTTTGTTTACCAGTCCCAATCGTTTTTTTTCATAGGCACTTACGCATATTATCAGCGTTTTACCGCTACCCACCTCGTGGTCGATTATGCCCCCGCCGTTCAACTTATCAAGCCAAACAGCATCTTTTTGGCTCTTATAAAGGTCAGGAATACCCAACCCTTTCAAGTCCAGTCCGGGAAACTCTTGGTGGCTTCCGTCATAGTCGGGACGGACGAAACAGTTGAATGTACGGTTGTACTTATTTGCCAATCGGTCTTTGAACTCCGGCGATTGTTCATTGAGCCATTCAGTAAAGCCGTTGCGTATCTCGTCAATCTTAGAGTTGGCAAGCTGTATGGATTCCGCATCACGTATCTTGACCTCTTTAATTTCTCCGTCAATCAGCTTATTGACCTTCTTGGTAATATCGGGAGAGGTATTATGCAAGGCGTGTTTCATCAGGGCGATACCGTCAAACGTCCTGCTTTGGGATTTTACGGCATACTGATCCCATATCTTGACATTTTTACTATCGGCTTTGAGGGTATATTCATCACGGCTTTGAGCATAATGTATCGACACATTCGTGTCAAATAAATGGGAAGCATATTTGCTGTACATACCTGATGGAATCCACCGTTCGCCAAAATTGAAATCCAAATCTTCAAAAGGTATCGGACGGGGCGTTGCTTCCTGAAGTGCTGTAAGCGATTCCTTTGCCGCTTCGTGATCGGGGTGGTTCTCTAAGTACCGTTCGACGTGTTCCGCTTTGGAGATTACATTGCCGCTTATGAATTTGTCTTTAATCTCATAAGAACCTATCATCGGATTGAAGAATACCTGCCCTTTCAGTTCATCGACAATTTCTTCTGCCGTATTTCCCGTGAGCTGCTCCATGTAATTGAGGTTTACCTGAGCATATTTATTCAGAGAAGCGACAAGGGCTTCCCGTGCGTTATCGGCATAGGTTATCTCGTTCGGATTGAAAGCAACCGGTTGTTGGAATATATCTGCTTTGACCGCTTTGCCATTTACATAGCGTTCGAGGGACAGTATTTCAGTTCCTCCGGCATCCATTTTAATAAGGCTTAGATTTTTTGCATCGTTTATGTTTCCGAAACGACGGGTAAAATCGTCATAGAGCCTGTTAAGCATTTCACGAAGTGCGGGGTTTGCTTCCAACCTTGTCGCTTCGTTGCTATACAGGTGGTGATAAGTGTCCCGTATCTCAATATAAAGGGATGCTTTCGCCTGCTGTGTTCCTGTGAGCTGAAGCGGATGGAACATCGGCTGAAATCCGTCCAAATCACGCAAATATCCGATGCGATTATTTTCGTCCGTAACGAGTGAGCCTTCCCGATAGTGGGAGGGCATATCTTCCGCTTTATAATAAGGAACAGGTTTCATGCGCTGCTGCTGTTCCCGCTCAGCTTCTTCCCTTAGTCGTTCCAGTTGTTCCTCCCGACGGGCATCGAATACGGGATAGGCTTCGGTAGTTTCCTGTTGCAGCTTTTCCCGTTCTTGGGCGTTGTTGTGTGCCATTTCTTCCCGCCAGTCCATGAACGGCAACTCTTTGGATTGTTTAGCCTGTGCAGACTTACGTCCTCGTTTTTTAGGCTTTTTCACTTGGCTACGTTCTTCCTGTGTGAAGCCGAACAAGTCGTAGAGTGTAATTAACGGCTCCTGCGTTACAGACTGGGGTTTCGCCTCCGTAGTCGGCGTTTTCTTAATGGCAGGATCGTCCATATCGAAAAGAGTACCTCTAAAAGTATTTGGAACAGCCTGCTGTTGTGGAGTGGATTGTTTTTCTTCTTTTTCATCCTCTTTCCTTTCTGATTGTAAATCGGTAGCAGTTTCTTCCTTATTCTCCCAAAAGTTTTTATCGTCGGGAAACCAATGTTCTTCGACAGCTTGCCAAAAGGGATTAAGGTCGTCGGGATAGCGGGATTCTTCCTGCTGAATACTTTGTTCGGTATTTATGGTTTGAGAGTGTATTTGTTGTGGTGCATTTAACCAATAGTGTTCCAAATCCAAATGTTGGTGAAAATCTTCTTTCAACATTTGCCGCAGGTCTTTGGCAATTCCTTCAACTCCGTCTTTATGGGTAAATACAATCGCAGGTTTACCGTAAGGGTCGGTGTCAATCTTTGAACTTGTTTGCACCACTCTCGAAAAATCACGAAACAGGTTATTGATAGAAATACCATTCGATAATTTCCTCGACTCGATAAAATCCTGCTGTCGCTGGCTCGGAGCAATATTTTTATTATTCCGTTGCAATACGATTAAATCGCTTCCGACTTCCGTTCCCGCATGGTCGGAAAACAGGTTATTGGGCAGGCGGATAGCAGAAACAATATCACAGGTGTTCATCAGGTATTCCCGTATCGGCTTGTTCTGTTCCGAGTTGAGAACTCCTTGTGAAGTAATAAAGGCGATTATCCCTCCCTCTCTGGCCGACATAACGCTTTTCACAAAGAAATAGTTGTGAATAGCTTGTGTAGACTGCTTGACGGCGGGTATTTCGTGATTGGAAAGTAAGGGATCGAACACGGAAACATCGCCAAAAGGGATATTGGATGCAATCACATCGAAATGCTGTGAGTAGCGTCCAGTTGGGGTGTGAGTGCTATTTTCTTAGTTTTTTTGACTGGCTGTGTCATTTTCCTATATGCTTCGTCCTGTGCTTTCTGTATGGCATCTTGGCGAGCCTGTTCCTTTTCTTCCTCTGTCAGTTCTACAAAATGGTTTACAACTACATGAGCGTTACTCATTGGCATACCGATTTCGATATTATCTTTATCGTAAAAATGAACCGCCATGTTGTAAATTTCATCATCTGCAAAACCGTTGCAACCGCTTTTCTTTACTTCATTGAAAATGTAAGTAATACAATCGTCAATGTTTTTTTCGGGTTTTGAGTATTGGAGTAAAAACAATACATCTGTCTCGGCTCGTTGGTCTAAGTATGCCTTTATCGTGTTTTTGAAGTGATTTGATGCTTTCATATCTGTTGATTTTATTTGTCTTCAATAATTTTATCTATTCTGCCGTATATCATGGCTCGTAAGCTTGTACGGTCTATTGCCTTGTATTCTTGATATTGTCCGTATTGCTTAACCACATACGTTTTTAGTATATCTGAGAAGTCGAAACGATAACCTTGTAATGGAATAGCACTTTTGAAATAAGTGTTATGATTTACTTTTTCGGTTATCCAATTCTTTTCTTCTCTGGTCAGTTTCTCTCCTATATTCAATTTTTCACGAAGTAGATATGCTTTGGAGTTCTTCAACGTGTTTAATTCGGGCACATCCCATTTAACAAATTTGGTTGCTATCGCTGTTGTATTCATTTTCTTGCTGTATTTTTGGGGCAGATAGGTTTCTGCCCCTTGTGAAATATTAATCTACCCCGAAATAATACGCTAATCGCTGTTCTTGTGATTTCGGGAATATCCACCCCGCTAATTTCTGTCCGTTAAAAGTCAGTCGGGCGTTAAATCTTCCACCCATTGCCCGAAGTTCATCTTTGATTGACTTAGTATCTCCAAATACGGCTACTGCTTTGGCTGAGTATTCAACCATTGTACAAGCATCTTTACCTGATCCTGTCGGGTTGTTTGGTGGAGTTGTATTTGGTCTATTGATGTGTATATTGTCTTCACCCCCTGCGGTGTAGGAAAATTCTTCTATTGTACTTTCACGCTTATAAACAGGGCATTTTTCAATTATCCAACCGTGATACTTGCTTTCTCCTAAATAATAACCGTCCCCCATAGAGTATTTTTCTCTATGCTCGTAATCTTCGTTATACTCTTCTAAATAGGCGGTTTCTTCAAAGTTTGAAGCGTGTTTCCGCATTTCGGAAAAGATGTCTCTTTTGTGTTTGGAAAAGCCTAAAATAACAGTGCGTTGCGTACTGCTTGCGAAGTAATCCGTTTGGCTGTCGCTCTCGTCTTGTTTCAGCCGTGCCACAATAACGGCTTGTGCATCATCGGGAAATATCTCGGCAAAACGTTTACGACCTATTGTTTTTACTTCTTCAACTCTTATCTTTTCCTTGTCTGCTTCATCCTGCTCTGCTTTCTTCTTTTGCTGTGCTTCCTGAAGAAGTATTGCTACCTCAAAAGCATCTATAAACTGAGGATTTTCGCTATCGTAATAGAATCCAATTCCGAATTTTTCTTTTAATGGTCTGATAATATCGGCTGTGTGAAAATCTTTTGTGGTAAGGTTTATCAGTTTGTAGGTAATTCCCCACTGATTTTTTGTAATGTCGTACACTACATATTTATGATAACTGTAACCTTCCATTTGGATAACCTGATTGACTTCTACCACTTGTTTGGCTCTGTCAATTTCCTTATTTGCACCTAATAAAAATACTTTGCTCATAACTCTAAATTTTAATGGATTACAAAAAGGTCAGAAGAATGAAAAGAAAGAGGATTATAGCACCTAAACCCACTATAACAGAGAGAATGCCCCGAAGAATGGGAAGAAATAAATACAAGCCAACCAATGCCCCTAAAAAACCAGTTCCCCACGCACAGAAGCCCAAAACCACTAAAGCGATTTTTACAACCAATTTTATGCTAATTGGAAGGTAGGCTGTCGGTCGTTGTTTCCTATTTTTTTCTATGCTTCTCATAATTTCTGACTTTTTTTTTATGCCGTATCGGAGCCGGTAAGGTGTGATCGAGTTTCAGATGCAAGGAGAAAGTAGTGTTTAGCCGAAGTCAAGTTTTTTGAGAACAAATACGCTCGCCTGAAGAATGAGGGAAAGAGGAAGATTTTTCACAAAACCGAAGGCTTGAACTTGCAAGCGGCGTTAAGAACACGGAAATACTTTCGCAACTGAACCGATTACTCCTTATCGCTTTCCGCATCGGTCAGGCGGAATGAGGAAGAAATTATAGTAAGAGAAGTATAGAGAAAAGGATATTTGATTGATATGCTTTGCGTTTATCATCATAATACGCAAGACTTTCCATATGAAAGGGAAAGTGATAAATACAATCAAGCCTGTATCCAATTAAGACACAGGCTTGATTTTGAGTTTGGTATTATTCTTTACTTTGCTCTTGTTTTGTGGAAGCATTTAGTGCCGTCCGGCGATAAATAGAAGTCAAATATTTCTTCAACCGTTTTTCTTCCAAGTTGAACCGAATATTTACATCGTATAATTTTGGCAAGTACATCCTCTGCATTTCTGCTATCATATCCTTGTAAATTATAGGGAGTGAGGTTTTTAAGCGAATCTATTCGATTGTTCATCAGTTCAATATCATCTAAATATTTATCTAACTCGCTTTTTTTCTTAGTTTTAGCTTTCAGATCTATACTCATTTCTTTTGCAAGTTCAATACGATTGATAATAAGCTGCTTGTCCTTTCTAAATTCATCGGTAAGATAGGCAATGCTATCGGCAACCGTTACTTTGCCTTGTTCCGTTAATTCCACGATATTGAAATTAAGGTCATCGGATTTACCTTTAATTAGATACTCACGAATAGTTTTCTCATAAACACTACTCGTATTTGAGCTTCCACAAGCTACCAAGAAAACCGCAATTAATAAATAGGCTACATTTTTCATAATTGAACTATTTATACTGTTATACGTTGAATTAATTAATTGATATTTCTGGGAGTTTTGACGATAGGTTATACACAATCAAAACTTCTGTTTCCCTTTTGGGTTTTATTCGGATATATTCGGTTAATGCTCTCATTACCCATTCCCGGAAAGCCTTTGCTTCAAACGATGCCACACGGTAACTAGCAAAAATCAGTGCTTCCAGATTATATAAACTCATTTCGCACTGGCGACCATTGTTCTCGTATTTGTATATGCGGGTTACGCTTTCTTCTCGCAATATCCCTGATTTAAATATGGCTCTAAGATTATTACCGATAGAACTTACAAACACATTAAATAGATCAGCTATTTCATGCTTTGTCATCCACAGTGTGCAATTTACGAGTTTAGCTTCAACAATCAGCTGATTCTCAATATTCTTTTCGATTTTGATATATCCTCGTTCCATAACTTTATTTTTTTTCATCTTGTTGAACATTAAACCCGATACGTTTACGAGGTTTGTTTTCTTCTTCTTTTTGGGAAGCAAGTTCTGTAAGGGCTTGATAAATATCGCTGAACTGCATATTTGTTTCTATCATAAATTCCTCTAATTTGCGATTTAACTCGGCATAGCCCAGTGCATATTGGCGTAGTGCAACAAATGCTCTCATTATCGATATATTCACTTCAATAGCTTTCTGACTTCTCAACACAGAAGAAAGCATTGCCACTCCTTGTTCGGTAAAAGCAAAAGGTAGGGCAGGACTAAATTTAACTGTTTGAGGGAGGTTGTCACAAATTGTGATAACCTCTTGCCATTCGCTTTTTGTCAGTTCAAACATGAAGTCTTCAGGGAAACGGCTCATATTACGTTTTACAGCCTGTTTCAATGCTCTGGTTTCGACTTCGTACATTACGGCGAGGTCAAAATCCAATATAACCCGCTGTCCTCTAATGTTGAATATTTTATTTTGAATGATTTGTAGTTGCATAATTTTAAGATTTATTGATTAATGGCAAGTTTATCACTCATACTCTTGACTTTCCCTGCAAAAGCATTCATGTCATGACTGATTTTTGAATCAGTTATTCTCGCATAGATTTGAGTTGTTCTTATATTGGTATGACCTAACATTTTGCTGACACTCTCAATAGATACTCCCTTGCTAAGTGTCAGGGTAGCAAACGTATGGCGTGCTAAATGGAATGAGATTTCCTTATCAATTCCACATAACGCACCAATCTCCTTGAGGTACGCATTCATCTTTTGGTTACTGGGCACAGGCAGTATTCGATTTTCAGGTAAAGTACCTTCGTACTTCTCTAATATCTTTTTAGGTACATCAAGTAACGGAATAGAAAATGACACATCCGTTTTCTCTCGTTTTCCAATAATCCATAGGTTACCATCAAAAGAAGTGCGGATATTCTCTTTTCTCAATTTCTTAACATCTATATATGCTAAACCGCTGAAACAAGAAAAAATAAATATATCGCGTACCTGTTCCAATCTTTTTGTGGAAAATTCTTTCGCCATTATTGCTTCAACCTCTTCTTGCGACAAGTAGCCACGATCTACCTTTTTTATGCGGATTTTGTAATTAGCAAATGGATCAATTTTTATCCAACCATTATTTTTGGCTATAATAACAATACGTTTGAAAAATTGCATAAATTTCGCTGTAGTATTCGAGTTGCAGCCACAGCTTGTCAACAGGTAAACCTCAAAATCGGTAAGAAAAAGATGGTTGATTTCCTTAAAAGAAATATCGGTCAGGTTATATTTCTCTTTGATAAAATTAGTTAGATGCTTTCGTGTAACCTCATATTTTTGATAGGTCGCTTTTGATTTACTTATACCTATCAATTTCTTAACATCTTCATTATGCCTCACAAAATGTTCGAGTAGATTGTGTTCTTTTGTAGATATTCCAAGAAAACGATTCTTTACTTTTTCTGCAGTTACGTTTACTTCACTTAAAAGGATGTCATTATAGATATTAAATAATGCGGTTTTGGTTTGGTCAATGATGGAGTTTAGTTCGACAACTTCACTAGTCCGACCAATAGCTCGTCCAGCTTTAACACTCCAAGTAGCAGGATTTACATCGAACTTCATTCCAAACCTCGCCTCTTTCTTATCGATTGTGATTCTACAAAAAAGGGGTACGTTTCCATTGTTTTTTTGCTTGTCTCTCTTCAGGAAGAAGAGCACTCTAAATGTACTTCTCATAACTCAAATTTTTACGTTACAAACTTAGTTTAACTTATTCTATTTGAGTATTATGCAACAACGCCAAATCCGGACGTCACACAGCCAATTTCGGACAAATCGTACCCCTTTTTCAGAATTACCCCAAGGGGTACGATTTAGGGTGAAAGATGTGTCTTATTTTGGCATTTTGATGTCTTTACATCCCAGACAAAATAGAAACAAAAAACCCTACAAGTTATTGAACTTGTAGGGTTTGTCTTGTTTTTGGCTTCTTTTGTCTTAGCCTTTCCGCGGAGAGAGAGGGATTCGAACCCCCGGAACCTCGCAGTTCAACGGTTTTCAAGACCGCCGCAATCGACCACTCTGCCATCTCTCCAGTGTTTTTAAACACTGCGCTTTTCCTTAAAAGCGTTGCAAATGTAGACGTTTTTTTTGTATTCACAAACAATTTCAAAGAAAATATTTGCACTTTTTCATAAACGACTATTAATCAACATCTATTTATTTCAAAAAGAATCAAACAATATATCTTCCTAAATCACTATCTGGATCCAAAACAGTAAAATCAAGACCATATTCAATCATGCGACCCAATAATTTATTGTAATCTTCTACTGTTTCTAATTCTATACCAACAAGCGCCGGTCCACTTTCCTTTTGATTCTTTTTCATATATTCGAATCTAACAATATCATCTCTCTCTCCCAGCACAATATTAACAAAATCTTTCAAAGCATTTGCTCTCTGAGGAAAACGAATTATGAAATAGTGCTTAAGTCTCTCGAAAATTAAAGAACGCTCCTTAATTTCTTGCATTCGATCAATATCATTATTACTCCCACTAAGAATACATACAACATTTTTACCTCTAATTTCATTTGCAAAATGATTTAGTGCAGCAATACTCAATACACCTGCAGGTTCGGCAACTATTGCATTTTCGTTGTACAACTTCAATATTGAACTACAAGCTTCTCCCTCAGGAACAAGACAAATATCATCAACAACATCCCTACATATAGGATATGTCATATCTCCTACCCTTTTTACTGCAGCACCATCTATAAATTTCTCAATTTGAGGTAATGTTACAGGATGCCCTCCTCTAAAAGCAGACTTTAAACTTGCAGCTCCTTCTGGCTCCACTGCAATAATCTTCGTCTTAGGAGAAAAGTCTTTTATATAAGCTCCTACACCTGAACATAAACCTCCTCCACCGACAGGAATAAAGATATAATCAAGTGGTACACATCCAAGTTGTTCTAGTATTTCTATACCGATAGTACCTTGTCCTTCGATAATACGAGTATCATCGAAAGGAGGAATAAAAGTCATATTATTCTTCGTTGTATATTCTTTTGCTGCTTGTGCACAATCGTCGAATGTATCACCTTCCAATATTATTTCAATATAGCCATTCCCAAACATTTTAGTTTGCTTAATTTTTTGTTTGGGGGTTATTTTAGGCATAAAAACAACTCCTTTAATTTGGAGTTTATTACAACTATGAGCTACCCCTTGAGCATGATTACCTGCACTTGCACATACAACCCCATTATCCAGGACTGCCTGCTCAAGCTGACTAATCATATTATAAGCTCCTCTTAATTTATAAGAACGGACTATCTGTAAATCCTCTCTCTTTATATAAATATTTGCTTCAAACAGCTGAGACAGTGAATGAATATAATCTAAAGGCGTATATCTAACTATTCCCTCTAGCCTCTTTTGAGCTTCACCTATATGTAGATTGTACTTGGCTATTATATTTTCTGACATCTTTTTTCTTATTTATATAGTTTTAACAAAAGTAAAAAATAAACCATCAAAAGTCCTTTTTATTTAGATTAAATAACAGAGAGTTTTAGTGTTTGTTATCGAATCTCTTAAAATCTCAAGATCTTGTACTGCTCAATATTTAGAGATATTTTTTATTGTAATATTTCAAATAAAAATCTTTGATATCTTTTTCGTATATTTGCACTTTAATTTGGAGTGGTGTGTCTACTCCTTTTTAAATCATAACAATAGAACTTAGATTAAAGAATGAATAAAATACGAAATTTCTGCATTATAGCACATATTGACCATGGTAAAAGTACCCTTGCCGACAGGTTGTTAGAATATACCAATACTGTTGCAGGTAAAGATCTGCAAGCTCAAGTTTTGGATAATATGGATCTGGAACGCGAACGTGGTATTACAATAAAAAGCCATGCCATACAGATGGAATATGTCTATAAGAATGAAAAATATATTTTAAATCTTATTGACACTCCCGGACACGTCGATTTTTCTTACGAAGTATCTCGCTCCATCGCAGCATGTGAGGGTGCTTTGCTTATTGTAGATGCGGCACAAGGCATACAAGCTCAGACTATTTCGAATCTATATATGGCAATAGAGAATGATTTGGAAATCATCCCTATCCTTAATAAAATAGACCTCCCTAACGCAATGCCTGATGAAGTAGAGGATCAAATTATCGAATTATTAGGCGTTGACAGAAGCGAAATAATCAGAGCTAGTGGAAAAACAGGAGATGGAGTTTACGATATTCTTGATGCAATTATAGAGCGTATTCCTGCGCCTAAGGGTGATCCGGAAGCACCGCTTCAAGCCTTGATCTTCGATTCTGTATTCAACTCATTCAGAGGAATTATAGCCTACTTCAAGGTTGTCAATGGTTCAATTAAGAAAGGCGATTTAGTAAAATTCTTCAATACTGGTAAAGAATATGATGCTGATGAAATTGGAGTATTAAAATTAACAATGTCTCCTCGCGATGAAGTCACATGTGGAGATGTTGGATATATTATCTCAGGAATTAAAACTTCGAAAGAAGTAAAAGTAGGAGATACTATTACGCATGTTAAAAGACCTTGCGACAAAGCTATTGATGGATTTGAAGAAGTTAAGCCAATGGTTTTTGCCGGCGTATATCCTATCGAGAGTGAGGATTTTGAAGACTTGCGTGCATCTCTAGAAAAGCTACAGCTTAATGATGCTTCTTTGACATTCCAACCTGAATCGTCGGTTGCCCTAGGATTTGGTTTCCGTTGTGGATTCTTGGGATTATTACACATGGAAATTATCCAAGAAAGATTGGATAGAGAGTTCAATATGGATGTAATAACAACTGTCCCCAATGTATCTTATATTGTTCACGACAAGAAAGGAAACGTTAAAGAGGTGCATAATCCGGCAGGACTCCCCGACCCTACTCTGATTGATTATATTGAAGAGCCATTTATCCGCTCTTCTATTATAACCAGCACAACATATATTGGTCCTATCATGACACTTTGTTTAGGAAAAAGAGGTGTTCTTATCAAACAGGATTATATTTCGGGTGACCGCGTAGAAATCATATTCGATATACCTTTAGGCGAAATTGTAATTGACTTTTACGATAAACTGAAAAGTATCTCTAAAGGATATGCTTCGTTTGATTATCATATGCATGACTATAGAGAGTCCCGATTGGTGAAATTAGATATACTATTGAATGGAGAACCTGTAGATGCTCTATCTACTCTTACTCATATGGACAATGCCGTTAACTTTGGTCGTCGCATGTGTGAAAAGCTAAAGGAGCTAATTCCTCGACAACAATTTGACATTGCTATACAAGCCGCTATTGGAGCAAAGATTATTGCCCGTGAAACAATTAAAGCTGTACGTAAGGATGTAACTGCAAAATGTTATGGTGGTGATATTTCCAGAAAGCGTAAGCTGTTAGAAAAACAAAAAGAAGGTAAGAAGCGAATGAAACAAGTGGGTAATGTAGAAGTTCCTCAAAAAGCATTCTTAGCTGTATTGAAGCTAGATTAAGCGTTTCGGCAAAAGTTTATCTATATTCTCTAATGAATAGGTTTAATGAAACCTATTGCTATAAATGAAAGATCTGTTACTTTTGTCACCTTTTAGTTAAAATAATCTTTAAAAGCATAGATAAAATGAGCTTTAAAGAAGTCGACATAAAAAACTTTACTCCAGACTCTTTTGGTCTAAAGAATAAGTGGATGCTTATTACAGCAGCCAAACCTGATGGAACAGTTAATACAATGACTGCTTCGTGGGGAGGATTTGGCGTGATGTGGAACAAAGAGGTTGCCTTTGTTGTTATTCGTCCACAGCGATATACAAAAGAATTTGTGGATAGTTCAGGCTCTCTCTCGCTAACTTTTTTTGACGCTTCACACAAAAAGGCTTTATCCTATTTAGGCGCTACTTCGGGAAGAGATGAAGATAAAGTGAAAATATCCGGATTGACTGTCGAATTTGACAATGCAATACCTTATTTCAAAGAAGCCGAAGAAGCTATCTTTGCTAAAAAACTATTCGTACAGAAAATAACGGAAGACTCTTTCCTCGACAAGTCCATAATAGATAGATGGTATCCTGAGAAAGATTTTCACTACCTTTATATTGTAGAGATTACTAAGATATTAAAGAAATAGATTAGAACATTTTTATCCATTAAATAAATACACTTACAAAGAAAGAATGAGAAAATGGCGCATCGAAGACTCGTCCGAGTTATATAATATTCCAGGATGGGGAATTAATTACTTTTCCGTTAACGAGAAAGGTAACGTTGTTGTAACTCCTCGTAAAGATGGAGTGGCTGTTGATTTAAAAGAGTTGATTGACGAATTACAGCTTCGTGATGTATCAGCTCCGGTTCTTATTCGTTTTCCAGATATTTTGGACAATCGAATTGAAAAGATTTCGACTTGTTTCAAACAAGCCGCAGAAGAGTATGAATACAAAGCTCAGAATCATATAATTTACCCTATCAAGGTAAATCAGATGCGTCCGGTCGTAGAAGAATTGGTTAGTCATGGTAAAAAATTCAATATCGGACTTGAGGCTGGCTCTAAACCGGAACTACATGCAGTTCTTGCCATCAATACAGACTCTGATTCTTTGATTATTTGTAACGGATACAAAGATGAAAGCTATATAGAACTTGCCCTATTGGCTCAGAAGATGGGTAAGCATATCTTTATCGTAGTAGAGAAATTAAATGAAATTCCTCTTATTGCCAAAATAGCAAAAAGACTGAAGATTACTCCCAACATCGGAATTCGTATTAAACTAGCTAGTTCAGGTAGTGGTAAATGGGAAGAATCTGGTGGCGATGGCAGTAAATTCGGACTAAACTCAAGTGAGTTACTTGAAGCATTAGCCTATCTTGATAAATGCAATATGAGAGATTCGCTTCGCTTGATTCACTTCCATATAGGTAGTCAAATTACAAAAATTCGTCGTATAAAAACAGCTTTACGCGAAGCAGCACAATTCTACGTACAATTACATGCAATGGGCTACAAAGTTGAGTTTGTTGATATTGGCGGAGGATTAGGTGTAGATTATGACGGTACCCGCTCATCATATAACGAAAGTAGCGTTAACTATTCTATACAAGAATATGTAAATGACTCTATTGCGACTATGGTAGATGCTGCCGACAAGAATAACATCCCCCACCCTAATATTATAACAGAGTCGGGGCGTTCGTTAACTGCTCATCACTCTATATTGGTTTTTGAAGTATTAGAAACCGCTACTCTTCCAGAGTGGGATGAAGATGCAGAAATATCAGAAGATGACCATGAATTAGTTCGTGAATTATATGATATTTGGGATAATCTTAGTCAAAGTCGTATGCTAGAGGCGTGGCACGATGCTCAGCAGATTAGAGAAGAATCATTAGATTTGTTTAGTCTAGGGATGTTAACCCTTAAAAGTAGAGCTCAAGTAGAGCGACTTTATTTTTCTATTGCGAGAGAAATATATCAGATGGCAGGACGTGCGAAACATTCTCCTGAGGAATTGAAACAATTGTCGAAGCTTTTACCGGATAAATACTTCTGTAATTTCTCATTATTTCAATCATTACCAGACTCTTGGGCTATAGACCAAGTATTTCCTATTATTCCTATTCACAGACTGGATGAACAACCTAATAAAACAGCAACCTTACAAGATGTGACCTGTGATTCGGATGGAAAGATTGACAACTTCATTGCAAATGGAATACAATCGGCTTATCTACCAGTTCATACCAAGAAGAAGAATGAGCCTTATTATCTTGGGGTATTCCTTGTTGGTGCCTATCAAGAAATTTTGGGAGACCTTCACAATCTTTTTGGAGACACCAATGCTGTACACATTGCTGTAGATAAGGATGGTTACAAGATTGAGCAAATGATCGATGGAGAAACAGTGGCTGAGGTACTTGACTATGCACAATATAATGCTAAAAAGCTAGTGCGTACTGTTGAAACTTGGGTAACAAGCTCTGTTAAGAAAGGTTCGATAACCGTTGAGGAGGGTAAAGAATTCCTTTCTAATTATCGATCAGGACTATACGGATATACATATTTGGAATAATAATTCATACATAAATAAAGCCTCCTGTCTGCAAAAGATGGAGGCTTTATTTATTTCTGCAAACTTTATCTATTTAAATAATTCGATTAACTTAGGTTTTTATTAAATCTGTAAATATGAAACAAACTATTTTTATAACTACACTTTGCACATTATTTTCACTCCTTTTCAATAGTTGTGCTGTAACTGAAGATATTACTTTCAAGAAGAACAAAGAGGTGGAATACAATATGACTATTGACCTTTCTCAACTGATGGCTTTGGCTGGTTCTGGGGCTCCTAATAGTCCTGCCTTTGGAGCAAGTTTTGCTAAATTCGAAGGAGACAGTACAAGAAGTTTTATTGAAATATTAGGAGATGAGATAGATATAACCAATCCCGAGATAATGGAGGATATAAATAATATCAAACCTCTATATATGAAGTTTGAAAATGATACTGAAAACGAAAAATTTGCACTTAGCATATTTGGCAAATTCAAGAATGCAGAAGCTTTTAATAAAGCATTTGTTTCTTTTGTCCGTATAGACCAATATCAGAAAGCACTAAAAAATGCAGATGCCGAAATGGGAGATTCTCCTGTAGGTGATTTTTCGCCAAACGACTTATTTAAAAACAATTCTATTTCCTGGGATGGAAAAGTAATGAAACGCTTGACAAACCAAACATCCGACATAAAAGCACCTGAAAGCTCAAATAATAATGAAGAGGAATCTGTTGATCAATTAATGGATAAGATGACAAACTCTTTAGCCCCTATCCTTAATAAGACAAAAATTACAACTAATTATCACTTCGAAAAGAAAGTAAAAGATGTAAACAGGACAGATGCTACTTATTCAAAAGATGGCAAAACTGTTATTATTAGTTACACTGGAGAAGAATCTTTAGATCCTGAAAAGAATACACCTATTGAAATCAAAGTAAAATAATTTATTGCCCCAGCTTAAAATATTCTAAAGCATCGGCAATAACAAAATTACTGCCTCCGATAAATATAAAATCATTTGGTCTAGCCCAATCTTTAGCAGCTCGTATAGCTTCTTTTACAGTTGCATAAGAATAGCCGGTTAGACCATATTTTTGCCCCATTTGTTGAAGTTGTCGCTCATTCATTGCACGTGGTATATTCGCACGTGTAAAGTAGAACACTGCTTTGCGTGGTAACAAAGAGAGAACTGTTGAAATATCTTTATCATCGACCATACCTAAAACGATATGCAAAGTCTTATAACGCTCATTTTCGAGTTGTTCAACAATGTATTTAATACCTGCAACATTATGTCCTGTATCGCAAACTATTTTGGGGTTTAATTCTTGAATAACTTGCCAACGCCCCATCAAGCCTGTCAGTTCGCTAACATATGCAAACCCACTATAAACAGCCTTGGATGGAATAGTATAACCAATCTTCATTAATTCGCGAATAGAAGCGACAACTGTTACAGCATTTTTGATCTGAGCATAACCTGATAGTTCACCTCTTAGATGCATGTAGTATTTCATATCGAACAACCAACCGCTAGCTGTCTTAAGGTGAGAGATCATTAAACTCTCATCTTCAGCAAAAATAATTGGAGCACCAACTTCCGCAGCTTTTTCTTCGAAAACTTTTCTTACCTCTCCCTCTGCTTCCCCTATAACAATAGGAACACTATGCTTGATAATACCTGCTTTTTCTTTAGCTATTTTTTCGGCTGTATTACCTAAAAACTGCATATGATCGAGGCTTATATTAGTAATAATACTCAGGTCGGGAGTAATTATATTTGTGCTATCCAACCTCCCACCTAGTCCTACTTCGACAACTGCAACATCTATTTTCTCTTCTGCGAAATATTGAAATGCCATCATCATTGTCAGCTCGAAGAAAGAAGGCTGAATAGGTTCAAATGATTCTTTGTGATTTGCTACAAAATTAACGACATAATCCTTAGAAATCTTCTCTCCATTTATACGAATACGCTCTCTGAAATCAATTAAATGGGGTGAAGTGTACAAACCCACTTTATATCCTGCTTCTTGCAAAATAGCAGCAATCAGATGAGAGGTTGATCCTTTCCCATTTGTACCTGCTACATGAATAGTCTTATATTTAGTATGAGGATGAGAAAAATAAGCATCCAATGCCAGACTATTATCTAAACCTTCTTTATAAGCGATCCCCCCTATTTTCTGATAAACAGGTAACTGACTATATAGATATTCTAATGTTTCTTCGTAATTCATCGTTAATATAAAATATTTACCCAAATAATTGTCTGAAAGCCTCTTCTACTTTTCTTACTTGTACAATCTCAATATTCACTTTCGATGTAAAACCTTTCAGATTGTTTTGAGGTATGAGTATTTTTGAAAAGCCTAGTTTTTCAGCTTCAAGAATCCGCTGCTCTATTCTATTTACAGGGCGAATTTCGCCGGACAAACCAACTTCTCCTGTCATACAAACATGTTTCTCTATTGAGATATCTAAGCTGGATGATAAAACAGCACTGATCACAGCTAAGTCCATAGCCGGATCATTCACTTTCAATCCCCCTGCAATATTAAGAAAGACATCTTTCTGAATCAACTTAAAGCCTGCACGTTTTTCCAAGACAGCGAGCAACATATTCATACGCCTCAGATCAAACCCCGTGGCTGAACGTTGAGGAGTTCCATATGCGGCTGTACTTACCAAGGCTTGTGTCTCTATCAAAAAAGGACGTACCCCTTCAATAGCAGCCGAAATAGATACACCACTTAGTCCTTCATGGTTTTGTGTAAGCAGAAGTTCCGAAGGATTGCTTATTTCCCTCAGTCCATTCTGGCGCATTTCGTAAATACCAAGTTCGGCTGTACTACCAAAACGATTTTTTATACTCCGCAAAATGCGGTACATATAATGTTGATCACCTTCGAACTGCAAGACTGTATCTACAATGTGTTCCAACACTTTCGGACCTGCAATACTCCCTTCTTTATTTATATGTCCGATCAAGACAACAGGAGTATTGGTTTCTTTGGCAAATTTCAAAACACGGGCAGAACACTCTCGCACCTGTGAAACACTTCCGGGCGATGATTCTACATTCTCTGTAAAAATGGTCTGAATAGAGTCAATTATAACAAAATCGGGTTTTAGATTTTGAATATGAACAAAAATCTGTTCTAGATTAGTTTCGCAGACAATAAAGCAATTTTCGCTATTCGAGTTGATCCGATCTGCACGAAGCTTTAGCTGTCTGGCACTTTCTTCACCTGAAATATAAAGTGTTTTAACTTCATTCAAGCCCAATACTGTTTGTAGGATCAAAGTAGATTTCCCTATACCGGGTTCTCCTCCAATAAGGACTAATGACCCTGGGACTAAACCTCCTCCTAGTACACGATTCAATTCTTCGTCATGCAAATTTATTCTAGGCTCTTCTCCTGTTTCAACATCTTTCAGAAGAAGAGGCTTTGCCTTTGTTGTCTCAAATATACTGGAACTGTTTTTCGCATTACTGCTCTTACTTATAATTTCTTCTACATAAGTATTCCACTCACCACAGACTGGACATTTCCCTAACCATTTTGGTGAGTCGTTTCCACAGTTGCTGCAAACATATACGGTTTTGGTCTTTACCATATGATTTTCTCCGTTCTTTTTATACCATTATGAGTTTTTATCTGCAAAATATAAACACCTCGTCTTAGTATATTTAGATTCAAAATGTGACTTTTCTCTTTAAGGTCATTTTCTGCTAAAAAGACATCTCCATCCAAGTCTACTAATCGTACTTCTTTCAGTGTATCATCTTCCTTGTACACGTTAATGCTAAGTATTTTATCATTCACATCTACAAAAATAAAATCAACAGGCTCATTTATTGAAACATTAATCTCTCTCTGATTTCCTTTTCGATCTGTCACTTGAACAGTAGCCTTTCCTAGTTTATGAGCAGTAATAGAAATTACATTACTCTCGAGTGTAACACTTGCAATGCTTTCATCTGTAGATGTTACAGAATAGCCACCATTTCCTGCCAATATTTTTATTGTAGACTGGTCATCAACAGTCATATCAACCTTATATCTTTCTAAGATGATTTCTTTTGTTGCATTCTCATTGTTATACAAACCACTAATCCTTTCCGGATTAACACCTTTAGGATCTAGGTATTTATTCATATGTGCATTAGCATCTTGATATTGGTCCCAATGATACCAGAATTTACCATAATAATCAGGCAAGTATGGTGTTGTACAATTACCGTCACCTCCACTTAAAGTACCAACAATCAAACCATTTTGATTGAAAATAGGACTACCCGAAGAACCTCCTTCTGTAGCTCCTTCAGAATAATAGACAAGCCAGTGAGTCTTTTTTGTTGTATTATTATACCACGGAGAGGCGACAAGTGGTTTATCATAAAATGTAATTTTCTTTACATCTCCCAATGGATGATGTATAATCGAACCTGTTTGAATATTATTCCCTATATTTTCTCTATCCCATCCATTAAAATATACATCCCAATCTTCCGGAATATTTTCTGAGAGCTTCAACAAAGCGCCATCACTTCCATCTTTTAAGGGATTAAGGATAAGAAGTTCCGATCCTTTATGATATTTATAGATTGGTAGAGTTGTTGTCTCACAGGTAGGAGATTCATATTCAAAGAAAAACTCAGTCTCTTCAACCTGCTCTTTTGTCATATTCTCAAAACAATGTTCTGCTGTAAGAACATATGGTGTTTTATCATTAGCTGTGTTATTTACTAATGAGCCCGAACATAGAAAAGTTCTTCCATTGCTTTTTCTCATTCGAAGCTGTATAACTCCTTTTTTTTGCGCTTCCCAAAAATCAGCTTCAGGGCAATTGACATTAGTCATACAAGAATTAGCATCTGTATCAAATCCGGATAATTCTTTATCTTGACTATCTGTATATTTATATCCTATTTCTTTTATATGTAGTTTGGGTTGTTCTCCTTTTAAATGGGAGACATACTCTAAAACGACATTATCTCCTTTCAAACCTTCTAAAGAATAAGTTCCTCCTTTAGGATTGTCATGATGAGTAAAAACAATTTTTTGGGGTAAATTCTGGTTATAAGCGTATAATTTTGCTTCAACAGGTAGTTGAAAATCTTCGAAGCTTACAAAAAAGCCTTTTGCGTCAGGAACTTTTATCGAAAACATCCATGTATCTTCATTTTCATCTGATAAAATCCATGTTCCTACAGTATCTGCATTAATATTTAATTCGTAAAGTTTTGCTTCGGGCAATGGTCTACCTTTTTTCCAATCTTCAAGATCAGAAACAGAATATTTCGTTTTTTTCTTATCTATAAGAAGCTTAACTTCTGTTTTATCATCATTTAAAACATATGATTTTGTTTGAGAAATCAGATTTCCTGTTATAAAAAAAACAGTACATACTAGAAACAACCTAAAGTGATTATACTTCATATTTTTTTTATTAATTGCTGTACCAATTGATCAATATCCTCTTTTGTTTCAACTGTTCCCGTTTCGAAAACAACTATTGCCTGAGAGTAAAATGGCTCTCTTTTACACAAAGAATCTATAATAAAAGCATTTAACTCTTCTTCATTTTTATCCTTGATCAAAGGACGCTTATCTTTATTAATATTTAATCTGGCAGATAATATATCGGCCGAAGCTTTCAAATATACAGTTGTCCCCGATTGATTCATGTATTCCATATTATCAAAAAAACAAGGAGTACCTCCACCTGCTGAAATAATTACGTTTTCAAACTCACCTACTTCTCGCAGCATCTTCTTTTCAATATTACGAAACTCTGACTCTCCTGCATCTTGAAACAATTGATTAACTGTTTTCTGAAAACGAGCCTGAATAAAATGATCCAAATCTATAAAATCAAGATTCAGCTCTTTAGCCAATTCTCGACCTATAGTTGTCTTTCCGGCCCCCATGTATCCAATAAGAAAAATTCTCTTCATCTCAAAACATTCCTAATTTACAAAAATAAGAATAAAATATATAGAATATGAATGAATGAATCTAAAGATTTAGAATTGATAAAGAAATGAGACAAAATAAAAAGATAGACATCAGTAAATATAAAAACAAAAAGGGCATCACAATCGCAATACCCTTTAGTTATATTATTTAAGAGAGCAATACTATTCCTCGTCTTTTAGTATTTTCGAATCTCTCAATTCAACAGGATCAGCTTTCTTTCTTAACTTCATATTTAAGAACTCCACCAATAACGAGAATGCAATAGCGAAATAAATATAGCCTTTCGGTATTTCTCCGACAACTGAACCGAATACGGATATTTGGGACAAATGAGCCGATTCGACAAGTAGCATCACCCCTATCAGTATCAAGAATGACAAACCTAACATCTGAATAGTCGGATGTTCGTTTACAAAACGACTAACAGGTTCTGCAAACAAAAGCATTACTAATACTGCCATAACAACTGCTGTAACCATTATTGTCATTGCTCCTATATATCCGAATTCCGAAAAACTTACTAACCCAACAGCAGTAAGAACACTATCGAACGAGAAAACTATATCTAATGCTACGATCTGTAAAATAACGCCAATAAGACCACTCTTTGTTTTTCCTTGTACTGCAACATTGCTCTCGCCTTCTAGTTTGTGATGTATTTCTGTTACGCTCTTATACAACAAAAATAAACCTCCAAGACCTATAATTATACTCTGACCCGACAGAGAGCCATCGAACCAAGCAGTATCGAAAGAAAAGATAGGTTTTGTCAATTTCATAAGCCATGAGATACAGAACAAAAGAAGAATACGAAAAAGCATAGCCAAGATCAAGCCTATTCTTCGGGCTTTAGGTTGTTCGTTTGCAGGTAGCTTCGACGACACTATCGATAAAAAAACAATATTATCGATCCCTAATACAATCTCAAGAAAAGCTAATGTTAATAAAGCAATCCAGGCACTAGGTAGAAGAAAAGTTTCTAGTATTTCCATATGTGTAACTGTGTTAATTATTTGCACACAAAAGTATAAAGATTTTATATTAAAAGACTTTTTTATTTAATATTTTACTCCTATATAAATTTTTATCCGGCGTTTTTCAGATATAGATGTTCACTTTTTCTATGTATCTTTGATTTTAAAATAAATTACAAAAGAGAATTATCTCCTTATGAGTAATAAAAGAAAGATTATCAACGATCCTGTCTTTGGGTTCATCACTATACCAAATGATTTTTTATATGATATAATCCAGCACCCCTATTTGCAACGGTTGAATCGAATCAAACAAATGGGACTTGCATCGATGGTTTACCCTGGTGCTCAACATACACGGATGCATCATTCAATCGGAGCAATGTACCTGATGAATGAGGCTATTAATATTTTACGATCGAAAGGACAAGATATTACCGAAGAAGAGGCCAATGGTGCTATGGCTGCTATTCTTCTGCACGACGTAGGACATGGACCTTTTTCACATGCACTTGAATACACGCTAACCGAAGGCATTCATCATGAAGAATTTTCTCTCTTGTTGATGGAACATTTAAATAGAGAAATGAATGGACAATTGGAGACATGTATTTCTATCTTTAAAAATGAATATCCAAAAAAATTCTTGCATCAATTAGTCAGCGGACAATTAGATGTTGATCGTCTGGATTATCTACGTAGAGATAGCTTCTTTACCGGGGTGACAGAAGGAAATATAGGTTCGGCTCGTATTATCAAAATGCTGGACGTTAGAAATGACAAACTTGTGGTAGAAGCAAAGGGAATATATTCTATTGAAAACTTTCTTACTTCCAGACGTTTGATGTATTGGCAAGTATATTTACATAAGACTGCTGTTGCTGCCGAAAAGATGCTCATCAAAGTATTAACCAGAGCTAAGGAGCTTGTATCACAAGGAACTAAATTATTTGCATCACCAGCCTTATCTTTTTTCTTAGAGAATGAGGTTAATGATAATTTCTTAAGACAGGACAAAGATATAGTTTTACATCACTTCGTAAACCTGGACGACAATGATATTTGGTGTGCGCTGAAAGTATGGGCTTCGCATTCAGATATTGTACTTTCCAAGCTTAGTTTATCGCTTATTGATAGAATTTTATTTAAAATAGAAATTACAGATACACCTGCTTCTGAAGACCAGAAACAAGAATATATTTGTAAATATGCTTCTTTATTTGCTATTAGCAAACACGAAGCATCATACTTTTATTCTTCTGATGTAATTTATACCAATATGTATAACGAAGCTGACGACAGTATTGATATTCTGTATAATGATGGAACTATTAAGGACATTTCGGAAGCCTCTGATATGTTAAACATACAACTGTTGTCGAAAAAAGTTGAGAAATATTATTTCTCGTATCTAAAACTATAAAGCTAAAGACTATGAATGTATCTCTGGTTGAACAATATATTCTAGAAAACGGGCTGCTCCAAGGAGGAGAAAAAGTTATCGTTGGGGTCAGCGGAGGAGCCGATTCTGTAGCTTTATTAGATATTCTTCATAGTTTTAAAATAGAGTGTGTTATAGCCCACTGTAATTTTCACCTCAGAGGAGAAGAATCAAATAGAGACGCCTTTTTCGTTGAAGAACTTTGTAAAAAATACAATTTAAAGTTTGAACGAATAGACTTCGATACAGAAGCTTATGCTGAAATAAACTCCATTTCGATTGAAATGGCTGCCCGAGAATTAAGATACGAATGGTTTGAAAAACTGAGGGTAATACATCTTGCTGATAAAATAGCCGTAGCTCATCACAGAGACGATTCTGTAGAAACTATTTTACTAAATCTTATTCGAGGAACGGGGATAAAAGGTCTGACCGGAATTGCTCCGATGAATGGTAATGTTATTCGCCCTCTACTTTGTGTAAGTCGTGATGAGATATTAGAATACCTGAAGGAGAGAAATCTCAACTATGTTGATGACAGCACAAATAGTGAAGATTTATACAGCAGGAATAAAATAAGATTAAATATCTTACCTATGATGGAAACTATCAATCCATCGGTAAAGGGTGCAATTATAAGAACATCTGAAAACCTTAAGCAGGTAGCAAACATATATTACATGTATATGACGCAAGTAAAAAACGAGATTTTCAAAGAAAATAAAATAAATATAGGCATGCTTATACAGTATGCCGAACCGGAAGCCATACTATACGAATTATTATCACCATTTGGCTTTAACCCTGCTACAATTGGACAAATATTTGAATCTTTCATAAGCCAATCTGGAAAAATATTCCATTCTCCTACTCATGAACTATTAAAAGATCGAGGATTCTTTATATTAAAGAAGAAAGAAACACTTCTAGTTGATAGATTCACTATACATGAGGATGACATTACTATTTCTTATCCCATAAGGTTGCAAATAGAAAAATTCCCTATGACCAATGATTTTGCTATAGAAAAAAATCCAAATATACTTTATATTGATTCCGGCAAAATTGAATACCCTTTAACCCTTAGACACTGGAAAAATGGAGATTGTTTTATTCCTTTTGGAATGAAAGGGAAGAAAAAAGTAAGTGACTACTTTACCGATCAAAAATTCAGTCTGTTTGACAAAGAAAACACATGGTTGTTATGTTCGGGCGAAGATATTATATGGATTGTAGGTAAACGTTCGGATAACCGATATCGCATAGACTCCAGCACAGCTGAAGTCACTAAAATAATAGTTATCCCATAGCTTATTTTGTGTTTTTAAAAAGCTTTTAAACTCAAATCTATATTAGGGGCATCATAAATAATGGCTCCGGATGAAATATAATCTACTCCAGTCTCAGCAATAGCTCTTACTGTCTCTTTTATGATCCCTCCCGATGCTTCTATTTTTACACGGCCATCGATCAATTTTACAGCCTCTGTCATTTCTGCAATAGACATATTATCAAGCATGATAACATCAACTGCATTAGTAGCTAAAGCCTCCTTTACTTCATCCAAATTACGAGTTTCAACTTCTATCTTCAGGTCTTTACCTTTCTCTTTCAAATATCTGACTGTGGATGCAACAGACTCTGTAATACCTCCTGCATAATCATTATGGTTATCTTTCAACATAATCATATCGAACAAGCCATAGCGATGATTTTTACCACCACCTATATAAACAGCCCATTTTTCACACATACGGAAAATAGGTGATGTCTTGCGAGTATCCAATATACGGGTATTTGTATCAGCCAAAAGAGATACCATTTCATTCGTATAGGTTGCAATACCACTCATTCGTTGCATACAATTAAGAACGATTCGTTCCATTGTTAATATGGATTGAGCCGAACCTGATACGATGAAAGCAATATCGCCCTCTTTCACTTCATCTCCGTCATTTTTCAAGACTTCAATCTGAAGATCTTTATCATAATAATGAAATATTTCTTGAGCTAAATCTACACCGGCCAAGATACAATCATGCTTGATCAAAAGTCGGGCTCTTCTTTGTAATCCAGATGGAACACTAGCCAATGTTGAGTGATCCCCATCGCCAATATCTTCCTTTATTGCTGCTGCTATAAAGCTATATAGTCTATCATTGGTTACGTACGAAGGTCTATTTTTTTTCATCCAGATCTTTATTATAAAATGTTCCTCTATTTTCTTCTTGCTCTATGCTTTGAGTTATGATAAGATAGGCTATGCTTGCCAAATTCCTCAGTTCAGACAATTGAGGTGATAATACAGAAAAGTTATATATCTCTTTTACAGAACGATATATTTCTTCTTCTTTTTGTTTTGCGAGTTTAAGACGGGCATTGCTACGGACAATCCCAACAAGGTCACTCATCAAAGTTTGAAGCTCTTTTCTCAGATAATTAAGTAACACCATTTCTTCATTCACTTTCATTCCTTCCTGATTCCATTCTGGAATTTTATGAAGCTGCGTATAATTGAAATTATCTTCACTCAAGCGTTCTACAGTTTTTAATGCCGCTCTATGTCCAAAAACTAATGCTTCCAGTAAAGAATTAGATGCTAATCTGTTTGCTCCATGAAGTCCTGTATTAGAACACTCTCCTACTGCAAACATATTTTTAATTGTACTCTGACCAAATAAATCGACATCAATACCTCCACATAGATAGTGGCTGGCGGGAACAACTGGAATAAGATCTTTGAACATATCCAATCCCGCATCTTGACACTGTTTGTATATATTGGGGAAATGCTCTAAAAATTTCTTCTGGTCGAGGTGGCGACAATCTAAACAAACATAATCGTCTCCTCTCAATTTCATTTCACTATCGATTGCACGAGCTACAATATCTCTCGAAGCCAACTCTTCCCGATCATCATATTTGTGCATAAATGGTTCACCCGAAGCCGTCCTTAATTTTGCTCCAAAACCTCTGACAGCCTCTGAGATCAAGGGTAACTGACCAGCTATAGGACTATAAAATGCAGTAGGATGAAATTGTATATATTGCATACCACTTACTTTAGCCTTAGCACGGTGGGCAAGTCCAATTCCATCGCCTGTAGCAATAGTAGGATTAGTCGTATTCTTATAAACATGTCCACAACCACCAGTTGCCATCAATGTTATCTTTGCCGACATTTTTATGATGCGCTCATGCTCCATATCGAGCACATAAGCACCGTAACAATTTAAGTGATATTTATCGAAAGATTCTCCCGGAATATGATGCTCTGTTATTAGGTCAATAACATAATGGTGATTTAACAGCGTTATATTTTCTTTATCCTTTACTGCCTGCAATAGAGCCCTTTCAATTTCTGCTCCGGTTATGTCTTTATAATGTACAACACGATTTTCGGTATGCCCTCCTTCTCGTCCTAAATCATAATTTGAATCTCCGTTCTTATCAAAGTTTGCACCCCATTCGGCGATCTCTCTGATACGCTCGGGACCTTCTTTTACCACGACTTCTACAGCTTCAAGTTTGCACACTCCATCACCCGCTCGTAAAGTGTCTGCGATATGTTTTTCGAAACTATCTTTCGTGAAGTCTGTTACCACAGCGACACCTCCTTGGGCATACTTTGTATTCGACTCTTCTTCGTCCGATTTGGTTATGATGGTAATACGAGCATCGGGTTGTCTTTGAGCTATCTTCAATGCATAAGATAAGCCAGAGATACCTGAACCTATGACCAATACATCAGTATATATCATTAGTGTTTTATTTAGTCCTCTTATTTGATCGTTTGAGATAATTCAAGCATCTTGTTGATTGGCTTCAATGCTTTTAGTCGGATGTCCTCATCCATTGTTATTTCTGGCAATTCATATTTCATACACAGGTACAATTTCTCCATTGTATTCAGTTTCATAAAATGACATTCGCTGCAGTTACATGAATTATCTGTAGTTAAAGCCGGGATTAGTTTCTTATGAGGTGCACGTTTACGCATTTCGTGTAAAATACCTTCTTCTGTTGCCACAATAAATTCCTGACAATCGTCATTTACGACATAATTCAGCAGATTAGCTGTAGAACCTATATGGTTAGCAACTTGCAATACTGGCTTTTGGGCCTCTGGATGTGCAATCAACTTTGCCTTCGGATTGTCTATCATTTGTTGAGCTATTCGCTCTAAGGAAAATGCTTCGTGAACAATACAAGCACCATCCCAAAGAATCATATTTCGGTTAGTTACCTGATTAATATATCTCCCTAAATTCCTGTCTGGAGCAAAAATAATTTCTTGCTCTTCTGGTAAGGAATTTATGATATGTTCTGCATTAGAAGATGTAACAATAATATCACTTTCTGCTTTCACTGAAGAATCGCAATTGATATAGCTTACAACTATTGCATTCGGATGTTTCTTTTTCAATTCTCTTATACCTTCTCCTGAAGCAGAATCGGCCAAAGAACAACCGGCTAATAAATCTGGGAGTACAACTTTTTTTGTAGGATTTAATATTTTTGCCGTTTCGGCCATAAAATGTACTCCACAAAAAACAATCATATCTGCATCCGTTTTTTCTGCGGCACGTGCTAATTGTAAACTATCACCTAAGAAGTCTGCAATATCTTGAACATCTCCTGTTTGGTAATAGTGGGCAAGAATTATAGCATTCTTTTCCTTACGCAAACGGTTAATTTCTTCCAACAGATTGATACCCTGAGGAATTTCTATATTCAAATAGCCTTTTGTAGGCAGTGCGGCTACTGCTTTTTCATACATCGTCATATCTTCTGATAAAATAAAACTATATCCGTCGTTAAGAACACAAAAATACTTATAAAAAGTGATTTTATAACCATCCTAGATTATATTTTGGCACTCCTCTTTTTCACAGTTTAGATTAAAAATAGCCTCTTCTAAAAGAAAAAGAGTAGAATCAAAGAAAGATCCTACTCTTTTATATTTCTTAATATTTCATTTACGACAATGCTGCTATTGCAGAACCGATAAGGTTAGCATTATCCATTTTTCCTACATGTACAGATACTTCGCTATGTCCAAATTCAGTCAACAGTTTTTGAACTTCATTCATCACTAGCACCTTGTAGTTTTTACCTTTTCTAGATTCACTCCAGAAAAGACTTCCCTCTGCTACTAGTTTAACTCTCTTGATTGATGGATCATGAGATATTAAAACCATAACTAGCCCTACGATTGATGCAGCTACAAGCTTAGCTGATCTCTCATAAATACAGTTAGCAACATCCACATATTTTTTCTTATGAATATCAGGGTAGTTCATTATGCTTGTTAGTTTCTGAGCATCAAATCTATCTTCAACTTCATCGCAAGGGAAAACAGATTTCAAAATTTCTCCCAGATACATACCTGAAACTGCTTTTTCGAAGCGTTGAGCTCCTTTATTATCAGAACAAGCATCTACTTTATCATCAATTGATGTCAAGTGAGGAGGATTAAAGTTTCCAGACTCTAGATTCACTGGAATCAAACCACTTAATTTATAATCAGGATTTAATTTCTTGATTTTATCAGCATTGATAAATGTAGCCATATTAGTTCCTGTCCCTACAATCAGACCAATATAAGCATCATAATTACTTTCTGTAAGTCCTGCAAATAAACTAGCTACAGTATCATTGATCACTTTAACATCAGTAAATCGATCTCCGTTCTCTTTATTCAGATAGTCTAATAGAGGTTTTCCTACAGGCTTTCCAACCATTTCGGGGATATCTACACCTTTTGTCCAACGTAATTGATTTGCATCTCCATTAAGTAAAGACTCTGCTGGATAAGAGAAACAATAACCAATAGGCATTTTTGAATCTATCTTAATTTCTTTAATAGGATCTGCTTGTTCTTTATATAATTGTTCGCTTGTATACCCTGGAGTTTTCATCACTGATAAATCCTTTTTCCATCCATTTTCTGGATGAATAGTAGGTGTTCCATTAGCAAAACTCACAGTAGCTACTCTGTAGTTTGTTCCACCTAAATCAAGAACTAAAGCCTTTCCATCAATACCTGTAGTCTTAGGGTTGATAAATGTAGGAATACATTGGATCTCTGTATTTTCTTTACTAAGTCCAGTTTCTACTTTCGATTGAAGAGATAAAGCTATATCTTTTAGCTGTTTAGTTTTCAGTTTAAATACATTTTTTTTCATAATGCTTGTATGGTATTAATGAGTTTAGTTCATTTTGGTTTACAAATATATAAATCTATTGTTAAAAACTAAATTTATAGTGAAAAGAAATATAGTTTAAGAACATTTTACATATTATGAAATCAAAACATGTAGCTTTTTTGTATTACCTACCAATTAAGATTTTCTCTATAAAAGAAACTATTCTATTCAAAGTAAATTAACCTCTTTAGAAATTTAAGCAATAACCAAATGTAAATTTTACTTAAAAAATAGCATTCAAATTAAACCTTTCAGGGAAACTATTGATCGAATTAGAAATATACATTTAAGCCCATAATTATAATTCAAACCATGAACAAGAAAACCCGAATAATTCTCATTATTATTATTGTTATTTTTATTTTAGGTATGGCTCTTTATCCTAAAATTAAGACCTATATATCCTCTGATGAAAGTATTGATTCGTCTCCTACTCCTCTTAGTAGCGCAAGTGTCAGTCGGAATAGACCTTTAAATGTTAATGCAATGATATTGCAATATCAAAATCTTGATGATATTGTAACTGGAAAAGGACGACTCTTGCCTGACGAAGAAGTTGATTTGTCCTTTGAAACATCAGGTAAAATAACAGAAATTTTCTTTAAAGAAGGAACGAATGTCAAGAAAGGGCAGCTATTGGCTAAGATCAATGATAAACCTTTGCAGGCTGAACTAAAAAAGCTAGAAGCACAAGTTCCACTTGCACAAGATAGGGTTTTTCGCCAAAAGGCTCTCCTGGCAAAAGACGCTGTTAGCCAGGAAGCTTATGAGTCTGTCAATACTGAATTAGAAAAATTGAGGGCAGATATAGAATTAGTAGAATCTCGTATTGCTCAGACTGAGCTAAGAGCTCCGTTTGATGGAATAATTGGTCTACGCCAGGTCAGCGAAGGAACATATGCATCCCCGACCACAATAGTAGCTAAATTAACTAAAATAAGTCCTCTGAAAGTCGAGTTTTCAATTTCGGAACAATATGCTGATATAATAAAGGTAGGCACAACTCTAAATTTCACATTAGATAATAATCTTACTGAATATAAAGGACAAGCCAAGGTATATGCTCTTGAATCTAATTTAGATGTAGAAACATATACATTGGGGATGAGAGCTTTATTTCCAAATACTGGCGGACATATACAACCAGGTCGTTCGGTTAATGTGGAAGTAAAACTAAGAGAAATAAAAAACACATTGGTTGTTCCCAGTATTTCTATTCTGGCTGAAATGGGACGTGACATAGCTTATGTATACAAAGACGGTAGAGCTCAGCAAGTAACCCTAAAGAAAGGAATGAGAACAGCATCATCTATACAGATAATAGAAGGACTTAATGTTGGAGACACTTTACTGGTAACAGGTGTTATGCAATTACGAGATGGACTACCTGTTGTTATTGACAGATTCGTTGATAATGAACAAAAATAATTTCGATGTTAATTAATTACTAATTCTACTTTTATAGAATATACAAAATGACTATATCCGAATTAAGCATAAAGCGACCTGTTTTGTCAACCGTATTTGTTCTTATCATATTCTTATTAGGTATGATTGGGTACACCTATTTGGGGGTTAGAGAATATCCTAATATAGACAATCCAATTATATCTGTTAACGTATCATATCCTGGAGCAAATGCTGAAATTATCGAAAACCAGATAACGGAACCCTTAGAACAGAATATCAATGGTATTCCAGGGATCAGATCCCTTACGAGTAGCAGTAGTCAAGGTTCGTGTAGGATAACAATTGAATTTGAGTTAACTGTCGATCTCGAAACTGCAGCGAATGATGTTAGAGACAAGGTTTCCAGAGCCCAACGTTATTTACCAAGAGATTGTGACCCTCCTACCGTATCGAAAGCCGATGCTGATGCAACACCTATTATTCAAATAAGTATTCAAAGTGAGAAACGCTCATTACTTGAATTGAGTGAAATTGCAGAACTAACAGTAAAGGAAAGACTTCAGACAATACCTAATGTTAGTGCTGTTGAGATCTGGGGGCAAAATCGTTACTCGATGCGCCTATGGCTTGACCCTACCAAAATGGCTTCTTATGGAATTACGCCTATGGATATAAAGAGTGCTGTTGATAGAGAAAATGTAGAGCTTCCATCCGGTAGCATAGAAGGAGACAATATGGAGCTATCTATCAGAACCCTAGGTCTGATGCAGACTCCTGAAGAATTTAACAGTATGATTATCAAAGAAGATAATCAGAATGTAGTCCGTTTTAAGGATGTAGGTACTGCCGAACTAGGTACAGAAAATCATAGAAATATTATGAGAAGAAACGGTGTGCCTGCCGTTACCACAGTAATTATACCACAACCCGGAGCTAATCAGATAGAAATATCAGACGAAGCAATGATAAGGTTGGAACAATTAAAGAAAGACCTTCCCGAAGATGTTTATATTGATGTTGCTTTTGATAACACTAAATTTATCAGAGCATCAATAGCCGAAGTTGAAGAAACTATCTATATTGCATTTGTCCTTGTTGTTATCATTATATTCTTATTCTTACGTGATTGGCGCGTAACACTAGTTCCTTGTGTTGTGATTCCGGTTTCGTTGGTTGGAGCATTCTTCGTTATGTATGTGGCTGGTTTCTCTATCAATGTACTGTCAATGCTTGCTATTGTATTAGCTGTAGGACTTGTGGTGGACGATGCCATTGTAGTCACCGAGAATATATATCTGAAAATTGAAGGAGGAATGAGTCCTCGTCAAGCCGGGATAGAAGGGTCTAAAGAAATATTCTTTGCTGTAATATCTACCACCATTACACTTATAGCAGTATTTTTCCCTATCGTATTCTTGGAGGGAATGACAGGTAGATTATTCCGTGAATTTAGTATTGTTGTAGCCGGTGCTGTCTTAATATCAGCCTTTGTTGCTTTGACATTCACCCCAATGCTTGCAACCAAGCTTCTAAAGAAACAAGATAAGCCTAATTGGTTTTACAGAAAAACCGATCCGTTTTTTCAATGGTTAACACATAGTTATCAAAAAGGCTTACAGCATTTCTTAAACTATAAGATAATTATCTGGCCACTGATAATATTGACTCTTTTTGGAATGTATTATCTTAATTCTATTATACCTTCAGAAATGGCACCGCTAGAAGACCGTTCTCAAATTACAATCAGAACTAGTGGACCTGAAGGCGCTACCTACGAATATAATAGAAACTATACTGAAAAAATAGCTCAGATAGCCGACTCTGTTGCCCCCGAAAGATTGATCAATACCATGCGGGTATGGACAGGTGGAGGAAATATCAACTTGATGCTGCCCGATATAAAAGACCGCAGAAGAAGCCAAATGGAAATAGCGGACGAGTTAGCTAAAGCTGTTAGACCTCAGACAGGAGCTCGTGCCTTTGTTCAACAGCAATCAACATTCGGAGGAAGACGATCTAGTATGCCAATACAATATGTACTACAAGCAACTAACCTGGAGAAACTACAGGAGTTCATTCCTGAATTTATGAAAAGAGTTTCAGAAAGTCCATTATTCCAAATGTCTGACGTAAATCTTAAATTTACAAAGCCTGAAACCAGAATTATCATAGATAGAGACAAAGCTGCTCTTCTTGGAGTAAGTACACGGGACATTGGGCAAACGCTACAATACGCTCTAAGTGGTCAGCGCATGGGTTATTTTTATATGAATGGGAAACAGTATCAAATCTTAGGTGAAATAAATCGTCAACAAAGAAATACTCCTCTAGATTTAAAATCTATTTATTTGAAAAATATGTCGGGAAGCATGATTCAGATGAATAACTTAGTAAAACTAGAAGAAAGTGTTGCTCCTCCACAACTATATCGTTACAATCGCTTTACTTCTGCCACTATTTCCGCAGGATTATCTCCAGGCATAACTATTGGTGCTGGTCTGGACGAAATGGATAGAATAGCTAAAGATGTATTGGATGATACCTTTAGAACGGCACTATCCGGCGATTCAAAAGATTTTAGAGAAAGCTCATCTAGTTTGATGTTTGCATTCGTGTTAGCAATTCTACTTATTTTCTTGATACTTGCAGCACAGTTTGAAAGTTTCAAAGATCCTTTTGTTGTTATGCTAACAGTACCTCTTGCCATTTTCGGAGCATTAGTATTCATGCATTTTAGTGGTGTCACAATGAATATTTTCAGCCAGATTGGTATCATTATGCTTATTGGACTTGTTGCTAAAAATGGTATCTTAATCGTAGAATTTGCGAACCAACGACAAGAGTCTGGCATGAGTAAGCTTGAAGCTATTCAAGGTGCTTCAGTACAACGTTTACGCCCTATTTTAATGACAAGCTTCTCTACAGTCTTAGGTTTATTACCTCTTGCTCTAGCCAGTGCCGAAGGGGCCAATGGACGAATAGCAATGGGAGTTGCTGTAATTGGAGGAATGGTGGTTTCTACCCTTCTTACAATATTTGTTGTACCTGCTATGTATTTATACATATCTACAGACAGAAAGAAAAAGGAAGAAGCTAATACTAATATACAAGAAGCCTTGTAAATTTATTTTTGAATTATATTCTTATGAAAAAGACTATTTCTATTATATTATTTTTCACTTTACCTCTGATTGCTTCAGCACAGGTTATGTATGATCTTAAAAGTTGTATTGAAGTCGGATTGCAACAAAATTATGACATTCGAATAACTCGGAACAATCAGGAAGTATCAGACAATAACCTTACAATAGGAAATGCCGGATATTTACCTACACTCGATTTAACAGCTGGCTATTCGGGAACATCAAACAATACGACTCAGAATTTAACTAACGGCGAACAAAATAAAAACAATGGAGTAAACAATCAATTACTAAATGCTGGTGTTAACCTAAATTGGACAGTATTTGATGGCTTTAACATACAGACAAATCATAAAAGATTGAAACAGCTTCAGCAGATGGGAGAATTGAATACCCGGTTGGAGATAGAGAATTTTATAGCCAATCTCGCTGCTGAATATTATAATTATATACAGCAAAATATTCGGCTTAATAACCTTCAGTATGCCGTTAAATTGTCAAAAGAGCGTCTGCGTATCGTAGAGGCTCGTTATCAAATAGGAGATGGATCTAGACTCGAAATGCAACAGGCTAGAGTTGACTTCAATAGTGATAGTTCTCAGCTCATAAAGCAATACGAAATTTTACATACTTCCCGTGTTGCTCTGAACGAAATGATGGCTATTAGCGATGTTAGCCAACAGATACAAACAAAAGACGCTAAGATCACATTTAATGAGCAGTTAAAACAGAATGAAATTTGGGAAAATACTTTAAGTTCAAACTCTTTCTTATTATTAGCCGAAAAGAATAAAAATCTCAGCATACTTGATCTCAAATCGGCACAAAGCGAAAATTATCCATACCTTAGGTTGAATGCCGGATATGGAATATCAAAAAACATTTATAATACAGGTACAATAGATAATCAGCGCACTTTAGGTTTCAATTATGGATTAACTCTTGGTTTCAATATCTTTAGTGGAGGTAATCGTAAACGTAAACAAAAGAATGCCAGAATCGAAATAGAGAATAAACAACTTCAATACGATCAGATGTTGCTGTCTATAAAAGCTGATTTCACTAATATCTGGATGGCTTATCGTAACAATATTGAGTTAACAAATCTAGAACGAGAGAATGTAGAAACAGCCAGAGAAAATCATGACATAGCGGTAGAACGTTATAAACTTGGTGATCTGGCGGGAATTGAATTACGTGAAGCTCAAAATAGTTTGCTTGCAGCAGAAGAAAGGCTTGTAAAAGCTGAGTATGACACTAAGTTGTGTGAAATTTCACTTATGCAGATTAGTGGTCAGGCAATGACTTATTATGAATAACATAATACTTTGAGTGGAATCAGAAGTTTTTACTCCTTTAATTTTCTATAGAGTACACAGAAATGTATCTTTGTGCATTCACTTTTGAATTCACATATAGATGGAAAGGATTAAAAAACCAGATTGGTTAAAAATTAAGATAGGAGGAGAACGTTATTCCGATACACAAGGGATAGTAGATTCTCACGGATTGCACACAATTTGTTCAAGTGGCAAATGTCCTAACATTGGAGAATGCTGGGGACGAGGAACCGCTACTTTTATGATTGGAGGCGATATCTGTACTCGTTCATGCAAGTTTTGTAACACAAAAACAGGACGTCCCCTACCCTTAAATTCGAATGAACCTGCAAATATAGCTAATTCTATTCAGCTGATGGGGCTTAAACACGCTGTTATTACATCCGTTGACAGAGATGACCTCCCTGACTTAGGAGCACAACATTGGGTAGATACAATCAATAAGATACGAGAAGTAAACCCTTCAACTACTATAGAAGTTCTTGTTCCCGATTTTCAAGGGAAACTTGATCTTGTTGACTTAGTGTGTAATGCCCAACCAGACGTAATATCTCACAATATAGAAACTGTTCGCCGCTTAACACCTGAAGTTAGAAGTGCTGCAAAATATGATGTAAGCTTAACTGTATTGAAACGAATTGCAGAAAATGGATTAAAAGCCAAATCGGGCTTAATGGTTGGATTAGGCGAGACTGTCGATGAGATTATTCAAGTAATGGATGATCTAAGAGCTGTAAATTGTTCTGTCCTAACAATAGGACAATATTTACAACCAACCAGAAAACATCTACCCGTTAAATCGTACATGCATCCTGACGAATTTAAACGCTTGAAAGATATAGCTATTGAGAAAGGTTTTAATCATGTAGAAAGTGGTCCTTTGGTACGCTCTTCTTATCATGCAGAAAATTGTTTATAATTCTTTTCTTTATAATATTGACCTCTTAATAAAATTGAGAGGTCTTTTTCTTGCACACACTGCGAACATCACAAAAACACATATAAATCTATAGTATTCTCAGTGAGTTTTTACGACTAATATTACTTAGGCTTTTTCAAACAGAAAACTTCTATCAAAAGAAATCTAAGGGAAATAAGTAAAGCGAACACATTCTACGCATATAGATATATAATACATTCGCAAACAAACAATAAACACGTTATATTATTGTTTTTCTGTCAGATACTTCCAGAATCGCTTAGGCATGTGCTGACGCTGCAGTTTGAGATTCATTCGTTCCTTTATAGTCATTGATTTGAAGTAACCTTTCCACAATTCTTGGAAAAGTTTTTCATCTTCTGCCATCAGTTTCTCATCCAACTTACCACTTAATAGATGATCATCGCTTTCAAGGATAATTTCTTGCGTTGTAGTCAAATCATAATAATATCCATACTTCCTTTTGACATCATAGATCACCCATTTTTGGTCTGAAAATCGATCTCTGAAATGAGAAAGAGCTAAAGGCAAGGCATTATGTCTAGGCGAAACTGTAGCAAAAAAGATATCATCAGCAGCTTTCTGAAATCGCACAAACTGTTTTAAATAAAGTTCTTCATGCGATACTTTGCGGGCTATTTTATGCATTTGCAACACATCATCATCCGAAAAGTCAGTCTCGATAGATATTTTGGAATCAATCACTTTCTTTATATATCGAAATAACAAGTCATCACTTTCCTCTTCTTCCGATAGCCAGACATAGGATAACATGTTCAATGCTCCTTTTGTCATTTTTTTCTCCAAAGCACTCCACACTCTATCGGCCCTGTCTTGCTGAGTTACTACAGTATATTCTTCCTCTGTAAACATTGGTACCACATCTCCTACCTCCAAAAGATGATCCGGAAATATTTTTCTGCTATATGCATCAAAAATAGCAGTAAGCAGTCCCTCGAACGTTTTATCGTAGAAAAAAACAATCATACTTTACTCTTCACACTTTATAAGAGTAATTCTAGTTTCGTAACCAATCCAGTAGATTATTTCTTCTCCTTTCTTGTTATATCTAGTTTTCTCTCGTAGATAACATATAACATCGTCATTTTCCCAATAAAAACTATTCGCAGCCCCCCCTATCATAGGACCTTCACACAGTTGGTATTCTCCATTTACTTTTCTCTCCAAATAAAACTTCATTCCATCTGCATCCAAATAACTAAAACGGTATTTTCCTGATGGAGAATATATATATGTCGCTGGATCTCCATAGCCTTCTTTTATATTTTTCAAGTCAAACACACTGACACTTATGACTGGATTTTCGAATAATGCTACATCTACCTCAGGATAATACGATATAATATCTTGCTCTAAAAGATAGCCTCCGACAAAGTCAATCAAAATCTCGTTACCTTCTATTCGTTTCTCCACAGCCAGTCTAGCTTCCTCACCTGTCAGTATTTTAAATTTACTTTTCTTCAACTTATTATAATCGTACACCCCTATATCCAATGCTTTAGTATTTATCTTGTAGCAGCATTTTTCTTGAGAAAACAAAGAAACTATTCCCAAGTGAAGAAGAAAGGGTATAAATAATATTCTTACCCTAGTCCGGGAAAATAATAGACAACTGTCCTTCATCTTTTTTTCTTTTTTTAGGTTCTATCAAAATTTTACGTACATAGTCCGGAGTTAGTTCATTTACTGTATTCATAGCTAACTCGTTACAAGTTATAAAATACTGTGCTTTCTTCATCACAACACCTATTTTCTTTAAATGTAAAGCATTTAATCGTCTGTACCGTCGCGATGTTACAATAAACTGAGCTGACTTCACTCCTATACCGGGCACTCGTAAAATCACAGCATAGTCTGCCTTATTGATATCCACCGGGAAAAACTCGGGATGTCGTAAGGCCCATGCTAACTTAGGATCTATCTCCAAATCCAGATCAGGAAAACTATCATCTACTATTTCGTCGGCTCTATATTGATAAAAACGCATCAGCCAATCCGCTTGATACAGTCTATTTTCTCGTACCAAAGGAGCCTGCTTCAATACAGGTAAACGAGAGTCATAACTATTGACAGGGATAAAACCTGAATAGTAAACCCGTCTCATTTGTGTCTGTTGATAAAGGACAGAAGACACACGTAAAATATCTTTATCTCTCTCGTTTGTTGCACCTACAATCATTTGAGTGCTTTGTCCTGCGGGTACAAAACGAGGTGCTGATCTAAATTTACGCCTATCTTCGATACTTTGCATCATACCTTGCTGTATGTAGCGCATCGGTTTGTAAACACTTTGGTAATCTTTCTCTGGGGCAAGTAATTTGAGATTTGTTTCAGTCGGTATCTCTAGATTAACACTCATACGATCGGCATACATTCCTGCCTCATTCACCAACTCCTGGCTTGCTCCAGGAATACTCTTCATGTGAATATATCCATTGAAACGGTGTGTCATACGCAGTTCTTTTATAACACGCACCATTCGTTCCATCGTATAGTCTGGATTATTTATCACTCCCGAACTCAGAAATAAGCCTTCGATGTAATTCCTTCTGTAAAACTGGATGGTAAGGTCAACCAATTCACTCACAGTAAAAGTGGCTCTTGGTATGTCATTACTCCTTCTATTAATACAATAAGCACAATCGTATATACAAAAGTTGGTTAGCATTATCTTCAATAACGAAACACACCTCCCATCTTCGGTAAAGCTATGACAAATACCCATTCCTCCTACAGTATTTCCAAGCCCACCAGCTTTATTCTTACGGACTGTCCCACTGGAAGAGCACGAAACGTCATACTTAGCCGATTCGGCCAAAACTTTCAGTTTTTCGAGTACATTATCGTTCACCATCTCTACAAAGAAAAAGAATATAATTTAGAGTCTGCAACAAATCACATTAAAACAAGTTTGATTGTTGAAAAGAATTCCTACAAACACATAAACAATTAGTTTCCAGCCCTTAACCATATTCAAAAATATAACATCTGATAAATACCTACATTAGAAATCACTTCTTTTATGTACATTTGTATTCATGCCAATTTTAGAATAAAACAATGAAAAAACTAAGCCTACTCATAATCATTCTTTCGATCACGACTTTTCTTTTCAGCCAAGAAGATAAGCCAATCTACAAACACACTGAATTGGAAATAGCTATACAAAGAGTACAAAAAGAATACAACCCTGACAAACGGGTAAACATATTCGACATTAAAGTTTCTAACGAAGATAAACACCCAACGATTATAGGGAAGACATCAAATACGGCTGCATATAAGACATTGCTTAAAGATGCCAGAGAAATTTATGGAGACCAATTGGTTGATAAAGTAGAATTACTACCTGCATCCGAATTAGGAGAGAAGACATATGGTGTCATAAACTTGTCAGTTGCTGACATACGTGAAGAACCCGACTTTACGAAAGGAATGGCAACTCAATCTATATTGGGTACACCAATACGCATTTATGAAAAAAAAGATTGGTATAGAATACAGACTCCTGATGGATATATAGGATGGTCTCAATTGGCTAATTTTCATCCAATGAATAAAGATGAGTTCAATGAATGGATCTCAGCCGAAAAAGTGATCTTCACTGATTTCTTCGGATTTTCTTATTCCAAAGCGGATAAAAACAGCCAAACAGTTACCGACCTAGTAAATGGCAATATGCTCCGTTTAGAAGGAACTAAAGGTGATTTTTATAAAGTATCATATCCAGATGGAAAAACAGCCTATGTTCTGAAATCACAAGCAAAACCATATACAGAATGGAAAAGTTCGATAGAGTTGACTCAAAAAAGCATCATAGACAAAGCATTCACCCTGATGGGAATTCCTTATGTATGGGGAGGAACTTCTGTTAAAGGAATGGATTGTAGTGGCTACACTAAGACCGTTTTATTCATGCACGGTATCATTCTTATGCGTGATGCGTCACAGCAAGTAAACACCGGAATCCCAGTGGATATTTCTCGTAATTATGATAATCTGGAGATTGGAGATCTTATGTTCTTTGGCAAGAAAGGTGAAGATGGAAGAGAACGAATTCGCCATGTAGGTTTTTATATAGGCAATCAGAAATTCATTCATGCATCGGGAAGTATCCGCGTTAGTAGTATTGATCCAAATGCTGCAGATTATGATGAAATAAATGCAAAAGAATTCATCAGAGCGACACGCATTATTGGAGCTGTGGATACGAATGGTATATGGACAATAGACAACAATCCGATGTATGGAATTCAAGAATAAAAACAGACTCACATGATATTGATAGCAGACGGAGGCTCTACAAAAACAGACTGGCGAATTGCCAAAAGTGGGCAAGAAATAAAGCGAATCCAAACAAAGGGGATAAATCCATATTTTTGTTCATCTGAGGAGATAGAGATAGAAATAACAGATTATTTATTACCTGAAATAAAAGACTGTGATATTTCTGATATTTACTTCCTTGGAGCTGGCTGTAATACCTTAGAAAAGCAAAATATCATCAAAGATATTTTATTAAAAAAGATTTGTAATACAAGAACAATCTTAATCGAATCAGATCTTATTGGCGCTGCTATAGGGCTTTGTGAAAACAAAAAAGGCATTGTATGCATACTTGGAACAGGCTCCAATTCGTGTCTTTATAATGGAAAAGAAATAGTAGAACAAGTGTCACCCTTAGGTTATATATTGGGTGATGAAGGAAGTGGAGCTGTATTAGGGCGTCTGTTTATTAATGCTTGTCTCAAAAATCAATTATCTGAAAATATAAAAAAACGATTCCTTGATGAATATAAATTGACGCCAGCCATTATTCTAGACAAAGTATATAGAGAAGCTGCTCCTAATCGTTTTTTAGCAAGTATTTCTCCATTTATACTAGAAAATATTCAAGATGAGAAAGTGTATAACCTAGTATATGATTCGTTTAAAGACTTTTTCGTGAAGAATGTAATGCAATATAATGATTGGAAGACCTTACCAATACACCTAACTGGATCCGTTGCCTATCATTATAGAGACATACTTAAGCCTGTAGGAAAAGATCTTGGTTTACATATAGAAACTATTACTCAATCTCCTCTGGAAAATTTAATTAAATATTTCTCTAAAGAACAATACTAAAATGACATTCATAAAAATAACAGAACAACCATCTTTATACGACAATCTGGAGGAAAAATCCGTACACGAACTACTTGTCGGCATTAATAACGAGGATCAGAAAGTAGCTTTGGCTGTACAAGAAGTTATACCCCAGATAGAACAACTTGTAGAACAGATTATTTCTCGTATGCAACAAGGTGGGCGTATTTTTTATATTGGTGCAGGAACGAGTGGACGACTTGGAGTATTGGATGCATCAGAAATACCCCCTACTTTTGGTATGCCCAATACGCTTGTTGTAGGAATCATTGCAGGAGGTGATACAGCTTTGCGAAATCCTGTAGAAGGTGCAGAAGACAATATGGAAGCAGGATGGAAAGAACTTCAAGAACATAACATAAATACAAACGATACGGTGATAGGTATAGCAGCATCGGGTACAACCCCTTTTGTCATAGGAGCTTTACACGAAGCGCGTAAAAATAATATATTGACAGCTTCTATATCGAGTAATCCCAATTCACCTATTTCGAAAGAGGCAGATATAGCAATAGAAATGATAGTCGGGTCTGAGTTTGTGACTGGTAGCTCTCGAATGAAATCGGGAACAGGACAAAAAATGATTCTAAATATGATAACTACCTCTACCATGATAAAACTAGGAAGAGTGAAAGGGAATAAGATGGTAAATATGCAACTATCGAATGCTAAATTGGTAGATAGAGGCACAAAAATGATAGTTGACGAACTTGGATTAAACTATGAGCAAGCTAAAAGACTCCTTTTGCTGCATGGGTCTGTAAAGAAAGCAATTAACTCTTACCTAGAAACCAAGTGATTTTAAAGGGCATACACTCATATGTTAAATTTAACATTCAATTACGCTTTTTTGAAATATATACTTACCTTTAAAGCCTTAATAGTCTATTTTTTAAATTAAAATCAACATAATGAAATCAACAAAAAGAATGATTAGTTTTAAAGGATTGTTAGCATCGTGTGCCATTGCTGCAATTCTATTTACTTCTTGTACTGAGAGTAAGCCCAATACGCTTACCGAGCAAGAAAAAGCAGATGGTTGGCAATTGTTGTTTGATGGAGAAACAATGAATGGTTGGCGCGATTATAATGGAACTTCTCTTACTCAGCCATGGCATGTAGTAGATGGATGTATTCAAGCTAAAGGTGACGGAAGTGACTCTGATGGCTACATTGTAAGTGATAAGGAATATGAAAATTTCGAATTGTATTGGGAATGGAAATTAACTAAAGGAGGAAATAGCGGTATGATCTATCATGTGGTAGAACGTCCTCAATTTAAGGTTCCTTATGTTACAGGTCCTGAATATCAACTTATAGATGAACCTAACTTTGACGGCGTATTAGAACCATGGCAACGTCTTGGAGTAGACTATGCTATGTATCTGCCTGATACTACAAAAATGAAAGTAAATCCTTATGGTGAGTGGAATAATTCGAAAATAGTATTCGACAATGGTCATGTAGAGCATTGGCTGAACGGCGTAAAAATTCTTGAATTCGAAGCTTGGACTGATGATTGGTATGCTCGTAAGAATAGTGGAAAATGGGAGAATGCTCCTGAATATGGCTTAGCTAAAAAAGGAGTACTTTGCTTGCAAGACCATGGTTCTCCGGCATCTTTCCGAAATGTAAAAATAAAAGAACTTCCTCGTAAAACTCAAGAAGTTGATTTATTCAACGGAAAAGATTTAAACGGGTGGGAAGCATACGGAACAGAGAAATGGTATGTACAAGATGGTCTTCTTGTGTGTGAAAGTGGTCCGGAAAAACAATATGGATATCTAGCTACACGTGAATACTATGACGATTTTGATTTGACAGTTGAGTTCAAGCAAGAAGCTGATGGAAATTCGGGTGTATTTATCCGCTCTTTTGTAGAAGAAGGTGCTAAGGTTAACGGATGGCAAGTAGAAGTAGCTCCTAAAGGAAATGGAACTGGAGGTATCTACGAATCTTATGGTCGTGGCTGGTTAATTCAAGTTCCAAAAGAAAAAGAAGAATTCCTGAAAGTTGGAGATTGGAATACAATGCGTATTCTTGTTCAAGGCAACAAGGTTACAACTTGGCTAAATGGCGAGCAAATGATTGAGCTTGATGATGAACAAATAGGCAAAGGAAAAGGTCGTATTGCCTTACAGATTCATGATGGAGGCGGCATTAAAGTTTTATGGCGCAACTTGAAATTGAAAACTCTGTAAATAATACAATCGCAATAAACACAAAAAGGAGATCCTAAATAGGATCTCCTTTTTCATTATATATTTCTGATATTAATCTAATTTCCTAAATGGAGGTTTTACAACTTCAGCCTTCAAGCTCTTATCTCTTACTTTTATAAAGATAGTAGATCCTAATGTTGCATATTCAGGTTTTACATATCCCAAGCCTACACCTATTTTCGTTGTAGGGGACATAGTTCCTGATGTAACAACTCCTATTTTTTCTCCCGTTTCGTTCACAATATCATATCCATGACGAGGGATTCCTCTCTCTGTCAAACGGAAGCCACATAGTTTGCGAGAAACGCCTTCTGCCTTTTGCTTTTCTAAGATAGCTCGAGTTGTAAAATTTTTACCTTCAACGAACTTAGTGATCCAACCTAAACCCGCTTCTAAAGGAGTAGTTGTATCATCTAAATCATTTCCATATAGGCAAAAGCCCATTTCTAAACGCAAAGTGTCACGTGCTCCTAAACCTATTGGTTTGATACCAAATTCTTCTCCAGCTTCGAATATTGCATCCCAAATACCTTTTGCATATTCTGGATGAAAATACAATTCAAAACCTCCTGCACCTGTATATCCGGTATTGGATATTATTATATTATTCATTTCAGAGCCTTCAAAATTACCAATTGCAAACGAATAATATGGGATCTTTGTCAAATCTATTTTTGTTAGTTTTTGCAATGTAGCTAGGGCTTTAGGTCCCTGTATAGCTAATTGAGCCATATTGTCCGAAGCATTTTCTAAATCAGCATTTTCTTCGTTATGACTAACAAACCAGTTCCAGTCTTTTTCTACATTAGAAGCATTAACTACAACCATATATTTTTCAGGCTCGTAATAATAGATGATCACATCATCTACAATCCCACCTTCTTCGTTAAGAATACAAGAATATTGAGCTTTCCCTATCTCTAGTGTTTCAAGATTATTACTCATCATTCGTTGAAGAAAGGCTAAGGCACGTGGGCCTTTTACCCATATCTCACCCATATGAGAAACATCGAATACCCCTACTCCATTGCAAACTGTCATGTGTTCGTCAAGAATACCCGAATATTCTATTGGCATATTATATCCTGCAAACTCATGCATCTTTGCTCCTAGGGCAATATGGATATCTGTAAATGGCGTTTTTTTCATGATTTATTTTTTTATTCTTTAAGGATTAATTTTCTATTATTTATTTGCTACTAGCTCTGCTATTTTTACTATAACATTCACAGCCTTCTCCATAGATTGTACAGGAACAAATTCATAACGTCCATGGAAGTTATGACCACCGGCAAAAATATTAGGACAAGGAAGCCCTTTGAATGATAATTGAGCCCCATCTGTTCCTCCACGAATTGGTTTCACTATTGGAGTAATCCCTAGTTGAGTCATAGCTTCAAATGCGATATCTACAATGTGTTTTACAGGCTCTACTTTTTCACGCATATTGTAATACTGATCTTTCATTTCCAGCGTCACACTTTCCGGATACAATTTATTTATATAATCAACTGCATCTTGCATCTGCTTTTTTCTAGCCTCGAACAATTCGCGATTATGATCACGAATAATGTAACCTACAGTAGCAGCATCAACTGTTCCCGACACATTTGTCAAATGAAAGAACCCTTCATAACCTGTAGTGTGCTCTGGTCTTTCGTTTGCAGGCAATAAGGAGATTAATTTATTAGCAACAACCAATGCATTTATCATCTTATCTTTAGCATATCCAGGATGTACACTTCTTCCTTGAATGTTGATTTTTACTCCTGCAGCATTAAAGTTTTCATATTCTAATTCGCCTACAGGACCACCATCCATGGTATATGCCCACTCACAACCAAACTTTTGCACATCAAAATTGTGAGCACCCTCTCCTATTTCTTCATCCGGGTTGAATGCTATACGTATCTTGCCATGCTTAATTTCAGGATGATCTTGCAAATATTTGATTGCAGTAACAATCTCTGCGATACCAGCTTTGTCATCTGCGCCTAACAGTGTATTACCATCTGTTACAATCAGGTCTTGTCCTTTATAATCCACCATTTCGGGAAACATAGAAGGAGATAATACTACATCTTTATTTAATTGTATATCTCCGCCATCATAATTAGATACAATGCGAGGGTTTACGTTCTTGCCTGTAAGGTCTGGACTGGTATCTAAGTGAGCAATAAACCCTATTGTAGGCACCTGTTTATCTATATTGGCAGGAAGTGTAGCCATTAAATATGCTTTCTCATCTAATGTAATATCTTCTAACCCCATTGCCTCAAGTTCTTTTTTTAATTCTTGAGCAAAAATCATCTGTCCCGGAGTGCTTGGGGTTATACCTGTTTCGGTACTTGCCTCTGTGTCAAATTTTACATATTTAATAAAACGATCTACTAAAGTCATACTTTTCTATTTTTTCTTTATTTTTTTATTATAAATTACTTTTTCAATAACTCTCTGATTGCTAACTTCTTTTTCCCAGAAAGGAGTTTAGTACAAATGTAGTAAAAGGAAATCAAAGGAAAAAATCGATTTCATATTTTGTATATATCAAAAATTTATCTACTTTTGTCACGGGTAAGTCCTATACGGTCAGCTCCCGATTAATCCCCCAGGGCTTGATCGCAGCAAGGGCCGTCGGTCGTAGCGACGCGATATAGTAAGCTTGCCCACCTGCCTCTTTAGCTCAGTTGGCCAGAGCACGTGATTTGTAATCTCGGGGTCGTTGGTTCGAATCCGACAAGAGGCTCAAAAATGAAAGCTACTAGAATTATCTAGTAGCTTTTTTATTATAGCTCTCTCTAATAAATCTATTCTTTTATTAATAAAATACCACTCAAAATAGAACTTACAATATTAGCTTTCTTCATCACCATTAAGTGATCTCCATTTTCGACAGGGAAGGCATCTCTTATTAGTTCATAAGGAAATACCTGATCCAAAGTACCATGTATATGATATAAGTGTTTATACTTATTCTCGGGAATCCATTCTGTAATTTGCTTTACAGCCCATTTTATATACACAGGATCGGTGTAAGTCATAATATCAGTCAGTTCACTTGTAGGCACATTATATACAAAACGATTAAATGCATTTGTAATAAAATCTGTAGATGAATACAATCGTTTAGGAACTTTCTCTGTCAAGTTAGCCATTTTAATAGCTTTAAAAAAAGTAGGGATTTCTCGCTCACTCTTGAATGATGATATAATAATCGTCTTCATAGGACTTAAAAATCTATTCATTTCTTGAATGATAACTGCACCGAAAGAATAGCCGACCAAAACAAAAGGACGTGTAGTATCAATTTTTTTAGCCATTTCATGTGCATACTCTTCCAACGTTTCATCTTCACGAGGTATATGCCATTCTATATAAACTTTCTTGAAACCTTTTGGCAATTTTAATCCATCAAAGACACTACAATTATAGCACATTCCAGATATAAAGTAAACTTTTATATCCGGATTCCATATTTGTTTAATTTTAGTCCATATATTCTTCATAAAATTCAGGTTCATTTTTTAGTGCTCTTAGAACAAAGTGCCTCTGATATTGATTCAGTTATAAAGATAAGATTATTTTTTTACTCTCTAAATAATATATACTTTTACTGATATCTACATGTTTTAACTACAAAAAAACTAACACGAGTAAATTTATAGACTAACAAACTATGAAACAATTGATACGATTTATCATTATTGCTATATCCTCATTCTTTTTTCTCTCCTGTGTAAACAGTGAATACAATTGGGATAACCTAGACAAAACCGGAGTATTAAACATCCCTCCTGTCATGTTTGGGAATATAGACACAATATATTTAGAAGGGTTATCGGAGGCTATAATTCCCGAAGGAATACCTGTTCCAGATGCGGCTATAACTAAAAGTGATACAATTAAAGGACTATTCGATGGAGATGTTATTGAAGACTTTTTCTTTGATGGTGCCGGAAATATAGAAATATCAGCCAAAGCAGACATAGATGTTGCTACAACCGGTGTAACAATAGACATCTACTGTTTTCCTGTAGATTATCAAGGAAAGTATATCGAAGAAGTTAAGATAGATAAGCAAACCTTGACTACAGGAAAAGAGATCAACTTCTCTATTACCATTGCTTCCAAAGATATGAAATATATGGAAAATGCCAAAGACCTAGGATTGATTATAGTCCTCCAGTCGAAAAATGCATATATATGGATAGGTGAAGACGATTATATATTTATAAAAAATGTAATAGTAAAAACCGGCGGATACCACATTGATTTATAAAAAAATGAAATCATTTAAGCACCTATATATAATAACAATTGTTCTATTTGCTAATTTAGCTGTAATAGAATCTTGTTTAGCGCAAATCACAAAGACAGATTATTTTATGGAATCATCATTCCTAAGAAATAATCTCAATCCAGCTCTACGCCCTAATCAAGGTTACCTAGTTGTACCTATAATACCTAATATAGGAGCCAATATACAAACAAACAACCTCAATCTGGACGCTCTTACTTTTAATGGGCCTCAAAATGGACGTGTTACCTTTATGCATCAAAGTATCAACGCAGATGATTTCTTATCAAATCTAGGCAATGACAACTATATTAATATTGATGCAAACATCAAATTATTGGGGTTAGGCTTCTTTAAAAATGATAGTTACTGGAATATTGATCTAGGTATAAGAACCCATCTGGATGCTAACATTCCAAAATCATTTTTTGCCCTATTTAAGAAAGGTTTTGATCAGAATCAGCAAACAAAATATGACCTATCAGACCTATCCTCTACAGGGTATTCCTTTGTTGAATTAGGTGTTTCAAATTCAAGAATATTTCTTGATAACACTTTAACATTGGGTGCTCGCGCAAAATTACTCGGAGGATTAGCTGATTACAACTTACATGCTAAAAGCCTGAATATTGATGCAGGTCCCGAATACTGGAGTGCAAAATCAGAGGTTGAATTAAAAGGGTCTGCTCCCGGAGTCATTCCGACCTATGATGAGAAAGGAAATCTGGATGGTTTTGATTTCGGAAATTTTAATATTTCCGGCTACGGTTTAGGACTAGACCTAGGGGCTGTTTTTGATACAAAAAAAATATTCCCTGAAATAGGAGGATTGAAACTATCTCTTGCCCTTAATGATATAGGTTTCATCTCTTGGTCGAGGAACAATTCCATTAATCTGAGATCACCAAAAACTGAAGTAATAATTGTACCTAGCGATTATACAATATATAAAGACAATGGTACTTCGTTGAGTGAGGTTCTGGAGGATACCTTCGATGACTTAAAAGAAGCTGTCAATCTGAAGGGAGAAGGTGAAAATGCGCGTACTAGCATGTTAAGAATGAACATGAATATAGGAGCTGAATATGAAATAATGGAAGATAAAATATCATTAGGAGCCTTGTATTCTGCACGTTTTGGCAACTATTATACTACCTCTGAACTTACTATTTCAGCAAATGCACATTTCACATCGTGGTTATACACTTCCTTAAGCTATTCGTTTATACATAGCAAATTTGACACATTTGGTCTTGCCTTACATCTAGCTCCATCCAAAGGAATTAATCTTTTTTTAGCTAGTGATTATACCATTCCGCATGTTTCGTCTGAATTTATTCCGACAACAAGTAAGGCTCTCAATCTTCAATTTGGAATTAGCATACCATTAGGAGATAAAAAGAAATAGTCCACTCTAAAAAAGAGCAGACTATCTATCTTATACAGAATAGATCTTCTAGATCGATTTAGAATATCTATTTTCTTTTGTATTGATTAGTTTATCAAATGAAGCTGCAACATTACGGACAAAAGGAGTAGCATCAGGAAGGATAGTAAGATGGTTTTCATCATATTCAATAATACCATCATCTGCAAACCCTGAAAGGACTGTCTTATTATAGTTTATTGCATTTTTTATTCTATCTAAGGATACTGATAACTCATTAGATACGGCATTCCAGTCGATTGTATAATTACACATTAACTCCGAAATAACGGTGCGTGTAATCTGTTCTTCTTCGTTCAGAATATAACCTTTGGCAATAGGGAATATCCCTTTATTGACTTGCTCTATATACAAATCAATATCTTTCGTGTTTTGACTATATGCATTCGCTAATTGACTAATACCAGTAATACCAAAGGCATAAACCTGTCCTGTAGTTCTACGGGTACAATACCCCTGGAAATTTCGATGTAGCTTGTTAGACTTCAGTGCTGCGTAAAGCTCATCTTCGGGTTTTACAAAATGATCAAGCCCTATTGTTTTATAGCCAGCATCTGACAATAAATTTTTAGCTACCTCATACATGCCATTTTTTACAGAAACTGTTGGTAAACCAATTTCTTCAAGTTTAGTTTGAAGTTTATTAACCCAAGGAACATGAGCATACGAAAAAGTAACGAGTCTGTCAGGTTGTAAAGAGATAGCTTTCTCTATTGTTTCTGCAAAAGAGTCAGCAGTCTGCAAAGGTAATCCATAGATAAAATCCATATTATAGGATAAACCCTTTGATTTTACTATATCCACAATTTGCTCTATAGAAATTAGCGCTTTTCTTCTGTTTACAGCCTTTAATACATTTTCGTTGAAATCTTGTATCCCAATACTCACTCTATTAAAACCTGCATCTGTAAGACTTTCCCAATACGATTCATCCATAAATCCGGGATGACATTCGATTGCTATTTCTGGATTCTCAATACAATCGAACTCTGATAAGATTAAATGATTCAATTCTTTAAGGACAGCTACCGGCTGTGAAGTCGGAGTTCCTCCTCCATAATGTATTTGAGAGATCTTCCTATTTTTATTCAACAATGGAAGAACCATTTTTATTTCTTTCTTAAGAGCGTCTATATATGCATTAACGGTTTCTTTTTCTCTGAATTTTTGAGAATTACATCCGCAATAATAACACAACTGATGACAAAATGGTATATGTATATAGACTGAAATATGTTGAGGGTCTTGATTATTAGACTCAACAATAGCTTTTTTATATGATTCTGCTGTAAACGAATCATTAAAAAAGTTTGCAGGAGGATAACTCGTATATCGAGGTACAGGAACACTATATTTATTCAATAACTCTTGCTTCATTTTCTTTTTTTGAATCTTTCAGTTTAAAGACAAATAATATGAATATCAAAGATAAGGCAGCAATACCCATTTCAATAAAAAACAATCCTTTATAAGTAATCATTGCTGCTATTTTACCGGAGCATACACCAACTATTATACCACTCAGGTGCGTTATTACTGTTTGTATCGTAAAGTCGGTACCTTCATATCCTGGTCGCACACAATCCATTGCTGTTGTATAAACTACCATTACCGCTACACCATAACTACCCCATAATAGCGATATCCCTAAATGCAGTGTTGCAATATTAACAGGTAAAACAGTAACCAACAAACAGAAGTAAATTGTGGTGAACAGTGTACATACTGCGAACAAGATACGAGAAGCATGCAAACCTATCTTTCGTACTAAGAATCCTCCTCCTAAAGACGCAACACAGCCTATCGATGTTCCGACAATCCCGGACATTACACCGATCTCCTTCATATTGTACCCATAGTCAACAAGCATAGGTTTCAACATAGCCAACACTCCTATCAGTCCGGCATAGTACAAAAATAAGAATACAACTTGTTTCCAAATTCCTTTTTGCCTGAAAAAACCAACAATATCATTATATGTCGGCTTCTCTTTTTGTTTAGGTTTTATTATTTCATCCTTTCCTGTCTTAAAAAACAGAAGAGGAATAACAGCTATCAGTACAAATATGGCTAGATAAGGCAACAGACTACCCCACCCCATTTTATTATACAACAGCAGTAGCAATCCGCTCCCAATCATTGTTCCGGCAAACCCTCCCATCGATTGCATACTATTAACCAAACTTTTATCTTTTTTACTAAAAGAAAGAACAGCCAAAGCATCGGTGGCTATATCTTGCGTAGCCGAAGCAATAAAGGCAACAACTACCAGACCGATAATCAGTTCAGGAGTAACACTTAAATCAAGGAATGCAATCGAAAAAATAATACATGCATAAATTAATTCCGAAGAAAAAATCCATGCCTTAAAGTCTTTCAATCGATAAGTTGTTCTGTCAACAGCCGGAGACCATAAGAATTTCAATACCCATGGGAGTTTTAAGAGTTGAAGTAAACCAATAGTTTCCAGAGAGAAGTTCTGCTGCCGCATAATGACAGGAATCACTGTTGAGAAGAAACTCATTGGTATCTTTTGCGCTATATATAAGCAAAAGAACGTAAATAATTTTCCACCTTTTTGGGTATCTATCATATTTAAAATTTCAAATTCATATTAACCCCACAAGTAAAAGGTTTTCCTGTTTGGACATAGTTCTGGGTTGTTGTCTCAAAATAAAAAGCGATATAATCTTTATCACCAATATTTTTAGCCCACAAATCTATGGAAAAATTTTTCTTTTCTAACGTTATTTTACCATTAAACATTCCATAATACGGCTGCACTACATCATTTTCATTATTCCAGTATATTTTGCCTACTCCTGTATATTGTGCATTAAAGGCTATGTTGTCAAACCAACAATTTTTCAAGTCTACAATATAATTACCTACCAGAGACAACGTGTTTTGAGGCACCATAATCAAGAAATTGTTATCGTAAACAATATCACCCTTTTTATAATCTTTATACTTAGCATTCGTATAACCATACGAAGCATTAAAGCTTAAATTTTTGAGAGGATTTATCTGAGCAGAAAACTCAACTCCTTTACTTGCTGATTTTCCTGCATTTCTTAATATAAACCCATTGGTTAGTGTTTTAGGTTGAGAAATCTGCTGGTTTTTCCAATCTATATAGAAAAGTGTTAAGTCCAGATGCAACAGATTACCAAAGAAACTTGATTTTGCTCCCAATTCATAGCTCCAACTATGTTCTGGATCATAAGACCAATCCTCTTTTACTTCATTATCTGCTGTATTATTAAAGCCTCCAGTTTTATATCCTTTCGTTACCGAGAAATAGGTCAATCCATTATTTGGCAAAGTATACTGAACAGAAGCTTTAGGAGTGAACTGGGAAAAAGACATATCATTGATACGAGGATCCGCTGCTCCTTTGGGTGTTATAACTTCATAAGTAGATTTTGTTTTTTCCCAATCGTAACGAGCACCCAAAACTAGAGATAATCCATCTGTAAATATTTTATTAATTTTGGACTGATGATAAAGAGCAAAACCTCCACTGGGATTTCTCACATTTTGAATAGAGAACCCTCCCGTCTTTCTTATATCTACATTATTTGTCTGAAAATAATTCTGATGAAAGCCAAATGCCCCAAATTGCCATTCGTAACGGCTATCTTCTTTTAATGACTTAATATTAAATTCCTGAGAGTACATTTGTTGACGTTGATAAAAGTCTACATAATATTCATCCCGAGGAGAAAAGTCTTGGTCTAAGCCTTGTGTTCCATCAAAAAACTGAAATGATGACTGAGATGCCAATTTGAAATTATCTGTTACATATTCTAGATTCAGACCATTTGTAGACATGTTACGTCTAAAGAAACTAGGTGAATTATAATTAATACTTTCTATTTCACCAGTCTCATTATGATAGTTTCTGTAAGGATATCCATCTTGATCTGAATATTCATAAGCTAATACAAGGTGAGCTGTAAAATGAGGCTTTATACGCCAGCTAAGGCGTGCGCGTGTTGAGACAGCATCTATTCCATCTGGTCTTTTTCCATTATATATATTCTTGAAATACCCGCCGGAGGTCATATAATTAACAGAGCCTGAATAACCAAATTTGTTATCTATGTTTCCATAATGAGATATTCCAGCCTGATAGCTATTATAGTTCCCTGCCGATAAATTTAGATTAGTTCCTTTATAATTGAATGGAGATCTTGTATATACATTAATAATTCCCCCCATTGTATTTCGACCATACAGTGTACCTTGAGGACCTCTCAACACCTCTATATGCTCTACATCATTTATATTAAAGTCAAAAGTGGATCTATCAAAATAAGGTACTCCATCTACATACAATCCTACCGATGGAGCATCTTTTTCGGAACCAATTCCTCTGATAAAAACCGGAGATTTTAATTTAGAGCCATATTCTGGCATATAGAAATTGGGCAACATGCCTGTTATTTCTTTTACGCTCATTATATTATTTTCACGTAATTCTTTTTCTGTGACTAACGATGCTGCTATGGGTTGCATATCCAGATTCCGATTCTGCTTAAAAGATTCTATCACAACTTCTTTTGCTGTATATCGCATTATAGTAGAATCTCCATAGATAGGATCATCATCTGAGGCAAATACATTAATTGGAACAATAACATAGTATAAGAGTGTTAACAGAAGAATATTTCTAAAATTCATCTTCATCATTTTTTAAGATAGTGTTGTAATATTTAGTTGAATGACAAAAATAGATAAAGCCTTTGATGCTATCAATCACTAGATGTAGTGAGATTTAATTAACAGAATATTCTAAAACAGAAAAAGAGCCTATTAAATATGATTTAATAGGCTCTTTATAGTATTATTTGTTGCTATTATTTCAACAGGTTCTCTATCTTACCTTGCAATACAGATTTCTGAGCAGCTCCTACTTGTTTATCAACAACTTCTCCGTTCTTAATAAAAAGGATTGTAGGAATGTTACGAATACCATATTTTGATGTTATCTCATCATTATTGTCAACATCTACTTTACCTATAGTTACTTTATCAGCAAATTCTTCTGCCAATTCATCTACAATAGGACCAACCATGCGACAAGGACCGCACCATTCTGCCCAAAAATCGATAACAAGAGGTTTCTCTGAATTTAATATTTCTTCGAAACTTGCATCTGTAATTTCTAAAGCCATAATTTTTATCTATTATTAAATTTATATTATCTATAAGATCTATATCTTTTAACGATATGCAAATGTAAAAAATCTATTTTACAAATAAAAATATTTTAATTAATCTTGAATAGGATATTTTCATTATCTACTAAATAATCAACGAGTTCTTGCCTTACATTTATTTTCATACTTCTAGAAAACAGATCTACCTTCAAGTTCTTTTCTCCATCTACTACTTGGAAATATAACAAAGAATTACCCGGATTGTTTTTTGTCAAAGTAGAGAGTTCATCAACCATCTGATTGTTCATATCGTGCAAGGGTAATGTTATCGTAATTTTTTCTATCAGGCTATCTTTCACATCAGGTAATAGTTGGATTGAATTTATTTTCAGTTCCATTTGATTTTCATCATATCTTCTACCCTGAATGCGTCCTTTTATATAAACATACAATCCAACATGTCCATATTTACCAAAATTGATATAATCATCTCCAAACAAAGGAATCTCTCCACTACCGGTGAAGTCTTCTATTCGAATAATCATATATGGCTTCCCTCGCTTAGTCATACCTTCGCGAATAGCAGAAACTAACCCTCCAAAAGAGACTTCCTTGTTTTTAAAGGCTTCTTTATCCTCAATATCTGCCATTCCCAGATTACATACATAATTAAGAATAAGTTTATATTCATCCAATGGGTGAGCTGAAAGGTAGATACCAATAAGCTCACGCTCTTTATTCAGGCGTTCTAAATCCGACCATTTTTCAACTTTCGGAATTTCAGGTCGAGCAATATCGAAAGATGCATCACCTCCAAAAAGTGAATTTGTTGCCTGATATTTATCTGTTTGATATTTATTTCCGTAACGGATCAAAAGATCTATAAAAGGCTCTCCCTTTCCATTTTCAGCAAGAAACTGTTCTCTTCCTACTTCAGGGAAGTTATCAAAGGCACCAGCCAGAGCTAATGATTCAATATTCTTCTTATTACAAGAACTAAGATTGACACGCTCCACAAAGTCAAAAACATTTTTGAAGGGTCCATTCTTTGTTCTCTCTTCTATGATATTCATTACAGCGCCTTCTCCTACCCCTTTGATAGCAGCAAGTCCAAAACGAATATCGCCTTCTTTATTCACTGAAAACTTGAGGAATGACTCATTTACATCAGGACCAAGAACATTCATATTCATGGCTTTGCATTCATCCATAAACTTAGTGATCTCCGTTATATTGGATAAGTTTCGGGAAAGTACGGCAGCCATATACTCGGATGGATAGTTAGCTTTTAACCATGCAGTCTGATAAGCAACCCACGAATAACATGTAGCATGAGATTTATTGAATGCATAAGACGCAAATTTCTCCCAGTCGGCCCATATTTTTTCTAATGTTTTCTTTTCATGTCCATTTTTCTTTCCCCCTGCAAGAAATTTTTCTTTCAGCGCATTCATTTTATCAATCAGTTTCTTACCCATTGCCTTACGCAGCTCATCCGACTGACCTCGTGTGAAATCTGCCAACAAACGAGATAGTAACATGACCTGTTCCTGATATACTGTAATACCATATGTATCGTTCAGATAACGCTCCATGATGGGAATATCGTAGGAAATCTCTTCTTGACCATGTTTACGGGCAATAAAAGAAGGAATATAATCCATTGGCCCCGGACGATATAGAGCATTCATTGCAATAAGGTCTTCAAACTTGGATGGTTGAAGTTCTTTCAAATACTTCTGCATACCAGCAGACTCAAATTGGAAAGTTCCTGTAGTTCGCCCCTGGCTGTAAAGTTCATAAGTCTTAGGATCTTCTAATGAAATATTATTTATATCAATTACTTCTCCTGTTGTCCGCTTTATATTTTCTAATGCTTCTTTTATTATCGACAGCGTTTTAAGACCCAAGAAGTCCATCTTAATAAGTCCGGTTTCTTCAATAACCGTTCCCTCATATTGAGTGACAAGCATATTTTCTCCGGTCTCTTTATCCTCAGCTGTACTTACAGGCACAATATCTGAAATTGCTTGTTGTCCAATGATAATACCACAAGCATGCACACCTGTATTTCGCACATTACCTTCTAGCATTTGAGCATACTTAAGAGTATCTCGCATCACTGGATCATGGCTAGCAGCTGCTTCTTTCAGCTCAGGCACATACTCTATTGCATCGCGCAATGTCACTTTCTTTTTATCAGGAATACGATCCGGCACAAATTTAGCAAGTCTATTCGACTCTGCTAATGGTAGCTTTTGTACACGGGCAACATCTTTTATTGCAGACTTAGTAGCCATCGTACCATACGTAATAATATGAGCAACACGCTCTTGTCCGTACTTATCTGTAACCCATTTCAGTACTTTACCACGACCATCATCGTCAAAGTCAATATCGATATCGGGCATTGAGATACGATCCGGATTTAAGAAACGCTCAAATAGTAAGTCGTATTTGATAGGGTCTATATCCGTAATTCCAAGACAGTAAGCCACAGCCGAACCCGCTGCTGATCCACGACCAGGACCTACAGCAACCCCCATCTCTCTTGCCGCAGTAATAAAGTCTTGTACAATGAGGAAATACCCTGGAAATCCCATCGTCTTCATTGTAGTTAACTCAAATTCGAGCCGCTCAGAAATTTCTTCTGTTAAGTTTTTACCATAACGTTTTTCGGCACCAATCATTGTCAAATGGCGCAAATAATCAGATTCGAGCTTAATACGGATTACTTTATCATAACCTCCTAAACGTTTGTATTCTTTTTCTCCAAACTCTTTGATCAGATCATCTTCCGAATACATTAGTTTATATCCTTCTTCTGTACCAAAAGAGACATCGATAGGGAAAAAAGGCATTAATGCATCCGAATCGATTGAATAATACTCTACCTTATCTAATATGTCCAACGTATTACTCAAAACATGAGGTATATCGCTGTATATTTGATTCATTTCGGCAGTAGTCTTCAACCATTCTTGTTTGGTATATCGCATACGTTTAGGGTCATCAAAATCCCTGCCTGTACTCAGACAGATCAAACGATCGTGAGCTTCTGCATCTTCTTCGTTCACAAAGTGTACATCGTTGGTTGCAATAACCTTAACATCATATTTTTCTCCTAATCGAAGTAGTTCTTTATTAACTTTTTCTTGTAAAGGATAAGCCTCGGTATTGGCATCTGGACGATTTGTTTTATGACGTTGAAGTTCAAGGTAGAAATCATCTCCAAAAAGATTTTTGAACCATTCGATAGACTTTTCGGCTTCTTCTATATCACCGGACATTATTTTTTTAGGAACTTCTCCTCCAAGGCATGCAGTAGACACAATCAGTCCTTCATGATATTTTTCCAGCAATTCTTTATCGATACGCGGACGCATATAAAAACCTTCAGTCCACCCATAAGAAACCATTTTGATAAGGTTCTTATAACCCTGATAATTTTTTGCGAGTACAACTAAATGCCAGCCACTCATATCAGGTTTTCCCTCTTTCAATTTTCTTCCACGACGTGCAACATAGCATTCACAACCTATTATAGGCTTGAATTTCTTGGCTGTTTCTTCGTGTATCTTATTTTTGATTTCTCCTATTTTTTGAGAATTTTCGGTAGAAGGATCTTCTTTTTCTAAAGCTTTTAGTTCTGCTTTCAATTCCTTTATAGCTCCATCGAATTTAGAGTTTTTCTTTTTCACATAGTTAAAAAACTCCTTCACACCAAACATGGCACCATGGTCTGTTAATGCTATTCCTTTCATTCCATCGGCAATAGCCTTCTCCACCAAATTAGGAATACTTGCCTGACCATCAAGCAAGGAATATTGAGAGTGAACGTGTAAATGGACAAAATTATTCATATAGTTTTTAGCTTTTCAGAACTCGTAAAGTTACAACAAAAAACATCGCAATGGAAATAATTCAAAAATCACTTTTCAACAGTAGCGACATCCTGTTTTAGCAAAAAAATACGGATAACTATAGATGTTATCCGTATCACTTACTTTTATTTTTATAAGTTTACAAAATCTCAAATTTTGCTTCAATTTCATATATTAATTTTATTTTTCTCATCTGAGTATCCCCTCCTGTCATCACCATGGATTCTGATTTTCTTTCAGCCTCTTGCATTACTACGTTACTTAATGCACCGAAAGCCTGAACATCATATCCATTATCAAAAACCTCTTTCACATAAATAGGCTTACCTGCTTTAGCTCCAACACTCTCTAGCAAATAAGAAGCTTTATCTTTAGCGGCTTTCATAGCCATCTTTTTCGTTTCTTTACGATGTTCTTGAATATTCTTATTTTTCAATTCAGTAATATTGACACTGATTACACCATCCTTAGGACCAGGAAGTTCGGATAAGAGATTATTCAGCTGTGTTACACCATCCAAAATAATATTATATCTTTTTTCTAGTCGTACATTATCTACATAACGACCGTACCTTAGATACCAATAATTTGCCGTAACTGCATCATTCAGAATTACCTGATCTTTATTCACTCCTACTTTTGCAAGCGTTTCCATTAGTTTTTTATCTGCAGCATCTAAGGTGAGTAATTCTCTGACACTCCCCGATTGAGATTTTTCCGATACATTCCCTACTACGACAGACAAATGGATTTCATCAGGATCGACTTCCATTTCAGCACTTCCCATTACATCAATATATGCCTCTGGATGCTCATCTTTTGAATACCTATTACAAGAAGCAAACATGAAGCTACTAATAACCAGAAAAAATAATATTTTTTTCATATTTTATATATTTAGGGGTTGTTATTATAACATATAGAGCAAATTAGAGATAGTTTTCCACACAAAGAAACTATTTTTAATAAAAAAACTAAAAGGAAATACTTAGACATCATTATTTTATCGTCAAAAACTTTAAAAGCCTAATTAGTTTGCTGACACAAAATATATCCATAAATTTGCCAAAACTAGAAAACCAGAAAACAAGATAACATGATATTGAGATACAGCTTCCTTATACTAACTTTTCTACTTGCGGGACAAGCCTTTGCTCAGAAAATAAAAGTAACAGGGAGAATCACCGACAAGGGCAATATCCCTCTCGAACATGTTACTGTTTCGCAGGAAAACACAACTAATGGAACATATTCTGACAGAGATGGCAGGTATGAACTTCAGTTAATAAAACAAGATTCAATAAAACTTTCTTTTTCGCTTCTTGGATACCAGAGTCAACAACATATCTTTTTGAGTGCACCTCAATCTATTGAAGTAGATATAACACTCAGCAAAACGGATCATGATCTTTCGGAAGTCTCCGTATCAGGATCGAGAAGTTCTATTTTTATAAGGAACTACGAATTTCTTAATTCAAACAGACCATCCAATCCTTGGAATAGTCTGGAAGCCATGCTTTCTACTGTTGGCGGCGTAAGTTCTACGAACGAGTTAAGTTCTCAATATTCCGTTCGGGGAGGAAATTTTGACGAAAACATTGTGTACATCAACGGAATAGAAATATACAGGCCCCTTCTTGTACGTTCTGCTCAACAAGAAGGACTTAGTTTTATCAATCCTAATATGGTAGAAAACGTTGGTTTTTCAGCAGGAGGATTTAGCTCCGAATATGGAGATAAAATGTCATCGGTACTTGATATCACTTACAAGAAGCCTAAAAAGTTTGAAGGAGCTGTTTCTGCCAGCATGATGGGTGGAGATTTATACGTTGGCAGTTCTAATGACAAGTATTCACAAACTACAGGTATTCGCTACAAAACAACCCGTTCCTTATTAAATACGACGGATACTAAAGCTGAATTTGATCCCTCTTTTATCGATGCTCAGACTTTTATTACTTATAACTTTTCTCCAAAATGGGAGTTAAACCTGCTTGGCAACTATTCTCATAATAGTTACGAGTTTACACCAGCATCAAGAGAAACGACCTTTGGTACATATATGAATCCTAAGACTTTCTTAGTTCATTTCAATGGATGGGAAAAAGACTTATTTAAGACCTATCAATTTGCCATGACTCTAAAAGGAAAAGTTACGGACCAATTAACCTTAGGATTATCAGGCTCAACTTTTCATTCCGATGAGCAAGAAAAATATGATATTGAGGGCAGATATGAATTAAAAGAAGCCTTTGCCGGTGAAACATTAAACAACAGCTTTCCTTTAGGTATCGGGACATATCATGAACATGCCCGTAACAGACTAGATGCAGATGTATATACTCTTTCTCATTTTGGAAATTACAGACTAAATAAGCATCTTATAAAATGGGGCATTAGTATCCAGAACGAGAAAGTAAAAGACCATATAAAAGAATGGGAAATGAGAGACTCTACCGGTTATTCCATTCCGAGTAATGGTATTGAAGTAAACCTATTCTCAAGTCTAAAATCGGACAATAAAATATCTTCTAATCGTTTTTCGGGATTTATTCAAGATTCTTATAACTTCGAGATTGATAAAGGAACATTCATCCTAAACGCAGGAGTGAGAGCAAGTTACTGGGATTTAAACAAAGAAACAATTATTAGTCCTCGTGGAGCTTTAATCTTCTTTCCTAATGCTATACCTGACCTATCATTCAAAATATCAGGAGGAATCTATTATCAAGCACCATTCTACAAGGAATTACAATATATAATCAAAGATCAAAGCAGTGATAAAATCACTCTAAATAAAGATATCAAGTCTCAAAAATCAATACATTTAGTAGTAGGCAGTGATTATTATTTTGGAGGTAACACAGAAACACAGACCTCGCCTTTTAAATTATCTGGAGAAATATTTTATAAAAAGCTATCTGATCTTATTCCCTACACTGTAAATAATGTGAAAATACGCTATACCGGACAAAATATAGCTGATGGACATATTGTAGGAATAGATGCTACTCTGTATGGAGAATTTATTCCTAATGCTGATAGTTGGATTAGTTTATCGTTTATGAAATCGGAACAAGATATTAATGGTATAAAACTTCCATTGCCAACCGATCAACGGTTCAACCTTGCACTGTTTTATCAAGATTATTTCCCTGGTTACGAGCGACTAAGAATGAGTTTGAGAGGTGTATGGTCACAAGGATTACCTGTTTCTCCACCATATTCGGGTTATGAAAATGGCTATTTCAGAACACTCGCTTATAAAAGAGTTGATCTTGGTTTTGCCTGGCAAATACTAGGAGAAGATTTTAAAATCAGAAATACAAATTCATTTTGTGCTGCATTCAAAAACATATGGCTAGGATTAGACCTGTTCAACCTTTTTGATATGCAAAACACGAATACTTATTATTGGGTGGCAGATGTACATAATATGCAACATGCTGTACCAAATTATCTGACAGGCAGACAAATAAACATTAAACTTCTTGCAGATTTTTAAATCAAATATTTAGACTAAAAAGATATGGAAAACTTCTCATTTGTCAATCCCGTTAAAATTATCTTTGGAAAAGATACCATAAAGAAAATCAGCACAGAGATTCCTTCCGGTAGTAAAGTTCTTATTACATACGGAGGAGGAAGCATTAAAGCGAATGGAGTTTATCAACAGGTATCAGAAGCACTCTCAGGTTTTGATACTTTTGAGTTCTCGGGTATAGAGCCAAACCCTCATTACGAGACATGTATGAAAGCTGTAGAGTTGATTAAGCAGAAAGGTATAAACTTTATACTTGCTGTTGGCGGCGGATCTGTTATTGATGCAACTAAATTTATTGCGGCAGCGGCATGTTCAACACAAGGTGACCCTTGGGAAATTTTATCCAAAGGTAGAAAGATTACCAATGCACTCCCTTTCGGAACCGTATTAACTTTACCTGCTACCGGGTCTGAAATGAATGCAGGAGCTGTTATCACAAGGGTTGAAACTCAGGAAAAACTATCATTTTCTTCTTCTCGCACTTATCCTAAATTTTCAGTTCTAGATCCTACTACAACATACTCACTACCAATAAAACAAATAGGCAATGGAGTTGTTGATGCTTTTGTCCATGTTATAGAGCAATATCTTACATACTACGATGGAGATTCATTATTGCAAGATATGATGGCTGAAGCAATATTAAAAACCTTAGTTATAGAAGGACCAAAAGCTTTAACAGAACCTACTAATTACGATGTCAGAGCCAACCTGATGTGGGCATCTACATGGGCATTGAACGGATGGATTGCACAAGGTGTACCCGAAGACTGGGCTACACATATGATAGGTCATGAACTTACTGCTTTTTATGGGTTGGATCACGGACAGACTTTAGCAATCATTCTTCCCGGGCTTATAAATGAACTAAAAGAACAAAAAGCTAAAAAGATAACCAGACTAGGAAAAGAAGTCTTTGGAATTGAAGAAGACCATGCTATTGAACAAACTATAAAAGCAGTAGAATCTTTCTTTGAGCAAATGGGTGTAAAAACTCACCTTTCTGACTACAATCTTGACGAAGAAGCCATAAATAAGATAGTAGAAAGAATGAATCAACGCGGTTGGAAACTTGGAGAGTGTCGTAATATAACACCTGATACAATAAAAAGAATTTTAATCTCTAGAAAATAGTAAATGTATTTTTACAAAATCCGCTTAAGTTAAATTCTAAGCGGATTATTATTTGTAGTAAACAAATTTCGTCAATCTAAATTCTTATATATCTTTGCAATAAACGGACAACGACGATATTCAATTAATAAACTTTATAAAACATGAAAAGATATTTTCTTATACCTGCAACAATATGTCTATTTGGTGCTCTATTATTCAGTTCTTGTGAAGGATGCGTAAAGAAAGTTACAAAAAAAGCGACTGCTACAGGAATGGCTGCCGTGGAAGGTATATCTGAAGCTGTAAATGAAAATGGAGACAGAGTAAGTGAGAAAGCAACTGATGCGCTTGGCAAAGTAGCTGAAGGTGTAGGTCGTAGCTTAGACCGTCAACTCGAAAAACATGCAGAAGACGTAGCAGCTACAGTAGGACGCACGCTTGTTCAAACTGTAGATGGCTTAGACAAAGGGCTAAACGCTCAATACTATGATGAAATATCTTATGAAAGTGATTTCAGTTCTGAGGTTGCTCTTGAATATTTCGGAAAAATAAAGAATAAATCAGTCATTGATGCTTATTTTATTATTACCCAAGAAGGGACTTATGCTTGCAAGTTTGAATTCACTGATAAAAATGGAAAGACTTTCTTAACAAAAGAATCTGATATCCAAAAACTAAATGATAATAAAAGGTATTCGCGCGTAAGTTTTGCGCTAAATCCTGAAGAAGAAACAGGCTACTCAAACTTAGAAAAAGTAAAAATATCAGTAAAGAAAAAATAAAACTTAAGAAAGGATATCAATATTGATATCCTTTCTTCTTTATGTATCGGTAAGTATTCATATTTTCTTTACTTTTGTTACCGAAAATATTTTTTAATTTTTACACATGAAAACGATACTAACTCTTTTAATCTTCTTAAGCTGTAGTTTTTCAAACATCTACGCCAAAGAAAAACCAACAGACCAACCTGAATTAACAGACAACAACCTTGAGACTTATTATATAGGGAAGAAAAAGAAAAACCAACTTATATTTAATACAGACTATACTACCCCTGTTCTCAGTTACAGAATCTATTCTTCAGGAGAGCTTCCTAAGCACGATCCTGCAAATTGGGTATTGAAAGGATCCAATGATGGTAAAAAGTGGACAGTAGTAGATGAACGAAAAGATCAAACATTCTGTTCTCGTTTTCAAGAGAATTTATATGTTGTTCAAAAGCCCGCTTCGTATAAAATATATATGCTAGAAGCCTCTACAAAAGATAAAGGAGTATTAATTTTGGCTGATGTTTGTCTATACGATAAGAATTTAGAAGCAGAATGGAGCAGCTTCATTTACCCTAATATCGATTTTCAGGTACTAGACCCTGAAACAGAAGGAGCCAAATTCTACAATAAGCTCGTACAAAATCCTGACGAATATATAAAATATCATGCTAAGAAAGTTGCTGAAATATTATATTTTTCTGCCGACGATCCAATGACTGAAGTAAAAAATATAAAATATACACTTGAAGATAAAAAAGGAGTATCAGCAAAAGGAGGAAGTTCTCCCAACATACATATTTTTTACAGCACCCAACACATAGAAAAGTCTACAAAAGAGTCCTTATTTAAACTGGATTTTGAAACCAGAGGTGTACTCTATCATGAATTAACACATGGATACCAATACGAACCTAAAGGATGTGGAAATTACAGTAATAATAAAACATTTTGGGCATGTATAGAAGGTATTGCAGATGCAGTTAGAGCCGAAGCAGGTCTGTTTGATATGAGTACTCGTCGTCCTGGTGGTAACTGGATGGATGGATACCGCACAACCGGCTTCTTTATTCAATGGATGAAAACAAAAGACCCTGATGCTATTCGTAAATTTCATCGCACGGCAAAAGATCTTGATGTATGGAGTTTCGATGCTGCTATCAAGAGCGTATTTGGCGAGAATGAAAGTATAGAAGGTATGTGGAATGAATATCAGGAATTCTTGCTAAAAGAAGCAGCTTCTAAATAAATTCAACAAAACTAAATAAAATAAGAAAGAGCAGGAAAATTTCCTGCTCTTTCTTGTTAAAGTATTTCTGTTGTTATTCTTTATATTCTTTTCTAAGACTAACCGTTGTTTCTGAAGGAAAATCATTTGGCACTACTTGTGTTACTTTTCCTGTTGCAGCCCATTCGCTTCCTCTTAATAAAAGAGTTTGAAATCCGGCACACTGCATCGCTATGTTATCTTCCAAATTACTTCCTGCATGCCCTAACATTGTATGAAAGATACGTCCTTTCCCATATTTCACAGTAAACAGAAGAGGTTCTTCCCGTCCTGAACCATTTGTTAAAGTATCGGAATAGGCCGTATACAATAATGTCTCAATATCTCCGGGACCACGCATACAATCATAAAGTTCATCTTTAGAGTGTTTCCATTGCTTAGGTAGTCCTTTTATTATTGGATGATCTTCATCCCTTGCTGTTAAAATATATTCATGTTGATCACCATGAGAACCGCCAACACCTGCTGAAGTATCTTTTATCAACTCTCCATCTTTCCAGTAAACCCAAGGACCTGACTTTTCATTTCTGTCATTCCACCCTCCAAGGGCAATTATCTTATTGTATTCATCCCAATCTGTAAAGGCATTATTAGCTGCATGAAAAACCACAACTCCTCCACCCTTCTTTACAAAATTCAGAAATCTATCGCGCATTGTTTCCGGCCAGTCATCCCCAACATAATCCAAAACGACCAATTTATATGGTGAAAAATCAATAACAAATTCACTCATATCACTTCCCTCCGACGGGCTTATTAAACTTTCGACAGAAAAGATATCTGATTTTTCTAAAATCTGCTTAAGTGCAACATGACTCACTTCCCAATTATGGTTATTCTGACCTGTAATAATAAGTGTTTTAATTTTTGTGTCATCTTCTGAAGAACACGACAACAAAAACAGAAAGCTAAAACAGAGTAATCCGAAGTATTTCATTATTTTCAGGGTTTTAGATATAAAAGATAAAACAAAGCAAATAGCTTTGATAGCTTTAATTCACAATCTTTAAAACTATCAAAAACAGCACAAATAAAAGAATTAAACATCAGTATTCTGCATTTATTCTCCATTTGATATTATAAAGGTATAAAGATATCTTTTAAAATTTCATTTCTAAACGATTTTTCGCTATATTCTTTTATTCGCAATAAAGAATTCTGTGCTTTTTTACCGAAAATTAAACGATAAAAACTTTACTAAGCGAACAAAATAGCTTATTTTTGTATGGTTTTTAAAACTAGATAACTATTTGAAAATAAGCGCATATAAATATTATTTATAAGAGTATAAAAATAGTATATACAATCAACTGCAAATCAATAAAATAACCTATATATTAAACAATTAAATTAAATCATGGCTAATCAAAAAGAAAAGCTTTTCTCAGATTTTCCACCAGTTTCTACCGAAGAGTGGATGGCAAAAATTACGGCTGACTTGAAAGGCGCCGACTTTGAGAAAAAACTTGTTTGGAGAACAAACGAAGGATTTAATGTAAATCCGTTCTACAGAAGTGAAAACATCGAAGGCATGAAAGCTACAGATGCTCTGCCAGGTGAATTCCCGTACATTCGCGGTACTAAAAAAGACAACGAATGGTACACACGTCAAGATATTTGCGTGAAGGATTTCAAGGCTGCTAATGCTAAAGCACTTGATGTGTTAAACAAAGGTGTAACATCGTTAGGTTTTAATATCGATGGTGACGACGTAAATGTAGAAAACGTTAAAACTTTATTAAACGGCATTTGTCCGGAAGCAGTAGAGTTAAACTTCAGTACTTGCTACCGCAAATCGCTTGAATTAACAAACATCCTTGCTGACTGGTACAAAGCATCAGGAGCAGACTTGCTAAAATGTTTTGGTTCTATAAACTTTGATCCATTCAAACCTCTTTTGAAAAAAGGACGTGATGCTGAAGGATGGGCAGAAAAAGCTGCTGAAATAGTAAAAGCGTCTGCTACTCTTCCACGCTTCCGCGTACTAGCCGTTAATGGTTATTCACTAAACGATGGAGGAGCTTACATCTATCAAGAGTTAGGCTATGCTTTAGCTAACGGAAACCAATTACTAAGCGCTCTTGTAGAAGCAGGATTAGATGCTGGCTTAGTTGCTAAAAAGATCAAGTTCAATCTCGGTATCGGAAGCAACTACTTCATGGAAATAGCTAAATTCCGTGCAGCACGCTGGTTATGGGCTGAAATCGTAAATGCATACAAACCAATGTGCAAAAACGAATGTCCTAACAAATCTCCTGAAGGTATTTGTCTATGTGCATCAAAAATATATGTACATGCTCAAACTTCAACATTTAATACAACAGTTTATGATGCTCACGTGAATCTACTTCGTACACAAACAGAAGCTATGTCTGCTACTATTGCAGGAGTAAACTCTCTTACCGTACGTCCGTTCGATGAGTCATACAAAACTGCGGATGATTTCTCTGAACGTATTGCACGTAACCAACAATTAATATTGAAAGAAGAGTGCCATTTCGATAAGATTACTGACGCTTCGGCTGGTTCATATTATATAGAAAACCTTACTAAATCTATCGCTGAGCAAGCTTGGGCATTGTTCCTTGAAGTAGACGAAAAAGGATTCTACGAAGCATTGAAAGCCGGTACTGTACAAGCAGCTGTAAAAGTTTCTGCTGACAACCGCTTCAAAGCACTTGCTACTCGTCGCGAAGTATTGTTAGGAACTAACCAATTCCCTAACTTCACAGAAAAAGCTAGCGATAAGATAGTAGAAAAAGAAGCTTGTGGATGTGGATGCAGCAAGGATGCACCTTACATACCTCTACCAACAAGCCGTCTGGCTACTGCATTCGAGGAACTTCGTCTTGCTACAGAAAAACACGGTGCACCAACTGTATTTATGCTTACTATCGGTAACTTAGGTATGCGTTTGGCTCGTGCTCAGTTCTCTAGCAACTTCTTTGCTTGTGCAGGTTATAAAATAATCGACAACCTAGGATTCGAGACTGTAGAAGAAGGCGTTAAAGCTGCATTCGACAAGAAAGCAGATATTATCGTTCTTTGCTCTAGTGATGATGAATATGCAACATTTGCACCTGAAGCACACAAACTGATAGCTAGCAAAGCTCATTTTGTAGTGGCAGGAGCTCCGGCATCTATGGATGAATTGAAAGCTCAAGGTATCGAACACTTCGTTAATGTGAAAACTAACGTTCTAGATACTTTAAGAACATTCAACGCAAAATTAGGAATCGAATAATTTGTAACTAAAATCATTAGCAAATTAGCAAGCTTATTCGCTAACAGCTAAAACAAGAAAATATGAAACCAAATTTTAAAGATATAGATATTAACAAAGCCGGTTTTGCTGCAACAGATGCAAAAAAATGGGCGGCTGATAATGGTATCGAGGCTAACTGGACAACTCCAGAGTTGATCGACGTTAAGCCTGTTTATACCAAAGAAGATCTTGAAGGTATGGAGCATTTAAATTATGCTTCTGGTATACCTCCATTCTTACGCGGACCATACTCTGGTATGTACGCTATGCGTCCTTGGACAATTCGTCAGTATGCAGGATTCTCTACTGCGGCTGAATCAAATGCATTCTATCGTCGTAACCTAGCTTCGGGACAAAAAGGTCTTTCTGTAGCGTTTGACCTTGCTACTCACCGCGGATACGATGCCGACCATCCTCGTGTTGTGGGTGATGTTGGTAAAGCAGGGGTATCTATCTGCTCGGTAGAAGACATGAAAGTATTATTTGAAGGAATTCCGTTGAACCAAATGTCTGTTTCGATGACAATGAACGGTGCTGTACTTCCTATTCTTGCATTCTATATCAATGCAGGTTTGGAACAAGGTGCTAAATTGGAAGAAATGGCAGGAACAATTCAAAATGATATCCTTAAAGAATTCATGGTGCGTAATACATACATCTACCCACCTGCATTCTCTATGAAGATTATTGCTGACATCTTTGAGTACACATCTCAAAAGATGCCTAAATTCAACTCTATCTCTATCTCAGGATACCACATGCAAGAAGCAGGTGCTACTGCTGATATCGAGTTGGCTTATACGCTTGCAGATGGTATGGAATACCTGAAAGCAGGTATCGATGCAGGTATCGATGTTGATGCATTTGCTCCACGTTTATCATTCTTCTGGGCTATCGGAATGAATCACTTCATGGAAATAGCTAAGATGCGTGCCGGACGTTTATTGTGGGCTAAGATTGTGAAGAGCTTCGGTGCTAAAAACCCTAAATCTCTTGCACTTCGTACTCACTCTCAAACATCTGGATGGTCACTTACTGAGCAAGATCCGTTCAACAATGTTGGTCGTACTTGTATCGAAGCTATGGCTTCTGCTCTAGGTCATACTCAATCGCTTCACACGAATGCGTTGGATGAAGCTATTGCATTACCTACAGACTTCTCTGCTCGTATTGCTCGTAATACTCAGATATATATTCAAGAAGAAACTTATATCACTAAAGAAATTGACCCTTGGGCTGGTTCTTACTATGTAGAAACTCTTACTAACGAGCTTGTACATAAAGCATGGGCACACATCCAAGAAATTCAAAAACTTGGAGGTATGGCTGCTGCTATCGAAACTGGTCTTCCTAAGATGCGTATCGAAGAAGCTGCTGCTCGTACTCAAGCTAAAATCGACTCGGGAGCTCAAACAATTATCGGTGTTAACAAATATCGTCTTGAAAAAGAAGATCCAATCGATATTCTTGATGTTGACAATACTGAAGTTCGTCGTCAACAAATCGAGCGCTTAAATGAATTGAAAGCTAATCGTGACAACGAGGCTGTGAAAAAAGCACTAGCTGCTATTACTGAGTGTGTAAAAACTAAGAAAGGGAACCTACTTGAACTTGCTGTTGAAGCTGCACGTGTACGTGCTACATTGGGAGAAATCTCTGACGCTTGCGAAGAAGTAGTAGGACGTTATAAAGCAGTAATTAGAACAATTTCAGGCGTGTATTCATCAGAAACTAAAAAAGATCCAACATTCCAAAAAGCTCAGGAGCTTGTTGAAACATTTGCGAAGAAAGAAGGTCGTCAACCTCGTATCATGATCGCAAAAATGGGACAAGACGGTCACGACCGTGGTGCAAAAGTAGTAGCAACAGGGTATGCTGACTGCGGATTCGACGTAGATATGGGACCATTGTTCCAAACTCCGGAAGAAGCAGCTCGTCAAGCTGTTGAAAACGACGTAAATGTACTGGGAGTTTCTTCTCTTGCTGCAGGTCACAAAACTCTTGTACCTCAGGTAATGGAAGAGTTGAAAAAACTTGGACGTGAAGATATCATCGTAATTGCCGGTGGTGTAATTCCTGCTCAAGACTACGACTTCTTGTATAAAGCTGGTGTTGCAGCAATCTTTGGACCTGGTACTTCAGTGACTAAGGCTGCTGTACAAATCATGGAAATCTTGTTAGCTGAATAATTCAGTTATACAATATATCTTTTAGAAAAGACCGCTCATTGTAGCGGTCTTTTTTTGTTGATTGAAGATTATTTATTAATATTACATAAACCGTATTAAACTAATTATATGAAAAACGCAATTTATATTATTTTACTATTAGTTTTTTCCTCTAGTTGTACCAATAAAAACGAATATATTATCAATGGCACAGCTATTGACGACTATGAAGGAAAAACAATTTATTTGTTAGCAAATAAAAATGACAGCTCTATTATAGATTCTACAATAATAGCGAATAATAAATTTACTTTTAAAGGAATAGCTCCTGATTCCATACAAATTGCATTTATATCGTATGATAAGCGATTCTACCCTGCCATATTTATTTTAGAAAAGGGTAATATCTCTCTTGATATAGATACGGCTTATAATCAACACATCAAAAGAGGAGGAACCGCATTAAATGAAGAACTTCAGCTATACAAAGATCAGCTTTTGAATCTGAAAAACAACCAGATGGCAGTTGTACAACAAGGATATTTCATTAACCGTTCAGATATGACAAAAGAAGAACGACTTAGTTGGGATAATAAAAACGAAACAATTTTGAATGAGATAGAAGATCATGTCTACAACTATATTGCTAAATATTCTCAAAGCTCATTAGGAAAGCAAATTTTCATTGATGATACTGACCTCCTCAGGCCTCATAAAATAGGAGAACTTATTAAAATGTTCGGACCTAATTCAAATATTGTTACTCCAGACAGGAAAGCTTATTATATAGCTCAGGCTGAAACATCTCCAGGCAAAAGATACACTGATGTAAAAGGATATGATATAGATGGTAAAGAAATCGCTTTTTCTGATTTTGTAGAAAAAGGGAACATCGTTCTTATTGAATACTGGGCTTCATGGTGTCGTCCATGTATTGCGGCTCTACCCGAATTAAAAGAGTTTTACAAAAAAAACAAGGATAAAGATTTGGTCGTTATAAGTGTTTCTTTAGATCATGATAAAGAGAAGTGGTTAGCCGCAACAAAAAAACATAATATAGAGTGGCCTCAATTGTCGAATCTTAAGAAGTGGGAAGATCCAGCTGCAATGTCATATGGAATAAAGGGAATCCCTCAATTATTGTTGATAGATAAGAATGGAATTATCGCCGAACGAAACTTTGATTTAGAAGTAATAGAGCAAAAATTTAATGAAATCACAAAATGAACTACAACCCACTCTAGGACAATAAAAGGCTCTCAATAACTGAGAGCCTTTCTATATCTATTCTGAGGTTACGCACTTTACTCATTTATCAAGTTGAACAACTCTTCTGCAGCTTCCAGAGGGCCATCTTTGGTTCTACCTTCTATAGCTAAAGAAGTATGCATCTCTCCTATCTTTGTTCCCGCATCTTTCATATCTTTAAAATATTCGCGAACGAGCACTTCGGTCGCTTCTCTCTCCTGTACAGGTCCAAATGGGTTGGCAAAGTAAGATTTCACTAAGCCTTTTTCGGTAGTAGTACCTTTCGCCTTACGAGCCCCATCTTCAAAAACTGTAATCATTTTATCCAAATCATCATACAACAAAATCTTCTTATCAGACTCATTATAATTATTCGCATATAGGAAATAATCAATTGGATAGCCTCGTGATATAATTTCATATGTAGAAATAGGAATTGTTACGCGTGCATTTACTTTATCCATGTTCATATATACACCTTTATCCAACTGCTCGAAAGCATACGCAGGATCTAGGTCATCTACGCGAACAAATGCACCGATTTCTGTACCATATGCTTTTATCGTACCATTTTCTTCTTTTTTCAGATAACCCATATCGTCAAATATAACACGCATATGACGGATATATTTTTTGTTCAAGGTACGGAATGCTTCTAAGCTTTCAGACTTACCAGCTCCACTATCTCCCATGATAATGATATTAGATTCTCTACCATTGCGAAGGACAATATTCACCATGGCTCCATGGATAGGCAAACGTCTTTGCTCTATTTGCTTTACATTATGTAATGTCAAGAGCATTTTTTTCATGTATCCGAAGTAGTCAATCTCGTCACAATAGTTTGCATAACCTATTAAGATATCATTTTTAGTATCTTTATAGTAGAATGTACGTTTTTCTTCATATCCATCAGGATAGCCGAAAACATAGATCATATCCGGTTTTTTGCCAACATACTCTGTTTCTGTTGCTATTTCGAAAAGATTGGCAAGGCCAATACCATGAGCCATAAAGTCTTTATGGAAATAAACAAAAGTCAACATGTTACCAACTTTCGCTGGGAAAACAAACCAATCATCCTCATTCAATACAATATTTAAAAGAGGGTTTTGTTTATGTTCCTGAAAAACACCATCTCTGGTATTACGTTTGGTGTAAGTTATATATGGAGGTTGGAATAAAACTGTGCTGATAAAAGGAATAGATGCTAAACCTTTATATTCGATCGGACAATTCCAGTTTACATCGTTCAATGTTAATCCGGCATTTCCTCCTGCAACTGACTGACGGAAGATTCGTGTTGAGTAACCATTTACTGTTGCTTGTACTCTTCTACCTGTAGAAAGCAGCAAATCGTTAAACATTTCATTTGCCTGAATAAAACGTGCGTTTTGAAGGCCATTTCCTAATCTGTTGTTACGTACTATTGTATAGCGTTCAAGGCGTTTCCAATAAGTAAATAACAGTTCTGTAACTTCTATGAAGAGGTCTTTATCTTCGAAATATCTCGAATATTTGCTATCTACAGCAACAATCTCTTCCATATTGAATACTGTCAACAATTTTAATACTTCAATGAAAGAGTCTACAACTTTATCCTCGTCACCAAAATGATCAACATAGTAATCATATATAACACCCTCGTCTTTTTCCAAAACTTGTTTAACAAAAGACTCTACAACCCGGCGGAATCCATAACTATTTAGTAGTTTCTGTGTTGTATCACAATATTTCAGGGTGAAGTTTATCATAGCCCTTTCACGGGAAAGTGTAAATTCGTGCAGCATAATCTTATATATGGTTTATATTAATACAAAAGAACAATGCCTTTATGACATTTTGAACAAAGATAAAGAAATAAATTATTTTTTTGGTTATTTTAAGATCCTATAAACAGCAGATATGTGTTAATTTTTCTTTTCATTTTACCTTAAGTAATGGTCTTTATTACAGTTTAAGAAGTTTCCTTAACACAGAGTAAGATAGTAAATAGCTAATTAGCAGATGTATATTTTATAATTCATTCTTTTATCCCATTTACTCCTATACTTATATGTATCGTTCAATCTTTAATTCTAAATTATTTATAAATGTTTGCTTTACCCATAAATATACCATACCTTTGTTGAACAATCATTCAAAATGAACACAAAAGAGATCATATTAAAAAAGACTTTCAATCTACTATTATTGAAAGGTTTTGATAACGTTTCTATCACTGACATAAAAAACTATACAGGAATGTCAAGGGGTATTCTATACCATTATTTCAAGAACAAAGAGGAATTGTTCATTGAAGTGACTGAGCGATATTTTGTACATATTTTTGATTTCGATATCCGTAAGATTAAAGATTTCACAGTCTATGAATTTTGTGATTTCTTAAATAAACGCTTCAAAAAGATAGCAAAAACAATTTCTACTATAGAGCAAGAAATAAATGGCTCTTCTGATGCTTCATTGCTAAATTACCACTTTCTATTTTATCAGGTGATGCAAAGGGATGCTATTTTCAGGAACAAATACAAAACGACCACAGAAAAAGAACTTATTGGCTGGGAGTATGCACTACAAAACAGTATCGATAAAAATGAAATACGACAAGACATAGATATAAAATCATCAGCCAGACAGCTATTTACCCTTACTGATGGAATCTGGTTTCAAAGCATATTCAGTAACGATGGAAGAATTATCATAAATAATATAAAAGAATCATTACTACATTATATTAGACTTTTAGAGTAATTTTTTACGCAGAAATTGAACAATCATTCAATAATATATAATATTATAAAATAAAAAAATAGAATTATGAGTTGGGTTTATTTATTATTAGCAAGTGTATTTGAAGTAGGTTTTACTTTTTCTTTATCAAAGGCCAAAGGAGTAATAGCACCACATTCTTACTATTGGTATATCAGCTTCCTTATCTGCTTAGCATTAGGAATGGGCTTGCTTATAAAAGCAACACAAACAATCCCTATGGGAACTGCTTACGCTGTATTCACCGGAATAGGTGCGGCAGGTACAGTATTGCTAGGAATATTTGTTTTTAAAGAGCCGGTAAGCGTTATGCGCATTGTTTTCATTACAACATTGATTCTATCGGTTGTCGGACTTAAGGCTGTATCTCACTAGGCAAACTTTGTAATAGGTTTAATAAAATATGTTAACTTTTCACAAGATTACTTTTTTATTTACCCAAAGAGTTCCTTAAAATTATGTTTGAGGTATTTTTGCAACAGTTGAAATTTGCAATACAAGAGTGAATGGCTAGATTTTTTATTTTAATCGTCTTATTATGTAGCATACTATCTAGTGTAGATGCACAAATACCGATACGCCATCAAGTAGCAAATCCAAAACCTGCCGACTCTCTTGACATAGATTATTACACAAAAACGAAATGGCTTCAAGCAGGTACAACAGCCTTTGGCATCAATATGGGTGTATGGGCTTTTGACAGATATGTACAACGTGGACATTTCGCTTATATTAATACAAATACAATCAAAGAGAACTTTCGGAAAGGTTTTATATGGGATAATGATTACATGTCGACCAACATGTTCTTACACCCTTACCACGGAAGTTTGTACTTCAACGCCGGACGATCGAACGGGCTGAATTATTGGCAATCAAGCACTCTTGCCCTTGCAGGAAGTGCCATGTGGGAGCTATTTATGGAAAGTGAATACCCATCCACAAACGATATTATAGTCACTCCAATAGGGGGAATGGCATTGGGTGAAGTATTGTTTCGTGCCTCCGATTTAATTATTGATGATAGACGTAAGGGATGGTCTCGTTTTGGACACGAAGCTGCAACATTCCTCATCTCCCCTTCGCGTGGACTGACAAGAATAATCAATGGAGATGCATGGAAAAAGAGATCAACCTCGGGAAAGCAATTTGGAATTCCAGATGTAAGTATAGATATATCTATGGGAGTAAGAGCGTTAGAATTTGAAGACCCTATAATAGATAAAGGGGTTGGTTTTGCTACAACCATAAGTGTTGAATATGGAGACAGATTTGAAGCTGAAACAAATAAACCTTACGACTACTTTACATTCAAAGCGAATATAAATGGTCAGGGCTCTCAGCCTATAATCAGCCAGCTTAATATTACCGGAAGGCTATATTCTACCGAATTGATAGATAACTCAAAAGACTTTCTCAGTTTGGGAGTATATCAGCATTATGATTTCTATGATTCTGATACAATATCAGAAGTTTCATCCAGAGTTCCGTACAAATTTAGCGCTCCGGCTTCGTTTGGGATTGGCTTAATACACAAAAGTAAACGTTTTAAGAATTGGAACTTCAATTCACATTTTCACCTAAATACAATTATATTAGGTGCTTCTCAAAGCGACCATTATGTAGTTAAAGACAGAAATTACAATTGGGGAAGCGGATTTAGTTGGCAGCTAGGAGCCAGCTTATCTTATAAAGATATTTTTAGCATTTCAGGAAATTACGAAGCATATAAAATCTTCACTTGGAAAGGATATGATAAAAATATAGATTGGGAGACAGTAGACCCCAGAACTCTGAATGCTCAGGGTGATCATTCTCAGGCTGTTTTGCATGCGATATCCTTGCGTGCTGATCTCAAGCTCAGAAAACAATGGTACCTCACCGCAATTGGGTACAACTACACAAGGGATACAAACTATCGGTACTTTGACAATGTATTTTCCACCACTTCCGAAGGAAGGCTTATGCTAACCTATAAGTTCTAAAAAAGAAAGGGGACAACAAAAGTCATCCCCACATTTATAAGCTATCGATTTTCTACTCCTGTTCTTGAATCTCAGCGAGAATTTCTTTTGTTCTGGCAAGAGCAATATTGATATTGTCACAAATATTCTTCTCTCCAATCATTTCCGGAATAGATGATTTTTCTATCATTGCATGAACTTTAGGTCTTACTCCCGAAAGAATTACATGTATCTTATCTTTCGTAGATTTTTTACAAAGACTTTCCAAGTTATGTAAGCCGGTAGAATCAATAAAAGGCACCTTGCGAAGGCGGATAATACGAACAATAGATTTATCCCCTATTTCACGCATACTCTCATCAAATTTATTCGCTATCCCGAAGAAGAATGGCCCATCTATCTCATATACCTCAACACCATCCGGAAGTTCCAACACTTCATCATCTTGTGTATATTCACTCTCATCGGTCAGGTCTAATCTATTTTTGATGATTGACACATGGGTTACTTCATTTATACGTTTCATAAATAACACCACAGCAAGCAAGATTCCTACCTCGATTGCAATCGTCAGATCGAATATGACAGTCAAAAAAAAGGTTATCAACAAAACAGCTACATCCGATTTGTCATTATTCAGCAAAGACTTGAATGTACGCCATTCACTCATATTGTATGCTACAATAACAAGTACACCGGCAAGACAAGCCATCGGTATATATTGAGCCAAAGGCATAAACAGTAAAAGGATCAGAAGTAATACTACTGCGTGAATAATTCCGGCAACAGGCGTACGTCCTCCGTTATTAATATTCGTCATTGTACGCGCAATTGCACCCGTAGCAGGTATTCCTCCAAACAAAGGAGTTATAATATTTGCTACACCTTGAGCAATCAGCTCTGTATTTGAATTATGCTTTTCTCCTCCTATCACACCATCTGCCACTGTCGCCGAAAGCAGAGACTCTATAGCTCCCAACATTGCTATTGTTATAGCCACTGGCATTAAATCTATTATTGCGGCCATATTTATATCAGGAATCTCAGCATCTGGAAGCGCCGCATTTATTCTAAAACGATCTCCGATGGTATCAATAACAGTTATTCCCAGATAAGTCTTCATAAGATAAACAATAACAGTCACCAAAAGAATAGCAACAAGCGATCCGGGTATCTTCTTAACAAATCGAGGAGTTATGACGATAATAAATATACTCAGAAAACTCATCAAGGTATTCCACCAATTGACAGTATCGAAATGTTTGAAATAAAGCATCCACTTACCAATAAAATCGCCCGGAACTTTTTCTCCGCCGAAATTCAAGCCAAAAACATCAGCTATCTGTGTCGTAAAGATCGTCACAGCTATACCACTAGTGAAACCAACAATAATGGGATATGGGATAAAGGTTATTATTTTACCTAATTTGAAAACACCAAGCAGGACAAGCAATATTCCGGCTATGATTGTAGCAATCAGCAGTCCTTTGATTCCGTGTGTTTGCACTACACCATATACAATAACGATAAAAGCTCCTGTAGGCCCACCAATCTGAACGCGGCTACCTCCTAAAAAAGAAATTATAAAACCTGCAATTATAGCAGTTATAATACCCTGCTCAGGGGTAACCCCTGAAGCAATACCAAAAGCTAAAGCAAGAGGAAGAGCAACAATACCAACAATAAGACCCGACATAAGGTCATTCATAAACTTATCCTTGGTATATGTTCGCAATGAAATAAATAATTGAGGAGTAAAATCCTTCAATAACTCTCTTTTCATAATAAATAAAAACTATAAGAATAAAAGGGAATAAACTTTGTTTCGAATAAAATATATAGGTAGTATCTATATACTTTAAATATTATCTATATCACAAATACCTAAGATACAACTATGTAACGAAAATAAGGCTTTTCATTGTTATATATTTTTAAGACTACAAATGTAGTAAATGATTTGATATCTATTCTTTTTATGAGGAATAAACACTAAATTTGTACAAAATGAAATAAATAAACTATCATTAACGCGGTTGGCTATATTTTTAAGGAAAAAAGAATTGTATATGAATTTGCTTTATTCATACCTATCAATATGATCTGTAGAGAAGTTCTTATATAATCATTTTACTTTAATTGTATGAGTCAACCAATAAACAAAACATCATCATGGAAAAAAGTATTAAAGGAACTGAAACAGAAAAATGCCTTTTAAAGTCATTTGCTGGTGAATCTCAAGCTAGAATGCGTTACACAATGTTTGCTAGCACTGCAAAAAAAGAAGGCTACGAACAAATTGCAGCAATCTTTCTGGAAACTGCTGATCAAGAAAAAGAACACGCAAAACGTATGTTCAAATTCTTAGAAGGCGGAATGGTTGAAATTACAGCTTCTTACCCAGCTGGCAAAATAGGTACTACAGAAGAGAACCTGATTGAAGCAGCTGCTGGTGAGCACGAAGAATGGGCAGTTGACTACCCTATGTTTGCTGAAATTGCAGAAAAAGAAGGTTTCAAAGAAATCGCAGTAATGTATCGCATGATTGCTAAAGTAGAAAACATGCACGAAGATCGTTACAAAGCTTTATTAGCTCGTGTACAAAGCAATGGTGTATTCTCTCGCGAAGAAGCTATCGACTGGCAATGTCGTAACTGTGGATTCGTTATTAGCAGCAAAACAGCTCCTAAAACATGTCCTGCTTGTTTACACCCACAAGCATACTTCGAACCACTAAAATGGAACTTCTAATAAGAAGATATCGAAACAAAAAAGACCACTAAAATAGTGGTCTTTTTTTATATACTCTTGCAAAGATCAAATACAGGATCCTCATCAGGATATAGTAACTCTGTAGGAATACCATGAAAATCTTTCCCCCAAAAAGATTCTTTATTAGGAATTTCAAATTTTGCAATCAACCTATTGTTAAAATCCAATTCACTTTTAGCATCATAATTATCAGTTATACCGTCAGTCCCCACAAGATAGCCTTCCTGAAAATACGGACGTAATGCTGTAGGAGGGCATATACTCAATAGTCGTACATTAACCAGATCATGTTCCGAATTTATACTGATACGATTGGTCAAGTAAGGTAGTCCGAAAATAAATACATAACCTTTGTCGGATGTGTTTTTATAAAAAGAAAAAGAACAAGCTACGCGGAGTGAATGCGTAAAGTCGATAAAAGGAGTTGGGCAAACTTCGTAGTGCTGAAGAATACTCCATTGAATATACTCTCTTTTTTTTACTTCTTTATATCCTTCGATTCGAAGTTCTTCAAATTTCTTTACAAGAATTTTACTTTTCTCTTTTAATACAGTAAATCTAGCAGTTAACTCTTTCTTCGAAAGATGGTCGCCCCTATACATAGTAGGATAAAAAGAAGACACTCCTGCTTTGTTTCTATAATCTTGCATCTGCCCTCTATAAAATAGCAGGTAGTCTTTATTCAAGAACGAAAGACGTGCAACATGCTCCACTAATTCACTGAAAGTAACTACTTTGAAAGCATCACTCTCTCCTACCCTTTTCTCTCTGGGATTACCATAATAGTTAAATAATTCGGTAGTTAAAGCAGGTGTTATACGTCTCATAGTGATTTAGTTTTTATTTCCGACCAAAATCGGCAGGAATTTCTCCCCATTTATCAGTCTCCCATTTTATTATCTGAGTTGTATAAGTATTTTCACGAAGCCACTTTTCGGCACGTTCGATCATATAGAACAACGATTCGTTTTCAGGTACACGTTCAAGCTTGGTCTTGCATTTTTTATCTTTCACCCATTTTATAGCATTTGCACTATCAGAATAAATCGGGATATTATAATTCTTTTGTTTCAACAGTGCTAATCCATGAACCAGAGCCAGAAACTCTCCTATATTATTTGTCCCTTGCTCATAAGGACCTTGATGAAAGATCTGTTCTCCTGTTTTGACATAAACTCCTCGATATTCCATCAAACCCGGATTACCGCTACATGCAGCATCTACAGAGAGACTATCTTTTATTATTTCTGGTATAGTATGATAGGATATTTTCTTTTTCTCTGCATTTTTTCCTACATATAGCCAAGGACTTTCATTATAGGCCTTCTCTGCAGCTTCCTTCGACGGAAATGACTTGTATATAGCTCCTTCATAGCCTTCAACTTGTGCTTTAGCTTCGTTCCACGAAGAATAAACACCAGGTTTTACCCCATTCCATATTGTATAAAAATTCTTTTTTGCCACTTTTGTATCTTTATTCAACTACAAATTAACTAATAAAGTGAGAATATTGAAAGTAAATAGAATCTATTATCTCACTCTTTAATTTATAAAAGATTTTAACTTGAAAATTCCCTGTCTTACTTAAATGTTATTTAACAAAAAAAACATTGTTTATTAAATAATAAAATGCAATTTTGCATCACAGATGAACGATCGTTCACTTTTTTATAAAATAATAGAAAATGAAATTCAGCAGAGAGTATATTCTAAAACGCGCTTTTGATGTATTTATGACTAAAGGCTATGACAGTACATCTATATCTGTATTACAAGCAGAAATAGGGATGTCAAGAGGTGCTATGTATAGGTACTTCGAAAATAAAGATGATTTATTCAAAGCCGTTATTGACGAATACTTCTTTAAATCTTTCAATAAGATTCTCTCAACAATAGATAAGGAACTTACAACATTAGAGCTAATTGAATTAGTAAGCAAGAAACAAAAAATTCTATTCAGAGCTTTTGCTAAAGCCGGTGTCACTCATACTTTTTTCTTAAATTATACGGCATTGATGATTCAAGCTGCTAAACATTATCCTAATTTTGTATATCGTTATCGAATTATATACAACAAACTACTAGATAGCTGGAGAAAAGCATTAATACGCAGTATTGAGCTAGGAGAAGTAAGAAAAGATGTCAATATAGAAATAATGAGTATCCTCTTCAATAATGTAAGTGTTAAAGAATCTTCGGAAAGGAATGAAGAGGAAATACATTTTCCTATTAAAATAAAACGAGATTTAGATAAGAGAGAGGAAGTTATGAGATACTTGTACGAATTAATAAAAGTTTAGTTATAAAATAATATACTTAAAATTCTAAAAGTATAGCATCAGAAGAACAATATATTAATAACATTGTTTGTTATTAATGAGGTTTAAGTCTTCATCACACCAGAAGTAGTAAATATTCAAATCAAATTAGATGAAAAGAACAATCTTTGCACTCCTACTCATTATTAGCTCTTCTCTTTTATTTGCTCAAGAAGATATCTTGTCTGTAGCTAGTGACAGCATGAAGCAAGAATATCAAAAGATGATGCAAGACCCTAATATATTCAAGCCAAGACAGTTTGAAATATCAGAAGATGAATTATTAAGAATGGCGGATAAATTACCATCTTTTGCTGTGTACAAAGACACTTACTTTGTTTCGGGTATTCCTTTAAACGAAGAAATCACCAACGAATCGGCCGATGCTACATTCCAAATTAGCATCAGACAAAGATTAACAAAGAGTGTACTACCATTCAAGACTTTTGCTTATCTTACTTATACGCAAAAATCGTTTTGGGACATATATGCAGAATCAAGCCCTTTTAGGGATACAAACTATAACCCAGGTATAGGTTTAGGGAAGTACCTATTCTACAATAATAAGCTGGTAGGTGCAGCTTTTGCACAAATAAGACATGAATCTAATGGTCGTGATGGCGATGATTCTCGTAGTTGGAACTATTTAAGTCTGTCAATGAAGTATTATTTCAACACAAAGCTTAATATAGCAACTGAATTATGGGTTCCATATGTAGATGGGGGGAATAACAAAGACCTATTAGACTACAAAGGGTTGGGATATATTTCTTTTAACTATATGAGTGACAAAAGCAAATGGTGGTTATCTGCTGATATAAATCCAAGAAGAGGCTTTTTTAATATAAATACGACACTTACTGCAGGGTTCAGGATATCGGAAAGATCTAACCAATACTTATTCGCCCGTTTCTATCAAGGGTATGGAGAGAGTTTACTGGATTACAACAAGTATACAATGAATGTACGTGTTGGTATCTGTATCAAGCCTGACTTTTATAACGTATTCTAAAACACCAAATTAAGATAATATATTCAAGCACATTATCCAGATGAATAATGTGTTTTATTTTTTACATATATTAGTAAATATACACCATCGGCAAGCCTCACCCGTAGCTGTTTGTACAAAAGGCTCCGACTCATTAAAAATTTCATCGAGACATTCATCGAAATATTCTTTAAACTCGTCTCTATAAAGAGAAAAATCAACAATACGCGTCTCGTCCCGTCCTTCTTTATGAATCACATCTGCATCAAATTTCTTAGAAAACAGATTACGCAAATAGTAGATACCCGGCTCTATAATTTTCCCCGGATTTTCTAATAGATAAAGATGTGAATACATAAATACCTGCATCACAGCTTTTGGACGATCCTTTAACTCCTTGTCGAAAAGATCTGTGATTTTATTAAATTGCAAGTCACCCCGTCCTGTTTTGTAATCGATAACGCGCGTATGCCCTTTAACCTCATCTACCCTATCGATGAATCCTTTCAGTGATACCCTTTTTCCAGAAGGAAGCTGATAGTCGGTCTTCAACCTTTTCTCTGAGTCTACATAGATAAACGGAGTCTGTTTTCTATCCGTCTGCAACACTTGCTTGACATATTTACGTACAACCTCACTTGCCAAGTAATTCTGACCTGTAAGTCTCTTTACCTTATCAGTCTTGAAATAGTTCTCTGCAAAAGATCGTTCAATAGTCGTTGTCAACAATTTCTCATCATTCGCTATCGTGTGTAAAAGATCGGCCGTGACCAGTTTCCCTTTCAGTGGCTCATATAACCATTCCATTACAGCATGAAAAATAGTTCCGAAAGTGCTTGCCTCAATAGATTCGGCTATCTCATCTTCCTCGCTCATTCCCTCCACTACGGAGAAATAAAATTGCAGAGGACAATTGAGATAGGTATTTATAGCACTTGCTGACAAGCTTTTCTCTCCACTTGCCAAGAAAGCAGACAACTTTTGCATTATCTGCGGTGTCTTATTTACGGTGATAGACATACTCTCCGATGACGATATCTTATATGTAGTCAGTTTTTCCGAAACATCAAAAGTATCTGGATACAGATGTTTAATCTGGTTATAATAACGGCTCACTTCTCCCGACTGTAGTCCTTCGGTACGTGTATCATACAAGAGATAGATACGTTTAGCCCGATTTATCATCCGATAGAAGTGATAAGCGAATATACTATCCTGATGTTCGTATGTAGGCAATTCAAACCCTTTACGCAAGTTGTAAGGGATGAAGGAGCTTGTTGCACGCTTCATAGGGAAGATGCCTTCGTTCATAGATAAGATTATCAGATTCTCGAAATCCAAGGCACGTGTTTCCAATACTCCCATAATCTGCAAACCGGATAAGGGTTCGCCATGAAAAGGGACACTTATACCTACTATCAGCTTTTTCAAAAGCTTGAAATAAGTCTCTATCGACATATCGGGTGCATAAGAGGTAAAAGCCTCTTCCATCTTATTCATCGTTTTATAATATTCAACAATGAACTCGCCTTCTATGTCTATTGATCTTACATTATCTTCTTTCTCCTCGTCCTCATTTTTCTCTTTACTTATCAGAAGCGACCTCAGACCTGACAATATATTTCGGATATAATCGGGCACTTGTGTCCAGTCATTCAACGGGATAAAAATCAGTTTAAAAATATCGTTCGTCTGAAGTTCTGATGCAGAAACAGTTGTCTTGTTATATTGCAAAATCATCTGCTTCAGCCGTTTTGCATCCTCTCCGACAGTGGATGTTATATACCGATGGTTCAGAATAGCCATAACTGGTTTGTAGTAAAACCCTGCATAATTTTCAGACTTTCTTACATTTCGCTGCAACTCGAAAACATGCTCCATCAATCCCGCAATAGAACTATTCGACAGATTGTAACCCATTGTTACATTGATCTTATCTATCTCCTCCGGAATAGAGTACAATGTCGGCAGAAGCAGATTCTCGTCAGGAAGTACCAATGCAGTATTCATTGCCTGAGACGATGACTGTATCTGTTTGTCAGCTACAAGAGACTGTAAGATAGTATAAGCATATTTCGCCTGACCAACTGCTGACGGAATGCCTATAATCTCCAGTTTTGGTTTCTCCATACTTAACTCTTCAGGTTGTAGAGACAGTTGTGAAGGAAATTGCACTTTATTTTTATCGATGAAGAACGAAGCCTTATTCTGAGGATCTTTCACTAGAGGAGATGAATAATCCCAATAGAAATCAGCTATCTTTCTTTTATGTAAATATTTCAACAAAGTTTCTTCCGACTTAGTATGCCCATTTAGCCCTACAAAAACAATCTTTTCGAAAGGTAATTTATAGTCAACATCTTTAGATACTCTATCTATCACATCCCTGAATATCATTCCCTCGTATGCTTTCCCTTGGGTACTGAGTTTCTCTCTTAACAAAGAATAAAGCTGAAAAAGAACTTCCCACATTTCGAGGAAATCTTTCTTTTTTTCATTTTCCCCTATTGGTAAAAAGCTACTCCAGAATCGTCTGATAGCCTCAATCTGCGTTTCGGTGAAATAGCTGAACCCTGCATCTATTTCTTTCAGGTCGTGTATATTACGAAATAGCTGTTGTGCATCAACTAAGTATTTATCCACATCATCGAAGTCGTTCAGTAGCATTTCTCCCCAATACAAGAACTCATCGAAAGACTCAGTTGTACCGCTGATTTTCTTATAAATATCAAACAATAAAAACAGCATCTCGATGCGATCCGCTTTTTTATATGGGCTCAATCGTTCGAAAAGATCTGTAACAGTCAGTATTTCGGGCGAGAATATCGGTTTATTGGCTATTTGCGACAGATAGTGCTGAAAGAAGATACCTGCTCTCCTATTCGGAAAAACAAATGTATAATTACTAACTTCTTGCCCGTATGCCTTATAATAAGCCTGAGCCACATTGTACAAAAAAGGAATCATCTTCGATTGAGCTATTTTAAGTGATGCTTGATGCAAATTTAGTAATTAAAAATTCTTTCTCTCTCAAATTATATACGAACTTAAATCTGTATCAGGATTAGCAAAACAAATTTTACTTATATCTTTGTAGATTATGCAAAATAAAAATATCATGGAAGAAATCGTATATGACTGTATAGTCGTAGGAGGAGGAATTAGTGGCATTTCATTCGCTCATAATCTGAAAAAGTCAGGTAAGAAAGTTTTGATTCTTGAAGAAAAAGAAAAGATTGGCGGACAAATTAAGAGTGAATTTTCGGACCATAACCCTACATATTGGCGTGAGCTAGGCGCTCATACTTGCTACAATTCATATACTCATCTTTTATCCATGCTGAAAGATATAGACTGTACAGATATTATTCAACCACTTGGGAAAGGAAGTTATGTCGTCTACTCAGATGGTAAGATAAAGAAGATGTTTGCAGAACTATCATTCATTCCTTTGATGTTTAACGGACCACGCATATTTTTTACATCAAAAGAGAATAGAACTGTAAAAGAATATTTCAGCAAAATAGTAGGTAAATCAAACTACGAAAAGTTATTCTCTTGTCTGTTCAGAGCCGTTATATCTCAAAGCGCAGATAACTATCCTGCCGAATTGTTTCTAAAAAGAAGAAAAGACCGATTCGAAGATTTCCCTCGCAAATATACTTTCCGAGAAGGAATAGCCTCGCTATTAAACACGATCGGAGAAAAGGATAATCTCACAGTTCTTACCAACTCTAAAGTTGACAAGATAGAAAGAACAGAGGAAGGGAAATTATATAAAGTGACTACCTCCGAAGGGAATAGTTATACAACTCACTCTCTAGGTTTGGCTAGTGACACTCAAAATTCAGCAAAACTATTAAGCGAACTAGAGCCTAAAACAGCAAGCCTCTTATCAACTGTCCCGCTTTTCCATTCCGAATCGTTAAGTGTAGTGGTACCGAAAGAGAAGATTGATTTGCAAGCTGTGGCCGGTATTATTTCTCTGTCAGAAGATTTTCATTCTGCCGTATCTCGTGACTTGATAGAAGACCCTAAACTAAGAAGCTTTACTTTCCATTTCGAAAAAGGAGAAAAAAGCGATCAGGAAAAGATGGAAGTAGTATGCAAAGTTTTGAAGATAGCGAAAGAAGATGTTCTCGATTCGAAACTCGTAAATCATGTGCTTCCTTCTCTGAGAATTGAGCATTTAAATATGGCTGACAAAGTAGCTTCGTTAAGAACAGATAAAAATATATACATTCTCGGCAATTACTTCTACGGACTGTCTCTCGAAGACTGTGTAAACCGATCGGTAGATGAATTTGCCCGTTACGAGCAAAATAATGCATAGATATAAGCTCGGTTAAATAGAATCAAACTACTTTGTTATAGACCGAATAAAATATATTTTGTACTTTTGACAGACTTTTTTGGAATAATATAAAACATCATATAATGAATATTTCATACAATTGGCTAAAAGACTATTTAGACTTCGATTTATCTCCGGTAGAAACTGGTGACGCCCTTACTTCTCTGGGACTTGAAACAGGAGGTGTAGAAGAAGTAGAAACCATCAAAGGCGGATTGGAAGGTATCGTGATTGGCGAAGTATTGACTTGCGTAGATCACCCCGATTCGGATCACTTGCACATCACAACTGTAAATGTAGGTCAGGAAGAACCGTTACAAATAGTATGCGGTGCTGCTAATGTTGCTGCCGGACAAAAAGTTGTAGTAGCATTGGTAGGTACTAAACTCTATTCGGGAGAAGAGACTTTCGCCATTAAGAAATCGAAAATCAGAGGAGTTGAGTCATTTGGTATGATCTGTGCCGAAGATGAAATAGGCATTGGAGCAAGCCACGATGGTATCATCGTTCTGCCCGCCGATGCAAAAGTTGGTACTCCGGCAAAAGAATACTACAATATCAAGAGTGAGTATGTACTTGAAGTAGATATTACTCCTAACCGTATAGACGGAGCTTCACACTACGGTGTAGCACGAGATCTGGCTGCTTATTTGAAACAAAATAAGCTAAAAGGAACACTAAACTTGCCTAAAGTAGACGGTTTCAAAATTGATGTTCCAAGTGGAGAGATAACAGTAAAAGTAGAAAATACAGAAGCTTGTCCTCGCTACTCGGGTCTTACTATAAAAGGCGTAAAAGTAACGGAAAGCCCTGAGTGGTTGAAGAATAAATTGACGCTGATTGGTCAACGCCCTATCAACAATATTGTTGACATCACCAATTATGTGATGCTTAGTTTAGGACATCCTCTACATGCTTTCGATGTGGCATATATTACCGGAGGAAAAGTTATCGTTAAACCTCTATCCGAAGGTACCAAATTCACAACTCTTGATGGTGAGGAACGCACATTGAGCGAAAGAGACCTAATGATATGTAACGAAAACGAAGGAATGTGTATCGGTGGCGTATTCGGAGGGTTAAAATCAGGTGTAACTGAAACAACAACCGACGTATTCCTCGAATGTGCTTATTTCAACCCTACATGGATACGCAAGACTGCTCGTCGTCACGGACTAAGTACTGACTCTTCGTTCCGTTTCGAACGTGGATGTGATCCTAACGACACAATCTTTGTATTGAAATATGCTGCTATGCTGATTAAAGAATTGGCTGGCGGTGAATTTGTGGGAGAAATACAAGACGTATACCCTACCCCTATCGCGAAACCTATTGTTGAAGTTTCGTATCAAAAAATCAATTCGTTGATTGGGAAAGATATCGACAAAGAAACGGTAAAATCTATATTAGACAGTTTAGAGATTGTTGTAGAGAAGGAAACCGAAGAGGGTCTTACATTGTCTATCCCTACATACAGAGTAGATGTACTACGCGATGTGGATGTGATCGAAGACATCTTGCGTGTATATGGTTACAATAACATTGAAATGGGAGAAAGTGTAAAATCAAACCTTTCGTACCAATCGCCTACAGATAAGAGCTACGATCTTCAAAATCTGATTTCGGAGCAATTGACAGGTAGCGGTTTCAGAGAGATTATGAATAATTCGCTTACGAAAGAAGCTTATTATACAAACTCAGAAGTTTTTCCTGCGTCAAGATCGGTATATTTGATCAATCCATTGAGTACTGACCTAAACGTAATGAGACAAACATTGCTATATGGAGGTTTGGAAAGTATTGCTTACAACAGAAACCGTCAGAATCCAAACATCAGATTCTATGAGTTTGGTAATTGCTACTTCTACGATGCAGATCGCAAATCGGAAGAAGATGTTCTGAGAGAATATAGCGAAGAATTTCACCTTGGTATCTGGTTGAGCGGAAACAGTGTAGATACAAACTGGGCTGCCCCTGACGAAAAATCAACAGTATATCAGCTAAAAGCTCATGTAGAGAATATATTCACACGTTTGGGTATCACAACCAACAGATATGAATACAAGCAATTCTCAAATGAACTATTCAGCACAGCAATCGACATACAAGCCAAAGGAAAAGGAAAATCGTTAGGTGTTATAGGTATTGTTAGCAAAAAAGTGCTGAAAGCACAAGATATTAATTCGGATGTTTTCTTTGCAGAACTAAATTGGGGGGCTTTGATGAAAGAGATTAAGAAACATAGTGTACTATCTTCTGACATTTCTAAATTCCCAGCTGTAAAAAGAGACTTAGCTTTATTGTTAGACAAGAATGTATTATTTGACGACATAGAGAAGATTGCCTATAAAGCAGAACGTAAACTTCTGAAAGACGTTACTCTGTTTGACGTATACGAAGGCAAGAACTTACCGGAAGGCAAGAAATCATATGCTGTCAACTTCGTGTTGCAAGATGATGAAAAGACACTAAGCGACAAGCAAATTGACGCCATCATGCAAAAAATACAGAAATCGCTGGAAAATGAGCTTGGTGCTCAGTTGAGATAAAAGATATTAATATCGCTTATATACAAAGGATTCTCTTTTAGGGAATCCTTTTGTTTTATTATAATTGTTTACCTTTGGGTAATCAAACTAAATCATACAGAAAGACATGAAAAAGATTCTAACCTTATTTTTCTACTTATTATTGACAGGAGGGCTTCTTTTTGCCCAAAACACACAAGAAAATGTTCTACAAATAATTAGTATCCCGATCGATGGGAATACTTATATTACTGGCGAACAACGAGATCGAAATGCGCTGAGTGAAGCAGGTATCACAAATTGGAATAATCCTGTACTCAAATTTTCTTCTTGGTTTAAAGTTTCTAATCCGGGATCGTTAAATGTGTCTCTTCGTACCAAGACTGTTGGAGAAGGTTCTACGATTAAGGTCTCAATAAATAATACTTCGCAAGAAATAGTTCTTAAAAATAATAGCTGGTCAATAATTCCTGTGGGTCAGATAAATGTGGACAAAGCCGGATATGTACGTATCGACCTTGAAGCAATCGACAAGAAAGGTGATGTGTATGCCGACATATCGGATATTATAGTGAGTGGCTCTGCTGCAGAAAAAACGATATACTTTGTCAAAGAATTCGGAACCTATTGGGCAAGACGTGGCCCTTCCGTTCATATGAAATACACACTCCCTCAAGGTGAAGATATAGAATGGTTCTACAATGAAGTAACTGTGCCCGAAGGACAAGATGTTATTGGTTCGTACTACATGTCAAACGGATTCAATGGCGGTTACTTTGGGATGCAGGTAAACAGTCCGAACGAAAGACGCGTTCTTTTCTCAGTATGGAGTCCTTTCACCACTGACGATCCGAATGAAATACCGGAAGAAGATAGGATAAAAACATTAGCTCGTGGAGAAGATGTACATATCGGAGAATTCGGGAATGAAGGTTCAGGAGGACAAAGCTACCTGAAATACTCTTGGAAAGCGGGTACTACCTATAAATTTCTAACCCGCATACGTCCTGATGGCAAAGGCAATACCGTTTTCACGTCTTACTTTTATGCTACAGACGAAAATCGCTGGAGATTAATAGCTAGCTTCTCTCGTCCTAAAACGGATACTTGGTATCAAGGAGCGCATTCTTTCCTCGAAAATTTTATACCTGAGCAGGGCTATATAACAAGAGAAGTACTATTTGGCAATCAGTGGGCTGTAACCAACAAAGGAAAGTGGATGCAAGTATCTGAAGGAACATTTACATATGATGCAACTGCCAATTCCGGAGTTAGACAAGACTATCAAGGAGGAATAAAAGGGAACTGCTTCTACTTGAAAAATTGCGGTTTCTTTGATGATAACACAATCTATAAAAGTGTTTTCGAAAGAAATACTATTAATGATAAGAAACCAAAGATAAATCTAAAGAAGTTACCTACTAAATAGAATAAAAGAGAAGCGAGCCGTAAAAAATTTACGACTCGCTTTTTATATCCGCTTACTATTCTTTTCAACTAAGCCTTGGTCAACTCTGCCGACTGAGTTCTTATTTCTTCTAACGAATATTGCTCTAATACAGTGTTTCGGAAATCAACGTTTTCTTCGAAAATTGTATTCTGAAAATCTACGTTCTTGAACTTCGCTTTATTAAATGAAGTATCAGCAATAATGGTATCCCAAAGATCGCACTGATCGAATTGACTTTCTTCGAAAGTGGAATTGTGAATATGTGAGTTATCGAAAACAACTTTTTCGAATCGAGTATTCGAAAAATCAGTCTGTTCCACAAAGGCATTATCCATATAACAAGAAATAAAACTACACTCTTTAGCTGATGTTCGTATGAATTTTGTTTTTGTAAAGTCTACATTCTCTATATGTGCCTGATCAAGATCGATATCTTCGAAAATACAATGCGAAAGATCTGTCATAAGGTCACTATAAACGAATTCATTATTCTTAAATAAAACTGTCATAATAGTTTGAATCACTATCGTTGGCTTCTTGTTTATCAGCCACTCTGTACCTTCTTCCTTATTGACTATTTTCTCCGTATTCTCACGTACAAAAGCACTTAGAATTTCATGAATAATCTTTACATATCCTCTCTGCCGTTCATCGCCTACCGATGATTCGAGAGCAATTTGATGAAGTGCATATACACCCGACAACATAGAACTCACACTCCCACTATCCAAAAGTGTTGCAGCATCCTTGAAGCGACTGTTAATCTGCCCTTTTTCGTTAATATTGTTCTGTCGGGTTTGTTCTGCAACACGTCTGTTATTAATCCACAAACCAAGCACAACAAGACCGCCTCCCATTACAGTTGCAACAGTTTTCACATACTCTCCTAAGGCAGAAGGAGTATCGCCAAACAATAATATATGAGCATCTAGCTTATAGAACAAAATTCCTATAAAAAGACTACCCAATATTATTATTAAAAATATGTATTTGTAATAGATTTTCGAAAGTTCTTCTTTATTCTTCTTCAGTACGTATGATAAAGTTTTACGTTTTTTTGACATATATCCTCCTTTTTGATCATACAAAGATAACACTTTAAGATTAAACGAGTTTTTAAAAACTATTGTACGACTAATACCCCATTCTAAACTGATCGATTCGAAACAAACCAATCTTTCGTATCTTTGCCATCTGGAAATAAAACGAAAAAACGATGATTAAACTAGAGATAGATAAAGACACTTGTATCCGTTGCGGACAATGTGTTTCCGTTTGTCCGGTTCGTATATTGACTCAGACTGAAGATAAAGGCGAAATAGGTGTTATCAACTTACAAACATGCTTAGAATGTACACAGTGTGTATCGATCTGTCCTACCGATTCGGTTCATCACTCCTCCTTCTATAAAGTATATAATGTAAAGAAAGAGATATTGCCTTCAGCCGAATCATTACTTGAACTGATGCATAAGAGAAGATCAAACAGAGCATTTTCTCAAAAGCCAATTCCGATGGAATATCTGGATATGATACTTGAAGCGGCTAACCTTGCACCTACAGCGAAAAACAAACGTCCTTTGAAATATACACTCATAACCAATCCGTCGACATTACAAGCTGTACACAAAGCATGTATAGATGTTTGCAATAATCTATATATACAGTTTAGCAAGTCTGATGATGCAGAAATAAGAAAGAAAGGTCTATATTTTCAACGTTTAAGTCAGGTTTATAATAATGGATATGAGGTTATTCTTCGGGGAGCTACTGCTTTAATCCTTATCCATTGCGAAGATATCGAGTTTACTCCCGATGCAAATCTTTCGTATCAGAATGCCTCCTTGATGGCCGAAGCTTTGGATGTCGCTCATTTCTATACCGGATATCTGAGGCGATTGTCCATGATGGATACAGAAGATATTATCCGTAATACAATAGGAATCAAAGGACAACACATTTTAGCAGGAATGGCTTTGGCTATGCCAAAATATACATTTAGCAAATATGTAAAAAAAGAAGATCTGAAAGTAACAAAACTGCTTTAAAGTCGAAAAAGAGGCTTAGAATTCAATAAAATAATGAGCTTAGATTTATTCCGATTAAAGCTTTTATACTTAGCTTATATGTAATATTTTTTATACTTTTGCATAGCAAAATAAAACAACATTAGAAATTTTAAATACCCATGGGAAGAGCGTTTGAATATCGCAAAGCAACAAAAATGAAACGTTGGGGCAATATGGCCCGAGTGTTCACTAAGCTTGGTAAACAAATTACCATAGCCGTAAAAGAAGGTGGACCTGACCCGGATACAAACCCACGTCTTCGTGTGTTGGAGCAACAAGCGAAGAAAGAAAACATGCCGAAAGAAAATGTTGAACGTGCGATAAAAAAAGCAATATCGAAAGATGAGGCTGACTATAAAGAAGTAAACTACGAAGGATACGGACCTTTTGGTATCGCAATATTTGTTGAAACTGCAACGGACAATCCTACTCGTACAGTAGCAAATGTACGCAGCTATTTCAATAAGTTCGGAGGTTCTCTCGGAACATCGGGAAGCTTGGAGTTTCTTTTCGATCACAAATGTGTATTTAAGATATCAGCCAAAGAAGGTGTTTCGTTGGAAGATCTTGAACTTGAGTTAATCGACTATGGTGTAGACGAAGTAGAACAAGATGGAGACGATATTATATTGTATGGTGAGTTTAAATCATACTCTGATATTCAAAAATATCTGGAGGAAAATGGCTTTGAAATTCACAGTGCAGAGTTCGAACGTATTCCTAACGACTTAAAAGAGTTGTCGAAGGAGCAACAAGAACAGATCCAAAAACTATTGGATAAATTCGAGGATGACGAAGACGTTCAAAACGTATTCCACAATATGAAAGAAGACTTTGAAGAATAAAATATATACGTTATATATTCCGTTAAGAAACTGTAAGATAGAATGTCTTACAGTTTTTTTATTACATTTGCTTTACTGATAAAGTATTCAAACGAGATTAATGATGAAATATAAAGCGACCTTCATTCTATTATTTTTTTGCAATTTATTATTGGCGCAGCCCTACAGAACACAGGCTTTGTCTCCCGAAATACATACGATAGAAGTAAGCAAAAATGGGAATTCGAATTTCAAACCAATTATAGAACTGAATAAAGGAGACTTTGTGAAGATCGACTTCGACCGTATTTCCGAGGATTCCTTCAATAGATTAAGATATAGAGTATTGCATTGCGACGCTTATTGGAAAGTAAGTTCTTCAATATCAGAGATCGACTACATGTCGGGATTCAACGATAATTATATAGACACTTACGATCCATCAATCAACACCACTGTCGAATACACGCACTTTAGCCTGCGAATACCAAACAATGAGATACAACTAAAATTGTCGGGTAATTATGTAGTTGAAATATACGAAGAAGATGATCCGGAAACAGTACTATTGACAGCATGCTTCTCTGTTGTAGATAATCAGCTGAGCATAGCATCCTCCGTATCGTCAAATACAGATATCGATACAAACAGAAACCACCAGCAGCTATCTTTTACGCTACATCATCAAGGAATGAATATAAGAGACCCTCATACCGAACTTATTATTTTTGCTCAACAGAATAACAGGCTTGATAATGAAAAGGCAAAGTTGAAACCTACATATGTTAACCCCGGAAAATTGATATTTGAACACAACAGAGATCTCATATTTGAAGCCGGTAATGAATACAGACGTTTCGAGACATCCAGTTATCGCTCAAATGGGATGAATGTAGCTCACATTGAATACAGACGTCCGACCTATATCATGGATATTGCAGCCGATAAGGTTCGGGCAAATCGCGGCTACAGCTACGATCAGGATCAGAACGGAAAATTCTTTATCCGTACCAATGAGGGAGAAGATAATAATATAGAAGCCGATTACTTTGTTACCAATTTTACGATACCAATGGAAGAACCTATTTCTGATGATATTTATATAAATGGTGATTTTACAAACAATACGTTTTCGGAAAAATATAAAATGCTATATGATGAAGGTAATAAGGTCTATTATCTTTCATTACTCCTTAAACAAGGGATGTATAACTATCAATATTTAACAAAGTCAGGAAATCGTTTTTCTACTTCAAAAATAGAAGGGAATTACCACGAGACAGAGAATGAATATATCATCTATGTATATTACCGACCTTCGGGGCAACGTTACGATAGTCTTATAGGTGTACAAACAATATATTCAAGAGAAAAATAATCACTTTATCTTCTCGCAAACCAGCAAAACCTTCTTTTCATCTGTCATAGTGGTAGCGAAAATATAAATATCTCCACCTTCTTTTATCTTGGTCTTTTTTCTGATTTCCTGAACCGAAAGAGGAAAATTTCGGACAGTTATATTAGCCTGCCCTATTTTAGAGAGGTGATCTTTAATATCTTTTTTACTAAAACTTAAAATATTGTTTATCAGTAAGATACGCCCATCGAAATCTTTCATAAGCACATCACTACTATATAAATGACTGTTAACGTGCAATTTATCAATCCCATAAGACTGAACAATAGACTTATAGGCTCCCGCTTTTAGTATTGATGCATTGGGTTCATATAGATATTTTCCTGCATTTGACCTGTAATTAATCTTCGCAGACTCTTCTTGCTCTTTAGTAAAAATGTATGTATCCGTTTTATCGTTTCTAATATTGATGCAGTGAAATTGAACAGGCTGCTCCCCTACTCTCTTATCCTTAACAAACAACAACTCTTTACATTCGTTGTTTACACTAACAATATGTACATCTGTAATCCCTTCCAGAGTGTTCAATGCCAATGTAATATCAAGCATAGGCGACAGCTTGATGATCACCTTTTCTTTGGCTTTCTCTTCCAGAAGATCTTCTATCTCTATAAGGTTTGGAGTACAATCTTCGATCAAAACTGTTTTCTTCCCCACATTATTGCGACGAGCCGGATCTATAAATATAGTATCTACTTTAGGCATTGTTCGCAAATAAGATACACTATCCTGATTTATTACCTCTGCGTTGCTTAAACCCAGTGTCTGAAAATTCTCGGTTGCAATCTCAGTCAACTCCTCTTGTTGCTCTACATAGATCGCTTTAGAAAATGACTTTGACATAAAAGAAAAATCAACACCTAAACCTCCGGTCAAATCAACTAAGGAATCTCCACTACATAACGAAGCTTTATATAAGGCTGTTTGCTCTGAAGAACTCTGTTCGAGCGAAAGGTGTTTCGGATAGATTATCTGCTCATAGCCATACCATGTTGGCAACTTATCTTTAGCTATTTTCCTTCCCTGTATCTGACGTATAGCCAACTCCATGTCAATATGGGCATATTTCTTAGCTTGTAAAGCCAAAGCACGAATATCATCTTTTTCATGCTCTTTCACAAAGTCTAATAATTCCGGAGTTAGCATTATTTCTTGATCTTAACAAAAGGGCTCAATTCACTTCCTTTTTGCAAGGAGTCAGGAAGCAAAGGCATAAGATATTCAGATAAAGTCTTCTTACGTTTTTGGGGTCTAACAAAAAGTTCCTTAAAGTTATCAAAGTCCTTTTTATATATAATACCTATTCCTTGAGTCTGTGTGGCTCTTAATGTGTAATAATATTTCTCGTTGTAGTGATTGTAAGCCTTAATACGCCAGGTTCCAGCATTGTTAAGCAAATACTCAATATCTACATCTGCTACCATTGCTTCTCTATCGGCATTAATATCGTTGCGATATCCGAAGTTTCCATTGATAAGAAGTCTATCATTCAATAGCTGGCTAGACAGTAATAATTCAGCCTCAGTATAGGTCATGTCTCTGTCACTATAGCGTAAGTTTGTTCCCAACTGCCATCTATCATCTATCTGACTTACAATATTGGTTAACTGATTCGATAGCGTAGCTGACGCTAAGGCAGCAAAGTCTGAAGTAGGACTATCCACTTCGGCTCCTCGTGGAGCTCTAAACTTAGACAGAATCAACAGATAGGCAACCTGTTTATTGATTTCATCTTCAGTATTAATAATGTTTTTAACCTGACGTTCGATCTCTGCATCAGTAGAAGGAAATTTCAAGTCTAAGCCGATGGTAGGGCGTTGTAATTGACCTGTCAATTTAAGAATACAATTAACCGGAATTGTAGTCTGACCAGTAAATTGTGCCAGATTCTTATCCAAATCGCCCAAACTGGCATTAACCTTATACATTGCCTCTACGTCCAGATTAGCTTCGAATGGATCGCCTCGGAACTGTACACTACTTCCATCAAGTATAGTGAACCGACGTTCCATAATACGCTGGAAAGTGAAGTTATAACTACCTCTGTTTATATTATATGTTCCGAAAAGACGTGGAGAAGATTTTGTGTTCCATTGAAACTGCATCGCTCCACTTCCCGATCCTCTAAGAATATCACCTCCTACCGGATCCATTACTAGTTCTACTACAGCATCAGGGGTTGCATCAACATAAAAGTTCATATTAATAGCCATTTCCGAATCTGTTTTTATAGGAGTTAACATCTTCGACTTTGGAACTTTTACTGAATCTTCCTCTTGCTGACTTTTATAAGTAATGAAAGAGTATTCGTTGATTGTTTCATCCATGAAATTCATACGAATAACTGTTTGATCCTCAGTTTTCATCCTTATGTCCAAATCAACAATCTTCTCATCCCCACTAATCGTACCACTTCCGCTGCCCAATACCTTACCATAGAAAATAGGATTCTGAACCTGAGTCGCATTATATAAAAGGAAATTGTCAGCCGATAAGTTAACCAAATAATTAAAATCGCGGAAATAGTCATGTGAGACTTTTCCACTTGCAATGGCCCTATTATTGTTCTGATCCAATAAAGTCAGATTGTCAAAATAGATCAAATCCTTCTTCATGTAGACTGTATCAGTGAATATGTAATATGTATTCAGAAATTTGATACCTAAACCTCCATCCTGTATAAAAGCTTTACCCTCGACTGTCACATTAGAGAAGTCTCCGAACAGATGTACATTTCCAGAGCCACGTCCGGTTATATTATCAAATAATGTTGCCGCATATTTGTTCAAGAAACTAACATCGACACTATCTGCATCAAAATTAATAGATAGTCGTTGCTTTATTGGGTCAATAGAGCCTTCTACCTTTGTCAGTTTATTCTCCTTACTAGTTATCAAACCATCCATAGCGACCTGATTTGTTTCCTTGTCCAGTTCACTAAATAGGCTTAAATGTCCTAATTCTGTCCCATTAAATTTAAAATCAGTAACATTCAGATTCGTAGTTGCATAAGGTTTCGATTCCACTGTCGACACATTTAAACTACCTGTCGTATATCCACCAAATTGAAGAGCATCTATTGCAAGTGTCTGAAATATATACTCCAAGTCAATATTTTTCAATTCGGACTTCAACACATCATCCTGATCATTTGAATATCTTCCATTTATTTTTATTTCTTGCTCTCCATTCTCATTATAAACCAAGAAATTATTCACCGAATAAGATTTATTTTGTATATATACATCCGATTGCTCCATCTTCCAGGATGCATTATTGAGGAACAATTCACTTGGTAAGATATTAATATCAACAGCTAATGGTATATCCTCTTCTTTTATAAACTCTGTATTAATATGAAATGCTCCTTCAGCTTTTTGCTGAGCCTCATTTGTTAAATAGATATTTGTATTAATCTTATTATTATTCAACATGGAAGCTATAGTAACATTATTCTCTACATCCTTCTTCCCTAAAACAATAGTGTTGATAGTTGCCGTCAAAGTATCGTTTGGGTTTTCTACAAGTATGTGACTTTCCCTAATCTTCATTCCTCCGGCTTTTATAGAAGGTGAGCTGACTTCAAGATTAAATCGATCCGTTATGTTGTTATAAGAGCCTTTTATATCAGCATATTCATGTATTGTTACCGGTAAGTTAAGAATATCACTTAGACTATCAGTACGATTTAGATGAAAATCGAATGTGAATATATTATCCTTGTCATCCGGTTTTTTCTTTGTATTTACTTTAACCAAAGCTGACAAATAAGGTTGTAAACTTTGCTGAATATTTGTTGCTATAGAAGAGAAAGAATAAGCGCCTTTTATATTCCCATTGATTATGTCTGATTCTACAGTTAATTCCCTATTATCAGCTAAACCTGAGATATTCAACAAGAATTTATCTAGTTGGAATAGTTTATCTTTCCGTATAAAATCGACTGAGTCTATCTTAATATATCCCTCAGCATTATCTATATCCTTCCCTCTAAAGTCAGCATCGATCTTAAATGAGAGGTGAGATTGTTCCATATTCTTCATAATATTCAACTCTCCCAATTGAATATTATGAGCTTGGGCTTTAAAGTTTAAGTCTGGATTCTCTTTATCCGACAAGTCAAACAAACCATCTATATTAAGATATCCATTTTTATCATTTAGGGCTAAATTTCCATCTATTTTTAAACCGTCATAACCACCGTTGAATAATATTTCATCATAAGTGTATCCTTTATAGTCAAAGTCCCGCACCATACCTTCTGCTGTTCCTTTCATTTTCCCATAGGTATTTTGAACAAGATCAACCGCTATGTTTAGGGATATATCTCCTAAATCCTTATTGTTAGCCAATTTTCCTAAATTGAAATCTGTAGTATAAACTTTTCCTTCAAAATAAGAACGAACACCATTTCTAGGGTTAAATCCGAACAAGAGGTCTGTTTTAACTATACCTAAATCAGTATCTAGACTACCAAAGGCTGTAAGCTGTTTTAGATATCCCGATATATCTCCCACAAAAGATATTGTACCTATATTTTTCAATACAGAAGGTAGTTTCTTCTTATTCTTGGAAAAATTATTTACAATATTTTCTAAAGATCTGTTAGCTATAAAAAGCTCATCAATACTACCAAGCAGATAAGTTTTATCAGGAAATCGAAGATCTTTAATTTCAGCATTAGCTATCAAACGAAGTTTATCACTTTCTGATATGGATAAATCTTGGACTAGAAGATCATCCATACTTCCCTTTATATGCCCTTCTAAACGAATATCGTCTTCAAAATATTGAAAAAATGGCACTAATGATGATATATCTTTAGGTGTAATAATCGAAGAACCTATCTTTAAATCCAGTTTCGCATAGTCCAAAACTTTAGCTGTATCACTAATGGGAGTCAGATCCAAAGCACATTTATCGAACACCAGGTTTGACCCCGGAAGATCTAATTTAAAACCTCGAACAGAATATTTTTTCTCCTGAGAAACTAATCTAAAGACCAAATTTGATAGCTCAAATCCACTCTTTTCTTTTAGGCTTATTTTTCGCACTTGAATATTCAGGGAGTCTGATTCTAAAGATTTCAAAGCAAACTTCCCCTCAAAATCAGTAATTGCAATATGATTTACATCAAATTTGTCATTTTTTTCCGGAGCACTTTTCAAATCATAATTCAATTTACCATTCGAAACATTAAGCGCATTAAGCACAAAGTTTATTTTCGATTTCGGACGTTCATCTTTAGACTTAAAAGCATCTATAACATACTGAATATTTAAAGGACTCTCAGGTGTTTCTTTAGACAAATACACTTCAAAATCGGTAAGCCATGCAGAAGTTATGACTAACTCTCCTTTCAACAGAGAGAACAGATCGACCCCTGCAGAAACCCGATCTGCCACTAATATTTTTTCCTTAGATAAATCGTATAAATAAAGGCTATCTAATTCGATCGTATTAAATGGCTGAAAATGTAAACGTCCGACTCCAAGATCAGACCCTATTTTCTTTTTCAATTCTTCTACAATCAAATCTTTGGCATACTCTTGCACCTTTGATGTGTTCAAAAGTCCAAAAGAAAGCATAATCACTCCGATAATTATGCCTAAAACAGATAAAAATATTTGCTTAAACCGTCTAATAACACTACACTTTAAGTATGCAAAAGTATTAAAAAAAACAAGACCACACCCCAACCTTCAAAAGGTATATTCTAGTCTTAAGATTATTTATTGAAATAATATCTAAAAACGATGCTAAACAAGATTAGAAACAACTGGCTTTAATAAACAATTCGACTTTAACCTATTGTTATTTATCAACAAAGAGACTCTTAAATAAATACTATCCAGATTATCTCTTATAAATAACATTAATTCCGAGCTAATACTTATTTATAGAATCCATGAAATATTCATATCTTTACATCTCTAAATTAGGTAAAAATAAAAATGATTCAAAAATATCCTTCTGTATTGCTCGAAAATGCAGTAAACGAGTTTGCCAAGCTTCCGGGAATAGGTAGAAAAACAGCCTTAAGGTTGATATTATACCTACTTCGGCAAGATGATGCTATGGTAAACAATTTCTCTCATTCTCTTATTAAGCTAAAACAAGAAGTAAAATACTGCAGTGTGTGTCACAATATTTCTGATGGAAATATATGCCCTATCTGTTCCGACAAATCAAGAGATGCGTCAACGATATGTGTTGTTGAAAACATTAAGGAAGTGATGGCTATAGAAAACACAATGCAGTATAAAGGTTTATACCACGTATTAGGCGGTATCATATCCCCTATTGATGGCATTGGACCTGCAGACTTAGAAATAGATAGCTTAATAGAGCGTGCAGGAAGGGGCAATATAAAAGAAATTATATTAGCTTTGAGTACAACAATGGAAGGAGATACAACGAACTTTTATATATACAAAAAATTAGCGCCGCTAAATATAAAAGTATCTATGATAGCCAGAGGAATTTCGATAGGTGATGAAATTGAGTATGCCGATGAAGTTACTCTTGGACGCTCCATTTTAAACCGAACCTTGTTTAATGAGTCTTACAGAATGTAAACTATAACACACTATAATTATGATTATTGCTGTTGATTTTGATGGAACAATTGTAGAACATAAATATCCTAAAATAGGACGTCCTATTCCATTTGCGATAGAAACTTTATTAAAACTCCAAAAAGACGGACACGTTTTACTCATGTGGTCTGTAAGAACTGATGAGCTCTTACAAGAGGCTGTTGACTACTGCGAAAGTAAAGGACTTAAGTTTTTTGCAGCGAATAAGAACTATCCGGAAGAAGATGTAAGCACCGCATCGCGCAAACTCAATGCTGATTTATTCATCGATGACAGAAATTTAGGAGGGCTACCTGATTGGGGTGTTATTTACCATGCTATCAGAGCAATGGAAAGAGGTGAAACTTCTTTCGAGCGAATAATGATGTCATCGGGCGAAAACCAACGGGTTAGAAGAAAGAAAAACTTCTTCATTCGCTTAGGTGAAATGTTTGAAAGAGATGGGTATTAACCCCCGTTAGATAAAGAAAAGAGATGTTGCTAGAAAACCCTATCATAAAACTTAGAGCTTTAGAGCCCGAAGATTTGGATATTCTCTACAAATGGGAAAACTCCAGTACATTGTGGCTTCATGGAAATACTCTAGCTCCATATTCAAAATTGGCACTTCGTCAATATATCAAAGATGCATTGGAGATGGATTTGTATCAAAGTAAGCAGTTGCGACTGATGATATGCTTAACCGAAGGAGGACATACAATTGGCACAATTGATTTGTATGATATTGATGCTCACAATCGCAGAGCTGGTGTTGGCATCTTGATAGATAAGGAATACAGACAGAAAGGATATGCAAAGCTAGCTTTAGATTTGATTAATGAGTATGCTTTCGATTTCTTATTCTTCAATCAACTATATGCATATATATCAATCAATAATAAAAAAAGTATCACTCTTTTCAAAAAGTCCGGATATGAAGAAACCGGCATATTAAAAGAATGGATACAACGCACCGATACATTCGAAGATGTATGTATTTATCAATTACTCAATAATAAACAAAAAGAATGAATAACGATATAAAAAAGGCTTTTGATGTATTAGTAGCCGGAGGCTTAATATTGTACCCTACCGATACTATTTGGGGCATAGGATGTGATGCAACAAACGAAGAGGCTGTAAAAAAAGTATACGAGCTAAAAAAACGCGTAGACAGCAAAGCTTTGATTACTTTATTAGACAATTCTGTTAAACTGGACTATTATATACAAGACGTGCCTGATATAGCTTTAGACCTAATTGAGCTCTCAGACAAACCTTTGACGATAATTTACGACAATGCTCGCAACGTAGCAACAAATCTAGTAGCAGAAGACGGAAGTTTAGCTATACGCATTACAAAAGAAAAGTTTTCTTATGAGCTATGTAAACGATTCCGTAAGGCATTAGTCTCTACATCTGCTAATATCAGCGGAGAACCCGCTCCTGCCAATTTTGACGAAATTAGTGAGGAAATAAAAAATGGAGTAGATTATATAGTCAAATATAGACAAGACGACCTGAGCAAAGCAAAAGCTTCTAGCATCATTAAGCTTGGCAAAAATGGAGAAGTTAAGATTATCAGAGAATAAAATTAAAAAGCTGACAGATATTCTGTCAGCTTTTTAATTTACTGGAGCGATCGATTTATTTCAACTCTTTGATCATTATATTTTTAATCTGAGCTTTAGAGTCTCTACTCAATTCTTGAAAACCAATATGACCGCGAAGAGGTCTTTTGTTTATAGGCACAGCTTCTTCTCCGTTATGTCTCATTACTGTCATATCATAATCTCCCATATTAAAGTCCTGAATTAAGACACCATTCAGCTCAACTTTAATATGAGGTCCATCACAAACAATCCAATAACTATTCCACTCGTTCGGTTTATACACTTGTTCTTTAGGAGCTATTGCCCTATAAATACCACCTGTCAACTCTGAGTCTGTAGCCTCTTGATTATACCTAAAATCTGCCATTTGAAGTTCAATACCATCAAAAGCAGGATCTCCTTTGGCTGGCACACGTAGAGCACACCCGCTATTTCCTCTATCACCTAACAAGAAATCAAATTTAAGCTCAAAGTTTGCATATTCTTTTTCACTAAGTAGCCAACCTCCCCTTACACCTTCATTTGTTAATACTCCATCTTTAACTTGCCAGTCAGTTCCTTCGGGTGCAGGGTTAGCAACATCTGCCCAATGTCCGGAAAACCATCCTTGTGGTGTACCATCATTAGGAAAAAGAGGTTCCCATTTAGAAGTTTCAGTACAACCTAAGTTTAGAAATAATATGCTTAATAATAATACATAGAATAAATTTCTCATAGTAGATTTCTTTATTATTTACATTTTAATTGATTTCATTCTGGCAAAGATAGATAAATTTGCTACAAAGTAAAATAGCCGATAGAACCTGTTGTAATTCTATCGGCTATTCTGAAATATTATTAAAAAAGAACTAATCAATAGTTATAAATAAATTATTCATTTACACTATCCATATTTCTTTTTATAAAGTTATTCAAGGCTTCCCCTTTTAGCATACCATTAGAAAGCAATGCTAAGTCAATTAATTGACGAACCTTTGAGTTATCTTTTGCATATGCATCTACCTCTTCTTTTTCTTTTCCCTCTACATCTGCTACAATTTTTTTGATCAAAGGATGCTCTACATTAAGAACTAAATTGTAGCTATTTGGCATATCTCCGTAAAAACTCATACCTGCCTGCATAGCAGACATTTCTTTCATTCGACGCATGAATTCATTTTGGGTTATTTGAAGCGGCTGAGAAGTTTCACTCAATGCCTTATAGTCAACAATAAATTCGGTCTTATCTATGCTTGGCAATTGAGACTTGAATACTTCACTTAGATTTTCTTTTTCTTTGTCAGATAGTTTGACCTCCTTCATATCTTCTTTTTGTATCAGATTGTCAATCGTATCACTATCTACTCGTACAAAGCGGCTTTTCTCAAATTTTTGCTCTAAGAAACCAGCCATATGCACATCAAGCTGCCCATCAAATAAAATAACATCGTACCCCTTATCCTTAGCTGTACTTATATATGCATATTGTTCTTCTTTATTACTTGCATACAAATAGATAACATTACCTCCTTTATCTGTTTGATTTGTTGATATCAGAGTTTTATATTCTTCAAAAGTGAATGCTTTTCCATCTGTATTTTTCAACAAACAGAATTTTTGAGCCCTGTCATAAAACTTCTCGTCTGTTAATATACCATATTCAATAAACAACTTCAAGCTATCCCATTTTTCTTCAAACTGGGCTCGGTCATTCTTAAATATATCTTCTAGTCTATCTGCAACCTTCTTAGTAATGTGATTCGATATTTTCTTCACATTCTGATCGCTTTGAAGATATGAACGCGACACATTCAAAGGAATATCAGGAGAATCAATTACACCATGCATCAAGGTAAGAAATTCAGGAACAATACCTTCTACCGAGTCTGTAACAAACACTTGATTACTGTATAGTTGAATCTTATTTTTATTCAGATCTATATTACTCTTTACCTGAGGGAAATAAAGAATTCCTGTCAATTTGAATGGATAATCCACATTCAGGTGTATCCAGAACATTGGTTCATCTGAAAATGGATACAATTCCTGATAGAATTTTTTATAGTCTTCATCTTTTAAATCCGCAGGCTTACGTGTCCATAAAGGATTTGTATCATTGATCACATTGTCTTCCTCTGTCTCTACAGACTTACCATCTTTCCATTCTGTTTTCTTTCCAAAAACAATAGGAACCGGTAAGAAGCGACAATATTTCTTCAATAATCTATCTATTTCAGACTTTTCTAAGAAGTTTTTATTTTCATCATCAATATATAAGATAATATCAGTGCCTCGTTCTTCCTTTTCCGCTTTCTCTATTGTATATTCCGGCGACCCATCACAACTCCACTTAACAGCTTCCGCACCATCTTTATATGACTTAGTTATTATTTCCACTTTCTTCGAAACCATGAAAGAAGAGTAGAAACCTAATCCAAAGTGTCCGATAATAGAATTTGCATCATTCTTATATTTATCAAGAAACTCATTTGCTGAAGAAAAGGCAATTTGATTAATGTATTTGTCTATTTCTTCATTAGTCATACCAATACCTTTATCGGAAATTGTCAAGGTACCCTTGTCCTTATCGACAATTACATTTACCGAAAGACTTCCTAAATCTCCTTTATATTCACCTATAGATGAATAAGTTTTAAGCTTTTGAGTAGCATCTACAGCATTAGAAACTAATTCTCTTAAAAATATTTCATGATCGCTATACAAAAACTTTTTAATAATAGGGAAAATATTTTCCGTTGTTACACCTATTTTTCCTTTTTGTTCCATAATATCTTGTTTATTATATAAATAATGTTATCTTTGTTTAAGATGGAGACAAAATAAATGCCAAAATGAGCCAACGTGACATTTTGTCGGATCAGAAAAGCATCTATTTATAGCGTTCTTTACTTAATAAAAATTATCTATAAGATATACTATAGTTTGTTTAAAAACACAAAGCAATGATTACAAACACATTAAGCGTAATGTTTTTCTTTTTTAACATTCTATTTTATTCTTTAAATCGTTTTTTTATCCAAGTAAAAAAAAACTGTGTAAATTTGTTTTAACGAATGAGTAGCCAAAATGGACCAATGGTTATCTTTTTTATAAACATTAATATAATCAACCACTGCTTTTCTTCGTTTTATAATTGTTGAATGTACTAAATTCTTTACGGTATGAAGAAAACAATATTAGGCAGCAGCCACCAGTTTGAAGACAAACTTATTGATTTACAGAACAATATGATGAACTTCGCACTTACTTTAACATCTAACAGAGAAGAAGCGAAAGACCTATTACAAGAAACGACTCTACGAGCATTAGATAATAAAGAAAAATATTACGAAAACGTAAACTTCAAAGGTTGGGTATTTACCATAATGCACAACATTTTTGTAAACAATTATAGACGTGTTGTACGCAGCCAAACGATAATTGACCAAACTGAAAATCTTTATCATCTCAACATGCCTCAGAACTCAGGTTTTGACACTCCAGAAGGTGCATATACAATCTCTGAGATAACAAAAGTTATTAATAGCTTTGCCGATGAATACAAAGTTCCATTCTCGATGCATGTATCAGGATATAAATACGAAGAGATAGCTCAACAGCTTAAACTTCCTATTGGAACTGTAAAAAGCCGTATTTTCTTCGCAAGAAAACGTCTACAAGAAATGTTGGCCGACTACAAATTTCAGGACAGAGAATAATCTGATCATATAAGAAAATAAACAATATAGGGTTTGCAATTAATTTTGCAGACCCTTTATTTTAAGCATCAGAGATAAGCTTTTTTTATCAAGTGATAGACATTCTTAATTAAATTTGCTAAATTTGTGTCCAATAATTATAGATTAAATTAATTAAGAATAAATTTATATGCACAATTGGTTCGAATGCAAAGTTTCCTACGAAAAGATGTTGGAAAATGGAATGCAAAAGAAGGTTACAGAACCTTACTTAGTTGACGCTTTATCTTTTACAGAAGCCGAAGCTCGCATAATAGAAGAAATAAGACCATATATAACAGGAGAATTTACGATAACCGATATAAAAAGAGCAAAATTATCAGAGCTCTTTTTTAATGACAACGGCGATCGTTTCTTCAAAGCCAAAGTAATGTATGTTACTCTTGACGAAAAGAGTGGTACCGAAAAGAAAACTGCAACACAAATGTTAGCTCAGGCATCTGATATCAAAGAAGCATTGAAAGTTGTAGAAAAAGGAATGGAAGGCACTCTTGCAGACTATGTAATAGCATCATTAGCTGAAACAACTATTATGGATGTATTTCCATACTCTGAAGACGATAAAAAGAAAATAATTATTTCTTAAACACTTACTAATGGGATTTGTTTTTGACACAATAAAAGCTATAAAAAAAGACTTACCTACACAGGTTAAACTTGTTGCCGTTTCTAAGTTTCATCCTATAGAAGCTATACAAGAAGCCTATGATGCAGGACAACGTATTTTCGGAGAAAGCAGAATGCAAGAAATAGACAAGAAGCATACTGCCCTACCCCAAGATATAGAATGGCATTTTATTGGACATTTGCAAACCAACAAAGTAAAATCTATTGTTCCGTATATACACACTGTTCAGAGTCTCGACAGTTGGAAATTAATGGATGAAATAGAAAAACATGCTTCAAGAATAGATAAGCGTATACGCTGCTTGCTTGAAGTTCATATAGCCGAAGAAGATGCTAAATACGGCTTTTCTTTTGAAAAATGTAAGCAATTTTTAGAAGAAGGGCTTTGGAAAGATTGCAAATATGCTTATCTTGGTGGTGTAATGGGAATGGCCACAAACACTGATAACCATGAAAAAATAAAAGAAGAATTTCGCAGCCTAAAGATTTTCTTCGAAGAAATAAAAGAAAATTACTTTTCTGACAATGACGAGTTCTCTGAGATCTCGATGGGAATGTCTGATGATTATAAATTAGCAATCGAAGAAGGCTCGACAATGGTAAGAATTGGCTCTTCCATATTTGGCAATCGCGAATATTAACCAAACACCAAAATTGTAGGATATGAACATACAACAACTGGAATATATCATAGCAGTAGACAATCATCGTCACTTTGCTAAGGCTGCAGAAGCCTCTTTTGTTACTCAACCAACCCTCAGTATGATGATTCAAAAACTAGAGGACGAGTTAGGTGTTAAAATATTTGATAGAAGCCAGCTACCTGTTCAACCAACAGTTATTGGTACTCAAATCATAAACCAAGCTAGAGTTATAATATCTCAGGTAAAGCAAATAAAAGAGATTATACAAGAAGAAAAAGGAATTGTACAAGGAGTTTTTAAACTTGGTATCATTCCAACTATTGCTCCATATTTGCTTCCTAAACTCATGAAGGTGCATGACCATAATGGTTACGACATTGTTCTTGTTATAGAAGAAACCACAACCGTTCAGATCATAGAAAAATTATTGAATGGCTCTCTGGATGGTGCTATACTGGCCACACCTCTGAAAAATGAGAAAATAGCTGAACATCCTATATACTATGAGCGCTTCTATGCATACGTTTCTCCCAGAGAAACATCCCTATATGCCAAGAAAGAATTAGAAGAAGATGATATAAACATCAATCGCTTATGGCTATTAGAAGAAGTGCACTGCTTCCGGGGGCAGATATTACGAATTTGTAATATGAGAAAACGCAAGAGTTCTCACTCTCTTTTCTCCTATGAGGCGGGTAGCATCAATACTCTTATTAATATAGTAGATAATAATAGTGGACTAACTATTATTCCCGAAATGGCTATCGATGAGCTTACAGAAAAGCAAAAACGTAATGTACGCCCTTTGAAAGGAATTTCTCCGGTAAGAGAAGTTAGCTTAGTAACGCGTCGCGAATTTCTTAGAGAGAGAGTTCTAGATATCATCATATCCGAAATAAAAGAAGCTGTTCCTCAAGCTCTATTAAACCCAGAACTCAAAAAGCAAATTATTGATTTATAATAATCTTTTTACATGAAAAAAGCTTTCTTTTTTATTATATTCATTTCAATTCTATTTTCCGCATGCGGAGATAATTCTTCGAAAAAAGTTGAATTAACTAGCGACATCCAACATACGGTGATGTTTAACCTTAAGCATGAAGCGAACTCTGCAGAAGAAAAGCTATTTTTAGAAGATGGGCAACGTATATTAAGCACTTTACCTACTGTCAAAAACTTTGAAGTAAAAAGACAGATTAGCAGTAAAAATGAATATAAGTTCTATTTTACAATGCTCTTCGAAGATGAAAAGGCGTACGAAGCCTACAATTCACACCCAGAACATGTGAAATTTGTAAAAGAAAGATGGGAAACTGAAGTTATTGACTTTTTAGAAGCTGATTTCATCAATTATTCCACTACTAAGGATAAAAACTAGTAATATTTTTATAGATTTGCATAAAATCTATTTGGGGCATTAGCTCATCTGGCTAGAGCGTTAGACTGGCAGTCTAAAGGTGATCGGTTCGAGTCCGATATGCTCCACTACATCGGACAAACTTGATAAAAAGGGTTTGTCCGATTTATTTATCCCCTCGTAAGTACTTGATATTTCACCGAATAATTCAAATACTTTGTTCTCTCCATCGGTTCGATACTCCTGATTTTCCTTATCATAAAAGATGCCATTTGGATAAGCTAATTTCTGTATTTTCTTACGAATATTATAATCTCCTTTCTTCCACAAACTCCCTATATTAGAAGCCATTTCAATAGTTTTATCAACATATTCTACCGAGTTCGAGACAGTCTGATGAAGTCTGTTTACTTCCTTGCTTAAAATCTCTTTATCTTCTTTCAAAGTTGATATAGTAATGTTATAGACTTCACCATTAATTTTACTCAAACCATATTTTAAACTAACTTCATTGATTTGATTTTCTATCTCTGTTAATTTTTTAGATAGTTCTCTATGCTGTTGTAGATTTGATTTGTTTTGCTCTTTAAATAGCTTGGTCAGAACTTTACTAAATATAGGTTTTACTTCATTTGGCAATGAGTATGAATATAATCTATTTGCAAACTTGTCATGCATACTTTCAAGATTGGTATTACACTTACATCCTTTGGTATTGCATTTATAATAGTAATATGTTTTTCCTGATTTTTTCTTTATTCGTTCATAGCCTGAGAAATGATTGATAGAAGTGTTTTTACTACATTGTGGACATTTTATAAAATTATTGAGGGGATATAATGCATTTCCCTTATCTTGGGTATAACCACTATTTGTTTCTATGCCATTTACTATCTTGAAAATAGTTTCAGATACTAATTTTTCATGTTTACCTTCTTTGGGTTCATAATCTGTATATGCATGGATGATATAGCCACAATAAAATGGATTCTTGAATATATCACTAAGAGTTTGCTTGGCTAATATCAAGCCACGAGCTTTTAGGCGGTCTAAGATTTCCTCATTGGTAATATTTTCATATGCCTTCCACATAAAAGCTTCTCTCTGTAATTCTCCTTCTTTATTGACTGTTATTATATGAGCTTTACCTACCTTTTTTCTATCATATCCTTTAGGTAGTATATTGTACCAATAGCCATTTCCGATACATTCTTTCATGCCTTTAATGATTTCCTTTGCCCTAACATTATTCTCATACTTAGCAAATAATAAACGAAAATCCTGAATCATTTCGCCACTCTCACTATCAGGGTCAACTTCGTCACTCGCTGAAATTATATATTTTCCATTCTTCTTTAATAGCTCTTTGGTTACTATCCCTTGTGCTCCTGTACGAGAAAATCGGTCGAATCTATCTATCAATATTACATTTATATCAGGGTTATTCAAAGCTCTATCAACCATTTGCTGATATAGTTTGCCTTCCTCTTGTGCAGATTCAAATTCCCCACCAAGATAATCCACTATTTGAATATTGTGTCGTTCAGCATATTCTTTACATATGCGTTTTTGATAATCTAAACTATGACCTTCTTTCTCTTGTTCTCGTGTGCTAACTCTTGTCCAGACAAAAGCCTTTTTATTGGTTAAGTCTTTATATTCTACCTTCTTCTTTATATAGTTTTTTTTCTTATTTACTTTATCTATCATCGCAAGCAAACTTATTTTCATTATTAAGGTATTCATAAGCTATCAAACCAAACGAATACATATAATCAAGAATAGTTCGTATTTCTTCTTGATTTAACTTTATATTTAACTCTTTAAAATCTTTTTCATATTCAAATAATTCTTCTTCGTTAAACATTCACATAAAGATTTTACCATCTTTATTTTTCCCACAATAGCAATGCGGTCGGTACTCTTTTTAAGAAAAAAGATACCAACTAACATATATTAGTAAGCTACTGGGTGACCAATACTTATGTTTGTGTTTTCACTAATATTAACAAATATACCTTTTTTATTTTTTTTAAACAAGGACCATATGAAATTTTTTCTGGTTTTTTTTCAGCAAGGTCATTTACAGGATAATATACTCGATTTTGGGGGTATACCATTTTGAGATTTTCACTTTTGAGGATACGTAGGTAGGGGGCAGGTAAGGGATACCCCTCCCTCTATCAGATTAAACTTCTAACCTTTCGCAACGTATTGACGGATGTACCCGTAATCTTCTGTATGTTACGTAAGCTATACCCTTTTCTAAGCAACTTCATATCCTCTAATATTGCACTTTCATCGCTTCATCGTCTTTCCTGTAACCAACCTTCCGACCGACACGACCGCCATTCAATAAATGGTTCTTATATCCCGATTCTACACGCTCACGAATAGTTTTTCTTTCCATCCTTGCGACTTCTGCAAGTATAGTGATAAGGAACTGAGACATTGGGTTTACATTACCATTTGGTAATAATGTTTCTATGTTGTAGTTCTGTATATATAATGAAATCTTGTTTTGGTTCAATAGCTCTATTGCTTGCAGCACTTGCAATGTATCTCTTCCCAATCGACTAAGTTCAGTAACAAAGACTTTGTCTATACGATTTGAGTTGACAAACTCTATCAACTCCGTCAATGCAGGGCGTTCCGAGTTCTTTTTAGCTCCTGAGATTTGTTCGGCGAAGACTTTTGCCACCTCGCAGTTATTTTGACTTGCAAAGGCTGTCAAATCGTTTATCTGTCTATTGTAGTCTTGCGTCCCGTTCGTTGAACTTACTCGTGCATATATTACAACTCTTTTCATCGTTTTCGTGTTTAAGAATGGTGGGGAACTCAGTCCTGTTACTGCATTGCAGAAATTTACCAGATTTCAGGGAGAACAAGATTTTGGTATCCCCACCAAATTTGTTTACAACACAAATATAGTTGCTATATACGATATATCAACTATGCAAATAGTTAAAAATAGTTGTTTTAGCAGATATATCAAATATTTATATATAATTTTATACTTTTGTCTGTTACTGACAGACTGTAAACATATAGATAATATGATTGAGAAGAAAGAAAAGAAACCGATTACATTGTATCATGTCCATTTCTTTGAAGCTCCAAGAGAAGGGCTTACTGAAAAGGACTTCTATTTCGGTAGTATTAGTGCTATATATGAACACTTTGAAGTTGCAGAAATAGGCATACAGGCATCAAGTATATACAACTTCAAAATGGATGAGGTGAGCAATCCTGTGTACGAAAATAAGAAATGCAGGATTCGGAAAAGTATATTACTCACAAAATCAAAAACAAATAGTTGATATACGCAAAATATGTGTATTTTTGTATTGAGCAAATGAACAAAGCGTTGTTCTTGTTCGACTTATTGATATATAAAAGAGACATTTAAAATCCTTCACCCTGAAATCTGGTAAATTTCTACAATGCAGTAAGGATAGCAAGAATGTCCCATTTCTCTATATGAAAATATGGGGGATGTGGGATTGTTGGCTATTACTGCATACGTTTACCAGAGCGTCAGGAGAATAGTTTTACAATTTCCATGTCCCTTTCTTTATTTTAAACCGTTCATTTGGGAAGTTGATGAACAACAAAATTTTTTAAGTATGAAAAAGACTTATTTCAAGTTTTTGAACGCTCTGGTAATTTTATGCGTTAGTCTATCACTTGCATCGTGTTCTGATGACGATGATGGGAATGGTAGCAGAACTGAGAATTTATTAGTTGGTAAATGGCAACCTGTCAGTGTCTCAGAAGAATCTGTCAATGATAGGAATAGTATGTTTTACTCGTTGCGAGATGATATTATTGAGTTTTTAGGAGATAAGACTGTCACTTATGATGAAAGTGATACATATTATTTCAGCAGTAAACCTGACCCTAATACAAAAAGCACTTAGTCTTTCAGGGTTGAAGAATTTGGGAATGAACAATTTCCAACATTAAATATTGCAGGGGAAGGAGTTTTTTTCTTTAAAGAGGATTTCTTTATCGTTTCAATTAGTGATACTAAATTGATTATTAGTAATGGTATTGAGTACGAATTTAAACGAATAAAATAATCAATCTAACCTTTTAGATTAGATTCATACAAACAAGAATGTATCAATATGTCTATTTATAGATTATATTGATACATTTTTATTTTCACACACTCGATGAACGAGATAATCCAAAACAAGCATTTTACACACTATGTCTATGATTTGGGAAAAAGGGGATTAATGGACTTGTCAAATTATTCTATCTTTGCCCAATACTCTAAAAGAGACTGACTAATCTTCTTCCTATGGCTGGACGAAAGAGTTTTTCCAAAGTTGGGATTTCTGTCGCCCTTTAACGATTCACTTATCTTCTGTTTATGCTCGTTGCTTAATTTTCTTATTGTTCTCATATCTATGTTTTTGATATATATTCATTATTCTACCTAAATTTGATAATTCATATTTAAGTATTTCATATCTAATACTTCTCTCATTATAAATATCTCTATTATAAGATAAAATATAATATTTGTTTTCTTTATCATATTTATATTTGAATATATCATTATTAACGTTGTATGCTTCGGCAATTTCTTCCTGTAATATAGGTTCTGACAGTGTAGGTTGTAATATACCCTTTGATTGTAAATTTTGAGGCTTTTCGACTAACTGTATTTTTACCTTCTTGCGTCCTTGTCCTTTATAAATTGTAATAATTCTATCCAAGTAATCTGAGAACATCTCGAACAGGAATTCATTATTGAGTATATCTTCAATCGCTATTTGTCTTTTTATCTTCTTACCATATCGCCTTATTTCTTCATAGCTATTTCTGACTTCTATGCGAAATATTTTCTTCGATTTGGGATTTTGTCTCAGGTGGAATTCAGAAATATACTCTTTCTTGGATATTTCCTCTATCTCTTCTGCTTTGTCATAACAGGCGACCTCTTTTCTTTTGTCTTTTCCCTTGATTAGGATTGAACGAAGTTCATAAGGATTATTTAGACTTCCACTATTGTAGTAAGTAATCTCTTTCAGAACCTCATCTCGATTTTTGATAATATTTCCAAAGAGCTTTACCGTATTATCTTTTGCTTTTAGATTTCGTCTGATAACCTGTTCAGGGTTGAACTTATAGCAATCAACTGCTATGTCGATTTGTTTGAAGTTGTTTATTTTCAGGTTGAGGTCTTCCAATATCGTTGGAATGTTTTTCAATGTGTCATTATAGAATACCTGATTGTCTACACTAAAACGAAGCATATTGGTATATATATTCCCATAATATAAAGCGAAATCAATAATACCCATTAGTGTATCCTTGTGATAAACCTTGTAAGAATATTTATACCTGTTTGATGGGTCTGTGGTACGAACTAATTTTGTTTCCCCAAATTGAAAATCCGAATGGAGATATTCGAGGGAATGGGTGACTGCATAATCAAAATTATCTTCTACTATTGAAGTGCAACTTATAATAAGTTTGTCTAGTACAATTACTGAGCTTGGATGTGTTTTTCTTTTTTCATCTTTCATAATTTATTAAATGTTTATACTTTTTATTGTTAGTACACCTGAGTATACTTTACTGTACTTTATTAATAAATATATCTTTGAAGATGAATTTGTAAATAGTTAATAAAAATATTTTTATATGAAAAGAAGAAAGTTGCACTTCGGCAACTTTCAATTATAATATTCAAATTTGATATTGTTGCGCGCGATCGCGCGCTTATATAATAATTAAATTATATCTATTATAATTTTATAAATGTACCTCTATCTTTCGTTAAAAATTTGAGTGTACCACTTGTTGTTTCTATTATATAGCAACGAATATCAATTTCCGTTTTAAAGAACTCAACAAATGATTTATATAGGTAATCTTCTGTCGATATATCGGCAACTATAATAGCATTTCCTGTGTGATTTAAAAATATATCCGATTGTACCCGTTGAATATTATTGAAAAAACATTCCCATTTATTATCTTCTGTATCAGTTAGCACAAATGACAAATCAGAAATGCCATTATATGTAATATTAATTTTCAACTCATTTAATTCTGTGTCGTGGTAAACAACATCAAAAAAGGAAGTGCTATCCATATTAATATTTTAAAGTTTCTATAAAGCTAACAATTTTCTGCCAATCCACACAAAAAGAGTTCGAGACTTTGGTGCTATACTCCACTACATCGGACAAACTTGATAAAAAGGGTTTGTCCGATTTGTTTATCTCCTCGTAAGTACTTGATATTTCACTGAATAATTCAAATACTTTGTCCTCTCCATCGGTTCGATACTCCTGATTTTTCCTTATCATAAAAGATGCCATTTGGATAAGCTAATTTCTGTATTTTCTTACGAATATTATAATCTCCATTCTTCTACAAATTCCCTATATTAGAAGCCATTTCAATAGTTTTATCAATCATATTAATAACTAACAAAATTGTTTCTAGTTTCTGTTCATTACTATACTTTACATGAAATACCCTCAAAAGTTATATCTAACTTTTGAGGGTATTTCATTATGATAATATTTCATCTTGCTCTATTCCAACACAGCAGCGAAACCTCCGTTTCTAACCATTTCTATTTTAATCTTATCTCCTTTTTTTGCCGAAGATTTATTCATACGATAATCCATAGCCTGATGTTCAGCATTGATACCATCAACGAAAGACGTCATATTGTAAGTCTTTCCATCAGATAAGAAATTCAGGTCTATTTCAAAGGTTCTGTTTTTTTCTTTATTATTAGTTATTCCACCGATAAACCATTTATCTCCTTTTCGTTTTGCTACAATTGTATATTCCCCAACTTTAGCTTTCAGAGATACAGTTTCATCCCATGTCACCGGGACTTTAGTCATAAAGTCAGTGCAGTCTTGATTCTTATAATATGCAGTAGGACTATCTGCCAACATTTGCAGTCCGCTCTCAAAAATAACAAAGAGAGCCAACTGGTAGGTGCGTGTACCAATACTTGCCGAATTTGGACGCCTAGATAGATAAAGTTCAGGCTGCATACTGGTCATTGCACCCGGAGTATAATCCATTGCTCCCACAGCGTTGCGCATATATGGGAAATAAAGACTATTATCTGGGTAACACCCCCCATTTGCTCCATACCTCTCACACCTTCATAGGTCAACACATTTGGATATCGGTACTCCAAACCTGCAGGTTTGAACGAACCATGGAAAGAAATGAATAGTTTATTTGCAGCTGCTTCTTTAGCAACTCTTTCGTAATAGTCAACCATCCACTGGTCGCTACGATCCATGAAGTCTATCTTCACTCCTTTGATACCCCACTCTGCAAAAGTCTTGAACAGGTCAAAGTTATTTTCTACAGTCAACCAGGTCAACCAAAGAATGATATCTACATTTTTTGATTTACCGTAACGAATCAACTCTGGTAGATTTACTTTATCGTTAGGTGTATACGGGTCGCGAGTAGATTTAGCCCACCCCTCATCCATAATAATATAGGAAATTCCTTGCTTAGATGCGAAGTCTATAAAATACTTATAAGTTTCAAGATTGTAACCCGAAACAAAGTTCACATCAGGACCATATACTGATGCTCCATTCCACCATTCCCAACTCACTTGTCCGGGTTTAATCCACGATGGATCTTCAATTTCACTTTTTCTCGATAATTTGTATACCATCATGTTCTCTATCAACTGTCCATCCTCTTTAGCGATTACAAAAAATCGCCAAGGAAAATCTCGCTTTCCGCTTGTTTTAGCTATGTAGTTAGCTTCTTTAAGTATTTTTTGGCTTCGGTCTCCATCTTCTCCAAATTCGAGAGGTACTTTCGGGAAAACAGAAATAGTTCCCTGATTGTCTGTACTCTTCAAAAACATACAAGGATAATCGAAAAGGTCAGCTTCACTGATAAGGATTTTATAATCATTGATAGCATCTATCAACAGAGGAAGTGTCACCATTTCATCTGCGGCTTTCCATTTCGAACTCTCTAGATGTTTATAAGGATTCTCGTATGAAGTCTTGAAGTTTTTAGTCGGCTGTATATGCAGTTTGTAGTCAGCAGGAAAGTTCAAGGCAAGCAATTCATCTTCAACCTCTATATCGCCTTTTATATCCGTTATAAAACGATATGCAATTCCGTCATCAAAAGCCCTAAACTCGACAGAATAGTTTCCTTTAAACTTCATTAATAACTGATTATATTCGCTTGACACGGATGAAAACTTAATGGGAATGACAGGATTGGAAAGTTCCTTGTGTTTAGTTATCTTTTTCTTAGACAAAGAAGGTTTTTCTCCTAATACCTTACTATCTTTCAGCTTCATTTGAAGCACATTATCCTTAAGTAAAAGGTCTTGTCCATAAGATACATCGTAATATATCTTGTCTGCAAGACGTATTTTAACTAATATTTCTCCATTCGGAGATTTCAACTCTAATTTGGTTTGGGAGTACATTCCAACTGCACAGAGGAATGCCAACACTGGAATTAGTAATGTTTTTTTTCATATTCAACAATTTGGTGTTAATTAGGGATTAGTTAGATACTATTTGTTAACAATGAAATAAAGATAGTCATTATTTAACCAAAGAGCAGAAGTAAATCCCAGTGTTTTGTCATTTATCTAACAGATGGCATCTATTTCAAACATTTAACTTCCTATCAGACAAGAGTCTTTATTAAAGTTAAACTTTCATAGAAAGACAACCAATTAAATTTTAATCTATCATTAACAAATAAAAGAAGCACCTATAACTATCGTTATAAGTGCTTCTTCGTGACCACGGCAGGATTCAAACCTGCAACCTTCTGATCCGTAGTCAGATGCTCTATTCAGTTGAGCTACGTAGCCATTTCCTTAATTGCGTTGCAAAGGTAAAATAGTTTTATATATAATCCAAATTTACAGCTGTAAAAATTTGATATTTTTTCACTTCAGAACATCAACATTTGATATTCAGTTCAATAAGTACATTCCTTATCTGTTCATATGTTTTGATGCAGGTTGGCACTAAAGGCAAACGAAGTTTGTTTTCAATATACCCCATCATATTTAGCATACATTTTACACCTGCAGGATTACCATCGACAAATAACAACTCGAACAATTCATTAAAGCTATGGTGAATTGTTAAAGCACTGTTATAATCACCTTCCAATGCCAAGCGAGTCATACGGCTAAATTCTTTAGGAAAAGCATTCCCTATAACAGAAATAACCCCGATAGCTCCAAGCGTAATTAATGGAAATGTAACACCATCATCACCTGATATAACATCGAAATGAGCTGGCTTACGCTTTATTATTTCATCCATTTGACTCATATTACCCGAAGCCTCCTTAACTGCCACGATATTAGGGAAGTCATTTGCTATTCGCAAAGTAGTATCAGGAGTCATATTAACACCCGTTCTACCCGGAACATTATAAGAAATAATAGGCAATGGTGAAGCTTCCGAAATCGCTTTATAGTGTTGGTAAATACCTTCTTGAGATGGTTTATTGTAATATGGAACAACAGAAAGAATTCCATCTATCCCTGCATAGTCGTTTTTAGAGAGTTTTTGTACAATTGCACGTGTATTATTTCCTCCTTCTCCCAGAATAATAGGAATCCGACCACCAACTTTGCTAACAACAAGTTCTACAATATCTTTCTTTTCTTCTTCTGTAAGAGTTGGAGTCTCGGCTGTCGTGCCTAAGACTACTAGATAATCAGTGCTATTTTGCAATTGGTAGTCAACAAGTCTGGATAAAGCATCAAAGTCAACACTTTCATCCTCCTTAAAGGGCGTTATCAGAGCAACCCCCATCCCTCTTAAATTTATTCTAGACATAAAATATTCAAGCTAAATAACTTCTCTATCGAAAGAAGTCCTTATATCATATTGTACAAAATTAAGAATTAATTTGAGAAGATTTTCACGAATAGAGATATTTATAGTGACTATTTAATTTAAATATAGACTTCCTAAAGAATCAAGTAGTTACATTATCTAAATACGACGTCAATTGTTTGTAAGTTTCTGTTAAATCCATAGACTCATCTTTTAATAAGACAAAATCGTACAATCTATAATTATGTTCTTTAATCCCTATACAAAACTTGGATTTATTTTCAGCCAACAAGCTCATCAATACAATATTATCTTCTGTAGTAAGATCTATCAGTGTATCATACTGTAAATTACCAAAGTCTTTATTTAGGTTATTATAACCTTTTAAGGAAGAACTTTCCTTTCTAGAGATAACTCTTACTTTTTCAGGCAATGTTTGACCTGCTATCTTATTTTTAGAAGATTCTATAGTCCATAAAATAACATTCTTCCCTTTCCTTTCTAAATCAGCAGTTATAAGACTTACCTTATCCCAGTCCCCATAGGTAAATAAGATAAGAATATCATCCATTTCATTCAGATTAAGAAACGAACGAATTCTTTTATTTCGTTTCAAGATAGAGTCTATACTCTTTTTCAATTTTAATTCAAACAAACCAAAAAACATAATCTAATATTTAAATTTAGACATATATACAAACTCTATCTTGATCCGAATTGTTTAATGATAATTACAGTTTTCTTGCACCATCTTTAATTACAACATCGTAAACTTTCGCTTTTATATTGAATTTTTGCTCATAAGCCTCAGTTGCACGTTTGATAAAGTCATCATGTAATTCATTCTTCACAAGATTGATTGTACAACCTCCAAAACCACCACCCATTACACGTGATCCGGCTACTCCGCATTCGCGAGCCATATCATTTAAGAAATCCAACTCAGGGCAACTAACTTCATATTTACGACTTAAGCCAATATGAGTTTCATACATTTTCTTTCCTACTGTTTCATAATCTCCAGCTTTCAAAGCATTACAAGCCTCATCCATACGTTGAATTTCTTCAATAACGAACTCTGCACGAATATAGTCTTCAGCACTTACTTCATTTGCAACTTCTCTCAACATAGCTAAGTCTGCATCACGAAGAAGTTTTACTTCAGGATGACGTTTAGCAATTGCTGCAGCCACATTTTCACACGATTGACGACGTTTGTTATATGCACCTTCTGCCAAGTTGTGAGAAACACAAGTATTAATCAATACTAAACGATATCCTTCAGGGTTGAATGGAACATATTCATATTCTAATGAACGACAATCTAAACGAATCAAAGAACCTTCTTTGCCAAAGCAAGAAGCAAATTGATCCATGATACCACACATAACACCTACATAGTTATGTTCTGTTGCTTGTCCGATCAAAGCTAGTTCAAAACGATCGAAACCTAAGTTATATGTATCATTGATAGCAAAACCGAAACAACTTTCCAATGCTGCAGACGAAGACATACCTGCACCTAAAGGAACATCGCCAGCAAACACACAATCAAATCCCGGAATTGACTTTCCTTTTTTGATCATTTCGCGGCAAACGCCATAAATATATCTAGCCCATTGTTTTTCAGGAAGATCATTTTCTCCAAGACCAAACTCTGCAGATTCACCCAAATCTAATGCAAAAGCTCTTACTTTATCTGTACCATTTGGTTTGATTTCACAGTACATGGCTTTATCTATTGCACCTGGCAATACAAAACCTCCGTTATAGTCTGTATGTTCCCCAATAAGGTTAATCCGTCCCGGAGAAGTATACATCACACCTTCTGTACCATAAAGAGCTTTAAATTTTTCTTGAATTGCTTTTAATTCCATGGTTAATTTTCAATTTAAGTTTATAATTAATAAGATTTTATTCAATCATTTTAAGGAATTCCTCCTCATTAATAATAGGAACGCCCAGTTTTTCTGCTTTTTCTAATTTTGCCGGTCCCATATTATCTCCTGCAAGTACATAACTTGTCTTGGATGATATAGAACCACTATTTTTACCTCCGTTTTGTTCTATAAGAGCTTTGTATTCATCTCTGGAATGAATCTCAAAAGTACCACTAATTACTATATTCAGACCTGCCAACTTATCTGTCCGCTGCGAAATGACCTCTTCACTCAAAGAGAATTGAAGCCCATATTCTTTCAATCGTTCTACAACTGCAACATTCTCCGGATCAGAGAAATACTTAACTATACTTTGAGCTATCCTATCTCCTATTTCATCCACTTCTGTCAGTTGATGTATTGATGCATTCATTAATTCATCTATAGAGTGAAAAGCCATTGCTAACTTCTTTGCTACGGTCTCTCCTACATATCTAATACCTAAAGCAAAAAGAACCCTTGGATATGGTACCAATACCGAGCTTTTTATACTCTCCACAAGATTTTTTGCACTCTTTTCTGCCCATCGTTCTAGTCGAGATACATCTTGCCATTTCAGTGTGTACAGATCAGCTATATTGTGAATTAACCCAGCATTATACAAATGCTCTATAGTCTCTGTTCCCCCCGCTATATTCATAGCTTTCCTAGTAATAAAATGCTCAATACGACCTTTTATTTGTGGAGGACAAGAACTTTCGTTAGGGCAATAATATATTGCTTCACCTTCGTCTTTCGTCAACGGGGTACCACATTCTGGACAATTCTTAATAAAGAATACTTTTTCGTCGAACATTCCTCGTTTAGACGTGTCTACTGCCGTTATTTTAGGAATAATTTCTCCTCCTTTTTCAACATAAACCTGATCATTGAGATGTAAGTCTAAAGAATTTATATAATCCTCATTATATAAAGAAGCCCGTTTTACGATCGTCCCTGACAATTTTACAGGTTTTAAGTTGGCAACAGGAGTTATCGCTCCGGTACGTCCTACTTGATATGACACAGACTCTAAAGTAGTCAATTCTTTCTCAGCCTGAAACTTAAAAGCAATTGCCCAACGAGGAAACTTTGAAGTATATCCTAAATTCTTTTGTTGAGTCAGAGAATTCACTTTCAAAACTATTCCATCGGTAGCTACCGGAAGATTCTTACGTTCTACATCCCAATAACGTATATATTCGAATATTTCGTCCAGCGTTTTACACTTTTTGGTTGCTGTAGAAATTTTAAAACCCCAATCACGAGCTTTCATCAGATTTTCATAATGTCTATCTGTTGGAAGATTATCTCCTAGTAAGTAGTATAGAAACGAGTCGAGCTTTCTTGCTGCTACTATTTTAGGGTCTTGCTGTTTCAACGTTCCCGATCCTGCATTACGAGGGTTGGCAAACAAGGCTTCTTCTTGTTCTGCTCTTTCCTTATTCAGGGCATCAAAAACAGACCAGGGCATCAAGATTTCGCCTCTTATCTCAAACTCTGCAGGGTAATCATTCCCTCTAAGCTTTAAAGGAATACTGCGTATAGTACGCACATTAGCAGTAACATCATCCCCCTCTACCCCATCGCCACGCGTCACAGCTTGCGTTAGTTCTCCATTTACATATGTCAACGAAATTGATGTTCCATCATATTTTAGTTCACAGACGATTTCAAATTCATCATTCAATCCTTTCTGAACTCTATTATAGAAATCAGTAACCTCTGCCTCACTATAGGTATTTCCTAACGAAAGCATCGGGTATTTATGTTTTACTTGTTTAAATGATTTATTAATATCGCTCCCCACTCGTTGTGTTGGCGAATTAGGATCATTAAATTCCGGATATTGTTCTTCCAAATCGGTCAGCTCTCTTAACTTCTTATCAAATTCGAAATCTGATATAGTTGGAGCAGAAAGAACATAGTAATTATAGTTGTGAGTATTAAGCTCTTCTCTGAGCGCCTCTATCTGTTGTTTTATATGGTCCATTATCATCCTTAAAGCTTAACTACAAATATAGAAAGAAATAAGATTAGTTTGAGTAATCGTTATTCATTTTTCAGAAATCCTTATTCAAAATAAAGATTTGTAAACAAAACCCTGAATATTATAAATTCAGGGTTCTATGCATTTATAATTTTTTCTATCGAATAAATTTATTTAAGGCCAGTTGCTCACTGATACAGATGGAGAATTACTAACTCTAACATCAATACTTGAAGAACTACTTTCGATTCTTATAGGAATTCGTTCAGTAAAGTCATAATTCTTCACTTGCACAGGTATTTTCGATTTTTCAATACTCTTTCCATCTATCTGCACTATATTCACATCAACAACTCCATCCGTTTTTATGGCTGTTGGCGTAGGAAGAGGAAGGTCGGCAGCGTATGCTTTTTCTACAAGCGTAATATCCTTTACTAAATGTCCGATTAAAGCAACAGCGATAACTGTCAATACAATTTTTGTGTATAAATCTGCACTTGTTTTCATAATTATATTTTTTATATATTATTTAATTCTTTTATTTTTCACCAATTGAAAAAGAAGATCGCCCCTTACGAATATAACCATCCGACATATTAAAACTAACTGTTTCTTCGCTACGTCCTTTATACAGATACGGAGTGCGAACAGTGAATAAAATCGCCCCATTAGGAGAACTACCCAATCGAATAACATCCCCATCTATATGAAAAGCTATAGAACCTCTTGTCCCTTCCCCTTGATGAAAAGTATTTCCATTGCGCGTAAACATTATTTTTCCATCAGATTTCCTGCCTTGTCGTAAATAATCACCATCTATATTAAATACAACCTCTCCTGCGTAATGAGAAATAGGAGGAGAAACTGGACCCCATGCCGGAAAGAAATAATTATCATCTATCCTATACACTTTATAATAGGTAATAAAATTGCAGATATTATTCGATTCAATATAGTAAAGAGGTTTGCCTTTCACCTCCGATCCGCTATAAATAAAATTTCCGTCTATCCTAAACAGTATATCTCCATCTAAGCGACTCCCTTTTCTAACTACAGTGTCGTTAAAATTGTAAAGTGTATCTTTTGAATATGCACCTTTGAGAAGATAAGTTTTTGTTTCATCAAATCTAAAACTTACATTTGCCAACGGATCGGGTTTTTCTTTATCCTCATCAGGAGGTCTTATAGGTTTATACTGATCATAATCCTGACAAGCATAAAATAAAGAGAAGCTAATTAAGAAAAATAGAATATATAATTTCTTCATAGTAGATATAGTTTGTGCTTTATCAGTAGGACTCTGTTCTCTTACAAAGGTTTAATTATAAATATGAAGATAATACAAATATTGAATCAAAACACAAATTAAACAACAGGGTAACAAAAATTTATCACCAAGTCCTAAATTATATTAAACAAATTATCTTAATTTGCGTTTTAAAAGGAAATAATAGATTATTAATTTATAAATTACTAAACAATGTCTGTAGTAAAAGAACTGAAAGAATTTATGATGCGCGGCAATGTCGTTGATATGGCAGTCGGTGTTATCGTAGGTGGAGCCTTTGGAAAAATTGTAACGTCTTTGGTTAACGATGTAATTATGCCTCCTATTGGAGCTTTACTTGGGAATGTGAATTTTTCCGAATTGAAGGTAGTAATAAAAGAAGCTGTGGGTGAGACAGCTGCCGTTACTATAAATTACGGAGCATTCATCCAAACAATCATAGATTTCATTATAATAGCAACAGCTATTTTCTTTGCTATTAAAGCAATCAATAGTCTAAAAAAGAAAAAAGAGGAAGCACCTGCTGCACCTCCAGCTCCTACCAAAGAAGAAGTTTTGCTTACTGAAATTAGAGATTTGCTAAAAGAACAAAACAGTAAATAACTTTACATAGAATAAAATTCACTTAACCTTAACATAGTTATGACAAAAAGAATTTCTACTTCGTTAGCTATAATAGCAATATGCTTATTATATAGCGGTTGTGGTAGCGTACCTATTACAGGACGTAAGCAGTTATCTTTGGTCTCGAACCAGGAGGTACTATCCTTAAGTTTGCAGCAATATGGAGATTTCATGAAATCTGCTCCTATCTCTACAGATAAGGTTAATACAGCGATGGTACAACGAGTAGGAAGAAATATTGCAAATGCTGTTGAGACATATTTAAACAATAATGGATATGCCGATCAGGTAAAAGAGTATGCATGGGAATTTAACCTTGTGAAAAGTTCTGATGTAAACGCTTTCTGTATGCCTGGTGGAAAGATTGTTGTATATGAAGGAATACTGCCTTATACTCAAGACGAAACAGGTCTGGCTGTTGTATTGGGACACGAGGTAGCTCACGCAGTAGCAAAACATGCTAATGAAAGAATGAGCAACCAACTTGCAACTCAATACGGAACTGCTGCTGTAGGAGCTGCACTAGGAGGCTCTTCTGCTGCTGTACAGCAAGCTGCTTCTATTGCATTAGGGCTAGGAACTCAATATGGGATTCTTCTCCCTTATTCTCGTAAGCAAGAATTAGAAGCTGATAAATTAGGACTTATATTTATGGCAATGGCCGGATACGATCCTAGTCATGCTGCTGCATTTTGGACGCGAATGTCGCAGCAAGGAGGAAGCACTCCCGAGTTCATGAGCACCCACCCTTCTGATAATACGAGAATACAGCAAATTCAAAAAGATTTACCTGAAGCGTTAAAATATTACAGAGGAGGAACATCTAAAAGCAGTAATGCTAAAACCTCTAATCAATGGACCTTTTAATGTATAAATAAAAAAATACCTGATAAAATTTTATCAGGTATTTTTTTATTCCTCTCAAATATCCATATTAATTAAGATTTTTAACTAATACTTTATCGATTCTAACGCCATCCATATCCATTATTTCAAAAGAGAACTGATTCCATTCCACCTCTTCTCCAGCAATGGGAATATGCCCTAATAAGTCCAGTATCAGTCCACTGATGGTATTATATTCATATTGTGTATATAACTCTCCTTTGTCAAAATAATTAAGGAAATCATAAAAAGACCACTGTCCGTCGACTAAATAACTTCCATCTTTTCTCAAAACAAGATCCGGCTCTTCGTGAGGATCTAATATTGTACCGACTAATGCTTCAAGAATATCCTTAAGAGTGATTACTCCATTTACAGTACCAAATTCATCACACACCAAAGCATATTGTACTTGTGCTGCTTTCATCTCAGCCAAAGCATTATACACTTCCATATTTTCATAAAAGAATTGAACAGGACGGATAAATTCCCGAATATTAAAATCATTCTTTTCTGTACATCCAAACATGTCTTTAAGATATACAATTCCTTCTATATGATCCAAATCTTTAGTCCCAACCGGATATTTATCAAATGGATTGTTGCGAATAACATCTAGAATTTCGTCGTTAGACATTTCTGTATCTATCCATACAATATCTGCTCGGTGTGTCATAATAGATTCCAGATTTCTATCTCCTAGGTTGAATACACGCTCTACAATATCTTGCTCCACTTCCTGAACAGCACCATCTTCTTTTCCCTCTCTAACGATGGATCTAATTTCTTCCTCTGTTACTTTAGACCCACCATCTTTTATATTTAAAATATTAAAGACTAAAGATGTACTCTTTGACAATACCCAAACAAAAGGTGATGCAATAAGGGATAAATAATGCATGGGATAAGCAATAACCTTTGCAATCTTTTCTGAAGCACTCAAACCAATTCTTTTAGGGACAAGCTCTCCAAATATAATTGTAAAGTAAGTTACAACAACAACTATAATCAACTGAGCTACTCTATGAACATAAGTCTCAGACATCCCTATATGTTTTAATATAACAGCAAAATCGTCAGCTAAGACATCGCCGGAGTACAATCCGGTAACAATTCCAATAAGTGTTATTCCTACTTGTACTGTTGACAGAAAATTATCTGGATTATTTGCTAAATTCAAGGCTTTCTGAGCGGCATTACTCCCTTGTTTAGCTTCACTTTTAAGGCTGGATTTACGTGCTGAAATAACTGCTATCTCTGACATGGAAAAGATTCCATTCAAAAGTATCAGTCCAATAATGATTCCAATTTCCATATATCTATATTCTAAGAAGCGAATGTAGATATATTCATCGAACTGAACAATTTTACTTTATGAATATAGAATAAGGCTTGTTAAATTTACCAAAGTTTGGGAAATAGCTTTATCTGTATGCCAAAGGAATTTATTTATTCAAAATATTTTTAACTATATGTATTATATCTTCATGTGTGCTATTATTTGTATCAACAGCAACACTTGAATCTCTATACGGTCTATACACATCTAGATTTGTGACTGAAAATAATCCAACAACTGGTGTTGCACTTGCACTTGCCAGATGCATAATTCCACAATCGGCACTAATAAATATTGATAAATTATGGATAACACCTGCTATTTCTCTTATATCTTTACTATAATATGAAGGTGCCTCGAAATCAATCTGAGAAGAATTTTCGACAGGTAAAACTTCCAAAATATTAAATTCATAAGCAAATTCCTGCTTCAACAATCCATATAGATTCTTCCACCATTCTTCTGAATAACATTTATCCCCTGTTGCAAATGTATATATTCCAATAGTTTTTTTAGAATTATTAAAGATCGAAGAAATTATCTTTCCCCCCTCTAGCTTTTCTTCAACAGAAAGTTTTATATCTAATGGAGCTATTTCCCTATTATTTATTAAAATATTATCACTCAATAGAGTTCTCAAATTATACACAGTTCTTTTAGCTATATGATTATAATCCCCATATGCCTCCTCTAACTCTGGGATAATGTCATTAAAAAATTTAAAATGCCCCTTTGAGATTTTAGTAGACAAACGTCCTGAAGACGAATTTTCAACAGTGTTGATAACTAAATCATATTTATACTTTCTCAGCCTTAACCATATCTGAATATATTCCCACAAATTATCAAAAGGCTTTTTAGGTAAAGAAATAATACGATCTATGCACTCGTAGTTTCGAAATAAGATAGAAGCTATCCCTCCTCTTACAAATAAATCTATTTTAGCTTGAGGAAATAAATATTCTAATTCTTGAATTAAAGGAGTTATTAATAATTGATTTCCAAGCCTACTATTTGGTCTTGACACTAATATCTTTTTCACTACAAAAGAACTATTTAGCGTAAGAAATAAATCCTTACTATGCTTCTTCTTTTGTCCTATATTCTTGGTTAAAGAGCGTAATAGAGAAGCTCTTATTTTATTAATACGCTTACTTACTTTCATATTAAATATGACCAATTCTCTGTCTATCCTGCAATTTAGCTCTGAACATGTCGTCATGCAGTGATGACATGATTTATATATTATCTCCTATTGTCCTCGCAAAAGTAGAATAAAAACCAATATATCCAATCGAATCTTCATATTTATACGCGAAATGAAAAATATATAATTGTGGCAACTCTATAAAAAAATGTCTATATTATCCAATACATTGTTTTAATGCATTGGATAGTATAGACAATCTATTTATAACAAAAGACTTTTTACCTTTTAGCAGCTAATATACGGGCTGCAAGGATATGCTCACAAGGGCCTTTTTTCAATTTATTACCTTTATAAAAATCGCACTCACATGTCCCATCCACTAGTCGTTGATCTTTATCAATGAGTGCTGACACATTATATCTATTATTACTTTCTTTCACCGATCCGTTGATAGAAAGATGATCTTTTGCTATTTCAGTTTTCACCTTAACATTATCTCCGTCAATAAGTTCATTAGCAATCCGTTCTTTATCGCTACCAAAACGTAAGGTTTTCATATCTAATGGTTCACCCGAAAGTTCACGAACTCTATAAACGTTCAAACTAGGATCGTAAATAACCTTTCCTGCCTGAGCAAATGAAGTTAAGGATGAAGCAATGACAGAAGAATCCAGATCTAGTTTTTTAGCCAAATTATCAGAAGATTCGTACCATGCTTCTTTCAGCGTATCAAATATGGTTTGTTGTGTAGCGAAATCTACATTTCCACGAGGAGCCATCAAGTCAAAATTACCGGCCCTACTCCAATCATTAGCTGTCCAACCCGATAACCCGAGCGTAAAGGTCATATCGCCTAAGTCGGCTAAGAGAAATGAAGGAAGTCCTGAACCAAGAAGCATTACTTTAAAGGACTTGGTTATAGGTAGTAATCTTTCTAAAATCAACAACCTCCTACGTCCCCAGATTCGTATTGTTTTCGCTTCATTACCCGTATAAACCGAACGATGGAATGTCACAGTTTCATACCAAGGTTCGAAAAGAACTTTTATAGGTTGCCCCGGTTCTAAAATGAAACGTAGCGCACGAGGCCCTTCTTTTTCTTTAAATCGTCTTAGATATTGACAAATAGTATAAACATCCATAGGATGAAGATTGAAAACCGTTGCAGGAAGAGTCATAGCACTACTCACTTGCAAGAATCCTCTTACCCACGAATCAGGCAAATCAATTTTCAGTTCTTTATAATCATTCTCATTGGATGTTTGAACCTCAAAACCGGAGGGGTCTATTTTGAAATCAGTATCCTTATAATCTCTTATCTTTTGAAATTCTCCATACAAAGTTGCCGAATAATCTATATTGGTCGTTCCGCACTCAAATTCATTGATTTCTTTGAATACATTATAATTACAGCTTAACTTACCATAAGTAGATTCATCTTGACTAAAACATTCAAAGAATAATTCGTCGGGATGTACTGTTATTACAGGATCTAACACAAACCAAGCATCACGATCATTGTCATACAAGTATTTATAATACTTAGATCGAGCGTTATAAAAAGGAGCTAAAACTCTATTCTTCTCTTTGTGTATATTATCTAATTCGTCTTTCAAGTCTGTAATCCGCCTTCTGACATCTTCTATCTGAGATTGAGCAACATATTCGCTGAGCCATATTTTTTCTTGTTCGGCTACCCATGCCAAATACTCGGTTCTATCTTTAGGCTTGAAGCGCAAGTCGGATACTACAACATCATGCAATGCAGATATTGCTTCTCTGAAATTTATCTTTCTATTTAACTTACCCACAAAAAAAGTAGGATGGCGCAATGTATCCGGAGCAAAACTCATCGATGTGCTTCCGGAGGAACTATTGATAGATGTACTACCTTTATATTTATAATCGAATAACATGCTGATTAGTTTTTAATGGATAAATGCATATCCAAGTGTGGATAAGTTCTCTTTATACTAGTTAGAATATGGATGCAAGTACTCTTATCTTGTACAGTAGACTGTGCCGATATATCATCCAGAATAGGAAGAATAATAGATGCAGACTCTACTGATGATAATGCCTCGGTTTCTAAGAATCTAAATACTCTATTCTTGGCTACTCTAGCCTTATTAACCCTCGTTAGTACCGACCTGAAGTAATATTCTAATCCAGCTATAACTTCAGGTTTACCTCCCGCATATTTTGTTAAATAATTGGTTACAAGAGATTGAATATTCATACTTGGATGTTGGCTCAGTTTGGTCAAATATTCCAATCCATTTTCGTCATTGAAGTATTTCGAGATTAACTCTCTACCAAAATTTTCCACATCATTACGGATAGAGTCTGTTATGCTAATCAAGGTTTCCGGATCCCAGTCTTGTTCTTCGAACTGAGAACTGAAGTAATGGAATGCAAATTCGCGAGTATCATCCCATTTAGAATCAAGGATAGCTAAAGATTTATCCCTTTCATATTTCACTCGGGCTAGGTTTTCCTTATAATAATTCCAACACCATTGACGCACAGCAAGTAGATCATGGCTCGCCAATGCTACAATCTGTGGTATCGTAAATTGAGCAGATTGTGCATAATTTCTAAGTATTTCATATCCTAACAACTGACAGTCTCTATATTGAGAGAATAATAATTTAGTAAGATTTCTTGGAGTCAGTCCACTATTCCAAAATGGTTTTAGTTTTTCCTCAACGAAAGTAATAATCAAAGCATGCGATCCTTCGAAAGTCTCTTTGCGTATAAGAGGATAAACCACACGTTCTACCGCATCATTCCCTGTCGAAGGTTTGCTTTCTATCACTTGGCTTATAATAGAAATCACTTTCTCTACTATGTCCTGATATGGATTCTCTGATAATATACCAACTAGCAAAGGAATATTCGTCTCAAAATAATCAATTGAATAAAGATCGAGTAGACGAATGCCGTTTTGTCTAACTTCTGTTATATTACTTTGTAAATACAATTGAATCAGAGAAAAAGGAATAGATGAGATTGTCTTATCATTTGTCTTTTGTACCGTAATATAACTAGCTAATAAGACATTAGCCTCTAACGGAGACAATACCAATTGCTCTATTACTTCCCAGCTTATATTTTGCAGATGATTTTGTGCTATGATCACGATATCTAATGTAGAGGATGACATAAAGGCGTGGATAGCTTAGTCTTTCGTAGCAGTAATTACGCCAAGCCTTGATGGAAAAGCTACAAGGGCTTATAAATAATTCGATAAAATTTAGGCTGGACATATAAACTAACACTCTTCCTTTTATTTAACTAAATAGTGGAAGAGTGTTTTTATTTATCCTCATTATCAAGTATTCGATCAATTATATCTTTTAATACAAGAAGATAATTCTTTTCAGGGTCTTTTGTAGCAGTTAAAAGTGTAACAATATCACAATCTTTTATTTCTTCAATAAAGGCTGTAACTGCTCTGGACTGCTCTAGCTCTTGAGTATAATACAAAACGAATTGTTCCCATCGATCTGTTTTATTGCTATGCATCCATTGTCTGAGTTTCCGGGAAGGAGCAATATCTTTTTTCCATAAATCTAGTTTTAGGTTTTCTTTTCTTATACCTCTGGGCCAAAGACGATCTGTCAAGACTCGGAATCCATCATTTTCATCGAATGCTTCATAAACTCTCTTGATCTTTATTTGTTGTTTCATTTTTTCTTTTTTTTCTATACCGCTTTCTGTAGATTATATAGCCAAAGATGAAAACAATTAAGGATGCAATACCGGAAAACAAGATAAAATAACTTTCCCCCATAATATTATTGACCAAAGGGGTGTATATACGACCTACATGCGCCTCTAAACTTACATGCCATAGAGACATATTCACATCCTTTATCTTATCAGGAATTTGAGCAAAAGCCTCAGGTTTTCCGATAGTTAAAGCTCCTTTTGAATAGCTGAAGACTATCTCTTTATTGGGAAAGTCTTTGGAGTAGCCGCTTACATCAATTCCACCCATAACACCTCTTTGAGGTTCTATAAGATTTCCTTCAACACGACTCTCGGTCAAAAATACAGGACGCATTTGAGTTATATCTACAGACATGCCACTCTTTCGCTCCCAATAATACAATCCATTAAAAGACCCTACAACCCACAGATTAGGAGCCAACTCTTCTAAAACGGTCACCCCCATAACACTTATAAGTGGTACCTTAGGTATAGCAGCTGGTTTTGAATCTAGCTCCTGCAATGAATAGAAGCCTCCAGAGGTATATATAAACCATTCTTTAGAATACTTATCATATCTAATATTTCTTAGTTTCTCGAACCAAGGGTTGGAAGTGTCGTGGACGGAACCGGGTATCGGTTTTATTTTATCTCTGATGATAAAAATCATAGCCGGGGGACGTAGAAAAATACCTGATAAAATAACAATGATAGAGAATATTAAAAACCATGATCCCAACTTATTATGCCACCTTAAATTACCTCTTATAAAACTGGAGAACTTACGTCTCTTCTCTCTGAGCTTAATCCTTTTTATAACCTTAGGGAAGAATAATACAACAATACCGCTTAGCGATAGAATAATGAAAACAAGCCCAATGAAATCAACAAACAGCTTTCCAATACTACCGAACATCTCACCACTGTGTAATGTCCATATTGCTCTAAATAGAGGAATTTCTTTTCGATAGTCAGAAGGAGCCAGAAGCTCAATCTTGTGAAAGTTTTGGTGAGGATAAGTAGATATATAAGCATGTGATCTGGTTATGATAACCAAAGAATCTCCTTTGCTGGTAATATCAGCTATTCTTTCATCTAAGCCCAAGATATGGGTTTGTCTATCCCATTTGTTAGCGGTTGTATTTAGCTGATACAAATCAAAGGTAGTAATGGCAAAAATATCGTTATTTTCAGTTCTAAGGATATTAGTAGTATTACGATTGTCTGCACCATTTAACATCCCTTCCATAAACGATGAAAACCCGGAGTGTAAGGAATCTGTTAGCCAAACGCCACTCCCTCCATAAAGGAGAATAGAATCAGGTCCTAATTTGAAAGTCCCTTTAACTGCAGAATTATTCCAGTTTTCGTATTTATAACTGTCCGGTAAAACTGAACGAGGTATGTCTAGTTTAGCAATACCTTGTCTATGGTTCAAAAAAATACCGGATAGTGAAAATACAATCAAAAAGAAAGCGAGGAGCAAGCCTAGCCACTTATGGACTTTCAGAAAAAACTTCATTAATAATTTGTAATTTATTCAATTCGTACTCAAGGAAAATGAGGCTCTAAAATAATTATATCTTTAGAGAGATTGCGTAATATGGATTACACCTAATAAAGAAAAATCATTCAAGATTTAAAATGAATGTCTCATCCTCCTTTGTCCATATTTTAAACCCTTTTTGTTTTAAAATATCAATAATAGGAACAGGTTTAAAAGATGTAATAAGTTGAAGTATTTCAACCCTATTCAACCCTGAAGAAAGTTTTAAGATTTCCTGCATTGGACTTTTACCTGATTCGATAATAGGGCGTACATCAAAAATGGTTTTAATACTTTCTCTATCAAACCATGCCGGAGGTTCTTTCTGATCATCTTCGTCGCCTCCTTTACTTTCTAAATTGTAAGTAGATAAACCTGCAGCAAACCTTAACTCTTGTATTAGCTTTGCAGGTGAAATACCTGCTACTCCGGCAGCCTGCTGCAAGGATGTAACTCTAGCAACAGTCCGACGAAGTACGGGGTTCTTAAGTTTAGAAAAAACAGGTGATAACTCAAGAAGTTTCGTTTCTACTTCGGGGTAGTACTTGAGTAAATCAGCTACTTTTGTTTCCAACGTAATATCCATCAGCCTTTATTTTTCAGTATATGATAATAAGCGTTGGTCTCCTTCCAGCTTCTTTATATCGGTAATATCCTGAGTAACTTCCATAACTCCTAGATATTCATTATCGCTATCGCGTAAGGCTGTATATTCGATAAGAGCGAAACGTCCCATAAAAGATGAAATCCAGAATGTTGCCTTATTTTCTTTTCCACTCTTGAAGTCACTGATTATCTGCTCTACAATATGTACACTACCCGGAGGATGACATAGGCGGACATCACGACCAATAATAGAGCGATTACGGTCGAAAAGTTTTTTAGTTCCGTGAGAAAAGAACTTTACTTTATCATTTTTGTCTACAAAAGTTATATCTACCGGTAGATATTTAAATATAGCTTCCAGTTCTTTCGGATTAAAGCTACCGGTAGATAGCTGTATTGCCTCTCCTGCCTGATAAACAACCTCTCTTTCTGTGACATTATCAGGAACCCACTCTGTTTGTGGATCATACAGGGTGAATCCGAATTGAGTAGTTTCCTTATAGATCTGAAACCAATCTTGCTCTGCCAATACATCTAAGCTCATAGGTAGCAGTATTTCCTCTTCTTTTAGAATCATGCCTTCAATAGCATCTATTGCCGGTAAAAACACCATAAGTATTAGTGTCGGAATTTCTTCAACAGAGGTTGATTCTCTGGCTGATAATGCTTCGTGTGCAGCATCTAATAATGCACGGGTTTCATCATGTTTACCCCACATCACTTTAGGTGGTCCTGTTATTCCTGCTTTTTCGAGGAATGGGAATAATAGATACTCTTTCCTTTTGTAATGCTTATCTACATCCGAAAGAGCATTGAATACACTTTTCATCTGTAGCAGATATTCATTTACTTCGCCAGCATTAAGTTTATTCCCCTTATCAAACAATTGCTTAGCCTTGCTGATATACTCTTCCAAGGCTCTGTTCTCTTGCTTGAAAGTATCTACCGGATGACCTGCCGGAACTGTTTTTGCTGCCGATACATCAATGCTACCGTCCAACACCATCGTGTGAATATCGCAAAGACGTAATATTTCTTCCTCGGGCAGCCCTTCAGCAATCAGTTCCTGCTCCACTTCTACCACCTCATTGTAGGGCACAGAGTGAAGCACCTCTATCAAGCGTTGCTTTACCACTTCGGGAGCTTCATTATTATGAAGCTGGAGAATAAGATGTTTTAGCAACTCTTTTCTCTTTTGTGAGTTATTGATTAGCTCGCTCATACTATTTAACCTCTAATCATTGTTAATAACATCTTGAATTTTTCTACGGCATGTAAGGCGTGTGAAATATTTGCAGGCATGATGATACACTCGCCTTGTTTTACAAGAACAGGTACTCCGCCTATCTTGATTTCAACTTCGCCATCCAAGACTTGCACCATTGCATCGAAAGGTGCAGTGTGTTCACTCAATCCCTGCCCTTTGTCGAAAGAGAACAAAGTGATGTTCCCTGCTTTGCTTTTTAGAATTTGTTTACTGATAACACCCCCTTCAGAGTAGTCAATCAGAGTGGATAGATTCAAAACACTGCCTTTTTTAAATATCTCGTTCATAATATGTTGTTTTTTAATTTGACAATGTAAAATTGATAATTATAAAACCAATAAATCGTCACATTTGTTCCACTTCGAGAGAAATAAAGTTAATTTATGTTATTGCACAAGTGAAAAATAAACGGATATAGATTTAAAGATGTTTTTTACTTAGAGTCTATTTAGATTTAATATTCTAGAAATACTATTGTCCTAATACTAAATATCTTTAGCTCTAAAAGACACCTTTTTATGCGATAAAAGACACTTTCCCTAATTAAATAGTCTATAGCATTGTAAATGAGTCTCAGACTAAGAGGACTTTTTTACCTAGTTTGATATCTTCAGCTTAATTATACTAGTTAAATACTAAATGAAGAGGCTATCCTTAACAGGACAGCCTCTTTAAATCATAATCATCATTTTCGGAAGTCATTCAGCCATTCAAGTAGGTTCTGATTCCTTTCCCATTGACAGTTTTCATCAGATTTAGGAATTAAATCTGTATAGCTTTTTTCAAGAGCTTCCCTTTTTTGTTTTGAGTCAGCTCTGGCATAAATATCAGTGGTCTGTATAGAACAATGTCCTAAAATATCACGGATATATACCAGGTTTACTCCAGCCTGAAGCAGATGCATCGCTTTTGAATGTCGCAAGGAATGACAACTTACTGTTTCAGGAATTAATTCGGGATTAATAATTCTAGCCATCTCTGTATAGGTCTTGAGTACATATGCAACACCTGATCTGGTAAGTTTTTCCCTACGGTTATTAAAGAACAAGGGATGTCTTAGTCGATATTCTTCCATGAGGTTATTTTCTTCCAGATATTTTCTGAGCAGATTTACCTGTTCTTCCATTAACGGTACAATCCTATACTTCCGACCTTTACCGAAGAGCCGGATGGTATATGGCGTACCGGCAATATTGATCGATCCGGGAGTTAAGTCTATGATTTCCTGCACTCGCGCTCCGGTATCATACATCAGTGCCAGTAATGCCAGGTTTCTCCTTCCTTTTGCGGTTGTGGTATCCGGTTGCTCCAGCAGTAGCTTAATTGCATCTACGGTAAGATAGTTTATACTTTTCTTTTCAGCTTTCATGGCTTTGACCGATAATATCTTTTGCCATTGTTCCAGATGTACAATATCCTCGTATTGCAGATATTGAACGAATGAATGTATCGCTGCCAATCGATAGTTACGAGTTGAAACACAACAATTACGCTTATCCTGTATCCAAGCAAGAAACTCAAGAACAATCTGTCGGGTTAGCTTTTCCAATGTTAGCTTTTCTATACGCATCTTCTGGACATCTCTCATATAAGTGATGAACTGCACAAATGTATCCCTGTAAGAAAGAATAGTGTTGGGACTCATGTTCCTTTCGTGAGGTAGGTATTCAGATAAAAACCTGCTCAAAAACTTGGCAAAATCAGTATTTGTTTTCATATTATTCTATAATCTGGGATATACAAAAGCCGTAATAGCGGAGCATTGCTCAGCCAGTTCAGGATACATTTCATAGGTCAACCTCACATACTGTTCGGTAGCAGAAATAGTTTTGTGTCCCAGACATGTAGCGATTATAGGCATAGATGCATACAGATCTATACCTTTACGTGTCATTTGCTCCAATGCATGGACGGCCATTGTGTGACGGATGTCATGGATGCGTGGCCCTTGCCGATTGCCGGAATAGGCTATGCCGCACTGCTGAAAAATCCTTCGAAACCATCTGTATATTGCCTGATAAGTACAATGAGTACCGTCAGGTCTGATAAAAAACAGATTGTCGGGCTTAAAGGTGTTCTTTATCGGCATCTTATCCCGATAGAACAGATACTGCTGTAATACTGATTCCAGTTCTTTATTTACAGGTACAATCCGTTCACATCCGTTCTTTGTTTTACGAATATCAATATATCCCTTGTCCATTCTTACATCTGAATTTCGTATTGATAAAGCCTCCGATATACGAAGCCCTGTACTATATAGCAAACGGAGTATAGCTGGAACACAAAACATAACATAAGAATTACCTCGCTTATCCAGTTTTAACTCGGCACTTCTATCTAATATCGCTGCCATTTGCTGACGGGTGAATATATAAGGTGCATATCCCGGTCTGATACTCCGCCTGTAACGAGGCTGTTTCGGTACATAACACTCGTATCCATGTCGGCACATAAACCGGGACAGCTGGGACCAAACAGAGTATTTGCCTTGTAAAGTTCCGTCACTGTCATTCTCCCTGGTCTTACGCCACTGCCCGATAAGCTCTCTGGTAATTATTGGTTCCATTATATTATTAGCTAGAATAAATCTATCAATTTCCAGTAAAATCCACTTATTTCCACGAGTGTTTATGCCGATAGTCTCTTTTAAGGCTATAAATTCTTTAATGAATGGAGCCAGAACACTTTTATATTCAATATTACTATTCATAAAAAGCTCCTCCTTTCTGCGTGTAAAAGTTATCGTTTACTGGTGGAACCGGAAGTACACACTTCTGTAATGATACTAGATCAATACGCAAATAGCCCATTGTGGTCTCTGTCTTTTCATGCCCTAAGACACCGGATATTACAGACATAGGAGTATTACATTCCAACAAACGGCTGCCTAAACTATGGCGCAACGAATGTGGACCACGCCGGCATCCTGCCGTTGAGACACCGGAGTCCCCTATAAGTTTTCTTATTATTCCGCATACTATTGCTGCGGTTGCCGGCACATACGGAGCTCTATGGGCAAGGAAAATATACCGGGAATCGGACTTAGCACGACCATACTTCAAATAATCGATAATTGAATGACCTATTTCCGTTAATAAAGGCAACTTAATCGGATCATTTGTTTTACATTGGGTTAATGATATTTCATTCTTATCCCAGTTTACATTTGAGAATTGCAGATTAGCAATGTCGCATGCCCGAAGACCCAACCGGCTGGCAAGAAGTAGTATCACATAGTTTCGCTTTCCTAATCCGCTATTTCTGTCGACAGCGGATTCTATGACTTGAACTTCGTCTGCATGATAATATGACGGGATCTTCTCTCTTTGTGTCCATTTATAATTTTTTAAAATATTTTCATAGTTCTCATCAGATATGTGATTCTCATGCCAATAACGAAAAAGTACCCGGAAACAACTTATAACATTACTTTTATTATTCGATGTAGTTGAGATAAATTTTAGTATATGGCGTTCACTTATCTCATGTACCGAGGTAACTCCTTCATTACAGAGATAAATGGAGAAACGGCTCAGATTAAGTATATAACGATCTATTGTAATAGTACTTCTTCGCATTGATTGCAGGTAGTTTATAGCCTTTTGCATTTGAGTTCCTATATCTCCATGTAGAGGATGTTTTACAGGCACGATCAATCGTCGTTGTTTTATATCGCCATGATTCAGGGCATCATCTAATATTCGAATACTCCTGATCATTTCTTTTGCAACAGTACGAAGATCATCTTCAGGAAAGCAATCTTTGATAAATATTCGTCCAATTTCAGATGTGTACATGATAATATTCTTTTCTTTCATATATCGGAGAATTCCACGATGCCACAAAGATCTGTAGTTTTCAATACTACGTTCAACATAATGGTGTTCAATAAAGAACTGCATGCAGTTCTCTATGAGTTGGTTAATTTTTCTTTCCATAACTATAAGGTTTTAATGCTAGCTGAATTGCTATGCTTTATAAATATAATTATGGAAAGAGATAATGAAAAGTAGAATGATAAATATATTGATAATTAACAGTTTACTGCATCTGTAATACCATAACTTTACATAATGATTTACTCTCCATAAAAACTGTTATGTATAGCTATACATAACAGCTTCAATAACGACAACTCAAAAGAAGAGGAATAGTTATGATGACGATGATGGTTATCTCATATATTATCACTTGGATAAGTATAATTTATTCGTTAGTGACTGCTCCGAGTGATGTTGAATTGTATACATAGAATAACATTTAATCTCTCCAATAATTAGATCACTTTGTTATTTGAGAAGTCACAGATTTTTAATCTGGACTTCTCAAATATTTCATATAATTACTTTAACTTTAAACAACGTTTACATATAATGATATACTTTGATATGGATCAAACTGAATTTATGAATCGACAACGTAGTCGGTCACATCTAGTTATTTTAGGAGCAGGAGCTTCAATCGCTGCGATTCCTAATGGAGATAAAAATGGTAGGAAATTATCATGTATGGACAATTTCTTTACTGAATTAAATATTGAAGGGCTATTGTCTCATTGTAAACTAAATCAAATAGTAAGAATCTAGAGGATATTTATTCTGAACTTGAGGAACGCCCAGAATGCGAAGAAATAAAAAATAATCTTGATGCTATAATTATAGAGAAGTTTCGTAAACTTTTACTTCCCGATCATATGACTGTTTATGATTATTTAATAATATCTCTCAGAAACAAGGACTTAATAGCCTCTTTTAATTGGGATCCTCTTCTGGTTCAAGCATATAATCGGATGTCTAAATTAACAAAAGATTTACCAGACCTAGTTTTTCTACATGGTAATATTTGTGCTGGTTTTTGTATTGACTGCAAAAGTTATGGACATATTAAAAATGTATGCCAAATATGCGGAAAGGCTTTATCTCCAACAAGATTATTATATCCAATTAAAAATAAAGACTATGAGAAAGATCCGTTTATTGCAGAACAATGGCGTCGTGTAAAAAAATGGGTAAAAGATTCTACTATAGTTACTTTTTTTGGCTATAGTGCACCAAAGACAGATGCAGCAGCAATTGAATTATTGAAAAATATTTATAATGATGGCCCTTTGCATAGATTCGATAGAATTGAGATTATAGACATTAAAGAAAAAAAGCTATTAGAAAATACATGGGAGGATTTTATTAATGTTGAAGGTGCATACAATCCTATATATTTAAAGTCTTTCTATGAAAGCATTTTAGCAGAATTTCCAAGGAGAAGTATTGAAGGATATTCTGAACGCTATTTTAATGGATGGTGGGGAAAGGGAAGTAATCGAATATTAGAGAAAAAGCAGACAATTAAAGAATTTCATCGACAAATCAAACCGATTCTTATTAAAGATCAGAAGGATGATTTTTCATTATAAAAAATTGGCTGATCTAAATTAAACAGTTTCTCTTCGGTCTTTTGCTTCTTTTCTTCCGTTCAGACTCATGAGAAAAGAAGACGGCGAGAATTTTCCCACCGTTCAATCTTTAGTCTTTTTCAAATTTATCAACTGTTGGAGCATAAAAAGATAATTCTCCCCAACAGTATGCCCAGAATCCATTATAAATGGACTGCCGATACATAGTCTGCATTGTTTTATAGCCCTATTTAGATTTGTTACATGAATAGGCTTTCCTGTAATATCTTTTATTTTCATGCTGCTAATCTCTGTTCAATAAGTGAAATATTCTGATTCACAAGATTGATAATTCGGTCATGGTATTGGGTATTCTTATTACATATACCTCTCGATTGGATAACCCGTAATTGAGAGAGCGACACTTCAATTGTTTCAATCCTTTTCCCATCAATGCAAGCAGATAGAATAAGTGAATCCGTTTTTGTGTGGTAACTACCTACACAATGGTGCATCAACTTACCTTCCAATATTATTTCTTTGACGCTTTCAAGTACACGCACGTTGATAAGTCCATCTGAAAACACAAGTCCGAAAAACTTTTCTTTAGCTTCTCTGTATTCGGATTCTTTCTCCAATTGCTTTTCGAATTCTTGCTGTGCATCAGCTTTTGCTTTCTTGATTACATAGCGGTCATGTTCGACTTTTAAGTCATTCGGACATACATATTTTGCATTATACAAGTCCTTTCCGAAGAAGCGAAGCAAATCAATATAGTCGCACCAAAGCGTAGCATCTTTAATTTTGTAGTTGTTACGAATACAAATTCGTATCGACTGCCAATAGTTGTCAATATTTTTCCAACCGCTATCCATGATTCGTTTGAACAACTTTGTATATCCTGCTTTTATAAGAGTTTCGGCTCTACTATCACTTAATAATGTTCGGAATAATTCTAATGGTTTCTGACTGTAAAAAGTCTTTTTCAGTCCTGTCCTTTTAAGTTCGGGTATCAGCTTTTGACGTGGATAGACTACATCCGTAAAAATACGATTATAAACATCATTCTCTTGACGTAATTCCAAAGGAGTGTAGTATATCCATGCGTCATAATACATTGTACCCATTGTTTGACGAAGTTTGGCAAAAGTGCAATATTTCCCATTCGGTGCAATCCATCGTTGCATTACTTCCGAATGTTCGTATTCGGGGAGTTTCCCAACTCGTGCCGTACATTTAACCATGATTGATCGCACTACTTGGTATCCCTCACAAGTGGTTATTACGGTCATGTAATAGCTTGTCCTAAATACTCGTTTATTTGTAGCTTTCACTACTAATTTGGCTTTACAGTTCGGACAAACACAGTCCGTAAGGGTATCAACCAACGGACCTAGACCTTGCCACGAATGAGAACATTTGGTACAAGTAATTTTTCCTTTGTCATTCCTTCGTGCAATGTGTTCAATAACGTTATTTTTACTCCATTCTATTTGCTCTTGGGTGAGAGCTGGAAGCTTTTTAGCTGCTTCAACTACTTGTTGTTGGAATCTATTTCTTGGTTTCATAGTTTTAATTTTAAAAGTCAAATAAACTTGGTTGGGTATTCAATACTACTTTTTTAGCTTTTCGAATCGGCTGTTTCATTCGGCTGTAAGTCTCATTATGGACTTTCTCTAGTGCTTCTTTTTTAGCTTGTTCTTTCTCTTCTTCCGTTAATTCAACAATGTGATTGACAGCGATATGGCAATTGACAGGCTTACCTATGTCAATATTATCTTCGTCCCAATAGTGAACAGCCATTGAGAATATTTCCTCATCGGCAAAACCATTGCAACCACTTTCCTTGACTTGATTGAGTATATAGGAACAACAATCATCAATGTTTTTATTTTCTTTGGTGCTGTATGACCATTCGAACATAGCATCGGTTTGGGCACGTTGTTCCAAATAGTTTTGAATGGTATTTTTGAAATGTGTTGTTGCTTTCATCGTTATTCTGCTTTTAGTTTTAATATTGTCTCTAATTCTTCTCTCTTTGAGGTCTGAAATATCCATCCTGCACGTTTATCGGCTTTATAGATTAATCTTGGGTTGAATCTTCCTCCCATAGCTTTCAGTAGGTCTTTGATAGGTTTAGTATCTCCAAATAGGGCGATTGATTTCTCTGAATAATCGACTATTTCAAATAGAGTGTAATGTTCTCCGATACAAGTTCTTTTATATGAATGTGTATCTTTTATCTTTTTGAGGTAAATACCATCAGAACAGCCAGCCACATAAGAAAATTCTTTAATTGTATTTTCTCGATTATATATTGGTGCTTTTTTAATTATCCAACCACTGTAATAGCTTTCGCCCAAATAGTAGCCATGCCCCATCGAATACTTTTCCCGATGTTCGTAATCTTCGTTATATTTCGCTAAATGTGCTGTTTCTTCAAAATTGGATGCATGTTTTCGCATTTCGGAAAAGATGTCTTTTTTATGTTTGGAGAAGCCTAAAATAACTGTTCGGGTAGTTCTTGATGCGTAATAATCGGTTTGGCTGTCGCTCTCATCTTGCTTCAAACAAGCTATAATTATTGCTTGTGCATCTTCGGGCAGGTTTTCTTCTAACCATTTTCGACCAATAACCCGAATAGCTTCCCGTTGTTTTTCATCTTCTCTTTCTTTTTCTATACGATTGATTTTCTTTTCTTGTGCTTTGGCTAAAAGTTCTGCTACTTCTTCATAGGTTTTAAATTCAATATTGTTTTCATCGTAATACATACCAATACCGAATTTTTGACTCAGAGGTTTGATGATTTCAGACTGTTGCATATCGAGCGTACGCAGGTTGATTAAATGGTAATGATAACCGTACTTTTCATCATGGGTAATCTTGTACACCACATAGCGGTCATAGCTGTAGCCTTCCATCTGAATCACTTGGTTTAGTTCTACTGCTTTTACTTCTGTGTCTGTGGTTGTTCCACCAAAAAGGGAATATAATTTTGTCATGGTTGTTGGATTTAAAAGATTAGGAATAAGAAAATTGTGATAAGGATGATAAAGGAGAGGATGGATAAGACTATTTTTATAAATAGTTTTACCATTTTGAACACACAGCAGATTATCATATAGCAGATAACAAATGCAGCTAAAACCAAAGTATTTATACTCACTTGTGTAACTATCCATGCACATAGACCAAATACAGCTACCCAGAAACCCAATTTTATGATGATTCCAGAGGGGAGGGAGTTTTGTTTCATTATTTTTCTTTCGTTTCTCATAACTAGCGACATTTTTTTTCATGCGTCATCCGCCGTGTCGGTCGTTTTATGTTTCAAGGGCGACAAAAGGGTATAGGAGTTTTAGGCAGGCATATTTTTTCATAATAAATACGCTCGCCTGAAAGGAAAGAGGAAGATTTGTTCTGAAAACCGCAAGGCTAGAATATGCAGCCTAAAACCCGTTCATACCTTTGCCCGATGAACAGAAAGACCGACACGGCGGATGACTTCAAATAGAATGTGGAGCAGTTATAAAATGAGAAATGAAAAAGGAAAATTCATTCTCAAACTCTATTAATACTTATCTTTGATGCAAATGGAATATTTTAAGATTATTCGATGCCCCTAAATGCTATTATCAAACCATCTAAAATGTGGAATCCTTGGCATGGCTGCCATAAGCTAAGCGAAGGTTGCAAACATTGCTATGTTTATCGTGGCGATGCTAAGCGAGGAATTGATAGTTCGATTATTACTCAAACTAAAAATTTCAACTTGCCTATACAGAAAAAATGGAATGGAGAATATAAAATACCTTCTGGAACAATGGTATACACCTGTTTCACTTCCGATTTTCTGGTAGCAGATGCAGATGAATGGCGTACTGAAGCATGGGAAATGATGAGAATTCGAAGCGACCTGGATTTTATGTTTATTACTAAACGTATTGATCGCTTATTGGAGGTATTACCCGATGATTGGGGAGAAGGATATAATAATGTTACAATCTGTTGTACAATTGAGAATCAGGATAGAGCAGATTATCGTTTACCAATCTATAAAAGAGCTCCAATCAAGCATAAGATTATTATTTGCGAACCACTTTTAGAACAAATAGATTTGCGTTACTACGACATCGGATCTTGGGTAGAACAAGTAGTGGTAGGTGGAGAATCTGGGTTTGAAGCCCGTCCTTGTAACTTTGATTGGGTTATGAAATTGCACAATTTGTGCGTTGAAGAAAAAGTAATGTTCTGGTTTAAACAAACAGGAGCAAAGTTTATTAAGGATGGAAAACTTTATCCGATCAAACGACAGCTACAACATCCACAAGCCAGAAAAGCCGGAATAAATTTGTGGTAAACGATATAGAGGTAAAATAATGAAAGAGATTTTAGCATTATCAGAAAAAAATCAAAAGCGTGCATGGGAGATTATCCAAGAAACCAATGTTATTGGTATTTGGGAATCTATTGGAGCAACCGTAAACCTAATCGGTTCATTAAAATTGGGATTGATGGGGAAGTATTGTGATATTGATTTGCATATCTATACTTCGCCTTTCAATCTATCCGATAGTTTTAAGGCTATCGCACAACTTGCAGAACATCCGTCAATCAAGCGTATTGAATATTATAATTTTCTTGAAGAGGAAGATGCCTGCATCAGTTGGCACGCATGGTTAGAGGACATAGATGGTGCAATCTGGCACATCGATATGATTCACATTGTACGAGACTCTCGCTATGATGGCTATTTTGAGAAAGTTGCAGAGCGTATAGCTGCTGTACTGACAGATGAAATGAGAAATACAATTCTACAACTTAAATTTGATACACCCGATAGTGAGAAAATTATGGGAATCGAATATTATCGTGCAGTCATTGAAGGGAATGTACGCACCTTTGAAGGATTTGAAAATTGGCGTAGAACAAATCCAGTGGAAGGTATATTAGAGTGGATGCCTTAATGCTATAACAACTGTAAAGCTATTTCCGCACACGCTTCTGCATCAGCTAGAGCATGGTGATGATTGGTCAGAATATAGCCACAATCTTCTGCAACGGTGTGTAGTTGGTGGTTAGGTAAATGTTTCAACTGGCGACGAGATTCTGCCAGAGTACAATAAAATATATAATCGGGATAATCCATGCTATATGTTCTAAATACAGCTTTTAGGCATGATTCGTCAAAACCTTTATTGTGAGCGACAAAAGGCAATCCTGTTATAAGAGTTTCAACGTTTAGCCATACCTTTGAGAAAACTTTCTCGTTTTCTGTATCCTCTTGAGTCAGCCCGTGTATCGAACTATTTACATGCTTGTAGTAATTCGGTTCAGGTTGTACAAGGCTATAGAAACGGTCTGTAATGACTCCATTTCTGACAATCACAAGTCCAATACTACAAATACTGGAGAGTTGTTCGTTGGCTGTTTCAAAATCTATAGCTGCAAAATCACGTAACATCTTATCAAATTTACTGTGAAGATAAAAAGATTTTAACTGAAACAAAGTAAGGAAAAAGTAGTATCTTCTTTACCTTTGTAACAATGAAAGAAAAGAATCTCGAAATATATAAAGCTGATACCGATACTCAATTGGTATTACCTATTGCCGACGGAGGAATAAAAGCTGGTTTTCCGAGTCCGGCACAGGACTTTATGGACTTATCCATTGACCTGAATAAAGAATTAGTCAAACATCCTTCAAGTACTTTTTATGGAAGGGTTAGTGGAGATAGCATGATAGATGCAGGTATCTATGATGGAGATATTCTGATTATAGATAAATCATTGGAGCCTAAAGACGGGGATATGGCAGTCTGTTTTATTGATGGAGAATTTACAATCAAATATATCAAAATAGAAGAAAAAGTGATTTGGTTAGTTCCTGCCAATGAAAACTATAAACCAATAAAAGCAACCGAAGACAATGATTTTCTGATTTGGGGGATTGTTACATATTCAATAAAGAAGCAACGATGATATATATTGAAATGGTAAGACTAATCCTTAGAGATTGGAAGGAAGTGAAATAAAATATTAAATTCATCAAGAAAAGAATAAAAGCAAAATAAAATACTATCTTTGCTCTCAGTATTCACCTAACACCGTAATAATGTACAGATAAGAGACCTCACTACAACTATTGGGTTTCATTTTAATAAGCAATTATTAAAGTATCGATATCTTTCTTTCAGATATTGTTCTGTTACATTTTCAAAAATCTAAAACATAATTGTAGGAGTAGCGCTGTGCATTGTTGAGGGCAATGTTAGTTACTACTGTTATATGAATGAAACTCTGAAAGATTATTGTTTTCACCATAAGAGTTTCAGCTATGAGTATAATCAACATACAAAATTTTAGCTATCAGCATCCTGATAGAACAGAATTGTTTAACAATATTAACCTGCAAATTAATCAAGGTCAAAAGGCAGCCTTGGTTGGTAAGAATGGTACAGGCAAGACAACCTTGCTTCAAGCAATCAGTAACCACCAATCATTCGCTCCAATTCAAGTTTCCGAAAGTGTCTATACAGTGCCTCAGCATACCGAAAAGTATGATAATCAGACAATAGCCGACATCTTACAAGTTTCAGCAAAGTTGCAAGCACTTCAAGCCATACTCAAAGGCGATAGTAATCCGGAGTATTTTGATGTCTTAAACGATGACTGGGAAGTAGAAACGAATACCTCCATTGCTTTGGAGTATTGGGGACTGGTGGATGTTCCGTTAGATACACCTTTGCGTCAATTAAGTGGAGGAGAAAAAGTAAAAGTCTTTTTAGCAGGTATCCATTTAAATAAACCTCGGTTAGTTATTATGGACGAGCCAACCAATCATCTGGACTACTCCTCACGTGATAAATTGTATGATTGGATTCAGGAAACAACAGTAACTTTGCTTATTGTGAGCCACGATAGGCACTTGTTAAACTTGTTGACTGACATTTATGAGCTATCTAGAGAAGAAATTAAATATTATAAAGGTAACTACGATAGTTACGTTGAGCAAAAAGAAATAGAAAAACAAGCCCTAATCCGTCAGCTGGAAAGCAGGCAGCAAGAGATCAAAAAAGCAGAAAAAGTAAAACAACAAGTAGTAGAACGTCGTCAACGTCAGGAGTCCAGAAGTGAAGCACACGCTGCTAAAAAATCTCTTCCTCGTATTGTAGCAGGCAATCGCAAGAGAGATGCTGAACGTACTAGTGGAAAGCTTGCCGATAAGCATGAAATAAAATTAACAAATCTGAATGAATCGTTGGAAGAACTTCAACAAAAGGTAGATAGCTCTAAGAATTTAAAGTTGAAACTGAAAAGTTCGGACTTGCATATAGGTAAGATACTCGCAGAAGCTAAGAATATTAACTATGCTTATGATGAACAAAAACTATGGGTTGAAGATTTAAATTTTATGATTTATAGTGGAGATCGGTTGTTGATCAAAGGAAAAAACGGATCGGGTAAGACTACACTAATCAAACTGCTAACCAAACAAATAATACCCACTACTGGTGTCCTGAAAATAGCAGATTTTGAATACTTGTATCTTGATCAGAATTATTCACTCATAGATAATAATAAAACGGTTTACGAACAGGCACAAAGCTACAATATTGATATGCCCGAACATGAAGTAAAAATGAATCTAGCTCGTTCCCAGTTCACACCAGATTCATGGGACAAAATATGTAATATGTTAAGTGGAGGTGAAAGGATGAAACTATCTCTCTGTTCTTTGATTATTTCTAATAAAATACCTGATATGCTGATATTAGATGAACCTACAAATAATTTAGATATTGATAGTATGCAGGTTCTGACATCTACTATCAGGCAATATACAGGAAGTCTACTTGTTGTTTCACATGATAAATATTTTATTAAAGAGTTACAATTAGATAAGGAAATAGATTTAAATTTGTAAGAAGTGAATTTGTACAATGTACGCCCTGATAGACTGTAATAATTTCTATGTTTCGTGCGAGCGGGTTTTCAATCCTTCGATGAGCAACCGTCCCGTTATTGTATTGAGCAATAACGATGGTTGCGTTATATCCCGAAGCAATGAAGCCAAAGCTTTGGGTATTAAAATGGGAGTGCCATTTTTTCAGATACAGGATGCGATAAGGAAATACAATATAGCAGTCTATTCTACCAACTTTACCCTTTATGGTGATATGTCGGAAAGAGTAATGTCTACTTTGTCAGAACAAGTTCCTGATATGGAAATCTATTCTGTTGATGAAGCTTTCCTTCATCTGGACGGTATAAACGATTTGAATGAGTATTGCAAACAAATTGTCCATAAGACAAGAAAATCCACAGGTATTCCTGTCTCTATCGGAGTTGCTCCGACTAAAACACTGGCAAAAATAGCCAATCACTTTGCGAAAAAATATAAAGGCTATAAAGATGTTTGTTTAATTGATACAGAAAATAAACGCATCAAAGCACTTCAGCAAACACCTATAGGTGAAGTCTGGGGTATCGGGCGACGTTCTCAAAAGAAATTGTCTTATTACGGAGTTCATACGGCTTTTGATTTTACCCAGAAAAGTCGATCATGGGTACGCAGTAAGATGACCGTTGTAGGAGAAAGAACCTGGCTCGAATTGCAAGGGATTTCTTGCATAGAGAAAGACGATCTATCGGATGATAAAAAGCAGATTTGTACTTCCCGTAGCTTCGGGCAACCAATAAAGGATTATGATACGTTAATAAGTGCAGTAGCTGAACTGGCAGCACATTGTGCATCAAAGCTCCGTAAGCAAAAATCAGTAACAAAAGCTATTTATGTTTTTGTACAAACCAGTCGCTTTGCCGAGGACAGTTATATGCCATCCAAGATGATTCCTCTATCATTTTACACAGCAGATACCGCAGAGATAATCGGTCATTGTCGTAGAGCTTTGGATTTAGTTTTCCTCCCTGATGTTCCCTATAAACGTGCAGGAGTTATTCTGATGGATATTTTCAATGATAATTATATACAACGTGATATGTTTGATCCGGTAGATCGGGATAAGCAACAACGTTTATCTAAAGTCATGGATACTATTACTAAAAAGAATGGACGGGAAAGCATCAAACTGGCTATTCAAGGGACAGGGTATCGCGATTATATCCGTCAGGAACATTTGTCAAAATGCTACACAACGAATTTGAATGACATTATTCAAATAAAGGTATAACTTATAATAAGGAACAATGGCGATTATTTATTTATCGATCGCCATTGTTTGATAAAAGCTTTCCTAATTCAGAAATCATCTCTTCTGATTTTACCTTATTGACTTTGTCGTCTGTTCATTTTCTGAGCCAGCATATCCATATCCTGACTAATCTTTCGGTCTGTAATTTTCGCATATATCTGTGTTGTTCGGATGCTGGTATGACCAAGCATTTTAGAAACACTTTCTATCGGAACTCCGTTCGATAAAGCGATTGAAGTGGCAAACGAGTGCCTAGCAACGTGGCAGGTGACCGTCTTTGTAATGCCACATATTGTTGCAATTTCCTTCAAATATTCATTCATCTTTTGATTCGATACAACAGGCAGGCATTTGCCGTTTTTCTGCTTCCCTTTGTATTTCTCTAATATGGCTTTAGGAATATCCAACAAGCGGATGTTTGAATTCACATTGGTTTTTTGCCGCTTGGTCATTATCCACAGATTTCCATCAAAAGCTTCTTTAATATCTTCATCTGTCAGATTAGCCATGTCGATATAACTGAGTCCTGTGAAGCAGCTGAAAATAAAAATATCTCTAACCTGCTCCAATCTTCCGCTAATGAACTCTTTATGGTATATCATATGAATTTCTTCTTCTGTCAGAACCTCTCTGTCAACAGATTCGAAATGTACCCGAAAACTTTGAAAAGGATCAGCCATAGCTTCACCCATGTTTTTAGCGAAATAAACAATTTTCCGCAAACGTTGCATGGTCTTCATCGATGAATTATTCTCGCAATTACATTCTTTTCGCAAATACAAATAAAAATTCTCTAATACAACGGGAGTTAAATCACGCAAAGGAATATCCGATAGATTGTATTTCAATTTTAGAAAGTCCTGTACTCGTTGTTTCATTAACTGATAGCGAACAAAAGTGGTACGGGTGGTATTGATGCCGATTCTATTTGCATATTGCTCGTTATGCAAATCAATAAATTCGATTAAAGTTTTTGCTCCTTTTTCAAGTCCTAAAACCTGATTACGAATTTTCTCAGGAATGACGTAGCCATATTCTTCCAATTGCTTATCATAGGATTTAAGAATCGCTACTCTTAGTTTATCCAGAGAAGCATTGCTGTCCATTACCTCTTTAGAGCGTCCAATGGCTTTACCCACTCTTGAATCCCAATTGGTAGGATGAATATTGACCTTGCTGTTAAATTGGACAGATTTTCCATTTACGGTAACTTTTACCATAATAGGGGCTGTGCCATCTCTTCTAGGTTGATTCTTTCTTAGATAGAAAAGTGTTCGGAATGTTGATTTCATAATCTTCAATTTTTTAATTACAAATTTTTGTTTTTTTGTTTTGAAGAATACGAGACAACTCTGTGACAAGATGCAGTAAATGAGCGTTTTTAGTCTAAAACAACTACTGAATTTGTGAAAAATCAAAGTAGTAGTCAAACAGTAGTAAATTATGACTTTTAGTAGTCCTTTTTTCGACTTAAACTTGTCATAAGTTTTGAGGTCATACAATGAAAAAAGCCTTCTAAAACATTAGTTTAGAAGACTTTGTCTTTTTATTGGCTTTGAACTGTCTGTTAAGTTCTGACCTAAAAGTGATCCGACTAGGATTCGAACCTAGGACCCTCAGCTTAGAAGGCTGATGCTCTATCCAGCTGAGCTACCGGACCTCACTTTTGCTTAATTGCGAGTGCAAAGATAATGAATTTTATAAAAAGAAAAAGCTTTTAATGTAAAATTTTAGAACAAAGAAAGGTTCAACTATGCATTAACACTCATTACAAAGTAATTATAAAGAAATATCATATATATTTTCTTAGTTGAGCGGCATCTAAGATATAGACGATTTTCCCTTTTATAGATATTACATTTTCTTTTATCATCTTATTTATCTCTTTTGTCAACGCAGGACGTGTAACACAAAGATAGCCGGCCAACTGAACTTGATTATGTTCTATCTCCACGATGTCACTATCACATGATTTTTGTTCGAAAAGATATGCAATAAAACGACTTCTTACAGTCTTATGAGACAATGCTCTTAAACGTAAGACTGTGCATTTATTACAATTACCAGATACAGATAAAAAACTCTTCAATAGTTCCGGATTCTCACTGATTAGTTTAAAAACTGAGTCTTTCGTAGCCATCATCAATACACCATCTTCTAGAACCGTAAAAGTAGCAGGAAGAGTTGTATCTTTCTTAAACAAATGAGGTGTAGCAAAAGCGCGAGGAGCTACAATATATTCAATAAAAACATCATTTCCTAAAGCATCAATAATATTTACATCTAGCTTTCCTTCAAGTAAAACAAACAGATGCCTACACTCTGAATCCTGCCTGGCAACAACCTCTCCTTTTCGTATACTGAAAAGAGTATAATCTAGTTTATCTAGTAAAGTTTGTTTTATATTTAAAGACAAATCTTTAAATAAAGGTATCTGAAATAATAGTTTTTCGTGATGTTCTGTCAATACAATTTGCTCCATAATTTATATTTGAACTCTCCTTTACAAAGAGTTATTCTTGACCTAAAAGTTTATTTCTATTCAATATAGTTATAGATTTACCTTTCACCAAAATCAATCCTTCTTCTTCCAATTCGGATAATGAACGGCTAAGAGCTGGCCTAGCTATGGCAAATTTATCGGCTAGTTCTTGCTTTGTTAATGTTAAAGTTATTGTTCTATTGCCACCAATTCTATCCGACTGTTGTAATATATATTCGGACAATTTACCTTTGATCGTTTTCAAGGATAAAGAATGAATTTTTGTACTTAAAAAACGATTAATATCTGATACAATCTGTATAAAATTATACAATAATATTTCATTCTGAAGCATCGCTTTCAAAAAGACATTTTTATTCATAAAAAGGACAAACACATTATTGTCTGGTATAACGTTTACGGGAAATACATTATTTGAAGCAAATAGCATAGCCGGTGCAACAACTCTCCCCTCTCCTATTTTGTCAATCTGAATATACTTCCCTGAATCGGAAACCATTCGGGCAATTAACTCTCCCTCAAGAACAATCATAAGATAATTTACTTTGTCTCCGGCAAGAGCAAATACATCATTCTTGGTATAGCTTTCTATTCTATACTCGTTTTTGTCCAGAAAAGAGAATATTTCGTCATAAGATATACCCTTAAACAAATCTGAATGTGATAAAATATCTATATGATTATCTTTCATAACCTAACAAAGATACAAAGGTTATAAAAATAACTTTAATAAATAGATATTTTAAATTTGTTAATTACTTAATCTATTATATTATAACAGTTAATCTAAATTACACTTTCACTCTATCACCATTATCTTATCCTGAAGACTAACCTTTTCATTATCTCCAACAAAGATTTCTTTTACAATCCCATCAGATGTTGCTTTAATCTCATTTTCCATTTTCATTGCAACCAATACACAGAGAGGATCCCCTATTTTAACCTCATCCCCTTCTTTAACATATACCTTCAATATTACACCAGGCATAGGAGATGTTATTATTTGCACTCCTGCATGAACCGATTTTTCATGTTGAGCTCTAGTTCTTTCTAATTCGTTTACAAGGTCTACACGATATAAGTCCCCTCTGTTAATCACTTCATAAGAAGCGTTTTCTACTCGTGTTAATTGAACGCCATTAGATCGATTATTAATAATCACAGAATAAATAGAATCTCCTCCTACATTATAGTCGACTTCATATTCAACACCATCTACAAGCACTCTCTTTATAGGACCATCTTCAATGATTTCAACCTTAAATTCTTTATCAGGAAAGTCATCTACCTGAGCATAATATGTTGCTAAAACTTTTTTTACTTCTTCCATTTCGAGATCTTGATTTAGTAATTATTGACTGTCATTTTCAGTTTACCATAATGTTTCCATAACGATTCCCCAACAACAGGAAGCGTTGTTGCTCTAGCTGCAGCTTCTTTCTCCAATTCGTAATGACGTAACGATGCTGTAATAATTGCAATAGTAGGGTCACTACTCCGTCTTTTCTTCAGATCTTCTTTATCGAAGCGAGTGTCTATAAAGGTTGTATCATAGTCTCCTTCTTCAAAAGCTTCGTTCATCAGTACGCGTTGATGAAAAGGGATAGTCGTCTTTATACCAAGCATTTTGTATTCACGCAATGCACGACGCATAGTTGCAATAGCAGATTGTCGTGTACGCCCCCAAGAACATAATTTAGCAATCATCGAGTCATAATGTAAAGACACTTCAAAACCTGCATAAACTGAGCTATCAAGACGTATATTTCGACCTTCAGGAACTTCTCTCACTTTTATAATACCGGGAGAAGGCATAAAATTATTTACAGGATCTTCTGCATATATCCGGCACTCTATAGCTGCCCCATGAAACATAATATCAGATTGCTTATATGGTAAGACACCACCTCCTGCTACAAGGATCATATCTTTTACAATATCAACCCCCGTACATAACTCGGTCACGGGATGTTCTACCTGTAAGCGAGTATTCATTTCCAGAAAATAGAAATTCTGATCTTTATCAACCATAAACTCTAAAGTTCCGGCACTATAATACCCTATATTCTTAGCCGCTTTGACTGCTAAATCCAACATTTTCTCGCGGACTTCAGACTTCAAAAACGGAGAAGGACATTCTTCAATAAGTTTTTGATTCCTTCTTTGAATTGAACATTCTCTTTCTCCAAGATGAACCACATTCCCGTACCGATCTCCTAATATCTGAACCTCTATATGATGAGGTTTATCAATATACTTTTCGATATAAACAGCATCATTCCCAAAAGCGTTTGCCGCTTCGGATTTAGACATACGGATAGCAGCTTCCAGCTCCTCAGCAGAATGTACTAACCGCATCCCTTTACCTCCTCCACCAGCCAAGGCCTTGAGCATAATAGGGTAACCGATTTCTTCGGCGACTCCCCTAGCCTCTTCGATAGAGGATATAGGAGATTCTATTCCGGGAACAATGGGCAAACCTGCTCCTTTCATCACCTTTCTGGCCTCTGTTTTTATTCCCATACGTTCGATTATATCGGCACTAGGTCCGATAAATATCACACCTTCTTTTTCACATTGACGGGCAAAATCTGCATTCTCTGACAAGAAACCATATCCAGGGTGTATTGCTGCTCCTGTCTTCTTCGCTATTTCTAAGATAACATCAGGTTTCAAATATGATGTATCATCGGGAGAGTCTGAAATACAATAAGCTTCTTCTGCATAACGAACATGCAAAGCTCCTCTGTCGGCATGTGTATAAATAGCGACAGTTCCTAATTCCATTACCCGACATGTACGGAAGATACGCAAAGCGATTTCTCCTCTATTGGCTACTAATATTTTCTTTATCATCATGTCGCTAGATTTTTAAAGTGGAAGATTAGAATGTTTCTTAGGCGGATTGGATTGGCGTTTGTTAGCCAACATCTCAAAACTACGTATCAAACGGATACGAGTTACGGATGGATCTATAACTTCATCCATATAACCCAATTCTGCAGCTCTATAAGGATTTGCAAATTTATCTCTGTATTCGTCTTGCAATTCCTTACGTCTTATCTCAGAATCTTCAGCCTGATCAATTTCTTTTTTGAATAGTATATTTACAGCTCCATCCGGTCCCATCACCGCTATTTCAGCTGTAGGATAAGCAAAGTTTATATCCCCTCTGATATGCTTAGAACTCATCACACAATAAGCACCTCCATACGATTTTCGTACAACGATTGTCACCTTAGGAACCGTAGCTTCACAATAAGCATAAAGTAATTTAGCCCCATGTCGTATAATCCCGTCATGTTCCTGATCCACTCCTGGTAAGAATCCTGGTACATCTACCAATGTTAGTAAAGGAATATTGAAAGCATCACAAAAGCGAACAAAGCGAGCCGCTTTAACAGAAGCATTGATATCCAGTGTTCCGGCAAGTACAGCCGGCTGGTTTGCAACAACACCTATTGTTTTTCCATTCAGACACATAAACCCAATGACTATATTAGCTGCAAATTCTTCCTGTATTTCGTAGAATCGATAGTCATCTGCAATTTCCTTAATCATTTTCTTTATATCATATGGCTGATTAGGATTTGTAGGAATAAGATCAACTAAATCAGTTGTCAAACGCGTTGGAGAATCCATCGTTGGCACAAATGGAGGTTCTTCCATATTATTGCCGGGAAGATAAGTTATCAGTTCACGTATACGATTTATACAATCAATATCGTTATCTGCGGCAAAATGAGCTACTCCAGACTTTGTCATATGAATATCTGTTCCACCAAGGTCTTCTTTAGTCACCTCTTCTTGTGTTACACTTTTCACCACGTCGGGACCAGTAATAAACATATAACTGCTTTTCTTCACCATAAAGATAAAGTCAGTCAGAGCAGGTGAATATACAGAGCCTCCTGCACAAGGTCCCATGATTGCGCTAATCTGAGGGACAACGCCCGAAGCCATAGAATTCTTCAGAAAAATATCGGCATAGCCACCTAAAGATCTTACCCCTTCTTGAATACGAGCTCCCCCCGAATCATTTAAGCCGATAATAGGTGCCCCCATTTTCATGGCCATATCCATTACTTTACATATTTTCTGAGAATAGGTTTCGGAAAGAGATCCACCAAACACTGTAAAGTCTTGGGCAAAAACAAAAACCAATCGTTCTCCGATCATTCCATAACCTGTAACAACCCCATCTCCCAATATTTTAGATTTCTCCATCCCGAAATCGGTAGTGCGATGTGTAACAAATTTATCTAGCTCTATAAAAGATCCTTTTTCAAGAAGGAGTTCAATACGTTCGCGAGCAGTCAACTTCCCCATCTGATGTTGCTTCTCTATTCGCTTTACTCCTCCCCCTAATTCAGCCTCATGATTTAGGTCTTCTAGTTTTTTAAGAAGTTCTTTCATTGTGTAATATATTAAAGGTTAGACCAATCCTACATCAGTAAAAAACAAACAGGATTGCTTTTAAATTTGGTATTATCTCAAGTATAACCACTAATAATAAATCTATTATTAGTGTCAATTTTCGGTTCTCTATTATGATATTGTAACAGCTATTCTCTATAAAGATATTAAAAAAAGTCTGCAACTATGCGTATTTACTATTTTTTTGGTTAAATCTTCCCAGTGTCACAAATGTGACGAATTATAAAATTCCACATTCTTTACTTTGTAATACAATACAAAGAATACTAATTAAAGAATAAATAGATATGGAAAAAATGTTTTGTTATCAATGCCAAGAAACAGCCAAAGGTGAAGGTTGTATACTTAAAGGGGTATGCGGTAAAGATTTTATCACATCAAATTCGATGGATTTGCTGATCTATTCGGTACAAGGAATTTCTGTACTTACGACTAAGATAAGAGAAAGAAAATCGGTCTATAATTTAGATGCTATCAACACATTTGTTCGCGATGCCTTATTTTGCACCATTACAAATGCTAATTTTGACGACTCTTCTATTAAAGAAAGAATTACCGAAAGCCTTAAAATCAGAAAAGATCTGATAGACTTCTGCACATCTAATAATATCTCTTTCCCTCAAGTTTCTCAGATTACATGGAATGGAGAAGAAAAAGACTATGATAAAATAGCTACAACTGTAGGAATACTAAGCGAAGAGAATGAAGATGTACGTTCATTAACTCAACTTACAATATATGGTCTGAAAGGAATGGCTGCTTATGCTGAACATGCTGCACGATTAGGCTATAAGGATGAAGATATTGATCAATTTATGCAACGAGCAATGCACGATATAACATTGGGTACACTATCCATAAATGAACTTATCGCATTGGTACTAGAGACTGGTTCTGTAGGTGTTAAAACTATGGCTTTATTGGATAAAGCAAATACCGAAAGTTATGGTAATCCTGAATTGACTGAGGTAAATATCGGTGTTAGAAATAATCCGGCTATCCTCATCAGCGGGCACGATCTTAAAGATATGGAAGAGCTTCTGGCTCAAACCGAAGGTACAGGGGTGGATGTATATACTCATAGTGAAATGCTTCCGGCTAATTACTATCCTAAGTTCAAAAAATATAAACATTTTGTTGGTAACTATGGAAATGCTTGGTGGCAACAGAGAGAAGAATTTTCCAGCTTCAACGGACCTATTTTATTTACAACAAACTGTATCGTACCTCCATTAAACAATGCCAGCTATAAGGATAAGGTATTTACAACAAATTCGACTGGTTATCCCGGATTTAAATACATTAATGAGGATGCAAATGGCAAAAAAGATTTTTCGGAAATCATCAAATTAGCTAAAAAATGTCCTGCACCAACTCAGATAGAAGAAGGAAATATTGTCGGAGGTTTTGCTCACCATCAAGTTCTTCAATTAGCAGACAAGGTTGTTGATGCTGTTAAAAGTGGAGCTATCAAGAAATTTGTTGTGATGGCGGGTTGCGATGGGCGTGTGAAAGGCAGAAGCTATTATACCGAATTTGCAGAAATGTTGCCTAACGATACTGTTATTCTTACTGCCGGATGTGCAAAATATAGATATAACAAACTACCTCTTGGCGATATAGGCGGTATCCCTCGCGTGTTAGATGCCGGTCAGTGTAACGATAGCTACTCGTTAGCCGTTATTGCTATGAAACTACAGGAGGTCTTTGGCTTGCAAGATATAAATGAACTCCCTATAGTGTACAACATTGCATGGTATGAACAAAAAGCTGTCATAGTCCTTCTGGCTCTACTCAGTTTAGGAGTTAAAAATATTCATTTAGGACCATCTTTACCTGCTTTTATCTCACCTAATGTACTTAAGGTATTGGTCGAAAACTTTGGTATTGGAGGTATTTCTGAAGTAGAAGAAGATATGAAGGCTTGGATTGCTTAATAGAAAGAATAAAATGGAAAATTTAAAAGATAAAACTGTTGGTGAAATTGTAGCCCTTAATATAGGCTATGCAAAAGTATTTCAAAATTACGGAATTGACTTTTGCTGTGGAGGTGATATTTTGTTAGCAGATGCCGTAAGTAAAATAGATGTATCGCTAGATGATGTATTAAATGAGATTGAGATGACTCCTCATTATAATATTCCACAAGCTCTGAACTTCAATGCTTGGTCGCTAGACTTACTTATTGATTATATAGTTAAATTTCATCATAACTATATTAGAACTGAAGGTCCTAAAATTTACACCTTACTAGAAAAAGTTTGTAAAGCACATGGAGACACAGATAAACATTTGTACGAAGTTTTAGAGTTATTCAAAGAGTCACTTATAGATCTGCATAACCATTTGGACAAAGAAGAAAATGTTTTATTCCCTTTTGTTTATGAGGTAATGAATGCTCTTAGCAAAGGTAAAGAAGCTCCCGAATTTCATTGTGGAAGTGTTGTAAACCCTATACGAGTAATGATGCAAGAACACGAAGATGAAGGTATTAGATTCAGAAAAATCTCAGCACTAACAAATTCCTATAAAGCTCCTGAATATGCATGTAATTCATATAGGTTAGTATTGGAAGAGTTGAAGAATTTTGAAGAAAATCTTCATATTCATATTCACAGTGAAAATAATATTCTTTTTCCTAAAGCGATAAAAATAGAAGATAGCCTGATAAGATTCAACTAAAAACTAAAAAGGAAAGAGCTCGTAATTTAAATTACGAGCTCTTTTTGCTTTTATACTATTTCGTTTTTCTTCTCCGATGTCTTTTCCAATAAATTATATATCCTGACACAAATACGAGTAATGACATAATTCCGGATAATAAGATGAAATAACTTTCACCCATTACACCATTTACAATGAAAGTATAAATTCTGCCTACATGTGCTTCGAGGCTTACATGCCAAAGAGACATTTTTGCATCTTTTACCTCATCCGGCATTGGAGCAAAAGATTCAGGTTTACCGACAGATAAAGCTCCGACAGAATAACTGAATATTATTTCTTTATTAGAAAAATCTTTCGAATATCCACTTACATCCACGCCACCAATAACACCTCTCTGTGGCTCAACAATATTTTGAAGCATTTTTTGCTCACCTGAAAACAGAGGTCGCATTTGAGAAATATCTACAGACATTCCGCTTTGTTTCTCCCAATAATACAATCCACTAAACGAGCCTACAACCCAAAGATTTGGTGCTATTTCTTCCATCACATTCACGCCCATCACACTCACACGAGGAGCTTTTCGTATAATCTCTGGTTGTTCCGATAAGCTTTTCATTTTAAAGAAGCCATTCGAAGTATACATAAACCATTCGTCCGAGTAACGGTCATATCTGATATTTCTCAGTTTCTCGAACCAAGGATTATCCGTATCGTGCATAGTGCCCGGTATTGGTTTCATTTTATCTTTTATAATAAAAATCATTGCCGGAGGTCTAAGAAATGTGCCGGAAACAATAACAATGATTGAGAATAGCAGAAACCATGCACCTAGCTTATTATGCCATTTAAGATTACTTTTAAAGAACTGCGAATATTTTTGCTTCTTGTCCTTTTCTCTTACTTTCTTTATTATTTTAGGGAAAAACAAAAGAATTATACCTGTTATCGAAAGTATTATAAATACAACTCCAATAAAGTCCACAAAAAGTTTACCTATAAGACCAAACATCTCGCCACTATGTAATGTCCAAAACGCTCTGAACATAGATACTTCTTTCTGATAACCTTCTGGTGCTTTCAGTTCTATTTCCTCAAAAGATGTATATGGATATGTTGATATATGTGCATGAGATCGGGAAATGACGACAATAGAATCTCCTTTGAAGCTGATATCAGCTAATCTTTCTTCACCTACATCTAACAAATCAGTTTTAAGATTCCACTTCTGTTGACTTTCATCAAACTGATAAAGGTCGAATGTGGTTATAGCAAAGATCTCATTACGTCCAGTTTTAATTATATTTATTGTGTTTCTATTATCAGCTCCTTCATGCATTCCTTTTATATACGGAGTAAATTCAGTATGCAGTGAATCAGTAAGCCAAATACCACTCCCACCATAAAGAAGAATAGAGTCTGGTGCTATTTTTAAACTCCCCTTTACCGCCGAATTATTCCAGTTCTTATATTCATAAGTATCTGGCAAAATCGAACGAGAAATATCAAGTCCAGCTATAGCATGCCTGTGATTAAGAAAAATTCCGGATAAAGAAAATACAATCATAAATAAGGCTATAAGTACCCCCAGCCATTTATGAATTTTAATAAAAGTCTTCATTTACTAGTTTTAGTTCTATATTATTCAATTCTGCCCCACTTCATTTCTTCTCCCGAAGAATCAAACTTTTTACGTTTTGAGGTTATTTCTTCAATATCGATACGATATATATTTGTTTTAGGCAGCCCTTCCTTTACAGCCAGATCGAAATAGGGCATTTTGGAAGGTGTATACTTTTCGCACAGCAAACGAAGGGCGTTGATAGATTCTGTTTCTTCTTTTACCAAATATATTTTACCCAATATCATCGCTGATTCATATTCCGTAGTAAAGACCTTACTAGAAAGAGTGGAAGCTTTAGATTCATTTGTTAAAAAACTCTGTAATTCTTCTTCTGAGAATAAATCTGGCACATCCACTGTCCCTACAAATGTTACCCAAACCGATTGACCATTAGAAAGAGAATCTGCTTTTTTGCCTCCTTTAGCGGAATGGAAGTAGAGAAACTTATCATCTCTTACAAGAGACAAAGGAATTCCGTATGGCTGACCATCCATGTCAATGATTGACAATACGCCAAAAGGAGATTTATCAATCAAACCAATTGCAAATTCCTGATTCATTTCTCTATCTTTCCGCCTCATACCACTTCTTATTATGAATAAACATGTATACTACTTTGAGCTGCCGGAAGATAATTTACGCCTATCCAAGTAATCATCAACATGATAAATGCTACCGGCAACATCCACAATGTAAATTTAGGATGCTTATTTTGTAATCGCATATGGATATATATCAGATAAGCTGCACATGTGATAAATGCCCAAGTTTCTTTTGGATCCCATGACCAATAATGTCCCCAAGCTTCTTTAGCCCACAAAGCACCCATCAATAACCCCAGCATCAGGAAACCAAAGCCAACATATACAATGTTATCCATAAAGTTATACAACTGCTCATCGGCCTTATTCTTATTTAATTTCACCAACTGTACTATTGAAGCAATAGTTGCAGCACCTAGCATTGAATAAGATAAGATATAAACAGTCACATGCGGTACAAACCAATAACTCTGCAATGCAGGCATTAAATTTGTTGAATGTATCTCAGGTTTAACGATATTGATGATAACAAATACAATGGCCACTAAGGAAGAAAAGCCCAGTATCCAATTGTATTTCCAATGCTTATAAGTAATATAACCAATCAGAGCCAAAAAGAATGAGTACCATAAACGAGTTTCTCCCATTGTACGCAATGGCGGACGTTCCTGACCTATCCATAATCCGACAATAAAAGCCCCAAAAATTACAATACCTAATATGGTAAGTACATCTACAATCAGATGTTTTTTTGTCTTAAATGCAAGTATTCCAGCCAGAAGCCAACATATAATAGATGGTATTGCAAACCACAAATATTCGTTCCAAGTCATAATTATTCTTTTTTCCTATTTCTGTTACCAAGCCACAACATACATATAGAGCCCATAGCAATCATAAATATACCAACATAAACAGCATATAACCATGGGTCATAAACTAATTCGAAACCACTCATACGTGACGCTTTACCCAAAGCATGATCATAATCATATTGATAAATCATCCAATCTCCCATTCTCAAGGGACTATTAACTTCCAGTGTTGTACGAATAGGGTCTTTTCCATCCTTTGTCATAACAGTGACATCAGAAGCGAAACGTTTAGCTTCGGGTTTTGTCATAACTAACGAATAGGTAGAATCTAGATCGAGAGGCATTACAAATTGGTCTACACTTCCACAAGTCAACCAACCCGAAACGGTTTGCTTTGTTTCTATATTAGTCACCTTCACTCTTGCAGCAGGCATCGATCCCGCCATTGGAATAGCCTGAAAGCTGGTATCTGTTTGACGAACTGCTTCGTGAATATATTCTTGCAATTCTAATTCCCAACCCGCAAGAATTTCTTTACGATTTTTCTCATCGATTTGATAGTATGCTGGTTTATTTTCAGGTTGTACATCTCCTGAAAATTTATTCACAACCGCGAGTTTTGGCTCATATTCTTCCATTACAAAATCATGTAATTGTATTGCAATATCCAGTTCCAAAACATTTTCGTGATTGTCGTATACACGCCATTCCACATTTCCTTCTTCTACATACATCACATACCTTAACATGTCTGCTGAACCAAATCCTGCCGCGAAAAGGAATAGCCATAAACCAAAATGATTTAAGTAGAAACCATAATCTCTCCACTTGAAACGGTGTAGCCTTTTTGCTATAACAAGACCTAGTACAAGCAGGTTGAAAATATAAACAAAGACAAAAGGCCATGATGTAGTCACTTGTTTCAATCCCAGCTTGGTTATTGCATAATCTACGATCTCGTAAAAAGATGCGTGATCCATATGAATATGAAGATCTGTGTTTACCCTCGCAAATTGTGGTATTAATCCCATAAAGATGGTAAGGATAAAAAGCCCTCCAATAAGGGTCACCGATAGAGGTACACTAGAAAGCCAATTGACAATAGGATTATCTTTGACAAAAGACAACACTGCTATCAATACGATCAGACATGCTCCTATTATAAGATTGACTGGGAAATGCAGCAGATAAAAATCAAAACTGCCTAACGTTAGTTGGAGAAGAGTGCTTACAAGCAAAATTCCCAAAAGAAAGGCTATACTCTCCTTGTATAGCCATGGGAATTGCCACATATTCCTTTTATTATTAGTATCCACTAGTAATTATCTTTTTGTTGAAAATAAGTTTGGAGTAATATTTATAGATACCCAACCCCAATCTTGCCATCTTTTATGATTGCCACCTTTTACGGCATCCATTGTTTTTGTTCCGAACATAACTGAATATCCAGCCATAAGTTTCACATCCGGCATTATAGACCAGTTTATTTGGAAATCTAGCTCAGAGCCTAAACCTTTATCTAATTTAGCATTTTCTATTTCGAGTTCTTTAGCTGTCATGAAATAGTGATAGTTCAGAGACATATCTACCTTTGGAGAAGTCTTATAATAAAGTCCTAATTGATTGTCCCATAAACCAGGGTTGAATCCGGAAACAAAAGAAGATGCATAGAAATAATCCATTGTACCATAAAATTTATGGTGAGTACCATACAGAGGATCAAATGCTTTATATTTTCCTTCACTCGAGTTAGATCCGCTCAGATAATCACTCCCTACTCCAACAGCCCATTGATTGCTTAAATTAGCTTTAGCAAACACATTAGCCATATAAGCTGAAACTGATCTATCAAATTCATTCTTACCTGTCTGGTAATATACAGCACCACTCAAGTCCAAGATATCTTTTTTATATGTTAGATATGTTCCAAATGTTTGCATATATGCATCTTTCGGTTTTTCTGGTATACCTATTTCCCTTCCTAAGTTCATCACTAACAGAGATATTCCGAATGGACGTTTGTTGTTTCCATAATGGTACCATAATGTTTGCATATTCTTGTATGGCTGTGCCCCTGCTGCATAATAATTTCCTCCATGAACTTTTTCATCATTCTGATTGAAGGCTAAAGATAAATGTAATGTATTTACATCATTAGCATACCCCAGTTTCAACAAGTCATGATAGCGACCTGCCACATTCCAATCCAAACCTCCTAAAATACGCTCGTCATCATAACTTAATACCTGACGACCTATTTGAGCAAAGAAACCTTCATTAAAATTAATCTTAGCCCATGCTTCATTTAGTATAAAATCACTTTTCTTGTTGATTTGCGGTTGTTGTCCCCAAACACCGACATGTTGTCCGGCTAGTTTAAATTCTAAATTAGAACGTTTGTAGTCCATCGTTAAACGTGTGCGGTTGTTGATAAAGGTTGCTGCTTTATCACCCTCCTCTCTTGGAGTTAAAGAACCGTTTCTATATTCACCTCTTGCTCTTATTTGAGCCGAAATTGAGAAATCTCCATCTTTGAAATCTTGTGCTGATAGAATTAATGGGGTTAAAAATAACCCCATTAATATGATATTTTTTATTATTTTCATTTTGCTAGTTTTTAGTAAAAAATAAGGAGTCGATATTGATATAGACTGCACTATATTACTTTTCTGCTACTAATCGTCCTTTTTGTTTAGCTTCTTCCAACCATTTAGGGACAACTGTTTTTATCCAATTTTCTTTCTTCTCTTTTTCTTTCTTTATATCCAATCCTATATATTCCTGAGCTTTTTCTTTAGTTGAGATATCAGGCATAGGAACTTCTGTTACACCATGAGCATATAATACTTTTTGAACTTCTAACTGAGCTTTGTATGCTCTATCTAAGCTATGAGCCAAGATGCGTTGAATTTCTACCGGAGCATGGAAAGATCCTCCATGAGTAGCTACTGCAAAATCCCAGCGCCATTGAGCTTGACGAAGCAATTGAAGAGTATTCTTCATTTCTTCATCAGAAGCACCACTATCCCATGCTTTTTTTGCCATAACATGAGCTTTAGGAAGCTCTACTTCGATGCGGTTACGTATTTCATTTGCTTTATCTTGAATATCGTAAACATATTTCAGTAGGTTTTCTTCACTGTCTCTATGACATACCTGACAAGTATTTGCTACATTTTTTAGAGGACTCATAATTTGGTGATCAGAATATTTGATCCCGCCTTCCGACTTGTATGGCATATGACAATCGGCACAAGAAATATCTCTTTGCGCGTGTGTACCTAATAAGAAAACCTCATAGTCTGGATGCTGAGCCTTCAACATTGGAGCTTTACTCAATCCATGTGTCCAGTCTGTAAATTGTACACTATCATAATAATTTTCCATATCTTCTACTGTCATACCATCTTTCCAAGGGAAAGTAACAACCTTACTGTCTCCTTTGAAATAATATTCAACATGACATTGAGCACAAACCAAAGAACGCATTTCCTGAGGTGTTGCATCTTCGATACGTTTGCCTCTAGCTTCGAAAGCTTCTATCAGTGCAGGTTGAGATATCTGTAAGTTCATAGTTTCACTGTTGTGACAAGTAGCACAACCCACTGGATTTACTATCTCACTTCCCAAATCGCCCCATTTGTTTGAATAAAATTCATCTATACCATGTTCATGCATATAGCGTGGCACATCCGGACTCTTACAAACCCAACAGGCTGCAGGCTGAGGACCATCTCCTTCATTTTCAGGAGTTCCTGTACGTAGTGTATTCCTGTTATCTTCCAAAGCATACATATGACCACGAGGCGCATTATAGTCTTTAGAGAAAGCATATCCAGCCCATAGAATAACCATAGCAGGACGATCTTCCAAAGCATCTTGCATTTCGTTTCCGTTATATTTACTACGAAAATCCATGTCCTGGGTTTTTCTCCATGTATCATACTCTCGTCTAAAATTATTCTTATAATTTTCACTTCGAGCATCACCTAACTCAATTTTGTCAATTCTATTTGCAACAATAGTAGCAATTTCAGCTCTTCTCTCCGTTATCGATGCGGCTAATAGGCCCAGTAAAAAAACGATAACCATAGAAGCTAAAAATATACCCCAACCAATTATAGGTTTCTTTCTAATTGCTTCAGCTAATTTCTTTAACATAACTCTTCAATATTTTAGTTGTTTTTCTTCATTTTATCTTTTAACCAAGCTGGTACCGGAGACTCCGGAAGTGGAGCATATGCATTAGGTGCTCCTGATATATTACTCACTTTTGTATGAGGTACTTCCTGATGACAATCCCAACATGCTTTACCTTTACCTTCCTTTACCTCGCAGTAAGAGACCATTCCTGTTTCCACAACAGCTGTATTGAGATGCTCATGGCAACGAATACAATTATTCATTATAACTTCATAACTGGCATCTCTGGGTCTGATTGCCTGAGGCTCTCCTTTTACTGTAAATACTGCAGCATGATACAATCCATCCATCGCTTTAAATGCATATCCTTCCACAATACTCGTTTGAGGAACATGACAGTCGTTACAGGTTGCCCATTGTGCATGGGAACTGTGTTGCCACGAAGCATAGTAAGGAGTCATGATATGGCAGTTAATACAAGCTTCAGGACTGTCGGATAGATAAGAATGTACCCTTGACATATATGCAGCATATACACCAAGTCCCACCAATATTCCTCCTACCAAAAATAAAGGGAATACAAATTGATGTGGAATAATTCTTAAAAATTTCTTCATATTATTAGCTAATAAATTAAATGCTTCTACTCTCAATAATATTGAGTTTGGTCATTAATATACAAATTTAAGGTTAAAGAATCTGAAAAGGTGTAATAAATATTACATCCAATTTGATTATTTAGTTAAAATAAAAGATATGACAAATTTTGTTCAGTATAAAAAAGTTAAGTGTATCTTCGCACCAGAAACATTATATAAAATAAACAGATGTGTGAACAATGTTGTTCATTTATCTGTTTTAACAGATGAAAACTAACAATAAAACGACAAACTTAATTTATGAACAAAATGAAAAAAACAATTTTAGGCCTTGCTGCGATTGCTTTAGTTTCTACTTCAACATTCGCTCAAGAAAAAGCTTTTACTCCGACTAAATTTACTGACAATTGGTTCATCCAACTACAGGCAGGTGCATCATATACATTTAGTGAAAACCATAGAGATGCTTCATTTGGCGATCTTGTATCTCCTCACGCAGCTTTATCTATTGGTAAATATTTTACTCCTGCAATCGGTGGACGTTTGCAACTTAGTGGATGGGAATCTAAGAACTATTATCAAGATTATAGTTTACTACCAGGAAAAGGAACTTTTAAGGTAAAATACCTGCAAACAAATGTTGACGGATTATTCAACTTTACTAATTTCTTTATGCCTTACGAACCAGAAAGACTATTTACACTGACAGGAATAGCCGGACTAGGTTACTTACATGGATTTAAAGACACTAAAAATGGTCTGACAACAACAAACATGATTGTTCCTCGTGTAGGACTACAAGCTGATTTCCGTCTAAGCGACATGGCCAGTATCAACCTTGAAGTTGTTGGAAACCTTTTACGTGATGACTTTAATGGTCGTAGAGAAGGAAAAAGCTATGATGGAACTTTGAATGCTCTTCTAGGAGTGACATTCCAATTATCTAAAGGAGGTTTCAAAACTGTAGATGCTTTAGACCCGTCTCAAATAGATGCACTAAACAAACAAATTAATGATCACAAAGCAGCTCTAGACAGAAAAGAAGCTGAAATTAACAAATTGAGACAAGATTTGGCTAACAAACCAGAGCCTGAAGTTATCATTCAAGAAACTAAGGTTGAACAAAAAGCTGAAGAAGTAATGAATGCTGTTGTAGTGTTCCGTATTGGTAGCGCTAAACTAGAGCAAAATCAAGATATCAACATTTACAATGCAGCTCGTTTCCTTATCGACAACCCTAATGTAAATGTTATTGTAACAGGTTATGCTGATAACACTACAGGAAGTGCAACCGTTAATCAAAGAATTTCTGAGCAACGTGCAGAGGCTGTAGCTAAAGTATTAATCGACAAATACAATATTTCTCCAAATCGTATTACTACTAAAGCTGCTGGCGATACTATACAATTATTCCCAACTCCTCAATGGAATCGTGTAGTTGTATTTACTGCTGTTAGCAAATAAGACAATAATATATAAATAAAAAGGGTCGCTAAATTTAGCGACCCTTTTTATTTTCAAAAATACCCCTAATTATTTTACAACAGGAAATTGAGATATTCTCAACGTTGTACATCCATAAGGAATTAAAGTTATTTCCTCAACCGGTTCTACTCCCGATCCACTTACAGAGAAAGGCATTGGTCCTGCCATTTCATTATAAAGGCTCCAAGTTGGAATTTCCTTCGCTTTAACCTTCAATTCAATAGGCGCATTTTCGATATTCCAAGGATAAGAAGACTTCATTTTACCTTCATCAATCACTACAGAGAAATTGTCATTAGCCTTGTTCTTATCAAAATTAACTATACCATAGTTCCATTTAGTAGTAGGATGAACTTCCCAATAAACCTCTCCAAATCTCTTTCTTTCGGCTCCGTCAAATTCTTTTTTCTGCCAATCTTCGCCAATCTTCAAAGCATATACAAGAGGACCTCGCTCTACTGTCATTGACTTTTCATGCCAGCTATCATCTACCTTTATCTCCATTGGCATTTCCAGTTCTACATAATCTCCGCTCTTCCATTCCCGATTGATTATTTCTACTTTATTTCCATCTGCGGTTTTATACTCAGTTCCGTTTATTTTTATTACAGCAGCCTTTGTCCAGCTCGGAATTCTCAGATGAAGAGGAAAATAAGCATACTTAGTCTTTTTATCTACTATATTTACTGTAAACTTAACTTTATTGTCCATCGGATAATATGTATCCTCCTTTATCTTTACTTCAGTACCATTAGCTACTTTTGCTGTCACTTCTGACGGAGAATAAACCAAAGCGGCAAGACCACCGTCCGGAGTTGCGTACCATAAATTTTGAGTAAACTTAGGCCAACCTTGATGCATATTTGAAAAACAACAAGGGAATCCGCTCAATGTTCCATATATATTATCAGTCTGTCCATGATGTGAGTCTTCATAAAAGTTACGGGAATGACGAGAAATCATTACTTGATTTGCTTGCTGAAAATACTGCTTATACATAAAATCATCAGTAACCTGAGTAGGCAAAGCATTGAAAGCAATTTTTTCAAGATGATCGACATAAGACATATCTCCCGTTATAGCCGCAATATTTTCTAAAGAATACATTAATTCGACAACAGAACAAAGTTCTACCCCCTGAGTCGGATTATTACCATGTAACCCCTCATCTGCTCCATACATTCCTTGAGCCTGACCATTAAAATACCTGATATCAGAAAAACCTTTTTTCAAAGCCTCTAAATATTTCGAATCTCCACTTTGTTGATAATAGATTATGGGTTCCTTCAACCCTTGAGCTAAATTCACACAATGTATACTGTTCAAACGACACATATCATTTGTATGTAAAAACATATGTGTAAAATCATGACCTTGCTTATGTAGTAATTCCCCAAGTTCAAGCAAAGAAGGATTTCCTGTTATATTATAAAGCCATTGTACTACCTGAAGATTATCACAAACTCTGTAATTTGACCAAAAAGTCCAATTATCTAAAGGTATTGTTGGTAAAGTCTCTAATTGGTATTTAAAATAACTCTGCATAAATGCCAGAACTCGAATATCACCCGTCGCAGAATAGTATTGCTGTAATATCTTTAAAACCACCATACGAGGCCACCAGTCTGCAGAATTATTTCGTTGTAAACCATCCTCATGAGGATAATCGGTATCAGGACCAAAATAGCCATTACTTTTCTGACTATTCAAAGCCCACTCTATCCAAGGTTGCACTTTGTCTTTTAGTTCTTTATCATCCAAAATATAAGCAAGCGGCAAAAGACCATCAATCCAGTAAGGACCTCTCTCCCACTGATCACCGTCGCCACCTAGCCAACCATTTCGTTCACCCATTACATGCGGATACAAGGAATCCATATGCCCGGTAGCTCCACTCTTCTGGCGCTCCAGCATTTCTAAAAGCCAGCCATCTGCTTTTATTGCCCCTAGAGGCAATTCCATATAAGGCTTACGAACCAGGGGATGCCTATTATTCATGTAATTGATATTATCCACACTTTGCGCTTTTGTTACCAATATGCAAGAACTGCAAAAAAGTAAACTAAAAACAAAAGTTACAAGTTTCTTGTTTTTCATAAAAAAGATGAATTTGTATAATATTTTAATTGTGTTTTTCTGATATTCTTTCAAAAATACAATTAATTATGTCTATTCAAAAAATGAATAAACATCTTTTATTGACTCTAATTCATAAAAACGATTAGAAAGCATAAATAATACATTTGTAAGATATCTCCGATTGAGGAAATAAAAAAATAAGTATATTTGGAGAAATAATATTAACTCAAAAGACTAATAAATTATGGGGCTTTTTGATAAACTAAGAGGTGAATTAATAGATATTATTGAATTTCTGGATAATACCCAAGATACAATAGTATATCGTTTCGAAAGATACAATAATCAGATAAAGAACAAAGCTAAACTGATTGTTCGTGAAGGACAAATGGCTGTCTTTGTTAACGAAGGACAGATAGCGGATATGTTCACACCGGGAACTTATACCTTAAGTACACAGAATCTTCCTATCTTGAGTACACTACAAGGATGGAAATATGGTTTTAACAGTCCGTTTAAAGCTGAAGTATATTTTGTCAGTACAAAAAACTTTATCGATCAGAAGTGGGGAACAAAAAATGCAATTATACTGAATGACAACCGCTTTGGCATGGTCGAAATTCGTGCTTTTGGTATTTATTCATTTAAAGTAACTGCTGCCGACACTTTTATAAAAGAGATTGTTGGTACAAATCAGACTTTTACGACCGAACATATACAGGAACAGCTAAAGAGTATAATTGTTACCAGATTTACAGATGCTACCGGAGAATCTCATTTACCAGTAGAATCATATGCGGCCAATCTGAATGAGCTTTCGGAAGCTATATTTGGCTACATGAAAGATGATTTTGCTGCTTATGGTATGGAGGTTACAAAATTCCTGATAGAGAATGTATCCATGCCTGACGAAGTCAAGAAAGAGATATTTGAACTTAGCCGCCTAGACAAAATAGATTTAGATAAATTGACTAAGCTGAAAACAGCTAAAGCTATGGAGGCTGCCGCTGAAAATCCATCAGGAACAGCAGGAATGGGAATCGGACTTGGAGCCGGTATGGCAATGGCTAATCAAATGACTCAGGCAATGGCTAATCAAGCTCAAAATCAAGGTAGTCAAAATAATACTCAAGCCACCCCTCCCCCAATACCCGGAGCCTTGTCATATTATGTTGCTGTAGACGGCAAACAAGCTGGACCTTTCAATAAAGATTCTTTAACAGAGCTTGTTTCTAAAGGAATCTTGACAAAAGAAACATTAGTCTGGAAACAAGGTTTATCAGAGTGGGTAATTGCAGGTAATCAAGCTGATCTAAATGGCTTGTGGAGCGAAACACCTCCACCACTACCAAAGCTATAATAAGATAATGTCGGATAATACAGAAAATAACATACCATTAAGCAGCGACACATATCAGTGCATGAATTGTGGCGCTGCTTTAAAATACAAACCGGGAACAACTTTTCTTCATTGCGACTATTGTGGCACTGATACTCCTATAGAAGCCAAAGTAGTTGATATAGTAGAAGAGTTGGATTTTGAAGAATATTCCCTGAGTTTTGAGAAGCTCAACACCAAAGCAACCAAAGTGATTGGTTGTAGAAAGTGTGGAGCTGAATCTACTTTTGACGAAAGCTTAAAATCTGTTACATGTCCGTATTGCACCACACCTCTCATTGAAGCAGATGTTCACGAAGAGCGGCTAATACAGCCATCCTACCTATTACCTTTCAAAGTAAAGGAAAGTGATACTCAAAACCATATGTCTACTTGGCTAAAAAGCTTATGGTTTGCTCCCAATAAATTAAGAAAACAAGCCACATATTCCAACAAACTGCAAGGTATATATATTCCGTGTTGGACTTATGATGCTCAGACAAATACTGACTATAAAGGACAACGGGGAGATAATTATACGGTCACCGTAGGTAGTGGCAAGAATAGACAAACCATAGTTAAAACAAGATGGTCATATTGCAGTGGTCATGTATCTTTATTCTTCGACGATGTTATGGTTCCCGCTTCTAAAATGATATCCTCTCCAGTTATGAATAAAATTCACAATTGGGACACGATGAACATGGTTGAAACAGACAATCGCTTCTTGAGCGGATTTATTACAGAAAAATATGTTCTGAATATGACCGATGGGTTCCAGTATGCAAAACAACAAATGGAATCTGAGATACATCAAGCTATCCGAAGTCAGATAGGAGGAGATGATCAACGTGTAAACTCTAAAAGCACAAAATTTAGTGATATAAAATTCAAGCTCATTCTATTGCCTGTATATATGTCTTCCTATACATATAGAAACAAGCTATATCATTTTTTCGTAAATGGAAGAACAGGCCGCGTAACCGGAGATCGGCCTTATAGTGCAATCAAGATAGCAATAGCTATTATAGTAGGATTAATTCTACTTGCTCTGTTTGCTATATTTGTCAACAACCAACAATAATTCAGCATATTTTAGCACCTTCAAATAATTGCTTTTTTTATTTTCACCCTGATTAAAAGATTTAGGAGTGAAAAGGAAAATATTAGGATAAAATCGTGAATAAAGAAAGAAAAGTGTACTTTTGTATCTGTTTCGTAGAAATTTTAGGAATTAACATATGATAGACAAGATAAACGGACTTTTGTCTGAAATAGAAAACTTAAAAGCGAGTAAAGTTGAAGACATTGAAGCTTTACGTATAAAGTACCTAAGTAAAAAAGGTGAGATTTCGACACTAATGAACGATTTCAGAAATGTAGCTGCTGATCAGAAGAGAGAAGTAGGTATGAAACTGAATGAACTGAAAGAAAAAGCTCAAAACCAAATCAACCTATTGAAGGAGTCTCTTGAAAATTCTCAAGAAGGAGATCAAAGTATCGACCTAACTCGTACTGCAGCTCCTATTGTTTTAGGAACTCGTCATCCGATATCTATTGTCAGAAAAGAAATCTGCGATATATTCCGTCGTTTAGGATTTTCAATTGCTGAAGGTCCTGAGATCGAAGACGATTGGCATGTTTTCTCTTCCCTGAACTTTGCAGAAGACCATCCGGCTCGCGATATGCAAGATACATTTTTCATTGCTCGCAGTCCCGAAATTGTTTTACGTACACATACTTCTTCGGTACAAACCAGAGTAATGGAAAAACAAGAGCCACCAATACGCATTATATGTCCTGGACGCGTATATCGTAACGAGGCAATTTCGTATCGTGCACACTGTTTCTTCCACCAAGTAGAAGCTTTGTATATTGACAAAAACGTATCCTTTGCCGACTTAAAACAAGCTTTATTGTTTGTAGCTAAAGAGCTTTTTGGTGCAGAAACAAAAATACGTCTACGTCCTTCTTATTTCCCTTTTACTGAGCCTAGTGCCGAAATGGATATCTCTTGCAACATTTGTGGTGGCAAGGGTTGCCCTTTCTGTAAACATACAGGATGGGTAGAAATTCTTGGATGTGGAATGGTTGATCCTAATGTCTTAGAAAATTGTGGCATAGACAGTAAAGTTTATACGGGATATGCTCTGGGAATGGGAATAGAACGTATTACCAACCTAAAATATAGAGTTAAAGACTTGAGAATGTTCTCTGAAAACGATATACGTTTCCTTGATCAATTCGAAAGTGCTTATTAACAGATTAAAATAACAAAATAAAGGCGAGATATATTATTTATATCTCGCCTTTGTCTTTATCCAAGTACACTTCTAATCTAAGAAATTACCTGTACATTATATCCTATAAACAATCCACTTTCTATAACTCCAGTAATTGCCTTTATTCTTTCTTCCAAATTATTATCTATTCTAAGAAAACGAGCATCAAGTAGTAAATTACCATTTTCAGTAAAAACAGGACCATCTTTTCCTTTTGCCATCCTTAACTCTACATTTTCAGCTCCCAAAATACTCAACTCATTTTCTACATAAGACAGAGCTGAAGGAAATACCTCAACTGGTACAGGAAATTTTTCACCTAGGCGATTCACATATTTTGAGCTATCAACAAGGATATAGGTTTCAGCACTATTACGAATCAATAATTTCTCCTTAAACAGCGCCCCTCCTCTACCCTTTATCAAATTACATTCCTTATCCACCTCATCTGCCCCATCAAAGGTCCAATCAGGCTTTTTATTTAATAGTGATGTTTGTGGTATACCTAGCTGAATACAAGCCAACGATATTTCCATTGATGAAGGAATGACTTCTATTGTTAAGTACTCAGCCTTTATCTTATCAGCAATAGCAAATAATGTTACATAAACAGTCGATCCAGAGCCGACACCTATTACATCACCATCTTTCACTTTAGCTGCAATCTGTTTAGCTACACTCTCTTTCTCGCTTCTATTAACAATAGAATCCGACCATTTCAGCCGACCAACAATATTATTATTCCATTCCATAAACCAAATCCTTAGCTTTCTCAAATTTACATTATTATTCTCAAATTTAATCAAAAATAAAAAGCAGAGTTTAGTATAAAACCCTGCTTTTCACACCTTCGAAAGGTTAAAATATTCATCAAGCACTAACATCATCGTAATTTATTACATTTAATAATATATGTCTGTTAGAACCGATTTTAAAGAAACCTCTAATACTCCATCTCTGTCCGAAAAAGTAATCTTATTTTCTCTGGACAGCCAACCTAGAGCCAAAAGGATTAAAGACTCTTTAAAGTTAGTCAACTCACTTATTTCTCTAATAGTAATACTCCCTTTTTCTGAAAGGAGGTTCCAAATAGCATTAGCATTGATTCTGATATCACGCGTTATCATATCGTTTATTATTAAAGTTTATAACACAAGAATAGTCTGGGCAAATGAGAGAGTTATAGGAACATTTATTTTGTCAAGAGAAATCTTAAACAAAATCACACAAAACATATTACATATATGTCTGATAGTAAATATAACAATTTAAAACACAGCGCAAAAGATTTTAGTTGTTTTTTTAACATAAGAAATAACACTTTTACTAAAATGTTGAAATTTTAACACTATTTATCAAATTCTATAAAATAGATTTCTTGTCCTTAATTAGCTCAATCTTATTTCTTATCTTTATAAGAAACATAGTGACCCGTATAAGTAAAAACAAAAAATAAATTCAATTTAAACAATTATATTATGTTTTCATTTCTAGAAACCTATCCTTGGCTATTACCTATAATGATATTTTTCGGTCGTATTTGCGATGTCACTTTAGGAACATTACGCATTATATTTGTCTCAAAAGGGGAACGCTACAAGGCTCCTATCGTTGGATTCTTCGAAGTATTTATCTGGGTTGTCATTATTTCACAAATTTTCTCTCATGCCAATAGTATAATTGCCTATTTATCATATGCGGCAGGATATGCGGCAGGTAACTATGTGGGAATATTAGTTGAGAATAAAATAGCTTTCGGCTATCAATTAATCCGTGCATATACTCAGGAAGAGGTTTCAGAACTTATAAAACTACTGAACAAAAAAGATATAGGTGCTACTTTTATTCGTGGAGAAGGAGCTATTTCTCAGGTGCATATTGTTGAAATAGTTATAGACAGAAAGTCTCTAAACCAAGCAATAGATGTAATTGCCGAGTTTGATAACAATATATTCTATCTAGTAGAAGATATAAGGTATAAACGAAAAGGTATTTTCTCTTCTGATAATATAAGTAAAAGCTCCAGACTACAGCAGGCACTAAGAAAATAATAATACGAAAAAAACAGACAGATTGTATTCTCACAATCTGTCTGTTTTTTATATGGATATCTTACACAATTTGGGAATAAACAGCCCTTAATACCCAATATTGAGCCAGTGAGTTTATATTAAAAGGATATTCAACCCATTCATTTAGCGCTAATGTTATATTATCTTCTTTTTCTTTATACATACCTGCTTTAATTTCTTTTCCATCTATCATTATGCCTAGCTTATTACTTATTCGATGGATATTTTCCTTAACAACGTTTTCCATTATCAAAATATCTCCCGAATGATAATTATATTCGGCAGGTAAAGCATCCGGATTTTCAACTTCGAATGCTAATTGTTTGAATTTCGAATTTGTTGGCACAATTATCTGAGGAAGTCTTGCGATAAATTCTTCATCTGAATATTGTCTGATATAATCATCTATATATAATATAGGTATGTAAGGAATCTTAAGTAACTGCTGACCGACTTTCAACCGTTCCGTTTCAAGAACTAACCCAGCATTATAATGTAGTAATTCGTTAACAGAAAGGTCTTTTTGAATCAGATCGGACAACGGAATGCTAAAATAATTAGCAATCCTAATTATCACCTCAATTCGAGGATCAGCTCTTCCTTCTTCATATGACGAAATATTGCCTCTAGTAAGCTCAAACAGATCAGCAAAGGCTTGTTGGCTCAACCCCATTACATTTCTTATTTTTTTAATATTTTTTCCTATTTGCGTCATTTTATTGCTAAAAATATTTGCATTGTAAAGTTATTCAACTACCTTAGCTAAAAATATTAGCAAACTTAAGATTTTATTTCTTGAAAAACAAACTTTAGATTTAAAATCATGCTGCAACACTAACAAACAACTTTAAACTATATAGCCTATGTATTTCAAAAAGATCGAATCATTCATCACGAAGCTTGGCTACTCGGTTTCGTATCAAAACGAACAACAGGGCATATTCCTTATCGAAAACGAATCAGACGGAATAAAGAACTTGATTATTGGCGTAGCACCTCCTATCCTAATTATGGAGCAATTTATCTTTGAACTCAAAAGCGATGATAAAGAGATTTACAAAGCCCTATTAAAAAAGAACAGAGATATTGTACATGGAGCTTTTGTATTGGACGAAGCTGGAAAGAAAGTCATTTTCAGATACACAATGCAAATTGAACATTTGGATATAAATGAATTTGAAGGTGCATTAAACTCTTTAGGCTTATTATTAAGCGAATATTACGAACAAATTATTGAATTTTCTAAAAAATAGAAGCTATGAACATTTTCAAAAGACTTTTAAGAATCGGACAGGCAGAAATACATTCTGCAGTGGACAAAATGGAAGACCCTATCCGTATGACAGAACAGGGGATCAGAGAAATGAGAGAAGATCTAGACAAAGCTCTTGAAGCATTGGCTCAAATAAAAGCATTAGCAATACGCACAAAAAACGATAAAACCAAGAAACAAACGAGTGCCGAGGATTATCAAAATAAGGCAATACTACTAATGACCAAAGCTCAAAAGGGAGAACTAGAACTAGATCAGACAGAACGATTGGCTAAAGAAGCTTTGGCTCTGAAAGAAAACTTATTAGTGGAAGTAAACGCTTTAGGTGAGCAACAATTGATACACGAAAATTCGGCTGACGAAATTCAAAAGAACATAGACATTCTCCGATTCAACATCACAAAATGGGAGAATGAATTAAAAACACTCAAATCGAGAGTTAAAGTTAGCCGTGCAACGAAAGAAGTCAACAAACAGATGGCTCAAATTGACAGCAATAGCACCATCAGTATGCTCGAAAGGATGAAAGAAAAAGTAGAAGAAGAGGAAGCTCTTGCTCAAGCCTATGGCGATATAGCCAACAAGAAGACTTCTGTCGACGATGAAATAGACAAAGCAATAGGCGATGATACTGGCAAGGTCAACCAAGATCTGGACGAAATAAAAAAACAACTAGGAATGTTATAAGTTAGTGAATCAGGCGCCGATATGTCATAAACAGAAAGGTTATTGTCACTTGTCAAACTTGACATATCGGTTCGCTTTATTTATTACCGAAAGACACTTGTACTGATAAAGAAAATAATTACTTTTGATTTTAAATGCTATGACTGATTTCTTATACAACTTAATGCATCCTCTTCCAAATGCTATTATGACGGTAATAGTTGGAGTGACTGCTCTATATTGGCTCTTTGCCTTTATCAGTGGTGTTGGTGTTGATGCGCTCGATATTGACCTTGATTTTGACTTCGACACAGATATCGATACAGATGTAGACATAGATACTGATATTGATTCTGACATAGGCAAAAACATAGATATTGACACAGACTCAAACATAGATGTACATCCCGAGCCAAGTGTATTTATGAAGTTTCTCAACTTTATGAATGTAGGGAAAGTTCCTTTTATGTTATTGCTCTCCACGCTAAAATTCTTCATGTGGATAATCACGTTGTTCACCACATCCATGGTCAATGTTACAGGTTGGGGACTATTTTCATTGCTTATATTATTACCAATAGGTATTATTGGCTTATTCTTTACTAAATTAGCAACCAATCCATTAGTTAAACTTTTCAAAGAGATGGGATATAAAGGAGAAGCAGAAATAGATTTTTTGGGGCGTTCGGGTAAAATGTTATCTAATATAAAAGATCAGAAGATAGGCACAGCCGAGTTCTTAGTAGACAAAAATCCGATAAAGCTCAATGTCGTCAGCATCGATGGTCAGGAGTTGAAATATGGAGATTATGTCATTGTAGCCGATGAATCAGATGACAGAAGAATATATTATGTAAGTAAGGAAATCAGTATAAGGAACATGGACATATAAATGCTATTAAAAACTTTAAAAACTAACAAAATATAATTTTCATATTAGGTGCATGTATTTTAGGATTATACTTCCGTTTTTTATGACCTAAAATATAAATAAAACGACACAAATCATTTGATCTAAAATCAATTTAAATAACATATTAAATCTTTAAAACTTATTATGGAAGGAATAAATCTTATTGTAATTATTGTAGGAGCCATACTCTTCTTCATCTTCGTTATAGGAGGAGTTTTAGCCTCGTTCTACAAAAAAATTCCTCAGGGAAAAGCCATTGTACGTACAGGTGTAGGAGGTACAAAAGTAGCATTCAACAAAGGGATGATTGTTGTTCCTATTCTTCACAAAATGGAGATTATGGATATTTCTCTCAAGAAAGTGCAGATAGAGCGTATGGAACACGATGGACTTATCTGTAAAGATAATATCCGTGCTGACATCAAAGTCGCATTCTTCGTGCGAGTAAATAAATCCGTAAACGATGTTATCAACGTAGCTCAATCTATCGGAACATCTCGTGCCAGCGATATATCTACTTTGAATGACATATTCGAAGCTAAGTTTTCTGAAGCTCTTAAAACTGTTGGTAAGAAATTCGATTTCATCGAGCTATACGAAGCGCGTAGAGAATTCCGTGACGAAATTATCAACATCATCGGTACAGACCTTAACGGATACGTACTTGATGACTGTGCGATTGACTATTTGGAGCAAACTGAATTACAATATCTAAGTACAGATAACATTCTTGACTCAGAAGGGATCAAGAAGATTACAGACCTCACTACTGCTCAAAACATAAAATCGAATCTTATCCGTAGAGAAGAAGAAAAGGTAATCAAAAAGCAAAATGTAGAAGCTCGTGAAGCTATTCTCGAATTAGAAAGACAACTTGCAGAGAAAGAAGAGAAGCAAAGAAGAGAAATAGATAACATCAAGGCTCGTGAAGAGGCTGAAATTCAGAAAGTAAGAGAAGAAGAACGTCTAAAAGCCGAAACAGTAAGAATCACTACAGAAGAGAGCCTTGCCGTTCAGGAAGAGAATAAACTTCGTCAGATTATTATTGCTGCAAAAAACAAGCAACGTACAGATGCAGTTGAAACAGAGCGTGTAGAAAAAGACAGAGCTTTGGAGCAAACTGAAAGAGAAAGAATCGTTACACTATCGCAGATTGAGAAAGAACGTGTTATCGAAATTGAGAAAAAGAATATTCAGGATGTTATTCGCGAACGTGTACAGCTAGAAAAAGGCGTTGTAGAAGAAAAGCAAAACATGCAAGACATTGAAGCTTTCAGAACTATCGACCGTCAAAAACAAGTTGGTATTACAGAAGCAAGTCAGCTTGCTGAACAACGACTAATAGAAACAGTAAAAGATGCTGAAGCCAGAAAGTTAGCAGCAGAAGAAAAAGCAAAAGAATTACTTATCGAAGCAGAAGCTCAGAAAGAAGCTTCTGCAAAACAAGCCGAGGCACGCAAAATACTTGCTGATGCTAAAGCTCGCGAAGATGCTACATTTGGCCTTGCAGAAGCAGAAGTAATCAAAGCCAAAGCTGATGCATTGGAACAACAAGGATTGATGGAAGCTACCATCATCGAGAAAAAGGCCAAAGCCGAAGCCGTTGGAATAGAAGCCAAGGCTGATGCGAAGAAAAAAGATGGTCTTGTTGAAGCCGAAGTTACTCGCGAAAAAGCACTTGCTGAAGCAACCGGTATAGAAGAGAAAGCTGAGGCTATGAAGAAACTTGACGGAGTGGGTAAAGAACACGAAGAATTCAAGCTTGCTCTTCAGAAAGAAAAAGATGTCGAGTTGGCTCAAATCAATATTCAAAAAGATATTGCAGATGCACAAGCTCGTGTATTGGCTGAAGCGCTTAAGAATGCGGATATTGATATCGTTGGTGGTGAAACAATGTTCTTTGAAAATATTGTTAAACAAATATCTAATGCAAAAGGATTCGATCGCTTGGTTAACGAAAGTTCAAATGCTACTCAGATCAAAGAAGCATTACTTGGTGACGGAGAATCTAGTGGTGATTTAATGGATCGTATCAGATACTTCGCCGAAAAATCAGGCATTACAACTGATGATATTAAGAACCTAAGCATTGCAGCTCTTATTCTAAAAATGCAAAGCGAAACTACCGACAAGGAAGATAAAGGCTTCCTTAGCAACCTTCTTAGTATGGCAAAAGCTGCCGGAATTTCGAATAAAAAACTAGGATAACATCCTTCACTTTCAATATTGAGTGGGCGGGTATCCCCGCCCTATTCTAAAAACAAATCAAATTATCCTATTCAAAAGGATACAAACATAATTAGGAATAAAATTGCTATTCCTTGTAAAATCAGTTTGATTTATATAAATCAAACAACACATAAAACTGACTAAAACTAAAAATCTCACATATATTATGCAAGATTTGAATCAAAATAAAACTGTTGAAACTTTAGAAGCCGGCACTTACGAACTAATAAGGAAACGTCTCCACACTCAGAAAGATGAATTATCTTCCCGACTAAATTCATTGAATGAAGCGAGAAAAGAAGTCTTCTCTTCAACAGACCTCTCATTATTGGCTAATCAACGAATCACGACAGAGAACAACTGTGTTTCGAGAGGAATATTAGCCTTAGGAAATCTTTGTATTTTTGGTTACAATGTTCATTTCGGGCTACGTACTGATATACAACTGAGTGATGTTTTCAGTATCTATCTATTCGAGAACAATCAGTTTATTCCTCAACCGTTAGATTTAGTTAATGATCCTGCATTTATAACAGATTACAAGAATCTATACAAGTATTATAGAGATTCTATTTTTTCCAGATTCAGAAAGACTGAGAATTATTTATACATGATTTTTCAGACTAGTAAAAATGCAGATGATCTGAAAGCCTTCAAATGGTTGATAAAGAACAATAAACTTATATACCAAGATGACAGAAGCATACATGAAGTAGTCAATGCAACCCAACACGAATTCAAGTGGATAAAAACAACATTGGAGGATCGTCGTTTAGGAACCCACCCGCATGTTTCTATTTTAGATAAAGTATTTATCGAAGCTGTAGGCGGAGATATTACTTTCAAGATAGAAGACAACACTCATACTGGAAAAGGAATTTATTCTGAAAAAGTTGAAAATAAAGACCAGCAGCTAGATGATGCAGATTATTACTATGCTGACCTAGGAAATCTTATTCTTGTCAGAATCAAACCTTATCAAGAAGATTTCAGATCGTTTGTATTTAATACCCGAACAAAGGAAGTCAAGAATATTGAAACCTTAAATAATTCAGGAATACTCCTACCTGATAATCATGGAATTATATTCCCTAATGGATATTATTTACAAAACGGGGATTACAAAATATTCGATAGCGAGTTAAGCAATCTAAAATTCTTTCGGAAAGTAGCTTCGCCCAATGGCGAAGACTTCTTGTATATGTTCTACCAATACGAACGAAATGTATATGTAATAATGTCTTACAACATTATTAAACAACAGGTAGAAACTCCAATCATCTGTAATGGGCATACACTTTTCGGAGATGGGACATTAATTTTCTTCCGTTCCGAATTGGAAGCCACTCGCCATCATCAGGTTCAGATATGGAGAACTCCCTACTCTACCGAACTGATAGAAAATAAAGATAAAAAAGACAATATATTATATAAGATTGGCAATAAAGACATTGTCAAAGCGATGGCCGAATCTCAAGAGGTCATACACTTAATTAATAAAGAAGATACTTACGAGGGACTTTATGAAGATATCGTAAAGAAATCGAACGACATAATAGATGCTTATTTTTGGATATCCGACAATGCAACTTACAAATTGGCAGAACCTTTATCTGAAATAAAAGATATTGCCAACACAGCAATAGACGAATTTGAAAAAGTAAAAGCACAGAAAAAACATGCGACTGAAACTCTTGAATCAACAGAGAATAAAGTAGAAGCTTTACTGTTCGCCATCAAGAACACAAAATTCGATACACTAGATAAGTTAGTCAAGCTTCTTGCCGAAACGCGCAAAATGCAAGGAGAAGTCATCGAATTGAACAATGTAAGATACATTGATACAGTTCAAACAGAAGAATTAAAAAAGACTTTAATTTCGACCGGTACTAAGCTGTCGGAGAAAACTGTAGAATTTCTATTAAGACCCGAAGCACTTATCCCTTATCAGGAAAAGGTAGAAACAGAGCGAAAAGCAATTGAACAAGTAGAGAAAGTTATAGATGCCAACAAGATAGAGGATAACTGTAAACTTATTTCTTCTGAATTAGAGTTATTGATTGATATTCTGAATAGTCTTAAGATTGAAGACACTACTCAAACGACAAAAATCATAGAGAAAATATCTTTAATTTTTGCTTCGCTGAATGAAGTTAGAGCTCAATTGAAAAAGAAAATAGACTCTCTTAAGAATAAAGAAGCAATAGGAGAATTCAGGGCGCAACTAACACTGCTAGAACAGAGTATTGTAAACTATCTGGAACTAGCTACGTCACCCGAAAAGTGTGATGAATACTTCACCAAAGTTAGCGTTCAGGTAGAAGAACTGGAAAGTAAATTTGCGGACTTTGACGATTTTATTGTTGTTATAGCTGACAAACGGAATGAGGTTGTAAAAGCTTTTGATAGCCGAAAGGCTCAATTGATAGAGCAGATCAATAGACGAACATCTTCTCTTGAACAAATAGGTCTAAGAGTCCTCAAAAACGTAGAAAACAAAGCTCAATCTTTCAAATCGAAAGAGGAGATTCAAGCCTTCTATTCTACCGACTTGATGGTGGATAAAGTTCGCAAGCTGGTTGAAGACTTGAAGAATCTTGGTGATATCTCAAAGGCTGAAAATTTGGAAAACAGCCTAAAAACTTCACTCGAAGATGCCCTTCGTATCTTAAAAGATAAATCTGAATTGTTTGCTGATGGAGAAAATATTATTGCATTAGGAAATTATAAGTTTGCAGTAAACAAACAATCTCTAGATCTGACAGTTGTTAGACGCGACAATCGTCTCCTCTATCACCTCACAGGAACCAGTTTTTATCAAGAACTACAAGACCCTAAAATAAATACATACCAAGATATCTGGGAACAGGAAGTGGTTTCTGAGAACAAAGATGTATATCGTGGCGAATATTTAGCATATCTGGCTATTGAAGAAAGGCTAAAGTCAGACAGTTTCGATGCAAAAGAATTTATTACAAATAAGGTAGAACAAAGCTATTCCGAATCTTACCTTAAAGGTGTACACGATTTTGATGCGCTGAATATATATAACGCTATATGGTCTGTGTATGAGCAGCTGGGAGTTCTATCGTTCCGTCCACAGATACGTGTTGCTGCACAATTGTTCTGGAATAGCGTAGAAGCTGAAGAGAAAAGATTACTAAAAGGACTTATAGTTTCTGCCAATAATGTGCTAAAAGCTTTTCCTGCTTCAAATAATTATGAGTATGTAATCAAGCAGATTGAAGAGCGATTCACGCAGTGGAATACACATTTTAGTTTCTCTAAAATGAAAGCGAAACATATCGCATTGTATCTCTTCAAAGAGTATTCCAATTCTTCGGCATTTACTGTTACAGAACAATCTCAGGAGTTGGAGAAAGAGTTTTATGCTTATTTGAAAAAACAAAAATTATCGGAAAGATTTGAAGCTGACCTTGCTGAGGAATCATTCAGTATAGTTGAGAGATTCTACCTTACACGCAACTGGCTATTGTCTTTTATCGACTTGTCCGACAAGTACAATAAATACATAAAATATGTAGGAGAAACATCTTGTCAACTTCTACTCAAAGAGCATCAGTTCGAAATGAGAAGAAGCCCTGATAGTGTCAAAATTGAAGATTTAAGAGGTAGCCATCCTGTTATTATAAATAACATTTACGAGGTTGATTTTCATGAATTTATTCTGAAACTGACTAATTTCACTGATGTAAGTGTCCCTACGTTCAATGAATTTACCCAACTGAAAGATCAGCTCGTTTCTTCGTACAAGAAATCATTAAAAATTAATGAATTAAAGCCTAGAGTATTAACATCCTTTGTAAGGAATAAGTTAATCAATGAGACTTATCTCCCGCTTATCGGAGCCAATCTAGCTAAGCAGCTTGGTGTAGCAGGTGATAATAAACGTACAGCCCGTATGGGAATGCTATTACTAATATCTCCTCCGGGATATGGTAAAACAACATTGATGGAATATCTGGCAAATGTTATGGGACTAAACTTTGTAAAAATAAATGGCCCAACAATAGGTCATTCAATCACATCAATAGACCCTGCCGAAGCTAAAACTTCTGGAGCAAGAGAAGAATTGAAAAAGATAAATCTTGCTTTCGAAATGGCAGATAATGTGATGTTATATGTAGACGATATTCAACACTGTAGTTCAGAATTCCTGCAAAAGTTCATTTCTCTTGCCGACGGACAGCGCAAAATGGATGGAATATTCGAAGGAGAAAGTAAGACATACGACCTAAGGGGAAAACGCTTCTGTGTAGTAATGGCAGGTAACCCCTACACCGAGAGTGGCGACAAATTTCAGATACCCGACATGTTGGCCAATCGTGCCGATGTGTACAATCTTGGTGATGTTATCGGTGGCTCTGATCGTTTGTTTAAATTAAGCTTACTTGAAAACTCGATCATAGAAAATCCATATTTGCAAAAGATAGCCAGCAAAAGTTTCAACGACTTCTACAATCTGGTAAACTATATTGAAACGAAGAGTGAAATGATGCCCGACCTAGAAGGAAATCATACTCAGCAAGAGGTTGACGACTTTATTGCTGTCGTTAAAAATTCTTTGATAATAAGAGATATTGTTCTTAAGGTTAATCAAAATTATATTGCCAGTGCAGCTACCCAAGATTCTTATCGCATAGAGCCGGCATTTAAGTTGCAAGGTTCGTACAGAAATATGAATAAATTGATAAGTCAAATCGTACCTTTAATGAATAAGAAAGAGATAGATGAGCTTATCCTTACTCATTACGAAAGTGAGTCGCAAACCCTAACCTCTGACAGTGAAGCAAATTTATTGAAATTAAAAGAAATTGCAGGATTGTTAAGCAATGAGGAAAAATCCCGTTGGAAACATATTAAAGAAGTATTTAATAAGAATAATAAATTTGCAGGCATCGATCAAAACAATCAGGCAGGGCAGGTTATTGCCCAATTGGCTGAATTCAATGATAACTTAGCTGGAATAAAAAAAGCTATAAGTAAAGAGTAAAAAATACAGATAGCCAAGAGGCAATGAACTTTACTATTATGAAAAAAATTGAATTAATATTGTTCTTATCTTTTTTATTATTATACAGTTACAATGTTGATTCTCAAAATAAAGATTGGTCTCTTTCAACTGTAACTCATTTAGAGGACAAAATAACTAAAACAGATGGAAGTATCAGATATTTCATTGATCCTAAATCAAGCACAACTGCAAGGGATAGTATAATTGAAATAACGAAAGGATATATAGAGCATAATTTGAAATTGATAGGTGAGTCTGATCTCAATGATTCTATTTATATAGTATTAGTTTGTAACAAGGATGATATGATCAAATATGCAGGAGGACGAATCTCGGGTATTTCCATATTGAAAGACGAATATGTTCCCCAAAATATGATATGTTGTATCCCTAAAGTACTGAAGCATGAACTCATGCATATGATAATTAGCCTAAAATGGAATCCTTTGATAAAAAACTATATTGGGCATCCTGATTGGTTGGCGGAGGGTCTGGCCGTATACGCAGATCCTGAAGCTGAAGACCTCTATGACGGAACCCTTGAGAAGGCATTTGCTAACTTTTATCAAAACAATAAACTATTAGAATTGGATTCGTTAACTAAATTTCCAAGTATTAAATCTAAAGAAATTGAAATAGCATATATTCAATCTGGTTATCTTGTACAATACCTAATTGAAAGATATGGAGTTCAAAAGTTTAAAGAACTGTGGTTAGGGATTGATGATTTTGAAAAAATATATGGAATGAGTATGAAATGTATGATTCAAAAAATAAATAAAGAACTAGATAAAAAATATAACGATTGATAGCACTAAAAGAGGGTGTATTTATACTTATGACACATCCTCTTTTTATAGGTATTCTATAGAATGCTACTTTTTTCGGTTATCTTTTTTCTTAAAATCTTCTATAATAGAAATCAGCGTATTCAAGGGTTGAATATCATAACGCAAGTCATTTCTAATACGGTTAAAATCCAGACGATTTACCACTCTGGTGGTCATATTATAACGTTTAGTATACGACTTCCCTACAAGCTTATAAATATTATCTAAATCTCTGGCAGGATGTACCCTATCCTGAGCATTGATTAAATATGGATCAAATCCTAGTTTCTCCTTTATAAAACGTCCTGTCAGACGTTTATCTATCTTTTTCAGATGATTAGTCTCTGCCAAGAACCAAGCTTCTATCTCGTGTATTGCAATAATTATATCAAAATACTGACGCTCATTCTTCAACCTATTGGGTAAAAATTTTAATCCTTTTTCTAATCGTTCCAAGTCTTCAATAGAAAGAGGATATAGATCTCGAAGTCCGACAATCATTTCACAACCTCTTTTTCTTAGGCTCTCAATATTGTCTAGTATTTCTGATTTTACTCTATTATCTGAACCACAATCGAAAAGGAAAATTTCATATTTGGGATTTCGGGAGTATGAAGAATTTCTCACAATTTCTTGTTTAGGAATATTTACTCCTCCACGAAATTGTTTCTGGATTATATTAATTTGTGTAGTACCCAGAATATCCTTTATCAAGCGATTTACAAAAATCTGCTCAGTTTGCCCTTCTACAAAAAAAGCAATTCTTCTCATATACCTCCATTATCATCATCTTCTTCATCCATCAGACCAAACCCTTTACGATAAAAGTCTGTGGTGAGAAAATCGAAATTATTCAACCCTGTATATCTAAAGTCTTCGAATGTCTCTTTCGAGTTTGTGTAATCATAAAAGACCGATTTACAGCCTTCTCTCTCTATTACAGACCAAAATCGAATAGGAATATGATTCATCACCTGCCGATCGTTAGAAGACATAAAAAATTGCATGTTAGACCTGTTTACTTTTTTTACAACCATATCTATCACACTTCTCGATCTTTCGAAGTCTAGCCCCTCTCCCATATCATCGATCAAAATGCAGACTGATAAATTGCTCATTTTAGCATATGTCAATATTATAAATAAAGAAAGAGCTCTAAACATACCTTGTGACATATCCCTTTGAGAAACGGCATATTTGCCATCCTCTTCAATAGACAATCCATATCTCCCGTTATACTCTTGGATACAGACATCGGTAATATAATACCCTAATTCTTCCATATTGGAGATAACTTCTTTTATAAAAGGTTCTCCAAACTGTGTACATCCTTGATGAAAAGTATAAATTAACAAGTCAGCACCTTCGTCACCCGGATCTTCATCATCGAGCTGTGTATACGTCTTTACCAGACTATTTTTTTCTATTTGATTTGCAAACAGATAATTACGCAAGGTATTCCCCCATAAAACAAATTTTTCATAATACGGTTTTTCATCCTCATCCAATTTCGATATGCATAATTCATAATCCTCCACTTCAAAATGAAGTTCTTCTCCGCTTATTGATTTTAATATTTGTTTTTCTCTATCAATTATCTTCTTATTATCTACATATAGAATTTCCGAAACCACCTTCTGGTCTATATATTCTAATACATATCTATACTTTCCCTTTTCATTTTTGAATATCAGATCAAAACTTTCAGTGGGACTTATTGTACCCTTAAGATTTATTCTTCCGGAGAATAAATTCCCAATTTCTCGCATAACACTTAATGTGCGACTTTTACCTGAGGCATTCTTGCCTACCAGCAAATTTATATTGTCAAAATATGCGTAATCATTATTTGGTCCTTCAATACTCCATTTGCGAGGAGCACCTTTATAACGAGTATATTTTAAAGCTTTAAGTATCATGTATGTAATTTATTTATTCTATATAAATAATAATATTTTTGTCCATCAAATGCATTAAATCTATTTTCAAATATACATATTAAAGTCAAAACATGAATCTTTTAGATTGTCGTTATCTTTCTTTTTAGTTATATATTTGCATTAGAAATAAGAATTATGCTATGAGCATGTCTTTAAGTGTATGAAGAAATATAAAAATATAACATTTTATATAACAATTATAAGTTTTTTCTCGTTACTGGTTTACTTAATTATCAAACAAGGTAAATCTGATTTTACGGAGAACATTAATGTATATGGATTAGCTACAGAAGCCACTCCGTGGAAAGATTTTCTCTTACACCTGAGTAATGATGTAGCTGGACCTCTAGCAATATTGCTATTACAAATAGTAGTCATACTACTTGCAGTCAGAGTCTTTGGCTGGATCTGTCAAAAGATAGGACAGCCAACTGTTATTGGAGAAATATTTGCAGGAGTAGTATTAGGTCCTTCAATTTTAGGTTTGTATTTCCCTGATGTATCATCTTTTCTTTTTCCCGAATCATCCCTAGAGAACATAAAATTTCTAAGCCAAATAGGATTATTGCTATTTATGTTTATTGTTGGCCTAGAGCTGAACATAAAAACGATAAAACATAAAGCGAATAGTGCCCTTGTGATAAGCCATACAAGTATTGCTGTGGCTTTTACTATAGGAGTAGCTGTGGCCTATTATTTATATAGTGAGTTTACTCACACAAATACAGATTTTCTGCCCTTTGCCCTTTTCATGGGGATAGCAATGAGTATAGCTGCTTTTCCCGTGATGGCTCGAATTATTCATGAGAGAGGAATAAATAAAACGCCTTTAGGAAGCACAATCATTACATGTGCAGCTATTGATGATATTACGGCATGGTGTTTACTTGCAACTGTCGTTGCCATTGTAAATGCAGGCTCTGTAGCCAGTGCTTTATTTATTATACTGCTGGCTATTATCTATATAATATTCATGTTCAAAGTTGTTCGCCCTTTTTTAAAGCGAATAGTTGAATTACAAGCTTCCAGCCGTTTCTTAAGTAGATCCCTTATCAGCATCATATTTTTGGTCCTTTTTCTTTCAGCTTATGCATCTGAGGTTATCGGGATACATGCCTTATTTGGCGCCTTCCTTGCCGGAGTTATAATGCCAACAAATATCAGCTTCAGAAATCTATTTACAGAGAAAATAGAGGATGTATCACTTGTATTATTACTCCCTCTGTTCTTTGTTTATACCGGACTCAGAACTCAAATTGGGTTACTGAATGAACCTAGACTGTGGTATGCCTGTTTAGCTATTATAGGTCTTGCTGTTGTAGGGAAAATGATGGGTAGTGCCTTTGCAGCTAGATTTGTTGGTCAAAATTGGAAAAACAGCTTAACTATAGGCGCATTGATGAACACAAGAGGCTTGATGGAACTTGTTGTTCTAAATATAGGGTTAGATTTAGGTATATTAACTCCTGAAATTTTTGCGATGATGGTGGTTATGGCTTTGGTTACAACATTTATGACGTCTCCAATTCTCAACCTCATCGATAAAATATTCAAATCTAAAATAAACCAATCGACAGAAGAAGATAAGAAATATAAACTACTGGTTTATTTTGGTACTGCCGAAATGGGGCGAAAACTTCTACTACTAGCCAATAGTTTTATTAGAAAACGTCAGGCTACATCTGAGCTGACAATGCTACATATTTCTGAGGGAAATCTTCTTTATCAGTATGCCATTGAGGAAGAAGAAGAAGATATGTTCAGACCTGTAATGGCAGAAGCTCATTCTTTACACCAGAATATTATCGCCGATTTTAAAGTTGCTGGAGATACAAGTACAAGTGTTGCAAAAATTGCAAATAAAGGAGAATTTGACTTCTTACTTGTAGGTTATAAAGGATCTATCTTTTCTGATAATTTACTAGGAAAGATTCTTCAATTCTCAAATAGAGTTATACATATACCCAATTTTCTTTTATCAAAACTTGGCAATCAGAAAAAATGGCGTAGAATGTTGACTGCTCCGCTTGATGAGAACACAAGAACTATTGTTTACAAAAGCGATATGCCTGTTGGCATATTTATTGATAAAGGATTAGTAGACATTAAAAATATTTTTGTCCCTATATTGAATGAGAACGACCTATTTGTTGGAGATTTTATGCAACGCTTAGCAGAAAACTCATATGTTCGGATAACTCTATGGGATGCTATTGGACTGGTTGATAACTCGATGGAGTTTACAAAATCGGTCAGAGCAATAAAATCTGTTAACCCTTATTTGTTTCAGCTTTGGAATAATAACATACCGGTTGACAGTGATATATTGAAAAAACAAGATTTAATTATGATTAGTCTCAACAGTTGGGAGGAACTTGATTCTCGGAATCCAAAACTAATGAAAGAAGCCCCTTCCACACTAATACTAACTAACTAATCTATAGATTATAAGAAAGATGAATAGTCAAGAAATACTTTCAATAAAAAAAGAGATATTCCTAAATCTGTCAAAAAGGCAGCTAAAAGATGTTTTTACTTTATTAATTAAATTAACTGTAAATCTGCAGGATTGGAAATTCACGAATATCGTTAATGAGCATGAAACAAACTATAAGTTTATGCTTCATTATTTATTTGAAGGAGTTAATGACCCTGAGCGCGAAAAAGTTTACAACAATTTACTAAGATCTCTATATGAGTTGACAGATGATATAACTAATGAGTTATTGAAAACTGATTCTTCCAATATTTTTTATCAAAAATATCGTATCAATTCTATCAAAAATAACTCACTAAACGAATACACAAGCCAAATAAAAGATATAGTTGGAACTATTTCTCTACTAGATCTGACCGAAGAAGGCGAAGAGAAGAAAGCTAAAATAAGAGATTTATCTGTAAAAAGAGAACGTATAGCTTCTGATATCTTTTATTTTGTATATGCGTCTCTTCGAATTTCTCAAAAGGATTATGAAGATTATTTATCTTTCTTGAATGATCCGGAAATTCCATTGAGAGAAAAAAGTTTATTACTTTCAGCAATTACATTGAGTTTATCTCACTACTTTGACTCGTTAAAGGTTCAAGTCTTAATGCAGATGACACAATCCGAAACCATGCAACTGAGAACCAGAGCTATAGTCGGACTAGTAGTTACGTTGCAAATGTATGACAATAGATGGGAACTATATCCAGAGCTTCAAAGTCAGCTTTTAATCATGTCTGAAAACCCAGAGTTCAGAAAAGCAGTATCTCGAGTTGTTATACAATTGATACGTTCGAGAGAAACTGAACAGATAAGCAGAAAAATCAAGGAAGAAATTTTCCCCGAAATGATGAAACTTAACAATCTGGCAGGGCGAAAATTAAATATGGAAGAATTGATGGGTGACTCCGATTTCTCCGAAAAGAATCCTGAATGGCAAAAAGAATTGGAAGAATCAGGATTAGGTAAAAAACTCCAAGAATACTCTAACCTTCAGATGGAAGGTGCAGATGTATTTCATTCTACTTTTTCCAGTTTAAAACATTTCCCTTTTTTCTCAGAAATCAGTAATTGGTTCTTACCTTTCGATCCTTCCTACTCTGAGATAGCATCTCTTTTTCCTGAGGGCAAAGAGAATAACTTACTAAAAATGGCTGTTTTAGATTCAGGTCACATGTGCAACTCCGATAAATATTCTTTCTGTTTGAGCCTTTCTCAGATACCTCAAGCACAACGTGATATGATGATGGGACGTATGGGTGAAGAATCTGAACAGATAAAGCAACTGCAAAAAGAAGCTCAGGCTTTGAATCCTACAATTGATGATGAAATTGTATCAAACCAATATATTCAAGATTTATACCGTTTTTTCAAATTAAATCCGTACAAGCAACACTTCTTGGATATCTTCAAACTTGGAATAGATTTTTATGATAATAAAGCAATAAATCCTCTTATTTCAGACATTGATAATATCAAAAAAATAGCCCTATTCTGTTTCAATAAGAATTTTTTCAAAGAAGCACTCAATTTATTTGAAGTATTAATCAATATAGATAAAAACAGCGAAGACATCTGGCAAAAAATAGGATATAGCAAACAGATGCTCGAAGATATTGATGGAGCCCTTGAAGCCTACCTTCAAGCCAATTTATTAAATCCTAACAATTCCTGGATCATCAGACGTATAGCTCAACTTTACAGAGTAAAGAAAGAAACTCAACTATCTCTTGATTATTATAAAAAAGCAGCGAAACTAACTCCCGATAACATTAATATAGAATTAAATATTGGACATTGCCTCCTTGAGCTCAATGATTATGAACAAGCATTAAATACTTATTTCAAAGTTGAGCTTCTTGACTCAAAAGGAACTAAAGCATTTCGTCCTATTGCTTGGACAGCCTTCTTACTCAAGAAATATGAATTAGCGCAAAAATATTATGAACAAATAATAGCTAAAAAGCCAACCGTGCATGATTATCTTAATGCAGGACATGTAGAGCTATGTCTAACGAATAACAAAAAAGCTATTACATTTTATCAGCAAGCATTCTATCTTGAAAATAACTTTAACCAATTCAAGGCCTTATACAACTCTGATAAGGACATACTAATTCAACATGGAGTAGATAAGGATATATTTCCATTCCTATTCGATCAGATTAGATACAAAACAGATTAATCATAAAATGAATCTAAGGAAAAAGGGAGAAATTAATTTCTCCCTTTTTATTGAATGTCTTTTAATTTTGTTTATTAAAACATATAGGGGACAATCTAAAAAAAAAGACTATTTTTGTTTTTACGATAAAACAGAATATGTTAACATAATAATATAAAGCAAAATAGAATGGAAAATAATGATTTGCTAATGCAAGTAACGGCTAAGGCACAAAACTGGCTCTCAGACCGCTATGACGTAGAAACCAGAAAAGAGGTACAAGCATTATTGGATAATGAGGATAAAACACCTTTAATAGAAGCTTTTTATAAAGATCTTGAATTTGGAACAGGAGGCCTTCGTGGCATCATGGGAGTTGGAACAAATCGTGTTAACATTTACACGATAGGTGCTGCTACACAAGGATTAGCAAACTATTTATTGAAAGAATTTTCATCTTTAAAACAAATTAAAGTAGTTATCGGACACGACTGTAGAAACAATAGTCGTAAATATGCAGAAATATCTGCCGAGATTCTTTCAGCTAATGGTATCAAAGCATATTTATTTGAAGACTTACGTCCTACACCTGAAGTTTCATACGCAATTCGCAAATTAGGATGCCAAAGTGGTATTATGATTACTGCTTCACATAACCCGAAAGCGTACAATGGTTATAAAGTTTATTGGGAAGATGGTGCACAGGTTATTCCCCCTCATGACAAGAATATTATTGCGGAAGTTAACCGTGTGAATGTAGAGAACATCAAATTTAAAGGAGGTTCTAAAGATCTTATCGAAATCTTAGGCAAGGATATGGACAATGCCTATATCGAAGATCTTAAGACTATTCTTTTATCTCCCGATTCTATCAAGAGACATAACGAAATAGGTATTGTATACACACCTCTTCATGGTACAGGTTCTACAATTATACCTAAAGCTTTAAAAGCTTGTGGTTTTACAAACATCATCCATGTACCGGAACAAGATGTATTAAGTGGCGATTTCCCTACGGTAATATCTCCAAACCCGGAAGATCCAGCTGCTATGAAGATGGCTTTAGAAAAAGCAGTAGCAACAAATGCAGATCTGGCTTTTGCAACAGACCCCGATGCTGACCGCTTTGGAGCAGCTATCCGTAACAACGAAGGCGAGTTTATCCTTCTGAACGGAAATCAAACAATGCTCATCCTTATATATTATATCATTACTCGCAAGAGAGAACTTGGACAACTAACAGGTAAAGAATACACAGTTCGTACAATTGTTACCAGCGAATTAACACAAGTTGTTTCAGAGAAAAACGGTGTAGAGATGTTTGAGTGTTATACCGGATTCAAATGGATTGCAGCCGTTATGCGCGAACTTGAAGGCAAACGTCAATACATAGGAGGTGGAGAAGAAAGTTACGGATTCCTTGCCGAAGATTTTGTTCGTGACAAAGACTCTGTTTCAGCAGCTATTCTATTCGGAGAGATCGCAGCATGGGCTAAAGATAATGGAAAGACTCTTTACGAAATGTTGCAAGACATTTATGTAGAGTACGGTTTCTCTAAAGAAAAAGGAATTTCTGTTACTAAAGAAGGCCGTAGCGGTGCTGAAGAAATTGAACGAATGATGAAAAACTTTAGAGAAAACCCAATTAAAGAAATAGCTGGTTCTAAAGTAACTTTGATTAAAGATTATGTAACCCTCAAAGCCCAAGATCTGGAACTTAATGAGGAATATACATTAGAAATGCCTACAACATCTAATGTTCTACAATATTTTACAAAAGATAAAACTAAAATTTCAATTCGTCCATCAGGAACAGAACCCAAAATTAAGTTTTATATAGAAGTTCACACTAAATTAAAAAACAGGGAAGACTTTGATTCTGTAGATGCTGCAACTGAAGAAAAAATTAAACTTATCTGCAAAGATTTAGGAATATAAAAAAAGTAAAAGAAGCCGAAAAATTTCGGCTTCTTTTCTTTTATATACTATTCATACTTTTTTATCTATATTCAGGAAACTACACACTTAAGAAAAGCAAACTTAAAATAAGTGAACGATTGTTCATTAGTTTACATAAAAATTGTTAATAAGACAGATTTAGCCAAAAGTAAACATCACTTATTATAAGTACACTTAGTATATTTGCAGCTAAATTAATTCTACTTAGCAAAATGAACGATAATTGTAGCCTAACAGAAACATCAAATGAAGATATTGGATATTTGATATGGAGGATCTCTAAAATATGGCAAAGAGGTAAACTTAAAATTCTTGATGAATTTGGTCTGACAGGACCTCAACTAGAATTACTGGGAGCTATTTATCATCTAAAAAAGCTAAATATAGAAACAACACAAATAGTTCTCTCTCAGGTTACGGACATTGATCCCATGACTACATCAACAATATTGAGAAACTTGCAAAAAAAAGGGTTGATAGACAGAAAGGAAAGTAAAACCGACACAAGAGCTCGCATAGTTGAAATCACTCAACAAGGAACAGATATATCAACAAGAGCTATATTGAAAGTAAAAGAAGCTCAAGAAATATTTATGAAGAATATAGATAAAGAAGCTTTAAAAGCCCAATTACAAAATTTACTGAAAGAGATTGATAAAATAGACAAAACAAAATAAAATATTCAAAATAATTAATTAGGTATGAACGTGAAAAAGATTGTTTTAGGAGCAATAGCTCTATCACTGGTTATGGTTTCTTGCGGGAGCAAGAGTTCCAACCCTTTTGGGGAGACTGACAATACGCCCAAAGAATATCCGACGAAGGTATTAACTGGTCAGAATGCACAGTTAGAAACTGTTATTCCTGTTACAGTAAAAGGACAGGAAGATACTGAAATAAGACCTCGTATAGACGGATTCATCGAAAAGATATATGTGGACGAAGGATCTGTAGTAAAAAAAGGACAGGCATTGTTCCAAATCAATTCTCCTCAAACAGCACAAGCTGTTAAAACAGCTGAAGCTGCCGTAAAAAGCGCAGATGCTCAAGTGGCTACTGCAAAATTAAATGTCGACAGAATAAGACCTCTTGCCGAAAAAGGAATTGTTAGTAATGTCCAATTAGAAACTGCCGAGAATACATACCAAACTGCCCTTGCTCAAAAAGCTCAAGCTGATGCGGCATTATACAATGCAAAAGAAACTAGAAGTTGGGCAACAGTGACCAGCCCTGTTGATGGAGTAGTAGGTACTATCACCTATCGTACAGGAAGCTTAGTAAACTCTGCAAACTTACTGACTACTGTTTCTAGTATAGGCAATGTATTTGCTTACTTCTCTTTAAATGAAAAAGAATTTCTCAAACTACTAGAAGGCCTTGAAGGAAATACACAAGCTGAAAAAATAAATAATCTTCCTGAAGTTTCTTTAATTATGGCAGACAGAAGTGTTTATTCTGAAAAAGGAAAAATTAAAACAATTTCAGGACAAGTTAATGTTACTACAGGTAGTGTTAATTTAAGAGCAGAATTCCCTAATCCTAATGGAGTGTTAAGAAGTGGGTTTAGTGGAAATATATCAATTCCTGAATATTATGAGAATGCATTGGTTATTCCTCAAAAATCAACATTTACACAACAAGATAAATATCTAGTATATAAAGTAGTAGGAGATTCTGTAGTACAAACAATGATTTCAGTTCTTCCTACACCTGATGGGAAAGAATATGTTGTTACCAAAGGTCTTAACAGCGGTGATCGCATAGTAGAAGATGGTATCATCACATTATCAAACGGTAAAAAAATTATTGCTAAATAATTATTGGATATATAAATATAAAAGAAGAAAACAATGTTAAAAACATTTATAGAAAGACCGGTATTATCGACCGTTATATCCATTATTATTGTAGTATTGGGTATAATCGGATTGGCTACCTTACCGGTAGAGCAATATCCGGATATTGCACCTCCTACCGTACAGGTTTCAGCTACATATCCGGGAGCGAATGCGGATGTAGTACAAAATAGTGTAGTAATCCCATTAGAAGAGCAAATCAATGGTGTGGAAGGTATGACATATATGACCTCTACAGCGATGAATAATGGTATGGCAACTATACGTATATTCTTTAAACAAGGAATCAATCCGGATATTGCTGCCGTAAACGTACAAAATCTAGTTGCACGCGCTACACCTATTCTTCCTGCAGAAGTAAGTCAAATCGGAGTTACTGTTGCAAAACAACAGAACAGTACAATTTTAGGATTTACTTTGACTACAAATAATCCTGACTACGATGGACAATATCTTCAGAATTACGCCAACATCAACATCTTACCTCAGATCAAACGTGTTTATGGTGTAGGTAGTGCCAGTGTATTTGGATCACAAGATTACTCAATGCGCATCTGGCTGAAACCGGATGTAATGGCATCTTATAAAATATCAGCTCAAGAAATTATTGGAGCTTTAACAGATCAGAATATAGAAGCTGCTCCTGGTGAAATTGGACAAAATGCAGATCAATCCTTTCAGTACAATCTTAAGTATACAGGAAAGTTAGAAACTGCTGAAGAATTTTCAAACATTATAGTTCGCTCTCAAAATGGGCAAATCTTAAGAGTAAAAGATGTTGCTGAAGTAGAATTAGGTTCACTTAACTATAGTGTAATATCTCAAACGAATGGTAACGATGCAGTCTTCATGCAGATCAGCCAAACAGCAGGATCAAATGCAAGTGAAGTTATTGATGATGTAAAAGCTGTATTAGCTGAAGCTGAAAAGTCTTTCCCTGAAGGGGTTAAGATTTCTTACATGATGGACTCTAGTGAATTCCTGGATGCATCTATAGATAAGGTTATTTCAACTTTGATCGAAGCATTTATCTTAGTATTTATCGTTGTTTTCGTATTCTTACAAGACATCAGAGCAACTGTTATTCCTGCTATTGCTGTACCTGTCGCAATTATAGGTACATTCTTTTTCTTGCAAATGTTTGGTTTCTCAATAAACCTACTTACATTATTTGCTCTTGTACTCGCCATTGGTATTGTGGTCGATGACGCGATTGTGGTCGTCGAGGCCGTCCATGCCCAACTCGATGCGGGAGAAAAAGATCCAAAAGCAGCAACAATCATAGCAATGAAAGAAATTGCACCTGCTATTGTATCTATTACATTAGTTATGTCTGCAGTGTTTGTGCCTGTTAGCTTTATTGGAGGAACATCCGGAATTTTCTTCAAACAATTCGGGTTAACTCTAGCTATCTCGATCTTAATATCTGCAGTAAACGCATTGACTCTGAGTCCGGCTCTTTGTGCTTTATTCTTAAAAGCTCACAGTGAAGAAGATAAGAAAAAAAGCTTTATACAACGCTTTTACTACTACTTCAATGTGATGTTCAATAGTGCAACTCGTAAGTATAAAAACACACTGCACTTCTTAGGTAAAAAAGGACATCGCTGGATCACTGTTGCAATTATAATTATTTCTTCTGTTATTTTATTTGGACTGATGAAAATGATCCCAACAGGGTTCGTTCCGAATGAGGATAGTGGAGGTGTACTTGGTTTTATCACACTGCCTGCTGGAGCATCTCTAGAAAGAACAGATTCTATCGTTGCACAAGTTGTTGATATAGCAAGCGAAATAGAAGGTGTGGAAACCGTTACTAACATTACGGGAGTTAACTTCATGAGTGGCCTAGGTAGTTCATATGGAACTGTCATCATTAGAATGAAGCCATGGAGTGAACGTGAATTATCAACTGGCGAAGTTTCTGCTATATTGAAAGAGAAAACAAGCCATATTAGAAATGCTACATTCTTCTATGTAGCAACTCCTACCCTACAAGGTTTCGGTCTTGGAGCTGGAGTTGAGATGCAATTACAAGATCGTATGGGTGGAGATATTAATAAGTTCTACGAGATAACAACAAACTTGGTGAACAAGCTGAATGGAAGAGATGAAGTAATGATGGCGATGACCAACTTTAACCCTAACTTCCCTCAGAAATTGATTGAAGCCGATATACCAAAAATTAAAGCAGCAGGTCTAACCCTTAGTCAGGTAATGCAAACATTGCAGATAAACATTGGTAGCTCTTATATATCTACATTCAACCTATATGGTAAGCAATTCCGAGTTATGGCACAAGCGGCTCCTGAATATAGACGTACGATGGATGACCTAAATGGTATTTTTGTACAAACAGCATCAGGAGAGATGGCTCCTATTACCGAGTTCATACATTTTACAGATGTTACTGCTCCCCCTACACTAAACCGCTTTAACATGTACCAGTCTATGGACGTAACGATAGTACCTAACATGCTAGAAGGAAAAAGTACCGGGGATGTTATTAAAGTTATTGAGGAGATGTACCAAGATAAATCAATCTTCCCTGATGGCTATAGTTACGAATTTGCAGGTATGACGCGTGAAGAGGCTGGCGGTAGTAGCCAAATGATACTGATATTTGGTATCTGTTTGATATTTGTATATTTACTACTATGTGCTCTATACGAAAGTTACATTCTACCACTTGCTGTTATTTTCTCTCTACCTGTTGGTTTGGCCGGAGTATTTATATTCTTGATAATTTTTGGACTATCTCAAGGTATAGTAAATAATATTTACGTTCAAATATCAATGATTATGCTTATTGGGCTATTAGCAAAGAATGCTATTTTGATTGTGGAATATGCAATACAACGTCGTCAACAGGGTATGAGTATTGTAGAGTCTGCTGTCAATGGAGCTGTAGCTCGTTTACGTCCAATTTTAATGACATCATTTGCATTCATTATGGGTATCACACCTCTATTCCTTGCTTCTGGAGCTGGTGCCATAGGTAACCGCTCTATTGGTATTAGTGCTATTGGAGGTATGTTCATTGGTACTATGATTGGAGTATTAGTTATACCATCATTGTATATTATATTCCAAACTATTCAGGATAAATTTAGCAAATCAGGTATGATCAACTCTAATGATGAGTTTATAAACAAAAGCAAATAAATATGATAAATAAATATATAAAAGGTGCAATTCTATTGGGAGCAATGCTCTCAATAGGATTCTCATCCTGTCAGATTGTGAATAAGTATCAAACTCCGGAAGTTGACACAGCTGACTTATTCAGAGATGAGACTCCTTCAGATACAACTACAATTGCAAATATTCCTTGGAGGGATTATTTTAATGATCCTGCTCTTCAAGCTCTTATAGATGAAGCATTAGTAAATAACTACGATATGCGCATTGTACAAGAGCGTGTTAAACAAGCTGAAGCTGCATTAGGAATGGCAAGAGCTGCATATTTCCCTAATATTGCATTAGCAGGTTCTGCAACACACAACAGAAGCAGTGTAGACAAAAGCGGCACAAAAGATGTCTTAGGATACCACAATACGACTTACTCTCTTGGTATTGCGGCTTCATGGGAATTAGATGTATGGGGAAAGCTTAATCGTCAATCACGCTCTAAATATGCAGATGTTCTAAATAGCTACGAAGGACGTAATTTGCTTCAGACTTCATTGATTGCAAATATTGCAAATACTTATTATGCATTGTTGGCTTTAGACGAACAGTTGAAAGTCACATATGAAATGATAGATTTGATGCAAGAAAGCGTTGTTACAATGGAGGCTATGATGAGCTCAGGTCTGTTAAACAGAGCTTCTATTGAACAGATGAAAGCTAGTGTATATTCAGCTCAAGTTTCTATCCCTGATCTGGAAAGTAATATCAGACAATTAGAAAATACAATTTGTTTGATGTTGGGTAGAAAGCCAGGAAGTATTACAAGAACTACGCTTGAGGGGCAAAATGTACCTCAGGATCTGGCTCATGGAATACCTTTCCAAATGTTATCTAAACGTCCTGATGTAAAACAAGCTGAGCTATCATTCAGATCTGCATTTGAATTAACGAATGCCGCACGTGCTAGTTTCTATCCTTCAATAAACTTAAACACGGGTTCTTTTGTTGGTTATGGAGCTGCTAGCTTAAGCAACTTCTTTAAACCTGAGAATCTGGCTGCCAGCATCATTGGAGGTATTACTCAACCTATTTTTGCTAGAAAACAATTAATTACTCAATTGAAAGTAGCGAAAGCTGAAGAGCAAGCAACATTACTTAACTTTGAGAAAACTGTTTTAAGTGCAGGAAAAGAAGTTTCTGACATACTTTACACATACCAGTCTTCTCTTAGTAAAAATGAAATTAGAGCAAAACAAGTAGAGTCTTTGTCTCAAGCAGTTTCTGATACTAAAGAATTGCTTACTCATGGAGAAATAAGCAGCTATTTGGAAGTAATAAATGCTCAACAAAGTCTATTGCAAGCTAAATTAAATCAAGTGAGTGATAAACTTCAACAACTTCAAGCTACCTCAGACCTGTATAGAGCTCTGGGTGGAGGTGTAGAATAAGACAATCTTTTCTAAGTATACTAGTTTGGATAAGGGTGTTCTCTGATAGCAGGACATCCTTATTCTTTTTTGTTTTATTATATCCGTATTTATTCATTACCTTTATGCGCAGAAATGAATATGGATAATGACTCAAAAAAAGTATGATTACTTGATAGTCGGTACTGGTATTTTCGGTGCTGTTTTTGCTTACCTTGCTAAACAAAAAGGGAAATCTTGTTTACTTATTGATAAGCGTAAACATATCGGAGGGAATATTTATTGTGACAATATCAACTCCATCAATATACATAAATATGGTGCACACATCTTTCATACTAGCAATAAGGAAGTATGGAAATTTGTTAACTCTTTTGTAGAGTTCAATCATTATATAAACTCACCTCTAGCTCATTATAAAGGAAAAGTATATAACCTTCCCTTCAATATGAATACCTTTAGTAAACTATGGGGAGTAAATACTCCTAGCGAGGCTAAAGCTAAAATTGAAGAACAGAGAAGTCAATATAACAATATAATAGAACCTGCAAACCTTGAAGAGCAAGCTCTAAAACTATGCGGTGATGATATATATTATACGTTTATAAAAGAATATACCGAGAAACAATGGGGTCGGCCAGCAACCGAACTCCCTGCTTTTATTATTAAGCGAATTCCGTTTCGTTTTACTTATGACAATAATTATTTCAACGACATTTATCAGGGAATACCAATTGGAGGATACAATAGACTTATAGAAGGTTTGCTTTCTGGTATAGAGGTTAAGCTAAATACCAATTATTTGGGAAATAGAGAATATTTTGATTCTATAGCTAATAAAGTAATTTTCACAGGCTGCATTGATGAATTCTTCGGATATGAATTTGGTAAATTAGAATATAGAGGTCTTCACTTTGAACATGAACATTTAGAGATTGATAACTTCCAAGGGAACGCTGTTGTTAATTACAATGAACGACAAGTGCCGTACACCAGAATTCTTGAACATAAACACTTTGAATTCGGGACACAACCTACAACTGTAATTACCCGAGAATACCCTGGAGAATACGCTAAAGACGACGAACCATATTATCCTATCAATAATGCTAAAAACACTCTGATATACAATAAATACAAAGAGAAATCGCAGCAATATCCTCACTTACTTTTTGGGGGACGTTTAGGGCAATATGCTTATTTTGATATGGATGACTCAATAGAAGCCGCAATGAAACTTGCTGAAAAAGAATTGAACTGATATGAGTAAATGCTACTTATCTAAAAATTATAAAGGGCTGAATAGTGCCGGAAATAAAGCAAAAACAGACATTGAAACTATTCTAGCAAAGCTTGGTTATAAAAATATAGGTCTAAGACAGACTACATACAATAATAAAATAGCTGGTTTTATAGTAACCCTATTAGGCGTCTTAAAAGTCCCTTTTTGCTTACATAAAGGCGACGTTTTGGTACTTCAATATCCACTAAAAAAATATTATGCATTTGTCTGTAGAATGGCTCATCTTAGAGGAGCTAAGGTCATAACTACCATCCATGACTTGGGATCCTTTAGGCGTAAGAAACTCACTATTCAGCAAGAAATAGCCCGTTTAAATCATTCTGATTATATAATAGCTCATAATAATTCTATGAAAAATTGGCTATTAGAAAACGGTTCTAAAGCTAAAGTTGGTACTCTTCAGATATTTGACTATTTATCTGCAAAAAAGGCAGAATTGAAAAGTATTCCTCACCCACCCTATTCTGTCGTTTATGCAGGAGCATTAGGAAAAAGAAAAAATGCATTTTTATACGAGTTAGATGATTTTATAAACTCTTATTATTTCAATTTATACGGAGGAGGATTTAATCTGGATGAGATTAAAAATAAAGAAGCTTTTTCCTATAAAGGGTTTGTACCTTCCGATGAACTAATTACAAGTGCAGAAGGGCACTTTGGACTAGTATGGGATGGAGACTCTATCTCTGAGTGCAGTGGTGTAAATGGAGAATATCTGAAATATAACAATCCTCATAAGACATCGTTATACATTAGATGTTTGCTACCTATTATTATATGGGATAAGGCTGCTTTAGCTCCATTCATCACAGCGAATAAAATTGGAATAACCGTCGATTCACTGAAGAACTTGGGAGATATATTATCTAGAATATCGCCAGAGGAGTATGATGAGATGAAACAAAATATTGTAGAAATAAGTGATAGATTAGCTGAAGGTTGGTATATAGAACAAGCTCTTAACAAAGCAAGTAAAGAATTAGCTATTGACTAGCTGTGATCAGTCTACCCACATCATGTCGCTCATTATTCCGTCAGAGATAAATATACCTTCTCGGGTTAATTTAAGCTTTGAATTTTGAATAGTTGAATAACCTTCGTCAATATATTTTCGTACATTTTCCAGAGCATACTCTTTTAAATCAGCTCCAAACTTTCGTTCGAGTTCATCTAGATCTACCCCCCATGTAGTACGCATCCCAATCAGAATAAAGTCATTATATTGAGAACGTTTGTCTAATTGCTCTATTTCTATACTTGGAGTTCCATTATTGATTCCTTCAACATATTTGGAAATAGATGCTATATTCCATGCTCTATCTGTTCCATCATAAGAATGAGCTGCTGGTCCTAATCCTAAATATTTTTCGCCAGTCCAGTACGAAGTATTATGCTTGGAGTATTGTTTATTTTTAGCAAAGTTTGAAATCTCATAGTGTTCAAATCCAGCTTCCGAAAGTCTATCTATCATTGTTGAAAACATACCTACACTCAAATCCTCTCCTACTGGCATGATCTCTCCGTATTTAAACATTCGATAAAGCCTTGTGCCTTGCTCGTAAATCAGATGATAGGACGATATATGCTGGACATTAAGCGAAATTGCCTTGTCCAGATTTCGCTCCCAGATTTCCATAGTTTGATTTGGAAGCCCATACATCAGATCGATACTCATATTATCGAATCCTAATGATTGGGCATGAGCAATTACCTCTAAGGCTCTCTCTGCATTATGTCTACGTTTGAGGAACTTCAACTCATCATCATCAAAGCTCTGGACACCTATACTCATCCTATTAAATGGCAGTTGGCCCAGCTCTTCAAGGTATTTTATAGACAAATCATCAGGATTAGCCTCTAATGTAATCTCTGCATCCTTCTCTACTTCAAACGTTTTGTAGATTTGAGCAAAGATTGCTGTATAATCATTCTGTGACAATAAAGAAGGAGTACCTCCTCCAAAATAAATTGTCTTAAGAGATTCTCCTTTAATATAATCTTTTCGTAATTCTATTTCTTTGCAAATGGCTATAACATAATCACTCTTTTTAGATGTATCAGTTCGCGTATAAAAATCGCAATAGATACACCGAGTCTTACAAAAAGGAACGTGAAGATATAATCCAGCCATACATCAATGATTAGTCTTGATACATTGAATCAATAAGATCTTTATATTTTTCCGCAACAAATTTGCGTTTTATTTTCAACGTATTTGTAAGTTCACCACCCTCCATGGTAAATGGTTCTGCTAACAAGCGATATCTTTTTACCTTTTCGTATGGAGCAAAGTTTGCTTGCAATATTTCTATTCTTGCATCTATCATACGACGAATAGTATCATTAGATAATAGGTCTTCCATTCTATCAAATTCAATATTATGCTCTGTTGCATATTCTATCAAGGAAGGGTAATCCGGTACAATCAAAGCACTCACAAACTTGCGTTCGTCTGCAATTATAGAGATCATGTCAATATACTTATCTCCTAACAAGACAGTTTCTATAGCCTGAGGAGCAATGTATTTACCATTAGCTGTTTTGAACAAGTCTTTAATACGATCTGTCAAGTATAGGATATCACCTTCTAGTCGACCAGCATCACCTGTACGAAAAAACCCGTCTTCAGTAAACACTTTAGCTGTCTCTTCCGGCTTATTATAATACTCCTTCATTACAGTTTTACTTCTTATCAGAATCTCACTATTCTCTTCATCAATTTTTACTTCAACTTCCGGCATCAACTTCCCTACAGATTCTATAATAAATTCTCCTGAGGGATAACAACATACAGTAGCAGTTGTTTCAGTCAATCCATACCCCACAACTATCGGAATATTTACAGATTGTAAAAATTCATTTATCGACAAAGCCAGTGGTGCTCCAGCGCATGGGAATATGTTCCCATTATGAATACCAATAACCATTTTCAGCACACGAAATATCGTATTATTGTATATAGCGAATTTAATACGCGTACCTAAAGGTGCTTTTAAGTTTTTGTTCTTATAGTCAAGGTTATATTTTTTTCCGGTCTTAATAGCATCTGTATAGAGCCATTTCATTGCACCTTTAGAAGATGATATTTTTTCGTTAACACCCGCATATACTTTTTCCCAAAAACGAGGTACACTACACATGATGGTTGGTTTTACCTGCTTTATCGATTTTTGGATCTCTTTTGCATCCTGATTGATAGCAATAGTCATCCCTTTATGTATAGCATAATAAGTCCAAGCCCTTTCAAAAATATGTGCTAAAGGTAAGAAATTCATCGATAAATCTTTATCAGAAGTCATCGGTAAACGTTCGTCATGTATCTTAAATGCTTGCAAGAAGCATGAGTGAGGCAACACAACTCCTTTAGGCTCACCTGTAGTACCCGATGTATATATAATACATGCTGTATCATCATCTCTACGAGCTTTTGTCCTCACTCGTACAATAACCTCAGCGTGGGAATTTTCTCCGGTTGCTATAAAATCATCAAAATAAATAGAAGTTTTATCTTCTGGATGAAATTTCACTTTTTTATCATACACAATAATCTTTTTTAAGACAGAAGATTTTTGTTGTACTTTAAAAGCATTATTATATTGAAACTGCTCACCAGCAAAAAGTAATTCTATATTTGCATCGTTTACAATATATTCCACCTGAGAAGGTGATGAAGTTGCATAAATAGGAACAGAAACACAACGATTTGCATACGTTCCAAAGTCAGTAAACAAATACTGAGGCATATTCTGAGAATATACTGCTATTTTATCCCCCTCATTAACACCCAATTCGGCCATTGACCAAGCCGTTTTCATAACAGAATCTGAAAAACGTCTCCATGAGATATTCTTCCACTTTTTTTCACAAGTATTTCTATATTTTAAGGCTGTCTTTTTTCCATATTTCAAGGCCTGACGATGAACCAGGGTTGATAGATGATAATAATTCATGGGATACTTTTTTTGATTTATTTATTTTTTACAAAGTTAGTCTTAAATATCAAAAAAGTGTTATCTGAACACGTTTTTTATAGTTGTGCAAACATTCGTTGCCTTGTCAATCAAGAACTTTCGTTTTATAAAAGAAGCTGTAAAAAGAGTCTTCTCTATAAATTATATATATTACTTTTGTAGGCAAATATTTTGGTATGGCCGGAAGTGGAATAAAAAGTTTAGCAAAAGATACAGCAATCTATGGATTGAGTAGCATTATTGGTCGTTTTCTCAATTGGTGCTTATTCCCCCTATATATTGCAGTATTCAATCCTATCGAATATGGGCAGATAAATAGAATTTATGGGTATGTTGCACTATTCATGGTACTATTAACCTATGGTATGGAAAGTGGCTTCTTCCGCTTTATGAATAAAAAAGATGAAGATGCATCCAAAGTATATTCTACTTCGCTTATAGCCCTAGCAACCACCTCATCTTTATTCATTTTACTTTGCTTTTCGTTTATAACTCCCATATCCGAATTTATAAAATATGTTCACAAAGGACATATCATGATGATGGCTATGACTGTTGCCATTGACGCTTTTATGTCTATACCTTTTGCTTACTTGAGACACCAAAAACGACCGATGCGTTTCATGGCAATCAAAATGGCATTTGTTTGTTCAAATATTCTTTTCAACTTATTCTTCCTATTGTTATGCCCTTGGCTATACAAAACTTATCCCGATATAGGATTAATGAAATTTTATCACCCTGACTTTGGTGTAGGGTATGTTTTCTTAGCCAATCTACTTTCTTCTCTTGTTGTTCTATTATTGCTCATTCCAAACACGATGAAAGGCTTCAAACTCCAATTTGACAATACATTGCTCAATAGGATGTTGAAGTATTCTTTTCCTCTGTTAATACTAGGAATAGCAGGAGTTGTTAGCCAAGCCGTAGCTGCATTAACATATCCGTATCTCTTTGGCGGAGATATTGAAGAAGCCGACAGACAGCTCGGAATTTACAATGCCAGCTTAAAAATAACAGTGATTATCACTATGTTTATACAAGCCTTTAGATACGCATACGAACCATTCTTCTTTAGTAAAAATAAGGACAAGGGCAGCACAAAAGCATATGCTGATGCAATGAAATTCTTTATTATATTTTCATTAATCATATTTCTGGGGATGATATTTTATATAGATATCATCAAATTCCTTATGAATAAGATAGGTAAAGATTTCGTTGCCGGACTCGACATACTTCCTTATGCGATGATGGGTGAAATATTCTTTGGAATATACTTCAACCTGTCTGTTTGGTATAAGTTAACAGATAAGACAAAATATGGAGCCTACTTTTCCATATTAGGATGTATATTGCAAGTAGCGATGAATATACTCCTTGTTCCTATGTATGGATATATTGCCAGTGCTTGGGCTACATTTGCCTGCAACCTTATTATAATGATCATATCTTATTCTGTAGGACAGAAGTATTTCCCTATTAAATATGACTTAAAAAGCATCTTCACATACTTTGCTATAGCTACTATATTCTATGTAGCTGCAATGTATCCAGAAATAAACAATGATGTATTACGAATAATATATAGGTCTGCATATCTAGTCCTATTTATCGTATTTGTTATCAAGAAAGATTTGCCTTTGAAAGAAATTCCTATAATTAATAAATATATCAAAAAGAATAAATAAATTTTTAGAACAAACTTAGAATGAGAAAATTATTTTTATTGATTTCTATTTTCCTATCGGTAGCTATAGCTAAAGCCGACGAAGGAATGTGGTTACTTAAAGAGCTCAACAAACAAAGTTTAGCTCGTATGAAAGAGCTAGGGTTTAAATTCCCTGCTGACAAGATTTATAGTGAGTCCAATCCATCTCTTAAAGATGCCGTTGTTATATTCGGTGGCGGATGTACCGGTGTTGCAGTTTCAAATCAAGGACTGATTTTCACGAATCACCATTGTGGTTATGGTGATATTCAAAAATTAAGCTCTGTAGAACATGACTATCTAAAAGATGGCTTTGTCAGCCATTCTTTCTCTGAGGAATTGCCTGCAGCTGGTCTTAAAGTACAATTTTTACTAGAGACTAAAGATATTACAGATTTCGTAACATCTACACTACTCCCTGATGACAGCGAAAACACTCGCTACGACAAAATAGATTCATTATCTAATGTATATTTAGAGAGATACAAAGACAATGAGTTTCTAAATGCAGAAGTAGTACCTTTTTATTCTGAAAACAAATACTATGTTGTAGTATACGAAGTATTCCAAGACGTTAGACTTGTATTTACTCCACCTTCTTCTGTAGGTAAATTTGGAGGAGAGACTGATAACTGGATGTGGCCTCGCCACACAGGTGACTTTTCTGTATTTAGAGTATATGCAAACAAGGATAACAAAGCTGCTTACTATAATGCAGATAATGTACCTTACAAACCTAAATATACAATACCGGTATCACTAAAGGGATTTAAGGACAAAGACTATGCTATGACTATAGGCTATCCGGGAAGCACAGAACGATACATGTCATCATGGGGAATTACTCAGATGGTAGAGTCTGAACACAAACCTCGCATCGAGGTTCGTGGTGTAAAGCAAGCTATTTGGCGCGAAGCAATGAATGCAAGTGATGCGATCCGTATTAAGTATGCAAACAAATACGCCGGAAGTTCTAACTATTGGAAAAATGCAATGGGAATGAACGAAGCTATTGCCAAGCTAAATGTAATTGCAGACAAAGAAGTTCTTGAATCAAAATTCAACCAATGGGCTTCTTCATCTAAAAACCAATCTAAATACGGAGAGGTTCTTTCTATGCTAAAAGAAGGCTATACTTCAACTATGGATATAGCTAAAATCAGAACATACTTATTCGAAACTTTCTACAATGGTTTTGAAATTACCAGAATAGCCAATACTGCTCTATTTGCTACAAAAGTAGATCAGGACAGCAAGGAAAAAGAATTAAAAGGTCGCTTAACCAATATATTCAAAGATTACGAGCCAAACCTTGACAGAAAAGTAATGCCTGCTTTATTGAAAGTATATGGAGATAATGTTCCGGCTGAATACTTACCTGCAATATATGAAACTATAAATAATGAATTTGCAGGAGACTATGATAAGTATGCTGAATGGTTTTACAATAATACGAAGTTCACATCTTTAGATAGCCTTGTTGATTTAGTTGTTAACGGACAACAAGAGGATATTGATAAAGACCCTGCGATTGTATTGGCTAAATCATTAGAAGCCCCATTGAAACTAATTCAAGAAAGCAGTGCTCCATACATACCTACAATTCAAAAGGGAGAAAGACTTTTCATGGCTGGATTGATGGAAATGGAACCTAACAAGACTTTCTCTCCTGATGCTAACTTCACTCAACGATTGAGTTATGGATCTATCGGAGGATACAAACCTGCTGATGCTGTTTCGTATGACTATTATTCTACATCACAAGGAGTATTGGATAAATTTGTTGCGAATGATCCGGAATTTCATGTACAGGACTATATACTTGAACACATCAAGAGCGGTGATTTTGGTCAATATGCTGACAAGGATGGTAAAATGCATGTGAATTTCTTATCGAACAACGATATTACAGGAGGTAATTCCGGTAGCCCTGTATTCAATGGAAATGCAGAACTTATAGGGCTGGCTTTCGATGGTAACTGGGAAGCTTTGAGTGGCGACATCGTGTTCGAACCAGAGCTGCAACGTACTATCAGTGTAGATATTCGCTACGTACTTTACATTATAGACAAAGTGATGAAATGTCCTCGACTTATAGACGAACTAACAATTATAAAAAAATAACAATAGTATGATATAATTAAAGCCCAGTGGTATAATGCTACTGGGCTTTTTTGTTATTTAAGTTTGAAGAAAGACAAAGGGATTTTCGCTAAATAAATAGCGGCATTCGAAGTCTCGTGAGATGAATAATAAGACATCCACAATTCGTCGCCTTCTATCATCAATGCTGGATAACTAGTATCTCCGCCCGAAGGCAATGTATAAACTTCCTGGAATTTACCTTTTATATCACCTGTCAATAATATGGTTTTAGGTGCAGAAGGAATAAAGTATGAACGAGTACCGGCTACAAATATATTATCGTCTAATTGAATAAAATCAGGACCACCCAACTGCAGTTCCATTTCTTTCCATTCCCATTCTTTATAAGGAGGAGAGCTAATACCCCAATAACCTTTTCTATTTCCACTATCTCGTCTTACCATCATTATCATTTGTTTGTTTGGCAAGATTCTTATAGTAGCTTCGTTAGGGAAACCTTCAATATCCAATACTGTCACCAAATCATAGCTTAAACCATTGGTAGTTTCAACTAAAGAAATCTTACTCTTTCCATCAAAATCTTTATAATAATTGGCACAATACCCTATTCCATCATCCCATGTTGTGCGCCACAGCCAATCTCTTCCAGCTGTTTCATAAGTGAACTTAACCGCAACGGGTTCCGTAAAATGAATGCCATCATTACTAAAGGATACCTGAGGGTGCAAGCTTACTAATTTCTTATCTTTATATACTGATCCTCCCATCAAAACCATCAATCTACCATCTGGCATTATAGATAATTTGGGATCACGAAGATCATAATCGCTTTTCGATAATAGAGCTATAGATTGCCAAGTTTTACCATCTTCAGAAACTAATATCTGAGACTTACCTTCGGCTTTCCCATTTGCATCAAATATATGCGTTTCCCCTTCACGAAATGAGCAATAATATTTTCCTTTAAATTTAATCAAAGAGGTAAAAGCACAATGTTTACCATTATCCCATATTTTTTCAATCGAAACACATTGATTCTGGGATGACACACAAAGAGTACATAAAAACAAAAGAACAATTTGGCTAAAAGTAGTTTTCATTATTAGATTTTTTTAGAAGTGACCGAAAGGCATTAATTACAAATATAGAAAAACCATTGATACCTGAGTTCATGATATTTAATAAATAACAAAGGGCTGCCAGAATTTATCTCGCAGCCCTTTGGGTTTCTATTTACAGTTGCACTATTATTTCACTTCTTCGAAATCTACATCAGTTACATTATCACCTCCGTTAGATTGCTGTCCTCCTGCATTACCTCCAGCTTGCTGATTCGGGTCAGCTTGTTGTTGGTTATACATTTCTTGGCTCATAGCATGGAATAGTTTGTTTAACTCTTCCATCGAAGTATCTATTGCTGCAATATCCTGAGCTTTGTGAGCATCTTTCAATTTAGTCAATGCTTCTTCGATAGGCGCTTTCTTATCAGCAGGAATCTTATCTCCAAGCTCGTTTAATTGTTTTTCTGTTTGGAAAATCAAAGAGTCCGCTTGATTTAGCTTGTCGATTCTTTCTTTTTCTTTTTGGTCAGCTTCAGCATTTGCAGCTGCTTCATCTTTCATCCTTTGAATTTCAGCATCGCTAAGACCAGAAGAAGCTTCGATGCGAATCGATTGTTCTTTACCTGTTGCTTTATCCTTAGCAGAAACATTCAAGATACCATTTGCATCAATATCGAATGTTACTTCAATTTGAGGAACTCCACGAGGAGCAGCAGGAATACCATCTAGATTGAATACTCCGATTTGCTTATTATCTCTAGCCATCGGACGCTCTCCTTGCAATACATTGATTTGTACCGATGGTTGATTATCAGCAGCAGTAGAGAATGTTTCACTCTTCTTAGTAGGAATAGTTGTATTTGACTCAATCAGCTTAGTCATAACACCACCCATAGTCTCAATACCAAGAGAAAGCGGAGTAACATCTAGAAGCAATACATCTTTCACCTCTCCTGTCAACACACCACCTTGAATAGCTGCACCAACAGCTACTACTTCGTCAGGGTTAACACCCTTAGATGGAGCCTTACCAAAGAATTTTTCTACTTCAGCTTGGATAGCAGGAATACGAGTAGAACCTCCTACAAGGATCACTTCATCAATATCAGAAGCTGAATATCCTGCATCACTTAAAGCCTGACGACATGGAGCGATACAATTACGGATTAATTGATCTGCCAACTGTTCAAATTTTGCACGTGTCAATGTTTTAACCAAGTGTTTTGGAATTCCATTAACAGGCATAATATATGGTAGATTGATCTCTGTAGACGTTGTACTAGATAATTCAATCTTCGCTTTTTCAGCAGCTTCTTTCAAACGTTGAAGAGCCATAGGATCTTTACGCAAGTCAAGACCTTCTTCGTTTTGGAATTCTTCTGCTAGCCAATTGATAATAACATTATCGAAGTCGTCACCACCTAAGTGAGTATCACCATTTGTAGATTTTACTTCAAATACACCATCACCTAATTCAAGAATTGAAATATCGAATGTACCACCACCAAGGTCGAATACTGCGATTTTCATATCTTTGTTTGTCTTATCCAGACCATAAGCTAAAGCTGCTGCTGTAGGTTCGTTCACAATACGTTGAACTTTAAGACCTGCAATTTCACCGGCCTCTTTTGTAGCCTGACGTTGAGCATCGTTAAAGTAAGCTGGAACTGTAATTACAGCGTCAGTTACTTCTTGTCCTAGATAATCTTCTGCTGTTTTCTTCATTTTTTGAAGAATCATAGCAGATATTTCTTGTGCTGTATATAATCTTCCATCTATGTCTACGCGAGGTGTATTGTTATCACCTTTTACTACTTTATAAGGTACGCGTGGAACTTCATTTTTTACCTGATCCCAAGTTTCTCCCATAAATCTCTTTATAGAGTAAATTGTTTTTTCAGGGTTTGTGATAGCTTGACGTTTTGCAGGGTCTCCTACTTTACGCTCGTTACCTTCAATAAAAGCAACTACCGAAGGAGTAGTTCTTTTACCTTCATTATTATTGATAACTATTGGTTCGTTACCTTCCAATACGGCAACACAAGAGTTTGTGGTACCTAAGTCAATTCCGATAATTTTTCCCATTTTATTAAATATTTTGTTTTGTTATTTTATTCTTAATTATTTTTCGTTTTTCAACGACACTATTGAATAATCAAATGCTGTGCCAAAATGATAAATCTGAAAATAAAAAATGAAAATTTCTATAATATGACGATTTGGCAGAATATGATTTTAACTAAAAAGTGACAAAGGTTACACTTTTCAATATCCTTTTTAAGTATTCCTTGCTTTCTACGCATATTACGTTTCCAAGTATACACTATCTTTATATAGATAAAATAGACGCAATGTCCTATCTATTTTGTATTTTTGAATAACAAATAAGTTTTATTTTCTATGAGTCAACCTTTAGCAGAACGTTTACGTCCGCGTAACTTGGATGAATATATCGGACAAAAACATTTGGTCGGAGAAGGAGCTATTCTCCGCAAGATGATCGAATCGGGAAGAGTTCCGTCCTTTCTGCTTTGGGGTCCTCCGGGTGTTGGCAAAACCACTCTTGCCCAGATTATAGCAAATACTCTGGATACTCCATTCTATACACTGAGTGCTATTAATTCAGGTGTTAAAGATGTACGTGAGGTGATAGAACAAGCTAAGAAAAGTCAGTTCTTCAATACAAAAAGTCCAATTTTGTTTATTGATGAGATTCACCGTTTTTCTAAATCGCAGCAAGACTCATTGTTAAATGCAGTAGAAACGGGTGTCATTACTTTAATAGGAGCCACTACCGAAAACCCTTCATTCGAAGTGATTCGTCCACTGTTATCTCGTTGTCAAGTCTATGTATTGCAATCATTAGATAAAGATGATTTGATTAAATTGGCAAACAGAGCTATTACAGAAGATATATTTCTGAAAGAACGTGATATAGAACTAAAAGAGACCAATGCCCTCCTTAAATATTCGGGAGGCGATGCCCGTAAGCTATTAAATATCCTCGATCTTATTATCAATGCTGACACTGGCGAAAAAGTAGTCATCACAGATAAGATGGTGACCGAACGCTTGCAAGAGAACCCTGCTGCATACGATAAAGGCGGAGAAATGCATTATGACATTATTTCTGCTTTCATCAAATCTATCCGAGGAAGTGACCCCGATGCTGCTATCTATTGGTTGGCTCGCATGGTTGCAGGCGGCGAAGACCCTAAATTTATAGCTCGTCGTTTGGTCATCTCTGCCGCCGAAGATATTGGTCTGGCTAATCCTAATGCATTGCTTCTGGCAAATGCCTGCTTCGATACATTACACAAAATTGGGTGGCCTGAAGGCCGTATTGTTCTTGCTGAAACAACGATATACTTAGCTACTTCAGCTAAAAGTAATTCTGCCTACTTAGCGATAGACGAAGCCATTGCTGCTGTCAACGAAACAGGAAATTTACCAGTTCCGTTGCACCTCCGTAATGCACCTACCAAACTAATGAAAGAGCTGAATTACGGAAAGGAATATAAATATGCGCATAGCTTTGAAAACAACTTTGTGGAACAAGATTATGTACCTCAAGAGATAAAAGGAAAACGTTTTTGGGAACCTCAGCAAAATGCTTCTGAAAACAAAATTGTAGAATGGCTAAGAAAACTATGGAAAAATAGATATTAAAAAAATAAAGATCTTTACACTACCTTAAAACTACATACTAACAGCTATGAAAAGAATACTTATAAGAATACTTATTGCCTTAGTTTCGCTACATATTATATTATGTGTAGGTTTTTACTTCTTTCAAGAGAAAGCTATCTTCCATCCTACAAAATTAGAAGCAGGCTATCAATTCAAATTTGATGGACCATACAAAGAAATAGATATTGAAACAGAAGATGCTATAAGGCTGAATGGACTTCTTTTCGAAACAGATAGTATTTGTAAAGGTCTTATTTTTTATTTACATGGGAATGCAGGAGCATTAAACGCATGGGGACAATTAGCTCCTATATACACAGAGTTAGGATATGACATCTTTTTTCTTGATTATAGAGGGTACGGAAAGAGCGAAGGAGAAATAGATACTGAGTATCAACTATTAAGGGATGTACAGTCAGCATATAATGAGTTATTAAAACATTACAAAGAAGAAAGCATTGTCGTTCTTGGATATTCTATAGGTACAGGACCAACGGCTTATCTGGCATCGGTAAACACTCCATCTAAGTTAATTCTTCAAGCTCCTTACTATACATTAAGCAATGTGATAAAAAATATATGCCCACTAATTCCCAACTTCGCTATAAAATATAAACTAGAAACATATAAATATATAACAGACTGTAAAGCTCCTGTTTTCATATTCCATGGAGATAATGATAAAGTCATTGATTACGAAAACTCGATCAAACTAAGCTATGTCCTTAAAGAGGGTGATGAACTTATCACTCTGAAAGGAGGAGGACATGACGGCTTTACTGAAAACAAGATTTACAGACAAAAACTAAACGAAATTCTGAGATAGTGGGAAAATCATTATTAGATATGACAAACGAAGAGCTATGGCAATTGTTTCCGATTGAGATTAGCGAGCATAAGAAGTATTGGAAAGATTATTACAAAGAAGAACGTAGTACTTTAAAGAAGATTTTAGGCAAAGATCTTCTTCAAATACATCATATTGGCAGCACAGCTATCCCTAATATTCCGGCAAAACCGACAATAGATATATTAATAGAAATAAAAGATGAGACAGATATAGAACGGTTTATCCAAAAAATGCAATCTGCTGGTTATATCTATAGTCCTCAACCCAAAAATCCGGCACCACATATGATGTTTATGAAAGGTTATACGCAGCAAGGGTTTGCAGAGAAAGTCTTTCATGTACACATCAGGTATTCGGGCAATTGGGATGAAATATATTTCAGAGATTATTTGTTGTCACATCCTCAGACAGCCAAAGAATATGGAGAGTTAAAATTAAAACTTGCTAAACAGTTTAGACACAATAGAGATGGATATACTGCTGCTAAAACAGGATTTATTACTAAGATTACAAACTTGGCTAAAAGTAGAATTTAATCTTCCTTGCAACAATCGCAGCCATCATGTTTTTCTAATACCCGATGAGGGAAATCTCCATGACCGACAATCTCTATAGGGCAAGATGAATATGTTTCTTCAAGCCAATTTGTTGTAATATTACTACCCAAATGATAATGTAGACCTTCGTTTACGCAAGCTATATTTTTCACCAAAGAGATAACAGTACCCACATCGTGAGAAACCATTATTATAGCTGTATCCTTATTTATCTCTTCTAATATTTTATAGAAATTAGTCTCGAAACGTTTATCTACATATGAATTCGGCTCGTCCAATATCAATAGTTCAGGATTATCAATTATTGCACGCCCCAGCAATGCCCTTTGTAGTTGTCCTCCCGACAAAGCACCTATAGGTCTATCAAGCAAATCTTCCAGTCCCATTTTTTTAGCGATAGCTCCTACCCTATTTTTTTGTTCTTTAGTATAGGGTGAAAATATCTTTCGTTGAATTGTCATCCCTGACAGAATAACATCATGTACCGATATGGGGAATTTTTTATCTATCTGATTTATCTGAGGCAGATACCCAACATTTATTTTGTCTGTTTTTATTCCATTTTTGAAAAAAGAAATCTCACCTGCTGCAGGTTTAACTAAGCCTAATATTGTTTTCAGTAAAGTTGTTTTACCTCCGCCATTAGGTCCTATGATACCTAAAAAATCGTTCTGAAGAACATCCAAATTGACATCCTTCAAAACAAAAGGTTTATCTTCGTAACCGACAGTTATATTTCTTATTTCAAGAATCTTTTTCATTTGTTTTCGAGAGCCATTGCTTTGGCTATTTTTATCATTTCTTCACTCCAGTTGTAAGACATTAAATTGATTGGAACAGCAATCCCATTTATTGCTTTTGATACCGTTTCAGCATTCTTTGTATCAAACTCTTGTTGAATAAAGACAACCTTTACCCCCTCTTGATTCGATTTATCGATCAATTCTTTCAATTGAGAAGGAGATGGATTTTTACCTTCATGTTCGATAGAATATTGAGTTAAACCGTATTCCTCAGCAAAATAGCTCAATGCCGGATGATAGATAATGAATGATTTGCTTGGAGCTTTATCTAAATAAGACTTGACAATACTATCTGTTTGATTTATCTCAGCAAGCAAAGTATTGTAGTTAACTGTATATTCAGCTTCGTTTTCTTTGTCCAAATCAATTATGGCATCATACATATTTTCCACGATAATCTTAGCAGATTGCACCGAACTCCATGTGTGTGGATCTCCTCCAATATGTCCATGACCATGTTCATCTTCATGATGATGTGCATGATCGTGGGTAGGATCATCACAATGAATGTGAGCGTCTCCTACCAACTCTATTCCTTCAGAAGTATTTACTACTTTTAGATTTGGATTCGTTTTAGCTACTTTGTCTACAAGCATATTTTCTATTCCGAGGAAACCAATTGTAAAGTATGCTCGACTCTTATCCAAATTCATCATTTGGGTAGGTGTAAAATCTGCACTTTCAGGATTTCCTCCTGACGGCACAATACATTCTACTTGAAAACGATCGCCAACAATTGCCTCTAAAAAATATTTCTGAGGTTCTATTGTTACTGTCAAAATATTTTTTTCGCCACTCTTTACTGATCTTTTACAACCAAATGCAAAAAAAGCAGTTCCTATTAAAAGGTATATAAGTATCTTTTTCATTTATAATTTTGAGGATTATTCTTCTTTTGTCAAATCGTAAATCTTTTGCACACGATTCAACTCTTTTTTAAAATCAATTTGCAGGTCATGCAAGATACCATCTTTCAGACCATATACCCATCCTGCTACTCGCGGATAGCCTTTCTCTAGATACGACTTTTGAACTTCTGCTATTTTAATCACATTAAGACACTGTTCATACACATTCAGTTCTACCAGACGGTCGTATCGACTTTCCATATCAGTTATGGCATCCAGTTCATCTTCGTGCAACCTATATACATCACGTACATTTCTTAGCCATGGATTCAATATACCTAAATTCCGAGGTTTCATTGCCGCTTTCACTCCCCCACAACCATAATGGCCACATACAATAATGTATTTCACATGAAGATGTTCTACTGCATAATTAATGACAGATAATATATTCAGGTCACTATTTACGACCATATTAGCTATATTTCTGTGAACAAAGACCTCACCCGGAGCCAAACCCATTATTTCATTTGCATGTACCCTGCTATCAGAGCATCCGATATATAGATAGTCTGGATTCTGTTCCTCTGCCAGATGAGCAAAAAAATAGGGATTCTCATCCTTCTTTTTCTCAACCCATTTTTTATTTTCTTCAAAAATCTTTTTATATGAGTTTTCTATCTGCATATTTATTCTTTAGCTAACTCTTTCAGTTTATTTATTATTTCTAAAACTTGTTCTATCAACGATAGCATACCATCATTAACAATTACAAAATCTGAAAGTTCAACTTTTTTTTCATCAGACATCTGATTTTCTATTCGCTCTAATACCTTTTCGCGAGATACTCCATCTCGTTGCATTGTTCGACTAATCCTCATTTCAAGAGGAGTATAAACAACAACAACTTTATCAACAAGCTTATCAAATCCCGATTCGAAAAGAATTGCAGCTTCTTGAGCGACTATTTCTGAGGTTTTATTTAATTCTATCCACTCATTAAAATCGTTACCAACGACCGGATGAATTATCCTATTAACTTTTTCAAGTTTTTCTTTATCACTAAAGATATAAGATGCTAGAAGAGCTTTATTCAAAATTCCATCTTGATACAAATCTTCTCCAAACAAAGCTATCAATTGTTCTTTTATTACAACAGAAGTTTCTGTCAGCCTTTTACTCTCTTTATCTGCAATATAAACAGGTATATCTAAAAGAGTAAACAGTTCTGATACAGTTGATTTACCACTACCAATTCCTCCTGTAATTCCTAACTTTATCATAATTGAGTTATTTCTGTTCAAGTACAAACTCTACTTCAGAAGGGATTGGTGGTTTTGTCTGTACATAATCGGGACTTGCAGCTATTCTGACAGGAATAGAAGGATCTTTCAAATCTTTTAAGTCATCATAATTAACAATAACTTTAAAATCTTCTTTTTTTATTGCATTAGACCTTTTCAATCCCACAAATAATGGAATTTTAACTGAAGATGGAAAGAATTTAATATTAAGGTTGGAAGGTAAGTTAACACAGACAACAGGAACCTCTACTTCTTTTTGCATAAACTCATCAACCGGAATAGTCAAAGATATTTGATTTGGAATATATTTTATACCTTTTATATCTTTCATCGACACCTTTAGCTCTTTAGTAGATGTTATATTATTTAGCGTATCATTCTTAGTAAGTGCATATCTAAGCGTATCTAAAGCGGCACGACTACCATATACCATAACAGAGTCCGGTGAAATCAACAAATCTCCATCCAACAGATAACCAGGTGCTAAATTAACATAACCATCGTATATAACGGGTAATTTCTTCTGATGCAACACATCATATGTGTATGTCAACTTAGAAGGAAAATAGCTCACCAATGTAGACGAAAAGAACAGTTTTGTATGTATCAGCTGTTCGTAAGTTGCTCCTTGTATAACATTCTCTTTAGATCCTTTAATCTGATTTCTTACATCTATGATTAAAGAGTCATTTCTTCTTGTAAAAAAATACCGAAGTATAGCAGCTCCGTCATCTTTTATTTTGACCTCTATATCATCTATAAGATCCCTCTCAAAGATAATACTATCCGGCACATTTACATATTTGATAGGGATACGGAGAGTAGTCTCAAAGCTTTGCCTCCATATTTGCATTAGCCAGAAGATAGTAGCTAAAAGTACAAAAAGCAGGAAAGTCAGTATCTTTTTCCATGATAATGTCTTGAAAAATGATCTGACCCCCTTATTTATATCTCTAGTATCGCTCATATCAGCTATACCTTAAATTACATCCCATCTTTGATGGAATAAACTATTTATTTGCTATTTGCTTGAGTATCTTCTGCAGAAACATATACAGAAGCTTTTTCTATTTTTATCTTAGTTCCTTCTGCAATCTCTACGATGAAGTATGTTTCTCCAATCTCACGAACTTTACCGTGAATACCACCTGCTGTAACTACTTTATCTCCTACTTTGATAGCATTACGTGCTTCTTGTATTTGTTTTTGTTTCTTTTGTTGTGGTCTAATCATAAAGAAGTACATGATAGCAAACAACAGTACCATCATCACGATCATTCCTCCACTCGAAGCCATGAAACCGCCACCTCCGGCAGCTTGTAATAAAACATTTAATAAGGTCATAAATTCTTTATTTTTTTATATTATTTCTCTTAAAATTTAATCTATTTACAAATATAAGGGAATATTTTAAAATAGAATTAATAGAAAATCATATTATCACTTCTTGAAGATTTTCTTTTCTTCTTTTAACTCTTTTACGATAGAATCTAGTACTCCATTAATGAAAGAGGCACTTTTTGCTGTACTATATGATTTTGCAATATCTATATATTCATTCAACGTTACGTTTACTGGAATAGAAGGGAATATTAGTAATTCTCCAATCGCGATTTGCATAATCACCATATCCATCAATGCTATACGTTCACTCTCCCAGTTGTGTGTATATTTATCAATAAGCTCACGATACTCCTTCCCATTCAGCAATGATTCTCTAAATAGCTTAACAGCAAACTCTCTATCTGTTTCATCTCTAAACATCGGAAGCAATTCTTGTAATGCTCCTTTAGATTCATCAAATCGTTTTATTGTTTTCAGCACAAACGACTCAATTATCTCTATATCGTCATTCCAATAAAGACTTTCATCTTCAAGAATAGTACACAATTCCTCATTTGCCGAAAGCATTTGCTTAAAAACTTTACGCCAAAACTCACGATCTTCAGCATATCCATCTTCTTTATTTGAAAGATAGTCTGCATAAATTTCAGAGTTCAATATATCATCCAGCAATTTTCTTAAAAACGTTTCGTTTTGATCTAACCAAGAAAAAGGTCTTTCAGATAAATACTTCTGTAACGATTCGTTTTGGGCAAGTTGCTTAATAAACTTATTTTCTAACAATTTTGTATTAGGACGCATGTCCTCTTGAGAAGGGAGTAGTTTGGACTTACGAGCATCTACTTTTTGTTCATACACTTCGGTAAGCTCAACCATAAGAGATAAGAGATAAAAGTACAAATCATATGATTTTTGTAAACTAAAAAGCAATTCTGTTTCTGCTTTTTTCAAATCTATCTTCTCTTCTTGACTATAAGAGAATAATATCTGTACTACTCTGATACGAATAAGAACGCGGTTTATCATTTTTCTTTTAAAATGTTTTCGACTGCAAAAGTAATCTTTTTTTCTAACAATAAAACATATTTTCATCTTATAATTTCAACAATAAGTTGCAGGAATTGCTTACACGATAGCAGAAGAGTATGTTTTATTTAAGTTATCTTTGCCTTCTTAATTACAGTAATATAAATTTTAACCAATTATTCCTAAACATTTGTTCTTATAAAATGTTTTTAATGTAAATATGAAAAAAATAGTTATCGCAATAGACGGTTTTTCCTCAAACGGAAAAAGTACAATGGCTAAAAGCTTGGCAAAAGAAATAGGTTACATATACATAGATAGTGGAGCTATGTACCGGGCTATAACTTTATATTGTATTCAAGAAGGGTTCTTCGAAAATGATACTCTTAATGAAGACAAATTGCAAAACCAGATCGATAACATAAAAATAGAATTTAAACTCAACAAAACATCAGGACTACCCGAAACATACTTAAATGGTGTAAATGTAGAAGCAAACATCAGAAGCATGGAAGTTTCATCCAAAGTAAGTATTGTAAGTGCAATCCCTTTTGTAAGACGTGCTATAGTAGCCCTGCTTGAGAAAATGGGTAAAGAAAAGGGTATTGTCATGGATGGTAGAGATATAGGAACCGTTGTTTTTCCTAATGCAGAAATGAAAGTATTTGTTACTGCTAAAGCTGAAATCAGAGCCCAAAGACGTTTTGACGAATTACGCTCTAAAGGAGACAACAAAACCACATATGAAGAGGTTTTAGAAAATTTAAAATCCAGAGATTACATGGATCAGACGCGAAAAGAGAGCCCTCTTGTACAAGCCGAAGATGCAATTCTCTTGGATAATTCATATATGACCATTGACGAACAAATGCAATGGTTGATAGACAAGTTCAAACAAATAACTACAAATTAATGAGTAACATAGAGATAGATACTAAGTCCGGTTTTTGTTTTGGCGTTGTTAACGCTATAAAAAAAGCCGAAGAAGAATTAGCCAAAGGTGGCATCTTATACTGCCTTGGTGATATTGTTCACAATAATCTGGAAGTAGACAGATTAGAAAGATTAGGTTTGAAAACAATCGATCACGAAGAATTTGCACAATTAAAGAATGCCAGAGTCCTGCTAAGGGCACATGGCGAGCCACCTTCAACTTACCAGATAGCCAAAGAAAATAATATTGAGATAATAGATGCTTCATGCCCTGTTGTATTGCGACTACAAAAGAAAATACACGACAAATACGACAAGGAAAAAGACAACAATACTCAGATTGTCATTTATGGTAAAAACGGACATGCTGAAGTTAATGGACTGATGGGACAAACAGAAGCAAACGCCATCGTTATTGAGAAGAAAGAAGATTTAGACAAGTTGGACTTTACTAGGAATATTTGCTTATTTTCTCAGACAACAAAACCTTTGGATGGCTTTCAAGAAGTTATTGACATCATTCAAAGCCGTATGATTGGCGATGCCAAATTTGAATTCTTCGACACCATCTGTCGACAAGTTTCAAATAGAATCCCTAATATTAAAGAATTTGCCCAAAAACATGACATGATATTCTTTGTTGCGGGAGAAAAAAGTTCGAACGGAAAAGTTCTGTTCGCTGAATGTAAAAGATACAATCCAAATTCTTATTTTATTACGACTCCTGATGATATAGACCCTACTGTAATTAAGCCTACTGCATCTATTGGGATTTGCGGTGCAACATCTACTCCTAAATGGCAAATGGAGGATGTAGAAACTAAAATAAATGAACTAAGAGCCTCCTCTCTTAATTAAAAGTAATAATATCTTTATTTAATAGGATTGATACGATTTAGTAGCTTTTTCGTGAAATTTATTTTATATTTTTGCATCAGCAAATTTTGAGGAAAATCATTAAGGTAAATATATAAAGTTATGTCTAACATTAAGTGTATTGGTATTTTAACATCTGGAGGTGATGCTCCTGGTATGAATGCTGCTATTAGAGCCGTAACCCGCTCTGCTATCTACAACGGCATTGAAGTAAAGGGGATTATGCGTGGATACAGAGGTTTGATCTACGACGAAATAGAAACCTTCAAAAGCAACAGTGTAAGTAACATCATACAACAAGGAGGGACTATACTTAGGACAGCTCGTAGCGAAGAATTCAGAACTCCTGAAGGACGAAAAATAGCTTACGAAGCTCTTGTAAGAGAAGGGATCGATGCATTAGTTGTCATAGGTGGTGATGGCTCTCTAACTGGTGCACGAATTTTAGCTCAGGAATTTAACTATCCTATAGTAGGGCTACCAGGGACTATCGACAACGACTTGTTTGGGACAGATTCGACAATAGGGTATGATACTGCCTTAAATACCATTATGCAAGCTGTAGACAAAATAAGAGATACAGCGAGTTCACACGAACGCCTATTCTTTATCGAAGTTATGGGACGTGAATGTGGTTTCCTTGCACTAAACGGAGCTATTGCTTCGGGTGCTGAAGCTGCTATTATCCCAGAGATGTCCGAACTAAAAGACCAATTGGCAGACCTTATCTCTAATGGTTTTCGTAAAAGTAAAAACAGTAGCTTAGTGTTAGTAACAGAGGGAAACATTACTGGAGGAGCAATGGCTATGGCCGAGCGTGTCAAAAAAGAATATCCTCAATATGATGTTCGTGTATCAATACTAGGGCACGTACAACGAGGAGGATCTCCTACTGCTAATGATAGAATCTTAGCTAGTAGAATGGGCGCAGCAGCTATAGATGCACTACTTGACGATCAACGAAATGTTATGATAGGTATTCAAAACGATAAGATAGTATATGTTCCTTTTTCTAAAGCAATAAAGAAGAATAAACCTGTACAAGAAGACTTATTGAGAACATTGAAAATTCTTTCTATTTAAAGAACAAACATAATAGCCAAAAAAGCCCGAGGAATTCCTCGGGCTTTTTTGGCTATTATAAATATTATCGTTTACATCTTACATTAGTTAACACAAATCGACCATATGGCATACGGGCGACTTGTTGAGGCTGCCCATCCCCTGCTGTAATCATACGAGCCCATGCAGAATCACTTTCGGCAACGCTACTGGTCCAGAAAGCAGCTAAAACACCATACCCATCATTCATCCCATCCATCGCTCCTCCAGAAAGAATAACATCAAAACCTCCTTGTAATGCAGATAAACTTCTTCCTTCTGTTTCTTGAAGAGCCCCACCTATCGGAGGACATTGACTCATCATTGCATATCCATGTCCGGGACGAGGATTACCATTTTCATCCTCTAACACCCCTCTTGGTCCATCAGTATGGAGTTCCCAATCCGAACCATCTTCTGTATTTACATTCCATTCTTCAGGGATAAAAGGCAAACCATCTCCTAATTTATATTGGCTATATTTATTCGCATTATTATAAATTTCTTTTTCTAATGCGCTCCATTCCTTATCATTCGGAATATGCCATCCTGGAGGACAGATTCCTTGTATAGGTTGAAGAGGTCCTTCTGCATCAGGATCATAAGGAGTACGTCCTTGATTATCCTCAACATCATCTTGTGCTCCTAAAGTTGCAGCAGAATAAGTATATAATATACCTTGATTTGGTCTCCATGTAATTGGATTAGGAATTCCAGGCGTACTCAAATCTGAATTAGGGTAATAATACAATTTACGAGTTGGATCATTTTCCGCATCAGTTCCAGCCTCAATGTCCGGGAAAGGGCTAATACTGGAGTAGTCTTCCGCCTTAGGAATATACTTCAAATGTTCCAACATCCATTCCCCAGCATCCCCAAAACGTCTATAGAGATATTTTTCTCCGTCACGAGCATCTACATATTCTTTTACCTCAGGATTCTTTTTTATATCAATCAAGTATTGCCATTTATCTCCATCCCAAGCATAAGGTCCTGGGCGAAACGTATAAGAATCACATTCATCGTACACGCTAACATTATAGACCATTAACCCTATATGCTCATCTTTATTCCATTCTCCTGTAGCATCCCTGACAGTAACTGATAGACTCGTTTCATTTTCGGGAATTTTCAATGATTTAAGTATTACACGTGGCAACGCCAAACCTTTTAAAGATGTTCCATCTGCATTTTGCTTAAGATCAAGCAAGCTACCTGAATTAGCTTTTTGATCACTACCAATAGTTACTTGAGCCTGCAAATCATTAAAGAGAAAAAAACTAAAAACTAAAAAACAGTATAATGCTATTTTATGTTTTTGTTGAACACAATTATTTTTCACCATCTTATTTGAAAAGTTTGTTATTTATCTGAAGAACGCATAGCAAAATCTCCACAATTCTACATTTGAATACTTTACAATTGATAATAAATATTCTTCTATATGTATACTTTTTACTATATCGTAAACAATAATCGAAAATATACATTTTTTTTATAAAAAATATATTATTCATCTTTTTTCTAGCGTTAAAAACACTAAATTTATTATCAGACCCTAAGTAATATTGCCATATTTAAACCAAATCTCAATTTTTAATATAAAAATGAAGAGGCTAAAAAAGGTCTACTCTAAAAAGAAAAGAGATAAATATACTTATATTGGGTATTTTAGGTATTTTTGCGAAAGATATAATCATAAATAATATCATTATTCATTCAAACGATACATGAACTCTATATTACACGGAATTACGAAGATCTTCAGTTATGAACTTTATAAAGGTGAACACATCAACATAACAGTAGGCACTATTATATTCGCCATCATTACATTTCTCATTACCTACTTTATTATTAAATTAATAAAGAAAGCTGTTATTCGTATCTTTGCTATTAATGACAATGGGAGAATAGAAACTGTTTTCAACTTCCTTAGCTATTTTATATACGTTATTGTGTTCTTCTCTATACTGAGTGCCATAGGAGTAAACATAAGTATGTTTTTAACAGCAACGGCTGCTATATTTGTTGGATTAGGGTTTGCCCTGCAACAGATATTTCAAGATTTGATTGCCGGTATCTACATTCTACTTGATAGAACTTTGAATATTGGAGATATTATAGATGTAAATGGGAAAGTAGCCAAAGTAAATGAAATAAATCTTCGATCTACAATCGTAAAAACAAGAGACAGACGGATATTAGTTATTCCTAATCGCATATTCATTAATGAAATTATCAATAACTGGACACAAGATGATGTGGTAACCAGAGCAAAGATCGAAGTTGGCGTATACATAGGCACTGATGTACAATTGGTAAAAGAAGTATTGCTTAAAAGCGTAGAAAACATAGAATCAGTTTTGAAATCACCTGAACCAACTGTAATATTAGATCATTTTGGAGAATCATCTCTTCGTTTTCACCTTCGCTATTTTATCAATGACTCTTACAACAATGATATTATAGCTAGTGATATTCGTTTTGAGATAGATCGTCTTTTCAAAGAATACGGAATACAATTACCTGTACCGGTTCTTAAAGTGGAAAATAAGATTGGTGTATAAAAAGAACTAATAAATATATAAGCCTTCACAAGCCCACTTAAGTGGGCTTTTTATATTGACAATACTATATAAAACAAAAAAGCCGCTAGTAAATAACTAACGGCTTTTGTCTGGGTGGAAGACGGGGCTCGAACCCGCGACCTTCGGAACCACAATCCGACGCTCTAACCAACTGAGCTACGACCACCATATCTGCAATTGCGGTGCAAATATATGCATATTTATTATAATAACAAGGGTTATCAACGTTTTTTTACTGATTTTTTATGAAGTTTTTCTCAATAATAAGACAATCAATATACTAGGAAACATTAGGAAAAAGCAAAGAATTAGCTTCGTTTTCTTTTATTTCAATATTTTGTGTTTAGTTGAATAGATTTTCAATAATTTTGTTCAATCACAATTTGATCAAAAAAAAAATGAGCGTTCTAAAAAATTATAGATTTACTATATTCTTACTCGGAGGCATTTTACTTGGTGGGCTTTCCGGTATTCTTTTTGGAGAACAAGCTTCTGTAGTAAAACCGATTGGAGACATATTTCTTAATCTAATGTTTGTGCTTATCGTACCGTTAGTATTTTTCAGCATTTCGTCTTCCATTTGTAATATGAAGCAGTCTAATACAGTAAAGAAAGTTATTGTCAATATTATATTAGTCTTTCTGTTTACGGCTGTTATTTCTGCTTTTGTAGCCTATTTTCTCACCCTCATTTATAACCCTCTCGAAAACATAAATAAAGAAGATATTATATCTTCACTCCCTGAGCAATCTATCAGACAAATATCGTCAGCAGATATTATAGTAAACACCTTGACTGTTTCCGACTTTCAGTTACTATTTACAAAATCGAACTTACTTCCCCTTATTATATTTTCTGTTTTTTTAGGACTAGCTACCGCTTTCTCAGGAGAAAAAGGGAAACTCATAGCCGATTTTCTTAATGCAGGTACCAATGTTATTATGAAAATGATGCAAATTATTATGAAAGCAGCACCTATAGGCTTAGGCTGTTATTTTGCAGATACCGTAGGACAATTAGGAAACCAAATATTAGCAGGATATATGCATGTATTCTTCCTCTACCTGCTACTCACCATTGTTAGCTATTTCGGACTAAATTCGCTTTACATTTATTTATCCGGAGGAAGAAAGGCATTAGGTATTTTTTGGAAAAATATGATAAATCCATCCTTGATGGCCATAGCAACTTCCTCCAGTGCTGCTTGTATACCTGTTAATATAGAAGCCTCAAAAAGAATGGGCGTACCAGATAATATTGCAGAGACAGTGATTCCTCTGGGAACAAATATACACAAAGACGGCTCTGTTATGGCTGGAATAATAAAAGTTACATTTCTACTGACTATCTTTGGACAAGAACTGACTTCCTCATCCGATATATTTATGATAATAGGTGTTGCATTACTGGTGGGGGCAGTAATGGGAGCAATCCCTAGTGGAGGAATGACTGGCGAACTTCTTATTTGTTCAATATTCGGATTCTCACCTCAGTTAGCAGGAACTTTAATGATTATCAGTACTATTATTGATATACCTGCTACTCTTATAAATTCTACCGGAAATGTCACATGCTCCGTTATGGTAACACGTCTAACGATCGGCAAAGACTGGATCAAAAAACAATTATATACTTAACTCTTCAACAGACAACATTATAGATATATTATTATGCAAAAGATATCAACAATTATACTATTCTTCCTATTACTTATCAGCAGTCTAAATGCACAGCAAAGCATTTCCCCTGAACTAACAAAATTATATAAGGATATAGACATTGGGACAGCTCACCAAAATCAGTACAAACGAATGCCACTTATTGGTATATCTGCATCCAGAGGAACTCATGGAGGTTCTATAGTTTCGGGTACATACGTAGAGTCTATATTGAAAGCCGGTGGCATCCCTATAATTGTTCCGTCAATAACAGATAATAATACCTTAAGAGAAATCGTTAAAGATCTGGACGGATTAGTTCTGATTGGCGGTGACGATATTAACCCTATCTATTATAACGAGACTCCCCTACCCGACATAAACATCGTAGATTCTATACGCGATATTTACGACCAAACATTGCTAAAACTTGCCTCTGACAGAAATATCCCCATGTTAGGCATATGCAGAGGAGAGCAACTCATTAATGTAGCATTTGCAGGCTCATTATATCAAGATATCCCCAAACAATTTGCGAATAAAAGTATTGAACATAAACAAACTCAGCCTAGAGAGGAGGGCACACACTTGGTTACTATAGAAAAAAAATCGAAACTAGCTGAAATATTAGGTCAAACAGAAGTACTAACCAACACTTATCATCATCAGGCTGTAAAGAAGATAGCACCTCATTTCATTATTTCAGCTAAAACATCAGATGGAATAACAGAAGCTATTGAAGCCTACCCAAATCGTTCAATTCTTGGTATACAATGGCATCCGGAAAGTCATGCAGCAAAAGGAGACACAACAATGCAAAAAATCTTTGACTTTATCATCAACGAAGCTAAAACTTTCGGAAAGGCAAAAGAGCTTCACAAAAAAATATTGTCAGTAGATACCCATTGTGACACCCCTTTAGAGTTTAAGAAGTCAGGTTTCAATATCGGGAATAGAGAAGAAAACCAGGTAAATATTCCAAAGATAGAAGAAGGTATGCTTGATGCTATATTCTTCGCAGCATATACTGCACAAGGACCGCGAGACGCTGCTTCTTCTCAAAAGACTGTAGAAAAGATAGAAGGATTGATAAAAGGGATACACAAGCAAGTAGAAATGAATCAAGACGTATGCGGTATTGCATACACTACCAAAGACTTGATTAGATTAAAAAAGGAAGGAAAAAAAGCTATTTTTATTGGAATAGAAAATGGATATGGTATTGGGAAGGACATCAAAAATATAGAATATTTCAAAAACATGGGGGTAAATTATATAACCTTATGCCATACAAAGGATAATGATATTTGCGACACTTCAAGCAAAAGTAACAATGAGTGGAATGGATTAAGTCCTTTTGGCCGTGAGGTTATAAAAGAAATGAACCGATTAGGAATAATGATCGATGTATCTCATGCCGGAGAAAAAACGTTTTGGGATGTTATCGAATTATCTACTCAACCCATTATAGCTTCACATTCATCAGCTCAGGCTCTTTGCTACCACGATAGAAACCTTACCGATAAACAAATGAAAGCTATTGCTAAAAATGGAGGAGTAGTACAAATCTGCCTTGTTGATTTATTCATTAATAAAGAAACGAAGAAAGCGAGTATTATGGATGCCATAGACCATATCGACTATGCTGTGAAGATAGCAGGAATAGACCACGTTGGTATAGCTTCCGACTTTGATGGAGGTGGAGGGCTTATTGGATGCACAGGAAGCAATGACATGATAAACATCACAGTTAAACTTATTGAAAGAGGTTATACTGACGAGGAGATAGAAAAAATATGGGGAAGTAATTTCCTTCGTGTAATGGATGAGGTACAGAAAGGAGCAAAAGAATAAGCCTCCCATAAATGGCTAGCCACATATAATAAAAGTCCGATTGAATTTCAATCGGACTTTTATTATTTTATATTCTAATTACCCCTATTTCAACTTTGCTAACGTTTCTTTTACACGTCTCATCGCTTCTACAATGTTCTCATCCGATGTAGCGTATGAAAAACGAATATAGTTAGGAGCAGAGAATGCCAATCCACCAACACTAGCCACATGTCCTTCTTCAAGTAAAAACATAGCTAAATCTGCCGATGTGTTTATAGTTCTACCATTATACGATTTTCCGAAATAATAGCTACACTCGGGGAATAGGTAGAATGCTCCTTCAGGCTTGTTTACTTTGAAACCTTCTATTTCTGAAGCTAATTTTACAATTAAATCTCTACGGCGTGCGAATGCCTGACGCATATCTTCAATACATTGCTGATCGCCAAGATATGCTGCCTCTGCTGCTTTTTGTGCAATAGAAGAAGGTCCTGAAGTATATTGTCCTTGTAGTTTATTGCAAGCCGAAGCTAACCACTGAGGAGCAGCCATCCAACCTAAACGCCATCCTGTCATCGCATATGCTTTGGATACCCCATTTATAATAGCGACTCTATCTCTTACATTTTCAAACTGAGCAATACTTTCATGCTTCCCTACATAATTGATATGCTCATAAATCTCGTCTGCGATAATAATAATATTAGGATATTTCGCCAATACATCAGCCAAAGCTTTTAATTCATTTTTTGTGTACACACTTCCTGTTGGATTGGAAGGAGAGCAAAGAATAATTGCTCTTGACTTTGGAGTAATCGCCGCCTCCAATTGAGCAGGCGTTACTTTAAAATCCTGATCTATTTCTGTTTCTATAATTACACTTGTCCCTTCTGCCAATTTTACCATTTCGATATAGCTAACCCAACATGGAGCAGGAATAATCACTTCATCTCCTGGATTAACAATACTTAGAACCGCATTACAAACCGACTGCTTAGCTCCATTGGAACAGATAATCTGCTCTGGTTTAAAAGACAATCCGTTTTCTTTCTCTAGTTTCTGACATATAGCTTGTCTTAAAGACAAATAACCCGGGACAGGTGTATAGAATGAGAAATTGTCATCAATTGCTTTTTTCGCAGCGTTTTTTATATGTTCTGGTGTAAAAAAATCAGGTTCACCCACGCTCAGATTTATAACATTGATCCCCTGAGCCTTTAGTTCATTACTTTTTTGAGACATAGCCAGCGTTTCTGAAACTGCAAGACTGGCTATACGTTGCGATGCTTGTGACATGTTTATAAAGATTTAGATTTATTTTTATCTGATACGACTATCAATCTACATTATGCAGATCGTGTCCCATACGTTCTTTTTTAGTCTGCATATAAAATGCATTGTATTTATTTGGGCTCACCTCAATTGGCACATTATCTACGACTGTCAGGCCAAATGATTCTAAGCCTCTTCTTTTTACTGGATTATTGGTCAGTAGTCTCATTTGGCTAACCTCCAACTCCCTTAAGATAGCAGCTCCTACCCCATAATCACGTTCATCGGCTCTATATCCCAAATGCAGATTTGCATCTACTGTATCAAAACCTTCTTCCTGTAATTTATAAGCCTCCATTTTAGCCATCAAACCAATACCTCGTCCTTCCTGATTTAGATATATAATAACTCCTTTACCTGCTTTCTCTATCATTTGCATCGATTTGTGAAGCTGCTCTCCACATTCGCAGCGATAAGAGCCAAAGATATCCCCTGTCACACATGAAGAATGCACACGGACCAAAACTTGTTCATCTTTATCCCATGTTCCTTTTATAAGAGCAACATGCTCTAAACCATTGGATTTTTGTTTGAAAGGTATTAAACGGAAGTTTCCATAAGCTGTAGGCATTTGCACTTCTGCACCTCGTTCGATAAGAGATTCGCGCTCGAGTCTGTAACGAATTAGGTCTGCAACAGAAATAAGCTTCAAATTAAATTTGTCTGCCATTTCTCTCAACTCTGGCAAACGAGCCATTTCGCCATCCTCTTTCTTAATTTCGATTAGTACGCCCGCTGGGTACAATCCCGCTAAGCGTGCTAGATCTACTGCAGCCTCGGTATGACCTACTCTACTTAGCACTCCTTTCTCTTTCGCTTTCAGAGGGAATATATGTCCAGGACGTCCAAAATCTTCGGGTTTTGTTTCCGGTTTAGTTAGTGCTAAAATCGTTTGCGCTCTGTCATATGCTGAAATACCGGTAGTAACTCCGTTTTTCAACAAGTCAATTGATACAGTAAACGGTGTAGAGTGTGTTGCTGTATTATGTGTTACCATCATTGGTAAATCAAGCTCTTCACACCTACTTGGCGTAAGAGGAGTACAAATCAGCCCCCTTGCATGAGTCTCCATAAAGTTTATTTTCTCTGGAGTAATTGCTTCTGCTGCAATAATTAGATCTCCTTCATTTTCACGATCTTCATCATCTACAACAATAACAAAATTACCTTTTCTTATTTCTTCTATGGCTTCCTCTACTGTATCTAATTTTATCTTATTCATAATTAATGCATATTAATCTATAATTTCAACACCCATTTTATCTTTATCCATTTGTTTTTTTACATACAGATAATTCGTTATTGGGTAAAAAGCTATCAACAAAACTATAACAATTACATGATACATTGCATTTCTAGTATGTATATTTCTATAAAATGCCTGATAATAAATCATTGAACGAATAAACAGCACAAAATATGCAGCATATACGATCCACGAAAGATCTTCAATTTTCACTACAAACAAAGCTAAAACTGAGAGCAAGTATGCTATGCTTGTATATATAGAGTTGATATTGTAAAAATACTGAATTTTATCTATATTTTTTCTATCCTGCTGATCAATTATATCACCAAGTTCAGCTCCTCGCTGTTTAAGAATACTTAGTGCTGCCAATCTAGCTTCCTTATCAAGATTATATTTTTCATGATCACGAACAACTTGTCTCAATTTATCGCTATCCATATCTTCCAAGCTAGATAATAGTTCTGGATAAACATCTATTTCGGATACATCCGGTATTCTATTTATTATATTTTGACGCTCTTCGGATGTCAAAGCTGGAGGAGTTTTTATAAATAATATTTTTCTTATAAATCGGCTATAGGCTTCCGGATTAAACAAAGCTGAATCATTCATGGCTTTATATGTTAGGAATACCCCTAATGGGAATAATACAGCCGAGCTCAGCCACATTCCCTGCCAAACTTCCCAGACTCCATCTCGTGCAAATTTATATCCGATATTGTTTATAATATAATAGAATATGAAAAGACATACCGAAACAACAACAGGCATGCCGAGTCCCCCTTTACGAATAATTGCACCCAAAGGTGCCCCAATAAAGAAGAATATAAGGCAGGCAAACGATAGCGTAAACTTTTGATGCCACTCGATCAAGTGATATCGTATATTTTTCTGGACAAACTCTTTTTGTGGAATCTCTATCATATAAGAGTTTACCCTATTGTTCCGAGCTTCTGAAGATGCAGATTCCAGATATTGAGATAACCTTTCCTGAGAAAATGTGCTTATTAAAGAGTCAAAATCTAGCGGAGGAATCTTTGCTTCTGCGAATTGCATATCGGGAAAACTATCTTTTTTTTGCTCTAAGGCAATTTTCTTTTCCTTATAGAAGTCTGTATTTCTGTATGTTAAGTAAATTTGTTTTCCAACAACTTCCCTATCCCGAATATTCAAACTATCCAAATGGTGGTTCATCGAATCAATAGACTCTTCCAGTTGGAGTATATTTTTAGAGACATAGGTACCTTCTAGATTGGCTTCATCCATTCGTTCAAAGCCTGTATTAAATGGAATTATAACATCTTTCTGCTTAAAATTCTCCCTAAAATAAGAGATGAATTTATTTTTCTGGCTTGAGACACGTCTTGTATCACTTTCCTGTCCATTGCTGAACTGCTGACCATCATACAGAGAAAACAAAAGAAATGTTTTATCTTCAGAGACATGCATTATCCCTGAGTCACAAACTATAATAGACATGTTATCAAATCCTTTAGACAGATCATAGATCTTTAAATCATGCAACATCCTTGTCTTAGGATCCTTCTTTTTTATATAAAGACTATATCCTTTTATCCCATCATAAAAAGCACCTTCAGGTATTTCCAACTCAGGCTTCTTGCCTTTTACTGACATAAATAGAGAACGGAATTTAACATTAATCTCAGGCATTGCATAGTTCTGAAAGAAGAAAGCTCCAATAGCAATCATCCCGACCAATATGATCAAGGGTCTCATAACCTTCAACAATGACACTCCCGCAGCCTTAATAGCAAGTAATTCTAACCGCTCTCCCAAATTTCCAAATGTCATCAAAGAGGCCAGCAGCAGAGATAAAGGCAATGCCATGGGAATTAGTTGCAATGCTGCATAAAAGAAGAGTTCTCCCAAGACAAGTACATCAAGTCCTTTTCCGACCATCTCCTCGACATACCTCCACAAGAACTGCATTAAGACTATAAAAAGACAAATTCCGAAAGTCATAAAAAAGACCGGAACAAATGTCTGTATAATAAATAAATATAGTCGTTTTATTCTAAGCATTGATAATAATCCAAAAATCGACTACAAAAGTAGTAAAAAGTAGAATGTTAAAGGCTATTTATATTGCTAAAGATTATATTCTTAATTTTTATTAGCTATTTCTAACTGGGTATGAGCATATTCCTTTTAACAAACTAAAATATTTAAATTATTTTCGCCTTCAACTCTTGTTTTATAAAAAATAATCTCCTATTTTTGCACCCGCTAAGAAGATGATGGCGGGATAGCTCAGCTGGTTAGAGCGCATGATTCATAATCATGAGGTCCCGGGTTCAAGTCCCGGTCCCGCTACAAAAAGAAAAGACTTACAAGTTTGTAAGTCTTTTTTTCTATTAGAATAGAACCTATTGAAATATCTCTGGATATTTTCGAATAAAGTAAACAGGAGTACAACTCCATGCATGACAATAACTATTCAATGGATGAAAGTTGTAAGGACTTATATAATCATCAAAAGGATCATATGCCTCCCAAAACGTATCTGCTCCTTTTTTCACCATTCCTCCCCAAAAATCAATTAAAGCATTCTTAGCTTCAGCTTTTAAACCAGAATCAATTAAAGCCTGAATATAATAATGATATAAATACGGAGTACCCGGGCGACAAACATCCGGCAATTCCTGCAAAGCCTTTAATGCTTGTTGAGCTTCTTTTTGTGTAGGTACACCAGCCAATATCATCCACACCTGAGAAGCATAAGACACTTGCTTATCCCCCATACCCACAAAGACTCCAGTTTTCTTATCATACATATATTTTTTAGCTGCTTTAGCCATTTTCTTGGTAAGAGAAGGGATATCCGACACTTCTGATTCTTTCCCAAATAACTTAGCCAATTCATACGCATTATTTAGAGCAAAAATACTGAACCCCTGAAATGCAGCTTCCTTATACAAACCATCCTTCCAGTCGAAAAATATCCACCATTCCTTATTAGCTCTTTCAAAATCCATCAAGCCATCCTCTTTGATATATTTACGTACTATATCTAACTGTTTCTTGGCTACAGGCCATAAGTCTTCAACCGTTTCCCTGTCATCACTTGCTAAATAATAATCTTTAAGAGTTACCCCAAACAGCAATCCATATTCGAATAAAAACAAATTTTGAATAGATTTTAGATCTAGATTCTCATACACACATCCCATCAAATATCCCTCTTCGCTACTCAATCCGGCAAGAAGATATAAGCAACGACGAGTCAAGTCAAATTGTTTAAATGAATAATTATTCCCTAAAGACTCCAAATACAAGTCACCTATCCATAGTCGCTGATCTCTTTTAGGTCCATCTTCATAGACTGTTTGCATACACTCTTTCAGTGTATTATGCGCCACCTTATCTATATCTCTTATTATAGGATCAACCGATTCGGGCAAAGATTCGGCAGGAGTAGATACTGCAGATACAGCTTCACAAGACATATCCGACATGGAGAACTCATAGTTAGGAGCTCCTATCAACTCTATTTTCACATACCTAAAAGATAATCGACGAGGTATAGTTATACTTCCTGGAACTACCATTGCCGTAACCGTTTCATCTTGCAACCAAGCACGGCTCAAAGTTCCTTTATAAGGGTCGAAAGGAGTCACTACTTCTGATGGGACTTCACCAAAAGTAAACTTAAAGCGAGCAGGAGCATCAGGAACACCTCTGAAAGGCGATAAGGTAAATGTATAATACCCTGTCATATGCTCTCCGAAATCCACAATAACTCCTGAATTTTCTTTAAAAGAAGATGTGTACAAGGACTCAACATTACCAGCAGAGACAGCTTTCCAACCCTGATAAGCATCAGTTGATTTTTCAATCTTAACTATTTGAATTGGTTTCTTTACTGTAGAGATTAACTTAGGCTTATTCAACTCCGCCTTTCTCATCCATTCCGCACGTTTGTCTGCATAAAAATCTTGTCCAAACGCAGACAGACAACATAGCACACAAACAATGCCACTTAATAGTTTTTTCATCGTATTTATTATTTAGATTAATATATTCAGATTTAAGGACTATCTTATTTAGCCTGGGCATGTAACTAAATAAAAAGGCTCTATTTACAATAGTAACAAACATCGTAGATAGATTTATTTCACAGAAACTATTTAACTTTTTTTCTATAAAAAGAGATCCTTCTCTAAAAGAAAAACATCAGAAGTAACTGTGTAAATACTATTCTGGCAAACATGGAGATAGGATATACTGTAGCATAAGCTACAGCCGGCTCATCGCCATCAACAGTCGAATTTACATAACTCAACGCCATTGGGTTAGCCATACTACCACACAACATTCCTACATTTTTAGCATAATCTACTTTGTAGAGTTTCATTGCTACTAATGCCATAATCAGCACAGGAAGAACTGTTAATACAAAGCCAAATCCTACCCAAATAAGACCTTCTGTCTGGAATACCGTCTCAAAGAAATGCTCTCCTGAACTAATCCCCAGACATGCCAGATACACCGTCAAGCCAAACTGACGCATCAATAGATTAGCACTTTGAGTAGTATATGTTGTTATATGAAAACGCGGACCAAAGGCTCCCATCAGTATTCCTACAATTATAGGGCCTCCAGCTATACCGAGTTTTACAGGAAAATCCATACCCGGAAATGGTATAGGAAGCACACCCAAAACGACCCCTAAAGCTATACCTAAAAATATAGCGATAAGATTCGGTTTATCTAAACGCTTCTCTTCATTTCCTAATATTTTAGAAACATTATCAATAGAAGCCTTCTCTCCTACGACTGTCATTCTATCTCCTATCAACAGCGTCAGATTGGGCGATGGCAACAAATCCATCCCGGCTCTGTTTACCCTGGTGATATTTATACCGTAAGTATTTCTAAGTCTTAAAGCACCTAGTTTCACACCATTTACCTTGCTATTGGTAACAATTATACGACGAGAAACGAGCTGACTGTTATCAATATGATTCCAGTCTATATCTTCTTTATTCCAATCCACATTCTCCTGCTCTCCGAAGAGCACTTTAACATGCTCTACATCTGATTTTTGGGAAATTATCAAAAGGTGATCATTATGCCGAAGAATGCATTCTGAGGTAGGAATAGTTACAACTCCATCATGCCAGATACGAGAAATAACAAAATGTTTCGGAGTCAATTTCATTATCTCTTTGATAGTTTTGCCTTCTATTGCCGGATTTGTCACCTGAAATTCTCCTACATACATTGTTTTCTCTCTTTTCTCGTAGTTATTTTCAAGCTCATTTTTAGGCACAAAGAAATGACGTAAGAATATAATAGCTAAGATTACTCCTACAACACCTAAAGGATAGGCAACCGCTGTAGCAAGCGCCATCTCTGCTACCTCCTTCGAATCTCCGGTCAACTGCATCAATGTTTGCTGAGCCGCTCCCAATGCTGGCGTATTGGTCGTTGCACCACATAGAACCCCAACCATATTTGGCAAAGAAACATTACTAACAAAGCTGAATATGACTGTAAAGATAAGGCCTAAGAATATAACACCTAAGGCTAAAGCATTTAAACGAAGCCCCCCTTTCTTCAGAGATGAAAAAAAGCCGGGACCCACCTGCAGTCCCAAGGCATATATAAACAAAATAAGCCCAAAATTTTGGGCGAAGTGCAACATTTCTTCGTTTAAGTTCAGGTCAAAGTGACCTAAAAATATTCCGACAAAAAAGACGAAAGTAATCCCCAGAGAGATATTAAGCAATTTCAGCTTTCCTAATTGCAAGCCTAGAGCCGAAACAAGGGATATTATAATGATAGACTGAACCGATGAAGGTTCTATAAAAGCCTCTTTTAACCAATCCATAATACGTGTTACACAATACGAGGGCAAAGGTAAATAATATAAGCGAATCTGCTAATATCACCCCTATGAAAAAATATTTTCATCAAAAGGTTTAGCTCTGATCTAACTCCGATTATTTCACTCTACAGAATCGCCATACTTATGATCATAATCCTCTTTAGCTCTAAGAATTATATCATGTGCTGTCTCTACCCCATAAATATCAGTCAATATACATCGAGGAGATTTATCCCCCGGTAAATCTTTGTAAGTAGTAAAATAATGTTTCAAGCGATCAATCACCATAGCCGGAACATCACTTATATCTCTGAAAGATCCATAGATAGCATCATTCTCTAAAACTGCAATCAACTTATCATCAGCCATATCATGATCCAGCAAACGGAATCCTCCAATAGGTCTGGCTTTCACAATTATATCTCCATGCGTTATATCCTTCTCTGTCAGAACACAGATATCAACAGGGTCGCTATCTCCTTTTATATCATCACGTCCTAATGCACGATTAGTTACTTCTGCAACCCTATCTGAGCTGTAAGTACGAGGAATAAAACCATATAAGGCAGGGATTATATTCGAGTATTTCTGCGGGCGATCTATACTTAAATAACCAGTTTCTTTATCCACCTCATATTTTACTGTATCCGTTGGCACTATTTCTATAAAACAAGTCACTACCTCAGGCACTTTGTCGCCGATCTTAACCCCATGCCAAGGATGAGCCTTAAATCTATTTCCTCTCATTATGTCTAATTCTGTTATTATTGAGTAATTCTTTAAAAGTTAAATTTGGGTGCAAAGTTATGGTAATATTTTGGTATCTTTATAGCCATTGATAAAAAACAGCTTCGCAGATTATTACTAGTGAACTTTTCATTATCTTTGTCATGCTAAAAATTAATATTTTATGACCGAAGATAAACAGCGTCTATTGGACGAGCGATATATGCGCATGGCTAAGATCTGGGCTGAAAATTCATATTGCATTCGCCGAAAAGTAGGAGCCCTTATAGTCAAAGATAAAATGATAATATCTGATGGCTACAATGGAACTCCTTCCGGATTCGAAAATGTTTGCGAAGACGAAAATAATGAAACAAAACCCTATGTACTACATGCTGAAGCAAATGCTATAACAAAAGTTGCATGCTCACACAATAGTAGCATGGGAGCTACGATGTACGTAACAACGTCTCCTTGCATTGAATGTGCTAAACTCATTATTCAAGCAGGAATTAAAAGAGTTGTTTACAGTCAGAAATACAGACGTACTGATGGAGCATCATTATTAGTCCGTGCTGGCATTGAAGTTTGCTACATCGAAATAGACGAAACTGAAGAATAATATAGACAAGAAAACAAAATGAAAAAAGTATACATTTGGTTACCTCTATGTATAGCGATAAGTATTGCTGCAGGAATCTTGATAGGAAACGCTTTTTCTTCTTTTTCAAGCAATTCTTCGCTATTCTCTCCCGTAAAGAGATTTATAAAAGGAGGCTCCAATGATAAGATTGAGACAATTTTCGACTACATCAACAAAGCGTATGTTGACACTGTCAATGTCGATGATTTGGTTGAAAGTGCCATCCCTACTATAATTGCAGGACTTGACCCCCACTCTACCTATATTTCGGCTGAAAACATGGCTTTGAGCGGAGACGAACTGGATGGTCATTTCAGCGGAATCGGGGTGGAATTTATTATTCAAAACGATACAGTTGCAATCGTTAACGTAATACCGGGAGGACCTTCTGAAGCAATAGGTATAATACCGGGAGATAGACTGGTATACGTAAATGACAGTCTTTTTGCAGGTAATGGTATCAGCGAAGAGAAAATATTTAAGAATCTTAGAGGAAAAAAAGACACCAAAGTAAAACTTGGAATCAAAAGAGGTAATAGTAAAGAGATACTTACTTTTGATGTTACCCGTGCCGACGTTCCTGTAAAAACAGTCCCTGCATCATATGTTTTGGACAAGAATATTGGCTATATAAAGATCACTAAATTTGGAGGAACAACATACAACGAGTTCATTTCTGCCATTGCAAAACTTCAAAAACAAGGCTGCAAATCTTTCATTATAGATTTACAGCAGAACACTGGCGGATACCTTGAAATAGCGAGAGCCCTTTCGAATGAGTTTTTGTCGGCAGGAGATCTGATTGTATATACCGAAGGGCGTGCATACCCTAGAGAAGATATTGTTGCTGATGGAAATGGCTCTTGTAAGGATATTCCTCTCGTTGTTCTTATAGATGAAGGGAGTGCCTCGGCAAGTGAAATTTTCGCAGGCGCTATGCAAGATCATGACAGAGGTTTAATTGTTGGCCGACGTTCTTTCGGAAAAGGATTAGTTCAGAGCCGCCATGTCTTCAAAGATGGTTCTGCCTTACAATTGACGATAGCCCGCTACCATACACCTTCGGGCAGATGCATTCAAAAAGCATATACTAAAGGCGACAGAACAGATTATGATATGGATATCATCAACAGATACAACCGTGGAGAGTTTGATTACAGAGATAGTATAAAAGTAGATAATCTTCCTTTGTTCCATACTAAAGCGGGAAGACCTGTATATGGAGACGATGGAGTTCTGGCTGATGTATTTATTCCTCGCGATACTGTAGGTGTTAACTCATACTACTTAAGAGTAGCAAATAGTGGAACACTTCGCGAATATGCATTTACATACACTGACAATAATAGAGAAAAAATAGAAAGCTTCAAGTCTTGGCAAGAAGCAGCTAAATATTTAGAACAGCAACCATTAGTTGATCTATTGGCTGATTATGCAAATACAAAAGGAATACGTAAACGTCCTTATCTGATTGAAGAATCAAGAAGTCTTTTGCAAAGTCAACTGGTTTCTTTTATCATCAGAAACATCTATGGAGATGAGGGCTTCTATCCTTTATTCCAAAAAGACGATTTAATGATCAAAGAGGCTGTGAAACTGATCAAAGAGGGTAAAGTAACCCCTCAAGCAATAAGAGAAGAGAAATACAAATAAATTAATGACGCTAGATATTCTATTTAGCGTCATTATTATTTATCAAGCATGAGTAAAATACAAGAAGAAAAGAAACTATTACGCAAAAAAGTAGAAGCACTAAAGAAAAGCTATACCAATGAAGAACTTGTAATCCGATCTACAGAAGTACAATCTGTTATCGAAATAACAGGAATATTCCAAAGTGCAAAAAACATACTTATATACAACGGAATGAATGATGAGGTTCAAACACTGGATTTCATTGATCGTTGGAAGAATGAAAAAAACTTCTATCTACCAGTAGTTTCTGGCGATGATCTTTTCTTTAAAAAATATATATCTTCTTCTTTATTAGAGAAATCTGATTACGGAGTATGGGAACCAACAGGAGATAATTTCACTGATTATAAGTCAATCGATCTTATAATTATTCCTGGAGTAGCCTTCGACCGCAACAAGAACAGACTAGGGAGAGGCAAAGGATTCTATGACCGATTCTTAAAAGATGTAGACGCTCCTAAAATGGGGATTTGTTTTGAGTTCCAATTATTAGATAAAATTCCAGTAGAAGCAAATGATATAAAAATGGATTATATAGTGTCTGAAAATGATTTTATTTGGTAATATGACCTATCATAAAATTCAGATTCCACATATAATCTACAACAGATAATAAGAAATAAAAATTATTATCTTTGCAATTTAACTTATATATAAACGATAGTATTTATTTCAACCTAGTATGGCTGTAATCATCAAAGAAGTAAAAGATACAGATAAATCTTTAAAAAAGGCATTCGTCAAATTCCCTATAGAATTATATAAAGACAATCCTTATTATGTCCCTTCACTAATTCTTGACGAGTTAGACACGTTGGATACTAAAAAAAATCCAGCTTTTGATTTTTGCGAAATGCAACTATTCCTTGCCTATAGAGACAATAAAATAGTTGGTAGGATTGCCGCAATAATCAACAAGAATGCAAACAAGACATGGGATAAACAAGAAGCCCGATTCAGTTTTGTTGATTTTATTGATGACAATGAGGTCGTAGATGCCTTATTTGATGCAGCACATAAATGGGCCAAAGCAAAAGGCATGTTCTCTATCATAGGACCAATGGGTTTTACAGATTTGGATCCTGAGGGTTTACTGATTAAAGGATTCGATAAGGTTTCAACAATGGCTACAAAATACAGTTACCCATATTATGAAACCCAGATAGAACGTTTAGGTTATACCAAAGATGCTGACTGGAAAGAGTTCATCATTCCCGTTCCAAGCGAGGTACCTGAAAGACACCAACGTATTGCTAATATAGTTGCAAATCGTTTTGGTTTGAAAGTACTGAAATTCGAAGGATATAGCCAAGTTAAACCATATGTTAGTAAACTATTCCAATGCCTAAATGAAGCTTATAAACCCTTATATGGTTTTTCACCACTAACCCAAAGACAAATAGACCATTATGTAAAGATGTATGTCCCTTTGCTACGTTGGGATATAGTGCAAATTATAATTAAAGAGGAGACAGACGAAGTTGTAGGATTTGGGATAGGAATCCCTAGCCTCTCAGCTGCGCTGCAAAAATCAAGAGGGAAATTATTCCCTTTCGGATGGTTTCATCTATTAAAGGCTTTAAGAAACAAAGGAAATCCCACACTGGATTTAATGCTCATGGGTGTTGCTCCTGAATATCAAGGAAAAGGAGTGAACGCCCTTATATTTAGCAACTTTATTCCTGCTGCATATAAGTCTGGCTTTAAGTACGCAGAGAGTAATCCTGAATTAGAAATGAACAACAAAATGGTTTCCCTTTGGGATGGCTTTGATGCCGAAAATCATAAAATACGTAGAGCATACAGAAAACATTTATAATATAAAAGATAGGAGTTTTAAACGAATACATGGAAGAGAATATTAAGTTACCTGAAGTCAATTACTCTGATGATGATATAAAAACCCTCGACTGGCAAGAGCATATCCGTCGTCGTCCCGGTATGTATATTGGGAAATTGGGCAATGGAACTTCGGCAGATGATGGTATTTACGTTTTACTTAAAGAAGTCTTGGACAACTCAATTGATGAGTACATGATGGGTTTTGGTAAAACGATTGATATTACTATTCAAGATGGATCTGTCTCTGTACGCGACCATGGTCGTGGTGTTCCACTGGGAAAAGTGAAGGATATATCTTCCAAAATGAATACGGGTGCTAAATATGACTCCAAAGCATTTAAAAAGTCTGTTGGTCTGAATGGAGTTGGTATCAAAGCTGTTAATGCCTTATCTAAATTATTCTACATACAAAGTTTCAGAGAAGGACAAACTACTGCTGTTGAATATAGTAAAGCTATTGTTACGAGAGAAGAACCGATCACCGGTGCAACCGAAGATAATGGTACTTTAATCAAATTCATCCCTGACGAAACAGTGTTTGGGGAATATGCTTTTCGCGACGACTATGTAGAAAGCCTTCTAAAAAACTATGTTTTCCTAAACACTGGATTAACTATAGTATATAATGGTAAAAAATTCTTCTCCAAAAATGGATTGGTAGATCTATTAAATGAGAATATGACCACCGAAGCTCTGTATCCTATCATTCATCTAAAGGACACAGATATAGAAGTTGTTATTACTCATTCCGATCAATATGGAGAAGAATATTACTCTTTTGTAAATGGTCAACATACCACACAAGGCGGTACACACCAATCAGCGTTCAGAGAATCTCTTTCTCGTGTTATAAAAGAATTTTATAATAAGAACTTCGATTATGCAGATATACGTAGTGGAATTGTAGCTGCAGTCAGTATCAAAGTTGAAGAACCTGTATTCGAATCTCAAACTAAAACAAAATTAGGTTCAAAAGATATGGGTCCAGAAGGCCCTTCTGTACAAAAATTTATAGGGGACTTCTTAAAGAAAGAATTAGATAATTATCTACATAAACATACTGATACAGCTGAGATCTTACTAAAAAAGATTCTTGAATCTGAAAAAGAACGCAAGGCTATTGCCGGAGTAACGAAACTTGCTCGTGAACGTGCAAAAAAAGCAAATCTTCATAATAAAAAGCTTCGTGATTGCCGTATCCATTATAACGACAGCAAAGGTGACAATCTGGATGAGACATCTATTTTCATAACGGAGGGAGACTCTGCAAGTGGTTCTATAACAAAAAGTAGAAATCCTAATTTACAGGCAGTATTCAGTCTTAGAGGTAAACCTCTCAACAGTTTTGGATTGACCAAAAAGATTGTATATGAAAACGAAGAGTTTAATTTGCTCCAAGCTGCTCTAAACATCGAAGACGGATTAGATGGATTACGATATAATAAAATAATTATAGCAACCGATGCCGATACTGATGGTATGCACATTCGCTTGCTGTTACTTACATTTTTCTTACAATACTTCCCTGACCTGATAAAGAAGAATCATGTTTACATTCTTCAAACCCCTTTATTCCGCGTAAGAAATAAAAAGGAGACTATATACTGTTACACGGAAGAGGAACGTATTAATGCCATTGAGAAGTTAAAACCTAATCCGGAAATTACTCGTTTCAAAGGGTTGGGTGAAATCTCTCCTGACGAATTCCGTCACTTCATAGGAAAAGATATTAGACTCGACAGAGTTACAATGAAGAAAGAGGATTCTGTGAGTAATATGCTAAACTTCTATATGGGAAAAAACACGCCGGAAAGACAAGAGTTTATTATTGACAATCTTGTCATAGAAGAAGACGAAGTATAAATAAAATTTCACATAAAAATAAATAGTACAGTAATTTATATGTTCTTTAATATATCTAAATAGAGCTATTTATTACTGTATTTTCTTATTTTTGTATGCTTTGAATTTAACGATCATAAAATAAACAAATTAATAATAATCTTAAATTAAATTTCATGTTTAAAAATCATCCAAAAGGCTTACTAGCAGCCTCATTATCAAACATGGGGGAACGATTCGGCTTCTATGTAATGATGGCTATACTAACCTTATTCCTTATGTCTAAGTATGGGTTAGACAAAGAAGGAGCAGGAAGTATATTTACGACTTTCTACTTTTTCATATACCTATTAGCATTAGTCGGAGGTATTATTGCAGATGCTACAAAGAAGTACAAAGGTGTTATTATGATAGGAATTATCATGATGGCATTAGGTTACGTTGTATTGGCATTCCCTACCCCAACACCAGTTCCGAATAAAGATCTTTACATCAAGCTGACCTACCTGGCATTAGGTTTAATTGCTTTTGGCAATGGTTTATTTAAAGGTAATTTACAAGCTTTGGTTGGACAAATGTATGATAATGAGAAATACAGTAAAATGCGTGATTCCGGTTTCTCTTTATTCTACATGTTTATCAATATAGGCGCTATATTCGCTCCAATCTTTGCTGTTGCAGCTCGCAATTTATGGCTAAAGACAAATAACTTTGCTTATGAAGCTGACCTTCCTGCTTTATGTCATGGATATCTAGAAAACAGCCTTTCCCCTGAGGCTTCTGCTAGATTAAGTGAATTGGCGGCTAAAGTAAGTCTTGGGGGTGTACCAGCTGACATGGCTACTTTTGTGAATAGTTATCTAGATGTATTCAATAGAGGTTATCAATATGCTTTTGCTATTGCTGTAGTAGCAATGCTTATTTCTCTAACTGTATATATAATCAATAAAAAGACTTTTCCAGACCCTGCGAAAAAACAAGCTATTGATGCAAATTCTACAGATAGAAAGGAAGAAATCGAAATGTCTGCAAACGAAGTTAAACAACGCCTTTATGCATTATTTGCTGTTTTTGCTGTTGTTATCTTCTTTTGGTTCTCATTCCATCAAAATGGACTCACTCTTACCTACTTTGCACAACAATATACAGACCTTAGCGCATTAAAGATTAATATCTTTGGTTTAGTCTCAATAGAAGGTGCTGAATTATTTCAAACCATAAATCCTCTTTTTGTAGTTCTACTTACACCTGTCATGCTTGGTATTTTAGGTTGGTTGAAAACAAAAAATATAGAGCTTAGCGCTCCACGAAAAATTGCAATCGGTATGGGAGTTGCAGCTATTGCTTATGTAGTTATGACTTTAGGATCAATGGGACTACCTAACTCAAGTGAAGTTGAAGCAATGGGTGGACTGGAAGATGCACAGAGGGTAACACCTCTTTTATTATTTGGCACATACTTTATCCTAACAGTGGCTGAATTGTTTATCAGTCCTCTAGGCTTATCTTTCGTATCTAAAGTTGCACCGCCAAAACTACAAGGTTTGATGCAAGGTTGTTGGTTAGGAGCTACAGCTCTAGGTAACAAATTATGTCAAGTGGGTGTTATTTTGTATGTAAGCACATCATTAACTATCACATGGTCTGTATTTATTGGAGCATGTGTAGCTTCTATGTTTATGATGCTATTCATGATAAAATGGTTGGAAAGAGTAGCTAAATAAACAGAGCAGCTATCCGACAAAACAAACATAAAACAATAAAGACTTCAATTGTATATTGAAGTCTTTATTGTTTTATAGAATATACGAGACTGTTTGTATATTTATTTCTATAAAAAGAATAATTACCAAAAGTATTCTTAGAATATTTTCACAACGGATACAAAGAAAAGAGAGACGACCAATTGATCATCTCTCTTTTTATATAAACTTTATTTAGTTTACTGTTTTAAACTCTAATTAAAGAGCTTTTCCTTCACTACCAAGCACTTCTTGAATTTTGTGTTTGTATAGTTTTTTTGCACTTTCACGAGCTGGGCCTAAATATTTACGAGGGTCGAATTCAGCTGGTTTTGTAGCAAATACTTCACGAATTGCAGCAGTCATAGCTAGACGGCTATCAGAGTCAATATTGATTTTGCAAACAGCTGATTTAGCTGCTCTACGAAGTTGCTCTTCAGGAATACCGATAGCATCCTTCAAGGCACCGCCATATTTATTGATAGTAGCTACTTCTTCTTGAGGAACAGAAGATGCTCCGTGAAGAACGATAGGGAATCCAGGAAGTTCTTTTTCAATTGCTTCTAGGATATCAAAACGTAATGGAGGAGGAACTAACATGCCGTTAGCGTCTCTTGTACATTGTTCTGGAGTAAATTTATTAGCTCCATGAGATGTACCTATTGAAATAGCTAGAGAATCACAACCAGTTCTTGTAGCAAAGTCTACCACTTCTTCTGGTCTTGTATATGTATGGTGTTCTGCAACAACATCATCTTCAACACCTGCTAATACTCCTAGTTCGCCTTCTACTGTTACATCAAATTGATGTGCATATTCAACAACTTTCTTAGTAAGAGCTATGTTTTCTTCGTATGGAAGGTGAGAACCGTCAATCATAACAGAAGAGAAACCTGAATCGATACAAGATTTACAAGTTTCGAAAGAGTCACCATGGTCTAGGTGAAGTACGATTTGTGGTTTTTCCCAACCAAGACTTTTTGCATATTCTACTGCTCCTTGAGCCATATAACGCAACAAAATAGGATTTGCATATTCACGAGCTCCTTTAGATACTTGAAGAATAACTGGAGATTTTGTTTCAGAAGCTGCAGAAATAATAGCCTGAAGTTGCTCCATATTATTAAAGTTAAAAGCAGGAATAGCGTATCCGCCTTCAACAGCCTTAGCAAACATATCTCTTGTGTTTACCAAACCTAAGTCTTTGTAATTAACCATTGTTTTTTTGAGTTTATATTTAATATTTAAATTTGTGAATAGATAACCATTCTTTAGTACACAAAAGTAGCAATTTTATATGATATAAGCTTGTAAAATAAATAGAAAATCAGTCCTATAGATTATTTCCATAGAGGTGATGGATATTCTCCTTTTTCTACCAAGTTTTTCAATTTATCGACTACTCCCGCTCTATCTTCGGCATAAGTTACTCCAAACCATTTTGAAGGAGTATCCAGAACTTTAACATCAGCTATATTATTAATAATAAGGTGGTCAACCATCAAAGGAATAAAATATTCAGCCTTATGATTACCAACATTAGCCTCTAAGAATTTAACAAAATACTTCTCGGAATGTTCAAAATAATCAGGTGTAAATCCCCACATATTCATCGACACCGGAGCTGTTTCAGGTAACTCGTACCAATAGTTTTCAGCATCTTTGTATTGTATTTTTCCATCCTTACGCTCGATATGTGTACGTTCAACCACACTCTTCAAAAAGCTTTTTTCATCTGTCTCACAAACACCACGAGCTACAGCTCCACTTTCTGACAAAGTGTTATTCAAACGATATCCTACCATACAATAATGATTTTCGGTACCGTTCATCTCCATCAATTGTTTTGCTAAGATATCATAGCTTTCGCGACCATAGAAGTCATCTGCATTTATAACCGCAAAAGGCTCATTAATAACATCTTTTGCCATCATTACTGCATGATTTGTTCCCCAAGGTTTTTGCCTCTCAGGGTCTAAGGCAAAGCCTTCTGGCAGATTATCTAACTCTTGGTATACTACTTCTACCGGAATATGTTTTTCGTATTTAGAAATAATTTTCTCACGAAATTCTTTATCAAAAGACTTTCTGATAACAAATACTATTTTCCCGAATCCGGCTCTAAGTGCATCATAGATCGAATAATCCATAATCGTTTCGCCATTCGGTCCAAGTCCATCAATTTGCTTCAAACTACCATAACGGCTTCCCATTCCGGCAGCTAACACATACAAGGTTGGTTTCATAATACAAATTTTAGTTTAATTTTAAGATACAAATATAACTCTTTAAGTCTTAATTATCCCTTTTTCAGCAGTATATCTTATGTAATATTTGGTCATATTTTAACAAAAAAAGACCACCTTATAAATCAAAGTGGTCTTTTCATATATAATAATTCACTTATTCTATTTTTAGATTCATTATATAGTCTTCCATCAGAAATCCGTCGCCAATATCAATATCTTCACTCCCTACAATATTGAAACCTACGCGAGTGTAAAATTCGATTGCTTTATTATATCGGTTAACATTCAAAGAAAGCCCTGCATTATTATTCTGTATCGCAACTTCCTTTACTGCATTGATAAAGAGACGTCCTAACCCTTTACCCTGAAGTGAAGGTAGGATATATATTTTATGAATTTTTGTCAGATTTGAGTTTTTATAATTCAGTTCGTAAGATAAATAACCAAGATATTCATCATTTTCTCGTAACAACAGATAATGATGCCCATTATCCATCTGTTGTTCTAAAAAACTAATGCTATACATCATATCCATCATGTAAGCAATCTGCTTTTCACTCAAGATATCACGAAAGGTATGAGGCCAAATTCTATCTGCGAGAGACCTTATTACAAAAATATAATCTTTGGGAGCTTCTACGATCTGCATTAGTCTTCCATCGTGAATGATTTCATTCCAATACGATTACCATCAGCAAATATATCAACACGATATTCTCCTGGCATTAAGTATTCCTCTACAATCCAATACATTGTAACAGGCATTTCCTCCCCTCCATACTCAATAATCTTTTTCATCGAATAATTTATATCCTTATTCTCGAAAGGGAAAACATTCGTCCGACTTTTGGTCAACACATCATTATCCGGCTTCATTATACGCACATAGATAGTACGTTCTCCCGGTTCTGCCGTTATATTTTTAGTAATCGTAAAATTAAGAACAAGTTGTTCTACTTTTTTAATCTTTTTCTGAACTTTACCTTTACTATTAGTTGCCTGTATACTAATACCTGAAGCATCGAGCTTAGAGGCTAACGTTACTTTTTCCGTCAAGTTTTCTTTTTCTTGCGAAACTTGATTTAAAGTATGAGTAGCTTGTTCGTATTTAGTGGTAATTTCCTTTTTCTCTTTTTTCAACTGTTCATTAGCTCTGTTCAATGAGTCTATTTGAACAATATATGATTTCAGTATCTTACGCAAGCTTGCTAGTTCCTTATTCAGACGAGATATTTCGCTCTGATTATCAGCTTTTACTGTTTTCAATTCTTCTAATAGTCGTTGAACTTTTGTTTGCTCATTAGTCAATCTCTGCAACAAAGAGTCATTCTTTATATTTAATTTAAAACCTTCATACTGAACAGCAAGATTTTCATACTCGTCTTCAAGCTGTTTTTTATTCAAATTGGTCTCTTCTTGTAAAACATCAATCTGACTTTTCTGGCTGAAAATAAAATACCCCGCTACGGCTATTCCAATTAGGAGAATTCCGATAACAACAATAAATATCTTAGTATTATTCTTTTGCTCTGTACTCATTTTTATCAAAAAATTATGCGACTACAAATATAAATGTTTTTAGGCATTTAAAGCAAAGAGCAGGAAGGCTTTCGCTTTTTTTAATAATTACATTCAAATTTGCTCATATTAATCTTCTTTTTCTCGGAATAAGCATGTACATTTGTTAGAGTTTTAACAGTTGCAAGCTATGTTTTGATCTTATTGGTTACAAACTGTTTATTATAATGCCAAATAACGCTGAATTTTAAATTATTAATCTAAATAAAGAAAATATTATGTCTAAAGTAACAGTTGTAGGTGCCGGAAACGTTGGTGCTACATGTGCAAATGTTCTTGCATTTAAAGAAATCGCCGATGAAGTAATAATGTTAGATGTGAAAGAAGGCGTTTCGGAAGGAAAAGCAATTGATATGAATCAAACTGCTCAACTATTGGGCTTCGATTCTCGTATCAAAGGGGTGACTAATGATTATGCTGCTACTGCTGATTCTGATGTGGTTGTTATTACTTCTGGTATTCCTCGCAAACCTGGCATGACCAGAGAAGAACTAATCGGTGTTAATGCCGGCATTGTAAAAAGCGTTGCTGAAAATGTTCTTAAATATTCACCTAATGCTATCCTTGTGATTATTTCAAATCCTATGGATACAATGACTTATCTTGCGTCTAAAGTTACTGGTCTTCCTAAAAATCGTGTTATCGGTATGGGAGGTGCTCTAGACAGTTCTCGTTTCAAATATTATTTGAGCCAAGCTCTAGGATGCAACCCTAACGAAGTAGAGGGTATGGTGATCGGTGGACACGGAGATACTACTATGATTCCTGTTATTCGTTTAGCTACATACAAAGGTATTCCTGTATCAGAATTACTTTCTAAAGAAGCTCAAGACAAAGTAGTGGCTGACACTATGGTAGGTGGTGCTACACTAACAGGTCTATTAGGTACTTCTGCTTGGTACGCTCCGGGTGCTGCTGGTGCTGCGGTAGTTGAATCTATCTTGCACGATCAGAAGAAAGTTATTCCTTGTTGTGTGTCTCTAGAAGGAGAATATGGACAAAATGACATTTGCATCGGTGTACCTGTTGTATTAGGTAAAAATGGATGGGAAAGAATTATCGACCTTAAATTAACTGCTGAAGAAAAAGAGAAATTCGAAGCTTCTGCAGCTGCTGTACATAAGACCAATGCTGTTCTTAAAGAAAACGGAGCAATCTAATATTCGTCTAAAAAAGAACTTTTGATATAAAAGAGTAGTCCTTTATTGGACTACTCTTTTTTGTTGATAAATATTGATTCCATCAGAGACATATTGGCAGAAATCTATTTCTCTCTTTTCATTAATCAGATTCTTCCTTACTGAATATTTATCCTACTTTCATCAATATTGAATCCTTTTTTAACCTTTATTAAACTGACAACTAGGCACTTTTGCACACTATTTGCAATTCTACATATAGAAAACAAATTAGAAATAATAGAATAAACAAACCGAACAAAATTAAATTTAAGGAGGAAAGAGTTATGAAAAATCAACTTAGAAAATTTGACAGAAGCGGAAGATTTTTCCCTACTTTTTTTAATCATTATTTTAATGATGATTTGTTCAACAATTTCTTTGAAGGGGATCTTCCTGCGACAAATGTAACTGAAACAGACAAAGCCTTTAACATCGAAGTATCTATACCTGGATTCAATAAAGAAGATATTAAGATTGCAATAGAGAAAAACATATTAAACATTTCTGCTCATACCGAAGTAGAAAATGAAGAAAAAGGCGAAAATGAAAAAATATTACGCCGCGAATTCAAGAAATCTTCATTCGAACGTATATTTACTATTCCGGATAATATAGATACAGAAAATATAGAGGCTGCTCAAAAAGATGGTATTTTATCAATCTCATTACCTAAGAAAGATAAAGCTATAGAAGATAAGGTAAAAACCATCGAAATTAAATAAGTTTTGAGTTTTGTTATTAGGATAGGTTTTTAAGGATAAAAGGTTGTCTGATGATCAGACAACCTTTTATTTTTATGAATTATTTTATTTACAATCAAAGAACTAGTTCAGTATATAGCTTTTCAAAAGTAGCATCAAGGTCACTTGACAACCCGGCATGTGGGCGAGATGTCTGTATAGAAGTGCTACGTACAGCTGTTAACCAACGAAAGCGCTCTGCAACATCTAAACTAGCTATATAGCCACCTTTCTTATTACCAGAACAGATCGTATCAAAGACCTCTAAGTTTTCGAGGATAGAGTCTGCATCAAGTTCTGAAGTAAATAGTTTCAGTTTTTCTAAATTTAAGTAATACCTTGATTTCAGATATCTACTTCTTTTGGAAAAAAGAATAATTCCAACATTAAAAAATTCTTCGCGTTCAACCTTTGGCACAACACGAATAACAGCATATTCATATAAGTGATTCTCTTGCATGTTGTGCTTCTTTTATAAATATATCTGAGTGTTTTAATCTTTCTTTCAGAAAGTTAATGTAAACTTGCCGTATATCGGAAGGAGTTTCATCTTCACTGCTCCAAAGCAACCAGTCGTCAGGTAAAAGATTTACGATTTCTTCAATTCTCTCGTCTGTCAATATTTTCTTAAACTCTTTGTCTACTTCATCTAACTTTGTAGCATAAGATAACAAGACATGATCTTTTACTTGAGGGAAAGGACTTAATGCGTATTTCTCCCAGTTGACCCATGAATGATGAAAATAAAGAGACGCTCCATGATCGATCAGCCATAGTTCTTTATGCCATATTAGCATATTTGTATTTTTAGTGGTACGATCTACATTGGTCAACAGTGCATCCATCCATAATATCTGAGACGCAGTCTTTTCATCTAGGACAGTAACTACCGGATCGAACGTTAATGCCCCAGACAAAAAATGCAGTCCTAGATTGAGACCTTTACTTGCCTGCAAAAGATCTTGTATTTCTTCATCACCTTCGGTACGTCCAAAGGCTTCATCTAAGTAGACAAAAACCATTTCCGCCACTCTGAAACCTAAAGTCTGAGCAACGAGTCCTCCTATAAGTTCACTTACCAACATTTTAGTTCCATGACCGGCTCCTCTAAACTTTACAACATACTTAAAGCCATCATCAGCCTCAGCTAAGGCGGGTAATGAACCTCCTTCTCGCAAAGGGGTTATATATCGCATTACATTTACTGTTCTTAATTCCATTTCGTAATCATTCTTTGATTTAGTAAAGATATAAAGAAATATCTCACTACATTACTTAAAATATAGTGAGATACTTTTTTACTGTATGAATAGAGAGTCCTATTATTCTATCGAATTACAGAAGGTTAAACTTTTATTCATCTATATCTCCCCAGTTTTTTGTATGACGAGCATCACAAAATGGTTTATTCTGAGATTTACCGCATCGGCACAATGTTACTCTGTTCCGGACAGGATAAGGACGTCCCTGAGCATCCTCAATAGGGATTCCTCCTTTTATCCATATAGGTCCATGTACACAAGCTGCTGGATCTTCGAGGACACTAATCTCTTGAGGCAAGTCCGGTTCTATCTTTCTACCATCTTTTGTAACAGCAGTCAAACGCCCACTTGGACAATCGCAACATTGCTGAATTACAATTTCGTCAGTCTTATCGCTATCACCTTCTTCAACAAGATTCCATGTAGAATTGTGTGTATCACAAAAACGAGCAACGGCACATAGTTTTTCTGCATCGAGAAGATCAATATGTTTCCCCTTGATAAACTCAGCCATTTGTTCATAAGTTTGCTTGCTCGCAGTTTCTTTACCCGAAAAACCGTCTAAATGTGATCCGTCGCAGAAAGGTTTATTCTTAGACCTTCCACATCGACACAAATGATAAGTTTCTTGCAGGGGATACTTCTCTACTTCTGCATATTTCAACGATGCTCCAACATCATTTGAAATGAATTTAACCTTATTCAATGGAATATTGCCTGATACTTCATATGGTCCGTTTTCCAAGACCTTAATCTTTTTGAGTTTGTCTGTGTTCATAGATATTATGTTTAGTTGTTCTTATAAATAGAACAGCTTCCGCATGCAATAGTTCAAAGATAAATAAAAAGTCCGCGACATCACATCGCAGACTTCCCAAACTTTAACACAAACTTTTTACAAAACTACACCCCGTTATAACCAGTAAACAATATTTTTGTTCATTCTATTAATGTTAAAAAATCATTTGACGTTATTTTTTAAGTTTTTTATTCAATTCCATATTATCTAGTAGCTACCTATTTTGACATACATTATTTTATTATCTGAAATTTTCCCAAAAAAAAGTAGGCTGAATATATTTCAGCCTACACTAATACCAAACAATCTTTTCTACCAATTTAACCTATTACTTACGAGGTCTGTTTCCTCTCGGCTTTTTATTTTGTCTATCTTTCTGATATTTTTCGAACTTAGCCTTCTGATCATCAGTTAAAAGTGCATTTATACTTTCTGTTTTATCCTGATGACGTTTCTTAAATTCTTCTATACGTTTATCTCTTTCTGCTCTCTCAGCTTTTTCTTGTTCTGTTGGCTGAGCAAACTTTAGATTTATCTCATAAATTTTCTCTTTTTGGTCTTCTGTCAACCCCAGTTCCTTTGTCAAAAGTTCTGTTTGTCTTTTCGCTAAATCTTCCGGTTTCAATCTCTCTCTTTTTGGTCTTTGTTGTGCAAAAATACCACTTACTGTGAATAGAGAAACAAATAATACTATTACAATCTTTTTCATACTCTTCTTTGTTTTTAATGTTACTAACTGTTTTATAAGACTAATGTTTTGGAAGAAAGTTAAAAGCCAGATTTGATTTTTGAGTTAAAAAAAGTTATTGGCAATGAAGTATTTGAAAATACTCCATCTTATTTTAAAAGCCTAGTCCAAGATTAAAGCTAAAACGAAAACTATCTCCAGAAACGAAAAAAGAATATTTTGTCGTTACCTTATTTAAGATCGTAACCCATCCCCCTCCTCCATAAGAGATATGCCATTTTTTTGAAGCTTCGGCAGGATACCAAACTCGTCCGTAGTCTGATCCGATAAAAAGTCCGTACTTTAAAGGAGCAAATGGATTTTTAAGCTTCCCCATATCTAACCTCAAATCGGAATATTGATAAAAAGAATATTGTCCTATAAAGCGGCTATCGCGATAACCTCTCAACTCAGTCGAAGCCGAATGATAGAAATCGTATCTGTTATTAAACAATGCTTTCCCTTTTATATTTGTAGCTAGTGTAAGTCTATCAGTTAATGCAAAATCAGCTTGAATATCTGCTAACATATAAGGGAAATTTCGTTCAGATTCTTTTAGATTCATTTTCCATCCAGCCGAAAGTGTTGAAGCAAAACGTGGCATGAAAGACGATACTATTTTTTCTAATTCATAAGCTATATTCAAATCCAGAAAATATTTAGTCCGAAATATTGGATCATCATCGCCATATAGCAGACTAAGATAACGTCCTTCTTCTTTTTTTACTCTAAAAATTTCTAATCCTGAAGAAAATATCATCTTCTGATCGGGAGATATAGTTTGTTGCAAAGACGGAGTTAAAGAATATTGCCCAACACTTACCCTATTGTAATTCTTTTTCTCGTCTTTAAAATCACTTGTATTGTTACCATATCCAAAGAAATTAGAAAAGTTCTGAGGGGAACCAATAAATGCATCAATATACCAGGTCGTCTTTCCATTATAGTTAGGGAAAACTCCTTTATACATAAAACCTTTCAAGTAATTGTATCCAATTCTGTGCTGATACGAAAAAGGAGATTGATTGAGTCCATATTGAGTAAAAGAAACAAAGCTTCCAAGACTTAATCCCCAGTCTGAATCATATACACCCCACGGACTAAAAGAGACAGTATGATATTTTGTTTTTTGATAATTATAGTCGAGAATACCCTCGTTAGAGGTGAATATCACTTTTGCATTCTTTGTTTTGTTGGTTTGCAGCTTATTTGACTTATAGTCATAGATTCGGATTTTGGATTTATCTTTTATATCAAACTTACTTTCACCTTTACCTGCTATAAAAAATACTGGAATATTGTTTTCTGCTTCGCCCGTCACTGAGAAATAGTCATCTCCATCCAGTCCATAAAGCCAGATTTCTTTTGTATTCCTTTTTGTGTATGTATGAGAAAAAATATTCTCTTTATCATCCTTATTATATATCGTTATTTCAAGACTATCTTTTTGTAACTTTTTTACAAATACAGAATCATTTCCGGATGTAGCTCTGATATGAGGATTATATTGTAATTCCTTGTAATAACGGCTTGCTATATTATCTATTGCGTTTCGTCTTTCTTTCAGGCTAGCTTTAAACTGGTCAATAATTTTGGCATGCCTTATCTCTTCTGGCAAACAGTTGAAAGCATCGTCTATCACACTATCAGTCAATTTATTTTTAATCAAAATAGATTCTTCTTGCCACAGAGACTCTTCTGTTCCGGAGGTTAGAGCTACATCCATAAAAAAGCCTAATTTATTGAATTGCTTCACATTCTTTATCTCCCCTTCGTAATTTGAGATAAAGCCCAAAGACAAAACATCCAACATTTGTTTAAACATGAAACCTTCAACCCTTGTAAAAGCATGGCTTCTATCTATCACGATTGGTTCAAACAAATCTCCGTATTTTTCACCCCTAAGTTGCCAGCGCCAATTTTCCGGTATTTTATTCCAATCTCCTATCAGCATATCGAAAAGCCGTTCTCTGATATATAATCGCTGATCTACAAGATTTTTACCCGAAGATTCTATAAGACTTAATAAGCTATCTGTAGATATTGTAGGCCTGCTAAATTCTTCGTATTGAATTTCAGCGACACTCGCTATCCGACCTTGATCCTTAATCCCATCTACAATAGTATCTAAGAATGAGCATGAGGATAAATAATACAACTCAGGATTATTCACATATAAATCAATCTCTTTGGCCAGATGATTTGAGACTAGAAAAGTATAAGGATTTATTATCGTATACGCATCTGCTATGAATTTATCCATATATGTATCTTTGAAATCAGCCTTGTGATACATCTCTTGAAAAAAATCAGATTGCAAAAAAACAGAAGAACCTCCTAATGGCTTAATCAAAAAACTTTTACCTTTCTCTTCCCTCACATATATTCCTCCTAATTCTTTGATATGTGAGACAATAGTGATATTTTCTAATCTAGTAGTAGGAAGAATAGGAACTGTTACAGGTGTATAATACAAGTCCCTGCAATGTTTTCCCCATATACTATTATAAATATCACTTCTTTCTTTAGAGGAAGTTGGATAAACAGATACTTTTATAATTGAGTCCGACGGAATAGAATCTTTATTACTTCCTCCCGCCTCAGCCGTCTTTACATTCAATAAGGCGCAAAGAAAAACAAAGAGAAAGAGTATTTTATAAATATGTCTTTTGTCTGATAAGTTCATGTTTATGCTTTTACTGAAAATATCTTGTAATTGTTTCCAGTACTTATATTCCAAAATTAATATAATTTGGATATAGTCTATAAAATTACAAGAAATATTTCATTTTATATTGAACAATTATTCAATCATTTTTGTTAAAAGAACAAAGAATTATAAGAGATTCCTCTTATAGTTCTGTGGAAACTCCCCGTAGTAAAACTCGAACTTTCTTTTTAACTTTACAAGACTACACTTCTTTTATGTCTTAAAGTTATCCTTAAGAAAGAAAGCTCTTCGCTTTTAAAATGTTATATTTGTTCAGTATAAACCTTAAATATACTATTATGGCAAACTGTCCAAATTGTAATTCTCCGATAATAGAAGATTCAAATATATGTATCAAGTGCGGATGGCGTCCTTATCATGGCGTTATTGAAGGAAATAAAAATGCCTTTTCTTTAGTTAGTCAGAATTTTAAAGCAATAAGTATTATATCTGTATTATTATCCGTCGTTTCTATAGGATTCTGTTTTCTTCCTCTATGGATAAATATAAAATCTCCATCAGCTGAAGCTATATCAACAACTATTATTTTCTTCTCAACTACAATTCTGCTTTTATACGTATGGGTATTAATAAATTTCTATAAATACCTCAACAATTTTTACCATCCGCTAGATAATATTTTTTCCAATTTACGATGGTATATAGTTAGTATGATATCTGTTCCTATACTGATCTCAATTGGAACAAGCTTTCAATTAGGTCGTGATCTTGATGGGCTTTTTACGTTTCTACTAATCGGACTATATGTATTATGGGCGTTCATGCAAATTCTGATAGGTTCTAGCCTCATCAAAGCTGAAAAATACGATTATATCGGAGGGTTATCTATTCTAGGATATGTAATGTTAGCCTCAGGTATTATTCCGTTATTCTTCTTTTTGACACCTATTTTCTTTTCAAACATTTTTATCAAAGCAAGCAAGTATGACAACAAATTGCACTCTTAAAAATTCATCTATCGGATAAGGTCGTCTCTCTCCTATTGTCGAAGCTTATTAATACATGTTTAAATCCCATACTATTCAAGATTGGGGTAAGAAGATTTACTGCGTTATCTCTACTTTTAGGCTTAATATCTAACTCTTGAGCTCTCTCTTTTAGTTGTTTTTCTGCTGATTTATATGCCTCGTCAACAATCTCGATAGATTCCCATAAACCATACTTTACATCATATACTCTAGACTTAGAGTGATCTATTTTCACATGACATATCTCAGGCGAAGCCAGGTTTAATCTGATCGAATCTCCGGAAGTATATATGTCTTCGGGACTGATCTTAGATAAATCAACACAAGAAATAATCTCTCCTGATATTAATATAGCGGCCTTAGCATTCGGAAACCATTGACGTATCTTTTTATATTCAACAATATCTTGAATACTATATTTCAAAACTTCCAGATTGCCTAGACTCTCTATTTTTTCAATAATCATTGTATGAGAAATCTCAGCTTCTGCTTCTTTCTTATTACCACCTCTAAACATCAAAGTCAATAGAAATCCGATAAGAACTCCTAAGATCAACACTGTTATATTCCCACGTCTTTGCATTCTTTTAATTTTCAGATTTTATTACGAATAATTAAAGCTAGCATTATTATGCTTAAATAAGTTTGATTACAGAAAGTTTAACTCTTAGTGCAAAGATAACTCATATGAAAGAAAAAAGGTTCTGGATTAATACCCAAAACCTCTCTCCTATAGATGTAATATTATTTACTTCACAGCAGCAAGAGCTGCTTCGAAATTAGGATCTGTAGTTATTTCAGGAACTAATTCAGTGTACACAACTTTTCCTTCTTCGTCAACAACAACGATAGAACGAGCTAGAAGTCCTTTAAGCGGACCATCTACCATTAATACACCATATTTGTCTGCAAATTCAGGGTTTCTGTAAACCGATGCAGGATGTACGTTATCAATACCCTCTGTTGTACAGAAACGTCCTGCAGCAAAAGGAAGGTCAGCAGATACTGCTAATATTACTGTATTAGATAAACCTGCTGCTTCTTTGTTGAATCGGCGAACTGATGCAGCACATACGCCAGTATCTAAGCTTGGGAAAATATTTAGAATTAGTTTTTTTCCTTTTAGGTCTTTCAATGAAACTTCTGATAAATCAGATTTAACCAATGTAAAGTCTGGTGCAACAGAACCTTTTGCAGGTAATTCACCATTTGTATTTACAGCTGATCCTTTGAATGTAATTTTTGCCATAATGTTTTTGATTTAATAAGTTATTATATTTTTAATAAGAATTCTTTTTTAGGATGACGTACTTTCTTTTGATTAACTAACCAATCATTATCCTCATCTCTATATCCTAATGGAAGCAACAAGACGCTTCTTAGTCCTTCTTTATTCAGATCCAATAATTTATCTAACTCTTCCGTATCAAACCCCTCCATAGGAGTAGAGTCTATTTTTAGTTCTGCTGCCATTGCTATAGCAAATCCAAAAGCAAGATAAATTTGATGTGCTATATGCTTAAAATTCTCTTCCTCGGATTGTGATGTATATGTTTTCTTTAATCTTGTGGTATAGCTATTGTAGAAATCAGGATTCTGTCCTCTTTCCAAAGCAATACATTTATATATATTATCAATCCTATCTTCCGAATAATTATCCCATCCAGCAAAGAGCAATAAGTGGGAACAGTCTGCTACTTGTTGTTGATTGTATGCAATCGTAACTATTTTCTTTTTCAAATTTTCATCAGTTATCTCAATTATTCGAAAAGGTTGTAACCCTGACGAAGTTGGAGCTAACCATGCTGCTTCAATTATTTGATCTACCAATGGCTGTTCTATCTTCTTTGTAGAATCAAACTTCTTAGTTGCATATCGCCATTCAAAATCTTTCAATAAACCCATATACTTTATAAACAGATTTTTCTATTATTTGTTTTTACTAATTGTAGATAGTATATATTTTAGGTGTTCTCTCAACTCTTCAACCTCACTATCAGTCATCTTTAATTCTTTTTTAATTTCCGATGGAATCGCTTTTGCATCTTTCTCCAAAGCCTGACCCTTAGTAGTTATAGACACATTCACAACTCTTTCATCATCTTCCGATCTTTTCCTAATCAGCAATTTACTAGCCTCCATTCTTTTCAGCAACGGAGTTAATGTCCCTGTATCGAGCCACAATAATTCACCTAAACATTTTATTGTTACTTGTTTGTATTCCCACAATACCATCAACACCAGATATTGAGGATATGTCAGCCCTAATTTTTCCAGATGGGGTCTGTACATATTCGTTATTTGCCTTGACAAAGCGTAAGTAGGAAAACAAAGCTGATTATTTAGTTTTAGTTCATCAAACATTTTCGATCAATTATATTTCACAAAATTATATTTCACAAAATATAATAGCAAATTTTAATAGTTAATTAATTAAAATAAACTCAAGAAAGACTCATTTTTACAAAGCTCAATTCAAACTAGACTAACAGATGATTAGTACTACTTTAAATGTGAACGTAAAAACAACTTCAATACGGCTTTAAATTGTTCATTCTTTTCTTTGTCAATAAAAAAATAATCACTTAATTTGCTCGAGAATTATTTAACATTAAGCTACTCCAAAACAAAAGTGGCTACACAATAAAAAACCAATAAATAAAACCTTATTTTCTCTTTTGAGAATTAAAAGCATTTGAAGCACTAATATATCGAAGAATAAAAATAACAGAAAAATAATAACGAAGCCTGCGGATATATGTACTTATTACATCAACCGTTAATAGCTCAATATATATTGTCTCCACATATCTCTGCTTGTTTGGGAAAATAGGTAGTGATAACTATCAGCCAATTACGGTTTCTGCGAGGCTTCGTTCATTATTATTTAAAACAAATACCTCAAAATTCCATTTCTTATCCTACAACATATATGATCTGTGTTTTTAAAAATTAAAAAGCAGTATCAAAAGATTAAGTTATATTAAAAAATCATTTTAAAAAGTAGGTAAATCATTATTCTAAACAGAAATAAGCTATGATGTAATAACTTTGATTCAATCTAAAAATTGAAGAAAAACACTAATACTGTAAGAGAAGTATAAAAAACCGATCCTTCGTTGTTAATTTAACACATTAGAATTAAAATAAAAAAAACATAACAAACACCTTTAAATAAAATCTAAAAGCATCATGAAAGAACTAAAAATGTTTATTGACGGGAAGTTCGTCGAGAATAAGTCAGGAAAATGGATCAATGTCTTAAATCCTGCAACAGAAGAAGTTGTTTCACGTCAACCAGAGGGAACTATAGAAGATACTAAGGCTGCTATTGATGCAGCAGAAAAAGCACAAGATCAATGGAGTAAGCTTCCTGCAGTAGAGCGCGCTAGCTATCTAATAAAAATTGCCGCCGGTATCAGAAAAAGAGAACAAGAATTGACCGACATCATTATAAAAGAAGGGGGTAAGACATACGGATTGGCAAATACAGAAGTAAATTTCACTGCCGACTATCTAGAATACATGGCTGGATGGGCTCGCCGATACGAGGGTGAAATTATACAAAGCGATCGTCCTCACGAAAATATATTCTTATTCAAAAAACCAATAGGTGTCACTACAGGAATCTTACCTTGGAATTTCCCTTTTTTCTTAGTTGCTCGTAAAGCTGCACCTGCTCTTGTTACAGGGAATACAATTGTTGTAAAACCAAGTCAATTAACTCCTGAAAATGCATATGTATTTGCTCAAATTGTAGAAGAAGTAGGTCTACCTAAAGGAGTTTTCAATCTGATTAATGGTAGAGGATCTGTAATAGGACATGAACTATCCTCTAACCCTAAAGTAGGAATGGTAAGTTTAACAGGTAGTGTCGGAGCTGGTATTCAAACAATGGAGGCGGCTGCTAAAAATGTCATAAAAGTATCTTTAGAGTTGGGAGGAAAAGCTCCTGCAATCGTTATGGAAGATGCGGATCTTGATCTGGCAGTAAAGAGTATTGTAGCATCAAGAGTTATTAATACAGGACAAGTTTGCAACTGTGCAGAGAGAGTATATGTCCATAAGAATATTAAAGATGCTTTCATTAAGAAAGTAGTTGAAGCAATGAAAGCTGTAACTTTCGGGGATACAGCCAAAACAAAAGATTTAGACATGGGGCCTCTAATTGAAGCCAACTCATTAAAATCTATGGAAGAGAAAGTAGCCAATGCAATTCAACAAGGTGCTAAACTAGAATGTGGAGGTAAACGTGTTGGAGATAAAGGATATTTCTTTGAACCAACTGTTCTTTCTGAGGTTACCCAAAAGATGGATATTATCCAAGAAGAAACATTCGGCCCGATATTACCTATAGTTGAATTCTCGGATGTAGACCAAGCTATAGAGTGGGCAAATGACTGTGAATATGGACTAACATCATCGATATACACTCAAAATTTAGATATGACTTTCAAATTAGTGAGAGCACTGAAATTTGGAGAGACTTATGTTAACCGTGAGAACTTCGAAGCAATGCAAGGATTCCACGCCGGATGGCGCAAATCGGGTATTGGCGGAGCTGACGGAAAACATGGTCTTGAGGAATACTTACAAACCCATGTGGTGTATTTAGAAACCAAAGGTTAAGTTTTTCAATCGTGAAAGGGCTTAAGAGAGAAATCCTTAAGCCTTTTTTTCATGTTTATTTGCTTAAAATAAAGTATCTTTATACATCCATTCAGACTAAAAAGAAATCTAAAATATGAAAATCGGACTTTTCATTCCATGTTATATTAATGCTATTTATCCTGAGGTAGGAGTAGCGGCATATAAACTGTTATCTAGTTATGGAATAGACGTAGACTACCCTCTGAATCAAACTTGCTGTGGTCAGCCAATGGCTAATGCCGGATTTGAAGATAAGGCTGTTCCTTTGGCAAATCAATTTGATAAGCTTTTCAACGAGTACGAATATGTTGTATCTCCATCGCCAAGCTGTGCTGTTTTTGTTAAAGAGAATTATCCTCCACTACTAAAAAAGCATGGACATGTATGTCAGACTAGTGAGAAAATATATGACATCTGCGAGTTTCTTCACGACATTCTGAAAGTTAATACTATTCCAGGCACATTTCCTCACAAAGTGAGTATACACAATAGCTGTCATGGAGTAAGAGAATTGCATCTAAGCTCCGCTAGTGAGTTGAATATACCCCGATTTTCTAAAATAAAAGATCTACTTCATTTAGTCAAAGGAATAGAAGTTTTAGAACCTGAAAAGGTTGATGAATGCTGTGGTTTTGGGGGAATGTTTTCAATAGAAGAACCGGAAACTTCTGTCTGTATGGGACAAGATAAAGTGAAAAACCATATGAATACAGGAGCCGAATACATAACGGGAGCCGACAGCTCGTGCCTTATGCATATGCAAGGCATTGTAGAAAGGGAAAAACTTCCGATTAAATTTATTCATGTTGTTCAAATTTTAGCAGCCGGACTATGAGTACAAAACATGCAGAAGCAGCAAAGCGTTTCATTCAAAATAAAGACCAAGAGCAATGGCATAATGAAACTTTATGGATGGTTCGGGAAAAACGTGACCGTCAGGCAATGGCTCTACCCGAATGGGAAGAACTGAGAGAGTTATCTAGTAAGATTAAAATGCATACAATTTCGCATTTGGACAAATACCTAGATATGTTTAGCCAAAAAGCTGAAGAAAATGGTGTTATTGTACATTGGGCAAAGGATGCGAATGAACATAACCAAATAGTATATGACATACTACAGAAGCATAAAGCGAAAAAGCTTGTAAAGAGTAAATCGATGCTTACCGAAGAATGTCATCTCAATCCTTTCTTAATAGACAAAGGTATAGATGTGGTAGAAAGTGACTTAGGTGAACGTATTTTACAGTTACTAAACGAACCTCCGAGCCACATTGTTATGCCTGCTATACATCTAAAAAGACAGGAGGTAGGCACTCTCTTTGAAGAAAAATTACATACAGAAAAAGACAATAGCGATCCCACCTATTTAACTCGTGCGGCTCGCATGCATTTGAGGAATGAATTTCTTACAGCAGATGTAGCTATGACAGGATGTAACTTTGGTGTTGCAGAAACGGGCGATGTTGTTGTTTGCACGAATGAAGGAAATGCCGATATGGGGACTTCACTAGCAAAGGTACATATCGTATCGATGGGAATAGAGAAAGTAATCCCCGACCTGAAATCTTTAAGTGTATTTACACGCCTGCTAGCTCGTTCTGCTACTGGTCAACCCGTAACAAGTTATACTTCTCATTATAGAAAACCTAAGCAAGACGGAGAAATGCACTTTATCATTGTAGATAATGGGCGTAGTGATATCATCAGCAATCCCGATCATATACAAACCCTTAAATGTATACGATGCGGTGCATGTATGAATACCTGCCCTGTATACCGCAGAACAGGAGGATACTCTTATACGTATTTCATACCAGGACCAATCGGAATAAATCTAGGTATGCTAAAATCGCCTAAAGAATATTACGACAATGTTTCTGCATGTTCGTTATGCTACTCTTGCAACAATGTATGCCCTGCCAAGATTGATCTAGCTAATCAAATATATAAATGGAGACAGGATTTAGATTCGCTAGGGAAAGCTGATAAAGTAAAAAAGAGCATGTCTGTAGGACTTAAACTAGTATTCTCCTCACCATCTCTTTTCAAAACGGCATTAAGGTTTGCTCCTGTAGTTAACGTTCTACCTCGTTTTTTGCTTTACAACGGATTAAATGACTGGGGTAAGGGAAGAGAATTACCAAAATTTGCATCAGAATCATTTACTGACATGTGGAAAAAGGGGAAAGTCAAATATGATAAAAATTAAGTTCGATGAGCAATAAAAATAGCATCTTGGAAAATACAGCAAATCATATTCAGGAAAAATATGAAATGCCAGATATTGATCTAAAAGGGATACAATATAATGATAAGATAAGTCAATTTATAGAAGTTAGTCGTACCGTTGGAGGCGAAGCCATTGAGTTAAAACAAGGGCAATCTATCAATGATGTCATCAAGGAAAAATACCCTGAAGCTACATCTATTGCATCTAATTTAGCAGAAATAGAAATAGCTACTTTAAACCCTGATTTGATAGAAGATGCTAAACAATTGAATGGGATAGAACTAGGAATTGTAAAAGGAGAAATAGGCGTTGCCGAAAATGGCTGTGTATGGATTCCTCAAAACACCATAAACAGAGCTTTATATTTTATCTCTGAGTTCCTTGTTATTATTTTAGATAAAGATAAGCTTGTTAACAATATGCATGAAGCTTACGCTAAACTCGAATTTAGTGACAAAGGATATGGCGTATTCATCTCCGGTCCATCAAAGACTGCCGATATAGAACAGGCTCTGGTGGTTGGAGCACATGGAGCAAGAGGCGTTACAGTTATTCTGACATAACACTTGATTGATATAAAAGAAAATGTGTAATTAGTTTCGTAGCTCTAATTACACGTTTCGTCGTATGTACAAAGATCTCGACCTTCTATCTGTATTGTAGCATGCCTGATACCGAAATTCTTAAAAATCTCGCTTTTAGATTTTTCTAAGACATAGTCTCTATCTGTATTTGCTTTCACTCTCAAATGAACAGTCATTACAGAAAAATCAGATGTTAACATCCAGATATGCAAATCGTGTACGTCTTCTACCCCATCAATCGATTTTAAGATCTCAATCATTTTAGCTGAATCTATATTAGCCGGTTTTGCTTCCATCAATATATTCACCGACTCTTTCAGTACATTCCATCCGCTAAATAGTACCAAAAGAGAGACAATCATACTGGCTATAGAGTCAGCAATATACCAATCGAACAGCAAAATTAAGACAGCAGCGATAATAGCACCGACAGAGCCCAATAGGTCTCCTATAACATGCAAAAAAGCACTTCGAACATTTAAATTCTCTTCTGTTGAGCCTTGGGAATGCAAAACCCAAGCTACAATTAGATTGATGATCAACCCTATAACGGAAATAATCATCATCCCTTGCCCCATCACCATAGAAGGAGCTGAAAGTCTTTCTATCGCTTCCTTGAAGATAAATACAGCTAAAACAATTAGTACAATACCATTGAGCAAAGCTGCTAATATTTCGAATCGCTTATATCCGTATGTTTTTGAAGAAGTTGCTGCCTTTGCCCCAAAAATAATTGCACTCAGACTAAGACCTAAAGCTACAGCATCGCTTAACATATGCCCTGCATCTGAGATCAAAGCCAGACTCTGAGTTATATATCCACCTATAAACTCAACAAACATAAACCCTGCAATCAGAGCAAAACTGATAGTTAAAGCTTTCTTGTTAGCCTTATCTGCATGAGTGTATCCGTGAGCATGATCATGATTGTGTCCCATAAATTTTTATTTATATAACAATAAAAGCAAGAGTAAAGTTAAACTTTTACTCTTGCTTTTGAATGTATATTATGATAAATTCTACCTATCTAGTCATTCATAGAAATTAAGAACTCCTCATTATTTATCGTTTTACGCAATCTGCTTTCTAAGAATTGCATTGCCTCTACCGAGTTCATATCTGAAAGGAAATTACGTAGCACCCACATGCGGCTAAGTGTATCCTGATCAAGTAACAGATCATCACGACGTGTACTTGAAGAGATAATATCCACAGCCGGGAATATGCGTTTATTTGATAATTTACGATCAAGCTGAAGTTCCATATTACCTGTTCCTTTAAATTCTTCGAAGATCACGTCATCCATCTTAGAACCTGTTTCGGTAAGTGCTGTAGCTATAATGGTAAGCGAGCCTCCGTTCTCGATATTACGAGCAGCACCAAAGAAACGTTTTGGTTTATGAAGGGCATTTGCATCTACCCCTCCTGTTAACACTTTACCAGATGCAGGCTGCACTGTATTATAAGCACGAGCCAAACGAGTGATAGAGTCTAATAGAATAACTACATCATGACCACACTCAACCATTCTTTTCGCTTTGTTCAAAACGATCTCTGCTATTTTCACATGGCGATCGGCAGGTTCATCGAATGTAGAAGCTATGACCTCGGCATTAACACTTCTTTCCATATCTGTCACCTCCTCAGGGCGCTCATCGATCAACAGTACGATCATATACACTTCCGGATGGTTGTCAGCTATAGCATTTGCTACATCTTTCAATAAAGTCGTTTTACCTGTCTTTGGCTGTGCAACGATCAGTCCACGTTGTCCTTTCCCTATAGGAGAGAAAAGATCAACCACACGGCTAGAAAGATTATCATTTCTTCCTTTTGTCAGTTTGAATTTTTCATTCGGAAACAAAGGCTTTAAATGATCAAATGGTACTCTATCTCTCACCTCCTCAGGTGTACGACCATTTATTCTATCCACTTTTACAAGAGGAAAGAATTTTTCTGATTCTTTAGGAGGACGTATAGGTCCTTCTACAATATCTCCGGTTTTTAAACCGAACAAACGGATTTGAGATTGAGATATATAAACATCATCAGGAGATGACATATAGTTATAATCTGAAGAACGTAAAAAGCCGTAACCCTCTTGCATTATCTCTAGTACTCCAGTAGCTGTAAGTATTCCTTCGAAATCAAAAGCTTTTTCTTGCGGCTGATTATTTTTCTGATTATTCTGATTCTGTGGTTTATTTGTTTTTGGTTGAGACTGAGATACTTCTACCATTTCTATTGGTTTCACATCAGAATCAACTTCTAGAGGAGTAAGTAAAGGTAAGCTAGGAACGGGTTCTTCCTCTTTTTGCTCTCTTACTTTGGTTGATTTAAATACTAATTGAGTCGGTTTTGCTACAGGCTGTTGCTGCTTAGGAACATCTTTTTTGGATATATCTTGCTTTGGTTGATTTTCTTCCGGCTGATTTTTCTTAATAAAGATTTCTTTCGGTTGAGAAACAGGAGTAGCAACTTTTTCAGTTACTTCTGTTTTTGTTACAACAGCAGGTTTATTCTCTTTTTGAGGCTCTATAGCTTTAGGTTTTTCCACCTGTAGAGGACGCTGAGGTTCCTTTTTCTCTATTTTTTTTTCTGCAGCTACTTCTTCCGACTGATTTTTTTTATCCTCTACTGCTATTGGTTTAGCCTTCTCCTTTACTGGTTTATTTTTACTTTGAGCTCTTTTTTGTTTTTGTTCAATTCTATCTTCACTCTGATAGCTTTCCGAATTTTTATTTTTAGCTTCCAGTATAGCCTGCTCATCTAGTATTTTATAGATAAGCTCATCTTTTTTATATGCATCGGGTCTTCTTATCCCCAACTCTTTTGCTATAGTTCGTAATTCTATAGTAAGTTTTTCGTTTAGTTCTAAAATATTGTATATACGCATCGTATATTTATTTTAATATTTAATTTTGATATAATACTTCAATTGAAAGTGGTTGAAAGTGGTCTTTGAGTATCTTAGCGTAACATTTTACAGAAAGCGACATAGTCTATTTAAGGTCCTGTTATTACCCAAGTAAATCATTTATAAATTAACCATATACGTAGACAGAGAATCTAATTTACATTTTCTATACCTCTTATTTTTGAATCTCCTTATTTATTGAATACTGTATGATCCACACAATTTCTCCTCCATTATATTTTCCAAAACAGACATTAACTTAATAAGTTAATATTAGAACGAGTAGTAAAATCTTGGATTATAAAGATACTAAAGTCGTATCGCAGTGTGTCAAAAGCATTGCAAAGATATATATATTTTTGAAAAAACAAATAACTATTAGAAAAAAGGTAGTTAATCGAAAAAAGTTTTAACTTTCTATGCTATAGATTAATAATCTTCGCCCTCTCCATTATAACAATAAGTACAAATACTCTCTTTAGGTAATCCTATTGATTCAACCAGATCTTCGACAGAATTATACTTGAGTGTAGTAATTTTCAATTTCTTTCTAATACACTCAACCATGTTTGTATATTGTTCTGAATCGGTGGTTGCATATTTCTTCAGATCCTTATTTTCATCACCTTCCAATTCTTTTACTGTACGGCGAGCAATTAGCTCTAATGGAGAACGAGATGTGGTAAACCCAATAAAAGGACAAGAATATAAAATAGGGGGACAACCAATACGTATATGCACCTCTTTGGCTCCGTAACCATAAAGAATTTCCACATTGTCCTTAAGTTGAGTTCCTCTAACAATAGAATCGTCGCAGAATATTATCTTTTTATCTTTGAGCAATTGATGATTCGGAATCAGTTTCATTTTTGCGACCAACTCCCTTATTTTTTGGTTAGCAGGAGTAAAGCTTCTTGGCCAAGTTGGAGTATATTTAATTAGTGCTCTACGGTAAGGGATGCCTTTACCTTCTGAGTAACCCAATCCCATCCCAATACCCGACTCTGGAATTGCAGCCACATAATCCGCTTCAACAGTATCTTTTTTTGCCATCGCCATACCACAAGCATGACGCACTGTGTCTACATTTATACCTTCGTAATCTGATGTTGGATAACCATAATAGGCCCATAAGAATGAACATATTTGCATTTTGTCATTAGGCTTGTGCAACTGGGTCATACTATCCGAAGTCAATTTTACAATTTCGCCCGGACCAATATTATATACTAGTTCATATTCCAAGTTTGGAAAACTGCAAGGTTCACTAGATACAGCATATGCCCCATCTTTCTTGCCTACCAAAACCGGTGTTCTTCCCCATCTGTCTCTGGCTGCGATAATTCCATCTTCGGTAAGAATAAGCATAGAACACGAGCCTTTGATCTTGCTAAAGACATACTCTATTCCCTCTATAAAAGATTTTTTCTCAGAGAGCAATAAAGCAATAAGTTCAGTTTGATTAATCTGTCCCGAATTAAACTCTGTAAAGTGACCACCATTATCTAATATTTCCTTTTCCAGTTCACTTATATTGTTCACTTTCGCGACTGTTGCAACAGCATATTTTCCCAAATGTGAACTTAAAAAGATGGGTTGGGGATCTGTATCGCTGATAACTCCTATTCCCGAATTCCCCTGAAACTTATCTAAATCAGCTTCAAAACGCAATCTGAAATATGAATTTTCCAGATTATGGATCGCGCGATTAAAGACTCCTTCATGTAAAGTTACCATTCCTCCTCGACGTGTACCTAAGTGAGAATTGTAATCTATACCATAAAAAAGGTCTGTTGCACATGCTGTATTAGAGATCGTTCCAAAAAATCCACCCATTGTTCTAGTTTTTTAGTGTTTTTAAGGCGCAAAGATAAAATATTTGACCCTAAAATTTCTATACAGAAGGTATAATTTTAACGAATAATTCTTACTTTACTATAATAAAGATCAATTTTATTCAAGACAAGGTTTTGAGCATTAAAATTGTTATTATTTTATATAACTTTGTTTTCATCTAACAATAGATCCTCAATATACTACACATGAATAAATCATTTTTTATAATTATATTAGGCTTCTTTTTAATAACATCTTGTAAGAAAGAATCAGTACAAAAAGCAGAATATTCAGGTATGGATATATCAAAAGACGTAAATATTATACGTGACAAAACAACGAAGTCTGCCTCTATGCAGATTTATACTCAAGGCGAGTGGAGTATCTATGGAGGTCCATCTATAGATCAAATCAACTTAGAGAGTCCTATTGCTCAAGGCACAAATAGTGGAACATTCCCTATCGATGTACCTAGTCAAGCCAGATCTTACTTTCAGGTGGTAACTGAGCATGGAAAAGCTATTGCAGCAGACAGGCACCTGCCTATGACAGGTGGATATAATTTCAGGGATTTAGGAGGCTATCGTACTCAAGAAGGGAAATATGTAAAATGGGGGAAAATATTCCGCTCCGATGATTTGCATAACCTAACAAAAGATGATTTACAATATTTAGCAGAGATACCAATTGTATCCATCGTGGATTTCCGCTCAGAGGAAGAATGCACTCAATTACCTGATAAAAACCCATCATCGGTAAAAGAGAACTATAAACTATCTATATCTCCTGGAAACTTAATGAATGCTTTTTCTCTAAGCAAAGAGGATATAACTTCCGAAAAGATTGATTCGCTAATGAAAGAAATGAACATCTTACTCGTTACAGACCCAGACTGTATAGATCGTTATAAAAAGTTTTTTGAATTATTGCAAAGTGATTCCGATACACCTCTAATGTTTCATTGTTCGGCGGGAAAAGACAGAACAGGTATGGGAGCAGCATTGATCTTATCGGCTCTGGGAGTAGACGAGCAAACTATAATGAAAGATTATTTATTATCGAATGTATATTTAGCAAACAAATACAGTAAAATAAAAGCAGAAAACCCGAATTTATCTTCATTATTCGAGGTTAAATCCGAATTCTTACAAGCTGGATTAGACAGAATAAAGAAAGATCATGGTACTGTAGAAAACTATCTGACCAAAGTTCTGAATGTGGATATAGCTAAGATGAGAGAAATATATTTGTATTAAATATTTCCATATAAATAAAAATAAATAAAGCACTGAAAATTCAGTGCTTTATTTATTTTATTTCTTTTAAGAACTCAAAGCCTTTTTCTTTGCCAAGAAATCTTTTATACCGCCTATATGTTCACGAACTTTTTTATCGGAAAACTCATACACTTTGGTTACAAGTCCATCAAGAAAATCTCTATCATGCGAGACAAGAATAACTGTACCATCGTAATCCAAAAGAGCATTCTTGAGCACTTCTTTAGTCTTCAGGTCAAGGTGGTTGGTAGGCTCATCGAGAATAAGCAGGTTAACAGGCTCCAGTAATAACTTTATCATAGCCAGACGAGTTCTTTCTCCTCCTGATAATACTTTCACCTTTTTATCAGAATCGTCTTTATTAAACATAAATGCGCCTAATATATTGCGTATCTGAGTACGGATATCTCCCTCTGCTACTCTATCAATCGTTTCAAAAACAGTTAGGTCTTCATCCAAAAGGTCTGCTTGGTTTTGAGCAAAATAGCCAATTTCGACATTGTGCCCAAGCATAATATCTCCCTCGTAAGGAGTCTCGCCCATCACACATTTTACAAATGTAGATTTACCTTCTCCATTCTTTCCGGCCAATGCTATCTTCTCTCCTCTTTCTACCATCAGGTTTACATTACTAAAAATCAGATTGTCATCGTATTTTTTGGTAAGCATGTCTACTGTAAGAGGATATGTTCCCGAACGCGTAGCTGGTTGGAAACGAATACGAATTTGAGATTTATCTTCCTCATCTATCTCCACTCGTTCCATCTTTTCTAGTTGACGAACACGGCTCTGAACCAACACTGCTTTTGCCGCCTGAGCCCTGAAGCGTTCGATAAACTCCTCCATTTCTGCTATTTGCTTTTGCTGCGCCTCCCAAGCATGAATTTGCTGTTGGCGACGTTCCTGACGAAGTTCCAAATATTTAGTATAGTTTACCTTGTAATCATATATACGTCCCATAGTCAACTCTATGGTACGGGTAGTAACTGCATCGATAAAAGCTCTGTCGTGCGAAATTAAAACGACCGCTTTAGCCTGAGTAGTGATAAATTCTTCTAGCCAACCGATAGACTCAATATCAAGGTGATTGGTAGGCTCATCTAACAATAACACATCGGGATTACGCAGCAAAAGTTTAGCCAATTCTATTCTCATTCGCCAACCTCCACTAAATTCGCTTGTTGGACGATCCAGGTCGGTACGTTTGAAACCTAAGCCAAGCAAAGCTTTCTCAACCTCTCCTTCAAAATTGATTCCCTCTACCATCGCCAGACGTTCGTGTGCATGGCTAAAATCATCGATCAGTTTTGCATAATCATCTGATTCGTAGTCGGTACGAGTTTCCAACTGCTTATTCATATCTTCTATCTTAGCCTGTAGCTCGAAGATATGCTCGAAAGCCAAAGATGCTTCTTCTCTGACAGTACGTTCGTCCGAGATTTTCATCACCTGAGGCAGATAACCTACAGTAGAACCATCGGGGCTGGTGATTGTTCCCTTATAATGTGTATTCACTCCGGCCAACATTTTCAACATGGTACTTTTCCCCGCACCATTTTTACCCACCAAAGCAATTTTATCTTTTTCGTTAATTATGTAGCTTATATTATCAAATAATATTCTGTCGCCTAATTCAACTTTTAAACTGTCAACTATTAGCATTAAAAATTCTTTTATTTTTTAGAAGGTGCAAAGGTAGATTAAAAATTAAATATAATAAAATAGGCATTCGATTTAACGAATGCCTATTTACTATATATTATTGTAATACATCTATTCCTATTGAGCATCTGACTTAGCGGAATGTACGACCTCTTTTATCATTCTGAGATGTTCTCCATCCTCATCCCCCTTGCTAGGAACTAAATAGCCTCCTTCGCCAAATTCATTCCATGCATAAATCATTACCATTTTTTCTTTTACTGTTGCCTCTGGATAAGCTTCGATCCATTCTGCTGCTCTGAGTAAACTACTTTTAAATTTCTCCGGAGTATTATTCACAAAATACCAACCATTGGTATCTGCTTTCTCCCCATTTCGCCACTCCTTCCATGGTCTGGGATCCCACCCCACTGATACGGATGGAATATAAGGCTGGCTTGTTACCACCCACTCCCTTTCGGTTACCTCAAGCAGATCATCGTAATCTCGTTCCGGATTACCTTTATTATCCCCAACAGGAATAGCATTATAGTGTGTCCTATACTGATATTCTTTAGCATTTGGAGCACTTCCGCACGCAACAATGCTCAAGCTATCGATATTTAAAGCGAGTGCTGTTTTTTGCATCGTATCCCGTTCTTTTTGATTCAAACCATTCGGATTGAATATAGACAAACAGGGCTTTCCGTCAATAGTTATATATTGCTCATCTTTGAAATATTGACTAAGACACCTTACAGCCTCCACCCAATTCTCTTCACCCACTATTTCTGCGCCTTCATGGTTTGCTATTAATATCCCAAATTTGAGGCGATGCTTGTTCTTTGCCTTCAAATAGAGATCTATACACTTGTGAGCAGAGAAATTATCAATTCGTTCGTTATTAATGCTTCCTTTATCATTGCTCCAGTACCAACAAAACATAAAAAAATCAATTCCATTATCAGCAGCTAGATCTATTTGCTCTTCCATTATTTCAAGAGAATCATCTCTCCAACCCCATATAGGCTGGCGATCACTATATTCGTAGAATAAGCTCTTTGTAAGGTGTGTTGGTGCATCTTTTGCCCACTCTTGTTCTTCGGGTACTTCAGACAAGGCATTAACTCCTGCCCATCCTCCAAAATAATAAACTCCTACTTTTATTCTCTTGGGTAGTATACTTCCCCTTTCCGAAGGATTATCGTCATTTGAGCAAGAACAAAACAAGATACAAGTTATGAAAATTAACTTGAATAGTTTATGCATAAGTTTGTGTAATATAAGTATCCTTTTTAAGGGAAAAGGATAATAAGATTTGCTCACCTATAGCATATTATAAACAACTACAGATGAGCAAAATATATTTTATATAATTTCTTCTACTTGTTTCAAGAAATTGACACGATTGTCATTACCTCCATGTGTAGTTCCCTGACAGTTTAGCCATGTTCCATTTTGAAAACCTAGAGAGTATAAGTTTTTCAAGAAGACATCTTCTATAAATACCTTCCAGTTTTCTGTAGGGCTTTCACTTGTTGTTAATATTGTTGTTTTCTTTATATTGGTCATTAATGGAGTCCAACCATTCTCATATGAATGAGAGAATCCGACAAGCAATACTTTATCCAAAAATCCTTTCAGGTCGGCAGGCATCATACCCCACCATATAGGAAAGATAAAGATAACTTCTTCTGACTCTTTCAGCATATTTTGATATTTGCCTACAAGAGGATCGTCAAATTTACCTGCACTGTATAGTTTAAGGTCAGCTTCCTTCATCAATGGATTGAAATTATCTTTCGGCAAATCTATTACCTGATAAGGTCTACCCTCTTTTTCTAGTTTCGCAGTAACTGTGTCTAAGATAGCATGATTGAAGCTCCCATGCCAAGGATGTGTGAATAGTATTGTAACCATAATTATTAATTTATTTTTTCGGAGGCTAAAGTTAACAATTTACCCCCGAACAAAAAACTCAGTTTACAAGATTATTCTTTTTTATAAAACAAACTTCAGACAAACAGGCATATCTACTATTATATCCTGACGGGTATCTTCCAGCAATCCTGTTTTAGAATCAATTAGGAATACTTGAATTGTATTATCATCGCGGCTGGCGACAAGCAAGAATTTTCCATTCGGAGTAATTACAAAATTACGAGGATGTTTGTTGGTCGGTTGATAACCCACTTTTGTTAGTGATCCATCAAGCTGATTGATAGAAAAGACAGCAATTCCATCTCCTTCCAGACGATGCGATGTATACAGAAACCTTCCATCGGGAGACACATGTATATCTGCACTACCTCCGGCATTCAAGGTATCTGCCTGTATCGCTTGAAACTCGCTAAAATCGCCAGTCTCTTTACTATAATTGAAAGCGATAACTGAACCAGATAGTTCATTCAGCAAATAAACATATTTACCATTAGGATGAAAACCGAAATGCCTTGGTCCCGAGCCATCTGCCACTTTAAAATAGGCTGGCTCTCCCGGCATCAAATAATTTGCTGAATCATTTGACACCTTGAATTTATAAATTCTATCTGTACCTAAATCTGTAGCAAATAAATAATTTCCATCGGGCGAATATTGTACGCAGTGAATATGAGGAGCATTTTGTCTTTCTGCATTAACTCCTTTTCCAGAGAAGTTTATAACCTGAGAAGCAACATCCAATACACCTTTTTCTTTTACATTGAACAATGTCATACTGCCCCCTGAATAGTTTGCTGTAACAACATGTTTTCCTCCCTCGTCAAGTGTAATGTAACAAGGATCTGCACCTCCGGTCAATTGCGTATTAATTGGAGAAATAGAACCATCCTCTTTATTAAATTCGAAAGCGTTAGCTGCCGCTGTATTATTATTATTTTCAGCTACAGAGTAAATAAACTTCCCATCCTTACTAATCGTCAGGTATGAAGGATTATCCACCTTCTGAGAGCTACAAAACTGAGCATTTCCTGAGATTGTATCAAATTTATAAACATACACTCCTTCACTATCCCCCATCGTATATGTACCTACAAAAAGGTATAATTTCGAACTTTCTGACATGGCTTTTTCATTTATAGTATCATTCGGATCAATCGTTGATCCCGACAACTGGGCTCTATTATTATTGCAACTGATCAGGGTCGCGAATGATATGATTAAAGAGTATAAATATAGATTTTTCATAGCTGTTTTAGTTTTGATTATCTATAGCAATTAGTTATAACAACAAATGAAATCAAAAAATACCGATTTCAAGCATTCTTTATTTAGAAAATTAAAAAGAAAAATTTTGTTTTAGTTGGATAAATAAACTATCTTTGTCGGCTGAAAAAGAAGAAATAAATTTAAACTAACTATAAAATGAAGAAAGATATTCATCCAGAAAGCTATCGTCCAGTTGTTTTCAAAGATATGTCAAATGATGAGATATTTATCTCTCGTTCTACTATCAACGCTAAAGAAACAATTGAAGTTGACGGTGTAACGTACCCATTAGTGAAACTTGAAATCACTAGCGCATCACATCCATTCTATACAGGTAAACAAAAACTTGTGGATACTGCTGGACGTGTTGACAAGTTCATGAGCCGTTACGCTAAACGTACACAACCTAAAAAATAATTAGTGTAGAAATACATTATTAGGATATATAAAAAACGCTGAATTTATAAATTCAGCGTTTTTTTATTCTTATACAGCCTTGGATAGTTTAGATATCATATCTTCACCCAATTTTGTTTTGGTTTCGATATGCTTCAAGACAATTTGCACAAAAGCATTTTCTTCAAAAATACCGCGTACTTGTTCAAAGTCTTCTTTCTGCTGATGTCTGTCACCATCCACACCAAAGCCAGTACGAGAGGATAAAGAAAATTCCTTCTTTGCACCTTCATATATCATCTCATCTAGCTCAATTACAGCTTTACGCCATCGATTGACTATATCTATTACATCCTTAGCCGTTATAGTATCTAAAGACAAGCCATAGTATTCCTGAATCTTTTCCCAAGCCCAAGTCCATTCAATTGTATAATAATTTTCATGGAGAACTCTGAATCTATCACTTATTTCTTCTATTCTAGTAATTACCCCTGCCTCTATATCATCAATCAGTCTATCTATTTCGGAACGGGGAACTAATACTCCTCCGATATCACTCCATTCTTTCAACCCGACATCTGTATTCGGCTTTAGGCACGCTCTTATTTCCTCATCATTGCGACAAGGACAATTAGACAGTCTTGATATAATAGAGTTACCCAAGAACTTATTTATAGCCATATCATACAATTTCAATCCTCGCCGAAGAGAAATTCCTTTGATTTGACAGTTTTGATAGGTGTATAAACTAGAGACTTCTCCACACGTTTTTTGCAATCCTTTTAAAATATCAACAGCCTTAAACATCTTTTGTACCGTATAAGGACTTAGCAGGTTAAAGTTTATCTGATCTAATTTATTGGGATCTTTACGTCTGTCGCGTTTAGGAAACTTCTGTGCATCACGTATTGTACCTACACTCCGCAAATTTATCCCCGGTACTAAAACAGTTTCGTTATTATCTTCAATCAGGTATGAGAATGGCATATCAGAAGTATCTGAGTTATGGTTATGCCTTCCCATGATCAAAGAAAATGCACCTATACGCGAAGGCCAAAGTATATATGAATTACTGGTTGTTTTACCTCCCCGTTCAACAATGCCTTGATGTATAGGTCCCAGTTTATACATATGATTACTCTGATTGGAACCTGAACCTGCATTCATAAAAGAGAACATTCCGGCTATCAACAGAGTTGATTTATGATGTGTTACCGTATAGGGCCCTGCAAACAGAGAACATGCCTCTCCGTTTTCTCCCTGACAATTACTAAAGAACAGTGAGTCACTTGCCGAATAAGTATGTCCTAATTGACAGGCTTGACCAACAAAACAACGAGTTAGCATTGTTCCATCTTCTACTTTTGAGCCCGAACATATAATAAAATCGTTGGCAATAACACTATAACCTATATGAACTGGATCATATTCGTTACTGTTGATACTTCCATTTTCCAGATAACGAGCACCTTCTATAGCAGCAAAATCCCCGATTCGAACATTTTTTACAGCTCCGGTATTTACAATTACAACATTATTTCCTACTGTCCCCATTATTGAAGCTTGCTGCTCCGAATAATCAATGATCATCTCCTGTAGTTTCTTTATTAATACAGGACGGTGACGATAGAAAGATAAAATATAGGCTACATGAGCTGTTAAATTATCATACATCATAACCTCACGTCCTCCTGTCTCGTTCAGTACAGAGACTTCTACTCCATTACCAAAAGTAGATTTTTCATCTACATACAGATGATGTATATTCTGAATACGAACCTTACTTCCTATACGATAGTTAGCAATATAATTTTGAACATGCTCAATCAATACATTATCCCCTAGTTCGCAGTTATGAAGGCATACACCATTCAAGCCAGAATGTTTCTTCAATCCACCCGGTAAAACGAACTCTTCTTCAAAAAGACCTAACTTAATTTTCCCGGAAAAAGTTGTATTGTTTATATAATCAGGGGTAAAAAGAGGGTGAACTTTTATATTCTCCCAACAATCGGCCTTACAACCCTGAGCCTCTAAAGTCTCAATTTCTAATGTGGATAAATTACGATATTTCATTTGTATAGTGATAAATAAAATTTAAAGATAGGACAAAAACAGCATTTTAGATGATGCTTTTAAAGCAAACAAAAAACCATAATTTTAACACATAATACTGTATAAAAAAAGGTTGCTGATTAAAAACACTTTAACCTGCAACCTTTTTATTGTGTAATAAAATTATTAACTATTAGTCTTCTCCCGAAGCTTTTGCAGCCTCTACATATTCGTCAGAAAAAGTTACACCTGCATTTTCATCGATTAAACCAGCATCAACTGCTGATGATGCAATTTTCTCTAATCTATCCTGTAGATTATTCTTCTTCACTAACTCTATTATTTCCGGATCTAACTGAGTACGATACACTTTAGTAGGATCTAATTCACAGGATTTTAATAAGTGATTAACCGCATCCGCTTCATTTTTAGAACGAACATTTAATATCGCTAACAAATACTCTGTATTGCTAGTTTGAGGTAACTCATTAAGCAACTCGTAAGCCTTAACATTATAACCCATACAAGCTAAACAAAGCGCTGTATTATAGTCCGGATAGTTAGATAGTATCTCTATTGCTTCCCAATATTTTCTATCTTGCAACAACTGGATACCCTTTTGATAATCTGGTCTTTCATCCACCTGAACTTCAACTTTATCCGACATGTTAGGACGAGTCATATTGAATTCAATACTAGCTTTATTTAGTAAAGGATAGATTTCTTCTTTTATTATCTTGTAATCCTGAGGATACATTTTCTTGATCGTTTCTTCTGTCCTATCTGGGAATACTGCACTTCTTAACGTATCTAAAATAGCTTCTTTATTCATCAGGTCTGATCTTTTATTTACCTGAGCAGCCAATGTATTCCAGTCTTCTCCACTAAAACGTACTTTGAATATATTATCACCACCATCTACCAGTTTAGCAAAATGCTTTTGTAAAGCTTCTGCACGTTTCATTGATAGTTCTGAATTCTTATCATAAGTTCCATCCAATGAAGTAGACACATTGATAATAACACTATCCATAGTTAACTTACCTTTTTCTGTAAATGTTTTGTAAGTTTCCATTACCTTATCAATTTCTGCTTTATTATCTCCGGTCTTGATATTAAAGGTAGCTCTTCCTGTTTGAAATTTAGGGTATATCACCATACTATTGAATAAATCCCTATACAGAGTTGTTCTTTTTACAATCAGCGATGTATCAACTAATTGAGACAAAGAAGATATATAATAAGCAAGTGTATCTGACATCGGTTGCACAAATCGACTTCTGTCAACAGCATCAACAGTCGTATTTAGAGCAAGACGCACACTCTTCAATCCCGGAGTTGCAGGATAATCTTGCTTATAATAGTAATAAAAATCTTTATCAGATTCGATGATTGTATCAACACGTAGGTTTGTCTCATATGGGAAAACAATCAGTTCCTTGCGTTTTTCTTCTTTCATCGCATCTCTCATTTCATTCAATGCGATCTCATCATATTTATAATGACTCTCTGCGATCTGAATAGAATCTTGAACTGAAAGGTATTGATTCATAATTTCATCCATACTTCTTCCCGACTTATACAATTCTCTGAATCGTTCAGGAATATTGCTCAAATCCTCTCCATCAAGAACAATAGTTTGGAAGTTCTTATCAAAGTTCTTCATATAACGAGCATATGCACCTATTGTATCTTTACCATTTGCCCAATCACGAACCACCCATTCACGGGCTTTTTGTGAATATTTTTTATAAAAATCCACGCGATATTCGTTACGTTGCTCTACAGCAATCATACCCTTATCGATATTCTTAGGCTTTAGGTGTTTATTCATATAGTTTGCAAAGAAGCCAGTAGTATCTTTTCCTTTTGCCACTTCTTTCATAGCTTGAATTCTGGCTTTTCGCACATGTTCATGATAAAGTTTTTTGTCGTAGCCTAACTTTTGAGCTTCCCTCAAAGCCTCAAGACGATCTTTCTCCTTTTTCCAAGCTTCATAATCTGATTGATTACTCCACTCTTTGTGATACTGATTGTAATAGAATTCTTGTTGAAAAGCAATATCTTGTTTTACTCCGTCATAATCTACAAAAACACTATCATACGCATTCTTGTCAACTATTGAATTTAAATAGGCATCATAATCCGCATATGATTGCTTTTGTAAGGCAGCAAAAGTATTCCCTTTAAGGACCACTTCCTTAAGAGGTACTATAGAGTCATTATGAAATAATTTCGGAGCTAAAGTAACCCTAAAATTAGTAGATAATAATTCTTTAGGTACTCGAAGCACAAAATCTACATTTATTTTACCATCCTGCTCTGGAGTAAAACGAGATTTTGCAGTTACTGTTACTTCTCCAAGTTGCTGTACTTCACTAAGATTTATATCTTTATTATTCTCAGAGTTATTGAAAGTAATAACCTCTTCATTTTTAAACGTAACTTGCTCCGACACAACTCGTCCGGCTGTTCCACCTGTTCCTTCTACAATAGGCAAAGCAATGCCTGGACGTTTTGACTGCATAAACAAGTCTTTCACCATTGCATCCCCTGTTGTTTTAGGGATTTTCACTCTTACTTCTTGAGGTTTAAAACCCGCATTGGGGTCACGAGATGCCTTTATATCTCTCACTGAATGTGAGGTTGAGCATGACATAAAAATAAATAAAAACAAACACGTATTTAGAAAAACGTGCACAGAAAATGATCTAGGAAATTTTTTGTGAGTTTGATTTCTCATACCTAATATTGTCTAGTAATTGTAATGTAAAGCTTTGATTAATTCCGGTGCAAAGATAATTATATATCTGTAAATTAGAGTTAATAATATGTTATTTTTTATTTGCCCCCTTTTTATCGTGTTTATTTAACACCATTTTGCAAAGAAATAAGAAAAAACCTAAACTACCAATTAGTTTAGGTTTTCTTATTCAATTATTTTATTTTTCCTTCTTATATCACCCTGCTTTCCGAAAAGCCTGATCTAAAAGATATTGTATTTGTGCATTGGTACTGCGAAACTCATCTGCAGCCCATTTTCTATTGCTTCCATCATTTCCTGATCCACACGCAACACAAAACTCTTGACAGATGTTTCTTTCTTTTGCCACAATAATCAAATTTTCATTAAGATATTTTACAATTGACTGAGATTACCATCATTGCTAATATTCGACTCTGTCCATAATCATTATCAATGATGTAATGTCCCTGCATTTACAATAGGTTGAGCCGACTCATCCGCACATAATACCACCAGAAGATTGCTCACCATTGCAGCTTTACGCTCTTCATCCAATTCTACGATCTGATCTCTTTGCAGTTTCTCTAAAGCTAACTGGACCATACTCACCGCTCCTTCTACAATTTTTTCGCGAGCAGCAATAATAGCATCTGCTTGCTGACGACGTAACATCACACTTGCAATTTCAGCAGCATATGCCAAATAATTGATACGAGCTTCAATCACCTCAATGCCTGCAATAGCCAAGCGACTATTCAATTCGTCCTCGAGACGTTGACTTACTTCATCACCATCCGAGCGCAATGTAATTTCATCTTCCTTACTATTATTATTGTCATAAGCATACATACCTGCAACCTGACGCAAAGCTGCATCACTCTGTATTTGCACAAAATTAGAAGCCGCCGTCATCACTCCACGACCTGCCGAATCGATATCAAATGTCGCCTTATAGGTATCTTTTACTTTCCAGACTAACACCGCCCCGATCATAATAGGATTACCTACTTTATCATTCACCTTTACCGGTTCGATATCTAAGTTACGAGCTCTGATAGGAATTCTTCGTGTTGTATAAAATGGATTTACCCAGAAAAATCCATTATCAGTAAGGGTTCCTTTATATTTTCCAAAAAATATCATAACACGTGTCTCATTGGGTTCTATCATAACCAAGCCATAGAATAAGGCAGGAAGTGTAATAACCAGTCCAACTACACCTATTGTCACTAGTATCTGATCTTGACTTACGATCATTGCGACACATACAGCGACCAAAACAACAGCTACAAAGACCGCTAAAAAACCAGAGATTTTAGCACCCTCAAATTTTCTTTCTTGTGTTCCCATATTCTATATTTATAATATTAAAATGATATCATAATATTAGTCATTTTTATTCTATAAAACAAGCCATAAAAAACAAGAAAGCATCAGAAATTTCTGATGCTTTCATATATAACTCGTATCGGCTTGCAAAAGTCTTACATTTCGAATTCTAAAACTTCTCCGTAAGGGACTAATTTATCAAAAGCTCCTTGTAAGTCCGTTTCTTTAAAGTAGGTTCTGAAGCAATTTATAACTCCCCCATGAGCAAAGATTATCACCGTCTGGTAATCAGTTTCTTTTAGTTCTTCAATAAAGGAACTTACACGTGCATACATATGCTGAAAAGATTCTCCATTAGGAGCAGGATTATTTACCCAATCTTTTTCCCATGCTGTCATATCAATCTTATCCCATTCGTGCATTTCCCAATCGCCGAAATGTAATTCTTTTAATCGGTCATAGAGCTGAATATCCGTATAACCACAATATTCTGCCAGCTTTTTAGCACGGCTCAAAGGACTGGAGAAAACAGCATCGTAGTTTACATCTTTCAGTTTTTGCTTTACTACTTCAGCCTCAGCCTCGAATGTTTCTTTCAGTGGCACATCTGTTTGCCCGTAACAGATTCCTGAAACAGCTACAGATGTGTGTCGAACTATATATATTTTCATAAGTTATTAACTCTTTTCGAGAAGATTTTCTCTTTTTGGTTTAGGCAAAAATAACAAAATTACTTTTGCTCCATCCATTTCTTCACGGCATTTATTAAAGTATTATTTTCTTTAACAGATTGAGCTGCTATTCGAAAATAAGATTCATCTAAACCGTAAAAATTAGCAGCATCGCGTATAAGAATACCATAATTGTCGATCAAATATCTTTTTAGTTCTGATGCCTTTCCTTCATTCAATTTACAAAGAAAGAAGTGAGTATCAGTTTGCAAAACCGACAGTCCATCAATAAGACTTAACTCTTCCCGCAATCTTTGGGTTTCTTCCAAGTATAAAGAGATATCTACAACCTTAATTTTATTCTGTAGTAGAAACTTGCCAGCCTCCAAAGCCAAAGCGTTTACAGACCATGGCATACAATATTCTTTAACTCGGCTTATTATCTCATCATGAGCAGTAATATATCCTAATCGCAGTCCGGGTATTACATAATGCTTGGTCATCGAATGAAGCAATACCACATTCTTATACTTTATCACTTCCTCGGAACGAAAAAGAGATTTAGTGGTGAAAAATTCGTACGACTGATCTATGATAAGCAACTGTTCGGGATGCGTTTCAATATATTTCGTAATCTCTGACTTATCGGTTACCGTTCCGGTAGGGTTATTCGGATTGCACATCCATACCAAATCAGCTTCAGACGAGACTTTGGACAGAGAAGATGCCCATAGAACGGCATGCTTATTGACCATGCACGCATCTGCATATTCACTGAAGGTTGGGTAAATTACGGCAGACTTAGAGCCACTAAAAATCTGAGCGATAAGATATATCGCTTCGGTAGCACCATTGGTCACCAATACATTCTCATGCGAAACACTATTTTCTTCTGCTAATAATTTTACTAAAGAAGATGCATCCGGCTCAGGGTAAGAATGAATCAACTGTATATTAGCACGAAGATGTTCGTCCAAAGCTTTCATATTTTGCAAGCCATACATATTGGAACTAAAATTGCTTACAATTTTAGTGGTTTGGCTGTATATATCGTCTCCGTGTCCGTTAATCATTTACTTGCATCATTATTTCATAAACCAGATCCATATCTACATGAGCACGCACATGATCGGCAAGTTTGTTATATTGCTCTTCTTTAAATTTCTTATAATCGAACGTTTCTTCCGAAATCTTATCAATATATGGTGCTAAAAGAAAGTCAACAACAGGTTTGTTATCCAATATACCATGAATATAGGTACCAAAGCATCGTTCGTTTACAAAACAACCATCAAAGAGTCCTCCTTCAATTTCATTCAACGAAGAAGCTTGGGTACCTTGTACAAAAGTTGTAGCGCCCATATGAATTTCATAGCCTTCGCAAATATCTTTTTTATCCAGAAATGCAAATTTTACCTGACGTGTCACTTTCTCGCCCTCCATCTTTGTGCTTACAGGTAGCAAACCTAGACCCGGCAAGCGCTCTATACTACTTTCTACATGATTAGGGTCGCACACTTCCATCCCCATTATCTGATAACCTCCACAGATACCGACAACAGTTGCCCCTTTTTTATGCGCTTTTACTATGCTTTGAGCAACACCATTTCGGCGAAGTTCATATAAATCAGACAAAGTACTCTTTGTGCCGGGAACCAGAACGATATCGGCTTTTTCTATTTCATCCGTATTGTTTGTATAATAAAGATGTACTCGCGGATCGCGCTCAAGTACATTGAAGTCCGTAAAATTAGAAAGATGACGCAAAAGCACAACAGCAACATTTACCTTACCGTAAGTGGCTTGGAGATTTTTCGTCTGCAACATTACTGAGTCTTCCTCTTCTATATAAATATCCTTATAATAAGGTACTACTCCAATAACCGGAATTCCACAAAGCTCTTCTATCATTTTCACCCCTGACTCGAACAAACGGATATCTCCTCTGAATTTATTGATAAGTATGCCTTTCACATACTTCCGTTCTTCTTCTGTCAGCAACATAATTGAACCGTAAACTGATGCAAACACCCCTCCCCGATCTATATCTGCAACCAAAATCACATTTGCTTTGGCGTGAATAGCCATTGGCATATTTACCAAATCAACAGCACGAAGATTAATTTCCGATATACTTCCGGCACCTTCCATAACAATCGGATTATAGCGAGAATTTAATCTATCGAAAGCCTGATTAACCGCCTTGCGAAGCTCATCCCGTCCTTCGGTCTTGAAATATTCATAAGCTTCCTGATTTCCTTTTGCTCTTCCATTCAGAACAACCTGACACACTTTGTCCGTAGTAGGTTTTAGCAACAACGGATTCATATCTGTATGACAAGGAACTCCGGCCGCTTCTGCCTGAACAGCTTGCGCACGACCTATTTCCAAGCCTTCGGGGGTGGCATAAGAATTCAGAGCCATATTCTGCGCCTTGAATGGAGCTGGCGAATAACCATCTTGTAAAAAGATACGACAAAAAGCGGCAGAAATAATACTTTTACCCACATCGCTTCCTGTACCTGCAAACATAATAGGAGCTAAACGAACACTATCTTTTTTAGGATGAGTCATCTTATTTTCATATTTATCTATTTAGAAGAAAACAAAGGTAGAGCTTTTTGTTAAATCTGATTCTTTAAAATCGTACCTTTGATCTGATCTTTTTTATTATTATTTTTCTTTTCTAAAAAAACGAACGAAACAGAATGAATTTCATCGTATCCGAAAAAATAAAATCAGTTTGTCCTCAGTTTGCCGGAGCCGCTATATACGGCAGGGTTACCAATAGCGCACATAATGCTGCATTATGGGAGCAAATCAATTCTTTCACAGAAGAATACAAACAAAATCACAAACTGGAAGATATTAAAAAAAATCCTGCAATCTTAGCTACCCGAAAAGCTTATAAGGCTTTAGGCAAAGATCCTAACAGATACAGACCTTCGGCAGAAGCCTTATGCAGGCGAATATTAAGGGATATCCCCCTATATCAAATAGACACGCTTGTAGACCTTATCAACCTAGTATCCTTAAAAACCGGCTATTCGATAGGTGGTTTTGATGCAGAGAAGATAGACGGGGGTAAACTAATTCTTGGTGTAGGTGAAGCCGATGAACCCTTTGATGCAATAGGTAGAGGAATTTTAAATATAGAAGGATTGCCTGTCTATCGAGACAATATGGGCGGTATAGGAACTCCTACCAGCGATGAAGAACGTACTAAAATTGGACTTTCGACAAGCAGACTACTTACTATTATAAACGGATACAACGGAAAAGAGGGATTGGAAGAGGCTGTAGCATACATGAAAACGCTACTTGAAGAATATGCAGAACTAAGTGACTGTAAGATTTATTATTTCTAAAATCTGAACAAAATGAAAATACTCACAGACCTTCAAATAAAAGAAGCGGACAGATATACGATCCAAAACGAACCCATAAGCTCTATAGACCTCATGGAAAGAGCCTCCATGAATATTGCTCTGTGGATAGACAAACATATAGCTAAAGAACACCCTTTACTTTTTCTTATAGGTAAAGGAAATAACGGAGGTGACGGATTTGCTGTTGCCCGAATATTATATGAGAAAGGCTTTAAGTGCAGTATTTTCCTAGCATTTACTGAAGAATATTTAAGCGAAGAGAGCAAGTTTAACTTTAAGCGTCTGCCGGCAGACATCAAAATATTAGATACTATATCCGTCGCTCAAGAAACTATCATCATCGATGCCCTGCTCGGTACAGGGGTTAAAGGTGCTGTAAAAGATCCTATATTATCTATTATCAAAGAAGTAAACTCGCTACCAAACGAGATTATCTCTATCGACTTACCTTCCGGAATGATATCTGAATTTGGAAACGAAGATCAGGTAATAATAAAAGCATCAACAACACTGACGCTGGAATTCCCTAAACTAGCTATGCTTTTACCCGAAGCCGGAAATTTCTGTGGAAATATAGAGATAATCCCTATACAGCTACATAAGGAGTTTATAAATGATAGTGATTCCCCCTTCTATTATACGACCGAAGAGCTAGCTAAAACATTGATCCTAAAACGGGATAAATTTGCGCATAAAGGTACATACGGACATGCTTTACTTATATGCGGATCGACAGGGATGATGGGAGCAGCTGTATTAGCCACAGGAGCAGCTTTACACTCAGGATGCGGACTCGTTACAGTTCACACACCTAAGGGAGAGAGAGCGATCATTCATACAACACATCCATCTGCTATAGTAAGTCTGGACGAAGAAGAATATTTTTCATCATTTCCTGAAGATTTATCAAAATACACAACAATTGGAATAGGTCCAGGATTAGGACAGAATACTGAAACAGCAAAAGCTTTTGAATCTTTACTAAAAAGATATAGTAAACCTATGGTCATTGATGCCGATGCTTTAAATATACTTGCAAACAATTACCGATTCAGACATCATATACCCGAAGGCTCTATCTTAACTCCTCATTTAGGAGAACTAGAACGATTGGTAGGGAAATGGGATAACGAACAACACAAACTAGAGTTAGCGAGAAGGTTAGCTTCTAACACAAAAAGTATTGTAATAGTAAAAGGTGCACATACGATGATCTGTACGCCTGATGGCAAATATTATTTTAACTCAACCGGAAATAGCGGAATGGCTAAGGGAGGTAGCGGAGATATACTTACAGGTTTCATCACAGGGCTATTGGCTAGAGGATACTCAAGTCTGCACGCAGCGATACTCGGTACATATCTGCACGGTATAGCTGGAGACAAGGCTGCCATCAAGTTAAGCGAAGAAAGTATGAATAGCAGCGATATAATCAATGAGCTGAAAATTCAAGCATAAGATTTCCTAATACTTAAACTCATATTCATAGCTCGCCTGATTGCCGCAAGCATCTGTCACAGTAAAGACTAGTTTATGAGTTTGTCCTTTTTTGACCCTTTGCGGATCGAAGCGATAAATATATAATGGTTTCTTTACATCATGTTCGAATAGAGCGAATTCTCCATTGATTGTTCCTCTATAAGATGCAATACCACTCTTATTATCTGTTACTTTAATAACGATTTTCCCCTCTGCAATCCATTTAGCTGGCTGTATAGGTGTAATCTCAGGTGCTTCAACATCATAACTAACGGCGTAACTACCTCCTAATTCGCTTATTTTAGTTGTCATAGCTCCATTATAATAAGTTCCTCCTACCCACGATTCTTTATTATTCGTCACTTTTACAATTCCATACTGGAACTTATTTTGCAAACTATCTTTCGTCAATTTAATTGTCATCTCTCCACTTTTATCCAGAGGGACATAACTATCATTCACTTTATACAGAGACGACATGTATCTCTTATTGCTGAAATTTTTATTCAACGTAAAACAGTGATCTTTGTATAAGGCATTCTTAGGTACAGTTATAGAGAATAAGTCTCCTTCGTAAAAGTTATCTTCGTTTCTTCTCATCATTACTGTACATTCTTTAGGTTTTGGAAAATCCTGACGCACACCATTTATATGGAACGAATAAGATGTCAGATTTCCGTACAAATCCTCTAATTCGTAGCGAAGTTTATAAACCTTCTCCTCTTCTACATCTATATAACCATTATTACGAGCCGTATATATAGGTAAAGTGTTGCCGGGTTCGATAAAAGATTTTTCATAAAACACACGTTTGTTTACCCAATAGTCATAGTCAGTCATTGTATTTATCATTCGGGTATCAGCAAAATCTACAGCTGTAATATCGGACTTAAAGATTTCTTCATCATTGCAAAACAAACGGACAGTCTTTACACCATATATATTATTCGTTCCCGTCATACGATCAATCGTATTCACACCGACACCTACTCTACCCCATACCTTTATAGTATCTTTTATAGGTAAGTATTCTCCTTTTTTATCTTTCTTGATAGAAGTCCGATAAACCTTTTCACTGTTACCATTCACAATCCCCACATTCTCTATAGGGTAAACAGCAATACCTCTTAACTGTGGTGGTGTTATATCTTCTATTGACTCCTTATAATATACTAGAGGGTCTAGAGCTACCTGATCAGCAGTATTTCTTATTTCGAAATGAACATGCGGACCTCCCGAAGAACCTGTATTTCCACTATAAGCAATAAATTCGCCTTTCGTTACAGGTAATTCACCCGCTCTTAAAACCAAATCAACTTTATAAGATTCCTGCTCGTATTGTTTGGCCTTTACATAATCTGCGATACGAGGGATAAAAGATTCTATATGCGCATAAACACTTGTTTGCCCATTAGGATGATCAATATATAGAGCCAATCCATAGCCTGAAGGAGATACTGATATACGAGAAATGAATCCTTCTTCTATTGCATACACCTTTTTATTAATAACACCTTGAGTTTTGAAATCAATACCCGAATGAAAGTGATTAGGACGAAGTTCTCCAAAATTGGCACTCAGTACAAGAGGAATATCCAAAGGTGAACGATATGTATTTTGAGCCGAAACAGCAGTTATATATAATAATAGGAGAAAAATGAGATTCTTTTTCATAGCATATTTGTATTATCAATAGGGACAAAAGTAAAAATTTTGTTTGTCCCAGACAAAATAAAAGGAATAGTCAGCACTCCGGTAAAAGAATAATTCGACCTTATCAAACCTAATTTTCATTATTTCTTCCAATCTACCTTCAAAAAAACGCAATAAATACAGATTAAATTTTACTGAAAATCAATACCATAAACCAATACAAACAAAATAGTCATAAAAAATATATCGGAAACATTTGCAAATAACCAAAATTGCATTACCTTTGCATCCGCAATCGAGAGAGAAACAAACTCTGACAAACAGAGAAACCTCCAAGATGGCCCATTCGTCTATCGGTTAGGACGCCAGATTTTCATTCTGGAAAGAGGGGTTCGATTCCCCTATGGGCTACAATTAAACAACGAATTTATTTCAAAAAAAAAGGATTAGTCAAAATGGCAAATCACAAATCAGCAGAAAAGAGAATCAGACAAGCGGAAGCAAAACGCTTAAGAAACAGATATGTAGCCAAAACTACTCGTAACGCAGTTAGAAAGTTCCGCGCTTTGACTGAAAAAGAGGAAGCTCAAAAGCAATATCCATCTGTATGCTCTATGCTAGACAAATTAGCAAAAAGAAACATCATCCACAAAAACAAAGCTGGTAACTTAAAATCAAAGTTAGCTGCTCACGTTAACGCACTATAAGGAAAAGAATAATACAAGATAATAGATAAAAGGTCAAGTTTTAAACTTGACCTTTTTCTTTTTAACAAGAAAAATATTATTAAAAAAAACATCTTTTTCCTATTGTTATTTAAGAAGATGTTCTTATATTTGCACCCGCAAAACGCAAGTAATTGCAACAGCCTTTACTAAAGACTGACTCTAACTAACTTAGAGTTTCTTTGCAAGAAGGCCCATTCGTCTATCGGTTAGGACGCCAGATTTTCATTCTGGAAAGAGGGGTTCGACTCCCCTATGGGCTACAGAAAAAAATTAATTAAGAACAAAAAAGGATTAGTCAAAATGGCAAATCACAAATCAGCAGAAAAGAGAATCAGACAAGCGGAAGCAAAACGCTTAAGAAACAGATATGTAGCTAAAACTACTCGTAACGCAGTTAGAAAGTTCCGCGCTTTGACTGAAAAAGAGGAAGCTCAAAAGCAATATCCATCTGTATGTTCTATGTTAGACAAACTAGCAAAAAGAAACATTATTCACAAGAACAAAGCAGGCAACTTAAAATCGAAGTTAGCTGCTCACGTTAATTCTCTATAAGATATAGAACTAATATAAACGTTTAGATACAAAAGGCTAAGCTTAATAGTTTAGCCTTTCTTTTTTTATGTTTATCCGATGCAAAGAATCAAGATTTTTTATTGTTATTAAACAAGTTATTCTTATATTTGCACCCGCTAATAACAATTATGTATAATTAAAATTAACTAAGAAAGAAATGGCTACAAAGATCCGTTTACAAAGACGAGGCCGTAAAGGTTATCCTTTTTACCACATCGTCATTGCTGATAGCAGAGCTCCACGTGATGGAAAATTTATTGAAAAGGTGGGTACATACAACCCAAACACAAATCCTGCTACAATATCTTTAAATTTCGACAGGGCTTTGTACTGGTTACAAGTTGGTGCTCAACCTACTGACACTACACGTAACATCCTTTCTGAAGAAGGAGTACTTTTAAAGAAACACCTTCTTGGTGGTGTTGCTAAAGGAGCTTTCGACGAAGCTACTGCTGACAAGAAATTCGAAGCATGGAAAGCTGACAAAGAAAAAGGCCTTCTAGCTGTCATCAACAAAAATGAAACAAAAGCTAAAGCGGAAGCAAAAGCACGTTTAGAAGCTGAACAAGCTGCTAACAAAGCTAAAGCAGAAGCCGTAGCACAAAAGAAAGCTGAAGAGAATGCAGCTCAAGCAGAAGCAGCAGCTGAAGAAGCTACTGAAACTCCTGAAGAAGCAGCTCCAGCAGCAGAAGAGCAAAGTGCTGAATAAGAAATCAACTAATACAGCATATAAAAAGCACCGAATAACTTCGGTGCTTTTTTATTTTACATATTCTCCATCTCTAAATTGGTTGAAACAAAAAAAAAGAGAAGCTTAAAAAAGCTTCTCTCTTTATATATAATAGGTATGATTATTTACCTTGCTCTAATTTTAGAGTTACTGTAGTTTGATCACATACTTCTGATGGTCCGAAATATTGAATTGGTCCAGGATAAACAAACTCAGTACCTACTGCCCAAGCCTCACGATTAGCTGCGAAGTATTTGTAAGGTGCACCATCCAACTCAACAAGAGCTTTACGAATAACAGGTTTCATCTCTCCATGACGACGTTCCATGTTCATCATCATAGTTACAGGAACACCTCCTGCAATCCATTCTGAAGCCGGAGCCGTTGTATTGCGAACAGAAGACATATAACCAGTTTTACCTGCACCAATAAGAGATGCTGCAGTATATCCCAGTGAATAGCAATAGTCTGCATCGAAGTTAGAAGGAGCTGCACAACGACCTTCGTATCCGAAGAAGTGAACTTGTGCTGCAAATTTACCTGTATAGCTTCCAACAGCTTTCATCTCTGTAAGTTTATTACCTACCATCTCTGCAAGAAGTTTTTCAGTCTCAATCAAAGAAACTTGCACGTTACCATGAGGGTCGCGATCAAGAGTCAACTGACGAGCTACGCCATCAGGTAAGCTAGTAAATACTTTCGCGTTATCTGCTGATAGGTTTTTCTTGATATAAGCTAATTGCTCTTCTTTAGCAACTGCATTAAACTCTTCTTGGTGATGAGCTAAGAAATCATTCAGCTCGGCAATAAGCGTTTTCATTGCAGGAATAAATTCGATCAATCCTTCAGGAATAAGAACTGTTCCAAAATTGTTACCAGCAGCCGCACGTTTTGCTACAACATTTGCGATATCTGTTACGATATCATCCAATGAAAGTTTTTTAGTTTCAACTTCTTCAGAAACAATACAAACATTTGGTTGCACTTGTAAAGCACACTCCAAAGCAATGTGAGAAGCTGAACGTCCCATCAATTTGATGAAGTGCCAGTATTTACGAGCAGAATTACAGTCGCGTTGGATATTTCCGATAACCTCAGAATACACTTTACATGCAGTATCGAAACCGAAAGATGTCTCAATCATTTCGTTTTTCAAGTCACCATCAATTGTTTTAGGACAACCAATTACTTGAACACCTGCATTTATTTCTTTGTAATATTCAGCAAGAACACAAGCATTTGTATTAGAGTCGTCTCCTCCGATAATAACAAGCGCTTTGATATCTAATTTCTTTAAAATCTCAAGACCTTTGTCAAATTGTTCTTTTGTTTCCAGTTTAGTACGTCCGGAACCAATAATATCAAAACCTCCAGTATTACGATAATCATCAATAATATCAGAAGTCAATTCTTTATAATCATGATCTACCAAGCCACCAGGTCCCATCAAGAAACCATATAGGCGACTACCTGAGTTCATGTTTTTGATTCCATCAAATATACCGGCAATCACATTGTGTCCTCCAGGAGCTTGTCCTCCAGAAAGAATAACCCCCACATTGATAGCAGGATATTCTACTTTCTCTGAAGATTCAACAAACTTAAGAGTTGGCATTCCATAAGTATTAGGGAATAGCTTCTTAACCTCTTCTTGGTCTGCCACAGACTGTGTTGCTGCACCTTCTTCAATTTTTACAGAGCCATACAATGCTTTAGGCATCTTTGGTTTATAAGCAGCTCTTGCTACTTGCAACGCACTTTTTTTCATTGATCTTTATTGATTTATAGTAATTAAATAATATTCGTTTAAGCGACGGCAAATTTCGTCATTTTTTTTGAATAAAAAAAGGAATAGCAAACATGCCTCAACCTAATTTTTGCACAATTAACGTTATTCTGCATTTTCAGTCTAAAAGATGATGGTATTTCTTTCTTTTTTCTACAAAAAAGCGGTTTTTGCAATACAAACAAGAGCCCCTCTAAATATCATATTGACGCTAATTGAGGACAAATCAGCTATCAAAATGTCAGAAACAAACATATTTAACTTTTATTAACTATGATTATATATCATTTTGTCAAATTTACATTTGCAATGGTCATAACTTATATATACATTTGTATTAGAAATTAAACACTCCAAAAATTTATAGTCATGAAAACAAAAAATCTTCTATCGTTATTTGTTGCTTTTTTCTTCACAGTAGGAATTTATGCAAATAGCCCCGAAACTATTACTCTTAGTAATATAGAAAAAACTGAGGCCGGATGCGTGAAAGAATTTTTATCTTGCGATAAGGAAACAAATGCTCCTTTGACTAAAACTGTCTATGAATATGATTCCGAAAACAGATTATTAGGAAAAGCAATTTACAATTGGGACAATGCCGAGGGATGGGTTGGTTCGAAGAAATACTTATATGCATATGATGAGAACAATCAACCAATTACTCCATTTATGGTAAAATGGGATAAAAAGACAAAAAACTGGTCTGATCAATAAGATATTTATATAACTTTTACATTTATCTACACAACTCAAAAAGTCCTGTCAATTATTTGGCAGGATTTTTTTTTGTGATATTATGTAACACTTTCAACATCGATCTCGTCATATATAATGAAAGCGCTTACTAAATTATGTTACTCTATCAAACAAATAAAGATTATGAAAACAAAAGCCTTAATTATATTCTGCTTATTAAGTTTCAGCACTATATTATATTCTCAGGATTCAGACAATAAGATAATAGAGAAAACAGGTGAGTATATCTCTTATGGGATCAACAATATACAGAAACGTCTGAAAGTTGTTTATAAATTCAATTCGGAGGGACAAAAAACAGAGCGGATCTCATATGCTCGTGATAATACTTTCAATTGGACTCCAGTACAGAAATACGACTTCAAATACAATCAGCAAGGAAAAATAGCTGATGTCATTTACACAAAATGGAATAAAGTAAATAATTCCTGGAGTGGAGTATCTGAGCATTTAATACATATCTACAATAAGAAAGGAGAATTACTCTCCGTGAAGAAAAGCAGAACAGACTCTGATATTAATCTAGCTTATAATTAGTGTATCATACTAAAAAAATGCATAAAAGGACCTGTTGCTATAATTAGCTGCAGGTTCTTTTTTTAAACAGCCCCTCTTGTTAAAACTCGTTAAATTAAGAGAGTAGGTATTCCGAATAGGAACTCTCCAGACAAACTACGCTAGATCTATTGAGTATCTTTGCAGCTGCACAAATAAATCAGATTGAAGATGAAACTAAAACTCTTATTTTTAATTAGTACTCTACTATTATCTCTATCATCATGCATTCAAGACGAACCTCTAGGCCGAGAGGCTGACATCGTCGACATGAAAGTTGAAGGCGAACATTTTGTTACCAGAGCAATATCGGACAATAGCATACAGTTGATAGTATCGGATAAAGCAGACTATACACAACTTGTCCCTATTATTACAGTATCGCCCGGAGCTATTATAACTCCTGCATCAGGCATAGCTCAAGATTTTTCGAATGATAAAAGAGTAACTTATGTGGTAACATCCGAAAATGGAGAATACTCTAAAACATATTCAGTCACTGCCACTCCCAAGATCAGTTTAAAACATAGTTTCGAAGACTGGTCCACAAGTGGAAATGGAAAAGGAACATACCCTATCCTCGACGACTTACTATGGAGCAATGCCAATTCGGCTATATCTATACTTGTAGCTACCGAAGCTATCAAAGTAGATAACTACCCTACCGACAAAACTTCAGACTGCGTAGAAGGAGAGTGGGCTGCAGCATTGGAAACTGTAAAAGGGACAACCGTTATAGGTAAATACTATCCTATTTTTGCCGGATCTTTATTCCGTGGTGGTTTTATTGTAGACATGGACTATCCTACAAAATCGCTTCGATTGGGACAATCACACCCGAAAGAAAACGGAAAGCCCATATACTTTAACGGGTATTACAAATACACACCAGGAAAAGAATTCACTGACAGAGATGGTAAAATAGTTGCAAATAGAACAGACTCTATGTCTATTTATGCCACTTTATTTAAAGTATCGAAAGGTGCTGCTCCTACTGAGCAATACTTGGATGGAGAAACAATAATGAATTCTTCTCGTGTGGTTGGTCGTGCCACTTGGTCGGCAAATTCTGAGAACATCCTAGAAACTGATGCTGAAAACGGATTTACTCGTTTTGTTATTCCGTTCGAATATACAGAGGATTTAAACTTTGAGGAAAATGACTACAGGCTTACAATCGTCAGCTCTTCTAGCAAGGGAGGGGATTTCTATGAGGGTGCAGTAGGCAGTAGATTGATTATTGATGAGTTTGAAATAATATGTGACCCTATTAAATAATAATATGATGAAATTAAGATATATAATACCTACTTTACTTCTGCTTGCTTTCAGTCTGAATCTATCATCACAAATAGTTGATGACAAAAAGAAGTTCGACATTGACATTGTTTTAGGAATGAATATAGGAGCCACAGCCCCAATGCCAATACCTGCTGAAGTAAGAAAAATAAATAGCTATAGTCCAAAATTCAACCCAAAACTGGGAGTAGATTTAATCTACAAGATAAACGACCGTTGGGGCGCAGGAGCCGGAGTCTCTCTGGACTGGAAAGGAATGCGCGTTACCGACGAGGTAAAATATATGTACACAAGTGTGACTTTGTCCGAAGGTAGTGAAAAACTTACCGGATACTTCGTCGGAAAAAACATGACAAATGTGGATATGACTTATCTTACTGTACCTTTCTACGGAACTTACAGTTTCAACGAAAGATGGAGAGTCAAATTAGGAATGTATGCAGCCAAAGCATTATCTTCTAAATTTAATGGAAGCGTATCGGATGGATATATCAGGATTGACACGCCTGTGGGACAAAAGCAAGAAATAACTGAAAGTGGAGCAACATTTGATTTCAGCGAAGATATACGCGATTACGATCTAGGCCTTTTAGCCGGAGGAGAGTTTCGATTAACCAAAAGAATCGGAGTATTCGGGAGTTTGCAATGGGGTCTCCTTCCTTTCTTTTATTCAGGAGCAAATCCCATCGAATTCAAGATGCATAACATGTATGGCACTATTGGAATCACCTACAAATACAAATAATAAGATTATAAGGAAATAATATGATAAAGAAAACGACAATTCTATTCGACTTTGATGGCGTTATAGCCGATACAGAACCTCAATATGACTTATATATGGATACTGTGGGAAGTCGTTATAATTCAGGAATCGAAAATTTTGCAAGTGCAATAAAAGGTACGATTATGCCTGATATTATGGAAAAATATTTTTCACATCTCTCGGATGAAGAAAAACAGAAGCTAGAAAAAGAAGTTAAAGATTTTGAGTTGGTCATGGATTTTCCTTTGGTCGATGGTGTTGTTGACTTTATAGATTATCTGAAGAAGAACAATTTCAAAATAGGACTTGTTACTAGCTCTCCTGATTACAAAATGGAAAGAGCTCTAAGAGTTCTTAATATGGAAGACACTTTCGGCACCAAGGTTACTGCATCTGATATAACAATAGGAAAACCCAATCCTATGTGCTATCTGCTTGCTGCAAAAAATTTAAACTCTGACCCTAAAGAATGTATTGTTTTTGAAGATTCTTTTCACGGAATACAAGCAGGAAAAAGTGCAGGAATGAAAGTTGTCGGGCTCTCTACTACTATCCCGACCGAACAGCTAAAAGAAAAAGTAGAGTACGTTATGCCTGATTTTTCAGACAAAGGATTCTTGATCAAAGTTCTTGAGGAATAAGGGCAATCCCTTTGCTTAAAAATCTAATAAAATCCAGTTCAAAATTTACGGTGAATATACCTTTGTCTAAATTGGACTGGATTTCTTCTATATCCCAGAATCGCCCTCCTTCAAGTTCTTCTTTGTTCAAGATGAACGGACCATCATATATTGCATAATAGCAATAACTCAATTCTCGTTCCAAATCTGTTTCTATTACATACTTAGTTATAAATTGAGGTGAGATATTAAACAAACCCAACTCCTCCCCTGCTTCGCGAATTGCAGCCTCATCTGGAGATTCATCCAGGTCGATATGACCTGCTACGGAAGAATCCCATTTACCGGGTTGCACATCTTTAGTTAGCGATCGTTGTTGTAAATACAGTTTTCCTTCGGAATTGAATACATGTAAATGAATTACAGGGTGTAGGAGCTTCGACCCGTCGTGGCATTTGCTTCGCGAAGCTTGTCCAAGTATGTTTCCATCCTCATCTACCACTGGGAATATTTCTTCTGGCATATCTATTATCTAAATTTATAGTATAGGTATTGAAACAGACAAATATCGTGATTATTCTGTCAATACATGTATTAACACAAAAAACGCCTATAAGTTTTGAGCTTACAGACGTTTTTTTGAAGAATTTATGTGTTGTTGTTACCCTTGGGGTCTAATATAAAGATGTACTATTTTTCATATCCAGTAGCCAGATAGTTATTATTCTCATCGTAAACATTCACCAAAAGATCCGACTCGCTAGACCAATCCTTAGCGGCTTTATTCCATTTTGTGTAGGCTATCAGACTTATTAAATCAGAGTCAGCATCGGTGTAAGTGTATTCATATTTACTTACATTTACCCAACCATTATCTATACCATCCCAGCGGCTTATCACTTTCTCTATCATTTTACCATCTGCATCAAAAGAATAATTTTGTTTAATCAGAGGTGTTAATGTTTTACTGTCAACCGAAATACATTCTTTCTCAGTTCCAAATTCAGTTGCTTTAACATTACTATACCTATTTACATTTTGAGCATTTACGCTGATTGATAAAACTAATGCTGCGAATACTGTAGTTAAAATAGTTGCTTTCATGATAGTATGTTTTATAAGTTTTCAATCCTATTGACTTGGCGTATTAATCAACTAATACACTACGAACGTAGAACATCTTTTTATATCTTCCAAATAATTTAGCAACTTTTTTAGATAAAAAAACACACAAACTCTATAACAATCTAATTAAAAGACTATTACAAATATTTTAAAATAATAAAAAGGGGCTATTGACCTGAAAAATATCTTCGCAGGAGTATTTATTAGAATTTTGTATTAAGAATATTCTTTAAGGCATTCTCACTCGAGTCATCTCCCATCTCTTCGAATGTAATACGAAAAGGGCAGCCATTCTTCCATTCGGAACACCCATATGCAGACTTTCCTCTCAGGATGGTTCCTTTTTTACATAAGGGACAAAGCAGCACTTTCGACTCAGTTGATTTTTCCTTTGCGATCGCCTTCTCTGTTACTGGCTTTTCTTTCTTTGTTCTTGGTTTCTTTTCTTTAGCAGCTTTCTTCTTGGGCTTCTCAGCTTCTTCTTTTACTGCTTCTTCTATAGTGATTCGTGTCCCCCAATCGTTTTTCACATTGGTAACGATCTCCGTCAACATTTGCTTTAACTCTTCGATGAACTGACGAGGATCATATTCACTTTTCTCTATCTGACGTAGTTTCTTTTCCCATATCCCCGTAAGCTCAGCCGACTTTAGTAGTTCTTCTTTTATAGTACCAATCAGTTCTACTCCCGTTTGGGTTGCATACAGATTCTTTCGCTCTTTACGTATATAGTTCCGTTTAAACAGTGTCTCAATTACAGCTGCTCGCGTAGATGGGCGACCAATACCATTCTCTTTCAAAGCATCACGTAGTTCGTCATCATCGACAAATTTACCAGCAGTCTCCATTGCCCGCAGCAAAGTCGCCTCTGTATAATACTTAGGCGGCTGTGTCCACTTTTCGGTCAATGCCGGAACGTGAGGACCTCTCTCCCCTATCTCGAACGAAGGCAAAATTCCATCATTGTCCTTCTCTGCTTCATCTTCTTTCTCTTCCTGCGTGTTTACTTGCTTTTCAAATACTACACGCCATCCCGGATCTAAGATTTGCTTACCGGTGACCTTAAACTCCACTTTATTTACCTCTCCAAGTACAGTCGTTGTAGCAATCTTACAATTGGGATAAAAAACAGCGATGAAGCGTCGGGTGATAAGGTCATATACTTTACGTTCGTTCTCTGATATATTATTAGCTCTAACACCTGTAGGTATGATAGCATGGTGATCCGTAACCTTTGCATTATCAAAAACCTTTTTGGACTTTGGTATCTTTGTTGTCAAAACAGGTTTTACCAACTCTTCGTAACCAGCCAAGCCTCTTAGTATAGCAGGTACTTTGGGATACATATCATCACTCAGATAAGTAGTATCCACACGAGGATAAGTCGTCAATTTCTTTTCATACAGCGATTGGATAGTCTTCAGCGTATCTTCGGCTGAAAAGGCAAACTTCTTATTGCATTCAACCTGCAATGCAGTAAGGTCGAACAAGCGCGGAGAAGATTCTTCTCCTTTCTTTGTTGTTACATCTGTTACCTCAAAATCAGCTTGCTTAATTTCTTCGAGGAATTTTTCTCCTTCTTCTTGCGTAGTAAAACGACCTTTCGTTACCGAAAAAGTAACATTTCTATATACTGTCTTAAGCTCCCAATAGGGTTCGGGCTGAAAATTTTCTATTTCCAGTTGGCGAGTGACAATCAAGGCTAAAGTTGGGGTTTGTACACGTCCGATAGATAAGACCGACCGATTCTGACCATATTTCACAGTATACAATCGGGTGGCATTCATTCCCAATAACCAATCACCTATTGCGCGAGACAAGCCGGCTTCATATAGCTTATCAAAGTTAGATTGGTCTTTCAGCTTAGAGAATCCTTCCCGAATAGAGTCTTCTGTCAATGATGATATCCACAATCGCTTTACAGGAACCTTGCATTGTGCTTTTTGCATCACCCATCGTTGGATAAGTTCGCCCTCTTGGCCGGCATCACCGCAATTTATAACCTCTTCGGCTTCTGCCAATAGCTTCTCGATAACAGCAAACTGTTTCTTTACGCCATCATTCTCTATCAGCTTAATACCAAAGCGAAGCGGAATCATTGGCAATACCTGAAGAGACCACTGCTTCCATTGAGGTGAATATTCATGAGGTTCTTTCAGTGTACAGAAGTGACCAAAAGTCCATGTCACCTGATAACCGTTTCCTTCAAAATAACCGTCTTTTCGGGCATTAGCGCCTAATATACTAGCTATTTCGCGTGCTACACTTGGTTTTTCGGCAATGCAAACTTTCATCAAAACTCCCTCTACTCTAATTTATGAATCTTATTTATATACTTTTATATCAATCAATAGCTTTCGTCTTCGTTTGGGAAGTCCATTGTTTTCACGTCCTTAATATACCCTTGTACTGCTTCTGTGATTACAGAATACAGGTCAGCATAGCGGCGTAAGAACTTTGGTGAAAAATCTTTATTAATACCCAACATATCATGCATTACCAGCACTTGTCCATCAGCATGAGGTCCTGCACCAATACCTATTATCGGAATATTCAACTGTGAAGCTACTTCTTTTGTTAGTTCTGATGGAATTTTTTCTAATACAATAGCGAAACATCCTATTTCCTGAAGTAAAAGGGCATCCTTAATCAGCTTCTCAGCCTCATCTTTGTCTTTTGCTCTTACATTATAGGTTCCGTATTTATTGATAGACTGCGGCATAAGTCCAAGATGCCCCATCACCGGGATACCTGCATCTATAATCTTTTTTATATCAGATGATATTTCCTCTCCTCCTTCGATCTTAATAGCATCGGCTCCTGTCTCTTTCATCATGCGTATAGCCGCTTCAAGCGATTTCAAAGAATCTCCCGACACTGTTCCAAAAGGCATATCTACAACAACTAAAGACCTTTTGACAGCATTCATCACCGAACGACCATGATAAATCATTTGATCTAGTGTCATTGGCAAAGTTGTAATATTTCCCACCATGACATTAGAGGCTGAATCTCCAACTAAAATAATATCCATTCCTGCCTGATCGATGATGGTAGCCATAGAAAAATCATAGGCTGTAAGCATTGATATCTTCTCCCCGCGTTGCTTCATTTCAATCAAGCGTCGGGTAGTAACTTTGCGTTTATCTTCTGTATATGTTGACATAATATTGCTTTTTTATTAATAAAAACTAAGCAAAGGTATAAAATAATTATAGGATCAATTCGAAATTATTCTTCTTAATCGTCTTTTATCTTTTAAGAAATAGGAGAAGAATCTTACTCTCAACCACTTTCGAAGACTTTTATAAAGATAGCTATTCTGCCTCCTTCGTTCTTATAACATATTTCTACACATCAGTTAAAAGATTATTTATTAATTTTGCAGTCCTAAATAAAACATTTCACCATTGGAATTATCTGCATTACAGGAGATTTTTGAATCTCATAAAAATATTGCGGCTATTGCCGAAAGCCTAACCAAGCATAAAAACATATACGTTAAGGGGCTACAAGGATCTGCTGGAAGCATGTTTTCAGCTGCTCTATATCACAAAACTAACGATTGTTTTGTGTATGTATTGAATGATCAAGAAAGTGCGGCTTACTTTTATCACGACCTGACTCAAATATTAGGGAATAAAGAAGTACTGTTCTTCCCTTCTGCCTATAAACGTGCTATAAAATATGGACAAGTTGATGCTGCCAGCGAGATACTCAGAACGGAGGTTATGGGTAAAATGCAAACAAACAACAAGCATTTGATCATCGTCACATATCCTGAAGCAATGGCAGAAAAGGTGGTATCTAAAAGCATATTGGAAAAGAATACTATACACCTGAAAGTGGATGAGGAAGTAGACAGAAACTTCGTTTCCGAGATGCTCGACTCGTTTGGGTTTGAATATGTTGATTATGTATATGAACCAGGACAATACGCCATAAGGGGTAGTATTCTGGATGTATTCTCTTTTTCTTATGAATTCCCTTATCGTATCGATTTCTTCGGAGATGAAGTAAGTACAATACGAACTTTTGATATTGAAACCCAATTATCAAAAGAACGTTTGCAAGAGATACAGATTATTCCGGATATGCAGAAATCGGATTTGGATCGTGAATCATTTTTTAAACTAATACCTCAAAATACGATTGTAGGGTTTAAGGATTATACATGGGCGAAAGAAAAAGTTGAGGCACTGTATACCGATTCAACAATCCTCGACAATCCCGAATATGAGCAGGATATACAAAACAAACTAATAACAGTAGAGGAATATACTGAACTCATTGGGCAATTTACTCATCTTCACTTTGGCTCTCGGATGCAGGGAGTAGCAGATGCTACAATTGAATTTAAGACAGATATACAACCTCCTTTTCATAAAAACTTTGATCTTATCAGCGAAACATTTCATCGCTTTTTAGATCAACACTTCAAGATTTATATCCTTAGCGATAGTAGTAAGCAACATGCACGCCTTCAGTCTATATTCGAAGATCGTGAAGATAACATTGAATTTACTCCTGTAGAAAAAACGCTATCGGAAGGTTTCATTGATGAGACGCTTAAAATATGCTGTTTTACCGACCATCAGCTATTCGACCGCTACCATAAGTACAATCTGAAATCGGACAGAGTTCGATCAGGTAAATTTGCTTTATCACTTAAAGAACTTCAGCAGTTTCAGATCGGTGATTATATTGTACATATAGATCATGGTGTCGGACAATTCGGAGGATTGGTACGCTCAGATATGAATGGTAAAATGCAAGAGTTGATTAAGTTGATATACCTGAATAACGATGCTATTTTCGTCTCTCTTCATTCTTTGCATAAAATCTCAAAATACAGAGGAAAAGAGGGAGAGCCTCCCCGAATCAATAAGCTTGGGACGGGAGCCTGGAACAAGATTAAAGAAAAGACCAAAAGTAAAGTTAAAGATATTGCTCGCGACTTGATACAACTGTATGCAAGACGTAGGCAAGAAGAAGGGTTTCAATTTTCGCCAGATTCATTCTTACAGCATGAATTAGAGGCCTCTTTTATATACGAAGACACCCCCGATCAGGTTAAGGCAACTGCTGAAGTAAAGCAGGATATGGAAGGCATTAAGCCTATGGACAGACTTATATGCGGTGATGTAGGCTTTGGAAAAACAGAAGTTGCTATCCGTTCGGCATTTAAGGCTGTAGCTGACAACAAACAGGTAGCAGTATTAGTGCCGACGACTGTACTTGCATACCAGCATTATCAAACTTTTAAAGGCAGATTGAAAAACTTTCCTTGTAGAGTAGAATACATTAGCAGAGCCCGTAGTACAAGTGCAATAAAAGAAGTTCTGAATGATGTAAAAGAAGGAAAGGTAGATGTACTTATAGGTACACACCGTATTATAAGTAAAGATGTTCAATTTAAAGATCTTGGGTTACTGATTATAGACGAAGAACAAAAGTTTGGTGTTGCAGTAAAAGAGAAACTAAAACAAATGAAATCGAATGTGGATACACTAACGATGACAGCCACTCCAATTCCGCGTACATTACAGTTCTCGCTGATGGGTGCGCGAGATTTATCGACAATAACAACTCCTCCACCTAACCGATACCCTATACAGACAGAAGTCCACACTTTCGATTCCCAAATTATTAAAGAGGCTATCGAATTTGAGATGAGTAGAAACGGGCAGATTTTCTTTATCAATAACCGTATAAAAAACATCTACGAATTAGAAGATCTTATCAAACGAGAAATACCCGATGCTCGTGTGGTGGTTGGTCATGGTCAAATGGATCCTGCAAAACTGGAGTCTATCATTGTTGATTTTATTAACCACGAATATGACGTCTTACTGGCTACAACCATTGTGGAATCGGGGATAGACATTCCTAATGCAAATACAATCATTGTCAACAATGCACAGAACTTCGGACTAAGTGATCTTCACCAACTTAGAGGACGTGTAGGGCGTAGCAACAAAAAGGCTTTTGCTTACCTGCTTGCTCCACCTCTACATACACTTACTCCTGAGGCTAGAAGAAGATTGCAGGCAATAGAGAATTTCTCCGAACTGGGACATGGGTTTCATATAGCCATGCAGGATTTGGATATTCGGGGTGCTGGGAATATGCTTGGTGCTGAACAAAGTGGTTTTATCGCAGACCTAGGCTATGAGGTATATCAAAAAATATTAACTGAGGCTGTCAATGAATTGAAGAACGATGAATTTGCCGATCTCTATCATGCATCAGAAAATGATGAAAAGATTTCCGGTGATAATTTTGTGGATGATGTCCAAATAGAAAGTGATTTGGAACTATTATTTCCTGCAACATATATTCCTAACGATTCGGAACGAATAACTCTGTATCGCGAACTGGATAGCATGGAACGAGAAACTGATGTTTTAAGTTTCATCGAAAGATTGGAAGATAGATTCGGTAAAATACCACAAGAAGGGCGCGAATTGATTCTGGTTGTACGTCTCCGCTATTTAGCTAAGTCTCTGGGAATAGAAAAAGTTGTTTTGAAAAGTGGTAGAATGAGCTTATTCTTAATATCAAATATTGAGTCTCCATACTACCAATCAATAGCTTTTGACAAGCTATTGAGTTATGTACAAAAGTATCCACGAAATTGCGAATTAAAAGAGAATAATAATCGCCGATCGGTAAGTATAAAGAATGTACCAAACGTGGAAACAGCATGTATGATACTTAATGAAATAAAGGAATAAGATTTAATCTTTACATATTAATTACTATAGCAAAACAGAAAAGGCTGCAATCTTAGATTGCAGCCTTTTCTGTTTTGAAACTTTTATTTATTGCTTAGGAAATTCTTTCATATACACATCAAAGATATCTGTACCAGAAGACTCTTCATAAATAGTTAGTCCAAAGAATGGAACAACACTGATTAGATGATTCACTATTTCTGATAAAATCACTTCATATTCTGCCCAAATAGTCGTATTCGTAAATGTATATATCTCAATAGGCAAGCCCTGAGAAGTCGGAGCCAATTGTCTTACCAACAAAGTCAAGCTTTTATCAATCTTAGGATGATGCTTCAAGAAGTAAATACCATATTGCAAAAACAGATCACAATTCGTTATACTGAACATATTGAAAGGTGCTGCACCATTTGATAGTTTATTCAGTTCTGCATATTCTTTTTCTTTATCTGCAATATAGCCTTTCAGACTATCCATTTGTTTATATTTTTCCAACTCCTCTTCAGGTATTGGGCGAATTGTCTGATACTTTATATTTATGGCACGCTTAAAACGTCTGCCACCCGCATCTTTCATACCTCTCCAGTTTTGGAATGAATCAGATATAAGAGAATACGTCGGGATAGTAGTTATCGTTTTATCAAAGTTTCGAATCTTAACGGTCGTCAGGTTTATTTCCATAACATCACCATCTGCCCCATACTTATTCATTGTTATCCAGTCTCCTATTTGTACCATATTATTAGCACTCACTTGGATACTTCCCACAAACCCTTTTATCGAATCTTGGAAAACAAGCATCAAGACTGCTGATATTGCACCCAATCCGGCAAAGAAAGCCGTAGCCGATTTACCAGTCAGAATGGTATATATTACAACAGCTCCGCAAATGAAGAAAATTATATAAATAACCTGAATGTAACTCTTCAATGGTTTATTGTGGAATGCAGGCTTTTCTTCCAATACATTTGCCAGAGATTTAACAACAGCCATAATAGTCCATATAACAATAAAGACCATGCATATTTCAGCCAACTTAATCAAAGGAGAAATAAAGGCTGGAAAATCGCCAAAAACGACAGGGATAGAAGCTTTTATGAATGAATAAGGAATGACTAACGCCAAATAGTGCGGTAGTCTATTGTTAATAAGATAATCCAAGAACGAAAGCTTTGTTATCTTATGTGCTTTCTTCAAAATATATGAGAGTGCAAATCTTGTTATATATTGCAACACATACACAATTATGACAACCAATGCCACTAATACAAAGAACTTCGTGTAATTTATCCACTCCTCAGAAATACCAAAACTGGAAAGCATTTTTTGCATCCATTCCGAAACTACTGATGTTAAAGGATCTTTTTCTATTACAGGATCTTTAGCCAAATCTACCATACTTTTTATTTTTCTTTATTACCTATTCTTATAAATGTTTTACTCTTATTGAAATAACAATCTAAAGTATCGTCAATATTGAATATTCGCTGACTATTATAATATGCCCATGTACCTCTTACATACACTTTACATAAATAAATCTCATTCTCTTCTTCTCTCTCATCTTCCGGTATTTCATCATACGAAAGAGCCTTTATATACGATATATTAGTAACAGTACCTTCCTCAACATCTTTATATTTGAAGTGTTGCTTTACAGATGCCCCCATTTTTTCTAAATCATTCCCATAAAAAGTACAAGATTCCAATAGAACTGAGGCCATAAAAACTAGTAAGAATGAATACTTTTTCATAAGTTACAATTTTTTAGAATATTCAAAAATAATGATTCTATTACTTTTTAACAAATAAGGACGACTATTGTCTCTCAATATTCTCTTAAAAAATCATTAATTTCCACTTTTCTTGATTTCATTTTGATGCTTTTTGTTACTTTAGCTTCTAGAACAGACAAGCAATTACAAAATGAATAGCGACAGTAAAAATAAATTTTCAATAGTTGAAAGACTTCGCTCTTTTAAATATGCCATCAACGGTCTGAAGATACTTTTCAAAAAAGAACATAATGCACGCATTCATTTGGTAATATCTTTACTCGTCGTTATTTCTGGTTTTGTTTTCAATATAAGCAATATAGAGTGGCTTGCCATATTAATACTCATCGGATTCGTTATATCCTTAGAAGCAATAAATTCAGCCATCGAAACTCTTTCCGATTTTGTATCACCACACAAGAACAATATGATAAAAGCGGTAAAAGATTTATCTGCAGGGGCAGTTCTAATAGCCTCTATCATAGCCGTTATCTGCGGATGTATTATTTTTCTTCCCAAAATCTGTGATTTTTTCACTACTTTGGTAGACTAATATGATTATTCGATTTACTTAACAACAATAATGTTTTATTAATTAAATATTTTCACAATGAGGAAATCAATTATCCTAACAGCTTTATTACTACTTACCGGTATAATAAACGCTCAGGCTCCACAACCTCTACCGATCGACCCTAAAGTCAGATTTGGAACCTTAGAGAATGGACTTACATACTACATCAGACAAAATGCTTATCCCGAAAATCGCGCCGATTTTTACATCGCTCAGAAAGTAGGTTCAATGCAAGAAGAAGATAACCAAGCAGGCTTAGCTCACTTTCTTGAACACATGGCTTTCAATGGAACGAAAAACTTCCCGGGCAAAAAAACAATGCTAAACTATCTGGAAACAATTGGTGTTAAATTCGGAGCAAATGTAAATGCCTATACATCATTTGACGAAACAGTATACAATCTTAGCAATGTTCCTTTGGTTAGAGAAACTGTTATTGATTCTTGTTTGTTGGTTCTTCACGATTGGTCTAGCCTTATAGCTTTAGAGAACGAACAAATAGACGAAGAACGCCTTGTTATAAAAGAAGAATGGCGTACTCGCAATAATGCTCAGACGCGTATATGGGACAAACAGCTACCAGTTATATTTGCAGGAAGTAAATATGCCGACAGAATGCCAATTGGCAAGATGGAAGTAGTAGAACATTTCCCTTATCAGGTATTAAAAGACTACTACCACAAATGGTACAGACCCGATTTACAAGGTATAATCATTGTAGGAGATGTTGACGTAGACCAGATTGAAGCAAAGATTAAAACAATGTTTGCAGACGTTCCTAAACCTACAGATCCTGCAGAGCGAGTATATTTCCCTGTACCTGATAACGAAGAACCTATTGTTTCTATTGTAACAGATCCAGAGACTACAAATACACGTGTTACAGTTTATATGAAACATGATATTCTCCCTGATGAATTAAAGAAAACGCAAGCAGAATTAATGATCAATATAGTAAAAGGTCTAGCTACAACAATGCTTTCGGATCGTTTGAATGAGATTTCTCAGAAAGCTGATGCTCCTTTTGCTGCATCTATAATATACGACGGTGATTTTTTTGTTTCTAAAACAAAAGATGCTTGGACATCAATAGCTATAAGCAAGGAAGGTAAAATCACCGAAACATTTGCTACACTTATAAGAGAAAATGAACGTGCGAAGAAATTCGGTTTCACCGACTCTGAAGTAGAAAGAGCAAAAGCCAATCTGTTGAAAAACTATGAAAATATGTATAACAACAGAAACAAAGAACTAAATGACAGATATGTACAAGAATACGTTCGTAGCTTCGTCGATAATGAGGGAATACCCGGAGTAGAATTCGAATATGAATTTGTGAAACAAATAGCTCCGGTGATCAATGCTCAAATGATCAATGCTATGCTTCAGCAAATGAACATCATTAATGATAAAAATGTAGCTATTACGATTACAGGTCCTGAAAAAGAAGGTTTAAAATACCCAACGGAAGAAGAAATACTAAGCACATTTAAGGCTGTAGTAGCGGAAGATATTACTGCATATGAAGAGACTGTATCAAACGAACCTCTAATTACAGAATTACCAAAAGCCGGATCTGTGGTAAAAGTAGATACTGACACTAAACTAGATGCTACTATATGGACTTTATCGAATGGGATCAAAGTAGTAATCAAGAAAACTGATTACAAAGATGACCAAATATTAATGTCATCTATCGCTTACGGTGGTACTTCTATCGTTCCTGATGCTGACTATCACAATGCAAGCATGACTTCTATGGTTCCATATGTAGGCGGTATTGGCAACTTCAGTGCAACTGATCTTAAGAAAGTTCTTGCCGGAAAATCAGCGAGTGTAAATGCATCTATCGGAACATATACACAAGGATTCCATGGGTCTTCTACAATAAAAGACATTGAGACTCTATTACAACTTACTTACTTGCACTTTACAGCACCAAGAAAAGATGTTGAGGCATATACAAGCATCATGGATATGATTAAGAATCAACTTAAGAACTTAAGCTCTGATCCTGATTTTATCATGGGAGAAAAACGCAAACAAGTAGCTTACGGAGATAACATCCGCATGAAGGAAATGACTCTTGAAGATGCAGAAAAACTGGATTATGATCGCATAATTGAGATTTACAAAGAATTGTACGCTAATCCTGGAACATTCACTTTCACTTTCGTAGGTACTGTGGACGAATCAGCTTTAAAACCTCTTGTTGAGCAATACATAGCATCTCTTCCTACTGGGGACAAAAATGCGAGCTACAAGGATATCAATCTAAACATCAAGAAAGGTAAGATTGTAGAAGTATTTGAACAAGAAATGAAAACTCCTAAAACTACTGCATACGAACTATATAGCGGAAAATTAGATCGCACTTTGAAAAATCAGATTGCGGTATCTGCTCTCAAACAAATACTTGATATTGTTTATGTTCGTACAGTCAGAGAAGAAGCCGGAGGAACATACGGTGTAGGAGTGGGTGCATCAATAAGCAGAATTCCGGAAGGACAAACCATGCTACAAATGCAATTTGACACAGACCCTGAAAGAGTATCTACTATCACTCCTATCATCGATCGTGAGGTGAGAAATATTGCAGAAAATGGTCCAGAGGAAGAAGATTTCCAAAAAGTGAGAGAATATATGCTTAAGAAATTCCAAGAAGATGAAAAGACTAATAATTACTGGTTAGGAACTTTAGTCTCTAATTCATTCTATGGAGAAGATACGCATAGCGACTATTACAATACGGTTAAAAATCTGACAGGAAAAGATATACAAGCTCTGACAAAAGAACTTTTATCTCAAGGTAATTTTATCGAAGTTATCATGAATCCTAAGAAATAAAAAATAACATTTTTTCAGTAAAAGGGGTGTATAATTGTTTTATACACCCCTTTCTGTATTCAAATTATATCATTCTATTTTGTATCTTTACGCCCTTACTCAGTTAAGAGACAAGCAGTATGAAACAATTCTTTATCCTTTTTTTTCTTTTTACAAGTCTAAGTTTAGTAGCTCAAAACCGTTGGTCAATTACTGACGATGGAGGCATAGAATGGTCGATAAAAAAGGGAGATATACATACCGATCATGTTGAGATGAGTGGGAAACAAGTTTCTCTTATACTGACATATGGAACAGATAGCGAAGGCTTACTAATCTGCAATAAACTTCTCGTATTCCCCATGCTGAGAACAATTCCGAATGATACTCATGCTAGTTTATTACATTCTTTTGGTTCAGAAGCTGTACCTTCCATAAAGATAAACGGTAAAGAAGTTAAAGAACACGTTAAGTCTATATATCAAAAAGGAATATGGAAATCAACATCAGATATTGGCAACAATGCTACGTTGGAAAGAGAAATTAGTCCATCCGTAAATTTTCCTTTTGTGATAGAAAAATTCACAATAATAAACAATGGAGATAGAAGTCTAAAGATAGATATTGAAGACCTTGAAATAAACTCTCGCACCCACAAAGAGCAAGGAGTTTATGGTGCATATGAAATAAGTAGCTATACACAAAACAGTGGTCTTTACACTTTACACCCTACTGAAAGTGTATCATTTTCGGTAATATATACCGCTCAAAAATTGACAACACCACAGTTTACATATATAAATACAGATGAAGAAATAGACAAGCGTCAGCAATTTGTAGATTTAATGTTCAATAACATCCAATTTGTCTCTCCTGACTCTACTCTTAATACAATGTTCAATTTTGCTAAAACAAGAGCAATGGAGAGTATCTATGATACGAAAAACGGATTAGTCCATAGTCCTGGTGGAGGTAGATACTACGCTGCCATCTGGGCAAACGATCAGGCCGAATACGCCAATCCTCTCTTCTCATATTCTGGATATAATACCGCAATAGAAAGTGCGATGACTTCATGGCAATGGTTTTCAAAATATATGAACCCCGAATATAAGCCAATCCCCAGCTCTATTATTGCAGAAGGAGACAGTTTTTGGAATGGCGCAGGTGACAGAGGAGATCAGGCTATGATAGCTTATGGTGCCGCTCGCTTTGCTCTTGCACTGGGAGATAAGGAAACCGCAAAAAGAATCTGGCCCTTAATAGAATGGTGTATCGAATATTCGAAGCGTAAGATTAACGAGAATGGTGTTGTTGCATCAGATAGCGATGAACTTGAAGGCAGATTCCCTGCGGGAGATGCTAATCTTTGTACTTCATCTTTACTATACGACGCTCTTATTTCGGCAATATATCTAGGCAAAGACATTGATATCCCTAAAAATAAGATAGAAGAATACAAAAAACTGGCTGAAGAATTACATCGAAATATTAATAAATTCTTTGGAGCAAATGTACAAGGGTATAATACCTATCGTTATTATGAAGGAAACGATATATTAAGATCATGGATATGTATTCCTTTAACTGTAGATATTATGGAGCGCTCCGCAGGAACCATCGATGCTTTATTCTCTCCTCAGCTATGGACGAAAGATGGCTTGCTTACAGCAACGGGAGATAAAACATTTTGGGATCGTTCTACACTATATGGCTTAAGAGGTGCATTTGCTGCTGGAGCAAGAGAAAAAGCTCTTTCTTATCTGATAGGCTATTCCAATAGAAGATTATTAGGCGAACATGTACCATATGCAGTAGAGGCCTGGCCTGAAGGCAATCAAAGGCATCTATCTGCCGAAAGTGCCTTGTATTGCAGGGTTATTACAGAGGGGGTATTTGGATTCAGACCAACAGGATTGAATAGTTTTAGCATAACTCCTCAGCTACCAGAAGGATGGAATAAAATGGAATTAAGAAAAATAATAGCTTTCGACAATAAAACAATAGACATAGAAGTTCTAAGAATTGGAAAAGAAGTAAAAACGAATATCTTTGTCGACGGTAAATTATTTAAATCAATAAAAAATAAAAACGGAGAAAAGATTAATTGCAAATTAAAATGATTAGCTGGTTACAGATTTTACAATATAAATATCAAACTAGCCGTAACCTCTTCTTAACAGAAGCTTAATGAAACATCTGAGCTATTTTCAACAATTCCTTTTTATTTTGCACAAAAAATAAAGTGTACAGAATGAATATACAAAAACAGATTCACTTACTTTTTATCCTAATTCTCACTTTAGGAGTATTTAATATACAGGCACAAGACTCTACGGAGTTTAAACCCTCAGGAAAACCGATACTAAGAGGTTTCATCAATTACAATACAGGCTTTGGGGAGGTCAACGACAAAAGAGGTTTTGACATAGAAAGAGCTTTCTTGGGTTATGAATATAATTTTGCTAAAAACTTTTCAGCAAGAGTTGTCATAGATGGAGCTTCGGGAAAGAGTTCGTCGGGAGCACTTGAAGTATATCTTCGTAATGTCCTCGTAACATGGAAAGACAAAGGCTTTACGGTTAATCTTGGACTCACTGGTCTTATGCAATATAGCCTCCAAGAAAAATACTGGATGCATCGTTATATATTAAGATCATTCCAAGATGAATACCGAATGGCTCCAAGTGTGGACATGGGTACCACAATATCCTATACTTTCAATCCGTACATTTCAGCAGACATTAGTTTAACCAACGGAGAAGGCTACAAAAAAGTAAAACAAGATAATAGTATGCGTTATGCTGCTGGTATAAGTGTTTACCCGATCAAAAATCTACTTTTACGCGTATATGCTGATATATACAATGACGATGGAAACCAACGCGATGCATTACCAGATGAGGCATCTGAAGCAAATTATAAAGATCAACAAACACTTGCTCTATTTGTCGGATACCAAGATAAAAACGTTTCCATAGGAGCTGAATACAATAAAGTATATAACAAGGGATTTATTGATAAAAAAGATTATTTCGGATACTCATTCTACTCCTCAGTCAAGGTTGCACCTAAATGGAGAGCATTTGGACGTTATGACTTAATGGATTCTACCAGACCTGACAATTTTACTAGTCCTTGGAATAAATACGATGGGCAATTCTTTATGATTGGCGCCGAATTCCAACCTTTCAAGCACGTTAAAATAGCCCCCAACTTCCGCAACATTAATAGAGATAGAGAGAAATCGGAACAATATTTATTTCTCAATCTCGAAATAAACTTATAAAACAGATTTTAAATATTAGAAAGGATGTACTCAGGTACATCCTTTTTTTATGAACAGCACATAATCTATTGATATAAAGCCCTATTGTAAATCTTAACAATTTCGTAACATTGCCTTAGTAGCATTGTTACATTAGCTAAATAATATTGCACTATAATTAAAATGGAAATTAGAAATGAGAAAAACATTATTATTATCTGTTGCAATAGTAGCTATACTTTTTAGTTCTTGCGGAAACAACAAAGATTCACTTTCAGGCGCCGGAGCCACCTTCCCTGCACCTTTCTACAATATTGTATTTAAAGAGTTTGCTAAAAGCGGAACAAACGTAACCTACGGAGCTATTGGTAGTGGTGGCGGAATTCGTAGCCTCCAAGACAAAACCGTAGACTTTGGCGCTACAGATGTATATCTTTCTAATGAAGATCTGAAAGAAATGCCGGGCGATATAGTACACATACCAACTGCTATAGGTGGAGTGGTATTATCTTATAACCTAAAAGAAATAAGTGGACTCAAGCTTACAGCAGAAGTAATTTCGGATATATATCTTGGTAAAATAAAAAATTGGAACGATCAGAAACTAAAGGATCTAAATCCAGAGTTAAACCTTCCAGACAAAGCTATTATACCTGTATATCGTTCAGATGGCAGTGGTACTACATCTGTTTTCTCTGAATACATGTCTAAAGTGAATGAAGCATGGAGTAAAGATTTAGGAGAAGGAAAATCTCTAAACTTCCCTACGGGTATTGCAGCAAAAGGCAATCCGGGAGTAGCAGGTATCATCGTCGAGACAGACGGAGCTATAGGTTACATCGGATCAGAATACGCCTTAGCTTTGAATATGCCTACAGCTCTACTCCAAAACAAAGCCGGAAATTTTATCGAAGCAAACAACAAAAGCATATCAATTTCTGCAGAAATAGAGATGCCAAATGATACAAGAATTTCAATCACTAACTCTCCTGACCCCAATGCATATCCAATCAGCACTTTCACTTGGCTTATCACTTATAAAGAACAGAATTATAACGATAGACCTAAAGAACGTGCGATTGCTTTAACAAACCTGCTTAACTACATTATCAGTGAGGAAGGACAAGAGATTGCAAACAAGACACATTATGCTCCTCTATCAGCTACAGCCATTGAAAAAACCAAGGCTTTAATCAATTCAATGACATATAACGGAGAGGCGATCGCAACTAACAACTAATTGAACATTCTTGGCTAAAAGCTAAATCACAAGATGAAAGATAAAATTTTTAAAGCTATACTATTAACTGCATCGTGCTTGATTATATTACTGACTGCAGGTATTGTATACGGATTAGTAAGCAAGAGTATTGGAGCTTTTTCAGAATTTGGTTTCTTCAATTTCATCACATCTTCTGAATGGGATTCAAGAAACAATAACTATGGAGCTCTTCCTTTCATTGCAGGAACAATGCTCACTTCTATATTAGCTTTACTGTTTTGTATTCCTTTTTCACTATCTGTTGCATTATTCAATGGAGAGTATTTTAGAAACAAGAAAATTTCAACATTCGTTAGTTCCATTGTAGACCTGCTTGCAGGAATACCATCTATCGTATATGGGTTATGGGGTTTTTACACCCTGCGACCTATCTTAATTGATATGGGAGTAAATGATCAGGGCTTCGGAGTATTACTTTCAGCTATCGTATTAGCTATAATGATCATCCCTTATGCATCATCTCTAAGCACTGAATTTATTGCAATGGTACCAAACGAGTTGAAAGAAGGAGCATATAGCCTTGGTGCTACAAATTTGGAGGTAATAACATCTGTAAACCTTCCGGTAGCCGGATCAGGTATATTTGCTTCTTACATATTAGCATTTGGGCGTGCATTGGGAGAAACGATGGCGGTAACGATGTTAATAGGTAATACGAATAATATCCCAAGCAGTCTTGCCGATACGGGTAACTCTATGGCAAGTATCATCGCCAACCAGTTTGGTGAAGCGAGTGGATTAAAACTTAGTTCATTAATGGCTATAGGTCTATTGCTGTTCTTAATTACAGCATGCATCAACTTTATAGCTAAGTATATTATGAAAATGGTGAACAAATGATAAAGCGATTCAGATCAAGTTCTAAATTCAGACTAACGAAAAGTAAACTTTTCTTTTACATTGTTTGTCTATTCTCTGCCCTTACAATGATTCCACTGTTTGTCATACTATGGGAACTGGTAAAGAAAGGGTATAAACAATTCAATTTAAGTTTATTTACAGAGGTAGCACCAACCTCAATGGAGGCTATGCTTGCCCGCATCAGCGACAGCCCTATTCCCGGAGGTATCCTAAACGGTATTACCGGAACTATATTAATTCTTTCTATAGCCATCGTTATTGCTATTCCGATAGGAATAATGACCGGAGTATATCTTGCTGAGAATCCTAAGAAACGATTAGCAAATATAGTCCGCAATCTGAGTGATTTATTACAGGGTATTCCTTCTATCGTAATAGGGGTAATCGTTTACATATGGGTTGTCATTCCAATGTCTGGATATTCAGCCATAGCCGGTAGTATAGCTCTAGCCATCATGATGCTACCTATGATTATACGATCTACCGAAGAAAGTTTAAAAATGCTTCCTACAACTCTAAAAGAAGCTGGGCTGGCCTTAGGAGGATCGTACACAACTGTTGTATTACGAGTCTTGATTCCTTCTGCCTTTAGTGGATTATTTACCGGATCATTACTCGCTATATCGCGTGTAATGGGAGAAACAGCTCCTCTACTAGTAACAGCACTAGGTGCTTCATCTGTCAACTGGGATCCATCAAACCCAACGAGTGCCATATCTTTATTGATTTGGGAGTTCTATAATGACCCGAATCTTGCCAACTTAGTATGGTCCTCTTCATTACTACTTTTACTCTTTGTTTTAGGAATTAATCTACTAGCTAAAAGCATTGCTAAAAAATGGAAAATTCAATAAATATGAACGAACAAAATATATTAGAACTAAAAGATGTTTGTGTATCCTACACGCCCGGCAAAAATGCTGTTAATAATGTTAATGCTATAATAAAAGAACATACAGTAACAGCCATTATGGGGCCTTCGGGATGCGGTAAGAGTACACTTCTGCGTGCTATCAACCGTATGCATGAACTCTATCCCGACATTAAAACAACAGGAGAAATCTTACTGAAAGGGAAGAATATATTTGACATGAACCCGATGAAAGTTCGTCGACTGGCAGGAATGGTATTTCAAAGACCTAATCCCTTCCCTACGATGAGCATATACGATAATGTGATCGCAGGATACAAGCTAAATAATATAAAGCTAAACAAAGCGGAGAAAGACGAAATTGTAGAGAGTAGCTTACGCAGTGTTGCACTTTGGGACGAGGTAAAAGATTCTATGACTAAGAAAGGTACTTTTCTGTCAGGTGGACAACAACAACGTCTTTGTATTGCCAGAGCCTTAGCTTTAAAGCCGGAATTACTGCTGATGGATGAGCCTACATCTGCACTAGACCCTATTTCGACAAACAGAGTAGAAGAACTTATCTTCGAATTGAAGAAACAATATACGATCGTTATTGTTACACATAATATGTCGCAGGCTGCTCGTTTATCGGATAATTCGATGTTTATGTATATGGGAGAACTGGTAGAATATGGAACTACAAAACAAATGTTTACCAAGCCTAAGCATAAACGTACAGAAGATTACCTGACTGGTGTATTTAGCTAAATTTTCAACTATAAAAAAAAGTCTACAAAAATGACAACCAATATAAAGAATAAACAATTAGAACTCTTACTGAACGATTTTGAGCTATTATCTAAAACAGCTCTAACACAGATGCAAATTGCAACAAAGTTGTTACAAGATAATACAATCGAATCTCTTTACGAGGAAGCTGAATCGAATGAAGTTATTATAGACCGTTTAGAGATAAAGGTCAGAGAAGAAGCTGTTTTTACAATTTTTCAATTCAATCCGATTGCTGCAGACTTGAGAAAGATTATCACCTACCAAGATATCACAACAAATTTGGAACGAGTTGGAGACATGCTGTTAAATATTATCCATTCATTCAGAGAAACTGACTTAAATTCAATACAGTGGGTTAAGATCAAAAAACAGATAGAAAAAATGGTAGAATATAGCAGTGAGATGCTTCGCAATGCTATTTTCTCTTTCTCTAATGAAGACACCCGTATGGCATATCATGTAATAAAAGAAGATGATAAAGTTGATGAAATTTTTCACAAGATAAGTGTATCTTTACAAGAGACTTTTGCCAATAAAAGCCTAAGCAAAGAAGAAATAGAAACTATAATACAGGTAAATACTATTTCGCACAACTTGGAACGAATTGGTGATAGTGCGACTAACATAGCCGAGGCAACAATATATCTAACCGAAGGAGTAGACATTAGGCATGGAAATAAATAACAAAATATCGATTTTAGTAGTCGACGACGAGCCCGACATCCGGGAAATTCTCCAATTTAACCTTGAAAACGAAGGTTATCAGATAGACACAGCCGAGTCTTCAGAAGAAGCAATGGACAAGCTTTCATCTAGTCATAATCTTATATTGCTGGATGTGATGATGGGGGGAATATCCGGATTTAAGTTTGCCGACCATCTAAGAAAAGAAGTTAAAAATAATATTCCTATTATCTTCCTCACAGCCAAAGATACCGAAAATGATATGCTCACAGCCTTCTCCATTGGTGGAGATGATTATATATCAAAGCCTTTCTCTATCAAAGAAGTTATTGCCAGAGTAAAAAGTGTACTGAAAAGGGCAATGCTGGAAGAAAAAAGAGATAATCAGGAATTGCTGCAAATAGAAAATCTCATCATCAATTTTGAGACAAAGAATGTTACCATCGATAATGAGATTATAGACTTGACAAAGACCGAATTCAATATTCTTATCTTATTAGCTCAAAATCCAAATAGGGTATTTTCAAGAACCGAAATACTGGAAAAAGCGTGGAAAGATGATGGAATTGTATTGGAAAGAACTGTCGATGTTCACATTGCCAGACTAAGAAAAAAGATCGGCAGTTATGGAGACTATATTGTCAACCGTACCGGATATGGATACACATTTAATATAAAATAGATACAAACAGCAGGTATTTCTGCATATAAGATAACAAGCATATGAAGCTATCGTATAAACAACAACTATTTACATATTTCTTTATCATTTTTGCGTTGTTTACTGTTGGTATTATTATAGTAGAGCAGCACGAAGAAGTAAAACAACGTACCGAAAGCTTGGAAAGCAGGCTTGACAGCTATGCCGAGATGATATATGCATATATCAATAAGCATCAGTTAAATGATAGCTCAATGCTTCAAATACACGATCTTGCCGCTGCTATGCCTATGGACATACGTGCCACAATCATAGATAATGACGGGAATGTTATTTTCGACAAAGATATATCTAACCCTTCAGCATTAGAGAATCACCTTAGCCGTCCAGAAATCATGAGTGCTTTATATCAGGAGAAAGGTTCAGATATACGCATGTCTGCTTCTACAAAACAAGAATATCTATATTATGCCAAGCACTACAAAGACTACTATGTGCGTGTTGCATTACCTTACAACATAGAAACACAAAGCTTACTCAAGGCAGACAATATGTTTATATATATTGTGTTGATCTTATTCGTAGTTGTTCTACTACTGTTGAACTATGTCGCTGACCGTTTTACAACTTCAATATCCCAATTGAAAGATTTGGCTATAAAGATAAAAGAAGGCAAGCCTTTACCAGAGAATATAACATTCCCTCATGACGAACTTGGAGATATAGGGAATCAACTAGTTGCTTTACTGAAACAAAAAGACAAGAGCCAATCTCAGTTGGAAATGGAAAAAGAAAAACTGATACAGCACTTCCATTTTGCACATGAGGGTATCTGTATCTTTAATCAAGATTTTAAAAAGATCTATGCAAATACAAACTTCTTCCAATACTTTAACTTTATAACAGACGAACCAGCCTTCGACTTAGAAGCTATTGTTAAGGAGGAAATTTTCAGACCTGTCATAGAGTTTATAAACAACAGAACAGATGACGAAATATACCATACATATCAAATCAATAAAAGCGGAAAAACATTTTCTATACAAACTGTAGTATTTGAAGATGACAACTTTGAAATCACGATTAAGGATATTTCAAAAGCTGAAAAAAATCGCTTATTGAAACAAGAAATGACTAGTAATATTGCCCACGAGCTAAGAACTCCTGTAACAAGCTTACGTGCATATCTGGAAACTTTAACTAGCCAGGAACTACCTGTAGAGAAGAAAGAGCTGTTCATCGATCGTGCCTATCAGCAAAGTGTCCGTCTTTCAAACTTGATAGAAGACATTACTCTTATAAGCAAGATAGAGGAAACATCAAATCAGTTCCAGCTAGAAAAAATTTATGTAGCCCAACTGATTGAAGAATTACGAATCAATCTCACAGATAAATTAGAGCAGAATGATATACAATTCAATTATAAGGTCAGAGATGACCTTGCTATAAAAGGGAATTATACCCTACTCTATTCTATATTCAGAAATCTGATTGATAATACAATTAGTTATGCCGGAAAACATATAGAAATAAATATCAACAACTATATGGAAGATGAGACTTATGTTTATTTCTCATATTATGATACTGGTTGCGGTGTAGACGAGCAATATCTTCCTCGCCTTTTCGAACGTTTCTATCGTGTTAACGAAGGACGTACTCGCGATACGGGAGGTTCAGGACTTGGGTTATCAATTGTAAAGAATGCTGTCTTATTCCATAAAGGAAAAATTCAGGTAAAAAACAGAAAAGGAGGAGGACTAGAATTCTTCTTTACATTGAGAAAGTAATAGATATCTATTAGTGTAAAGGCAATTTTTAGTTGTTAAACTAATCCAATCTAGGTATAACCTCTTCGAGGAACTGAAAGGATCAGACCATGAAATTACTAAAAGATTTTAATAGGCACAGCAGATATATAGAGTTTACCAGTAAAGAACAATATTTTGATTCTTCAAGGCTATCTCCTATAATTGGATGGTTCTGCAAATTTGAAAATAACTTTTCAGCTTTATACATTGAAAATGATATCCTCTATTTTTTATTTAATAACAATAAAGCTCATATATCTCCAAATATAAAAGTAGAACTTTCTCAACCATTATTGATTGATACATCTTCACCTTTAAAATTGTATCAAAGAGAATTCAATATGTATGAAAGAAAGAGCTTATTTCGAAAAAAACTATTATTCTCGTTTAGATATATTGTTGAGGAGTTTTATCAGTTGACAATGGAAAATGAAGAAGATTTCGATTGGGGTTTATTTGTGGCCAATATAGTTAACAACCATAAAAGGCAAAAAACAATAATTGAGCTTTTAAATAAGAAAAAAGATTGACTTAATAAATTAAAAACAAAAAAGGAAGCTCGTTGAGCTTCCTTTTGTATTCTTTATTACCCGAGTAGTTATGCTGGGTGGATTGCCTCTGTTGGACAAGCATCAGCACAAGTACCACAATCTGTACAAGTATCTGCATCTATCACGTAGATATCTCCTTCCGAAATTGCACTTACAGGACACTCGTCGATACAAGTACCACAAGCGATACAATCTTCATTAATTACGTAAGCCATGATTCTAGTTTTTTAATATTATTACTAACTTTGATACGCAAATATAGATAGTTTTTTGATTCATCCAAAATTCACTTTATTAGATAATATAGATTACGATATTACTTTTATCTATAACCCTATAAACATAGAATTATAAACAGATATAGAACAGCTTGTTAGGATGAAAGTAGAGGTGAGCAAAAAAAATAGACAATACGCTATTTTATATTCGATCTAAGTAATATCAACGTAAAACAAAATAAAAAAACGATTGTAACGTTTTATAAATAACCTAAATAAACATTTACAGCATTGAAAAAAGGAACAAAACATATTATATATTTCTTCTTGACTTTTTTTATTTTCTCGACATATACAAATGCTCAATATAAAAAGCCCAAGAATCAACCTTTTGCAGATCAAAAACTGTATCATCTAGGGTTTTCGGTAGGATTGAATGCTCAGGATTTAATTTTATCTCATTCCGGCTTTGTAGGAGAAAACAAAGAGGCATGGTTTACCGAGATACCTTCTTATTCTGTAGGGTTTAATGTAGGTATCGTAGGAGACCGATATATAAACGAATACCTCAACCTCAGACTGGCTCCTACCCTTTATTTCGGAGAAAGACGATTTATATTTAAAGAACAAAAGACAAAGGAAGAATATAGCTTCAATATGCGAAGCAATTATATGACAATCCCCTTACTACTTAAAATAAGCGCTCCTAGATCTGGCAACTACAGACCATACCTATTGGCTGGAGGATATACAGCAATTGATATCAGCACAAAGAAAGATCAAGCTTTACGATTCAATAGCGTTGATTATGGGTTGGAATTTGGCATCGGATGTAACTTCTATTTTCCTCTGTTTAAATTATGCCCCGAATTAAAGTTCTCTTTAGGGTTAGTTGACCTTGTAAAAAAAGACAGATCTGACCTTACGGACAAAGACCTGCTAAAATATACTCAAGCAATATCTTCTGGAAAATCCAGAATGATATCTTTAGTTTTCAATTTCGAATAATAAAATTATTATCGCTTACAATAAAAAGGCTCTATCTTTCTTGCTCATCAGATAGTAGTCCAGTATTGTCATCGCAGCCATAGCCTCTACAATCGGCACCGCTCTAGGCAAGACACATGCATCGTGACGACCTCTAGCTTTTAAGTCTACATACTCACCGTTTTTATCCACAGTATCTTGATGCATTAGGATAGTTGCAACAGGCTTAAAAGCTACTCTAAAATAGATATCTTGCCCGTTAGAGATTCCGCCTTGTATTCCTCCTGAATGGTTTGTTCGAGTAGAAATTTTACCATTATCGTTATAGAATACATCATTCACCTCCGATCCCCGATGATTGACATCGAATCCATCTCCATACTCAAAACCTTTCACAGCATTGATGCTTAACATCGCACCGCCTAATGCTGCATGTAGTTTTCCAAAAACAGGTTCACCCAGTCCTACAGGAGCTCCTTTTATTATACATGTAATAACACCTCCGATAGTATCTCCCTTCGACTTAACTTCTTGAATAAGTTCTATCATTTCGTTGGCTTTCTCCATATCAGGGCATCTCACAGGAGTAGTTTCAATCAGAGAAAGGTCATAGTCAGTATAGGATTTCTCCAGTTTTATCCCTCCCACTTGCGAAGTATAAGCAACAATATCCACACCAATTTGTCTCAGCGCTAACTTAGCCAATGCTCCGGCTACACAACGAGCTATAGTCTCTCTTGCCGACGAGCGTCCTCCACCTCTATGGTCGCGGACTCCATATTTTTGAGTATAAGTAAAATCAGCATGAGAAGGTCTGTACACCTCTCTCAAATTATCATAGTCTGACGAATGCTGATTGTTATTTCTAATCACGAATCCAATTGGGACTCCGGTTGTTTCACCTTCAAAAACACCGGATAGAAATTCTACTTCATCAGCTTCTTTCCTTGGTGTTGTTATTTTAGATTGTCCGGGACGACGGCGATTCAACTCATTTTGTATAAAATCCATATCTACAGCTATGCCTGCTGGGCAACCATCTATTACTCCACCGATAGCTACACCATGAGATTCTCCGTATGAGGTCAGTCTGAAAATATTTCCAAAAGTATTCATTTGTTTCAAGCTTTATGTTTTACAAATTTACATCAAAATATTGGATCTATACTTATTTTGATATTTTTTACAGTTTTATCTTACCCTTCTGCGATTAAACCATCAATTAGATTGCAACCTCTATTTCTATTTAATACAATTTAAAATGTTTTTTTAGATTTTATTGCTAAATTTGTATTTCAGAATAAAAGACTGACTCGTGTTTTTTCACATAAAACAAGGTTAAACGGAATGAGAATAATAAAATCCTATTTCAGCCTTTTTGTACTTTTCACTATATGCATCATATCCCTGAATGCCCAAGAGATAGATACTACAAGGGCTAAAGGAGACAGCTTGTTAAATAAGATAACAAACATTGATGCTAAACTGAAGAAAATATCTACAAAAGATACAACTAAAGGTTTTTCTGCTCCATTGGTAATTGATACAGCTTACCTCAACGATATACTAGAAGAGAGTATGAAACCCCTTCGTGATGAAAATGGCTTATTGCTTTTTGATCACGAGTGGACTCCATTTGATGCGAATGTATCTTTCAGAGATACAGTTATACTTGAGCCAGCTTTCCTTCCCGTAGTATTTGATGGTAAGATCATCCCTTCTGATCTTAAATTTGAAAAGAAAGATAGTGTTAAGCGCAATAATGAATTCCGTTTAATATCTCCCGACCAAACTTTTGAAAAAGATTTAGAAAAAGTCGATCAGATCCAAAATATACGACGCAAATATTACATGGCCAATCCGCAGAAAGTAAAACTTAATGCGCTTGAATTTGGAGAAGGTCCTGTTATAAAACAAGATATTGTTAAAAAGAAAAGTCCTTTCGAAGAATTGCTTTCGGCCGATAATACCATTGATATTGCGGCTCCTAACATCGAGAAAACAAGCATAAAATCAATCTATTGGATAAAAAATGGATCGCATAGATTAGACTTGAGTCAACATAATTTTTCGGAACATTGGCCTGGAGATAATAATTTCAATCTCTACAGTGAACATAAGATCAATTTAAATTATAAAAAACAAAAAGTATATTGGAACAATCTTATCGAATGGCGTTTAAGTCTTCAACGAATGAAGCCTAAAGAAGAAGATGACTCCAAAAGAAAAGATATTAATGTTTTAGATGATCTTTTGAGAACATATAGCACATTTGGTATAGAAGCTTTCAAGAACTGGTCGTATTCATCCAACTTGGAACTAAAGACTCCTCTTTTTAATAAATTTAGTGGGGATACACGTCAAAGAGCTTTTCTTTCTCCTTTTGAGTTAAATCTCGGAGTAGGTATGACATATAATAAAGAAATCGTTTCTAAAATAGACAAATATAGAAAGTTTAATATAAGTATCAATCTTCCTGTATTATCTTTGAATTATAAGAATGTTAGAAGTGACGAAGTTAATGTAGGGCAATTTGGTATAGAAGAAGGTTACAGTTCTAAACTTGATTATGGTTCTACCTTCAATATAAATATGTCTTATAGCCGTAATAGATATACTAATTTCACATCTAGAGTACACTATTTCACCAATTATGACAGAGTATATATGGAATGGGAAAACTCTTTAAACTTCAAGTTAAATAGTTATTTTACGACTTCTCTATATTTTTATTTAAAATTTGATGATGCTGTAGGAGGAAGAAATCAATCTACAGATAGATGGGCAAGATATCTTTCATATTACCAACGGCTAGGTTTTGGCTTGTATTATAATTGGTAACCCCACTACCGACAACAATCTACTAATCAATCTATAATAAAAAGAGGATAAAATAAATACTAATTTTATCCTCTTTTTATTTGGATTGTAATATTAAATTTCATACTTTTGCACTCGTTATATCGCGGGATGGAGCAGTGGTAGCTCGCCAGGCTCATAACCTGGAGGTCGTCGGTTCGAATCCGGCTTCCGCAACTAGAAAGAAAAGCAATCTCAAATGAGGTTGCTTTTTTGTTTATCAATTGATTCATTTATTTTTGCTAGATGCTTTCTTTTTCAATATTTTCATATAAAAATTCGCATCTCGCAGGAATTTAGACCAATAATAGATAACTGCATCATATCCTCCATTTTGGGACTTCTGCTCTTCATTGAATAAAACAATGTTTGCAGAAGTATTTGATTCGTTTCTTGAAAATCGGCCTTTTTCACTCTCAAAATAATCTTTCTTGCTTTCCATATGCCCAGAAGATATAAAAAAGGCAACCTTCTTATTTGTAAAATCAAAGTTTCCGCGCTCTCTTCCAAATAATATATTGAAGTATTCTGCTTCATATTTGTTGAGGAGATAACTGTCATTGATTCCCATGCTGTCCAACTTACTAATCAAATATTTATTTTGTACAGAATCCTTAGTTAGCTCATATTGAGCATAAGAGTATAAGTTTACAAAAATTAGAATAGAGGTGATAAATATTCTTTTCATAAGTGATATTTTTTGAAAATCTACTAAAAAAATAAATGACTTTATAATTCTTCCCATCCATTATTTTGAGGGTCATACTTAGCAAATCCCCCTGTATCAGTAAATTCTGAAGCAGTCATGTTTATTTCAAATATACCTTCTCCTGTTGATGAGAAATATAGAGCATAGTCAGAGAGCAATACATTGATGCCCTCATCTTCGCTGAATTTGAAATGAATCCCATACTCACCTTCTCTATCGATAATATATTTGTACTTCAAAAGACGAGAAATTAAATATTCTTTTTGTTTATCTGTGAAAGGAAGCAAATTTTCTTTTTTCTCAAAAAAATCTCTATCTACTGACAGTTGCTCCATTTCCTTAACTTCTTTTCTATATACATGAATATCGTAGCTCATGATTTCAACTTTTGTAAGTCACTGTATTTATTACCAAATCACAATAAATTATTCTAAATCACCATCCCCTTATACTATTGAGGAATATAAAGCTCAGCTTTCCAGCATTTTGGACAAATATAAATATCAAAACTCTCTCGGTTAACAAAAGCTTCTAACAGGTTTCCTAAAAGACCGTATTTAGTACCCTCATGAAACTTATAATTACCAGAATATATTAGTTTAATATCACATCTAAGACAGTTGATATTTCGCTCTATTTCTGACATCTCGCTGATCTCTATAATTTCATTTTGGGCAAAACTCAAAACCTTCTTCAATACCAGCATTACAATTTGGACAATTTTTCATTATATGTATTTTTTTTAAATTCATGTTTCAAAGACAACAGTTATCATAGTCATTTCTCCAACTATAAATAAAAACAGCAACTAAAAAGATTATTCTAGTCTTGTTAATTTATCTAGTTCTTTTAATAAAGCAGGAAACCGATAAGCGCCACTCATACGCTCAATATTCCTTGTTGCGACATCCAGATCTAACCCAACAGTCGTAATATATAGAGGATTGGAGCTTTTACCTCGCAATAAGGATCTTTTATTTTCGACAATAGATGCAAAATTTGTTTTAGCAACCCCTATTATAGGAATTTTCTCTCCCAATGCTTTGTAGAGATGCCCTCCTAATCCTAACCTATTATTATCATCCAAAAACACATATCCGTCTACTATAATACATTCGATATCACTTTGATTCAGATTCATTTTTTGCAAGAGACTCAAAATACAAGGCAACTCCCTCCGATAAAATTCTCCTGGCGGATATTCTTCTACATTTTCTTTGATTTCTGAAAAGAAATCAGAAATTGAGTCATCGCTCCAGTCTGCAAATATAACACAAACTGTCTTCGCTCTATTTTCTGTATAGTAAGTATCAAAAGCGAGTATCATATTATTTCGACAAATTATCTATAACGATTCTTCTACTTAAGCAGAGGCATAAATATAATCCACAAACAGTCTATTTACTTGCCTTTCCTGTAATATTGTATGTCTTTTTAATTTTCTTTAGTTCTCCTTCAAAATCAATACGGAGATCATGCAGCTGAGCATCATTTATATCAAATACCCATCCTGCAACTCTTGGATAGCCATTCTCGTGAAAAGACCGTTGAACTTCTGTCGTCTTTATCACATTGAGACATTGTTCATAAGTGTTTATTTCCACAAGACGACGAAGTCTGGCTTCTTCATCCTCAATAATGTCTAATTCATCTTGATGGAGACGATACACATCACGAATAGAGCGCAACCAGGGGTTAAGTATACCATAATCTAAATGCTCCATAGCTGCTTTTACACCGCCACAACCATAGTGTCCGCAAACTATTATAAATTTAACCTTCAGATATTCTACGGCATAATTGATTACAGAAAGAGCGTTCAAATCTGTAGCTATCACCATATTGGCAATGTTACGATGAATAAAAACCTCCCCAGGTTTCAAACCCATTACTTGATTAGGATGCACTCTACTATCCGAGCATCCAATATATAGAAAATCAGGATGTTGATCAGCAACCAATAATTTAAACAGTCCTGGATTATCTACTTTATTTTTCTCAATCCACTGTTTATTGGCTTCGAATATCTTGTCATATTTTTCTTGATCTGTCATCTTTATAAACTTTTAATGAACAGGTAAAGATAATATTTGTTGGATAAATTACTAGTTATTCTATCCAATCCTAAGATCAAAGTGATAGAAAATCAACATAGCAATTAAGATATCTTCTGTTTTTCATATCCTTATATATTCAAAATTCATTACTTTTGAAAAAACATCAGAAAACTGAATAAAAATACCTTATCTATGAAAAAGCACAGAAAAAAATCAATCAACACCTTATTATTGAGCTTATTACTATTTACCACTCCAATCCTTAAAGCTCAACACAGAGCTGATCAGCAAAAATTAGATAATGAGAGCTCCTTTTCGATGATACTCTTAGGTGACCCTCAAGGATATGTAAAATACGATATAAATCAGGCAATATTTGATTTATGCACATCTTGGATAGCCGATAATATTGAAAATCTAAATATTAAAGCCGTCCTATGTACAGGAGACCTCGTTGAGCAAAATGAAAACATTGTACTTAACAGAGCAATGCTAAATCAGACCAGTAAAGAAATGTGGGAAGCAAGTTCTCAGGCATTCAAACGTTTAGACAATAAAGTGCCATATATAATTTCTTGCGGAAACCACGACTATGGCTACAAACACTCAGAGAATGGAATAACAAACTTTCCTGACTATTTCCCTTTCGAAAGAAACTCTACTTGGCGCAATACCTGCATATCTAATTACCCAAACCGCAACCAAAAATCCTCTATAGAGAATGCTGCTTTTGAATTTGAAGATCCAAATTGGGGGAAATTATTAGTTATTACATCCGAATTTCACCCTCGAGACGAAGTTCTACAATGGGCTTTGGATCTTGTTTCTTCAGACAAGTATATAAACCATAAAGTTATATTTATGACTCACGGCTATCTAACTAACGGCCCTGAGGCAAAATGGATAGAAAAAGACAACTACCCTCTAAGCCCCGGAAATGCAGGAAAAGACATCTGGGAAAAGCTTATAAATAAATCTCCTAATATAGAATTGGTTATATGTGGGCACACTGGTGATGGCAATCAAAAGTTTGAAGACAATGTTTCTTTCCGAACAGACGAGAAGGCAAACCGAAAGAAAGCTTATCAAATGATGTTTAATGTTCAAACTCTAGGTGGAGGATGGGAAGGAAATGGTGGTGATGGCTGGTTACGCATCCTAGAATTTATGCCGGATGGAAAAACAATAAAAGTAAGAACTTACTCCCCTCTTTTCGGTATTTCACCATCAACAAAGCATTTAGCTAAGCGCACCGAAGCATTTGATCAATTCGACATTGTATTTTAATAAATATCTTTATTAACTAAACAAACGAAAGGGCTAAGGTATGTATGGACCAACACCAGACTCGATTTATCCAAATGAAAAGATAAAGCAGGTTTGCTTTATTAAAAATGTTATTAAAAACCCCAATATCATCATTGGCGAATATACTTATTATGATGATGAAGATGGAGCCGAAAACTTTGAGGAACATGTAACTCATCATTACGATTTTATAGAAGATAAGCTTATCATTGGTAAATTTTGTGCAATAGGACGAGGCATTGAATTCATTATGAATGGAGCTAATCATAAGATGAATGCAATAACAACATATCCATTCAATATAATGGGACATGGATGGGAAAAGACTACACCATCTATAGAAGATTTACCAATAAAAGGCGATACTATTGTCGGAAATGATGTATGGATAGGCCAAAATGTTACAATCATGCCTGGTATTAAAATAGGAAACGGAGCAATTATCGCGGCAAATTCAACAGTATCAAAAGATATTCCGGCATACCATATTGCCGGAGGAAACCCTATAAGAATTATAAAGAAACGTTTTGAAGATGATCTTATAGACTATCTACAAAAACTTAAATGGTGGGACTGGTCTGCAGAGAAAATAACGGAAAATTTAGAGATTTTACTCAGTTCCGATTTAGATAAAATAAAACAGATAAGCTAAAGTTATATACTCAAATATACATCAAAGGGAATAACATCAGAACAAAGTCTTTCTATTTTTAGCATTCTGAGCATTTTTTACTGTTTATTGAATAGTATTTTCCCTAGTATGTTATTAAAATAGCCGAATTTTACAGATAATAAAACTAAGTCAAATAGGCTTGGGATGTAAGATTATGTCCATATATTATACCAGAAAGCAACAACTAGAGAGTAGTAATTCTAATATAAATACTAATTAAACAATTAAACGAATGATGAAAAAATCAATGCTTCTTTTCTTCTGCTTAGTATTATTGGCTGGCTGTAAGAGTGGAAAACAAAATCATGAAGTAATTAAAAGTGATTTACGGGCACCAGCATACCCTCTAATCACAATTGATCCCTACACTAGTGGTTGGTCCTTTACCGACAAGCTATATGATGAATCAGTAAAGCATTGGACAGGTAAAAATTTCCCTCTCATCGGGGCTGTAAAGGTAGATAATCAAGTGTATCGCTTCATGGGGACAGAAGACATACCTATGATTGCTGTTGCTCCAACTTCTGAACAAGGAGGATGGACAGGCAAGTTTACTACAACCAAACCGTCAGGAGACTGGTTTAGCAAAGACTTTAACGACAGCAACTGGCAAGAAGGTTCTGCTTCATTTGGTTCAATACCTGAAGAACCTACAGCAAAAACGACATGGAATACCGAATTTATCTGGGTAAGACGTACAATTAACTTAGAAGAAGATTTAGTTGGTAAAAAAGTTTTCTTAGAATATTCACATGACGATGATGCTATCATATACATCAATGGAATAGAAGTTGTGAACACAGGAAATGCTTGCAAAAAGAATGCTCTCCTACCTCTATCGGATGAGGTGTTAGCTACATTGAAGAAAGGAGAGAATATCATCTCAGGATTCTGTCACGACCGTGGAGGAATTGCTTTATTCGACTTTGGCATCGTAAGAGAAACTGAACATAAAGAACTCTTAGTAAATACAGCTGTACAAAATCAGTAGATGTGCAAGCAACTCAAACTCATTATGTATTTACATGCGGAGAGGTAGATTTGAAAGTCACTTTTTCTGCGCCATTATTTATGGATGACTTAGACCTTATTTCACGCCCAGTAAACTATATAAGCTATGAAGTTACATCTAACGATGCAAAGAATCATGATGTAGATCTATATTTTGAAGCTTCTCCGGCTTGGGCTTTGGATAAGCCATTGCAAGAAGCTGTTCTTGAAGGCTTCCAAGATGATGATATGGTATTCTTAAAGACAGGTAGCAAAGAACAAACAATTTTAGGTAAAAGTGGGGATAATGTTCGTATAGACTGGGGTTATTTTTATTTAGCAGCTGAAAAAGAGAACACATATTGCAGCATTGGACAAAGCGAAGCATTAAGAACAGACTTTGTTGAAGGAACTAAAACTGAATCTTTAAACAAAAGTGAAAATAGTGGAGACAAACTGGCTCTAACACGTTCTCTCGGAAATGTGAACAATGCCTCAGGTAAAATCATGTTAGGATATGATGATATCTATTCTATTCAGTACTTTGGAGAAAATCTGCGCCCTTATTGGAACAGAAAAGGGGATCAAAATATTGTTGACATTTTCAAAAAAGCAAATCAAGAATATGACCAACTCATAGAAAGATGTTATCAGTTTGATAAAAACTTGATGGAAATTGCTATTCAATCGGGAGGCAAGAACTATGCAGAACTTTGTGCTTTAGCATACCGTCAAGCTATTTCTGCTCACAAGTTGGTAGAAACCCCTAACGGCGATCTTGCTTTTTTATCGAAAGAGAATTTCAGTAATGGGTCTATTGGGACTGTAGATGTTACATATCCTTCAGCCCCACTATTTTTGTACTATAATCCGGAATTAGCCAAAGGTCTATTAAATCACATATTCTATTATAGTGAAAGTGGTAAATGGGTAAAACCATTCCCTGCTCATGACGTAGGTACTTACCCTCTGGCTAACGGACAAACATACGGAGGAGATATGCCTGTAGAAGAGGCTGGAAACATGCTAGCCTTAACTGCTGCTATTGCTAGGATAGAGGGAAATGCTAACTATGCAAAAAAGCACTGGAAAACATTAACTACTTGGGCTGATTATCTTGTAGAAAAAGGACTTGATCCTGAAAATCAACTTTGCACTGATGACTTTGCAGGACATTTTGCTCACAATGTGAACCTATCAGTAAAAGCGATTATGGGTGTAGCATCTTATGGATACTTAGCCGACATGTTAGGTCAAAAAGATATTGCAGAGAAATATACTGCAAAGGCTAAAGAGATGGCACAAGAGTGGATGAAAATGGCTGATGATGGGGATCATTACCGCTTAACCTTTGACAAACTGGGAACATGGAGTCAAAAATACAATCTGATATGGAACAAGGTACTAAATCTAGGCATCTTCCCTGCTGAAGTAGCACAAAAAGAACTAGCTTATTACTTGACTAAGCAAAACAAATATGGTCTTCCTCTCGACAATCGTGAGACTTATACTAAAACTGACTGGATCATATGGACTGCAACATTAGCTGATGATAAAGCTACTTTTGAGAAATTCATCGACCCTGTGCATTTATTTATGAACGAAACTGTCGATCGTGTTCCTATGTCTGACTGGGTATTCACAGATAAGCCTAACCAAAGAGGATTTCAAGCGAGATCTGTTGTTGGTGGTTATTACATCAAAATGCTAGAAGATAAACTAAACCCGAATAGAAAGTAAAACGTCTATTGATATTACAAAAAAGAGAGAAGCAAATTGCTTCTTTCTTTTTCTATCTAAGAATTTGAACCATTCAAAATATCAATTTCTTCTTCAATTACATCTAATTCTTCAGGAAGTATCTCCTCTACTTTCTTCTTTCGCCTAAAAATTATTATAGAATAAATAATAATAACAATTGTCGTTGCAGCCAGAAGATAAACACCTTTTCCTGCCTTTGGCAATTTATAGAACAGGTTAACGGTTACGATTGCGCTAAATACTCCTGTTATCATTAACAATATTCTAGCAAAACGAACTCTTAGGAAAAGCCAGAAAAGAATAACAAGGGAACTTAACACTGGAATTAGATAAACAACATGTGTTGAATATATCCAATCCTTCTTAGAGAAAAACTTAAAGAAGTTAGTCACTTTTGTCATCTTTTTCTGTAGTTCCGGTATATCCCACCCGGACACTTTGATTCCCCACATATCTAACCAAGGAAGAAAGAACGCAACAATAAGCAGTACTGCTAATAATAACTCGAAAGAGAGAAAACGATTTTTCTTAATCATTTTATATCTATAAATCTTTTATAACTCAACCTCATCGGCTGAAATGTAACCATGTGTCATACAATAAAATATAAGCCCCGAAACAGTCTTAATACCGAGTTTAGCTGTAATATTTTTCCGATGCGAAAGGACTGTATTCAAACTGATATTAAGCTTATCAGCAACCTCCTTATTCAAAAAGCCGAGAGCGACCAAACGAAGAACATCAAGCTCTCTTTGGGACAAATCTTTGTTTTTATTTGTTTTCAAAGTATTACTTGCTGCTATAAGCTCTTGTAAATCGGCCATTTCATACTCACCCAAGGCTTCAATCATTGGCTTAAGAATCTTGCCTCTAATTCTATTATTTTTTTCAAGATCTTTTTGAAAACTATCTATTGTAAATATTACAGCATAACACATATTCTCATTAAAGTTTCCTGAGATATGTTTAATTATTATGCTTTTCAAATCGGCAAGGAGAGCCAAAGGAGTATCTCCATCTACCATCCCTTGCTCAATCTGCCCTGTCAACTCATCTTTAAATTCGGTAAACAGACGTCTTATCAATTTCAATTGCGTATTATTCGGATCACTCATCGAGAGAAATGCATTTAAGTGTTTCTCCAGATTATACAATTGCCCATGTACGAGATAAGCATCTGTTTGCTTAAGATATTTAACGACAAGTTCTATATCAAATTTCTGAAGTTTCTTTTCAGGAAAATAGTCTTCGTTCAGAAAAGTGTTCAGTATTGCCAAAAAAAACTCCGTATTAACATCTACAGATTTACATATATCACCAATACTTCTATCTCCCAAACCCAGCTTAATACCAAAACGATTTATTACAGGGATTAATTGATGGTTTTCTTCTACAACTTCGGATAATATGGATGATGAATCTAAAAAAATCATATATCAATCTATTATATGAAACAAATATAGTTATTAATTTCGAAAGTTTTTTTGTCATCCACATCTTTATAATTACGTCTATAGCGTCCTTCTTTCTACTTAGCTATCAATAGTTATAGATAAGGACAATATGGAATTAAAAATAATTTATGACAATAAAGACAAAAATGTTAAACAAATTCTTCGCAAGGATTGTTAAATTCATAGTTGATAAGAAAGACAAAAAAAATGAGAAAACTAATTATTGCTTATACAATGCTTTCAGTATTCTTGATAGGTACTGTAAATGCTCAAAATACAAATATTAACAACAAAAAAACAGAAACTATGAAATTTGAATTACCAAAGTTGCCTTATGCAACAAACGCATTAGAACCAGTTATCGGACAACAAACAATTGAATTGCATTACGGTAAACACCTTCAAACTTATATCACTAACTTGAATAACCTTATTCAAGGAACTAAATTTGAAAATGCAGATCTAGAAACTATCGTAAAAGAAAGCGATGGTCCTATTTTCAACAATGCAGGTCAAACATTGAATCACAATATTTACTTCCTTTCTTTCAGCCCCAATGGTGGTGGTGAACCTAAAGGAAAACTTGCTGATGCAATTAATGCAGAATGGGGTTCTTTCGAAAACTTCAAAAAAGAGTTTAATGCAGCAGGAACAGCTGTTTTCGGTTCGGGTTGGGTATGGCTTTCTAAAGATAGCGAAGGTAAACTTCACATCACTAAAGAAGCTAATGCAGGAAACCCTATCACAAAAGGATATACTCCGCTTCTAGGTTTTGACGTTTGGGAACATGCGTACTACTTAGATTATCAAAACCGTCGTGCAGACCACCTTGTTGAACTATGGAAGATCATAGACTGGGAAGCTGTTGGTGCACGTTACTAATTGGAAGTATTTAATTTATAATACATAAATAAAAAGAAGCAATCTGAAATCAGATTGCTTCTTTTGTATCTATATAAAGCAAGTTTACTCTTCTAACGATTCTCCTTTATCAAAAACTTCTTCGGCATAAAAGGAGTTTCCCGCACCTCCTTTTTCGATAAAGATCTTTTTAGCCACCTTACCCACAATCCTTGTTGTAATAGCATCAAAGGAACCGCCAACCACACCTCCAACTACAGGAACAGCCTTCCCCAAAGAAACAGCTCCCTTCTCTCCTACTTTGCTAGCAAGTTTAACGCTTACCTTCTCCACTATTCTCGAGAGCAGCTTTTCTCCTGCTTTTACACTTACTTCTTTTAATAGTTCTTTAGCTCCATTTCCGGCCATACTTATATAGACCAACGATTTCACGCGATCGTCTTGAACATCGTGCCCACCCATATAAGCAATTGCCGTAATCATCCTAATCTGTATATAAATAACACTGGCAATATTAGCTGGCACAGTCAAAGGCATAACAGCCAGACCTCCGAGGCCTGTTACAAACCCGCTTGTCGCAGCCTTAGCTACCTGCCATTTAATCAGCGAATCTACTTGCTGCTCTAGACTGCCTTTTTGTTTCAAGAAATTATTACCTAAATCATAGGCCGAATCAACACCGGCTAAACCACCTAGTGCCTTTTCATAAGCCCAATCCAATGTTTTAGCTATAATCCCTTTATTATCTTGTTTTACATTTCTTTGTGTTGCCATATATGTATTGTAACATTCCAAATATACGAAACAATAATGATGCCAATATATAAAAGAGAAAAAAGCGTCTCATCCATTATAGATAAAACGCTTTTAATAATTGATTAAATCTTTCAAATCTCATTTAAAACTTGATCTAATTCTTTTGGGCTTAAGTTCATGGCGATAATAACGCCATTCTCATCAATTAAATAATTTTTAAAGCCACTTTCCAATCGGTATTTTTTAAATACTTCTAAAGCATTGTCTTTTAGCAAAAACTGATATTCTGTATCAATTTTGTCCATTGCTAATGTTCTTTCAAAAACCGATTCATTCTTGTCAAAGGATATGGATAACATTTGAACTGCGTAACCTTCTTTCTCTATTAAATTCGAAAAAAGGACATTATTCTTATGAGAATTAGCATCATAAGCTGCCCAAAAATTCACCAATACCTTACGACCTCTTAGATCTGATAAATTAACTTTTATTCCTGATTCTTTTTCTAAATTTTTAATATCAGGAATTAGGTTTCCCGGATAAATACCTTCCGAAAGCCTAGAAGTTCTTGACGTATTAGAAGATAAACTTATAAAGATTACCCCTACGATCAAGAGATACTTCAAATACTTCATAAAATAATCATTAGGTTACCACTAAGATTTCATTTTCTATTCCTCACAGATAAAAACAAAACCCTCCCAACTTTTGGGAACAAATAAGAAAACTTACGCTTAAGTCTTATTTATTTGTATATCGGGCACAAATATAATGCTTTAAATCAACAAAAAAGCCTTTTTAGAGTATTTTTATGCTAAAAAACACAAATAAATAATTGCACATCTAAACAAAAACTCTATTTTATAGTACAAAATTAAAGACTAAAATCGTTTACCAGAAACACATTAAGTCACGCTGAAACCTATAAGAAAAAAAATAAAAACATTTACAACTTTTCCATCTCACATTTTCTATTTTTCTCATTAAATGCTACATCTAAGGATAATGTCAAACTTTTTTATTTACTTTGTTTATTAGTGAACGATTGACACAATAATTTAATAAATGACAAGGTACATTTTAATAGGGTTAGGATTAATAACATTAAGCTTAGGACTGATGGGTATTGTCACACCAGGACTCCCCACCACTCCTTTTATCCTTCTTACTGCTGCTCTATTTGCAAAAAGCTCCCCTCGTTTACATCAAAAATTACTCAACAATAGAGTAACCGGACCATACTTAAACAGAGTAAACAACGGGCTAGGGGTAAAAGGACTATTGATATCAATAAGCATTATGTGGTTTATGATTACTCTTAGCGTATTTTTTGTATTCAGAAACAGTGTAATGTTCTACATAATGCCATGTTTAGGAATAATTGGCACTATTGCCCAAATTATAGTTCTCAGCAAAAACAGAAGACGCAACAAAGTCAACGTACCATTATCTGAAAGCCATATCATTGCACAAGAAGCAGAACAACCTAAATCTTACAATATTAAAAAAAATGTATAATTGTGTTATATAATATACAAAACTCGCTTTGAGTTTAACTTTTAATTATGTTTCTTTGTATAAAGGCTAACTAAATTCTTAGAGAAACTATCTATTATATGGAAGATAAAGAGACAATAAATAATCAAATACAAATAGAATTACCTGAAGACATTGCACAAGGAACATATTCAAACCTTGCCATCATAGCTCATTCTTCATCAGAGTTTGTGATCGACTTTGTACGTATATTACCAGGCTTACCTAAAGCCAAAGTACAATCTCGAATCATATTAACACCTGAGCATGCCAAACGTTTACTATTTGCCTTAAACGATAATATCAAAAGATTTGAGTCTCAAAGCGGAACTATCTCGGTGGACAACTCAGAAGGCTTTCTTCCTCCCATTAATGGAGCAATAGGAGAAGCTTAAAAAACACACAGCAACAAAAAAAACAAAATATAAGCTAGTTAGATACTGATACAATAAAACATATTAATGTAAAAACTTATTTATATTAATTTTTAGATTTCTCTAACATTTTACATCGACAATATGAAAGATAAATGCCAACATTCAATTTCATCGTTAATGAAAAGTTAGTCAACAATCTATTATAGAAAAGTATAATTTTTAATCCTCATATATTTACTAATATAAAAACTATTATTTATGGAATTACTAAGTACATCGTTAATTGACTGGTCTAGGGCCCAGTTTGCAATGACAGCAATGTATCACTGGTTGTTCGTACCATTAACCTTAGGGTTGGGTATTGTTATGGCAATCATGGAAACAATGTATGTCCGTACAGGTGATGAGCAGTGGAAAAAAACTGCAAAATTCTGGATGAATATCTTTGGTATCAACTTTGCGATCGGTATTGCAACAGGGCTTATCATGGAATTTCAATTCGGAACAAACTGGTCTAACTACAGCTGGTTTGTTGGTGATATCTTCGGAGCACCTTTAGCTATCGAAGCTACGGTTGCATTCTTTATGGAAGCAACATTTATTTCTATCATGTTCTTTGGTTGGAAACGTGTAGGCAAAAAAGCCCACTTAGCTGCAACATGGCTTACAATAGCCGGAGCAACTATTTCTGCCCTATGGATCCTGATAGCTAATGCTTGGATGCAATATCCTGTAGGAATGGAATTCAACCCTGACACTACACGTAACGAGATGATCAACTTTTGGGATGTAGCACTATCTCCTATGGCCATCAATAAATTTACACATACGGTTCTTTCCGGATGGGTATTAGGTGGAGTTTTTGTAGTTGGTGTGGCTGCATGGTACCTACTAAAAAAGCGAAACCATGCTTTTGCTATACAAAGTTTGAAAGTAGGTGTTGCTTTTGGACTTGTAGCATCTATCCTTATTGCATGGACAGGACATGGTTCGGCTCAACAAGTAGCTGATAAGCAACCTATGAAGTTAGCTGTAATGGAAGGGTTATACGAAGGAGGTGAAGGTGTTGATCTCATAGCATTTGCAATACCAAATCCGGCAAAAGAATCATATAATGATGATGTAGATCCTTTCTTATTCCCTCCTATCTCAATACCTAAAGGTCTTTCGTGGTTAAGCTTCGGAGAACTTGACGCATACGTTCCTGGTATAAAAGATATTATTGATGGAGGATATAAAGAACCGGATGGTTCGATCGCATTATCCTTTGCTCAAAAACAAGCAAATGGTAAAATAGCCATACAAGCTTTAGCTGACTACAAGAAAGCTAAAAAAGATGGTAACGAAACAGCAGCTGCTGAATATAAGAAAACACTAATGGATAACTATGCTTATTTCGGGTATGGTTACCTTGAAACTCCTGATCAATTAATACCTAGTATAGGTCTTGTATATTGGCCATTCCACATTATGGTATATCTTGGAGGTTATTTTATTCTTCTGTTCCTTGTTTTAGCATTCTTCGTTTACAAGAAGAAAGATTTAGAAAACAAGAAATGGTTACTATGGGTATGTATATGGACTATTCCACTAGCTTATATCGCAGGACAAGCAGGATGGATGGTTGCTGAAATAGGTCGTCAACCATGGGCTATCCAAGATGTTTTACCTCTTCAGGCCGCAGTTTCTGCATTATCTGCAAAATCTGTTATTATTACCTTCTGCCTATTCTTAGCTCTATTTACAGCTCTACTTATTGCAGAGATTCGTATTATGCTAAATCAAATAAAGAAAGGTCCGGAGGACTCACACTAATACATGATTTTTTAACTAAAAAAAGATATAACTATGGATTATTCATTTTTACAACATTATTGGTGGTTCCTTATTTGCTTGATCGGTGGAATATTTGCATTCCTGCTATTCGTTCAAGGAGGACAATCAATGCTTTTCTCTTTAGCTAAAGACGAAAAAGAGCGCATGATATTAGTAAATGCTTTAGGCCGCAAATGGGAATATACATTTACTACTCTTGTTACATTTGGTGGAGCTTTCTTTGCTTCATTCCCCTTATTCTATTCTACTAGCTTTGGTGGAGCTTATTGGGTTTGGATGGCTATACTTTTCTGTTTTGTACTACAAGCAGTATCGTACGAATACCAATCAAAACCAGGGAATCTATATGGAAAGAAAACTTACCAATCATTCTTGTTTATAAATGGTTTACTAGGAACATTCCTTGTAGGTGCTGCTCTAGCTACATTCTTTACTGGTTCTGACTTTACAGTAGGAAAAGAAAACATGACTGATGTTTTAAATCCTGTTATTAGCCGTTGGGGTAGTGAATGGCATGGACTAGAAGCATTAGCAGAACCTCGTTGTTGGCTACTTGGCTTAGCTGTATTCTTCCTTGCAAGAACTTTGGCATGCCTATTCTTCATCAACCGTTTACAAGATGAAACTCTGGTAAATCGTTCTCGCAAATTCTTACTATACAACGCTGCTCCTTTCCTAGTATTCTTCCTTGCGTTTGTTATCTGGACATTCCTAGCGGAAGGGTTTGCAGTAAACCCTGATACAAAAGAAGTATACATGGAGGCAAATAAATATTTCTTCAACTTGATCGAAATGCCTATTGTCGGAATTGTATTCCTTGTTGGAGTTGTTCTTGTATTATTCGGAATTGGCAAATCGCTACTAGACTCTAAGTTTGGTAAAGGTATATGGTTTACTGGTGTCGGAACAGTTTTGACTGTATGTATGCTCCTTTTGATTACAGGATATAACAATACAGCATACTATCCTTCTTTCGATTTACAAAGTTCATTAACTATCGAAAATTCTTCATCTAGTGAGTTTACTCTTACAGTGATGTCTATCGTTTCTCTTCTTATTCCATTTGTTCTTGCATATATTTTCTATGCATGGAACTCTCTTGAAAAGAAACGCTTCGATATTAAAGATCTGAAAGATGATGGCCATGTATATTAATTGATATAAAAAAACAGGGTGTTTAATATTAAACACCTTGTTTTTTTTATATATCCTATCTAGCATTTGTCTTTTTTATAAAATCAATTGCTTTGTCAAATTTATTTACAACTATAGGCCAACTATAGTTACTTTCTACATACTCCCTCCCTTTTTCTGCTATAATCTCTTTATCTCTCTCAGATAAATTTTGAATTTCATTTACTTGGTATACAAAATCATCTTTTTCCTTATAGAGGAGTCCAGCCTGGCTTATTTCTATATGACTCTTTAATACCGCACTGTATCCTGTTGCCAAAACAGGTTTTCCCATAGCCATTGCTTCTAAAGTTACCATGGATAAACTTTCGAAACGAGATGGAATAACGAGTGCTTCACAATTATTCAAATAAGCATATTTATCTTGTTCATCTATAAATCCAGTAAAAATAATATCATCAGAAACCGGAGTATTCTTCAATATATTATTTCCTATCATTACTAATTTAAGATCAGATGTGGATAGGCTTTTCCAATGAAAGAAAAAGTTTAAGAGCTCTTCACAGCCTTTACTAGCATCTATACGACCAATATAGAGCAAATATCTATAATCTGGTTTAAAATGATCTGCCACGAAATTAACCTTATCAAATCCAACTCCGGCAACATCAGTTTCAATCTCATCTATCTGAGGATATTCTTTTGAAACCAACTCCTTTTCAGCTATACTGTTAAACATTATAAACTTAGGGGCATAAAAAAGATTTAGCATCCCCTTATAATAGAAAAAAGGTTCGTCATGAGCCGTTGGAATAAAAATACTTTTATGTCCTACTTTAGGCATACCTGCATAAGTTGGATAATATAAATAAGTAAAAAAGATAAAAGCGTCATATTTATCTTTGCTAGACTCAATATATTCTATCATTTCCGGCACATAAGGTCCTTGAGCAATTATCCACTCATCGAGAAGACGAGGATTTCTCTTCATCTTTCTGTAAAATATATTTTGAATCAAGCCATGATAAAGTTCTTTAAATCTTGACTTCGATTTAGTCGAGTTAATATCTTTCTCTAATATTCGTCCAAGATAGCTCTTCCTTCTGCGTTTTTTTCTTATTGTTTTGAAACGTTTTACTTTTACTCCTTCAATAACATCATCCCCTATATTATAGTATTCTTCCCACTTTGTATAATCTTTTGCTGTCGTAGTCAATACCTCAACATCATATTTCCCATTTAAATGATTTGCCAATAGACGGGCATGAGCTTCTGCCCCTCCGTTCACTTCAAGTCCATAACGCTGAACAACAATCGCTATTTTATCCATATATCTGATCCTATCTTTTATTTTCTTAGAGGCTAAAGATAAATATTTATTTAGATGTTCTCCTTATAAGAATAAAAAAGTCTACTATTCATTGAATAGCAGACTTTCTTTAATATATATAATGATTCTTTAATTTCTCTTGTAAGGAGTACAATATGTATCTGTATCAACTTTGTCTCCATTCTCCAATACGACTTTTAAATGATATCTACCTTCTGCAAGATTTGAGTTAGTACTTATATTCACATAATAGCTTCCTTCTGGCTTCTGAACAGTTCCTCCCAATGTACAAGGATATACTTGTTTTGTATCCACACTAGTAAGGCTCGCCTCTTTTATTTTACTTATTGCATCATAATAGATAATAAAATTCCCATTCTCGATAGGTGTACTTGATCTATAATCTTGATCATTGACAATTATTATTTTCTTTGCAACGACTTTAACTTTCTTTTGTACAGAATAACCAGATTCTGATGTTATTTCAAAAGGCACAATATTTCTAAAGTCTACGGACTCTCCTGATGAAGGTTTTATTGTTGCATTCTTAGAACATACTAAAGATGGTTTTACATTTGACAAATCCTGTCCCTCAAGCACAAAGTATACTAAATCTCTATCTTCTAATCCTTCTCTGTATTTTTCATAAGTTGTGATTGCTGAAATATAAGATATACCATAACTTCTTAATGGTAAATCAATCTTTATCAGTTCAGCCTCTGTATTTCTTACAATCAGTTTATAGTCTGTTTTTTTAGAATAATCTTCATTGAAAAGAGAGACTTTATCATATAATATTGTTTGTCCTTCTCCATCTATAGCATCTCCAGTCTTAGGTACTGAAGTAGAATACGAATCTCCCTGAAATGAAATATAGAAAAAGCTTTCTGATCCTAATGAACCATAAGGCATATCAATGGTTATAGTCTTAGCCTGTTCATCAACAACTCCTTCGCAGGTTATAGTCTGTCCGTATTTTGATTTATAATTAACACCTACGGAACGTATACCTTCAAGTCTATTGATTACAACATCATACGATTTTTCGCTATTATCTTCAGCATACACTGTATAGTTAGTAATTTCCTCTAAGTTAACTTCTGTTCCTGACTCCGGATATACACTAGCTTTATCTGAAACAACAATGGTCGGAGTATATAAAGCATTATTTCTACTTGCAGGAAGTGTAACAATTATTTGATTGTTTTCTATTTTAGTTTCTATACCCTCAATAGAGAAACTAATTATATCTTTCTCTGAACTTGGAACATTTTCATCCTCTTTTGAACATGAGCTTAACAATACAATACTTAGAAGAAGTAAAAGTTGTAGTTTTTTTAAAATTTGCATAGTTGTATAAGTTTGGTTTTATAATATTTTAACTTGGAGGCAAATGCAATAATAAAAGACTAAGTATAAAAAATTTAAACTCAACTTTTCACCTAACAAAAAACCTACTCTCGCTTGAAAGTAGGTTTTAATATTTTCAAAAAATAGCCTTATTAGTTATTTTCTGGTCTTAGTTTACGAACAACTTCTCCTGTACGCCACATTTCGCTTTCGCGAAGCGCTTTTAGTTCTTCTTCTAGTTTCTCGCGATAATCAGGCTGAGAGTTTGTATCAATTGAGCGTTGAGCTTCATTACCACATGCCACTTCTTTATAAAGCTTTTCGAATACAGGTTTTGTTGCATCATGGAAAGGTCCCATCCAATCTAAAGCTCCTCGTTGAGCTGTAGTAGAACAGTTTGCATACATCCAGTCCATACCATTCTCTGCAAACAAAGGCATCAAAGACTGAGTCAATTCTTCTACTGTTTCGTTAAACGCTTCAGATGGAGTATGTCCATTTTCACGCAATACTTCATATTGAGCAAGAAGTAGTCCTTGTATAGCTCCCATCAATGTCCCACGCTCACCAGTCAAGTCTGAGTATACTTCACGTTTGAAGTCTGTCTCGAATAAATAACCCGATCCTACTCCAATACCCAAAGCAACAACTCTATCTTTAGCACGACCTGTTGCATCTTGGAATATCGCATAACTTGAATTCAATCCTCTACCTTCTAAGAACATGCGACGAAGACTAGTACCAGATCCTTTAGGTGCAACTAGAATTACATCTACATCTGCCGGAGGAATAATACCTGTACGTTCTTTGTAAGTAATACCAAATCCATGAGAGAAGTAAAGAGCTTTACCCGCAGTTAAATAAGGCTTAATGCGAGGCCATACTTCTATTTGAGCAGCATCAGATAGCAAATACTGAATAATTGTACCTTTTTCTGCAGCTTCTTCTATTTCAAACAATGTTTCTCCCGGTACCCAACCATCAGCTATGGCTTTTTCCCAAGTTTTACCACCTTTACGTTGACCAACGATTACATTAAACCCATTATCTCTCAAGTTCAATGCTTGTCCAGGTCCTTGCACCCCATAGCCAATAACAGCTATAGTTTCGTTCTTCAAAACTTCTCTTGCTTTCTCTAAAGGGAATTCTTCACGTGTAGCTACTTGTTCCACTACACCACCAAAGTTCATTTCTGCCATTTCTGTCTAATTTTTAGTAAGTTTTAATTATTGTAATATTCTTGTTTCAATCTTAAAATGTTATTTCCAAGTTATTCTGGAAGAACAAACTGTTGTATCTCCGTCTTTCATCTCCAAGATAAATACATCTTTACTTTCTTCCCGTTCTAATATATCCAGTTTTGAACCATAAAGCCCTTCAGAAATATAGTTAATCTCAATTCGTCTAATTTCTTTCTCTATAAACATCTCTATATCGAATACATCAACAAAATGCTCTATATATTTCATACTATTCAGATGCTTGTTTATATCCACATCGCTATAATTGACTACAAATTCTGTAGCTTTCTTATAGTTATCTTTCAATAAAGGAATTTTCCCCATACCCGCAATAGGATTTTCTTTTTCAAAAATATAGTCGGATAGTCCTTCCAATTCTAAAACATTTGTAGGTTTTCTGTTTGTAAGATCTATCGATGCCCAAAGCGATTTGGCATATCCAATAGAGTTACCTTCTTCATCTTCGAAAGCAAAATAACGCTCTGTTAAGATTCTGTTTACAGAAGCTACCCAAGTCTTAATAACCATTATTGTATCATTCTTGGGATATTCAAACACTTCTATAGCCATACGGGACAACACCCACACACGCTGCTTTGAGGTCATTGAAGAATAGCCAAAGCCACGTTCTTCTGCATGTTTCGTTGCAGCTTGCAACATAAATCCTCCTATCATAGGAAGTGTTGCCTTCCCTCTAAAGTCTGTTAAATATGCATCTATACCAAATTCGTATTTACCTACAGGTTCAAACATTTATCTTTTATTTTTTGTGTAATTATTCTAAGTTTATATTTTCTTTCAATTATTTACAGCCTTACGCTTGGCGTCTATTTCTTCAAGCATATCACTCAATCGTTCAATTTTGGACTTTGTTATAGCCACACGTCCCGAACGTATAAATTGCAATACACCTATTGTCTTACTCAATTCTTCAAATAGTTCCTGAGTTTCCTGATAGTGTCCTGTTTTCTCTAAAACAACACTATTTTCGTTTATATCCAGGATACGAGCATTATGCTTGCGAATAAGCTCTTCAACAGATTCTATCTTCAAAAATTCTTGAGTAGAAAGCTTATACAATGCGATTTCCTGATGTATCAATTCCTCATTTGTATTAAAATAAGATTTCAGAACATCTACTCGCTTATCTATCTGTAAGACTACTTTCTTTACAGTCTCTTCATCACAGAATACTGTCACCGTAAATTTGTGAATTCCCTCTAAAGCAGAAGCTGACACTGATAACGTTTCAATATTCAACTGACGACGTGTAAAAACACTTGTAACCTGACTCAAAAGTCCAACTGTATTTTCGGAAAATATAGTTATTGTATATAATGTTTTATCTTGCATAATATTGGGTTTTAATATCAATCTGTTTTTATTAGGTAAACTATCCTGAGATATCTGAAGTTTCTGATTCTATCAAAGTCCATTTTTCTCCATCAAATTTATATGTCTGCTCATAAAGATTGCCATGCCAAGAAGTGTAGGTAGTGGTAGTACTGTCAGTATAATTAATATCCGGCAATGTGTATACATCATCTAATATATCTGTAGGAGAATACATTTCTTCGTCAGGATTATATAGCCAAAACATGAATTTATTGGGTGGATATGATGGGATAAATTCCATCATCGCTATATCGGGATAACCATCAAAGTTAAAGTCTTCCTGATAAACTGCATAAGCTGACTCTACGGGATGTATATCTAGTGTAAAACTCGCATTTATCTCCTTATTCTGTATATACAATTCTGTAATATTTAGCGATACATACCCCGATTCATATGTTTCTTTCTTGAGATCTACCCTAAACTCGAATTGAGGATAGCCCTTTTCATAATAATTCACTATCTCAAATGGCAGAATACGAATACTATCTACCGAATGCCATGTACCTGTTATTTTACCACTTTCATAGTTAAACGTCCCTTCAAAATAAGCCCCATTAGAAACATATACACTTTCTTGTTCATTATAAATAGTTTCTTCCAACCTTACATTACTATCATCTATTTTTCCTTTTAGTAATATTTCGTCTTTTTTTCCTTTGTAACGATAAAAGCCATCGACTTTACCACTATCGACTGTAAAATTCATTGTAAATGCATATTTCCCATCAATCTCTCCTTTCATGTAATAAGAAGATATTACTGGGATATGCGTTTTTTGTAAATATTCCACTTTTTCTTCCTCCATAGGAGCAGCTACTAACTCCTCATTACCAAAGTCACTACTAGCTGCTTCTTTCTTTAGCTTCCCTCCATTGCAAGAATACTGAAAAATTAATAAGAACAGAGAGATTAAAAAGATATATTTTCTACAACGTCTATTCATTTCCCAGCATTATATTTGTCACACAAGTTCCAGCAGGAACCATAGGATAAACCATACCTTTTGTTTCTACTTGCACATCTAACAAATACGACCCTTTGTAAGAAATCATTTCTTCAATAGCTTTATCTAGTTCTGCTCTATCCGACACTTTCTTTCCGGGTATATTATATGCTTCTGCAATCTTTACAAAATCAGGATTATTCATCACTGTTTCAGAATACCTTTCATCAAAGAAGAGTTCCTGCCATTGACGTACCATTCCTAAGAAGTGATTATTCAGCAAGATTATTTTCACGTCAATTCCGTATTGCATAATCGTACCCAGTTCTTGAATCGTCATCTGAATACCTCCATCACCTACAAAAAGGCAAACAGTACGATCCGGAGCACCGTATTTAGCTCCAATAGCAGCAGGCAAGCCAAACCCCATAGTTCCTAATCCGCCTGAAGTAACAACACTACGGCTTTGTGTATATTTAAAATAACGAACTGCCATCATCTGATGCTGACCAACATCGGTTACCAAAACAGCTTTATTATCAGTAGCTTCAGAAACTTTATTTATGACTTCTCCCATTTTTAGCTGACCTGAAGTAGGATACAATTCACTATCAATGACAGCATTATATTCCTTATCATAACATGCATTAAACTCTTTCAACCACTCTGGATAAGTTTTCTCTTGCAATTGAGCTGTTATCAAAGGTAAAGTTTCTTTTACATCACCCAACACTCGTGCAGCTACAGGAACGTTTTTTCCTATTTCCGATTTATCTATATCTAGGTGAATTACCTTTGCTTGCTTCGCATAGGTATTCAAATCTCCTGTAACTCGGTCGTCGAAACGCATACCAATAGCAATCAGCACATCACATTCATTGGTTTTCTGATTAGGGCCTACATTCCCGTGCATTCCTAACATTCCTACATTCTGCGAATGATTTGAAGGTACTGCCGAAAGGCCTAATACTGTAGAGGCAATTGGCATCCCTGATTTCTCAACGAAAGCTAACAATTCTTTTTCAGCATTACCTAAGATAACACCTTGTCCGACTAAGGTCATCGGCTTCTTAGCTTCATTTATAATTTGAGCCGCTACTTCTATTTCAGATTCTTTCACGTCCGGTTTAGGTTGGTAACTACGGATAAAATTGGTTTTCTTATATTCGTAATTATCTACTATCCCAAATTGTGCATCTTTCGTTATATCCAGAACCACCGGACCTGGACGCCCTGTAGAGGCAATATAAAAAGCTCTGGATACAGCCCATGCAATATCCTCGGGGCGACGTATCTGGTAAGCCCATTTTGTAACAGGTTGCATTATGCCAACAACATCTGCCTCCTGAAACGCATCGCTACCGAGCAAAGACGATGCAACCTGACCTGAGATTACAACGATAGGTGTACTATCTATCATCGCGTCGGCAATACCTGTCACTGTATTTGTTGCTCCGGGTCCGGATGTTACTAGAGCAACTCCTACTCTACCCGATGTGCGGGCATATCCTTCAGCTGCATGGGTAGCCCCTTGTTCGTGACGAACCAAAATATGTTTCAATTTATCCTTGTAATCATAAAGACTATCAAAGACTGGCATTATCGCTCCTCCCGGATACCCAAATATGGTATCTACTCCCTCACTTAAAAGAGATTCTATAAGAGCTCTACTTCCTGTTATTTTGTTATCCATTATTATTTAGTTTTAATGTGATAGCAGATTATTTATTTTTATATTGAGTTGTTACAACTCACTTATCTAAAAGTGTACTTTCCTGTTGCAACATCTTTTTTTATCTTATAATATCTAGGTCTTCTTAATCCTAAACTCATTAAGATTTTCTTTTCATAATACTTATATTTTTCTTGGAATGTATTCTTCTTCCAGATCAAAGGTGCATCTTTCCATAAAGACAAAGATTTGTATTTCAAATACTCTTCCTTCATAGGGTGCATACAAGTTTTCATCCAAGGTTTATCAGCACCTGAGTAATGTATTATAGCCGGATCTTCTATCGCTTCAGCAATCTCTTCTCTATTTCCTAACCTTTTTGTTCTACGTCTATAATAATACTCATGTACATTATATTTTACAGGCAAAAGTAATTTTGTATCATACAAAGTGCCATTCAGGATATCTTGATCGTAGAAAAACAATTTACCTTCTATCTTTTTAAAATAATCTAGAAAAACAGTTACCAGATCATGTTTCCTCCAATATTCAATATTTATAAAAACTATTCCGGCATTGAAATATTTGTAACTCTCATCGTATCCTAAAAATTTAAATATTGAAAACTTTTGGCTGCTTGCATACAAATCTTCTATTCCTGCAATTGAATAATTTTCAATATCTATTTGCCATAAATCAGATAAATCCTTCCGAACTATAACATCACAATCGAGATAAATAACTTTCGTCACATCTTCAGGCAAGATATCTCCTAAGAAGAGTCTCATATAAGTAGCTACACTCATATATTGAGAATCAAACACCGAAAAATTATAGGACTCTATAAAATCTTTCTTTAACTCATAGAATTTAAACGTAGCATTATCATAGATGGAAGAAATTGAGCGCAACTTATCTTTTACACTCTCAGCTAAGTCCATACTTACAATATGGAATACGAGTGAGCTTTTTTTATTATTCTCCAATATAGAGGTTATTGTTACCCCGCATGGCATTGCATAATTATTATCTGTACAAAGGACAATATCCATTTCTATCTCAACTCTATTTATTCTATAATTCTAACTCCACCTAAATCTGCAGAACTCACCATGCTTGCATAAGCTCTTAATGCCTTAGAAACAGTACGGTTTCGATTTGGTTTGAATGCATCTTTACCTTTAGCCAATTCTTCTTGACGACGCTTTTCAAGTTCATTGTCGGATAATCTAACATTTATAGAGCGGTTAGGAATATCAATATCTATAATGTCTCCATCACGCACCAAACCAATAGCCCCGCCCGAAGCTGCCTCCGGAGAAACATGCCCGATAGAGAGACCTGATGTACCACCCGAAAAACGTCCGTCCGTAATTAAAGCACATTCTTTTCCTAAGTGTCTGGATTTGATATATGAAGTAGGATAAAGCATTTCTTGCATACCCGGTCCACCTTTAGGCCCTTCGTATGTAATAATAACTACATCTCCAGCCACAACCTTTCCTTTAAGGATTCCTTCACAAGCATCATCCTGAGAATGGAAAACTTTTGCTGTACCCGAAAACTTGAATATGCTTTCGTCCACACCGGCTGTTTTTACAACACAACCATTTAGAGCAATATTCCCTTTCAGTATAGCTAATCCTCCATCTTGAGTATAGGCATGCTCAATATCTCGGATACAGCCTTCTGTGCGGTCAGCATCTAAAGTTGGATAATAGTTATCCTGAGATCCCATAACCAGGTTAAAGCGATTTCCCGGTGCTGACTTATATAGAATTTCTGCATCTTTAGAGACACTAGAAGATGTTATATTATATTTTTCTATCGCTTGAGCCAAAGTTAAACCATCAACCCTTGATACAGAAGTATCTATCAGCTTGGCTTTTTCCAATTCTGCCATTATAGCAAGAATACCTCCTGCTCTGTTTACATCTTGAATATGATATTTCTGCGTATTTGGAGCAACCTTACAGAAGCAAGGAGTTTTGCGCGAAAGTCTATCAATATCATCCATCGTAAAGTCGACCTCTGCTTCCTGAGCGATAGCTAACAAGTGAAGGATTGTATTCGTAGATCCCCCCATAGCAATATCAAGAGTCATCGCATTTAAGAAGGCTTGTTTTGTTCCTATATTCCGAGGAAGGACTGACTCATCCCCATCTCTATAATATCGATAGGCATTTTCTACAATTTGTTTTGCTGCATCTTTGAATAGCTTTGATCGATTAGCATGTGTAGCTACAACCGTTCCGTTACCAGGCAAAGCCAATCCTATAGCCTCATTCAGACAGTTCATCGAATTTGCCGTAAACATTCCCGAACAAGATCCACATGTAGGGCAAGCTGCACGCTCGATCGCATTTACCTCTCTGTCAGAAACCGTATCATCTGCAGCTTTTATCATTGCATCGATAAGATCCAGATGTTTATTATCTAACTCTCCGGCCTCCATAGGACCTCCAGAGACAAATATTGCAGGAATGTTCAGACGCATAGCAGCCATCAACATACCCGGGGTGATTTTATCACAATTGCTAATACAAATCATAGCATCAGCCTTATGTGCATTTACCATATATTCTACGCTATCGGCAATCAGATCTCTAGAGGGCAAAGAATATAACATGCCATCATGCCCCATTGCAATTCCATCGTCAATAGCGATTGTATTAAATTCAGCTGCGAAGCATCCTAAAGCCTCTATCTCGGCTTTTACTTTCTGACCTATTTCATGCAAATGGACATGCCCCGGAACAAATTGTGTGAAAGAATTCACTATAGCGATCAATGGTTTTCCCATTTGTTCTTCTTTCATCCCGTTGGCTCTCCATAGAGCTCTTGCTCCGGCCATACGGCGTCCTTGTGTGCTAGTAGAGCTTCTTAGTTCAAATTTCATACTCAAATGTTGTTATAAAAAAATAGCCTTTCCCACAACGAGAAAGGCTTATATTTCATTTAGTCCTTATAATTTATTCATTATAATACATACCTTCCTCATCTATTCTGCTCGACGAGGAGAATATCAAGAATAAGAATATGTAAAAAACAATTTGTCATATTTTTGTTGTCAATGATATCACAAAGTTATAAACTTTTTTTTATTATCAAATTTTATCATTCTTTTTTTAGCTACAGCTTATAAAAAAAGTAACAAGGCGTAACAAATTAGGACATTTTCTCTTAGAGAAGAGAGATTACCAAACTTAGAATCAAGCAACCTCTCTTTTCTTTATTTATTCTTTTCTTCAATCTTTTTTATTTATCCTCATCGAATAGAATGAACGATAAACAAAGACCAAAGCTACAACTAAGAACCCGACTCCTATCCAAGAGCTATAATCGCTCAACCCATCAGAAATAGCAATCTCTACTGCTAATAGTCCAAACAATGTTGAGAACTTTATTATTGGATTAAGTGCTACCGAAGAAGTATCTTTATAAGGGTCTCCGACCGTATCCCCCACTACTGTTGCCTCGTGGAGTGGTGTATTGCGTTCTTTTAGTTCTACCTCCACAATCTTCTTCGCATTATCCCACGCCCCTCCGGCATTAGCCATATAGATAGCCTGAAATAAACCAAACACGGCTATAGAAATAAGATAGGCCACAAAGAAGTTAGGATCGATAAAGGCAAAAGCCAAGGTTATAAACAATAGAGCCAAAAAGATATTCCACATGCCTATTTGAGCATATTGTGTACATATTTTCACAACAGCTTTGGAATCTTCTATATCAGCCTCATCCTTATTCAGATTTATGTTCTGTTTTATATATTCAACAGCACGATATGCACCTGTTGTAACCGCTTGCATAGATGCTCCCGAGAACCAATAAACCACAGCTCCACCACAGATAAAACCGAGAAGAACCGGAGCTGCTATCAGGTCGATATTCAATATTCCTAGTTTCTCCAACACCAAAATAATAGAGAAAATCATGGTTGTTGCTCCAATTACCGCAGTCCCAATCAACACTGGTTTTGCTGTAGCCTTAAAAGTATTACCTGCTGAGTCATTCTCTTCCAGATATTCTTTTCCTGCTTCGAAGTCGGGGGTAAAACCAAAATCTTTTTCTATTTCTTTATCTATACCAGGTAGATCTTCTATCCGGGAAAGCTCAAATACCGATTGAGCGTTATCCGTCACCGGACCATAACTATCTACCGCAATTGTTACCGGTCCCATACCCAATAGTCCGAAAGCGACCAGCCCAAAAGCAAAGATAGATGGATGTAGCATCAACTCCCCTAAATCCTGTATGGATATAAAATAAGCTAAAGCCATAAGGAAAGCAATTGTTAATCCTTTCCAGAAAGCGCTGAAATTACCGGCAACCATGCCCGACAAAATATTCAACGAAGCTCCACCTTCGCGTGATGCGATTACAACCTCTTTCACATGACGGGACGACGAACTGGTAAAAGCCTTGGTCAGCTCTGGAATAACAGCAGCAGCCAATGTTCCGCAACTAATAATAGAAGCTAGTTTCCACCAGACACCATTATCCATATCTTTCAGCATAAAATAGCTAGCTACAAAAGTGGCACAGATAGACACAACAGATGTAATCCATATTAATGAAGTCAATGGAATTTCAAAATCAAATTTCAGAACATTCTTATATTTAGATGTAGCAATACCTTGATTGATGTAGTAAGATAATATTGAAGTAAATAACATTATCAGACGCATCACAAATATCCATACTATAAATAGTGCCTGATATTCTACATTCAATACAGCTAATATAATGAATGAAATAAGTGCAACACCTGTTACTCCATATGTTTCAAACCCATCAGCTGTTGGCCCGACACTATCCCCTGCGTTATCTCCCGTACAGTCGGCAATAACACCCGGATTGCGAGGATCATCTTCTTTTATATTGAAAACAATCTTCATCAGGTCGGCACCGATATCTGCAATCTTCGTAAAGATACCTCCGGCAATACGCAAAGCCGATGCACCTAACGATTCCCCTATGGCAAACCCTAGTAAACAAGCTCCCGCCATATCACCGGGAACGAACAAAAGAATCACCAACATCATTATCAACTCTACAGTAATCAGCATCACCCCTACACTCATACCCGCCTTAAGCGGAATATTCACTACATCCCAAGGACGCTTGCGCAAGGATGCAAATGCTGTTCGAGAATTAGCAAGTGTATTGATACGAATACCATACCAAGCCACTCCGTACGATCCTAGGATACCCAAGACTGTCCAGAAAAGAACAAATGCAAGGAACGTAGATCGGCCAACTTCACCTTCAACTACAATATCAGGATTAGAAAGAAACCCGAAATAAATAAGCATGACTGCTGATATAATCAACAACAGATAAAAGAGAAACCTTCCTTGCTGCAACAAGTAGGTTTTACAGGTCTCAAAAATAGTTTTTGACACATTAAGCATCGATTGATGCGCTGGCAACCTTTTTATATCAAAATACTGAACCAGACCGAATGCTATACCAAGCAACAGAATTAAAAGCCCCCACAACAAGGTATAATATCCTTCTCCGAGGTCAGGAACTTTTAAATCTGCTTCACTTGCCATAAGGCCTAGAGGAGCCATAATAAAAACAAGAAGCAATAATTTTTTCATAGATATAATTTAAATGGTTAATACTTTCAAGGCTTTACAGTTAACAACAATCGTAAATATAGAAGAAAAATAATAAAATTTGCCATACACACTTGACAATTTTACTTTGTTTTTTGATCGTATTGCCTTTTTATTAGAACAAATCAGTACCCTAGTACAATATATAAAACAGGATTACAGCGTAAAAAAGAGGCACCCTTTGTCTATCTTAGACACAAAGGGTACCTCATAAACTTATAGATAACAGATAGCAAGTACGAGGTCTGAAACCTCAGCACATAAATACATTACAATATATCAGGCAATTCTTCTTTAGGAATTTTATCTTTCACCGCCTTTAGCCAAGATTCTTTATTTTCACCCCAAATTGCATATTGATCTTCGGTCAATATTCCTTTTACGTTAGTGTCTAACGAAGCATCAATAGTTTCAATATCTTCATCTGTCAATGCGACTGTAGTAAAAAGAGACAGAGCGTAGGCTTGATTAAAGTCGGCTATCGAATCACTTTGCTCTTCTGTCAATTCTAGAGCTTTTATCATTTCTGTTGTCAACTTATCTGCAGCTTCTTTTGCAGCTTTCTTCTTGCTATCATCCTGAGCTAATAGCACCATTGTTGTTGAGAATAACATTGTAAATAACAATATAATTCCTCTCTTGATTGCGTTTGTTTTCATAACCTAAAATTTTTAATTAATAAACTTTCGCCCATCGGAATTAAGTTCCATGGTTTATTATTAAAACACGAAACAAACGCAAAGTATTATTTTCATCACGAAGATTTAATTTTTATTGATTTCTGCGCATTGCAAATATTATTCTTTCATAAACAAAAAAAATAAGTCGTAACCAATAATAACAAAAATCAATTTTCACACTTTAAAAGAGAATTTAAGGGAAGAGCGTCTAAGCAAGGCTATACAATAATCCTTATTTTCAAATCACGTTTTGTTATAGTCCTCTTCCTAACCTCCACTCTTGCTAAGTCTTTAATCTGTTTTACGACATCACTGTAATTTACTCCAAGAGCTTTACATATTACATACCCTGAAAGCTCTGAGGATTTGCTTAATCCATTAGTATCTTTAGAGTTCTTAATGTGCATCCTTGCTGTATTTACGGATATATGCATTTCATCCGCTATTTCATCCGCCTGCTTCCCTACTGCTGTAAACATTAATGCTAAAGATTCTTGGCGCGTATATCCATCCTCTTTTAATGAAGTTAAAAGTCCCTCTAAGTTTATTCCTATTTCTGTTTTCATAATTTTTGATTTATTTGTTTTCATTTTAATTTTATTAATACAATATAATTTTCATAATAACCATTAATGATATATTTTTACTCAAACAATTAATATATATTTGTTCTATAAATCCATAATGAATATTTATTACAACAAATATAGGGCACATTTTCATAATAAGGCTAAAACAGAAGTTAAATATTTATAAATGAACATATATATTTATTAATTTTAAAATACAGAATATGAACAAGCAAGAAGAACTTAACAAACTAAAAGAAGTTACATTTAATTTAATAGACGAAATGAAAGGACAGTTATCCGAGAGACGTATTTCTATAGATGCTGGAGTTTCCCCTACAACTCTTTTCAATTGGCGAAATGGTATCACTACACCTACTTACACTTCCTTAAAGAAAATATACGATTATTTAAGCATTTTTAAGGCTAACATGCAAAGGATAGAGGGCGGATTTTCAGAGACATCACTAAGTAGTGCAATAAAAGAAACAATTTCAACAGAGTACTCACTAATACCCATGGTAACTATACGGGCAAAAACAGGATATTCAACAGACTATTCAAATAATATCTATTTAGATTCTTTACCCAAAATACCTGTCAGAATAGACAGAGAATATAAAGGGAAATACTTAATCTTTGAAATAGAGGGAGATAGTATGAATGACGGGTCTGCTGATTCTTTATTCAGTGGAGATCATGTATTATGTAAGAATATAGGTAAAGAGCATTGGAGATACCCACTACCAATAAGAGACTGCTTTTTTATTATAGTCCATAAAACAGAAGGAATTATTGCGAAAGAAATAATAAAGCATGATGTAGAAAAAGGGATTATCACATGCCATTCTTTAAATATGCTATATGGCGAAGATTTTGAAATACACCTGCGTGATGTTGTAGAATTATACAGTATAACGGAACTAATCAAAAGACCTTTAAGAAAGTAACATAATAAAAAAAGAGGCCTTAAGCAGCAAAGCCTCTTTTTCATTATTTGTGCACACGGCGAGACTCGAACTCGCACGGGATAACTCCCACTACCCCCTCAAAGTAGCACGTCTACCAATTTCGCCACGTGTGCATACCCATAAACAAAAAAATGTGACATTTGCCACATTTGAGCGAAAGACGGGGCTCGAACCCGCGACCCCGACCTTGGCAAGGTCGTGCTCTACCAACTGAGCTACTTTCGCAATTGAGACTGCAAATATATAGGCTATTTTTAATTTTTCAAAATTTTTCTTTTGATAATTTTCGATTCTGCATTCACTTATTTCTTTTAGATAGCCAATTGAAAGAATTACACCATTTTTCATTGGAATAAAAACTTTTATTCATAACTTGTGTTATTAATTAAAAGTATTCAAATCACTAACAAACAAAATCAAAACTTAAAAAACTTAGAAAGATGGGAAAATTTGAAGTTAAAACGAGAAAAAACGGAGAATTCCAGTTCAACCTTAAAGCTAGTAATGGACAAGTAATTCTTAGCAGCGAGGGATATACAACAAAAGCTAATTGCATGAATGGCATCGAGTCTGTAAAAAGGAACAGCCAAGTAGAAGCTAGATTCGACAAACTAGAAGCTAAAAACGGAAAATTCTATTTCAACCTTAAGGCTACAAACGGTCAAATCATTGGCACTAGCGAAATGTATGAAACTGCTGCTAGCAGAGACAATGGTATAGCTTCGGTTCAAAAAAATGCTCCTGATGCAGAAGTTGTAGAAATCTAATAGCTTATTATGCTCCATAGATAAAATAAAAAAGACCTCAAGTTGAGGTCTTTTTTATTATTTAGAATTATGTCTATTTTACTTCCCATACATCCTTAGTCATCAAATAATCGGTAAGCTTGCGAATAGGATTTTTCGCTTGCACCTCCTTTATTTGTTCCTCAACACAAGTGTCATAATTCGGAGCTTTCACATCTCTGATAACTCCCAGTGCTACAGGTAGCCCTGCTTCGTGCGACATCAGTCCTAATTTTGTATGCAGTGTATTATCTTCGAGAGTAACATCATGTACCAACACATCATCTATTGTGTATCCATCCTCTCCGATTGTTACAGCCTTAAGACTCCAACCATCCATCACAAGACCTTTCTCCTGATTTGCGCCGAAAAGCATTTTTTCGCCATGCTTCAACAAAATTGTACGGTCGGCACGCCATGCTTTATCAACAATATTCTTATGAATATCATCATTGAAGATAACACAGTTTTGCAACACCTCTACAACTGAAGTTCCTTTATGCTTAGCGGCTTCTGTCAAAATATTTGTTGTATTGGCCAAATCAACATCTATGCAACGTGCAAAAAATGTACCTCTAGCACCTAAAGCCAATTCTGATGGATTGAAAGGATCTTCTACTGTACCGTAAGGAGATGATTTGGTGACAAAACCTCGATCAGACGTAGGAGAAAACTGCCCTTTAGTCAGACCATATATTTTATTATTTAACAGCAATATATTAATATCTACGTTACGACGCACTGCATGAATAAAGTGATTTCCTCCAATTGCCAAGCAATCTCCATCGCCCGTCGCCAACCAGACACTCAGTTCGGGTTTAGCAGTCTTCACACCTGTAGCTACAGCAGCTCCTCGTCCGTGTATTGTATGAAAACCATAAGTGTTCATATAATAAGGTAAACGCGAAGAACATCCGATTCCTGATATTACAGCAGTCATATGTGGTTCGATACCTAAGTCAGCCATTGCTTTGTGCAAACAGTTTAGCAATGCATGGTCGCCACATCCCGGACACCAACGCACATATTGATCACTCTTATATTCTTTAGCCTGACGAGCAGAAGCTATTTTCAAATTTGTATCCATTGCTTATTCTCCTATTTGATTTGTGAACGCCTCTATTAATTCCGAAACATTGAAAGGCTGACCTTCAACTTTATTGTAACGAGACACTTGCAATCCCAGATTTTTTTCCATTAAGTAGCCGGCAAATTGACCATTATTCTGTTCGGCAACGATAATATTATCAAACTTATTTAATATCTCATTTGTATTTGATGGCAAAGGACTGATAAAGCGGAAATGAGCCAAAGCCACTTTTTGTCCGGCATCATTCATTTTTTCTACAGCCTCGCGCAGATGTCCGTAAGTGCCACCCCAACCAACAACTAACAAATCTGCATCTTCTGCTCCTAATAGTTCTAACTTTGGAATATGATTTGCAATCTCATCAACTTTAGCCTGACGGGCATCTACCATTTTTTGGTGATTTCCCGGATGAGTAGATATTGCCCCAGTATTATAGTCTTTTTCGAGTCCACCTATACGATGCATATAACCTTTCTGACCAGCAGCTGCCCAATAACGTGCTTTATTCCTCTCATCTCTAAGGGCAGGAGTCCAGCTAGCCTCATCGACTAAAGTCTCATCGTGAGGAACAATAGTAGGATATTTATCTAAATCCGGAATTCTCCATGCAGAAGAGCCATTAGCAATATAACCATCCGTTAACAATATTACAGGAGTAATATGCTCCAATGCTACTTTGGATGCCCAATACGCCATATCGAAACAATCGGTAGGACTTGCCGCTGCCATCACCACAATTGGACTTTCACCGTTTCGTCCATACAAAGCCTGACGCAAATCGGTCTGTTCTGTCTTTGTAGGCAATCCGGTAGAAGGACCTCCACGCTGTACATCAATAATAACTAAAGGTAATTCAGCCATTACTGCAAGACCTATAGCCTCACCTTTCAGCGCGAGCCCCGGACCTGAAGTTGATGTTGCAGCCAAATTCCCAGCAAAGCTAGCTCCTATAGAGGTACAAATACCGGCAATTTCATCCTCTGCCTGTACTGTTTTAACTCCAAGCTGATTGAATTTTGCCAATTCGTGTAATATATCTGTTGCCGGAGTAATAGGATATGACCCTAGAAACAATGGTCTGCCCGATTTTTCAGAGGCAGCGATCAAACCGTAAGCCGTAGCTGTATTCCCATTTACATCCAGATAAAAGCCTTTCTCCACATCTACAGTTTCAACACGGTACGATGATATTGTCATATCGGTATTTTGCCCATAGTTGAAGCCATCAGCCAACACTTTCAAGTTTGCTTGTACCAATAAAGGTTTTTTAGCAAACTTAGCCGACAACATATGATTGGCTACATCTAGGGGACGATTAAATAACCAGCAAACCAATCCTAGAGCAAACATATTCTTACAGCGAACTTTTGATTTCGCATCTAAATCCATTTCAGCCAAACTATCTTTGGTTAAGGATGTTATTGGCACAGAAATCACTTGCTGTGTCGTTAAGCCTAACTCTGCAAATGGATTATCTGTAGCAAAAAGAGCTTTCTCCAGATCTCTTTTTGAGAAAGAGTCCTGATCTACAACTATTACTGAGTCTTTTTTCAGATGATTTACATTCACCTTCAGTGCAGCAGGATTCATTGCTACCAATACATCTGACTGATCGCCAGAGTTATAAATTTTATTTCCTAAGTGAACCTGAAAACCCGACACTCCGGATAGAGTTCCTTGAGGAGCTCTGATTTCAGCCGGATAATCCGGGAACGTAGCTATTTGGTTTCCAAAAATGGCTGACAGATTAGAGAAAATTGTTCCCGTTAACTGCATACCATCACCGGAATCACCCGAAAATCGAATAACTACATCCTTGACGTCTTTTACTTTTACCGTGTTTCTCATTATATAATAATATTTATATCATACATTCATCAATGAACAAAGTAAAAAAGTATTCATTAATAAACCAATATATTCGAGGCAAAAAACAAGTATGGTAATTTTTATTACCATATAATTAAAACTACTAGAATTTAGTCTCTCAATAAGATTTAGTTCCCTTAGAATAATAACTCCAGATCACATCACCGACAAAGACCTCTAGGCTTCTATTCTCTTATAAATTTTGAGCAAAAAGCTATTGTTTTTTTCACCCCCTCAATGTTATCCCAATCAAGTTTCTCAGCCTTTATAAAATCTTCAATTTCAACTTCATGCCCCTTAAACAATTTAGTCAGACTCGATTTTTTAGTCACATTCTTCAATTTACCTTTAATCTTTATATAATAAAAATTATTTGGTTTGACCACATAAGACTCATTTACACTTAACCCTGTAAAGCCTGACGGAGTATATATTGAAGTCTTACTATCTATAGACGAGGAAGGATTCTTCATACCATAAGCACCTACCTTTCCTTCTGAGAACATATCTGAGTGCCACCTTATATATAAGTAAACATTATTATCAACAGGAACCCTCTCATAAAATGATCCATTTTTGATATGTTCAAAAATGCGTTCATTGATCTTTAAAATTAAAATAGCAGAAGGATTAGCTACCTCCATCACTGTAGAATCTCTTGCTACAAAAACCAGTTTTTCATTAACTGTATTATAGTTAAATAAACCTTCACTCTTACCTCCATCTTTATATATCAGCACTCCTTCCTCAAAAACATCCAATAAAAATGGAGTCTCTCTATGCTGAGCACAAACTATATTAACAAAAGTGACTGTTATAATTAACAAAACCATTTTTAATCTCATAACATTCCCTTATTTAGTAAAACAAATACTTACATAACAAATATAGCTAAATTAGAAAAGCAAACATCACTAGGTATCTTTTATATAAAGATTATAATATTAGAGTATTATCTATCTCTAAAAAGCCAAGTCTCTTAATTGCTAAACCTACTATTTATTTTTATAACTTTGTATGTTATTAAAAATGATTTGAAATGCCAGTTAATATACCAAACAATCTTCCGGCAATAGAAATATTAAAGAAAGAGAATATCTTCGTTATGAGTGAACTAAGGGCTAATATGCAAGACATACGCCCCCTTCGTGTACTCATTCTCAACTTAATGCCTATAAAGATTACTACCGAAACGGATCTGATCCGTTTATTATCGAATAATCCGTTGCAGGTTGAGATCGATTTCTTAAAACTGGAAACTCATATTTCAAAAAATACATCTGAAGAACATCTACTTATGTTTTACAAAAACTTCAGTGAGATTAAAGAGGATTACTACGATGGAATGATTATTACCGGCGCACCTGTAGAACTATTAAAATATGAAGAAGTTAACTACTGGCCTGAGATCTCATCTATTTTTGACTGGGCAAGAACGCATGTTACTTCTACCCTATACATCTGCTGGGCTGCACAAGCTGCTTTATATCATTTCTATGGAGTAGACAAGCACGTTCTTTCCGAAAAAATGTTTGGCGTATTCAAGCACTCTATTCACAATAAGAAGTTTCCTTTATTTAGAGGTTTCGATGATGAGTTTTATATTCCTCACAGCAGACATACCGAAGTTACCAGAGAAGACATCCTTAAGGCTAAGGATTTAACAATATTATCAGAATCGGATGATTCTGGTGTTGGCATAGTTATGTCAAGAGGTGGACGTGAATTTTACCTGACAGGGCATTCCGAATACGCTCCATATACACTACATAATGAATATGCCAGAGATGTAGAGAAAGGACTTCCCATAAAGGTTCCTATCAACTATTACAAAAATGACAATCCGAATAATGCTCCCGTCATGAGGTGGGCTGGTCATGGAAACCTATTATTCAACAACTGGTTAAACTACTTTGTTTATCAGGAAACGCCATACGATAAAACTCAAATTAAAAATTTGGGGAACATACAACCTATAACAGAATAGATCTTGTTAAAAACTAGAAAGATAGAACTTTTAGCCCCTGCCAAGAATCTTGAATGCGGAATAGAGGCTATTAATCATGGTGCCGATGCTGTATACATTGGCGCTCCAAAATTCAGCGCGCGTGCTGCTGCAGGAAACACACTGGAAGATATCACCTTACTGGCAGAACATGCACATTTATACAATGCGAAAGTCTATGTCGCACTTAATACAATATTAAACGACAAAGAGCTGAAAGATGCCGAGCGCCTCATCTGGCAACTTTATAACGATGCGAAAGCTGATGCTCTTATCATCCAAGATATGGGTATTACTAAACTATCACTTCCTCCAATTCCTCTGCATGCAAGTACACAAATGGACAACAGAGGTATTGAGAAAGTAAAGTTTCTTGAAGAAGCAGGTTTCAGTCAAATTGTTTTAGCCCGCGAATTGACAGTAGATGAAATACATGACATTGCTGCTCAGACAAAAACTCCATTGGAAGTATTTGTGCATGGTGCATTATGTGTCTCGTATAGTGGACAATGCTTTTTGAGTCAGGTTTTATCAGGACGCAGCGCAAATAAGGGAGCTTGTGCCCAATATTGCCGTCTGCCATACGACCTTTCTGATGCTGAGGGTGAAGAAATATTAAATAAAAAGCATCTTTTATCAATGAAAGACCTTAATCTTTCCGAGAATTTAGAAGAATTGTTAGATGCCGGAGCCTCGTCCTTAAAAATAGAAGGGCGTCTTAAAGATATTTCATACGTAAAAAATACTGTCGCTTATTATCGCAAAAAGCTAGATGAAATTATTGCCCGAAGACCTGAGTACATAAGAGCTTCTTCGGGGACATCCTCTTATATCTTTGAACCTAGCCTGAGCAAAAGCTTCAATAGAGGCTTTACTAACTATTTCTTTCACAACCGTTCGAAAGAGATATGGTCTATCGACTCTCCCAAAGCCATAGGCGAACCTATCGGAAAAATAACAGAGGTCACGACGAAATACATAAAGATAAATACAACTAAAAAGCTCAACAATGGCGATGGTCTTTGTTTCTTTAACTATAAAAGAGAGCTTGAAGGTATGCAGGTTAATCGCGTAGAGGGTGACATTATTTATCCAGCAACTGTACCCAATGTAAAGAAGGGAACATTTATATATAGAAACTTTGACCATGAGTTTGAAAAAAACTTATCAAAGAAAACAGCAGAGCGAAAAATTTCGGCAACAATAGAAATCTCCGAGATTCCTTTTGGTTACTCTCTGAGAATAACTGACGAAGATGACAATTATGCTATACTAAACTTCGAATACGAGAAGCAGGTTGCCCAAAAGGATCAGAGTGAAAACATAAAGAACAATCTGAGCAAAACAGGAGGAACAATCTTCCTTATCGATCAAGTTCTCATCGATTTTCAGTCTAGTTGGTTTATCCCTGCATCTGTCCTGTCCGAATGGAGAAGACAACTTGTGGACAAACTTCTATCCGTTCGAAAAATACGATACAGACAAGACATTGTTCATTTTAAGCAGACATCACATCCATATCCGGTTAAGAATATAACTTACCTTGGCAATGTGATGAACGAAATGAGCAAGCAGTTTTATGAGCAACATCAATCTACAGTTTCACAGCCTGCAATAGAGAGACAAGTACAGGAAGGAGTTCCATTGATGTTCACTCGTCATTGTATCAAACAATCGTTAGGCTGGTGCCCTAAAGAACAAACGGAAAAACGCCCTTACATAGAGCCTTTCTTTTTGACATATAACAACACCAAACTGCGACTATCGTTCGACTGCAAGGCTTGCGAAATGAAAGTTTTCAATGAAAACAGCAGCAGGCAATAGACATATTGATATTTTACGTATCTTTGAAAGATATTATTGAGGCTATAAGTGTATGCTAAAAAAGATTTTCAAATATAGCTGGCCTCCAGCTATTGTAGCAATAATTATATTTTATTTGTGTTGCTTACTTCCAAGTAAGGATATTCCCGATGTTGGATTCGACTTTTTTATTCCGGCTGACAAAATCGTTCATTTTTTGATGTATTTCGGACTGTCATTAGTCGCCTCTTTCAACTATATTTACGATAAAAACGGAAATATTATTATCCTTAAACTGATCATTTTTGCTATTTGCATTCCGATTCTGTACGGAGGGGTAATAGAAATTATACAGGACAATTATTTTCAAGGAAGAAGTGGTGACTGGTACGACTTTTTAGCCGATACACTAGGGGCTATTGCTTCCATTCCTTTTTCCTTATGGTTTAGACGTTTTTTATTAAACAGACAAGAATTAGAACAAGAAGTATGAAAAAACTATTAATTTGCTTAATCAGCCTATTATTTATATCGTATAACACATACGGACAAAATGGGTACGAATATCAATACAAAGTAAAAGTGGGAGAAATAGCTCCCGATTTTGAAATGGAACTCCCTTCCGGAGAAAAAGTTAAGCTATCTTCACTGAGGGGAAAAGTTGTAATGTTACAATTTACTGCAAGCTGGTGCGGCGTATGTCGCAAGGAGATGCCACATATAGAAAAAGAAATCTGGCTAAAACATAAAGACAATCCGAACTTTGCTCTCTACGGAATTGACAGGGAAGAACCTGCCGAGACGGTTGAAAAATTTGCCAAGGCAACAAAGGTTACCTACCCTATCGGTCTTGATCCTACAGCTGACATTTTCGGATTATATGCAGAGAAGACAGCCGGAATCACAAGAAATATTATCATCGACAAGGACGGAAAAATAGTTATGCTCACCAGACTGTTTAAAATGGAAGAGTTTAACGAAATGGTAGAACTTATAGACTCTCTATTAGCTGAGAAATAAACAATGAATGTAGTAATAATCAGATACAATGCAGGTAATATTTTTTCTGTAAAGAATGCTCTAAAGCGTGTAGGGATAGAGCCTGTCATCACATCCGACAAGGAGCTTATACGGAAGGCAGACAAAATTATATTTCCCGGAGTTGGAGAAGCCAGCTCAACAATGCTACATTTAAAAAAATCGGGATTAGATCAATTAATCCCTGAGTTAAAACAGCCTGTTCTCGGTATCTGTCTGGGTATGCAAGTAATGTGCTCTCATTCAGAAGAAGGCAATGTTGATTGTCTTGGCATATTCGACGCGGAAGTGAAACGCTTCATCCCACAAAGTAAGGAGGACAAAGTTCCTCACATGGGTTGGAATAATCTAATGAATACGAAAAGTGCTATTTTTGACACTTCCATTGAAGATCAATTCGTTTATTTTGTACATAGTTATTATGTACCATTGAACGAACATACTGCTGCAACAACGGACTACATACTTCCATTCAGTGCAGCATTAAACAAAGACAATTTTTATGCGACACAATTCCATCCAGAGAAAAGCGGTGTAGTTGGAGAAGGAATTTTAAATAACTTTTTATCAAATACTAAATAAGAATACTATGAGTAAATATGATGATTTAAGCAAACTAGAAGAGCTTAGAGCCCAAGGTGCTATTACAGAAGAAGAACTTCAACGAGAAAAACAAAATATACTCAACAGCTCTAACCAAGACACTGTTGGCGGGATGGATGAGAAAACATACATTACATTAATGCATCTTTCTCAATTTGCTGGCCTTATTATTCCTGGTCTAGGTTTTATTGCTCCTATCGTTATGTGGTTGATAAAATCGAAAGAAAATACTAACATAGACAAGCATGGTAAGAACATTGCAAATTTCTTGCTCAGCATGATAATCTACGCAGTAGTTTCAGGTATTCTCGTCATCGTACTTATAGGCATACCTATGCTTATAGCATTGGGCTTAATCGAAATAGTGTTCATCATTATTGCTGCAGTAAAAGCATCTAACGGCGAGTATTGGAAATACCCTCTTGCTATTCCGTTCTTCAAATAAAAGAAAATATGATAGAAATAATTCCGGCAATTGATATTATCGACGGCAAATGTGTTCGGCTTTCGCAAGGTGACTACAACGAAAAGAAAGTTTACAATGAAGATCCATTAGAGGTAGCCAAGATGTTCGAAGATGCAGGTATAAAGCGCCTACATCTTGTTGACTTGGATGGAGCAAAAGCCAAACATATTGTCAACACCTCTGTCCTTGAAAAAATAGCGACAAACACCAAGCTCATTATCGACTTTGGAGGAGGTGTGCAAAGCGACAAGGATATAGAGATTGCCTTCAATGCCGGAGCTTCTATGGTTACCGGAGGGAGTATCGCTGTTCGCAACAGAGAATTATTCTCCGGCTGGATAGATAAATTTGGCAACGACCGTATTATATTAGGCGCCGATTGTAAAGACCACAAGATAGCTGTATCGGGTTGGCAAGAAGCAACCTCTCTGGACATACTTGACTTTATACAAGATTATACCCAGAAAGGAATTACTAAAGTTGTTTGTACCGATATTAGTAAAGATGGGATGTTGCAAGGTCCATCTATCGATCTTTACAAAGAGATTCTATCTTCTTTTCCTGAACTATACCTAATAGCAAGCGGGGGAGTCAGTTGTTTCCAAGATATTCTTGATCTGGAATCAGCCGGTGTACCTGCCGTTATTTTAGGAAAAGCGATATATGAAAATAGAGTGACACTTAAAGAATTAAGCAGAAGCTAATCTGATTAGAAATTAAACATTTATCTATATATACAGATAGATGTAAGAAGAACAAGGAAGCTCTAAACAAGATAAAGAAAACTGTAACCTTTGTTACTTTTTAGTTAAAATAGAAACACATAATATGTTAGCAAAAAGAATTATTCCATGCCTTGATGTAAAAGATGGCAAAACTGTAAAAGGAACAAACTTTGTTAACCTGCGAGAAGCTGGCGACCCTGTCGAATTGGCTATCCAATATAGCGAACAAGGAGCAGATGAGCTTGTTTTCCTCGATATTACAGCATCTTTCGAAGAACGCAAAACATTTATTGATTTAGTCAAACGCATTGCTGAAAACATAAGTATTCCGTTTACTATAGGAGGTGGAATAAATGAGGTTTCGGATGTAGACCGCTTGCTGAATGCCGGAGCTGATAAAGTTTCTTTAAATTCCATTGCTGTCAGAAACCCTCAAATAATAACAGATATTGCAAAAAACTTTGGTTCTCAGGTATGTGTTTGTGCAATAGATGCTAACTTTGAAGATGATAAATGGATCTGCTATACAAGTGGCGGACGAAACAGGACTGATAAAGAATTATTCTCTTGGGCCAAGGAAGCTGAAAATCTTGGTGCAGGCGAAATTCTCTTTACCAGCATGAGCCATGATGGCGTAAAAACCGGATATCCGAATGAAGCTTTACGACATCTGCACGATACGCTAAATATTCCGGTTATTGCTTCCGGAGGAGCAGGCAAAATGGAGCATTTCAAAGATGTTTTCATTGAAGGAAAAGCCGATGCTGCATTAGCTGCCAGTGTTTTTCATTTTGGCGAAATAAAGATTAAAGAGTTAAAAGATTATTTGAGACAAGAAAAAATAAATATACGATGACACTCGATTTTGAAAAAGTTGGAGGATTGATCCCTGCAATAATACAAGACAACGAAACCAGCAAAGTATTGATGCTGGGCTATATGAACGAAGATGCGCTGAAAAAGACACAGGAAACCGGCAAAGTGACATTCTTCAGCCGTACAAAACAACGTCTTTGGACAAAGGGCGAAGAAAGTGGAAATTTCTTGAATGTTGTAAGCATCAAGGATGACTGCGATCATGATACTCTTCTTATTAAGGTTAATCCAGTTGGTCCAGTTTGCCATACGGGAGCCGATACCTGCTTTGAGGAAGAAAATAAAGAAGACATTTTATTCTTCAAATACCTTCAACACTTTATAGAGAAAAGATATAAAGAAATGCCTGAAGGTTCGTATACAACATCGCTCTTCCAGTCGGGAGTAAATCGAATGGCTCAAAAAGTTGGAGAGGAAGCTATTGAGTCTGTTATAGAAGCATGTAATGGAACTGACGACCGCTTGATATACGAATCTGCTGATATGCTATATCACCTTATTGTATTACTTACATCAAAAGGACTTAGCATAGAAGACCTTTCTCGCGAATTGCAAAAAAGACACAAAAAGTAAAAAGGAGAAGAACTATAATTACTACTTTTCGTTATTAGAAATAGATATTTGCTTAAATAGGACTTAGTATGAATTCAGAAAAAGACATTATCATAAAATACCAAGGTGTAGAGTTAGACAGAGATGGCAATAACATACTGTCGGACATCAACATATCTATATGCGAAGGCGAATTTATATATCTAATAGGAAAAGTTGGTTCGGGAAAAAGTACTTTTTTGAAAAGTCTTTATTACGAAATACCCTTCAGCAAAGGAAGTGGTAGAATTCTTGATTACGAATTAACAAGCCTTAAGAAGAAAGACATTCCTTTTCTTCGACGAAAAGTTGGAATTGTTTTTCAGGACTTCCAACTGCTAATAGACCGTACAGCTGCAAAAAATCTTGAATTTGTATTGCGTGCTACCGGATGGAGCAACAAAGGTCTTATTGAGATGAGAATAGAAGAAGTTCTCACTAAAGTAGGAATGCAAAACAAAGGCTACAAAATGCCTCACGAACTTTCGGGTGGAGAGCAACAGCGTATAGCCATAGCTAGGGCATTACTAAATTCACCTGAAGTTATCCTTGCCGATGAGCCTACCGGAAATCTAGACCCTGAGACTGGGACACAGATCGTGAAGCTATTACATTCAATTGCAGAATCAGGGACTGCTGTTATTATGTCGACACATAACTATGCCGTAGTACAAAAATATCCGGGAAGAATTATCAGATGTGAAGACGGAGTGCTTAAAGATGTAAAATTAAATAATTAGGAATAGACGAATCATGGAAATAAGGAAACTAAACATTTCGAATGAGCAGGAAATAACATTTATAGAGAATCTTTATATAGAATCATTCCCTTTAAGTGAACGGCGTCCTGTTGACGAAATGCTGGATCTTTATAAAAATGATTCTTCTTTTATTATCTCTAATGCTATTAATGAAAATCAACCAGTCGGCTTTCTTACCCACTGGGATCTGAACAAATTCATTTTTGCCGAACACTTTGCGATCTCCCCTCAATTCAGAAATGGAGGTTTTGGACAGAAAGTTATGGATTTATTTATAGCCCAAACAAACAAACCTATCGTCTTGGAAGTAGAGCTGCCAACTACAATTTTGTCAGAACGACGAATTGGCTTTTATCAACGTATCGGATTCCGTTTGTGGGAAGAGGTACAGTACCAACAGCCATCTTATTATAAGGGAGGAAATGCCATCCCGATGAAACTAATGTCATACGGGAATATTAATATTGAAAAAGACATTAAGGACATACGAAACGATATATACTCAAGAGTATACAAATACTAATCTTTAATAAAAAGGGAGAAAAATCACTTCCACGAATTATAATTTCGGGCATAATTGATATCAATAGTACCTTCTTCTATCTGCAGAACGATTGCTTCAATAGCCGAATCTTTACCATCCGGATCATATTCAGCTTTCAAGCTGTTTCCAAACAAGCTGGCAAAGGCATTATAGAAAGTAGCTTTAAAACTGCCAAGTAAAGCTTTTACTATATTATATGACGATGTATTACATTCGCGGTCAACTAGTTTTATCAATATTTTCCCTTGTGTTTTGGTCATCTTCTTCATTTTGGGCTTATACTCTGCCATCAAGTATTTCTGTACATCTTCCAGATACTTTTGCTTTTCTTTTTCAGTAGGTAGTGTCTGCATATACTCATAAGTTTCGATGATAGAGTAAGCAATAACTTTTGCATATGGATAAGCTATTCTGACATCTCTTACCAGCTTCGAATAAGCTTGTCGTTCTTTCTCATTTTTGAATTTCATCGGAGCAAAGACATGAACCGGTCGCAAGGGAACAAGTGCAGCTGAATCTCCTTGATACATAAGCCATGTCTCCTGATAAGCATCAACTTCATCCTGAGACTTTACTGTCGCAGAGAGAAGGAATAATAGAGATAATATGGCTACAATACGCATCATTGTTAAATGTATATAGTTACTCAAATATACAAGAAAATAAGAAACGTAGATTTAATTTAGGATAAATTATAGGAAAAGGTCTTCTTTATCTCAACTTGGAATATTTTCTTATAAACTTAAGGTAGTATGCTGCAAGAATACTTTTTTGATATATTGTTTCTGGAGTAGAGACTTTAGCTTTACATAGATTTTCTTGACGCGACTCCCTATAGTCCCTCCTATTGTCATAGAAGTCTTTGTGCGCCCTGATTACCTCTTTTGCATTAACATAACTTCCTGTAAGAGTAAATTGTATTGCTGCCACATAATCCAAAATCAAGCGAATGACCATAACCCTTTTCAGATGCCTTTGAGGCAAGTTTTTATAAAGCATCAGTAAGTTATTCCTAAAGTTGAGATATGTTTTGCGCGGACTTTCTTTCTTCAGTGTTGCAGCGCCTACATGATAAACAGTCGACTGAGGAATACAAACAACCCTACGTCCTCTGCAATTCAGCCTCCAACACAGATCTATCTCCTCCATATGAGCAAAGAATGAAGCATCAAAACCTCCTGTTTCAAAAAAATCATTGGAGCGTATTACCAAACATGCACCTGTCGCCCAAAGCACATCTATTGGCATATCATATTGCCCAAGATCTTCCTCCACAGCTTTGAAAATACGCCCTCTGCAAAAAGGATATCCAAAGCGGTCTATAAATCCTCCGGAAGCCCCAGCATATTCAAAATACGATCTATTTCTTTGAGATAAAATTTTAGGTTGTGCAGCTGCTACATCCAAATTTGAGTCCAGATATGATGCTATTGGAGTAAGCCAGTCTTTCGTTACTTCTACATCTGAATTTAACAGCACAAAGTATTCTGCTTCAACCTGCTCTAAGCCTTTATTGTATCCACCGGCAAAACCATAGTTCTGAAACAATTGAACAATCCTTACCTGAGGATATGATGCGGACAAAAAGCCAATAGAATCATCCGTAGATCCATTATCAATAACAACTAACTCAATATCAGGTACGGTAGAATATTCTACAACAGAAGGAAGGAACTCTTCTAAAAGCTTCTTTCCATTCCAGTTAAGTATAACTACTGCTATTTTCTTCATTTACGTTGAGCTTGTTCTACTTCTTCTCTAGTTCTTTTCCATCTCTTGTGAGTCCATAACCAATAAGCTGGATTGCGAAGAATCGTTTTCTCCATCATCCGAATATAATCCTCTGTTATTTTAAACTCTGGTTCTTCTTTAGGCGAGTCTGTTACCAGATTAACTTTTGCATTATAACATCCTCTACCTACTTTTTCTATATCAAGATAGACGACAGCAAATCCTGTTTTCTTAGCAATTCGCTCTACACCTGTAAAGACAGGAGTATCCTGATTCAAAAAATCTGTCCAATAATGAATATTCATTATTGAAGGGGTTTGGTCGGCCATGAAGCCTATAATAATTTGCTTGTTTTCCCTGCGTAATTTTACGATTGTACGCAATGTGTCATTTTTGGGAATTGCTAACGAACCAAAACGACTACGTATTTTCAGGAAAATATCATCAATGGATTTATTCCTAAGAGGTTTATATATTTCACCTAAATTACGATTCTCCTCCCCTTTAAAAGATAAGGTTATAGAAGTAACCCATTCCCAATTGCAATAATGTCCCAAATACATAAGAACAGAATTGCCATCTTCCATAAGATCTTTAACTAGCTCAACATTTTCAAACTTCATTCGTCGGCTCATTTCTTCGTCCGAAATATGCAAAAGCTTGATTGTCTCTACGAAGTAGTCACAAAAATGATGATAAAACTCTTTTTCAATAATGCTTCTTTCCTCATCTGTTTTATCAGGGAAAGATGCTCTCAAATTCTGCCTTACAACTTTCAGGCGATATCTGATTATTTTATATACTAAAACATACAATATATCCGACAATACATACAATGCCCAAAAAGGAAGAAGAGCATGCAAGTACATCCAAGAATATACAATGTAGTAAAGTATCTTATTCATCATTTACCTACTAGAGCAGTTTTGTCATTATTAAATTCGCCTAATGTCACTAGTTCCACAACATTTGCTTTTGCTTGGTCAAAAGGAGCTTCTACTTTAACGTAATTTTCAGTAAATCCATACATTACGTCGCCATGTTGCGTATGCTCAAACAAGACTTTTCTTGTAGTTCCTTGTTGCGATTTATAAAATGCATGTAACTTAGCTTCAGACAAATCTAATAAAATTTTACTTCGTGCATGCTTTGTTTTGGTATCAACCTCATGTTCTATTTTAAGAGCCTGCGTATTTGGACGCTCCGAATATGTAAAGACATGCAATTGTGAAAAATCAAGACTTTCTAAAAACAGACGACTTTCTTCGAAGTACTCATCTGTTTCACCCCTCGTTCCCACAATAACATCCACTCCTATAAAAGCATCGGGAATAATCGATTTTATTTTTTCTATCTTATGTCTGAATAAGGCTGTATCATACCTGCGTCGCATCAATTTAAGCACTTCGTCCGAACCTGCCTGCAACGGAATATGAAAGTGAGGAGCAAATCGCTTAGATTTAGCTACAAAATCTATTATTTCGTCAGTCAGCAAATTAGGTTCTATTGATGATATACGGTAGCGCTCTATACCCTCTACCTCATCAAGAGCCTTCACCAGATCGAAGAATGTTTCACCTGTTGTCTTCCCAAAATCACCAATATTTACTCCGGTAAGAACAATTTCCTTACCTCCTTTGGCAACGACGTCTTTCGCTTGTTGAACCATCGAATCTATCGTACCATTACGACTTCTACCTCTGGCAAAAGGAATTGTACAAAAAGAACAGAAATAGTCACATCCGTCCTGTACTTTCAGAAAATAACGGGTTCTGTCATCCTGAGAACAAGAAGGAACAAACACTCTTATCTGATTTGTCTTAGTCGTATAAGCAGTACCCTTATCCTTCTTCTTCAGCTCATCCAGATAAGCGACTACATCTAGCTTCTGTTCAGAACCTAGTACAATATCAACTCCATCGATATTTGCTATTTCCTCCGGTTTTAATTGTGCATAACAACCTGTTACAATAATATAAGCTCCGGGATTTTCTTTTATCATCTTGCGTACTGCCTGCCTACACTTCTTATCAGCCAGTTCGGTTACAGAACAAGTATTTATTACACATATATCAGCACGCTCGCCATCTCTTGCTTTACGGACTCCTATTTGCGAGAGCTGTTTACCTATAGCTGAAGTCTCCGCAAAATTGAGTTTACATCCCAAAGTCAAATAAGCTGCGGTTTTATTCTCAAATATTGAATTATCTATCATTGTTTAGTGAAAAGCCTAAATAAGTTATTTTAAGTAATATAGTGTCTTATCTCCCAAAACACATTTTTAATAAGGCGTACAAAATTACACATTTGTATCAAATTAAGCTATAAAATACTTGCGGATTATAAGGAGACTCTCTATTTTTGCACAAAATCATTCAAAATGAGCAAAAATTATGATTAAAGAAAATTTTGTTGAATTATACGAAAATAGCTTCAAAAACAACTGGGATTTGCCCGCACTCTCTGATTATTCTGAAAAGAAAACTCTACATTATAAAGATTTAGCTAAAGAGATAGCTCGCATACACATCCTATTAGAAGCTGCTCAAATAAAAAAAGGAGATAAAATAGCCCTTATCGGAAAAAACAATATACCTTGGTGTGTAACATACCTTGCTGTGGTTACTTACGGTGCTGTAATCGTACCTATTCTACAAGATTTCCATACGGATAGCGTTCAGCACATCATCAACCATTCCGATTCGGTTCTTTTATTTACGAGCAACCAGATATGGGATGCGATAGATGAGGACTCTACCCCCGCCATCAGAGGAGCTTTTAGCATCAATAATCTTGATTTTAAATGCTTATATCAACAAAAGAGCGAAAGCCTATCAAATATCGTTGCTACTCTCGATGACAAAATGAACACAAAATATCCTGATGGATATACTATTGAAGATATAAAATATGCAAAGGTAGATAACTCTGAGCTTGTACTTATTAATTATACATCAGGTACAACGGGCTTTAGCAAAGGAGTTATGCTTACAGCGAATAACCTAGCAGGAAACGTTACTCATTCTCACAAGTTGGAATTGTTATTCAGAGGACAAAACATTGTATCATTCCTTCCTTTAGCACATGCTTATGGTTGTGCTTTCGAGTTTTTATATGCATTATCAACAGGAGCACATGTTACATTATTAGGCAAAGCTCCATCACCTAAGATTCTTTCCGAAGCTTTTGCTGAGATTAAGCCAAACCTTATTATATCTGTTCCTCTAGTAATAGAAAAAATATATAAGAAATCGATTTTACCTCAGATAGAAAAACCGGCTATCAAAATGGCTCTGAAAATTCCTATTATTCGAGACCAAATATATGCAAAAATAAGAAAAGGATTGATGGAAGGTTTAGGCGGAAATTTCACTGAGGTTATCATCGGAGGAGCTGCATTCAACAGTGAGGTAGAGGCATTCTTGTATAAAATAAAATTCCCATTCACAGTAGGCTATGGGATGACCGAATGTGCCCCCCTAATCTCTTATGCCCACAACTATGACTTCGTCCCAACTTCGTGCGGAAAGCCATTGGAGGGAATAATGGAAGTAAGAATTGATTCTCCAGATCCTCAGAATGTGGTTGGAGAAATACAAGTGAGAGGCGAAAATGTAATGATAGGATATTACAAGAACGAAGATGCAACCAAAGCTACTTTCACAGAAGACGGATGGTTAAAGACAGGTGATTTAGGAACACTTGGAAAAGACAATAGACTATATATCAGAGGTCGTAGCAAAACAATGTTGCTTGGACCGAATGGGCAGAATATATTTCCAGAAGAAATAGAAGCCAGACTTAACAATATGCCTTTTGTTTTAGAATGTCTTGTGGTAGAGAGAAATGGGAAATTAGTAGCCTTAGCTCATCCCGATTTTGAAGCAATGGATGCTGCACATGTTGACCATGATATGCTACCTGCAATAATGGAAGAGAATAGACAAAGCCTGAACAAAATGCTGGCTAGCTACGAACAGATTTCAGCGATACAGATATTCCCTAGCGAATTTGAGAAGACGCCAAAGAAAAGTATTAAGAGATATTTATACGAAAACTAATTAATAAACAGCACATTAGAACACAGGAAGTATTTTATATTAAATTTCCTAGAAAAATTTCAAAAAAAAACCTAAACATGCTATATAACATGTAAAGGTTTTTTTTACCTTTGCGCCGTGTTATGGGAAATAACACAAGTAAACATATACGTTTAAAGTATTAATTAGAAAAGAAAATGAAAAAATTAGTTTTATCTGCTGTTGCTATCTTAGCAATCTCTTTTGCATCATGTGGTGGTAACAAAGCTCAAGAAGAAGCAACTCAAGAAGTAGAAGCTGTACAAGAAGAAGTTATTACTGAAGTAAAAGCTGCTACTGACTCAGCTGTACAAGTTGTAGATTCTCTTGTAAACGAAACTGTTGCTCAATAATCCAGCAGACAGCAATAAAAGAAATTGTAGACCTATATGAGTATTCATATAGGTTTTTTGTTTTCTTTACAGTTTATAACAAGAACTGATTTACTCGTGATTGATGCAAAAAAGAAAAGACATATTTGACCTCAAGTCAATGCTTGATAGTAAAGTTGAGCAATACAATACAAGTGACTTTATCAAGGATGATCCTATCTGTATTCCTCATCTCTTCTCAAAAAAAGAAGATATTGAGATAATGGGTTTCTTTGCTGCCATTTTTGCATGGGGACAAAGAAAAACTATTATAAACAAGTGTAAAGAACTAGCCGAGCGGATGGACAATAGCCCTTATGATTTCATTAAAAACCACAAGGACACTGATCTCACTAAGCTATTAGGCTTCAAACATCGCACATTCAATGACTCTGATCTCCTCTATTGCATCGACTTCACGCAAAGACATTACTCAATGTTTGAAAGTCTGGAAGACGCCTTTTTCCCGACAGAAGATACAAACGTAGAGAAAGCTTTAAACCATTTTCAGGAATACTTTTTCGATTCGCCAAATACACTACAACGAACTAGAAAGCACATTCCATCTCCAAAACAAAAGTCTGCATGCAAAAGACTCAACTTGTATCTACGATGGATGGTACGAAAAGATAAGAATGGTGTAGACTTCGGTTTATGGGAAAAAGCCAAACCTAAAGATCTCATTATCCCTTTAGATCTGCATGTAGAGCGAACTGCACATAAGCTAGGATTATTAAAGAGAGACAAGCCTGATTGGAGTGCAACAATGGAGCTAACAGAGAACCTAAGATTACTGGATATCAACGATCCTGTAAAATACGATTATGCTTTATTCGGAATATCTGTAGAAGAAAAAAATATAATTAAGAAAACCTAACAAGCATTATTTATACATGCTCAGGTATTTTTTTTACTATATTTGCGACTATATACGATCATAAAACGACAAAAAGGATGGGGAAATTATACGTTGTACCAACACCTGTTGGCAACTTAGAGGATATGACTTTCAGGGCAATACGCATACTAAAAGAAGTAAGCCTGATCCTTGCTGAAGATACTCGTACAACTGGTATTTTGTTGAAACATTTCGATATACAAAATAAAATGCAGTCGTACCATAAATTCAACGAGCATAAAGTCGTAGCACAGATTGTAGATCGAATAAATGCAGGAGAAGACATAGCCCTTGTCTCCGATGCAGGTACTCCTGGTATATCCGACCCCGGTTTTTTAGTAATAAGAGAATGTACTAAAGCCAATATAGAGATTGTATGTTTACCCGGAGCAACAGCTTTCGTTCCCGCATTGGTAGCATCAGGTATTCCTTCCGATCATTTTTGCTTCGAAGGTTTTCTTCCTCAAAAGAAAGGAAGAATGACCCGATTAAAAACTTTAGCTGAGGAAACTCGCACTATAGTTTTTTATGAGTCCCCTCACAGAGTATTAAAAACTCTAACTCAACTATCTGAATATATGGGAGAAGAACGATATGCCGCTACTTGTCGCGAGATCTCGAAAGTATACGAAGAAATACGTAGAGGCACTCTTTCCGAACTCATTTCACACTTTTCCATGAACGAACCCCGAGGTGAATTTGTTATTATCTTATCGGGGAAGGATCTGGATAAAATTAACAATAAAGAAACTAACAAGTAAATTATTTGTATATGAAAAAATTATTTGTAGCAGGCCTATGCTTATTAGCCATGGCTTCATGTAACGTAAAAAACTCAGATGAATATAAGGCTGTACAAGCCGAAAAAGATTCATTATTGCAAATTGTAAATCAAAGCAACAGCGAATTAACTGAAACGAACGCTTTAATTAATGAGATAGAAGAAAATTTCAAACAAATTAGAGAGGCTGAAAAATATTTGACATTAGAATCAAAGAACAAAGGAGAAATGTCGAGAGATACAAAAGCTCGAGTAAAAGACAACTTCGAAATGATCAACGAAATTCTTAAAAAGAATAAGGCAGATATAGAAAAATTAAACAAAAAACTAGGCAGCAACACTGGGCAGATGTCTAGCCTTAAAGGCACTATCGATAGATTAAATAAAGAGTTAACAGAAAGAGCCAGTACAATAAACGAACTACAAACTTCTTTAGCTACACGTGATGCTCAAATAGCTTTACTGCAAACAAACGTAGATAGCCTGACTCAAAATGTAGTTATACTATCTGAACAAACATCTGATCAAGCTGCTAAAATAAAAGAGCAAGACAAAGAGTTGAATACAGCTTATTACATGTTTGGAACATCTAAAGAATTAAAAGAAGCAAAAGTAGTAACTGGCGGATTCTTAGTATCACCTAAAATATTAAATGAAGGAATAGAAAAGAGTAAATTCATCCGCATTGATATTAGAGATACCAAAAGTATTCCTATGTATGACAAGAAAGCAAAACTTCTTTCTGATCATCCTAAAGACAGTTATACACTAGACAAAAACGAAAAAGGAGAGATTGTAGTTAATATTACCGATTACAAACGCTTCTGGAGTCTATCTAAGTTTTTGATTGTAGAAGTAGGATAATTTCATTATCATTCATACAATAGAAGAGACCGGTATTTTAATATCGGTCTCTTCTATTATACGGTATAATTTAAATAGTCTTTCTTTTAGAAATAATAAATAGCCCGACAGCAGTCAGCAAACCATTAAACAACAAAATTTCATAGCCTACCTGATAAGAATACAGCTCGCGCAAAATAAATTCTAACAGATAACTAACTATAGGAGCTAAAACACAAATCAGAGGAACCATCTTATCTTTCACATTTATTTTAGTAAACAGCCCAAAGAAAAATAGTCCTAATAATGGTCCATAAGTATATGATGCTATAGTATAAATGGTATCCAGTATATTCTCTTGCTGCACAGCATTAATAATCAAAATAACAACCATAAATGCTAAACTAACCAATACATGCACCTTCTTTCTTATCGATTTAGCCTTATCTGCATCTTTCTTATTCACATCTAACAAGTCCACACAAACAGACGTTGTTAAAGCTGTCAATGCTGAATCAGCACTAGAAAATGCTGCGGCAATAATTCCAATCGTAAAAAATATTAAAACAGGTAATCCCAAATAGTTTGTTGCTAAAACAGGTAATATCTGATCCGAGTTTTCGGGTAGAATAATGTTATATTGAGCTGCAAATAGCAATAATAAAACACCTAGAGATAAAAATAAAAAGTTGATTGGTGCGAAGGAAAAGCCATAAGTAACCATATTTTTTTGTGCATCTTTCAAGGTTTTACAAGTCAGATTTTTTTGCATCATATCCTGATCCAATCCCGTCATTACAATTGTAATAAACATTCCACTAAAAAACTGTTTAAAAAAATTCTGACGAGAAGCCCAATCATCAAAAACAAACATTCGAAAATGCTCACTATCTGCAATCACATTTACCAACTGCAAAGCATCCATGTCCATTTTTGTCGCCACCTGCCAGATAATAAGGATCACTCCCAATATAAGACAAGTTGTCTGCAATGTATCAGTCCATATAATAGTTTTTATACCACTCCTATGTGTATATCCCCATATAAGTAATATTATCCCCAACACTGTAACCCAAAATGGGATATTCCACTGAGCAAACACCAATGTTTGCAAAATCATTGCTACCAGATATAACCTTGCTGCAGCCCCTATAATTTTAGATAGGATAAAGAAAGAAGCTCCCGTTTTATACGAAAAGAAACCAAATCGTTGTTCTAAATATCCATATATAGTTGTAAGATTTAACCTGTAGTAAAGAGGAAGCAATACATACGCTATGACAAAATAACCGACTACAAAGCCAAACACCATCTGCATATATGTCATATCAAACTTTCCGACCATCCCCGGTACCGAAACAAAGGTTACACCAGAGATAGATGTACCAACCATAGCTATTGCTACCAAAGGCCAAGGAGACTGCCTATTCCCTAAGAAGAAAGCATCATTATCGCTACTTTTCTTACTTACAAAATAAGAGATTAAATACAAGGCTCCGAAGTATATGGCTATTATGACAAGAATATATGCACCCATCTGAAAAGAGGTATTTTTTTGACAAACAAATATACATTAAATTACAATTCACTCATCTTCAATCTGACAAAAAGGCGGATCAAAATGTTAAAATTGCAATAAAGAATTTATACTCGGTTAAAAGTGTTAAAAAACGAGATTCTATGAGATCAAAAGTACACTTTTTGTGTTTACATTTGAGAAGACCAAAATTAGAAAACAAAATTTTAAAATATTTACGTATGAAAAAGTTTATAAAAAGCATTTCAACCTATGTTGCGGTTGCACTGGTAAGTATAGGAGCTACTTACGGTATGTATAGCTACATGGATAGCAAAAGAGATAACAGCTCCACTAATTACAACAACCATGGTGGTACATTTAAACAAGAGAATGTTCATTTTGCCAGCCTTACTTCCGATGGATACCCTGACTTTACCAAAGCAGCAGAAAGTTCGATTCACGCTGTTGTACATATCAAATCAACAGTCAAAGGTTCTCCTCAGAGCAGACGTCAGATAGATCCATTTGAATACTTCTTCGGTCCAGGTCAAGGCAGAGAATACCAATACGAGCCTCAGCCCAGAGTAGGTTTTGGTTCTGGAGTAATTATTTCAAAGGATGGCTACATCATTACAAACAATCACGTAATTGACAAAGCTACCGAAATTGAAGTTTCATTGAATGACAACAGAAAACTCAATGCTAAATTAGTAGGAACAGACCCACAAACAGATATAGCTCTATTAAAAGTTGAAGGAGATGATCTTCCTTATATTCCTTTTGGGAATTCTGACCAATTAAAAGTAGGTGAATGGGTTTTGGCTGTAGGTAACCCCTTCAACTTAACATCTACTGTCACCGCAGGTATCGTAAGTGCTAAAGGGCGTGGCGGTATTGGTAATGCACCTGAAGATATACAATCTTATATACAAACAGATGCTGCTATCAACCAAGGAAATAGTGGTGGAGCACTAGTCAACACAAACGGAGAACTAGTCGGTATCAACACAGCTATTTATTCCCGAACAGGAGATTTTGCTGGAGCCGGATTTGCTGTACCAATTTCTATAGCAGGAAAAGTTGTAGCTGATATAAAAGAATACGGAACCGTACAGCGTGCTATTTTGGGGGTATCGGTAATAGAACTCTCTAAAGCAAAAGAACTAGCCTCAAGTGGTGAAAAAGGATTTGAGGGAGCAGAAAAAATCAAGATAGAAGTAGGTGCATACATAGGCGGCCTATCTGAAGAAAGTGCAGCCAAACAAGCAGGACTAAAAGCAGGTGATGTAATCACAGCTGTCAATGGAGTAAAAATCAAAAACGGTAGTGAACTTCAAGAACAGATATCTAGATTCAACCCCGGAGATAAAGTTAAAGTTACCATCAATAGAGATAATAGTGAAAAGACTTTTGATATAACTCTCAAAAATACTTCTGGTAATACATCCATCGTAAAGAAAACAGATGTTATGTCTAACCTTGGAGTTGTCTTTAAGGAACTGACTGATGAGCAAAAGAAACAACATGGCATAAGCTCAGGTGTATATGTAGCAGGAGTAGAAAATGGTGGCGCCTTCGCTAAGAGCGGTCTTACAAAAGGATATATAATCCTTAGAATGAATGGAGAAAGTGTCTCAACCCCAGGACAAGCTGAAAGTATCATCCAATCAGCAGCAAAAAGTCCAGATAAGTCTTTGTTCTTATCTACTCTTACTCCTACAGGACAAAGAAAACTTTTCGCAATTGAATTAGAATAAAAGGGTTTTAACTTAATTAATACAAAATAGCGCTTAAGCCTAAACTATACACTGGGCTTAAGCGTTATCTATTTGTGCAAAACTTATAATCGTCTTTACACAACTATACGACAAGACAATAAATAAGTCAATAATTTAATAATAACGTGTTCAATTAAACGAAGACTATAGCCTATATATGGCTTTTTTTTCGTAAATTTGCAGACGTTTTGGTGTTTTTAGATATATATATCTGTATATGAGGCAGTTAAAGATTACAAAGTCAATTACGAATCGTGAAAGTGCGTCTTTAGACAAGTACTTGCAAGAAATTGGTCGTGAAGACTTAATTACAGTTGAAGAAGAGGTAGAGTTAGCTCAAGCCATCAAAAAAGGTGACAGAGCAGCATTAGAGAAACTAACCAGAGCCAATTTAAGGTTCGTTGTTTCCGTTGCAAAACAATACCAAAATCAAGGATTAAGTTTACCTGACCTTATCAACGAAGGAAATCTAGGACTAATCAAAGCTGCGGAAAAATTCGACGAAACCAGAGGTTTTAAATTTATCAGTTATGCAGTATGGTGGATACGCCAATCTATATTGCAAGCATTAGCAGAACAATCGCGTATCGTACGCCTTCCGCTAAACCAAGTAGGTTCGCTAAATAAGATTAGCAAAGCCTTCTCTAAGTTTGAGCAGGAAAACGAACGCAAGCCGTCGGCAGAAGAGCTAGCTGAGCAATTAGACATACCTGTAGAAAAAATTTCTGACTCTCTGAAAGTTTCGGGACGACACATTTCGATGGATGCTCCTTTTGTTGAAGGAGAAGACAACAGCTTACTCGACGTATTGGTAAACGATGACGCGCCTATTGCTGACCGCAAGTTGATTAATGAATCGCTACAACAAGAAATTGAGCGGGCATTATCAACATTGACTGAAAGAGAAAGTGAAATCATCAAGATGTTCTTCGGTATTGGTTACCAAGAAATGACATTAGAAGAAATTGGTGATAAATTTCAACTGACACGTGAGCGTGTACGTCAAATCAAGGAAAAAGCAATTAAGCGCTTAAGACAAAATTCACGTAGTAAATTACTAAAAAGTTACTTAGGATAAGGGATTTATCTCTAAGTATAAGAGTTATATAAAAGCGAAGATTATTTTAATCTTCGCTTTTTTATTTTTATATATAGAAGTTTATTTAACTAATAGTAAATGATAAAGGCGGAGAATAACTTCTCCGCCTTTATCATTTAAAATACTCTTTTCTATCTTTATTCTGAGATAATTTCTATATCATCTACATAAAGCACACTTCCAGGGGCTCCACTAAATGTATCTCCCCATTTGCTTGAAGAACAAATTATAGCTAGACGATAAGTTTTATTCGGATCGTAAGGCTTAATATATTCAAAATCGATATCAAAAAAAGAATACTCTTCTTTTTTTGTTCCATCCTTAAGCTTTGCAATAGCTGTTAATTTAGTTTCATCATAAGCATCTACACCTGTTAAATATGTACCTTTTTCATCTACTTCATAAAGGATGGCATTAATAGCACATTCATCTGTTGTTGTAGGTTCAGCAACCACTACATTGTAGCTTTTAGGATTAGGGCAACGGTAAAAAACTGAACCCGGAGTATATTTATAATAGCCTTTTACGCTAGTTGGCTTTTTATCATATATCATCCCAAATTTTGTACTTTTTAGTGTATTGATGATATCTGTTTTAAATGTACCTATGAATAAAGACCCTGTAGTTACCACAGGATAAGTAGCAGCTCCTGTACCATCTATTTTATTTGACTGAATTGTTTCAATTCGAGCAGCACCTGTACCACTATTCGCATCATCGGTTTTAGTTACTACAACTTTATCTACCTGACCAAGCAAAACCAGAAAGTTTGCTCCGCCATTACTTGAACTCCAATTTCCTAATGGTGCATAATAATCAATAGTCAGTTTATTGGCTGCATTTTTAGCTGTACCTTCAAGAGCCCAATGCTCAAAATTAAATTTATTCTGCCAAGGGATAATTTCATATGTTGCTTTTGTTTTCCCATCTCCTGATGTGACTGTATAAACAACAGGTCCTTTAGACAAATCGATCTCAGCCCCCAACTTAGGAGAAACTGTAGCGTATTTAGGTATTTCAAAAGTTGGTATAATTTTATTTAAGTCATCCAATGTAGCATCGTTTGATATTTCATAAAGGTAACTTGCCCCTTTTACAACTGGATCTTTTGTTATTACAGAACTTGTTAATGCAAAATTTGCAAGGTATGCTTCAGTACTCGTATTTTTCTTATAAGAAGCCGAATAGATCGTTTGAGTCACACCATCTTCCGCTGTCACCAAAAACCTCACTGGCTTATGTTCACTATTGCCTTCTTCTGCTTGTGAGAAGTCAATTTCAATCCCTTCTTCGCAAGCAACAATCTCATCTTGCTCTCCTACAAATATTCCAATAGTAGCATTATCTGATATTTCAATTGTAGGTATTAATTTCTTTAGTTTACTACTAGAAGAAGAAGTATTCCCTTTTATCGGAATAATTATATTAGTATCTTCAATTTCTGCATCTCCCACTACAATATCAGAATCAAGAAATTTCATACTTAATATTTTGGCTTCTGTATTGATACTTCTTTTACAACTTGCTGTATATTTTGTAGTAGAAACCCCATCCTCTGCTGTTACTACAAACTCTACAGTTTCTGCAGTAAAATCTACGGCCGTTCCTGATTCAGGATTAACAGTTGCCCCATTTGACACCTTTATTATTGGGACAAGCCCTTTTAACTGCTCCTCTGTTGCATTATGAGCCACTGCAAAATTAATATCTGTTCCTGCAACGACAGGCTGAACAGTTACAATTTCATTCTCGAAGGTCATCTCTAAAATAAGAGCCTCTGTACTTTTCTCGTCATCATCATTACAAGCAATAAACAGTCCACTAATAAGGAGAACCCCTAAAAGAGGGAATAGCTTAAAGATTTTTTTCATAATTATCTCTATTATTAATAATTTGGTGCAAAGGTAGCCAGACTTCTTAAAGAAATCGGATCATTTTAGTATGGTATGATAATTTATTTGTTAAAATTAAGCTTATTTTAACATTCTAATATAATAGACTACTTTTCTAATCTTATATCTATTATTTATATAGCAAAAAGATACACTGCTGTTTAGACATATTCGGTAATTGCTTTTTCCATTCTTTTACCGAACGGGTTTTTATATATTCATCTTCACAGGTGATATTCATTGCAATGCACAGCTTTGTAGAGGGGGCGCAATGCTTAATAATATCTTCAACTAGTTTTTGATTTCGGAATGGCGTTTCTATGAAAATTTGAGTCTGATTTTCATATTGAATCAGCTGCTCCAACTTCTTTATCTTTTTTACTCGCTCAGCTCCATCTACCGGAAGATATCCTTGGAAAGCAAACCCCTGACCATTAAAGCCCGACGCCATCAATGAAAGAAGAATAGATGATGGACCAATAAGGGGTACAACCTTATAATTCTTTCGCTGAGCAATGGCTACAATATCACTACCCGGATCTGCTATTGCAGGACAACCAGCTTCGGATATAATACCAACATGAAAGCCCTTTTCCAAAGGATGAAGATAGCTTTCTATCTGATTCAGGTTTGTATGCTTATTCAGTTCAAAAAAAGTTAGTTCATCGATATTGATAGATTGCTCGACCTTTTTCAAGAATCTTCGAGCCGAACGGATATTTTCGACAATGAAGTATTTTGTTTGTAGTATAACTTCTTTGTTGTAAGATGGCAAAACTTGTTCTATCGAAGTTTCTCCTAAAGTAACAGGTATTAAGAACAGTGTTCCTTGCATCATTATATTAGTTGTCTTTTCGTTTATATAGATATATTTTTTCTCCATCAGAAGATAATATGCTATCTGCTTTTAAGTAATTTTTATTCATTACAGATAACGAATTAAAGTATTCATAATCCTCCATCCTACTCGACATAATAATAAATTGAATACTCCCTTGTTCAATATATTTAGTTTGCTCGTTCCTCATTTCTGGATAAATATCATGTGACAGATTAGGCGAAACAAAATACTTTACATTAGGTACAATATCCAATTTAGTGAATATCGTTGTATATAAATTGAGATTTAGATTCATTAATGTTGGATTATCTTCTTGGCTTATAATATCTGTAAAAGCAACGAGAGAAGAACTCCCCTCTTTTTTTCCGAACAATTCATTAAATTGTAATCCAAAGAAATCTTTTTTACTGATTCCCCACCACAAAGCAAGAACGGCACACAAAGTATATACTTTCCAATTTGAATTGATTTTTAAATAATGAGCCAATACTATTAGACCTAACAGCCCATAAACATAATAAGGGATAGAATAGTAAAAGATAAACCTTGGAGTAACAAATATTGCTGTATATAAAGCTATGAAAGATAGAATCATCACTACTTTTCCTATCTTATTTTCCAAATATCGTACTGGAAAATAGATTGCGCCTAAAAGGATAAGTAAAAATGGAAATGTATCGAACCTCAAACGCAGATAAGCACTGCTAAAAAGCTTCGATATTATATCCGAGAAACTCCCTATATTAGCATAGCTTTTATTCAACACTATATATATGTCCCATGCTTCAACTAAGGCTCCGTTTACCCATAGATAAAGAACAATAGGTAATGCGATTATTAATAATCCAATGATAAAGGCTAAAATATTATGAATAAAATTTGTATACTCCTTCCTTAAAAATAAATATAGAAACACTCCTGCTAATGGAAAAACCCAAAACACAGTCAGATTTATTTTAGTAAAGAGTACAAGTGCGCACATAATACCATGCACCAACATATATTGAGGTTTATGCAGTAGAGGCTCTTTTTCTTTAAAAAATTTGATAAACAAGAATAAACTTACGACCTGAAAAATAGCAATAAACTCTTCGGCAGAACCACCATCATTTGTATGAGTCAGCATAAAAACAGGAAATACGACAGCAATAATAAATGCATAAATCTTCCCTAGATACATTCGAGCTGTTAAATATGTGGTAATCACCATACAGCACCACAACAAACATTGAATAATAAATACTCCGAAAAAAGACGCATTGGATATCAGACACCCAATACCATAAAGAACAAATATGACTGGTCCTTTATGATCAAACACCTCACTATACAAAGTTTTCCCATTCATCATAGCCTTTCCCATATTAAAATACAGATTCACATCCGCCCATTCTGTCAGAGGATACAATGGAGACAATTTAGAACAAAAAAGAATCAGCAGAAAAGTATAAATGAGAAGCCCAATATAGATGTTCTTATCTTGCGATATCCATTTACTTATCATTCGTTTATGTTTAATTCTTACAGAATGCAAAAATAGCCAAAATATTTAGATTTAACTTACTTATTCTCTTTAAGACGAATTGTTATTTTCTGGTATCAGCATGTATTTAATGGTTTGAAAATAATGCAATAAAACATATTTTACTCTAACTTTGCAGTGAATATTGACTATTGGACATGAATTTACCTTCGGATTTTAGAATACAAACAGAATCTCTTATTGGAGATGAAGCCAAATTTTTATTTCAAGCTATAGAGCCAGAATCGCCAACAAGCATTCGTATCAATAAGAGAAAAACAAGAAATACGAATAAACTGAATGATAAAATCATGTGGTGTGACAACGGATATTATCTATCTGAAAGACCTCAATTTACATTCGACCCACTATTTCATGCTGGCAACTATTATGTACAGGAAGCCTCGTCTATGTTTATTGGTGAAATAATAAACAAATTCAAAAAAGAGAATTCACGAATACTTGACCTATGTGCTGCTCCGGGTGGAAAATCGACATTAATTGCCGATTCTTTAGACAACAAGAGCTTGCTTGTTTCAAATGAGGTGATCAGATCCAGAGCAAACATTCTAGTAGAAAACATGACGAAATGGGGTAACCCGAATGTCATTGTTGCAAATAACGACCCTGCTAAAATAGGGAAAGTAAAGAACTTCTTTGATATTATATTAGTAGATGCTCCTTGCTCGGGTGAAGGTATGTTCAGAAAAGATGAAATGGCTATCAGCGAATGGTCTCTCGAAAACGTCAAACTGTGCAAAGAACGCCAACAGCGAATAATTGCAGATATTTGGTCATCTCTAAAGGGTGGAGGAATACTTATATATAGCACATGCACTTACAATCTGGAAGAGAATGAAAAGAACGTGCAATGGATGTGTGACGAATTCGGTGCAGAAAATATATCGATCGACATAAAAGAAGAGTGGAAAATAACACCATCCTTAATTGACAATATCACGGCTTATCGGTTTTTCCCTCACAAGACAAAAGGTGAAGGGTTCTTTTGCGCAATACTAAGAAAACCCGAAGAAGAAAATGCGACTTTCTCTCATTCCAAGAATAAAAAGAATAAGAAAAACAGCTCACCTAAAAATGATTTAGCAACTGGATACAAGAAATATCTACTGAACGATAACATGTTTAAGTTTTATAGTAGAGCTAATAACTGGCATGCCATAGCTGAACATCTATACGATGATATAGAGATATTGAACGAACATTTAAACATTCTATCGGAAGGTGTAAATTTGGGCGAATTCAAAGGAAAAGATTTTATTCCTAGTCAATCTTTAGCAATGAGTACGCTAATAAACAAAGATTCTTTCTTGACATATGAACTTACATGGGAACAAGCTATCGCGTACCTAAGAAAAGAGGCTCTACTCCTACCCGACCAACCGAAAGGTTATATCTTACTTACTTACGAAGAACACCCCCTCGGATTTGTAAAGAACATCGGTAACAGAGCGAATAACCTTTACCCTCAGGAGTGGAGAATACGCTCTGGCAATATACCTGATAAGGAAGTGAATGTATTGGAGTAGTGCTAGACTTAACCTTTTACAAAGCCCAACACACGACCAATCTTACAGAAAGCTCTGAAACCATTATATATCCAGTTCTTAGATTTCATTATATCGGTCACAAATCCGTTTTGTTCGAGGTAATAAAGTCGTTCTAACTTTTTCACGGCGTTCTCGTTCAATACCTCTCTGCAAACTTTCAGCTTTTCGGGATAAATAACCTCTCCCCCAACCTGAGTGCTGAAACCTTCCATATTGTAAACAACAATAAAGGTATCAACATAGCGAACAGGCAGACGATCTATTGCAATTCCCTGAAAAAACAGTTTCCAGTCGGCCACAACACGTAGGCTTTCATCATAAAGTCCATATTTTTCGAAATTACTACGATGAATAAAAAATGCTTGATGGCAAAGAAAGCCTGAGAACAATTCATATATTGCCATATGCCAATCACGGTCTTTGTATGATGTATCCGGCTCTAAGTCGCCTCCTCTTTCCATATAGAAGCTTCCACAAATAAAGGGATCATGCGGGTCTTCGGCAAATACTTTTTCCAACACATCATCAGCATATAGAGCATCACCAGCATTTAAGAAATACAGATATTCTCCCTTAGCTTGTTTTATTCCTTTATTTTGGGCATTGTATATTCCACTATCCTTCTCACTAACCCAATAGGAAATTTTATCTTCGTACTGGTGAATCAAATCTACGCTTCCATCCGTCGACTTACCGTCGATAATAATAAATTCGTAATCGGTAAAAGTCTGAGAGATGACACTATCTATCGTCTTTTTAAGACCTTTTTCGTCATTCAAATTAATCGTTATTATAGATAATTTCATATTATTTTCGGCGTGACTTTATCATAAAAGGATTTACAAATACAAGTTTCTGATACATCGTTAAAACGGCTGCTGCTTTTCGCAGACTATAGCCTTTTGCATAGTAAATCTGAATTTTATACATTCTTTTTATTCTCTCCACAATTGCTTTATGGAACCCTTTGGATGTATATTTATCAAATTCATGCAATAAGTATACCATCCATGCTGTTTGATTGAGAGGTTTCAATGTAGAAGACATTCCTCCTAAATGCTGTCTGTACACAGCCATATATTCGGGCAAAAACTTAATCTTACCTGACAATGAAACGATTAGTTGTAGAGCATAATCCCCGTTTTTGACCGTGTAATACCACTCCGGTACTTTATGAGCATCTTTCCTGAAAAAGATAGAAGCAGTAAGTAAGCCCCAATCTTTTTTAATAATATCTTCGGTGGTCAATACATCCCGTTCCATTTCTATATTCTCATCCATTACACCACACATCAGTGTATGTACCTTGTGAGAACACATGGCAAAATCGGGGTTTGCTTCCATAAAATCCACTTGTTTTTGGAGCTTGAAGGGATCTGTCCAATAGTCATCCCCATCGCAAAGAGCAATATATTTCCCTTGTCCGCTTTCTATGTTATTTATCCAGTTGAGCATCATCCCCTGATTAGGATTATTCAGTCTCAATCGGATAATATCCGGATATTTCTTTTGATATTCTACACAAATGGCTCGGGTGTTATCGGTACTCAGGTCTTCACCAATAACAAGCTCGAAAGGGAAGTTTGTCTTTTGCATTACTACCCCTTCTATTGCCTCAGCAATAAATTGTTCATGATTGTATGTAATCATGGAAACCGAAACCATTATATTTTTATTTTGTTCAGACATTTCTTTCAAAAAAGATTCTTAATAATTCATTTACCCCAATATGCTCTATCTTTGTAAGGGTTGGGATCTTTTTTCAAATGTTCACTAAATTCTTCTTGGCTACAATTATTACGACTTAGATATTGAGTCTTCTCGTTCCAATTCATTATCATTTGTTCCAAGTTTATTTTATCCTCAAAATTGAGACTTGATGCAATATCGAAACCATCTCTTTTGACTAGCTTAAAACTTTTCATATACGCATCTGACTCAGGAGTATAATAATCTTGTGCAACATATCCGGCATAGACATTATAGGCAAAAAAGTAGGCACTAGTATCATTTTCTGCAAAGATTACACTAGAAGCGCTCTCTTCGATTTTAGATGAATCACTTTTATAGCCCACTTCTAAAATAAAGTCATACATGCCCCCACCTTTCCCACATGCGGTAAATAAAAAAGATAAAAGAATGAGAATACATATATTTTTCACCATCTATATTATAAATATTATATTGTATAGAGTCTACAACCCTGTATACTTAAGCCTGAATCACCTCCACTATCCTTTTCATATCCTCCTCATCGTAGCGATGGTCGCAAGGAAGGGGAAGCAAGGAATTGACTATCTTGTATTCGGCTGAATCTTTTTCAACTAAACCTAGCGTTTCTTTCCAGTAGGTGGACACATAGATTTTATTTTCTATCAATTTCTTCCTTAGATTAGGATCCTCGGAATAGAACATATAGCTAAGCGGACAAGTATCTTCGGAAAAATCATCATACTTAAATTGATTGTGTTCCCCCAAGACAGAATGAAGATACCTAAAGTTACGAACTTGTCGTTGTTTCAGATTCTCATAATCGATATTCGCTAATAGAGCAGATGCGAGATTCGACATTCGTTTTATCGGCTGATTAACCAAGCTTGCACAATAATCGAGAAAATCTTGATAACCAACACTTGCACTTCCATACTCTATACGTTTCATCAAATGTGTCATATGAGGGATGGAATCGTCTTGCTCCAACTCCTCCGCCAATAGTGTATCTGTATATAAATAAGCACCATCAGGTAGTCCGAAAAATTTACGTGGCGAATATATTGTATCTATTCCTTCGTATGGACGAGAGAAGAAAGCATGTGTATTGTCTACAATCAGTTGCTTACCAAAACGTTTCACCAATTTTTCGACTGTACAGCATTTTACACCATAAGTGTCGGAAAAGAAAAACACTTCATCCTTATCTAATTCTTTATCAAAGATAGGGTCAAGATTAAAATCTACCGAATAAAATTCTCGTTCTATCCCCAATTTATTTATAGGCTCCCATATTACCTCTGAGTTTAAGTACGGGATATATATCTTTTTATATTTCTTTGCCCTTAAAATATATTCAAGGCAATTGCGTGCCGTATTTAACAGAACAGCACCTTTATGATAGTGTTCGCCTTTGCGAAGCTGAAGTTCAAAATATCCGCCTATTTCTTTCATACCAACTTATAATTTACCAACATCTCCCCTATTTCGCCAACCGAATTAAACATCATAACATCCAGAATAGATAACCAAGGTACAAATTCGTTTTTGAACTGCTTGTATTCTATTGGATTAGTTGAAAGGAAGTGTAAACCTATATTTTCTTTTTCGAAATCTTCTTTATTGTACAACTCCTGTCCACCTATTGCATTGATATAATCAGTTGCCTGCAATTCTTTACAGATAGCCAAAACTTTTTCCTGCCCTTTCAATGAATGATCGATAGACAACGAAGAAGAAATAACAATTTCTGTATTTATATTCAAGTATCTACAAATTCTCTGCATAGAATTGTAAATATACTGAAAAAGATTTTCGCCCTCGAAATTGATAATATCTTCCATCATAGGCATTACCTCTTCGAAATGAGGAGCCTTACGATACGATTCTCTTATCTGGTTTAATAGTTTCTTTTTATCAAAACTTTTAGACACATACCTATCCTTCACATCCAGATAGTCTGAATCCTTCTCTAGAGGAATGGATATAAGTAAATCTTTTCCGTTCTGAAGAATACGATTTCTGTTAATCCAACCTTTTTTAGTGTACTGTATATTGTCATATATCACATATTTATCAACCGCGTTAAGCAATTGGAAATACCCGATATAAGGCAGAAAATAAGGCTGCATTATTCCTATTTTCATTTCGTCCAAGGCTTATCTTTTATAAGTCCACAGATTTTCTCCACCTCGCTACGTTCAAGACTTGCATACATAGGCAAACAGATGATCTCTTTAGACACCTGTGTGGATATAGGCAGGTTGCTAGTATCTGCAGATGGTAGTCCCTTATAAGTAGGGAAATCACTAATTAGAGGGTAAAAGTAGCGACGCCCAAACACATCATATTCTTGCAGCTTGAAATACAAATCATCTCTGCTCATACCATACTCGGCTGTATTAACACGAATAGGGTAATACGGGTAAGTATGGTCAACACCTTCACCAACCTCCATAAAAGTCAGCCCGGGAATATCTTTTAGCAATGAATCATACAGCTTAGCCAGCTCTACGCGATTTGATATATATGTATCAACATGCTTTAGTTGCAAAGAGCCATAGGCAGCTTGCAATTCATTCATTTTAGCATTGATACCCGGCTCTATTACTGTAGTTTCATTTCTAAAACCAAAGTTTTTTAGTAAATCAACACGTTGTTTCGTTCTTTCGTCGGGACAAACAATCGCTCCACCTTCTATCGTATTGAAGACCTTTGTCGCATGAAAGCTTAGGATAGATAAATCCCCCCAATTTAGGACAGATTGGCCATCTTTCTTTACAGCAAAAGCATGAGCCGCATCATAAATCACCCTTAATCCATATATATCTGCTATACGTTGAATTTCTTCTACATCGCACGGATTTCCATATACGTGGACAGGCATAATCGCCGTTGTGCGTGGCGTGATGGCTGCCTCTAATTTCTTTGGGTCTATATTATAGTATTTATCATCAATATCTACGAATACGGGCTTTATATTATTCCACCACAAGGAGTGCGTAGTGGCGACAAAACTATACGGAGTAGTAATAACCTCTCCCGTAATCCTTAAGGCTTGAAGAGCTGTTATCAGAGCTAATGTACCATTCGAAAAAACGGAAATATATTTCACACCCAGATATTCGGCCAATTCTTTTTCAAATTGTTCGTGAAAAGGTCCATTATTGGTTAACCATTTATTATCCCATATTTTTTCTAAATAGGGAATAAATTCTTCCAACGGAGGAAGAGCCGGTTGGGTTACCATTATCTTTTTTGTCATATGCGTCTGTATATTTTTCTAATAAACTCGGGTGTAATACTTTTAATCTGTCCTCTTAGGCTTTTATCTCCGTAAAGTACTATCTCCAACCGTTTCTTATGTTTTGTAAAATCACTTGTATATTTATAATCAAAATACTTATCGTATTCATTAATCAGCTCGATAACTCTAAGAAATTGTTCACGTTCGGTCATTTTAGACCATTGTCCGTCATCATGGATACGATAGGCCGAAGTTACATCTTTTAAATATAATAATGGACCAAATTGTCCCATATACATTCCTAGCATCCAATCTGCAATTTCTACATCAAATAATTTAGAATCTAAATTCTGTATATGATTGCCACGAAAGACACAACAAGAAAGATTACCTATCTTATTACCCAATGCTAACTGCTCTGTGGTTATAAATTCATAATCCTTATCTGTCGCCCAGTCAAAAATTTCTTCTCTATCCTGATCTTCAAATAATCGTATGTGCCTATTGTAACTCATAGAAGCATTTGGATGTTGCTCTAAATGATCTACATGGTTTTGAAGATGATTCTCTTTTACCCAATAGTCGTCGCCTTCCATTATAGCTACATAATCGCCGGTACAAGCAGCAAAGGCTTGCTGATAATTTTTATTATATCCTACATTATGCTCCTTTTCAAGATAAGTAAATGTAAAGGTTGATTTCATATCATACTCTTTGATAATATCTAAGGTATTATCTGTAGAACAATCATCTGCTACAATAATCTCAACTTCGCAGGAAGTCTTTTGCATTAGTATGCTCTCCAATACTTGCCGGATATACTGTGCCTGATTATATGTAATGAGTATAATATTTATTTTCATTTTGAATATGCTTAAGAAAATAATTTTCTAAAAATTCTTTTACTCAATTTCACCGGCGAATATATAAATCTTCCAATCTTATATTCAATCGAATTTTGCAAAGAACTTGATTCCTTCTTATAATATTCAGCTTCTATTCTATCTCGCACCGGATTAAAATACTCTAAGAATAAAGGAGCATGATTTTTAAACATCTGCAACAACATTGCATCATTCTTCTGTTTATGTGTATTGATCCTAGCTGAACGAGAAACTGCCTTTATTCTATAATAGTAATGGAAAGCATTCAATTTTACGACCTTATCGGTAGGCTTTATCAGAGAGAGATAAAAATCCCAATCTTCGATACCATCCACCATATTGGTATTGTACCCTCCTACCTCAAGAAAATCGGCACGACGAAATATAGCTGAATTGAATATCTGATTCTCAGTCACCATATTTTCGAAGACAAATTCTTTATTTATAAGTTTCTCATTTCTATCTCCGAACAAAATGGTATCGCAATATATCAGCTTAACTTGAGGATTGGCTGTAAAAACATCTATTGCTTCTACAAAATAATGTGGTCCTAATTTATCATCCCCATCCAGAGGAACTATAAATTCTCCTTCAGCATGTTTCACTCCGAAGTTTCGAGTATCACAAACCCCAGTATTTTCTTTCTTAAAATATTTGATTCGGTTATCTTTATTTACCCATTGCAAAGCAACTTCTTCTGTATTATCAGGGGAGCCATCATTTACGATAATACATTCCCAGTTAGAATATTTTTGATCCAACAGAGATTGTAATGCATCTGGCAAATATGCAGCCTGATTATAACAAGGAATAATAACCGATATAAGAGGGTTCATATTATTTTATAGTTTTAACCATTTTAGGAAACCGAGTTTCTTTAAATATCTAACGCTAACCGACGATTTAAGTTTATACAGTTCATCTTTCTTCTCCATCCACTCTTTATACAAAGAATAATACAATGGATAGTGTGTTTTTGTATGCTCTCCTTTCTCTAGCCAAAGTAATTTATAGTTTTCGGGATCTGAACTGATACCATCCAAAAAATAGGTAGAAAAATATGTTGCAACATGTCTATAGCTATACCCTTTCAAACAAACTGCATCTACTGTAAAAGCCCAATCTGAAGCAATTCTCATCTGTTCATTGTAGCCTCCATATTCTAATAATATTTCGCGCTTTGTGAAAGTTGCTTGGTGAGGTAAGGATTGCTCTGCAAAAAACTTAAAATCAAGGTTATCGGGATAGGTATTAATATATGATTTATTAATATCCTCTAGTTCGATATCAAAATATATCATATCCTCTCCTGTTAGGAAGGATAATATATTAGTGAAATCTACATCTGTTTTAATTAGGTCTCCACTATTAATGAACAGGACATATTCACCTTTAGCCTTAACTAGACCTTTATTCATTGCATGAAAGACACCTTTATCAGATTCGCTGACCCAGTAATTTATATCCTTAGCATATTGCTTAATTACATCAACACTGCCATCTGTAGAGCCTCCATCGATAACAATATATTCTACTGTAGACGAAATGCAAGGAACAACACTACTTATTGTTCTTTTTAGTCCATCTGCATTATTATAGTTTATTGTTATGATTGATAGTTTCATTTATTTAATCCTCAGATATATGTTCAGCCAAAAATTTATCTATATCAAAAAAATTCCTTTCCACTTCTTTTAATCTCTCAGAGTCCCACTCCCACCATTTTAGTTTTAACAACTTCTCTATTTTATCGGATGAAAAACGATATTTTTTTATTTCTATAGGATTCCCGACAGCTATAGCATAAGCTGGAATATTTTTAGAGACAACAGCCCCTGCGCCTATAACAGCTCCATCACCTATTGTAATCCCATCAAGGATTGTTACATTCATCCCTATAAAAACGTCATTTCCTATATTTATATCCTTGCTTTCTTCTATTTTATCATATTGAGTCAATGTCATTCCGTTCTGTTTCTTTGTAGAATAGAACATGGGAGATGTTGATATGCCATTGGTCGGATGTATCCCCCAGCCACAAGTAAAGTTTGGACCAATAGAGCAGAATTTACCAATATAAGTTCTATTTATATTAGCCCCTTGTGATATATATGTATAATCTCCTATAGAAGTATCTTTTATTTTATGACAAATGCCTAAGTGTACATTTATTCCTTTTTGGGAATCGACAAACTGATTTTGATTAAAAAACAGATTATCTTCCTCTACACTATTTACTAAATAGTACAGAGAGTTTCTTTCTGTTCCATAAACTTTCTTTACAAAAAAACTTATAATCCTCCTTATCAGCTTATACATATTTCCTTATTTATTCATTGTGTCTGAATCTTGTATAGATCTTATATATCGGTAGTTTTCGTAAAAATATAAAAAAATGAGTTTTTCTTATACGAAAAGCTATTCTTCTCTCTATTGATGAATCTTTTCCATATTTGTAGAAACGTCGGAAATAATCCCAGCCGTACTTACTTGGATTAAGCTTTATTGGTTTAAGTAATATAGATTCACCCAAGTCCACGTCATATCGGCCATCAATACTAATGCAGTGTTCACCACTTCCATCGAATCCAATATTTGAAACTAATGATTTTTTAGGGAATAAAGACAAGCCTTGCTTTAAATAGATAGAAGAATACCACTTAACAAACCAAGTATTTAATTCTCCTGTATAATTTTTTTCAAGTTGTTCGTAAATATCATAGTTTCCATCGAGAGTAAATTCTTTCATATTTATCTTTTTAGAAACGTCTCTCAATAAGTCTTTTGTATTTGAATTAAAACAAGACCAACTATTTTTCCATGTAGCCCATCCCCAACAATTTGACAAATGTAAAAAAAATGTTTCGGGTAGTTTTCTCCCTCCCGTTGTCACAGGCACATAAGCTGAAATGTGCATAACTTTTTCTTCATTCTTATAAAGCTGTAATGCTTTATTCATATATGTCAAAAAAAATGGGGCTGTTACAATATCATCTTCTAAAACAATGACAGTCCCGTATTTATTAACAGTTTCACTTACTCCTTCAATTATAGAATCTGCCAACCCTTTATTTTGATTCGATTCTATAATATGAACTTTTCCACACCATTGCCGAAGCCTCAATATTCTTCGAGTTTCTTCTATATTAAGGATTGACTCTTCATCCACATTTGGTTTAGGCCCATCCGCGTATATGTACAAAACCGAGTTTTCAGCTAATTCATTTTTAGCTAAAGCCTCTAATGTCCGCAAAGTATGTTGCGGCCTATTATATACAAAAAGGACTATTGGGGCAAGCTCCATTTTATTATTTTCTTATATCAAGATTTATTATTTAACGAATCTTCTTTTAAAACCAAATCAAAGAAGTCAATATATTGTTTTCCTATCTTATATATATTACATTCATTCTTCACAAACTGAAAATTATTTTCAGCTATATCTGAATCAATCAACAAGATACTTTTTTCCATCATATCTCTCAATGAGTCCGTACTAACGGTAGAAAACTTAGGGTTATTCAATTTATCTAAAAATTCACCAATATTACCAGTATCGGGCCCGATAACTATTTTCTTGAAAGAGAACGCTAAAAAAATTATTCCTGAATTTAAATTATATAAACGAGGTGATATGATCACATCAGCTGCATTCATATAAATTTGAATATAATCATCTCCTATATATGGATTTTCTTCAATAATAATATTTCTCTTTGCTAACTTCTTCTTCCATAACTCATATTTAAATCTTGTGATAGGAAAAGCTTTACCCGTTCGTTTTGCTAAACTTAAAGCATTTACTATTATAAGTTTCTTTTTTTTAGATCTGTTATCTAACTTAGAAAATGCCTCTATTAGGAAATCCTCCTCTTCTTGATGGCGAATGTTGCCAAATGATATAAATACAATATCATTCATTTGAAGACCTAATCTTTTTCGAGCATCCTCTCTTGAGATAGAGTTTGGAATGTCTAAATAGTTGGGATGATATATAACGAGATGTTTTTTTTCTGATAATTTAGAAATCGAGCTCAATTCCTTCAAACTCACATCTCCTAAATGAATGAAGCCATCTGCATTTGTATATATTAAATCATAAATTTTTTGATCTAAATATTTTTGTTTATGGGGAAGTCTATTATGATAAGTTATAACTATTTTGGTACCTAAACCCTTCCAATATTTAAGCCTTGCCTCTAATAAACCTGGAAGATTATCTTTGTAATCCATTCCTGAGACCAATACCTCTGGCCAATGTATATTTATTATATCAAACTTCAGATTACTAGTCCAAAAAGATGAGGCCGAGGCTACAACTTCAGCATATTTACTCATTCCCTCTAAATAATTATTTATTATAGAGTTTAATGTAGTTAATGGATCTACGGTTATTAATACCCTCATTATAAAAAAATTATAATCACAATCCCATTTTTCGTCTATATACACCCAGATATTTCCGAATCAAGACCTTATTACTATATTTTTTTACATTTTCATCAAAGGTAAGAAAACGGATCAGATCAAAAACGGTTATTTTCTTTATCCCTTTCTCTTTATATAGTTTATAGTTAGTGAAAAACAAATCGAAATTTCTTTTCAAAAAATATTCTCGAATAGATTTACTCTTTGAATGATAATGTTTATCCAACTCTCCATAGCTATCTAAATCATATAATATCTTTTGCTCTTCATTCAACTTAGACCACTCACCTAAGTTATGTTTACGATAAACACTAAATATTTGATTAAAAACAAATCCTTTTCCTTGTTCAAGTAAAGCAGCAAATAAAATTACATCTTTTATTTTACTGAACCGATCAATACCATTTAAAGCTTTTCGTCTAAAACAAATAGTAGCAGTCCTCATTATATAAGGATACATAAAGTTGTCTAATGTAACATCTCTTCCTTTTGGATAAAGAGCCGCATCAGGCATTTCCAAAGCTTCAAAAGTCTTGCTTTCCTCATAATAGTGATTTATAAGCCCTCCACAAACAGAATACTCTTGATTTTCATCCAAAAAATCCACCTGTTTTTGTAATTTATTTATATCTGACCAATAGTCATCGCCTTCACACATTGCAATATATTCACCTTCACATGCATTAAGAACTCTCTCCCAATTTTTTATGAATCCCATATTTTTTTCAGAGGGCAAAAGCTTGATTTGAGAGTATTTATCTGCGTACATCTTGCAAATATCTAATGTTTTATCCGTGGAACAATCCTCTCCAATAACAACTTCATATTCGAAGTTTACTTTTTGGTTTACTATCCCATCCAAACATTCTTGGATATATTTTTCCTGATTATATGTTACAACAAAAACACTTACTTTTTTATTCATATTTGAAATGCAAAAGAGTTTTACAAAATCTCTTCGTTGTTAGTTAAATTTTCTATTAATAAAAGCTTTCGCTAAGAATAGGGCTTTTTCTACTCTCTTCTTCTTAATCGCAGGTATCGATGCAATACTCAAATAACTTGCAACACTTTGTCTTATATTTAAATGTTCTAATGCAAAATTTCTAAAAAAAACACCATCTTTTTCATTGTATTTTTTCAACTCTTCAATAAACAATTCTTTCGTAAAAGTTTTCTTAAGACCTCTTCCTGAACAGTTATACTTCAGTGATTCAATAATATTATTTGAGTTCAGATATCCATCTCCAAAATCTCGACTATAGTTTCTGTTATCATATGATAACACTGCACGTCCACAAGCCATTGCATCATATAAAGATCGCCCTATTCCAACAACAAGATCCGATTCATTTATATTTTTTTCAATATGCCATAAGTTATCAATATGCTTATTTAACTTTTTAAATTCAGCTCCTATATCCAAGCAACACTCTCTAACAAAATTATTAGCTTCTTCAGATTGACACAAAGACAAAACTGATTTTAATTCTTTATTTATTTTCGTCTCAGGAATGAAACGATCGCAATTTACTCCATTATTTATAACTATACTATTATACCCTTTACTTTTCAGGTACTGCTGTACCTCATAACTGACACTTACATAAAAATCGGCAAGAGAAGAAGGCTGTTCAAGTATAGGTGTTATCCCATGACAAGTTTGTATTATACACCCATATAGATGTAATTTTTCTACAGTAGTAGTGTGATTTGCTATAATCAAATCATACGATCTTTTGCTTCTGAATCTTACATTCAAAGCCTCTATTTTATCAGATATCTCTCCTTTTCTAAAGGTAAAGTATTCTACTGAATGCCCACATCTTAAGAATTCTTCTATTATAGCATAAGTATAGTTCTCGGTCCCCCCTGTTCTCTCCAATTGATTATTTGCTACTAGAATATTCATATACTATTCAATATGCCATTTACCATCAAAAAACACATAGCCTAGACTATAATTAACATTCTGAATCCCATCAATAACAGTTAATCTCAAAGCTTCTTCATAGTGATCTAACCTAGCAAGATTTTTCTTTACTAGAGCCAATTCTATAGAATACAAACCAGCAGTCAATCGAAATTTAGAAATTTTCAAATGCACTATTCTTTCATCTTTAAAAGCTTCACTTCCTTTATCAACTTCGCCAAAAAAAGAAGTAATCCCTGCAACTTTATCTCCATATCTATTTCTAAAGTAGATTCCTATACCAATAGAATCTTCAAATGTAGAATTTTGTATTCCTATTTTAATAGAAATAGACTCTCCTGTCATAACTTCTGTTGATTCTATATTTATAGAATTATAAACTTTAATAAAAGTAAATCTATTTTCTGCGTCAATAGGAGGATTAAAATTTCCTTCAAACTCTCCATTTTCTTGAGAAGTAAGATATCTACTTATCACATCCATTGCTTTACCCGTAAAATCCACAGTTCCATTTTTCAATAGAATTCCTGACCGACACAATTCTTTTACAGCTCCCATATTATGACTAACAAACAATACTGTCCGCCCCTCTCCTCTGGAAACATCCTGCATCTTACCTATTGCTTTCTTCTGGAATTCAGCATCTCCTACTGCTAAAACTTCATCTACAACCAATATTTCAGGCTCAAGATGTGCAGCAACAGCAAACCCTAGTCGTACAGTCATGCCCGAAGAATATCTTTTTGTTGGCGTATCAATATATTTCTCCACACCAGCAAAATCGATTATTTCATCAAGCTTTTTTGTAATCTCAGCTTTTGTCATACCCATAATCGAACCATTCATGTAGATATTCTCACGTCCTGTAAGCTCCGGATGAAATCCTGTACCCACCTCAAGTAGAGAACCAATACGTCCTTTAGCTTTTATTGTTCCAGTAGTTGGAGCTGTCACGCGGGATAAAAGTTTTAACAAGGTTGATTTACCCGCACCATTTCTACCTATTATACCGACTACATCTCCTTGCTTTACATCGAAAGAAATATCTTTCAAAGCCCAAACATATTCACTAGTAGCTTTACTTGATCGGTCATTAACCTCTCCTACTTTCAAATAAGGATCGTCTTTCCCTCTTACCAAATGCCACCATCTATTAAGGTCATGACTCAATGTACCAGTACCAACTACACCTAAACGATAATGCTTAGATACTTCTTCGAATTTTATAGCTATATCTGACATTCAACTTTTCTTTTAAACAGTATCAATAAAACGTCTCTCTATTTTATTAAAAGCCCAAATACCTATGATAGACGTAACCACAGCTATTATTGTACTATATAAAATTCCAGACCAAGAGAACACTCCCGCCCCAGTAAAAGCATACCGTGTAGCTTCTACAATTGGAGTCATGGGATTAAACTCTACGATCCATCCATATTTCCCAGCCTTTGCCGCAACTTCAGAAAGAGGATAAACTACTGGTGTTATATACATCCATAAAGAAACAATAAAACCAAAAAAATAGTTTAAGTCTCTATATTTTGTTGTCATTGAAGAAATGATTATACCAATTCCAAACCCCATGATTGCTGATAAGAATATGAGATAAGGGAAAAGAAGCAAAGTCATGTTTGGATGCAAAGAATCACTTGTTGCAAAGAAATAGAAATACACACAAAGAAACAATCCTATCTGAATAGCTAATTTAACTAAGCTTGAGATTAATCCTGATATGGGAACCACTAATCGAGGAAAGTAAACTTTACTAAATACCCCTGCATTTCCAGTAAAGGTACCTGAAGATCTGCCTAAGCATTCGCTAAAGTAGTTCCACATCATTATTCCTGACATATAAAAAACTGGATGAGGAATACCATCTGTAGGAATTCCAGCAATTCCACCAAACACAAACATCATCATCAGAGTACTAAATATAGGCTGTATTACATACCATAAAGGACCTAAAATAGTTTGTTTGTACATAGTCACGATATCTCGTCGAATATACATTACAACAAGGTCTCGGTACTTCCATACTTCACTAAGATTTAAAGAGAATTTTTCAGTTTTAGGTTTTATTACGATGTCCCAATACTCTTTTTCGGGTTCCATATATTTGTTTCTAATTTGTTTTTGTTTGTGTCCCACTTATTTTCGCACAAAGATAAGAAAAAAAAACTTTCATTTCACATTATTTAAATTGCGCTATTACAGATATTTTTTCGAATATTTGTAGCATATATTTTAGAACACGATTTTATCAATAAAAATAATTTATTTTTCATTCTCTAAAAACATTTTAACCTATGAAATACAAATAATAAGTAAAAAGCAAAGAACAACCTTTAACATACCCTTTAACAAGACATATCACACGAAACAGAATTTATAAAATAAAAATAAATTAATATATCTCTTATGTTATTTGACATTGATACTGAAGAAGCTATAAACAAATCTAATCTCACCAATATTGATCTTAACAATCTTTTTATTAGATTATTAGATCATGCAATAGATATAGGAATCAAACTCATCATTGTCGCTATAGTTTTTATAATTGGGAAATGGGCTATTAGGTGGATCAGAAAATTCGTAGATCGTTTTTTAGAAAGAAAAAAAATAGAGAATACAGTAAAAAGCTTTTTGGATAGTTTAATCAATATAACTCTCCAAGTGATACTATTTCTTATTATTATCAATATCCTGGGAATCCATATGGTCTCTTTTGCAGCAATCATCGGAGCTGCTGGTCTAGCGATTGGTATGGCAATGAAAGACAACTTGTCAAACTTTGCCGGAGGCGTTATGCTACTCATCAATAAACCGTTCAGAGTAGGAGACAGAATCTTGGCACAAAGCATGGATGGAACAATTAAATCTATGGGCATTTTATACACTGTCCTATCAACAGGAGATAATAGAACTATTTATATTCCTAATGGTCCTTTATCAACCGGCACAATTATAAACTACTCCGATCAGAAAGAAAGACGCATAGACATTACTTTGAATATAACTTTCGGAAACGACATTAGCACACTGAAAGAAATACTACAAAATATAATAGACAACGAACCTCTTATCAAGAAAAGTCCAGCGCCATTTATTGGCTTAACAACCTTAAATAATGGAACAATAGACCTTACAATTAGAGTATGGGTTAACAACACCGATTACAGCACAGTTAATATACACCTTAACGAGAAAATTTATTGTGATTTTCAAGAAAACAACATTTACACACCATCAATGCTTAGTGTGAAAATGATAAAAGATTAAAAATTATTAAATCCTTTATTAAAGCCAAAAATAAGACTTTTTCACTTTCTAAATGAGAGAAAAAAAAGTAGCTTTGTGTAAAGCAAAATAAGGTATTATAAACTAATTTAAATTATTAATCTATTGAAAGTTATGAAAAGACAGAAATTTCTCTTATTTCTCTCGACGATTGCTTTAGTTGCTATGTTAGCAACATCTTGTAGTAAGAAAAACTTTTCACCTTTATCTGGTTCTTTATTTACAGCGAACCCTTCTCCACTTGAGCTAGTAGCTACAAAAGTTCCTGTTACTGTGGATGGGCGTTTTCCTGCTAAATGGTTTGACAAAAATGCAGTTGTTAAGGTTACTCCTATTTTAAAATATGAAGGTGGTGAAGCACTTGGAACTTCCCACACTTATCAAGGAGAAAAAGTTGCAGGAAATGGTATTGTTGTTAATTATGAAAATGGTAGTGCAATAACTATCCGTTCGGAATTTGACTATACCCCGGCAATGAAGAAATCTGAACTATTCTTAAGATTCGAGATTTCGATGAAAGGAAAAACAATCAAAGGTATACCTGATGTAAAAGTTGCAGACGGTGTTGTTTCTACCTCAGGCCTAGCTAGTGCTGTTACTAGTTCTCCGGCAGTTGCCCCTGATGCTTTCCAACGCATCATTCAAGAAACATACGACGCTGATATCATGTTCCTTATCCAGCAAGCCGAACTACGTTCAAGCGAACTTAATTCAACGAATCTTGCTGCTTGGAAAAACCTCGTAAAAGAAGCAGACGAGAATACTCGCAAAAATCTAAATGTAGAAATAGCTGCTTATGCTTCTCCAGACGGTGGTCTTGAACTTAATGAAAAACTAGCAGAGAAACGTGAGAAAAACACGAATGCTTATCTTCAAAAAGAGTTCAAAAAACAAAATATCGACACAGAAGTTAACGCTAAATATACTGCTCAAGACTGGGAAGGTTTCCAAAAACTTGTTCAAGCATCAAGCCTACAAGACAAAGACATTATTTTAAGAGTTCTTTCAATGTACCCAGATACTGAAACAAGAGAAAAAGAAATTAAAAACATTTCTGCTGTATATTCAGATCTTGCGGAAACAATCTTGCCTAAACTTCGTCGCTCTCGCTTAATCGCGAACATTGAGGTTATAGGTAAAACAGATCAAGAACTAAAAGCTGCTGCCACTTCAGATCTAGGAAGCCTTTCTGTTGAAGAGTTACTTTTTGCTGCAAACCTTGATGGTGTATCAAAAGAAAAAGTTTACACTTTTGTTACTCAAAAATTTCCTAACGATTACCGCGGTTGGAATAATCTAGGTGCTCTTTACTATGCTAACGGAGAGACTGACAAAGCTGTTAAAGCATTCAATAAAGCAGCTCAAGTTTCATCTAAAGCTCCTGAAGCTAACATGAATCAAGCTTTATTATCTCTTGCTGAAGGCAATGTATCCAAAGCCGAGCAACTATTAGGAAACGCATCTGGTGCTAGCTCTTTAGGTGAGACTATGGGTTTACTTTACCTACAAAAAGGAGATTATAATCGTGCAGCTCAGTCTTTCGGAGATGTAAAATCTAACAATGCGGCTCTAGCTCAGATCTTAACTAAGAACTACAGCAAAGCCGGACAAATCATTGATGCTATCACTAAGAAAGATGCTACAACTTACTACTTAGCTGCAATTGTAGCTGCAAGAACAAACAATACTTCTGGTGTTGTAGGCAATCTTAAATCTGCTTTAGACAACGGTTTCTCAACTAAAGATATCCTTAACGATATCGAATTTGCGAAATTCCTAACTAATTCGGATGTTAAAAATATGCTTTTGAGATAAGATATATTTATACTAAACAAAAAAGAGACCCTGATATCAGTATCAGAGTCTCTTTTTTTATATACGATCGACTAAAAGCCTAATCTAAATAATTTGTTCTAGATAACCGGCCATTTCTTCTTGCAACTTCTTAGCTTCATCTGCTGCTGCAAAAGCAAAATTCCGAGAATTATCTGCATAAATAATAGCACGAGAAGAATTAGCTAACAAACCACATTCTGAATTCATTCCGTATTTAACAACATCTGCAAGGCTTCCTCCCTGAGCACCTACTCCAGGAACTAACAAGAAATGATTTGGCGCATACTTTCTGATATCAGCAAACATTTCGCCACGAGTTGCACCTACAACATACATCATTTGTTCATCTGTAGCCCATTCTTGCGATTTCTTTAAAACTTTCTCAAACAATCGATCCCCATCTTTCCCTTCTGTCAATTGAAAATCTAATGAACCCTTATTGGAAGTCAAAGCTAATAGAATAATCCATTTATTCGGGTATTTCAGGAAAGGCTTAACACTATCTTCCCCCATATATGGGGCCACTGTTATAGCCGAAGCTTTCATATGCTCAAAAGCTGAAGCAGCATACATTTCCGATGTATTACCTATATCTCCACGCTTTGCATCCAGAATAATAAATTGATCAGGGTACTTTAAACGAATATATTCGATTGTTTTCTCCAAAGCTATAATTCCTTTAACCCCCAGACTTTCGTAAAAAGCTGCATTTGGTTTATAAGCTACGCAATACTTGGCTGTAGCATCTATTATAGCTGTATTGAAAGCATATATAGGATCTTCCTCCTCAAGCAACTCTGATGGAATCTTACGTATATCCGTATCAAGACCTATACATAGGAAGGATTTCTTTCTCTTAATATTGTCAAATAGTTCTTGCTTAGTCATATCTGTATTATGTTTTTAGAATTCACCTTCTTTCATCCTCTCTGTATTTTCAGCAATTATCAGCTGATCTATAATCTGTTGAATTTCACCTCCCATTATGGCAGGAAGATTATGAGAAGTATAATTGATACGATGATCTGTCACACGTCCTTGAGGATAATTATATGTTCTAATTTTTGCAGAACGGTCTCCCGTAGACACCATCGTTTTTCTTTTCGAAGCTATTGCTTCTTGGTATTTAGAAAGTTCAATATCATATAATTTTGTCCTCAACATTTGCATAGCCAATTCCCTATTGGCCAACTGAGAACGTGATTGTTGACATACAACTACTATACCTGATGGTTTGTGTGTTAACTGAACTTTTGTTTCTACTTTATTCACGTTCTGACCACCAGCACCACTCGAACGAGCTGTTTGCATTTCTATGTCAGCAGGATTTATCTCTACATCTACCTCTTCAGCTTCGGGTAATACGGCAACAGTAGCTGCTGATGTATGCACACGACCTTGAGTTTCTGTAGCGGGTACACGCTGTACACGATGTACTCCTGATTCATATTTCAGTATTCCATACACCCCTTCACCAGTTACTGTGAATATAATTTCTTTATACCCACCTGAAGATCCTTCTGTTATATTAGTAACTTCAGTTCTCCAACCTTTCGACTCACAGTACTTTGTATACATACGGTATAAATCTCCAGCAAAGATAGCAGCCTCATCGCCTCCTGTACCTCCTCTAATCTCAACTATTGCATTTTTGCTATCTTGAGGGTCGGCAGGAATAAGTAATAATTTTATCTCTTCTTCTAACTCAGGCAAACGATTGTTCGCATGTTCAAGCTCCTCCTTTGCTATTTCTCTTAACTCTGCATCATCTTCCGAATCTAGAATATCTTTAGCCTCGTCAACAGTTGTCAACAATTGTTTGTATTCGTTGCGAGCTTTAACTATTTTCTCCAGATCACTGTATTCTTTATTCAATTTCACATATCGTTTCATATCTGAAATAACGGCAGGATCTGTTATGAGTTTACCTATTTCTTCGAAGCGGATAACTAATGCTTCTAATTTGTCCAGTAAGGATAATTGTGACATAAAATCTATCTATCTTTTTTTGATTCGGATACAAAGGTATGTAAAAAGAATTTACCAAAATATACAGTTTGTAGAATTCTAGAATATTTACACTATGGTTCTTAGTAATTCATTTGTTGGTAAAATCTAGAAAAAAGAAAGTCCGCGAAATCACCTTCGCAGACTCCCCAACCTTAACACAAACTTTACAAAACTACACTTAAGAGTTGATTGCGGTATAAGATTTGGACTAGCCTCTTCTTAGGAACCAACTCCGTGTTCAATACTATATTTTATAACGATATTAACATGTAAAAATTGTATATCGTTTTGTACTTTCTCATTGATATCACAAATATAGTAAAAAATACACAATACAATAGATCAAATCTATTTTTTTTTATTTTTTATACCTTTTATCTCACTTTTTAGGCAAATTCACTTTTCAAATATTTAGCAGTGAAGCTTTTTTTGTTTTTTATCACCTCTTCTGGTATTCCGCTTGTAACAAGAGTTCCACCATTCAGACCACCGTCAGGCCCCATATCGATAATATAGTCTGCGCTTTTTATTATATCTTGATTGTGTTCAATTACAATGATTGTATTACCTCTATCAACTAGCTTATTAAAAACACCCAACAGAACTCTTATATCTTCAAAATGCAATCCTGTTGTAGGCTCATCTAAAATATAAATAGTATTACCTGTATCATTTTTTGCAAGTTCTGCTGCTAGCTTAATTCGCTGAGATTCTCCTCCCGATAATGTAGTAGAAGGCTGCCCTAATTTTATATAACCTAGCCCAACTTCCTGCATCACTTTTATTTTATGTAAGATGGTTGGTACGTTTTCAAAAAACTCTACAGCCATATTAATTGTCATATCCAAAACATCAGCAATAGATTTCCCTTTAAATCTTACTTCTAAAGTTTCTCTATTGTAACGTTTTCCATGGCATTCTTCACATTGCACATATACGTCGGGCAAGAAATTCATTCCAATAGTTTTATACCCATTTCCTCCACAAACCTCACAACGTCCACCTTTCACATTAAAAGAAAAGCGTCCCGGCTTATACCCTCGTATTTTAGACTCAGGTAGATTTACAAAAAGACTTCTTATATCAGAAAACACACCTGTATAAGTAGCCGGATTAGATCGTGGTGTACGACCAATCGGAGATTGATCTACACTGATTACTTTATCTACATTATCTATCCCTATTATATTCTTATAAGGTAGAGGATCTGCCAACGAGCGATATAAATGCTGACTTAAAATCGGCTGCAATGTTCCATTGACCAAACTAGATTTTCCACTTCCCGAAACACCTGTAACACAAATAAACGTATTTAAAGGGAAGGTAACAGAGACATTCTTGAGATTATGTCCGGTTGCCCCTTTTATAGTTATCTCTTTTCCATTGCCTGTTCTTCGCTGCTTAGGAATTTCTATCTGCAATCTACCATTCAGATAATCCGCCGTCATGGTATCAGCCTGTATCATCTCTTGCGGTGTACCTGCAAAAACAACCTTTCCCCCTCTCCTTCCAGCATAAGGTCCTAAGTCGACAATATAGTCAGCCTGAAGCATAATATCCTTATCATGCTCTACAACAATCACAGAGTTACCATTATCTCTCAATTTCTTTAAAGAATCAATCAATCGGTCATTGTCTCTCTGATGTAAACCAATACTTGGCTCATCGAGAATATAAAGCACATTTACCAATTGAGATCCGATCTGAGTTGCTAAACGTATACGTTGGCTTTCTCCCCCTGAGAGAGTAATAGATGGACGATTCAAAGACAAATAATTCAAGCCGACATCAAGAAGGAAAGACAAACGGGATGTAATTTCTTTTTTGATCTCTGTTGCTATAATCTTCTGTCTTTCTGAGATATTTGTATCCATATTTTGTATCCAATCAGACAAATGCTGGATATCCATCTCTGCCAACTCAGATATATTTTTTCCATTGATTCTATAATGGAGAGCTTCTTTATTCAATCTTTGCCCCTTACATTCAGGACAGACATCAGTTTTAATAAACTGCTCTGCCCATTTTTGCGCAGATGCAGAAGAGTCACTATCCTGCTGCATTTCGATATACTTAGCAACCCCTTCGAACGCTACCACATAATTTGAAGCTCCCAATGATTCGTTCTTGATTTGTAAACGTTCATCTGTACCAAACATTATTTCATCTAATGCCTCTTGCGGAATATCCTTAATTGGAGTTTTTATAGAAACGTCATATTTTTCACAGATCGCTTCGATTTGCCAAAAGAATAATGAATTCTTATACTTACCAAGTGGAGCAATCCCTCCGGCATATATACTCAACTGAGGCTTTGGCACAATCTTAGTCATATCGATCTGATTGACAATCCCTAATCCTTTACATCTTGGACAAGCTCCCTGTGGAGAATTGAATGAAAACGTATGTGGGGCTGGCTCACTATATGACAATCCGGTTGTTGGACACATCAATTGACGACTATAATGACGAACCTCACCCGATTCCACATCTTCAATCAGAATCAATCCATCTCCTTGCTTCATTGCTGTTCGCAAACTTGTTTTGAGATTATCTGCAAACTTATTTGAAACGACAAGTTTATCAATCAAAATCTCGATACTATGCATTTTATAGCGATCGAGTCTCATACCCGGAATAATTTCCCGTATGACTCCATCAACTCTAACTGTCAGATATCCTTTCTTGTTGATCTGCTCAAATAATTCTTTATAGTGCCCTTTTCTGTTACGAACTACAGGAGCCAACAGATATATTTTCTTACCTATATATCGTTCAAGAATAAGTTCAAGAATTTGCTCCTCGGTGTATTTCACCATTTTCTCGCCAGTAAGGTAAGAATATGCTTCTCCTGCACGTGCATAGAGCAAACGCAGGAAGTCATAAATTTCGGTAGTAGTACCAACTGTTGAACGAGGATTGCGATTGGTCGTTTTTTGCTCTATAGAAATAACCGGGCTCAATCCCGTTATTTTATCCACATCCGGGCGTTCCATATTACCTAGAAAGTTTCGGGCATAAGCCGAAAAGGTTTCTATATAACGTCGCTGTCCTTCAGCAAAAATAGTATCAAATGCGAGTGATGACTTCCCGCTACCACTCAGACCTGTAATCACAACAAGTGAGTCTCGGGGAATTTCTACATCTATATTTTTTAAATTGTGAACACGTGCACCATACACGCTTATTGTTTCTTTTTGTTCTTTCGTTTCTTTTTCCATTTAACAGAAAACTCTCCTTAATTAATTTATCAATCCTGATAAATCCACTTTTCGTTATGAACTTTTACTCTTTCTCCTTTTTTATAATGTAGAGATTCTTTGGTAGGGATAAGAATAGTATATGAACTTTGGCTTTTTGCTGAGATTGTCAATTTACGATCTCTAAGCCAAGTATTGAAATCTTTTAGTTGAGCATAAGTAACACCATTTTCTTTTGCAAAAGCTGCCAAATCTGGGATAGATTGGGTAACCTCTACTTTTTTGAACTCAATAGGTTTATACAAATCATTATCTGTCAATACAAAACCGTATCTATAAGGATTTTCAAACACCTCTTTTATAGCAAGCATGCGAAAATAATAACGGGTAGTTTCACTTACCAACCATAAGTCTAAACCATCCTCAGCTTGCTGTTTTACCAGTTCGCTACTTATTCGGTTTTGACCTCCATTATAAGCTAAGGCGACACTAGTCCAACTTCCATATTTTGCATATGCTTGTTTCAGATATTTACATGCAGCAACCGTAGCTTTTTCTACCGAATAACGCTCATCAACCTCTGAAGATACTTCCAAGCCATAAGATGGTGCTGTTGTTTTCATAAATTGCCACAGTCCTGCAGCTCCAACAGGCGAAACGATACGATGATCTAAATTACTTTCTATAACAGCCAAGTATTTAAAATCATCAGGAACTCCGTTTGCTTTCAAAATCGGCTCAATGATAGGAAAGAATCGATTGGCTCTCTTTATTAGAAGTAATGTTGTTGAGTGTAAATAAGTAAACCCATTTATCTCTCGATCGAAACGTTCGTGCATGTCATAACGGTCGAGTCGAATCTCTTCTCCTGCAAACATTACTTTTTCCGGAACCTGTATCGATTTTGTCATTGACAAGACATAAGGTGTTTTTGATTCGACCTCAATCTTACTATTATTCGACAAAAGGAAGAAAGCCAATGCGCATACTGCAACGATTGGCAAAAGATATATGATTATTTTTTTCATCGGAAAACGTTTAAAAGAATAACTACCAAAGATACGATTTTGTTTTCACTTATGAAAAACAAGAAAAGAGATTACACTCCTTCTCCTTGCCACACAAAGCAATCTGGATATAAGTTTTCTAAATCTTTGACTTCATTCTTAAAAATTCCAAAAACAGAAGAACCAGATCCTGTCATCGAAGCATAAAGCGCTCCCCTCTCATACAGACTCTCCTTTATTTCTTTTATTAATGGGTATTTGGGGAAAATACTGGTTTCAAAATCATTGACAATTTTCCCTTTCCAATCCTCAATAGGCAATTGAATCAAATCTAACAACGAACTGAATGGTTGAACTGGTTTTATATTAGCAAAAGCGTCTTTAGTAGGAATATGAACATCCGGCTTAATCAATACTAAAGTATATCCCTTCAAAGAAAAATTCACATCCTTTAGTTCCTCTCCTACTCCCGTTGCAAACATTGGGCGATTATAAACAAAAAAAGGACAATCGGCTCCCAGTTGCACAGCTAATGACACTAATTCTTTATCTGATACACCTAATTTAAAGGTTTCATTCAATAGCTTAAGCATAAATGCAGCATCTGCCGATCCGCCCCCAATACCTGCCCCGAAAGGAATCTTCTTCAACAGATGCACTTCTATTGTAGGGAAATCATAGTGTTTTCTCATCAGACGAAGTGCCTTCATTACTAAGTTGTTTTCAGGGACTGCGTCTATTTGCAACCCCGCTTCAAAAAAAGAATCATTATCTTGTTCTTCGCGAACGATAATTTCAAGAGCATCTTTTATCAGAATCGGATAAAAAATTGTTTCCAGATTATGATAACCATCCGGACGTTTCGAGACTATATTCAGCCCTATATTTATCTTGGCATTTGGGAAGCAAATCATATTATCTATTTTTATTAGTGCAAAGATAATCCTTTTATAACTATTCTAATAAAAGGCTACTCACTATCTCTATTGATCACAAATATTACTACACCAAACATTAAACCTTTCATTTCAATACTAAAAGAGACAATATTTCTAACTATAATCTACAAATAAGCATTATTTATTACCTTTACATCACTTAATTTTAGAACAACTATGAACAAAAAACAAAACCTGGAAACAATATGCGTACAGGCTGGATGGCAGCCTAAAAAGGGAGAACCTCGTGTGCTTCCTATTTACCAAAGTACAACTTTCAAATACGAAACGAGTGAACAAATGGCTGATCTTTTCGACCTAAAAGCATCCGGCTATTTTTATACTCGTCTGCAAAACCCTACGAATGACGCTGTTGCGGCAAAGATAGCAGCATTGGAAGGTGGTGTAGGCGCTATGTTGACCTCATCGGGGCAAGCAGCTACTTTTTATGCCATATTCAATATCTGTAGTGCAGGAGATCATGTAGTAAGTGCTTCTGCTATATACGGAGGCACATTCAATCTCTTTGCTGTAACTCTAAAAAAATTAGGAATAGAATTTACTTTCGTTGACCAAGAGGCTTCAGCAGAAGAAATAAGGAAAGCATTCAGACCAAATACAAAGGCGTTATTTGCTGAATCAATCTCCAATCCGGCTATGAATCTTCTGGATATTGAAAAATTCTCGTCGATCGCAAAAAGCGAAGGGGTTCCATTGATAGTCGATAACACCTTCCCTACTCCTATCAATTTCCGTCCACTAGAATGGGGTGCTGACATTGTAATTCATTCTACAACAAAATACATGGATGGACATGCGATAAGTCTGGGTGGAGCAATCGTTGACGGAGGAAAATTTGATTGGGATAAATATGCCGATAAATATCCGGGACTAACTCAGCCTGATGACTCTTATCACGGACTAACATACACTAAAACATTCGGAAAAACCGCATTTTTAACGAAAGCTGTTGTGCAACTAATGAGAGATTTGGGCTCTGCTCAATCTCCTCAAAATGCATTTCTATTGAATGTAGGCCTTGAAACATTACATTTGCGAGTTCCTCGTCACTGTGAAAATGCACAGAGAGTAGCCGAATATTTAGAAAGCAGACCTGAAATAGCATGGGTTAACTATCCGGGGTTAAAAGGAAACAAATATTATGAGCTTGCTCAAAAACAAATGCCTAACGGCACATGTGGTGTTATGACATTCGGACTAAAGGGGGGAAGAGACGTGTCTGTCAAGTTTATGGATAATCTCAATTTTATATCAATAGTAACTCACGTTGCAGATGCACGCACTTGTGTATTGCATCCGGCTAGCCATACACATCGCCAGTTGAGCGATGAGCAACTAGTAGCAGCGGGAGTTGCTCCTGACCTTATTCGTCTATCTGTTGGAATTGAAAATGTAAATGATATTATTGCTGATATAGAGCAGGCTTTAGCTAAAATATAAGAACTCTATATAAACAGAAAAAGGTTACCTAGTAAGGTAACCTTTTTTTATTATCATAAACTTCGTCTTTAAACTAGCTTTTTGATTAATGCTTCACGGTCTCCGTAAATGTAGTCTATCACAGGCACCTCAATCATGGTGTATGCTCCCGGTTTTTGCTTCATTGCTGCACGAGCCGACGCGACCAAAACTTGAGCTGTAAGTGCCGGATTGTTGATCTTCATATTGAAATCGAATAACTGGTTTTGAGTTACTCCTGACACTCCTTTGCGAACCATATTTACACCATGTCCCATATCCTTTAGGCTATCGACACAATCTACCTGATTAACGTGAGTCTCGTCATGTGCAAAGTAATCGTCAGCTTTTATAGCAGCTGCTACTTCCTCAAACTTATATCCGCCAGCGACTTCAATATATACCATACGACGATGAATGCCTGTACCTAAAGGGATAGTCATAGACAGGGCATCCTTTACCCCTTTAATTGCTTTTACTGCAACAGTGTGTCCCATACTCATACCCGGTCCGAAGTTTGTGTATGTCACTCCTTTAGGTGCCATGAATTCGAACATAGAACGAACGATAGAATCTGTTCCTGGATCCCAACCTGCAGAAATAATAGACACCGAATCATTTGCTTTAGCAACAACATCTAGTTCCTTACGCAAATTAACTATTCCTCCATGAATATCGTAGCTATCAACAGTATTAATACCTAGAGCCAAACATTCTTTTGCATACTCTTCTACGCTGCGAGTTGGAGTACAAAGTACCGCAACATCTACCTCACTCAATTCTTTAATCGATTTAACAACCTTATATATTTTCAACTCTTCTGGAACATTTGTAGGATCGCGACGAACGATTCCTACTACTTCAAAATCCGGAGATGCAATAATTGCATCTAACACATAATGCCCGATATTTCCATATCCGACAATAGCTGCTCTTAGCTTTTTCATTGAGTTTTTATTTAATTTAATTTATATATAATAGAGATCTATAACTCAGTGGCTTCCTTCATGAAGTTGTACAACCACTCCAAAGCTATAAAATCGTTTTTTATTATTTCCGCAAATTCTTCTGAGAATAATTCCTCTCCTATAGGTCTTGTTTTTGCTACCCAAACACCTTTTCTCTGTATCCATTGTTGATAATATTCGGGCAAATCATTCACTATAGGTCGCTTATATTCTTCTCCATAAACAGTGTAACCTCTATCTAACACTGTCTCTTGAGTTATACGTTGAAATTCTTCTGCATCATATGTTATTTCATCACGAAATGCATCCATTACTTTCTTTTTAGGCTGAAACAAACCTAACCCCAAGGTATAGCCATCACTATTCAATTCCATAAAATATCCAGGATAATCTTTCCATTCTTCGCGTGTAACTGGTAATTGGAAAGTCATCCACATGAAATCTTTATAAGGTTCTTTATTTTTAGAGAAACGCGTATCTCTGTATATACGAGATAATGCTCGATGGGGACGTAATTCAAAACCCGCATCAATATTATACATTGTAGGAGACAATACAGACACTAAAGTCCTTAACGGATTTAGTAATTCCTGTTCATACACATCCTTGTGCATATCGAACCACTCCTTATAATTATTTTCTTTTAGTTCTTTAAAAAATTGAAATGTAGCTGGCGTAAACCCCTTAAATAATATATCCTTTTTCACAATAAAATTCAATATTTATTACATTTTGCTAAGGTACAAAAAAAAAGCAATTCAAAAAGAACTGCTTTTCCATTTTTTATATCATTTAGCTAAATTTTCAACAACTTTCATAACTTCTCCTCCAACATCCTCAGCTTCCTGCATCGTATGAGCTTCGGAATAAACTCGGATAATCGGCTCTGTATTTGATTTACGAAGATGAACCCACTTGTCTGGAAAATCAATCTTCACACCATCAATATCAGTAATATCATATTGGCTGTATTTTTCTTTTACTGCTAACAAAATAGCATCAACATCGATACTAGGGGTCAATTCTACTTTTTGTTTTGCAATAAAATAAGAAGGATAAGATGCTCTGATCTCACTAACTTTCATTTTTTGATGAGCCATATGCGACAAGAACAAAGCTACACCAACTAATGCATCGCGACCATAATGACTAGCAGGGTAAATAATTCCCCCATTACCTTCGCCACCAATAACCGCATTTGTCTCTTTCATCAAAGTAGTAACGTTCACCTCTCCTACAGCAGAAGCTTTGTATGTGCAACCATACTTTTCTGTCACATCACGCAATGCTCTACTAGAACTAAGGTTTGATACAGTATTTCCCGGTGTATGCTTTAATATATAATCTGCAACAGCAACCAATGTATATTCCTCTCCAAACATTTCTCCATTTTCGCAAACAATAGCTAAACGGTCTACATCAGGGTCTACCACAAATCCGACATCGGAAGTCGTTTTTTTCATTAAAGCTGCAATTTCGCCTAAATGTTCTGGAAGAGGTTCCGGATTATGAGGAAATTCCCCATCAGGAGTTGTATACAGTTCATTTATCTTAGTTACACCTAAAGCCTTTAGTAATTTAGGAATAACCAAACCTCCCACTGAGTTGACGCAATCAATAGCAACTTCAAAATTAGCTGCTTTAATAGCCTCTACATCTACCAGTTTCAGATTTAAGACAGCTTCTATATGTTTATCAGTATAATCGTTTTCTACAACTTTACCTATATGATCAATATCAGCAAATTCGAATGCTTCTGATTCTGCCAGTTTCAGGACAATTTCTCCTTCTTTGGCATTCAAAAACTCTCCTCTATCATTAAGTAGCTTCAGGGCATTCCATTGTCTTGGATTATGACTTGCAGTAAGGATAATACCACCTGCTGCACCTTCCATAGTTACAGCAAGCTCGGTAGTTGGGGTTGTTGCCAATCCTATATTTACTACGTCGAAGCCCATACCCATCAGCGTACCAACAACTACTTGCTCCATCATTTTACCCGATATACGAGCATCTCTACCAACTACTATCTTATTAGATGTGTTCTTGATATACTCACGTATAAACGTGGCATAAGCTGATACAAATTTCACTGTATCTAGAGGATTTAATCCATCACCGGCTTTTCCACCAATAGTACCTCTAATTCCTGATATTGATTTAATTAAAGTCATATTAGTCTTCTTTTTCGTCCAACACAAAAGTATATTTCACTCTACTATAATAGTAAGGTTTATAGTTTGATAGCTGAGCTAACGATCCATTCTCGAAAGGAACGATCAACTTTACTTCAGCTCCATTACCTAATTCATGCTCTAAAGGTAATACACATCCTCCAGACTGGAAGTAATAATTCGAAGTATAATCAGCAGAACTATGTGTATATGTTCCACTATTCCCAAAATCAAAAGTTATACCATAGGTAGCATCCCAGTTAGGAATACCCTCTACATCATTATTCAACAAGTTGTAAATCGTATCGTATCTCATTACAACCTCAGTTACTGGATCTTTAGTCGGTTTCTCATCGCTACCGGGATTAATAACATGAATGTAAACGCCAGTATCTCTATCTTTATAAAAAACATTTTCAGGAAAAGCTCCTTTAGGAAAGTCATACACTACATCTATATCATTATCTTGTATAAATTTCTCAATAGCTTTCTTCTCATCATTCAACTTGTCTGTATATGTCTCACTTTTACAAGCAAGTAAACATGTCGCCAGCACTGCTGTAGTTAGTATTACGCTAATTAATTTTCTCATATGGTCTAGAAATTATTTTGTTTTCTTTTTATTGTTCTTTAATAAATCGGAAAATTCGACCAAGCCTTTTTCAAATATAGCTATGGCTTCTTCCATTGTTCCTTTAAATTCGCCTCCCGATGCATTCAGATGACCTCCTCCATTATAACATTGAGCTGCAAACTTATTGCTAGGGAAGTCTCCCTGAGAACGAAACGAAATTTTTATAAAATCATTGTCTTCTCTAATAAAAACTGAGAAAAAAACATCTTTTATATTCAACGGCAAATTAGCAAAACCTTCGGTATCGCCCTTTTGAACATTATATCTCATTTGTTCTTCATTTGTCAACCATATCAGCGAAGTATGATACTCCGGATATATTTTCATCTTCTCCTGAAGCGTATAGCCCATCAAACGATAACGATCTTCGGAATAGTTATGGTATACATTCGAATAGATCTGATCTTTATTGATACCTTTTTTCAATAATTCTCCGATAATATAATATATTTCAGCATTGTTCGAATTATAAGTAAAGGCTCCTGTATCCGTCATCATACCTGTATAAATGCAAGTAGCACTATCGTAACTCATCACTTCGAAATCACCCATTCTACAAATAAGTCTGAATATAAGTTCACTCGTTGATGAAATTTCCGGATACGAAATTGTCACATCACAAAAGTCTGAAGGGTCGGGATGATGATCGACCAACACTTTTTTCCCTTTTGCTGCTTCAATAGCCGGTCCCATCAGGTAAGCTCGTTTAGGAATATTAAAGTCTAAACAGAAGATTAATTCTGCGTCATTTAATAGTTTCTGAGCAAACTCAGGATATTTCTCATACTCAAATATCTCACTTGAGCCTGGCATCCATTTCAAGAATTCAGGAAAAGAATTTGGAACAATAACATTTACATCATGACCCAGTTCACACAAATAATGGTATAAGCCTAAAGAAGAACCTATTGCATCCCCATCAGGCGACACGTGTGTTACTATTACAATTTTTTGATATTTATTGAGTAGTTCTTTTACTTCTGATATTTTTTGACTTGCTATTACTTTTGAAATCATCTATAGTTTCTTTATATCCTGTTTTTCAATCGCAAAAATACTAAAAATTCAGAGTAAACGCACCATTTTCTACGACATCATGACATGGAATATTCAAATTTTGACATTCTTTAGATAACCTTCTTCGGGCATAAGCCGTCAAAGAGCCATCTAATACTACATTTTTCGCTTCAAGTAGCTTCATTATGCTATAAAGAGACAGGTTATTATCTTCTGTTAATATCAGGTTATCCACAAAGAAGAGTTTATCTGAGATTTTTCCTTCCCATACATTTTTGGAGACTATAAGTATTTTATTTCCTCTCAACTCCATGAATTCAAAACCGTCATTTAGAACTTCCATATTAAAAGCCGTTTCTATTTCATTTTCTACCCAGCGAATATCTGTACTGTAAGGTCGGTTATAGACAGTCAAATGATCTGGCTGCATTTTAAAGTTTTCGGATAAATGAATACTTAGCTGAAGGCAAATAGCGATTAACGATATAATCAAAGACTTAGATTTCTTATATATCAAGAAGATAAGAAAAGTAATTATGATCGTAAAAATGACAAAAACATCAAGGAGAGATATCTGTACATCCTCAATAAGTGCAAATGGAAGCTTTTCAAATAATTGAATTAACTTAGTCATCAGATGAACTAAAAATTCTAATAGATGAATCGGTAAATAATAAATGTAATACTCAAATTGGGGTAGGATGTTTGCAACGAGTGCAGATAGAGCAACTCCCAACATGGCATATGTGATCAAAGAAACCAAGGGAACAATGACAAGATTAGCTAAAAAGAAGTAGGTCGGAAACGTTCCGAAATAATACAAACAGATGGGAAATGTAGCCAACTGAGCAACTACTGACAATGTAAACATACTCCAAACATTTCTCAGGTATTTATTTTTTATAACAACTAAGTTTATGGCTTTAGGATGCAGGTATAAAATAGCCAGTACGGAGATAAAGCTTAACTGAAAACTTACATCGAAAAGCGACAACGGACTATAGAGCAAAATAAAAAAAGCAGCAATAAATAGCGCATGAATAGAAAAGCTCTTTTTGCCTATAATCTCTGACACACAAAAGATAGTTAACATCAAGCTAGCTCTGACAACTGAAACAGGAAGCCCCGTAACAAAAGCATATAACCACAACAATAGGATTATCAACAATGGTTTAAGAAAGTAATATCTATCACCTCTTCGAATAAAACTTAATAGAAAACTAATCATTAAATAGATAATTCCCACATGCAACCCACTTACCGACAAGACATGCACAGTTCCCGTAGTTCTAAAACCCTGAAGTAAATCATCACTCAATGCACCTTGATAACCAAGTGTAAGAGCTGCCAATATACTATATTCTGCATCATCAAAATTGAGTGATTTATAAAAATCGAGTAGATATTGTCTTATTTTTAGCGCCGAAAACTTTAAGGAGGTTTCTACAGATCCTATTTCTTGCCATCGTCCTACCTGAATAAACGATGCCCCAGAGAAACCTTGGTTATGCATGTAACGGACGTAATCGAAATCGTCTGGGTTTCCAAAATTTCGAAAAGGCTGAATCTTTCCTTGAAAAATAAATTTCTCTCCTGGGGTTAATATTTCATTCTGCAATGAATCTTTCTGAAAGTAACAAACAATCCGTTTATCTTCATCAGGCAGATAAACTTCATAAGCTATTGATCGTTTCTTCTCTTGAGGAATATCTTCAACAATTCCTCTGTAAATTCCAACTTCATCCTGAAAAGAAAAAAGCACACTCTGTTGACGATACCATGTAGAAGCCGAACCAATACCAATTATGGAAATAAAAGTTCCCAATCCAAATACCCACCTTAGGGCAAACTCTTTTTGCTTGGGTATCATAAATGAAAAAAGTATAGTTATTACCCCTAGCAGGAATATAACTATACTTATATTTTCAAGTCTGAAATAGTATTGTAATAAGATTCCTATAATCAAAGGAATCAACAAAAACAGAAAAGGCGTTTTAGAGAACGGATTCTTCATCATCCGCAAGATTAAGTGCTATGACTTAGCTATACTCTTTAGCTTATGAATCATTTCTGTAGGGTTGGCATCAGCAAACACAGCATTACCTGCAACCAATACATCAGCTCCGGCATCGATCAATTGCTTTCCTGTATCTAAATTTACACCTCCGTCGACTTCTATTAACGTTTGTAGATTTTTTCTCAATATCATTTCTTTTAATCGAGATACTTTCTCCAATGTATGTTCGATAAACTTTTGCCCTCCAAAACCCGGATTAACAGACATAAGAAGCACCATATCTACCTCTTGCAATATATCTTCGAGCAAGCAAACCGGTGTATGCGGATTAAGCGTTACTCCGGCTTTCATCCCTGCATCATGGATTGCTCCGATAGTACGATGCAAGTGCGTACAAGCTTCATAATGTACATTCATCAGATATGCTCCGGCATCTTTTACTTGCGAAATATATTGATCCGGATTAACAATCATCAGATGCACGTCTAATGGCTTAGTTGCTATTCTACTTATTTGTTTGATAATAGGAAATCCGAACGAAATATTAGGAACAAAGCTTCCGTCCATTACATCGCAATGAAACCAATCTGCTTCGCTATTATTAACCATTTCTACATCTTTCTGCAAATTCAAAAAATCTGCTGATAATAATGAGGGAGCTATTTTATGTGACATTTCTTTTATTTTTAATTAGTTATATAGAGATAAATCTCTCTTCTGAACAAAAGTAATAAAAGAGCTTCATAGATAAAAACAAAAAAGATGCAAAACGTTACACGTCTGCATCTTTCTTTTATTTTCTACAACTAGATTAATTCAAACAGAGTCCATTCATCTCTTTTGGAATAGAATTATTCACATAGTATGTTCGTGAAAATTGTTTTATAAACTCTAGTGTTTTTAAAGAAGGTACGACAACCTCCTCTTTTTTCTTTTCGAAATTTTTAGGAGTAGTGATTTTCTTCATAGGCTATTTCCTTTTTTATTATCTTAGAGTATTTATTTGCTCAAAATTTGTATCCGAGTGTCAACCCTGCACTACGATTTCTGTATTTATAATCATCATCTGCCGCAATATTTAACAGTCCGTGCTGATATTCTAAACCAACAATTATTTTCCTAAATTCGGCACTTACATTTAGCCCCAAACCAAGGTCATTTTTTTTCAGTTGCTCAAAATCTTCTTTTCCATCTCCGAATGTATCAAACTTATATTCTGTAGTACCATCACCAAACATTCCATCATGCAATTTTCTCTTGGTAGTTCCCCCTACTCCATATTCCAAATATGGCCCTACGGAAATAACAATTCCTAAATTATCGGATACAGTTATTCGATGTCCTGCATATACAGGCAATTGCAAATATAATTGGTTGAATGTATATGTTTCACCTCGTCCATCACCACCGATTACTTTCCCTGTGAGAAAATCGTCTATCTTAGAACCTTTAGGAATAAAAGACAATCCTGAATGAATCAACCAATCATGTGTAAAATTATAATCTAAGGTTACACCAATCTTATACCCAAATTTAAGATTTGGGTCAGCATTCTTATTATCTATTGTTGCATTAGAAATATTTACTCCTGCTTTTACTCCAAGTCTAAAGGGCGAATCTTGGGCGGAAAGACTTGCAGCTAAACCAAAGGTTAGAATAAATAAGAATAATTTATAAAATTGGTTCATTTGATATTATTTATTTCAAAAAAGATTTCCCTTAATGGTTTACCTATAGAACGCTACCTCCGAAATCTTATTGCTTACTCCCTAAAATTTAACATTTTGAGGATTAACTCATCCGTCCTTTATAGTCTTCGTAATCAAATTCTCTATAAATCTCCAGTTCATTTGATTTATTCCATAAAGCAATGGCAGGGTGAGATATACCATTAAACATAGTAGTCTTCACTGTTGTATAGTGTATCATATCCTCAAATACTATTTTATCACCTATTGTCAACGGTTTGTCAAAAGACCAATCACCTACAAAGTCGCCACTTAAACAGCTATTTCCCCCCATACGATAAGTAGGTAATCCCTCTACCGGATCGAAATGAGCTCCTCTAATTCTAGGTTTATAAGGCATTTCCAAACAGTCGGGCATGTGGCAAGCAAAAGACACATCCAGGATGGCTGTTTTTATTCCTCTGTTGTCTACAATATCGACTACCGTAGAAACTAAAACACCCGTATCCCAAGCAAAAGCGCTACCCGGTTCCATTATGATTTCCAGATTTGGATATTTTGCTTTAAAGACTTGAAGCAAAGAAATAAGATGTTCTACATCATACCCCTTCTTTGTCATCAAATGGCCTCCTCCCATATTGAACCATTTTACTTGTTTCAGCAAATGCCCATATTTTATTTCTATCTGTTCCAAGGTTTTCTCCAAATCGTAAGAAGAAGATTCACAAAGAGAATGGAAATGTATTCCTTCAATTCCTTCAGGCAATGTTTCGCCAAACTGATCTGCAGCAACACCAAGTCTTGATCCCGGAGCAGCAGGGTTATATAAATCAGTCTCTACTACCGAAAATTCAGGATTAACACGAATTCCACATGATACCTTCCGGTCATGCTTCAATGTTTCGGGATAGAAACGTTCGAACTGAGACAAGGAATTGAATGTAATATGGCTACTGTATTTCATAAATACAGGAAAGTTTTCTGGAGTATAAGCCGGTGAAAAAGTATGAGCCAAGCTACCCATTTCTTCATATGCCAATTGAGCTTCATAAACCGAACTTGCCGTTGAGTATGGAATGTATTCTCTTATAATGGGGAAAGATTTCCACATAGCAAAAGCTTTGAAAGCTAATATAATATTAACCCCTGCTCTTTCTTTTACAGATTTTATTAAAGAGAGGTTTTGCCTCAACAAATTTTCATCCATCACAAAGCAAGGGGATGGGACTTTATTTATATCTATCATTTTATCTATTTTACTAAGTTGTTGTTTCGTCTGCAAAGTTCGTCATTTTTATTGAATAGAATGAAATATTAAGTGTGAGACTTCGATAGACGAAAGATATTAAAGGTAAAAAACTTATAATTTAACATTCAGATATGCTTGTATTAACTTTTTTCATATCTTTGGTACGATAAAGACCTAAAAATTCTTTTATACAAACTACAAAACTATTAGATTATGAATACGATAAGACTTTTCGCGCTTATGGCATTTATGTTATTAACAAGCCATGTAGCTAAATCACAAACAACAGATTATACTGAAATTTATCCGGACTTTAAAGTACCAATAATAAACGAAACGCTTAATGTTTCTACTTATGCCAGCAAATATAAAGGTTCAATTTTGGATTACTCTTATACAGAGAGTAATGGTACCAAGGTAGAAGTAAAATCATACAAGAAAGGATCTAATATCGAAGTTTTTGAACGTCCTCCTTTCCCTGCTATCCATCTTGTATATAAAGAATTTTACCCGAATGGAAAATTAAAACAAAAAGGTGTTTTCCTTCCTACTCAATTGAAAGTGGGTAAATGGATCGAATGTGATGAAAGAGGTAATTGCACTGTTACTGACCATGAGATAGGGCGATCTCAATATGGGTACAATGAAATACTTGGTTATCTGGAATTTTTGAAATACTATAATACCTCGGACGGAAATGATTGGCAGTTTTTCTTCTGGTACACTCCTAGTGAATCTAAGTGGGGAGTAAGGGTTAATAAAATGGACATCAATATAAAATGTATACTTTTGACAGCACTGAGCAATATGATATACAAGAGGTTGACTTGATGCCTAACACCAATGTAGTAGAACCTACAGGGACATTCATTCAGAAAGAAGAATAATATTATAAAACTATTCATTAATTTTGCGGATCGATAAAAGATCCGCAATGAAAAAATATAACCTACCCACAGCATCACAAAAAGTAGAGACTGTTATCTTAGCGAATGGTGAATTCCCTAGCTATTCTATACCTCTTTCTATATTAAATCATTGCAACTATCTGGTGTGTTGCGATGGAGCGACAAACAATTTATATAAAACGAGTAAATCTCCTGATGCGATAGTGGGAGACTGCGACTCTCTGTCGGAAGACAACAGAATACGCTATTCATCTATCATACACTGCATATCGGAACAAGAAACAAATGATCTCACTAAAGCTGTAAACTTCTGTAGAGAAAGGGATTTGAAAACAATAACAATAGTAGGTGCCACTGGTAAGCGTGAGGATCATACGATAGCTAATATCAGCCTATTATGTGAATACATGAATGACTGTGAAGCACAGATCATCACTGATTATGGCATTTTTATAGCAATTGACAGACCTGCTGTTTTTGAGAGCAAAATAGGTCAACAAGTTTCCATTTTCAGCATAGACAGATGTTCTATCACAACCAATGGTCTTAAATATCCAATAAAAAATCAAACATTTAACAACTGGTGGCAAGCTACTTTGAATGAATCTACTGAAACAGAATTCTCTATCGACACAAATGGAAGAACCATCATCTATAGGGCATTCTAAGTCCTCCTCAAACAAGTTATAATACATAATAAAAAGACCGAATTCGTATGAATTCGGTCTTTCTGCTTCATATTATTCAACAAAAGCTTCTTCTATAATTTTTCCTCTCCAAGCAGGATGAGCTTCTATCCCTAGCATTCTTGCTATAGTAGCTCCATAGTCATAATCAATTACAGGACTCTTTATATTATAATTCACTTTAATACCTGGACCTTTTATAAAAATAGGGATTCTGACTTCTTCCATTGTTTTTCCTCCATGACCTTTATCGATACCACCATGATCAGCCACAACGATAACAATCGTTTTATCTTCTATACCAGCATCTTTTACTGCTTGTAATATTGTATTCAAACGCAGATCTACTTTTTTCAACTCTTCATAAAACTCAGGAGTGTCGTGTCCTGCTCCATGCCCTACTCCATCCGGCTCGTCAAAATGAACAAATGTAAAAGTAGGTTTTTCGTTTAGAATTGTTTCAGCAGCTTTTTGTGCAGTTAAATCTTCATCTTCTTTAGTGCAGATATTAATATCTATAATTTGATCTTCCAGAAAATGAATAATACCATCCCAACTATAGACCACAGCAGTCTTCGCACCGGGTAGTTGTTCTTCTATTTGAGTATATATTGAAGGAAATTTCCCGAACTGACTAATCGCTATTGAAGGTATTTCTGGTACTTTGCTACCCCACTCTGTATATCCATGCATAGAAGGACTTGAACTCATCAACATAGAAGCCCAGTTAACAGCGCTCGACGAAGGCAAAACAGAACGAGAGTCTAAAGTCCATGCACTTTTCGAAGCAAAATCTTTCAATACAGGCATTTCCGCTTTATCATACGAATATGATCCCATAGCGTCAAATCCTATCATAACAACATGTTCTGCCAAGGGTTTTATTTTTACATCCTCTACTTCTTTTACTTGTTGACATCCAGTCAACACAAATACAAGCATCGTAAATAACAATGTGTGTTTCATATTTAATTATTTAAAAGGTTAATATTTCTTCAAATATCAAACTAATGCGTTTGATCTATATTAAGTAGCAATTTATCAAAATAATTCTATTCCTTAAAATATTTCACTCTAGAAACTATTTGTTTATTTAACATTGATTTCTTAAAAACAAAAAAAAGAGAGTTCAAATAATACTGACTCTCTTCTACTTTTTATATTGATCATATTATGATCCTAACTCTTTTGCTTTATAGGCCATTGCATAAAACTTCATTTGTTTTATCATAGAGACCAACCCATTGGAACGTGTAGGAGATAAGTTTTCCTTTAATCCAATTTGTTCTATAAAGTGTAGATCTGTATCTATTATTTCATCCGGCGTTCTATTCGATAGAACCTTTATCAGTAATGCAATAATACCTTTTACAATCACAGCATCGCTTTCCGCCTTAAAAACAACCTTACCGTCAACGTAATCAGCTTGTAACCATACACGGCTCTGACATCCGACAATCAGGTTATTTTCTGTTTTATATTTATCTTCTAGTTTTTCCAAAGAATTTCCTAATTCGATTAATAGACCATAACGATCCATCCAATCGTCGAACATAGAGAATTCTTCTACTATTTCATCTTGCACTTCGTTTATTGTTGCCATTATTCCCTTTATTTTTCTTTATATACAACTTCTAAAACTGTTTGTCCTACTACCTTCAATGTTTCCTTGCTAATATTACTCATATCATCTTTTTGAGTGTGCCATGAATGAAAGAAACTCATTCCATTATTTCCATCATGATGTACTATATTCACGCTAGGGATACGACGTATTTCGTTCACAGGCAAGTGATCATCAACAGTTGCTCCACCATCTTCTCCTTTAAAATATCGTCCATTATTTAATTGTCCTGCCACATTCCAAACTTTTTCCACAATATTTTTAGCATATTTCATAGAAAAGTATTCTTTATAAAATGTAGCTCCTTCAGCACCTACCATATCCAATAAGATTCCAAACTTAGCTTTATAATTAGGCACATGAGGATTTTCTGCCCAGTAGCGAGAACCCAGACACCATGTATGATCCGTAGCTTCATTACTTTTTTCAAACTCAGGTGTACCATAATCTTCTGCATCAAAGAATATTATATCTACTCCTATTTCAGGTTCCTTAGTTTGCAAAACCCGTGCAATTTCCAAAAGGACACCTACTCCGCTTGCTCCATCATTTGCACCCAACAAAGGCTTTTTCCAATTCTCAGGGTTAGGATCCTGATCCGAATACGGACGTGTATCCCAGTGAGCAAACAAAAGGACTCTATTCTTTTTATCCATTCCATAAGAACCTATAATATTGCGGGCATTCAATTTTGTTCCATTATATGCAGTTACTACCGTTATTTGCTCCTGTACTTCTGCACCATGACGCTTCAATTCTGACACTAAATAATCGCCACAAGCAACATGCTCCGGCGTATTCGGCACACGATATCCAAACGAAACTTGTTTATCCACATATGTATATGCACTGTCTGTATTGAAGTCGGGTGAGATTTGTTGATACGATGAGTTTGCTGTAGTAGTTGTAGCCTTCTGATTACAACCACAAGCTATAAACAAAAACAAAGAAGAGATTATGAATATATTCTTTATAGACATATCAGTAAAGTTAAATTATAGGTTACAAAGATAAGAAAATGAGTGGTAATCACTATCTACACATTAGAATATTCTTAAACACATAAAATAATAAGAAAAGAGATGATTAGCTACCCAATCACCTCTTTTCTTATTATTTATACTTTATTAATCCTGAGGAGGATTTATACCATTCATCTCGGCTTGATATACAGCCCATGCCATGATATTGGCGAACAAGACTGAATTATAGACAGGATATTTAGTTGAGTGCTTTCCATATCCTGATTTTGCTATAGGAATATACTTCTTACCTCCTTCGTTTTTCCAATATAATGGATGCATCGTTGTAGATGTAGAAGTAGGATTCTCTCCCGAAAAGGTGGAAGAAGTAAAACCTCCGTCTCCGAAGTATATAAAATTCTTGGTTTTATGACGAAAACCTGTTATCATTTTGGCCAAGCCTGCATCGTTACTTGCTACTGTATTACCATAAGAGTATACGATAATATCATTCAATGGTATATTTTTAACTCCTCTAGCCCAAGATGCATCTTCTCCCCAATATTGTTTTCTAACATCTCCAAATGGCCCATTCAGAATCTCATCATCAACATCTGTCAAAGGATATACAGCCCCAGATCCCAAGTTAATTTTTGCACTATACCCAAAATCATTCGTTGTCTGTCCCCATATTTTTTGTAATAGAGAAGTAGTAGAACCTCTTCTATCGGTTCCTATATCATCTTGTAAATTATTCTGGAAATGTCCATTACCTTCATAAAGGGCTATAAGTACTCCTTTCCTATTCACAAATTCGGCTAATACTCTAGCCAATTCATCTTTTTGCGTTAGTAATTCAACCAGATATACGTCTTGACTTAATATTACAATATCAATTTTTTCCCCTTCAGGTGCATTTAGTAAAGCATATTCTAAATTTGCAATATCCGCAGCCTTCAATGCCCCAACATCTAAAGCTCCCGGACCTGGATAGTTTTTCAAGAAAGGAGTTTCATCGTTCATGAATCGAGTTCCTTCATATTTTATAACACTTTCTTCAGTCACTCCAAAATTATTAGAAGTTGTAAATATACCATATGACCCTGTACCGACCTTCGAAATATTATAACCATAATCATAACCATCAGCTAGCACAAGAACTTTCTTCGTTGGTATAACAACTACAACTGTAGCACTGCAGGTCTGTCCAGACGTATTATTGGCTGTAAGAGTAAAGCGTTTGATTTCTCGATTCGTAGATTTACCTTTTCCTTTCATTACCACTTCTTGCCCCTCGGCTGTAGCTGCGGCACTTGTTATCTTTCCTTGAGCAAAAAAACTAATACCATCTATCTCATCAGTCTTTATATAATACGTCTTACCTTCCATTTTCTCATCTGCTCTGATGCGCAAGGTTATCTTATGAGAGCTATCTAAGTCTTCATTTTTGTAATACAACCCACTCACTTTTATTGTACTACAATCCATTTCATAATCATATGTAGCATAATGAGCGCAATTCCATTTTTCTCCATCCCATGTATTTACTCCCAAACAGAGATCTTTTTCATAATCCTCGTTCATATTGTAAACCATAAGACCTGTATGTTGCAAATCATAATCTTTCTTGTTTGTATTATATTCAGTTGTTCTTCCTGAAGTTATATCCGTTGGATCTTTAAGAAACATAGGAAAAAGTTCATATTTTTCAGACAAATTCACTCGAGGCAACAATAATCCTTTGGAGGCATTAGCTGCGTCGTCAGTCACTCCTTGTTCATTTTTCAGTTGAAGAAGAGAACCTTTATTGGCTTCTTCAGTAACACCAATTGTAACTTGCGAAAACAATGTTAAGCTACAATTAACGTAAACTAGAAGTAATAAAAACAGCTTGATGTTTAATTTTTTTGTAATAAAGTTCATGATCTTAATATAAAGTGTGTATTAGTGTGTTTGTGCAAATCATATCACTTATCAGATAATTTAGATTAGTGAAATAATACAAAGGGATTACAATTCAATGAATTGTAATCCCTTGCAAGTTATTATAAATAAATGTTTAATCCAATTTTTTATTCAAAGATCTTTTATGCATCAATTTTAGCATAAGTCGCATTTTCTTCAATAAACTCTCTGCGAGGTGCTACATCTTCACCCATCAACATAGAGAAAACATGATCTGCTTCTGCTGCATTTTCGATAGTTACTTGGCGAAGAGTACGATGTTCAGGATTCATTGTTGTCTCCCAAAGTTGTGTTGAGTTCATTTCTCCAAGACCTTTGTAGCGTTGAGTATGAACTGCATTTTCATCTCCATCTGCATATTTATCGATGAAAGCACGACGCTGTCTGTCATCCCAACAATATTCTTCCACTTTACCTTTACGAAGCAAATACAATGGAGGCGTCGCAATATATACATAACCTTTTTCCAACAATGGCTTCATATGGCGGAAGAAGAAAGTCAAGATAAGAGTTGCAATATGACTACCATCCACGTCGGCATCGGTCATAATTACAACTTTATGATAACGTAATTTAGCTAGGTTCAACTCCTTAGAATCTTCTTCAGTACCTATCGTCACACCTAAAGCTGTGTATATATTTCTAATTTCATCGCTCTCCAATACTTTATGAGGCATCGCTTTTTCTACATTAAGAATCTTTCCTCTCAAAGGTAATATTGCTTGAAATTGTCTATCTCGACCTTGTTTAGCTGTACCTCCCGCAGAATCCCCTTCGACTAAGAAAATCTCGCAGTTTTCAGCAACTTTACTCGAACAGTCGGCTAATTTACCAGGAAGACCTCCTCCTGTTAGAGGCGATTTGCGTTGTACAAGTTCACGAGCTTTACGAGCTGCAGCACGTGCTGTAGCAGCAAGTATTACTTTTTCGACAATAATTTTAGCCTCTTTAGGATGTTCCTCTAAGTAAATACCTAAAGCTTCGCCTATTGCTTGATCTACAGCTCCAATAACCTCATTATTACCCAACTTGGTTTTTGTCTGCCCCTCAAACTGAGGTTCTGCAACTTTAATAGATACAACAGCTGTTAATCCTTCACGGAAGTCATCTCCACTGATTTCCACCTTTACTTTCTCTAGCATTTTGCTATCATCTGCATACTTCTTCAACGTACGAGACAATCCACGTCTAAATCCAGTTAAGTGAGTACCACCCTCTATTGTATGGATATTATTTACATATGAAAATACATTCTCATTATATGATGTATTATAGGTTAAAGCAACTTCTACAGGAATACCTTGTTTTTCTGTAGTTATATGAATAACATCATCTATTAATTCCTCTTTTGAAGCATCAATATAGCGAACAAATTCTTCTAGTCCTTTTTCTGAATAAAAAGTATCAGACTTAAATGAACCATCTTCTTTTCTTTGTCTTTCATCTGTTAATGAAAGCGTGATTCCTGCATTAAGGAATGCAAGTTCGCGAAGACGAGACGCTAATGTGTCATATTTGTATTCTGTAACGACAAATATAGAGTCATCTGGCTTGAATGTTATTGTTGTTCCTGTAACATTAGAAGAGCCTTTTATTTCCAATCCGGTTACCGGTTTTCCGCAAGAATAGTCCTGCACATAGATATTACCTTGACGGTGAATCTTTGCTCTTAAATGAGTTGACAGAGCATTCACACAAGAAACTCCAACACCATGCAAACCTCCAGAAACCTTATAAGTTCCTTTATCGAATTTACCGCCGGCATGTAATACAGTCAATACAACTTCAAGAGCTGATTTTTGCTCTTTCTCCATTATATCAACAGGTATACCACGTCCATTATCTTGAACCGATATAGAATTATCTTCGTGTATAGTTACCTTAATATCATTACAATATCCAGCTAAGGCCTCGTCAATAGAGTTATCGACAACCTCGTATACAAGATGATGCAAACCTTTTTCACTAATATCGCCAATATACATGGCTGGTCTCTTCCTTACGGCCTCAAGACCTTCAAGCACCTGAATATTCTGAGCCGAATACGATTCGCTCGCAACTTTTTGTTTGTCAGTCATATTTTATCTTGCTGTTTTTAAGGCGATTAAACACCTTCCGTTTTGCGTTTTAAAATCTAACAAATATACGAAATTTTATCGAAAAAAGCAACAAATTTAAGAGGTATACTACCATCGTTTTAAGACTTTATTGATAAGTTTTTTTACTTTAAGAGCAGTTCTGTGTTCCTTATATTTCTTATCACTAATGAAGCCATATTTATGTTGTATTCTATAATAATCTGAATAAAAATCGAAATAAGAAGAAGAAATACCACCTAAACAGAAATTAGAGATCACTACGTCTACTTCTTCCAAATCAACACCTTGACTTACACATCTGCAAATGAAATCATAATCGGCCAATATTTTAACAGATAAATCATATGCTCGATATTTATCATATACTGCTTTCGCTACAAATAAAGTAGAGTGAGGTAAAACACTTTCGGAAATAAAAGCAGCACCACGACGTTGTAGATTATATACTTTACCATCCTTCCAAACTCGTTCAATCCCATAAATCATACTATTTGCTGGATCGACTTTACCATCCGTATATTTTTGCCACATTACCTCCAATGTGTTTTCTTCATACCAATCATCCGAATTTGTAATACCAACTAGCTGACCTTTAGCTAACTTAATTCCTTTATTCATTGCATCATAAACTCCTTTATCGGGTTCACTGATGATACGAACGGTCACCCCTTTTGCTTCGAATTGAGGGATATAACTCTGAATCTTTTCTACTGTTTTATCTTTTGAGACTCCATCTATAACAATATACTCAAAGTCTGAAAAAGTTTGCTTCAAAAGAGCATCAATCGTTCCTGAAATTGTATTCTCGGAATTGAAAGTCGGTGTTATTACTGATATTTTGGGTAATAAATTTGTTGTATTTGTCATTATATACCTAATTAGATAAATTCATTCAATTTCTCAACAACTATATGGGGTTCAATCTCCATGCATTCCATTTTGTTTTCCCTAGAACACGGATATTCTCCAAATACAGAACAAGGTCTACATGGTAAGTTCTTATATATAGCATTGGATAAAGGAAGTCTGGCCGGATAAAAGCCTAAAGAAGGATCATTTGGTCCCCAAATAGAAACAATAGGAATATCAACCAATGCACCTAAATGTAAATTTGCAGAATCCATAGTTAACAACACTTTACATTGTGCAACAATGCAAAGTTCTACTTCCATTTCAAATTTTCCTACTAAAGATCTTACATTAGAAAATTCTTTTTCTAACCCTTCCGACAACAGTCTCTCATTATCTCCTCCTCCTAAAATTAGGATTCGCAAATCCGGATTATTTTCTTTATAGTATGCAATAATTCTCTTCACTCTTTCCAAAGGATAAACTTTCATTTGCATCCCTGAAAAAGGAGCAATAAGTATAGTTCTAGCATCCTTCTCTATATTTAATGAGGAGTAATAACTCGTTATATCTTTTTCTTTAAAATAAGTAGCATCAAAATTGGGAGTAATATTATTATAGCCCTGTCTTTCAAACACACCAGTATATAAGCCGGACAAAGTCAGTCCATCTTTTTTAGCATTAATACTATTCACTCTCTCTTTTGAATAGAAATAGACAGGATCAATACATTCAACTAATGCCCTCTTAGAATATGCTCTCGCTATTTTTTTATCAAAAGTATCTGCTCTCAATAGAGCTATTTTATCAAAACTATAATTGGTTTTCAAATCTTTTAATAAACGATTTCGCCTCCATAGATAGACTAAACCTCTAAACATCCCCGTCTTTTTTCGGAAAACCATAGGAATTAACTTCACATTGGAAGGCATTTGCTTAAATAAATAAGCAAACATAGGTGCAGTCAAAACATAAAAAGTATCTTGCTTATTCTTACTTGCGATATCATAAATTATAGGGAAGGCAATCAAAACATCCCCTATCTTGGCCGACCTAACTATTAATATATTAGACATATAACGTTGTCACATATTCTATTAAACATGTAAATGTAGTACTTATATTTTGTATTTAAATAAAGAAATCTATATTAGTTTCTTCCAATACAATAGGGCTAACATATACACTGTAAACATCTAATTATAAATATATTATCAAGAAGAAGCACCTACACACAAACACTTGTATATCAACGCATTACCAAACACTAACAAGCTATACACTAAACTTCTAGATATCAACACATTAACATCAATAAAAACATTACATCCTCCCTTTTTGACCTGTAAAAAGTTTTGGTGGGCTGTGTAGGTATAGGCTTTGGTGGTGAGTGGTATATATACAAAAAAGTAGCGTCCTCTAGTTAAACTAAAAGACGCTACTGACTTTAAAACGGCGGTTACCTACTCTCCCACAAATATGCAGTACCATCGGCACGACTGAGCTTAACTTCTCTGTTCGGAATGGGAAGAGGTGGATCCTCAGTGTTATAACCACCTTAATTTCTTGCTGTTG
>NZ_OPYL01000011.1 GCF_900343125.1 Dysgonomonas sp. Marseille-P4361
TCGTCCCATTCGCTGATGATGAGCCAGGATACAAACTGATCGATGGTCATGGTCTCTTTCTGCCGGGTTTCAAGACTCGTTTTAAAAGCTAGGAACATGCCTCTGAGTCTTAAAGATGTCATTTTTTTAAGGGTTTCCTGATTCATTTCCATTGTTGTTTATTTAAAGGGTTATTGTTTTAATCATTAGTTATAATACTCTTTACCTCTGATGTTATCATGTTCAGGCATGGGTATCGTTACCTGATAACCATTGCGAACATACCCACTGCCCTCATCTACCTTCGTTACTACCACATTAGATCCCTTGTCTACTATATCTTTATCTTCAATTTCTACTCTATTTGCATCAAACAGGTTGGTAGTGTAGTATGTAAATCCATCCAGATTTGTCTGATGTACTTGTCGCTCAAACTGATTCGGGTTATCGTTCTTGTCAATCCACCATATATTATCCCACTTCCCTTTTATCTTTATCGCCATCTGGTCGCCATAGTTCCACGGCTGAACGTAGTTTTCATCGTCCTTGTAACTCATGTACAATTTATTGAGGCGGGGATCGCTAAGAGCTGTGCCCGAAAGCCCGTATCCTCTCGTCTGAAAGATGTGCTTCAGCATATTGATCACATTGATAGACGGCGGCATGTCCTGCATGCGGATATTCACCGACTCGTCCCAAAGATCGCGATCGGTAGATGCATCGCTGTTCCCAATCAGATTTTTGGGCAAAAGTCCATAAAGCACATAGGGAAAAATACATTTTGTTGTCTCTCCATTATTCGCCGCCTCATTCACCTCATTCACTGAAGTTGCAAAGTCTTTCAAAGGAAGCCAAAGCGGAGCGTTTTCGGTCATCTTCGTTTCGCCAAACACATCCTTCACAGTCAGCGGAGCGGGAACTCCCAGGTTGCCACGATAATAGTCGCGGGTGATTTCGCTCAGTCGGAACTTGCCGTCCAAGATCAGCACCCCGTCTACATAAAGGCGGGCATCGCCGTAAATCCTGAACTTGCCTTGAGTTTCCTCCACGTTGGCATAGTTAAAAATCTCGTTATTGCGTACAGTAGCAGGCAGGCTGATGTCGTACGACTTTCGTGCATCTTTTAGGTTCAGTTCCGAAGGCTTGATCAGTACACGCTTGAGGGTGATACCCAATTTTTCGGGACTGTCGATATCGCACAGTTGGTTGTTAATGTAGAGTTCTATGTTCATATTATTTATTTATCTATTAGCTTTTAGCCATTAGCTACTAGCTTTTAGTTGTTTATAGATGACTGTTAACTGTTCACTGTATAGATAAATCGGGGAGAAATTCTTTACAAGCCTCTTTTGATACCCTCTTTCTACCCAAAGGATAAAAAAATAAGTCCCCGAATTCGACTCGAATCCGGGGACTTATTCTCAACTATAAAAAGCAATCTTAATGCTGGTGATCGTGGTCATGGTCATGATCGTATGCATCATTTTCTATCACAATATGGCGAACAACAGTCTGCTCGTTTCCCGAAATATCGAAACACTTAATCACCATGTGATAATTACCAGGTGTTGCATTTTCGGAGATAACAATCTCTGTATGTTTCACTTTCACGCTATTTTCGGACAGATTCCATATCTTATCGATAGAGAACGGCTTAGATTCAGCTTCTGCTGCTTTGGCATGCTCATGATCGTCAGCATCACCGTGGGTATGTCCATCAAAGGCATTATGAATATTCACTTTGTAAGACTTCAACATGTCATTGTCCGACAATTCCATCTCTAGTTCCAATGCTGTTCCTGCTTCAATTGTTGCACCATCTGCAGGGCTTATCAAGTTAATTGTTGGAGGTGTTATATCTCCTTCGTCTTCGCCACACGATGTAAATGAGACAGTTAAAAAAAGACCCAGAACGGCTAAAATTATAAGATTTATTTTTGTATTCATTTTAATAAACTTTTAAAAGGTATTTTAATAGATAATTGAAAGTTTCGTCCCGGTTCGGGAATCTCCACCTTCCGATAATAACTTAAATGATTGTAATACTTTGTATCCATCAGGTTGCGAAGCGATAAATTTATCTCTAAGACCGTTTTACCGACAGGTACCTTTGCATTTGCCCCCAAGTGAATGAGGTTTGCGCCTTTGGTTTTACTCTCGTTATTGGCTACCCTGTTTTGCGAAGCGATGCTTTGCAGTTCGCCATACACTCGAAACTGTTCATTGCTCCAGGTGATGGTATTACGCATCGATGCGGGAGGAGAAAAGCTCAGCGCAATCTTGCGGTCGAGATTATAGGTATAGACATATTCGCCGGCAAAGGAATAGTTGAAGTGGCGAAGAAAGTCGATACCAAACGACAGTTCCGCACCCGAGAACAAGGCTTCTACTCCCGTAAATCGGTAGGTCTGACCGGCATGCGGCAAACTTGCCTGAGGCCACTCGCCCGTAGGGTTCAGGTAGATATAGTTGCTAAACCAGCTGGCAAAGGGAGAAACAGAAAAGTGTATCCCCTCCTTGTCGAAGCTATAAGAAGCGTCTATTTGCCAGCCTTTTTCCGACTTCAGTGTAGGGTCGCCTTGCTCGTATCTGAATGTGCCGTGATGAATGCCGTTTGCGGCAAGTTCGTTTACGCCCGGCAACCTGAAACTGTGCCCCAAGTTTGCCTTTATCAGATGTGCATTGCTGCTATTCCATACCAGCCCTACCGAGCCCGAAAAGTCGCCGAAGTTTCGCGACATAGACTTGCTTCGCCATTTGTATTCATCTACTACCTGAGGGTCTTCGCCGTTTTCGGTCAGATAAGCTTCGAGGTGTGAATCTAAAAATTCGTACACTCGCACTCGTCCGTAGTCGTAACGCAAACCACCGCTTGCTGTAAGGTTGTCGGCTATTTTCCAAGTAGCCAACCCGTACACTCCCGATGTAAAGCGGTTGTACTTTGGCAACAAGAAAGAGTAGCCGCCAATGCGATTTTCCTGATATTGTACATCTGCACCGAAACTATATTCCAGATTGTCGATACCGATAGTCCTTAGCTTGAGCGAAGAGGCATAAGTATCGAGCGTAAACATCAGCTCCTTGTTAGGATCTGTTTCGGGCGGCTTTTGTGTTCCATAATGGGTGTGAAACAAACTCCATTCTTCGCGGTCATTTTTCTGATAACTCAGATCTAACGAGGCCTGCAACTTATCCCAAGTGTATTGCTGACGAGAGATTGCCTTAAAGTGATTTACCTTGCTGTAAGGGAAGTCAATATTACGGCTATCGCCATCGTCCTTCACTCTGTCGATATCGGGTATGCCATGCGACCCCGGAAAGAAACCCGACTTCTGATAAGTATTACTCACCGCGTAGGTGGAAAGGTAACGCCTTAAGCGATACTCGGTGTACCAGTTTACACTGCGGTCGTAGCCTGCCGTATTCTTTAGCTTACCTCCATAGATAGGGATATTTATAGACAGGTACTCTATCTTGTCGGTAGGGATGCGGTAGTCGCCATACTGTTTTTCAGAATAACGTATTTTGGTATAAAGGTTCTTTTTCTTGATACCCAAAAGAACTGACGCACCAAGCATGTCGTTGACACTTTTGCCAAGGAGAGCTGCTTCGCCAAAAAACTGATCTTCGAAGGGTGCGGGTGTCTGACTGATTTCGACAACTCCGCCCATGGCATCGCTTCCGTACAACAAGGACGATGGTCCTTTGCGGATGGTTACTTGTTCTACGTTGAAGGCATCGATCTCCAATCCGTGATCGCTACCCCACTGCTGTCCTTCTTGCTTTACGCCATTTTCGGTAACAGACAAGCGGTTGAACCCCATCCCACGAATCATAGGCTTTGAAAAACCCGAACCGATATCCATTGATTTTACTCCCGGAATATATTCTAGTGCCTGCATTATATTGCCCGAAAAATGCCTGTCCAAAAAATCTTTCTCAGCCACGTCTACCGATTGAGACGAATTCAATTGGCTCTTCTTCTTGAAAGATTGTCCGTTTATAGTAATATCTCCCAGTTCGACTTGTTTTATCGAGTCGTTGGTTTGAGCATTAATCGACAATACGAAGACAAGCATAGACATAGCCAGAATAAATCGGTTATGCATATATAACTTGTTTTGATAAAAAAATGTACAATGATTTAGTCGAGAGATAGAAAACCTCTACTCTCGTTCGTCTTTTTCAGATAAGGGCTGTATGCGGTGGTGCGCGAGCTTGATGAAGACTGAGTGAAGGGGTATATTCTTTTTCTTCGTACCGAGTATAAACCTTGCTACATAATTCGACAGGTTTTATTATCAGCAGAGAAGATTTTGCTTCTGTAAAAAATGACAGCTGAAACTGGCAAATCTTACATGTATTGCAGTCATGCTTATGTGTTGCCTTGTCTTCGGCATGCGAACAAGAATGCTCTTCACATTCATTCTGATAAATGTGAACAGGCTTGGAAACAAATGGTGCTAAAAATACAAATACTAGCAGCCCTGTTACGATACGATGTTTCAACTCTTGTCTATGCACCCTGAAATATATTTGGCTTGCAAATGTAGTATTTATTTGATAGTGTTATTTTATTTTTTTGTATTATTTAGAATAATTTTAGATAAGAGGGTTTCTATCCCGGATATTTACACCATCACTTTTTCCCCTCAGGAATTAAACCTCGTCTGCAAACTTTAGTCTATATTTGTAGAAGGATGAAATTGATAACTGTTGACTATTGACTATTGATTGTTAACTGTTAACTGTTAACTGTTAACTGTTCACTGTTGACTGAAATGAAACAACTTTACTACATATTCTTATTGGCGCTATGCCTGAGCTTTGCCGCTTGCGAGAAGGACGAACCCGATATGCCCGAAATACCCGAAAAGCCACAGCCACCCACCGAGGTAGACAATGTAGTCTTCAACGTGGATAGCAAGCTGATTCGTGCGGGAAAGGACAAGTCGGGCGATGTGGTATTCAACTTCGACGATAAGTATATCCGTGCGGGAGCCGACCCCGATGGCGATATTGTGTTTAATATCGATAGTGTATTTGTCAGGGCGGGGAAGGACAAGAAGAGTGAAAGCATTTTGAAATTGAATTTCATCACGAATATGGCATACTAAATAATGCTTATATAAAAACAATGAAAGGAAACTCCATTTTGCAAATTGAATTTCATCACGAATATGGCATGCTAAATAATGCTTATATAAAAACAATGAAAGGAAGCTCCATTTTGCAAATTAAATTCCATCACGAATATGGCATGCTAAATAATGCTTATATAAAAATATTATAATTGTAATTACAACCCCACCCAATTATCTACACTCACCACTTCGCTTTGTACACGGTTGATATCGGTAACGGCTACGCGCGGCTCGATGCGGATAGAGCGAATGGCATCCACCAGGTATTCGTTGTCACTTTTTCCCATCAGGAATTAAACCTCGTGTGCAAACTTTAGTCTATATTTGTATAAGGATGAAATTGATAACTGTTGACTATTGATTGTTGACTGTTCACTGTTCACTGAAATGAAACAACTTTACTACATATTCTTATTGGCGCTATGCCTGAGCTTTTCCGCTTGCGAAAAGGACGAACCCGCTGTGCCCGAAATACCCGAAAAGCCCAAACCACCCACCGAAGTAGACAATGTGGTCTTCAACGTGGATGGCAAGCTGATTCGTGCGGGAAAGGACAAATCGGGCGATGTGGTCTTTAACCTCGACGGAGACTATATACGCGCAGGGAAGGATGCCGATGGCGATATCGTTTTCAATCGCGATGGCAAGCTATTGCGTGCCGGAAAGGACAAGTCGGGCGATGTGGTATTCAACTTCGACGATAAGTATATCCGTGCGGGAGCCGACCCCGATGGCGATATTGTGTTTAATATCGATAGTGTATTTGTAAGGGTGGGGAAGGATAAGATAAATAGGCTTTTATTTACAATTTATCATAATAGCAACATTAGCAGTTCTATAATTGTGGGTGATAATATTATAGGAACAACCTTATTTACAATTTATCATAATAGCAACATTAGTAGTTCTATAATTGTAGGAGATGATATTATAGGAACAACCTTATTTACAATTTATCATAATAGCAACATTAGTAGTTCTATAATTATAGGAGATGATATTATAGGAACAACCTTATTTACAATTAATAATAATAGCAACATTAGTAGTTCTATAATTGTAGGAGATGATATTATAGGAACAGCCTTATTTACAATTTATCATAATAGCAACATTAGTAGCTCTATAATTGTAGGAGATAACTACTATTAAAAAACTAAGCTAGTTCTTCCCCTAATTTCACAACCCCACCCAATTATCTACACTCACCACTTCGCTTTGCACACGGTTGATATCGGTAACGGCTACGCGCGGCTCGATGCGGATAGAGCGAATGGCATCCACCAAGTATTCGTTGTCTACTGTGCTGGGACTATCCACTACGGGTAGTTGTCCCCCTGCCTCGAAAGCACGGCTAAACGGCGGCTCGAAACCTTGCGAAGTGCGGGCAAAGAACGAAGATATATCGGCAGGCGAGAGCTCGCGACGCTGCGAATTGATATAGCGAATCAGTCCAATATTCTTGTCGGTCGATTGGCGGTTTACCACATATTCGCCACCTTCTACTTCTATGTTCGACCCCTCTATGCGCATTCCTCCCTGCGAATGGCGACGCCCACGGAGCAAGCCTCCGTCTTCGAACTTTGCCAGCTGCTTTGTCATTATTCCTATCTGAATGGCTCCCATAGCTCCAACCACCCCCGCCAGTACCGGACCAATAAACGGACCTAAAGCCAATGCCTTAGTTATACCTTGGGCTACATTGGCTGTTGCTTCGCCAATGCTTTTCATAAGAGTGACTTTACGGTTTAGTTTCTCTATTTTTTCTTGCTTAGCTTGCTCTTTTGCTTTTTTTGCCTGAAGGTCTCTCTCTTTTCTGTCTATCTCATTCTTCGTTTCTAATGATGACTGATATGCAGCTTTTTCAGCTTTAAGTTTTTCTTCTAATACCTTAGCTAATTCTTCATTTCCTGACTTTGCTGCATTATCTCTTTCTGCATCTATAGTTGCAATTTCTTTCGCCTGATTATCTATTTCTTGTACTATTTCCTGATTTTTATTCTTCAGGTGAGTCATTTCCTCATCTATAGCAGCAATTTCGGCTTTATAAATATTGCTGACTGCTGTTAGCCCTGTGCTAAGATAATTGCCTACATCGCTTGTGAACTTCTTTATCGAATTGGCCACCTCCTCTGTCTTTTTGAAATATTGCTGCCACTGCACATACCTCAATCCTTGCTCTTTCTTTTCGGCTGCAGTAAGCGTCTGCTGAACGGTAATCATATCCATGCCGTACTGCTTGGTATAATCTGCCTTTTTCTTTTCTATCTCCTTTCGTTTTTCGGCATTGTCGCCCGCTGCTTTTATTTCTTCGTCATACACTTTCGTTTGTGTCTGAAACTTTTCGTGCATTACCTTTTGCAAGTTCTGCAACTCGCTTATTTCTACTTGCACATTGGTGCGGGTGGCTTTTATGTCGAGGTATTTCTTGGTGGCATCTGCAGCTTTGTCGGTAGCAGCGGCTACTTTTTCGGTGGCAGCAGTGGTCTCTTTGGCGGCGGCAGTCTCCTTAGCGGCAGCGTCTTCCTTCGTGGCGGCTGTTTCTTTGGTTGTAGCAGCTGCTTTTTGTGCAGCAACTTCGGTTTTCGCCAGTTCGGCGATAATGGCTTCTTGAGTTTCTTTGTCTATTCCTTCAAAAAAACCTTGTACATTCTTAAGGCTTTTCTTCGCTTTCTTTTCTGCTTTCTTGAGCGATGTATCCTCAAACACATCTATCTCGGCAGTACGCTGCGCCATAAAGTCTTTCACGATGGAGTTTTTGGCTTTTTGCTGGTCAGCTTCGTTCTTTTTCAGCTCTTCGGCTTTTCGTTTTTCAAGCTCTACCAGTTGGGCATTAAGGCTCACGCTTATAGCCATTTCGTCCTCTTTGGTCTTTAGCTTGTGAGCCATCTTTTCACCTTCGGTAGCAAAGTTGAGACTGGCTGCATTTCGCAGGTTTTGTTCCTCGAGGGCATATCGGGCAACAATCATTTCCTCTTGGCGGGCATACGATTTTTCGGTCGCTTGCTCCATATTTTCCAGCGTTTGTTTTACTACCGTCGTGCGTTCTTCGCTTAGTTTTTCAAAGCCTTCGGTGTAGGCTTTTTCCTTATTAATTCTCGTTTGTTCCCACAGAGCCATTTCTTCAGCATATTCACGACTGGCTTTGTCTAAGCTCTTTATACGCAAAAGCTGAGCTTCCATATATTTTTCATCTCCCTCTTTAAGCCCTATATACTTTTTTTGCTTTTCCTTTAAGGCTTCAAGCTCCTTCTGGTCGGCTTCGTTTATTTTCTTAGCACCCTCCAGCTGCTTGGTGATGGTCTTGCCTATTATTTCGTATAGTTCTTTTGTATATGCCGTACCCACAGGGGTCAGCTTAGATATCTTGTCTACCACAAAAGCCATTTTGTCGTAAACGGGTATAATCTTCTCTATGCCTTTGTGCGGATGAGAAGAAGCTATAATCCCCTGAAGCACTTCCTGAGCTGTTATCACCTCTACGGTCTGTACTTTCAGGTCTTTGTACGAATCTTTTAAGGTATCTATGTTTTTTATATTCTGCTCTACACCATTAATCTTGAATTCAAACTCTTTCATATTTGCCATAGTCTAGTTTTTCTTTATAGATAAACCAGCAGAAAAATCATAAAAAGAGTTTTAATTTTTAGTTGTTAACACTGCCTGAACCCTGATATAAATCACCGTTATAACTATCAAACTTCATATCGAATAAGACCTCTCCTGAAAGAGTTTGTAATTTCCCTCGATATAAATCACCGTTATAACTGTCAAACTCCATATCGAATAAGACTTCTCCTGAAAGAGTTTGTAATTTCCCTCGATATAAATCACCGTTATAACTATCAAACTTCATATCGAATAAGACCTCTCCTGAAAGAGTTTGTAATTTCCCTCGATATAAATCACCGTTATAACTATCAAACTCCATATCGAATAAGACTTTTCCTGAAAGAGTTTGTAATTTCCCTCGATATAAATCACCGTTATAACTATCAAACTCCATATCGAATAAGACTTTTCCTGAAAGAGTTTGTAATTTCCCTCGATATAAATCACCGTTATAACTATCAAACTTCATATCAAACAGCTTTATCTCCGTACTGTCCTTCCCTACTCGGATAGAATCGCCATCGAAGTTGAAAAGGATGTCGCCCGTTGGTTTGTCGCCCCCACGGATAAAACGGTCGTCGATATTAAACAACACCTCGCCGGTGGCTTTCTCGCCATGACGGATAAGGTTGCCATCGCGGTTGAAGATGACTTCGCCCGTAGGCGTATCGCCCATGCGAATGAGGTCGCCATCGATATTAAACACCACTTCGCCCGTAGGACTCGCTCCTGCACGGATCAGCTTGCCATCCATGTTGAAAGCAATATTGTGCTTGGGCTTGTATGGCGGTGTAGGCACAACGGGGGTTTCGGGTTCTTGGGGTTCGTCCTTCTCGCAGCCAACGCAGGATAACAGCAAAAGGGACAGTGTAAAGAGTGTGAAAAGTGCTTTCTTCATAATCAATCGTAATTTGACCTTATAAAGATAAGACTAATTTCGGGGGGAAAGGTTTATTCAGGCATATTTGCCATAGTCTAGTTTTTCTTTATAGATAAACTGGCAGAAAAATCATAAAAAGAGGTAAGTCATAACACTAGACACACCTTTTTTATGATTCATAATCTGTACCTGAGAGTGATTTCAAATATTCCCCCCTTATTTCTTTCTCTATTTGTATTTACCATCCAAAGAAATTGGAATATAATATAACGTATTTGAATTCGAAAATCTATGCCTATTCTCATAACCATCACTAAATTTAAACAAATCATAACCTGTATATTGAGTCAGGTTCACATCCACAGGTTTGCTTACGCTCACTATATTCACGTCTATTACCTCCCTCTGGGGTGCCGATATTTCGCGGACATTGCCTGCCGAAGAGGCATAAGCCGACGATACTACATCATTACTTTTGAAGAAGTTAGCTACCAGTGCAACGGCGATTACTGTAAGTACGATTTTTGTATAAAGATCTGTTTTCATAAAAGTATGTTTTTATAAGTTTGTTATTTTCTTCTATATGCAAATATAGACTATTTTCGTGAGCGAAGGTTAAACAAGATATCAACAAAAAACCGCCCCATCTTCTTCAGACTGGGGCGGTTTCGTTATTTAGTAACTATTCACGGTTTCAAAGGGAAACGGATAGAAAGCATTACAGATTAGGGAATTTCCAAGGACTGCGATATTTCGGTTTCAGAAGTTTGTTAGCTTCGCCCTTGTCAAATTTCTTTTTCGCATCGTCGTAAACAAGCGTTTCGCCCCCTATGCGTGCCGAAATATTGCCTATCTGCGCATACTTGGCACACAAGCTGCCGTTTTCGATGGTGCAAGCCGTATTGCGGTTGCGGGTTTTCACACATTCGAGGAAGTTGGTTACATGATCGCGGTGATCCTGATAGTCGGCCACCATTTTTGTAGGTGCTAGCTTAGTTCCTTCGGGGATTACCTCCCAGTCGTCGCGATTGGCTACCAACATTCCGTTCGTCCCTCTGAAAAGCACGCCGTAGCATTTGCCGTAAGGTCCGGTTTCTACCCCGGCATTGTTTTCCCAAGTCATAATGTGTTTTGGGAAACGGTAGGTAACCGACATCGTGTCGAAGGTTTCGTGCGCCCCGTTAGGGTAAAGGAAATTTCCCCCCGTAGCCTGCACGCTGAGCGGCATGCCTTGCACGTCCATTCCCCACAAACCCATATCCAAGAGGTGTACACCCCAGTCGGTAAGCAATCCGCCGCCATAGTCCCAAAACATTCGCCACGAGCCGTGGAAGCGCTGCGAGTTGAAGGTTTTCTTTGGTGTTGGTCCCAGCCACGTTTCGAAGTCGACGCCTGCCGGCACATCCGAGTCGGGCACGGGTGGTTGCATGGCTGCATAGTTGAAGTTTGCCCATACATGCACGCGCCCTATATCGCCCAGCTGACCCGATCGCAGGTATTTGACCATCTCTTGCCAATGCTTGCTGCTGCGTTGCTGCTGCCCTACCTGCACGACGGTATTGTAGCGCTGAGCGGCTGCCACCATAGCGTCGCATTCGGCTATGCTGTTGGCTATCGGTTTTTCTACATAAACGTCTTTTCCGGCTGCGCAGGCATCTACAAATTGCAGGCAGTGCCAGTGGTCGGGCGTACCGATGATAACAATATCAATATTTTTGTCGTCGAGCAGTTTGCGGTAATCGCCGTACAAAGCGGGTTTCATTCCGTGATTTTTCTCCAGTTCGGCAGCACGCGATTGCAGTATGTTATTGTCAATGTCGCACAAGGCTACACAGTTGACTTCGGGGTGAGGCATAAAGTCCATCAGGTTGCTCCAACCCATTCCTTTGCAGCCGATGAGGGCTACGTTTACTTTGTCGTTTGCTCCCAATACGGACGGATTGGCGCGAATGATGTGAGGGGCAACAAGTCCCGTAGCTACCAGATAGGATGTTTTTTTGAGGAAAGATCGTCTCGATAAAGGCATGGCATTTCAGATTTTGAGGTTAAACAATCCTTAAATTTAGGAATATATTTTTTTAAGGCATAGCGATTCAGTGCCTTTATGTCTTAAAAGGATAAATTATTCTATCTTTTCTATTAAATTATCTTTTAACCACGAAGAATATGTCTTGCTCATAGATTTAAGGGTTTTCCAATTCTGAATATTCCCCTCTTTAGAGAATGTTATATTTATAATAGTCAGTTTTGTCTTTTTGGAGTTCAATTCTTCCAGTTCATATTTCATACTGGCTATGGTATCAAGTACAATCGAATCTTGATAATATTGGATAATATTATCCGTCTGATAAAAGCTTATACTTCCATGCTTTGTCGTATCCCTCTCATGGAAATCACAATTATATCCTAGTCTTTTGATTGAACTTATAACAGAATCTTTGGGCAATTTTATTTTATAAGAATCTCCAATAAAAATTGTTCCTTGCGGCATTTCCCTTAACGGAACAGAAGTAGCGCAAAAAGCAAAAAATGAAATACCGAGTAAGGCATATTTTGAATATGATCTTATTTTATCGAAATTTAAAATCGAATATCGTTCTTGATGATTGATCAGATAATGGCTCAATGGCAGGATGCACAAAGCTATATAGTCGGAATAATCGATAGTTCTGTAAACGGTAACAAAAGAGTATTGGTTAATGAAATCGATAACAGGTGTAAATAATGGCAGTTTCCAGAGGATAAAGCCAAGCCCCGTAAGAAGAGAAATTGATTTATTTAGTCTGGGGACGATTGTTGCCACAAACATGGGAAAGATTAACAAACCTGCAAAATCGGAGAGTTTTCCTGTTATAAAATTCCCATATTCATATTTCAGGTAAAAATCATTCAGCAGCAATACAATAAGCCCAACAATAAAATAAGGATTCAGAATCAATTCTCGTATTTTCATACCTTTTTCATTATGTAATTATTCCTGTTAAATATAGACAATTATTAGTAACTTACAACAAAAAACCGCCTCATCTTCATCAGATTGAGGCGGTTTAGTTTTCTGTGTTAGCAGCAACCTTTCTTGGTGTGGGGGAAGTAGAAGCCACTGTCGAAATCTTTGGTGGCAGTGCCTTCGTTTATCACCTCGTTGCAGCAACCGTTGGCTGGTCGCCACAGCGGGTACGAAGCCTTGCATCGGCAAAGGAAGTCGGCAAGCTGCGCGGTGAGTATCTCCGCATCGTCTTTTATCCAGCGGCGGAGTTGCGCCACATCGTTGATATCCACACCCTTGCTGTTCTCGCTCTCGCGGATGGTGATGCCCTTGTTGACGATGGTTGCCCAATGGAAAGGCAGTGCCTGATAGACGGCATAGAACGAAAGGGCGGGCGCTAGTTTGAGTACGAGGTCGCTGTTTTCGGGCGAGAGGGTGTTGGTGGCTATCTGCTCTTTGAGTTCGCTCATCAGAGGTTCGCCCAAGATGGGTTCGATGTGCAGTTCTTGAGCGATGCCGATATAGGGTACAAACTCGGTGATGTCGGTATTGGCGGTCACAGGAGAAAACTGCTTGAAAAGCGCTTCGGAGATTAATGGTAGTTGTATCATCTGTCTTATTGATTTTAATTGATATAATTTATGTTATTATCGAACTTATTGTATTTTTATATGTTCACTTAAACCAGAAACATTAAAAACTTTACATGTATGAATAAGATTAAATTTCTTCAACTAACGGCTTTAAGCATCTTGCTCGCGGTTGCTTTCTCGTCTTGCAAAACATCGATGGACAAACATGTCAGAGATCTGCAATTGGGGATGACCAAGATGGAGATCGTTAACAAGTTTGGCAAGAAATATGAGATCGTTAAACTCGAAAAAACCGAGAAAGGAGACGAAGAGGTCATTCGTTATCCGGTATATAGCAAAGGTGGCGGCAAGAACAAAGTTGTTGAAAAATATTACGTATTCAGCTTGCTCAACAACGAGTTGGTTAAATACTCGAACGAAGATGCCAGATCTTCTATATTCGACTCTCTTGACTATTACGACGAGGACGAGTATTAAAAATCACTCTTCGTACCTGAAAGTTTTTTTCTTATTCAATGAATAAATATTTCGTTTCGTAGTTAAACTTATACTACCTTCGTTAGTCTTATTGAATAAGAAACACTATAAAACTTACAGTTATGAACAGCATTAAATTCTTTCGCAAGGCGGCTCTCGTTGCTCTATTTTCTTTTATCATAGTATCTTGCGCCTCGTTGCAAAGCGGAGTCAATCAGGTGAAAGTAGGAATGAGCAGAGATCAGGTAACCAAGCTCATGGGCTACAACTCGCAGGTGGTGTCGATGGTGCAAACCAGCGAAGGACCTCTGGAAGTATTGCGTTACAAAGACGAGATTGCCGAGAATGGTACTTTCGTCACCAAAGGTTATTATCTTCTGCACTTCCTCAACGACAAGCTAGTAGAACTTAACTACGAAGATGCACGAATGAGACCCGATCGACCTTGGCGTCGGGACAACCGCCCTTAACTATTCATATCCCCTTATCCATACAAACCCCTAAGCCTCTTGCTTGGGGGTTATTTTTTCGGCTATACTGAGGTCGGTGATTTCCAGTTTTTTGTAACCATTGTTGACCGAAAAGATGCTCAGCGTATCCAATACCTTGCGGCGCAGCTGATGAATCACCGTTTGGCTATACAGTTCGTACGAATTGATGATTTCACTTGCATTGCCCGACAAGTTGCCCGAACCCGACAATCCTGCCAGTGTAGGCGATGTCAGTCGATGTGCCGAGATAATCTTCTGGAAGATGATTTCATCTACATTGTTGTACAAGTCGGCATTGTTGCTAGCAGTGTATGAGGTTACTACGGGTTTCACTTCCTGACTTTCGCCCCAAAGCACCACGATGCTGTTTGCGCCATTTGTTCCTGCATAACTATTTTCTATATCGCGCTGAAATTGTGCTTTCTGTCCATCGCTAGGGTTGCTAGGCATGGTGATGATGGTGGAAGGCACAAAGCCGTTGTTGATCGAATTGCGGTAAAATCTGCCCAGCAATCCGTCGGCTTCGATATAGTTCAGTGCCGAATAGTATTGCGGTACGGGGTAGTAGTCGAGACTAGGCTCATAGTCTTTGTAATAGAAGAGATAAGGCACGCCCTTCTGCATTTCTTCGCTGCCATAGGCTTTCACCTCAACGGGCGCATATTTTCCGTATGTTTTCCGCCAGTCGTTGGCCAGGAAGAAAGTCTGGTAGATGCCGTATTCGTTGACCTGCCCTACGCGTATCTTGCTAAAGTCGGTATGGTAAAGGCTAACGGTCTTACCATTTTCGTTGAGGATGACCTGAAAGCAATAGCCGCCAAAGGTGACATAATCTTTAGCCACTTTCTCTATCAGCGCGTTCCAGTCGTCGTTGGGGTTGGGTTGCCCGTAATATTGGCTATCGTCCAAGCCCGCCCCGCAGATGTAGGTTACTTTGTTTTCTATCACCGCCTTGTTGATCGCCGACTCGTTGTTGAGTTCTATAACACGTTGCGGAAGGAGGTTGTCGCGGTCGTAGTTGATCCATCCTTTGAGGTTGCGGGTAAAGGTGGGATAGCTTTTTACGGCTTCGGAGAGTTTGATAATGCTGTACTTCTTTTCCTCTTTGTTGTTCATATGATTCTGCATTTAAGTAATTATCTGTTTGTGTATAGATAATTTTGTGGAAAAGAGATGAAAAAGAGCGAGAAGCCCGAATAGGTTTCTCGCTCTTACTGCGTGTGTGAAGCGTTCTTCAATCTGTATATATTATATAGTTGAATAACCGTAATGCAAAATGCTAACGTGTCATTTTTTATCTTCTGCTATGCTACCTCACTTACAAATGAGATAAAGAGATAGAACATGTAAAATAGAGAGTCTTTTTTGCATCGTTTTGCACTCTGTTTGTATAGAGTACAAAGTTAATTGAAAGTTCCTATAATTAGATACTTATGCGAATAAAAAAGCGAGATCCCCGATTGGGGTTCCCGCTTTTCTTGGATTAGCTCAATTGAGTTTCTAGAACTCTATTTCTCCGATCTCTACTTCGCCCTGCGCCTCTTCGAGACGAAGCATTATTGTCTTTTTAGTTTCCTGAGGTGTGCCGTAACGCGTAAAAACATCGAGGTAAATAGTTGTAGGCCCTATCAGCGTTTGTTCGTTTGTACCAAAATAGTCGGCCGCAATAACGTATTTTCCTTTTGGTGCTTTCTTGATAAGGAAAGCCTCCGGACCATAACCATCTCGATAGTCGCGGGTAATCATGCCCAGTGCTTTCGTTTTTGGATTGCTGTAATAACATTTTTCGTCGTTCGGATCCGTTACCCAAAGATCCATATCGGTATTGTCCGTATCCCAGTTGAGAACGATGCGAACATCGACAGGCATATTGAAGATCAGACGCTCGTCGATCTTACTGATATCCAAACTCTTCTTTCCTTTGGCTATAATATTGTTTATTTCTTCTACGGCAAATACTTCTATTTCCCAAAATCGATCATCCCAACGGCGGACAATCACTTCGTAGAGTTCATCTATCGCCTTCTGATACTCTTTGTTTTCGGCATAAGCCAGACCCAAATCGCGGAACGACTGTGGCTCTTCGGGACGTAATTCTTTCACCTTTTCAAACATTGGGATGGCATACTCAAAATAGCCTAACTGCTGCAAACGATGCGCCAACACTCTGAGAAGGCGATAATCGTCGAGCTTCATTTCGGCCAGATTGCTGAGGATAAGAAGTGCATCTTCTTTCAGTCCACGTGTTTCGAACAGGGAAGCTACATCTAGATAGAAGGATGGTGCTGTCTGATAATCTTTCTTGAAAACGAGGTAAGCAGCGTAGAGTTCATCATTACTCTTCTCTTTCAGTTCTGTCATGTACGGAGCATCCGACTCCCAAGCCTTGATAGAAATAGTGCCTCTGCTTTCCTCACCTGCTTCTTCCTCTTTGGCTTTAGATCGTTCCACAGCTACACCCGGAGCCATATCGTACAAGGCTTCTGACACCATATCCGAAGATTCTATCCTTATGGCTGATGCTGAGAGTTCGTCTCGCCTTACTTCTCCATAACCGGTGACTACTACTTCGTCCAGATGTTGACTATCTTCCTCGATACGAATCTCCACTGTCTTATTGTCGGTAACAGTCATTTCTTTGGTCTTAAAGCCTACATATCTAAATTCCAATACTTCGTTCCAATTGGCTTTTATAGAGAATTGCCCGTCCACATCAGATATTACACCCAGATTGGTTCCTTTAATGGCTACGGTAACACCAATGGCAGGTTCACCCGTACTATCTTCTTTTATTACGCCGTCGACTGTATAATCTCCTCTGCCTCCAGTACGAATAGTATATTCTACCTTTGGAGGTTCATATCCTTTATCTACAACTTTAGGCGGTTTATAAGCTTTTAAGACGATGGATACTTTCTCGTCACCTTTTACGGTCATGCTTTTCGACTGGTAACCATTAAGTATAAACGCGAGTTTATCGTCCTTAAATGCTTTGATATAGAAATGTCCGTCATTAGAAGCCTGAACTTTTTTTGCAAGACGACCTTCTAGTTGAACAGTAGCCGAAAGAGGGTTTCCTTTCTCGTCCTTTATAGTACCCTCTATGACGTATTCTTTCTTGGGTTCCTCATCCCACCATTTTTTGCGGTAGTCCCACAGTTGTATAGCATTATTGATGCGTTCTTCCACGTCTATAGCACGCGACTTATCCATATCTTTGCGTATGCGGTAATACTCTTCTCTCAGTTCTTCGGGCGGAGTGATGTCATGTTCGATATAATCGCCGACGGTTTCGAGTACGATGAGCGATGTGTTGCGGGTAACAATATTGTACTTCTTACCCAATCGTTCTATATCTCTTTTGTTTTCGTCGTACAGCATATCCAGTTCGGCAATGCGCTTGGCTGCCCAAAGGCGTTCGACCATGTTATCATAATCGGCAGCTGCACTGCTGTTGATCGATACACGCTCGGTATGACTGACACGTTTTCCGTTGCCAAATTTAAGTGTAATGGTAGCCGATCCGCTCTTCAACTTTCCGGCAATGGATATACCCTGTCTGGCATTGATGATCGTTCCTGAGGTGGTTATATCTTCAACTTCGTTTTTGTTGTAATCGATATCGATCAGGCGAAGCGACTCGCTGCTCAACTGTTCCATAGCCTCATCTAGTGTTTGCTGCATCAGGTTTACAAACGTTCCTCCGCTGGTAGATGCCAGGTATTTGAGCATACTGTAATCGGCTTTCAGCATCGAGTTGATTGTCGTTATAGGTGTTTGTCCTATAAGCGGAACGACCTTACCAAAGTTGCTCAACCCATCGGAGAAGAACAAGATTTCATCTGCTTTGACCGACGAAAGGTTCAACGTTCCCAACTGTGTGCCTCCGTCGTAGATGGTTTCTTTGAGAGCTGTTTTCAATTGGCTCCAGTCACCGTTCTTAATCGTAAATCGTTGCGATTTAAGCTCTTTGTAATTGAATTTATAGAGATTGACCGAAAGGTTTTTAAGTTTCCCAAAATAACGATCCAACAATTGGCTCTCCAAGTCGAAATTACGCTCGCTCATCGACGAGGATGCATCCCAAAACAAAGCAATCGATTTGGACTTCGATTTTTCTTTTTGCACCACTTCTGGGAATAGTTGTGTGTAGAAAACCGTTTGCTTGCCTATCTTGCCACGTTCTACATAGAGTTGTATATCGTTTTTTACAGGTACCGAAAATACAATCTGTCCCTTTCCTTTATAGTTCTTCATCGAGTAAGAAGCCATATAAGCTTCGCCCGACTGCGAAAAAGAAAAGTTGCCCCAAGGCGTTTCATCTACCTTCGGTTGCTGATCTTTGCCATGCACCACAAGGTTGACACTAAAGTCTCCGATCTTGTCGCGATACTCTACCGGCAGAAAGAACTGGTATTTGCCATTATCGGCTTTCAGTTCTTGTTCGTAGGCAATAACAACACGGCGCGATCCTCTTGCGGTGAGTGGATAGACGCGTGTACGGAAGTTGTTACCTGAGGTTTTCTCCAGCAATCCGGGATCGACTCCCCGACGGACGATAGACTCAAAAGCTTTTTGTCCCTTTGCTTTATCTACCGTAACACCTTCGCGCAGCTTTCCATTGATGTCGAGAGCAAAACGTGAAATGCTCTGCCCGTCGGCAAGGGGGAACTCCAATTCGCCCTCCATCACGCGGGTGTTGGGGTTGTAAAAAGTCATATCTACTGTCGTAACAGCCAATGCTCCTACAACTTTTACATCTACCTTGATCTGCGATATTTCGATCGGTTTTTCCCCTATTTTCAGGTCTTTGATGTCTATTCGGGGAGTTAGCACTTGCGCCCAGCTCGCCATTGTTGCAAGCAATAACACAAATAGGAAGAGCTTCTTTTTCATAAGCTTATGCTTTAAGGTGTGAGTTTTGTTAAAATCAAAGTTAACAGAAAGTTTGGGAAACGAGCCATTTATTTGAAACAAAAACGAGAAACCTTGTAGGGCTTCTCGTTTGTTAGGGGTGTATGATAATTCTATAAAAGGGACGAATTATTGTTCCAGCATCTCTTCGGGAATATTGATTCGCCCCGAACCGTCAACAAGCCATTTGCCATCTTCTTCAACTACCTTTAAGATTAATTCAAATTCATAAAAATTTATCCATTTCAGATGAACGTAACCTTCCTTCTCATCGTAAGAAGATAGCTCAAAGCCTTCGTCGGGATAATCTTGCGCATCGAATATGGGGTCGAAACCTAGTCCCAGTTCGGGATCTTCTTTCCAGGCTTGGTCAACCATTCTCTTATATTCTGCTTTGAACGATTCGGTTACCATACCACAAGATGCCACCCACTCGTCGGCAGATAATCCACTGCCTATATAGCCCTTGATAAAGTTCAAAGCGACTTGTACTCCGTTGGGCTGCTCTTCAATCTTAGTTATAGAACCCAAATCAACATCAACGGCCGCCTCATTCTTCTGCTTAGACTGACCACAGGCAAAGAAGAAGATCAGAAGAGCGAGATAAGTGACGGCTTGTTTCATGATGCTATTATCTGTTTGTCCTTACTGCTATTTTACTTCTTCTGCTTTAGGAGCAAAAGTTGTAGGATAGTGTACCGGATAAATGATTTCTCCGCCACGCAGACGAATATAGGTTGAGAATTCGTGTTTACCTTCTTCCAGTTCGATCACGCGGCAACCGTTAAGTCCTAAATCGTTGTAAACGGTATTTCCTCCGGTGAAGCGTCCGTAAGCAAGGTAGATTCCCTGATATTCGCCAATATAGTCGTTGTTGTGATCGTGTCCTACGAATGTTCCCATCACATCGCCAGCCATACGCATAGCAGCAAACATACCTGTGTTAAGTACACCGTTGCATTCTTTCTCATCTTTGTTGCCTATCAGCTGATCGTACTTTTCAGCTTTCATGATAGCATATTCTGCCAAAGGGATGTGGAAGAAAGCCAATGCCGGAAGCGGTTTGTCGCCATTTTCTTTGGTGTAAGCTGCGCTTTGGGCACGATACCAGTCTACCTGATTGAAGTTGAACCAGTCGTATCCTCTAATCTCTTTGATAGGGCTGTATGCTCCCGAATCGAAGTGATACAGCAATGCGCCTACTTGATCATTTGTGCTGTTTTTTACTTCGATGATATAGTTGCCTACTCCCTCCAGTGCTTTGTCGCCCGCCTGAGCAAGACAATAAGGTTTTTGCATGGCATGATCCATTAGTTGCTGACGTGTTACGTTATATTCGTCGTCATGATTGCCAAAGACATAAGTCCAAGGGATTTTTCGTTTGATAACCTGAGCAAATACATCATCCAAGCCTTCTTTGGCAGGATGAGAAAAGACGATATCGCCCGTAAATACTACCAAGTCGGGTTTTTCTTTGTCCAGTGCTTCGTTGATCAGCTTGATTGCTGTTTCCGAAGCCAGTGTATCTTTTTGGTAATGAACATCGGTAAATTGTACAATTTTAAATTTTCCTTCTTTGTTGAATTTTAACACATGGTTTTGTGCGCTCACCGAAAAGATCGCCATCAGGGTGATCAAGGTTAATACGGTTCTTTTCATGTTTTTTTAAAGTTATAATTTTGGTTTGTGCGCTAAAGGTACAAAATAAAAGATTTCGCCGCTACTACATTCGTTTTTTATGCTATCTATAACAGCTTTGTAAAAAAAATAGACTGAAACTAGGATAATTATTGCTAAATCCATACATTTGGAGGTCTGTTAATAAAGCAGCATTGCCCAATATGAATGATGTTAACAATTAAACTAAACATGCCTTATGAAAAATATGCATAAAACGATTACAATCCTTTTGTCGGCACTCTTATTTATCGGTCTGACCTCAACTTCGTGCCAACAAGATGCAAAAGAATCAACTGATAACCAAAGCAAAAAGTCGGAATACATCGTAGCGGCTTACATCTGGCCTTCGTGTCACGACGATCAGCCAAAGGGACATGATATTCTCTGGCCCGACGGCGAGGGTGAGTGGGAAGTGATAAAGAAAGGGACTCCCCGATTTGAAGGACATTACCAACCCAAAGTGCCTCTATGGGGTTACGAAATGGACAACGACCCGAAGGTGATGGAAAAATGGATTGATGCGGCTACCGACCACGGGGTGAATACTTTCATCTTCGACTGGTACTGGTACGACGAAGGTCCTTTCCTCGAAAGCAGCCTCAACGACGGTTTTCTCAAAGCATCGAACAACGAAAAGATGAATTTCTACATCATGTGGGCAAACCACGATGTAAAGCGCAATTACTGGAATGTACACCGCTATGCTGACGATACGTCTATCCTTTGGGATGCCACTGTAGACTGGGAAAACTTCAAGATTATTGTCGACCGCGTTATCAATCAGTATTTCAAACGTCCGAATTACCTGAAATTTAACGGCGCACCTGTATTTTCCACTTTCGACCTCAACAAGTTTATCCATAGCTTTGGCAGCATAGAAGAGGCTAAGAAAGCAATCGACTACTTCCGCGAAGAGGTGAAGAAAGCAGGCTTCCCCGATCTGCACTTCCAATCCATTGTAGGTGGAGGTTACCCCAACGAAGACTTTGTAAACCGAATAGAGCAACTGGGAATCAACAGTATGACGAATTACAACTGGGGCGGGCCTTTTGCAGAAGACTATATCCGATGGGCTGAAGAGTCGATGGACAGACTGCAGAAATGGGATGAAGCCTTGTCGATACCGTTCTTCCCGAATGCAACGATAGGCTGGGACGACACGCCACGTTTTCCCGAAAAAACAAAGCTAGATCTTATTCACTACAACAACTCGCCAACCAGCTTTGCGGCTTATCTGCAAAGGGCGAAAGAGTATGCCGACGCTCACCCCGATCAGCCGAAACTGATTACCGTATTTTCGTGGAACGAGTGGGTAGAGGGTGGCTATCTGCTACCTGATGCGAAGTATGGATTTGGCTATCTGGAAGCGGTGAAAGACATCATAGTGGATGGCAAATACGAACGGTATAAGAGGAAGTAAAAAGGCTTCAAGCACATTCATGTAAAAATAAAAAAAGAACTCCTCATCTGCGTGGGGAGTTCTTTTATTTTTATAGGGGGAACGATAGTCTATTTTTGCCGAGGGTGCGTTTTGTCGTAATGATATACCAAAGACAGACGCAGCTTGTCGTAGCACCAGTTGAAAACGATGGTGTACGGGAAGAAGAACAGCAACATTCCTGCTTCGAGGAAGAAGGCATCTATGACCGTCATACTGAATATCAGGGCTATGGTTGGCGCAGTGAGGAGGATAAGACCTACTTCGAAACAAGTGCCGTGCAATACACGCACAAGGAGGTTTTTCTTAAACTTGTAGCGGTTTTGCAACTTGTCGAAAATGACGTTAAACAAATAATTCCAAAGCATCGCTATTACCGACACCACCACTGCCAGCGCTCCCGATTCGTGCATCGGTTTGCCCGACACAAAGGAGATAATGGGTGCGCTGAGAATAATCCCGACCACCTCGTAAGACAAGGCATGAAACGATCTTTCGATGGGACTTCTTGCTCTGATATGTTCTATTAGTTTCATTTTATAAAATCTGCTTTAGTGTCAAAGGTACAAAATTTGAGCCAAAGAGTGTTTACTGACAACTGATTTTCATAGCATTTACCGCCCCCTACTCTCATTCTTTTGCTCGGTGATGACATACGTAAAACAAAAAAACCCTGAAACGAAGCTTATCGTTACAGGGTTTTATTATCTATTCTTGTATTGTTATAATAAACTTACTGCTTTTTTCAGTCTTTTTTGCAACGAACAGGTAAATAACCTGCATTATCAGTATCTCTCGCTTCCACTCGTCTATTTATTGTAACCAGATTCTCTGTGTTAGTAATATAAACAGTCACCTGACCACCAATTTGAGTTGGTGAAGCTGTTGTTGTTGCAAACGCCAAAGAGTTGGTCGCATATTGAGCTGCTCTCCCATAACTTCCAGCCTTTCCATTATATACTAACCCTGACAGCGAAAGGGCAAAGCCCCCTTCATAAACACTTTTCCCCGTAGCCGGATTTACACCTGATGCACTAGCAGGTAAGCATGGAGATAGCATAGCATATCCATGCTTACCCCTTTTGTTTATATATTCTCCGTTCAGCGGATCATTTGGATCGAGAGCAGGATTGGGTTCCGACATTATTGTTTCAGATGAATACTTCCCTGAATTTGCTATTATTTCTTTTTCCAATTCTATCCATTCAGCAATAGTAGGCAAATGCCATCCTTGCGGGCAAATGCCTTGATGGTGTATTCCTTCTTTATGCCTACTTTTTTCTATTTCATTTAGCAATTCACCTGCCTCAGCCCGAGTATTAGGTCGTTTGTTAGTGGCTCCATTCCAGTCGTACAACAAACCTACCGAAATGTTAGCATCCAGATTCGCTTGATTTAGTCCGGGATATACATAAGCAAACTTAGTAGAATGACCGGCTGTAGTACCTTCGTTGTTCAAAGGGGTTCCTCCCAAGTTATCAGCCAGCTTAGTTGCTCTCAGATCGTCTATCATCCAGGTTCCGGCATTACCAAATTGACGTGCCCTAAATTCGTTCCCATCCTGATCTTTATGCAATGACACTTCGGGTGCGTACAAGGGTGTAAACGAGATCCATTCTCCTCCATCCCATACATGTACTCCTTTTAGTATAGGAATAGGTAGCAAACATGGGTCACCATGTACATTATACACGGTTAGCCCAGAGTGAGATAGTTTTTCGTCCGAATCGGTAATTTCGTCAGCGGTTCCCATTTTCAATTTTTTCATGTCCTTCAATTCAACGCGAGGCAATAACAGTCCTTTGGTAGAATTGGCTTCACCATCAGTTATCTTTTCAATATTTTTCAATTGAAGCATAGAACCTTCAACAGATTTTTCGTCTATACCAATTGTTACCTGTGCAGAAAGAGAGGTATAGATTAACGATGTAAAAATGAATAAGATCTTTAAATTTCTCATAATAATGTTGTGTATATGTGTATTTGTGCTTCTGCAAATATACTTTAATTTAATATATCTAGTACTTTTTTTATAAAAATCAGAGAATTACCTTATAATTATTCCCGATTAAGAAGGGGGGAAACAGCCTTACGCTCAGTTCTACTCTCTTCCCCACGCTCGATGGCTGGCTTGGCTATATACTGAGCATGACGCTCGGCGATACGCTCGTTGATACCATACATAAAACAAGACTAAACTATACTAAACAAAAAAAGAAAATATATAAAAGAAAAAAAGTTGATGATCGGAAAGGGAAAGGATTTTTTTAGGAAGAGAAGAAAAGCTGTCAACTTTTCTGCGCGGAATTATCTATTAGCAGACTCATCTGAAAAAACGTTAGCAAAAAAAATGATTACAATCGAATTTGACAACAACAAACAGCAAGTGCTTTCGGGCTGGAACGACATCACACTGGGCGACTACGAAAAGTGGCACATGACCAAACCTCAGAGCAAAAGCGACTATGTGCACTATGTTGCCGATGTGTGCAAGCTGGATGCTGACTTGCTGTTGAACTCCCCTACCCAATTGTTTACAGTGATTACGGAAGCCATCGGCTTTGTCTTCGATACGGAATTTGAGCCTGAGGGCATGGTCGAGATTGAGGGCAGAAAATATTTCGTGCCGCTGTCCGAGAAACTGACCTTGGGCGAATGGGTAGATGTGGAAGCGGTGATGGAGGGCGACGATAAGAACAAGCTGTCGGAACTGCTAGCCATCCTCTGCCGACCTGCGGGAGAGGATTACAACACGGAGCTTACAGCGGAGCGAAAGGAACTGTTTATGGCTCAGTCGTGGGAAAAGATGCTGCCGCTGATCAGTTTTTTTTTGTTCAAAAAGAAAAGATCCGACGAGATTTTGAACCACTTTTTGACGGTCAGGGATCAAGCCGCCCAATTTCTAGAGGATACAAAAGCTTTTGCAGCAAGTGGGGATGGTATAAAACGATTGCCGATCTGGCAGAGGATAAGATATACTTATTTGATCAGATCACTCGAAAAACAGTTGTCGAAGTGTTCGGATTTCTCCTCTATAGGATAGACAAATCGCGTGCCGAAGAGGTGCAATACAAGTTTGAACAACAGATAAAACGATAGCACGATAAAGAGCGAAAAAGACTGATTCTTAGCTTTAGAACCAGTCTTTTCTGTGTAAAATTATGCGCTTCGATTGGAAAAGTATATTTATCCTATCGTAGGTAAATGAGTCTAATTCTATTATTGTTTTTATAACGCGTCAAACAGTTTAATTGTTCATCAATCAGTCATTTTCTTACAAAACGCCTCCTGTATTGTCATAAACACTACTTTTTTTATTCTTCTTTTACGAAAAAGTATTCACCACATATTCTTTTGATAATCGGATCATTACCTTGCAGTAGCATTTATAATTCATGATATAGCTTTCTGAAAAATCGTTCTACTTTTAACTTTGCACTCTCTATTTTTTCTATATCAACACTGTCAATAGCATACTGAGGTAAGCCAAATTTTTTACCTGTCAATTCTTTGACTACATCAATCATGCTACCTAAAGCAAAATAATCCTTTTCTTGCTTTATAGATTGGTATAGGTGTGGCAAGGCTTTTGCTACAAGTTCTTCACTTTTAGTTCTAAACCACATTTGCATAAAAGATGTTGCCGCCCATGTTCTGCATTTTTCGTTTGAGTCATTCATCAACCTATCGGCAAGTAGTAGAACATCTTCCATCACTCCTATCCAGCCCAAAACAATAATTGCTCTTTCTCGCGTGTAGCCATCAGAAGAAAGGGCAAGCTTTCTAACATAATCAATTACTTTATCTTTGCCCGGTCTGTTTCTTCTATCGTTTAATTTACCTAGCATGAAAATTATTTCACCATGAAAATCAACATCTTCATCGTTGTCCAACTTGGAAAGTAGAAATGCTTGCCCTGCTTCGTGATGCTCATCGAAACGAGAACGCAAATTTCTCCTAAATTCTTCATGTAGGGTTTTATCTTTCAATAACGAATAATGGTATTCTACATAGGGACTTTTCATGATTTCCCAAACAAACGGCAATTGTTCTTCTTTGCTTTCCCTTGCCTTTTCGAGCCACTTTTCAAATTCTTTTAAGTCTTTCATCCAATTTGTCGTTTATAGTTATCATCATTGCAAGATAAATTCACATCCATCACATTGTGGTTCAAGCCTTTTTAGATACAATTAAAGAACTGTCTGAGATCTCATTATTTAATAGCTTATCTTTTTAGTTCATTCTTCTTTTACGAAAAAGATATTCACCCCACACTTATCTACTTTGACATTATCGGGAATCTGAAAGGCTGATTTCATCAGTTCATATAGATTTTTAGGGAAATTGTAAGAAAAAACCAACGTGTCTTCAACAATTCGAAAATCGACAAAATCCGAATCTTTTTCTCCCTCAAAGCTCAGTTTAGTTCCATCAACAAAATAATTACCGAGTTTACCATCAATATTTACTACCCCATTCTCTCGAAATTCTATGATAGAAAATTTTTCACTCATAACGGTCATTAGTTCTGTATTACCGCGCAGACTGGTTACTATTTTCTCTCTGATTGCATTATCCGATGCAGCAACATCTGTGTCAACCTTAGTGAATCGCCACTTACCAAGGATCTCGTTCTCCGTCTTGATTTTATTACCAGAGCAAGACATCAGCAACATGGTTAGAATAATGGTTGGAAGATAGAAGATGGCCTGTTTCATAACATTGTGTTTTATAAAGTTTGATGAACAAATATACAGTATTAAGCTGTAAAAGAAGTCGATAATCTAGAAAAAAGAAACCAGTTTAAGTCCAAATGTAAGAGAACTTATTGGCAGGCGATCGTCGTCCAGTTGCTTATCGTCTATTTCTTCATAATATTTTGATATCGTATATTTAGCTTTCGGGTTGGCATATTTATAGTCGGCAAACAGAGACAAGCCCAGCGTTGGGGCTACCATACCCGTCAACGAAACGCCACCGCCTACAACCCACGATGTGCCTACACTATATTCCAAAAATGGAACATCAATCTCTGAAACAACACCATTCTCCTCTCTGTCGGCAACGAAGTCAATATTTCCTCCTACTCCCGTACCGATACCCGTAAGCACTTTTCCCTGCAAAAGGAATTTAGAACTCAAGGTCTTGGTATAATAACCGCCAACAAGCATAGAAGTGAAGCCTAAAGACTGTACATCGAGCTGCTGATTGCTAATGTTGGGAGGAAGCTCGTCCCACTCGAAAAGATCGATAGCCTCTCGTTCGAAAGGGATATGCATAAAACCAATTTCGCCACCTATCCCCCATTTCTGATTGAAATAGTAAGCACCTTCCAAGGCTCCTTCGAGCCCTAGTTTCCCGAACGACTTAAAATCGTCGAGGTAGAAAGCCTGCCCTATTCTCACCGAGAGGAAAGAAGGTGTTTCCATCTGCTCCCTGATGTCGAAAGGTGTGAAAAAATCACCTTTATTTTTGTAGAAACTATCTATTATCAGGTAGCTCAATTCGGTAGACAGGATGCCGATGCCTGCTCCGGCAAGAATGTCGGAAAGCCAGTGGCGGTTGTTGAGGCTTCGGCTGACACCTGTATAGGTAGCCATAGAATAACCCAAGACACTGTACAGGGGATTGATATGCCCATACTCCTTGTGCATAAAGGTGGCATTCATAAAGGCTGTTGCCGTATGTCCCGAGGGGAAAGAGTTTTTTGACGAGCCATCGGGGCGCATTACTTTGGTAGTGTATTTCAGTCCGTTGACCAATCCTCCCATTACCAGCATACCTCCGCCCCAGTTGACAACCGAGCGTCCCAGCTTGTTGCGCCCTTTTACTCCTGCAGCTTTCAGTGCAAAAACTGTAGCTGCGGGTGCATATTGGGTATAATTATCGAGCGTACTACGAAAGTCGGGAGTGTAACGGTTGCGAATGGTACGCACATCGTTGCTTGCTTCCCACGAAGCCAACGAAAGACCGACAAGTACGGCGGGAGCAATGGTATGTTTCCAGAATGGGTCTTTCTTCTCGAATCGGTATTGGCTCGAATCGGTTATCAATGGCGGATAGAGGTTCTGCCCCTTGATAACACCGAACGAAAGCAATATGAATAAAACAAATAGAAAATACTTCTTCATTATTGTGCGCAGCTAATGTGTTAATAAAAGTAAAATACACTTCAAAAGTAAGTATCTTAAGCTGTATATCCAAACAAAAAAGAGACATCTGTTCTGGATGCCTCTTTTCATTTATCTTAAACTTTTATTGGAGTATTTTTTCTCCGGTCAAGATCATTCTTCAAGAATTAGCACATTAAATACGTAGCTTCCCGATCCTTCATACTCTAACATGAAGATTGCACCGTTTTCTGCTACTGCTATGTTTGGAGAACTTAAGCTAAACGATACATCGCTACCATAGGAAGATATAACGTTATATTTTTCGATCGTTTCGTCGTTAATATTAATTATGCTGATTGTTCTTGGTTCTTCAGAGTCTATAACATAAATCTTATCGTTATGATCTACTGTCATAGCTACAATGTTTTGGAATGGAAATTTGCTCAAAGTAGAAACTTCTCCTTGAGGCGACACTTTGCGTATCCCGTTCTTTTGTGCAACGTAAAGATTGTCTTTGCTATCTCTGGACATTCCTACTATGTTTTCAAATCTTGCATTGGTCAAAGAACCATCTTTGCTCCCGCTTTCGCTCGCCGATCCTGCCCATACAGCAGCTTCGCTGACTTCAGACATTTTTTGAATACAGTTAGGAGTGTTGTTTGAGATAACAAAAAGGTTATTATCCTTATCTTGTTCTATATGGGTTATTAGCCCAATAGGTTGCTGCACATAAGTTGCTCCGGCAATGCGAGTCATACCTTCGGTTTCTTGAACAAGCAAACATCCTACTCTGGAGTATGGCATAGCAAAATAAGTAATGCCATCTCGGCTACTCACCCCCAATGCACTATATTCTCCTATAGGCGAAAGGGGTTCTTTATCCTCCAGTTTGAAATTCAGCACAGTCCATGTTTTCTCTATTTCAGGATTTCCTTCGGCATCGAATCCTTTAAACTCGAGGGTATGTTTTTTCTTAACGAACGTTTCTCCTTCGTTAAGAGTCATTACCTGATTAGTTCCCGGCAGAGCCACCAGTTTTTGGTTCAGATTTCCATTTCTAATCCTTGTCATATAATAAACATAGCTTTTGCTTATTATAATTTTAGGACCAACAGCCAATATTTCATTCTTTTCGTTGCGGATAGAAATATTTTCTCCCGATTTCAGATTAAGACCTTTAGGCAGAGCAAATCGAAGTTCGTATCTTGATGCTCCATCACTATAAAAGGTATAATTATCTTCAGGCAATTCGACCTCTCCTATGTAAATTGAAAAATTGTTAGTGTTTTGTTCTGATTCGATAAAAAGACTAATCTCCTGACCGGTAGTAGTTGTTACATCTTCGGTAGAGATAAATTTAATTTTGTTTTCGTCTTTCTCTTCATCATCGCTGCTACATGCGGTGAATAGGCACAACGCCATCAAAGTGCTTAAAAAGAGTAAACTGAATTTTTTCATAATTTTTCCTGTAATAATGTAAAAGGTTTATAATGTGTTTATTCTCAAAAATTAGTGTGACAAAACTAAGGCTAATTATCCCATTTAACAAATTAATATTCATTCATTTTAAAGTATAATAATAATTTATACCTTCGTAGCTATCTTAAATAAAACTACACACATATGAAAAGAATTTTTAGCAAACGCTTTTGGAAGTATTTTATCATTATTTTTCTCGTTACAGCTTTAGCTAATTTTGCCTATATACTGACTACATATAGCCCCGATTTTTACCCTCTGTCGATGGATCAGGGACTGCACTTTGCTCTGTTGGGAGCCTTGCTGGCTTTACCATCGGCGCTGTGTATGGCGACATCGGTAGCTGTTTTTGCAGCATTCCGTTCTACAAACTTTAGCGGAATAGCCGATTTTGTCAAAACTTTTGCCCTGACGGCGGGGTGCTTCCTTCTGTTTGCGGGAGGTATCTACGTTTACAATTCTACCTTGCGCCCTACCCTCAACCTTAAGTCTGCCAACTTGTATTGGCAAATGAAAACAGGTAGTTTCTACCCAGAGCCTATTGAGGATGGCGATTCTTATGGATTTAGCAATCCCGATTTTAAGAATACGATGCCATCTACTTTTTCATATCAGAAGCTGCATTTCAAGATAGACTCGCTGAGCGATGCTCAAAAAGGGCATATACAGGAATCGAACAAATTGCTAAATCAATTGCCTAAAGACTTGGCTGACGAAGCCTACGAGAGTTATAATCTGGAACAGCTGGGTGTAGAGTACGGACATGCTACGACGACAGAGCTTAGCCCCGATTCGGTCTTCTATATTCAGCGATATACACTCTACGAGGAGGCTCAATTGTTGGCAAATACGTATGCCGATCTGGCTCAGTACTGGGTCGAAAATTATAAGCGTTGGGTTGATCCGGTATCATTGTTTATCACCTTCTTCATTTTTGCACTGGCAGGTTACTGCTCTCGCAACAAGTCGGTGAATAAGATTTTCGGCATTCTGGCTATCATCATAGTTGCCTTGGCTATGCTTCTATCAGTCACGCGATATACCGAGTCGGTGGTGCTGGACATGAAAAGACAAGCAAGGGAATACGGCAGTCGATATTAACGGAATACAAATCAGGAAATCAAAGCATTGCATACAATTTATATGCAGATACTATTTTGTATATAAATAATTCACCTATCTTTGTTTTGTACACTATTTTACACAATAAACTAAAACACACAGTGATGAGAGAAATTTACAACAAATTCCTTTTTACCATCATGTTATTAGCGGCAGCGATGGTAGTTCCTGCATGCGGGAGCGACGATGATGAAGATGACGGAGGGGGCAATGGTGGCGGAGGAGGAAACACGCCTGCCGTAAAAATGCTACCGACCAAGATTTACAACACATTGGAAATGGCAAAGATTACAGCCGAATTTAAGTATGATGGTAAAAACCGCATTACGGAAATTATCAACAACCTGTCGACTGATAATGCTTCGTTCAAAAGTGAAACAAAGGCTAAGTACACCATCACCTATACGGATAATCTTGTTACCAAAGTACACATGAAGTCGGAAGGCACAGGAAGCCATCAGACGGGAGTGCATGTTCTTGAAGACACTTACACTGTAAGCTACAGTGGCAATAAAGTAATGATAGAACTGGTAAGTAGTTACAACAGTTTCGAAACCTCAGGAAAAGGTTCTGCTCTGGGTGTTATCACACTCGAAGTGGATGGCAACGGCAGAGTGACAAGCCGTGACGAAAGCTGGGAGGATGGAAGAACATCTAAAGGATTTTTTATCTACGACAAGAACGGAAATCTGATAGAGGATGCTTATACCGGAAAAAATGTTGACGGGAATAATTACATTATGGGAGGTAGATATGAGTATGACGACAAAAATAATATCTTTGCCGCCATCAATGCACCACACTGGTTTGGTCACCTTCCATTGCCTTTGTTTAGCTACAAGGGGGTAAACAATGAGGTGAAAAACATCAGTTATAACAATTCTTCTACGGAGGCGAATACCGGTACTACGACCTATACATACAATTCGGACGGCTACCCTATCAGCTACAAAAACGAATCTGATATGCCGGGTGCTATGGATTCTGAATGGTTTGTAGAATATACAAAAGTGGATTAAAAAACATCTTTTATAAACATAAGAACAAAAGCTTGCTCTCAATATCAGAGAGACAAGCTTTTTGTTTGAAAAATGTTATGGAGAACTAAAAATCTTCTATTGATGTTTCGTCCAACGAGCTTTCGGGCGCCTGATCTATCAAATCCATAAACTGATCTAGCTTAGGTGTGATGATGATCTGTGTACGACGGTTGAGCGATCTGCCTTCCTCTGTACTGTTGGTAGCTACAGGATTGTATTCGCCACGTCCTCCGGCAGTCATTCGTTTAGGATCTATACCGTATTGATTTTGCAAGGTCTGAACGACAGACGAAGCACGCAATGTACTCAAATCCCAATTATTGCGAATATTAGCCCTAGAGATTGGCACATCGTCGGTGTTACCCTCTACCAATACATCGTATTCGCGATAGTCGAGAATAATCTTGGCAATCTTGCTCAGAATTTCGCCCGCACGTTCGCTGATTTCGTAACTACCCGTACGGTAAAGCATATTGTCTGCCAACGAGATATAAACTACACCTTTCAGCACTTTGATGTCGAGGTCGCGCATCTCGTCGCGGCTAAGCGAACGGGTAAGGTTGTTGACCATGACCAGGTTCAACGAGTCGGACTTGTTCTTTGTCCTTACCAGGTGTTGGATAAAACGATTCGATTCATTGATCTCGTCTACTAGTTTCGAAATATTGGCATTCCCTTCCGAACTTTGCGACAGGCTCTTGTCCAGCGTACGTTGCAGATCGGCTAGCGTAGCCCTCAGATTGTCGTTATTTTGTTGTGCTTCGCGCAATCTTTCTTCAAGGCTTTGTACTCGCGTACGGCTTTCGGTCAGTTGCAGCTGGCTGTCTTGATAATCGTACCTCAGTTGGTTATAATCGGCTTGCAGGTTGTTGAACTTACCTTGAGTAACACAGCCTGTAAACATAAGACCGGCTGCTGCTATCAGCAGCAATTTGACAGAATACTTCATAACTTTATTAAATTATAAATTCACTACCATTATAACGAGAAAGTCTATCTATTTGTTTTAACAGAAACACCAAAACAGAGGCATTAAATACCTTATTTTAAGATATTTAACAAAGAAAAAGTATTTTTTATATACAAACGTGTTAATTAACACTTACCTCCATTGAGAAGAAAAGGAAAACGCTACCTCTATAGCATCTCCCTTTTCTATTACGTAGTATTAATTAAAAGAATGTTCTTGTCCTGATCCGACAAAATAAATAAGCTATAAATCAACGTACTAACAGCATACGTTTTACTTATCAGCTACCTTTTATCGCCAATATTGTTACTTATCCGGTTATTTTATCTGATTATTCTTCCGATTAGGAAATTGAGACAATGGGAAACTATATGATAGAAAATATATTATATTGTGAGTCCTGTCTTTTTCAGTAAAATAGACTTAGTAAATTAACAATAAACAAATATATCTTTAAATGTCAAACACGAAGAAAATATTTAATATTATTAACAAATAAAAAAGATGCCACATATATTGCGACATATCTTCATTTATCTATATACGAGTGTAAAACTTTATTTATTTACTATAATACTGCACATGCGACACTTCATGTATCTTCACATCGTCGTCGATAGGCATATTATGACGTTGCTCGTCTTCGTAGTAAGAAAGGAAGCTGCGAGATACTGAAAGGTTGCCGTCTTTCACTTTAAATTCTCCCTCGATTGTCTCTGTTTTATATTTCAAATACATTTTATTGCCTTCTACTGTATATGTCCCCGAGAGTTCATTATCAACAAAGAAAGTACCAATTGTAGTAAATTCGATAGAAGTCGGATCTTTTTCCCACTCCAGGTACGCTTCAAAGTCTATCATGATCATACGATCGGCTTCTTTGTCCGATGTGCGTACAACAACATCATCTCCTACAAACTTCCACTTGCCAATCAGCGCCGCAGGGTTATCATTATCTTCATCACTTTCGCATGCTGTAAACAGGCAAAGCGCCATCAGGGTAGTAAGTAAAAGTAAGCTTATTTTTTTCATTTGTGTTAAAAGTTTATTTGTATTAAAAAACTCTATAAATCATTCGCTGTCGGCATCTTCCGCTGGTCTGACAAGGTAGACTGCAACGGCACATTTTTCAACAACCAGATCGTCGGGAAGCTCTGCATCAACACCCATCTGTCCCATCATCTTTATTCTATTTGCCATCACTTCGGTCATATCGGTACTGTAGATAAGCGTATCGCCTTTTATCTCAAAGCTGACCTCATCGGTACGCCCTCCCTCTTTCATACTCAGCTTGTCACCCTCTATCCAGTACGTTTTATCATTGCCCAGATTGCTTAGTATCTTACCATCTTCGGTAAAGTCCAGTATCATCTGACCCATTGTTTCCTGCGTCAGAGCAAGGGCTGAAGACATAGTCAGTTGCATTTGCTCTGTAACGACCGAATCGGAGGTAAGTATATCTACCTTTATTTCAGAGAATTGCCATTTGCCAAGTATTGCTTTTTTCGTATCCACAGTTTGTTCCTGCGCATGAACAGAGAACAGGCTAGCCAATATCAACACAGCCAGCAAGATAAAGTTGTTCGTTTTCATATTTATTTATTTTCAATTAATTTCAGTTTCTCCTTTTACTCGGGAAAAATAAACAGAGATAAAACATTTTTCGATTACCAAACCTTTAGGAAATTCCCGTTCTACACCCGTTTCTTCCATATCTTCACTCATATCCTCCAGAGCTTTTACCAGATCGCGCAATTTTTCGCCCAAATCGTAAAAGTAGATAAGCGTATCGCCTTTTATCTCGAAAGATACTTCATCAACATTATTTTCTTCTCCATTCTTTGAGCTGATCATCTTGTTGCCGGACAAAGTATAATCGTAACGATCGCCCTTATTATTTATGTAATAGTCATCGAAAAACTCTGCACCAACGATAGTTTCTTCCGTAGTTCCGATTGCCTGATCCAAAGCAACCCAAAACTTCTCAATTTTCGTAGTGGATGCCGAATCGGAGGTTACAATATCGGTTTTCACATCTGCAATAGCCCACTTGCCTAAGATTGCTTTCTGAGCATCCGCATTCTGTTCCTGCGCATGCACCGAAACGAGGTTCGAGAGCATCAGTATTGCGAATAATATAAGATTGGCAGGTTTTATCATTGTATGGTTCGTTTTTTATATACAGACTTCTTGTTCTGAACAGTTTCTATTTCTTTCTCACATAAACTATTTTACAGATACATTTTTTGATATTAAATTCATCGCCCTCTGCTGATACCGATATTGACGATACAATATCTCTTGTCACATCTACTTCGGTGATGAGGGTATCTCCTTCTATTCTGAATTTCATTATTTCCATTTTCATCCCCAGATCTATAAGCAACGTATCACCCGAAATAGTATAGGTGTCATCTTTGGGAGAGTTGCCAATGGCTTTTCCATCGCTGGTAAATTCCATAGTCCAACTTGATAGTTCTTCTCTTATCGCAGCCTCGTAACCATCAAATATATTTTCAAGCTTATCTATATTGTTGGTGTTCGGAACATCTACGTCGTATTCTATATCCAGAAATTTCCACTTGCCGACGATTCCTTTAGCTGTCTTATTCTCATTCCCTATACAAGCAGATAACAGACACACAGCCAACAGAATATAGCATAAAAAGATCTTGTTCATTTTCATTTAGTTATGTAGTTTTTAGTTTGCGACAAACCATTAAATCAAGCTGTAAAGGTAAGATTTTCAACACAAAAACAAGGTAACTTTCTGCTTTTTACAAAATTCCTGCCAATTTATCTATTCATAGTAACTCTCAGAAAAAAACAATAAATAGCAACACGAGTATGATAAACAGCATCATCAACCTGTTTCGCCAGCAGGCACAGCAACACAAAACCATCAAGGCTTTTTACTACAACCGCAAGTACGAACTGGGAAGCGGCAAAGACAGCTATCCGCTATTTTGGCTCGACGATCCTATCCTCGGGCGCAATACGGGAAACGTATTTACCAATTCGGTCAATTTCGCCATCCTCTTTGTGCCCGACAAGGAGCGCAGCGTGACACAACTGCAAAGTCTGGCTTTCTCCATAGGGCTAAACATCATAGAACGCATCAAACAGCAAAGCAACCAACTGGGCATCAACATCCTGCCCGATTGGAGCTTCCTCACACTGAGCAACTACTACGACGACAATGCCTGCGGATGCCGTTTTTCGGTCAACTTTACGCAAGCCAACATGCAAAATCTTTGTCTGATAGACGAGCAATTCGATACAGAAAAAGAGTTTGAAACGAACGATGCACTCAACGATTTCGACCTTTCTCCCGCCAATCGTTGCGAAGTGTTTGTCAATAAGTTCCCCGAATTTGACCTAAAAACAAAACGATGAACAAAGCCCTGAACGCAGCCATAGATGCCATCGGGCGCGACATTGTACTCTTGGCACAGGAGATATTAGACGATAATGGTCTTGCCGACAGCCGTCTGCGCGATACAGTTTCGTACGCGGTAGACTATGGCGACAATGTGGTGGTGCGCGTGTTGATGGACAACTATATCGACTTTGTGGAAGCAGGTCGTGCGCCCCAAAAAGGCAAAAAACCTCCAATCAGCCAGCTCGAAGATTGGGCAAAACGGCGAGGCATCCCCACCGACAACGAGACGCTCTATGCCATCTCCGAAGCCATCTGGCGCGATGGCTATGCCGCCCCCCCTATTCTTGCCACACTGGAGAGGGAGGTGGAGCAACGCTTCGACAGGGAATGGAGCGAAAGATTATTCGACGCATTAATAACAGATTTAACAGCATATTTTAATTGATTATGGGATATTTAATTAAAGGATTTGACAAAATAGCTACTATCGAAGAACCGGCACAAGTATCGCTCTCCGACAATCCTAACTTCATCACCTTCAGCAGCAAGTCCGGATCGGGCAGTCAGGCTGTTGATAATTATATTTTCACAATACATAAAAACCTAGCCGGCAACCCCAACCCTAAAATCACGTTCATAGAAGGAACAAATGCAAGCACCGGAGCCATTCACGAGTTTGAAGGAACAAATAGTATATCAGACACCAGCGACACTAAGTTCTATGTGGATACCACTAGTCGCGGACGTACAGCCAACAACCTTAGAGAATGCCTGATGAAGAATTCGTTCTTTGGGCGAAACTTCCATATCAGTCCGCCTTTCGAAGTGAACGAGTTGGCAGGCGGAAAATCTGAAATCGTTCTGAACGAAAATATTACACTCACCCCCAAAGGTAGAGGAGATCTGTACAAATTCCTTTTTACCCAAAAAGGCGATACGAATAATATTCTGCAACTCTTGCACGAACCAGCCTCCGGATCGACAAATGCTGACTCGATAAGCGGCGGTGCCAAAGATTGCGAAATACACCTCGACATCTACACCGACAATGGCGTTCTGCTGGGCGAGGAAGACAATCCGCTTCCTGCTTTTTCGGATGGAGAAAAACCATCTTACGACGCCAAAAAGAGCAAGTTTGGGACGTATGTCACCAGCATGAGCAAGGCTTATGTAGGGCAACCGCTTTGGTTCAACCTCAATGCTGTTTCGTCTCCCTCCTTCTCGATGCCTCCCACAAAGGTGAAAGAATGGGCTAATCCGCATACGATAAAGGATTACAGAGTTATAGCCAAAAGAATAATAGGTGCAGCCGACAAGAAAAGCAATCAGGATCCGTTCTTCCTCTCAAATGTTTATTACCAACTTACGGGTTATGGTCGCACCTTGGAGAAGAATGACCTTACGCCCTATGTGTTCGATACCTCGAAGAGCAAAATTCTGGAAACCGACAAGGAAGATAAGAGGAATGAAAAGAAGATAAAGTTACTCACTACCCAACCCGAACTGACACACACAGCCGGTCAGCTCCAATACCTCAACTTCATTCTCTCCGACCCTAACCGCAATACGGAAGAATCGTGGAAACTGGGACTTTTGTACAAATTCTATGCATCGCACGGAAGACCGATCGACGAGGTGACAGAAAATCTCATCCTCCCCCAGAAGCTGAATATGGTAAATACCATTCGTCTCAATCTCGACACACTTCTTGCTGCTCGTCCTGCCGCTGCCCGTGTAGAGGTTTGCTTGTGCCAGTACGAAGAAGGAGAAAGATACATGGAAGAACCGACCATCTATGAGGTAAGTCATCCGCTTAGCTTCAGGGTTATGCCCGAATGCTTGTACAAAGTGCATGATTTTATATTCCTCAACCGTTTGGGCGGATGGAGCAGTGTCAACTTTTCGGGGACGGAGAAAACCGACTTCAAGACAAAGGCGACAACATTCTACCAGACACACACCCCCGACAAGGCGACAAGCAGCAGGATAGAAAACGTATTTAGCAAAGAGGTAACCGAATCGTTTACGGTAGAGACTATGCCCATCACACGCGAGGTATGCGACTGGCTGAAAGAGCTTAGCACATCCAAAGCCGTGTATGAGGTGACAGACAACGAACAGTTGGGAAAAGAGTTCAGATATATCATTGTAGACGATATGAACATACGTCACGACACAAAGGACGAACTCTTCAAGATGGAAATGAAGTACCACTACACCGATTCGTATAATGCACGGATAGAGTAAGAACGAAGAAAGAGTACAGATGAAAGTTACCAGCGTTTACGACCGCAACTTGGATGCTTATCGCCGTGGCTACCGCTACGTTGTGAATAAGGGCTCGACACGCTCGTCGAAGACTTACAGTTTGCTGCAACTCTTGTACACCATCGCCCGCTGTTCGGCTCGTCCGCTCACCATATCCATCGTGTCCGAATCGATGCCCCACCTCAAAAAGGGTTGTATCCGCGATTTCCGAGAAATGCTGATGCAAGAAGGCCTGTGGAACGTTAGAGACTGGAATGCAACGGACAAGATTTACAAGGTGGAGAATTCCATCATCGAATTTTTTTCGGTCGACAATGCAGGCAAGGTACATGGTCCGAGCAGAGATATACTCTACGTCAACGAGTGCATCAACATAGACTACGAAACCTACCGTCAACTGGCTATCCGTACCACCGACACCATCTTTCTCGACTGCAACCCCAGTTTCGAATTCTGGCTCGACGAGAAGGTACTCTCTCGCCCCAACGAAGCCTGCCTTATTCATTCCACCTATCGCGACAACCAGTACCTCAGCGCGGCACAGATAAAGGAAATAGAATCGAACCGGCACGATGCGGAGTGGTGGCGTGTGTATGGCGAAGGGCTTACGGGTATGCCACAGGGGCTGGTCGTCCGCAATTGGGACATTGTAGAGTCCTTGCCCTCGGAGTATAAGAAACGTTGGCTGGGCATCGACTTTGGCTTCACCAACGATCCTTCGGCTATTGTAGATATTCGTCTGCACGAAGGTGAACTGTGGATAGATGAACTGCTCTATAGCAAGGGCTTCGACAATCCGATGATAGCTCAGGTGCTGGAGTCGCAAGGCATCCCCAGAAATACGCCCATCGTTGCCGATAGTGCCGAGCCGAAGAGCATTCGCGAGATAGCTGCCCTAGGCTGGCAGGTAGAGCCTGCACAAAAGGGCAGAGACAGCATCGCTACGGGTATTGCTATTCTCAACCGTTATGCGAAGCACGTCACCCGCCGAAGCAAAAACATCATCAACGAATACCGAAATTACCGCTGGATGACCGACAGCTTTGGCAACCCTACCAATACGCCTATCGACAAGTACAATCACTCCATCGATGCGCAACGCTATGTGTGCCTCAACAAACTATTGGAGCGAAATTCGTCGCTCAGCTATTCGGTGATAAAGGGCAAACGATTGTAAAAATTTGAAAAAGAATATTCTTTTTATGAAACATTAATTCCTTTTAATTATTTATAATAGCTGAATAAGAACGAGATATAGTTGTTTTATATTTCTTTACGATCACTAACATAAAAAAACGAACGTAATGAAACACACTATCTTTCTGACTCTATTCTTGTTCTTGTTTGCCAATTCAAATATTCATTCTCAAGAACTGTCGACTCCGGAACAAGACGCCTTAGCTTTTGAATTATGTCAACTTTATGCAATCGATCAGACAATCAGGGCAAAAGAGTATTCTGAAGTCTTAAGAGAGCGCATTATAGAGTTTGATATTTTAAACTTTGATAAATTTCTTTCGTTTGTCAAGAAAAATGGTTTTCCTAATCGCAAGCAGGTAGGCGAAAAGAACTGGATGCAAGACTGTGTAAGGAATGTGGGTTTTGTTTATCTTTCGCACAGCCCCGACAAAGTGATGAAAAATTACGATCTGTTTAAAGCCGAACTGGATAAAGGTAATCTTAGTCCGATCATTTTCAGTTATGCTCTGGATAGATACTATGTGATTACGGAAGGACGCTCCTACTTCGACACACCTTATAAAGGATGGACAACAGCCAATGGCGTATGTTTGCACGACAAAGAGAAATCGGATAAACTAAGAAGCAGTATAGGGCTAAAACCACTACCTGAATCAGCTTTTATAGATTGCTCCAGTATGGAATTGAGCGACAAACCTGTTTACAGCAATCCTATCAATCTGGAAATACCTGATTTATAGTATAAATTTTTAATTTAATAACAAAAAGGGTCGGAATATATTTTCCAATCAGCAACCGATACCCACGTATTTTTGATGTATTTGTGTTCACAGAGTTGGTCAAAGAGATAGACCAATGTCTTTTGGTTAGTTACCTGTAGTGGTTCGGGGAGTTTTCCTGAAAGTAGTTTCTTTAGTTCAGATACTTTTATTTTTGAGCGAAACAATTTTATTGCTTCTATGCAGTCTGCTAATAGTGCGTATTGTTCTTTGCTAAGTTTGGGTTGGTAAGAACGTTTGGTAGATTTAGGTTTTATTGTAGCCTTTGTCTCCTTAACAATAGTAATTTCCTTTGTGGGTGGTTCTTCTTGAAGAGTATTTACTTTAGGAGTTGGAAGAAGTTTCTCATATTTTATGCATAAGCGTGCCAAACTTACGAGGTTGACCAATTCTCTGAAATAAGGTAAAGCGATTTTGGTCAACTCTGTGGTATAATTACTTGGAGTTATTGTACATGTTGGTTTGACAAATGTACGATACCGATGATAAACATCTTTGCTTATTTCATCATAAAAGTCACTGTACCAGAGATAGTCTTCTCTCCCGTCACGAAGATATTTAGGCAAGCTTGCCAGAGGGGGATTGTTACGGATAATATCCAACACTTTGCTTTTGTAATGCAGTATTTCTGATTCTGTCAGTTGCGGCTGTGAGACCATACCAAGTGCCGTTTCGTAGTTGATTGCTACAAAATCATTGAGACTCTGCTGTACAATTTGGAAGGATTCCGGCACATCCGTAGGTTCTATTTCTTGCTTACCATTATACATGTACTAAAGATAGTAATATTACCAATAGGAGCAATAAGAGTGACTCTGTTTTGTCAGGCTATATGGCAAATAAAAGCATCCCCAAGCAAAGTTATACAAGTCATATAGTCAATGATATAACTATCAAATTAACAATCTATATTTGTCCAAGTATCCATGTCGGATATATTAAATTATGCTGCAATATGAGAAATTCAATCCACTTTCTACCATTCATTTGCTCTGCTTACCCTTGAAGAGCAATTTGCAATACACAGACCGTATTGCAAAGTTGGGGCATCTTAGTCCTATACCGAAACTTGTACATAAAGATTGCCGCCGAATCAAAAATAGAAGAGACTTTTGCCTCTTTATTTTTTTCGACTGACAATAGGAGCAAGGTAATCTTTCGGGTAACCCAAAAAGCTCTCCGAGACTTTTTGACTTCCTTCCGAAAATACCTTGCTCTGCGAGGCAGTGACCACGCAAAGCATAAATCCGGCGTACCTTGAATTTATCCTCTGCTTGAAAACAGGCTCACGTTGGTCGCCTGTTTTAAGCTCACTTTACAGCCCTTTCGTTTTTCTCCCGATGGTTGCAAAACTATCGGTCTGTCCTGTGCTTTAAGGCACAGGATATTCCATAATCTTAGATGCAGCTATTATGGAAAATAAGAAGAAGAATGGCAGAAATAATACTGCCAAAGGGCGTCCGGCTAAAGGAGATGACAAGCTTTCCGTTTCGATCAATCTTAAATTGACTGAGGCTGACTATAACTCCATTAAAGAAAAGGCTGAAAAGTTGAGACTAACACCCACCCAATATGCCCGTGAAATGACATTAAAGGGAAGTGTGAAAAATCGCTTTAGTCTGGAGGAGCTTGACCTAATCCGTAAGGTGGCTGGTATGGCAAACAATCTGAATCAGCTAGCTAAAAAGGCCAATCAAGAAGGTTTTGAAAATGCGTCAAAGATAGCCTACATGCTCATTCTTGAATTAAAGAACTTACTCTATGATCGCTAAAAACATCAAGGGAAAATCCTTCAAAGGCTGTATCAACTATGTAATGGATGATACAGCCGAATTGCTGAAAGCTGAAGGTGTATTTGCTGATAATATAAAAAATATGATCCGTAGCTTTGCCATGCAACGCTCCGGCAGGAAAGAGATCAAACAACCTGTCGGACATATCCCCATGTCTTTTGCTCCTGAAGACAAACCAAGAATGAGCAATGAGTTTATGCTCCAACTAGCTAAAGAATACATGAACGAAATGGGTATAAAGAACACTCAATATATCATTGTCCGGCATCACAGTACCGACAATGAACACCTGCACATTGTGTATAACCGAATTGACAACGACCTGAAATTAATCTCAGTTAACAACGACTACAAACGAAATGTCAAGGTTTGCAAGAAGCTAAAGGATAAGTATAAACTAACTTATGGCAAAGGAAAAGAGAGAGTAAAACGAGAAAAGTTGAACAACCCCGATAAGGTAAAGTATTATATTTACGATGCCGTAAAAGCTATTTTACCGACTTGTAAAATACCTGCCGACCTGACATTTGCTCTTCAGCAGTTCGGAATTGAGGTGCAGTATAAGCACAGACGAACCACCGGAGAGATTGAAGGAGTGTCGTTTCGATGCGACAATATTGCTTTTAAAGGCTCACAGATTGATCGGAAATTCAGCTTTAGTAATCTCAAAAAAACATTCGATATGAATATTGAGGAGACTAAAAAACAGGCAAGAGAAGAACAGAAAGCTCAGCAGAAAGTAGATATTCAGACAACACCGATAAAACGAAACCTGATCATTAAAGGAGTGGAATTAACTGATGAGCAAGAAAAAATACTGATGAACGAGGGGTATATTATCTTGAGAAATATGACAAGAAATGACGGGGAAGGACAATTCTCGGCATATGCTTTCTTGAATGGCGAAAAAAATCGAGTGTTTTTTAGCAGTGAGAATCCGGATACTTTTGTCAAGTATGGAAAATACGAGATGCGAGTCCGCGATAAAATCTTGTTGGAAAAAGATTATATGGTTCATGCCAAAATTAAATGGTATGGCGGCGGTTTTGCATACCCACACCTTTGGAATCCAAATTCTACGAAGATAGAAGGGATCGAAAAAATCACTAAACATACTCTTGAAGAAGATTCTGTATATTGTCTGGAATGGGGTGATCCACGTATTCCGAAGATCAAAAAAGAGGACTTCAAAAAGCAGATTGTAATACCGAAGATTAAGAAAGATAAGGGAAGAAGAATGTAAAATTATATGCGATCTGTCATAAGCCAATCAAACAAGAAAATGCTCCCATTACAACATGCTGTAGTGAGAGCATCTTACAGTTTATCCCTAAGCGCGTATAAACTATATCTAGCTGATATATAGCATAATAAATAGTCCTAGCACATACGTATATTGGTATGATAGACCATCAAACTAATATATTCGTTTTTTCAGTCTTTGTCTTTCTTGCAGCGCACCGAATACAAGTATGTACGGGGATGAGCTTGTCGATATACTCCCTTACTCTTGTTATGGAGCCCTCGAAACCAGGCAGTGTCATTGCTTTGGACACTAGCAGTCCAGAAACAGGCTTTGTCTCCAGCGTGCACACCACCACCAACAGCATCATTGGTCAGTGGGATATTTATGCCTCCTTGTTCTGTACTGAGACTTTTACCATTGGAGTCAGTTTGAATATCTGGATCTGGAAACTTGCATGCGCCAAGCATGGCTAGACCGTGTCCGCCTTGACCTTCGCTACCACGTTCATTTAATCCTCTTTCCCACTCAGGATTCCAAGAAGAAGGCTTCCAAATAGCGATGTCTCTTAATTCGTTTTCCGTGTAAGTGCTATATAGATGAGCATTTTTGTATACTTCTTTTTCTAATTGATTCCATTCTCGATCACTAGGTACGTGCCAACCTGTAGGGCATATTCCTTGTATTTTACCTTTTGTTATCTCTACCTCATTATTTCCTGGTGTATCACCTGCCACTTGTTCTTGTTCCTGATTAATATTCTTTTGTCCCTGATCAATATTCTCTTCATCCTGTTCTCCGAGGGTAGCAGCAGAGTAAGAATAAAGTAATCCCTGTGATGGGTCCCAAGTATCTGGTGCAATTTCTGGATTATCTTTTGCATTGGGATATGTATAATACTTTGAAGAACTATTACTACCTCCGGCAGAAGCTGTCATTGTTGCCCCATTGTCATTGGGTACATAACGCATATTTTCGGTCATCCAAATACCTGCATTGCCAAAAGAGCGATAAGGGTAGCTCTGCTTACCGAGGAGCTGATCACGCGTATCTTCATAATAGCTTACTTTGGTCGATACAGAGCCTTTCTGTCCTAGATATTGCCACTTTTCACCATCGAACACATAAAGCCCCTCATAGATTTCAGGTGTAGCACAATGGTTGCCCTTCGTATTATACACTATCAGAGCTGTATGCTCATCTAGCCCCCACTCACCCGTTCCACCGATAGAGGCTGCTAGCTCGGTAGGAGTGGTGGGTCGCAGTTTGGTTAGTTCTACCCGAGGCATACCCAAACCCCGTTTGGTATCACCCTCTTCTTTCAGATCGAGTAGAGCACCTTTATTGGGCTCTTGCCCGCTACCAATAGTAACCTGTGCATGTATAGCTGTAGCCAATAGTATATATATCACTAGTGCTAAGTTTCGTAGATTTATCATTTTTCTTATTTATTTAGTTTTATTTCCAACTATTGTTCGGTTGTAAATATATAACATTTTTTTTATAAAAAAATATGCTCTGTTTTGATAAAATTATAAAGATATGTTCGCTTGTCGATGGGTTTGTATATTTTTAGAAAATATATTTATTCTCTTTTTTCTGTAATAAATCCAAACGATCGCTAAAGATGGATGCTTTTGAGCTATTAGTATTATCTAATTCTTTCAACTTTTTATATGAACAAACACTTTCATCTACAGAAACATATGCAATCAGAGCTTCCTGTTACAGACTCTAATCGTTTTGTGGAATCGACAAAGCTGTCTGAGACTATGACCATCTTTGTTAAAACCTGCTGTTTGGGTAAGTGCACAGGAATCAGCTTTGTAGATTCCACTCCGATCAGAGTCTGTAAGAACAAACGTGTCACTAGCAACAAAGTATTTAAGAATCTGGCAGAAACAGGTAAATCC
>NZ_OPYL01000004.1 GCF_900343125.1 Dysgonomonas sp. Marseille-P4361
CATTCCTGTTTCAACAAAAGTCATGGGAGATAGCCTTCTATTCCTAAATAGAAGATAATAAAAGAGATCTATTATAACCTATCCTATTATAAGTAATAAAAAACGAAAATTTGGAAGTAAATCAAAGAATTTCCCTTGATTCTAGAATAAACAGCATCACTTACTAAGTGATGTTTAAAAAAAAGACAAGTTGAGTCTTAGTTATTTACAAAATTATAGCTTATCAAATGTTAAATTGAAGTACTGTGTTTACTATTCTTTTTTCAACTTGTTGATAATGGCATCTTTAATGGATTGGATGATGTTACAAAATCATCTTTCGTGCGAAGTATACATCTTATTGATTATGAGGTTATTGATATTGTGGTATGTGATAATAGAAAAAAAGTAAACCACTCAAATCTTAGTTTATTTGAAACTTGACCAATTATAAAGTGTTCAAAAACAATCATTAATTTTTGGTAATTTATAAAAAAAGATATTATTTTTAGCAGCAAACAACATCACTTAGTAAGTGAGCCCTAAAATCTGATCTAGTGAAATACATATAGAAAAAAATAGTGTTCTTCTATATTATTGTTGGTTAGCATTTTCTTTCACAAATGGGTGCGCTAACAGCATTTGACTAATAGTAATAATAGCCTAAGATTCTAATTTGATGAAAACGTTTTACTTCTTGCTACCGCAAATTAGCTATATGTCCTGAAGATACAATAAGGACTAAAAGAATTATTGATAGGTAGACTAACTAGAAAGAATATTCAAGTATCACTGTATTGTGAATTTGCATTATAAAAATCACCTTTCTCTTATTATGAATGAATTTTAAAAAATGAAACTATGAAAAATGACCAGATGAAGAATAAGAAGAAAAATCATCGACTTCTTAGCTTATTGTTATTTCTTGGTATTTCCTTTTTGGTAGCCGTACCAAATGTGGTGTGTGCAGGTCCTTTAGATGTCCAGCAAGAGATACGAAAGCAAATTTCAGGAACTATCAAAGACCGTCAAGGCAATCCCATTATTGGAGCATATGTACTCGTAAAAGGACAAACAGGAGGGACAACAAGTGATGAAGATGGAAAATATTCTATAGATGTTACAGGAGATGTAACCTTAGTATATAGTTATATTGGATTTCATACTATTGAAAGATCAACAAAAGGAGAAAATACAATAAATATCGTTTTAGTTGAAGATGATCAAGACTTGAATGAGGTTGTAATAACAGGTTATAACACAGTTGAAAGAAAGCACTTAGCCTCTTCTATCGAATCTGTAGATATAGACAAAGTACAGAGAAGACCAGTCTTCAAATTACAAGAGGCTTTTGCCGGATCTGTATCCGGAGTAGTATTAAATCAGGGGAGCAATGCTCCTGGCGATGCAGGAACAATTTCAATTAGAGGCGTTGGAACCCTTAAAGGATCTACTCCTTTAGTGGTTATTGATGGAATGGAACAAAGCATGAGTGATATTGATTTGAACCAAATAAAGTCAATCACTGTATTGAAAGATGCTTCTGCGGCATCAATGTATGGATCAAGGGGGGCAAATGGAGTTATCATTATTGAAACATTAAGGGGTAATACTGGTGAATTTAAAGTTAGTTTACACTCTTGGGCTGCAGTACAATCCCAAACGGATAAACCAGATTTTGTGGGAGCTGCAGACTATATGATGCTAAACAATGAGGCAAAAAGACTACAAAATCAAACATTGCTATATACTCAAGATCAGATTGATGCTGCATCAAGAGGTGAGGGTCCAAATGTAGACTGGTGGGATGCTATAATGCAACGAAGAGCAAGTGCTTATAACTTTAATGCCAATATTTCAGGTGGTGGTGGAGTTGGTACATTTAACCTGATGTTGGGTTATCTGACAGAAAATGGGTTAAATAAAAAGGATGGGACTGATAAATTTAGTGCTCGTTTTAACACCAATATCAATATTGACGAACGTTTCATTATTATGGCAGACTTCTACGCTCATCGTTTAGCTGTAAATCGCTTGATGGCGAACGAGGGAAGAACAAATTACCTCTATAATCAAGCCTATAAGATGAATCCTACCCAGGAGATTTTCTATCCGGATTCGGATTTTGGTATTGCCAAGCATTATATGTTGCACAATGGTAATATCAATCCTGTAGCCACAATGAATGAGAGTGGACAGAGAAATAATTTACATGATAGAATAACACTGAATATCAGACCTAGATATTATATTCTTCCCGAGTTTCATATTGCGGCAGACCTGTCTTATATGATGAATAAATCTTCAAGTAAATGGGAAAGACAAACATTTCGTTTTTATGATGGAAATGGAGCTCCTGTTGATATGTGGGGACACTCTGTTAGCTCTTCTCAAGGAGTTAGTGAAAGCCAAATTACCGGAAGATTTCAAGCCAACTACGAGAAAGATCTTAGAGATAAAAAAGATAAACTATATATAGTTGCAGGGTCTGAAATAATGGACTATACATTTACTGATTTTAGACAAGTATCAAAGGCTTCATTCTTCGGAAAAGTGAACTATTCTTTTGATAACCGTTATCTACTAGAAGCAACAGTAAGGTCTGATGGAAGTAGCAAATTTGCTCCAGGACATCAATGGGGCATATTTCCCTCTATGTCAGTAGGATGGAACGTGCATAATGAGAGTTTCTTTAAGAATAACATAGATGAAAATATAATAAGCAACTTGAAATTTAGGTTTAGCTACGGTAAAATAGGAAATGAAGATGTAGATCCGTATCTGTGGCAGGAAAAAGTAAATACATGGGGATGGACAATGCGAATTCCTAACCCTAACTTTACTTGGGAAAAACAAAAACAATGGAATCTCGGTTTAGATTTTGCTGCCTTAAGAAACAGACTAAATATAACAGCAGATATATATGGAAAACAATCATATGATCTGATTTATGCCAAATTCCCTGCTCCTCCATTGACTGGAGCTAATGTCCTTGAGACAGCGATGAATATAGGCGAAGTTGAGAATAAAGGATGGGAACTAAGCCTGAAGTGGACGGACAAAGTAGGAGATAATTTCAGATATCAATTAGGAGCAATGTTGTTTGATAACAAGAATGAAGTAAAAAAAGCAGGGTACACTGCTGAAGATGAGCTTGTATTTAAGGATAATCCCGATAAAATATGGTATAGAGGTGTACCGGTAGAGAATTACTATGGCTACACAACAGATGGCTATTTCCAATCTCAAGAAGAAATCAGTAATACCAAAGCAAAAATGCCAAATACACGTGTTGGGGATGTAAAATATGTAGATAGGAATGATGATGGTATTATCAATGATGATGATAAGGTAATATTAGGATCTCCTCTTCCTCGTTATAACTATGCTGTTAGCATCGACTTAGGCTATAAAGATTGGGACTTTTCTGTTTTAGGAACCGGTGTCGGTAAAAGAAATGGTAAACTTGGAGGACTGGAAGGAATGCCTGTTATTGTAGATGGAAGCACAAATGCTCTTGGCACTCCTAGAGAATACTACATGAAAAATAGATGGACGCCTGAAAACCCAAACAGTAGATTCCCCAGAGTTTGGACAGGAGCCAGTACAAATCAATACCTCAGTGATGTTTGGATTAGCGATGCTTCTTATTTTAGAATAAAGAGCTTACAGCTAGGTTACACTTTTAAGAAAGTAACAAAAGATATAAGCAATCTTAGACTATATTTTAATGCTCAAGACTTTTTGACCGTAACCAACTGGGAAGGATTAGAGCCGGAAAGATATGATGGCGGTAATGGGGTTTATCCTAAAATGGCTACATATAGTGTTGGATTACAAGTGACATTCTTTTAAAAAATAATATTATGAAAAAACATATTTTATATATCATACTGTCAATAGCATTGATTACTACCGGATGTGATGGCTTCTTGGATAAACGAGATCCGGAGGCAACTACTTTCGTAGAGTTTTTTAATACCGAAGAGGATTTACGAAGGGTAGTATATAGTAGTTACCTAGACGTATTTACACATGGAAATATTCATCAAACGCTGTTCTATATGCAAGAAGGACGTAGTGATAATGCTTACTCAAGGGTTGACGGTCATCACCAACAACGTTTGGCAAATGGCGATTACAATAGTTCCTCTAGTTTATTTTTATGGCACTGGGAAAATCATGGTAAACATACAGGTCGTCTAAATACATTTATAGCAAATATAAATGCTCCTTATGTAGAAGATGAATCTATTCGTGATAAATATAAAGGCATATTAGAAGGGTTGAGAGTGTGGCATTATTTTATGATGACTGCACAATGGGGAGATGTCCCATTTCATCTAGAGCCGGCCGATATGGTTAGTGCTCAACAACCGGTAACACCTAAAGAAGTTATACTCGATAGTCTGTTTAATATTGTAGATAGAATAACACCTAAAATGTCTCCAGATCAGTATAAGTCTGATAAATATATGTTTAATGCAAATTCATTAAAGGCTTTATCTGCACGTTATGCGTTGTTTAATAACCGTTACGAATTGGCTGCTAAATATGCTAAAGATGTTATAAACTCGGGAAAATACAGTCTACATCCCAATTACAGAGATCTATTCCAGTATGAAGCGGCTTCCAACAACAAAGAGTTTATCATGCATATGGATAAAGATTGTTCTTCGACAAGATATGCTTTTAGAGATTTAGGCCCTCATTTCAGAACTGGAGGAGGTCAATCTTATGTTGTTCCTTTAAAATCGTTGGTTGACTCCTATTGGACATTGCAAGGTAACACTATTGACAAATGCCCACAACACACCAAAGAGGAATACGAATTAAATCCTAAATTAAACAGAGATCCTCGATACGAAGCTTCTATCATGGGACATGGAGATCTGTTTTATGGAGAAAAAATAGATATATATGATCAGAATGCTCCTATGTTTCATGAGAAGGAAAGAGCGAGTAGATCAGGCTACTGGTTCAAAAAATACATGTCAGAGAATGATGCTTTTAGAGATAATGGAGAAACAACATTAGAATATTCATTGTTAAGATATGCTGAAATTTTGTTAACCTATGCAGAAGCGAAGATCATGCTGAATCAAATTGATGATGAAGTAAAAGGCTATATCAATGCGATCAGAAAAAGAGCCGGTTTAGATATGACAGAAGCTGATGTTACTCTTCCTAAATATGCAGCTTATACTCAAGAGCAATGGATTGAACTTATCCGTAACGAAAGAAGAATAGAACTTGCAGGGGAAGGAATTAGATATCTTGATATTATAAGATGGGGACTTGCCGAAAAAGTATTGAATCAACCGGCGTTAGGTCATACTATAAAAGGTGCGGATGGTAAGCTTATTTCTTTGAAAATTGAAGATAGAAGCTTTACTGCTCCAACCAATTATTTGTGGCCATTCCACGAAACAAGCTTGAGAGTTGAGCCAGGTCTTGTTCAAAACACAGGATATTAAACTATTTCGTTGTCAAATAATTTATTTATAGTTAAAATTCACAAAGGCCGCTTTCAATAGCGGCTTTTGTTATCCATAAGTACTAGATTTAACAGTTTTTGTCAAGCAAAGGATAAACAAGTAAAGCGACACTAAAGAGCTAATCTTTTTCCGTTGTACATTACTGTATTAAACATACAAATTTAATATCTTAGAAGAAGGTACTAAAATATAAATTGGTTAGTGGATCAATTTATTTTTTATATAAAAATTGCTAATCAAAGATTTCTCATTTGATATTTAATTCAAAAAAACTATCTTTGAGCATCTTTTTCGGAAGTGGAGAATTCATCAAACAGACTTACTTGAGCGAAAACACATAGGGATCAATGGTTTCTATCCCATCTTCGGCGAAACAGACGACTGATACAAACATCTAATATTAATAGGCTTAAATTAACAACATATCGACATGAAAAGGTTTTTGATCACAGCAACACTATTTATACTCTTCATCAACAGCATGATGGGACAGTTCGTATCAGCAAGTTTCCAACAGATAGGAAAAAGACTTCCCTATCAGGTTATGTTTCCCGAAAATTATGACGAAACCAAGCAATACCCTTTGCTCGTATTCTTGCATGGTGCGGGCGAACGTGGCAACGATAACGAAAAGCAACTGACACATGGCAAAGATTTTCTGATAGACAACTTCAGAGCAAATTATCCTGCCATTGTCATTGTAGCTCAATGTCCTGCCGACGACTATTGGGGCAATGTACAACGCCACGAGATAGATGGTAAGAGTGAATTTGCTTTTGGGTTGAGCGATCAGCCAACAGAGTCGATGCAACTGCTTACTTCGCTTGTAGAATGGTGGTTGACTTCGGGCAAAGTGGATACCAAGCGCGTGTATGCAGGAGGTCTGTCGATGGGCGGAATGGGTACATTCGAACTACTGTGGAGAATGCCAACCGTATTTGCTGCTGCTTTCCCTATATGCGGAGGATCGGCTCTGGATAGGATGGAGAAATATGCTCAAACAACGGCTGTCTGGATTTTTCATGGAGAGAAAGATGATGTAGTATCTCCCGAACTTTCGAGAAAAGCTTACAATAGATTGAAAGAACTTGGATGTGACGCGAAGTACACCGAATACGAAGGTGTGAATCATGGAAGCTGGGTTAATGTTTTTCAGGAAAAAGAACTTGTTCCTTGGCTTTTCCGACATAGCAAGTAATTATGGTATAAGATATATCGATATAGGCTTCTGAGGCAGTTTATAAAGATTATTTTGGTTTTTAAGGTTATCGAATGATTGAAGGGTATAAGTACAGCTTAGGTAGTTGGCCGAAAGGTTAATTTAGATTGTGGTTATTCTATGTACGTATAAACCAAATCATTCTATAGGAGTTGTAATCGTAATGGTTACAGCTCCTTTTTTTATATCATCAGCACAGACTCTACTTGCGACGAATGTAAGCTAATTTCTCTTGAAATATATCTCCTATTTTATAAGCTCTGCTCTTTGCCTCATCTGCCACCTTTCCTACAAACAGATCGTCAACCGTCTTGGTAAAGAGAGTCAACCACCGATCGAAATGCTCTTTGTGTATAGGCAATTGGGCATGCGGAGGAAAGGGAAAACCTGAGTAAGTACGCTCGCCGAGCAGTATTCCCTGCCAAAAGGAATACAATTTGGCTAAATGTTCGGGCCAGTGATTCTGTATTTTTTCATTAAATATAGGTCCTATCAAAGCGTCTTTGCGCACCCTGGCATAAAACAGATCGACCATTTTCTTTATATCGTCCAAACTCTCAATATCTTTGGTTGCTGCCATATCGTATTTCTTCAACTATTATTTTGGTAAAGATATGAAAAATGATTGTTGTATCTATCTAACAGATGCTTTACACCTAATGATAAGTGATGAAAAAAAATCTAAAAAAAACGAATAAGATTAGAGTCGGTGTTTCAAAAGCATTACATTTACTCCTATCTATTCTATAGCTTCAATTAAAATACGATAAAAATTGAATAGATAACACTAACACAAAACGCAACATTATGAAAAAAACAACATTTATTATACTTTTCATCCTTACCTCTTTGACTTCGATGGCACAATGGGGATACAAGGCCAGCATTACCTATGAAATAGCCGGGCATGGTTTTAAGCCGGGTGGCTACCTTGACGCTACCTATGATGTAAAACTTTACAAGAATCTGTATATTCAAACGGGAGCAGGCTTTTTCCTTTTGAATGGAGATCATATAGATAAAGAGTCGGGCTATTCACGATTTTTCGGACTAGAAGCGCCTTTGAACCTATCTTTGCGCCCATCCATAACCGAAAAGTATGGGGCATTTATAGACTTAGGGGTTACGGGTCGAATGAGATTATTATCAGCCCATAGCGAAAAACTGCCAGAACATACCAGACTTCTTCGGTTTGCAGTTCCGTTAAATCTAGGTGCAGGAGTGCAAATAGACAAAAGATACAGGGTTGGCTTGGAGTTTCAGGCTCAACCTTTAGAAAAATATTCGTCTAACCTCAACTGGCACTATTCTCTGGGTATTACATTCGGCTGTACATTGTAGTTATTCTTCCTTATAATTCTTATTTACTATTTGCTAATAAATGATATAATATATTTTCTAGTTGCTCTCCTCCTACAAAAAAAATAATCTTTCCTGATTTGTCCACTAAAATGGAATAGGGAATGGCCTGAAAATTATATGCTTTTTGTAAATCTTGAACTGACATATTATCGCTATCGAATAGTACATCAATCCAGGGCATATCTATTTGTTTCGATTTCTTTCTCCAAGACGACGTATCTTCATCTATAGATATAGCAATAATATCTAGCCCTTTCTTATTGTATTTTCCATAAATCCCTCTAAGTGAAGGCATTGCTGCAATACAAGGACCACACCATGATGCCCAAAAATCAAGTATAAAATATTTTGAATCACTTTTTGATACTATATTCAATAATTTATTTTTCTTCCCATTCGCAGTCAGTACATCTATATCTGCAATTTTTGTATTCAGTAGATTCTTTTTTTGAGAGTTTTGATAAATACTAATTTCTGCACTCTCCTTCCATTTTATAGCTGTAGGGTCTAATTTTATTCGATCATCGGCTAGCTTATAAATATCAATAACAGCACTATCCCCTTTATAAAGCCCTAAGGGAATACTATTAATTAGTTCTGTTTTAAACAAGTAGATACCAATGGGGTTTTGTATATTCTTTTTTATAAAGTCATAGCGAAATTTTCCCCAGTTCCTCATCAGCTTGTACTCATCAGTTCTCGAATCAAAACTAAAAACGGATTTTCCTTCTATATTTTCGGACAGAAAAGAAGCCAGCCTTTTAAAGTAATAATCCGTGGTGTCCCGGTATTGCTGATACTCGTCGTTGAGCTTTGTTCCTATTATCGTAGTCTTCTCATTATCAACGTCTACTTGAATATCTTTACCGTCTAGCCAAATAAATAATTCTTCTTTAGGGCTATCTCCTATTCTGATTTTGGCTAACGTATCGCAAGCATTGCAGTCTTCTATTTCGATAAGAAAAGTATTATTTTTCACAGTACCAATATAAGATTGAGGGAATCCCCCTTCTTTCAGCACATCAACCATAACTGTTTCTCCCTCATAATTACCTTTTACTTTTCCTTCAATTCTGAAAGCCCCAGTCTGAGCTTGTATAACTCCTGAAAGTAATATACAAAATGTAAGTAATATAAAATAAATATTTTTCATACAATATTGATTATAAGTTTATGTTACATAATATATTCTGGAATATGCTAAGCATTATAGCTCTCCATTCCTATTCTCTCTGTGCCTTTATCCAACGTTCTACCTCATTGATATTAAGCATTTTTTCCACCAAATCTATCGGTAAATAAAAATACTGATTAGACGATTCATACCCCACTTTCATATTATTTCGGGTTATGATATGTACTTTTCAATGTTAAACAAGTAGCTCTGATCTGTAACTATTCTTAGATTTATTGAGAATCTCCAAAATATAAGGTAATGGTTCTTTAAAATAAAAGCCAATACTACCTGTATGATGAAAATAGAAAAAGAAGTCATATTTTTCGTTATAAAACAAAGGACTATATGGAGCAATATGTAAAACTATACAGTCTATTACAATAGGCAAAAGCTTATCCCAATCAAGACATTTACACGAACCAGAATAGGTTGGCTCAATATTGGCTTCGATAAGCATTTGTAAGTACTTCTTCGTTAGCTCCGATTTGTCTTCTAACGCATAGTCTGCTTCTTCCGAATCGATATTAAATATATCTAAAGTAAAATCGTACCACGAGTTATTGTAAATAGAAATATTTTCCTTTTCAGAATTAAACAATTCGTAAAACATGAAAATAAGATTTGTAGTTATGTTATCCTCATCCTTCAGATAAATCTCAGTTCTATAGCCTTTACTATCAGGATAACACTCCAAATTTACCCAATCGAAAGGAAAAACATTTGTTTCTATTTTCTCTATAATTTTCATTTATTTATCCATTCTTTATTAGAGCATCAATAACTGGTCTAACCAGCGAATAATAAAGGCTAACAAAATAAAGAAACCCACAGTTAATACAGTCACCAGCCCCAATATGAGCCTTAGCCTGTATTACTCTGAGCACCAGCTTAAAAACTTTTCTCCAAATTCGTCAAACGACATATTGTGAATTAATTCATCTATATTCAAATATACGAGATATTTTCCATTCAGGGAAAGGCGCAACTGATTTAGTAATAATTAATTCTCCTTTTTCTCCTCATATAAGTTCAGCTTTATTTGTATATTTAATGAAAATTTGATGCTATGTTCCGAAAAATATTTTTTTACGTTCTTATATCTCTGGGTATATTTTTAATCATCGGTTCACTTGTTATATACTTATCCGGAGGTTCAATCAATGATACATTTATCATATTATTAGCCGGATTAATTCCTATTTTTATAGCATTTATAAACAGGGCATCTGATGATATAACCAAAAAGAGATGATGTTCATCTTCAAAATATCAGGGGCATTAGGTCTGATATTGATTATCGTATCGGGCATCATCTATAATAACAAGGGTGCTAATAACTTGGTAAAGCTCTTTCTTTTGGGAGGATAGCTTCTAAATCTCAACAACTATAAACCTCCAAATATGATAAACAACAGAAGAACCTCAATAGAGGTTCTTCTGTTGTTTATTAGTATATGTAATCCCTAGCTTAATTACTTTGCAATTCTAATACTGCTGGAATTTCATTCCTTTGTTCATTAAATCCTCTATCCTTTTTAGCGATGCCCAATGCTTCCGGATCATTCCAATAATCATACTCATCTATAAGAGGATTGCCTGTAAATAATATTAAAAATAATTTTTCTGTCTTATTAATTAATATTTCTTTCAAATTAGAAAACTGTCTGACTTCTAACGATTCCAAATTTGTACATTTTCTAAAATCTAGGTTCTCTATATTTGTATACATCCTTTTGTGAAGGTCATCATTAATATTATAACCACCATGCAAATACACTGTTCTATGTGTATCAGCAAAATATATTTCATCTAAACTATCAAGATACCAAGCAATAAGTCGTTCGCAACACTTCATTTTTCTCAAATCCAATCCACCAACTAATTTTAAACTTTGACAGCTTAACACTTCTACATCTGTCTCTGTCAAATCTAGATTCCCTATACTTAAAAGAGTTCTATTTAAATAACTAAAATTCTTTATCTCTAAATATTCAATAATGCTATTCTTTATACTTATTTCAGGTATTACTGTTTCTTCTTGCAATTTATAAGATAGATTGAGAGACTCCATTGAAATCCCCTCTAAATTAACAGAGATTGGAACCGAAATAAACAAAGAGACATTTTTATAGTTTCTAAAATCATCTATTCTAAACCTAGGATTATTTATAGGAAAACCTATAATATCACCATTAAACTGAGGATTTTCTGAAAGATCAAACCTTTCTAAAATGTTCCCCTTTGTATATATGCTAATCTTTCTAAAAAAAGATGCCCTACCAAACCTCAACGATTTTATCCTTGTAGTTGTTTCGGGCTCCGAGATATCCACTCCTTCCAAATTACCGCCTTGACTCGGACGTAAGGTAATAATATAGTCCTTATCTGTATCTGTGTATACATGGCTAATATCGCCGGAAGGAATTTCATGAAGGAATTCATCCTCTCCCCAGTTTACTAATATTCTTTTTTCACTGTCGCCTGTCAATAACATTTGCAGCTTCAACTCAGCTTGCTCTTCTGTAGGGGAAAACACAATACGTATTTCATTGTCCACCAGTTCTTCGGTCATTACAGGCAAGCGTAATCTCTCGTCATCAGAAGAGCATGAGATAAAAAACGTACCTATTAGCAATACTATCATCAGATAGCTTAAACCCAAGTTTTTTCTCATAGCAGTATCGTTTATAGGGTTAACATTTCTATGTAATCTTCTAAAATTAAGCATTTATTCTCGAATACAGGCTATAAAATCAACACTTTATGACACAAAACAAATCAGGGAGCCTCAACACGAGAAGCTCCCTGAATTGTTATATATTATAATCAAACAAAAAATTACATAGCCGCTTGTGACAACGAATAAGGTTTCTCTCCGTCTTTGAACAATCGCTTTTTGTTTGGTTTAGATGCCATTTCGAATGTCAGTTCTGCACCGTTTTTGATGTCGTCGTATGAGATATACGCTTTGTTGTACGGTTTGCCATTCAGTTTCACAGACTTCACATAGCGCATTTTGTCGCTTACCTTGTCTGCTTTTATTTCCAGGTATTTGCCTTCGCCCAATTTCACTTTCATGTAAGGAACGTAAGGAGCGCCAAGAATGTATTGGTTAGAACCCGGACAAACAGGATAGAAGCCCATTGCCGAGAAGATGTACCATGCCGACATCTGTCCGCAGTCATCATTTCCGCACAGACCATCTATCGTGTTCTTATACATACGGTTCATGATTTCGCGCACCCAATATTGCGTTTTCCAAGGTTGCGAAGTCCAAGCATAGAGGTATGGAATATGGTGGCTAGGCTCATTACCATGCACATAGTTTCCAAGGATTCCCTCGCGAGTTACGTCCTCTGTATGTTCGAAAAACTCGTCAGGAAGGTGCATAGTGAAAAGAGAGTCGAGACGGGTTACAAATTGTTTGTCCCCACCCATCTGAGCCATCAAACCTTTCACATCGTGCGGAACGTAGAACGAATAGTTCCAAGAGTTACCCTCGATGAAACCTTGTCCGTGTGTTTCCAACAAGTTAAAATTAGGTTTCCAGCTGCCATCGCTCATCTTAGCACGAACGAATTCCAATTCAGGATCGAATACGTTGTGATAACTGGCTGCACGTTTTTTGTACTGCTCTGCCACTTCTTTGTTGTTCATCTTAAGGGCAGTATTGTAAACAGTCCAGTCATCATACGAATATTCCAAGGTGATGGACGAACCGCTTCCATTTACATCGAACGGAACGTAACCCAAGCGTTTGTATTCGCCCGTACCGTCATAATAATCAACATTCGAACTGCTAATCATAGCTTCCAACGCTTTGTTGCGGTCGATATCTATTCCCTTATCCAGCGCATCAGCCAATACCGATACGGAGTGATAACCGATCATACACCAGTTTTCATTCCCCATATGCGACCATACCGGCAGTGCTTTGTGCACGCTTTGCTCGTAGTGCGCCAGCATCGAGTTTACGATGTCTTTGCTACGATCGCGGTTGATAAGGTTGAATAGCGGATGAAGCGCACGATAGGTATCCCACACCGAGAATACAGTGTAGTTGGTAAAACCTTTTGCCTGATGGATGTTATGATCCAATCCTCTGTACTGACCGTCTACGTCCATATATACCGACGGATTGATCATCGTATGGTATAGCGATGTATAAAGCATAGTCTTTTGGTCGTCGCTACCTTGCACCTCAATTACGCTTAGTTCTTTTTCCCACTTAGCCTCAGCTTCGGCTTCTATTTGGGCAAATGTTTTTCCTTTTGTTTCGGCATTCAGGTTTTTAACCGCTCCTTCGGTACTCACTGCCGACAAAGCCACTTTCACCTCAAGGGGTGTGTTATCGTTTCCAAACTCGAAGTTGCACACAATCTTGCGACCTGCTATTTCGGGGAAATTCTTATCCATTTTAAATTTCTTCCAGAAACCAACATATTTTGGTTTTTCGCGATCTACATAGCCGTAATTCTTGATCGGTTTTGACAACGAAATAGCAAAATAAGTATAATTTTCGCGAGACCATCCGTTGGTAATGCGGTAACCAGTTATCAGGGTTTCGTTTTCCACTCTCAGGCTTGCCCACAATACTTTGCCATCGTAGTTGTAAATACCATGTACAAGGTCGAGAATCAGCTTTTGCTTTTCGCTCGTTGGGTATGTATATTTGTGTACTCCTACCCTTTCGGTAGTTGTCAGTTGAGCTTTTACTCGGTAATCGTCCAACATCACTTCGTAGTAACCGGGACGAGCAATCTCTGTATCGTGACTGAAACGTGAACGATAGCCGCTATCAGGGTTGTCGGCTGTTCCGGGATTGAACTTCGTTTCGCCCGTATACGGCATGACAAGGATATCCCCTAGGTCGGAGTGTCCTGTTCCGCTAAAATGTGTATGGCTAAAGCCTACGATCGTATTATCGTCGTGCTGATAGCCTGCACAGTATTTGTAGGTGTCTTTGTTGTAAACGCCATTGATGTTTTGCGGAATGGTATCCGTATCGGGGCTTAGCTGAACAATACCATGCGGAACACATGCTCCGGGAAAGGTATGTCCCATTTTTACGGTTCCTATCATCGGATTGACGTAGGATGCTTTGTCTTGCGCCATCAAAGTTCCACCTACGGAAATAAGCAACGCAGCCAAGAGAGAGATTGTTTTGTTCGATTTCATATTTTGATGTTAAATAGTTAGCCTATCGTCAACGAAGATGCTGATCTGTTTATCTTTTGTGAAATTCTTCGTTTTTGTGCTCCCAAAGTTACAAACTAGATTTCAAATATCCATTTATATCGGATCCGACAGTCTATTTTTTAGCAAGAGTAACTCTTAACCATTTTGTAATCAAAGCTTCATTGTATATAAACGTCTTTCTGACTCATTGTTTTTAAATTTATATACAATTAAAAACCTACAACTATGATAGCAGAATTAACCCTAACGACACTGATTGTTTCAGCCTTTACAGAGTTGATGTACATCATGAGAGATAAGAAAAGGATTATCAACCGCCTCTTCGAAATAGGAGTTTATACCATCATCGCACTTCTTATTTTGCTTGGTATGCTACTGCTTGCAAAACTAAACGGGCACTTTCCGGCCTTTGCACATTGACAATAGTAGAGATTGGCAGATCGTTTTGAGATTTCTTTTCAAGTATAATTCATTATCGGGGACAGCATCTTTTGCTATCTTTGTATAAGAAACCAAAACGATCTTAATGCTATGAAAAAGATATGCTTTCTTGTACTTTTAGCTACAAGCCTTTTCACCTTTGCCAACAAACCAGTATATGATATTTATCCTAAACAAGAACCGATAAGGCGGTCTATTTCGGTGGATGGAAACAGAATTTCCATTTATTCGAAGAATGTTCAACAACTGCGACACATTGTTTTTGCTGCCGATACACATTTAGCTATATCCGACGAGCGAGAGAATGACTTTAAGCAGTACAGTGCCAGAATGGCTGATGCCTACAGGATTACGAAACACTTCCGGACAGGTAAGGAAATGACTACGCGTCAGGCTTTTTTGGAAACAATAAATCATTCTAAGAAAAGCAATGCTGATCTATTGGTGCTATGCGGTGATATTATCAACTTTCCGTCCGAAGCTGCGGTAGAGTGGTGTCGGCAAAAGCTAGACAGCGCTCAGGTCAACTACAGCTATACGGCAGGAAACCACGACTGGCACTACGAGGGAATGTCGGGAAGTTCGATCGATCTGCGCGACAAATGGATCTCGGAACGGCTGATGCCCTTGTACCCAAAGTCTGCAGATCCGTTGATGTATTATATAGATGTGAAAGATGTACGGGTGTTGATGATCGATAATTCGGTATATGAGATTCTTCCCCGACAACTTGCTTTTCTACAAGAACAAATCAAGACCGGCAAACCTCTTTTGATCTGCATGCATATCCCATTATATGCCGAAGGTCGTTCGGTGGGTTACGGATGCGGCAATCCGAACTGGAATGCGAATACCGATCCTGGTTACAAAACGGAGAGAAGGCTGCCTTGGCCTGAGAAGGGGCATAGCAAAACGACTTACAAATTCAGAGAGGAGATACTAAATGCAAAGAATGTTCTTGCTGTATTCTGCGGACATATACACGCCGAAACTGTTGATATGATTGGCAACACGCCACAGTTTGTGACCCAAATGAACGGGACGGGTGCATATTACGATATTTATATTTATCCCGAAATGTAGTTTTTCTGATATAAAAATAAAAAAAGCGTTTAATTGTCAATCAATTAAACGCTTTCTGTTTATCAGAGTAGCTTACAGATCAGTTTCAGTTTTGCAGGTTTTCGCCCTAGCGGACTGTAGCCATCTACCTCGGCAACGTAGTAGAGGTCACCATTGAAGCGGACACGGGCTCCATCTCCTATTTTGCTGTATTCGAGAGGGGTCAGATGGCTTTCTACAACCGTATAATTCGAGTTTGCATCCGTCACCAGAGAGAAATAATTGTCGAGAATAGAATTATCTTCATCCTTATACGATAAGATACTCATTCCGGGTAAGGCATTCGACACTTTTGCCAACTTCAACTCTTCCTTATCTTTACCATAATGGAACGATGCGCCCAAGTCGTTGAGCAAACCATCGAAGTACCAGAAGCGTTGAGCCAGATTCCAATATCGTTTGCCCATTGCCTCAATATAAGGCGCAGTGTCGGTCCAAGGCTCGATATCTGAAATAACAGGCAGCTGTATCGGTATTATTCTACCATCCTTTTCCTTCTTACTGATAGTCTTAAACCAGTTGTACGAAAAACTGCTTTTATGCTCTGTCGGTGTACCTTCGGGAACTCCGGTGAGGTAAGTACCGCCTCCATCATCCCTGCCTGATATCTCATAACCTTCCTCTTTATTGTTGATCGTAAAACCAAGCGAGTAGCCAAAAGGCAAGCCGAGCGATTCGTTTGCCACTTTCAGCACAGTGGCAGACTTATCAAGATCTATAACCTCGAAATGTTGTGCTTTTTTAGATTGCTTGAGGTCTAACGAGAATTCGGTTTTACCCTTTTGTGTCAAATTAAGATTAAATGCTTTGCAAAAATTATCGATAAATTCATCGGTGCGCACATCGTTTGGAAGGAATTTGACCAGGTCGATCTTATCTTTAGGGAAAGTAACCGGATCGTTCCAATTCATTACACCCGTACCCGTTCCCGATGAATCTACTTTTATCCAATCGGCATCGGTGCGGAAAGGTGTGATATCGAGTTCGAAGTCGAAGTTATGATATACCCACCCCCAGTGGCGCCCCCTTTTCACAATAGTCCCATTGTCGGAGCTAACGGCGAGCGTCACTTTTTCTCCGGCATTGAGCCAGACAATAGCATTGACCTCCCCATCACCATTCCAAAGGCTATTAGCTGTTGCACCCTTATACCACCCTCTACGGGCATAGCTATCCGGAGAATTTTCTATCTCCATTTTGAACATATTAGTACCTCTCCACCCGATCATCTCGTTTTGTTCATTAAACTTTTTATAGCGGGTAGTATTACTAATATCGTAACGAGATGCCGGATCGGAAGGGGAATCGAACATTATTTCAAGAGAGAGATATTTGTAACCGTTCATTGTTTCAAATATATATTCATCGTACTCCTTGTATTCTTCATTTATCTCGGCTTCTACAATTTGTGGACTGCCAACAGTTTCGTTATCCGAATTGTATAAACGTACGCTTCCCTTCCACCCCTTGTTTTTAGGGATAGCCAGTATGTATGTAGAATCTGCGTCAAGTACTTTTCGAGACAAGACTTTACTTTTCTGATTTGTGTCCGATAGTGGTTGCAAAATACCGTTAGCGTCAAAATATACATTGTTGCGAATATTGCCGGAGGGTAAGTCAAGGGGAGGGACATCCTTCACATTCTGTAAACTTAAGATAGCTCCATATTTCTCATAGCCTTTAGGGTTGTGAATTGCTATTTTCGAAACATTTGAATTGCCCAAACCGCTATTCCAAGAGAAGCCATTCTTTGCCACCAAAACAGTTCCGTAAGCTGTGTCGTCAGCCTTTGAACCGATCAAATAATTAAAGTCTGCCGAATCTGTATTATCACTTTCGTGATGCCATGGTGCCCCCCAAGCTAAACCTACGACATAGTTGCTGTTTTCGGAAGGATCAACAAACATGATTTCTCTTTCTTTTCCGCTTTTTGTTAAGCCTAATGTCGGGAAATAAGAATTTTGAGGAACAGGATCCTTCTCTCTTTCGTTGGGCTTCTGTTGGTTCAAATTATTCCTATAATACCTTTTGTTGGTACGAATATCGGAGAAACCAAAATCATCAGTACCCCAATCTCTCAGCAGTTTTATTTCATATCTGTTCTTATTAAAGCTATTAGCATCAGATAGTATAAACGATGAAAGTATGAATTATTATATCATGCTTCTATTTTATAGCCTTTATTCAGCCAAGCATTTATCTATTACCTCCGATAGTTTCTTTGCTCCTTCAAAACCTGTGCGGGAATAGACTTGCTCTCCTTTCTTGTCGAAAATGGCATAACTGGGTATGCCGCTCACATCAAGCTTATTTTTCAGGTAGTTCATATCCTCGTTTGTCAATCGATAATGCATGCCATCGGTAGAAGCCGACGATTTTCGCCATGCTTCTTCGGGAGATAGTTCATCAGCCAGATAGACGAAAACGACATCCTTGCCTCTATACGATTCTTTTGCATCAGAAAAATCATTCATTGCCTGACGACAAGGTCCACACCATGTACTCCAGATATCGATAAGGATAACCTTTCCTTCGTGAGGTTTCAACAACTGAATGAGCAGATCGCCTTCTTCGGAAAGTTGAGGATATTTTGCCTCTGTTGGCACATCCTGAGCAAATGCTCTCAATGACAAAAGCGTAAACAAAACACTAACAAAGACAAATCTTTTCATTCCCAACAAATTGATCGTACAACAAAAAAAAGCTGATGCTAAAGATAATGAATTAGCTTAATATCAGTAAAGGAAAGGAGGAGAAAGAAAACTCGTTATTCACAACTGATATTATATTCTACTTATTCTGCATTAAAGCTTGAAAATGAACAAGGAACCTCGTTCTTTCACTCCTCCCCTAGAAATCTTGGAGGGAAACAAATACTTCCTGTTGCTCCACTACCATACTGAAGCACAACATTATCTCGGTAATAAATGTATACGCATTTTGTATCATACAATTCCATCAAAGAATCATTCTGAGCAATTGGCTCATCAAATATAGTATAATAAAATTTACTCATCACACTTCTTTGAAAGCCTAAATTGACAGGGTAGCGGTTATCTATAGAGATACAATTTATTGCATCCAATTTCTTCTTCAATATTTCTATTTGCGTCTTATCCCAATTTAAAACAGAGAAAATTGTATCGGCTTTTGTCGAACGAATATCTATATCCCAACCGCCATAATTTATATGATCTTTCCATACGTGGAATATATCAATATTTTCAGTATCATTAATTTCAATATCGACATACATATCTTCGGGAATAATAGACTTGAAATAAACGATAAACTCTGCAATCTCTTTTTCGTGCTTATCGTAATTATCAGTTAAGTCTTTTTTGTCATAAGTCTTGAAAAATGAGTTTTGAGAACCTTTGTATAGAATAAGACAAAAGAAACCAAACATTATAAATGTTATTAGGATCGAAATAAGACAGCCTCTTTTCATAATAACAGATTTAAAGAAAATATTATAATTACTAGAAACTAAGATAAAACATTTTTTACCCTATTATTACTCTTTTACTATCAAATCTCTCAATCAATATTTAAAACCGATATAAAAGAGAAAAGGTTGTCTCACGACAACCTAATTCAATTCTCTTTTAACCTTAAAATCTGATACTATGAAAAACATAATTAGAACGGCTAGAGGAATGAAATAGTTTAACCCTTAACTCACAAAAAAAGTAAAAAACAAGTAAGATTTGTTATCTATTTACATACAGTATATCAACAATATACTACAAACCCTTTAAGGAAAAGGATTACGACGAAAAGTATTCTAAGACTGTAAATTTAAACAATCTATCTACTATAGATAAAAAAGATAAACGAAACCAAGAACCGGGAACAAAAGTGATGCAAAAAAAGCTATTTCGAGGTAGACTTTTTTCTTTTCCGTATTGTCGAACATATAGTTGATGATAACGGCATAGAAGTCGAATAAGAGCGTAAAAACCACTACAAAAATAGCGAATAAGCCATTCGTATCACTTTTGGGATCGAAGAACAGAGCCTTTACAATCAGCAAAATAGCCAGTATATTAATCAACAATACGACAAGAACCCTATGCTTTGCCATCCCGCAAACTACTGATTATATTTTTCGGCATACAACTGACGTACAATACCATCTACGACCCCTACCTTTGGCACATAAATCTCGTTTACCTTACATGTTTTGGCTATGGTAAGGAAGATTCTCAAAGCAGGAATGATAACGTCGGCACGATACGTGTTCAACTTATAATTTCGTATACGTTCTTCGTAGCTTAGATCTTTAAGCGCATCAAACAGCACTTTCATTTCGGTATAAGAATGAGGTTCGCTAGCGCGCTTGCCCAGTATTTTATGCACCTTATTGATATTACCCCCCGACCCTATGATACTCAGCGAAGAGTAGTCCTTACAAACTTGCTTAAGCCATGTCTTAAAACGCTTTACCTCATCCTCCTGAACTGCCTCTACAAGCATACGAACAGTACCCAGCTGAAAAGATTCGGAGGTCACTTTCTGCTGATTGCTAAACACAACCACTTCGGTACTTCCCCCTCCTACGTCTACATACAAGTAGTTGCGTTTCTTGTCCATCAGCGAGTTGAGGCTACCTGCCTGATAGATCACATCGGCTTCCTCCAGTCCGCTGATAATATTTATTTTGATACCGCTTTCGCGTTCTATGGTGGCTACTATATCGCTGCCGTTACTAGCATCGCGCATGGCACTGGTAGCATAAGCCCGATAACCTTCTACCTCGTAAGCCTTCATCATATGCGAAAAGCCCTGCAAGGCTTCGTTCAAACGATGACGTTTATCTTCGCTGATCACTCCTTTGATAAACACGTCCTCTCCCAAACGGATAGGCACACGGAGGAAAGCTACTTTTTTAAAATCTGGACTGGCAGGATCGCCCGACACAGCGTTGACTAACAAACGAATGGCATTGGATCCTATATCGATTCCGGCAAATATATCTGTATTCATAATTTCAATTTACGCGTATAATTACATTTTCTTATAATAATCATATAAAGCTACTTGTGAACGACACGAAGGATTATCTCCCCGTTCGACATAACGATTGCATCCGAAGACAGACAGGTCACGCGCTTTTTCATTGTCGCTCCACTGTATTTCAAACACATCCCGAAGGGTTTGTCTGATCTTTTCGTCCAAGACGGGAGCGGCAATCTCTACCCTGCGGTCGAGGTTGCGGTTCATCCAGTCGGCGCTCATGATGTACATTTTTTCTTCGCCACCGTTGCAAAAGATAGCCATACGGGCATGTTCCAAAAACTTATCAACAATGCTGATAACCCGTATATTTTCGCTCATCCCTTTTACTTGTGGTTGCAGGCAACAAGCCCCTCTGACGATGAGGCGCACTTCAATTCCAGCCTGGCTCGCCTTGTAGAGCAGCTTTATAATCCGTTCGTCGGTAAGGCTATTCAGCTTAGCGCAAATAAATGCGTCCTTACCGTTTTGTTTATTTTTTATTTCTTGTTTGATCAGTCCTTCGAAATGATCGCGCATATAATCAGGTGACACAACCAACTGTTTGAAAGCAGGTCTCTTATGAGCATTCTGCAAGTAATCGAATACGGCTTTTGCATCTTCTACAAATTCGGGATTGGAGGTAAACAACCCGTAATCGCCATAAATTTGTGCGGTAGATTCATTGAAATTTCCCGTCCCTACAAACACATAGCCTTTATCCTTTCGCTGCACAAGCACCAGCTTACTATGCACTTTTATGCCGCTGGTACCATGAATAACTTTTACGCCATGACGTTGCAGCAGCTCGGTATATTCCACATTCTGTTCCTCATCGAAGCGGGCAAAGAGTTCGAGCAATACAACCACCTTTTTACCATTTTTAGCCGCATTGAGCAGGGCATTGATCACCTTCGACCGCTCGGCTGTCCGATACAACGTAATGCTGATACTGTCCACTTTAGGATCGATAGCAGCTTCGCGTAGGAAGTCGATAAAATGATTGAACGTATGATAAGGGTAGTTGAGAAAAATATCCTTCTTGTTTATCACCTTGCAGATGCTCGAGAATGGCTTAATATCGGGATGTTTGAGCGGTACGAAAGTCGCCTCTTCCAGATTGGGACGAATTTTCGGGAACTTCATCAGGTCGCGCAACAAGTGGTAGCGTCCTCCCGCATCCAGCGTTCCTTCCTGATCAAGTTTCAGTTTGGTTGCGAGAATTCCTAACAGGTCGTCAGGCATTTCGCGATCGTAGATCAATCGCACAGGCTGTCCGTGCAGACGATTTTCGAGTCCTACTTCCATCTTTTCGAGCAGACTCTTCGTCAGATCATCGTCCAACGTCAATGATGAGTCGCGCATCAGCTTGAAGGTATATGCAGCAATGCTCTCGTAGTTGAACATAAAGAAAATATCGTCGAGGTTGAGACGAATGATATCGTCCAGAAATATAATTTCTTTTTTATCCTTAGACGACGGCAACACCACGAAACGAGGACACGAAGTATTGACCGGTATTTGCAGAATGGCATAACGTGCATTTTTGCCATCCTTGCGCGAAGTCATTTTTACGGCATGATAAATATTATTATCCTGCAAAAATGGTATTTGGGTTGTTTTGCGAAGAATAAGCGGAACGAGCTGAGGACTAACAACGGAAGAAAAATAATCGTAACAAAACTCTTTTTGCTTCTTGCTCAGTTGTTTTTCGTTGAGGACATAGATACCTTGTTCGCCCATCTGCGCCAGTATTTCTTCATAGGTATCAGTAAACTTCTGCTGACTCTCTGCTACTTTCTGATTGACCAACGGGAGCAACTCCTGAGCCGTATAGCCACCCGTAAAGCGAGAGACTTTCTTTTCTTTCAGTTGGCTGAGGCGCACAATGTTAGCTACACGCACTTTGATAAATTCGTCCTGATTGTTAGAGAATATACCTAAAAACCGCAAACGTTGCAGCAAGGGAACAGTTTCGTCCTGCGCTTCCTGCAAGACCCTTTCGTTGAAGGTCAACCAGCTTAGATCTCTATTATTTATCATACAACCTATGTTTGGGTTATTGTTCTACACCTCACTTTTTAAGAAAACAATAAATTTGCTGCGTCTGCTTTTTTTACTCATCCGTTGTTTCGATATGTAAATTTATAGAAAATATTTTGACAAAAAGACAAAACCTCTCTTTAGTGTGTTAAGATATTGTTGAACTAGAACAAAAAAACAGCCGCTGACTGCTTGTTAGCGATTGCTATACATGATACCTTTTGATTCTTTTTAGTATTTTTGAGGAATAACTATTAACTATATACAGTCTTCACAAAACAATTACAACTATGACCGCAGAAGAATTTGTAAAGAATTTTTATCTAGAAAGAAAAAACCTGATAGAAACCTCTTTTGATTTCGAATCTGATATGCAGAGAAGAAGTTATGTTTCTGCAAAACTAGAAGAAATGAATCTCGACAGAGAACAAATGGAGAAACTCAGACATATTCTTTCTTCGCTGTTAACAGATAGTTTTTATACAATCCTCCTAGGGCTTGACGGCTCTGCAAGTATAGGAGACGCACAAACGAATTATAAGATTTACGATGACAAGGATAATCTTATCTCCGACTGTGGAGAAATAGAAACTGAAGCTTATGAATATTTTCACGAAAACAAATATGAAGTCGAGAATTCTAAAGCTGACTTTATCGCTACCTTAAAATATAGGACTACTGAAGAAGGAGGGCGAAAAACACCAGCTCATTCCGGCTATAGGCCACAGATCAGATTCGACTTTGAAGAGATGCAAACTTCGGGGCAACAAATATTCATTGATAGAAACATTGTATTCCCTGGGGATACAGTAAATGCAGAAATTGAAATTATTTCTACTGAATTATTTGAAAACAGATTGAAAGAGGGTATGCCTTTCGAGTTCAGAGAAGGAGGTACTGTCATTGGAACAGGAAAAATAAAACACATTGTAAATAAAAAGTTACAACAAAACAGCCGCTGACTGCTTGTCAACGGCTGCTCGTTTATATATTTTCCCTTTACACTCTGCGCAATGGGAACCTCTTGAACCATGTCAGCGAGCGCCACAACCACTCTATAGGTCCATAGTAGTAACGTTTGATCCACCAGCTACTAAACAGCATTAATACAGCGTAAACGGCCAATCCGAGAAGCATACACTCAAAGAAGCTGAGCTTTGTAGCCAAATTAAAACCGAAGCCATAGAACAATACTACGCCTATAACACTCTGAGCCATATAGTTGGTCACACTCATGCGTCCTACCGGAGCAATGCCATCCAGTGCTTTTCTGGCTCCTTTGAAAGTATAATATAACAATGTTAAACCGCATATATACATCATCATCATACCCATATTGGCATACAGTTTAAATAACATTTCGCCACTGCGAAGCGCATAACCTTCTACTCCAAATACCGGAAGCAGTAACACGATTGCATAGAAAAACACAAACACTGCTATGCTGCAAGGAAGAGCAAGCTTACTGTATTTTATCATCTTTTCTTCGCTCTTGTGGATGCCGAAACGCCCGATAAGCATACCGGCAATGAATAGTCCCAACAACTGACTATAGCGTGCATAGTTGATCACCCAAAGTATTTTGGCAAACTGACCTTTCCACATATTGTAATTGACCACATCGGCAAACGATCCTTCGGCAAACACAGGAACCATATCTGCATACAACTCGTCCATATAGGTCATCAGATAAGATGGTTCGTTTGGTGCACTGCCACTTAGCAACGACATAAATGCAATAATATCAGGTATCTGCAAGAAGAACAGCACCATCAGCACCACCAACCATTTCGTCGGCAGCTTAAAGAGTGGTATCATAAATATTCCCAATATACCATACACTAGGAAAAACTCGCCCATGTAAATAAGCCCATTGAGGTAGCCTAATCCGAGCAGCAGCAAGAGACGCCACAAGAATCGCCAACGGAAATCGACTCCCTTCTCGGCTTGCGAATCCATTTGCATAAAGAAACTCAGACCGAAAAGCAACGAGAAAATGGCGTAGGTTTTACCTGCAAAAAGGAAAAAAACACCATCGAATACGATATTGTCTACTTGTTGCCAGAACGGCGATGCCAGCTCGGGGGTGAATGTCAGATCGAAATGCTCCATACAATGAATCAGCAAGATGCCAAATAAGGCAAATCCGCGGATAGCATCGATAGAGGTGATGCGTTTTTTGGGCGTAATAGTTGATACCATGATATAGGTTAAAAGTTAATTTTCAGTGATCGCAAAGATAGAAAAAGCTTTCTTTAAATGAGCAAAATCCGCTTCAAATTACGACAACACGAAATTAGCCTTCTATCGTTACATAAAGGGCTTTTTATTGGTCAGAAAAGGAGAAAGATTGTTCAATTAGCACCATCTAAAAATATAATCACTCAACAAAGATGAATAATAAGAGAGAATATCTTTTATTGCTCCTATTTTATTACTAAATTTATGGATGTAAACTGAGACAGACAAAACTATGAAAGCATATCATTATCCACTTTACATACTTGCAGCAATTACTTCCTTCCTTTTCTATTCGTGCGATAACGATGAGCCAGATACTCCAGAGACACAGATAGTAGACAAGCTTTCTTTACAATCGTGGAAACAAGACTTAAACGTTCTGGAGCCTACGAGCATTTGGCCCGATATGCAACATAGTATTTTTAAGCTATTCGACAGATTTGATTCTGTAAGATGGGGTGTACCCGACCTCAACGAAGAATTATATATAGCCGGACAGCAATCCCTTACAGGTAATATGGACATTTCATTCTTAAAACCGGGTATTTATAGTGCCATCATCAGTGGATATAAAGAAGGAAAGATAGCAGAAGCTGATACCTTGAAATTCAAATGTTATATCGATGGTGACTTTTTAAGCTTAAAATGGGAGAACAACGATAAGCCTGGCAATTATAGTGTAGGAGGATATAATAATGTGGTTCGTAATTTTCAATTGAGCTTAACTCACGTCAAAGGAGAAAAACCATATGCTCATCTAGAATATACGGTAGGCTCATTTCCTATATCAGACCCGAATGCAGATGAACTAAAACAACGTGCAGAATCGCGCGAGTTTTTGTCCGAATACATAACTGATTTATATGGAAATCCTGTCTACAACTACAAGAATGAAGACTTTGCTAACTCTCCTTTACTTGAAGAATACCATAAGCGGTTTGTTATCGCACTCGATGGACTTGGTTTAGGTATTACTTATATGCCTATTGCGATATGGGATACAGATAAATCTCACATTACATTATTGGGAGCAGTAGATAATGAAAAGAAAGAATCATATCATTATTATACAGTGATAGCCGAACCTCGTAAGCTTTAAGAGAATAAAACATAACAAAAAAAAGAACAGTACAAACATTTCTTCAACTCTCTACAATATCATTTATTATAAAATCCCGTATACTTGAACCTATCAATAAACGAGTCTATCTTTTTTCTTATCCATATATTGATAATATGATAGATATTAGTATATTTGCATACTAATTTTGCGTTATAAGTACTGTTTTTTGCGTCAATAAGACTATTATTTACTTCTGTAGCAGCAGGTTATAGCGTATTAATTACACATTTTACAAAAAAGATTAGATAACAAATTATATTATTCACACACAACATTTTTGTTTTTTATACAAAAGAATACATTTTGTAGCTCATTCATCACACACATTTTTTCGAAATGACCTCAATCTGATTTTGTATAAAAAATAACCTTAGACAAAATTTATAAAACAATGAAGATTAAATTAACTTTTTTCCTACTCTGTTTGTTGTTAATTACAAATGGAAGTTCGCCTATAAAGGCACAAGTAACAATTGGGAGCAATCTTATTCCCGAAAAAGCCGCTATTTTAGACATCAAAGAAATTGAGAGTAAAGAAGGAGGAGTAACAGCGACCAAAGGTGGATTAGTTCTTCCTAGAGTAAATTTAGAAAAGAAGTACCAATTATACCCTTTCATTAGAGAAGCTGGTTATAATGCTTCAAACTTTGATGATCCTGACTATGATCCGAATGCTGACGCTACATATGCTGCCGAAAAACCAGCACACAAAGGATTAATAGTATACAACCTGACAGAAAATGACGATGAGGAACTTTGTCTTGGACTGAATCAGTGGGATGGTGAAAAATGGAATTGTTTTCAAGAAAAAATGGGAAATGCCATTGCAGAACTAGGAAATTGTGATTCGTTACAATTTATAGGACAGTACCAGAATAAAGTGGCTTTAGGAGCTGGGAACTATATGACAATACCTCTGCATGTAAAAAAAGCCGAAGCATATACACTGACAGCTCGCCCTTCTCCCGATAATGGTTACTATTTTACAGCCAGTGGTGTATTCCTTACTCCGGGATATTACTTCCTTTCGGTTCCTGGTGCTGGAACACCTGTCAAATTCACACCTGAAGGAGAGCCTGGAGACTTGATAAAAATTGCATTCAACAACAAGCCGATGGACGCTTGTAATCCTAAATATATAGTAGTCGAAGATTCTTCAGTGAAACCGTTGTATACTATGCTTTGTGGTAAAACCAAAGTTCACGGAGTATACCAAATGGACAAAGAATTAACTGACGATAATTATATAACAGTTACGCTGAATGTAGATATTGAAGCTATAGGTGCTAAATACATTATAGAGACCAATACCGTAGATGGTATTTACTTTAAAGGACAAGGACTACTTACCACTGTTGGCGAACAAACAGTGGTACTTCAAGGATATGGAACTCCTACTAATTTCGATGATAAAGTAATGACTATCACATCCAATAGTGTAAAATCGAAAGAAACCTGTAAAGCTACTGTGCCAATTGCTTACTCTACAAAAACAACATATGGATGGGGATGGTACAATAATACTGCCGGATACATTATGCAAATAGTGGGCGGAAAACCTCAAGGTACCCGATTGATTGCCGATGCGGACATCAACTTCGGGACAGATGAAAACAGTGCTGTAAGAATAGTAAAACACAGTCCTACACAAACATTCAACCACCAAATATTGAGTGGTGAAGGAATGGGAGGTGCAGCCTATGAGCCTGCAAGAGTAAAAGATATGTTTGATCAAAAACCTGAAATTGTACTTGTTGGGTTCGACTTAGCTATCGTTAATGCTTCTGACAGAGCCACTATCGCTCAATATATGGTCGACTACCTAAAAGAGGGAGGAGTGATGATTCTTGCTCTAGAAAGAGATTATATGATGAAATCCTTCTGTGAAGCTCTATATCCAGGGATTTCTGTATCGACTACCTGGCGTAGCACTATGAGATATCAGATGGGATTTATGGATGACGAAATACTGAAAGGACCCTTTGGAGACATAAGAGGTAAATATTGGGGAAATGATATGGGTGGAGCTATCAGTGTGACAGGGCTACCTGAAGAAGACCTGATTGTATATAGCAGAGATGAGAACGGAAAACCAATAATGTTCAAACACAAATATTTTAATCTCTTCTGGATAGGAGAAGGTGGTGTTTTTGCTAATTACAATGGTACAGCTGGCTCTAGTGCTGGAAGTGCCGCAACCGGAGTAGCCTACCCTGTTGCCTTTGACAACGACTATAGACCAATGACACGCACTTGGACCGGAGGTGATGTAGAAAATGGGAGATTGTATGCCAATATCTTAGCTTGGGCTATCAAACAGGCTCAGTTTAACGGGATAAACACACCAAAATAATTATAGTCAGTAAATTATATTAAACAGAAAAAGGTAAGGAAACGATTTCCTTACCTTTTTCATTGTATATTATCAATAATAATTTCCAATAATCTTATTTATTTAACATATTCTCTGTTACCTTCAATCGATAAACACTGTGTTGTTTTTCTGCTATAAATTCCCAAAACTTGAATTTCCTCAGTTCCTGAGTCAGTAACTTACCTTCAAAATACACATCGAACCGAACTTCCAGAGGAACTACAATATCTTCATCTTCATACTCACATTCAGGCACATGATACTTTGCCGAAGCACTATTGCTTGTATCATGAGCTAGCATTTTTGTCTCGTTAGGCGCTATTTTGAGTATGGTATCATTGACTAAAAAGCAGTCGTCTTTATGTATAGACGTTTTAACAACAAGTGTATCTCCAAGAGTGTTTTCTATTTCGTAAGTATACTCATACTCCCAAGAGCAACTCATCAACAAAAAAGGGAATAATAATATTATAATTTTTACTTTCAACATTAACTATAAGATAAATTAATCTTACAAAAAGATATCATAGGTTTAATAAGATAGCAAGTATAAACAAAAAAGCCACAAAAATGAACTTTAGAATAAAATTTAACATCTTCACTTAGCCTAACAACTCTTTACCAATTACTTTCTTTTGACATTTCACGCCCCCTGCATTCATAGCATTTTATAAAAACTCCCATTAGAATAATCCAGTTTCGTACAAGGTCGGTCAACACAATGAAGGAGTATTAATAGTTCCTTACTTTAGAGATAACGAAGGATACTTTGGAGCTGATATAACAGTAGAGTCTACCAACACATAATGTGAGGATTAACTATTTCTTTACAATCAGGGAATCTTGCTAATGAAAAAGGAAAAGTGCTACATCTATAGAAGGACTAGACAACACAAAGAACACATTAATAAACCTTACATTTAGAGACACATATAATACAAAAAGAGACAAAATAACACACAATTCCATTTTTTAACATCCTAAACAATCTAGAATAAGAAGTTATAAATTACTTTCGCGCAAACAACATCAAATACACACACCTAATATTATAATTTACAAAAATCCGTCCCTATTTTAATTAATCACAACTACTCTTAACAAACACAAAAATGGAAAAATCTTTATTTACATTAGCTTTATTGTGCCTTCTTTTTAAGGCAGGAGCTATTCAAGCTCAAGTATCCATAGGAACAAATAATCCTCCTCAAAAATTTTCGATTCTCGAAATACATAGTGAAGCTACACATACAGGAGGACTACGTTTACCTCAATTAACAGAAGATGATAAAAACGGGATGAACACTAAACTTCTTGAATCTCTTGAAAAAAGTAAAGGCTTAACAATATTCAACATCATCACAGGACAAATAGAATTTTGGGATGGAGAAAAATGGGTCGCTGCAAAAACCATTGAACCATGGATGACATCAGGGACTAATAAGATTGCGACCTCTAACACCGATAATATTTATCAGATGGGACTGGTAACAATAGGGGATCCGAATAACATTGATCCTACTGCAATCTTTAATGTGGTTTCTAAGAATAAAGGAGTTTTACTACCTCGTATAGAGTTAAGTGGACCAACAGATATTGTTACTATTCCAAACCCTACAACAGGATTGTTAATTTATAACACAGGGGCTAACTCGGCATTTCCTGTTGAAGGCTATTTATATTGGAACGGTAAAGAATGGAGGCAATTTGTATCAGGAACTAGTAAAAACCCTCAAATATCAGGATTAGACTGTATCAATGCCAGAATGAATCCTGTTTCGTACAAAGCTGGAGAACAATACGAAGGTGTTCTTATTGTTCCTTACTTTGGCGGTAACGGAGGATATTATGGTGCAGACTTAACAATAGAGTCTACCGGAGTAACGGGACTTACAGCCACCTTACAACCGGGGAATCTTGCCTATGGCAATGGAGAGATGATATTTAATTTATCTGGAATACCAAGTGAGTCAAGTCCCGAATTAGCTACTTTTGAGATTGATTTCGCAGGCAATGTTTGCTCTGCTTCAGTAGGTGCAAATTCGTTGAAACAAGGTGAAATTGAATATTGGCACGGAACAATGCTTGCCAGCGAAAGAAATGTATTAGTCAGTGATTTTGTAGAAGATATGCCCATTATCGAAGATGCATTGAGACTAGATGCTTACTTTGACCAACATTCTAATGGAGATCATCCTATATCTTTCATTCCCAGAATATACAATGTATCGAACAAACCCGTTAAGTATTCGTGGGGAGGTGTTACTTCGGTAGAAGGACGTGGACGAGGCAATGTTATTCTTGCTCCTGGAGGTTACCAAGATCTGGATAATGGAATGTACATGGGATACGGAGAGAATATGATGATGGGCATCTCTACTCCTGATACATCCATGGGACATGGAGTCACTTCGCAGGAAACAATGACTATCGATCTATTCTATAGTGGCAGATGGTATCGAGTATTCTTTACGGGCTGGGTCGATAATAAGAATACAAAGGATAAGGATGATGCAGATAATACCCGTGAGGTTTATATTACTTATCAAAGATTATACTAGACTTTAATTTAGTTTTTTACTCCCCGACTATATTTAATCTTACAAAACTACATTTTATTGCTGCCTTCTTTACGGGAGGCAGTTTTTCTTTCTCAAGAGAAGCATATACCTCGAAGTCACCTTCCAGATCGGAGATTGTGAGCACTAGCGTATCATCCTCAATCTGAAAATCAGCAGAATAAATAGTATTATCGGATGAGATGGCTGTTATCGACCAATCGTCTGAAATAAAATAATACATCTGATACTGAGTATCCTCATTCTGAGGTTCTGTCAAATCATAAAGAATTCCATCTGATCCAAAATGTAACATATTGTTCCAGAAAGCTATTTTATCTTGAAAAGACTCTTCAAACAAGGTTATAACTTTTGCACGTTCTTCTTCCCTATCGGTATCTACATCCACATCATATACTACTTCTTTGCAAAGCCAAGTACCAATAGTAATAGGATGTTCTTGAGCTTTGTTAGTTGTCTTGCCGACTTCTTGAACCTTACCCTTGCATCGAAGGTATAATCAACTGAAGTATTATCCTCCATAGAATTGAAATCATCCGAGTCTTCGAGTATTTGCCGAGCTTCTTTTTTGTCTAATATCAGATATAAGTAATCGTCCAAAATTTCATAATTAAAAAATCCTTTCAAAACACCTTCCTTCCCCTCTATCCCCATTAATGACCCCGAGGTAAAGTAGTTGCTGAGAATAACCTCTTTTACGACAAATTCAGTCAGGTCAGTTTTTTGTTCTATTAGAATATGAGTTCCTTGCTCAGTTAATACCATATAGCTACCTCCCATTTCGCTCATAAATTTAGTTTCATTTTCACTAATAGTTTGATTTAATTGATCTTCAAAAGCTTTGTTTGCTGAGCTAACCTTAATTTTGAATCTGTCAAGATCCCAGATACCGACAATAGGATGATTCATCAAATCATCTCTTTGCTGAGCTATACTGACCAGAGAGATAGAAAGCAATGCTAAAAGAAATATGTATAGTTTTCTCACCTTCATAAAGTTATGTAGTTATTATAAGTATTCGATCAAGGTTCGTCGCTTACATTTCCTAGTTTTTTCTCTTTGGGCTGAATATCGAAGAGAGAACCATTTATAGTTGAGGGCTTCCCCTGCCAAACAGTTTTCTTACCATTGACAGTGATCGTTATCAATGCTTTTTCTTCTCCTACATCTGTCTTTTGATTCTGGATGGTATAGTTTACTGTCCCGCTATCGAAAGACAATTGAGCCGTTTTTGGACTATTGTTTACACTATAATTAAAGGTTTTCATCGCTGCCTTGTCGGGGTGATCGGGGTAGGCAAAATAGATTTTATCGTCTTCTTGCTGAAAGGCATAATAAAGATTACCTTCGTAAACGAATAACACTGCCCGTCCTTTTCCATTCTGGGTTTCGAAACTAAAAATGGGTTTATGATAATCAGTATCCAGATATTTATAGGCATATTCTTCCGATGTTCCATCTTCGTTAAAACGACTGCCTTCGACTAGGTAATAGATAGGATTCTTAAAACCATCCTCTGTAAAAGAATCAACAATTTTAAGACTTCCATCCACCCACTTATGATAGTTATAACTATGATAGGCTGCTCCCCCACTCGATCCGGACAAGAGGAGTTTTTTATCAGCCTTCGGTTCTACGAAGCCTCCTCTATAGCAGGTACAATCAGCATAAAGACTAGTTAATTCTTCATCAAATAAGAATTTATCATTTGACGACAAATAAAAGAATTGTTGCTGACTGGGATAGTAACACCCCTCGTCATATATTTCGCGGTCTAAAACACATAAGTCGGGTTTATCATCAAAATTATAATCGTCCGTAAAAAAGAATCTTTTGGGCTGGAGTACATCTTTGCTAATCTTCAGCACCGGCGCAGAGTTAACATATTCCTTCATCTCATCGTCCCCGGCTGAGAGGATTATCTCGTCCGTTGCTCTGTCATACAAACGAAAGTATGCACTTGCATCTTGTTCTACAGTGTCAGATGCCGTGAAGAACAATCCATATCGATCTGTGAAGTCGTAGATATCATAAATTTGTTGGCTTAGTAGCTGACCACAGCAACAAAGGATGAGGAAGAATATAAGTGTCAGATTTTTCATTTGCAATTTAGGATATAAATATCTTGGTTTATTTTTCTAAACGGAATATCATTTTCACAGCTGCTCCCTCGACAAAAGGTAATATTTGTTCGTCGAGCGAGGAGTTTAACTCTATCTCTTTTTCCACATCTGATATAGTTAATATTAATCTATCCCCTTCGATACTGAAATCGAAAGAATCAGCAGACCTCCAGCCGGCATATACATAAAGCATTCTTTCATTTACGATAAAATAAGGCCTCTCTTCATAAACAATAGAAGCTGTTCCATCTTCTCTAAATAAGATACTTTTATCCCAAAAAGCCATTTGTTGATCTATCAGGTCATTTAGATTAGCTTTTACTTTATTTATTATTTCTTCATCTTTAACAGATGGACTCAGCTCGTATGCAATATCCTCTAGTACCCAAGATCCTTGCGTTAGCGGGTGATTTTGTAGATCTGCCAACTGTAGGTCCGTTTTTCTCAGTTTTGCTTTTATATCTAAACTAAAAATAGATATACTATCCATTTCTACACCCTCACGTTTAGTTACCTCTTGCAATATTTGCATAACACTCACACTATCAAAAGACATGTAAAGATTATCATCTTTAATTTTATAGCTATATTTTTCGTTTAAAACTCCCTCCTTACCTTCTTTTGTTTCCGAAATAGAGTATTGACCAAAATAAAATATTTGTATAGAAGAGCTTCCCAAATCTCCTTTATCATACATACCTTGTATATATCCTCCGTTTTCTGTAAAGATCAAGAGTTCATCCCCTTTATCTTCGTAAGTTTTATTAAACCCCATTATATAGTCTTTCACCTTAGCCTCTATATCTTTATTATTAAGACTCACTTCGGCATCAAAATCTTCATGCATCCAGATACCAACTATGGGATGACCTTTCAGCTCGTCTTTTTGCTGAGCTACGCCGAGCAGGGGAAGAGACAGTAAGAATAAAATAAATATGTATAGTTTTTTCATTCGCAATTAAGATATTACATTCTTTGGTTATTTTACCAGACGGAATATCACTTTCATCGTTATTCTATCAATATGGGGCAGGTCGGTTTCTCCGATCTGTCTATATAGGTCTAGGTTTTCTTCTTCTTGAAACAAGATTAGTTCAAGCATATCTCCTTCGATACGATAATTGGCAAAATTACCATTATCACGGAAACCGACAATTCCGATAGTTTTATCATCTACCACCCAGTAATTTCCTCGTTCTTCATCGATAACAGCTACTCCATCTTCTTCAAAGCCTATAGTTTCGTACAAAGCATTTATTTGATCGGCATAAGAATCTAAGATAGCCTCTTTCAAAGAATTAGCCCAGTACTCATCTTCTATTTCTACCTTAGGCTCTAGTTCATACTTCGCATCTTCGAACTTCCATGTCCCCTGAGTAAGAGGATGATTCTTCAGGTCTGTCAATTGATCATTTGTTTTCTTTAACTTGTATTTCGTTGTGATAGGGAAATCAACAAAATCAGGTTCGTTTATAAAGTCACATTCCGGATGATTCAGTAAGCGACGACTTGCTTTTTCCACATTGACTGTCAAATATAAAATATCTTCTCCTACAAGCTTATAATCTGTCGTTTGAGGCCGCGTTCTATTTCTTCTTACTTGAGAAATCTCTGAACCTGAAACAAAGTAAGCTGCTTCGAATACTTCTTTTATAATAGGATCTGGTAAATCACTATTTAATCCTATCAGAGCCATAATTCCATATTCGGAAAATACCACGTAGGTAACACCCATCTCTTTTATTGTCTCTTCTTCTACATTTTGAAGATGCCACACACCTACTATGGGATGACCTTTGAGATCGTCCTTTTGTTGAGCATTAGTAGACAAAGAGAATGTAAACAGGAGTAATAGAACAGTGTATAGTTTTTCCATAACAGTTGTGTTTTCTGATTGAAGTTTAAATATACTCATTTATATTTATCAGCATTAGACCTGAGTACAAAAAAAGACGAGCACCTACAGATAGGTACTCGTCTTTGAGTTATTCTATTTTGGGGATGTTATTACATCATTCCACCCATTCCTCCGCCCATTGGCATTGCCGGAGCTGGAGCTGCTGGTTCTGGTTTGTCAGCAATGATACATTCTGTAGTTAAGAACATACCTGCGATAGAAGCTGCGTTTTCAAGAGCTACGCGAGTTACTTTAGCCGGGTCGATAACACCTGCAGCGTTTAAGTTTTCGTAGATCTCAAGACGAGCGTTGTATCCGAAGTCACCTTTTCCTTCACGTACTTTTTGTACTACTACAGCACCTTCTTTACCGCTGTTAGCAACGATTTGGCGAAGAGGTTCTTCGATAGCACGTTTCACGATTTCGATACCAGTTGTTTCGTCTTCGTTATCGCCTTTCATACCTTCAAGCACATCGATAGCACGGATGTAAGCTACACCACCTCCAGGAACTGTTCCTTCTTCGATAGCAGCACGAGTTGCAGAAAGAGCATCGTCTACACGGTCTTTCTTTTCTTTCATTTCTACTTCCGAAGCTGCACCTACGTAAAGAACTGCAACACCACCTGCTAATTTAGCAAGACGCTCTTGTAGTTTTTCACGATCGTAATCAGATGTAGTTTTTTCCATTTGAGTACGGATTTGACCTACACGTGCAGCGATAGCATCTTTGCTACCTGCTCCGTTTACGACAGTAGTGTTATCTTTGTTTACTGTGATTTTGTCCGCTGTTCCAAGCATTTCGATAGTAGCAGTTTCAAGAGAAAGACCTCTTTCTTCTGTGATTACTGTACCACCTGTAAGGATAGCGATATCTTCCAACATTTCTTTACGACGGTCGCCGAATCCTGGAGCTTTAACAGCACAGATTTTAAGACCTGCACGAAGACGGTTAACTACAAGTGTAGTCAATGCTTCAGAGTCGATATCTTCTGCGATGATAAGTAAAGAACGTCCCGATTTAAGGGCAGCCTCAAGAATAGGAAGGATATCTTTCAGTACTGAGATTTTTTTGTCAGTGATCAACACATAAGGGTTTTCAAGGTCAGCTTCCATTTTTTCTGTATCTGTTACAAAATATGGAGAAATATAACCTCTGTCGAATTGCATACCTTCTACTACGTCTACGTAAGTATCAGTTCCTTTTGCTTCTTCTACAGTGATAACACCTTCTTTTTTCACTTTACCCATAGCTTCTGCAATCAATTTACCGATAGCCTCGTCGTTGTTTGCAGAAATTTTAGCTACGTTTTCTATTTTGCTTAGGTCGTCACCTACTGTTACAGCTTGCTCGTTAATGCTTTCAACAACTTTAGCTACTGCCTTGTCGATACCACGTTTCAAGTCCATTGGGTTTGCACCTGCTGTAACGTTTTTAAGACCTACGCTAACGATAGATTGTGCCAATACTGTTGCAGTAGTAGTACCGTCACCCGCATCGTCATTTGTTTTAGAAGCTACTTCTTTAACAAGTTGAGCTCCCATATTTTGGAATGCGTCTTCCAATTCGATTTCTTTTGCTACTGTCACACCGTCTTTTGTGATGTGAGGAGCACCGAATTTTTTATCGATGATTACGTTACGACCTTTTGGTCCTAGTGTTACTTTTACTGCATTTGCCAACGCGTCAACACCTTTTTTTAGTTCGTCGCGAGCATCAATATTAAAAAGAATATCTTTTGCCATTTTTGTTTTAGCTTTTAGCTAATAGCATTGTAGCTATTAGTTTGTTTGTTTATTAAATTAACTTATCTCAATGAAATATTAAATAATTGCAAGAATATCAGACTGACGCATGATAAGGAAATTTCCGCCATCTAGTTCGATCTCTGTACCTGCATATTTGCCATAAAGTACATTATCGCCTACTTTAACGATCATGTCTTCGTCTTTTGTTCCGTTACCTACTGCGATTACTTCACCTTTCAATGGTTTTTCTTTTGCAGTATCAGGAATAATGATACCTCCTACGCTTTTTTCTTCAGCAGCCGCTGGCTTAATCAAAACTCTGTCTGCTAATGGTTTAATACTCATGATTCTTAAATTTAAATTGTTATTATTATATTTTATATATATTATAATTATTCTCAGTTTAGAGTATAGCTAATTGTGTGCCAAAATTTGATTCTGACAAAAAAACAGAACTCTGACACAAACAAACTGACAAGACGTCATTTTTCAGGGAAGAAGGGGGTTAACTAAATGCTGTCAAAAGCAGAAATGAGACTAACCTACAAAGGATGCAGACTGCAGGGTATTTTCGTCAATATTCAATTCCTTACTATAAACTTTAAAGAATAACTTTCTCAGTTCTTTTTTATTGACAGTTGTTTTATCTTTTCGCAATTGAATATAATTGTAAAACAGAATATCCTCAATTAATTCTCTGACTGTTTTAAATCTTAGCCTCTTTGTGAATTTACATATTAAATAAAAGCTAATTGCAGATAGCATAAACAATGTCATTCCAAGCATGACTGTATCAAAAATCATAATCAATATAGCTCCTAACATCAAGAACATTAAAACCTGAAAAGTAAATTTAGACATAGCAATAAGATATATTTCAATTCCTAACTCTTTTTCCATTTGCTTTACCAAAACTTTTCTATTTTTTCGTGGAAAAATCTCGTCTAGCCTTGTGCTTGTCGTTAATCGATGAGGATCATATACTCCCTGCTTGACCACTAGTTCTCTTAATTTATAAAATACTTGTTGAGAAGTACATGTACCACTATCCTCTTGATCAAGCTTAGATAGAATAACATCTACAAATTCCTCAAAAGTCTTTACATGAGACAATTCATTTTCTTCAAGCTTAACTTGCAGACTATCTTCGATCAGATATAAACTATCTTCTATATCCTCAATTTCTTCTGTATTAAATATATATTTCTTCATATACTTGCCAAACTATGCATAGAAAACGAAGATACTATTTTTCTAAACATATTATCGCACATACAGCGGTTGTAAAAACTAAAAATTCAGATCGCAAAAGTCTAAAAACTTTTCCCAATCGTAGTCTTTCACATCGTGACCTCCGGTTCGGATATGATAACCGACAGAAGGTGTTACTACAGGTTTATCTATAGCCGGAAGCGTATCACTTTCCAAAGTTTTCAATCCGTACAACTGATATACTGGACCGGCATGATAAGCTGACAGAAACTCTCCTTTAGGGTCTGCCCACTGATCGTCGACAGCACTGGCTACATAGACACTGCGCGGAGCAATAAGCGCTATGAGCTGATGCTGGTCGAACGGAAGTTCAGCTTCTTTGCCGGCATATCGGGAGAAGGCAGGACAAAACCAATGAGGAAAAGCCTTTGTAATTATAGCAATATTTTCGCCATATACCCTTTTGGCAAGGGCTGCACCTCCACATCCTGAATTATTGGAAATAACCACCTTGAAATGCTCATCTTGCACACCCGCCCATAACGTAGCTTTACCCTGACGGGAATGCCCCATGATAGCCATTTTCTCCGAATCGATCTTTTCCTCCGTCTCCAGATAGTCAGCGATACGGCTCAAACCCCATGCCCATGCCCCAATTGCCTGCCATTTGTCAGGCTTATCTACATTCGCTTCATAATCGGAGAACAGAGCGGCAATACTTCGCTCTTCAAACCCCGGTCTGTCCGGATAGATATCTTCGTACCACATAGTAGCCACAGCATAGCCCCGATCGATAATACGGTCGTAACTCCAACGATTAGTTTGTTCGCCCCTCGTCCATGTTGAGCGATCATTTTTCTTCAGTTCCTTATAGGCAGATGAATAAAGTATATCTTCTTCGGTGGTTGTGCTATGGTTTCCTTTAAAATTATAACCGATCACGACGGGAACTTTTCCTTGTGCAGCATTAGGAATATAAAGAAGAAGGAATGCTTCTACTGTTTTTCCATTCTCCACAAACGAGAATTTAATCTGCTTGCTGGTGGCTTTACCTTCCAAAGCTTTGGGATTCTGGGCAAGTATCTGATATTTCACATTTATATTTTCACTTGGAGTGCGACCGTATTCTTGCGAGTAGAAATACTCCATCAACTCGGGTTTTCGTTTGTTTTCCCACTGAGTTATCGTTGTCACCGCCGTACCATCGTTGCATCTGAGCAATTCGGGCAATATATAGTCTGGGACTTTGCTTTCATCGTAATTTGCAACATTCTGAGCCTGAATATTACATGTACAAAACAAGAAAAAGAAAAGGATATAACGATTCATAGTGATTAATTATCTGATGGTTATGAATTAATTAGGGCAGACACAAGGTACAACTTTTTTCTCTTTTACTGAATATATTTCACATCAATTCAAATATTGGAAATAAAAAAAAGAGGATATGCAAAACACAGACCCTCTCCTACTTTATATATTGTATAACAATTTACATCAACAAGCTAGCACAACCAAGCAGAGTTGATTCCTCTCCTAAGATGGTAGTCAGCACACGAGTCGAAGGATTTTCTTTTGCCATAGCTGCTTTTAATGGCTCGATAAACAAATGAGCCGAAAGTGCAATGCTTCCTCCGATAACCAATGTATCGGCTTGCCTTTCTTTAACAAGCGGAACCAAGAACTCGATCAGTGCTTCGCTAAATTCTGCAAATACTTGTTTCGCTGCATCATCTGTTCCGTTTACAACCCCATCGATAAGGAACTTAGCTCCACGTACCTTCTCACCAGTTAATTCTCTGTAACGGGTAATAAACCAACGTGTAGAAATAAAATCTTCGACAGTTTTTCCTCTGAATGGTGCACACCATAGATCAGCGTCGACAGACTCCCCATCTACACAGTATGCAGAGCCAAAACCAGTACCAAGGGTTACTCCTATTGCGTTTCGGCTTCCTTTGGCTGCTCCGCCAAAAACACATCCACGAAGGAAGTTTTCGGCATCGTTTTTAAATCTGATGTATTCAGGGTCGAAACCGGTACGTCTCGACAATTCTGTACGGATATTCATTCCATAAAGCGCTCTGAACTTCTTTTGCTCCTCTATCTTAGCTATACCGTTTTCGTAATCGAACGGGCCGGGCATTGCCAACCCCATACCTATAATGTATGATGTATCTATACCAGCCTCCGAATCGGCCAATTCTATTGACTGAATGATAGCCTCGGACCACGATGTCAGGATATTCTCAGCATTACCTTCAGCTTCTACTTCCATACGACAGTAGCTTCCTTGTAATATTTTAGCTTCATCCAGATCGATAACGGCAACTGTGATATGACCTCCGCCTATATCTGCACCGATAGCATACTTTTTCATATTTTGAATAATTTATTGTTATGTGAATTTTATCTGATAAAAAAGACCAACAAAGATAAGCCTTTCGATAAAATCACATTCTTATATATTAATATTTTTCAATTTCTTTTATCAAGCTAACCCACTGTTCGTCCTGAATCTTTGGACCAATAATCTGTATCACGTGCGCAGCCAATAGCGTACCTATCTCGCCACAAACCTTCAAAGATTGCTTATTGATAAGTCCATAAAGGAAACCTGCTGCATACAAATCGCCCGCACCGGTGGTATCTACACAATTTACTTTTAGCGCAGGAACAAAGACTTTCTCCTCGCCACGCTGTATCCACGAACCTGCACTCCCGGTCTTTACAATTGCAATTTCGGTCTGCTGTGCCAATACTGCAACAGCCTCTTCGGCAGACATGTCAAGCAAGCTTCTTGCTTCTTCTTCGTTAGCAAATACAATATCTACATACTGAGGAATGATTTCTTTCAGAAAGTCGCAACTGGCTTCTACTACATTGTAACTTGCCAGGTCAAGCACCACCTTAGCTCCTGCTTCTTTAGCCATTACGATTGCCTGCTTGATGAGGTCGTAACTTTGCACCAGATAGCCTTCGATATAGAAATAGTTGTAACCTTCGAAATCTTCTTTGCGTAATTCGTTTGCATTCAACAAAGCGGCAGCACCCAGATAAGTACCGAATGTGCGCTCTCCGTCTTTAGAAATAAATGTTGAGGCTACGCCCGATGCTTCGTTCACTTCTGTCAGGTGCGATTTTACTTTGTATTTTTGCAGATCTTCTTTATAGTATGTTCCGTAGAAGTCTGTACCTATACGTCCTAAGAATCCGGTTTTAACTCCTAAGTTCGCCAAACCGACAATTGTATTCGATGCAGAGCCTCCGGCTACGATGTTTTTTTCCAGTTTATTGAGTTCTCCGCTTATTATTTCCAACTTTTTTTTGTCGATTAGCTGCATACTGCCTTTGGGAAGTTCGAGCTGATGAAGTAGTCTATCGTCTTCTATTACAGCAAGAACGTCTACCAGGGCGTTGCCCATACCAAGTATCTTTGTCATTTTTTTAAATTATTTTTATGCAAAGATATTGCATAATTCAGAATTATAGCCTATTTTTGCATCACTTTTAAGGGAATAAAATTCTTCCTTAGCTCAGTCGGTTAGAGCATCTGACTGTTAATCAGAGGGTCCTTGGTTCAAGTCCAAGAGGAAGAGCAAGAGCAATCACTAATACAGTGGTTGCTTTTTTGTTTTGCACAACCAGAACACTCTATTATTGTAGGCAGAAAAATTTCTTCTACATTTTGAATTATTTTTTTGCACGATAAAAAAAGATTTATATCTTTGCACCCGAAAGTTTAAGCAATAAAGCTTTCGACACGGAATTCTTCCTTAGCTCAGTTGGTTAGAGCACCTGACTGTTAATCAGGGGGTCCTTGGTTCAAGCCCAAGAGGAAGAGCAAAAGCAATCACTAAAACAGTGGTTGCTTTTTTATTTTATATATCTTTAAAGAGATTATACACAATATCTAATTTCTATGAATACCCAGATATATACAGTCGGAATAAGAGAATACAATAACCTTCGGTTTGTAAACGAATCGCTCTCGGGAATAGAGATAATTCAAGGCTACTTCGAAGAGTGTGAGTTTGAGGGCTGCAATTTTTCAGAAAGCGTTCTTATCGACTGCACTTTCAACAACTGTGTTTTCTCCAATTGCAATTTGATGTTAACCAAGATACCAAATACCACTTTCAACAACGTAAAATTTGACGGTTGCGATATGATTGGTATAGACTGGACGGTAGCCCGATGGTTTCGCAATACTAAGAAATCGAAGCAACCCTTCCCTATCCTATTTGAATCGTGTAGATTAAACCATTCTGTATTTGTTGGAATGGATATAGCCAATGCTCTATTTACAGACTGTACAATAAAAGAGGCTTTCTTCGAAGATGCATCGATGGAGAATTGCTCTTTTAACAGATGCGATTTGGAACAATCTGTTTTCAAGAACACCAATCTGCGCGGATCTGATCTCTCTACTGCTAAGAATTACGATATAGATGTTTGTCAGAACAATGTAACAAAAGCCAAGTTTTCGCTACCCGAAGCAGTCTCTCTTATCTATTCGCTAGATATAGTGATAACAAACCAATAGTAACTTGTGCATAATTATTCTATCTTTGCAATAGGTTTTTGATTATCTCATAGACAAACAAAATATACCTCCTGCAATATGAAAAGCTATACATACATTTTTTTGTTAAGCATCATCACATTCCTATTTCCTCTATCCGTCGAAGCTCAGTTAAAAGAAAGAGCAAAAGAAGTTCTGGATGGAATAATAATAGATAAAGCACTCCTCGACACCACCGTTACAGACAGCCTGCCTGCCATCAACAAACGCTTACAGGACTCTATCAAAATGCAGGAAATGATGCTTCAGATACAAGAGATGAAGCTCAATGAAATTCTTTTACGCACGGAGCTGGATGAAGCCACATCGGGAATAACAAAAGATTCGATAAGAAAAGCCGAGCAGCGTCGCCGAATTGACTCCCTTAGAACTGTCACACACGGAATTCCGGTTATAGTAGACGCAGATACCTTATTCCTACTTTATACAAAGAAAGGTGCATTAACTCCACACCAACGTGCAGAGACTATAGAAAAAACGATTCTTGCAATAGGAAAAGATTACAGTTTCGGCATGGACACTATCTATGTTGAGGAAAGCGAGATTTTTTCCGATATCATGTATGGTGACAAAGTCATAATGAGTGTAACAGACAATGATGCCTTGTGGCAAAACACATCCCGCCAAGAGCTGGCTAAACAATACATCCCTCCCATATCGAACAAAATAACCGAACTTAAAAAAGAACACAGCATATTGCAGGTCGCAAAACGAATAGGACTTTTCCTGCTCGTACTAATTATACAATACCTGCTATGGAAAGGGACCAACTACTTATTCCGAAAACTTCGCCGCAGAATAGTATGGCTGACTGCAAACAAACTTAAACCTGTATCGATCAAAGACTATGAATTTCTCGATACACGCAAGCAAGGACGCGTATTGCTATTTTTTTCGAAAGTGTTACAATACGCTGTTATCTTGATACAACTAGCCATCACCATACCTATACTCTTCTCTATTTTTCCTCAAACGGAGTCGCTGGCGATGCAGCTATTCACCTATATATTCAATCCCGTAAAAATGATTTTCTGGAAAGTAATCAATTATTTTCCGAATATATTTATCATTATAGTTATCTATCTCTGTATCCGTTACCTTGTAAAAATGGTACAATACATAGCAGGTGAAATAGAAAGTGAAAAGTTAAAAATAACAGGTTTCTACCCCGATTGGGCACAACCGACATACAATATCGTACGTTTCTTGCTGTATGTTTTTATGATAGCAATGATATATCCTTATCTTCCCGGTGCAGACTCGGGAGCATTCCAAGGAATATCAATCTTTGTAGGACTTATCGTATCGCTGGGATCGAGCAGCGCCATCGCCAACATCATAGCCGGACTAGTCATTACTTATATGCGTCCGTTCAGGATTGGAGACAGAATCAAACTTGGAGACACCGAAGGGCACGTAGTAGAGAAAACTCCATTTGTAACCCGCATAAAGACTCCTAAAAATGAGATTATAACAATCCCCAACTCGTCCATTATGTCATCTAATACGGTTAATTATAGCGAATCGGCAAAAGCATACGGATTGATTATACACACACCCGTAACTTACGGATACGACGTTCCTTGGGAGAAAGCTCATGAAGTGCTGATTGCAGCAGCAAAAGATACGCATGGAGTTATGAAACATCCTGCTCCTTTTGTACTGGAAACGAAACTTGATGATTTTTATGTCATTTATCAAATAAATGCTTACATAAAGAATGCAGATAAACTGGCACAGTTGTATTCAGATCTGCACCAACAAATACAAATAAAATCGAACGAAGCCGGGCTGGAATTAGTATCTCCTCAATACATAGAGCAGCGGAAAGCACGAGAGAAAATAATGCCGGACAAATACTTAAACAAGGACGAAGACTCGGACAGAAAAGACTAACCATAAAATCAAAAAAGCAGGCTGTAATCTTAATATCAGCCTGCTTTTTCTTTACGCTCTCATCTATTATCTCCTATCAAACTAGTTCAAAGGTATAGCCTTGTTCCTTTAGCCATTTCAAACTTTTTGGCAGAGCATATTTCATATTCTTTTCAGCTTTTAGCGAATCGTGAAAAACGATAACCGAGCCGTCGCGCGTATATTTCTTCACATTATCCAACACCTGATCGGGTGTCAGCAGCTTACTATAGTCGCGTGTAACGACATCCCACATTACTATTTTGAAGTGCTTACGGAGCTTGAAATACTGTGGTATCCGAACATGTCCATGCGGTGGACGAAACAAGTCTGACTTAATATATTCGGACGCTAAAAAACTGTTTGCTATATAACGTTTCGACCAAGTACGTATCCCTTGCAAGTGGTTGAATGTATGATTTCCTACCTGATGACCTCGTTCGAGAACCATCTGATAAATATCGGGATGCTTGCGGACATTATCTCCAACACAGAAGAAAGTTGCCTTCACATCAAACTCATCTAAGACATCAAGTACCCAAGGTGTTATCTCGGGAATTGGTCCGTCATCAAATGTAAGATATACCGTTTTTTGATTTTTGATTGGCTTACGCCACATCGAGCCCGGAAAAAACAGGCGATATATCTTTGGTGGTTGTTCTATCAACATATCTGAGTACAGATAAATAGGATTCCTATCAACAGGAACCCTATTTACTATCTATCTATTTCATTTTGGTGCAGAAAAATATTTCTCCAATAATTCGGGACTATATTTTTGCATTAATCCTGCTACACGTTCTACTTTCTTAAATCCTGCATCCCTGGCAACACTATCTTCTTGTGCCAAGAATACTCCATTGCGGGCAATATGCATCATGTAATCAAGAGGATGAATTCTCACTCTTACTTGCTTAAACGATACTCCGCTGCTTAGGAACAATTCTGTATAAGACATTGTTTTCTCCAACAACTCTTCGTATCTCGCTTTATCGTAAACCTGATAATTATCCAATACTTGCATCATAATGCCTAATTGTTCGGCGATATCCCAAGTTGCACTTCTCATCGATCGAGGATCCATCGAAGCATACCATTTCAAGCTACCATCGGCTCTGTAAAGTATTTCGTCAGCTATTGCTTGCGCTTTTTCTGTTTGTCCCAGTTCGTAGTATGCCGATAGATAATCTACCGATTCGCCAGCACGAGGGATAGTAGTTCCAGGAAGCACCTCCACACATCTGTCAAGTGCCTGAAGCGCTCTTTCTTTATCTCCTTTTTCGAGTAAAGCAGAAATAAGCTGAGAGAATACAACACGGAACGAACGACACATTCTCAAACTATTCTCATCCAGATATACATTAGGGTCTTGGACATTACCCCATTGGTATTTATTTACCAGATTGTCGAACATTACATCCACATTAACGCCTCCGTTTTCTACAACTCCCGGCACAATGCGGTGATTAATTCCTTCCAGCATCGAATGAGCATTCAGTTTCAATGGAGGAACACCGATAGTCAATGCATAATAGATAGGACGTTTCCAGTCATCTTTATTGATATTTGCCAACATCTCCATAATCATTATTTCTTGTCGGTAAATACCTTGTGCATTGTCATCTATATTCAGCACAAACTCGCTCTTAGGTTTAGTACCCAATGCTTTCCAGTCAATCTTAGTAGTATCTATATCCATTTTCAGATTACGGCTCGGTACAACCATCTCTCCTTCCAAGAATGGGAATGGGTTACGAGGCGAATACACATCCAATGTTTTTAGTTTATCCAATACATCGTACAACGAAACGGTATCTTTGTAAGCCTCTGCATCGTAGAACTCAGAGAAGTTCATTCGTCCTACCCACTTCGACTCTTGCGTACTTTGGAAGTTTTTGAGAAGAGCGTCTTCTATTTCTTGTCGGCTCAACACATAAGCAGCCTGACCTTTCGATCCCTGATAACGATCTTCGGTCCATGTGATAGGCAGTGCCGGAGAATCATAAGCATCGCGACGCATTTGATCCACATACCAGTCTGTCTGCAAATAGCTCAGGTTACAGACACGCACATCGGTACGATAACCTTCTACCTCCTGCAAATACCACAACGGGAAGGTATCATTGTCTCCCATAGTAAACAGTATTGCATTTGGCTCGCAACTAGTCAAATAGTTTTTACCAAAGTCGCGCATTACATATCGACCCGAACGGTCATGATCGTCCCAGTTTTCGGATGCCATCTGAACAGGCACAAACAAACATGCAACTGTAGCGATGATAGCCGAAGGAAGTTCCGGTAATTTATTTTTCAACAGATTCCAGAGAAATGCCACTCCAAAGCCTATCCAGATACAGAAGGCATAGAACGATCCGGCATAAGCATAGTCACGCTCGCGAGGCTCTTCGGGCTGCTGATTCAGATACAGAATAATAGCAATACCCGTCATAAAGAATAACATAAACGTTACCAAGAACTGTTGTTCTCCCTTTTTACCTCTCATCAACTGGAAAGCAATTCCCAATATACCTAAGAGAAGTGGCAACATGAAATAAGTATTATGTCCTTTATTTTCTGCTATGCTTGGAGGCAAGTTGTCTTGTGGACCTCTGCCTAATAATTCGTCTACAAACCCGATTCCCGTAATCCAGTTACCATTGGTTATATCTCCATAGCCCTGAATATCATTCTGACGACCAGAGAAGTTCCACATGAAGTAACGGAAGTACATGAAGTTTAATTGATAATCGAAGAAGAAACGCATGTTGTCCAAGAAAGTTGGCGGCACTGCCAAATCAGTTACCCCTGCCCATAGGCGATACCCTCTCACATGTCTGTCTTCTTTCGAATACATACGAGGCAATAACATCGTATTTGTTTGTTCGTATGTAGGGACTGTGCTTACTACAACATACTCATCTTTCTGATCAGGTGATGTTTTTGCTACTTTATCATAAGTTTTCTTTTCTCCGGCAAGAACTACATCTCTTGTCATCGGATCTCTCTTCTCGGTAGAGGCATATGTTTTTCCGTAAAACAACGGACGGTCTCCATACTGCTCGCGGTTAAGATAACTTGCCAGTGTAAACACATTCTCCGGCGAGTTTTGATCCATCGGTGTATTTGCTGCCGAACGAATAGGAATCAACGCAAAAGAAGAGTAACCTATAAGGATTACCATCAAACACAAGATAACAGTATTGATAAGTCTGAAGCTGATTTTCTTATAGAAATACAAGAAACCAACAAGACCGGCAACCAACAATATCCAAAGAAAAATGCTATCACCTATAAATGTGATTCCGCTCAACAGCATACACACTGCAAATGCAATCTTAGCGCGCTTCATATTCCCCTTAGACGACAGTGTTTCGTACAATCCCCAAACAATACCTGCCACAACTAGCAAGATGTAGAAGAATACACCTGTATTGTAAGAGAAGCCAAAGCCGTTAACAAACATCAGTTCGAACCATCCGCCTACTTTTGTAAACCCTGGTATGATACCATACATCAGCACCACAATGAGCAGCAATGATCCTATCAGTGCCAATAGCGTACCTTTAAGCGTTGGATTTTCTTGTTTCTTGAAATAATAAACCAATACGATGGCAGGGATACAAAGCAAGTTCAGCAAGTGAACCCCGATGGACAATCCCATAGCATAAGCTATAAGCACCAACCATTTATCTGCTCCGGGTTGATCGGCGCGGTTTTCCCATTTCAGTATCAACCAGAATACAAGGGCTGTAAACATGGATGAATAGGCATAAACCTCTCCTTCGACAGCCGAAAACCAGAATGTATCGGTAAATGTATAAGTAAGAGCTCCAACCAATCCACTACCAATGATAGCGATTAACTGACCGGTTGTCATCTCTTGTGTATTGTCTGTATAAATCAGTTTGCGCGCGAGGTGCGTTATAGTCCAGAAAAGGAACAATATGGTAGCCGCACTAAGCAATGCCGACATGGCATTTACCATCATCGCTACTTGTGTAGGATCGGAAGCAAACAGTGAAAAGAATTTAGCCGTAAGCATAAAGAATGGCGCCCCCGGCGGGTGTCCTACTTCCAGTTTATAGGCAGATGTGATAAACTCGCCACAATCCCAGAAGCTGGCAGTTGGCTCTATAGTCATCAGATAGACTATTGCCGCAACAGCAAAGCTAAACCAACCAAAAATGTTGTTAAACAGATTGAATCTCTTCATAACAGGATGTATATGATAGTTATATGGTTAATTCTCGTATTTTTTCAAAACATTTGGGTGCAAAGATAGTTAAATAGCCCTAAGTATTGTTTTTCAGCACTGTATTTTTAATTGGGAAACTTAAAAACTTCTTAAAAAAGAGCCTATTTTTCATATTGTTAACGAACTATTTAAGCGTTTGTATCAAGACGTTAACAGATTTTATTCTTATATTTAAGATAAGCAACACCCGAGTCACTGATTCACGACAGGCAAATAAGTAAGAGGTAAGCAATTACTTTTTTTTCACCAAAGCACCTGGGATCATATTAGATTTAGGTGCTTTTTCATAAGTGCCTGAATAAAATGCTTTTTAAAAGAAGATTTTGTGTCTTTTATTCCCTTATTCTATTTCAAATCTTTACTTTTGAAGAAATGATACCCTAAAAGACCTTATATTATGCGCACAAAACTATTCATCATCACAGTTCTCCTTTTTGCCATCTGTTCATCAGGAGCCTATTCACAAGATAAAAAGACAACCAAAGCCGTTCTGAACGAAGCTACTGTATTTTTTCAAGGGGCAGAACTGATTCACTCTGCAACATACACCTTAGCTAAGGGTGAAAACGAGTTATTTATCGAAGGACTGAGTCCCAGCATCGACAAAAACAGCCTTAAGATTAAGACGACTAACAATGTCATTGTTTCTGCCTATGAGTTTTCGGTCGATTTCCTCTCTGGAAGTAAAGGAAAAAGCTCTGTAGTGAAAAAACTGCAAGATTCTATCGACTTCTACCAAAAGAGACTGAATGAGATAGAGACAGAGATAACAATAAACGAGGACATGATCGAATTCCTAGAAAAAGGGACAGATAAAAATGTATCCGGATCGGAGAAGGGACTGGGAATAGACGAGTTGGTTAAGACAATGGAATATTACAAAACCAAGGCTTTCGAATTGCAAAGCACCCTGACTGCAAGTAATAAAAAGAAAGACGAAACCGAAGAAACCATTTCTCGCCTAAGAAAACAACTCAGTACAGAATCGCTCAAAAACGACAAATCATCCGGTGTATTGAAACTAAAGTTAACTGCTCCTGCAAGTGGCAGCTGCAACTTCACTATATCTTACTACACCACCGCTGCGGGATGGATGCCTTATTACGACATCAATATTACCTCTACCGATCAACCAATAAAGATTGCCGCCAAATCGCGCGTCAAACAAACAACCGGCATGGATTGGGAAAAAGTAAAACTGACTCTATCTTCTGCTACCCCCAGCAAAGGGAAAACTGCTCCGCTATTTAGCGCATGGTTTGTAGATTATGTACAACCAAACCTCTCTGCACTCCATGGTGTAACTACTAGCGTCCCTTCACAAAACTCTTACAGCTATAATGAAAAATCTGCAGCAAAAAAGACTCCCAAGGAAGGAGAATTTTGGATACGAGGTATTTCTTCCCTCAACAGTAATACTCAACCCTTGTATGTAGTGGACGGACAGATAGTCGAAGACTTAAATTCTATTGATATTGCAATGGTAAAAGATTTTCAAGTTCTTAAAGATGCAAGCGCAACCGGTATCTATGGTGCCAGAGCCTCGAATGGCGTAGTTGTTATCTCTCTGAAAGAAAGCATGGATGATTTCGTTACCCAAGCCGAAACAGACCTAAACATTGCCTACAACATCGATCTGCCTTACACCATACCGGGTAACGGTAAAGAGCAAATAATAGACCTGCAGACTAAAGAAACTACAGCCGAATACAAATACTATTGTGCCCCGAAACTCGATACAGAAACCTATCTGCTTGCTGAAATTTCGGATTGGCAAAAACTGAATCTACTTAGTGGAAAGGCAAATATTACCTACGAAGGCACCTATGTGGGCGAATCACAAATCGAAGCTTCATCTACGCAACAGAAATTGACGCTTACCTTGGGCAGCGACAAGCGCGTGACTGTAAAACGCGAAAAGATGCAAGATTTCAGCAGTGGCGCTAAGTTCTTAGGGAATGACATCAAACAGGCATTTACTTACAAGCTAACGGTTCGCAACAATCAGAACAAGGCTATAAAAATGGTTCTCAAAGACCAGTATCCTATCTCGATGCAGAAAGAGATAGAAGTGGAATTGTTGACAAAGGAAACAACCCCTTGGACAGCCAACAAGGAAGACTTGGGTGTTATCACATGGGAAGAGGAACTGAAAGCTGGCGAAACCAAAACATACAAGATGAGTTATACGGTTAAATACCCGAAAGGGCGCAAGCTGAATTTATAATAAGCATTCTCTATAAACGAAAAGGGCGACACTACGATTTGTAGTGCCGCCCTTTCTTATATCAAAAAAAACCGATCGGTTATTTATAATTCAACCATTTGAACATTTCGGCAAACGTTACTTTCTTTCCGAACATCAATATGCCTACGCGATAGATTTTCGCTGCCAGCTTCACTGTCAATACGGCTGTAGCAAACAATATCACTACAGACAATGCCAGTTCCCACAATGGGATCTCGAACGGCGCACGCACCATCATCACCACCGGCGAGGTAAACGGAATCAACGAACACCAGAATGCCATCGCCCCTTCGGGATTTCGTGTAGCAGCAAAGCCTGCATAAAAAGCAACCATCAACAAAATAGTAACAGGCATCACCAATTGAGAAGCCTCTTGAGAGTCATTTGCACCCGAACCAAACATAGCGAAGATAGATGCATACAATACATACCCTCCTACAAAATAAAGGATCAGACAGATCGCTATTTGTGTCCAGTTGATACTGGCGATACTTGCTAGAGACTCCGAAAACAACTCTGATGAATTTACTGTATAATAAACCCCATCTCGTCGAATTTCTGATATTGAATTAACATCTATTGCTGAATCTGCAAATATGCTCAGAGCAAACATAGCCCCGCCACCTATTAAAATCCATACGGCTAACTGCAATAACCCTACCAGTCCTACTCCGATAATTTTACCCATCATAAGGTCGAAAGGACGAACCGAAGAGATAATAACTTCTATGATACGGTTTGTCTTTTCTTCTACCACGCTCTGCATCACCATAGAACCATACATCATAATGAAAAAGAACATACAGAATGTAAGCGCCATACCTGCCATCGAAGCCACTTCTCCCAGTGTTTCGCGCTCTTCTCCCGTTTCATCCCAGCGGACAGAAGATATTTCGATACGCTCTTTCGAGTTGAGGATTGTTTCCAGATTGGCTACTATCTGAGGATCTATAGCATTTTCGTGCGTATAGGCTTCCACCTTTTGCTTTCGCACAGCATCGGTCAGTTTATCATTTATATAGGCTGTCAGTTCGCGAGGTGGTTGTTGTTTCTCCGAATAGAAAGTCACTGCTTTCCCGTTCAGATTAAGGTCACCGACAATACTCAACAGTGCTGTTCCTTTTTCATCCGGTTTTTTTTCTCCATTCTTCAATAGCACAAATTCGTATTCGGCAGAAGATTCGAAAAGGTTACCATACAGGTTTGTTTCATCCTGCACATACACTTTCTTTATATTATCGTTATCGCTAAGCACCATTAGAATAGTAGGCAGTGCAATCACCCCCACAAACAAAAATGGAGTAAGCAATGTAGTCAGGATAAACGCTTTGGTGTTTACCCTCGACATAAATTCTCTTTGTATAATCAGGTTTAATGCTCTCATTATTCTTTATTTGATACTACTTGAATAAATATATCGTTCATCGAAGGCAATTCCTCCTCGAAAGACAAGACTTCGTATTGAGCTGTCACCTCTTTCAGCAACCCCGAGTTTGAAGCCTCTTCGTGACGTTGTATTCTCAACTCTACTGTATTTTTATCTGTCGATTGTTCCAACACAGTAAAGTGTTCCGATTGCAGATCGAAGCTATCGCCTACCACCACGAGTTTGAATATATGCTTACGGAAGCGGGCACGTATTTCCTTTACATTGCCTTGCAATACTACTTGCGACTTGTTGATCAACGATATTTCGTCACAAAGTTCTTCTACCGATTCCATATTGTGCGTGGAAAGAATGATCGTCTTTCCTGCTGCACGAAGCTCAAGCAATTCTCTTTTCAGCAATTCTGCATTTACGGGGTCAAATCCACTGAAAGGCTCGTCGAGAATATACAGCTCGGGTTCGTGAATCACAGTTACAATGAACTGAATCTTTTGCTGCATCCCTTTCGAGAGTTCTTCTACTTTCTTATTTTCCCACGATTTGATATCGAATTTATTAAGCCAGTATTCTGTTTTTTCTCTCGCCTCTTCGCCCGACAGACCTCTAAGCTTAGCCAGAAATAGAATATGCTCCCCTACTTTCATTTTTTTGTACAAGCCACGTTCTTCGGGCATGTATCCAATATTGAAAATATCGTCGGCAACAGACTCACGTCCATTAATAAAGACCTTTCCTTCATCCGGTGCTGTGATGCGATTGATGATACGAATGAGCGAAGATTTCCCTGCCCCATTCGGTCCCAATAGTCCGTAAATGCAACCCTTTGGCACTTGCACACTCACCCCATTGAGGGCTCTGTGGCTGCCATATTGCTTTACGACATCTTGTGTTTCTAAGTAAAACATAATCTGTTTGTATTGTTATTTTTTTAGATTCCTTTTTTCAATTAGTCGACGAATGTAATTAAAAATCACAGAATAATAAGTATTTGTGAGAAAATAGGCTCTTGGTTTTCCCCAATAGATATAATTTATTCACCTTTTTTCTTAAATAATTCATCTATATCGAATTCAGAAAAACTTTGTTCCAATGAAGTGGGATGATCTTGTATCTTAACATTCAATACCGAATCTTGGCAAGCAGCCAATCCTCCAGCATCACAATATTCGAATTTAAGAGTAGGTAGTATCTGCATGATAGGCAATGTACGATCATCCATTTCTGAAAAAGCTATTTCTAACAAAGATCCTTGGCGGGCAATATAAGCAGATGAAAACAACTTGATAGTTTGATTGGGTTCTAAGACTATAACTTCATTAAATGAGTTTATTTTATTTTTATTCAAATAAAAGGACACTTCTTCTTTATACAGTTTGTCATCCATCCTAAAAGAGAGATACATTTTTGAAAGATGTTTATATGGCTGTAAAGTAATTGCAGAGTCTGAAGCATTTTTAATTTCCAAGTCTACTTCTAAAAAAGGAATATTACGATCATGTTCCCTACAAGCAACTAAAACAACTGTATCCTTTCCTTGTATATATTCTTTTTTACTAAAGACCTCTTTCTTCAGATTAGAAACTGTCATATTTAAAACATCCATCTTCAATTGAGCATGAGAACATAGAATGTTGCAAATAAAAAATATTATAAAAGCAATCTTTTTCATATCATCGAGCAATAGGTTTACTTTATAGAGCCTTGCTTCTATGTTATTTCATAAAAGCCTCCATATAATTATTTGTTATACGAAGGCTTTTCATCTCTTTATGCACAAAAACAATTAAGGAACCGAGTCTACAAGCTATTTTTAGTCTATTTCCAACACTCCTTTATATTTTCCTGTACCATATCGGGGAGAAATACATAGTATATAATACACGATCTAGCTTTGTCGGGGATCGACTCCCCACATCAGCTTATTTCGCAATGTATTGTAGAAAGTATTCTCTTTTCGTTTGAGAACTTTGAGCGAAAAATCAGCTTTTTTGATGATCAGCTGTGTTCCTGTTGTGAACACATTAGAACGTCCATCCAATGATATGAGAAAGCTTTCGTTACGGCTTTCCACTTCAAGCCGTATTACAGAATCGTCTGTCACTACCAATGGGCGTGTAGTCAGACTGTGAGGTGCTACGGCAGCAATAATGAAATTAGAAGCAGTAGGTGCCATTACCGGACCGCCTACACTCATAGCATAAGCCGTTGACCCAGTAGGTGTAGCTATTATCAATCCATCACCCTCGTACGAGGTTAGGTATTCGTCGTTTATATAGGCATGTACAGTAATCATCGAAGCTGTATCTTGCTTCAAGATGGCAACTTCGTTTAGCGCATAGTTGAAGCCTTGATAATCTTTATGTTCTGTAGATAACTGTAACTGACTGCGATGCTCTATCCTATAGTTTCGGGCAAAAATATCGGCAAATGTACTCTCAAGGTCTTGCTCACCTACATCGGCCAAAAAGCCTAACCGACCCGCATTGATACCAAGAATAGGAATGTCTTTTTTCCCAATGGCTGAGGTTGTACGCAGAAAGGTTCCGTCACCACCGATACTGACAACCAGATCGACATCAAATTCGTTGTCTGTAATAATTCCGGCAACAGCATATTCCAGATGAAGGGCATGCTTCAGGTATAAATAAAACTTCTCTTGCAAATAGATTTCAGCATCATTATTCTGCAATATTTTAAAAAGTTTTTCTACCTGATCTTTCTTTTGATGTTTACTCCCAAAGATTGCTACCTTCATAACGACTATTTTTCATGCGATTGTTATCTGTTTTTTAGAACAAATAACTTCTCAGGCTGTTAATAAATCGGAACTCATACTCGCTATTTCGCCAAATCGTATTACATTTGTAGCGTGTATCGTACTGCAAAGTTGCTAAAAAGTTTTAATTAAACGACGATACTCTTAAGCAATTCGTTGCAGAATGCACATTTTTAAAGGTTTTGAATGACAAAGTTAAGTGTTAATATCAACAAGGTTGCAACCATACGTAATGCCCGAGGCGGAAACGTTCCGGATGTGGTACAGGTAGCCCTTGATTGTGAAAAATTTGGGGCAAATGGAATTACAGTACACCCTCGCCCCGACGAAAGGCATATACGTTATAAGGATGTATATGATGTAAAGGCTAAGATCAGGACAGAATTTAATATCGAAGGTTATCCGACACAAAAATTCATCGACCTGATAAAGACAATCAGACCAACACAAGTAACGCTTGTGCCTGACAAACCGGATGCAATCACCTCCAATGAGGGATGGGATACGGTAACGAACAAAGAATTTCTATCAGATCTGATAGACCAATTTCACGAACATGGTGTACGCACCTCTATCTTCGTTGGCACAGATCCTCAGATGATAGAATATGCTGCCAAAACGGGTACTGACCGTATTGAACTATACACAGAACCATATGCCAGCGGGTATGCAAAAAACAAAGAGGCGGCAATCGCTCCCTTTGTAGAGGCGGCAAGAATGGCTAAAAAACTAGGTCTGGGTGTAAATGCAGGGCATGACCTCAGCTTAGAGAATTTGCATTATTTATATACAAATATCCCTTGGTTGGATGAGGTATCAATCGGACATGCGCTGATAAGCGATGCGCTCTACCTGGGACTAGAAAAAACAATTAAAGCATATAAAAGCTGTTTGACAGACAGCCCCGAAATAATAGACTGATTAGATTATGGAGGAACAAAAAGACAAAATGATTGGTATGGCTGGAACGGCAGGTTTTCACTTGCTGATTATAGGTCTTTTGTTAATTTTCTATTTAGCCCCTACTCCCGAAGTTCGCCAACCCGAAGAGCTGGGCGGTGTTCCCGTTATGTTTGGCAATGTTGCCGATGCTTTCGGAGACAACGAACCCTTTGGAAGAGGTAAGGGGGATGTAGGAGCTAAGGAAACAACTGCTCCTAATGTGGTTGAAGATCCAACTCCACTGGTAGAAAATACAAGCAAACAATCTAAGCCTGCTGTTTCGAATACGGAAACGACTCCTGCCACTCAGGACTTTGAAGAAACGGTAGCTATTAAAGAAGCAAAGAAAAAAGCTGACGAGCAAAAACAACGTGAAGCCGAAGAACAACGCAAGAAAGCTGAGGCAGACCGAATTGCTGCTCAACAAGCAGAAAAGAAAGGTCAGATAAGTAACCAAATGGCAGGACTGTTTGGCAACGGAGATGGCGATGGTAGCCGTGGCGAGACCACCGGCACAGGTACTCAAGGTGTACCAACAGGAAATGCGAGCCACGGGAAAACTTCCGGTATCGGGGGATGGGGTTCGTACGATCTTGGAGGACGCAGCCTTGGCAGAGGAGGTTTGATAAAACCTAGCTATACTGTAAACGACTATGGAACTGTTGTTGTAGACATTCTGGTAAATGCAAAAGGTGATGTAGTGGAAGCTACTATCGGCAAAGGAACGAATACAGCAAATGCAACTTTACGAAGCGAAGCTCTCAGAGCCGCTAAACGGACTAAGTTTAATGAGGTTAGTGCAGTGACGAACCAAAAAGGGACAATCACTTATAAATTTAACCTGAATTAAAGAACCTTTACTCAGCATTTAGTGTTACACTGATTTAGACAATATTACTTATAATAAAAGTATATATGTCTAAATATATACTTTTATCAATAATCTTTTTTTATAAAAAAAGTAGTTCCTCTATCAGGATTTTAAGCACAAAGATTCTATTATTTAAATGAAAAAGATCAGCCGCATATACATTTTCTTCATATTTGCCCTATCATTCACCGCATGTAATAGCGAAAAGAATACAATTGAAGGAAATATAGGCTACCCTAGCGATTATGTACCCGAGGTTGTTGTATACTTGGAAGATGTAGAAAGTGGAGACTTTTTCAAACAAACGATAGATTTCTCGCTAGACGGAGAATCGAAGTATATATTCCAAGATATTCCTAATGGGAAATATATAATTTATGCCATCCCAACCGAACAAGATACGGAGATGCTGATCGGAGGCTATACCCATGCAGTCCCTTGCGGATTGACTGCAGAGTGCATTAATCATGACTACCTGCACTTGGAAGTAAAGAATGGAACACACCTCCAGAATATCAATATATATGATTGGTTTGCCGGAGGAGTCGCTATTGACAGAATGTTGAAAGAGCATTCATAGACAATGATATAATACGTTAAATCTCAAAATAAATATAAACATGAAAACTGTATTTGTATTTCTTACAACCGGATTTGAAGAGATTGAAGCCCTTGGAACGATCGATGTACTTCGTCGTGCCGAGCTAGAAGTAAAATCGGTATCGCTAACCGATAGCAAACAAGTAATAGCTAGCCATTTAGTTCCTGTTACTGCCGACTTAATGTTCGATCAGGTAGATTTCAACCAAGCTCAGATGCTAGTTATCCCTGGAGGAACTACGAAGTTTAACGATCACGAAAACATGAAAAAAGAAGTTCTTGCCTTTGCCAACAAGGGAGAGAAAGTTGCAGCTATCTGTGCTTCTCCGATGGTATTAGGAGGTCTGGGACTACTTAAAGGAAAGAGAGCAACTTGCTATCCGGGATTTGAAAAATACCTGGAAGGCGCAATTCTGGAGACAGACAAAGCAGTAGTTATAGACGGAAACATTACTACAGGACGTGGTCCCGGACTTACTATCGACTTTGCCCTTAGCCTAGTAGAACAACTAGCCGGCAAAGAAAAACGCGATGCCGTTGCCGCCGGATTATTAGTAAAATAAAAGTGAATGATGAGGTTACGACCTCATCATTTCTACTATAAACATAAAATCAATTATTAATTTAAACTATAAAATGGAGTTTTTACAAGAAGTTTGGACGTTCCTCATTCAGTTATTGACTGAAACAGAAACTACATTAGACACACTCGTTACAGACTATGGTCTTTGGATTTATGCCATCCTATTTCTTATTATCTTTTGCGAAACTGGATTGGTTGTCACCCCTTTTCTTCCGGGCGATTCGCTTTTGTTTTTAGCCGGAACCATTGCACATCGAGCAACAAATGATATGAATATCGTTGTCTTGATGCTGATTCTTATTGTTGCTGCCGTATTGGGCGATGCAGTAAACTATACTATCGGACGGTTCTTTGGAGAAAAATTATTCAGTAACCCCAACTCTAAGATATTCAAACAAAGCTATCTGGAGAAGACAAATCAGTTTTACGACAAACATGGAGGCAAAACAATTATCCTTGCGCGCTTCGTACCAATAGTGCGTACATTTGCTCCGTTTGTAGCCGGAATGGGTAAAATGTGTTACAAACGTTTTGCTTCTTTCAACATCATCGGAGGCATTGCCTGGATATGCATTTTCTGTATGTTAGGATATTTTGTAGGAGGATTATCAATTATCCAAAACAATCTTAAGCTTGTAGTTGTTCTTATAGTAATTATTTCGGTAATGCCTGGTGTATACGAAGTAATGAAAGCTAAATTGCAAGCAAAAAAAGCTTCTAACTAAAAGAAATCTAAATAAAAGGTATTTCATTATACCTAAAAATCTATTACCACTGACACTAATTCGGCTAGCCGAAGGTGAAGGTGGTTTTTTATTTAACAAAAATATAAATTACTGTTTCACATGAGTTACATTGCAAATATTCCTGATGCAGGCGACAAAAAACGATTGGTAATCATAGGTGGCGGGTTTGCCGGACTGGAACTGGCTAAGAAAATAAATAAAAAACATTATCAGGTAGTACTTATCGATAAGAACAACTACTATCAGTTCCAACCCTTATTTTATCAGGTGGCTACCGGAGGATTAGAGCCTAGCTCTATCTCCTATCCTCACCGCAAGGGGTTTCAGAAAGAGAAAAATGTGCACTTCAGAATGTGCATTGCCGAAAATGTTGATGCAGCAAACAAGACAGTAAAAACAGATATTGGCGAAATTAAGTACGATTATCTTGCCATCTCTACAGGATGTGGAACTAACTACTTCGGAAACGATAAGCAACTGAAAGAGACTACTTATGCCTTGAAGTCTGTTTCTGAATCGCTACTCATGAGAAACAGAATCCTGCTAAGCTTTGAGCAAGCACTGAGTGCTGAAACCGAAGAGGAATTGAAAGAAATACTGACTTTCGTCATTGTAGGTGGAGGTGCTACGGGTGTTGAGTTAGCAGGAGCTTTGGCCGATATGCGAAAATCAATTCTTCCAAAAGATTATCCGGAGATAGACTTCTCTAAGATGGAGATTCACTTGGTAGACGCTTCGCCTCGTTTGCTATTTGCCATGTCGGAAGATGCTTCGGCAGGAGCTGCCGAAACGCTGACCAAGCGTGGTGTAATTATTCATCAGGAAGTATTCGTAAAATCGTACGAGAAACCCTATGTGGAAGTAAGTTCGGGCGACCAGCTTCGTTCCCGCAACGTATTTTGGGTAGCCGGAGTAAAACCGAACAGTCTTGCCGGATTGGACGAATCGGCTTACAATCGTGGACGCTTGGTTGTAAATGAATACAATCAGGTAGAAGGGTACAAAGATATATTCTCTATAGGCGATACAGCGTTGCTTATTTCCGAATCGAGTCCGAAAGGTCACCCGCAAGTAGCGCAAGTAGCTTTGCAAATGGCTAAACGATTGGCTAAAAACCTAAACAACGAAGCCGAAAATAAAGAGTGGGAGAAGTTTGTTTACAGCGACAGAGGTTCTCTCGCCACAATAGGACGCAATGCTGCCGTTGCCGACCTTGGTAAGTTCCGCTTTGGAGGATGGTTTGCATGGTGGTTGTGGCTATGGGTACACATTTTATCCATCGTGGGTATGCGAAACAGAGTTTCGGTATTTATAGACTGGGTATGGAATTATCTAAACTACGACGTATCGCTCCGACTATTTATTCGTCCTAAATACAATAAAATGTATCGTGAGAGCGAAACTTGATAATATAGAATATCTAAAAACAAAGATCCCCTCGATAGACTGACTATTGAGGGGATTTGTTTTATGTTAGGCTTGCTCTTCTACTCTTTCTGTAGAATATTGTTCGTCTAACCTATTCATATATTACTTGTGTAAAATCAGACTTAGAACAAATAGTCCTACTATTATTAACGTTGTTACAATAATAACATAAAACCAATTTCTTTTACGAGAAGTAACCTCTCTGGAGTTACTTTTTTCTATCTGATAATATCTAATAAAAGAGATAATGAATATTGCCAATATAGTGTAACTACCTAAATAACTCAAAGCTGTATAGATGTCCATATATTCTACCAATGTGTAAGAGTAAGTAGAGGCAGGAGAAAGCAACCAACCCTCTAGAAGAACTGCCAAAGGAATTACAAACAGATACAGCCCTCTTATCAGAGGTTTTTTCCGTATTATAAGGAAGAATAAATAAATATACAGGGCAAATAACAAGACTGCCAACAAACAGATAGAATAAACGGGCAAAGGCACAGACTTACACAAGAATAATATACATATACTTATAATATCTAAAACGGCTGAAATCAGAGGAATTAATGCCATCCCGTAATAAATATACTGCGGATTGAGTTCTTCATCCACACCTCTCATATTTCGACCTTGTTTATTGAGCTTATAGGCAAAATAAGCAAAACAGAAACTATAAACAACTGAGATTGTTTCACTATATTCCGAAGCAAATGACAGAAAATGTTCCTCTTCCGGCACGAAAATAGCCAAGAGAATAGGAAGGTATTGTACTATCATCAATACAGCGAAAAACCATAATTTAATATCCGGGTACGATTTTATGCGCCAAAATACAACATAGAGAGTTAGAACATAGATAACCAGAGAAGTTATAGATACAAAAATCGGGTATTGAGGTAAAACTGCAAGAGAGACAAAATAGGTTGATAAAGAAACTAATAGCTGAGAAATAATGCTTATACAATAAGCTAAAGCTACACCATGATAAATATCTTTTTCTTTTTCCATATCCAATATATCCTGATTATTCTTTTATTCTTTTATTTTTTCATTGCTTCTACTCTCAACTCCTTAGGCATCTTTTCGATTGCATAGCGAAGCGAAGTACGTGGCATAACGTCTTTTTTAGATAGTACATAATCGAAAACCTCTTTTTGGCAATACTCGCTGGCAGCTTTCAGCATCCATCCGTAACCTTTCTGAACCATATCATCACCGTCCAGCAGCAAAGTATCTGCAATTTCGAATATATCTTTCAAGAACAATCCTCTGCGTGCGGGGATGATCAATGTAACGGCAGCAGCACGTTTCACCCAGCGATTGTCCGAAGTCGCCCACTCTTTAAGTCTGGAGATATGCTCCGGATACATTTCTACAAGTGTTCCTATGGTGTGATTGCAAAGCGTATCGCACGATGCCCAATTAGACACATATTGTTTAACCCAATGGTCGAACGTTTCAATATCATCGGAAGTATATTTAGACCGGAGCGAATAAGACCATTCGCACGCAACGCCTATTTCTTCATTGTAGCCTGACTTCCAAAACTCTTCGCAAAGCTGGAATATCTCCGCTTTTGACAGGTGTTTTATTTCTTTATAATAAGTTTTGCTGATTTTGCGTACATCGCCACTTTTTACTCCATGAAGTTTTATTTCTTCCTTGAAGAAACGCTGTCCCGAAAGTCGTGTCTTTTCATCGGCAATATCTATCAGAGCCTGACGAACCCTAAGTGTTACATCATTCATACGTATTTATTTAAGAGTTTACTTACTCGAAACGGAATGCTTTCACCGGCGAAATCTTTGCTATCAGATAAGATGGGCCTACCATTGCTAACACCGACAATATCAATGTAGCAAGGTTTATCAGCAAAATGTAAAACAAGTTTATATCTACCGGCATTTCGGATACATAATAGGTATTGGGATCAAGTTTTATGAGTCCAAACTTATCTTGTATCAACATTATGCCGAAAGCGATAATATTGCCCCACAGCATTCCTTTGACGATAAGGAAAGAGGCTACATACAGGAACACCTTACGGATATTATAATCGCGGGCGCCCAATGTTTTCAGCATACCAATCATATTGGTACGTTCGAGAATAATAATCAACAGTCCCGATATCATCGTAAAGACAGATATAGCAAATATCAGCACCATGATAACAACCACGTTCATATCCAACAATTCGAGCCAGTTGAATATCATTGGATTTAATTCTTTGATAGAGCGTGTCAAAAATGTATTCTCTTTTCTATCGCGATATACGATCATCTCGGGAAATACCTTTTCAACCATCTGATCGAGTTGGTCGTAATTATCAACAAGCAATTCGATTCCGCTCACCTCATCTTCGTCCCACTGATTCAATCTGCGCACATGACGTACATCGGCAAGTATAAACAGTTTGTCGTAGTCTTCGAAGTTGGTATTATAAATACCCGTTATTTTCAGCTTGCGGACAGGAATACGATTAGCATCTTCGACAAAGTAGACCAGTATATCGTCATGCAATTTCAGGTTCAGTTTATCGGCAATATATTTAGAGATAACAGTCTCATTGACTGTTGACGTATCGCTCAGATTGAGAACAGAGCCTTCGATCAGGTTGTGTTTAAAGAAGTCCCAGTCGTAATCCGTACCAACGCCTTTCATCACAATTCCCTGAAAAGCTTCGTCGGTCTTTATTATCCCCGGTTTAGTCGAAAAAGTCTGAACATGCTTTACACCTTCAAGACCTTGCAAGCCTTCTTTCAGTTCTTCATCTACGCATACAGGAATTGTTTCGTAAGAGTTGTTGTTTGCCAGATTGGTTATCTGAATATGCGAACCAAAGCCAATAACCTTGTTGCGTACCTCTGTCTTGAAACCCACTACGATAGAAAGCGCCAATATCATGGCAGCCACACCGATAGCAATACCTGCTATGGCAATCTTAATGGCCGGAGTAGAAGCACGCTTCTCCCCTTTGTTCTGACTAGAGTGAATGCGTTTGGCTATAAATAGTTCTAAATTCATATGTAGCGTTTAGTTGTTAACCCTTGGCTATCGGTTCTCAAAACAAAAAGCCTTGTTCGCTCTGACGTTTTCTGCCCAGATGCTTATAAGCCAACTCTGTAACCTCACGTCCACGAGGTGTGCGTTTCATAAAGCCTTCTTTGATAAGGAATGGCTCGTATACTTCTTCGATAGTGCCGCCATCTTCGCCGAGGGCTGTAGCAATGGTGGAGATACCTACCGGACCACCTTGAAATTTATCGATTATGGTCAGCAGTATTTTATTATCTATTTCGTCTAATCCATACTTATCAATATTCAGCGCTTCGAGGGCATAGGCAGCAATGGCTTTGTCAATCTTACCCGTACCTTTTACTTGTGCAAAGTCGCGCACACGACGCAACAAGGCATTGGTAATACGAGGTGTACCACGACTACGGGAAGCTATTTCGAGAGCAGCTTCGTTTGAGGTTGGGACATCCAGTATATTTGCCGAACGGAGAACGATATTTGTCAACGTTTCTATATCGTAATACTCCAAGTGCATATTAATACCAAAGCGTGCACGCAAAGGGCTTGTCAACAGACCGCTTCGGGTAGTGGCTCCAATAAGGGTAAAGGGATTCAGATCGATCTGTATAGAACGGGCACTAGGTCCTTTATCGATCATTATATCGATACGATAGTCCTCCATCGCACTATATAGGTATTCTTCCACAACAGGCGACAGACGGTGTATTTCGTCGATGAATAACACATCGTTTGGTTCGAGCGAAGTAAGTAGTCCTGCCAAGTCTCCGGGTTTATCCAACACTGGTCCCGATGTTATTTTAAACCCCACTCCCAATTCGTTGGCTATGATGTTCGACAAGGTTGTTTTCCCCAATCCGGGAGGACCATGCAGAAGCGTATGGTCTAACGACTCGCTACGCATTTTAGCAGCAGCGACAAAGACTTGCAGATTCTCCACCACCTTGTTCTGACCGCTAAAGCTACCAAAGGTGAGAGGACGCAAGGCATTCTCAAATTCCCGCTCCTTGTCGTTGAGGTCTCCTCTATGTATATTGAATGTTTCTTCCATAATGCTATGGATGCAAATTTACATCAATATATTTAATTTACGCAAGGTCAGTCTTAAATCTCTGATTTGAAAAAAGAAATGTTCAAGTTTTAGATATAAATGGAGGGCGATGAAATATCAATATTAGCTACTGCTTTATCTTCCACTCCTTACGGCAATCGTAACAATGATACACCTTTTTCAAGAAAGGAAAAGGAAACCCTAAGCATATAATACTCAATACAAAAGCATATCCAACTACACTTTTCTTTTGAACATTTTCACTTCCACAGTAAGGACAAAGGGTTTCATATTCGCTCTCGAATTCTTCTATTTTCGCTTCATCCTTTGTATGACTACTCTCAATATATCCGCCTTTTTTTAATAAAAGTAGAGCCTCATCCTTTTTGCTATTTTCTATGAAAAGTTTTACACCTCCAATGGCATTGGATAAAAAGTTATGAACTTGAACTGTAAGCTCATCTTTCATAATGACCTCTATATCGGAAGACTCCAGAAACATTTTTGCCAAATGAGCTTCGTGAGGATATGTAAATGATATAATTTCTACCCAACCATCCATATCTATTTAGTTTGAATATTTTATAAAACAAATCAAAAGATTAACATGCACAGATATTAAAGAATACTCAAGAGAGACGTTCTCCATAAAATGTATTAAACTCATTATCTACTTTCTCCATAGTAAATTCACCTTTATTCGGGAATAAGAATATATCTCCAGGTTTCCACGAATTGATATTATATTCTATTTTGCGAAGAAAATCAACATCAGTAGTACTTGTATTATTCAGCTTACTTCTCATCTTATCCTTACGGACAAAGTTCATATGATACATAGCTACCTCATCAACAGAAAAGTGGTAATGACTCTCTTCCAAAGGTAAAACTTTGCGTGTTGGGTCTATATTTATAACTGGATATATATTACCTCCAATCTTAGTACGCCAAGAGATTGCAGTGATAAAAGAACAGTTTGTTGAGTCTAGAGCTCTCCATTCCACTGACCTCAAATGAAAGAATGTAGAAACACTAGATGAAGCTATTTTGTTCTTTATGATATACTGTTTGGCATATTCAAGTTCTTCTTTACGATAGAATTCGTCAGCATCCATAGTAAAAAAATGAGTACATCTTTTCAGAATAGCTAACCATAAACCTATTTTACGTTTTTTCAATTCGTTCTGAGCACGTGTTTTTTTAAAGTTCGGTTTATAGTTATATAGTTTATCTACTAATTTTAATTCTTTGAGCCGCTTTAATACATTCAATGCTTCCTTCGAAATAGGTTCGCCCGAATTAGATTTTTCTTGGTAAACAACGGTTATATAGTCTACAGATTCGCGAATACTACGAACACTAGCTTCAAGGTGTTCTTCTCCATTAAAGAAATTATAACTAACTGATAGCTTCATATAAGTAAGAATAGAATTTATTTTACAGTTAAGATTTATTTCAAAAATAACATTTATTTCAATAGTGAAAAACTGAAGAGAAAATATAATTAAGTTGCTCTGGTTTTCAAATTACCTATACATCTATTAGATTCATTTACAATCAATACAGAAAGACTTATAAATAACATCTTACATCGTGACATTCTTTTCAAGTACTTCGACTCATCCATCACCCTGATAAGCAACATAATAGAGATATTAAAATAATTTCACCTCTCTCTAATCACTTTTTTAATTCTTAATTCGTTTCTTTGCTTTCTATAAACAAACAACAACTATGCTAGAGAAGCTTATAGAGTGGGATAAGGAATTGTTTCTATTCCTGAATAGTAAGAACATAGAGTGGCTCGACCCTGTGATGCTCTTCTTGAGTTCATACCTTTGTTGGACGATTGTATTCTTTCTTTTGGCCGGATTAATCTATTGGTACTCAAAAACGTGGAAGAAAACATCTACCATCTTCTTTATGCTGACGGTAGGGATGAGCGCCCTACTTACGAATATTATCAAACTTTTCTTCGAGCGTCCACGCCCTATACACAATCAAGACTGGGTGGGAACCATACATGCTATAGAAGACTACAGCAGCAGTTTTAGCTTCTTCTCGTCACACTCGGCTACCACTTTCTCCATGTCGGTCTTTTTCTTCCTGTGCTTCAAACAAAGTAGAGCCTGTGGAGTAGCAGCCATCGTTTGGTCTGCACTAGTTGCTTATAGCCGTATCTATGTTGCCAAACATTATCCGTTCGATGTTATTGTAGGCATATTATTCGGAACAGTAATCGGTATATTCGGCTATATGTTGCTCGAACAGTACAAGAAAGGAAAGGGTAAACTAAAGGTCTAGCCACTTCCCTACTTTTTTCTTTTCCAACAAAGAATATACTTTCAGAAAACAAGGGAAAGACCTCCCAATAGGATAAAACAGCCGAAACAATAACGACGGGTATATCGTCTTTTTCCCTTTCTCTATTCCCTTTACTATTTTGCGAGCCACAAGATCTGCATCTTGAGCTGGAAAAGGTAAGGGTGTATTATCTTCGCCGGTCGCCTTGTCAAAGAAATAGGTACGCGTAGCTACTGGATAAATAGCTGTCAGTTGTAACCTATCGGGTTGTTCGTAGCGATACGTTTGCACAAAATGATGCAAAGCTGCTTTAGTAGAGCAGTAGAGTGAATAAGCGGGTAATGAGACCAACCCTGCCCCCGAGATAGTGCAAGTAAAAGCAATCTTTCGGTCTCCACTTTCTGCTACCAGTTTTTGCAACGAATAGATGGGTGAAAAGACATTCAGATTGTAGATATATTCTGTGTGATCCCAATCAGGATTTCCTAGCTTTTCCAAGTATGCCATACCTGCATTAGCAATAAAGACATCAATCTCCCCCATTACCTGAGCGGCATATTCAAAAACACGATCTATTCCATCCGAAGTACTCACATCTGCAGCAAAAGGATACACGACTCCTTCAATATTCGGAATAGTTCCTACGTGCCGGGCAACAGCTACAATCTTCACTCCATCGTAAGAAGACATCAATTTCAGCAGCTCTAAACCGATACCCGACGATGCACCCGTAAGTACAATCTTTCTATTTTCTAAATTCATCTGTCTTAATTATAACCTAAGTAAAGATAAGACATTGAAGCCGTAATAAGATCTATAGAAATAAAATTTATCAAACTATCAATCCCAAATGATTGTTAATATTATATATTCTTATAAAACTAGAGATAACAATTCGTTAAAAACGCTTTAAAAACAAGTTGCCATGAGATTACAATCGGCAAAAAAGATGTAACTTAGTCTTTAGTATTGCTTAGTTATCAAGCTAGAGTACAAAATATTCCAAATCATCCTGCCAAAAGGATGCTAAGTTAAACAAACACAAATTTTCATTTATGAACACATTAAAAAAAACAATTCTGGTATTTTTCATTATTATGTTGGCTATCAGTGGAAGCATTAAAGCTCAAGTAAACCCTAGTATCAACGCAGAATACACCGTAGAGCAAATAGATGAAATGTATCTGAAACACCGCATGTCTCACCAAAGAGATATTCGCCCTACTAAAGAATTAAGCGCTCAACTTCAGAAAGATTTCCCTAATGCCAGAGATATTGACTGGGAAAAATCGAATGTGTTTTACAGAGCAGATTTCGAAATAGGAAGAATCAACAGCAAAGATTACAAAGCATACTACGATATGGCTGGTAAACTTATTATGTACAAAGAAGAAATATCGACAAGAGCTCTTCCTGCGGATGTAAAAAACACTCTGGACAAAGACTATTCCGGATATAGAATAGAGGATGCTAAAAAAACAGTAAAAGGGAAACAAACTTTCTACAAAGTGGAATTAGAAAAAGGAGATACTGAAATAGAACTAATTCTTTCTTCTAACGGAAAGGTTATCCGTGAAGAGGTTGATTATTAACACAAGCGTAAAAAAACAACAATATTAAATTATGAAAAAATTACTATTTACATTATCGGTTATAATTTTATCATTCTCGCTAATCTCGTGCGACGACGATAACGATGACAAAAAAAGAATTAATTTCTCGGAAGTTCCTGAAGTTGCTAAAACTTTTATGACCAAACATTTTACCGACTTCAGTGAAAATGATGTCTTATATGTAGAAATAGACGTGGAAGATTATGATACTTATGAAGTAACATTCAAGAACGGGATAGAAATAGACTTTTATCCTAATGGAGTATGGAAAAGCATCGACCTCAATGGTAATCTATTACCAAACTCTATTGCTCAGCTACTTCCTGAGAATTCTCTAACGTACATCAGCTCAAACTATCCGAATGCTGTTATCGAGGAAATAGAAAAAACATCAAGAACCTTTGAAGAATCTTCCGGCTTTAAAATAGAGCTGAAGGGTGACAGAGATATCTATTTTGATTCGCTGGGTAATGTTATCAGAGACAAAGGGCAAGAAAGCCAAGGTAAAGAAACGGCAAACATAAGTGACTATCCTGCTATTCAATCTTTTTTGAATACATACTTTAAAGGATTAACTCCTATTAAAACCGAAAAAGAATGGGGAAAAATAGAGATAGAATACAGTAATGATGTTGAAGTAGAATTCTTAGTTAAAGACAAAGATGCTACTTTCAAAAGCATAGAAGCAGAGAATAACCCTGAGCTTATGCGTAATGTAATCAAAGGTATGATTGGGTCAACAGCTATTCTGGATTATCTGGACAAGAACCACAAAGGACAAACTATTGAAGAATTCAGTATCGCTGCTGCAGGTATCACTATCGCAGAGGGTTATGTTGTAGAACTAGATGGCACACAAGACTATAAAGTTTATTTCGATAAGGCAGGAACTCATTTAGCGACAGTTATTGACTAAATCGAGTTTGTATACGACATCGTTAAAATTATCCAACATGAAAAATCTATTCGATCTGACAGGAAAAATAGCCGTAGTAACGGGAGCTTCAAGTGGCTTAGGTATGTCGGCCGCCCTTGCATATGCCGAGTATGGTGCAGACGTAGCATTGCTTGCTCGTAGAAAAGAGAAGTTGGAACAGGTAGCAGACAAAATAAGAGAAATGGGGCGCAAAGCTCTAACAGTCGTTTGCGATGTATCCGACCCCGAAAGTGTAAAATCGGCTACAGAAAGAGTACTGGAATACTACGGACATGTAGATATTTTACTCAACAATGCAGGCATAGCTACAAGAGGTAGCGTAGAAGACCTTTCGATCGAAGATTGGGATAAAGCGATGAATACAAACGTAAGAGGGATGTATCTCCTTTGCAAATACTTTGTGCCCGGTATGCGGGAGCAGAAGTACGGAAAAATCATAAATATAGCTTCTGTAAATGCTATTATTGCTGATAAGTCCCCTCTCCTAGCCCGACATGTTTACAACTCATCCAAGGCTGCCATAAATGGACTCACACTCGGTATGGCTGCCAGCTATATGCAGGATGGAATTACGGTAAATTCTATAGGTCCGGGATTATTCGAAAGTGAAATGACACAAGATACACTCTTCAAGAACGAAAGCTTCCTCAACATATACAATGCTACTACTCCAGCAGGTCGACCGGGAAGAGAGGGAGAGCTCAACGGAACTATACTTTACTTTTCGTCCGATGCATCATCGTACGTTACAGGGCAGTATATCGTTGTAGACGGAGGAGCTTCTATCGTTTAGATTTACAACTATTACTAGCAAATACAGAGGATGTCTTACCCATAAAGGCATCCTCTATTTATTGAACACATTAAGGCAGACACACAACTCACATCTATAAAAACATTTAAAAATCAATCTTATACACGCCTTATTTCTGCTATCTTATACACAAGTCGTTAACTTCGTCGCAAAGTTTAAAAGTAATCTATGATTCAAAAAATATATCTGGGTATATTACCTTTTCTGATCGCTTCGGACATATACATATACCGACAGTTTATCAGAAAATTCAGTAAGAAAACGTTTACAGCCATTGCATGGTTTCTACCCTCTATTCTTATTTTACTTATTGGATTTCTTTACTTTTTTGCCGAAACACTAAACGAGTATCGGGGCGAATTTACAATTCTGTTTCTTGCATTTACCCTTGCAAAAGTCATTTTCTTCGGATTTTCGCTCATCGATCTTCCTTTATGTTACTTCCTTAAAAAGAAAACGTATTTGTTCACTGCACTTGGTGTAGCTGCGGGAATAAGCACAATAGGAATATTCGCATACGGACACATCTATGGAAAAGAGCAGTTTACAGTAAACAACATAGAATTTTCGTCTCCTAATCTACCGAATAGTTTCGACGAATATCGGATTGTTCAAATTTCGGACATACATATCGGCAACTGGCGATATAATCCCGATGCGATAAAGACCGTCGTAAATATGGTAAACGAGCAAAACCCCGATGCTGTTATGATTACGGGAGACTTGATACACAACAGAGCCGACGAGCTTGACGGGTTTGAGGATATACTTTCTGGTATTGCAGCCAAAGACGGAGTATTTTCTGTTCTGGGGAATCACGATTACGGCTTATACCGAAGATGGCCTAACAAGGATGAAAAAGAAGCCAACTTTAAAGATCTGATCAGACGACAAGGAGCTATGGGCTGGCAATTGCTAATCAACGAAAACACCTTCATCCACAAAGGGAATGACAGCATTGCTCTTATCGGTGTAGAGAATGACGGTCAGCCTCCCTTTCCTAGTTACGGAGACTTACCTTTAGCGATGAAAGGTACCGAAAATACTCCTTTCAAAATATTATTAAGCCACGATCCCAGTCATTGGCGACGCGAGGTGCTGGATACCGACATCGACTTAATGCTGGCGGGACATACTCACGGCACCCAGTTGGCTATTGGTCCTCTGTCGCCGGCTGCAGCTCTCTACAAGGAATGGGGAGGAATGTATAGTGAGGGTAAGCAGGCTTTGTATGTAAATGTAGGAATAGCTCATGTATTGTTTCCTTTCCGATTTGGGGCTTGGCCGGAAATTACTGTTATCACACTGAAAAAGGAGAAATAAAAAGATTGTTGTAATTTTGTGACCAAACTAGTTGGATAAGAAATGACAGAAAAAGTAAAAGAGCTACGAAAGATTGTACCTATCCCGATGGGTGAAGCCTTACAGTTGCTAAAAGAAAACGATGGTGATATAGAGATATGTGTTTACCTCTTCAAGGCACTCTGTGTTAAACAGATAATGGAGCAGACTGGCTGCGACGAGCAAATGGCTGCTGAGCATTACGAGGCTGAAAAGCTGGACTTAAACAAAGCTATATCGAGTGTGCGCGAAACACTCTTCGACCAAAATTATACTCCTATAGAGAATGTTACGATCGAAAATATAAAAAAGATACATCGCTGGCTTGATGTGGTAGAAGATAAAGACTTTATCACTTCACTCGATTACAAGTTTCTACCCGATGTGATTCAGACATTTGCAAGCCTCAGCAGCATGAAGGATGTGTCTGACATGATAGCAAAAGCTAAAACGATAAAAGACAAGCATTTTGAAGGTTATTCTGATGCCGATAGTATGGAAGAATTTATCCGCCGCAATAAACTTCTGGACGAGAATGAAGAAATCTTTAAGATCAACGATGCTATTCTTCTAAAGATTACACTGATAGACAAAGAACTATCGAGACATTTGAGGAACTTATATAAAAAAGAAATAGAGGGCTAAAACTAAAGAGGTCGGGAAAAATCCCGACCTCTTATCATCTAAAAATCATTATTCCTCCCAAAAGAGTTTATCGTTAGTTGTTAAATACTCACTGCTCTTGTACGAAGTAGAAAAACCACTAGGAAATAAGTCTACATATCCGCCTGCTGTTCGGGTTGTTTCTACATTGTATCCACTATGCATCGCAGCTGTTAGCCAATACAGATTTTTAGCCATATAAGAGTCCAGATAATATTCTTTTGTTTGCTTTTGCTCGTTGTTCCAATTAGCATCTTCGTTTAATACCAAAGGCTTGTCGGCTCTGAGCCGTTCTCTAACTTCGGCTATACTCAATAGATTTCCTTTTTCATCACTTACATACGCATCGAATGTAGGATCCATCCATAGCCATTTGCCTAAAGTATCGGAATAAACTGCATTTATTACATGACAGTCGTTTATATATTCTTTAGGCATACACGTAATAAATCGCGATTTGAAGCCCATAGCCAGATAACATTCGTTGAGGACTGTAGCCAGCATACGGCAATTGACTCCTCTATTTTCAGTATCGCATACGTTTATTATATCAATCGCATTTTTTGAAGCAGGATTAGAAGAATTTCCATCGTGCCGCACGCGGTTATGCACCCATGTCATTAGATTTTTGATCTGCGATACTTCATCTCCCTTTCCGGCTATACTATCGAGATTGAAATGCCGACGAATACGCACTAAGTTAGAATCGGATGCCTCCAGATATGTAAACTTAAATTCCTTCTGAGGTAAATCACTATTATATTCGGGTGACTTTTTCAATATATAGAGAAAATCTCCTATTTTCCTCAATTCCGTCATCAGTCCATCAAACCGTTCTTCATTTCGGATATTGTCCAAATCACTATCTTGTAGCGCATGCCCATAATCATTCCATTTAAGACGGATTGCCTCCTCAAAATAATCGAGTGCCTCTTGTTTATTATTTAGCATACTCTCGAAACATGCTTTATTGTAATACATTGAGGCTAGAGACGAGATATGCATCTCTCTCTCCTCCTTTGGCAAACTATTGTAACTTTCTATCAACGAATCGAGTAAAACTGAAGCTCCTTGATAATCTTTTTCCTTCACTGCTTTGTTTGAGGCTTCAAACATTCTTTGCATATCTTCCATGATCGCCTCGCTAGAACGTTGAGGAAAAACAGATAAGCTAAAGAGCAAAACAACAATCAGAGAAATTACTTTTTTCATATTACTATTATTTGGGTTATATATAGTATTACGAGTCTTATTCAAAAATGTAACATTTCTAGATAAGAAAAGTGCCCAGAATATTCTCCTGAGCACTTTTTTATGAAATCTGTCCATTCATTTTTTATTCCGAAAAGCTCATCTTTAGGATTTTCTTTCCGCTCTCATACCCTTCTTCATACAGTGCAGTCAGTTTGTCTGTATCTTTTTCTATGCGATCTACCGTTATAGGATTTTCGGGACGAATAACAAACAGATTTCCGGCTTCTTCTTGCTGCTCTACATATTCCAATTGTTTATTATATAGACTATTCCTATTGCTCAATGCCTGTCGCATCGCGGGATATTTACGATAGATAAAAGACGGAACTTTTACATCTTTACTTTCTTTACGGTAACCTTTATTCCGAGTAAGCACAACAACATTTTTCTTATAACCTTGTCCCATCGAACGTTCTACCGGAATAGAGTCGCAGATGCCTCCATCCAGCATTGGCACATTATCTACATAGGTTATCGGGCAGAGAATAGGCAAGCTACTCGAAGCCTTGACAATGTCAATAACACGCTTAGGATCTTGTTTTTCTTCAAAATATTCGGCTTGTCCTGTTAGACAGTTAGATGTCACCATCTCGAAACGATAAGGCGAAGCAAAGTAAGCCTCGTAGTCGTAAGGAATAATATTGTCGGGGAACTCATGAAACAAGAGGTCAAAATCCATTATATTTCTCTTTTTGATATAATGTTTCAGCCCAATGTATTTATACTTGGCGAGCAAGTCTATATTGCTAAACTTTGCTCTTCCCCGTTGGCGAGACATATACGAAAGTCCGTTGCAAGCACCTGCCGACACGCCTATGGTATATGGGTAGTTAATATTATTGTCCATAAAATAGTCGAGTACGCCACATGTAAACACGCCACGCATACCACCTCCTTCGAGGACTAGTCCTATATTGTTTGTATCAATCATTATCTGCAAAAATGAGGCTCTAAGTTACAAAAGATTTATCTTATTTTCTATTCTATAGCATAAAGACAAAAGGTAAGGCGAGGAATAAGAAGACAAGAGCTAATATAACTACACAAACTGTATAGCAAAGAACCTTATTAGGAATCATTCGGTTAATAACATTCACTATCATCTTCCAATGGAGTATTATATGTACCAAAACTAAAAATAATAGCAGCAAACTCAATATCCAATGAATATATCCCCATTCGTGTCTGTTCATACCCAATACATCCGAAGCATAGGAGGTAGCACCCTCGTGTCTTACGCTATAGTTTGACGGCATTATATACTTCATAAGTATACCTATACCGCTAACTGCGGCTAACAAAAGCAGTAATAGAATATCAATAATGAGATTCAGATAACTTCGTTTCATTCCTCTTCTTTTACTTTATGTCAACATTCTCAATCATTCTGATCTGGAGCGTTTTTTCTTGCTGAATATCACCTATATTTATGGTATTCTGACTGTATATATCCAACGGCCATCCCGAATTATCGATTATGGAGTAAATGATATTTGAATACTGAATATCTTTAGTAAATATTTTTTCAATTTCTTCTTTACCCTTTATGCCATCTTTATTTAGCTTCAGAGAAAAGACATCTATAAATTGAAGCATAAGAGCTTTTACTTCTTCTTGATCTATCTCTTGCTTGATACATATATTATAGATGTCGTTTTCTACATCTATTTCATCCAGCCACAACCTTACATGAGCAGTCATATCAGGCAAACCTTCTATAGGTATTGGAACTTCTATTTCTGATTCTATTTCTTCTCCCAGCTTATAACTCACCCCATAAAAACAATGAAAAACACTAGCAGCCTCTACTACTTTCTGTTCGACATATTCTTTTGTCATCAGTGCTTCCCAGACAGTACTTACTTCACGTACCAAAGACTCTCTTTCGTCCTCTGCCTTTGACGAATTTGCAATCCTCAGACTTTCTTTTGTTGTTGCTAACAGATTATCTCTTACTTCTTCCCAGTTGAGAAGCTCTTCAAACTCACCCATCTCATTTGTGCGATACACATATTTTTTCTCATTCAGCAGATCTCTCAACGTTGGGATAGAATCAATATTTGGTACTTCATGTTTCAAAAAACGCCACTCTATCACATAAGAGGTTGCAGTGGAGTCGATAACTGAAATTTGAACAATCGAACGTATGGGGTCTTTTTCAGAATTATCTCCTTCCACCTTTTTTTCTTTTGATTGAAGAATTTCATAAGTATAGCTTTCGTTCAGTCCCCAATAAGTTATTGCCTGAACTGTAGAGTCTGCAGCATTAATCTGAGCCTTGATTCCGATTGAAACAAATAGAGCTAGTAGTAGAAAAAGTTGTGCCTTCATTGTTTTATTTTTTGTTGACAGTCAAAGGAAAACAATTATTTCCATTTTTCATAAAATCTGTTCAACTTACTTTTCATATACAGGAATAATGGAATAAATAAAAAGCAAATCCGGCCGTTCATCACTGATCAGCCGGACTCTTTCGTATCATTAATTAAAAAGTAGTGTGTACCATTTCATTATAAACTTGCGATCAATGTCTCTGTCGCTTTATCTACATGTATTTGCTTTACAGCATACAGGTTGCCGTCGGCACTATAGATATGTAAAAACTGTTCTGATTGTGTAGACCAGGCATTTAACAGCTTGTCCCATTTTGTATAAATCATAGTTTTCACATTCTTCTCCTGCTTTTGTTCGCAGTCGTACTCGTATTCATACTTGTGAGTACTTAGCCATCCCTTCTTATTCCACTGATAACAGATTTTCTTTTGGAGCTTACCGCATTTTCCGTACATATAAACGGTTTTCTGCAATGGGTCTAAAGTTTCGTCATTTACTTCTACGAATTCTCTTATCAGTCCTGATGGAGTTTTTGCTTCATTAACATACACCTTGGCTGGAAGGTTACCTGCGAAGACACCTGTTGCTGTAAAGCAAAACAGCAGTATTGTTGCTAGTATTCTTGTTCTCATCTCAATTCCCCTTTCCTTTATTTCAACTTCCTTGATTCAGTCTATATTCCCTCAAAAGATCTTTTCAGTCATACTACTATACCAAAAACAACAAGCAACTTTTAGAACCTATTTTACAGCTACAAGCTCACCTTCTTCGGTATAGATGTAAGCCATCATTTCGGCATCATTATCAGCCCATTCCTTTTTCTTGATATTCCATTGAGTATGAGCTACTGTAGCGGTCTTACCTTCGTAATTATATGTGTATTCATACTTTTGGATAGGTCTCCAACCCTCTCTGCTTATCCAACTATAGTTTACTTTCATCAATAACTGGTCTTGACTATTGTAATGGTAAACAGTTCTTTTTTCAGCTTCACTCGTTTCCTTATTTAGAAATATCATTTCTTTTATGTCGCCATCTTCAGTAGTTTCAATGTTTGTCAATACCAAACTATTTGTATCTTGTCCAAAAGCCGTTGCTATAGAAAGCATTGCTGTAAATAATGTTGTAAGAATTAATGTTTTCATGGCTATATATTTTAGATTATTACTCTCTACTTTATTAGTCGTGTACCTTCATTATATATGACGAACTATAAAAAAAAATGTTACACTTTCTTTGTATAATAAATATGAAGTGACACATAAAAAAAGCAGCATCTGATGATCAGATGCTGCTTTAGACAGTTTATTAATTTTATTTTTTCTTAGTAAGCTCGCGCAAAAACTACTCGCTGAGCCGATGGTTTTCCAGTTACCATACATTTGCCGGAAGTTTTATCCCCTTCGAGAGGGATGCAACGGATAGTTGCTTTGGTTTCTGCTTTGATTTTCTCTTCCGTTTCCGGAGTACCATCCCAGTGAGCCATAATGAAGCCACCATTTTCGATTTTCTCCTTAAATTCTTCGTAAGTATCTACTTCTACTGTTGTCTTTGTTCTGAAATCAGCAGCCTTCTGATAGATATTAGCCTGAATTTCGTCCAACAAGTTTTTGATATAAAGATCAAGTCCATCGCAAGAAACAGTTTCTTTTGTCAAGGTATCGCGACGTGCAACCTCAACTGTATTGTTTTCCATATCGCGCGCACCCATTGCTAAACGAACGGGAACTCCCTTCAATTCGTATTCTGAGAATTTCCAACCTGGTTTTTTATTATCTGCATTATCGTATTTCACCGAAATGCCCAATGCTTTCAACGATTTAACGATACCATCTACTTTCTCATTGATTGCAGCCAATTGTTCTTCTCCTTTATAGATAGGAACGATCACTACTTGGAATGGAGCCAATTTTGGAGGAAGTACCAATCCGTTATCGTCAGAGTGAGCCATGATTAGCGCACCGATAAGACGAGTAGAAACTCCCCACGATGTAGCCCATACATAGTCCATTTTACCATCTTTGTCGGCAAATTTCACGTCGAAAGCCTTAGCGAAGTTTTGTCCTAGGAAGTGAGAAGTTCCCGACTGCAATGCTTTTCCATCTTGCATAAGTGCCTCGATAGTATAAGTATCTACTGCTCCGGCAAAACGTTCGGATGCAGATTTCACACCTTTCACTACCGGCATTGCCATGTATTCTTCGGCAAAGGTTGCATATACTTCCAGCATTTTACGAGCTTCTGCTTCTGCTTCGTCTCTTGTAGCATGAGCGGTATGTCCTTCTTGCCACAAGAATTCGGCAGTACGAAGGAACAGACGTGTACGCATTTCCCAACGAACAACGTTAGCCCATTGGTTGCACAGAATAGGCAAATCGCGGTACGATTGAATCCAGTTGCGGTAAGTATTCCAGATAATAGTCTCGGAAGTAGGACGCACGATCAACTCTTCTTCCAGTTTAGCTTCGGGGTCTACAACAACACCTTTACCATTCGGATCGTTCTTTAGACGATAGTGAGTTACCACAGCACATTCTTTTGCGAATCCTTCTACGTGGTCAGCTTCTTTGCTTAGGAAAGATTTAGGAATAAAAAGCGGGAAGTAAGCATTCACATGTCCTGTTTCCTTAAACATATCGTCGAGTTGACGCTGCATTTTCTCCCATATAGCATATCCATATGGTTTGATGACCATACAACCACGCACAGCAGAGTTTTCTGCCATATCTGCTTTAATTACCAAATCTTGATACCATTGACTATAGTCCTTACTTCTGGAAGTCAATTCTTTTAACTCTTTTGCCATTGTAATATATTCGTTTCTTATATTGTCTGAAAAAAATTGCTACAAAGTTAGCAAAAGCGGTTAATTAAATCACATTTAAAATGTATTTTGTAATTTTGTATCTGATCGAAAACAGTTAAAATGAAATATACCGATATACTTATTGATTTAGACGACACTTTGATAGATACTGCAGCAAACACCAAAGCTACTGTACAAGAAGTGTACAAAGACTACCATCTGGGAGAATATTTCGAATCGTTTGATGATTTCTTTGCCTTCTATCACAAAAATGTGAGCAAGTTGTGGGATATGTATAATAAAGGGCAGGTATCGAAAGAAGAGCTTCAGACAACCCGCTTTACGACATCATTGTCGCACCTAGAAGGTTTTACTGACGCTAAAATAAAAACGATAAACGAGGATTATATAGAACGTGTAATGCAAAAGGACACCCTTGTTGAGGGTGCTATCGAATTGCTCGACTATTTGAAATCGAAATACAAGATGCACATCCTCTCGAATGGCTTTACCGAAATGCAGTACAAGAAAATGAGGAGTGCGAAGATTTCGGAAAACTATTTTGATAATATAATCTTGTCGGATGCCGTAGGAATCAACAAGCCTCATCCCGACATTTTCAGATTTGCATTGAAGCAAGCAAGTTGTTCGGCTGAAAGGACAATTATGATTGGGGATAATCTGCAAACGGATATTGTCGGAGCCCGTGACTGTGGTATCGATCAGCTTTGGTTCAATCCTGAGAGTAAGGCTACCGAAACTATTCAGCCTACCTTTACTGTACGAAAGCTAAACGAAATTAAAGATATATTATAAACACACAAAAGCTCAAAACCAAAGTCTTGAGCTTTTGTGCATTATATATAAAAGAGATTAGTCTAGCAATTTAGCTAAAGTCTCACTGATCTTCTCTCCTCTAAGATTTTTCTCTAATATCTTACCGTCTTTGTCAAGAAGGATTGTATGAGGAATACCCGACACACCGTAAAGTTTAGCCGCTTCGCTGTCCCAAGCTTTAAGGTCTGACATTTGAGGCCAAGTAATACCAAGGTCTTTGATACTTTGTTTCCAAGCGTCAGCTTCTCCATCCAAAGAAATAGCTACTATCTCGAAACCTTTATCTTTATATTGTGCATATGCTTTTTTCACGTTAGGCATTTCTTGAATACAAGGTCCGCACCATGAAGCCCAGAAGTCGATCAATACATATTTTCCTTTACCTGCATAGTCTGACAATGCAATTTCTTTTCCTTCCGGAGTTAACGATTTCACATCAGTAAACTGTTTACCTACAGCAGTTGCATTCATTCTTTCCAGACGTTCTGCCAGTTTAGTAAATCTCTCCATCGACTTGTATTCCGGTTTCAACTCAGCCATAAGACCATTCAGTTGATCTAATTCAAGATTGTAAGAACTCATAGACAAAAAGAAAGCTCCTACTTGATTTCCCATATTTCCTTTAATGAAATCATACAATGCAGTATTCAATTCTTTTTGTCCAGCTTCTACTTTTGTTTCAAATTCTTTCTTCAACTCAGTATTAGCTGTATCAGCCATTACTTGTTCATACATTGCATTCATTTCTTTGTAGAATGCCTGAGGCTTAGCCATGTATACTTGGTAAGCATTATTTATAGCAGTACCTTTTACAGTAGCCATTGTATCTAAAGAAATTTCGATTGTACCCGGCTCAACAACAAGCAAAGTTGGTCTTTGCAAGAAGTCAGGAGCCTGATCTAAAGCAATAAAATGAATAGAAGGGCCTTGAAGAGCTAAGCCTTTGAAAATGAATTTACCATCACGCACTTCTGCTGTATCAATAGTTACAAGAGTTCTTGTATTCCATGTAGAGTCCATTGTTTGTAGAAAGACTAGCTGTCCGTCATACTGACCATTAGGCAGTGTTCCGTTTATCGTAAAAGCATCTTTCTGTCCACAAGAAGTGGCTAAGATTGCAATTACAGATAAGAATAATATAAGTTTCTTCATAAGTAATTATAGTTTGTTGTTATAAATAATATCCATTGTTCTTTATAAAACAGATAAACATCTGATTCTGTTTTATCTAAACCTGATTATTTAAGTATCTCTGCTATTTTCTTCTCTAGTTCATCACCTCTCAGACCTGTAGCTAGTACAACTCCATTCTGATCGACAAGAAGTGTATAAGGGATAGAAGAAACTGCATATTTTTCAGATCCTTCTTGCTTGTCATCTGCTAATTGAATCCAATTCATGCCATGTTTTTTTACGGCATTCAACCATGCTGTTTTATCTTCATCTACCGAAATACCTACAATTTCCAATCCTTTGCCTTTGTACTTCGCATATATGCTTTTCAAAGCCGGCATTTCTTGGATACATGGTGCGCACCATGAAGCCCAGAAATCGATCAGGACACATTTGTTCTTACCCACAAAAGTAGAAAGAGCCACACGTTGTCCTTCGGCATTCACTAAATCTACATCAGCATATGGTTGTCCTTCGGCTGGAATTACACGACTAAGATCTTCTATCAAAGCTTCTATTTCTGGCAATTTCTTAAACGTTTCGTCTGATGCTTCTACCAATTCTGCTAATTCTTCGCGAGTAAACGATTGAGCAGAAGAGAAGAATGCAAATTGTCCGGCTTTGTTTGTCATATTTGCCTTAGCAAAGCCAAACACAGCTTTCTTCATGCTGTCTTGCAAGTTCATCAATCTTGTTTGTGCATCATTTCCTGCCGAATCAACAGGTACACCTTGTACACCACCTGCGTCTGATACTTCTTTATACAAAGCAGCAACATCGTTCATAATCAGCAATATTTTATTGTACTCATCATTTCCCTGAGTACCACCAATTGCAACATCTCCATTAGAGGCAAATGATATATTTATTGTTCCCGGTTCTAGGATTATCGTACCTACCGGTGAGTTTGGTTGTAGCATATCCAATCTCCCTACCGACAGAAAAGCCATAGATTTACCTTCTGTTACTGTTCCTTTGAACTCAAATTTATTATCTTTTATTACCACAGAGTCCATGATAGTAGGAGACTGTGCTGTCATGCTATCTATTTTTTGTAGATATACTGTTTTTCCGTTAAATGTGTCTTCTGTAAAAGAGCCTTTGATTGTATATCCATCTTTATTTTGGCACGAGGCTAAAACCAAGACGATAAGGCTTAGAAGAAATGTGATTTTTTTCATTAAAGAGTAGTGTTTATTTTTTTTTACAAATTAAAATTTCCCGTAAAGATAGAGTAATTTGTTTGAACATCAGTTGTATTTGGCATTTATATTCCTAAAGTTATTTTATATAAAGCATCGTTAAGAAGCACTAAAAAATGAAAACTAAATAGACTCCTTTTGTGTTCTACAGTAAAAATGACAAGAAGAATAATAAACTTTAAAAAGTAGAAAATTATGAAACAATTTGTATTCGCTTCTGCTTTATTCTCACTTATACTTCTTTCGGGATGCCAAGCACAGAAAGATCCAGCCAGAATATTAGCAGAGCAAGAAGAAATGAGGTTATTGTACGAAACAACAGTTGAGGCAATAAAAGACAGAGAATTTGTATTAGAAGCAGATCGTCTTGTATTTAAATACGGACATACTGCCCATGTTAGTTCCAGCACCAATTTCATCGCTGTTTCGGGCGAAGAGGCTACAATACAAATAACATCGAACTTTTCACCCTATGCCGGACCTAATGGAATTGGAGGAGTTACCGTTACAGGCAGAATATCTAACATTAAAGAAAGTGTAGACAAAAACGGCACATTATCATTCAGAATGAATGTCGTAGGTATAGGCGTATCTGCTACTGTATCTTTCAATTTACCTAAAGGGACTAACCAATGCACTGTCATTGTGTCGCCAAATCTGAACTCAAATGTCATTACATTTATCGGCAGCATCTACCCTACAGAGTTTTCTGAAATATACAAGGGAAGAGCATTGTAAGGCTAAGCAGTTGTTTATTTATGTTTTTAAATAATTCGATATTAGCCAAGGCATAATAAAAAGTTGTATTTTTGCAAAGCATTTAATTTTGTGAGCATGATATTAGAACGACTTTCCATACTGAACTATAAGAACATTGAACAAGCCGACTTGAGTTTATCGCCTAAGATCAATTGTTTTTTGGGGAGCAATGGTATGGGAAAGACCAATTTGCTGGATGCTATTTACTACTTGTCGTTCTGTAAGAGCCACAGCAATCCGATCGACTCGCAAAACATTCAGCATGATGCAGACTTTGCCGTTATTCAGGGCTGGTACGAGCTTGACGGTAAACCCGAAGAGTTCTTTTGCAGTCTGCGTAGAAAGCAAAAAAAGCAATTCAAGAAGAACAAGAAAGAATACGAACGCTTTTCCGATCATATAGGACTGCTTCCGCTTATTATTGTTTCTCCTTCCGATACTGAACTAATCAACGGCGGGAGCGATGAGCGACGCAAATTCATAGATCAGTTCTTATCTCAGTTCGATAAAGAATATTTACATTCTTTGATCCGCTACAACAAAGCACTGCAACAACGCAATGCTTTGTTAAAAACGGATGGTTATATAGACCCTACCCTCTTCGACTTGTGGGACGAACAATTGACCGAGGAAGGACAAATTATATATACAAAGAGAAAAGACTTCGTTGAACGCTTTATTCCTACATTCCAAAAATTCTATGACTTCATCTGCCTTTCTAACGAAAAGGTTGCTTTGTCGTACGAGTCACATTTCGACAATGGAGACTTCATTACGCAACTGCGACAAAGACGCGATAAGGACAGAGCGCTGGGATATACCGGCATTGGCATACACAAGGATGATTTGGATATGAAAATGGACGATTATTCGATCAAACGTGTAGGGTCGCAAGGACAAAACAAAACCTATGTTGTGGCACTGAAACTGGCTCAGTTCGACTTCTTGCGTCAGGCAACATCGACAACTCCTATCCTTTTACTTGACGATATTTTCGACAAACTGGACTCGAACCGCGTAGAACAAATCGTCAAGTTGGTTTTGGAGAAAGATTTCGGGCAGATATTTGTTACCGATACCAACCGCGAACATTTGGACGAAATACTTTCACATACCAATAGTAATTATCATCTTTATGTTGTAGATAAAGGCGAAGTAATACAAAAGAATACATCCCTATGAGAAAACGAAATACAGAAAGCATAGGCGAGGTACTAAAACAATACTTCGAGGAGAACCCATTCTTCAGAAGGAAACTTGCCGAGAGTAGAGCCGTCACCGGCTGGGCTAAACTGTTAGGTCCGATGGCTACCTCGTACACAAGTAATATATACTATAGGAACGGAACACTGTATGTATCACTAACTTCATCGGTGTTACGCTCCGAACTTTTAATGGCTAAAGAAAGACTTATCACAAAACTTAATGAACACGCCGGGATGCACGTCATCAACGATATCGTATTCCGATAAAAAATTAAACGTATGGAAATCAAACCCGAAACTTTCAAATCGACTCTTCCTATACAGATTCGCTTTGGTGATATAGATGCCATGGGGCATATCAATAACAATATTTACTTCAGTTATTTCGACCTTGGCAAAACGGCCTATCTAGAGGCCATAAAACCTACTGCTATGTATTGGGTAGACAAACTGATGGTTGTGGCACATATCGATATAGACTTCTTTTCTCCTATCTATTACAAGGAAAAAGTATCTGTGGACACAAAGGTTACCAAGCTGGGCAACAAAAGCGGGGTATTTCTCCAACAGTTGCGCAATGTAGACAATGGAGAAATAAAATGCCGTTGCTCTACAGTTTTTGTGACTTACAATCCTGATATGCAAACATCGGCTCCAATCCCTGAAATATGGAAAGAAACAATATCTAAGTACGAAGGTCTGGAGTTGTAGAAAACAACTCCCCTTCTTTTTCTTAACACTACTCCTCTTTTTCTAGTATTTTGATGACAGCGTCCTTTATACTTCCATAACTGGAATCTTCGTTGAAAATCAATCCATAGTTTAAGTGTGAATCTTTTTTCCAAGCACACAGCATGTAAGTACCACTACCCATGCTTACCGCAGCTGGTGAATATTCGGTCTGAATTCTGTATTCTATTTCACCATTTTCATCAATAATATAGAATCTTAATTTATCATAAATGTTAGCGCTTTTGCCACTCTGGTATCTCTCGAATACCTGAATCAATTTGTCATTAAACTTAAATTGATCGATGCAAAACATATCTGACATTTGTTCACTCAACAATTTTCTAGAATGAGCATCGTATAGCTTCTCTTTCAAAGGCTTTGCCTTGTCATAGTCTTTATTGTGATAATGAATTTGAATCAATTTAGCATAAGCATGGTAATCATTCGGATCTAAAACCAAAAGTTCTTCATATATTTTTTTAGCGACATCATTATTTCCTTTCAACTGTTCCAGCAAAGCAATATTGAACAATAAAGAAGAATATCCTTCTTCATCTTGCGATACCTTTGATTTTCCTTCATACAAAATGGCTAAAGCTTTATCATTTTCATTCTTATCCATATAAATATTAGTCAACATGGAATAAGCCGTTAACGAAGCTTCATCGTATTCTACCGACTTTTTAAAAGCCACTTCTGATGCATCCAGATCTTTCATATAATAATAAGCTGCGCCTAATCCATTATATGACTTTGCTAATTTTTCGGATACAGTATCCATATCTATACATTTTTCGTAGAGAGGCACAGCCTCGCTGTATTTACCCAAAAACAGCAAGCTTGTAGCTTTTGTATAGTAAGGTCCTATCAGGGTCGGATCTTTTTCGATCGCCAAATCCATGTACTTTATACAGTTCTCGTCGTCTTCTATCCCCATATAAGACAAACCTATATAATACAACATATCTGCTGAATATTCTAACTCAGAAGACGCATATTTCGATATTAGTTCTTCATACTTTCCAGCATCATACATTTTGGATATTTCATCTGCTTTATACTCCTGCCCCCAAAGCGAAAGCATGGAAATAAGGAATATTGCTAAAAGAATTGTTTTTTTCATAGTTTCATATATTTGCAGGTTATAGTCTTAAAGATAATAATTTTATCATATCATTCTTATATATCACAACAGACTTTCAGCTAATTATTAAACAAAAACTTTCCTAAGTTCTTGCATAATTCATTTTTTTTATATCTTTGCAAAAACAAAGAAGATACATATGACTATTCTATTAACAAATAAAGCATGGTGGTGGCGCTCTCAACTCTCAAAGTCGTGAGCCAAACTGGTGTGTATTTACTTGAATAGAATAAATTTAAAATACAGAAGCCTGTCGTAACTCACGACAGGCTTTTTTTGTAAGAAAAAAATAAAACACAATATAAAATGGAAAAATTTGCAGTTGACAAAAATGGTTTTTATGGAGAATTTGGAGGAGCATACATCCCCGAAATCCTTTACGATAATGTAGAAGCACTAAAAAACTCTTATCTGGAAGTGATCAAAGATCCAACATTTCAAGAAGAATATAACAGCCTGCTTAGAGACTATGTTGGTCGTCCGTCACCACTGTATTTAGCAAAACGGATGTCCGAAAAATACGGATGCAAACTATACCTAAAACGCGAAGACCTAAACCATACCGGTTCGCACAAGATAAACAATGCTATCGGTCAGATTCTTCTGGCTCGCCGCATGGGTAAAACCCGCATCATTGCCGAAACGGGAGCCGGACAGCATGGGGTAGCTACAGCCACAGTTTGTGCGTTGATGAACATGCAGTGCATTGTTTACATGGGGAAAACTGATGTGGAGCGTCAAAAACTGAATGTACAGAAAATGGAAATGCTGGGAGCAACAGTTGTTCCCGTTACCAGTGGCAACATGACGCTGAAAGACGCAACAAACGAAGCAATACGCGACTGGTGCAGCAATCCTTCCGATACATATTATGTAATTGGTTCTACCGTAGGGCCTCATCCCTACCCCGACATGGTAGCGCATCTTCAGTCTGTAATCAGTGAGGAGATTCGCAAGCAGTTATTGGAAAAAGAAGGGCGCGAGACTCCCGACTATGTAATGGCTTGCGTAGGAGGAGGAAGCAACGCAGCGGGAACAATCTTCCACTTCATCGACGAACCCGATGTAAAAATCGTATTATCCGAAGCTGCGGGTAAAGGATTAGATTCAGGACTATCTGCTGCAACCATCCATCTTGGTAAGCTGGGTATCATTCATGGCAGCAAAACTTTGATCATGCAATCCGAAGACGGACAAATAGAAGAACCTTATTCTATCTCTGCCGGATTGGACTATCCGGGCATCGGACCAATGCATGCTCATTTGGCTAAAACAGGACGCTCGCAGGTGCTTGCCGTAACGGACGATGAAGCTATGGCTGCTGCCTTCGAAATAACAAAGTTGGAAGGTATAATCCCTGCCATCGAGTCGGCACACGCGTTAGGCGCTTTGGCTAAAATGAAATTCAAGAAAGACGATGTAGTCGTTCTTTGTCTGTCTGGTCGTGGCGACAAAGATATGGAAACCTACATAGCTGCTTTTGAAAACAATTAATCGAAAAATTGTCATGAAACGATATAAAATTCAGGTAAAAACCAAAGACCTTCTTGCCGACCTTCAAACTCCCGTAGGCATCTACCTAAAAGTAAGAGATGTATATCCCGAATCGGCACTGCTCGAAAGTTCCGACTATCATGGAGGCGAGAACAGTTATTCGTTTATAGGAATCAGCCCTATCGCCCGCTTCAAGGTGGAGAATGACGAGATTACATGCACTTATCCCGACAATACAGTGAAGCTAGAAACACTGGGGGGAAACGAGAAACTGACAGATAAGTTTAACGACTTTGTCAATCAGTTTGAAGTCCAGGGCGAAAACAAGACAAATATCAACGGCTTCTTTGGTTATACTTCTTACGATGCTATCCGTTATTTCGAAGATGTAGACCCAGTCAACACTCGGCTGAACAATGCCGACATACCTGAGTTTTATTATATTCTATATCGTTTTATACTTGTTATCAATCACTTGAAAAACGAACTAACGATAGTAGAAAACATTGCAGAAGGAGCAAATGATAAGATGCACGAGCTGGAAGCTATCCTTGCCAACAACAATATCGCATCTTACAATTTCGACACCATTGGCACAGAACAATCGATGATTACCGACGAACAGCATCGCCAAATGATACACAAAGGAATTGCCCATTGCGAGCGCGGCGATGTATTTCAGATTGTTCTTTCCAGATGCTTTACACAGAAGTTTGCAGGAGACGACTTCAAAGTGTATCGTTCACTACGTTCTATCAACCCTTCGCCTTATCTTTTTTATTTCGACTTTGGGTCATATCGTATATTCGGTTCTTCTCCCGAAACGCATTGCAAAGTCTCTAAAGGGAAAGCCTATATAGACCCTATTGCGGGTACTTATTTCCGTACCGGAGACGACGAAAAAGACCGTATCCTTTCCGAAAATTTACTGAAAGACGAGAAAGAAAATGCCGAACATGTAATGTTGGTAGACCTTGCTCGCAACGATCTCAGCCGTAACTGTCACGACGTAAAGGTGGACTTCTATAAGAATGTGCAATTCTATTCGCATGTTATACATCTGGTTTCGCGTGTGAGTGGAGTGATAGACCAAGACAAGAACAGTATGAAAGTGTTTGCCGATACATTTCCTGCCGGGACATTATCGGGAGCGCCAAAGGTAAGAGCGATGCAATTGATACGCGACATCGAACAACAAATGCGCGGTGTATATGGAGGTTGCATCGGCTATATCGGATTCAATGGCGACCTCAATCAAGCGATCACCATACGCACATTCCTCAGCCGTAACAATACGCTTTACTATCAGGCAGGAGGTGGTATTGTTTCCAAATCGAACCCCGAGACTGAAATCATGGAGGTAAAGAATAAATTGGGTGCATTGACCAAAGCAGTTAAGTTTGCAGAGAATTTAAGGAATTAAAAAATGAAGATTTTAGGGATTATACTCGGTGTCATAGGCTTGCTAATTCTTTTCTGTTGCATCGGATTCTATATCTATTGCAACTATGGAATTCTGGAAAAAGACATCCGAAAAGGGAGGTATCTGGATACAGCGATAGAAAAACCAACAGATGAATTTCTTCCCAAAATAGAAGAAGCATATCGGTTACAACCCTATTCAAAACTTCCTCCTAATCCTAAAATTCTGTATGAGACAGAAGATAAAATATACTGGGGGTATGTACAATATGAAATATTCAGAACACCTGTAAAAGATTTATATTTTACCTATAAAGACGAGAATTGGACTCAATTTAAAATTGAACTAGAAAAAGATTCAATACAATGAAAATATTAATATTCGATAACTACGATTCATTCACATACAATTTGGTACATCTTGTAAAAGAATTAGGCTTTACCGATGTGGATGTGAAAAGAAACGACAAGATAACATTGGACGAGGTTGATAAATACGATAAAATCATCCTCTCACCAGGTCCCGGTATACCTTCCGAAGCAGGACTTTTATTGCCACTGATCAAGGAATTTGCAGGTAAAAATCCTATCTTAGGCGTCTGTTTGGGACATCAGGCGATTGGTGAATCGTTCGGTGCCAAGCTGACCAATCTGGAGGACGTCTATCACGGTGTAGCTACGCAGATAAAGATCACGAAAGAGGACTATATCTTCGACGGATTGGGCACAGAATTGGAAGTTGGTCGTTACCATTCGTGGATTGTAAACAATCTGGATCTGCCGGAGTGCATAGAGGTGACAGCCGTTGACAGTAAAGGTCAGATAATGGCTCTGCGTCATAAAGAATACGATATTCATGGTGTGCAGTTCCATCCCGAATCGGTGCTGACTCCTGCAGGAGAAGTAATCATCAGAAATTTTTTAAATAACTAAAATAAAACAACTAATTACGATTATGAGCAAGAAGATCATTTTAAGCGAGAATGACATTCCTAGAAGCTGGTATAACATTGTAGCGGACATGAAAAACAAACCGCTACCTCCATTAAATCCAAAAACAAAAGAAGTTTTAAACCCATCTGACTTAGAACCAATCTTTGCCAAAGAGCTTATCAAACAAGAATTGACCGAAGAGCGTTGGGTAGAAATTCCTGACGAGGTAAGAGATCTTTACAAAATATGGAGACCTACTCCACTGGTAAGAGCTACCGGACTGGAAAAAGCATTGGACACTCCAGCTCATATCTATTTCAAAAATGAAGGAGTAAGCCCTATCGGCTCTCACAAGCTAAACTCTGCTCTGCCTCAAGCATACTACAACAAGATGCAAGGGATCAAGCACCTAACGACTGAAACAGGAGCCGGACAATGGGGAGCAGCACTTAGCTTCGCATCCAGCATATTTGGTTTAGACCTGCAAGTTTACATGGTAAAAGTAAGCTACAACCAAAAACCTTACCGCCGTATGATGATGCAGACATGGGGTGCAAACGTTATCCCTTCCCCAAGCGACTTAACCGAAGCGGGTAGAGCAATCCTTGCCAAAAACCCTAACAATTCGGGGAGTTTAGGCATAGCGATTTCTGAAGCCGTTGAAGCTGCCCTAAAGGGAGAAGATACTCGCTACACTTTGGGTAGTGTATTGAATCACGTTATCTTGCACCAAACAATCATTGGTCTAGAAAGTGAGAAACAAATGGAAATCGCAGGCGAATACCCTGACATCGTTATCGGATGTTTTGGAGGAGGTTCCAACTTCTCGGGTATCAGCTTCCCATTCCTGCGTCATAAATTGACAGATGGTAAAGAAGTTCGCATTATTGCATCTGAACCTGCAAGCACCCCTAAACTATCGAGAGGTAAATTCGAATACGACTATGGTGACACTGCTGGATTGACTCCGCTATTGCCGATGTACACATTAGGACACGACTTCCAACCGGCAGACATTCATGCAGGAGGACTACGTTACCATGGTGCTGGTACTATCGTTAGCCAATTGCACCGTGACGGATACATCGAAGTTCAGGATATCCCTCAACTAGAGACTTTCGAAGCCGGTAAATTATTTGCCAATACCGAAGGTATCATCCCTGCACCGGAATCTACTCACGCTATTGCTTCTGCCATCCGCGAAGCGAAGAAAGCGAAAGAGGAAGGTGTACAAAAAACAATTCTCTTCAATCTTTCGGGCCACGGACTAATAGACATGACTTCTTACGATCAATATCTGAGCGGAAACATGCAAAATTACAACCTGACTGATGAGGAAATTGCTAAAACAACAGATACGTTAGAGAAACTAGTAAAATAAAAAGCTTTTAGCCAATAGCCGTTAGTACAGAAAAAGCTAACGGCTGGCAGCTAACAGCTAATGGCTACCTATATGAAGCAAATTTTAAACAGACTATTCGAGCATCAATACCTCAACCGGACAGAAGCAAAAGAAATTCTGACAAACATGGCCGACGGAAAGTACAACGATTCTGAGATTGCCGCATTTATCAGTGTTTTCTTGATGCGTAGTATCAGCGTTGACGAATTTCTGGGATTCTCAGATGCTTTACTCGACCTCAGAACAAACGTAGATGCCTTGGCTGCTTACAATCCTATTGACATTGTTGGTACGGGAGGCGATAATAAAAATACATTCAACATATCCACGCTTGCCTGCTTTGTTGTTGCAGCATCAGGATACAAGGTAGCTAAGCATGGCAACTACGGAGCAACATCGGTGAGTGGTGCGTCGAATGTGATGGAGCAACACGGAGTAAAATTCACTTCAGATGTCAGCAAACTGGAAGAATCGCTTGATAAGACAAACATTGCTTACATGCATGCTCCGCTGTTCAACAATGCCTTGAAACGGGTTGCACCGGTACGAAAAGCTCTAGGCGTACGCACCTTTTTCAATATGCTGGGACCGGTAGTTAATCCCATCAGACCAAAGCGAACTGTACTTGGTGTTTTCAATCTGAAACTGGCTCGCCTCTACTTCTACATGTATCAGCAGACAGATGTAGATTATTCCATTGTTCACAGCCTTGACGGGTACGACGAAATATCGTTGACCAACGACTTCAAGATTATCAACAAGTTTGAAGAAAGAATCTACAAACCCGAACAAGTTGGCTTCGAACGTTGTACAGAGCTAGATCTGGACGGAGGAACAACCCCTGAAGATGCTGCCAGAATATTTGACAATGTAATCAACAATACAGCTACCTCTGCACAAAAGAATGCCGTAATAGCCAATGCTGCTACTGCAATTCAGACCATCAAACCTCTCCTATCTTTCGGCGATGCAATAGCTCAGGCACGAGAAACAATAGAAAGTGGACGTCTGAAAGAAACATTCAGTAAATTTCTGACATTAAATTCATAATCAACATGGAGCGTTTAGACTCGGACATACAGAAGAATAAGAACAATTCGACAGCACGATATACGAAACTGGCGATTGGCTTTATTGTGCTTTTTGTTCTCGCCTTTTTTGCGCTCTTCATTTCTATATTCAAACCCGAAATAAAAGAGAACTTCAAGTTAAGCTTGGAGAAAATTCCGGAAGATTTTCAGAATTATAAGTATTTAGAAGATTTTGAAGACAACAAATATTTTGAAAGTGTTCCTACCAATTCTTTTTTCCAAAATAATGCTCCATACTATTTTTTGCCAGATAGTACGTTGATATTAAATAAAAGAAAAGCGAAGAAAAACTTCTTATTCAAAATAAATAAAGAAGGCTATATAACAGACAGCTGCAAATACGAAGATAATCTGCAATTTTATTATAAAACATTGATTAACTTCGACGAAGAGCTTTATAGCAAATGGCCTCTGGATGGTAAAACGATAGAGTATGAGATAGAATCTATAGACAATAGTCCTGAAGATTATCTGCTTGATATATACAAAAAAGCTGAAATTATTGTCCTTAAAGAACGTGTTTTTCTGTTTGCAGACGGTAAGTGGTATTCTTCCGACAAGCAATTTTGGGATGGGTTGAATGAAGACTTTTTAAAAAGAGATTCCTTCAATTCTTACCGATACAGAGAGATAAATCATATTCCAGAGATGAAAGTCTGTTATACAAAACGAATAAAGTATAATCCTTCTCGGATAAGTGGTTATTTGCAGGGCGGTAGCGGAAAGCCTGCAAGCTGGGATTGTGACTTATATATCGACCTTAAGTTAGGAGATACAATTTTCCCTTTCAAGCATAAAATATATTGGGTTAAAGACTATAAAGATGCTGCTGCCGATAAATCTATCTCTTATATCCGAACAAGTAACTACTGCATAATAGAGAACTTCATAATCAGAATAAAATAAAAAAGAGAATAGCTTCTAACAAATATTTAAAAGAAACATTTAGTAAATTTCTGACATTGAATTCATAAAGTTAAGCATTATGCAAAACAACACTTCATCTGTAAACCCAAATCCTAAAGCCGGATGTTTGAAGAAATTTCTGATTATATTCGGTGTTACAGCTGTACTCTTTATTGCAGCAGTCGCATATATTTTCGATCAGGTAAGTGGAAATGCTGAAAAAAGATTTGAAGAAAAAGAGAATGCTAGGCTTGCAAAAGAAATACTACCCGAAGAATATAAATCATATCCCGACCTATACGAATTAAGTAGCACTGATGATTACGAAGTAATTCCTTTGGTCGCAGATTTTTCTTTATACTACATTTTGCCAGACAATACGCTTATCCTTGCCGAAAAATTTGGCGCCAATTTCTTAAGGATTAATACTGATGGAGAAATCATCGGGCATTATTATAATCCCGATCTCAAATTTTATGGCACATCACTGATGCAGTACACTGTTTTCACTCCTCCCCTGATAACATCAGATGATACGACCGAAGAACAGGATATAAAAATTGAGACTGTCCCTGAACCTATAATCAGTGGAGTGTACAGCAACTGGCCCATCAATGGAGATACAACTCTATTTCAGATACAACCAATAGAAAAAATAGCATCTACAAAAAATCAGAAGATTGCCGCATACGACAAAGCTGATGTAGTAACATATGAATATATAGGCGGAGATAAGGTGAATGAATTTGCCTTCTTACACATAGGAGATACTTGGTATATGTCCGACTACAGATATAAAGAACAACCTGTAAAGCACTTGTATAAGGAAAGAGAATCCCTGAACAGATTCTTAAATAATTATAGCAACATAACTATCAAGTATAAAAAACGAAACAGATACAACCGTGCACGGTCTGCTGGTTATTTGAGTGGGGGTATGTTGAATTATTCCGAATGGGAAGGCGATCTATACCTTGATATGAAAGTAGGGAAAACCAGTGTGCTTTTCAAAGAACGCTTCAAAGAAAACAAAAATTCTTATGGGCTTATTCAGGTATATTTTGATGTCATCAATATGGGAAACTACGTTATAATTAATAACCACTTGATAAGACAAAGAAAGGAATGAAAAAGGTACTCATCATCAATGGACACCCCGACAAAGAAAGCTTTTGTTTTGGCTTACACCAAAGCTATAAGAAAGGTTCGCTGGAAGCAGGAAATGAGATAAAAGAAATTATTCTGCCCGATATGGAGTTCAATCCTATTCTACAACATGGCTACCGAAAACGAACAGAACTGGAACCTGATTTGTTAGATGCTTGGCAAAAATTGCAATGGGCCGAACATATAGTCTGGATATACCCTACATGGTGGGCTGCTCCTCCAGCCTTGATGAAAGGTTTTATCGAGCGTTTATTCCTACCGGGATTTACTTTCGAATATCAGGAGACATCTCCTTTCCCTAAAAAACTATTGAAAGGAAAAACATCCGAAATCATCAGCACTATGGATTCGCCCGTATGGTATTACAAATGGATAGTGAAAGATGTAGGCGGAAAAATGATCCGTAAAAATATTGGAGCATTCTGTGGAATAAAAAATATACGAACGACCTATCTCGCTGTCATAAAACAATCGACACCCGAAAAGAGAAAACAATGGTTAGATAAAGTAGAAGATATCGCTAAAAAAACAAAATGAATTTGAATACAAACAGTGTATCGAGAGAACGTATCAGACTGGCTATTTTCAGTCTTTACTGTTGCACAGGAATATGTTTTTCCAGCTGGGCAAGCCGTATCCCGGATATAAAGACTTCGCTAGGGCTGGGTGATGCTGCATGGGGAACAATCCTTTTGATGATTCCCATAGGGCAGATATGCGGTATGACGATCTCGGGACTGGTAATATCCAAGATAGGAAGTAATAGAATCTTCCCTGTTGCACTTGTTGCCTATGTGCTGGCTCTTCTATTAGTCGGCGTTTCGGCAAGCGAATATGCTTTGATAATGAGTCTTATTGTGTTCGGATTCTTTAGCAACTTTTGCAATATTTCCATCAATACGCAATCGGTAACGGTAGAAAACATGTACGACAAACCTATCATGGCATCGTTTCACGGAGGGTGGAGCCTTGCCGGATTAATAGGGGCAGCTATAGGTCTACTGATGTCAACACTACATATTAATCCGCTTCTGCATTTCAGTGTTGTGGGAGTATTAGTGCTGATCACCCTTATTATAAACAAGCCTTACCTGCAACCCGACCCTAAAAAAGTAAAGGATCCTGCCGATATTGCCTCCAAAAAGAGAAACAAACCCGAAACATTCTTGTTTCTGCTGGGTATCGTAGCCTTTTGTGGAATGGCAGCCGAGGGAGCAATGGCAGACTGGAGCGGATTGTATTTGATAGATGTTGTAGGAGCAGCCAACAATATCGCACCTTTAGGCTTAGCCGCTTACATGGTGACAATGGCTTCGGGACGATTCCTGATAGACAAGGCAACTCAGAAATGGGGACGTCAACGCGTATTACAAGCAGGAGGTACGCTTATCACAGTGGGACTATTCATGGCAGTGGCCTTACCTTATCTTATTACTACAATCATCGCCTTTATGATCATAGGATTTGGTACGGCAGGCATTGTTCCTACCATATATAGTGTTGCCGGACAACGCACTAAGATTCCAATCAGTATTGCTTTGACTATCGTATCGAGTGTCAGTTTCCTTGGGTTCTTATTAGGACCTCCTATTATTGGTTATATTTCCAGTGTTACAAACCTCAGATATTCGTATGCACTGATTGGCTTGTTTGGAATCTGTATCGTTGCACTTGCGTCCATTATTAAAATATTCAGAATAGATAAAAGATAAATAGCTATGGCTAACATTTTAGATAAAATTATTGCAAATAAAAAAATTGAGGTAGAGCAACAAAAGAAGCAATACAGCATCGATGATATGATGCGTTTTATTGCCGATTCGAGCGTTCAGCCTAAATCATTCAAAGAGGCATTAGCCAATTCTTCTACAGGGATTATTGCTGAGTTCAAAAGGCGTTCTCCTTCTCGCGACTGGATATTTAAGGACGCGAAGATAGAAGACGTTGTACCTCTTTATTCGCAGAATGGAGCAAGTGCCATCTCTGTACTTACCGATATGGATTTCTTTGGAGGTAATCTGGAAGACCTTAAAAATGCCCGTAGTTTGACCAATACACCTCTACTTAGAAAAGATTTTGTGGTAGATGAATTTCAACTTTATCAGGCTGCATGGTATGGGGCAAGTGCTATATTGCTTATTGCTTCGGCTCTTACTGTTGAAGAAACCAAAGCATTGGCACAAAAGGCAAAACAACTGCAATTGGATGTATTGCTAGAGATACATAACGAGCCAGAATTGGATCACATCAACCAATATGTCGATGTAGTAGGTGTGAACAACCGCAATCTGGGAACATTCGTTACCGATATACAGGTTTCGTTCGACTTGGCTGATAAGATTCCTTCCGAGTTTGTAAAGATTTCGGAAAGTGGAATTTCTCAACCTCAAACCGTTATCGACCTGCAACAAGTTGGCTACAGAGGTTTCCTTATGGGAGAAAACTTTATGAAAACAAGCAATCCGGGGCAAGCATTAGAGGACTTTATAAATCAATTGCGATGAAAATCAAAGTTTGCGGGATGAAATTTCCCGATAATATAAATGAATTGAAAAAATTACCGATAGATTATATGGGACTGATATTATACCCTAAATCTGTTCGATATTTTTTCGGGGAAGACAAGGATATTAGCGTTGAGGCAAAGAAAGAAGCTTTGTTCGAAATTCCTTCTCACATCAAGAAAGTAGGAGTATTTGTAAATGATGATCCTATGCACATTTCTTTCTGTATCAAGCACATGAAACTTGACGCCATACAGCTGCATGGAAGCGAAAGCGAGCTTGACTGCGACCTCATGAGAGATTTACACCCCAACACAGAGCTGATAAAAGCTTTTAACGTATCTGTTGCAAGCGACTTTGATCAGGCAAAAGACTATGAAGGTCTTGTTGATTTTTTTCTTTTTGATACCAAAACACCGCAACATGGAGGTTCGGGGCAAAAATTTGATTGGAGTATTCTGGATGCTTACAAAGGCAATACACCCTTTTTCTTGAGTGGTGGTATTTCGGCAGATGATGCTGAAGCCATTAAAAGAATAAAACATCCTCTATTTTACGGGATTGATCTCAACAGCAAGTTTGAGACAGCTCCGGGATTAAAAAACATACAACTATTACAACAATTTATAAAAACACTGAAAGATGAACAGAATTAAGCAACTATTCGAAAAGAAGCAAAAAGATATTCTTTCTATATATTTCACCGCCGGTTTTCCAAACCTGAATGATACCTGCAATGTAATTCGCGAACTGGAAGCCAACGGAATAGACCTAATAGAGATTGGCATTCCTTTTTCCGACCCTATGGCCGACGGACCTACAATCCAAGACAGTGGTACTATTGCCCTCAACAATGGAATGACGCTCAAACTACTTTTTGAACAATTGAAAGATATTCGTCAAGATGTAAGCATACCTCTTATCATGATGGGTTACCTCAACCCTATTATGCAATATGGCTTCGACAACTTCTGCAAAAGTTGCAAGGAAGTAGGTGTTGATGGTGCTATCATTCCCGATCTGCCGTTCAATGACTATATCAACGAATACAAACCCATTGCCGACAAGTACGACATCAAAGTGGTGATGCTGATTACCCCCGAAACTTCGGACGAACGCATCAGATTGATAGACGAACATACCGATGGTTTTATTTATATGGTCTCCTCTGCTTCTACCACCGGAGCGCAAAAAAGTTTCGATGAGAAGAAACAAGAATATTTCCGCCGCATCAACGGTATGAACCTGCGCAATCCTCGCCTTATAGGTTTCGGGATATCGAATAAAGCCACCTTAGAAGCTGCTCAGGCAAATGCAAACGGAGCCATCATAGGAAGTAAATTCATTACTTTACTAAAAGAAAGTGCAGGAATCGGAAATGCAGTAAAAGCTCTGAAAGAAAGCTTAAGTAACTAAAAGGAGCGTACATTTTTACGATTTTAGTAGTATCTTCGCAGCGGTATAACACAACTCTCGAAAGACTGGATGGCAAAAATAACGGAACTTATCAAGCGATTGGGCAAATTGGTATGGAAGTATAAATTCACTATACTCTGTCTTGCTTACTTTTGTACAATCTCTATTCTAGCTTTGTACATAGTCAGTAAGCCTGCCCTTATCAACGCTTTGTCATTCATACTTATTCTGAATATTTTAGCCAAAACGAAATATTCGGCATGGCTGTCCGTTATTCTGGCTGTGTTTATTTCATTCGATGCCTACTTTGCTTTTGTCTATTCCAATCAGGCATCTATTGGGACAATGGCTTCTATATTGGAAACGAACGGCACCGAGGCTTTCGGTGTTCTATCCGAAACCATACTAACTATTATAGGCATTCTGGCAATCAGCCTATTCCTTATACTAATGTCGCAACGAGAGTTGAAAGAAGGCTTTCTGTCAAGGAGAGTATCACTTATACTGCTTGTTGGTTATTGGGTAGTAGCAATGCCTGCTATATCGTATTGGAAAATTAAAGCACTCGGGTACGAGGATTTTGTAGCCAATTATCCAGTTATCGGTGTTCATTCGGTAGTGGCATCTAATTTTCCGCTCGTTTATGGTGATATATCTACATTTGTAGCCTATCAGCACGAAATGCACGAAATGAGAAAATTCCTTCAACTGGAGAAAAGCTTACCCGAAGGTATTAGCTTCGACCCCGAAAAAGAAAGCCCTCAAAAGCTATTCTTCGTTATTGGCGAAAGTGCCGGACGACACAGAATGTCTCTCTACGGATATGAAAAAAAGACTACTCCTTTTTTCGACAGTCTGGCTGTTGTAGAACCTACCCCACTCCGTATTTATGATGCGTATGCTCCTGCATCGATCACCCGCGATGCCATGCGTATTATCTTATCCTTTGCCACTCCTTTGGAAGCCAAACCTTTTTTCGAGAATTACAACATCGTCGATCTGGCTAATATGGCGGGTTACGAAACAGTATGGATATCGAATCAAGACCGTGTGGGCGAAAGCGACAGCTATATTGGTTTTGTTTCGGCAAAAGCAAAGGAATCGTACTACGAAAAAGATTTTGTAAAGGAAGACTTTAAGCTCTTATCGTATGTAAAAGAGGCTTACAAGCCAAATAAAAAACAATTTTTTATCATTCATCTTCTGGGAAGCCATGTCCCTTACAACGAGAGATATGACGAGGTAGATGCAAAGGCCTTACCTGCTCTACCGGGAGAAAAACATATCACGACAGAATATGACCGAACCATCCATCATACAGACAGACTGATGAGAGATTTGTATCAGATCGTAAAACAAGATTCTTCGTCTGTTCTTTATTACTTCTCCGATCATGCTGAGTTGGTCGAAAACGGCGGACATGGTGTCATGGTTTTTGAACGAGGATTATTCGATATTCCAATGGTTACAATCAATAATAGTCCTCTAAAGACTGATTCTATATTCCAACATTATATGGTTCCCGAAACAACTTTGATAAATAGTTCCAGCTCTATATATATTCTCTCCGAGATGATGGGATATTCTATAACAGATCAAGCAATTCGAAAACCGTTGGAGGATAGCAGATACATATTTCATGTAGATAAGAACCCTTATCTTTACGAAGACTTCCAATTTTCGGGACAATAGACGCCTCTTAGTTTATTGATTATTTTGCTTTTGTTAAACAACCTTGGCAAACATTTTATACTTTTGTAGTTAACAAAAAAGTTTTTGATCAAACCCTAAGTATAGTGAAAAAAATTGCCGCACTCCTTAAGAAAACAACTATCTATATAAGACAACATTATTTCCCTACCGAGCAGGATAAGGCCATCAAAAAATGGCGTGCCGATAATGGAGATCAACGCCTGATCCCGGTACACGATCTCAACGAAGATTCGTTTGTTATGGATGTAGGCGGGTTTCATGGAGACTTTGCAGCGGAGATCTATGCACGATACAGCTGTCTGATCAATATATTTGAGCCGGTTCCTCATTTTGTAGATTTGATGAAAGAGCGCTTCGAGAAAAACCCTAAGATCAAAATATTTGATATTGGCTTGGGAGGACATACGAGCACCGAAACAATATCAGTAAATCAGTTTTCGAGTTCTATATACCGCAAGGTTAGTAAAGATGCTGTCGAAATCAAGATTGTAAATATAGTCGATTGGCTCGATGAGAATAAAATTGAAAAAATAGATCTGATAAAAATAAATATAGAAGGTAGTGAATACGAGTTGCTAGATAAGTTTATAGAAAGCCCTTATATAAACCGTACCAAAGAGATCATGATTCAGTTTCACAACTTCTTCCCCGATGCTGTGGCAAGAATGGAGAAAATTCAGAAGAAACTGGCGGAGACACATGAACTCAGCTTCCAGTATCCTTTTATATGGGAAAACTGGAAAATGAAACAATAAGAAAGAATGGATAAGTCGCTGAAAGAAAAGACGGTATCGTCTCTTATCTGGAGCTTTATTGACAAAGGCGGACAGCAGGTGTTGCAGTTTGTCTTTCTTTTCATTCTGGCTATATTCTTATCCAAAGACGAAGTAGGGCTGGTGGCTGTCCTCGCCATCTTTATGGCAATAGCCAATATATTGCAAGAGAGCGGCTTCTCGTCAGCGCTAATCCGAAAAAAAGATGCCGATGAGGCTGATTTCTCTACCATCTTTTATTTCAATATAAGTATCAGTATAGCCTGCTATCTTATACTGTTTTTTGCGGCTCCATGGATTGCTAAGTTTTACAACAACGAGTCAATCCTCACCGATCTATCCCGTTTTCTATTCTTGGCATTTGTATTCAATGCGTTTGGCATCATTCAGAATGTGCATCTCATCAAGAAGATGGACTTTAAGACAAATGCGCGTATATCACTGGCTGCATCCTTTGTTTCGGGATCTGTGGCAACAGTTATGGCATACCTTGGTTATGGAGTTTGGAGTTTGGCTGTACAGCAAGTGTTGCAAGCTTTCCTCCGTTCTTCGCTATTATGGATATTCGTCAAATGGCGTCCTAAAACAGCTTTTATGATGGATAGGCTCAAAGCTATGTATGGGTATAGTGTAAAACTTTTATTTAACTCCATTTTCGGGCAAATATCTAAAAACCTTACTTCTGTTATAATGGGGAAAAGATTCCTCTTTGGTGATGCGGGAAACTATTCTTATGCTAACAAATTTGGAGAAATTCCTCAATCGGTAATAGCAAGCAGTTTATCAAGTGTCATATTGCCTCTGTTGAGTAATCTGGAAGACGAAACCGAAAAAAGGCTCAAAGTCTTTCGAAAGATTGTAAGGGTGATAAGTTTCGTCTGCTTCCCTCTGGCAGTATTTACTTTTATTGCTGCAGACTCGATTGTACTTGCCTTGCTGCAAGAAAAATGGGCAGGAGTGATTCCTATGCTACGCATAGTTGCAGTGGGCACATCTGTGCTTCCGCTACTTTATGCACTGACGTCACTACTGCAAGCTATCGGCAAATCAGGCTTGCTGTTGAGCATGGAATTTACACGTAACCTGATAACTATTCTTGTCCTTATCGTCACCAGCCAGTTTGGTATAGGATATATGCTTTGGGGAGTAAGCATTATGGCTATCCTTACTTTTGTGGGGGAATATTATATTGTCGGGCGAATGGTGAACTATCGCATCTTCGATGTACTAAAAGATGTATTTCCTTATATATTCCTTGCTTGCGTTTCTTTTCTCCCATTTTATTTCCTCTCAGTAGAGCTTATCGAGAATCACTTTGTCCGTCTTATCTTGCAAGCCTTACCGGGATCTGTCATTTATTTCGTTCTTGCAAAGGCATTAGGTTCGAAGGTATTAGATGATTTATTGACAATTATGAGAGGCAAAAAACTGGATTAATGCTGACCTTTTCTCATTATTTGATAACTTTGTTTTTATTCTAAAAAGCGTATATGGTTACAATCGCATTATCAGGAGGTTTAGGCAACCAAATGTTTCAGTATGCAGCAGCGAAAGCTCTTGCTACCCGACTAAACACACCCCTGATTGCAGACCTATATACTTTCAACAAAAAGACTAAGGCAACCCCTCGCTCTTTCGAATTGGATGTATTCACTTTGGAAATAGAAAAAAGGAATACCCTTAGCGGAAAATTGATTAACAAGCTTCATCCCTATATCCAGAGGCACAGGGCATTTTTCTCCCTGATTGGTTTCTTTACCGATACTTATGCCATGCTATATCAGCCTTCATTCGAAAAACTGAAGGGAAATATTACCATGCAGGGAAACTTTCAGAACGAGAAATATTTCATAAACATAGCGAATGAGCTTCGTAAAGACTTTGCTTTTCGCTCTCCACTGAATGGCAAGAATAAAGACTTAGCTGAAAAAATTAACCAAACGAATGCTGTCGCTATCCATATACGCAGAGGTGATTATCTGACAAACCAAGGAGCTGCGACAAACTTTGTTACTTGCGACAAGGAGTATTACGAGTCAGCGATAAATTATATCTCAGGAAAAGTCGCTCAACCCGAATTTTATATATTCTCAGAAGACTTTGAATGGATTAAAGAAAATCTTAACTTCGGTAATTCTACGGTGACATACATCGATTGGAACAAAGGAAAAGACAGCTATATAGATATGCAACTAATGAGCCTGTGCAAGCACAACATCATTGCAAACAGTAGTTTTAGCTGGTGGGCTGCATGGCTCAACAAGGATGAAAACAAAATCGTAATTGCCCCGTCAAAGTGGTTTCAAAGTGAAGAAAAGAATCAATTATTAGACGATTTCTATCCAAAAGGATGGATTAAAATATAAACAGATTATGCCTAAGGTTTCAGTATTAATGCCGGTTTACAATGCTACCCAATACCTTGCGGAAGCTCTGGAAAGCATTTTGCTGCAAACTTTCCAAGACTGGGAACTAATCCTCGTGGATGATGGCTCTACCGACGACATCATGTCGATGCTGAGCCGATACCAAGACGAACGCATTTATTATATAAAGAACGATGTTAATCTGGGGCTTATCAAGACGCTGAACAGAGGAATTGATTACTGTGGCGGAAAATATATTGCACGCATGGATGCTGATGATATAGCACACCCTCGCAGGCTTCAGTTTCAGGTTGACTTTATGGAACAGCACCCCGAATACCTAATGTGCGGAACCGATGCATTGGTAATTGACAATGATGGAAACAGAACGGGTAAGATATGCAATCTGACATCCAACAATTTGTTACAAATCAACTTGTTGTTTTCTCCTCCATTTATCCATCCAAGCACCATAATACGCAAAGAGGTACTTGAAAGGAATAGATACGATGAAGATTACAAGCATGTAGAAGATTACGAATTGTGGTGCAGAATAGCCCATCAAGGGAAATTTGCCAATATCGGCAAATTTCTTCTTCTCTATCGCTGGCACGACAGCAATGTGTCTGTACTGAACAGTAAGACGCAAGATGCATTGAAAGATACAATTATAGAACAGGAATTAGCCAGACTGGATATTACACCCAGCACGGAAGAACTTTATTGGCACAAGCTTACGTTCAATCTCTATCACCTAGGGAACAAACTGGATATTAATACCGATTCATTTACAGAAGTCTCTGCTTGGTTCTTGAAGCTATCGGAGCAGAACAAAATAAAAAGTATTTACAATCAGTCCGATTTTATTGCATTCCTTTGGGCTCGTTGGATTGTCCTTTGCCTGTCGCAAAAAAAATATGGAAAAATACTTACCCCTTCTTTCAGATCATTCAAGCCGTCGATACTTATCAAGCTGTTTAAATTAATTCTGTTTTTAAGAAAAAAACGATGACTGAGAGAGAAAATTTACGCGAGATATACAATCCTGACGGATCGGAACTGCGAACTCTTCAACTAAAAATGTTGGATATACTGACCATTGTTACCAGTATATGCGACAAACATAATTTACAATACTGGATAAGTGGCGGCACATTGTTAGGCGCTGTACGGCATGGAGGCTTTATCCCTTGGGACGATGATATTGATATCGAATTGTTACGCCCGGACTATCAGAAATTACTTAAAATATTACCAAAAGAGTTGCCGTCAAATCTTTATCTGCAAATACCTAAAGAAAAAAGCTATCGCCTGTTATTCTCTAAGGTGAGAGACCGAAATTCCATCATCCATTCCGAAGAGGAAGATATGGCAAGTTACAGAGAGAAGGGTATTTTTATTGATATTTTCTCGGAAGAAAGAAGCTATCGTGGATTGAAGAATTGTGTCGACTTCTTCTACGGGAGAGCATTCAGAAGGCTGAAGAGAGGCAGACCATTTCATTCGTTACGCTATTTCTACGAATACAGTATTTCGCTCCTACTCTATCCTATAGGCATATTGCTGATGTGGATAGCCAGAGCTATTTGTGCAATAACTAAGCCTGATAATATTCTGCATAGTTACGGAATAGGTAATTCTACCAATCACAATGCATCGTATATGTTTCCCGTAAGTAAAATCACATTCGAAGGAAAAGAATTCTCCGCGCCAAAGGATGTCGATACTTACCTGACAAAACAATATGGAGACTATATGACTATTCCGCCAAAAGAAAAGCGTGCTACCCACTTTATGAAAGTGGAATATTTAGATTAGCTTCTCGAAGATTTTTCTAGTCAATGCAACTTTCACTTCTTTATTTTCATCATATTATATATAATCCCTATATATAATATTTACCTAAAACTAATAACATGAAAAAGCTTCACTTTTATTTTTTATTTATGGCAGCTTTAAGTTTAGCCTTTGTATCGTGTGATAATGATGAGGAAGATGGAAAACTCAAAATAACTAGAAATGGCGAAGAAATGACCTCTGTATCCATAGCCTCCTTTGAAACAACTACTATTTTAGCCCAAGCCAATGTCGATGGTGAGTATTTTGCAAAATCGGATAATGAAGATATAGCTACAGTTAAAGCTTATCGCGATTGCATTGTTGAAGGTTTCGAAAATAATGATATTCTTTTTGAAATAACAGGTCATCAAAAAGGGAGTACAATTATCACCTTAACGGACAGCAAAAACAGAACAGCCAGATTTGAAGTAATTGTCAACAACAAAGAAGTAACCTTTACTGTTGCTGAACATTTTACCCTTATAGAAACCGAGGAAGAAGCGGAAGAAAACCAGACAGCAATAGATAAAATAAAAAAAGAAATTGTAGACAAATTAGTACCGATAAAAAGTAGCTTTGCAATGACTTATACATCTGAAGATAAAGGAAATCTGATTTATTATCCTGATTTTGAGAATGTAGAAGAAAATTCTGAGGGGAATTTCGAAATAATAGCGGAGAAAAGTGGCAGATACTTTATCTTCAATTACAACGAACAAGAATATAAATACAGATTAGAGTTTGGTGCAAACAGACAAAAAACATCAGTAGCTCCAAACTATGTCTACTTAGTTCTCGATTTTACTGATGACTATAAGGATATACTACAACCTAAAATAACCAAGGCTGAGGGTGTTCTAACAGTAATGATTAATTGACCAACTAAATACGCACAAACAAAAAATGCTAGTATTTGAGAATACTAGCATTTTTATATATTAGAGTATTATAGATTAAACTCTCTGATCAATTTGCTTTCCATCTCCTTAGCCTTTTTTATAGACTCTTGATCTTTGGCGTCAATTCCATACTTCTCTACCGAAGGAATAATAAGCTCTGTACCCAAAGGCACATTATTTGGGTTCTTTATTATATCCTTATTTTCTTCGTAGATGTATGGCCAGAATGATTTATGACCAAAATGTTTCAAAGACATCATTCGAAGTGTGCTACCCGATTTTATCGTATCTTTTATAATTACAGCAGGTTTCACCTCTACTTCTTCCTGCTTTTCTGGGATTGCAGCAGCCGTTGAGTCCATCTTATTAGTAGCGATAGCAGTTGTATCTGGGACTGCTACTTTCGGTGTTTTTTCTACCTTTTCTTGCTTTATAGTCGCTGTAGTTTTATCAATTCTATCTCTCTGCATATTATCAGAGAAGCAATTCATTATTTCCTGAAAATACAGTCCACCTAAAGCAAATGCACCAACAATAAGAAGAAGAATGAAAGCTAGAGAAATAAACCGTCTGCGGATTGTTTTTCTCTTATGGCTCTCGAACATTTTTTCCGATTCTGTTTCGGTAGTTTCAGAAGGTGTATATTTCTCGTTTTGCGTACTTGTTTCATCAACAACTACCGTCTCTTCTGATTCGATAACCTCTTCTTGGTTTTTCTCTTCTTCTCGAATAAGGTTATTTTCAAGCTCTTCTACGACACCCTCTGTAACTGACGATTGTTCTATTACTTCAGGTTGAGGTGATTCTATAATATTAGTCGCTTCATCACTCTGAACCGTAGACGAAACAATATCTTCAGGGCTTACTACATCTTCTGCTATCACATCTGATTCGTCATCAACAGGGCTTATCTCTTCAACTATCTTTAGTTCTTTTTTCGCATCTATAGTAGCAGAGTAAGAGTCCTCCAGAGTTGTTTCAATTTCTGTTTTTACAGCTATTGACTCAGAAATAATTTCATCCTCTTTGTAGTCATCTGCTTCTTCAACCTCTTCTCCTTCATCATTGGTTTCCACAGTCTCCACATTCTCGAAAGAGAGACCTTCCTCCAGCACAACACTCTCGAAGTGTGCAAATGGATGGTTAACTGCTTCTTTCAATGATTTATCTGGAACAAAACTGAGCTTATAATGGGCTGGAATTTCGATTGCTTCGCCGGTATTTACATCCACACTCTTGCGGGCATTTACTTTTACAAGTTTGAAGGTTCCAAAGTCTTTTATCTTGACCGGATCGTTCTGCTCGATAGTCTCTGATATAACGGCAATCAGCTCCCGTAAAAAGACCTCGGCATCCTTTTTGGTCATATCCTGTTTTTGTGCCAGTATATCAACCAAGTCTTGCAGCGTTAGTCTCTCATTCATTTACTTCCAGTTTTTTAAGGTTATCTTTAATAGTCTGTCCCGGACGGAATGTCAATGTAATCTTTGGTGGTATAAGAAAGCGTTGTTTAGATACCGGATTGACCGATATACGTTCATTTTTCTTTTTTGTTTCGAACAAACCAAACCCTTGTATATTAATAGAATTATGATCCTCCAGATTGCTATTGATGATAGAAACTGTTGTTTCCAATACTTCGGCAGTCTGTTTTTGAGTCCATTCTAAGCGTTTTGCCAACGCGGCTATTAATTCCTGATTTGTCATTACGATACAATTAAGATTAATAAACTACTTTTCCATACAGATCGAAAGGCATAGCGCCTGTAATTTCTACATTGTAGAATTCACCAATAGTAAGTCCCTTTTCTTTTCTGATCAGGACTTCCGGGTCAACTTCCGGAGAATCGTACTCGGTACGTCCGATATAATAATCTCCATCTTCACGATCTATAATAATCCTCAGCGTTTTGCCTATTTTATCCTCATTGCTTTCCAATGCTATACGTTCCTGCAAGGCCATCAACAGATCCATGCGCTCTTGTTTTACATCATCTGCAATTTCATCTTTATAGTGAGCGTAAGCATAAGTTCCATCTTCGTGAGAATAAGGGAAAGCTCCCATTCGTTCGAAACGAACTTCTTTTACAAAATCAATCAGTTCTTCAAAGTCTTTATGCGTTTCGCCAGGATGTCCTACCATTAATGTTGTTCTGAGATGAATACCGGGCACTTCTTCTCTGATCTTTCTCATCAGGTCGTACGTTTCCTCTTTTGTTATATTGCGGCGCATCTTTTTCAGCATATTATCGCTGATATGTTGTAATGCAATATCCAGGTATTTACATACATTATCGTTCTCACGCATTACCCGCAACAGATCGTACGGGAAGTTAGCCGGATAAGCATAATGCAAACGTATCCACTCCACTCCTTCTATCTTGGCTATACGCTCTATCAGTTCAGGAAGCTTGGCTTGTTTATAACGATCTAATCCATAGAAAGACAAGTCTTGTGCAATTACCTGAAATTCTTTCACTCCGGTTGCTACAAGACCTCTCACTTCTTCCTCAATCTCCTCGATAGGGCGTGACTGATGCTTTCCTGTCATAATAGGGATAGAACAGTATGAACAAGTACGGTTACACCCTTCCGAAATTTTCAGATAAGCATAATGCTGTGGAGTGGTAATAGATCGCTCTAATGCTAAATCTTGATTATAAGATTTGCCCAGATCAGCAATCAATGCTTTCCATCCAAATTTCCCATAAAATTTATCTACTTCGGGTATTTCTTGTTTCAACTCTTCCATATACCTTTCGGTAAGGCATCCCATTACAAAGAGTTTATTTATTTTGCGTTCTTTCTTAGCTTCGGCAAATTCCAGAATCATGTTGATAGATTCTTCCTTAGCATCGCCAATAAATCCGCATGTATTAATTACTACGATTTCACCTTCCGATATATCGGGATCGTGTTTTACTGTATAGCCATTCGCCAAGAGCTGTTTCATCAACAGTTCCGAATCTACTAAGTTCTTTGAACATCCGAGCGTAATGACATCTATTCTGTTTTTTCGCATACTGCGCTTAAATATTTTTTCTAAATGTTTGTATATTAATCGAGTTTAAACAGGCCTTCCAAACATGATACATGATGCTCTTTTATACCTATTTCGTCCATCCAGCGACGAGTCTCGAATGTCTCCAAATTCCCTGTATTTGTACCTTTTCCCTGGTCGTTATTCCAAACCCATGTCGGAGTTGGCCACAAGCAAGCCTTAAATTTTATTGTTTTATAAAACCTTTCACTGCATCCTCTTTGTCCATGATGCGAAACTTGTAGGTAATCGCAATCTAAATCCTTTCTATACGGACCATTCAATACTTTGTCACCACATTCGATTCCGGCATCACCGAGGAATACAATTGATTTTTTATTGTCCCAAACACGAATAACCATACTAGAGTTATTGTATGGGTTGGTTCTTATTTCTTCGTTTGTTACTCCTAGCATTTTGAAGTTTAAGCCGTCAATTTTCTCAGTCAATCCGGGCTCTGTTAAGTTCACTACCTCGATACCAGAAGCGTCCAAAGCTTCATAGAATTCAAAGGCATCTTTATCTGAGGTTTCTTCGCATCGAAGCAAATCTTCAGAAAAACGAGAGTGATATATTTTATTTATTTTCAATTCTTTAGGCTCTTTCAATATTTGCGTCAAAGCACCGATATGATCTCCATGCGGATGTGATACAATCCATGCTTCTACTTCGTTTCCTAAAGCAGCAAGAAATCCTCTCAGAAAAAGAGTTTCTTCTTTCACTCCTCCATCCATCACAACAACACGTCCCTTGTCAGTCTGAAACACATACGAGTTACCAATTGTATTAACTTGCGATGGCACTTGCCATAGTGTAAACCCTGATTGAGCAACAAGCAGATTTGGCAGACAAGCCAAAACAAAAACAAGAAGTAAGCTAATTTTTTTCATAGTTATGGTAATTACTATTTTCCGAATAAACTATCAACGAATTCCTTACGTCTAAAGACTTGTAGGTCGTCAATTCCTTCTCCTAAACCGATATATTTTACAGGAATTTTAAACTGATCGGAAATTCCTATTACAACTCCACCTTTTGCAGTTCCATCCAGTTTGGTAATAGCCAGTGCAGTAACGTCTGTAGCAGCTGTAAACTGAGTAGCTTGCTCAAATGCATTCTGTCCGGTAGACCCATCTAAAACCAACAGTACTTCGTGCGGTGCATTCGGAACAATTTTATCCATTACTTTCTTAATCTTCGAAAGCTCGTTCATCAATCCAATCTTATTGTGCAAACGACCCGCTGTATCAATAATTACAACATCTGCATTATTTGCTTTAGCTGAACTTAAGGTATCAAAAGCCACTGATGCAGGATCCGAGCCCATCGCTTGCTTAATAACAGGAACGCCCACTCGTTCGCCCCAAATCACTAACTGCTCTACAGCTGCAGCACGGAAAGTATCGGCTGCACCCAAGTAAACTGATTTCCCTGCTTTTTTGAATTGATTTGCTAATTTACCTATTGTCGTTGTTTTTCCTACCCCATTCACTCCAACAACCATTATTACATAAGGCTTATAATCTTCGGGTAGTGAGAAATCTTCAGCATCTACTGTATTGTTTTCTGTCAACAGACTGGCTATCTCATCGCGAAGAATTGAATTCAGTTCATCCGCATTGATGTATTTATCTTTAGCCACACGTTTTTCGATACGTTGAATGATCTTAAGAGTAGTATTCACCCCAACATCCGATGTTATCAAAACTTCTTCTAAATCATCCAGTACATCATCATCTACTTTCGATTTTCCGGCTACAACACGTGACAACTTAGAAAACATTGATTCTTTGGTCTTTTCCAACCCTTTATCAAGTGTTTCTTTTTTCTGTTTCGAAAAGAAATCAAACAATCCCATAAGTACTTATATATTTGGAATCTACTTTACACAGTGATTCGAATTTACAATATTCAAAGATAGTGAATTTCAACCTATACACATCCAAAAAAGCACAAAAAAACGCCCTGCAAAGCAAGACGTTTCCTCTTTAAATATCTTTATCACAGATAATCTTCGGAAGTCAACTTCACCTCCCAGATCTTACTTCCGTCTTTTTTCGAATAAACGAAATAAAAATCCAACTTATCATCTCTGAAAACTTTGAACGAATCATCTCTTTTCACTGTTTCTACCAGCACCATTTTCGCCCCGCTCATTTCCTCCTCGGTTGGTGGTTGTGACATATCGACCAGTATCGTATAATAACACTTAAAAGCATTGTCTTCTACCGACATTTTATCAAGACGGATATTACCATTACCTTTCGGCAACTCTTTATTCAATTCCTCAACTCGCTCTTTATATTTACTTCCGCCAGAACAACCCGGAGCCGTAAAAGCTACAACTAAAGCAACAAGACAGAAAAGTATTTTCTTCATTCTTTTTTTTTACATTTGGGATTAATAATACTTCGTTACAATTTATCCGTAATCTTCAGGGGTAACTTTTATTTCAGCAAAAACACTTCCATCTTTATTCTGAAAAACGAAAGCGATCGTCATTCCATCATCTCTAAAGATCCTCAGATCAGATTGATTCACCACCATCGAAACAACATTATCCCTAAAATTAGACACGAATTCTTCGGAAGACACCTCCATATCTGACGACAAGGAGTAGTAATACTTGAACACATCACCATCCAACTCCGCTTTTTCGATGCGCACCCCACCCGGATAATCTGCCGGAAGCTGCTCATTAAGCTCATCTATTACAATTTGATATTTACTGCTCTTCGAACAATTAGAGAGAGAAAAAATCAACACAAGGCCCATTAGCGCCAACAGCAGTTTTTTCATCTGTGATTCTGTGTTAAGTTATTGTTTTCTATAAATTTCAGTAAATATAAATAAACAAAACCAAATAAAAAAGCCTCCTTCGAATTTCTACGAAGGAGGCTTTTATATCTTATATCTTATAGATTATTTTTTGAAATAATCTTTTACAGATTCATTAGGAACCATTTCTTCCTTAAATGTATAAGCACCTGTTTTAGGTGACTTCTCCACTTTTATAACTTTTGCATAGTTACGACCATCTTTTGATGATGCATCGCGATAACCTGCTACTGCTTTCTTTGCCATGGTTTATCTCGTTTTACTTAATTTCTTTGTGTACAGTCATTTTTCTAAGAACTGGGTTGTATTTTTTCAACTCAAGTCTTTCTGTCGTATTCTTTCTATTCTTCGTTGTGATATAGCGAGACGTTCCTGGCATACCACTTTCTTTGTGCTCTGTGCACTCCAAGATCACTTGGACTCTGTTTCCTTTTGCTTTCTTAGCCATTTTCTGGTCCTCCTATTTTTTAAGCGTTCAAATAACCTGCTTCAGCAGCTTTTTTCAAAGCAGCATCCAACCCTATTTTATTGATTGTACGAAGCCCGGCAGCTGAAATATTTAGGCTAATCCAACAATCTTCTTCTACCCAGTAGAATTTTTTTCTGAAAAGATTGACATTGAATGTTCTCTTAGTTTTTCTGTTAGAGTGAGAAACATTATTGCCAACCATAGCTTTTTTTCCTGTAATTTGACAAATCTTGGACATTGCTATCGTATTTTATTATGTTTATTTTTCTATTTTAGCGTGCAAAATCGGGTTGCAAATTTAGTTATATTTTTTAAACCTACAAATATTTACAAAGTTAAAGTTTTTATTTTTCTCTTTATCAAGTTAAAAGATTAGCTCCACGACAAACAAAACATAGGGCATTTTAATTCAATTTATATTTATTAAAATTTATTTATACAACTAACGTTGTGCTGCGATTATCGGCAGACAAATTATTCTTATCTTTGCGCTATGAATAAGAAGATCCTCATCACGGGAGCAAGTGGATTTATAGGCAGTTTCCTTGTCGAAAAGGCATTAGAGAAAGGATATGAAGTCTGGGCCGGCATTCGCAAAAGCAGTAGTCGCGAATACCTGCAGGATAGTCGTATCCGATTTATCGACCTTCAATTTGGCAATAAAGAGCAACTAACTGTACAGCTCAACGAATTCAGCTCTCAGCATGGGAAATTCAATTATATTATTCATAATGCAGGGGTAACAAAATGTCTTGACCCGAAAGATTTTGACAAGGTTAATTTTGAATATACTGCAAACTTCATAGATGCTCTGACTGAGGCGGGGTCTATTCCGGAAAAATTTGTATTAATGAGTAGCCTTAGTGCTTTCGGTACAGGAGATGAAAAAAATTATACTCCGATAAAGTTAACAGACACACCAAATCCCAATACGGCTTACGGCATCAGCAAACTAAAAGCCGAGCAATACCTGCAAGGAAAGCCTAATTTCCCTTATATAATACTACGCCCGACAGGAGTATATGGTCCTCGCGAGAAAGATTATTTCCTTATGGTGAAAACGGTGAAATCGGGACTTGATGTAGGAGCTGGATTTAAACCGCAACACCTGACTTTTATATATGTAAAAGATCTGGTAGATGCAGCCTTCCTCGGATTGGAAAGTGAAATAAAAAATCGCGCATACTTTGTAGCCGATGGAGATGTGTATACTGACAAAGAGTACACCCAACTCGTAAAAGAAGCGATTGGCAAGAAGCGAGTCATCAGCCTTAAAGTTCCACTTTGGATACTCAAAATTGTTTCTATTATAGCAGAAGACATTTCTAAACTTACCAAAAAGCCTTCTACTCTGAACAGAGACAAATATAAAATAATGAAACAGCGCAATTGGGAATGCGACATCACTCCCCTTATCAACGACTTAGGTTTTTCTGCTAAATACAATTTACAAAAAGGACTTAAGGAGTCGATAGAATGGTATTATAAAAACGGGTGGTTATAACCACCCCCTTCTTCAGAGAATATTCATCCAATACAATTACATATATACTAGTATTAAGCAAAATGCGTATCAATAAATATATTAGCGACAGTGGTTACTGTTCACGTCGCGAGGCCGACAGACTAATAGAACAAGGTGCTGTAACAATCGGCGGAAAAAGAGCGAAAATAGGCAGCACTGTTTCGGAAGGGCAAGAAGTGCGAATTCACGGCGAAGTAATAGTCAACAATAACAAACCTATTTTCATCGCTTACAACAAGCCTTTTGGAATAGTTACAACTACGGACATCAATGATTCTGATAATATAATAAGTGCTATTGGGTTCGAAGAGCGAATATTCCCGATTGGGCGACTAGACAAAGACTCCGAAGGGCTTATAATCCTTACCAACGAGGGAGATATGGTCAACAAAATGCTGCGTGTGAACAATAACCACGACAAAGAATACTCGGTAACTGTTGACAGAATGATTACCGAAGACTTCATCAAAAAAATGGAAAGTGGAGTCTCTATTCTCGGTATAGTTACCCGTAAATGTGAGATTACAAAAACAGCTACTCATACATTTAGCATAACATTGCGACAAGGTCTGAACAGGCAAATCAGACGAATGTGCGAATCGCTTGGATACAAAGTGATAAGGCTGGAACGCATACGCATAATGCATATTCATCTGGGAAATTTGAAACCTGGAAAATGGCGTCACCTCAGAGAAGATGAAGTAAACCTACTTCGCAAAAGCACAGCACAATCTGTAAAGACAGAGGAGGCATCTAGAAGAAAAAAGAAACCTCAGCCGTCAGGAACTTTCTCATACAAAAAAACTCCATTCGGCGAAACAAAAGGAACTTCGGAAAGAGTAGGTAAATCCCGACCAACAAGCAATACTTCTTCCAAAAGAACCACGTTTAATGAAGCGGAAAAAGAAGGTCGCCCTGCAAATAACAAAGCTGTAGGTAACAGAAACAATTCTAACAAGACCAGTAACAGCAAATCATCTCAACCTCGCAGAGGAAGTAGAGGAACCAGCAGACGGGGCTAAGAGATATACGAATGACTATAATCACCAACAAGAGATTTAAATTTTAACTAAAATCCCTAAAAAGCCAACTCGAGGTTACAAAACAACCAAAAAGGTGATTATCAAGCTAGAAATAGCTTTTATCGATCTTAAAATAAGTCAATAGATGGACTTTTTATAAAATATTTTTATTATTTTTGTACTGCTTTTCAGAGGCAATGTTTTACAACATATTTTATACCTTTGCACTGCAAACAAAAACAACTGAAATACTCGATTTTTTAACTATAAAAATTAAAACAAAATGATTAAAGTAGGTATTAACGGATTTGGACGTATTGGTCGTCTTGTTTTCCGTGCTGCACAAGGCAGAAATGACATTCAAGTTGTAGGTATCAACGACCTTATCGACGTTGAATACATGGCTTATATGCTTAAATACGATACTATCCACGGAAGATTCGACGGAACAGTAGAAGTTAAAGACGGCAAGCTAGTTGTTAACGGAAACGCTATCCGTGTTACTGCTGAAAGAAACCCAGCTGACCTTAAATGGGATGCAGTAGGTGCTGAGTATGTAGTAGAATCTACTGGTCTTTTCTTAGATAAAGAAAAAGCTGGTGCTCACATCACAGCTGGTGCTAAATATGTAGTAATGTCAGCTCCTTCAAAAGACGACACTCCTATGTTCGTTACTGGTGTTAACACTGACAAATATGTAAAAGGAACTCAATTCGTTTCTAATGCATCTTGTACTACTAACTGTCTTGCTCCTATCGCTAAAGTATTGAACGATAAATTCGGTATCCTAGAAGGACTAATGACTACAGTACACGCTACAACTGCTACTCAAAAAACAGTTGACGGACCTTCAGTAAAAGACTGGAGAGGGGGACGTGCTGCTGCAGGTAACATCATCCCTTCTTCTACAGGTGCAGCTAAAGCTGTAGGTAAAGTTATCCCTGAATTGAACGGAAAACTTACAGGTATGGCATTCCGCGTTCCAACTCTTGACGTATCAGTAGTAGACTTAACAGTTCGTCTTGCAAAAGAAACTACTTATGCAGAAATCTGTGCTGCTATGAAAGAAGCTTCAGAAGGTTCAATGAAAGGAATCCTTGGATATACAGAAGACGAAGTAGTATCTGCTGACTTCATTGGTGATGCTCGTACTTCTATCTTCGATGCTAAAGCTGGTATCCAACTAAGCCCAACTTTCGTAAAAGTTGTTAGCTGGTATGACAACGAGTGGGGTTACTCAAACAAAGTTCTTGAGCTAATCGCTACAATGGCTAAAATCAACGGATAATCTATAAAGATTTATCATAATAGAAAAGGACTGCAAAATTTGCAGTCCTTTTTTTATTTATAAAATCAATTGAATATTTCCTTACTGATATATCCCATCTTTCACCACCTCTGCAAATAATTTTGCAATTTTAGCTACAACAGCCTTTGCATAACGCTCGCCTTTTTCGGCTGAGGATTTTTTCGGATTGGCAGTTCCCGTATCGGGTGAAACTCGTTTCCAATTGCGAGGAGTCCATCCAACACCTGCGTTAAGAGATGCAGACTTGAAAGGAATTCGTTTTCCCTCTCCTGCCACCGACAAATCAACCAAATCGGGACGATAATACATCAGCACAGAAGTTTCCTGTTCCCCTGCATGATCATCTTTTATATCAAAATACGGTTCTTGCGGCTCTACTGCAAACCAATCTATGAGGATTATTATAAAATCGGGATAATCGACAGCCAAATCACGAATCATACTTTTGAAGCTATTACCGCCGTGCCCGTTTACTATAAAAAGCTTATTGATGCCTTGTCTATCGAGTGATGCCACAATATCTCTGAGAATAGAGAACTGAGTCTGATAACTAGTGTGCAAACAGAAAGGATAATCTAACTGTCCTGGGTTCTGCGCTCCAAATGGTACATAAGGCAATACCATTCCCTTTATTTCGTTATCGCTAAAAGCTTTCTCTACAGCATCTATACTAATATGATATGCCAAATAGCAATCGGTCATATAGGGCAGATGATAGTTATGTGGCTCTGTCGCTCCCCAAGGTAGGACTGCATAGTCGTAGTTTTCGTTAACTATATCGTGATATTTTGCTTTAGAAAGATCTAAGTTTGGGTTCATATTTAATTTTATTTCATGTTATTCTCAAAGATACGATTTATGCTAAGTTCTTTGCTCCTCTATAAATAAAAAAGCTGTCGTTCTTTAAACAACAGCTTTCTGAATATTATCTTTTATTTTTTCAGTACAAAGCTTCGTGAATAATCTCTGCTACAGTAGGATGAGGAAATACGATCTTCTTAAATTCATCGACTGTATATCCCTTCTCGATAGCAATACCTGCAATAACGATCAATTCCGATGCTGGATTACCCAATATATGGCAGCCAATAATTTTATCATCTTTATTGACAATCAACTTAAACATACCATTACCCAACTCATTTTCGGCAACAAAGCGTCCAGAGAAAGCCATCGGTAGTTTCATTACCTTATATTCGATTCCTTTCTCCGTAAGGTCTTCTTCTACTGCTCCTACACCTGCAATTTCCGGATTTGTATACACTACGGCAGGAATAGCATTATAATTCATCCTATCCTCTACTCCCGTAATGTTATTTACAGCTACTTCAGCTTCGCGGATAGCTGTATGTGCCAACAACGAGTAGCCGGTAATATCGCCACACGCATATATATTAGGATGTGTAGTCAGCATATGCTCATTTATTTTCACTCCATTGCGGAATGACTCAACCCCCAGTTCTTCCAGATTCAGATCTTTTGTAACCGGACGACGACCTGTACTTAACAGAATTTGAGAAGCTTCAATAACAGATTGTTCACCATCTTTTTCTACAACGACCTGACCATCCTTTATTTCTATAACTTTTGTATTCAAATAGAATTCTACTCCTTTCTTTGTATAGTCGGCACGCAGCACAGCAGAAAGTTCCTTATCCATTGCCCCTAGAATTTCGGGAAGCATTTCTATAACGCTCACTTTCACTCCTAAGCTATTGAAAAATGAGGCAAACTCCACTCCAATCACTCCCCCGCCTATTACAGCCAAAGATTCGGGCAATTCCTTATTATCCAAAGCTTCTTTCGAAGTCCAATAACCACTCTCTGCCAATCCTTTTATAGGAGGAATAATAGTTTCGGATCCGGTACACAGAATCACCTTTGCCGCAGTAATGGTTTCACCGTTGCATGTGATCAGGATATTTTTTTCGCCATCTTCGCCATCTATTATAGCTTCTCCGTTCACTACTGTTACATCATGAGCGGCAAGCTTTTGTTTAATACCTGCAACTAGCTTACGCACTGTCTTTTGCTTACGGGCAATCATTTTAGGCAAATCGAAAGATGCTGCTCCCTCAACGGTTACACCATATTTTTGGCTCGATTTAATATTATCATACGTTTTCGCTGAATAGAGAAGAGTCTTTGTAGGAATACACCCTTCATTGAGGCAAACTCCACCCAAGGCATTTTTTTCGAAAAGAATTGTCTTCAGACCTTTTGCAGCAGCTCTTTCACCTGCTGTGTATCCGGCAGGTCCACCACCGATAATTGCAACATCGTACAACGTCATATCTTTGTGTTTTTTGGTATTTATTAATTTAAAATTTAGCCTTATAAAGATAAGGAATTATTCTTCATAAATCATCTTCTTAGTCATTCCTCCATCGATGATTATATTCTGCCCATTGATAAAATTGTTATTTGGATGACACAAGAACAAGCAGGCCTCAGCAATATCGGCAGGAACTCCTACCCTACCCGAAGGATGTTGCTTGTGATCTGCCACAGTCAGACGACTATAATCTCCCGTCTCGATCCACCCCGGGCTGATGCAATTTACCGTAATATTGAATTCACTCAGCGAAACAGCCAAAGCATGAGTCAAGGATACAATTCCACCCTTAGATGCTGCATAAGCTTCCGAATTGGCTTCGCTCATCAGATAGCGTGTGGAAGCAATATTTACAATGCGTCCGTAGGCTTTAAACTGCTCATGCTGCGAACGATGTTGAGCCAAAAACTTTGATGTAATAAAAACAGAGCGTAAATTTATTGCCAACACCTTATCAAAATCATCAATAGAGACATTTAGTATAGAACCAAAATCACTGACTCCAACATTATTGATTACAATATCTATATTACCTTTTTCGCTTACAATGTCTGTTAAAGCAGACCATAACTGCTCTTTATCCGACACATCTACTTGAATAAAAGAAGGTTTGTAGAGTTTCAATTCCTCACACAAACGTTCTCCTCCTTCTCTGTCAATATCGCAAAAGGTTACATCAGCCCCTGCAAGGCAAAAGGTGGAGACTATAGCCTTTCCTATGCCATTAGCTCCACCCGTTACGAATACTATTTTGTCTTTTAAACTTGTCATTTGTTGTGCACTTCCACTTTTTGTGTAGGAGGTTGCTGTTTGTTGCGCTTATCTACCGCCTCTACAAAATTATCAGCTAGAGTAGAGAAAGCCATACCGGTGATACTATTTTCATTCAAAGCTACGGGTTCTCCTTTGTCTCCCCCCTCGCAAATACTTTGAACAATAGGAATCTGACCAAGTAAAGGCATATTCATTTCTTCTGCGAGATTCTTAGCTCCGTCTTTTCCGAAGATGTAATATTTATTGTCCGGTAATTCAGCCGGTGTAAACCATGCCATATTTTCTACTAACCCGAGAATAGGCACATTTACCTTATCGTTCATAAACATATTGATACCTTTACGAGCATCGGCCAAAGCTACTTCTTGCGGAGTACTTACTACCACAGCTCCCGTAATGGCCAATGTTTGTACCAATGTAAGGTGAATATCACTCGTACCCGGAGGAAAGTCTATCAAGAAATAATCCAGTTCGCCCCAGTTAGCATCTGCTATTAACTGTTTCAAGGCATTACCTGCCATTGCTCCACGCCAAACAACTGCATCATTCTTGTTGACAAAGAATCCGATAGAAAGCATTTTCACCCCATATTTTTCTACTGGGATAATGTATTCTTTTCCATCTATTGGCTCAAGGTATGGACGAGCATCCTCTACGTCAAACATCTTAGGCATGGAAGGCCCAAAAATATCGGCATCCAACAATCCTACTTTGTAGCCTTTCTTAGCCAGCGATACTGCAAGATTTGCAGATACAGTACTCTTTCCTACTCCACCTTTACCCGACGATATAGCAATCACATTCTTCACCTGAGGAAGCAGCTTTGCGGGCTTTGGTTGTTCTACCTGAGGTGTACGAGCCTCTATATTTCCTTTTATTTCTATGTTAGGGTCGGCATAAGTAAGGATTGCCGTTTCAGCAGCTTTTATTATAGATTTCATAAACGGATCGTTCGGTTTTTCGAACAGAATCGACAAATTTACTTTCATCCCGTTTATATGGATATCGTCTGACACCATACCCATTTCTACAATATCTTTCCCTGTACCGGGATAGCGCACATTGCGAAGTGCGTCAAGAATAAGTTTTGGATATATACTAGCCATTTCTATTATTGTTGTGTGGTCTGAACAACAGACCTTATTGTTTAAAGTTTATTGATTCAACATATTACTGCGCCCGAAACTGCGATATGAATCTTTTTCGATTTCGATATCAGGCTCGACCCAATTTTCACGATCGGGACATTCAAATTTAATATACTTGATATTTAAACCACGAGCAAGCCATTGTTGTTCGTAGAATGTTTGAATTTTAAGAATATCATCTACCAATCCCGAATGATATAGATCATCTGTTTTGAAGAGAACAGGTAATTTATTCTCCTCAACCATAGCACATGTATAGGTAAACATAAAATTACTATCCGTTTTCAGATGTACGATTCCATCCCCTTTTATAATCTGACGATAGAGCTTCATAAAACGGGTCGAAGTCATACGTTTGCTCACCTTACTCATTTGAGGATCGGGGAAAGTAATCCATATTTCCGACACTTCATTTTCGGCAAAGAAATGCGTAATCATCTCAATATGCGTGCGAAGAAAAGCAACGTTAGCCATACCATCCTCCAAGGATTTTTTAGCTCCCGTCCACATACGCGCACCTTTGATGTCTACTCCGATAAAGTTCTTGTCGGGAAATAGCTTTGCCAAACCAACAGTATATTCTCCTTTTCCACAGCCAAGCTCCAACACTATGGGATTGTTGTTCTTGAAAAACTGCTCATTCCATTTGCCTTTCATATCGAAGCCTTTTTCTTGCAATACCGAAAAAGGATACTGAAACACATGAGGATACTCCTCCATGTTGGCAAATTTCGCTAATTTATTTTTTCCCATATACTCTTATTCTATTATCAAAACTGCTGCATATCGCACAGCTTGCGGTAATAACCATTCAATTCGTACAATTCGCTGTGATGTCCGCGCTCAACAATAACCCCCTCGTTCATCACACATATTTCGTCTGCGTTTTTGATCGTCGACAAACGGTGAGCTATTATCAGGGTGGTTCGGTTCTTCATCAAGCTTTCCAATGCTTCTTGTACCAGACGTTCCGATTCGGTATCAAGTGCTGATGTAGCTTCGTCGAGAATCAAGATCTGCGGATTTTTCAATATAGCACGGGCAATGCTCACACGCTGACGCTGTCCGCCCGAAAGCTTGCCGCCCCTATCTCCAATATTTGTATTATAGCCATCTTCGGTTGCCATAATAAAGTCGTGAGCATTAGCCACTTTTGCAGCTTCTATCACTTGCTCCATTGTCGCATTTTCTACTCCGAAAGCAATATTGTTGAAGAACGTATCATTAAAGAGTATCGCCTCTTGGTTTACATTCCCCATCAGTCCACGCAAATCGTGGATATCGGCATCTTTAATATTTACATCATCTATATATATTCCTCCTTTATCTACATCATAGAAGCGAGGGAGCAAATCTGCCATCGTAGATTTCCCTGATCCCGACTGACCAACTAAGGCGATAGTTTTACCTTTAGGTATAGTCAGTGTCACATCTTTTATCACCCAGTTTGATTCGTATTTGAACCAAACATTTCTATAGGAAACTTCTTTATTGAAAGTTATCGTTTTCGGGTTTTCCGGGTTTAGTATATTATTTTCAGCATTCAATATCTTATCTACCCGCTCAACAGAGGCCATACCTTTTTGGATTGCATATACCGATTTAGAAAGATCTTTAGCCGGATTGATAATAAGATAGAAAACTGTAAGATAGAATATAAACTTAGGAGCCTCTATACTTCCGTCTGATCCTAATATCAATGTTCCTCCATACCACAAGACAAGCACTATGGTGATAGTTCCCAACAATTCACTCATCGGGTGAGCCAACTGTTGACGACGTGCGATTCGGCTCGACATATCACGAAACATATTGCTTGCGTTATCAAATCGTTGTGCAATCTTAGGTTCTGCATTAAACGCTTTTATAATACGCAAGCCACTTAATGTTTCTTCCATCTGAGTAACAAGACTCCCCCATAGGTTCTGAGCTTCTACCGATCTGCGCTTCAAACTCTTCCCGACCTTGCCCATTACATAACCCGCAACAGGTAACAAGATGAACACAAAGATTGTCAATTGCCAGCTTGTCACCAACATTGTTCCCAAGTACACTGCAATCAGAATAGGATTCTTACTTACCATGTCCAGAGAGCTCATCACAGAATTTTCTACTTCGTTGACGTCTCCGGTCATACGTGCCATCACATCGCCTTTCTTTTCATTCGAGAAAAAGCCTAAAGGGAGCGATAATATTTTATCATTTATCTGCTTACGGATGTCTCTTACTACCCCTGTACGAACTGAAACGATATAGTAGCTAGCCAAATAAACAGCTATTGTCTTAAAAATCGTCATTACGACCAAAAACAGACCAAGCACCAAAAGCACTGTTCCGCCCGGATACTTATCCATGATATCGGTCATATACCAATAGAAGTTGTTTTTGAGGATATTGAAGTCGAAAATAGAAGCAAGGCTACTTGTATCTATCGGGATATATTCATATTCTTTTATATCTGTTTTGAAGAGAACTTCAAGGATAGGTATAATGAACATAAAGGAGAATACATTAAGAAAAGCACTTAATATATTGAAGAAAATATTAAGTAATACCTCTTTCTTATATGGCGGAACAAACCGTCTGATTAAAGTAATAAAGTCCTTCATCGAAAAGGGTTTTGTTTATATTTACGAATCTATCCGTATACGGCTGGATAAAAACGGCTGCAAGTTAGTCATAATTCTTGTTTTAATAAAGTGCTTTCAGCTATTTTAGGAATTTGAACAGCAGCGATAAAAGAGACTCAGGTAAAGAGGTATCTTCATCTCCTTTTTTACTATCTTTGATCTGCCTATATCTATAGACTAATCTATTAACAATGTTATAAACTATGAAAAACCTACTTATTGTCAGCCTTTCACTTCTATTCTCAATCCAGCTAGCATCTCAGAATGATGCAAAAAGCCTCCGTATTGTATTCATTGGCAACAGTATAACTGAGGGTTCGTGGTTAGAAAACCCTAAAGAAGAAGCTGCCCCCATCAGGATGTGTGAGTATCTTGAAAAACAAGATAAAATAAAGAGTGTAAAATATGCCAACAGAGGACGAAGCGGAGCTACTACTGTAGATTTTCTTCCTGCTTCGGAAACTCTTTTTCCTAAATTAGTAGAAGAAACCGATAAGCTAATTGAAGAGAAAACGACTCTGATATTCTCCATGATGCTAGGAACAAATGACAGCGCCGAAAAAGGGCCAAACGGTTCACCTGTGTCGCCAGTCCAATATTACACAAACATGAAAGTCATTATAGATGAATTACATGCGCTGTACCCCTCTGCGATTTTTGTCATTCATAATCCTATATGGTATAGTCCAAACACCTATAATTCGTCTATCTACTTGAAAGCCGGGTTGAACCGCCTGAACTCATACCACCCGATGATAGACAAACTGGTTGCTGACTATGCGGCTAAAAAGCCAAATTTAGTTTTCAAAGGGGACACCGAAGCATATGCTTATTTCGAAGCAAACTCGGAAGCAGAATTCACTCACGAAAATGGCAATGCAGGAACCTTCTTCTTACATCCGAACAAAAGCGGAGCAATCAAACTTGGCGAATTTTGGGGCAAGGCTATTTATAACATCCTATTCCCACAGAATTAGTCAGAATTTATCTATCTTTGCTGTCCAAAATACAGTAGGCCGGTTTGTCGCTGGCTGTCGAAAGGCAGAAAGAGGAAAGTCCGGGCAACATAGAGCATCGTACTTCTTAATGGGAAGCTGTTCGTGAGGGCAGAGTTTAAGGTAACAGAAAATAACCGCCTTAGGGTAAGGGTGAAAAGGTGAGGTAAGAGCTCACCGGTCTGCATAGCAATATGCAGAGCCGTACTACTTGCGAGTTGTAAGACCATGTATACCGGCGCATGTAGGGCTGCTCGCCCGATGTCGGGGGGTAGGTTGCTAGAGGCTACTGGTGACAGCAGTCGTAGATAAATGACAAACACCTTGCAAAAGGTACAGAACCCGGCTTACAGGCTTACTGTTTTTTTTCTTTTCTAACTTTCAACAATATTCTCTTCTTCAATAAATATCATTCCATAAGATCCTATTGGGCTGTTTACATGAATATATAAGATTAATTGAAGAAACTACAAGGTCCTTTAAAATAAAACAAAAAAACATTTGCTCCTTAGTTATCAGATGATTACATTTGGATAACATATAATCTAATACTCAGATAAGTATAGCGTTAATCTGAATAATATTATAAAAAATGCCCAAATGAAAAAAAAACAATTCAATCAATTATTTGACCGACGAGACTTTATTAAGTTGGCCGGTTTAGGACTGGGAACAGGAATAGTCGGAATGCAGTATTCGTGCAAAAGCAACCAAAAAGTAGTTATTCAAGGATTTGAAGATTCTGGTAGTGAAGCCGAATCATCGAAAATCTGGACTCCTGTTTCTGACAGAAAAGTACGTGTGGGACTTGTAGGCTATGGAGTTTGTGAATTTGCTGCCGCTTTTGGATTTCAGGATCATCCCAACGTTGAGGTAGTGGCTGTCAGCGATCTTATCCCCGAACGCTGTGCAAAATTAGCTGAAGTAACAAAGTGTAAGAAAACGTACTCATCTTTGGAGGAACTTATCAAAGACGACAGTATTGAAGCCGTTTTTGTAGCTACTGATGCACCAAGCCATGCAAAACACTGTATCGAAGTGTTAAATCATGGAAAACATGTTGCTTGTGCGGTTCCAGCCGTATTTGGTTCATTGGAAGATGCCGAAAAACTATTCGAAACCGTCAAAAAATCAGGTCTAAAATATATGATGTTCGAAACATCTATGTTCAGAGCAGACCTTTATGCAATGCGTCAGATTTATCTGGCGGGAGGACTTGGGACACTTGCTTATGCTGAAGGCGAATATTGGCATTATTCGAAAGATGGAATAGATTCGTTTAAAAACTGGCGCCACGGAATGCCCCCTCAATGGTACCCTACGCACTCTGATGCCTATTTTGTAGGAGTTACAGGAGGTAGTTTTCTAGAAGTATCTTGCTTAGGTTTGCCTTCCAAATTTGAAAGGTATCAGCCACAGAATAACATCTATAAAAACCCGTTTGGAACCGAAATATCGTTTTACCGTACCAGCGAAGGAGGAACAGCGCGTATGGGACGAAGCTCAGACACCTATGGTCATGGATATGGATCCGAGACTGGAAGAGTAAGGGGTACAAAAGGATCTTATTATGAGAAGTATGAAGGTTTGGAAGAAAATCTCCCTGATGTAACACGTCCAGCACTTCCTCCGGGAGTACCTGGAGGAGGACATGGAGGTTCGCATGGGCGTCTTACCGATGAATTTATTACGGCTATTCTACAAGACCGAAAACCTTTGGTTGACATAGCAATGTCGCTGAATATGACGGTGGGAGGGATTGTTGCACATCAATCGGCTATGAGAGATGGCGAATGGTTGAAGATTCCACAATTTAAACTCTAGAATAGATTTCGAACTAAATACGAATAAACACAACACCCAATATTACTACTATTGGGTGTTGTTTCATCTAATTATCAATATCTAATTTATTCAAAACTCCCTTTATCGTCTCTCATATAGATCTTGTAGTTAGTCGACTCCTTAATCTAAAAACAAGAAAGGAAAGTAATAGAGACCGATTTACAGGCTACTTTTATTCTTTTCAAGTCAGGTTTATCTCTTCAATGAATAAGGTCTCTTAAAATATTTTTATAACTTTGATTATAAACTTTAAAAATACTACATATGAAAAAACTATTATTATTTATTGGTCTAGCATTATTTTTGTTTTCGTGCAGCGAAGATGATAAAGAAGACAAATATGCAAAAGACATTGTTGGTTATTGGGTTCTTGATCACATAAGCCCAACAGTTAAGGCAAACAGCGAAGCAAACATACAAGAAGTTGAAAATTTTATCCGAGAGTATGGTGAACCTAATTCTGCATGGAAATTCCTTGATAATGGTAAAGTATATACCTTCAGTTGGACAAACGACAAGGATGAATGGAAATATTCTATAAATGGAAACGAGTTGACCATGGTGCTAACTTATGATGGAGAAGAACAAGGAGGTCCCATCACTGATAGATTTGAAATAAGAGAAGACAAATTCATTATATATTACGACTATCTAGATTGGGTTAAAGGCAACTTTTCTCCTGATGCAGGTATAACAGAAGCTACTGCTGCTATATATTATGTAAGGCAATAAATCGAATACTTTATATTTATACTACTAATATAAATAAGATAAAAAAGCTACACGTTTTGAGACCTGTAGCTTTATTTTTTTAGCAGCCCTTATAATTGGTAGTGGAATAGGTATATTTGGTACAAGATATATTTTGTTTCCTATCCCCCTTCCTCTCTCCAAAAGCCTTTACCATATATTTCAAAAGTTTAGGGAAGCTTAAAAATAATCGGTAAAGCGTATCTTACAGCAACTTTTTCCCCTTTGTTTTCACCAGGAATCCAATTAGGCATCAATTCTACTATTCGTTCTGCTTCTTTTGCTAAAACCAAGGAAATTGCAGGACATTTATCATTATGTCGACAGCGGACAACACCGAAAACGTCAAAAATTTCTCCTGTAGGTGATACAACAAATTGCACCACTACACTTCCTTCTTCTTTGTATTCTATTGCCTCGGCAGGATATTGCATATTATCTGAGATGAATTTCTTCAAAGCATTCGCACCTCCAGGAAATTGAGGAAACTTTTCTGCTAATTCGCAAACTTCACCTTGATATTTTTCTACTCGTAATGGCAAAGCTTTTAATTTAATTTCATTATTTTCAGACTCGTATACACCATTGAGCAAATAGGTAGTTCTTACGATCTCCCCGTTAGCGAGTTTACCTGGACTCCATTTTCCCATTGTTTTTGCGACACGAAGCACTTCGGCATCTAAAGCGGGATAACTCCCAGAATAGATACTAAAACTATTCAGAGAACCATCTTTTTCTACAATAAAGTGTATACTAACACTATTGTCACTTCTATTTAACTTTATTTCTTTCGGAAAATGTACGTTGTTATTGATATATTGCCATACATTACCAGTTAAGCATTCAGGTAAAGTTCCACCTCCTCTAACAATATGAACATCTTTATAGAGTTTTTCTTGTAAAAGATTCGTTGTCATATCCCTTATGGCTTCCTCAGGGTACTTCATATTTTTCTCTTCAGGAGCATCTTCATTTCCCATTACATTTCCTACACTAATTAGAAATAGGAAACTAAATAAAATGTTAATCGTTTTTTTCATAATGTATATATTTAACAGTTAAAGGTAACATAGAACAATAGACAAGTATTAAACAAACACAGATCTACTATTTTTTAGTAAATATACGAAAACACAACAGCTGTCCTAATATTTTTATAAAAAATGTAGAATTTTAATTATGTCTCTTATAATCGCAAAATCGAATTGTGCAAATTTATAAAATGAAATGTACATCAAAACACACGCATACACATTTGAAATACATTCACAATTATACAAATATAGCAAAAGCCATTCAACAATATGAATGGCTTTTTAATTGTATTTAAACATCAATTAAATACTATTTCAATGCAATTAAAACTGCACCTGTCATTCCATCAGCAATCTGATGATAACCCTCTGCACGTGGATGAACATCATTATTTGCCATTAATAACGTTTCATTGTATCTGTTTGCTACTTTCTGATCTATTATTGGATAACCATAAAATCTATCCATTGCAAATCCACTTTGAGAGATAATAACATTCGGATGATCAGTGAACTTTTCTACTGCTTTTTTACTGAAATTAAAGATATTATATCGCAACATATTCCGACTGGTTGAACGCAAATCACTATTCCTGGATTTTGGCATACAAAGCACCACTTTTCCATTCGGATTGTCTGCTGTAAAAGCATCAACAATCTTTTTGACATTGGTGATAATTGTGTTTAACTGAGAATCTGAAAATAGATTTCCTGATAAATCATTTATACCGCAATCCATAGTCAAAACGTCTATTTTGGTATCGTTATCCAAGCCTAAAACTTCGGTTCGATAATACTCGAAATTTAAAGAACCAATCCCTTCATTATCTTTGAATACTGAATAACTTATTTTATCAACTGATGTCACAGTTAATGTTGGATATTTGTTTGAATTATCAAATATAGAAAAAGCGCTGATATTCTGCAATATCAACGCTTTTAAATTAATTTAGATTAACATCAAGTGGAGCTGGAGGGACTTGAACCCTCGTCCAAACAAGGAACTAATTTGCTTTCTACATGCTTATCTCCGCTTAAATTTTAGTGAATGAGCAAGACCGAAGCCACCAACTCAAACCTTAGCTTTTTTAGTTTCAGATAGAAGCCAAAGCCTCCCCTATCCTGTCTCCGATTTATCTGCACCACCTAATCGGAATGCTTCGAAGCCACAGCTTCCGGGTGATGTCTTGTCCTCACACCTGTGCAAGGATTAAGCTAAAATCTACTATACTTCGATTAAGCAGCAAGAGCGTAATTGTTATTGCCAGTTAAAATTTTGACGTCTGAGATTATAGTGCCAGCCGACTACGCACTGCATGCTTACAAACCACTTCATCTCGCTGTCAAAGCCAGTCAGCCCCATATGGTTTTATTATTTATAGCTCTTTCTTAATAAGAACAGACATAGCTAAATATTATATCTAGGGCAAAGATAAATATTTTACTACGTTTTTCAATAACATAGTCTCAAAAAGATTCTGTTTAAACAAACGAGATTCTGCTTCAATTTATTTTTAATATAATTTAATTAATGTATATTTGATAATTAGTTGTTGACTAAATAGATAATCTTAAATACATATTATAAAAAGTAATACCATGAAAAAAGAAAAAGGGAGTCTAGACAGAAGAGAGTTTTTAAAACTTTCTGCTTTAGGTCTAGCTAGTCTTACAATTATTCCTAGTTGGTCCATGAATGGGGTACGCATTGCTCCTAGCGACAGAGTTACTTTAGGTTTTATCGGACTAGGACAACAAGGTCTATCCGACTTTTATAGTTTTAGCCAGGTTCCAGGAGTACAAGTTCTTGCATGTAGTGATGTCGATTCGTTAAAGACAGAGCGCTTTAAAAGACGCCTTGGTAAATGGCAAGCATCTATGAATATGAAAGTTCATTGTGACAAATATGAAAACTACGAAGAACTTTTAAACAGAAAAGATATTGATGCTGTTTCAATAGCTACTCCCGACCATTGGCATGCCCTTAATGCAATACATGCTTGCCAAGCTGGCAAAGATGTATATTGTCAAAAGCCATTAGCCTATACTATTACCGAAGGTTTAGCTATAATGAGAGCTGTGCGAGACAACAATCGTGTACTACAGGTAGGAAGCCAACAGCGCTCAAGCAAAGAGTTTATAAAAGCGATGGACCTTGTACGAAAAGGAGCAATAGGTCATATAGAGAAAATATACGCAAAAGTAGGTGATACCCCTACACCTTTTGATCTACCAAAACAAGAAGTACCTAAAAACCTTAACTTTAATTTATGGTTAGGGCCTCTAAATGACCCTAAAATACATTATCACTCTGACATCTGTCCTACAATATCATTAGAGCCAGAACAAAATGAACAGTTATGGGGTGCATGGCGTTGGTATTGCGAAACTGGAAATGGATATACTGCCGACTGGGGTGCTCATATGTTTGACATATCTCAGGCTGCAATAGGAATGGATGGTTCTGGACCAGTTGAGTACATTCCTAAAGGATACAATGGAGCAGAATACCTTACAATGAAATATGCGAATGGTATTGTAATGACAGAACAACCTTACCGCGACGATGATCCAAATGCTCAGGGTATTAAATTCATTGGCGATAAAGGATGGATACAAGTAGCAAGAGGTTTCCTACAAGCTTCTGACCCTAATTTACTGAAAGAGGATGAACGCACTGAAAAAGGAGTTGGAGCAGGTGAGTTTGAAGTTAGCTCTCCTCATATGCAAAACTTTATCGATTGCATGAAATCAAGGAAGAAACCAGTCGCATCTGTTGAAGTGGGCTGTAGTACTAACACTTTATGTTGCTTAGCAAATATAGCAACAGAATTGAAACGCCCAGTAAGATGGAACCCGGCAACACTAACATTCGTTGATGATACTGAAGCCGAAAACCACAGACTATATAAATACGAATACAGAAAGCCTTATAAGCTTCCCTATTACGATAAATAATAAAGAAAAGCAGGAATAGTAATTATTCCTGCTTTTTTATTTCTAATCAATTCCTACTCAATCAGAAGCCATAACCATTTAGCATTCCTTGGTAGTATAATGGTTTTAATACTTCTACCTTCAATTGCCATGCAGCTGCTTGCTCTTTAGACATATCCAGCATTGTAAAAGGGAAAGAAATTTGAGGATTTTTGTCATAATCAAATTCACACAATAAGACATGTCCATAATCTGTAATAATAGGACATGCTGCATATCCATTATACTTCTGATCAGGAGTCTTACCTTCCATAGTTAAAACGAGGTTCATTGCCGCAACAGGGACTTGTTTACGAACTGCAGCTGAAGTTTTACTTGTAGGGATACCAGCACAGTCTCCTAAACAAACAATATTTGGATATGTTTTATGAATTAACGTCTCTTTATCAACCATAACCCATCCATCCGCGGCAAGACCTCCTTCAGTCCATGAAAGACCAGCTTCGCGCACAAAAGTAGGTGCTGACATAGGAGGAGTAAAATGCAAGAAGTCATAATCCTCTATTACAGGCGTAACAATCTTTTCATCACCTATTGTTTCTATTCGTTCCATATGAACACGCTTAGCAGCAGTATCAATACCTTTAACTCTTGTATGTAAAGTAATGCTCACATTTCGTTCATTATAGATTTCCAATAAGCGAGGTGTAAAATAAGGGACATCGTATAATTCCTTATCTGCCGTAAAATAATCCAGCGTTACTTTATCTCTCGTATTTTGTTTACGTGCATGATGCTCTGTCAGCAAGCATATTTTCTTCGGAGCACCTCCACATTTATGCTTGGTATAAGTATCTGTAAAAACACCTCTCCCTCCTTTTTGAGCAAACTCTTGAATTGCTTTCCATGTTTTTTGCGCACCTTCAAAATCGTATATCGTATGAGCATTTCCTTGCCCTAATGTACTTTGACTTATACCCTCTGTTCTATCCCAATCAATTTGCAGACCTGGAGCTAATACCAGAAAATCATAAGATATTTTTCCATTCTTTTCTGTCTTAATCGCCTTCGATGAAGGATCTAGTTCTTTAACTACGTCTTTTACCCATGTAACTCCACTAGGCATACAATCTTTCTGATCTTTCCAAACATCATCAGGTTCATACACTCCTGAGGCAACTAAAGTAAATCCAGGTTGATAATACTGACGATCACTAGGATCAATAACGGTGATGTCCGGTTCTTTTAGCCAACGGTGTAATAACGCAGCCATACTTAATCCGGCACAGCCTCCACCTATTATGACTATCTTCCCTTTGGCATTACTAGAAAACTCGGTTGCCTTATATATTCCGGCTGCGGCAACAGTACCTACGGCTCCTGTTGCTGCCGCAATTTTAAAAAACTTTCTACGTGAGATTTTTTTGGTATCAGACATTTAATTTTGTATTATAATATTGTGGTTAAAATTTGTCATTACAAATTAACAAAAACCACGACAAAAAACCTATTATAATATTCTTTTTACAGGTCAAAATATATAAAAAAAGCTAATATAAAAAGACAAAAAGTATTATAATGATCTAAAAGAAAATAGTTACAAAAAAAAAGATATATTTGTCCTAAGTCACAAAACTACAACTAAAAAAAATATGACTATATTTCAAACCCAATTTGAAGAAATCAAAAAATTAATCAATTATGAAGATTTCTCTCTCCTTACAAAACGAGTTATAGATCTTACTTTAGATACAGAAAATCTAGTTTATTACAAGAAAACTACTGAACTGTTAGATTGGCTTGATCTCAACACAAACAGTAAAGAAGAGATTATAAGTAGATATACTTCTTTATTGGATGAACTATATAGCTTCTTGATCAATAAACCTATTGATTCTGATAATAATAAAATTCTGATTTCTTCTTACAATCTTATTAAATCCTATAAACGATCTAATTTTGCTTTAGGTCCGATTAGTTTTACTGTGAAAGAAGGCGAGATCATTGGTCTTGTTGGCGAAAATGGAAATGGAAAAACAACACTTCTACGTTCTTTATGTGGAGAGTTGCAACCAACAGCTGGTGAAATCAAATATCACTTCCCTTACAGAAACAGTTACGATTTACGCTCCCGATTGATATACATTCCCCAACGAACAAATTCGTGGCATGGATCCTTACTTTCTAACCTTCGTTTTACAGCAGCTTCGTATGGAATTGTAGGTAAAGAGAATGAGTTGATCGTAGAATTAATCATCGCACGTATGGGATTAAGACAATATCGCACCTATGGATGGAAAAATTTATCATCAGGTTACAAAATGCGTTTTGAATTAGCCAGAGCATTACTACGCAGACCAAAATTGCTCCTGATCGACGAGCCTCTTGCCAACCTTGATATATTAGCTCAACAGGTAGTTTTAGATGATTTTAAAGACATCGCTCGCTCTCCTTTTCGCCCATTGGGTATTGTGCTCAGTTCTCAACAGTTATATGAAGTGGAAAAGACTTCTGACAATGTTATATTCCTTAAGAAAGGAAGTCCTAAAAATATAGAACAAGATACAGATGTTATTTACAAAGAGGTTTCTAAATTTATTATTGAATTCGAATCTAGTTGGAAGCAAGATGATCTTTATAATATTCTGAAACAACTTGAATTAGAAAAAATACAAATAAATGGAGGAACTTATGTCGCTAGTTTCCCCGCTAATATTAGTCAAGATCAGTTCTTAAGATTAGTATTGGATCAACAAATACCAATTACTTACTTCCGAAATATATCCAATTCAACCCGCAGATTTTTCCTTTCATAAAACAAGACTACAATGATAAAGAAAATACAAAATTATTTATTGACACATCACCCTATTATATGGAATATTAAGTTAATTCCAATGATTCTCGTATTACTTGGTATTCATGCTATATTCTTCACTATAGGCTTTGCTTCTGCTCAAACATCTTTTGAAGATCTGTATTCTTACTATTATTCTCCTTTTAACAATATGGAGATTTTGTATCTGGTAAGCGTACTCATCGGCATCATCGCTCTGATAGGATGGCTTGTATTTTATAACCGTAATAATGGACTTAAAATATTTTATCCTAAAAAAACAAGTCAAATATATCTTGAATGGTCATTATGCCTTATAATAACAATAGGTTTGGCTACTATCCCTTTTAGCATGACTGAAGGTTATTTAAGTAAATGGAGATCTATCGCATCTAAAAGCGAAACAGAAAAAGCCATTGCGACATTACAAAGAGCAGAAGTGCTTATTCCTAATACAGACTACTATAGGTTCTCATATTCTACAGAATATAACAAGCCTATTCCTGTTCCTGAAGGCATGAACTTAAGACCTGATTCTATTGACTTTGACGATTTCTCAATACAATATAGTGGAAGCGGCGGACTTATTATTAGAGGATATACAGGACAGTCTTTACTTTTCTTCAGTTCATATGGCTATGAAGACTATCATGAGTACAAAGACAAACCTCTCGAAATCATGAAGAAAGTATACATAGACTCCACAACTTGGGAGAAACATAGAAGACAGAACGAGGTAAAGGAATGGATAAAGAACGGCGAGAAAGATAAGATCTTATCTGTAATGAAGGACTTTGAAAATCTACAAAGAAAGCACAATCTAGTAGTCAACATAACTCCTGAAAAATGGTTAGAGCGAATATATATTCCTCCTTTTTTCCCGGTGAACCAAGAGACTTTGATAAAGAAAAACCAACCAAATTCAATTTATGATAACACCTATTATTCCGATGATGATATATTTGCTGTTGAAACAGTAGATGCGGTCTCTGACCACCAAACTAGCTCAAGCAAAAAAACAATTCCTTTTCTACAATACGATGAATTGGAAAATGGATACAATCAGATTTCGAAAAGTCACGAAGAAGATATAGATATACAAATATTTCTCCTTATCTGCATATGTATTGCAACATGGACTTCACTATTTATATTCTCATTTAGAGTTACGGATGGAAAATCATGGTTGATTTCACTTGTCGGTACCGGATTATTGTTATTTGCCATCCTTGTAGGTACGGTTGCCATACTCGATACACTTGATTGGGGCAGAAACGACGAACGCATATTCGTCATGCTGATCCTTTTATTTTGGGTTGCTTTATTCATAGGCCTCGGTATCCGTATCTTAACTAAGATCATAGGCAAAAAACACAAAGGTAATTCCAAGTATTATATCAATTTATTCATTTGGTTAATTCCATGTCAAATACCACTATTATTCTTCACCTTTGCTTTATATACGGAATTACAAGAGAACTATCTTGATATCTCTGAAGAGATGATAATGAATATGTTCTGGCTAAACATTCTATTTATTTGTTTAATAATGTGGCCAATATCCGTTTTTGTAAGAAAATGGAAAGCCATTGCTGAAGAATAACTAGATTTATATAAAAAACAAAGCCTCGGATACATGTATCCGAGGCTTTGTTTTTTATTATAGGATTATAAATATCAACCCTGCAAGGCTGAAGCCCCACCTATTATATCAAGTAATTGATTTGTTACTGCTTGCTGACGCGACTTATTATATTGAATAGTCAACTCTTGAGCTAGCTCATCTGCATTATCTGTAGCTATCTGCATAGCAACAGTCCGAGCAGCATGTTCAGAAGCATTAGAGTCTAGCAATGCAGCATAAAGTCTTGAATAAAGAACTGTTGGTATCAGTTCTGTCAGAATCTCTTCTTTCGAAGGCTCAAAAATATAATCAACAAGATTATCTTCATCTGAATCTTCTTTCTTCTGCTCTAAATCGAACGGGAGAAAAGGCACATTCTTCAATACTTGTGTTCCCGTTGAAACAAAGTGATGGTAGATTAAAACCACCTCATCTATTTCTTTGGAGATATATTTAGCTATTAGTTCTTTAGCCAAATCTTGTATTGCCTGATATGACGGTTTGTCTGCCATTTCACGATAATCGCCTTCTGCTTTCAAGTTCATTTTCTTTGCAGCATCGAAAATCTTTTTACCAACAGGATACACTAAGATATTTTCTTTACCAAGATCTTCATATTTATTATAAGTATGAACAAACTCTTTAATCACATTTGCATTATATGCTCCACAAAGAGATGAATTGGAAGCGAAAGCTACAATTGCTATTCTCTTTGTTTCCCTCTTTTGGATAAAAGGAGATTCGTAAGATGTATCGGCAGAAAGGAGATTTGTCAGAATTGTATCCAACTTTTCCTGATACGGCAAGAAGTTGGTAATTGCATTCTGAGCTTTATGAAGCTTCGAGGATGCAATCATCTTCATAGCCGATGTTATTTTCTTCGTACCCCTTACAGAACTGAGCCTGTCTTTTATTTCCTTAAGAGATGCCATAATTCAATTACTTTTTATATTGAGCAGCCGTATCTTTGGCTACTTCTCTGATTATAGTTTCTACGCTTTCGTCTATGACTCCTTTTTTCAGTTTATCCAACACTTCTGTTTGATATTTCATTTCCAAAGTTCTCAAAAACTCTGTTTCAAAGTCATGCACTTTATCTAACGGTACGTTACGCAACAATCCATTTGTTCCACAATACAGAATAGCAATTTGCTTTTCTACTGGCATTGGCATATATTGCGCCTGAACAAGAAGTTCTGTATTCTTACGCCCTTTATCAATAGTCATAGCTGTTACCGGATCCAGATCTCCCCCAAATTGAGTAAAAGCTTCCAGTTCACGATATTGAGCTTGGTCTATCTTCAGTGTTCCCGCAACCTTTTTCATTGCTTTCACCTGAGCTGAACCTCCTACACGTGATACAGAAATACCAACGTCGATAGCAGGACGCTTACCCGAGTTAAACAAGTCTACATCTAGGAATATCTGTCCGTCTGTAATAGAAATCACATTCGTTGGAATATAAGCTGATACGTCTCCAGCCTGAGTTTCGATAATAGGCAATGCAGTTAACGAACCTCCTGCTTTTACTTTTCCTTTAAGGCTTGCCGGCAAGTCATTCATTTGCTCTGCAACTTCCTGTTGAGAAATAATCTTAGCAGCACGCTCCAATAAACGAGAGTGTAGATAGAAAATATCCCCGGGATATGCTTCACGACCCGGTGGACGACGAAGAATCAGTGACACTTCACGATACGCAACTGCTTGTTTCGATAAGTCATCATATACTACTAGTGCATGACGACCTGTATCGCGGAAATATTCTCCAATAGCTGCACCTGCAAATGCAGAGAAGTATTGAAGTGCTGCGGGTTCTGCCGCTGTAGCCGAAACGATGATTGTATAATCCATCGCTCCTTTCTCTTTCAGCGTTTGCACTATATTGGCAACGGTAGACGCTTTCTGCCCGATAGCCACATAGATACAATAAACCGGATCTCCTGCTTCAAAATTCGCTTTTTGATTAATTATTGTATCAATAGCAATAGCTGTTTTTCCCGTTTGGCGGTCACCAATGATAAGCTCACGTTGACCTCTACCAATAGGAATCATTGCATCAACAGCTTTCAAACCTGTTTGCAATGGTTGAGCTACAGGCTGGCGATAGATTACCCCGGGAGCTTTACGTTCCAAAGGCATCTCAAGTAGTTCGCCTGTTATAGGACCTCTTCCATCCAACGGTTCACCTAAAGGAGTAATCACACGTCCCAACATGCCGTCACCTACATTGATAGAGGCAATTCTTCCGGTACGTTTAACGGTAAAACCTTCTTTAATCTGATCGGACGGACCAAGTAACACAGCACCCACATTATCTTCTTCCAAGTTCATCACAACGGCCATTATTCCATTGTCGAATTGTAGAAGTTCATTAGCTTCTGCATTTTTAAGTCCATATATACGAACAACACCATCTCCTACTTCGAGAACAGTACCAACCTCGTCAAACTGTACGCGGTTATTAATATTCTCAAGCTGCATCTTCAATACATCGGAGACTTCACTTGCTTTTATATTTTCAGACATATAATTCTTATTAATTTCTTTTTATTATAGCTAATAGATAGCCTCTTAACTCATCTTACTGTTTTCTGCGATAAACTGTTGCTTAATCCGTGCGAGTTGAGTTTTAACACTGGCATCGAGTCTGTAATCATCCAAATAAAGGATAAAACCTCCTTCGATATCAGGATCAACATGAGTTTCGAATTCCAGATTACCTGGCTTCATTTTTTGCAATAAGCCTTTCATCTTTTCCTTCACAGAGTCATCTACAGGCATAGCTGTTACCAACTTACCTGTATTTATTTGTTTTGCCACACAGTAAAGGTCGATATAGCAAAGAGCTATATTTTGTAAAAACCTTTCTCTTTTGTTTTTCAAAACAAGTTCTGTAAATCGGGTGAATTCTGCACTCGTTTTTTGACCAACAGCAGCTTTCACCAGATTCATTTTATCCTCAACACTTAACATAGGATTATCCATTGCCATACGCAATGCCGGTTCACTTGCAAAAATAGAAGCGAGTTGCTTCATTTCGGCATAAACCACATCTTCCGACTTGTTATCTTCTGCAAATAACAATAGCGCTTTAGCATATCGCTTAGAGATCATCCCTTCATTCATAACAGTTAAGATTTAGATACCATAGCCTCATCTACCAGGCGATCAATCATTGACATTTGTGCTTCCGAGTCTTTTAAAGAACCACGAAGAACTTTTTCAGCCACATCAACCGAAAGCTCTGCTACCTGACGACGAATATCGCGGATAGCCTGATCTTTTTCGGCTTGAATAAGCTTTCTCATTTCTTCCAATTCTTTAGCTCCAGCTATTTTAGCTTGCTCTCTCGCTTCGTTTACAATACGATCGCGAGTATCAGCAGCTTCTTTCAAGATTTTCACCTGCTCAGTCTTGGCCGATGCAAGTATAGCATCGCTCTGTTCCTTAATGGAAGCCAATTGTTCATTTGCTTTCTGTGCCGCATCCAACGAATCTTGAATATAGTTTTTGCGATCGGCTACCATTTTGGTAATAATCGGGAAACCAAATTTTGCAAGAACGATGAATACAGTCCCGAAGCAGATGCACATCCATATTACAAGACCAAATTCAGGTTTAAGCATATTGTTTGTTTTTTATATTTATTATAAAACAAGAATAAGCAAACATACAACAACAGCAAATAGTGCAACCCCCTCGATAAGAGCCGCAGCAATAATCATAGACATACGGATATCTCCACTGGCTTCTGGTTGACGAGCAATACCTTCCATTGCCGAACCACCGATCTTTCCGATACCAATACCTGCACCGATAGCTGCCAATCCTGCTCCTAAAGCTGCACCTAGTTGAGCCAGACCTGATCCGGCTGCTGCTTGCAATAAAACTGCTAAAGTTGATAGTAACATAATTTTTTCTTTTTAGTTAATTAATTATTTGTTTTTTATATAAATTTTCAATCTAATGTTTTTCTACGCTATGTGGTTCTGCCTGAGCAAGTCCTATGAATACTGCCGACAGCATTGTAAACACATATGCCTGAATATAAGCAACCAGAACTTCGACCAGATCCATAAACATTGTCATCACAACAGATACGAATGTCATCGATCCGAACAATACAACGCCTAAACTAGCTGTAACGAAGATAAGGCTCATCAATCCTAAAATCACTGAGTGTCCTGCCAAGATGTTAGCAAAGAGACGAATCATCAATGCAAAGGGTTTAGTAAACATTCCTATCACCTCTATCGCGGGCATAATAGGTATTGGTAGCTTAAGCCAAGTAGGTACCGGAGGATTAAATATTTCTTTCCAGTATTCCTTTGTTCCGAAGATGTTTACAATAAAGAATGTAAATAAAGCCAGTACTAGTGTAACAGCAATATTTCCAGTCACATTTGCTCCTCCGGGGAAAATGGGTATTAAACCCATCAAATTGTTGATAAAAATAAAGAAAAAGGCTGTTAACAGATATGGTGTAAACTTCTTGTAATTTTTGCCTACACATGGTTTAATCACATCGTCGACAATGCTCATGATGAACATTTCCATAAATCCGACAAAGCCTTTCGGTGCTACATGAACACCATCCTTACAGTTCTTTTTATACCAGCGTGCTGTTGATAACACTAAGACTAAGAGTATAACACAACTCATCATCAGCCCCAACGTATTCTTAGTTATAGAAAGATCCCAAGGGCGCACTTCTTCTCCTGCTGCGTTTTTTTCTACAATTTTATCTTTATAAGGACCTTCGGTTGCTATATAAAAACCGTTATAGGCCTCATGTCCGTGGTGGAAGCGAGAGGACATAAACACATTTAACCCGTTAGTTTCACTATAGACAATGATAGGTAACGGAATACTATAATGTTTATCTCCATCTGAAGCTATATGCCATTCATATGAGTCCATCAAGTGCCCCATAATCATGCCAGCAATATCGACTTTTTCTTCTTTTGCGTCATTCTCCTTTGCACTTGCAGGGAAGATATTCCCTATAAGAACTATACAGAGTAACACAATATATTTAAACTGGTTTTTCCTCATTTTTGTTGTCCGATTTGATATGCTTCTCAATTTTTGTAAGTAAATATGTTTCTGCGACCAAAAACAACAGATAGAAAGCTATGAGTAGGATAAGAAATGATTTTATATTACTACTTCCTTCTACTAAATAATATATCAAGGCAACAAAAAGAGACGATAGTATCTTTATTACTTTTGCAAGCATATAAATATTTATCAAGCGTCTGCTATCCTTACTTTGACTGTTATTTACAACTATATTTATAATAAGGCTTTCTATAGCTATAAAAAAAAGAAAAACCCCTACAAACCAGTTCCAGTCAAGTCCGGGAAAAAACTTGTGTATAATAGCTGCAAGGATTGCACCTACAATAAGCCCGTACCCCGTTAACCCTAATATAAATCTGTTTTTTAGTGAACCCATAAAATTCAAATGACACAAATAGTCACAACATTCTGTACTACTTCAGCTATACCTCCTTTTACATCAACCGCCTGCTCCGCCCCTTCGATTGAGTATACGATCTGTCCCTCCATCAGAGGTGATATTAGCGGAGCATGATCAGGCAGAACTCCAAATTTTCCCGAAACACCTGGTATAACTACAGATGTAACTTTTCCCGAGAATATTTTCTTTTCGGCCGATATGATATTTAGTTGTAATTCAGAATTTCTCATAATAATTTTATTCAGCAGCCTGAGCTAAGATTTTCTCTCCTTTAGCAATAGCATCTTCTATTGTACCTACATTCAAGAAAGCTTGTTCCGGCAAATAATCTACTTCTCCATCTAATATACGTTGGAAGCCTTTGATTGTATCTTCAATATCAACAATAACTCCAGGCACTCCCGTAAATTGTTCCGCTACATTGAATGGCTGAGAAAGGAACCGTTGAACACGTCTTGCTCTATTTACAATCATTTTATCATTATCAGACAATTCTTCCATACCCAGAATTGCAATGATATCTTGAAGTTCTTTGTTGCGCTGAAGAATTTGTTTCACTCGTTGAGCTGTCTCATAATGCTCTTGTCCTACTACATTTGGATCAAGGCTTCGAGAAGTGGACCCAAGTGGATCTACAGCCGGATATATACCCATTTCTGTAATCTTACGATCTAGCACTGTAGTTGCATCCAAGTGAGAGAAAGTAGTAGCTGGAGCCGGGTCGGTAAGGTCATCCGCCGGCACATATACGGCCTGTACAGATGTAATAGATCCGTTCTTTGTCGAAGTAATACGTTCTTGCATAGCCCCCATTTCGGTAGCCAATGTAGGTTGATACCCTACAGCTGATGGCATACGACCTAACAGTGCCGACACTTCAGAACCAGCCTGAGTAAAACGGAATATATTATCAATAAACAATAAGATATCTTTTGGTCCGTCGGACACAGCATCACGGAAAGATTCCGCTATAGTCAACCCCGATAAAGCCACATCTGAACGTGCTCCAGGAGGTTCATTCATCTGACCAAAGACTAAGGATATCTGTGATTTTTTTAATTCTTCTTCGTCTACTTTAGAAAGATCCCAATGTCCTTCTGCCATACTTTTCTCAAATTCTTCGCCATAACGAATAACTTTTGACTCGATCATTTCGCGAAGCAGGTCATTCCCCTCACGAGTACGCTCTCCTACTCCGGCAAATACCGAGTAACCATTGTGTTTTTTCGCGATATTATTAATAAGCTCCATGATCAACACAGTCTTACCTACTCCGGCACCACCAAAAAGTCCAACTTTTCCTCCTTTTGCATAAGGAGCGAGAAGGTCTACCACTTTGATTCCGGTGAACAAAATATCTCTACTCGTCAGAAGTTCTTCGAATTTAGGTGGTTCTCTATGAATAGGGCTACCACTTTTTTTCTCAAGAACACCCATACCATCAATGGCATCACCTACGACGTTCATCAAACGACCTTTTACCTGCTCTCCAATAGGCATTCGGATTGGTGAACCTAAAGGAACAACCTCTACTCCGCGGCTTAAGCCATCGGTACTATCCATTGCTACGGCACGCACAGTATCTTCGCCTATGTGTTGCTTTACTTCAAGAATCAGCAAACGACCATCAGGTCTTTTAATTTCAAGGGCATCATTGATCTTTGGCAATTTCAAAGCCGGATCATTGGTGTCAAAGAATACGTCCACCACTGGTCCGATAACTTGCGATACATGCCCAACTAATTGTGACATAAACTTCTATGTTTTTATTGTTTGTTTAATTTATTTTACTTCTATGTTTTTCTGACGTTAACTATATGGCAGGATAATAAAAACTCTTGTCTGTTATAGTATAACAAAAGCCCTAAATTACAAAATCTTTTATACAATGATTCAAGACTTGATCAATTAATAATATTTTTCCTGGAATTAGACGCCTCTATTAAAGCTGAGCAAATATAAACATTATTAACTTTTAATTGTACCTTTACATCCGAAAATAATAAGCACACTTACTATTTTTAAACTTTAGTTAACTTTTAGTATTTAAATTTACAGAACTTCTACGAGCTTAATATTTACTTTACACAAATGATAACAACCTTATTTTCCTGGATAGTTATATTTTATACTTTATTCTCTTTAGGAGATTGTTTTATTTTCCTATACAACAAGCTTTGTAAGAACAAAGAAGAGTATAATTTAATTGACACTTTTCTCTTAGGTATATGTTTCGCATGCCTTCTTCTACCCCTTTCATCTTTTTGGTTACCCTCAAATCATGTTATTCTCTTTGCTTACATTATTATAGGAACAGCACATTGGATATTTAATTATGCTCGTTTGAAAAGACATATTGATTCCATAAGACTGTTTGTAACATCAACAACTATCCTTCAAAAAATATTTATCCTTGTTCCTATACTATCTGTATTGTTATATGTATATGTTTCCGAATATTTCTACGATGCCGAATATTACCAATATCAACACATTAGATGGAATGAAGAATATGCAATTGTACCGGGTCTAGGCAATCTAGAGGATAGATTTGGCTTCAACTCCAATTACTTATTATTATCTGCAATATTTACATTTCGCTTCCTTTTTGGCCCCACCGAAGCGATATATAGCTTACAGTCCCTATTATATATATGTATACTTTGTTGGATCACAGTATCTCTCATTAAAAACGGGTATAGTATTTTTTATGGAATACTACTAGCTATCTCTTTCCTTATAATATTCACTATGGGATATTCTTTAGCTAGCTCCTCTACAGACATCCTTCCCTTACTTTTTATTTTTTATTATTTATCAAAGAGCATTATAAACACCAAATGGTCTAAAAACCAACCATTATTGGCCTTATTACTACCTATAACTATAGTTACATTCAAATTATCGACTGCTACATTTTGCTTAATTTGCTTAATCCCATTTATCTTCTTGCTGAAAGAGAAAAAATATAGAGAACTTTCGTTCATCATTTCAGCATCTTTTTTGATCATTTCGCTATGGTGCGTTCGCAATATAATCACCTCTGGATACCTAGTATATCCTTTATATAGTTTAGATTTCTTTAATTTTGATTGGAAAGTGCCTAAAGGAACAGCTATTTTGCAAGAAGCCCATATTTACAATTATGCAAAAAGAGTATACTCTGTTGATTTTCTTAAAGTTCAATTATTCTTCAAGGGAATCATCAATCAAGCTACAACCACAGGTCTCCTTAATATTATATTTTATATAATTTTTCTGATAGCTCCTGCTATAATAATATACAAATACAAAAAAAAGAGACTAGATATAGACAGAGTATTTCTATACATTATTATATCATTCTGCATTATCTTCAATTTCTTAACAGCACCCGATATGCGGTTCAATTATGGATATATATTGGGGCTATTGACTCTCTTAGCTTTCATATTTTTCAATGGTAAAAGATTCTCAAAATTAACAATTACTACAAGCATCCTTGTTTTATGCAGTTTTGTATGCACTGCTACCTACCAGTTTATAGATGAAGGAGGAAAAATTGGAGTTAAATTTGAAAATTATATGGATTTTGTTGCCTTGTATCATCATAGAAACAGAAAAAATACCAACTCTTTTCATGAGTACCATATGGGAAATCAAACTATACATATAACAAAGGAGAGACATGATAATAGAACATTTGATTTATTGCCCGCAGTAGACCCAAATGGAATTCCTTTCGAAAGCTTTAGTGGATTAAAAATACAAGATATCAGAACTATAGAACTTAGAGGAGAATCTCTTCAAGATGGCTTTAAAACTAAACCTGAATACATTGAGATTATTAACAACAATATAGATAAGTATGTTTCGATGTATTATGAAATGCTCGCTAAAAGAGAAAATTGGAATTAAAGTAAATAGTCTTTTATTTTAATTCCCTTACTTTGCTTTTATTATTGTATTTTTGTTATCTGATTAAAAGATAAAATTAAAATAAAATGGGAAAAGTATTAATCATCGGAGCTGGAGGCGTAGGAACTGTGGTAGCGCATAAAGTTGCGCAAAATATGGACGTCTTTACTGAAATCATGTTGGCTAGCCGCACGAAATCAAAATGCGATGCTATTGCCAAAGCAATAGGTGGAAACAAAATACAGACAGCACGTGTAGATGCTGATGATGTTGAGGATTTAAAACAATTATTCAACTCTTTCAAACCTGAATTAGTTATTAATGTAGCTCTACCATATCAAGACCTAACCATCATGGACGCATGTCTTGCTTGTGGCGTTAACTATCTCGACACTGCTAACTATGAGCCTATAGACGAAGCCAAGTATGAATACAAATGGCAATGGGCTTATCAGGACAGATTTAAAGAAGCAGGATTAACAGCAATTCTTGGTTGCGGTTTCGATCCGGGTGTGACAAGCGTATTTACAGCTTATGCTGCAAAACACCACTTTGACGAAATGCACGAGCTGGATATCGTAGACTGTAATGCTGGAGATCATGGAAAAGCATTTGCTACAAATTTCAATCCTGAAATTAATATCCGTGAGGTAACTCAAAAAGGTAAATACTGGGAAAATGGAGAATGGGTAGAAACAGAACCTCATGCAATTCACAAACCATTGAATTACCCTAACATCGGACCTAAAGAGTCTTATGTTATTTATCACGAGGAACTTGAATCTCTGGTAAAAAACTTTCCTACACTAAAACGTGCTCGTTTTTGGATGACATTTGGTCAAGAATATCTAACTCACTTACGTGTAATCCAAAATATTGGTATGGCTCGTATCGACCCTATTATCTACAATGGAGTAGAAATAGTGCCTATCCAATTCCTTAAGGCAGTATTACCCGACCCGGGAGAACTGGGAGAAAATTATACAGGCGAAACGTCTATCGGATGCCGCATAAAAGGGATCAAAGATGGTAAAGAACGTACATATTATGTATATAACAACTGCTCACATGAAGCTGCATATAAAGAAACCGGAGCTCAAGGCGTAAGTTATACAACCGGAGTACCTGCTACTATCGGAGCCATCATGTTTATGAAAGGTTTGTGGCGCCAACCAGGAGTATTTAATGTAGAAGAATTTAACCCTGATCCGTTTATGGAGGAACTAAACAAACAAGGTCTTCCTTGGCATGAGCAATTTGACATAGATCTAGAAATGTAATATATACTTAAAGCGCTGATAATTTCAGCGCTTTTTTATTATTGGCTTAAAATATACTATCCTAATTTCGAAAAAGTCTTTATCTTTGTATCAGCTAGTAAACTATTATTTTATGAAAAGACGAAATTATCCATATGATTTTATATCCTTATCAATTTCTTCTTTTTTATTTATTTTGATACTTATAATTTAAATATATTTATCCTCGGAAAGAATTTCTTTTTCGGGGATTTTTTTTGATCGAGTCATTAATTCTTCAAAAGCTAAACAAAACATGAGCAACAAAAGCCTAGTATCCATCACAGATTATTCGAAGGAAGATATTCTTAGAATACTTAATCTGACAAAGAAATTTGACGAGAACCCAAACAGAAGACTACTTGAAGGAAAAGTTTGTGCCACTCTTTTTTTTGAACCATCTACCAGAACTCGATTGAGTTTCGAAACAGCCGTTAACAGACTGGGAGGGCGTATCATAGGCTTTACAGATGCAGCTACTACAAGTTCTTCTAAAGGAGAGACTCTAAAAGACACTATCCTCATGGTGAACAATTATGCTGACATCATAATCATGAGACATCATTTAGAAGGTGCTGCTCGTTATGCTTCAGAAGTATCCTCTGTACCAATCATCAATGCAGGAGATGGAGCCAATCAGCATCCGACTCAAACAATGCTGGATATTTATTCCATCTACAAGACTCAAGGCACACTAGAAAATCTGACTATTACGATGGTAGGTGATTTGAAATATGGACGAACAGTGCACTCGCTTATTATAGGCATGTCACACTTTAATCCCACATTTCATTTTGTAGCTCCAGAAGAACTAAGAGTTCCGGATACTTACAAAAAATTCTGTGACGAAAGAGGGATTAAATACGAAGAACATATTAACTTTTCTCCTGACGTTATCAACAAAACAGACATTCTATACATGACTCGCGTACAACGTGAGCGCTTTACTGACCTGATGGAGTATGAAAAAGTAAAGAATGTATATATTCTAAAGAAAAGTATGCTTGATGGATCTAAAGACAACCTTAGAGTATTACATCCACTCCCTCGCGTCAATGAAATAGATCAGGATGTAGATGATAGCCCTAAAGCCTATTATTTTGAACAGGCCAAGAATGGGATGTTTACTCGTGAAGCTGTTATTTGCGATGCCTTAAATATACATATCGATTAATAAAAAAAGAGACTAAAATGGGTAAGATAAGAAAAGAACTACAAGTTGCTGCTCTATGCAATGGAACAGCTATCGACCATATACCAAGCAATGTTGTATTTAAAGTTGTATCTCTTTTAGAATTAGACAAGCTAGACAATCCTATTACGATAGGTAATAATCTGGAAAGCAAAAAAATGGCTTCTAAAGGGATTATAAAGGTAGCAGACAAATTCTTTGAAGAAGATGTTGTTAACAAAATTGCTGTTATTGCTCCCAATGTAGTTTTAAATATAATAAAAGACTATGAGGTCGTTGAAAAAAAACGAGTTACACTACCTAAAGTGATAAAAGGTATCGTCAAATGCAACAACCCTAAATGTATCACAAACAATGAACCAATGGCTACTCATTTTGGAGTTGTTGACGCTGAAAAGATAGAGTTACGTTGTCATTATTGTAATTTAAAAATAAAAAGAGAAGACATCATCCTAAAATGAAACAAGACTGGAAACCAGGAACTTTGATATACCCACTTCCCGCAGCTATGATTAGCTGCGGAAGTTGTTCTGAAGAATACAACATAATCACCCTTAGTTGGCTGGGGACGATTTGCACCAACCCTCCTATGTGTTACATATCGGTAAGACCTGAAAGATATTCTTATGATATTATTAAACGAAATATGGAGTTCGTTATAAATATTACAACCGAAGATTTAGCCTATGCAACAGATTGGTGTGGTGTTAAATCAGGAAAAGATTTTCGTAAATTTGAAGAAATGAATCTTACTGTAGGTCAAGCCTCTGTAGTCAAAGCTCCTATTATTCAAGAATCTCCTCTTAATATCGAATGCAGAGTCAAAGAAATTTTAAGTCTAGGTTCTCATGACATGTTTATTGCAGATGTCGTAAATGTAAAAGCTGATGAGAAATATATTGACAAGCAAACAGGTAAATTTAGTCTTGAAGAGGCGAAACCTATCGCCTATTCGCATGGACAATATTATGAGCTAGGAAATAAGATAGGAGGTTTTGGTTGGTCTGTACGTAAAAAGAAATAATCTATAGTTTGATTTCTAATCCATCGTAAGCTATCAACACATTTTCAGGAAGTTCCTTTTCAACCTCCTCATGCAAGCCCATATCATGTGAAATATGGGTTAAATATGCTCTCTTAGGAGACACTTTTTCTATTATTGCTAAGGCTTCATATAAGCTAAGATGAGACATATGCTCTCCTTTTCGGAGAGCATTGATAACTAAAACGTCTACCCCTTCTAACTTACAATACTCTTCTTCTGGGATTGTCTTCACATCAGTAAGATAGACAAAATTAGCAACACGATAGCCTAATACTGGCAGTTTATAATGTTTAACCTCTATTGGTATGATTTGAACACCTGCAATAGAGAATCTTTCCCTTTTATCAACTTCATGCATTGTAAAGACAGGAACTCCTGGATAAGGATTCTCGCTAAAAGAATATGGCATTCTTCTTCTTATAGCATCCAACGTAATCCCATTAGCGTATAGATGCACTTTACCTAATTTAGAAAAGATCCGAAGATCGTCTAACCCTCCTACATGATCGTAATGCTCATGCGTAAGCAATATTCCATCTAAGGGAGAAAAGGGTTCTGGTAAAATCTGTTGACGAAAATCGGGACCACAATCAATCAATATTTTGATCCCATTTATATTTAGCAAGACAGACGCTCTTAAGCGTCTGTCTTTTATATTGTTTGAAGTACACACCTCACATCCACAACCTATCTCAGGGATTCCTGAAGATGTTCCTGTTCCCAAGAACTTTATATTCATTCGTACACTATTTATTTGATCAATATCCACATATCATCCAAAGGAATACCGTAACGACTAATCCGCTTAGGTCTTGAAATTCCTTCAGTATATTTCGAGCTAAAGTCGTCATATATTTTAACTACTTCAGCTTCAGTATCAGCTCCTAATAACAAAGCATAATATATTCCTGTTGTTGTACGTGCAACAAATACTTTCTCTCCCAAAGCATTAAATGTCCTACGAATAAAATCAGCATTATTCTGACTTCTAAAGGCTCCTAATACTATTGAGTATTGTTTTAAGAATTGTTTATCTCCACTATCTATAACAGAGACATCCATTGTTCTGAACTGCCTATTTGCAGCATCTTTATATTCTTGTTTTGGAGATACTTTAGGTGTGTTCAACTCAGAGCTTAATTGAGTGCTTGTACGTGGAGTTTCTGACGATTTAGAAGAACTTTCATTAACTAAATTTGAGGCTATAGCTATAGCAATTGGGTCTTTATCGTCCTCAATAGATCGTCTCTTTCTATTTGTTTTGATACTCGCAATACGGGGATCTGGCTTAGCCTTACCTACATTAGAATAACGATATCCTACATCCATATAACCAAACATACTCAATGAGGATTTAGAAGATGGATCCAATTCCATCTTAAGTATTGATTGTCCATTTTCCGTCTTAACTCTAGACAACCCTACTCCATTTCTCAATAGAGAATCTAATTCCTCAACTACTTCTTTGTCAAAACTAACATCATGAGAAATAACTCCTTCTTGAGTCAAAGTTTGCTGAGAATTAACTTTTAAGACTTTTGTATTTTCCTGAGAATAGGTATTCCCTGATAAGACTAAAAATCCACAAAAAAGTAAAGTCGTGTAAAAATATATTTTCATAGAAATTCCGTATTATTGTCCTTTGAAATAAGACGCGTAACAAAATGTTATTGCAAAGATAAAAGAAAATAAGAGATAGTTAAACAACCACTACCTCTCATGTATAATTTTCTTAGAGATTAGTCTTTCTTCTAGAAGTAGACACCCTTCTATAAATTAAATACACAAAAATTATTGATATTATTATAGATAAAGAAACATCTCCAATTGGTCCTTTATCTCCCACATTACCTGGAAAAGAACTATCCCCATCCTGACCAGGGAGGAATGGATCTTCCCATTTTTCACCTGCACTTAACAGACCATTCATTGGCGTTATAAACGAGGATGTTTCCAACGAATTTACAATTGAACGTTTCTCTCTTTTATAAAATGAAGTAGATGGTAATTCTCCCTCTGAAGATAATATTGGCATATCCATATCATCAGTATCTGCTGCACTCATATAAGTTGAGGGTACAACAATCAATGAAGAAAGTAGTATCAAAAATAATAATATTTGTAGTTTAGTTTTCATCTATTATATCTCTTGTGTCGGTGTATATATGTATAGTTTGTTTATTAAAGTAAAGATAATTTATTGTTCGCTTACAATAATATATATTTATTTACCTGTATTTACGATTTTCGATGTATGATTCCGTTTTCCTGTAATCTTAACAATATAAGTACCTAAGCTCAGAGGTTTCAAGAAATAGTCTGTGTTAGCATCATCGATCTTATCTTTCAAGATTAGACGTCCTTGTAGATCATAGACTTGAATATCACTATTAATATCTCCTTCATTTAGATTTGTAACATAAATAGAAGATCCTTGGTAATAACAAAATATATCTTTTTCATCATTTGTTATGATATCATCTGAATCTCCATCATAAAAACGCAGAACGAATCTATTATTATCTGCTGTATACGTTTTAGTAGTAGACACATCTGATACAAACTTATACTCATCTCCAGGATAGATTCTAACTTTTTTGTCTAGATGTCTATCTATTAGCCAAACGCCAGGAACTGATTCTAAGTTTTCTATTCCATAAAATTTCAGACTTAATTCTTCTGTAGAAGATGGAGGCATAAAGAACAGTCCTAATTCTTTTACATCCGCAGGGATTGCATTACCTAATAATTGTTTACCCTCTGTTGACTTAGTAAAAATAATACTTTTACTTCCCTCATATCTTGTTTTTGTTTTCTCTCCATTATATTCAGGAACGAATTCTTCAAATTTATCAGAAATACCTTTACTTGTATCGTAAGGATCTTGAGCATAATAAGTGGTAGCTGCATCATTAAACACTACTGACATACGATCTGAAGTACGATCTTTGTCATTATTTACTTCGACAACAAACCAATCCTTCATTATTTCATTATCTCTCTCGGCTTGAGCACTTTTCAAATAATGAGTTCTACCAAACATACTTAGCTTATTCATATCTAGCTTAATATCTACATTTGTAGATGCTTGCAAACAGAACATTTGCATTGGGGCAACTAAATACTTCAATGGTTCTATTCCATTCAATGCATTCGCACTTCCTTCGCCATTTGTTCCATCTTCATTATTTCCTACAGCTAGAGTAGATCCGGCATTTCTACTTATATAATCATATTTAGCTTTGAATCGAAATAAATCAGCCTCTTCATCATACTTAACTAAAGCTTCATTGATCAGCCAATATTTAGCACGTAAATGAGCCCCTGTAGGATTCACGCTAGAGACCATAACTGGCTGTGCTTCATTCGGACTTAACGCTAGTAACTCAACAGCATCATTCATACTAGCTATAGTAGAACTGCCATTTAGGTCATACCCTAACAAAGGGTTTAAGCTTATAGGTACCATAAATGGATTACCTAAGAAATTTAATCCAGGTTCTAGACTTACAATAACTTCAGATTTAGACGTATTAAATGTCTCATCTAATATTTCTTCATATCTAGATCTATCTTTACCTTCTTCAATCCAATCTCCGCCAACACCTGCAATAGGTCTATTCGCTGCACCGTGAACAGTAGCATGCTCATTTTCATCATAATAGAAACGGCTAAAGTTATTCATTAAGCCACCAGGCTTAGATAAATAGTCATGAAACACCATTCTATTAAATACATATCCACCTCGTGCTCTATTAGCAGCTAAGATGCTATTTCCATCTCCAAAATTCCAACGCTCATCAATAAAATCATGGTCAGCATGAGAAACTTCCATACTCATAAAGTACCCAACTCCTTTATCCAAACGCTTGTAAGGATCTACAATCGGCACTTTATTCGATGTTATACTTGTTGCATTTGGCTCTGTTAATGCGTGATAGAACATATAATCAGATCCCATGCTAGCAAATGGAGGAGTAAATCCGGTCAAATAATTCCAACCTTCCTTATTTCGAAGCGTTCCTTTTCCATCCGTATATGTGTTTGGATCAGCTATAGGCCTCTGCTGAGCATCAAGAACAAAAGCACCATCATCATAGCGATCAATCTCATAAAGGCTCAAATTGACTTGACTATATGTTGGTATATCCGTATCAGCTGTCACATCCTTAATTCGTGCATACCCACTTTTTATTAATCTAGTATTCAGCGTAGTAGATGCATAATCCTGATCAAATGACATATTTACAGCGAACCTATCTCCTCTTTTCGCATTAACAAAATCAACGGATAAAGCCCCTGTTATATCAACCATAAGGTAACCAACCTTTCTCCAGTCTTCTGTATCTAAAGGCTTTCCCTTTTCTACAGAAATCGAAGGAAAATCGATCCAGTTTACTGTTTTTTGATCATCAATCTTAGCCGTAGTACCGTCAGGAATAACACCATATATTCTTTGCAATGTAGAAGGAGTACCTGCTTCTTTATCAATAAAAGCGACAACTCCATCTGCAAACGATGGTGTATTAGATTTATTCACAAATAAATTTGCTCCAACACCTGTATCTTTTAACGGATCCTTTGCATTAATAAAATCTTTAATAATTTCAGTACGACCTTTCTGTTCTATTGTTGAACCAGATGCGAACTTAGCCGAACCTCCTATATATAAGGTGGTAGATGAACTTTCTCCTTTTTTAGTTTCCCCTTCTTTATATTTAACATACATAGGCGCTTCGGAGTAAAATATTACATCCGACTGCCCCATTATAATGACAGGAAAAAGGAATAATACGATTAATATTACACTAAATCTCATACTGTAGTTTTATAAAAGTCTCTTGTTCAAGTAGTTTTGTAATTAAATAAATAATAAGCACACAAATAAACAGCATAACTTATATTTATACAAGGCAAAGATAATCTTTTTTTTATATAAAAAACAGATATCTTCTTTTTTTTTAAGAGAGTCCATGCTTTTAACATCAACATCAACTAAAAAAGACATTTAACTTACAAATGCTCAGGCCTTAATAAATCATTTATAGTTTTCACCGGATTAAATGTTTCAATGGGAACTTCTACAAAAATAGTATTCCAATCCGACATCGCTCCATTCCATAGTCCAGGAAGTTCTAAAGCCTTCAAATCTTTTCCATTTTTAGATTTCATCGAAATAAAGCCCGTATTATGATCCACATAATCTTTTAAATTATAATGAAACCCTCTGTAATCCTTGATTCCACAGACTAAATCTACTGGATTAAAATGAGTACTCCCTTTAAGCATTCCCACTTTGGCTGGATCAGACATATCAATCTGAGAACTTTCCAATATTTGAGGAGAGATAGTTCCATCCGAGTTTACGGCAAGAAAAGGTCCCCCTCCCGGCTCTCCTACATTCCGAACCATACCACAGACACGACATGGTCGATCCAATTTACGTTTCAGATACAACACTAGTTCTGCATCTTCAAGCAATTTTGTATCAGGATTTTTTACATTTAGCGTATTTTGCAAGAAATATAAAATATCCAGCAACTCTTCACGAGTATATCTACCCGAGTCTAGAAGCTTTGAGTATTCATATATTTTCTCTTGAACACTAACTAATACTCCCGCTAGAATCTTTTTATATTTTGTTTCTACTTCCTTATGCTTATCGGGCACAGTATTATCTATATTTTTAATAAAGACAACATCAGCATCCAACTCATTTAAATTTTCGATAAGCGCACCATGCCCTCCTGGTCTAAAGAGCAACGAACCATCATCTTCTCTGAAAGGTTCATTATTCATATCTACAGCAACAGTATCGGTACTAGGCTTTTGTTCACTAAAGCTAATATCGTAAGAGACTAACAACTCCTTCTCCTTCTCAGGCTGCTTTTCTCCTACAAGTTTTTCAAACAATGCTCTATGCTCTGGAGAAACAGTAAAATGCAATTCGATCTTTCCTTCTCCGTTTTGAGCATACAGATAACCTTCTTGCAAATGTTCTTCTATCGGAGTACGGGAAACATTTCCATATTGATGAAATTTTAATAAACCTTTAGGCAAAGCGCCATAGTTAAGACCTTCAGCCATCAAAAGATTTTTCACTATCGCTTTATAATTTCCTTTTTGCAACAGAGATTCAATCCCCTCCCCTTCATTTTTAATACAGACTGCATTTAAGTCATTATAAAAAGCAAACTTATCCAATCCATCAAAAAAAGTTTTTTCAAAAGCCGTGGCAGGAACTTCATATGGTGCATCTAAGAAACTAAACAGATCTTTGAACATACGACTTGCCGCTCCTGATGCTGGAACGAATTTCACTATTCGTTTCGATGTTGCTCTATAAGCATCCCATTTATCTAGATACTTTTGTTCAGTATCGGAAGTTACTACTACAATTCCTTTATCTACTGAAGCAGCAGAAGCTAACTCTAAATAAGGAAAGCCTGTTTTAAAACGATCCAACTGTTGCAGGAAATCCACAACATCTATTCCTTTTTCTTCAAGGCAACGTTTATCCGAATCAGTCATTGTTCTCATACTTAGTCTTTTTCTTTCTGCAAATTTAGCAAAAATATAATAATATCAACTTAGTTGTTTAAAGAATTCCCAAACCACTATACCTCCGGCAACCGACACGTTTAATGAATGTTTTGTTCCAAACTGAGGTATTTCCACACATTGGTCGCATAGGTCAACTACATCCTGAGACACTCCCTTCACCTCATTCCCTAACACCAACGCATATTTATTTCCTTTATCTAAAGACATCTCATGCAGCATCATACTATCCTTAGCTTGCTCCACTGCACAAATACAATACCCTTCTCCTTTCAGAAAAGATATTGCTTCTTTTGTGTTTTCAAAATATTCCCAATCCACAGAATATTCTGCACCTAAAGCTGTTTTATGAATTTCCGTATTTGGAGGACAAGCTGTTATACCACATAGAAGAATAGATTCTACCAAAAAAGCATCGGACGTACGAAATACAGATCCTATATTATTCAGACTTCTTATATTATCCAATACTATCACTAAAGGAATTTTTTCTGTTTCCTTAAATTCCTCAATTGATTTCCGATTCAGCTCTGTTATAGATTTTACTTTCATATAAACTTAATCTATCAAAACAACACTAGCATAATCAATCTGACCTCCAACCGGTGGGTTGCGCTTCGACAATTTAATCTCGACCTCTTCTATCTCCGAATACTTTTCTTTCAAACTATAGATTATCCGATATGCAACATGCTCCAATAACTTAGACGGAATATCCATTTCTTTTTTCACATCTTCATACACTGATGCATAACTAACTGTATCTTCCAAATTATCAGAAAGACACGATTTCGAGAAATCCACTTTTATCTTTAGACTAACTACGAATACGTTACCTACTTTTTTCTCTTGAGGAAACACTCCATGATTAGCAAAGAAGGTTATATTCTCCAGCAAGATATAACTTTTCATCCTTACCTTTTTTTATTACCGCGCAAAGGTACAAAATTAGCAAATGATAGTACTAAAATGAAATACACAAATCTCTCCTTTAAATAAATAATACTTGTTAAAAGAGGCACTATTTACATTCCACTCCTATTAACTTATAACGATTTTTAATTAAGTTTGCTTTTCTAAACATAAAACGAAATGTAATTAATGGCAAAAATAAAGGAAGTTTTAGCTACTACCGCTAGCATACATAACGTCTTAGTTTCGGGAACACGCATCGTTGGAGATATATGCTCCGATGAAGATTTCAGAATAGACGGGATGATAGAAGGAAACATTACATGTAAAGGCAAAATTATAATTGGAAGAAACAGCTCTATTACAGGCAATATAGAATGTAGTAACATAGAAGTTCTTGGAAAAGTGAGTGGTGATATCAAATGCTCCGAAAACATTATATTACGCGCGTCTGCAATCGTGACTGGAGATATTACAACTTCATCTATTGAAATAGAGCCGGGAGCAAAGCTTGATGGTAAATGCTCTATGTACAAGCCAGAAGAATAACAATTAACATCTAGAACTATAAAAACGTAAACTTATGAGTAACGCAATCCATAAGAGAATTAAAAACTTACATACATTTATGGAAGATAAAAACATACATGCTTTTATCATTCCTAGTACCGATGCTCACCTTAGTGAATATCCAGCCTCTCACTGGGCATCCAGAGAGTGGATTAGTGGATTTACCGGTTCTGCCGGGACTGTAGTTATAACACGAGAAAAAGCCGGACTCTGGACAGACTCCCGTTATTTCTTGCAGGCTGCAAACGAATTAAATAATACAGAAATTGAACTTTTCAAAGAAGGGCTTCCTACTACTCCATCTATAGAAGAGTGGCTAATAAGCGAACTTTCCGAAGGTGATTATGTTGGTATAGACGGAGGTGTTTATGCAGCTAAAGAGGCAATAGGCTTAACTCACAAATTGAATTTGAAAGGTTTACATATCATTAGCGATTACGATCCATTCAGCACTATATGGAATGACAGACCCGAAATCCCTAAGAACCCGATCTTTGTACTACCAACAGAATATACAGGGGAATCTGCAAAAAAGAAAATCTCACGTATATGCGACGCTGTAGAAAAAAACGGGGCAGAATCTCTTCTTGTAGCATCATTAGATACTATTGCTTGGATATTCAATATCAGAGGCAATGACGTAAAATGTAATCCTGTAGCTGTTAGCTATGCATACATATCCAGAGCAGAAACTGTTCTATTTATTGACCCTAAAAAATTGACAGCAGAAACGATTGACTATTTAAAAAGCGAAGGTGTTACAATAGCAGAATACACTAAAGTATTTGACTACATAGCCGGTTCAAAATCATCAATCTGCCTTGACAGTAATAAAGTCACATTTAAGTTATATAACACAATACCTACAGGCAGCCGCATTATAGATATCCCTTCTCCTGCCGACTTGATGAAGAGTATAAAAAACGAAACAGAAATACAGGGATTCAACAATGCGATGGAGCGCGATGGTGTTGCTTTAGTACGTTTCTTAATGTGGTTAGAGAACGCTGTTCCTACAGGAAACGTTACCGAAATTATGATTCCTCAAAAACTTGTTGAGTACAGAAGTCAACAGAAAAATTTTGTAGGAGAAAGCTTCGACACAATATCCGGATATGGACCCAATGGAGCTATTGTTCATTACCATGTAACAGAAGAAAGCTCCCTTGATGTAAAAGCAGAAGGTTTCCTGCTAGTAGATTCGGGCGCACAGTATTTTGATGGAACAACCGATATAACCCGTACTATTGCTGTAGGACCGCTTACAGAGCAAATGAAAAAAGATTACACAATGGTTCTAAAAGGACATATCAATATCGCAACAGCTATTTATCCTCAAGGCACACGTGGAAGCCAGATAGATATACTTGCACGCAAAGCGCTATGGGACAATGGACTGAACTACCTACATGGCACAGGACACGGTATTGGTCATTTCTTGAATGTTCATGAAGGACCTCAAAACATCAGAATGAATGAAAACCCTACAACGCTACAGATAGGAATGGTTACATCTAACGAGCCAGGTCTATATAGAGCAAACCAATACGGAATACGTATTGAAAATCTTGTATTAACTCAGCACGAAACGACTACTGAGTTTGGAGATTTCTATTCATTCAAGACTCTTACTCTTTGTCCTATAGACAAAACTCCAATCGTGAAAGAAATGCTTACCGAAAAAGAAGTGGAATGGTTCAATCTATACCATAAGTATGTATATGATCGCCTATCTCCTCTTTTATCGGAAGAAGAAAAAAGTTGGTTAAAAGAAAAAACTGATGAAATATAGATTCCTACTAATTTTGAGCCTCCTCCTTTACTTTAAAGTGGAGGCTCAAATCAACACAAACAACAATACGCAATCATTCCAATTAGAAGCAGTTATTCCAACACAGAAAGGTAAAAAGATTTACCTGGGACAGTATTGGAATAGTGGTACATATGCTATTGATTCAACATTTATTTCTGATGAAGGGATAGCTAAATTCTCATCTCCAGAGAGTAAGCTTGAGGGTCAATATTTTCTATATATAAAACCAGACTATCAAGTCGATTTTCTCATTGGTAGTGAACAGAACAACATCAAGTTCACCTTGAATGAAAACGATATAAAAGCTAACAAGGTATCAGGATCAAAAGACACCGAAGTGCTATGGCAATACATTCAGATGACATACAATGCTGATAGATTGAGGGAACAGATAGAGAATTCTAATATTTCAGACAAAGAGAAGTCAGCTAAAGAAAAGGAGCTAAATAAAGCCCAAAAAGATATTGACAGTTACAAAAAGGCACTATTTAAACAAAACACAGACCTATGGGGAGCCTTATATATCAAAGGTCTAGAACCAACAGGCATCCCTTACCCTGAGCCCAAAACTCAAGAAGAGGCAAGTGAAAACAGAAAATATGGAAAGCTTCACTATTTTGACAACATAAATCTTACAGATCCCCGATTCTGGAGAACGAATTATTTTGAGAACTACATAGACACATACTTGCAACAATGGGTGGAAGCAAGTCCCGATTCGTTAGCTTCTGCAGCCAGTCTGTTAGTAAAAAAAACGATCGATAATGACATTTGTTTCGAACGTATGCTATCGAAGCTAATAAATGAGTCTATAAAGAGTCTTAAAATGGGAGATAAAAACATTTGGTCTCGCTTGTACGAAGATTACATTATGGGCAAGAATATTTCTTGGATAGATAGTACCCAGTATCTGAAACTGGGACAGATGTATGAAAAAATAAAGAATAACAGAATCGGTATGTATGCTCACAACTTACGAGTACAAACAATCAGTGGGGATAGCATAAACACAAATGGAATAGACAGCAAATACACTATACTATACTTCTACTCTCCTAGCTGCGGATACTGCGTCACAGAGGTTCCAAAGATGTATAACGAACTTTATTCCAAATACAAAGACAAAGGTTTGGAGATTATAGCTTTCAATGTAGGCAGCAGCAAAGAAGATTGGATTAAATTTATAAATGATAACAAGCTTACAGGTTGGATCAATTGTGCCGATCTTAATTACAAATCTCAGTATTGGATGCACTATGATGTATCAGGCACACCATCTGTTTTAGTTCTGGATAAAGATAAAAGGATTATAGCAAAGAAGCTTGATCTGGAAAATTTACAAAAACTTTTTAATTATTTATATCAATAATGGCTTTAATAAAAGAAGTTAGAGGTTTTACTCCTGAAATTGGAGACAATACTTATCTTGCCGAAAATGCAACAATCATCGGCGATGTAGTTATCGGAAAAGATTGCAGCATCTGGTTTAATGCTGTATTGCGTGGTGATGTTAATTCGATAAGAATAGGAGATCGCGTAAACATACAAGATGGAAGTGTTTTGCATACATTATACCAAAAATCTGTAGTAGAAATAGGCGATGATGTTTCTGTAGGGCACAATGTTGTTATACACGGAGCTAAGATAGAAAATGGGGCACTCATAGGGATGGGAGCTATCGTATTAGACCATGCCGTTATTGGCGAAGGTGCTATTATAGCAGCAGGGTCGGTTGTTCTGAGTGGAACTCAAGTCGAACCAGGCAGTATTTATGCAGGAGTTCCTGCTAAGTTTGTAAAGAAAGTAGATCCTGAGCAAGGAAAAGAGATCAACCAAAAGATTGCCAAAAACTACCTGATGTACTCAGGCTGGTTTAAGGAAGAATAAGATTTTCTATAACTAGAAAAATTAAACTAAACTCATTGGTCTGAAACACTCTCTACTCAGTTTTTGCCAATGAGTTTTTTATTTCATATAACTAAAATACTACTTTTACTCTCTATAAGAGGGAACATATCACAAACATCTGCTGTTATTAACTATATAAACAAATTGACTTAAGACATGAAACTAACAGAAGACTTACAATGGCGCCATGCCTGCAAAGGCATGAATGGAGAAAAAATTCCTCAAGAAAAAGTAAACAAGATATTAGAAGCTATCAATTTAGCACCAACATCACTAGGGCTACAAGCTTATAAAGTCTTAGTCATCGAAAATCAAGAATTAAAAGAAACGATATTCAAAGAAGCTTGTCCTCAACAACCAATTACAGCATGCTCTCATCTGCTGATATTCGCTTCATACACACAAATAACAACAAAAGATCTGGATACTTATTTCGACCTCATAAAATGGAAACGTAACCCCGGAGATGAATGGCTCGGCAATTACAGAAAAAAAGTAGAGAGTTTTATGGAGAGAAACTACAATTATTTCGAAGATTGGCTTGCCCGTCAAACTTATATAGCTTTAGGTATAGCCTGTGTTGCTGCTGCTAACGAACATATTGATTCTGTCCCTATCGAAGGGTATGATAAAGCTGCTTTAGATAGGATTCTAAAACTTAAAGAACGGAATCTAGCCTCAACTGTAATGCTCCCTTTAGGTTACAAAGACCCAGAAAAGGATTGGATGAACAATCAACCAAAAGTAAGAAAGGATCTGAATGATTTAATAGAGGTTATTAAGTAACATATGACTCTCGCCAAAGTCAACCACAGCCAATCTATAGGCACATTGATGATTTTATTCAACTCAATTTGGCTCTATACAGGTATAGAAAGATTGTATGGCCAAAACTTTGGAGGAATATTATATATATTTCTATACCCTAATTGGCTTATTATAACATCTATAACTTGCAGTATTACAGGAATATTTCTAGGCATATATGTTCTAAAGAAAAGAGTAAAAACACGATATGGCATCTTAACAAACATAGTTCTAATCATCATTTACACCTTCCTTAATCTTCGCATAACATCATAAAGAACAAAACCCTAAAACAACCAATAATGAAAGACTACATTTTAAAGAAAATCTTAGTAAAACCCGGAAAGCAGCACAAAGTTGCAGATTTTGAGACCGATTACACCGGCGATCTCGAAAAGAAAGAAGCAAAACAGCTTCTAGAAGAAAACACCGAGAAGCTAACGAAATTACAAGATAAACTCTATGCACAAGATAAATACTCTGTATTGATTATCTTTCAGGCAATGGATGCTGCGGGCAAAGATGGAACGATAAAACATGTGATGTCTGGCATCAATCCTCAAGGTTGTCAGGTATTCTCTTTTAAACAACCATCAGCAGAAGAACTCGACCACGACTATATGTGGAGAATTTACAAAAGCCTGCCCGAACGTGGTCGTATAGGGATCTTCAATCGTTCTCACTACGAAGACGTATTAGTAGCAAAAGTTCACCCCGAAATTGTATTAAACGGGAAACTTCCAAATATCAATAAAGTAGAAGATGTAGACGAAAAATTCTGGAAAAACCGTTATCGCCAGATAAACGACTTCGAGAAACATCTAACCGAAAATGGGACTATTATACTTAAATTCTTTCTCAATGTATCTCACGGGGAGCAATTAGAACGTTTCTTATCTAGACTTGAGGATGATTCAAAGAATTGGAAATTTTCTGCATCTGATCTAAAAGAAAGAGAATATTGGGATGATTACATGAAAGCTTATTCCGATATGCTTACCGCCACGTCTACCTCTTATGCACCTTGGTATGTTATACCAGCTGACAAAAAATGGTTTATGCGATACGCTGTAGGGCAGATTATATGCGATAAGATAGAAGAACTAAATCTACACTACCCTATCTTAAATGAAGAAGCGAAAGGGAAAATAGAAGAGGCTAAAAAAGCTTTTTCGACACGAATAGAGAAAGACAATATTGAAAAAGAAGATGATTAAAACTCTATATCAGACAACAGAAAAGCCGCCTACATATTTAGTCTGTAGGCGGCTTCTTTATATTATTCAATCTTTTACAACAATACAATTCAAAAGTTACAGCCATTTCTTCTTTTTAAAGTAAAACAGAATAACAGCTACTGCGACAATCATCATTCCTATAGAAAAGCCATAACCATACTCCCATTCCAACTCAGGCATCCCTTTAAAGTTCATACCATAAACACTCGCTATCAGTGTAGGAGGCATGAAAATAACAGAGATCACGGTAAACATTTTAATAATCTTATTCTGCTCAATGTTTACAAAACCCAGGAATGTATCTTGTAAATAGTCTAGCCTATCGAAACTAAACCGCGTATGTTCCAAGAGTGAGTTTATATCCTTAATAAGGATGGTTATAAGTCCATGTAACTCTTTTGGCATCAGCTGACTTTTCAGCATATTAGAAACAACACGTTGTTTGTCTATTATATTTTCTCGCAACAACATTGTTTTTTCCTGAAGGTTCTTGATCTCCATCAACAATTCCTCGTCAGCCTCTTTTATACTAATACTATTACTCAGAGAGGTAATCTCCATTGTCATATGCTCAACCATATCTGCATCCAGTTCTACCCGAGTCTCCAATATAGCAACAAGCACATGATATCCGGTAGGATACATTTTAGGGTTGGCCGATATTTTTTTTACTGTCTCCTGAAATGAAGTCAATTCTTCTCCACGCACAGTTATCAATATATTATTTTTAAGGATGAATGATACGGGTTCTCTTTCAAAATTACTTAATAAGAAGTTTGAATTTACCACCAGCGAGTCTGCCGTCTCCATATAACGAGAAGACATCTCAATTTCGACCATTTCTTCTTCTTCCTGAATATAAATTTTTAGATAGTCCTCTAATTCACTCTCGATCTCCTCATCCACATTATTTAAGTCTATCCAAAGAAAATTTTTGATTGGAGTAATTTTCAAGAACTCAATGCTACGACTAACTCGTATAGCACCATCTTTATGGTAGAATAGTTTAATTTCCGACATGTCTTTTTAGTTTACTGGTTCACAGTTCTAGTTTTCAAGATTAGTCAGTTTCATTAAGCTACCTGTGCATCTTATGCACTACCTAACACCCCGACTAAATCATTTTCTTATACTCTCGGACAAATGGGCTGCAACGATATTTGTCAATGCTTCGAAATCTGCTACCGAGAGCCGCTCGGGTCGTTCGTCGAAAATAGGACTCGAGTATGCCTCATTTTCTTTCCCCAACAGTGGTTTCATCGAATTTCTCAACGTTTTTCGTCTTTGATTAAAGCCTGTCTTCACGACAGTTTTGAATAACTTTTCATCACAACTCAATTGCTGTCGGTCATTTCTCACAAGCTTGACCACAGCCGACTTCACTTTGGGAGGAGGGTCGAACACCTTCTCACTCACCGTAAAAAGATATTCTATGTCGTACCATGCCTGAAGCAGCACGCTTAAGATACCATATGTTTTACTTCCCGGCTTAGCAGCAATACGTTCTGCCACTTCTTTCTGAATCATGCCTGAACAACAAGGTATCTGATTTTTATATTCTAAAACTTTAAAAAATATTTGAGAGGAGATATTGTAAGGATAATTACCTATCAGACAAAATTGTCCTTCAAATAATTCCTTTAAATTTAACTGCAAAAAATCTCCCTCTATGACTTTCCCATCCAATGCAGGAAAATGTTCATGCAAATAGGGAACAGATTCTCTATCGATTTCAACAACCTTCAAGTCTCTACCCTTTTCTATCAAATATTGAGTAAGCACACCCATACCCGGACCTACCTCTACTACTGGCAGATCGGAGAAATCGTCAAGTGTATCAGCAATCCTACGAGCAATATCTAAGTCTTTCAAGAAATGTTGCCCTAAGAATTTCTTTGGTCTAACTGCAGGCATACTTTATATTTATCACTATATTTGCAGCCGCAAAGGTAGTGTTTTTATTATAAATATTTAACTTTAATGCAACACTATTATTTACATAAATACAAATTTATTGATTTGGCATGGAAGAAACAGGCAATGGGATAGCTTCTAAAAAAAGCTCTTTATTGAACAAACTGATCAAAACTATACTACCTCTGGCTTTAGGTATCGTTATTTTATATTTTTTATTCAGAGACATTGACTTCAAAGAAGTATGGATTATCTTGAAAGAAGCTAATTGGGGAATTCTTTTAATCTCTCTTCCTTTTGGACTCTTAGGCAATACCATCAGAGGTTACCGATGGGAACTATTCTTAAAACCGTTAGGATATAACCCTAAAGTATCTACTCTTAACTATGCTACCTATGGAGGGTATGCAATAAACTTCGCATTGCCTCGCGCCGGAGAATTATGGAAAACCGGAGCAGTTTCTAAAGAAGAAAACATTCCTTTTACCAAAGCCTTTGGTACAATGCTACTCGATCGTATTTTCGACACTTTCACAGTCTTAACCATTACCCTTTTTGCTTTCATCTTCAATATGCAATTCTTTATTGATCAGCTTAAAGAAAGAAAAAAAGCACTAGAATCTATTATCGAGATATTACAATCTCCTTTATTTTACATTGGTATAGGTGCGGCTATTATCACCACATACATCGTATTAAAATACTTCAGTGAAAACATAATAGTCCGTAAGATTAAAGAATTCACAAAAGGAATTATTCTTGATATGAAAGCTATTTGGAAAATGGATACAAAAGGTCGGTTACTCCTATACACAATCGGCATATGGGGTTCCTATTTTCTTTACTTCTACATCACATTCTTCGCTTTCGACTTCACCAAAGATTTAGGTTTTACCGCAGGATTGATAGCCTTTGCCCTTAGCAGTATAAGTATGGGTGTTCCATCAAATGGAGGCTTAGGTCCTTGGCAGGTAGCTGTTGTTGCAGCATTAGCTTTATATGGTGTTAGCGGATTAGAAGCTAAAGCTTTTGCAGTGGGAGTCTTTGGATTACAATCGCTTTGGGTTATATTATGTGGGTTTTTCGGGATGGGAATGCTCTCCTTGAAAAAATCGAAATAAATCCTTTATTTCTAAAAAACATCAAAACACACAAGAGATCTAAATAAAAAGATATCTTTTTAGGTTAAAATAGAGGGGATGCCCCCTTCTCTTTCTAATGGTTTGCGTATATTTGATACACTTACAACCTAAATAAAAGACTTATGAAATATATCTATTCTTTCTTGATCTTATTTTTAATATATCTCACCATCTCAACTTGCAATCTCTATGCGCTTACCCACAAACAAAGCAATACGATAAGCGACACGCTTCCTTTACTAAAGATCGGTCTAATTGCAGATATACAATATTGCGATTGTGATGCCAGAGGAACCCGTTTTTACAGAAACTCGCTACCCAAAATAGAAGAAGCTGTTAAACAGTTAAACGAAAATGAGGTCGATCTGACTGTCAACCTTGGTGATTTATCCGACAAAACACCCAGTGATATAGATACAATAACAGCAAGATTGAGTAAATTAAAAACTCCAATCCACAACATTGCAGGGAATCATGACTATATGGGGATTACAGACAATCAAATTTTATACGGTAAATTAAAAATGCCCTCTGAGTATTACACATTACATCTTTCAGATCAAAATATTGCTCTTATTTTCTTGAACACAAATGAGATTTCGTCTTATGCCAATATAACCAACACTCACAAACAGAAAGAGTTCGAGAATATAATGACTAAAATAAAAAAAGAGAACAGAATAAACGGATATGAATGGAACGGAGGTATTAGCAATAAACAATTAACTTGGCTAGACAATGTTTTAACTGATACTGACAATAAAAATATTAAAGTGATAATATTTACCCATCACCCACTCTACCCAAAACACGATCACAATACACTTAATGATATAGAGGTTCTTTCGGTACTCGAAAAACACGAATCTATTAAAGCTGTATTTTCAGGACATTACCACAAAGGTAATTTTGGCAAGTTCAATAATATACCATTCATTACTTTAGAAGGAATGATAGAAACAGAGTATGACAACTCTTTTGGAATAATGAAAATTTACGAAAACAGACTTATTGTTGAAGGAAAAGGTAGAATGACTTCCCGCTCTTTTACATTCTAAAAGACGCTTCATTTTGTCATAATATCAAAATGACATAATTACGATATTTTTAGCAAAGTCTTTTCGTCTATGAACAGAAGACTTTGCTAAAATTTTATATCTTTGTTACTAATCGAAATTTTTAAATACATAAATATATGTCAAAAGAAATACTTGATCTAAAACCGACACGATTGTGGAAGCACTTCTACGATCTTAATCAGATTCCTCGACCGACAGGGCAAATGGAGGAAGTTACAAAATTCGTTATCGATTTCGGAAAATCTTTAGGATTGGAAGTAAAACAAGATAAAACAGGAAACATTGTTATTATCAAACCGGCTACAGCAGGAATGGAAAATGCTCCGGTAGTGATATTACAATCTCACCTTGATATGGTTCCTCAAAAAAACAATGATGTAGTTCATGACTTTACTAAAGACCCTATCGAAATGAAAATCGAAGGAAACATTGTAAAAGCTAAATCTACAACATTGGGGTCTGACAATGGCATCGGAGTTGCGGCTATAATGACTGTTCTTGAAGACAAAACTCTGTCTCACGGAAAGATAGAAGCACTTTTTACAGTAGACGAAGAAGTTGGGATGGTAGGTGCTAGTGGCTTACAGCCAGGCTTCCTTAGTGGAGACATTCTATTAAATCTTGACACTGAAGAGATAGGCGAACTTTGCGTAGGATGTGCCGGTGGTGTAGATATTAATGCTACATGGGAATACAAAGATGTAGAAGTTCCGGAAGGTGATATCGCCTACAAAGTGGTTCTGAAAGGACTAAAAGGAGGGCACTCTGGTACCGAAATACATTTAGGAAGAGCTAATGCAAACAAGCTAATGGCATATTTTTTAAAAGATGCTATCAGCAATTTCGAAGTACGTCTTTCAGCTATCGATGGAGGATCGCTACGCAATGCTATTCCTCGCGAGTCGTGGGCTATAGTAACCCTACCTCAAGAAGACGAAAAAGACTTCCTTGACTTGGTGAAAGAATATGAGGGGATCTACAAGGAAGAGTACAAAGCGGCTGAAGTTGTTGCAAACCTATCTTTCAAAGCTGAAAAGACAGAACTTCCAAAAACATTGATCCCGGAAGAGATTCAAGATGGACTTATCAATGCTGTAGTAGCTTGTCAAAACGGATCTATTGGTATGTTAACCGAATTTGAAGGTATCGTTGAAACTTCTACAAACCTAGCATCTGTAAAATCTTCACCGGGTCGCATTGAAGCAAAAATGCTTGCTCGCAGTTCTTCTGAAACTCGCAAAGATGAAATCTGCTCTAGCTTGGAAAGTGCATTTGCGTTAGCAGGAGCAAGAGTTGACATAGAGAACCCTTATCCGGGATGGCAACCTAATGCCCAGTCTAAAACATTAAACATGATGGCTGAGCTCTATGAAGAAATGTTCAACGAAAAAGCTCATGTAGTTGTTGTTCATGCTGGACTTGAGTGTGGAATCATACTTTCAAGCACTCCTGGGTTAGACATCGTATCTTTCGGACCTACAATTTTGAATGCTCACTCTCCGGACGAGTATGTAGAAATAGATACTGTTGAGAAATTCTATAGCTATCTGTTAAAAACACTAGAAAGAATAAAATAAGACTATAACAAAAAAAGGCATCTCGATAAGATGCCTTTTTTATTTTAAATAAGAAGTCTATATTTTCAATAATTCTCTCAATTTTTCTACACCTGCCGAAGCACCCTCTTTGATAAAGTAGATGTCATTTCGGGAAGCCTTCACTTCATTTGGATCTATCAAGAATATCGGTGTTCCTGATTTTACATAATTCAATAAGCCCGCTGCCGGATATACATTCAAGGAGGTGCCAATAACAACAAGTATATCTGCTTTTTGAACAGTGTGCATAGCCTCTTCAATCATAGGAACAGCCTCCCCAAACCATACAATATGCGGTCGGAGCTGAGAACCTTTCTCGCACTTGTCGCCTAACTTTATTTCCCAATTATCGGCAGTCAACGTATAAATAAGAGAAGGGTCTACTGTCGAACGAACTTTACTTAACTCCCCATGTAAGTGCAGTACATCTGTACTTCCCGCTCGTTCATGCAAATCATCTACATTTTGCGTTATAATAGACACTTTGAAATCTTTCTCCATTTCAGCCAACCCTATATGACCTTTATTTGGCTTCGTATCAAAAGATTCTTTCCTTCGAGTATTATAAAAATCAAGAACCAATTGAGGATTACGCCTGAAACCTTCGGGAGTTGCAACATCTTCTACCGAATGTTGTTCCCATAATCCACCTGAGTCCCTAAAAGTAGATATTCCACTTTCGGCACTCATTCCTGCACCAGTTAAAACAACAATATGTTTCATAATTTATTAAAAAAATATAAGTATAGTACACAAATATACATTTTTTGAACCACAATATATATTGAAGTCTCACGAAAAGAGTTACTTTTGTGGGTTAAATAAAACAAAACAACCTATAAATCTATTTAAATAACCAATTGATTTATAGAACTTAATTTAGAAACAAAAAAACTATTATGAACAAGATCAGTTACGCTTTAGGCTTAAGTATTGCTAACAACTTCATGAATTCAGGTATTAAAGATGTAGACACTGAAACATTCATCAAAGGATTCCAAGATGTAATGAATGAAGGCACACTTGAAATGACTTATGAAGAAGCTCAAGAAGTCATGAACGAATATTTTTCGAATTTGCAAGCTGAAAGACTTGAGCTTAACCTAAAAGCCGGACAAGAATTTTTAGCAGCAAACAAAAAAAGAGAAGGAGTTGTAGAACTTCCTAGCGGACTACAATACGAAATAATCAAAGAAGGAAATGGTCCAAAACCAAAAGCGACAAACCAAGTAGAATGTCATTACCATGGAACTCTAATCAATGGTGTTGTATTTGACAGTTCTGTAGAACGTGGTCAACCTGCAACTTTCGGTGTCAACCAAGTTATCCCGGGATGGGTTGAAGCTCTTCAATTAATGCCTGTAGGCTCTAAATGGAAACTTTTCATTCCTTCTAACCTTGCTTATGGAGAAAGAGGTGCAGGACAATCTATCGAGCCAAACTCTACATTAATCTTCGAAGTGGAAGTTTTAAATATTCTTTAATTATAATAATCAATAAAAACATGAAAAAAATCCAAGTCTTAGCTCTTAGCTCATTCGTAGCTATTGGAGCATTACTTACATCTTGCGGAGGCAATATATCAACAAACGCACCATTAAAAACTGATGTAGATACACTTTCTTATGCCTTTGCTGCAAAACTATATAATGAAGGATTAGAGTCTCATCTAATGCAAATGGGACTTCTTGCTGACACAGCGGCTGTTCAATTTCAATATAAACAGCTTATTGAAGCAGATGCTACAGGTTCTAAAAAAGCAGAGCTTGAGAAAACAATGCGTTTTAAGATTGACTCTATCAAAAAAGCGAATGAAAGAAGTATTGCTGAGTTTTTGAAAGGAATGAAATCAACAATCAATGCTCCTGAATCTCAAAAAGCATTTTTGTTGGGACAAACTATAGGAACTCAAATTGGCGGAACTATGCTTCCTCAAATGGCTGAAAGATTATACGGAGAAAACTCTGGTAAAAAACTAAATACAGATGTATTTATTGCATCTATCGCTACCTCTCTTAAAAAAGGAAAACATGCTATCGCTAACCCTGATATTATATTTAGCGTAAAAATGCAAGAGATCCAAGAAAAAGAGATGAAAGCTAGAGAAGAAGAAATGAAAAAAGAATATGCTCCTCAAATCGAAGAAGGACAAAAATTCTTAGCTGACAACAAAACAAAAGAAGGAGTTGTTACACTTCCTAGTGGATTACAGTATAAAGTAATCAAAGAAGGAAACGGTACAAAACCAACTGCGAGTGATGTTGTAAACGTTCACTACCATGGAACTCTTATTGATGGAACAGTATTTGACAGCTCGGTAGAACGTGGCGAACCTGCAACATTTGGAGTAGGTCAAGTTATACCCGGATGGACTGAAATACTTCAATTAATGCCTGCTGGATCTAAATGGACTGTATACATCCCTTATGAACTTGGGTATGGAGCACAGTCTGCTGGTTCAATACCTCCATTTTCTACTCTAGTATTCGATGTGGAATTGCTTAGCATAGAAGGAAAATAAAAACAAATAGTCAACATTAGATAATATTTTGGCATATTGAATTCTTTTTTTTGAACAAAAAGTCTTCTTTTTATAAAAAAATACTCTATATTTGAATTAAAATAACAAAAAAGATCTTTATATGCAAAAAATTGACAAACTTGACAAAAAGATTTTAGAGATCATCTCTCAGAATGCCAGAATACCATTCAAAGATGTAGCTCTAGAATGTGGAGTATCTCGTGCTGCTATCCATCAAAGGGTACAACGCATGGTAGAAATGGACGTAATTGTTGGATCAGGATACTTTGTTAATCCTAAAGTTTTGGGATATAACACTTGTACCTATATCGGAGTTAAACTTGAAAAAGGCTCTATGTACAAAACAGTTATTCCTGAATTGGACAAAATACCCGAAATAGTAGAATCTCATTTCACAACAGGTCCTTACACCATTTTGATCAAGCTATATGCCAGAGATAATGAACATCTAATGGATCTATTGAATGATAGAATTCAGGAAATTGACGGAGTTGTTGCAACAGAAACCATGATTTCTTTAAGTCAGGGAGTTAAACGACAAATTCCAATTTCAAGAACTGAAGATTAATTAATTTTTCTTTCAGCATAAAAAAGGATAATCTCTATGAGGTTATCCTTTTTCTTTTATTGCTCAATAACATAAATTATAGCACAAAAGCAATAAGCCACACTTTTTTTTAATACTTTTGTAATTCTATATACAGAGGATCAGACATGAGTAAAGAAAAAAATATAATAGTGCGAATTCTTACCAATATTTTTGTAAAAAATATATTGCTAATAGGAATTGTTAGCATCCTATTAATTGTAATAGTGTTATTTGCATTGAATAGCTATACTAAACATGGCGAGTTCATCAAAGTTCCTTCGGTAAAAGGGCTCCAAGTAGAGGAGGCTAACGGAATACTTAAATCTTCCGGACTATCTTACGAAATATCAGATTCCTTATATCAAAAAGAAGGAGTTCCTGGAGCAATAATTGAACAAACTCCCAAAGAAAATTCAAACATTAAGGCCGGAAGAACTATTTTTCTTACAATTCAGGCTAAGGGAGAGCAAATGATTCCGGTTCCTGAATTAAAAGATTTTTCCAGACGTCAAGCCGAAGCCCAGCTTCACTCTTTAGGATTCAAAAATATTCTAATAACAGAAGTTCCTTCTGCGTATGCCGGAATTGTCGTTTCTGTTTCGTATAAAGGGAGAGAACTTACTCCTAATCAAAAAATACCCAAAGGAGCACCTCTACAAATGGCCGTAGGTGCTGGAGGTGTTGAATTTCAAGACAGTATACCTACAATTGAAGACATCAATATAGAAGAATCTTTCCTAGAATAATGATAAACGACTCGTTTGACGAAATAGAAGATTTCGCAGAAGATAATTTTACAGATGAGCAAGACGATACTCAACTGTATGAGCATTATCGCTTTGTAGTAGACAAAGGACAAGGCGCAATGCGTATAGACAAATATCTGTCAATACATATAGTTAATGTATCGCGCAATAGAATACAACAGGCAGCAGAAGCCAATTGTATACTTGTAAATGACAATCCAGTAAAATCGAACTATAAGATAAAGCCACTAGATACAATATCGGTGGTAATGAACAGACCTCCTAGAGAATTGGAGATTATTCCTGAAGACATCCCTCTTGACATTGTTTACGAAGATCAAGACCTAATGGTAATCAATAAACCTCCGGGATTGGTAGTACATCCTGGTTTTGGCAATTATCAGGGCACAATGGTTAATGCTGTTGCATACAAGCTAAAAGACACTCCGGAGTACGATGCAAAAGATCCTCGTCTAGGCATTGTACATCGTATAGACAAAGATACTTCGGGACTGATTGTCGTTGCAAAAAATGCCTATGCTAAAGCTCATCTTTCGGCTCAGTTTTTCAACAAAACAACGAAACGACAATATGTAGCTTTGGTTTGGGGTTCTGTGGAGAATGACGAAGGACGTATAGAAGGAAACATCGGACGTAGCCTGAAAGATCGTATGTTGATGACTGTATTTCCAGAAGGAGACTATGGAAAGACGGCAGTTACCCACTACAAAGTCTTAGAGCGCTTAGGTTATGTTTCTTTGGTACAGTGTAAATTGGAAACCGGGCGTACTCATCAGATACGCGTTCATATGAAATATATAGGACACACACTATTTAATGATGAACGTTATGGAGGAAATGAAATCCTAAAAGGAACTAATTTTACGAAATACAAACAATTTGTCCAAAATTGTTTCAGTATATGTCCCCGACAAGCACTACATGCTCAGACATTAGGTTTTATACAACCACGCACCGGAGAAGAATTAATGTTTGAAGCACCATTACCCGAAGATATGACTTCTTTACTCGAAAAATGGAGAGGATATATTTCAAATCGTAGTATCTAAGAAAAATATATAAACATATGAAACGTAACATTGCTATCGTATGGGGAGGTTATAGTTCAGAGATTATAGTTTCCGAGAAAAGTATGGCAGGAGTTTATTCTTTCCTCGATAAGGATAAATACAATGTTTATAAAGTTAAAATAACAAAAGAAAGCTGGAGCGTCGACTTTGAAGGTGCAATATTACCTGTTAACAAAAATGACTTCAGTTTCACTTTACCTAATAGCGAAAGTTCGATTCCATTCGACTTTGCTTTTATCATCATACATGGCACGCCTGGTGAAGATGGACGCCTTCAAGGCTACTTTGATATGCTAAGTACTCCCTACTCTACTTGCGGTATGATGGCATCTTCATTAACAATGAATAAGTTTATTTGCAATAATTACCTAAAAAACTTTGGGATTAAAGTTGCCGATTCCTTATATTTGAATAAAGAAACAGAATACGAAACAAAAAGTATTGCTGAAAAATTAGGATTTCCAATGTTTGTAAAGCCAAATAGTGGAGGTTCTAGTTTTGCTACAACGAAAGTTAAATCGGAAGATAAATTGCAAGAAGCAATTAATATTGCTTTTAACGAAACTAAAGACGTAATTATAGAAAAATTCATAGCAGGAACAGAAGTCACATGTGGTTGTTATAAAATAAAGGATAAAGCAACAATCTTCCCCCTGACTGAAGTAGTAACAGCAAATGAGTTTTTCGATTATGATGCAAAATACGAAGGACAGGTAGAAGAAATAACACCAGCTCGTATCTCTGACGAAATGACAAAAGAAATAAAAAGTCTAACATCTAAGATTTACGATTTGGTTGGAGCCAAAGGTATAATCAGAGCCGACTTTATTATCTCTGATAATACACCATACTTACTGGAAGTTAACACTACTCCGGGTATGACTAAAACAAGTTTTATCCCTCAACAGATAGCAGCTGCGGGATTAAATATAACAGAAGTGTTGACTGAAATTATTGAAAACGAATTTGATGTAAATTGAATTTATGAGCACCATGACGAATAAATTTGACGATATAGCACCTCTTTATGATCACGAGGTAGAACAAGCAATTCAGGAGATCTTAGTAGATCCCGGATTTCAACATGCAGTAAGATACATTATGCCCGATATCAACTGGGATGATTTTTCTGCTGAAATGTCTTCCTACAAGACAAAAGAAGAGTTTCAGACAAAAATGATTTATCCTGTAGTTAGAGCTTTGGGCATGAAAGCATCCCCTAGCTTTAAGCTTGATAAGTGGGAAACGATAGACCGTTCGGTAGAACATCTGTTTTTATCAAACCACAGAGACATCGTGCTGGATGCTGGCTTGTTAAACATCCTTCGTGTAGAAAAAGGTTTCAAAACTACAGAGATTGCTATTGGAGACAACTTGCTTATTCACCCTTGGATAGATAAATTGGTCCGTCTTAACAAGAGCTTTATCGTTCGACGTGGTCTTTCCTTGAAAGAGAGGTTGATTGCATCAAAGCATATGTCTGAATACATACATTACGCAATTAACACAAAAAAAGAGTCTATTTGGATTGCTCAGCGTGAAGGTAGAGCTAAGAATTCAGACGACCGAACACAAGATAGTCTATTAAAAATGCTTGCGCTGTATCCTGAAGACAAATCATTTATTGAGAGTCTGAAGGAAATGAATCTTATTCCTTTATCAATCTCCTATGAATACGACCCTACTGACTATTTGAAAGCTAAAGAGTTTCAACAAAAGAGAGACGATCCTGACTTCAAAAAGACTCAACGAGACGATCTTTTGAACATGGAAATCGGTATTTTAGGATATAAAGGCAATGTTATTTTTCGGTTTGGAAAGTGTATTAATCCGGAGCTTGACAAGATCACTGAACCTGACAAACGTTTGCAGCCTCAACTAGCGGCTCAGATAATTGACAAGGAGATTCATTCTAATTATGAAATCTATCCATGCAATTACATTGCACACGATTTGTACAACAAAGAAAGACGGTTCTCTGATAAATATACCGATAGTCAGGAAGATGAATTTAAGGCTTATCTAGATAAACAAATCAAGAAAATAGATCTTGATTATATAGACTATGACTTCGTTTGGGAAAAGATGTTAGAAATGTATTCTAATACACTAAAAAATCATTTAGAAGCAACTAAGGGATGAACAAACAAGGATTGAGACCATACGTTTAATTTAATTATTCTTATATTTGTAATATACAAACAACAAACTATGAGAAGATATATCTTTATTATTCTTGGGATCATCCTAACTATCAACACTTTTGCTCAAGTTGCCAAACAAGGGGAAAAGTTTAATAGTGTGCCTGTAATTGAAGAAAAAGTTACTTTTCTGAAAGAAGTATCTCTTGTTGAAAGTATGTCAGCTGATGGCAATTATACTTTGTTAAAAGATTGGGCTATTGAAAATTACGGGAAAGATCCATTTCTCTCTAGCGTTAGGCACGATACTAAGAATAAAGAGTTTATCGCAAAATCAAGAATTGAACTATTGCTTCCTGCAAACAAAAAAGGAGTAAGAGAAAAAATGGTTATGCGTTATCGCATCAATGGATTTATTTTTCAGGACAGATGTGTTTTAGAAGTAACTGATATTTCTTACTTATACGAAAATTCTTCAAAAAATAAACTTTTACCTCGTATTATCAGAGCTGAGGATTTCATTACTGACAATGCGATCAATATAGATGACGAAGTAAAAGAGTATAGAGAAAACACACGTAAAAGCACATTATTCTTCCTTAACGAGTTAGGCGAGAATTTTGAAAAGCATTTTAGTAACCGTTAAAAATCAAGAGTTAGCTGCTTATCTTTCAGATTAAAACTTAAACGATGATATTCAGAGATACCATATTCCTTTATGGCGTCTCTGTGTTTTTTAGTAGGGTATCCTTTATTCCCATCCCATCCGTAATATGGATATTCCTGATGAAGACCCAACATATAGTCGTCTCTATAGGTTTTAGCCAGCACCGATGCTGCCGCAATAGGCATCAATTTTCCATCACCTTTTACAATACAAGTATGCGGTATATCTTCATATTTCTTAAAACGATTCCCATCGATAAGCAGATGCTGAGGTCTCACTTTCAACGACGCTACGGCTCGCTGCATAGCAAGAAAAGAGGCATTTAATATATTTATCTGGTCTATCTCTTTATGATCAACAATTCCGACAGCCCACGCAATAGCCCGCTCTTCTATCAAAGGTCTTAATTTATAACGAGCTTTTTCATTCAACTGCTTCGAATCATTCAGTTCCTCGCATTCAAAGTCTTTAGGAAGAATTACTGCTGCCGCAAAAACTGGTCCTGCAAGACATCCCCTACCAGCCTCGTCACACCCAGCCTCTATCAAATCTGGATTAATATATAATTGTAGCATCTATTTATATATATATATATTTCTTTATTTATTTAAAAATATTAACTTCTCACACAGATTTATTTCATTATAAATTTGATTGCTTCTTCCAATAGTTCATCGCGTCCTTCTCTAACACCTTTCACTGTGGGACGAACAGGAATATCAATTTTAAGTCCAACACGTTGACACACTTCCCAGTTGGGATAATAAGTGCCTAAACCTGTATATGTAACCGAAATATTACCGGGAAGGCTAAACGTTTGTATATTTCCATCCGCTCCTGCTGTCTGGCTGCCAATAATAGCACTGCGAGGAGCTTTACGGTATGCCATGGAAGAGAACTCCCCATGACTTTGCGTTCCTTCATTTACAACAATAGCGACTTTCCCTTTGTAATAATCCGAATTTGCTTCTGTTTTATACTCTGCCATAAATTTGAAATTTCCTACTTGAGTAGATTCATTACTAGAAAACCATACATAAGGATAAGCTTTATCTGTTAAGAGAGGCACTAATGTCCTCATAACATTATAGTCCGGATAACTCCGCATGTCAAGAATTATACCATTCTTATTTTCTCGTACTATTTTACTTATCTCTTCAGCTTTAACTTTACTAACATCTATATAGCCAATATTATATTTCTCTAGAGTGTAACTTTGAGGCTTTCTTATACCTACTCTCTCTTTAGCTTTAGTCAATTTTCCGATCATCTTTTCTATTTGATTTCCATCACGTTCTATTGTCAACCGTGTTGGAGTGGAATCAAATGAAAAAATATAGGGTAACAGATCTCTGTAAAGTGTCGATGGATTTGATGTAGCCAAGTAAGGTTCTCTCTCCTTTATAGCCTCATCGATAGTTTTATCACCAACTTTTAAAATCACATCACCTCTCTGAAACTCTTCCCATTCCGTTTCACTTACAACAACTTTTCCTTCTTGCGATTTTATTAACTTAAGAGAAGTTGGTTCAGCCCAATAACGGGGTATAAAATGTGAACCTGATAAACTGTGATTAGGTATTCTAATCCCCCCGTGAGATTCATTAACATTAGAGAATAACTTTACGATAGACAGTTCATACTCCGTTTTATTTTCCCGTTTCAGGAACAGAGGGATATATTCCTTAAGAAGTGTTCTCCATGGATTATCCGTCATTTCCACATAAGGAGCACAATATTCGACAGCATTCCATAGCCTGAATAAGGTGAGTATTCTATATCCTTGGTCCTCCCATGAAATATTTTTATAGGCTTTTTCCATCCCATTATAATCTCTCCCCATACCTCTATAAAGGAGCATATAATAATTACTCTTCTTGCTGCGTTTAGCATTTTTTACTGTATTGAGTTTTTCAATTAACTCCTTATTAAAAATAGATTCATCATTCAACCAATCTAAATTGATAATTCGTGAATATTTACTGGAGTCAGCGATTATATACTCTTCCTTGTCTTTAATTTCTCCGTACTTGTCGATCCATTTACCTATTTGTTTACTCCGTTCTTCTTTATCTTTTGCATTGCCAATAGTCGGAAGCACTTTGAACAACTCATAATCCCAGTTATATTTACCTTTGGTTACTTCCGGATGATAGTATTTTAGAAATCCCCATACCCTTCCTAAAGCTTCTAGGTTTTCAAGCATCTGTGGAGTAAGCGAATCCAAAACAACCTTAGAAGACTCATCAAATTCCTTATCTTCTTTGATCGTTGGCACAGATAATTGATTTAGAGACTTGCCATCAATTTCACCTTGCCAGTTGCTTGTCCATATCTTTCCTTCGCCTTTCGACAAAATAAAGAAAAGAATACTGTGGACACTTTCATCCATATGAGATGTAAGATCAAAATTCAACCAATCGGAATCACCATTAATCGTTATTTCCTCTGTCACTTTAGTTATAGGGTTTCCATTCGGCACGATTTGCTGAATTCCAAAATGAACTTTGAGGCTATCCTTTGCAGATACCTTAAAATTTCCACTGAACGAAACAGAATCTCCTTCTATATTGATTACATCAAAGTTATAGAATGTTTGACAAATTTTTGAAGGGTCATTTTCTGCCGGAGTAGAGAGCAAAGAATAGAGATTATCTTTGTACAGAGTTGTAGTATCTACAACAGTGTTGCCATTAACTGTGAACCATCCGGTTTTGGTATCGGATTTCATATAACTATCCCACCCTTTACGGATCTCAGCTCCATTAAAAGACATCGTATTATCTTTATTGGATACATTACAGGATATTAATACTACGAGTGTTAATAACGAACAGATAAGATTTCTCATAGGTCAATGATATTAAGTTTATAAATAATCTAAACTACTATTTTAGGGGAATTGGGCTAAAGACTAAAGATAGAAAAAACCGCTCTATTTATCTGACTTTTAGAACATTATTTCAACATTATTATCTGCAGGCCAAAAGTCAAGTTCTAGATCATCTACATCAAATGGAGCATCCATACTTTCTGATAGTCCTTTTATTGATTTCAATAGAGCATCGTTAGGTTCTTCATCGCCATAAAGATGCAATACGAATAATTGGCTTAATGCTTCCACAAATTTAGGTAAAACATCGGGTGATAAATCGAGTCCGAAATTCTTCAATTTCTGTGCAGCTTGTTTTTCGGCTACAATTTTCATTCGCAAACGATCTTCTTCTGCCAAATTCGTATTGGAAGGAATTTCCGTTATATTTTTAGTTCTCACAATCAATTTATCCTTATATAAATCAACATAACGGTAGGCATAGGGATAAGATGATAGTGTACCGGTCTCTATATCATATATTTTGTTATCATTATCTGAAACAGCGGCCGATATATCATTCGAGTGAAAATGTCCTGTAAATATTGCTTTCATTCCCTTATCGGCAAAAGTTTTAGCTAAACGTTGCCAATCATCAACTAAATACTGTTCAAAAAATTCTGACTGATAGACAATATGCTCCGTCAGTCCCCAATGCATCATTCCTATTACCTGAATATCTTTACCCTGTGCCTCATTCAATATATTCATAATCCATTCTTCAGTTTGAGGCAAGATGCGTCCACTTGAAATACTCATATTCTCATATTCAGCATAGCGAGCTGCATCAATAGCTAACAGCCATATTTTATCGTCAAGTTGGGCTAAATAACTCAAAGAATGATCATCTTTTTTCAAGGCATTTGCATAACCACAGTCTGCATATATTTCCTCAAAATCATCAACAGAAACATTATCAACCTTATATATTTCACCCTCCTTATAGCCTACAGCATTTGGCATATTTATATCATGATTTCCGGGGATAACAAAAACACGAACTCCCTTTTCTTGCAAAGGCTTTAGTTTTTCTACAAAATCGAGATGGCTCTGACGCTCTCCATCTTTAGTCATATCACCACAAACAAATAGCATTTCTATATCACTTTCTAAATAGTCAGCCAAAACTTTATCTAATACCTCTGGCGTAGCCTTTATACTTTTCCCACTTGCTGCAATATACTGATCGATAGCTGATCCATCCTCCATCAATTTCTCTGAGAGGTAATGCGTATCTGATATTACTCCCATTTTTATCTGCGACGATACACAGACTGAAATAATTAACACCAGAAGAATTAAAATAGATCTTTTCATCTTATTTTTCATTTACTACAAACAAAAGTAAGCCATTTAAATAAAAGACCTTCCAGTTATTATTCCTATTTTTGTAAGCACTTATTAAATTATGTTACCTATATGAATAAGAATACAATATCACTTCTTACTGTAATCATTGCATTTCTACTCTTCTTGTCTTCGTGTGGAGTACAAAAACAACGTGTTACGTTCGTTGATATCACACATCCTAAACGAGAATTCCGAGGAGCATGGCTAAGCACAGCATGGCAAACAAGATATAAAAATATGACCGTACAACAAATGAAAACTTATTTTGTACGGACTCTCGACCAGTTACAAGCTAGTGGTATAAACGCTGTCATATTTCAAGCACGTCCATATGCTGATGCTTTTTACAAATCAGATCTTGAACCCTGGAGTGCATTTCTTACAGGAGTACAAGGTGTAGCCCCTGAAGGAGGATTCGATCCTTTAGCCTTTCTTGTCGAAGAATGTCATAAGCGTAATATGGAACTTCACGCCTGGTTAAACCCTTATCGTGTATCGGCTAGCACAAACGACACATTTGCAAGAAATCACATTTACCACAGAGAGCCAGAACGCTTCGTTACTTACGGTGGAAAAATTTATTTCGATCCGGGTATCCCTAAGAATAGACAATTCATCTGTGATATTGTAAAAGATATTGTAATGAGATACGATGTAGATGCCATCCATATGGATGATTATTTCTACCCCTACCCTATTGCAGGAGAAGCTTTTCCTGACGATAGAAGTTTCAACCAGTATGCCTCACAACAAGGTTTTGCTAAAAATCAATTAGGCGATTGGAGAAGAAACAATGTAAACATGTTGATAAAAGAAATAAAACATACCCTCCAAACTTCAAAACCTTGGGTAAGATTTGGTATCAGTCCTTTCGGCATCTACCGCAACAAGAAAAGCACTCCTGATGGATCGGGAAGTAATACCAACGGACTTCAAAATTATGATGATCTGTATGCAGATGTGAAACTATGGGTGAAGAATGGATGGATAGATTACAATATGCCTCAGATATACTGGGAAATAGGTCACAATTTAGCAGATTACAAAACCTTGATCAATTGGTGGGCAAACAATAATTATTCTGAACATCTTTATATAGGACAGGATGTAAAACGTACAATGGATGCACAGCAACCATCGGGAGACAGTCAGCTGAAAGAGAAAATGATTCTATCACGTAGTTTTACTTCCATACATGGTAACTGTTTCTGGCCTGCTTATGAATTACTTGATAATTACAAAGGCATAGTGAACGAGCTAAGAACAAATTACCATAAATACCCGGCGCTTATTCCTGCTTATAAACATATGCACAATAAGAGTCCTAAAAAGGTCAAAAATCTGAAAGAAGTATATACCGAGACGACTCACTCTCTGACATGGGAAAGTAACTCTGAAAAATATGATCCCGAGTCGGCTCAATATTATGTTATCTATCGTTTTCCTAAAGGAGAAAAAGAAAACCTCGAAAATGCACGTTACATAGTTGCTACGACTAAAGATAAGAGCTATATCTTACCTTACGAAGGGGGTAAAAAAGAATACAAATACGTAGTTACAGCAGTTGATGGTTTTCATAACGAATCCAAAGGAAAGTCGAAAACTGTAAAATTGTAGAACCCAAAAACACAAGCTGACATGAAAAAATTATTTGTTGTATTGTTATTAATATCTGCTTTTTATTCTTGCAATAAGAATAACCCTGAAACAGTAAATATTAATGAAAAAGACATTGCTTCATTTCAGTTGAGCATGGATAGTATCATTGCAGACACAACCAAAATAATATCAACTGAGCTTCCTATACTAATAGATAGCGCCAGAAGTATTTTGATATACGAAGTAAAAATCATGGGCATATCTGAGAAATCATTCGGAAAATTAAACAGCTATTCTAAAGATGGAGGATATAGTACAAATTACATTACGAATCTTATATTCGAAGAAGTTCCTTTAAATTCAAAAAATACTTTAACTGATTTATCTCTCAATATCTGGAGTTATTCATTTCAAGAGGAAATATATAATAAAACAGGAAAGAAATTCATTTTCTATACTATAACTGATAGTGATTCGAATAAAAACAATGCATTAGATTATGTTGACATAAAAAGCTTTTATATTAGCGATATAGATGGTACATCATTCTCTAAAGTAACAAAAAATAACGAAAATTTTTCGGAAGGGAAATATATTTCGCCTCTGAACAGATACTACTTCAAAACAATAGAAGAAACCGATAAATATAACATATTGGCTACAAAGCATTTCTACTATATTGATTTTAACAAAGAACCTTATCAAATAGAGGAATATTTTCCTCTTGATATATTAAAAAAATAATAACTAAAAAAGATTCTAAAGAATGGTATTTGATTGCACATGGGATGATGGCATAAAATTGGAAAGTTGTATAACTGGAACTATCCTCCTTATCTGTGCTATCCTTATTACTTGGAATTTAATTAAAGGAATAAAAAGTAAATCCTATTGGAAATCTTCTTTTTTAGGCATTACGATCATCTTTCTATTGTATATTGTATCTAGCTCTTTACTAAATACCCCTAAAGAGATAGAACTAACGGACAATCATTTATCGATCAACAATTACATTAGTTATACTCAAATAGATTATCAGAAAATAAAAGATATAAAGCGAGTAACAAAAGAGGACATTTTGGGAGAAACCAGAACTTTTGGTTCTTCCGGAATAGGAGCCGACCAAGGCAAATGGAACAGCAAAAAACTAGGCTATTATAAAAAATACACAACCGATCCTAAAAATCAGGTATGGATAGATATTATAAACAATGAGAATATTATGTTTAGTTGTGACAACCCCGATCAACTAGTTGAAATGGTAAAAGCCAGACTAAAATAAAGAATAAAAGTAGCAAATGGGCTACCAAATCAAAGAACAATATAGATGAGAAGACAATTTACGATGATAGCCAAAACGATGGCAGGCCTTGAGGAGGTATTAGCTGAAGAACTAATCGCCTTAGGGGCAAATAATCTTGAAATAGGCAAACGAATGGTATCCTTCGAGGGAGATTTGGCTTTAATGTATAAAGCGAATATCCATTGCCGTACTGCCCTGAGAGTATTACGCCCGGTTTATACCTTTAATGCAAAAACGACAGACGAGATATACAAAAAAGTCAAAACGATGAATTGGTTCGAACATCTGACCGAAGACAGCACGTTTGCCATCGACGCCATTACTTTTTCCGATTATTTCAATCATTCCAAGTTTGTTGCATATCGGGTAAAAGATGCTATTGCCGACTATTTTATGTCCAAGACGGGGAAACGTCCTTCCGTTGATACAAAGAATCCCGACCTTCTCATCAATTTTCATATTGCACATGATAAGTGTACTTTATCTTTTGATAGCTCGGGTGAATCGCTGCATAAAAGAGGCTATCGCGTAGCACAAACAGAAGCTCCATTAAATGAAGTTCTTGCAGCAGGGATGATTCTCAAAACTGGCTGGAGAGGTGAATCCAATTTTGTAGATCCAATGTGCGGATCGGGAACATTACTCATAGAGGCTGCATTGATAGCGATGAATGTACCTCCCGGCATATATCGTAAAAACTTTGCTTTCGAAAAATGGAAGAATTTCAACTCCGAACTATTCGAAACTATCTACAATGATGATAGCGGCGAACGAGAATTCAAATATAAAATATACGGATCTGATATTTTGCCGGAAGCGATTGACATTGCAACGAAAAATATAAAGAGTGCCGGAGTAGAGAAGCATATAGAACTGCAAGTATTACCTTTTGAGAAATATGAGAAAGTTCCTGCTGATAGCGGGATTCTCGTTACCAATCCTCCGTATGGCGAACGTATTAAGCCTGAAGATTTATCGGGTTTATATGAAATGACAGGAGAACGATTGAAGCATGTATTCATGGGATATTCAGCTTGGATACTCAGCTATAAGAAAGAGTGTTTTGATAAAATAGGATTAAAGCCAACAAAGAAGATACAGCTTGTAAATGGTTCTTTACCTTGTGAATTCAGGAAGTATGATATTTTTGCGGGTAAACGTAAGGATGCAAAAATAGTCTAAAACATTTTATCTATATCCACACATACTGTATCTTCTAAATCAATCATTGCATTTATTAGATACAGTTTTGAATAATCATGAATATCCTCTACCCTAATCTTTTTCTCTTTCACTATACCTTTATCTAGCAATTGCTTGCGCTTTGTACCTCCCAGCAGATATGTAGATGGAGTATAAAGCCCTGTTCTATCTTCCAATACCACATTGCTAAAAGAGGTATCGGTAATATGACCATCTTTAATAATAAGAATCTCGGAACAATCTTCTTTTTTCAGCAATAATGTTTGTAACACAGATCGATCGGCAAACTTAAATGAATAATCAATGTCACCACCTTCCACTAGCTTAAGGCTATTTAGCTGTGGATAATGATATGGTTCATACTCTGTTTTCACATACGAGTATGAATAAACAATACGGCATTTTGTCACACCCGATTGTAAAGCTTCGGGGATATCTCCTTTCCATAGTTCCACAAACATTGTTGTATTAAAGAATGTTATCATCGTACGATTCATCCTATCCATATGGTAAGCTAAGTTGAGAAATTTACCATCTACAACCTTTATAGTCTCAATAAAAAAAGGCTCATTCTTCATATTGGCAAATATACTTTTTCAATTACTTCTTCATACTCACTCTTACAGTCACTGTATGCTGTAATCCCTCCCCCACTACGAAAATAATATTTATCTCCATCTTTCTCTATATAGCGTATCAACACAGCAGTATCAAGAGTATCTCCGTCATAATAGCCAAAAACACCCGTATAGAAACCTCTTGGTTCGCACTCTGCTTTCTGAATTATACGAATGGTTTCTTCTTTTGGAGCACCTGATACAGAACCGGCAGGCAACATTCCTATTACAATATCACCCAACTTTTTACTTGAATCTCCTTTTAGCCGTCCTGATATTTCGGAGCTAACTTGTAATATTGCTTGCTTATTTGTTCCTATACGATCGATATAACGAAATCTGTCTACCTGTACATTTTGGGCAAATATACTGAGATCGTTACGCAATAAATCGACGATAGTATTATGCTCTGCTGTCTCTTTAAAATCGTTCAAAATTTTATTCTCCGCATCAGGAATAGAAGCATCTATTGTTCCTTTCATCGGATTGGTTGATATTTTACTTCCTCTGATACACACAAAGCGCTCAGGAGAAAAGCACACAAATCTGTTTGGCACAAACAATTTGTATGGAGCTTTACTCATCCTCATTATATCCTCTAGAAAAAGATCGAATGAGACTCGTGTTTTTACTGTCAGGTTTGTAAGATAAGAGTCTCCCTTTCTTAATCCATCAAGAACGATATCAAATTTCTTTTTATAGTCTGTATATGAAAGTGGCTGATAGTCAAATCTGGATGAAACCTCTTCTACCATTTTAGTTTTCGGGATATTCCCTCTACCATTTATTTCAAATAAAATATCCGACTGTGATAATGGGTTTTCTATGATAAAACCTTCTGTCATTTCAAAATTGATAGCGAATAGGAAAGGTTTGTTCAACCTTCCAAATTCATTCATTTTTAATCGGATATCATTTATATCAGTACGAAACATATGTAAAACTTCAAACTCATTTATCATTTGTAGATAACAAAAGTATGAAAAGCAAAACAGGCAACCAACAATTGGTCACCTGTTCTTATTTATTTTTGCTTTCTAATAAATCTCAATCATCATCATTTTTCCGTTTCTTTTTTTTACTCGAGAATAATGAACGTATCCTTTTCATTACATAACGGAATAAAAGAGGTTGAGCTATTTCCCACATCAATGGATAATAGCCGGACAAAAAGCCAAATACATTTTGAAAGATTCCTGACGAGCCCGATGGTTCTTCAATGTTCTTTGCTTTTTTTGAAGAAATCCGATGGCCAAAACCGAAATAGCCGGCAACAGCATTTACAGCACCATTGAAAAGAATAGGCACTGCATTTTCTGATACATATTCCCAATGTTCGGACAAACAAACTTCACTTTCTTTTACTTCTCTTCTGACAATTTCTTTCTCTTGGAGAAGTTCTTCTAATGGACTTAATTTATTCTGCATCATTAGCCTCCACTTTTCTTAAGAATTCAACTGTCTTATTCAATATACCTCGTTTAATCTTCTTTCTTGAGAGAATTACTACCGTAAGAACTAGAAGAGAGAATAAAGCCAGTATTCCAAATCCGGCAGCTAAACTATCCAGTAACTCACCGATAAAGAAAGCAGCACCGATAAGAGAAAAGAATAATATTACGGCAACAATACTAATAACGATTATCCCATATCCAAGAATAGAGGAAGAGATCGCTCCTTTCTCATAAGCATCGAGTTTAAATAACCGTGCTCTTCTGTTGATATAGATTAAAACATCCTGCTTGATTTCTTCAAGAGGAGTTTTAGGGTTATCGTCATTTATATCCGTATTATTCAACATCGTTTATATCTTCTATTCTGGTTCTTCCTTTAGCTGTTGCAGCTCTTACGTTGCCTTTTACTTTATCCACAAGACCATTTATATCCTTCAACCATTCTTCCTTCTTATCCGAAGCGGCAATATATCCTACTGCTGCACCCAAAGCAGCACCGATAGCTAAAAATAATAAATTCGAGCCTGTTTTATTCATAATATTTTCAGTTTAAATTTTTACACACATTTATTGAAATAACATTTTTTCAATTCCCTTTTCCAAAGAGACTTCTAATATAATTACTTTTTAAAGAAAAATGAAAAAATGCTTAGTGAAATAATGTTACAAAGCACTACACCTCTTCTCCAAACAATGTAGCCGAAGTACTTCCTGTTATTTTCACATTTACAAAGTCTCCGACCCTGTGACTACCTTTATCAAAAATAACTACTTTATTTTGTGAGGTACGCCCGAACAGTTGTTCTCTGGATCGTTTAGAGAAGCCTTCTACAAGCACTTCAAAAACTTTACCAATATCACGTTTGTTACTTTCGTTCGAACATTGATTCTGTAATTCAATTATAGCCTGCAAACGCTCTATTTTCACATCTTCGGGTACATCATCTGCTAATTTCTTAGCTGCATATGTTCCAGGACGTTCCGAATATTTAAACATAAAAGCCGAATCGAAGCAAACTTCTTTCATCAGCGATAGAGTTTCTTGCTGATCTTCCTCCGTCTCGGAATGGTAACCACACATTATATCAGTAGATAGTCCACAACCCGGAATAATCCGTTTAATGGCAGCTATACGATCAAGATACCACTCGCGGTCATATTTCCTATTCATCAACTTCAGCATACGCGAACTTCCCGATTGCACCGGAAGATGAATAAATTTACACAAATTATCATATTTAGCAATAACCTCTAAGGTTTCGTCTGTCATATCTTTTGGATGCGATGTTGTAAAACGCACTCGCATCTTTGGAGCTTCTAAAGCTACAATTTCCAGCAATCTTGAGAAATCGACCATTGTGCCATCTTCATTTTCGAAGCGATATGAATTGACATTTTGTCCGAGTAATGTTACTTCTTTGAAACCCTTATCGCGCAAATCGGCAACTTCGTTCAGAATGCTTTGAGGTTCGCGACTACGTTCACGCCCTCTGGTATAAGGAACAATACAATAGGTACAAAACTTGTCACACCCACGCATGATAGAAACATAGCCTGAAATATGGTTTCCTCCTATTTTTAAAGGTATCACATCTTTATATGTCTCCGTTTTCGACAACTCTACATTGATTGCTTTTTCTCCTTTTTCTGCTGCTCCTACCAGATTTGGTAGATCAAGATAGGCATCAGGACCGACAACTACATCTGCATGATGATTTTCGAGCAAGTCTTCTTTAACTCTTTCAGCCATACATCCCAAAACTCCAATTATCATATTAGGGTTCTTTTTCTTTCTGATAGCCGAAAAATATTCCAATCGTTGAATTACTCGCTGCTCGGCATTGTCTCGCACCGAACAAGTATTTACAAATACGGCATCGGCATCTTCCAGCTTGTCCGTCATAACATAACCATCCATCTGCATTACAGATGCCACAACCTCGCTGTCTGCCACATTCATCTGGCATCCATAGGTTTCGATGAACAGTTTCTTTTCTTCTGTCGAAGTCGTGGATTTAAAGTCCAGTCCTTGATCTTTGTTCATAGAAATATAGTTTAATTTCGTTTATTAAAGCTACGGCTTATCTCAAACCGCTTAGAAAGACAAAAGTACAACAAAAAAGAGAAATCTACTTAGTCTGACATTATTAATATTACCAGAGACTACCCCTTACAGACTATAGGGATATGATTGATGAACTAGACAAAGACTTATTTAAACTTTGTGGCACCATTTTTGTTATTTCATAGAGGCAATTAATAAAGATTGTATCTAAATAAGTTATTAGAAACAAAATCTTATATTTGTATATAAGACATTAAACATCAAATAGACGGTTATGGAAAATAATTTTTCACAAAGAGTTCGCAAAATCATGACTTACAGTCGTGAGGAAGTTGGACGTTTGCAAACCAACTATCTTGCACCGGAACATTTGATGCTTGGAATTCTCCGCAATGGAGAAGGATTAGCCATACAGGCATTAAAGGATTTTGGAATAGATTTGGTTGAATTTAAAGAAAGTATTGATAACAACATATTAAAACAGCAGGAGGAAACATACCCAAACAGTGAAGTAGTTTTAAGTAAAAACACTGAGAAAATTCTCAAAATGAGTCTACTTGAGGCTCGATTGACAAAGAGTAAAGAAACAGATTCGGAACACTTACTCCTTGCTATTTTAAAAGATCATACAAATGTTGCAGCTATGTTATTAGAAGAATATAATATGGATTATAATGGTGCATTTACCTATATCAAGAGTATGGGTGATATCATGCACAAGAACGTAAAGCAATCGCCTAAGATGGGGGCTGACTTTACGGACGATGATGATGAAGAAGACGAACCGACAAGCGGTAGTTCAAATATAGGAACACAGCAACCTCGCCAAGCAACAGATACTCCTGTTCTTGACAATTTTGGCATAGACATGACAAAAGCTGCAATGGACGACAAGCTTGACCCGATTGTTGGCCGCGAAAAAGAAATAGAACGCTTAGCTCAGATACTTAGCCGTCGCAAAAAGAACAACCCTATCCTGATAGGAGAACCCGGTGTAGGTAAATCGGCTATTGTAGAAGGGCTTGCTCTACGTATTATCCAAAAGAAAGTTTCCCGTGTATTGTTCGACAAACGAGTTATCGCGCTAGATATGGCATCAGTAGTAGCCGGCACAAAATATCGTGGGCAGTTTGAAGAACGAATCAAAGCTATACTGAACGAGCTTTCTAAAAACCCTAATATTATCTTGTTTATAGACGAGATACATACCATTGTCGGTGCTGGAGGTGCTACAGGCTCGCTAGATGCTGCCAATATGCTCAAACCTGCTCTTGCTCGTGGAGAGATACAATGCATCGGCGCTACGACTTTAGACGAATACAGAAAGAATATCGAAAAAGATGGAGCTTTAGAGCGTCGTTTCCAGAAAGTAATGGTAGAACCTACCACTGCTGAAGAAACGTTACAAATATTGCATAATATAAAAGAACGTTACGAAGAGCACCACAATGTAAAATACACAGAAGATGCACTAGAAGCTTGTGTTAAGCTAACTGACAGATACATTACAGATCGTAACTTTCCGGATAAAGCTATTGACGCTTTGGACGAGGCTGGATCTCGTATGCATATAGCAAACATCCAAGTTCCGGAAGAGATCGAAAATATCGAGAAAGAGCTTAAAGAGGCAATAGAGCAAAAAAGTGAAGCAGTTAAGGCTCAGAAATATGAATTAGCTGCAAGCTTTAGAGATACTCAACGTCAGTTGATGACCAAACTCGAAGAAGCTGAAGCAGCCTGGAAGGCTTCATTAAAAGAAAAGCCGGAGACAGTAGACGCTGAAATGGTAGCTGAGGTAGTATCTATGATGTCAGGAGTACCAGTACAACGTATTGGAGAGTCAGAAGGTATCAAGCTTGTTGGCATGAAGGACAAATTGACTGCATCTGTAGTTGGACAAGATGAGGCCGTTAAGAAGATCGTAAAAGCTATTCAGCGTAACCGTATCGGATTGAAGGATCCTAATCGTCCTATAGGTTCATTTATGTTCCTTGGGCCAACGGGTGTAGGAAAGACTCACCTAGCCAAAAAGATAGCTGAAGAATTATTCGATTCTGCTGATGCACTTATCCGTATCGACATGAGCGAATACATGGAAAAATTCAATGTATCGCGTTTGGTCGGAGCGCCTCCGGGATATGTTGGGTACGAAGAAGGTGGTTTATTGAGTGAAAAAGTTCGCCGCAAACCATATTCAGTAGTTTTACTTGATGAGATTGAAAAAGCTCACCCCGATGTTTATAACATCCTACTACAAGTAATGGACGAAGGTCATTTAACAGACAGTTTAGGACGTAAGGTTGATTTCAAGAATACAATCCTCATTATGACATCGAATGTTGGGACTCGCCAACTGAAAGATTTTGGTGGAGGTATCGGTTTCAACAAGAAAGATGCTGCTAACAGAGAATATTCGAGAAGTGTATTGCAAAAAGCGTTGAACAAAACATTCTCACCGGAGTTCTTGAATCGTGTAGATGACATTATCACATTCGATCAGTTAGATAAGAGCTCGATAGAAAAGATTATCGATATCGAACTGAAAGGGTTCTATAAGAGAATGACCGAACTAGGCTATACTATAGAGCTTAGCCAGGAAGCTAAAGATTTCTTAGCCGACAAGGGCTATGATGTGCAATTTGGAGCTCGTCCTCTTAAACGTGCAATACAGAACTATATAGAAGATGAAATTGCAGAGCTAATCCTTTCGGGAACAGTAAAAGAAGGAGGAACAATAAGCTTTGAAGTAGACAAAGAAAACGACAAACTTAAAGCTATTGGTAAATAAGCCCCCTATATATAAATACGGTAAAAGATCAGGCACATTCAGTGACCTGATCTTTTTCATAATCGTAATATTAAATTCTAATTTCTTTACAAAAACGTAACTTATCGGGGATTAAAAAACACTATCTTTGGTATAAATAAAATAAGAAAAGACAATATGAGAAAAAAATTAACAATAGCCTTGGTAGCACATGACCATCGCAAAGCAGATATGGTAGAATGGTGTTTCTACAACTCAGATTTCTTAGCAGAACACCATCTTGTTTGTACAGGAACAACAGGTACTCTTATAAAACAAGCCTTTGAGGAAAAAGGGATACATGCTGAAATTACTCGCATGAACTCCGGACCTATGGGAGGGGATGCAGAAATTGCAGCAATGGTTGTTCGTCACGAAATAGACTTGGCTGTATTTCTTATCGATGACTTGAACCCTCAACCACATGAGGCTGATATCATGATGCTTCTCCGCCAATGCCGTGTACACAATGTACCTATTGCATGTAATAGATATAGTGCGGATCTGATGATTACTAGCACACTTTGGGATGACGAGACCTATAGTCCAATGAACCCTAGATATGAGAATTTCGACAGGGCTAATTTTGATGCTAACTTCAGAAGAATCAAAGAATAGTTTATCTATTATTACAAAAAGATCTGACAAAGGTAACCCTATATAAAATAAATGAGATCTGTTACTTTTGTCACTTTTTAGTTAAAATCTTTTTTTTGATGTACGATTATGAATGACTGGAAAGACCGGCTAAATGTTGTGTATTCTACAAATCCGGACTACAAATACGAAACAGAAGAAGAGAAAGAACAAGATACCCTGCCTAAAGAAAAACAACTATTACGTATTTCTTTAGATAAAAGAAATAGAAAAGGAAAAGTAGTCACCTTAATCACAGGTTTTATTGGAACTACCGAAGACTTGGAAGACTTGGGCAAGTTTCTGAAAGTTAAATGTGGCGTTGGAGGATCGGCTAAGGATGGTGAAATAATTATTCAGGGTGACTTCCGCAATAAAGTATTAGAACTTCTTCAAAAAGAGGGTTATGTCAAAGCACGTATCATTTGATGACGAAATAAATCTACATGTATATAAAGCTTCGGCAGGTTCGGGTAAAACACATCGCCTGACTGCCGAATATTTGTCTATTCTATTTTCGTCTCCGAATGCATACCGCCATATACTTGCCGTAACCTTTACCAATAAAGCTACCGATGAGATGAAGACACGTATCATCGAAGAGCTGGCACATTTAGCCAAAGGAGATAAATCGCCTTACCTGAAAGATTTATCTGAAGAATATGGCTTAAACGAAGAACAGGTAAGAAAAGAAGCTAGAGATATACTGGTCAGAATCTTGCACGACTACTCATCTTTCTCAGTCAGTACCATTGATAAGTTTTTTCAACAAACCATGCGTTCCTTTACTCGCGAAATAGGATTGGGAGGCGGATACAATGTTGAACTTGATACTGATAAGGTTTTAGGAGAGGCAATAGATGATATGCTCTATGACCTGGAGAGCAGTGACAAAAAACTACTATTAGACTGGCTATTACGTTTCTCCGAAGAAAAAATAGAGAATGGAGAAACTTGGAATATAAGAAACGATATACAATCACTTTCTTCCGAAATATTTAAAGAAAGCTACAAGGCATACAGCAATCAAGTACAGTCTGACATATCAGATAAAAAACTGATGACAGACTATAAAGATATGCTATTTTCTATTATACAAACCTTCGAAAAGACATCTCAACAGCTAGGCGAGAAAGGACTGAATATTATATCCCGCTATGGGTTGAAACCTGAAGATTTTAAAGGAGGAACACGCTCTCCTTTTTTCTCTTTAGTCAAGTTAGCAAATAAAGAGATCAATGAACCGACTAAAACTTTTCGAGAACTGGTTGACAATCTTCCCAATTGGTATACAAACAAAACAGGAGGAGGCTTAAGAAGTAAGATAGAAGATGCTTTTCCAGAGCTTAACAGTTGTATAAGTGAAATAGTCAATCACTACGATGATTCTCGCATATATCAAACTGCCTTTGAAATAAATCGCTATTTCTTCACATTGGGAATACTTGGAGATGTTGACAAAAAAATCAGAGAAAATGCTGCCGGAAACAATATTATGCTAATCTCTGACACTACAGAATTACTCAATCGCATTATTGACGGTAACGACTCACCATTCATATACGAAAAGGTGGGGATGCGCATCAACAACTACATGATTGATGAATTTCAAGACACATCAGGGATGCAATGGCAAAACTTCCTGCCATTGGTAAAAGATAGTCTGGCGGCCGGGAATAGTAATTTCATTGTTGGCGATGTCAAGCAAAGTATCTATCGTTGGCGAAACTCGGACTGGAAGCTACTAGACGAACAATTGGACAAAGATTTCGCTAAAGAAGGGATTGACCACGAGACGTTGGATACCAATTGGCGAAGCGCTCGCAACATTGTTAAGTTCAATAATACTATATTTTCTTTAGGCTCTCAACTTCTACAAGAAACTTATAATAAGTCGCTAGAGGATAATGCTGACGAACGATTGCAACCATTCTTTCATCGTATCACAAAAGCATATAATGACCTTTGCCAAAAAATACCAGATCCTCATAAGGATAATGAGGGACATGTACGAGTAGAGTTTATCGATACAGATGAAGGTAACTGGCTAGATTATGCCTTAGAACAACTTCCAGGACAAATAGAACAGCTACAAGACAAGGGCTACAGCCTTAGAGATATAGCAATACTTGTGCGAACAAAAAAAGAAGGAGCAGCCGTAGCAAACAAGTTATTGGATTACAAGAATGAACATCTTGACTCTAATTACAAGTATGATATTATTTCAGACGAAGCCCTCTTTGTTAATAATTCGAAGAGTATAAAATTGATTGTAGCTTTATTGAAATATCTGCACAACCCTTTGGATAGCTCCTTAAAAGCCTTGGCTGTATATGAATATTTCAAATATAATAATCAGCTGGCTCCGGAAGATGCTTTACAAAAGTATTTCTCGGCAAATGAGGATCTTCCTGAAGAGATAGCTTATAAACTTGGTCAGATAAGAGAGTTGCCACTGTATGAAATGACGGAAGAGATTTTCGAGCTGTTTCGTGATGCCATGGAAGACGATGAACAAGTATATATTCAGTCTTTTCTGGATATGGTATCAGACTTCAGTGTAAGAAACTCATCCGACCTAGATGCTTTTATCAGGTGGTGGGACGAAACGGGTATAAACAAAACCATCTATACGCCGGACGGACAAGATGCTATCAGGATTATGACTATCCACAAATCGAAAGGACTAGGCTTTGAGGTTGTGCTTATACCTTTTTGCAATTGGGAAATAGACCATAAACTGACAACAATATTATGGTGCCATCCACAGAGTGAACCTTTCAATCAACTACATTTGGTTCCGGTTAAATATTCACAGAAGTTGAAGAATACAATATTTGACTTCGAGTATTTCAACGAGCGCCTGCATGCATTCATCGACAATCTCAATATACTGTATGTAGCCTTTACCAGAGCTAAAAATGATCTCATCATATTCGCTCCTAAGCCGAAAAAAGATGAGATTAATAATATTTCTTCTCTCTTAAATTCTTCTATCAAGTCTTCTGATGAAAGAATGAGCGAAAGTAAAACCTTCATCAACTTATCTGATTTTTTGGATGAAGAAACAGCTATATTAGAAATTGGCGAAGATTATAAACCTAAGGTTAAAATAAACTCCAGCGAGATAGGTGAAATAAATGTAAATACGCTATCAAGCACACCTTTCGGTGAACGCATCAAGCTCTTGTTAAAAAACAAATATTATTTTTCTGACTCCGGGCAACGCGATTACGGTACATTGATGCACGAAATAGTCAGTCAGGTGCAGACTGAAGCAGATATAGATGATGCTGTAGAAAGATATCATATTTCGGGAGATATTACCATAAGCCAAAAAGAAGAAATCACCTCTTTACTTAAAACATATCTTTCCGATCCCCTTGTTGCCACTTGGTACTCTGGAGAATACAAAGTATTGAATGAAGTTCAAATATTGCAACCAAAGGGTACTTTTAGCCGTCCCGATCGTGTTATGATAAAAGGGAATGAAGCGATTGTAATAGACTACAAATTCGGGGAGAAGGAAGATAAAAAATATATTCGACAGGTAAAATACTATTCAGATCAGATAAGAAAAATGGGGTATAAAAATGTAAAAGGATATATATGCTACATTACATTAGGCAAAGTTCTTGAGATTTAATACTATTCGTCAAATCTCAGGCTTTCTACTTTTTCCAAGCGTCCTTTTAGTTCATCAAATTGTCCTTTACGAATTTCTAGAGTCATCTTGCAATCCATATCATAGCTTTGACTTATAATAGTAGGCTCCATATCTTTTACAATCTTCATTACGTCGTTCATAAAAGGATATTCAAACTCAAAAAAGATTTCGCAATCGACTGTTTTCTCTATGATAGTAGCTTCAGATATTGCTTCAGCAGCGGCTTCTCTATAAGCAACGATCAGGCCACTTGTCCCGAGCTTTATCCCACCAAAATAGCGTACAACAGCAATCAGTATATCAGTCAGTTCATTCGCATTTATTTGCCCTAGAATAGGTTTTCCTGCTGTTCCTGAAGGTTCACCATCATCATTCGCTCTGAAATCTTTTCTCTCAGCTCCTAACATATATGCCCAGCAAACATGACGAGCATCGTAATATTCTTTACGTAATTTATCTATTTCTACTTTGACTTCATCTACTGTGGTCACAGGAATAGCATAAGCTATAAACTTACTTCGTTTCTCTGTATATATAGCTTTTGATGATTCTGTAATGGTTTTATAGACATCTTCCATAGTTGCAAAGATAATATTAATTAAAAATATTTTCTAATATAGATCAATAGAGTAGACTAAGCTTTATAACAAAAAAAGAAGCCTAAGACATTTCATCTCAGGCTTCCCCTAGTATATTATTATAACAATTGACTAATTACGTCCTCCTTTTTTCCAATTACGGCTGTAATATCCTTCATCCAAACGGCTAATAATCACCCCTTTCTTTATTGAAGCATGAACGAATTTCCCTTCACCCAAATAAATTCCAACATGATTGATATATTTCTTGCCAAAAGTAGAGAAGAATACCATATCTCCCGGCTTTAGATCTTCTTTATCATGAATAGATTCTTTCACATTCTTTGCAATTGTAGTACTTACCCGATCTAATTTCTGATCAAATACATTTTTGTAGATGATATTTGTAAAACCTGAGCAGTCAACAGCTTTGCGACTCATTCCTCCTCTTCTATAGCGAGTACCTAGCCAATCTGCAGCCTCTCTGTAAAGATCTAACATAGAAGCATCAGTAATAGTTACTCCCAATACGGAAGAGAGTTCTTCCATCTCTTTACGCTGAATCAATAATTCTTGCAGAGCCTTATTTGTTTTAGTAAGATCTATTTCAGCGAGTAACTGATTTTCTTTTACTATGGTAGATGGCTGGTCTACTATTTTCTGTTCCACTTTAGGTAAAGCTACTGTATTACCTCCTTTGGTTTTAATCTCAATATTCTCTTTATGAGATTTAACTATTTTTACCTTTTTAGGAGTTAATACTGTATTTTTCCCCGATTTATCTTTTTCTTTATTAGGATATAATGTAGTAGCCTTCATCTCAGGAGCAAATGCGCCTGACAATAAGATTGCGACCAACGATACATGTAATAATTTTGAAAGAAAAACCATGTTTTTAATTTTAAATCGGATAAAAATAGAGAATCTATTTCAATATAAAACAATCAATTAGCTTTTTTTAAACATTTTATCCAATTTCAAAATTATTTTAGTCGCCCACCTTTCTTCCATGTACGACGATAGTAATCTTCATACAAATGACTAACTATAACGCCTTTCGATGTAGAAGCATGAACAAAATAGCCATCTTTCAGATAGATACCTACATGATTTATTTTATTCTTTGATGATGTTGCAAAAAAAACAAAGTCTCCCGTTTGTAAATCATTCTTAGAAACTTTTTTCATTTTCATTCTTGACAGATCAGCCGTTGATCGAGGTATTTTCTTCCCATAAACCTTTTGATACATTAAGAAAGCAAAACCCGAACAATCAACTCCTTTGCGAGATAACCCTCCCCCACGATAAGGCACTCCTAACCATAGTGAAGACTCTGCATACAAAGGCATATTTTCATCATCATCTTTATCTAAGTTGCTTAATCTAACACCTAGTTTAGCCGACAAATTAGAAACTTCTGCGGGATCGTACAACAACCGATTACTCGTCATCTTTTGCGAACCACACGAAGAAAACAAAAGAAGAGAAACGACAAACGATAAGAGATAGGCGAATTTATGCTGTTTCATATGATAAAAATTTCAGATAAAGATACTCATAAAAACAGAAGAAGGGTGATTTTATTTCTAAAACCACCCTTTGTATCTAGTAAGATTCGAATCTAAATTATTTTTTATCGCCCGTGAAACTTACTTCCACATCTGGAGTACCTTCAACTCCTCCTAATTTTATCTTTGTAACACTTATATTTAAAATTAGCTTTCCATTTTTCACAGTAGATTGATGTAGCTTTACATCTGCTTTCAATGCACCTTCAGCCAAGCTGTATTCAGATAGAGTAACATCTGCTAATTTTACAACTCCTTCATTTTCTGAAACTGCAGTTGATACTTTGATATCACCTACAGGCATATCCATAAATGTAAAATTATCAAGAGACAATTCTATTGAATTATCTGCTTTTCTGGCAATTTTTATATCTCGTGTTATTGGATCTTGCTCTCCTCCTGCGGTTCCCAAATCAACAACCAACTTCCCATTATATGTTCCTGCAATCTGTGCCGCATAGTCAACAGCCGGATCTTCTTTTTCATCATCTCCACATGCTGTAAAGCCTAAACCTAGAGATAAAACAAACGCTACTAGTAAAAAAAGTTTCTTGTTCATAAGTTTCATATTATTTAGTTAGTAAATTTCGACGTTAAGACTTTAAGTATAAAATCTTGTGTGTTTTATTGAGCGCTACAAAGATAACCTTGTTTCCCCTGATTTTATCTTTAAGATTCTATTTATACACTTTTTATATCTTTTTTTAACAATCAGTTAACCATTCCATATAAAAAGAAACTCTCTGTTTTAATAATTGAAACAGAGAGTCTTTACTGAAATTGTATATCGATTATCTAATAAACAGAAGTTCTCTGTATTTCGCTAACGGCCACATATCATTATCAACTATCAATTCTAATTTATCAACGTGATAACGGATTTCATCCAAATAAGGAGCAACATTGTCGTGATAAGCAATTGCTTTCTCACGTTCCTCTTCTATACTATTCGCTACCTTACGAGCATCTATCATAGCATGCACTTTTGCATTGATTGCATTCACATGATTAGAAATTTTCTCTATCAATCGTAATTGTTCTGCTCCGAGCGTTTTATAATCATCAAAGACCTCTTTCAGTTTCGATACATTAGTCAATAAGATTGATTGGTACGAAATAGCTACTGGAATTATATGATTCAAAGCCAAATCGCCCAACACACGAGACTCAATTTGGATCTTCTTTGTAAAGATTTCCCACTTAACCTCATTGCGAGCATGCAATTCGACTTCTGATAAGATTCCCTCAAAAGTTTTGACACTTTGAGCTGAAGTATAACTATCATATATCAAGGGAACACTTGTTTCACAATCAAGACCACGACGACTAGCTTCCTCTTTCCATTCGTCACTATAGCCATTTCCATCGAAGCGAATAGGACGAGACTCTTTTATATATTTCTTTATTATCTCATACAAAGCTTCTTCTTTAGACTTGCCCTGAGCAATAAGACTATCTACCTCTTCTTTGAATGTTCTCAATTGTTCAGCAACAGAGGCATTCAATGCTGTCATAGCGGAAGCGCAGTTAGCCGAAGAACCCACAGCTCTAAATTCGAATCTATTACCTGTAAAAGCGAAAGGAGAAGTACGGTTGCGATCTGTATTATCTAGCAATATTTCCGGAATTTGCCCTACTCCTAAACTAATTTGTTTCTTACTATCAACTACTATCGCATCTTTTACTGAGCTTTTCTCAAATTTATCCAGGATGTCACTGACTTGACTTCCCAGAAAAACTGAAATGATTGCAGGAGGTGCTTCATTAGCTCCTAAACGATGTGCATTTGTAGCTGAAGATATAGAAGCTTTAAGCAGTCCGTTATTTTTGTGTACTGCAGCTAAAATATTAACTATAAAAGTTATAAAGCGTAGATTATCTACTTTATCTTTTCCTGGCGAAAGTAGGTTGATTCCAGTATCTGTTGTCAGCGACCAGTTGTTATGCTTTCCGGAACCATTTACACCTTTAAAAGGTTTTTCATGGTATAAAATTTTAAAAGCATGCTTACGAGCTACCTTATCCATTACAGACATAACCAACAGGTTATGATCTACCGCCAGATTACATTCCTCATATATAGGTGCTAACTCAAACTGATTTGGCGCAACTTCATTATGGCGTGTTTTCACAGGAATACCTAAAGAATAAGCTTCATATTCCAACTCTTCCATGAATTTTTGTACTCTATCAGGGATTGCTCCAAAATAGTGATCTTCCAGCTGTTGATTCTTCGCACTTTCGTGACTCATCAACGTTCTTCCTGTTAATGCAAGGTCGGGACGAGCCATAAACAAGTCTTCATCAACCAAGAAATATTCCTGTTCCCAGCCAAGGTTTGTTTGTATCTTCTTTACATCTTCATTAAAGTAATGAACAACGGATGTTGCTGCCTTATCAATTGTAGCTAATGATTTCAACAATGGTGTCTTATAATCAAGAGCTTCTCCTGTATAAGAGATAAAGATTGTAGGAATACACAATGTATCTCCAACGATAAATGCGGGAGAAGATGGATCCCAGGCTGAATAACCTCTTGCTTCGAAAGTATTACGCAATCCTCCCGAAGGAAAACTTGAAGCATCCGGTTCTTGCTGAGCCAATAATTTACCCTCAAACTCTTCGATCAAGCCTCCATTACCATCATGTTCTACAAAGGCATCATGTTTCTCTGCTGTACCATCCGTCAAGGGATGAAACCAGTGAGTATAGTGAGTTGCCCCATTTTCTAAAGCCCACATTTTCATTCCTGCTGCTATATGTTCGGCTAGGTTACGATCTACTGCCTCCCCTTTATCGATAGCATTATTTAGCGCCTGAAACGTTTCTTTCGAAAGATATTTAGACATTGCTCTCTTATTAAACACCTTTTCTCCGTAATATTCGGATGTTTTGAATTTAGGTATTTTCACTTCTATCGGTTTTCTTTCCGATGCTATTGCCACTGCTCTAAAACGTAACTTTGTCATAAAAAATGCTATTTCTTGTTTAATACAAACACACTCAAAATTGATGGGACACAATATAAAACAATCGCTGTTTTAAGTATTATTCAAATATAAGAATTATATCTATATTTAAGACTTGTATCGAGCAACACTCACAGAATATTGTTTAACAACAATATAAATAAACTTTGAACGTTTTGATATTATATCAAACAATTTGACGATGCAAATTTCATCTAATTTATTCTATCTCACAAGAAAGCTTAAACTTTTTTATACTAAAAAATGATGCTTTTTGAAGTTAAAATACGACTTGTAAATCTTAGCAGAAATAACGTTTGAACAAAAGGGCTATACAAATCTTTATTATAGCATTATACATAAAACATTTAAGCCTAATTTTAAGATTTATATATATCTTTGCATTACTTTTACAAAACAAATAAATTTCTTATGCGTAATACATTAACTGCTATATTTTTAATATGCTCAATCATAGCAATTACTTCTTGTAGTAAAAACAACGAATATGTAGAATCAACCCTTGACGGAGAATGGACTACTGTCGAACGACATGTTGATATAGATATCGATCCTGATTCTTTGTTGAGTCAAAGTTTCAAGAACTTATACGCCTTAGACGATAAAGACTATATCATCAAACGCGTATTCAGCGAATCTGAGAAAGGGCAAGGACACCTACAAATCAAAGCATTAAACAGAGAAACAGGATATGAAGATCGCTATAGGACAGCCGACTATCATACAGTAAAAGATACTTTATACATAAAAGACTCTGAAGCTGCGCAGACTTCATCTATTTTCAGACTAGACGGAAGAGTTCTCATCACATGGACAAAACTCAAAAAGAAAGATCTTGATTTTATTTATCGAGAAATAGGTGGAGATCCTAATTTAATCCCAGATGATGCTGAAGCAACACTAATAATGAGAGAAGTAAAGTAAGTTTTTCTTCAAAAACATTTGAAAAACTCACCACATTTTATTATCTTTGCCACCCGATTGCCAATAGGCCAAAAAGAAATCACATAAGGTGGTTCGCCTCAGGCACATAACCTGTAATATATAAAAACAGATGTACGTAATCGTAGACATTCAAGGACAACAAATGAAGGTTGAAAAAGACCAAAAATTGTATGTTCACAGAATCAACGCTGAAAATGGAGCTAGCGTAGAATTTGACAAAGTTTTACTAGTAGACAAAGATGGTTCTGTTACAGTAGGAGCACCTACAGTAGAAGGAGCTAAAGTTGTGGTAGAAGTAGTATCTCAAGTAAAAGGAGATAAAGTTCTTGTTTTCCACAAAAAAAGAAGAAAAGGTTATCGTAAACTAAACGGTCACCGTCAACAATTCTCTGAAATTGTAGTTAAAGAAATTATTGCTTAATCAGTTAAAGACAGAAGAAAATGGCACACAAGAAAGGTGTAGGTAGTTCGAAAAACGGCCGTGAATCGGAAAGTAAACGATTGGGCGTTAAGGTATTTGGAGGAGAAGCTGTAAAAGCTGGAAACATCATAGTTCGTCAAAGAGGTACAACTCATCACCCTGGTGACAATGTAGGTATTGGCAAAGACCATACTCTATTTGCTCTTACAGATGGAACTGTAGTTTTCCGTAAAAAAAGAGACAACAGATCTTTCGTATCTGTACTTCCTGCTACTGAAGCAGAAGCTTAAAAATACAGTTTTTAGAATATAAAAAAGCAGTTTGACTAAGTCAAACTGCTTTTTTGCTTTCTAGCTACTAACTAATAATGATAAAGTGTAAAAAAATTCATTATTATTCGGTATTGGTTTAAGTTTATACATCACGTTACTTTGCATTGTACACAAAATGGTAAACTTAAAACAATATACAATGACTAAAATAGGGATATACTACGGTTCTACAACAGGAAACACTCAAGACGTTGCCGAAGAAATAGCTAGAAAGCTAAATATTACTAAAGAAGACATACACGATGTAGCAAAAGCTAATGTAAACTTTTCCCCATATGATCTTATATTATTTGGATCTTCTACAATGGGTTTTGGAGATCTACAAGATGACTGGGAAGACTATATTGACAAAGTTAAAGACGCTGACCTTTCGGGTAAAAAAGTTGCTCTGTTTGGCTGCGGAGACTCATCTTCATACAGCGATACTTTCGGAGATGCAATTGGTAAAATTTATCAGGTAATAAAAGATAAAGGCTGTCAGGTTATTGGACATGTGGAAACCAAAGGATATACTTTTGATGATTCTGAAGCAGTTATAGACAATAGATTCATAGGGCTGCTTATCGACAACGATAACGAATCTGATCTAACAGATGACCGCATTGACAATTGGGTGACACAACTAAAGAATGAAATCTAAGATATGATTGATATGCGTTTTCTTCATCATCTTATTTACGAGTATAAAAAAGGAGTCAGAGATTTTATCCTTTGTACACTTAGCGGTGAATCTGAAGATAAAGTAAAGTTCAAATTAGAAAGAAATGCCATAAAATATGAAATACGTAAACTTGATAATGGAAATATTAATGTATTCTTCGGAAAGGACGAATGCATGAGAGTAGCCAACAAGATATGTATAAATAAACCTCTAAACTTATTAAGCCCTGAAGAAGATTTCATTTTAGGGATTCTGTTAGGATATAGCATCAGTGAGCAATGCTCCAGATATTGCAAAAGACGAAATATTAGAAATAAAGAAAAAGAATATGTTTAACTCATAACTTTTCTATAGATAGTTTTTTTAGTTGATCTGTAATCCTCATAGACGCGATGTCTGTGAGGATTATTTTTTTCGCTATCTTTATTATGTTATTTTGACACCGAAACTCTTTTTCATCTAAACAAAAGTATTACATTCACGTTATATAATAAACACAATAAATATAGAGAATGGATTTATTTGAACTAAGGAGAGATTTCACTCTACAAACATTGAACGAAGAAGATGTACCACAAATCCCAATACCTCTATTTGAACAATGGCTTAAAGAGGCAATAGAAGCGAAAGCACTAGAACCCAATGCAATGAATATTGCAACAGCAACTCCAGAAGGGAAACCCTCTTCCAGAACGGTTCTTTTAAAACAAGTAGCAAATGATGGTCTTATTTTTTTCTCTAACTACGACAGCAAAAAAGGAAAACAGATCGAACAAAATAAATACTGCGCTCTAACATTCGTCTGGCATGAGCTAGAGAGACAAGTTAGAATAGAAGGAATAGTGGAAAAGACTTCAGATACAGTATCAGACCTCTACTTCGAATCTCGCCCCGAAAAGAGTAAGCTTGGAGCCTGGGCATCTCCTCAGAGTGAAGCAATTCCAAACAGAGAATATTTAGAAAACTTAATAACTGACTTTGAAACTAAATTTTCAAATAAAGAAATTGCTCGTCCATCAAATTGGGGAGGATATATCGTAACCCCTTATTTAATAGAATTTTGGCAGGGAAGAAGTAGTCGTTTGCATGACAGAATTCAATACTCTTTAGAAAAAAACAGCTGGAAAATTGAGCGTCTTGCCCCATAAAAGGTTATATTCACATTCTGAAACTATCTAAATTACAGAATAAAATAGGCCCCATCTACCAGATTCTGATGAAAATAGAAAAAACAAATGCAGTCAGACTACTCGATAAAGAGAAGATTCCTTATGAATTAATCTCATACGAAGTTGATGAATCTGACCTTAGCGCAACTCACGTTGCAGAACAACTACAAGAAAATGTAGAGCAAGTATTTAAGACACTGGTTTTAAAAGGAGACAAAACCGGAAATTTCGTTTGTATAATACCTGGAGCAGAAGAATTAGACCTAAAAAAAGCTGCAAAATTATCAGGAAATAAAAATTGCGAAATGATTCCCATGAAGGAACTACTTCCCACTACCGGATATATTAGGGGAGCATGCTCACCTATCGGGATGAAAAAATTATTCCCTACATATATACACAACTCTTTTCATAGTTTTGACACCATCTATATTAGTGCCGGAAAAAGAGGGTTGCAAATACAAATAAATCCAACAAACTTAATAAATATGATAAAAATAAAATCAGGAGATCTTATCCTGAACCAACACTATACAGATAGTTAACAATAAGTTTTCTATCTTTTTTGCATAAATAAGTCTTATTTTATTACTTTATCAAACCAAATTCTTGTTTCAACAAAGGCTTAAATTAATGTAAGAAAATTTGATCTTGGTAATTTTGAGTAAAAGCTTAATATAATTTTATAAAATGGCTAAAATAAAAGGAACTGTGGTAGTAAACGAAGAACGTTGCAAAGGATGTAACCTTTGTGTTGTATCGTGCCCTTGTGATGTTCTGGAACTACAACCACGTAATGTAAATCAGAAAGGATATCATTTTGTATATATGAAAAATCCTGATGATTGTATAGGATGTGCAAATTGTGGCTATGTATGCCCCGATGGCTGCCTAACTATCTATAAAAAGAAATTTGAATAGCAACAACGAGTTACTACACAACAAAAAGCACTAGCAAAGCTATCGGTAATTCGTTCTAACCAAATTAGAATTTATGTCAAAAGAAATATTTTTAATGAAAGGCAATGAAGCGATTGCTCATGCCGCCATCAGATACGGAGTAGATGGATATTTTGGGTATCCTATTACCCCACAATCAGAGATTATGGAAACCTTAATGAGCGAGGCCCCTTGGAAAACAACCGGAATGGTTGTTCTGCAAGCAGAAAGCGAAACAGCCTCTATTAATATGGTTTACGGAGGTGCAGGATGCGGAAAGGCAGTTATGACCTCTTCTTCTAGCCCTGGTATGAGCCTTATGATGGAAGGAGTATCTTACATTGCGGCAGGAGAACTCCCATGCTTACTTGTAAACGTAATGCGTGGAGGTCCCGGTTTAGGTACAATACAACCCTCTCAAGCCGACTATTTCCAAGCAGTAAAAGGAGGAGGACATGGTGATTATAAATTAATAACATTGGCTCCTGCATCGGTACAAGAAATGGCGGACTTTGTTACTCTTGGATTTGATCTTGCATTCAAATATCAAACCCCTGCTATGATCCTGACAGATGGTGTAATAGGTCAAATGATGGAAAAAGTAACCCTCTCTCCATACAAACGTCGCAGAACAGATGCTGAGATAAGAGAGCAATGCCCTTGGGCTACACTAGGGAAACCCAAAGGTAACAAGCCTAATGTAATTACAACATTAGAACTTGATTCTCACAAAATGGAGATTATCAATTTGCGCCTGCAAGCCAAATACAAAAAAATAGAAAAAGAGGTATGTTTATATCAGGAGGTTAATTGCGAAGATGCAGATTACATACTGGTTGCTTTTGGATCTGCGGCTCGTATATGCCAAAAAGCAGTTGAACTTTCTCGTTCAAAAGGTATAAAAGTAGGGCTTATTCGTCCCATTACATTATGGCCATTCCCTTCCGATATCCTGAACCAATATGCTTCTAAGACTAAAGGAATGCTGACTGTAGAAATGAATGCAGGACAGATGGTAGAAGATGTTCGCCTTGCTGTTAATGGAAAAGTAAAAGTCGAACATTTCGGACGATTAGGAGGCATCGTACCTACTCCTAGCGAGGTAGTAGATGCTTTAGAAATAAAATTCGGTCTATAATCAGACCTTTTTCAATCACTAAATTTAGAAAAGAATGAGCACAATTATAATTGATCCGGCAAATTTAGTATATGCAAAACCCGAGTTGATGAATGACGAGGAAATGCACTACTGTCCTGGGTGTTCTCATGGTGTTGTTCACAAACTGATTGCTGAAGTGATCAGCGAAATGGACTTGAGAGAAAAAACAATTGGAATAGCCCCTGTAGGTTGCGCTGTTTTTGCATACAATTATTTAGATATAGACTGGCAAGAGGCAGCTCATGGTCGTGCGCCTGCATTAGCAACAGCTGTAAAACGTCTTCTCCCTGACAGGATGGTTTTCACCTACCAAGGAGATGGAGACTTAGCTGCAATAGGGACTGCAGAAACAATACACGCTGCAAATCGTGGAGAAAACATAGCCATCATATTTATAAATAACGGGATTTACGGTATGACGGGAGGACAAATGGCTCCTACTACCCTACCCAACATGAAAACATCTACATCTCCTGATGGTAGAGACATCAATGAAAATGGGCATCCGCTAAAGATACTAGATCTTTTGGCTAAACTTGATGGAGTCTGTTTAGCTACACGCCAAAGTGTACATACAGCAGCTTCTGTAAAGAAAGCTAAACGAATGATAAGAAAAGCTTTTGAAAACTCGATGGAAAACAAAGGTACTTCTATTGTAGAAATAGTATCTACTTGTAGTTCGGGATGGAAAATGACTCCCGCTCAATCAAACGACTGGATGGTAGAAAATATGTTTCCTGCATATCCGCTTGGAGATTTAAAGAATATCTAAAACACAAGAAAATGACAACAGAGATAATTATAGCTGGTTTTGGAGGACAAGGAGTTTTGTCGATGGGAAAGATATTAGCATACTCAGGATTGATAGAAGACAAGGAAGTTTCATGGTTTCCATCATATGGCCCTGAACAACGAGGAGGTACTGCTAATGTAACAGTCATATTAAGCGATGACCCTATCAGTTCACCAATCGTAAACGAGTATGATATAGCAATTATATTAAATCAACCATCTTTAGAAAAATTCGAACCTCATGTTAAGCCCGGAGGTATTTTGATATATGACCCAAGCGGCTTCCAGCATCCACCGACAAGGAAAGATATTTATATATACAAAACAAAAGCGATAGATACTGCTACCTTGATGCAGAACTCAAAAGCCTTTAATATGATCGTTCTTGGCGGATTGCTCAAAGTTAGTCCTATGGTCAAACTGGAAAATGTCATGCTGGGACTTAAAAAATCACTTCCGGAAAGACATCACAAACTACTTCCAATGAATGAACAAGCCATTCTAAAAGGGATGGAAATTATAGAAGAAGTTCACACACCCTGACAAATAAAAAAAACGCCTGATTAAAATTAATCAGGCGTTCTCATTATATATCGCAAATATCTTATCTTCTATTTTGAGCTGTATAAAATCTAGATTGAATATAGTCTAATTCATTCTCTATACGTATACGCTCATTTATTAATTCTTGCATATCTGTAAAGTGATGAGATAATTGTCTCAATCCCACTTGATAGATACAACCTCTATAATATCTATTATTAATGATATCAGACATAGAAGCATTAGTTAAAGCAGGAAGAACATTCTTGAAAGAAACTAAAGTCTCTGATCTTGATAAATATGCACTTATATCATCCATAGAGATCCAAAATAAAGGGAAATATTTTCCTCTTTCGAACAAAACAGGACAGATATGAGTTACTCTAGCTTCTCCTTTTGATGTTTTAGAGTCGAAATGCCATTTTTCTTTTACCAAGTAATAAGTTATATCCTCAGATGGGATATCGCTTCTTTTTACTGCATATGTTCCATCTGTATTAACAGTAAAAGGAATTGCGCACTCTTTCAAAGCTTCAGCACCTTCCAGACGATTTTCTGAATCTAAGATAGGTTGAGGATTAAACTTATAAATAGGAGTTTTGTTTGCACTCATTAGATCTACCAATAATGTAAAAAGATTTACATCTCTTTCATTTGTCTTTATAGGTAGAAAGAAAGAATCATTTCCATATGTATCTTTCCCTATTTGTCTGTAGATATCTTTTGACCAAGTTGATGTAGAAAAATCATTTTTAAAGCTTTCTATAATAGAGAATTCTCTAGTACTTGGTGATGCAACTACAGCCTCTATTTCATAAGATACAACATCTACCTGATCGACTACTTTTTCTTTAATTATGTTGTCTTGTGCAATAAGCGAGCTACAAAAGAAAAGCCCACTAAGCATAAATGAAACAATATATTTCATAATACAATATTTGTGTTAATTAATTCTTACTACCATTGTGTTAAGTTCTCTCTCCCCATCAGGTCCTTTAACCTTAATCTTTGTAATAAACAATTCAGAACCTCTAGCTAAGCGCTTGATCTGCTCTTTTTGCCTATCTGAAAATTTGGCTCCATTTGACAATTCCGGAGAAGCATTATTCATTGCGTCAAGAGAAAGAGTCGTAAAGCTTGTTACTGTAAACGGAATATTTAAAATTCCATCATCAATTGCAGCTTTTAATTCATCGGTGCCCAAAAGAACTGATCTTGAAAGATTTCCTCTTTTAAACATTTTAGCTTTCCCTTCTGCATCATTATAGGCTATGTATGGTGTAGGGTCAGGTAATCGTCTTATACGAAATTCTTTACCCGCGACAATTGTTCTTAAAGCTCCGTTTACTCTTGCCGAAACCGAAATCACAAATTTCTGTCCTACTTGAGCTGTAGCAGGTGCAGCAACCCAGTTTTTACCAGACTTAGTCAATGTTCCTCCTTTTACTGCTGTTGCTACAATATCTTGACTAGGTATTCCGGGAACCGAAATACTTATTTCATTCGGAATTCCGGCATATACAACATCCATCAAAAGAGGAGCAATAGTAGCCATTGGTTCAATAACAGTATATTCTTGTGTAAAATCTCTACGCAAAGAATTTCCCATCCGATCCAACAACTCTATATAACCATTAAATGATTTTGTTCCTACAGAAGCTGTGCCTACTTCATACAAACCATTATTATCTAATGGCAACTCTTTACCATCAATTACAACCTTAGGGCGCTGAGTAGTATCTACTGCAGCGAGAATAACATTTGCCCGATACGGAAGACCTTGCATTACTATATTGGACTGAGGAACTACAAATGCACTCAATTCATTAACACGCAAGTCTTTCACATCAATATCCTGAACTAGATTATTCAGCACCTCTCCTTCAGCTTGTCTAACATTCATCTCCAACTCTGTAAGTAGAGTTACAGCTGCAATACTAGGCATATTCTCGAAGGAAGCCTGCAACCAGTTCTTTCTATCTTTTCTAGCCCTTTCAGATGGCTCTGTAGATAAAGTTCTCCTTACTACATTTTGTTTGATACTATCCGAAATATACACGAGCATATTTTCTCTATATGCATCCAACATTTCTTTTAGTCTTTTTCCTTGTCCGCCGACAGGAGCCATCATCACTTCAGAAGAGGGACCTAATTTATCTTTTTTCTTAAGATTATCAGCATCTGCATCAGATCCATCAGTCTTTCGAGCAATATCTTCTTTCAATTTTTGAATAAACAGAACGACCGAATCGGACTGCAACTTTACCTTCTTAGAAAGCTCGTATGAGTCTCTCGTTTTTTCAGGATTACTAGTATACGATACATTTATATCTGAATAAAGCTTCTCGTTACGTTCATCTGCAATCTTAATTGATTCCTGAAGATTATCGTTCATCAACACAAACCCATCTAAGACTTCTGTGGATATATTTAAGGCAAGCATAGCGATAAAAACCAGATACATCAGATTTATCATCTTCTGCCGAGTCATTTGCCCTTTACTTAATGCCATCAGTTATCTCTTTTTAATTACTAATATTTAGCCTTTGCCAAAATTAGAAATTATTGGGGTTCATATTATTGTTATTATTATTTGTAGTCATCGCCTGCAACAGACGTGCATATACATTATTCAATGCTTCAATATGCTTAGTCATTTTAGCTGTTTCCTCTCTGAACATATAGCTATCACCAATAGCTCCATCATAGAGATTCTTCATTCTTTGCAGACTATCATTAATATATCTGATGGCGGACATTTGCTCTGTTATTGTTTGCAACTGACCATTGAACACATCATTTAGTCCTTTAATATTCTCATTTAATGTCGCAAGATTTTCAGCAAACTCGTGTGTCCCTGAAAGCTGTTTAGATATATCTTCTATTTTCTTTGAAGTATCATCTAAAGATTGTGCTACACCAGGATCAAATGCGCGATGAGCACTTTGTTGATCAACTGGTATAGTTTGAGTTCCAACAGAAGCCGAATTAACTACACCTCCTCGAGGATCTCCAGCAATCACAACTACAGAACCTTGTTGATTCATTGTTTGCTTATCCATCTTGTTCTTATTGGATGGTATGGCTTCTACTGCCGGAGTTATAGCAGAACCTCCTCCTATAATTACACCCGCTTGCCCCCCATCCGATGATGGGACATCATGAGAAGAATAGTCTAGTCCTGCCGCAATAAAGACAAGGACTTCAACTATCATTCCCGCCATTAAAATCCAATCACCACCAGGGAAATGCATGATTTTGAACATAACACCAAGTATAACTACGGCAGCACCCCAGCTATAAATGATATTAAACATTATCTGTCCTTTTCTACTTGCAAGAAAACGTTTTAGATTATGAGCTACATTCCCCATTGTTGTATTTCAACGAATATAATTAAGACTTTTTACTACTAATAATAATACAACGTCTAAAATTGTTTTTTATTATTATTGAAATTATCTGATTTTACCTTTTTCATCAACACCCCATGTTCTCACACATCTGAAGCCGATATAAGAACGAGATTTATCTTGAAATTCGATAGTTCTATCACCAGCCTTAACTGATGCATCTTTCCAAGAACCACCTTTTACTATTTTACGTTTTAGTATAGCCGGATCAGACAATGTAGCTCTATAGCTAAAGTCAGGATTAACTTCATCTGTCATACGATCGATAGATTCTGTATAAGATGTAACAGTCCATTCGGCAACATTGCCCACCATATCATACAAACCAAATCGGTTAGGCAAGAAAGTAGCTACCGGAGATACTAAATCTTTTAAATCTTCAGATGCTCTAAAGTTTGCATGAGCTAATCCCTCTGTTGTATGAGTTTTATCCGAGTACCATGAATAATCTAAATCTGAACGTCCATTTCTTGCAGCAAATTCCCATTCTGCTTCAGTAGGTAGACGATATCCTTCAAAACCACTCAAGTCACATTTACCTTCTGCGATGTAACGATCGGTTCTCCAAGCACAATAAGCTTCTGCAGCATCCCAGCTAACGCCAACCACAGGATGATTGTCATAAGCCTTGGTTGTAAAATAATTTTTCACATATTGTTCGCCTTTTGCATTAGCAAAATCTGTTGCCCAAGCATTTTCGTTTGGATAAATATTTACTATATATGTATGAGTAAAATCGACTGGATTACCGAAAGACTCTCTCGAAAGCGTTTCTCTAACAATTTCACCTCTAGTATTTACATAAGCTGTATCTTTTGCAATAACAATAGAATTCGCTTCGCCTGATTGCTTTTTAGAAATGAATTGATAAAAGCTTTTTGTATCAAACCAGTCATATTTAAAATTCATAGCAGACGGGATTATACTAGTTTGCATTGAATTAACCGAACTTGGACCAACTACACTTGCAATAGCCTCAGCTTCTCTAGCTGTTGGATTCTTCCAAGGAATTGGTTTTAACCAATTCACACGCTGACCTACCGAACCGTATTCACCCGACATGTCTTTTTCAGGTCTTACTAATACTTTAAATGTAGGATCACCACCAAATTTAGGATCAGATAAGCGTTCTCTGATAATAGAGTCACGTACCCAATATACAAATTCTCTATATTGTTTATTTGTCACCTCTGTTTCATCCATCCAGAAAGGACTTACTGCTACAAGTTTACGCGGCACAGTATCACCCCATAGAGGGTCAATTCCTGTCCCCATTTCAATATTTCCTCCAGGAACGAGAACCATCTTATCACATGCTCTGGCAATATTGTATGGTTGAACTAAACGTGATTCAATAGCAGGGTCAATGTATCTAGGTTTACCAAATTTATAAGTTACCCCTAAAGTAGCTTGAGCAATTCCATTATTACTAAAGTCTCCTTTTTGTCCATCAAACTCATCTGAGAGTAACACACCTCTTCCTTCAAGATAAACTTGGAAGTTCTTAGCAAAAGTAAAAGCAATGTGCCCCCCTACGCTACCACCAAGAAATGTATTATTCAGAGTTCCATGATGAGCAAAGCGTTGATATATACCTAATCCCACAAAAGGATAAATCTCCCATTTACGCAATGGTGTGTATCCGTTTATAGCATTAAGAAAGTTTAAAGCGACATCTCCTGTAGCACTAAAATAACGCATATGCTGCATATAATAATGTCCGTTTTCTTTCCAACCGGTAGGATGCCAAACATCAACACCAGACATATCAACCTTACCATAAGCATAGTCTACACCTTCAACCATACCTAGATAATCCCAATAAGGGTCTTTAGTCATATTTTTAATATCCAAACCAGTGGATCCGTCTTTCCCCCAACGGGTGTACGTTCCATTATACCCATCATTAAATCCGTGCAAAGAACCGCCGGATAACTGCAAACGAAGAATAAGCAAATTACCTATCCTACGTCCGATAGTAAGCGTTGGAGCCAAAGTTATTCTTTGGTTCAAACTAATTCTATTTCCAGGAACACCATTGTCGTCTTCCCCGAAATACACTTGTCCCCCTGCTCCTAATGAGATAAACCAGAGAGGATCTTTAAGCAAATATTCATTTCTTGAAGGAACTGAATATAGTCCAGATTGATCAGTTTGTGCATAAGACACTATTGATACACAGATCAATAACAGTGAAGTTAGTAAAGTTTTTTTGTTCATAAGTTTCATGTCAGTTGTAATAACTCTATATAACAAGTGGAGCAAAGATAATACATATTTTTAATTAAATTAATATTTTAACATGTAAAATAACACAAGTATACATAGAGTAACATTCTACATCTCTTTATTTTACATAAAACAGGGTAGATCCACACTGAGATCCACCCTGTAGTTTATAGAAATCAAGAATTATTAATTCTGCAATTCGGAAGTTTCATCAAACTTATCATAAACATCTGCTGCCATACGTTTATAGCTCTTATAACGCCACATAGCATTATTTTGCGCCGCTTCGTACAACTCTTGAGATTCACTTGGATTTGATTTCTGGAGAGAAGTATAACGCACTTCACCTCCTAAGAACTCTTGGAACTTAGACCAATCTGGTTCTTTACTATCTAATGTGAATGGATTTTTTCCTTCTTCTTCCAACATTGGATTGTAACGCCACAAGTGCCAGTATCCACATGCAACAGCTGCTTTTTCTTCATCCTGTGCATGTCCCATGCCTTTTCTTAATCCGTGACTAATACAAGGAGAGTAGGCTATTACTAAAGATGGTCCTTTATACTCTTCTGCTTCTTTAATAGCTTTCAAGCATTGTCCCTGGTTTGCCCCCATAGCAACTTGAGCTACATAAACATAACCATAAGTAGTTGCAATCATACCTAAGTCTTTCTTACGAACCTTCTTACCTGCCGCAGCAAATTTAGCAACCGCTGCTACTGGTGTCGATTTAGAAGATTGACCTCCTGTATTAGAATAAACCTCAGTATCAAGAACAAGGATATTCACATCTTCTCCTGATGCAATCACATGATCGAGACCTCCGAAACCTATATCATATGCCCAACCGTCACCACCAAAGATCCAGATAGAACGTTTTACAATATATTGTTTAAGATCTAGCAATTCTTTACATCTAGGACAACCTTGAGCACTTCCAGCTTCTAGAGCTACTACGATTTGAGGCTGCAGTTCTTTTGTTTTATCAGCATCATTTTTATTATCGACCCAAGATTGGAATAAATCTTTCACCTCTTGAGGTGTATGTTCTGAATCAATTCCTTCTTTCATCAATTTCTCAATACGATCACGCATGGTAATATTAGCCAAAGCAAAACCTAATCCGAACTCCGCATTATCTTCGAACAGAGAGTTAGCCCAAGCTGGACCCTTACCCTCTTCATTCTTACGATAAGGTGTAGAAGGAGCAGAACCTCCATAGATAGATGTACAACCTGTTGCATTAGCAATCATCATACGATCACCGAACAACTGTGTAATCAATTTTATATAAGGAGTTTCTCCACAACCAGAACATGCGCCTGAGAACTCAAACAAAGGAGTTGCAAACTGAGAGTTCTTCACATTCAGTTTTGTATCTACTAAATGAGCTTTACTTTTCACATTCTTGATCATGAAATCCCAATTATCTTGTTCTGGGAATTGACCGCCAATCTCAACCATTTTAAGAGCAGAGTTGCCTTTTTTACCTGGACAGATATCAGCACAGTTTCCACAACCCAGACAGTCTAATACATCCACTTGAATACGGAATGCCATACCGTCAAATTGTTTTCCTTGCGCTTTCAACAATGTTACATCTGCAGGAGCTTTCGCTTGTTCTTCCGCATCTAATACAAATGGACGAATAGTTGCGTGAGGACAAACGTAAGCACATTGATTACACTGAATACAGTTTTCAGCTTCCCATACAGGAACAAAAGCCGCAACCCCACGTTTTTCGTATTCGGTAGTACCATGATCCCATGTACCGTCTTCACGTCCCACAAATACTGAAACTGGAAGATCGTAACCACGTTGAGCATTTACCGGACGAACTACTTTTTTGATAAATTCAGGAGCATCATCCTCTTCTGGCTTACCAACAACTATATTAGCCCATTCTGCAGGAACTTCTACTTTTTCTATTTCATCACCACGATCTACAGCTGCATAGTTTTTCTTAACAACATCTTCTCCTTTACGTCCGTATGATTTTACAATGAATTTCTTCATTTGTTCTACAGCTAAATCGTAAGGGATTACTCCTGAGATTTTAAAGAATGCCGACTGAAGGATAGTATTAGTACGTCCTCCAAGACCTATTTCTGTAGCAATCTTAGTTGCATTGATAATATAGAAGTTGATATTATTTACTGCTAAATATTTTTTCACATTATCAGGTAGATAATTTCCAACTTCCTCTTTACTCCAAACAGAGTTTAGAAGGAATGTACCATTCTTCTTCAAACCTTTAGTCACATCATAAAGATGAAGATAAGCAGGCACGTGACATGCTACGAAGTTTGGAGTATTCACCAAATAAGTAGAACGAATTGGATGATCACCAAAACGAAGGTGAGAAGCAGTAAAACCTCCTGATTTCTTAGAGTCATAGGCAAAATACGCTTGACAGTATTTATCAGTATTTTCACCGATAATCTTAACAGTATTTTTGTTAGCACCCACTGTACCATCAGAACCTAAACCGTAGAATTTAGCTTCGTAATTAGATTCGTCTACAGAAACTTCTTCTTTTAGAGGAAGTGATTTGAATGTAACATCATCTACAATACCTATAGTAAAATCATTCTTAGGCATGTTCATTGCTAGATTCTCATATACAGACATGATCTGTGCAGGAGTAGTATCTTTAGATGAAAGTCCATAAATACCACCAACAACAGTTGGAGCATCTGGTTTTCCATAAAAACAGTCTTTAACATCCATATATAATGGCTGTCCAAGAGCTCCCGGCTCTTTTGTACGATCAAGAACTGCTATTTTTGTAGCTGTTTTTGGAACTGCAGACAAGAAAGCTTCAGCTTTGAAAGGACGATATAAGTGAACTGCTACCAATCCTACTTTTTCTCCCTTCGCTGTCAAGAAATCAATTGTTTCTTTAATAGCCTCTGTAACAGAACCCATCGCAATGATTACTCGGTCTGCATCTTCTGCTCCATAATAATCAAACAATCCATATTTACGTCCTGTAATTTTAGCTATTTCAGCTAAATATTTTTCTACAATTTCAGGAACTGCATCATAGAATTTATTTGCAGCCTCACGAGACTGGAAGTAAATATCATCATTCTGAGCAGTACCACGTGTTACCGGGTTTTCTGGATTTAACGCTCTCTCGCGGAACTCTTTTAATGCTTTTTGATCAATTAATGGAATCAAATCTTCTTGCTCCATTAATTCAACTTTTTGTATTTCGTGAGAAGTACGGAACCCATCAAATATATTCATGAATGGGATTCTTGACTCTAGAGTAGCTAAGTGAGGAACTGCTGATAAATCCATTACCTCTTGAACCGACCCTGAGAAGAACATTGCAAAACCTGTTTGGCGTGCAGCCATTACGTCTTGATGGTCTCCAAAGATAGATAAAGCTTGTGCTGCTAAAGCACGAGCCGATACATGAAATACACTTGGCAATAATTCCCCTGCAATTTTATACATATTAGGAATCATCAACAACAGACCTTGCGAAGCTGTATACGTTGTTGTCAAGGCTCCTGCTTGTAACGAACCATGCAGAGCACCTGCCGCTCCTGCTTCAGACTGCATTTCTTGCACTTTAAGTATTTCGCCGAATATATTTTTTCTTCCGGCTGCAGCCCACTCATCTACATATTCTGCCATAGTAGACGATGGGGTGATTGGATAAATCGAAGCTACCTCACTGAACATATAAGATATATGTGCAGCTGCCTGATTACCATCACATGTTAAGAATTTCTTTTGTTTAGCCATACTTTCTTTGTAATAGTTGATTATCTTTTAGTTTCTCTATTATCAATTTATATAATCATAGCCTGGATAGAGTTATCCAAACTTTCATATTTCTATTTTAGTACAAAAAGCCAAAAAGCCAAAGAGGAATAACATTTTTCTCTCCCTTATCCATATTGCCTACAGCATATAATAGATCAGATTTATGTTTACCTCGTCCCTTTTGCCCTTCTATTTTAAATTTATATTTAACTCTATTATTATCTGTTACTATAAACATTCCTACTTTCGGCCCCTTATTCAACTTACTATCGCTATGATGAAGCTGGTTGTAAAAGAAAGTTTCTCTTAAAGCCTGATCTTCTACCGGTTCTGAGTTTAGAGGAAACATTAGATTTGTATTATGCATATACACCAAATCCGGTTTCTTAGGATACTCTTCTCCTTCTTTATATAACATATTTATCAACCTTGCACTTTTCAGGTATTCCAAATAGTTAGTTACTGTAGCTCTCGATATTTCGCAATCGACACTAAGTTGGCTTATATTAGGTTTCCCCGGAGAAGTATGAGATAATAAATAAAGTAACTTCCGTAATTTAGGTAAATATGTCTGTTCAATTTGCCGGATAGATAGTACATCTACTTCAAGCATCATATTTACTGTTTTAAGTAGGTTTTCAGAAAAATTTCTTTTTTCCAAATAAAAAGGGTAATAACCATGATGCAAATATGCCCAAAAATGATCTAAAGGTCTTACCTTAGAGCAGATATCTTCTGCTATTTTTTCATGATTAGCTATTATTTCTTTTAAGCTATAAGGCTTAAATCGCTCACCTAGCTGAATATTCAGAAATTCTCTGAATGAAAACCCTCGTAAGTTATAAACACTAACAATCGAAGACAACTCTTCGTCTTCGTCTAGTTTCATTACAGTTGACCCTGCAAAAACAATCTTCAACTGAGGAAACTTCTCATGACATTCACGTAATTCTTTCGACCAATTAGGATATTTATAAACCTGATCTAAGAGTAGTGTACGGCCTCCCATTTCTACAAATTCTTGTGCAAAACTAGTAATGGTTCGCACAGTAAAGTAAAACTGGTTCATGTTCATGTAGAGGCAATCTTTCTTCTCTAAATCAAAGAATTCTTTTGCATATTGAAGCAGAAAGGTTGTTTTACCAACTCCTCTGGTCCCCTTTATGCCAATTAATGATTGAGTCCAATCAATCTGCTTTATTAATTGACGCGGAATAACCCCATCAAGATGCTCTACTAAATACCTATGTGTACGAAAGAATGCTTCCACTCTAAATATCACTTTATTAAATCTCACGAAGATAGTTCTTTTTTCACGTCATTGCAATGTCAAGATAGCAAATTTAATCTTTTTTTTTACACTTTTGTGCAAATAAAAGCGTAAGGAACACATATAACTATCAATAAAAGAGAAGGAAAGATGATATATCAAGAGAAGTTATTCATCATAGAGTTTGTATATAAGCTCTATTTATAATATTTATTGTAGAGATTTTTATACTCTTTTGTCTGTTTTAATTTCTTTATCCAATGATTTAAAGAATCGAGGAGTATTGTTGAATTCTGATTTACAGCCCACCCTTCTAAATGAGTGAAACCAATTGATGTCTTATAATCTACTTCAGGAATATCCTCCGCTACTGTTGATGCTATTTTCTCATCACAAACAGCATAATCAATCTCTTTTGCAGCAACCTTCATTATCAGTTGCTCCGGACCATATAAGCTATCTTCTCGTATATAAATAGAATCACCTATTTCATGAGATAGATTTTGTATACGAAGAATTGCCGGAGAATTCAGTGAGACAAATAATGTCTTCCCTGCTAAATCTAAATGACTCCTAAGAGGTTCAATATCCTCATTGTATTCTTTTTTCCGTTGCACAAGCACTTGCCTGTTTTGAAGAATTGGCTCTGTAAAACGCAACTCTTTTTTAGACTCAGTTGTTATAGGAAGAGTTTGAGCCAACAAGTCATATCTTCCTGTCTGAATACCTTTTATACTCTTCTCTAAATTAGACTCTAAAGCGATCTCCGCCTTTAGAGAAAAAGAGTTTACTAAAAGATTTATTAACTCGTAATTAAAGCCGGCAATCGTATCTCCCGACACAAAATAGCCAACCGAATTGTAATCGGTAACAATACGGATAACTCCGCTTTCTTTTATTTCATCAAAGTCTTTGATTGTATAGTTTTCCTCTTTCCTGAATATCAACCCAATTATGATCAATATTACAGCCAAAGTAGAAATTAATATGACATAGTACTTCTTTGACATTCGATTTAATTATTAAATTGCCAAGACAGACCTAACTTTAACCCCATAGGATTAACAGGGTATCTATACATTGAGAATGATTGTCCATTACCCATACCCTCTGCTACATTATACATCATTACAAAGAAACGAGTGTATTTCAGATGTAAATTCAAGTAAGCTGTTGTTATAGGGAAATTCCCTATTTTCTTTTCTCTTTGGTTGTAAAACTGCATTGTTAGCGGCTCGTATCCAGGTAGATAATATTCTGTATGAAAGTGTGCATCTACACCTAACTGAAGAGTAAGCACTTTAGCTATCTTTGTCATTATGTATAGATTAGAATATATACTCAAATCTGGCAGAGGAATAGCTTCATCATTTGTTGTCTTTTGATAAACAATCTGATTATCCCAGTGCAATATACCTGCTTTGAGATTTTGATCTAAACGCAAAGACACGACTTGTGCACTTCCTGAAGCTTGTCGTGGCAAGCCATCTGCCCCCCAATAGATATAGTTTTGAATATTCTCTACACCTCCACTAATCCGAGTTTTAGAAAATGAGAGTTCTGGTAGATTAATTTCACCTCCTACAAATACTCTTCTCGTATCACCAAAATCATTATTCCAGTTCCAATATTTAGAAGCAAAATGATTCTGAAAAAAACTAGGAGTTATATTTTTTATATATGCATTCGCTTTTACAGAAAGTTTCTTCCCTTTAAAGTCAAACATGGTCTCTACTTCTCCATCTGCCTTAAAGTCGTTTCGCAGCAAATCTTTCTCAACGGATGCTCTATACTTTAAGTATTTACCTTTTTCCTTAGAAAGGACACCTCCTATCAACAATGAGTTTTCGCTATATTTTTCTCCTAATTTTATATTAGGTGTAGGCATATTACTTGAAGCCCCTTCCTCTAATCCTGACATAAAGAGAGGTTTCAGATATTTCCTCATATCATACTCCACAAAAGCCGTTAAGCCAAACTTAGTCCAACTACGAAAACCTTCATTCATTGCTAGAGCCAATGTATTCTTGAAGGAATAATAAGACATATAATCATCTATATCGTCCCCATATTTAGGATTATTGACCAATTCCCCATTCTCGTAATAAGGAAAATAAATCTTATCCAATTCTTTATTCGTAGAAGTTATGTTTCTGCGCTGATCACTATAATGTGTTGTAAAAATAGCACTTGCCAGAGGCACATAATTAGCTTTTTTTCTTACTCCCGTAAGCGTATCATTTATCTGATATTCCTCCATATTGTCTCCCAAATCGTAACGATTGGTCACATAAATATGGCGACCTCTCATTTTGTTACGGGTATTTTCCATCCTTACTGGAATATCCAAAGAACTACCTTTAAAGCCATTACCTCCGTTTGCTGCATCGGGATTGGTTATATATAAAAGATCTTCTATACCTCCATTCTCTATATTCGTAAAGTTATTGTTGTATAGGAAAGCATGCATTTTATATTTATCGCCTATATAGCTGGCATAAAAATCATAACTAACTTGCTTATTGGACAGAGACTTATAAGAACCTCTAGAATACACATAGTCAAAATCAAACCCAACATTCAGTTTTTTCCCAAAATTCATTGTAAGTTCTGTTTGTAGACGATTTTCGGCAGTTTCTCCACCTCCACCACTTTGATACTTTACATTTGAATAGGGAACTTTTGTATTCAGGAAATAATGATCTTCCGGATTCTTCCGCCAAAGATACATTGGGTCTAAGAAAATGAAGCGAGATGCTTCGGGACGCTCAAAGAATATTTTAGACTGAGCGGGAGAGCCTATATTACCAAGGTATCCCATTGCTACACTTTTACCATCTACAGACATACTTTGGTGAAAATTCGTAGTCAATGTATCTCTTGGAACAAAAGTTCGCTCGCCTAGACGACGGGATATTTTCCAAGCATATATGTTAGGCATTTGCAAGCCTACTGTATCTATTATATTGCCCTTATTATGCAATAATGCTGAATCCAGACGAACTGAATCAGCATTATGTTCCATATGATCTCTTGATGGAATCTCTCTGTTTTGAGCATGAACAAACAAAAATGCAGCAAAAAACAGCAATATTGTTACCGTATATTTTTTCATCGGTGCAAACTTACACAAAAAATGAAAATTGACTAGTTAATGTTTCTATAAAAACAGTAGAAAGCCTTTATTTATTGTATTTAAGCGCCCAACATTCATCAAATTACTCCTTTTGTAGAAGGTAGCTCGTAGTTAAATATGTCTCTTTTTTTAGCCATCTTCAAAGCACGTGCCAATGATTTAAATATTCCTTCGATCTTGTGATGCTCATTTGCACCCTCAGCTTTTATGTTCAAATTCATTTTCGCAGCATCGCTTAACGACTTGAAGAAATGAAGAAACATTTCGGTAGGCATATCTCCTATCTTCTCACGTTTAAATTCAGCATCCCATACTAGCCACGGGCGACCTCCAAAATCAAGAGCAACCGAGCAAAGACAGTCGTCCATCGGCAGACAATATCCATATCTTTCGATGCCTCGCTTATTTCCTAATGCCAAATAAAGAGCCTCACCCAGCGCCAAAGCTGTATCTTCCATTGTATGATGTTCATCAACCTCCAGATCTCCATTTACTTTGATCGTAATATCTGTACCTGAATGTTTACCTATCTGATCAAGCATATGATCGAAGAAACCTAAACCTGTCGAAATATCAGTATCTCCTTTTCCATCTAGGTTTATCGACACATAGATATCCGTTTCTTTGGTAGTGCGCTTTACTTCAGCTTTTCGTTCGCCAGCAAAAAGATATTCAGATATTACATCCCAATCTGCAGTTTGCAATACACACACTTCTTTCAATTCAGCGGGAACAGCTACTTCATCATTCAAGAAAATTGCTTTTGCTCCTAAGTTATTTGCCAATTCTACATCGGTCAATCTATCTCCGATAACATAAGAGTTAGCAAGGTCATAATCTTCCGTCATATATTTACCCAGCATCCCTGTTCTAGGCTTTCGGGTTGGGGCATTATCCTCAGGGAAGCTACGATCAATTAAAATATCTTCGAATTGTATCCCTTCTCCTTCTAACGTTTTCATCATCAAGTTATGAGCCGGCCAGAATGTTTCTTCAGGAAAAGAAGAAGTTCCTAATCCATCTTGGTTTGTGACCATTACAAACTCAAAGTCAAGATTCTTTTTTATAAAATATAGGTTACGGAATACTTTTGGATAAAATTCCAGTTTTTCTAGACTATCCAATTGATAATCTATCGGAGGCTCTATAACTAAAGTACCATCACGGTCTATAAACAATGCTCTTTTTTTCATTTCTAGTCTATATTAAAAACTTTGAAGTGTTTCTATCAATATTTTATTTTCTTGGTCTGTACCTACTGTTATTCGCAAACATCCTGCACACAATGAAACCGAATTACGATTACGAACTATTACACCCTTGTCTGCTAACTTTTTATAAATACCGTTTGCATCGTTTACCTTCACTAATACAAAATTAGAGTCGGTCGGATATATTTTTTCTACAAAAGATAGTTTTGATAATTCTTCCACAAGAAAAGCCCTCCCTTTCAACAAAGTCTCTACCCACTCTTTGCGCAGAGAAAGTTTATCCAGTTCGTCTATAACAAAGTTCTGAGTAAGGATATTAACATTATAAGGATACTTCACCTTATTGAACAGCTTTATTATTTCAGGTGAAGCAAAAGCCATCCCCAAACGAACAGCCGCTAAGCCCCACGCTTTAGAGAAAGTTTGTAATATTATAAGATTAGGATAGTTGCCTAAATCATTTATCCATGTAGCGTCAGCAGCAAAGTCTATATAAGCCTCATCAACGATGACAATACCTTTAAAATTATTCAAGACTTTTTCTACAGCTTCCCTGTTCATCAGATTCCCCGTAGGATTGTTAGGAGAGCACAAGAATATCAACTTTGTATTATCATCTGTTTTGGCCAACAAAGCATCTGCATCCAAGTCAAAATTTTCATTCAGCAGCACTTTGCGATACTCTACATCATTAACATTGGCACATACCTCATACATACCATAAGTAGGATCTATAGCTACAATATTATCAATACGAGGTTCGCAAAAAACGCGGATAACCAGATCAATAGGCTCATCACTTCCGTTACCTAAAAATATATTTTCGGGATGGACTCCTTTTACTGTGCTTATTTTTTCTTTCAACTTCCATTGCAATGGATCGGGATAACGATTATATCTATCATTTAAGGGATTTTCGTTAGCGTCGAGAAAGACTGACGCCTCTCCTTTAAATTCATCTCTTGCTGATGAATAAGCTTTCATGTTCCATACGTTTTTACGTACCAGTTTCTGTAAGTCCATCGTTCAATTAAAATTTCTCTAATTTAAAATTCAAAAGCTTTTGTTCAATAACAATAGTAGCTACAATAATAAAGTCCATATTGCAGCTACTATATCTGTGTTTATAAATATAATTTATAATTCAATTTTAGCACCTAACAATTTATAAAACTCTCTTAGCACTGCCGGGTGACCTGGCCATGCAGGAGATGTCGTTAAATTACCGTCAGTTACCGCTTCAGTAGCAGGAACGTCTTTATAGTTTCCTCCTGCAAGCGTCACCTCCGGTCCTACGGCTACATAACAAGTCAAAGTGCGATCTTTCACTACTCCTGCCGCTGTCAAAATCTGAATTCCGTGACAAACTGCAGCTACGGGTAAATTCTTCTCAAAAAAATATCGCGTATAATCCAACACCCTCGGATCGAGGCGAATATACTCTGGGGCTCGTCCTCCTGTTATATATAAACCTGAATAGTCTTCCAATTTTACAGTATCGAAACTCTTATTCAAGGTAAAATTATGTCCTCTCAACTCTACATAGGTCTGAAAACCAACAAAGTCATGAATTGCTGTTGCAATCTGCTCTCCCGCCTTTTTACCGGGACAAACCACATCTACATGATACCCTATACTACTCAGCGCTTGAAATGGCACCATCAATTCATAGTCTTCTACAAAATCGCCAGCTAACATCAAAATTCTTTTGCTCATGATAAAACAGGTTTAATGGTTTAACATCTAGTAATTTCCTTAAATATAGTCAGAATTACTAAAACACCCCTGCTTTTACCGGCTATTTTTTGTTAACGAAGCCTATCAATTCTTTTCGTAGGTAGTAACAACAAATATTATCAGAGGCTCATCCCCTGTATTTATTATCGAATGATAATTATCATCGCCTTGTATAGAAGTCAGGTTACCTTTCTTCAGGTCAAACCTTCGAGTAATATTTTCTAGCCCTACACGCTCCATATATTCGCCTTGCCCATGAACAATGACATAAAGCTCTTGCTCTTTCTTAGCTCCATGTTCGTGAAAACCAGCTTGATCTCCTTTATTTAGCAATACCATATATGTTCCTATACGGTTATTTACCAGCTCTCCTTTTTCGAAGACAGACAGCATATACACAACTCCATTTCCACCATACATAGGATCGCGCTTTTCGACATCAATCACTGTACGCTGAGGTTTACCAAAAGGGGTTAATGTGATATCAATATATTTAGACACTTCGTCTATTACTTGTTGTTTATCTTTTTCCATATTTTATATTTATTTACTCAAATGCTTCGCCATTTTATAGTGAGGAATTCCTACTTCTAGGAACGATTCTCCTATTACTTCATAACCATACTTAAGATAAAAAGCCATAGCAACCTCTCTGGCATGCAATACAATTTGATCATATCCCTCTTTAGTCGCTACATATTCGGCAAAGGATAGCATTGCCGTTCCAATCTCTTTTCTTTGCATTTCTTTGTCCACTGCCATCTGACGCAGTTTAACTACCCCGCTTTCTAACGGCTTGAGGATACAACATGCAACTATTTCTCCTCCATTAGGCATAAAAGCTCCAAACAGAATATCTCCTTCATCATCTTTCAGTTCGTTTTCAGTAAAAGACAAACCTAAAGGCTCTCTCAGAATTTTAGATCTGAGATTAACCATCTGTTCATATTCGGGAGTATCGAGACTTATGATAATAAAGTCCATTATAAGTTTTTATTCATTAAGATATGAACAATACCTGCTTCAACAAATTCTTCCCCATTGAAATGATATCCGTTTTCCAGATAGAATTCTTCTACCTTTCGCTGTGCATGAAGCGTCACTTCCTTAAAGCTATTTTCTCTTGCAACATTTTCCGCAAAAGAGAGCAGTTGAGAGCCAATTCCCTGACGTTGATATTCCTCTGCTACTGCCATTTGTCTTAATCGTATTAAACGATTATCAAGTTCTGTAAGAACACAACATGCAATCAACTCACCGTCTTTGTAACCGGCACAAAAGAGACTTTCTTCGTCTTGCTCAAAAGCATCGTCAAAGTAAGGAAGCCCAATCGGCTCTAACAGAATGGTATTTCGCAATTCTACCATTTCGATATATTCTACCGAATTATATTCTATCGTTCTGAATTCCATAAGCTATTTAAGTCTTAAAGTGACTGCATTCTTGTGTGCAAAAAGTTCTTCGTTCTCTGCCATCACTTCAATGATCGGACCTAAGTTATTTATACCTTCTTTCGTAATCTCCTGAAATGTGATTTTTTTGATAAAGCTATCCAAATTGACGCCGCTATAAGCTTTAGCATAGCCACTGGTAGGCAAGGTATGATTTGTACCCGAAGCGTAATCTCCTGCACTTTCGGGCGTATAACTACCAAGAAAAACAGATCCTGCATTCACAATTTTCTCAGCAATATCCATATAATCTTCTGTTTCTATTATCAAATGCTCAGGAGCATATTCATTTGTAATATCAATAATTTCCTGAAGATCCCTTAATAGTATCAGTTTACTATTCTCCAAAGCTTGCTCCGCAATCTCCCTTCGCGGAAGTTTGGCTAATTGTTGTTCAACTTCATGGAACACTCTGGATATAAATTCTTCGCTCGTAGTAGTCAAAATCACCTGACTATCTATTCCATGCTCAGCCTGAGACAATAAATCTGCTGCAACAAAACTAGCATCTGTCATTTCATCTGCAATAACTTGCACCTCGGATGGACCAGCAGGCATATCAATGGCAACATCGCGAAGACTGACTAACTGCTTTGCTGCCATCACATATTGATTGCCCGGACCAAATATTTTATAGACTTGAGGTACTGTTTTTGTACCATAAGCCATAGCTCCGATAGCCTGCACTCCTCCTATCTTAAATATTTTATTTACACCTGCTTCTTTTGCAGCAAACAAAATAGCTGGATGAAGTTTCCCTTCTTTGTTGGGCGGAGAGCATAAAACGATTTCTTTGCAACCTGCTATTCTAGCCGGAACAGCAAGCATCAAGACTGTAGAGAAAAGTGGCGCTGTTCCCCCTGGAATATATAGACCCACTTTTTCTATCGCGACAGACTTTTGCCAACAAGTAACACCTTTTACTGTTTCTATTTTCTTTGTTTCGAATAACTGGCTACTATGGAATTTTTCGATATTTGCTTTTGCTATACGAATCGCATTTTTCAATTCATCTGAAACCAATTTATCAGCTTCATCTATTTCCGATTGAGATACTGCTAGGGAATTTAACTTCACTTTATCAAACATCTCTTCATATTCAAAAACAGCAGCATCCCCTCTTTCTCTTATTTCCGAAAGAATTTTTGAAACTGTATTATTTAAAGACGATGTATCAAATGACGGGCGAGACAAGATTTTTTTCCAGTCATTTCGCTCTGGATATTTTATAGTCTGCATATATTTTATTTTTGAAATTCTCTTTTAAGTAAGCTATATACTGCAATATCGGTAAAGATTCCATCAACCAACAGCTCTCCGTCTCGCTCTATTCCTTCAAGTTGGAAACCCAATCGTTCTCGTATACGGCGACTTTTATGATTACCTACTGCTACTTTTATTTGTACTCTATTCACAGAGAGACCATTAAAGGCATATTCCAACAATTTAAAGACAGACTTAGACATAATACCCTTTCCCTGAGCATATTGAGAAAGCCAATAGCCAATTTCTGTTTTCTTATTGTCTTTATCAGTATCCTTAAACCCTATAAGACCGACAAATTGATCTTTGTAACAGATTGTAAATTGCAAATCTTCCGACTCTAATACATGTTTTACAAAGTTTCCTGTATCTTCTACCCCCCTCGTAGTATCCACAAATGGCAACCACTCGCGCATATACTCTCGTTCTTGATCCAAGGTATTGAATATCTTAAAGATATCATCCACAGACAGAGGATAAAGAACTACATCTTCTGAGACTTGTATCATAATATCATTTTTTCGATAGGTAATACGATTATACCTTCTGCTCCTAAGGCTTTCAGGTTACTGATTACCTCCCAAAAACGCTTATCTTCTACAACAGATTGTACTGAACACCAACCTTTTGTAGCCAACGGTGTTACAGTAGGACTACGCATACCCGGAAGGATATCTATAATTTCATCTATCTTATCCTCAGGAGCATTCAACAATACATACTTTTTGTTGACAGCTGTCTGAACAGCTTCTATCCTAAAAATCAGGTCATTTAATATTTCCTTTTTCTCCGCTGTCAGCTCTTTATTTGCTATCAACAAGGCCTCCGATTGCATAACAACTTCAACCTCTTTGAGGCGATTGCTAACCAGTGTACCTCCCGAACTTACAATATCGAATATGGCATCAGACAATCCTATACCCGGGGCTATTTCTACCGAGCCAGAGATAATGTGTATATCCGATTTTACATTTTCTTTCTTCAAGAACGTCTTCAAAATATGAGGATAAGAGGTTGCTATCTTTTTTCCTTCAAACCATTTTACCCCATCATAAGTTTCATCTTTAGGAATAGCCAAAGAAAGCCTGCATTTACTAAAACCTAAACGCTTAATAACCTCCGCATCTTCGTTCTTCTCCACATACTCATTTTCTCCAACCACGCCTATATCTGCAACACCTGTTGCTACTGCTTGAGGAATATCGTCGTCACGCAAGAACAATATTTCAACAGGAAAGTCTTTTGCCGGAATCAGCAAAGTACGTTTAATATTATTCAGTTTAATACCTGCTTCATTCAGAAGCTCCATTGTTTCTTCGAATAGTCGTCCTTTCGATTGTACTGCAATTCTCAGTCTCATATTGTATTTTGTTTTATTGTGATTCGGATAAAAAAATAAGAGCCTACCACTATCAGGTAAGCTCTTATTATATTTTTGCAAACATCACATCAATATAGGTTACTTACCAGTGGAAAGTAAAAAATGATGATGATGATGCATTTTATTGTTCATAATTATGGCTTTAACGAAAGCAAAAATATACATTTTTTAGAAGAAACAAAACTTTTTGTTAGCTTTTTTACATCAAAATTGCAAGATAGACTCTTATTTTTCTCTATCTCTCTTACGCTCTTTGTGTCGCTTCAGCATTTCTTCTTTAAATTTCAGATCTGCAGCTCTGTATTTTTCTACTTTTTCGGCAGAAAGAACTTTTCCGAATTTTTTGAAGTATTCTATTTCCAGTTCAGCTTCTTTTTTATTTGCTTCCAGATTGACTGCCGTTATCTTTTTATAGTCAGCATCAGTCTTATTATCCTTCTGTCTCAACTCACGTGTTTCTCTACGCGCTTCTCTATTAATTTGGAATTTCTTATCTGTATACTCCGCTTCGAGAGGTAAAAATGCCTTAGCCTCCTCTTCGCTCAGACTCATTTCTTTTGTAAGAAAGTTCATCTTTTCCTTTTTGAAAGCTTCCACATCAAACCCTTTACCTTTATTAGGCTTACCTGGGCCACCCTGTGCGCACACACACAATGAAGCAAATAGAGTCAACAAGAGTAAAATATTTTTTAATTTCATCGATAACAAAATCTATACTTTTTAATTACTAAACATTATTTCTTTGTAGTAAGCATCTGACACTTCATCTTCGAGAAATAAGAAATAATCTTCTTCTACCGAATTTGAAGCAATCCCGGAAGACAAATATATATTCGTTTGTCCGGTGGTACCAGTTCCTTGCCTAAACACTCCTGTCATAAAAAGAACACCAAAAAGAGCTGCAGCTACAGCTGTCCAAGGGAAAACTTTTTTCCACATAGGTATCACTTTCTTTTGCGTTTCTTTAGCCGGAAGTTTAGTCATAATTTCCGCATTAAAATTCTCGAAGTAATTTTCCGGAACTTTAAACGGATTGCTGTTTTTATCAAATTTTTCCAACATAACTATCTTTCTTTATTGGACTATCTATATTATAGACTACTTAAACGTAAAAAGGTTTAATGCTCTTTCGATAAAAATTCTTCTATTTTTTTCACTGCATGATGATAAGATGCTTTTAATGCCCCAACCGAAGTCTCAAGCACCTCCGACATATCTTCATATTTCATATCATCAAAATACCTCATATTAAAAACAATACGCTGTTTTTCGGGCAGTGTAAGAATCGCTTTTTGCAATTGCAACTGAGCCTCATCCCCGTCAAAATATTCATCTCCTTCGAGACGCGAAAGAAGGAAAGAATCAGCATCATCCATAGACACATTATTCTGACTTCTTTGCTTATTCAAAAAGGTAATAGATTCGTTGACTGCAATACGGTACAACCATGTTGACAGCTTCGAATCTCCTCTAAAATTATCTATACTTGACCAAACTTTAATCAACGTATTTTGTAAAACGTCGTTGGCATCATCATGGCTCAACACAATCTTTCGTATTTGCCAATAAAGAGATTCACTAAACATTTTCACCAAATCGGAAAAGGCGGCCTGCTGTGTTGCCGGATCATGAAGCCTTTCTATTAAATCCTGCTCTGTATCTTGTAACATTTACTTTCTCTATTCTAGGACAGATTATTCTCCTTCTGATTCTATATCTGTATCATCTCCAAAATAAGCGTCCTCTTCCATATCACTTGAGACTCCCTGCCCATGTTCAAACCACTCAATAAAATTATCAACTTGAGTCTTATTATTCTCCCACCATTCGAGAGATTCCGGATAATATGCAACACTCACATACCGACAATAGGTTTCGAAGTGCCCCGATCCTAATATCTCTTCATAAGTAGGGACAAAGAAGAACCATAGCAAACCTGTTTGAGATTCATTTTGTAGCTGTCCTACATTAAAAAATATCAATTTTGACGCTTCTACAAAATAGTTATATTGAGAAACATTATCCGTAGCTCCGGTCTTTTTTTCTTGAAGCTGATCATATATTTTCTTACGATCAATATCGTTTTCTAAACCCAATTTATCACTTCCAACTTCCAACTTAGCAGTGATTATATCATACATTTCACCAAAAGCATCACGCGAGCGCTCTGTATTAGGCTCTAAAAGTAAGAAAAAATGGAAAGAGTAGAAACTCTGTACCCATTGCCCCAAATCATTTAAAGCATATGCATACAACAGAAAAGAACTTGCATGGGTTGCATCTATTTCTATTGCTTTTTGAAGATGATGAACTGCCATCTGGCTATCTTTTTTATTAAAATAACTGAGCCCTAAATTGAAGTGAAGCAGGTATTCATCTCCGCATTTCACCAATGCTTCTTTAAGTAAACTTATCCCTTCATCTATTTTGTCCTGTTTTGCCAAAGCTGTCCCCTTAACAATATAAGCATCCATCAGCAATGGCTTAAAATTGGCTGTAATAACCTTTGTACTATGCTCAATTGCTTTTTTGTAATCTTTCAGATGTAGATAAGACAAAGACATCTCATAGACAGCCGACATAGAACTAGGATTAACCTTCAGCGCATTTTCGTAACAAGTGATAGCTTCTTTATATTTCCCTTTATCATGTAAAGCAACACCCTGCCTGATCAATTTATCAGAAGAAGGTTGTGCATACAGAGATAATGTTGATATAAATAAAAGAAATATGATCGTTATATTTTTCATGCAATAATCTTTAGTAAACTACAAAAGTAAGAAAATACTCTTACATAATTTTATGGTTCTATTTTCTTAGATATTTTTAAGGGGAAAAGGTTTAATACTCTAATTAGAATAATTTATCAAGAATCAAACAAAACCATGCTTATTCAACACAAGAACACAAAATACCTGCCAAAACAATACATAAAGACAAAAAAAACTTATTAAACTTATCTTTTTATCATATTTTTGCCTATTTTTGCATTTATACATTTCACATTGGGAAGCATATTACTTTCAGAACGTATAGTTTAGCATTGATATTATTTCTTTATTGCTAATAAATATTATCTGTTAGACCAACATACCCAATACACAATGTAACGCACTAGTAACAAACAGAGTAATCCGACTCAAAGAGATGGTATTATTCTTCACTAAACAACAATTTACAGTTTTTATAAAATTAAGAATAAGACACACGGTTTACTATCATATTTTTTACAAAAAAATTAGTACATTGTAAACAAAAGAAACAATATAGATCAACTAAAATAAAATAGAGATGAAGAGTAATACTTTTGACATAGAGATGATTCGCAAATTTTATTCTACTTATACCCAAAAAGTAGAAAAGGCTAAAACTATGTTAAATCGCCCATTAACACTTAGTGAAAAGATCTTATATGCACATCTCTCTACTGACGAGCAGATCAAAGATTTTGAACGAGTTGTAGACTACGTCAACTTTGATCCGGACAGAGTAGCCATGCAAGATGCTACAGCACAAATGGCATTATTACAATTAATGAACTCAGGACGAACAGAGGTAGCTGTTCCATCAACAGTGCACTGCGACCACCTGATTCAAGCCTACAAATCAGCTAAAGAAGATTTAAACACAGCCGAAATTACCAACAAGGAAGTTTATGATTTTCTTAGCGCTGTATCAAACAAATTTGGTATAGGATTTTGGAAACCGGGAGCAGGAATAATCCATCAGGTAGTTCTCGAAAATTATGCTTTCCCCGGAGGCATGATGATAGGAACAGATTCACACACCCCTAATGCGGGAGGATTGGGAATGATCGCTATCGGAGTTGGAGGAGCCGACGCTGTTGATGTCATGGCAGGAATGCCTTGGGAACTAAAAATGCCTAAACTGATCGGAGTAAAACTTACCGGAAAATTATCAGGTTGGGCTTCTCCTAAAGATGTAATATTAAAGTTAGCCGGAATTTTAACTGTAAAAGGAGGAACAAACGCCATCATCGAATACTTCGGAGAAGGCACGCAATCTCTTTCTGCTACGGGGAAAGCAACCATTTGTAACATGGGTGCTGAAGTTGGTGCAACAACATCAATATTCCCTTACGACAAAAAATCATCAGATTATCTAAGAATAACAGACAGAAGTGATGTTGCTGAACTTGCCGATCAAATTATAGCATACTTACAAGCCGATGCAGACGTCATCAACAACCCTCAACAATATTATGATGAACTAATAGAAATAAATCTATCTACCCTAGAGCCATTCGTGAATGGACCTTTCACTCCGGATGCGGCCTACCCTATCTCTGAGTTTGCAAAAGTTGTCAAAGAAAAAGGCTATCCTCAGCAAATGGAGGTTGGCTTAATAGGCTCTTGTACAAACTCCTCTTACGAAGATTTATCGAGAGCAGCATCTATCGTAAAGAATGCGAAAGAAAAAGACATTAAAATAAAAGCTCAATTTATAATCAACCCCGGATCGGAACAAGTACGCTACACTGCCGAAAGAGACGGTATATTGCCAATATTCGAAGACGCAGGCGCAACCATTATGGCCAATGCTTGTGGACCTTGTATCGGTCAATGGAAAAGAGAAAATGACAACCCCGATCGCCCTAACTCAATCGTGACTTCTTTTAACAGAAATTTTGCTAAAAGAAATGATGGTAATCCAAATACACATGCATTTGTAACATCGCCTGAGATTGTAGCTGCATTAAGCATCGCCGGCGATTTATGCTTCAATCCAATGACGGATACCTTGACAAACGAAAAAGGCGAAAAGATAAAATTAGATGAACCAAATGGCTACGAACTTCCACCTCGCGGATATGCAATGGAAGATTCCGGATATGTAGCACCAGCAAGCGATGGAGGCAACATCATTGTCAAAATAGCTCCGGATTCGCAACGTTTACAAGAATTAAAACCTTTCCCTGCTTGGGACGGAAAGGATATTATAGATCAACCTTTACTTATCAAAGTAGAGGGTAAATGTACTACAGACCACATCTCTATGGCGGGACCATGGCTTCGCTTCCGCGGACATCTCGACAATATTTCGAACAATATGCTGATAGGCGCAGTAAATGCTTTCAATCAAAAGACGAACGCTGTACTGGACTCCGAATCGGGAGAATATATTGAAGTTCCTAAGCTTGCCCGAAAGTTCAAAGCTCAGGGAATTGGGTCTATCGTTGTAGCAGAAGAGAATTATGGAGAAGGTTCATCTCGCGAACATGCAGCTATGGAACCTCGTTTCCTGAATGTAAAAGCTATTATAGTAAAATCATTTGCACGTATTCACGAAACGAACCTTAAGAAACAAGGTATGCTGGCACTTACTTTTGTAAATAAAGAGGATTACAACAAAGTTAGAGAAGATGACAAGATAAGCATTCTCGGCTTAATAGATTTCAAGCCCGGACAAAACCTCACAATCGAACTACTTCATAGCAACGGGACTAAAGAATCGTTCGAAGTAGCTCATACATACAACGACATTCAAATAGAATGGTTTAAAGCAGGAAGCGCATTAAATTACATGAGCCGTAAATAAATCTTTTAAGAATCGAATGGTAAACGAGAATATTACACCGATAAAGGAAAAAGATTTCGACGAATTGATTCATCTTTTCAGAGAGTTCTCTATTTTCGAAAAATCGCCCGAAAAGATGATCAACTCTAAAGAAAAGATGATCCTCGAAAAAGATTACATCCATGGTTTTATAGCCAGAGGTGAAAACGATGAGATAATGGGCTATGCCACCTGCTTTTTCACCTATCATACTTGGGTTGGAAAATCTTTATATATGGACGACCTATATGTAAAAGAGAGATACAGAGGTAAAGGAGTCGGGTCAAGACTGATAAAAAAAGTTATCGCCTTTGCTAAAGAAAAAGAATGCAACAAACTACGATGGCAGGTATCCAACTGGAATGCTTCGGCCATTGAATTCTACAAAAAGATTGGAGCCGACATCAACGATGTGCAGCTAAACTGCGACCTCACACTCTCTGCCAATAATAACATTTAATATTACGACACCCCTAAGACTACCTATTATGGAAAGACTAAATAATAATGAAATAGTAAACCGTATATCCCAAACGGTTACCAACACCTCCAATATCAGTAATGAATTATTCAAACAATTCAACGTTAAACGAGGTTTACGCAATGAAGATCACACCGGAGTAGTTGTAGGACTTACCAAAGTCGGCGATGTTGTAGGATACGACAGAGACGAGAATGGCAACACATTCCCCATTCCGGGAAAACTTATGTATCGAGGAATGAGTCTTGAAGACATAGTGAGAGGCGCTCAAAAAGAAGACAGACTAGGCTTCGAAGAAGTTGTATATCTTATATTGTCAGGAGATTTACCTAACAAAAAAGAACTTGCTGAATTCTCTGATCTATTAAGCAAAACAATGGATCTGAAACCAAAGATTGTTATGCACATTCTCGATCTTGTAGGAAAAGACATCATGAATTACCTATCACGATGTGTGCTTGAATTATATACATTTGATGATAATCCGGATAGTACTTCTCCAGAGAACCTGATCAGACAGTCACTCAACCTTGTTGCTACTTTCCCTACAATTGTGGCTTACGCTCACAATGCGATAAGACATGAACAAGGAAAATCCTTGCATATCAGACACCCACAACCCAATTTATCATTGGCTGAGAACTTCTTATATATGATAAAAGGGAGAAACTATACTCCTCTAGATGTTAAAGTTCTTGACTTGGCACTAATGGTTCATGCCGATCATGGAGGTGGTAACAACTCTACTTTTACGGTACGTGTCACCAGTTCGGCCGGCACTGACACTTATTCAGCTATTGCTGCCGGTATTGGCTCACTCAAAGGTCCTTTGCATGGAGGAGCAAACCTCAAGGTTGTAGATATGCTAAAGCACATAAAACGCAATATCAAAGACTGGACCAACGTAGAAGAAGTGGACTCATACATTCATAAAATATTCAACAAAGAAGCCTACGATAAATCAGGACTATTCTATGGTATAGGACATGCTATTTATACCATATCCGATCCACGTACAGTCTTACTTAAAGAAATGGCACGAGATTTAGCTATAGAAAAAGGTCGTGAAGATGAATATAATTTCATGAACCTTTTGGAAGAGCGAGCAGTATATAATTTCATGGAATTCAAAGGGAAAGACAAAGGAAAGCAAGTTTGTGCAAATGTTGACTTTTACTCTGGCTTTATTTATGACATGATAGGATTACCTCAGGAAATATTTACGCCTTTGTTTGCTATGGCTCGTATCGTCGGTTGGTCAGCACATCGGATAGAAGAATTGAACTTTAAACAAAAAAGAATTATACGCCCGGCTTATAAGAACGCGGCTGAAATTAAAGAATACACTAAAATAGACGACAGAAAATGAAACAATGTGTTTTAATTATAGCTAGTATCTACGGAATGCTTTCTGTGATACTAGGCGCTCTTGGTGCGCATGCTTTTAAACAAATATTACCTGCCGAAAAGCTTCTCAGCTTCGAGACAGGAGTACGCTACCAGATGTATCACGCAATAGCACTCTTAGCAATAGGCTTTTTCTTATCATTCAGCACTTCTGTAGAAAAATGGGCAGCCATATGTATTATTCTAGGCGTATTCTTGTTTTCTTTTAGCATTTACTTCCTTTCGTTTGCCGATTACTGGAATGTAAACCTTCGCTTTCTAGGACCAGTTACTCCTATAGGAGGTTTATTTATGATTGCCGGATGGCTTCTGTTAATTATATATTTTATCAAGTATAAAACGATCTAATCAACAATTGGAGCAATCTACATTTATCCTCTTTAGATAAGACAAAAAGCGAGACTAGTTATTGAAATTAGTCTCGCTTTAATTTTTCATTTGATAATAAATCTATCATAAGCCAATCTGAGCTTTAACGAAGCCACTTGCTTCCTCTTCTGTTAGAAAATACCAAAATCCCCTAAACTCACACGGAAACTCATCAAGAGGTATTTGTAGTCTTTTTTTCTCACATTTTAAAGAAAAATCTTCAAAATTCGTAGTGGTGTAATTATACACATCTTCCGAACCGCTAACAACAAACACCTTCATCGATAAGTTTTTGGGGTTTACTCTATAGAGAACATCCCCTGCTTTCAAAATTTCCTGCAACAACATAAAACCTCCCTTTTAAACGATGAAACACAAAGCGGTATATCTATATAATGAACAACCACACTTAATTGTTCACTTAGTCTCTGAATATAGGAAATTTAATTCATATTTCCTATTCTTTTCTGTTAAAACAACGTCTACGGAAGGTTAAAAAGCAAGATCTCGTTCACAGCTTTCATTTTAAGAATCAAAAGATTAAAGCACACCCCTCACCTAGACTGCACAAAACACCAACATCTGTGCATATGCTCATTTTTTTTTATTATTTTAATTTCTTTGTCTTATATTTTAATAGTACCTTTGCGTCAAACCAAAATAATAACTTTTTTATAAAGATTAATCATGGATATTTCACACATTGAACATCTAGGTATCGCTGTAAAAAGCATCGAAGAACAACTACCTTACTATGAAGGAGTTTTAGGTCTAAAATGTTATAACATTGAGGTTGTAGAAGACCAAAAAGTAAAAACTGCTTTCTTCAAAGTAGGACAAACAAAAATTGAGCTTCTAGAGCCGACAAGCCCGGATAGCACTATCGCTAAATTCATTGAAAAAAGAGGCGAAGGCATCCACCACATTGCTTGGTGTGTTCAGGACGGAGTAGCTAATGCTCTGGCTGAAGTAGAAGCAAAAGGAGTTCAACTGATCGATAAAGCTCCTCGTCGTGGTGCAGAAGGTCTAGACATCGCTTTCTTACATCCGAAATCAACAGGTAGCGTTCTCACAGAATTTTGTGAAACTCCTAAAAAATAAAGTACAAAAGACTTTACGGCATCAAAAAAAACAGGTGCAGTAAAGTCTTTTCTTATCTAAACAGAAATCAAATTAATCAGAATCTAAAATAGAAAATATGAGCCAACTGGAAAAGATTAAGGAGCTTGTAGAACTTCGCGCTAAAGCTCGCCTTGGTGGTGGAGCAAAAAGAATAGAAGCTCAACACGCTAAAGGTAAATACACAGCACGCGAACGTGTTGCCATCTTACTTGACGAAGGTAGTTTCGAAGAGTTCGACATGTTTGTTGAACACCGTTGTACAAACTTCGGAATGGAAAAAACAAAATTCCTAGGTGACGGAGTTGTTACCGGTAGCGGTACTATCAACGGACGTTTAGTGTATGTATTTGCACAAGATTTTACAGTTATCGGAGGATCTCTTTCCGAAACACTAGCAATGAAGATTTGTAAAGTAATGGATATGGCTATGAAAGTAGGTGCTCCTGTTATCGGTCTTAACGACTCGGGAGGTGCACGTATCCAAGAAGGCGTAAACGCTCTTGCCGGATATGCCGAAATCTTCCAACGCAACATTCTTGCATCTGGTGTTATTCCTCAAATTTCTGGTATCTTCGGACCATGTGCCGGTGGAGCAGTATACTCTCCTGCATTGACAGACTTCACTCTTATGGTAGAAGGAATTTCTTACATGTTCCTTACTGGCCCTAAAGTGGTTAAAACTGTAACTGGCGAAGATGTAACACAAGAAGATCTAGGAGGAGCAAGTGTACATGCTTCTAAGTCGGGAGTTGCTCACTTTACAGCTGCTAACGAAGACGAAGGTCTTGAAATGATTAAAAAATTATTCGGATATCTTCCGTCAAACAACAGAGAAGAAGCTCCTCGCGTAGAGTGCAACGACCCTGTTGCTCGTATGGATGACAGACTAAACGAAATAATCCCAGACAATCCGAACAAAGCATACAACATGTTTGAAGTAATCGGAATGGTTGTTGACAATGGAGAATTCCTTGAAGTACATTCAGCTTATGCAAAAAATATCATCGTAGGTTTTGCTCGCATGAATGGACAATCGGTAGGTATCGTTGCCAACCAACCTATGTATATGGCTGGTGTTCTTGATATCAACGCATCTCGCAAAGCGGCACGTTTCGTTCGTTTCTGTGACGCTTTCAATATTCCATTAGTAACACTTGTAGACGTACCAGGATTCCTTCCGGGAACAGGACAAGAATACGGAGGCGTTATTACTCACGGAGCTAAACTTCTTTACGCATACGGAGAAGCTACTGTACCAAAAGTAACAGTTACTCTACGTAAATCTTACGGAGGTTCTCACATTGTGATGAGCTGTAAACAACTTCGTGGTGACTTGAACTATGCATGGCCAACTGCAGAAATTGCAGTAATGGGTGCAGAAGGTGCAGCTGAGGTTCTTTACGCTAAAGAAGTGAAAGAGGCCGGCGACAAAGCGGCTGAAGTAAAAGCTGAAAAATTAGCAGAATACAACAAGCAATTCAGCAACCCTTACAATGCTGCTCGTTATGGATACATCGAGGATGTTATCGAACCACGCAACACTCGTTTCCGCGTAATTCGTGGTCTTGAACAACTAAGAACTAAACAACAAGTGAACCCTGCGAAGAAGCATGATAACTTGCCTCTATAATTGTAACCAGATTACGAATAAATAAGTAAAAGCTTAAAATTATGAGTGATAAAAATATACCCACAGATGTTTTAGCTGCAATAGCGATGGCTATATACGACACTCAACATCAACACGATGAAGAGAGTAATGTACTTACTATCAAAAATGTATCTAAAGACAATCTTCCTTGGGTCGACAGAAGCAGTGCAATGCTTCAAATGCCAGTAAGAAAATAAAATTATAGAAATTATCATGAAACAATTTATATACAGAATCAACGGTCAGGACTATATAGTAGCCGTAAATAAGTTGGATAACTCTGTTGCTGAAGTTGCTGTTAATGGAAGCAATTATGAAGTAGAGTTGGTAAACAACGAAGAAGAAGTAACACTAATCTCTCGTCCTGTAGAGAAGAATGCAGCAGCACCTGCGCCTAAGAAAGCAACTGTAGCTGCAGCAACTCCAGCTCCTGCAGCAGGAGGACCTGGAGCCGTAAAATCTCCACTTCCTGGAATCGTAGTAGCAATCAATGTTAACGTTGGAGACAAAGTTACTAAAGGTCAAAACGTAGCTACACTTGAAGCTATGAAAATGGAGAATGCTATCGCTGCTCCTAAAGACGGGACAGTAGCTTCGATCAATGTAAATCAAGGAGATTCAGTTCTTGAAGGTGTTACAATTCTTACTATCGAATAAGAATAACAATCTTAATAATAAAAAAAGTTGCATGAGGTCATGCAACTTTTTTTTATATAAACATTACACAGCCATTAGACCTTTAATAAAATAATTCAGCCACATCAATTTTAATTCGTCTAAACATGGCGTGCTCTCCTTCTACAGAAGGATGTATACTATCCGCAACAACATACAAAGGCATCCAATTACCATTATCATCCGTAACTGCTCTACTAATATCCACATATCGCTCTCCACTAGCCCTAACCCATTCATTTATAGGCTTCGTCACCAAAGCGTAATCAACATCTGGCCGAGGAGTAACTGTTACGAGTATAGGAGTTTGCTTATTTCTTTTCACCTCCTTAATACATTCTTTTACATAAGTGATGTATTCATCCAAGGATCTATTATTTGTCCCCATAGCAATAAATACATAAGGAGATTTAAAATAACTATTTTCAATCTTAAATCGAGCAAGGAAAGAAGCATCAAGGGCATGTCCTGTACGAGCCATAATAGGAACTTTTTCATATCCTATTTCCTGTGCTACCAAATCACAATAACGATCTTTGAAGGTCCCCCCATTACCAACTAAGTTCGCCGCATCAAAAAAAGAATCACCCCAAAATGAGACAACTGTCTCTCTGTCATAACCAGTTGTAATAATAGCATCATTTACTAATACATTCCCATCTTTTACCCCAAAGAATGCTTGCCCCCAGGCTCTGACTACATTAAAGCCAGATCCTGTATCTATATTATATATTTTATCAAACTGACTATCTACTGAAACAATAGAATATTTGAGTCTATACCCATCAAGTTTATCTATTGAAATATTATATTTCGTGTTTTCAACTAAACAAAAAGGCAAATTAATGATATCTATCAAAGAAGAACCATTAAAATCATCCGAAATCTGATAAACACTCATCTGATTACCCAATATTTCGGCAAAACAAAACCCTTTGCCTATTCTTAATATGACATTCTTACTATTTACAGTAAAAGATACAGAAAATGACATTCTTTCAATTGTTGTATATACCGGATGTAATATTTGAGTAACATTCTCTACATTTGATGCATTAATACTATAACCTTCCGGAATCAGAGTCCCTCCTTTTAATTCCATATCTGACAAAGTAGCTTTTACTGCAGACACCCTGTCATTCCTCTCATCATTACAACATGAAAACAGAATCAATACTAATAAAACTATAATACTCTTCATTATCCCTCAAATACAAATTTTGTAAATCAATTCGCTTTTTTGCTAAATTATAAGAAAAAATTCACTCCATCAAAACACCACCTCTAAATTCTATTAATCAACACTTTACAGGCGACGCAAAAGACAATCATTATTCTTAAATACTAGATAAAAAACATAAAAAAGAAACTTCCATGCAACTTTTCCGATCAATAATACATCAATCACTTTGTAGAACAATTAATAACTTAATAATTTAAATGATTAGTATTATGAAGAAAAGTAAATTACTTTTAACCCTACTCATGGCCACCCTTTTTGTTGGATTCACTTCTTGTGACAACGACGACGATGAGATAAACCTAAAAGTTGAACAAAATGAAGTCAACATAGAAGTAGGAGAAAAAGCTGTAGTTAAAATTACTGAAGGAAATGGAGATTACAAAGCAATCGTAACTGATGAAGAAGTTGCTACTGCAGAAACGAAAGAAAGTGAAATCATAATCTCAGCTCTAGCAGAAGGAAGTACAACTGTTACAGTAACTGACAAAGAAGGTAAAAGTGCAACTATTACAGTTAATGTGGTTGGCATAGTTGGAACATGGAACCTAGACGAAACTAAACTAGCTGTAGAAGTTGAAGCTAACGAGGAAACTGCAGAGAAAATTAAAACAGAGTTAGCTAGCAACAACTTTAAGTCTATCGAATTGAATGACGACAAAACATTCAAAATGACAAAAGAAGGCGAAGAAGGTACTGAAAACACGGTAAGTGGAACTTATATTTATGTTGACAAAATATTGACTCTAGCCATTACTGAAGAAGGTCAAGAAGCTGAAACTATATCTATGACTATTACTGAAGTTACAAAAACATCTATTAAATTAAATTACGACCAAACTGAATCTTTTCAAACTAAATATCCAGAAGGAGAAGTTACAAAAGCTTTGGTCACATTAGAGCTTACAGCAGCAGCTAGTCAAGAATAAGACATATCCTATCGCAAAAAGATATAACTCTTATCAGAGACCAAACAAATCAGGGTGGAAATATTTCTACCCTGATTTGTTTTATACAATATCCCTACGGCACTTCACAATAGAATAAAGTTATACGATTTAAGAGAGAGAAAACATCCATATTTTATCTTCAGATCTACAGGAGTCTATATTATTTTACTTAAAATGTGTAAATAAATTAACTATTATAAAAAAATAGTAGACCAATTCAACTCCATAATAAATATTATGCTTACATTTGCCTAGCATTAGAGTTCTTACAGTGTATTGATTAAATTTTTCTGTTCAAGTCATTTTCCCTTATTGGTAACCTTTCTTGTCTAGTTTTTTTTATCCTTCCTACTTTATTTACATCTTCTGCAAAAAGTATTATAATTTTTACAATTTTATTTTTTTACAATGAACATTTTTATTGCAGGGTTGAGCTACAGCATCAACGACAATGATTTAAGAGATTTATTCAGCGAATATGGTGAAATCTCTTCAGCAAAAGTTATTATGGACAAAGCTACAGGTCGTTCTAAAGGTTACGGATTTGTTGAACTAGAAGACAATGCAGCTGCACAAAAAGCTATTGACGAATTAAACGGTGCTGAATATGATGGCAGAACTATCTCTGTATCAGAAGCTCGTCCACGCACAGAAGGCGATCGCCCTCGTAGAAACTTCGATAACAACAGAGGTGGAAACGGTGGTTTCAGAAGACGTGAATATTAATAAATATTTCCAGATATCGAAAAAGAGGATGGTTTTATAAAACCATCCTCTTTTATTTTCATATGAATCCAAACCTAGATTTTCTTTATTTTTAGCAACAAACTATTCGTAACAACGCTTACCGAACTTAAAGCCATTGCAGCTCCTGCAATCATCGGATTCAACAAAAAACCATTTATCGGATAGAGGATTCCTGCAGCTATAGGTACACCTATTATATTATAGATAAAGGCCCAGAATAAATTCTGTTTAATTGTTTTGACCGTTTCTTTAGATAGTTTCACAGCTTGAGAAAGTTTATTCAAGTCGGAAGAGATTATTGTAATCTGCGCCACATCCATTGCTATATCACTCCCTTTCCCCATTGCCACACTAACATCTGCAACAGCCAAAGCACCACTATCGTTAATACCATCCCCTACCATAATAACTACTTCACCTTGCTTTTGCAGTTCTTTGATAAAGTCTGTTTTCTCTGCCGGAAGAATACCAGCTTTTATTCGTTCTGAATCTATCCCCACCTGATTAGCTATAAGTTTTGCTGATCTATTGCTATCACCTGTCAACATATACACCTTTAACCCCATAGATTTTAGTTTATCAATGGCTTCAAGCGATGTACTCTTTACTGTATCTGTTATTGCAATTATTGCCAAAAGTTTTTGTTCGTCAGCAAACAGAGCAATACTATTCGAATTATTAATTTCTTTATCAATCCAAACCCTTTCTTCATCAGATAATAATATTCCTTGCTCTTCCAAAAGTTTCAAATTACCGATAAAATATTGCCTCCCATCGATTACCCCTACTACTCCTCTACCCGTCAAAGCTTTCACTTCTACACCTTCTAACAAACGAGCATTTTCTTTTACATATTGCTTTACCGCATTAGCCAAAGGGTGTTCAGAGTATGCTTCGATAGTATATAAAACATCATACAATACATCCGAGGGCTGCACAACCCAATTCATATTAGTTACATGAGGTTTACCTTCTGTAATAGTCCCGGTCTTATCCAAAACTACAGCTGTAGCTTTTTGAGCTTTCTCTAATGCTTCAGCACCTTTTATAAGAATTCCGTTTGTAGCACCTTTACCAATTCCCACCATTATAGCAGTAGGAGTAGCCAATCCTAAAGCACAAGGACATGCAATTACCAAAACCGTAACCATTGACAACAAACCCTGAGTAAAACCATTTTCTCCTCCCAAGAAAAACCAAGCGAAGAATGTTATTATAGCAATTGCACCAATAACCGGAATAAATATACTGGATACCTTATCTACCGTTTTTTGGATCGGAGCCTGACTTCCTTGAGCTTCTTGCACCATTCTTATTATCTGACCTAGCAAGGTATTCGCTCCAATCCTATTTGCTATGAAGTGAAAACTGCCAGTCTGATTAATAGTTCCGGCAAAGACTTTTTCTTTTTCCTTTTTCTCTACAGCAATAGGCTCTCCACTTATCATACTTTCGTCAACAAACGAACTACCTTTGCTTATAATCCCATCTACAGGAATTTTATCTCCGGGCTTAACGACTATCTCATCCCCTATCTGAATATTTTCGATCGGAACATCAACAAAAACTCCATTCTTTACAACCAATGCTGTTTTGGGTTGCAATCCCATCAACTCTTTAATTGCCGTTGTCGTACTACGCTTAGCTTTTTCCTCCATATAGCGCCCCAACAGGACAAAAGCAATAACAACACCCGACACTTCGAAATAAACATGCGGTTCTAATCCTCGTTGCTCCCAAAAAGATAGAACTAACGTATTAAACACACTAAACAAATATGCTGTCCCCGTACTCAATGCGACGAGAGTATCCATATTTGTTGACAGATGCTTTGCCTGTCGCCATGCTACAACAAAAAACTGTCTTCCAAAAACAAATATTATAGGAGTTGAGAGTGCCCACATTATATAATTAGCATACGGCATTGCATGGAAAAACATTGCGATGATAATTAATGGCACCGCAAAAACTAAAGATAGAATACAATTCCATTTCAATTTGCTTAGCTCTTTGTTTCGCAAGTCTTCGATTTCACCTTTACTCATAGCATCTACTATCAGATTATAGCCTGCATCTTGTACTGCTTTTTGCATTTTATCGGGAGAAGTGATCGAAGGTAAATATTCTACATACGCAGTAGCATTAGCTAAATTTACAGAAGCTTCTACTACTCCTGGTTGTTTACTTAAAGTAGACTGTACATGAGCAACGCACGAAGCACAAGTCATTCCGGTCACAGGGAAATCTTTTTTTTCGGTCTGTCCTGTAACCGGGATAACCTTAGCATTCAAGTTTATTTTACTCGGTTTAGAATTAGTTAATAAGCTTTTTGGTGGTATTTTTGATTTATTCATTTCTCTATATATTTTGACATCATATAAAGATAAACAATCTTTCGCGACAAAAGATCATTCCTTTTATTCAAAAAAAAATACAAACAAGCTGAACTTTTGACATCTAAACAACCTTTATCTGTATAAAAAAGGTTATTATTGAGGTATTAATGAGAATTAATCATTTTATTTGTGTACATTAACTTTTAAACACTAATAAATAAAAATTTATATATGAAAGTAAACGAATTGCTGCTAGCCCTAGAAGCTAAACATCCGGGAGAACAAGAGTATCTACAAGCCGTAAAGGAAGTATTGACAACCATCGAGGACGTTTACAACCAACATCCAGAATTCGAGAAAAATAAAATACTCGAAAGACTTGTTGAACCTGACCGCATCTTCACGTTTCGCGTTACATGGGTAGACGACAGAGGAAACATACAAGTAAATATTGGATACCGTGTGCAATTCAACAATGCGATTGGTCCCTACAAAGGTGGTATTCGATTTCACTCATCACTGAATATTTCGACTGTAAAATTCCTAGGCTTTGAACAAACATTTAAAAATGCTCTGACAACCCTTCCGATGGGAGGAGGAAAAGGAGGCTCTGACTTTAGTCCTAGAGGAAAATCGAGTGGCGAAATCATGCGATTTTGCCAAGCTTTCATGCTTGAACTCTGGAGAAATATTGGTCCAGACACAGACGTACCAGCAGGAGACCTTGGTGTTGGAGCACGCGAAATAGGTTACCTATACGGAATGTATAAAAAACTAGCCCGCAAAAATACTGGAACTTTCACAGGGAAAGGCTTAGAATATGGAGGTTCTCTTGTCCGCCCTGAAGCAACCGGATTTGGGGCTCTATATTTCGTTGTCGAAATGCTAAATACTAAAGGAATAGATATAAAAGGGAAGACCGTCGCTATTTCCGGCTTTGGAAATGTAGCTTGGGGTGCTGCTTTGAAAGCATCTCAACTAGGGGCTAAAGTTGTTACCATATCAGGACCTGATGGCTACATATACGATCCAGACGGTATATCTGGGGAAAAAGTAGACTACATGCTCGAACTTAGAAGTAGCGGTCTTGATATTGTTGAGCCATATATTGAACAGTATCCTAACTCCGTATTCCATAGAGGGAAAAAACCTTGGGGAGAAAAAGTAGATATAGCTTTACCTTGTGCCATTCAGAACGAACTAAACAAAGATGATGCAGAACAACTGATTGCAAATGGAGTTCTTTGTGTTGCAGAAGTTTCTAATATGGGATGTACAACAGAAGCAACAGATCTTTTCATCGAACATAATATTTTTTATGGACCTGGAAAAGCTGTAAATGCTGGAGGAGTTGCAACATCTGGACTAGAGATGAGCCAGAATGCTATGCATATCCAATGGACTGCCGAAGAGGTTGACCAACGCTTACAGTCTATCATGAAAAATATACATGACCAATGTGTAAAATATGGTAAAACTGAAAATGGATATATTAACTATGCAAAAGGAGCAAATATTGCAGGATTTATGAAAGTTGCACGAGCGATGATAGCCCAAGGTGTAATTTAATTTTCACCTTTCATTTCAAAAGATAAAATCCCTTAAATATTTAGACATTTAAGGGATTTCTATGCTATATATAAATAAAGGAAGGTAAAGAAAGGTAAACGATGAACTTACCTTTAATACAAACTCTTCCTTTTATATCAGAATATTTAAGTTTACAATCAGAATCTTTGAGTTAAGATTAGAGATAAATTATTTATTTATTCAAAAAAACTTTATACCTTTGCAGCCATTCTTTTTGAGTTTTTTATCTGAACGTGGCGAAATTTAGTTTATACAACATCCCATTAAGAGGATTATCTGAAGGAAAACATGAGTTTGAATACGACTTGGATGACAAGTTCTTTTCTCTCATTGATGATGGTACCGCTGATGTAAAAAGAGGTGCCCTAAAAGTGGTTGTATCTTTAAAGAAGACTTCAACAACATTTGAATTGAACTTCAACATCAAGGGTTCAGTACAAGTTCCTTGCGACAGATGCTTGGATGACATCGATATAGATGTTGAAACCAAGAATAAATTGATTGTTAAGTTTGGAAAAGAATATTCAGAAGAAAGTGATGAGATTGTAATTATTCCGGAAGAAGATGGAGCTATCAATATAGCTTGGTTCTTATATGAGTTTATTGTATTGAGCCTACCTGCTAAAAAAGTTCATGCTCCGGGAACTTGTAACAAAGCAATGTCATCAAAGTTAAATAAGCACAAAGTAAAAAGCAACGATGACGAAGATGATAATTCTGACGAAGAAGACACTTCTTTTGAAGAAGAGGACGCTTCTTTCTCTGATCCTCGTTGGGACTCTTTGAAAGACTTATCAATGGATGAAAATTAGAAAACGTATTTCTAAAATAGATATATAAAAACAACTAAATAAAAAAAAGAGATGGCACATCCGAAACGAAGACAATCAAAGTCTAGAACAGCTAAAAGAAGAACTCATGACAAAGCAGTAGCACCTACACTAGCTGTATGTTCTAATTGCGGATCATGGCATGTATTCCACACTGTATGTCCTGAATGCGGACACTATAGAGGAAAATTAGCTATAGAAAAAGGAGCTGCGGTTTAATTCGAGCCCAAGATTTAAAAAGCCCTAGACAATAGGGCATTTTTTTTATTAACCTATACAAAACCACAAAGGTATGATTAGAGCTGCAATCACAGGTGTTAGTGCATACACACCAGAAAAAATACTAACGAATGCAGATTTTGAAAAAATAGTTGACACTACGGACGAATGGATAATGAGTCGCGTAGGTATCAAAGAACGTCGTGTCTTAGACAAAGGACTAGGTACATCTACAATGGCTGCCGAAGCAGTAAAAAGTGTACTCGAAAAAACGAACACTAAGCCAGAAGAAGTAGAAGTTATCATCTTTGCAACTACAACACCTGACTATATCTTCCCTTCTACTGCAGCAATGACAGCAGAAGCTTGTGGAATAAAAAATGCATTAGGATTCGATATCCAAGCAGCATGTTCTGGATTCCTTTATGCTCTGGAAACAGGTTCTAATTTCGTAAAATCCGGTCAATACAAGAAAGTCCTTGTTGTAGCCGGAGACAAAATGACATCTATCACGAACTACAAGGATCGTACAACATGTCCTCTTTTTGGAGATGGAGTCGGAGCAGTTATGCTTGAGCCAACAGAAGAAGAATATGGAGTAATGGACTCGATACTACATGTTGACGGAGTTGGTATCCCTCACCTGCACATGCATGGAGGAGGATCAGTACACCCTGCATCTCACGAAACAGTAGACAATGACATGCACTATGTTTATCAAGAAGGACAAGTTGTTTTTAAACATGCTGTATCTAAGATGGCAGATGTATCTGTAGAGATCATGGAGCGAAATAACCTGACAAAAGACGATGTAAACTGGCTAGTTCCTCATCAGGCAAACATCCGCATCATCGAAGCTGTAGGAAACCGCATGGGATTATCTGCTGACAAGGTTATGATCAATATCCAAAAATACGGAAACACCAGTGCAGGTACAATCCCTATCTGTCTTGCTGAATGGGAATCGCAATTAAAGAAAGGAGACAATATCATCCTTACTGCTTTTGGAGCCGGATTCACATGGGGATCACTATACTTGAAGTGGGCTTATAATAAATAAGAATCAACAAACATATTTTAAAGCTGTCTCCTTTTCGAGGCAGCTTTTTTTATCTAATCTGTACAGAGAAGCACATCAAAGAATGATCTAATAAAACGTTTTTTACTTATCTTTACCATTCTATAAACAAAAGCCTCTTATGAAAACAGTTACATACTCAGTATTCTTCACAATTGCCTTTTCTTTTATGTTCTTTAGCTGTAGCAATGAAAATGAGCAAGAAAGAGTATTACGACAAACATATATAGATGTATCGGACTTCACCATGTATAAAGGCTCTCCTTCGGGAGGAGTAAAAGTCCAATTTAACAATCTTAAGAAGAAAGAACTTATTGAGAAATACCTATCAGAAGTTTTTAATCCTGATGCCTATAAGAATATAACATTACAATTCAACGAAAACAAATTAACTTATCTGGAAAGTGCCAGCGGTAACAGAGGGAAACAAATCATTTCCGATTATGTAATAGACAAGGACGGACTACATATAATGGTATTTGACTCCGTAACGAATACTAAAAATCCTAAATTCATAGCTTTGGTAGATGTGAATAGTAATTTCTATCTGAGAAGCGGACTCATCGGATATACAAACCCTAAATTCTCGTCAGAGCAAACAGATGAGCCCACTGAACCAAGATTTAAACAAGACTCATTAAATGCAGTTGTTGATATACAAACAGTATTAAATAGATTAGGCTACAACAGCATAGAAGAATTAACCAACCCTACAGACACTATTGTATGGTGCAATGTTATATATCCATTCAACTAGAAATCATCAGATATGAATTATTTTAAATATACTTTAATCTCAATAATACTGGCTTCTGCAACTTTATTCTCATGCGGAGACGATAAGACTGAAGGTGGTATACAACACAGAGAATCTACTATAGAATCAACCTTCGGTTATATAGGTTCTTCCTCTGGTGTTAAAGAACTACATCCTGATTCTATAAAAAAAATACTTGACCGAGTATTTCCAGCTACTTTATTTGAAGAATATGCTGATACCTATTTCATATTTCTCGACGAAATGACAGTTGCCATAGATCAAGGCGACTCTCGTCCGGAAATCAATAAATATATTTTTGAGAATGGTTCGTTATACCTCATAAATAACGACACTCCGGTATATTATGGAGAAGGTGACACCAATGAGCTAAAAATTCGCCAACATTATGTAGCATACAAAAGAGATGGTGAGAAATCCTTTACAACGAAACAAATTACGCCACGAAAAGAAGTTAGCGAAGAAGATGCTGCAACTGAAACACCTTTTTTATCAATAGAAAATATAAAATCGTCTAAAGACACTTTAATCTGGTGTACAAGAAGTTCGATATTCAAATAAAATTTCACTTTTTTAAGTAAAAATGAAGAGGCTCTTTAAATAAGAGCTTTTTTCATATCATAATGATTCAGAGAAATTACGTACCTTTGTAGCAAATTTAGAGAAAATCATTTATGGGAAATTTAGTAGCTATAGTCGGACGACCTAATGTCGGCAAATCAACTCTTTTCAATCGTTTGACCGAGAGCCGGCAAGCTATAGTCGATGAGACATCGGGAACGACAAGAGATCGTCAATATGGAAAAGTAGAATGGGGAGGTCAAGAATTCTCCTTAGTAGATACAGGTGGCTGGGTTTTGAACTCAGAAGATATATTTGAAAATGAAATAAACAAACAAGTAAAAATCGCTATAGAAGAGGCTGATGTCATTCTCTTTGTAGTAGATGTAATGAATGGCTTAACGGATTTGGACTCTACTGTGGGCAACATGCTAAGAAGATCGAGCAAGCCAATCATATTAGTCTCCAACAAAGCCGACAACTTCAACCTACATCATCAATCAGCTGAATTCTATTCTTTAGGATTAGGCGATCCGTTCAATATATCAGCAATCAATGGTTCAGGAACAGGAGATTTACTCGATACTATTATTTCTAAGTTCACCAAAGAAGGGGACGAAGAAGAATTGGAAGAAATTCCTCGTATTGCGATCGTAGGACGTCCAAATGCAGGAAAATCATCTTTTGTAAATGCATTGATTGGTGAAGAACGAAACATTGTTACAGATATAGCCGGAACAACAAGAGATTCTATCTACACTCGTTTCGACAAGTTCAATATGGACTTTTATCTGGTAGATACTGCCGGTATCAGAAAAAAAGGTAAAGTAACAGAAGATCTTGAATATTATTCAGTAATACGTTCTATCAAAGCAATAGAAAACTCTGATGTATGCGTCCTGATGCTTGATGCAACACAAGGAATAGAAAGTCAAGACTTGAACATATTCTCTTTGATACAAAAGAACAAGAAAGGACTTGTTGTATGTGTCAATAAATGGGACTTGGTCGAAGGCAAGGATCAGGCTGTTATCAAAACTTTTGAAAATGCGATCAGAAGTCGTCTTGCTCCATTCACAGACTTCCCTATCATATTTGCATCTGCACTGACTAAACAACGTATACTGAAAGTGTTGGAAACTGCAAAAATTGTATATAACCACAAGAAAACCAGAATACCAACTCATAAGTTAAACGAAGTTATGCTTCCTATTATAGAGCATACTCCACCTCCTGCAAATAAAGGTAAGTACATAAAAATAAAATATGTAACTCAGTTGCCTAACACGCAAGTTCCTTCATTTGTTTTCTTCTGTAATCTCCCTCAATGGATTAAAGAACCATACAAGAGATTTTTAGAGAACAGGATAAGGGAAAATTGGGATCTGTCAGGAACACAAATAAATATATTCATCAGAGAAAAATAAGTCTGGTTTTATGAAATATAGAAAAGAGGTGATCATACAAATCACCTCTTTTGCTTTTAAATAAGAGTTCAATAACAGATATTCTTCTAAAATTCTTATTTTTGTATGTTATTGCTTTTAAGTAAATAAAACACAACCAACAGTGAGCCAACAAAATATAAATATAAAGAATAAAAGAGCTAGTTTCGACTACGAATTCGTCGAAACATTTACTGCCGGAATAGTACTTACTGGAACTGAAATCAAATCGATTCGCGACGGGAAAGCTAGTCTGGTAGATACTTTCTGCATTTTCGAAAAGAACGAATTATGGGTTCGGAACATGTATATAGCAGAATACTTCTACGGTTCTTACAACAATCACTCGGCACGTCGCGACAGAAAATTACTTCTGAATAAAAAAGAGCTAAAAAAAATGCAGCGTTTAGTCAAAGAGACAGGCTATACGATTGTTCCTACCCGTCTTTTCTTGAACGAAAGAGGTTTGGCCAAAATCAATATTGCAGTTGCACGAGGTAAGAAACAATACGACAAGAGACAATCATTACGCGAAAAGGATGATAAAAGATCTATAGACAGAGCAATGAGAATAGGCTAATGGATATTCTGAGAAAAGTGATACAAGCATGTATAGAAAAAGATGGCGCCCCACGATTTACATTTTATGGGGTAGTATTTCTTGTAGGAATATTCTTTCTTATTCTAAACACTCTATACCCCATATATCTTGACGACTGGCACTACTCATTCAATCTGGTAGAAGGGGGAAAACTTACAGGAATAACAGATATTCTGAAAAGCCAATACGAGCATTATTTTTCGTGGGGAGGACGTAGTATTCTACACTCTATTGCTCAGTTTCTACTCTGGATAGGCGAACCGTGGAATAACCTTCTGAACACTCTCGCTTATATGCTTTTTGTTTTACTCATCTATAATATTGCGAATAAAGGGAACAAAACAAATACCATACTCTTTTTATATATCAATATATTCATATGGTTTTCGCTTCCATCATTGTCTCAGAATTTAATTTGGACTACAGGAAGTGCCAATTATCTATGGGGAGGTTTACTGGTATTTAGTCTATTGTATTATTACACATCTTATTATTTAAAAGATGACACTAAAGCAAGTAAAGGAAAAGCTATTGGCATTTTTCTTCTGGGAATACTTGCTGGATGGACAAATGAAAATGTAGGAATAGCACTTATATTTTTCATAATAGGATTACTTATTCTTTTAAAATTACAGAAAAAAGAAATTCCTTTATGGATGATCGCAGGACTAATAGGAACTATTATAGGATGTGCTTTTATGATACTTGCTCCGGGGAATGCGATACGAAGCAAAAATGATTTATGGGTTGCACATCAACTAAGAGAAACAGACCTATCTTTCTATTTTCACCGTTTCGCCACTGTTACTAAATTAGCTTACAGGCATTTACTTGTTTCGGGAATCATTTATCTTTCATCTATAATCTTATACTGGAAGATGGCTAAAAAAGAAAAAAAGAGAGACAAACTACAATTATCTCTATTGTTTGTTTTTACTGCAGCCATTGCTACTGTTGTCATGTCTGGCTCCCCGATGTTTCCAGAAAGAGCTTGGTTTGGTATACTCATCTTTCTCATTGTAGGAATCATGATTCTATACGCCAACCTAGATTTCTCTACTCAAGCGTTAAGAATAATAAATTGTACTATCTTTATCGTGATTCTTGGAATATATATTTTTTCATGTAAAATAAACTACGACGAACTTTCTAAATTCAGTGAGGTTTGCGAAAGAAGAGAGCAGATCATAAAGAAAGAGAAAAGTAAAGGAATACAAGATATCCTTGTTATAGACTCTAAGTTTGAAGAGAAAGAATCTTGCTTGATCGTTTTAGATTTACAAGACTGGATGATGATAGATCCGGGCTGGGATAAACGACTAGGAAAATACTACGGAGTAAATAGCATAAACTTTAAGAATAAAGACAAATAAAACTACCTTTTATAAACCAAAACATGTTGGATAAAGAAAAAGCAACTCTAAACAAACTTCTTCTAAGTGCAACAATACTTGTTACATTTATTGGAATATATGCTTTGAATCATTATTTCCCGCTATTTAATGATGACTGGCTTTATTCTTTTGTCTTTGGCAGAGATACAGACAGGGTTTCTAGTTTTGCAGATGTAATAGAATCTCAGTACAATCATTATTTCCTATGGGGAGGGCGGTCTGTTGCGCATACCATAGCTCAATCTTTTCTGTATATAGGGGAGGCATGGGCTGACATACTAAACAGTCTGGCATATGTAGCCCTCATTACTCTGATCTATACCACAGTAAACTACCGACACCAAGTAAATATTTTTCTATATATAGGAATCAGTGCCCTTATATGGTTCTTGGCCCCAGACTTGATGGTTTGCATTGCATGGCTGACAGGTAGCGCCAATTATCTTTGGGGCTGTATGCTTGTCATTTCTATACTATACCCCTACTCTATGTATTACCTAAAATATGATAACACAAAGCAACAGAGAGATTCTATTCTAAAGTGTGCTATCTTCTTATTTTGGGGAATTATAGCTGGATGGACTAACGAGAATTTAGTAGCCGGATTACTTTCCTTTCTTTTCTTATTTATACTCCTCTTAAAGTACGAAAAGAAAGCGATTCCAAAATGGGCTATTTTCGGATTTATTGGTGTTGCCATAGGCTGTTTTATTATGCTGTCTGCCCCTGGAAATTTTATCCGAAATAAAATAGAGCTTAACACTATACATGGCATTGCTGACGGTAAACCTGAGCTTTCATATTACTACTACAGAATGATTTCAGTAATAAAGACATTCTTTGTTTATGGCATTGTTCCTGCTATTATCTATATAGTAACTGCCATAGTACACTGGAAATGGGGAAAGAAGGAGTATAAGCAAACAGTATTCAGATTATCTCTCCTGTTTTTCATTATGGCTATTGTAGCTACAGTAGTAATGGCTGCTGCTCCTATATTTCCCGAGAGAGTCTGGTTTAGCATTATTGTTCTGATTATTACAGCTACATTACTGCTTTATATGAACCTAGACTTCTCTTTCAAGCCTCTATATATAACAAATTATATTATCTGGATTCCTCTAATTGCATTATTTTTTGCGTCCTATTCTTTCAGTCTGAAAGATACAATTCGACTAAGAGAAACCTTTGACAATAGAGAACAATATGTGCTGAAAGAAAAGAAAAATGGAACTATGGACTTCCTTTTCTATGATAGGTTTGTTCCTCAAGAATATCCAATATTTACTCAGAAAGTGTATGACATTCCTCACCTCAAAGACTATCTGTGGGAAGATGCATATGCTAAATATTATGGGATCACTTCAATTGAAATAAAATATGATCGATAGAAATGAATTGGCTTAAAAATATATTAAGTAATAAAATAGTCTTTGGCAGTGCAATTGGTTTCATTTTCATTATCATATTCACTTTCAACAGACTTCTTCCTCTATTTGCCGACGACTGGGTATATAGCTTCGTCTTCGAAAATTCATTTTTAGACCATTCGCTCAGACCCATCTCTAATCTGTCCGACCTTCTTGTATCTCAATACAATCATTATATGCTTTGGGGCGGACGAAGTGTTGTTCATTTTATAGCTCAAATTCTTCTTGCCTTAGATCCTTTACTTACAGACCTACTGAATAGCTTAGCTTATATCGCATTCGTTCTTTTAGTTTATAAGTTTATCAACTATGGGCAAAAAACAAATGTAGGTGTATTCATCTTTATCGTTTGTACATCATGGATATTCATGCCTCAGTTGGTAAGCAATATCTTCTGGATAACTGGTAGTGCCAATTACCTATGGGGAACGCTCATACTTTTAGTTTTCTTATATCCTTTCTATAAATTTTACATGCAGGAGTATAAGAGTAACAATAGTTCTGTTTCAAAATCAATCGGCTTTTTCTTTCTGGGTGTACTTGCCGGATGGACTAACGAAAATAGTGTTCCTCCCATCATATTAATACTTTTTGTCTTAAGCATATACTTATACAAGAAAAAAGAACTTCCTCTATGGATTATTACAGGTCTTATAGGTCTAATCATCGGCTTCCTTATTCTGGTCTTAGCGCCCGGGAATTATATTAGAATGGGGGCTGAACTAAGACATAATATAGATATGATAGATGCGCCTTTTATCACCATTATAAAAGATAGGATTTCAAGGTTTTTCTCCCGTAACTACCTAGGACACATGCGACCTTTAGTTATCCTATACCTCATCATGTGTGTCATTTATTATAAATATCGAAATACACATGAAAACAAGTGGAGTAAAAAGACAGTCGCATCTCTATCTTTCTTCCTCGCAGCACATGTATCATTCTTTGTAATGATAGCAGCAACAACATTTCCATTAAGAGCCATGTTTGCCATGATTATTTATATGATTATCGCAATAGGTATCTTATATTCTGAAATTAAAATAAATACCCGTTGGAAATTTGGGGTCAACATATTCTTCATTTTTGCATTAATGGGAATGTTTGGATACGATGTTTATAAGAAATATCCTTCAATCAACCTGATCTCTACGACATTCAAAGAACGAGAAGCTGTCCTAAACCAACAGAAAGCAGAAGGTGTTGAAGATATAGTATTCGACACTTGGATTGGACTACACGAAAAATACGGTTTTGTAGACCTTTCGCTCGATTCCACAAAATGGATGAATAGAGAATATTCAAAATACCACAGTGTTAAATCAGTAAAAATAGAGATCCCTTCTTTTGATAATGAACAAAATGACTCTCAATAATAAAAGACAGATAAGCTATAGGAAGGAGAAAATATTATTTTGTTGCTGTATTTTCTTATGCTTCTTACTCTCTTTCTTAATAAACATGATATACCCTCTATTGGGTGACGATTGGGACTACAGCTTTATTTGGGTACCCAATTATGGTTCATCCGATAGAATATCAAGTTTATCAGATATAATCATTTCTCAGTATGAACATTATTTTCATTGGGGCGGACGAGTTGTAAACCATGTTATAGCTCAACTTCTTCTTGCTTTAGACCCTTTTTGGTACGACCTACTCAATAGCCTCGTTTTTGTCGTATTGATTGCTGTAATCTATAAAATATCGGCACCTAAAGACAAGATCAATTTTTCCTTATTAACATTAATCGCCTTAGGACTTTGGTTTCTTTTGCCGGATTTTACATCAACTGTTTTCTGGATCACATACAGTGCCAATTATCTATGGAGTACTGTCATCATTTTATTATTTATACTTCCTTACCTGAACTACTATAAGTCAACAGAAAAGAAAGGCGAATCCTTCATCTTTCTTGTAATGATGTTCTTCTTTGGAATTATAGCAGGCTGGACGAACGAGAATACATCTGTTTCTTTAGTTTTCATGCTTATCATAGCTTTAGCTTTCTTCAAATACGAGAAAAAACAAATTCCTCGATGGGCTATTGCCGGACTCATTGGCGCCCTTATAGGATGTTTATTCTTATTATTAGCACCAGGAAACTATGTCAGATTAGACAGATCTCAAGAAATATCAATAGCAACAAGACTTTATTTCTTTTGCAAAGTTTATTACCATAATTTACTAATACCGTTTCTTATCTATATTTTTGTCTGTTTCTTATATAGCAGAGGAAAAAAAGATTTTTTTAAAAGTATACACTTCAAAATATCTGTATTTTTCTTTTTGTTTGCTCATTTTTGTGCTCTCGCCATGCTGGCATCCCCTGGCATCCCCGATAGAACAATGTTCGCATCCGTATGCTTTATGATTATTGCTATTGGTATCCTATACGCAAATATTGACATCAACACCAAAACATATAGGGCACTTAAAGCGTTGATTGTAGCAGTACTTCTAATCTATTTTGGCATAGATTATGTAAGTAAATATAAGTACACAGTCTATCTCAACGATTTCTGGCACCAAAGAGAGCTTTTTGTGCTTGAACAAAAACAAAAAGGAGTACTCGATATAGAGTTCAAGGGAAATTTGAATATGAGAGATGACTTCAATGTGTACAGATTAGGTAATTCTCCAGACGATTGGATAAATAAAATATACGCAAGATATTACGGAGTTCGTTCTGTCAAACAAGGCGAATGGTAAACAATACGAATGACAATGAATAAAATACAAGATATACTCAAAAATAGAATTCTGATTCTGGATGGTGCAATGGGTACTATGATTCAGAAATATAAACTTACCGAAGAAGATTTCAGAGGTGAGCGTTTCAAAGATTCAACCATCCTTTTAAAAGGAAATAATGACCTGCTCTGCCTTACTCGTGCGGATGTTATCGATGCTATCCACCGCGAATATCTGGAAGTAGGTGCAGACATAATAGAAACAAATACTTTCAATGCCAATGCCATATCGATGGAAGATTATAATATGGCTCATTTGGTAAAAGAAATAAATGTAGAAGCTGCTAAATTAGCCAAGAAGGCTGCAACTGATTATACAAATCTGAATCCGGACAAGCCTCGCTTTGTTGCAGGATCGATAGGACCTACCAATAAGACTGCATCAATGAGTCCGAAAGTAGAGAACCCTATCTTCCGTGCTGTTACATTCGACGACTTGCGATCAGCGTACAAAGAGCAAATAGAAGCACTTATTGACGGAGGTGTAGACTTGTTACTTATCGAAACTATCTTCGATACATTAAATGCAAAAGCTGCCCTATTTGCCGCCGAAGAAGTACAACAAGAACGAAATATTCACATTCCGATTATGATATCGGTTACTCTTTCCGACAAGGGAGGTCGTACATTATCAGGACAGACTATAGGCGCTTTTCTGGCTTCAGTTAGCCATATAGACTTTTTATCCATCGGACTAAACTGTTCTTTCGGAGCTTCGGATATGAAACCTTTTCTAAAAGAACTAGGACGCTTGGCTCCAAGCTATGTTTCAGCCTATCCGAATGCGGGACTTCCAAACCAATTTGGAGAATACGACGAGACTCCTGAGATAATGGCCGCCCAGCTGAAAGAATTCATTGACGAAGGATTAGTTAATATTTTAGGAGGATGTTGTGGTACTACACCTGCTCATATTTCAAAATATGTTGACTTAGTGAAAGGTGCTACTCCTCACAAGCCTGCAAATAAGCCTGAATACATGTGGATATCAGGATTAGAGCTTCTTGAGGCTAAACCTGAAATCAACTTTATAAATATAGGCGAACGACTTAATGTTGCCGGTTCTCGCAAATTCCTACGTTTGATTAAAGAACAAAAGTACGAAGAGGCTTTGTCAATTGCACACAAGCAAGTAGAAGACGGAGCTCAGGTGCTGGACGTAAATATGGACGAAGGGTTGTTGGATGGTGTAAAAGAAATGACAACTTTCCTCAACCTGATGGCATCCGACCCCGACGTGTCGCGTATACCCGTAATGATAGACTCCTCTAAATGGGAAGTCTTGGAAGCTGGCTTAAAGTGTGTTCAAGGGAAACCTATTGTCAACTCTATATCGTTAAAGGGAGGTGAAGAAGAATTTCTTCGCCACGCCAGACTGATTAAACAATACGGAGCTGCTGTTATCATTATGGCCTTTGACGAAACTGGTCAGGCTGATACCTTCGCTCGCCGTATCGAAATATGCGAAAGAGCTTACAAACTATTAGTTAATGATGGCTTCAACCCTCTTGATATCATCTTCGACCCTAATATTCTGGCTATTGCTACGGGAATAGAAGAGCATCGCAACTATGCAGTTGATTTCTTGGAAACTATAACATGGATAAAAGAAAATCTTCCTCATGCCAAAATTAGTGGTGGTGTAAGCAATCTATCCTTCTCTTTCCGAGGAAACGACTACATCCGGGAGGCTATGCATGCTGTATTCCTATATTATGCCATCCAACGAGGAATGGATATGGGAATTGTCAATCCGGGACAATCAGTCATATACGAAGATATACCAACAGACCTCCGAAATCTATTAGAAGATGTCATCTTCAATCGTAGACCAGAAGCAACTGACGAATTAATAGAATTTGCTGAGAAGATCAAAAACAACAAATCTGGAGAATCGGAGCAAAAAGTAGAAGAATGGCGCTCTTATCCATTGGATGAACGCATACAATATGCATTAATAAAAGGGATTAGCGACTATCTGGAAGAAGATTTAGCCGAGGCTTTAACAGTCTATCCAAAAGCTGTTGATATCATCGACAAACCATTGATGGATGGAATGAACAAAGTTGGTGATTTGTTCGGATCAGGGAAAATGTTCCTTCCTCAGGTCGTAAAGACAGCTCGTACGATGAAACGTGCTGTAGCCATCTTACAGCCTACACTAGAGGCACAAAAAGCATCTTCGGGCGGAAGCAATAAAGCCGGTAAACTCCTTATTGCAACCGTAAAAGGAGATGTCCACGATATAGGTAAGAACATTGTCTCTATTATTCTTGCATGTAATAATTATGAAGTGATAGACCTTGGCGTGATGACCCCACCTGAGGTTATCATACAAAAGGTAAAAGAAGAACAACCTGATATACTTTGTCTTAGCGGTCTCATTACTCCTTCCTTGGAAGAGATGAGTATCGTTGCCCATGAAATGGAGAAAGCTGGATTCTCTATTCCCCTGATGATTGGAGGTGCTACAACATCCAAGCTTCATACAGCCATAAAGATAGATCCTAAATATAATAACGGATCGGTAGTATACGTCAAAGATGCCTCTCAAGCTCCAGCGGCGGTTAGTAAACTTATTAATCCGAATACTAAAGAAATTTATATTGAAGAGGTTAGAAAAGAATACACATCTCTGAGAGAAAATATGGGAGATAAAAAAGCTGATTTACTTCCATTTTCAGAAGTTATAAACAAAGGTCTAAAAATAGATTGGAGCAACTATCAAGCCTGCGAACCAAATACAATTGGACGCCAAACGTTGAAACATATACCTGTAGAGGAGATTATTCCGTACATTGACTGGAAATTTTTCTTCCACTCATGGAACCTATCGGCTCGCTATGCTTCTGTTCAAAACATAGATGATTGCCCTTCTTGTAAAGCATCTTGGCTTAACACCTTCCCTGAGCAAGAAAGGGAAAAGGCTGCTGAAGGAATGCAACTCTATAAAGACGCCAAAGCTTTATTAGATCAACTCGTATTCGAAAAAGCGGGTTATATCAATGCTGTATTTGCTATTCACGAAGCTTATAGTGACGATGAATGTCTGTTCATCAACAATATTCGTTTCCCAATGCTCCGCCAACAAAAGAAGAATGACAAAGGAGTTTATCTTTCTCTGTGCGATTTTGTTGCTCCAAAAGTTTCAGGGAAGAAAGATTATGTAGCTGGATTTACTGTTACCGCAGGAGTCGGAGCCGAAGAATTAATGAGTAAATACGAACACGAGGGTGATGAATACAATGTACTCCTCCTAAAATCTGTCTTAGACCGTTTAGCCGAAGCTGCAACCGAGTGGTTACATGTTAAAATAAGAAGAGAGTATTGGGGGTTTGCAGCCGATGAAGATATTTCTGTGAACGAAATGTTCGCTCTCAAATATCAAGGAATCCGCCCTGCTGTGGGCTATCCGTCAATTCCTGATCAGTCAATCAATTTCTTATTGAATGAAGATTTATTACAATCAAAAGAAATCGGTGTAGATTTGACCGAAAACGGAGTTATGCTACCTAATGCATCGGTAAGTGGTATTATTATCTCTCACCCTGAGTCTAAGTACTTCAACATAGGAAACATCTTGGATGATCAGTTAGAAGCTTATACCGATCGTAGAGAAAAGGATGCTGCTCTTATTCGTAAATTCTTAGGAGCAAATATTATTTAATTAATAAAATCCAATTAGGATTAGCAAATGAATTTTTTAGATTTACTTTCATACACTTTTTTCCAGAATGCATTACTAGGAAGCTTATTTGCTAGTATAGCGTGCGGAATTATAGGTTCTTATATTGTTATCCGCCGCCTAGTTTTCGTTAGTGGTGGAATTACACATGCCTCATTGGGAGGAATTGGAATGGGTTTTTACTTTGGATGGAATCCTATATTCTCAGCAATGATTTTTTCTATTCTTTCGGCTTTTGGCATAGAATGGTTATCCTCTCGTCAAGGAGTGAGAGAAGACTCTGCCATTGGTTCTTTCTGGTCGTTAGGAATGGCTATCGGAATTATTTTCATCTACTTAAAACCTGGATTCGCTCCTAACTTATCCGATTATCTATTCGGCAATATTCTGACCATCACGCATAGCGATATCACTTATTTAGCTGTATTATCTTTTATTCTGATTCTGGTATTCGCCTTATTTGGAAAGCAGATACTATTTTCGGCATTTGATTCCGATTTTGCAAAGACGCGAAACCTTCCGGTCAATACAATTAAATACCTAATGATGATGGCAATAGCCATCACAATAGTATTATCTATACGCTTAGTAGGAATTGTCTTGTTAATGTCGATACTGACTGTACCTCAGATGACAGCTAACTTATTTACTTCGAATTTCAATAAGATGATCTTATTATCTATTCTGATTGGTTTCTTTGGATGTTTAGTTGGATTATTCCTTTCCGCAGCACTTGATGTACCTTCTGGTGTATTTATCATATTCACTCAGATTATTGTATTCCTTATCTCTAGGTATACAATACAATTTAGAAGAAGAGGTAAATCACAAAAAGTAATTGCTTAACCCTTGCCTATCACATCTTTGAAAGAAATATGTTTAACACTGGATTTTCTAAAAAGCAATGCACCAATACAGATCCCTATAGCTAAAGTGAAAAGTAAGGACATGGTCAGCATCAGATTATGAGCAGCCTCTACCAATATATAAGGGTCTTCCTTTACAATGGATAAATCCGTTATTTTAATTCCTGCCAGCATCGTACGATAAGCAAACATACCGGGAATCATCGTAATACATGCCGGCATGGTAAATACTACAGGCGGACTATCTACACGATGGGCAACGAAGATACCAACTAGTCCGACAATAACTGATCCTGCTAAAGTTGCTGTTATCATTCCGAAATCAAGCTGAATAAGAATAAAGCGCATGGAATGCCCCATTCCTCCCAATAATCCAGCTACAACCAATAATCGTTTAGGTGAGCCAAATAATACAGCCCAACAGAAACCGACGATAAAAGCTATTCCGAAGTCGCGAAGTATATTTAATAGAGTTAATTCTTCCATCTTCCTTCAATTTAAAAATTATCAATACCCATAAGTGTAATACAAAGTGTCATTCCTGCAGCGATACAGAGAAGTATAAAACCTCCGAATAAAGCTCGATTTATAGCTGATGATAAATAGCCTTCAATCAAATCAATCACGCAGTTGATCAGAGGCACACCTGGGATCAGATAAAGAACTGCCGTAGCCATAGCAGCTTCGGGATGTTCACCAATACCGTACAGACGTCCCAGTGCAGCGATTAAAGTTGTCACAAACGCAGCAATAGTAATACATATCATTGGGTTGAAATTCTTTTTTGCAAAGAAAACTCTCGTCAAAGAACCTACAAATGCAGCCACAAATGCCACTATTGCATTCATTGTATCCCCTAACGAGAATAGACACAGACCTGCACACGATAGACCGACTGCTACAGCAACAACCAGATCATTATAGTTAGGTTCTTCTTTTATCTTATGAAATTCTTGCTCCACATAAGCTATTGAAAGATTTTCTTCTTGTACCTTCCACGACAAATGTGAAACTTTTGTCAAAATGGCTAAATGGACTATATGTGTTGGTGAATTTTTGAAACGAGTAACAGAGTTGTCCGGATTATTCAAATCCTTCACACTAACCAATAAACCTTTGAATGTTGGATTCAATGTCAATTCAAATTCCCACGTAGCAGCTAAGCGACCAAGATTGCTATTGAGTCGTCCGCAATGTGCCCCTGATGCAAGCATATATGTTCCCATATCTAGAACAAGTTCGGCAAAGCGTTGCGCTGATATAGTCTCCTTATCTTTTACTTTAAAACTTTCCGGCATTTTTTTCGTATAAGAAAATTTTAGACAAAGATATTAAGAATTCAAAGAAAATGGAGCATTCCTATTTCTTTATGGTATTTTTTGATAATTAATCAAGAATTCAGATTATGATATAAAGCACATTATTATGCAATCGTTTGCAAATCAAATTCAATGAATATCAATCAGTCCACTATATTTTTCATTCTTTAATACTTAGTTTTGTGGCAGTTAATTGTACAATCAATATTAAGAGTTATTTTACCATTTAAATCATATATATTGCCATGAAGATAACACTACAAATCGACTACCACACCCAATGGGGACAAACTATATGGGTATGTGGATCAACATCTTATCTTGGTAACTGGAACGAGGAGAAAGCCTTAGAAATGTCTTATGCGTCTCCTTCAAAGTGGTCTTTAGAATTCGACACAAATGATGAATGCATTGAGTACTACTATTTAGTTAAAGAGAATGGCTACACAATTGATAAAGAATGGGGCGAGCCTCATACTTTAATTTTAGATAAGAATAAATCCGTTTTTGTTGACGATATTTGGAAAAGTATACCTCAACAGAAATTTTTATATACATCAGGATTTTCTGAAAGTTTCTTTTTTCACGAAGTAAGAAGAAAACTTAAATTTTATAAGAAAACTATACTTATAAATGTCTTCTGTCCTTACATAAATAAAGATCAATCTTTAGTATTATGTGGTGCTTCAAAAACACTTGGAGCATGGGATATAAAGAATGCCATTATCTTAGACCCAGTCCGATATGGGAACTGGCAAACAACGATTAATGCTTCTTCTATTAAATCCTCGGAAGAATATAAACTGGCTATCTACGATAATAATACACAAGAAATTGTATATTGGGAAGAAGGTGAAAACAGAAAACTCACGCCAATAGCATCGAAAGAAAAAGGAGATATAGTACAGGTAAACTCAATGGTATTCCGCCACAGTTGGATGGATTGGAAAGCTGCCGGAGTTGCAATACCTGTATTTTCGCTTAAATCTGAAGATAGTTTTGGAGTTGGAGAATTTTCTGATCTGAAGAAAATGGTAGACTGGGCAGCTATCACCGGTCAAAAGATGATTCAGATACTCCCCATCAATGACACTACAATAACATACTCTTGGGTAGATTCTTATCCTTATAATGCCATCTCGATCTATGCGCTTCACCCAATTTACCTAGGACTAAAAGCGTACCCTCTTAAAGATAAAGAGTTATATAAAAAATATACTGATGAGGCTATCACCTTGAATCAACTGGATTCAGTTGATTATGACAAAGTTTTAGCCTTAAAGATTGCTTACCTAAAAGACTTGTACAACGAAGTAGGAAGTGAAGTTTTAGGCAGCAAAGATTATCTTGATTTTTACAAGAAAAATGAAGAATGGCTTTTCCCTTATGCGTGTTTCTGTCATTTAAGAGACAAATATAAAACAGCAAATTACTCACAATGGAAAACTCACTCGGTCTTTAACAAGGCTAAATTGAAAAAATTCGCTGCAACTAAAGCTGTTGCTGAAGAAATAAATCTAGTATGCTTTATCCAATATTTACTCCACAAGCAACTTGTAGAAGTTAAAGAATATGCACACCAACACAATGTTGTTCTAAAAGGAGATATTCCGATAGGTATCAGTCGCAACAGTGTTGAAGCATGGGTAGAACCTCATCTATTCAATCTGGATGTGCAAACGGGTGCTCCGCCTGATGACTTTTCTTTCTTTGGTCAAAACTGGGGATTCCCTACATACAATTGGGATGAGATGGCTAAAGATGGTTATCAATGGTGGGTTAAGCGATTCAAAAAAATGGCTGACTACTTCGATGCTTATCGAATCGACCATATATTAGGTTTTTTTCGTATTTGGGAAATCCCCCTATCCTCTGTACAAGGGCTATTAGGCTATTTTAGTCCTGCATTACCAATGAGCGCAGATGAAATTCGTTCGTATGGAGTTTGGTTCGACGAGAACAGAATGTTGAATCATTATATCCATGAGCATTTCTTAGGCAATATTTTTGGTGAATATACACAAGAAGTTATTGATAAATATCTTGAACCAATAGAATGGCAACGGTTCAAATTAAAAGCTGAATACGATACTCAGCTTAAAATAAAAGAGCATTTAGGAAATGAGCTGGACGAGAAGAACAGAGTTATTCGCGATGGTCTTTATAGCTTGTGCAATGAAATATTATTCATTCGTGACAAACGCAATCCGGATAAATACCATCCACGTATAACTGCTCAGTATAGCTACTCATATCAGGATTTGGATCAAGGGACTAAGGATGCATACAATCGTCTTTATAATGACTTCTTCTTCAGACGTCACAGCCAATTTTGGCGTCACGAAGCAATGCAAAAATTACCTGCCCTGATTGCATCAACATCGATGCTTGTCTGTGGAGAAGATCTTGGAATGGTTCCGGCATCTGTTCCTTCAGTGATGCACGAACTTCAAATATTAAGCCTAGAGATAGAGCGAATGCCAAAAGATCCAAGTATCCCATTCAATCAGTTGCAGCATCTTCCTTATCTGAGCGTTTGTACAACATCTACACACGACATGTCTCCTATTCGCTTATGGTGGAAAGAAGACAGAGCTGTAACACAGAAATACTATAATGAAGTATTATGGAAACATGGTGCTGCTCCTGAAGAATGCACTGCTGATATTTGTTGGCAAATTGTAGTCAACCATCTCAACTCGCCGGCAATGCTAACGATACTTCCTTTACAAGATTGGTTATCTATCAACAATGAGATAAGAAGAGACAATCCGGAAGAAGAACGTATAAATATACCAGCAATTGCTCAACACTATTGGAGATACAGGATGCACCTAACATTAGAAGAACTGATTAATAATACAGAATACAATAAGCAAGTAAGATCAATTATAGAATCATCGGGACGAAAGTAAACTGGATAACACATATGAAAAAAAGTAGTTTATTAATCATATTATTTCTAGTTTTTATTACTCAATCTTTATTTTCGATTGAAATAAAAACGGTGGATCCTGCTTTTTGGTGGGCAGGAATGAAAAACCCAGAGTTGCAAGTTTTAATTTATGGAGAGAATGTAGCCAAAGCTGAGGTTACATCAACATCTACAACTACGACAATCAAAGAAGTTGTACGCCTCGAAAATCCGAACTACCTACTTCTTTACTTAGATGTTTCTAATGCTAAACCTGAGACATTCAACTTCATCTTGCAACAAGGGAAAAAGAAAGAAACAATCCCGTACGAACTAAAAGAGCGCAAGCCGAATTCTTCAGAAAGAGTTGGTTTCAATTCTAGTGATGTTTTATACCTTATTATGCCCGATCGTTTTGCAAATGGAGATCCTTCTAACGATGTAATATCCGGAATGCGTGAAAACAAGGTAGATAGAAACGGTCAGTACGCACGTCATGGAGGCGACTTTAAAGGCATCAGTGACAATATCGATTACATTCAGGATCTAGGCGTTACAGCTATCTGGCTCAATCCTGTACTCGAAAACGATATGCCCGCAGGTTCATACCATGGTTATGCCACTACCGATTATTATAAAGTAGATCGCCGATTTGGTTCAAATGAAGAATTTGTAGATTTAGTAGATAAAGCTCATGCTAAAGGTATGAAGATAGTAATGGATATGATTTTTAACCATTGTGGTAGTTATCATTTCTTCTTCACCGATCGTCCATCAGAAGACTGGTTTAACTATCCTGATAAATATGTACAAACATCCTATAAGACAACTACTCAGCATGACCCATACACATCCGACGCTGATAAGAAACTCGCTCTTGATGGCTGGTTTGTAGAAACAATGCCTGACTTGAATCAACGCAATCGCCATGTCGAAAAATACTTGATTCAAAATAGTATCTGGTGGATCGAATATGCAGGGCTAGACGGAATTCGTCAAGACACCCATCCTTATGCGGACTTTGATATGATGGCACGTTGGTGTAAAGAAGTAACAGATGAATACCCAGACTTCAATATAGTGGGAGAAACCTGGCTAAACAACAACGTTGCTATATCATACTGGCAAAAAGACAGTAAACTAGCTGCTCCTAAAAACTCAAATCTCCGTTCTGTCATGGATTTCCCTCTGATGTCGGCAATGGAAAAAGCTTTTGATGAAGAAACAACTCCTTGGGATCAGGGGCTGTCTCGTCTTCACGAATACTTGACTCAGGATATTGTTTATGCCAATCCACATGAGCTGCTTATATTCTTAGACAATCATGACACTTCTCGTTTTTACAGGAATAAAGAGCAAACTTCTAACCTCAATCGATTTAAACAGGCAATTACATTTCTGTTAACAACACGCGGTATTCCTGAAATATATTATGGGACAGAAATATTGATGGCTGCCGACAAGAGCGAAGGTGATGGTTATCTACGTAGAGATTTCCCCGGAGGATGGGCTGATGACTCGGTTAATGCATTCAATAGAAGTGAAAGGACTAAGGGACAAAATGAAGCCTTTGATTTTATGCGCAAGCTACTTCATTGGAGAAAAGGAAATGAAGCAATTTCTAAAGGTAGTTTAAAACACTTTGCACCACTAAATGGAGTATATGTATACGAACGTAAATACAATGACAAATCTGTAGTTGTAATACTTAGTGGCTCCGATAGTGAGAAGACAATCGATCTAGCAACATACAAAGAAGTTCTACCTAAAAACGAAGCAAAGGATATGATAAGCGGGATCGGTGTAGATTTAGCTAGCTCAACCTTAACTATCGCGCCAAGAAGCATTCTTTTGTTGGAATTTTGATTATTTTTATAGAAGTAATCAAATTCCTCGCTCATGAAAAAGGGACCTCTTACAATTAAGGACATTGCTAAAGACTTGAATGTATCAGCATCAACAGTATCCAGAGCTTTAAAAGATAATCCTGACATTAGTCCCGAAACGAGAAAACTAGTTCAGGACTATGCCAAGAAACACAAATACAAACCGAATGCTTTGGCACTGAGTCTAAAAATGCAACATACAAATATCATCGGCGTTATTGTACCGGAATTGGCCAACCATTTCTTTTCTGCAGTTGTGTCCGGTATGGAAACCCTTGCCGAAGAAAAAGATTATCACATCATTGTTTGTCAGTCTTTAGAAGATTATAAAAAAGAGGTGAGAAATGTTCAGACCCTGATAAAAGCCAGAGTATGTGGCGTTTTGATTTCGCAATCTAAAACGACCACTAAGTATGAGCATTTTCAAGAACTGATCGACAACGATATCCCCGTTGTGTTTTTTGATAGAATATCTACGGGAATAGACTCAGACAAAGTTGTAGCAGATGACTATTCAGGCACATTTGCGGCTGTAGAATACATGATAAAAACTGGTTGTAAGCGTATAGCCTTTTTCTCTGCACCATACCATCTGGAAATATCTAAAAATAGAAAGAACGGATATCTTGATGCTTTAAGAAGATATAACCTACCTGTAGAGGATAATCTTATAAGACAAGCCGACACTAAAATATTAGGATATCAAAGAGCGTTAGAGATATTACAGGAGCCCGACAGACCTGATGCTTTTATGGCGATGAATGATTATACCGCATCGGGAATTCTTGTTGCAGCAAAAGAACTAGGATTTAAAGTACCTGAAGAAATATCTATTTTTGGTTTTTCCAATTCTAATATTTCTCAAGATACAGACCCTATGTTAAGTACGATGGATCAACATCCTCAGAAAGTAGGAGAAGAAGCAATGGCTCTCATTTTGGAAAAAATAGAGAACCCAGAGATTACATCTCGCAAAAACAAATTAATAAAGACATCTCTCATTGCAAGACAAACAACACGAAAATTACCCGATGTGAGAGAATGAATAGAACATTAGAGTAAAATACTATGAAAAAGAAACCAACACTCTCTTTTTGGCAAATTTGGAACTTAAGCTTCGGATTTTTAGGCATTCAAATTGGCTATTCGCTACAAAGCTCGCAAACGAGTAGAATACTCTCTGCATTAGGAGCAGATCCTCATGATCTCCCTTTATTTTGGTTGGCAGCTCCAATAGCAGGGTTGATCGTACAACCAATAATAGGAATGTCGAGTGATCGTACTTGGACTCGTTTTGGCCGTCGTATTCCATTCATACTTGGTGGAGCTATCGTTTCGACTATAGCAATGTTTTTTATGCCAAATTCAGAGTTTGTAGCAGCTATTATGCCACCGGTATTCTTTGGTGCATTTATGCTTCTATTCATGGACTGTGCGTTTAATGTATCGATGCAACCATTCCGTTCTTTAGTTGGCGATATGGTAAATGATGAACAAAGAAATCAAGGATATGCAACTCAAAGTTTTTTGACAAACGTGGGAGCTGTTATTGGTTCTTTTCTCCCATTTATTCTCGCTTGGATAGGGATACAAAATATACCCGAAGCCGGAGAGAAAGTTGCACCCTCTGTTATATGGTCTTTTTACATAGGAGGAGGAGCTTTACTCCTTACTGTACTTTGGACTAGTTTCAAAGTAAAAGAATACCCTCCAAAAGAGTATAATGAATACAGTAATATTACCGAAGAAGAAAAGAAAACACAATCTTTCCTTGATATCCTAAAAAGTACACCAACCACGATGTTACAACTTGGTATCGTTCAGTTCTTCTCTTGGTTTGCCTTGTTCATCATGTGGGTGTACGCAATTGGAGGTATTGCCGAAAATGTATGGCAAACAACAGACCCTATATCTCAAGGGTATAATGATGCTGGAGACTGGAATGGTGTTTTAAGCGGAGTATATGCTATCTTTGCTGCCGTTTTCTCGGTATTCATGGCTAAGGTAGCAAATAAGCTTGGTCGGAAAAAAGTATATTCTTCTGCTCTGATACTGGGAGCTATTGGATTAGCATCTATGTATTTTTTCGATGACAAATACATGCTGTTACTATCAATGTTGGGTGTTGGAATTGCTTGGGCTGCAATCTTAGCAATGCCTTATGCTATACTTTCAGCTGCTTTGCCGGCAAGTAAAATGGGGGTTTATATGGGGATATTTAATGCTACCATAACAATTCCTCAGATAGTAGCCGGATTGACAGGAGGACTGCTACTTAAATATGTTGCAGGAGGTAGCTCAATCTCTATGATGCTTGTTGCAGGAACGTCTATGCTACTTGCTGCTATTGCTGTTGCTTTTGTCAATGACAAAAATGATGAGCTGAGAGCAGGACATATTAAATAAGGATACTTATTTATACATAACTAAATATTATTATAAACTGTAAATTATGAAAAAAACTTTATTGTTTGTCACTATGATACTTACCCTTCTGGGAACATCGTGTGGCAACAAACCCAAAGTAAAAGAAGAACCGAAAGAAAAATGTACCGTTCAACATTTAGACTGGACTCGTAACGCTGTTATTTATGAGGTAAATGTTAGGCAATATACAAAGGAAGGTACTTTTGCTGCCTTTGAAACACATCTACCTCGACTTAAAAAATTAGGTGTTGATGTTTTATGGTTTATGCCTATACATCCTATCTCTGAAAAAAACAGAAAAGGTACACTAGGAAGTTATTATGCCGTAAAAAATTATACAGAAGTTAATCCTGAGTTCGGAACAAAAGAAGACTTTAAACGACTAGTTACCAAAGCACATGAAATGGGATTCAAAGTTATCCTTGACTGGGTAGCTAATCATACTGGTTGTGATAATGTATGGACAACTGAGCATCCTGACTGGTATATGAAAGATGAGGCCGGTAACTTCAAAAGCCCTTATGACTGGACAGATACTTATGAGCTTGATTACGACAAACCAGAAATGCGTGCAGCAATGACTGAAGCGTTGAAATATTGGATCACAGAATTTGATATTGATGGTTATCGTTGCGACATGGCTCACGAAGTTCCAACTGATTTCTGGAATGATGTACGTCCGGCATTGGACAGTGTAAAACCTGTGTTTATGTTGGCAGAGTCAGAAGAGACTGATTTACTTGACCATGCTTTTGATTCAAACTATTCATGGGAGCTTATGCATTTGATGGCTGATGTTAACAAAGGGACTAAGAATGCTGACGACATTGCAGCTTACATTCAGAAACTTGACTCTCTTGCAAGCAATAACATAGTATGTGCAGATACTTACAAAATGAACTTCCTTACAAACCATGACGAAAACTCTTGGAATGGTACTGAATTTGAAAGATATGGCAAAATGACCGAGCTATTTGCGGTTCTTACATATACAATCAATGGTATGCCAATGATATATACAGGTCAGGAAGTAGGTCTAAAAAAACGCTTATCTTTCTTCGAAAAAGATATGGTTCCTTCATGGACTGAGAATGCAACAACAGCATTCTACAAAAAACTGAATGAGCTTAAGCATACCCATCCTGCATTAAGAGCTGGAGATATGGGTGGTGAATTCAGAAGATATAGTTCTACAGATGGAGATAAGTTGCTAATTTATTCAAGAGAAAGAGCGGGAAAAGAGATCATGGTGATGCTGAATATGTCTAATAAAAACCTCAACTATTCTAGCAATGATGCCTTATTCAGAGATGGATATGTTGACTTCTTCACTGGAAAGAAAGTTGGTCTGCTACCAACTTCGCTTAAAGCATATGAGTATAGAGTCTTTATTAGAGGCTAACCTCTTAAAAATGTAAAAGAAAGTCCAAACATCTAATTAGATATTTGGACTTTTCATATTTAATAATGCTTCTTTTATTACAAGTCTTTCAAATAAGCGACAACATTTTCCTTGTCTTTTCTTATCTGTTCTTTCAATGTCTCCAGATCTGAGAACTTAACATCTGGACGCATAAACTCTAAGAATTCGGCTGTCAACTCTTTATTATACAAATCTCCATCAAAGTCAAAAAGATTCACTTCAATACTTATATTATCTCCGTTGTGCAATGTTGGTCTTTTACCTATATACAGCATACCTTCATATCTGTTCCCTTCCACATGAACATAAACGGCATAGACTCCGAATGAGGGAATAACTTTGTACGTTTCCCAAACCTCGATATTAGCAGTAGGGAAACCAATTGTACGTCCGACCTTAAAACCTTCGACAATTTTACCCGAAATAGTATAGTTGTATGACAACAACTCTGCTGCTTTTGTTACATTTCCCTCTCCTAGCAATCTACGTATATGAGAAGAGCTGACATGATCCTCACTTGGTAATTCTTTAGCTTCAACTACATTTATTCCCAGTTCTTCACCATAACGCTTATAATCAGCAAAACCATCTTCTCTGTTGTGTCCAAAGCGATGATCATAACCGATCACCAAAGTGTTTACATTAAATCTATCCTTTAAGATTTCTTTCATAAACTGATAGGCTGACATCTTAGATATTTCTATTGTAAAATCGAGACAAATACAATAATCTATATCTGTAGAAGCTAGTCTTTCTATCTTTTCATCGAAACCACAAAGCAGTGCAGGCTGATAATCTTTATGCAAGACTTTTCTTGGGTGAATAGGAAAAGTTATTACAGCAGAACGTAAGTTTAGACTTGAAGCTTTATCATTCACTTGCTTTATCAAGTAACGATGTCCTAAGTGTACCCCATCGAAAAAACCAATAGTCGCAACTACAGGTTGTTTGTCTAACTGGTCGTTCTGTTTTATAAGCTGCATAGGTTTTTATTTTTCCAATAGACCTTTATCTACAAATACTTTACGCAAATCTTCATTCTGATCTGCCTGATAAACCTGAAAACCAAGTTCTGCTCCCATTTCCACATTCGCTTTTCCATCATCTAAAAAAAGAGTTTCAGCAGGATCCATTCCAGAATCTTTAAGTATATAATGATATATTTCCGGATCTGGTTTAGCACAACCTATCTGGAAAGAAAGATAGCACTTGTCAAAAAAAGCATCTATCGGTAATCCCTCTGGTGAAAAGTCTTTTGAATACGCCCACTTCATAACTGACGGGTTAGTATTACTTAACAGGTATACATTATATTTTTTTCGCAAATCTTTCAAAAGTTGAAATTTATATTCAGGGATACCTGTCAGAAAAGCCAACCAACCAGAGTCAATATCTTCAGATGAAATATTCTCATTTCCGGCTAATCGACGGAACTCTTTGTAAAATTCTTCTGGCCCGATCTTTCCTTCTTCATACTCTAAGAAAATACCTTCCTGACGAAATTCATTCAAGTACTTTTCGATATTAGGGAAACCTATTTCAGTAAATCGATCTAATGCATTTTGCTTGTTTAGGCTAACAATCACACCTCCAAAATCGAAGAGAATATTTTTAATCTTTTTGCTCATAAATAATAATTATAGTTAGTTGCTTTTCACTCTATTTTATAATTCAGAGACGAAGTTAGCCATTTATTCTGTAATAGCTATTGTTTTAAATTTTGTATTTGTATTTTTGCTTACACTAAATTTATCGACGTGCTTCATAAAACAAGAGGGTTAGTTTTAAATACCATAAACTATAACGATAAGTATATTCTTGTCCAGATTTTCACCGAATCATTTGGGCGGGTTACCTATATGGTATCAAAGGCAAAAGGTAAAAATGTGAAAGTACCCAAATCTTTATTTTCTCCGCTGGCTATACTCAACCTCGAAGTAGAACATCAAGCATCGAGAGATATTCAGCGAATAAGAGAAGCTCACCCCGAAGTTCACTTGTACGATATTTCGTGCAACCTTGGGAAAACATCGATGGCTTTCTTCCTTTCCGAATTTCTTACCAGAGTGCTGAGAGATGCAGACGAAAGTAACCATCTTTTCTATTTCTTGGAACAGTCGGTACAGGTACTTGAAATGACAGATAAAAGTATTGCAAACTATCATCTTGTCTTCATGCTTAAGTTAAGTCATTTCCTCGGTTTTTATCCTAACTTAGAAGAATACAGGGAGAATTCGCTATTCGACATGATGAATGGGGAGTTTGTTACCTATCAGCCTCTTCATCGACATTTTCTGAATAGGTACGATAGCAAGGCGCTTTCTTTACTGGCTCGTATCTCTTTCGAAAACATGCATCACTTCGTATTCTCCAGGCAGGATAGAGTGAATATTATCAATAAAATACTGGAGTATTACCGCATACATCTATATGATTTTCCTACTCTCAAATCCTTAGATGTATTACATGAATTATTTTAATTTGAATATGACACTAAAAGAAGTAAAAAAAACATACAATAATCTTATCGCACTAGAAAGCAAAAAGCTTGCTCAAATAAAGAAAACCATCTTTCAAGTAGGAACAGTCCGCCTACTGATAGTTTTAGGTTCTATTCTTTTATGTTATTTATTGTGGGGAAATGCAGAAATAGTTGTTCCTATTATAGGAATATCGATTGTATTTTTCCTTTTTCTGATGAAATATCATAACAAATTATTCTTCAAAAAAAGATATTGTGAAATTCTTATTTTAAACGCTGAGAATGAACTGAAAGCTTTGGACTATGATTTCTCCGCTTTCGATGGAGCTCCGGAAATGTCAGACGGAGATCACAGCTACAGCATGGACCTTGATTTGTTCGGAGATCATTCATTCTTTCAATCGATCAACAGAACCGTAACCTTCTCGGGCAAGAACAAATTGGCGAATACTCTACTCTATCCTTTTGAAGCTAAAGATGAAATAATAAAACAACAAGAAGCAATACAAGAATTGGCTTCTAAACCGGAACTATTACATCATTTCAGAGCTGTAGGACAAATGACAGATACCGGAGATCTGGATATCCATGAGTTTTCGCAACAGTTCAAAGAGACAAAACTACTATCCGATAGTTCGTGGAGGTATTTAGTATACATTGCTCCCACATTATTTGCGATTATAGTGCTTCTATCTATATTTCAAATTGTTCCGAGCTCTACGATTGGAGGATGTTGGGCATTCCTTTTTCTATTGAGTCTAGTTCCTCTAAAAGACATTAATCTAAAAATAGGTTTATTCAACAAAAGATTAGATACTTTACAGACTTATTCCCGACTATTCAAAATCATCGAGACAGAAACATTCTCCTCCCATCTTTTAAAAGAATTACAACAAAGAGTAACAGAACCGACTTCCGCATCAGTTGCGATACATAAACTAAAATCACATAGCAACAATTTAGATCAGTCATCTAATGTGCTTGGGTTATTGGTTTTGAATCCTATATTATTCTGGAATGTCGCCTATGCAATTAAGATAGAGAAATGGATTGACACATATGAAAATAACGTAAAAGAATGGTTTAGTTCATTGGCTCGATTCGATAGCCTCGTTTCATTTGCTTTATTCAGTTACAACCATCCCGATTATACATTTCCTCAGGTAGCCGATACCTATATGCTGGAGGGAAAAGAACTCGGACATCCTTTGTTAAATAGAGATATATGCGTTCGAAATGATGTTGATATAGAAAAGCATCCTTTCTTTCTAGTAGTTACCGGAGCCAATATGGCAGGGAAAAGCACTTACCTCAGAACCATAGGTCTAAACCTAGTTCTGGCCTGCTCGGGAGCGCCGGTTTGTGCCAATTCTCTTACTTTCTATCCATTCAAACTGGTGACTAATCTCAGAACATCAGATTCTCTCACCGATAATGAGTCATACTTCTTCGCCGAACTGAAGCGATTGAAAATGATTATCGATCGTTTACAATCGGGAGAACCTCTTTTTATTATACTTGACGAAATACTAAAAGGAACAAATTCGGAGGATAAACAGAAAGGGTCTATCGCTTTAATGAAACAATTAGTATCTTTAAACGGCAATGGTATTATTGCCACGCATGACCTAATATTAGGAAATCTGGAAAAAGAATTTCCTGATGCTATTAAAAATTACAGATTCGAAGCTGACATAAAAGATGAACATCTTTCTTTTACTTATAAAATCAGAGAAGGTGTTGCTCAAAATATGAATGCCAGTTTCCTTATGAAGAAAATGGGTATAACTGGGTTGGACTGAAACGCCTAAAAAACGATACCAAATACTAACTACTATGGAAGAACTATTGCACTATATATGGAAATTCAGACTTTTTCAGAAGAATCTCAAAAGCTCTGATGGACAAGAAATAGAAGTAATAGACGTAGGACTGCATAATACGAATGAAGGTCCGGACTTCTTTAATGCCAAAATCCGAATTGGAGATAAAATATGGGCTGGTAATATAGAAATTCATAAAACTTCTTCGGATTGGGTGAAGCATAATCATCATACTGACGAAAATTATAATTCGGTTATACTGCATGTTGTAGAAAAGATCAACACCAATATTATCAATCAAGCCGGACAAAATGTTTTACAATGTGAGATAACATACCCTCCTAATATAGAAGAGAATTACCAATTCCTATTACATTCAAATACAGATATTCCTTGTTGCAACTATATTGGGACTATGCCTTCTTTTCATCTCAATGCATGGATGAACAATCTGCTGATAGAACGTCTTGAACGGAAGTCTAATCATATAGAAGATCTGCTTTCCAGATTCAATAACTCGTGGGAAGAAGTTTTCTACGTGCTCTTATCCCGTAATTTTGGATTTGGATTAAATTCTGATTCATTCGAAAGATTGGCACTTAGCTTACCTTTAAGATATATACAGAAACAAGGAGATAACCTAGTTCAGATAGAGGCTCTCTTGTTCGGGCAATCGGGAATGCTAGATAAGATAGATAGCGGTGATGATTATTTTACTCTACTCAAAAAAGAATATGAGTTTCTAAATAATAAATATGAACTCATCCCGTTAGATTCATATGTGTTTAAGAATTTAAGAAGCCGCCCTACCGCTTTCCCTCAGATAAGGATAGCACAACTGGCTGCCCTTTTATATAATACACATGGTCTATTTTCAAAGATTATTTCTTGTGGAGACTTAGGACGTATGAGATTAATGTTTCACGTTAATGCTTCTGAATATTGGCAAACTCATTATTCTTTTGGTCTAAAATCGGAAAGGAAATCAAAATATTTAGGAGATGCATCTCTTGATATTATACTAATAAATACAGTAATACCAATATTGTTTATTTATGGTAAAAGTATCAATAATGATGCTCTTTGCGAAAGAGCCCTTTCTTTTCTAGAACAGCTAAAACCAGAGAGGAACAGCATAACGAAACGTTTTTCGAAATACCATCTCCCGCTCAATAGTGCAGCCGATTCTCAGGCGATTATTCAGTTGCAACGAGAATATTGCGAGCTCAAGAAATGCTTATTTTGCAGAATAGGGCATCAAGTACTGATCAATTAACAATAGCAACCATAAATGTCTAACATAACAGATAGATTTAAAAGATGAAATACATTGACCTCTTCAATCATTTAAAGAAAATTGTAAATTATAACGACAATGAAATTGAAATAGACGACGAAACGGTAATTCGCAATTTCACGTTCGAGTCTAACTATCGTTTTATACTTCCCGGAGGTTTGGGAAATAACGATGATTACGAATACATCCCAGGTATCCCCGAAGATTACGAACCTGATGTTATTCAGGAAATGCTGAACAAGAAGGATGCTGAGATTCCGGAAAACATAAAGTTCCGCTATCATATGATGATGCCTAAAAAAGAAATAAAATCTAAAGGCATTATCTTCTTATTTCACGGATTCAACGAAAAGACTTGGTACAAATATCTTCCGTGGGCAAAATACATCCTTGAAAAAACAGGCAAATCAATTGTTATGTTTCCTATCGCATTTCATATGAACAGAGCGCCTGCAGCATGGAGTGACACTCGCGAAATGTATCGTGTAAGTGAACAGCGCAAGGAACGTCATCCGGATATACTTTGCTCCAGTCTTTCGAATGTAGCCATCAGTACTCGTTTGCACAATAAGCCTCAACGGTTCATCTGGTCGGGACTTCAAACATACTATGATGTGATTGATTTTGTAGAACATATCAAAGCTGATTTACATCCTGCTATAGACAAAGATGCGAGTATAGATTTCTTTTCTTATTCGATCGGGACATTCCTAGGAGAGATACTTATGATGAGCAATAAAAATAATTATTTTTCTGAATCTAAATATGCTACATTCTGTGGGGGAGCTATATTCAACCGTTTATCACCTGTTTCTAAATTCATCCTCGACAGCGAGGCCAATGTCAGTCTATATTCATTTGTAGTAGAGCACTTGGAAAGTCATATGAAGCGAGATGAAGTACTTCGACATTATATGCATACCGATCCTGAAGGCAATAACTTTAGAAGTATGCTAAATTACAGGACACTGACCCTGGAAAGAGAAAAACGTTTTAGAGAGATGAGCCATCAGTTTTATGCAGTAACTTTGGCAAAAGACGAGGTCGTTCCTCCTTACGAAGTGATGAATACACTGCAAGGCTCGAGAAGAGACATTCTTGTAAATATTGAAGTATTGGATTACCCTTACAAATATATACACGAAGATCCTTTTCCTGCCTTATCTAAGATTGAAGATGAGGTGGATAAACAATTTCGTTATACCTTTGACAAAATTAGTAACTTTTTAAAATAAATATTTATGAGAAAAACGATTAGTACACTAACTCTTATTCTTACTGTAGCTTTATTGTTTAATTGCTCGGGTAAGCCAAAGGCCGAAGCTGAATCAAAAGCCGAAGTTAAAGTTGAGGCAGAAGAATTATTCAACGGGAAGGACTTGTCGAATTGGAATTTTGTTCTGCAAGATACAGCTCTTAACCCTGCTGATGTTTATACTGTTCGCGACGGAGTAATACATATTACCGGACAACTTGGATATATGTACACAAATAAAAAGTATAGTAACTTTAAACTTCATGCAGAATGGAGCTGGCCTAACGGAGTAGAGTCGAATAGTGGTATTTTTGTTCTGATCGAAGATACTAAAAACCCATTCCCGAATGGTATCGAATGTCAGTTAAAAGCTGGTATTGCAGGAGACTTTGTTCTATTAGGAGGATCTAACCTTGCTGAATTTAAAAGTCCGGAAGGGCAACCTCGTCCAGACTTCCCTGTAGTAACAAAGCAAGAAGAATCAAGTGAAAAACCCGCAGGAGAATGGAACACTGCCGAAATAGAATGTAAGGATGGTATAATAACTGTCTATATAAACGGAGTTCTACAAAACAAAGGAACTAATACTGTAAAAGAAGGATACATTGGACTTCAAAGTGAGGGTACTGATATTCAATTCAGAAATGTAACAGTTACTCCATTATAAAAAATTGGAGACAGGTTCTAAATACACATAAGGGGCAAACTTTACAGTTTGCCCCTTATATTTATTTTCTGATGTATTTTGTCTTACTAATTATTTCTTTTAGAGAATAACCAAGCTGAATCATATTTAGGATGCTCTTTTCTGAAAGAATCGAGAAAAGATTCTGCCTCTTTCTTATCTTCAAAAGATGATATGTAGATACGATATCTGTCTTGCGATTTAATGATAGATGCTCCCGGAAAATCAGATGCATGTATTTTATCTAAAAGTCTATTTGCTCTCGTTTCGTCTTCTTCTCCTCCTATAATAATATAATAAGTTCTAGTCGAAATCGGTTTGACTGACTCAAGTGGTTTTTCTATTTCGTTCTGAGTACTGTCAATATTTATTACTTGATCTAACTTTTTCTTAATATCAGAGCTGACTAAAGAGGTCGTAATTGATGACAAGAAATCAGCTTGTTGAACATTCCCTGTTTGATCTTTTATGTTGATGCTAGGACCAACAAAAAGAAGAAGCGCTGCTACAGCTGCCGCTACACCACCAATAGTGTGCCTTATATAGCTTTTCTTGTTTGTGGCAATAATCTTTCTTGGTATAGAATTCAGTTGCCTTAACTTAAGCGGTTCCAATCCATAATAATCAGGATGGATAAACTGATTATTGGCAGAGAATATTGTATTGCCAGACTGATCATGTGATAAGCATCCAATATTTCCACAAAGAACTATTTCTCCGGATTTTAAACGAGCTACTAGTTCTTTTACGAAAGATCTTATTTCCTTACTAGCGGTGTTGTATGATACTCCCTTGTTTTTAACAATATAAGAAGCGATCAGACCATCGTCATGTTTCAATTCAGGATTGAATACAATACTATACTCTGGTTGATTGATATTACTATCCGTATCAAATTTAGATGGCTTCATGTTGATGATAAAACCTCCAAATTCAGGTATAATAACACAATTGTGTATAGGAAGTAAAAATTCTAAATATTGAAATATTGATTTTTCCATAATGCAAATATAGTGATAACTTAATTATTTTTCTCATCCCGAAAACCAGATTTGCGTAAAACTCAGGGGTGTATTTATTAATAAATTGAATTAAAACTACTTCTGAGGAATAAATAATATAGATATTTATAATAAAAAACTAAATTTGTAAAAAAAGATTTATGAATACATCTAAAATAATACTAGATCAGATAAAAGAATCTATTTCTGTAAAGGAATCTATTCTTTCCTCTCAGTCATTGTTGGCTGATATAGAGAAAGCAGCCCTTATGGTTACTGAAGCTTATCAGTCAGGTTTTAAAACGTTATTAGCCGGTAATGGAGGTAGTGCAGCAGATGCTCAGCATATTGCCGGAGAGTTTGTAAGCCGTTTCTACTTCGATCGTCCGGGAATTCCTTCTATAGCATTGTCTACAGATACCTCAATAGTGACGGCAATAGGAAATGATTATGGTTTCGAGCGTCTTTTTTCTCGTCAGGTACAAGCACAAGGTCAAAAAGGTGATATTTTTATAGGTATAACAACATCAGGAAATTCAACAAATATCGTAGAAGCATTATCTGCATGTAAAGAAAAAGGGATAAAATCCATAATTCTGACAGGAACCTCTGGAGGTAAAACAGCAGATCTCTGTGATCTCTGTATCAAAGTCCCTTCGATGGAGACTCCACGCATACAAGAATCTCATATACTTATAGGACATATTATTTGTTGCATAGTGGAAGAGAGCCTATTTGGTCATCTGAAGAAATAAATTTGTAGATTAATATTCTAACTATGTCTCATTCACTTCTTGTAGAACATCGTTTATCGAAAGAAGATAAATATAAATCATTGATACCTCAGCTAGAATCCCTTGTGTCAGGGGAGGAGGATACTATTGCTAACTATGCTAATATATCAGCAGCATTAAAAATGGTCTTCAACTTTTTCTGGGTAGGGTTTTATATTGTCAAAAAAGAAGAACTTGTGTTAGGTCCTTTTCAAGGAACCATTGCCTGTACTCGTATTAAGTATGGAAAGGGTGTTTGTGGTACTGCATGGAAAGAAAAACGGATCGTGATTGTCGAAGATGTTAATCTGTTCCCGGGACATATAGCTTGTGATACAGCATCGCAATCAGAGATTGTATTACCTCTTTTTTATAAAGATGAAGTGATCGCTGTCTTAGATATAGACAGTGAGCATCTAAATCACTTTGATGAAATAGATGCTCAATATTTATCTAAAATAGTAAAACTTCTTGAACCTGTATTTTAATCCTTAGAATGGGAATAATAGAGGGAGTGCAATAATCATTACAATTCCCATAATAATTTGTAGAGGCAAGCCTACCTTTATATAATCCATAAAACTATAACGTCCGGCACTCATCACCAACGCATTTGGAGGTGTTGAGAATGGTGAAGCAAAACACATTCCTGCGGCTACTGCTACAGCGAATAAGAAAGGATAAGGACTTACACTCATCCCTATTGCGGCTTTTAATGCGATCGGGGTGAATAATACCGCAGTTGCTGTATTGCTTAGGAACATTGTTAGTAATGATGTACAGAAATAAACACCGGCAAGAAGAGCATATGGTCCCATATCTCCCAATTGATCAACTAATCCTCCTGAGATCAATGTATCTACTCCCGTATTTTGAAAAGCAGTAGCCATTGGAAGCATTGCTCCAATAAGAACGACACTTTCCCAGTTGATACTGCTATATGCCTCTTCTACATTTCTAAGGCATCCTGTAATAACCATTAATACGGCAGCTATCATGATTGCAATTACAGATGGCACAATTTCAAAAACCATTGCAATTACCATCAATATCATAACTGCTGCAGCTATTGGGGCTTTTTGATCCAACGTGACTTTAGCTGCTTCTTTCAGAGGTTGTCCTACAAGTACTAGATCGTCTTGTCTGTCATCCAAGTTTGCTAAGTCTTTCCATGTACCTTGTATTAATAGAGCGTCAGCCGAGTGAAGTTTGGTGTCGGTGAAGTCATGCATTTGGTATTCTTTTTGTCTCTTAATACCTAACACATTTACATTGTACTCTTCCCTAAAACGAATTTCAGAAATAGTTCTGTTGATTAGTTTCGAATTTGGCATGACAAAGATTTCTGCAATTCCAGATTCTTGGAAGTCTGAAAAATGCTTGTCTGTTGTTTCTATGTGTAATTTATTTTCAGCCGTAAAGAGTTCTATGTTTTCTTTTTCGCCTTGACAATAGAGTATATCATCTTTCTTTATAATTGATTTAGGACCGGCTACTTCTTCTGTAAAGTTTTTTGTAAAACGGGAATTGCCTACTTTCCTTACTATTTTGATGATACTTACTCCATATAGTGTAGCAATCTGAAGGTCTGCCAAGCTTTTGTTTATCAAAGGAGATGACCCTTCTTTAACTTCTATTTTATAAGACTGATGTGATAGATTATATTCCTCCGCTAATTCTTTAAGCGTTTTGCCTTTTTGCTTAGTACTTGAAGAACCGTCTTTCTTCGAGACTAGCATCTTACTTAGAAAAAATAGCACAACTATACCTACAGACAAAGCGATAAAGCCTATAGGAGCAAATGAAAAGAAAGACAAAGCTCCATATCCCGCCTCAATCAGTGCATTGTTGATAACTAGATTGGGAGGTGTACTTATCAGAGTAAACATTCCCATGCTACTCGCAAAGGCCAATGGCATCAAGTATCGCCGTGAATCTATATTAGCACTAGCTGCCATACTTACGATGATAGGCATCATAACAGCAACAGTTCCCGTATTGCTCACAAATGCACCTATGGACGCAGTAACTAGCATAACTGCAATGAATAATTTATTTTCATTTCCGCCTGCAGCTTGTATTATTTTACTGCTAATCATTTTCGCCAATCCTGTACGGAAGATTCCCGCCCCAACGACAAACAGACCTATCATCATGATCACGACTGAATTTGAAAACCCAGCCAAAGCTTCTGCTGGCGTTAAAATACCAAAAAGGGCTAAGGCCAACAAGGCACATACAGCTACAAGATCAGATCGAACTTTGCCTTTCATAAAGAAGAAGGCCGCGACTATCAATACAGTAAGCGTAATGTTGATAGGAGTTAATAGTGATGAAAAGTCCATATATAAGATGTATTATGAATAATCTCGTTGCAAATTTTATTATACAAATATACAAAATAGAGTGCTTCTAAAAGCAGAATCTAAGAACTTGAACAATGAAAAAAAGCTAAAAGTTCACTCCTTGCAGCTAAAATTATAAGTTAATTAAAAATCTATGTTTTTAATATAATTTTATTGGCTATATTTGTTTTTAGTATAAAGCCCAATTACTCATTTCTTTAATTTCTAATCACTATGAATAAATACGCATGTCAACTGTTAGTTGCATTTTTGGTCTCGTTTATGGGAATCGTGAATGCACAGGATATTAATCCGGAATTATTCAAGCGCCATTGGAATGCACAATGGATTACTTGTCCGGATATTCCTCTGAAAGATTATGGAGTTTTTAATTTTAGAAAAAAGATAACATTAGCTACCGCTCCAGATAGTTTTGTTATACATATTTCGGCTGATAACAGATACCGACTGTTTGTGAATGGACAGTCAGTGTGTTTTGGTCCTGCTAGGGGAGATATAGCAAATTGGTACTTTGAGACAATTGATATTGCTCCATATCTCAAGACCGGAGATAATATAATTGCTGCCTCAGTATGGAATATGGGCGTTCATGCCCCGGTTGCTCAGATATCTAACCAAACTGCATTCGTGATTCAAGGAAATACAGATAAAGAACATGTAATTAATACAAATAGTTCTTGGAAAGTAATTCAAAACAAAGCATACACCCCATGTTCTACTGATAATGGCGCACGCCTCAGAGCTTACATGGTGGTAGGTCCTGGCGATAAAATTGACGGATCTGTATATCCTTGGGGTTGGGAAACCTTAGAATATGATGATAGCGCATGGCTTAAACCTAATAGTTTTACGGCACCGACTCCATATGGCGCAGGGACCGATAACCTCTGGAATCTTACTCCTCGTAATATTCCGTTGATGGAAGAAAGCATGCAAAGAATGAAAACCATCCGCAAAGCTGAAGGAGTAAAAGTAACAAATGCTATGCTCGAAGGTAAGTCTCCGTTGACTATTCCGGCAAATAAGACAGTAAGCATTCTGATCGATCAAGAACATAATACAACAGCATATCCTTATATATCGGTATCCGGAGGAAAAGGTGCCTCTGTAAAAATGAGTTATACTGAAGCTTTGTTAGATCAAAAAATGCAGAAAGGGAATCGAAACGAGGTCGAAGGTCGTTCTGTTATAGGCAATTATGATATCTTCCTGCCTGATGGAGAAAATGATAGAATGTTTAGCACATTATGGCTTCGTACATACAGATATGTACAGTTAGATATAACTACTAAAGACGAACCCCTGATTATTGAAGATCTATACGGCCTCTATACAGGCTACCCTTTTGAGCAAAAAGCCGCATTTAAGTCTGATGACAAATCTCTGAAAGAAATATGGGATGTAGGTTGGCGTACAGCTCGATTATGTGCCGGTGAAACTTATTACGATTGTCCGTATTATGAACAATTGCAATATCCGGGAGACACACGTATTCAAGCCTTGATATCGTTGTATGTAACAGGTGACGATCGCCTGATGCGTAAAGCTATCCTGGACTTTTATAATTCAGTAGTACCGGAAGGATTAACACAAGGGCGCTATCCGAGTAGCCGTTTTCAGGTAATTCCACCATATGCCTTGTGTTGGATATCGATGATTTACGATTATTGGATGTATAGACAAGATGATCAATTTGTACGTCAGTTCTTACCTGCAATTAACAACGTCCTTTCATGGTACGAAGATAAGATAGATAAAGATAAAGGGATGTTAGGCCCGATGAGATGGTGGAACTTTGTTGATTATACAGATGGCTTCCCTGGAGGAGTTCCTCATGGAGCTACAGATGGGAATTCTACAGTAATCAGTATGCAATTAGCCTATACTTTGACCCAAGCGTCTAAACTATATGAGTACTTTGATAAAGCTTGTGAAGCTGAAAAGTATAAACTTATGTGTGACGAAATCAACAAAGCCACCTATAATTTGTGTTTTGACAAAGCTAAAAATGCAATGGCCGATACTCCCGAAAAGAAAACATATAGCCAGCATTCAAGTATCTTGGCTCTTCTTAGTGGAGCAATACCTGAAAGTCAACATCAAAGTGTAATGAAAACAGTTGTTGATGATTCATCATTGATTCCTGTAACTTTCTATTTCCGTTTCTATTTAACTCAAGCTCTTAAGAAAGCCGGATTAGGTGATATGTATTATCCTTCACTTCAGTATTGGAGAGATATGATAAACATAGGCTTGACTACCTTTGCAGAAAAGCCTGAACCAGCCCGCTCTGATTGTCATGCATGGAGTGCGAGCCCGCTGTATGATTACTTTGCTATTATTTGTGGTATTACCCCAAGCAGCCCGAATTTCAAAAACGTTAGTATAGAACCATCACTAGGAGATTTGAAGAATGTGGAAGCCTCAATGCCTCACCCCGATGGAGAGATAAAGGTAAAACTTGAAAGAATTGGCAAAAATGGAATTAAGGCAGAGATTTCTTTGCCGGAAAGAGTATCTGGAGAATTTAAATGGAATGGAAAGATAAATTCATTAAAGGGAGGAAAGCAAAATCTGACTGTTGAATAAGACATTTCTGTTCTTAAAAAATACGATGCTTGCCAAAATTGCAGTAATTTTGGCAAGCATTTTGTTGTATATGTAAAGCTTAATGGCAAATAATGGAGTAAAGCGAATGTAACTCTTCAGTATTGCTATTTAATCAACTGTAAATAAGAAAAATACTACAATATGGAAAAAGAAAATATGGAGAATAGCTTTGATAAAGAAGAGCTGTTAGATTCTACAGATATGACAAATGATCAGTCTCCCGAAGTGGATAACACAGAGGCAAGTGACAATGTGACTGACTGGGAAGCTAAATATAATGAGTTGAATGATTCATATTTGCGTCTGAATGCTGAATTTGATAACTATCGTAAAAGAACCCTGAAGGAAAAAGCAGACTTGCTTAAATCTGGAAGCGAAAGGGTATTAGTTGATATTATTGCAGTAGTGGACGATTTTGAAAGAGCATTAGACAATATTTCAAAAACAGAAGATATAGATGCAGTAAAAGAAGGTATTGATCTTATATACACTAAGTTTGTGAATTTCTTAACTAAACATGGTGTAACTGAGATAGAAACTATCGGTCAACCTTTCGATACAGACAAGCACGAAGCTGTTACAACTATTCCTGCTCAAAGCGAAGAAGATAAGGATAAAATTGTAGACAGCATTCAGAAAGGATATATGCTTGGAGATAAGGTTATACGTTATCCTAAAGTAATTGTTGCAAAATAAATAAGGGAAGATAATAGATGTCAACTAAGCGAGATTACTATGAAGTGCTGGAGGTAACAAAAACAGCAACTTACGAAGAAATAAAGAAGGCTTATCGTAAAAAAGCAATCCAGTATCACCCGGATAAGAATCCTGGAGACAAAGAGGCTGAGGAAAAATTCAAGGAGGCAGCGGAAGCTTACGAGATATTGAGTGACGAGCAGAAGCGTGCAAAATACGACAGATATGGACATACTGCACCCGGTGGCTTTGGAGGAAGTGCTGGAGGTTTCTCAATGGATGATATATTTTCTCAATTCGGCGATATCTTTGGCGGACACTTTGGTGGTGGATTTGGCGGCTTTGGCGGACAGAGAGGTCCTCGCACTAATAGAGGATCCGATCTACGGGTAAAGGTTAAAATGACTCTCAAAGACATTGCATCAGGAGTAGAAAAGAAAATTAAAGTCAATAAGTTTGTTGCTTGTTCTCACTGTAAAGGAACTGGAGCAGATAACGGCACAGCTTATGAGACTTGTTCTACTTGCAAAGGCTCTGGAGTTGTTACTCGCGTAGTGAACACTATTTTAGGACAAATGCAGTCTCAATCAACTTGTCCTACATGTAACGGAGAAGGCAAGACGATTACTAAAAAATGTTCTCATTGCTCAGGCGAAGGTATTGTTCGTGAAGAAGAGGTGATAACAATTAATATCCCTGCCGGAGTAGCAGAAGGCATGCAGTTGTCGATGAGCGGAAAAGGAAATGCAGCACGTCATGGAGGCATAAATGGAGATTTACTTATCCTCATTGAAGAAGAACCACACCCAGAACTATTCAGAGATGATAATGACGTTGTTTATAATCTATTGTTAAGCGTTTCAACTGCGGCTCTGGGCGGAAGCGTAGTAGTTCCTACTATCGATGGGAAAGCAAAAGTAACAATAGAACCAGGCACTCAGCCCGGCAAAGTTCTGAGATTAAAGAACAAAGGGTTACCAAGTATAAATCGTTATGGAACAGGGGATCTACTCGTAAACATAAGTGTTTATATTCCAGAAAGCTTGAGTGATAGTGAAAAAGAAACTCTGACTGGTTTAGAAAATTCACCGAACTTCCAACCAAGTAAATCTGTAAAAGACAAAATATTCGCTCATTTTAGAAAAATGTTCGATTAATATAAATGAAGCAGTCTTGAATGGCTGCTTTTTTTTATTTTATCACTTCTCTATTTCTTTATTATATTTTATCTTTGAGTAGAATAAGATATTACTTAGCGCTATGAAAATAAAAGAAATTTTACATACCATAGAACAGATTGCTCCGATTTCTTTGCAGGAAAGCTTTGATAATAGCGGAGTCCAGATTGGAGACGTTTATCAAGAGGCAAAAGGAGCTATTGTCTGCATTGACGTAACCGAAGCTGTTGTTGATGAAGCAATAAGTTTGGGGTGCAATCTAATTATATCCCACCACCCTTTAGCTTTCCGCAGTTTTAAATCCTTAACGGGAAAAAACTATGTGGAGCGTTGTATGATCAAAGCATGTAAACATGACATTGTAGTATATGCAGCTCATACGAATCTGGATAATGCATCGGAAGGCATAAATCAATACCTTGCAAAGAAGTTGAATTTACAACATGTAAGAATTCTTGATCCGCAGAAGAATAAATTGCTTAAATTAGTAGTCTTTGTTCCGCATTCTCATGTAGATCTAGTCCGAAATGCCTTATTTAATGCTGGCGCAGGAAATATTGGAAATTATGATTCATGTAGTTACAATCTCCGAGGAGAAGGAACTTTCAGAGCTCAGCAAAATACAAACCCTTTTGTGGGTGAAAAAGGCGAATTACATTACGAGCCGGAAACTCGTATCGAAGTCATAGTCCCTTCTTACAAACAATCGGAAATAGAGCGAGCCTTACTTGCAGTTCATCCATACGAAGAGCCGGCATATGATTTTTATGCTTTGGAAAATGCCTGGAAACAAGCTGGGAGCGGAATTGTGGGTACACTGCCGGAAGAAATGGATGAAGAAGATTTCTTGTATCTGTTGAAAGATACTTTTAATCTTAAAATGATACAACATTCAACTGTCAGAGGTGCAATAATTCGAGATGTGGCTATATGTAGCGGAAGCGGAGCCTTTCTCATTCCTAAAGCAATATCTTACGGAGCAGATGTTTTTGTTACAGGAGAGGCGAAGTATAATGATTATTACGATGTGGAGGATAAGTTATTGCTCGCAGTTGTAGGGCATTATGAATCTGAAATTTTCACAAAAAATATATTCTTTGATATTATTTCAGAAAAATATCCTAACTTTGCGGTATATATGTCAGGATTTGACGTAAATCCTGTAAACTATTTGTAATCAGGTAGTGATCTACTCCTACCCATTACAAAAGATGTAGTAAGAAGATATTTTACATATCGGATTACTGCATTTTTTTATATGAATTATTAAAAACAATATAAATATTGATTCTTATGGCAAGAAAACAACAAGAAGAAAAAGAAGTTGCAGTAGAAGATAAATTACGTACGCTTTATCATTTGCAACAAAAGCTATCTGAAATAGATGAGATCAAAACTCTCCGTGGCGAACTACCTTTAGAAGTAGCAGACTTAGAAGATGAAATTATTGGTCTTGATACTCGTATAAAAAAGTACGAAGCTGAACTGAAAGAAACTGAAGTCGCTATTTCCAATCAAAAACAAAAAGCAAAAGATAGTGCTCTTAAGATAGAAAAATACAAAGAGCAACTTGATAATGTAAGAAATAACCGTGAATTCGACCACTTAAGTAAAGAAATTGAATTTGAAACTTTAGAGATCGAATTATCCGAGAAAAAAGTTAAAGAGTTTACAATAGAGTCAAAAGCTCTAGCTGAAGAAATTCAGAAAAGTAAGGCTTTTATTGGAGAGCGAAAAGAAGATCTAGCTCAAAAGAAAGAAGAGCTGGACAGCATTGTTTCTGAAACTAAGCAGCAAGAAGAACAACTTCGTGAAGAAGTGAAGACTATTGAAGCAGACGTTGAACCTCGTTTATTAACCGCTTTCAAACGTATTCGTAAAAGTGCGCGCAATGGATTGGCTGTTGTAATGATTGAGCGCGGTGCTTGTGGAGGTTGCTTTAATAAAATACCACCGCAAAAACAAATGGATATTAAGATCGGTAAAAAAATTATTGTTTGCGAATATTGTGGACGTGTAATGATCGATCCAGAACTGGTAGGAGCCGAATAATTCGACAGAAAATATTTCTAAATAATAGTAATCAGAGAGATACTTTAATGGTATTTCTCTGATTATTTTTTTGCTTTATCCGCCCCATATCGTTAACTATTTGATTATCCAAAAGTTGATAGTAAAAATCAAAATGGAAAACTTTTTTACATTTCAAAAAACACAAACACCTAGAGATCAGCAATCTAATTTTCAAAATGGAAAACTTTTTATTTTGTTAATAAATATTTGTTGTAAAATTTGGCGCATTGTATCATATTCCGTAACATTGCAAAAGAGAACCAAAATACACTCTTTACTGTTGTAAAGTATCAAAAAATAATATTAATAAATGGCACAAAAAGTATACACTTTTGATGAGGCATTTAATGCCGCATTAGAGTACTTCAACGGAGATGAGCTGGCTGCGAAAGTGTGGGTAAATAAGTACGCACTTAAAGATGCTATGGGGAATATATACGAACATTCTCCCGAAGACATGCACTGGCGTTTAGCAAATGAGATTGGGCGTATAGAAGCCAAGTATAAAAATGGATTGACGAGCAAGGAACTTTATGACCTGTTCGATCATTTCAAATATATTGTACCACAAGGCAGCCCGATGACAGGTATAGGAAATAATTTTCAAATAGCCTCTCTATCAAACTGTTTTGTAATAGGTCTTGATGGACCTTCTGACTCCTATGGGGCAATTATTCGTGTTGACGAAGAGCAGGTTCAATTAATGAAGCGCCGTGGAGGTGTTGGACATGACTTGTCTCATATTCGTCCAAAAGGATCACCTGTTAAGAACTCAGCATTGACCTCTACAGGATTAGTACCTTTTATGGAACGTTACTCTGATTCTACTCGCGAAGTAGCTCAGGATGGCCGTCGTGGAGCCTTAATGCTGAGTGTATCAATCAAGCATCCGGATTCTGAATCGTTTATCGATGCAAAAATGGAAGAAGGGAAAGTAACAGGGGCAAACGTATCTGTTAGAATAGATGATGCTTTTATGGAAGCTGTGGTAAACGAAACTCAATATACACAACAATATCCTATAGACTCAAAGAAACCTACAACAGTAAAAGACATTAATGCGGGTGAGCTTTGGGAAAAAATTGTTCACAATGCATGGCGTTCTGCTGAACCGGGAGTGCTATTCTGGGATACTATTATCAGAGAGTCTGTGCCTGACTGTTATGCTGATCTTGGGTTCAAAACAATATCTACTAACCCTTGTGGCGAAATACCATTGTGCCCTTATGATAGTTGCCGTCTGTTAGCTATTAATTTATACTCTTATGTAGTTAATCCATTCAAAGAAGATGCTTATTTTGATTTTGAGTTATTCAAAAAACATGTAGCATTGGCTCAACGCATTATGGATGACATTATTGATCTTGAAACAGAAAAGATTGATAAGATACTAGAAAAGATCAACGCTGACCCGGAAACAGAAGAAGTAAAATGGCCGGAAAGACATCTTTGGGAAAAAATCCGCACAAAAACACTTCAAGGTCGTCGTACAGGTGTAGGCATCACAGCCGAAGGTGATATGATTGCAGCTATGGGACTCCGTTATGGCTCTGAAGATGCAACAGCATTTGCAGAAGAAGTTCACCGTACACTAGCTTTAGCAGCGTATCGCTCGTCGGTAGAATTAGCAAAAGAGCGTGGTGCTTTTGAAATATTTGACATAAATAGAGAAAAAAATAATCCATTTATCAACCGTTTAGCGAAAGAAGATCCTGAGTTATATAAAGAGATGGAAAAATACGGTCGTCGTAATATCGCATGCTTAACAGTTGCCCCTACTGGAACTACTAGCTTGATGACACAGTCTACATCGGGTATTGAACCAGTGTTCTTGCCTGTTTACAAACGTCGCCGTAAGGTAAATCCTAACGACAAGGAAGTACGTGTAGACTTTATTGACGAGAACGGTGATTCATGGGAGGAATATGTTGTGTTCCATCATAAGTTTGTCACTTGGATGGAAAGTAAAGGTTATCCGACAGCAAAAAAATATACAAACGAAGAAATCGATGCATTAGTAGCAGAGTCTCCGTATTATAAAGCCACATCTAACGATGTTGACTGGATGGAGAAAGTAAGAATGCAAGGGCGTATCCAAAAGTGGGTTGACCACTCTATCAGCGTGACAATTAACCTTCCATCTGATGCTTCTGAAGACTTAGTAAACAAGCTTTACGTAGAAGCATGGAAGAGCGGATGTAAGGGCTGTACTGTATATCGCGATGGTTCGCGTGCAGGTGTGCTTATTGCCAACGATGACAAGAAGAAAGATGAAGACTGTGGCGAATGCTACGAACGTCCTGAGATCTTATTAGAACGTCCTCGCGAACTAGATGCTGATGTTATCAAATTCCAGAATAATAAAGAAAAATGGATCGCTTTCATTGGTCTGCACAATGGTCGTCCGTACGAAATATTTACGGGTTTGGCCGATGATGAAGAAGGATTGATGCTTCCGAAGAATACAAATCACGGAAAGATCATCAAAACCCTGAACGATGAAGGTCAACGTTCATATGACTTCCAATTCAAAAATAAGAGAGGCTACAAAACAACAATTGAAGGTCTGAATGGCAAATTCGACCCAGAGTTCTGGAACTATGCTAAACTTATATCCGGAGTGTTGCGCTATGGTATGCCTATCGATCAGGTTGTAAAACTAGTTCAAGGCTTAGAATTGAATAGTGAAACAATCAATACTTGGAAGAACGGGGTAGAAAGGGCCTTGAAGAAATATCTTCCATCTGACACAGAGGCTAAAGGTCAAAAATGTCCGGTTTGTAATTTAGAAACATTAGTTTACCAAGAAGGATGTATGAAATGTACAAACTGCGGCGCATCAAAATGCGGGTAATCCAAAGAGAACTAGACCTAAATAAGCTCTATAGTATATAAAACAAAATATATTATTTATTGAACAGTAGTAAGATTAATCTTGCTACTGTTTATTTTTTATAAATTATGATTTCCACATCATATTGAAGGAAGATCTTTTTAGAAGCACCCATATAACAAGACCAATACAGTCTTTTGGGTTGTAAAATCCGAAAGGAACTTTGACGTGGATATAAAGGAGTAAATCCTTTATATTCAACTACAACAGACAAGAGTATAAATACTGATTAGTGTTTGCCACTAACAGACAAAAAAAACATCCCTTTATTCCTCGATATCGAAGATTAAGAGACAGTCTGATAAAATCGTGACCTTTTCTGCTTATAATTTAAACTTTACCACAATACACAACCGATCTCAATTTATTATAAATCATAAATATAGACATCTATATCATTTTTTAACAGTGTATTCTTTATTATAGGTTCTATTTTCTCCCATTTACCTCCAGCTAAACCACAACCAATACGAGGCATATGAACACTAGCTTCTACCTTTGTAGCTTCTTCGGCTAGTTTCTCTAAGCAACTTTCTACAGCTTCGTAACGAATAGGAACTCCTGCACTTCGTCCAACCTTAATACCTCTTTGTGCAATCATATTAGCCACATATATGTGTCTCTCGACAAGAACTAATTGCACCTCACCTAACCTAAAGTCATTTTCAACTCTGTCTACATACCATTCTCTATAAGCTTTTTCAGGTTCTTTCCATCGTTTTGATATAGCAAGTACAAAACCTTTCCCCCACCCTCCAATATCGTTACAAATATGAGCTATGATTTTATTACCCAATACTTGAGGTGCTGTAGCATCTCCTTTTAGATATATTATTTCTTTCATCTGATATTCAACACATTTCTAATATATCAATAAGAATTTATTATTTCATCCTTTGTTTTATCTAGATGATAATTTTTCTATAATAACATTTGCCGCTCGATCAGAAGCTCCGGAATCACCCAATATATCAATAATACGGTCATATTCTGAAAGCATATTATTCTTATACTCCTCATCATATAGAAGCTTATTTACTTCTTCTTTTATATTTTCTACAGAAAAGAATTTAGCAAACAACTCCTGTACAACCGTTTTGTCTGCAATAAGGTTTACTAAAGAAATATATTTGGTATGTAGAATATTCTTAAAAGCCCAATAAACTATCCTCGGTATTGGCGTTTTGTAACAAACTACCTGAGGAATACAGAACAAGGCTGTTTCCAATGTTGCCGTTCCAGATGTTACTAAAGCTGCATCAGCATATTTAAGGAGACGATAAGTCTGCCCAAAAACAATTTTACAGTTACTATCTCCCATGTATTTTTGATAATACTCTAGCTCTAATGCCGGAGCACCAGCTACAATCGGTTGATAGTCGGGAAAATCTTTTACTACATCTAACATCGCAGGAAGATTATCTTTTATTTCCTGCCGACGGCTACCTGCCAACAATGCTATAATGGGTTTATTTTCCAACTCATTATCATTTACAAAAGTCTCTTTTGTATCTTCTTTATGTTGTTCTTCAAAGTTAGCAACAGCATCAACTACGGGGTTACCCACATAGTCAATCTTATAATTATGTTTTTTGTAAAAATCAACCTCGAATGGTAAGATTGATAGCATTACATCTACATACTTCTTGAAAGATTTCACTCTATATTCTTTCCACGCCCACACTTTTGGTGAAATATAATAATAGACCGGAATATCAGTATGCGTTTTGATATATTTTGCGACCTTCAGATTGAATCCAGGATAATCGATAAGTATAAGAACATCAGGTTGAAATTTAATGATTTCTTCCTGACACATTTTCATATTGCGAAGAATTGTTTTCAGGTTCAACAATACAGGAATAAATCCCATAAAGGCCATTTCTCTATAATGTTTTACCAATCTCCCCCCTTGTGCCTGCATTAAATCTCCCCCCAAGAAGCAAAATTCTGCATATGCATCTTGTTTTTTCAATGCAGCCATCAGATTCGATCCATGCAAATCACCTGAGGCTTCTCCTGCAACTAGAAAATATTTCATATTTATTTATTTTAAATTTTCCCAGCTTTTCATTTTATTGATATGATCATAGTTTGTCATATCTATTTTCACTGGTACTACCGACACATACCCTTGCGACAAAGCCCATTCATCTGTAGCTTCATCAAAGGGTTCATCGTTATGAAAACGTCCTGTCAACCAAAATACTTGCTTATTTACACCATCTTTCGAAGGCATAAACTCTTCCACCCATTGTCCTGAAGTTTGTCTACAAATTTTGATTCCTTTTAAATCGTCACCTTTAGGAATATTTACGTTCAGACATGTACCTATAGGAAGTCCCTCTTGCAAAACCTGTTCTGTTATTAATCTGGTATATTCCTGAGAGTATGTAAAATCAGCTTGGGCACTATGATCTAACAAAGAAAACCCTATCGACGGTATTTTAAAAATTGCTCCTTCTAGAGCTGCTCCCATAGTCCCTGAATAAATTACCGCTACTGCCGCATTAGAACCATGGTTTATTCCGGAAATAACAATATCAGGTTTCCGGCTGGCAAGTTGGCTTATACCTAGCTTTACACAATCTACCGGAGTACCTGTACAGCTATATATTTTTAGATCAGTTTCTTCTTTTTCTAAATGTATACGCAAGGGTTGTAGTGCTGATATCGCACTTGACATACCGGATCTGGGTCCATCTGGTGCTACTACTAGAACTTCACCTAAACCTTTTACACTGTTTATTAATACATTTATCCCTTTAGCTCTGTAACCATCATCATTGGTTATCAAAATAAGAGGTCTTTTATTATCCATTTATCACTTTTTTATTTAGACGAAGACAAAGATACTCGAAATATTCATTATTTCTTCACCATTCTATATTCCTCTTAATAGATACATTTCATATATTTTTGTAACTTTGAGACATTAAACTCTTAAATAATCTCACAAATCATGAAAAGAATCTATTTGAGCATTTTGCTCATTTTTATTTCTGTATCTGTTATCTATGCCCAACAGCAATACAGAACTCCTGTAAAACCAACTAAAAACCTTATAGTAATGATTCCTGATGGGACGTCTATAGGTGTTGTTTCTGCCGCCCGATGGTATCAGATATACAACAAATTAGGCACAAATCTAGCTATAGATCCATATCTATGCGGAACTGTTAAAACATTCTCGTCAAATGCACCTATTGGTGATTCGGCTCCAACCACATCTGCTTACATGACCGGAATGCCTCAGCAAACAGGGAATGTCTCTATCTATCCGGTAGCTGATCCGGAAAAAGATTTAGTTTATGTAGATCCAGCAATGGCTTATCAACCTTTAGCTACTATACTAGAGGCAGCCAGATATCAACAGAATAAAGCTACAGGATTGGTTGTCACATGCGAATTTCCTCATGCGACGCCTGCAGACTGTTCGGCTCACTATCACCAAAGAGGTAAATATGAATACATTGCTTCACAAATGGCATATCAGAATCTTGATGTAATGTTCGGAGGAGGAAATTCCATTTTAACAGATGATATAAAACAACATTTCAAAAATACGAATACTGTTTTAATGCAGAATGATATTCATGCATTCAGAGACTTTAATGGAAAAGAAAAAGTATGGGCTTTATTCCAAGATAGAGAGCTTCCTTACGATCTTGACAGAGATCCAGAAACGATTCCTTCTATCGCCGAAATGACTCAGAAGGCAATAGATAGACTTTCTCAAAATGAAAATGGCTTCTTCTTAATGGTGGAGGGAAGTAAGGTGGACTGGTCGGCTCATGGCAATGATGCTGTAGGTTGTATCACCGAATATCTAGCTTTTGACAAAGCAGTTGCCGCTGCTATAGAGTTTGCTAAAAAAGATGGGGAAACGACAGTTGTTGTTTTACCTGACCACGGCAACAGCGGCTTTACTATCGGACGCAGAGATTTACCTAGTTATGATAAAGCTTCTTTAGAAATGCTTTTCAAGAATGTATCTCAATACAAGAAAACGGGAGAAGGATTGGAGAGAATTTTATTAAAATCTAAACCTGAAGACTTCAAACGCATTTTTAAAGAATATACAAACATTGATATCTCTGAAGAAGAAATGGAACTGCTTCTCAGCTCAAAGAACTACAAAGAGGCTGACTATATGAAAAAGAGTAACAGTGTAAATATGGGATCAAGCATAGTAAAGATTATGAATGCTCATACTTATTTCGGATTTACCACTGGAGGTCATACCGGAGAAGAAGTATTCCTTGCAGCTTACCATCCGGAAGGTACTCTTCCAATAGGAATGAACACAAATATGGATATAAACAAATATCTATTTGATGCTCTTGGTCTGAAAACATCTTTGAGTGATATGACTAAAGAAATATTTGCTAAACACAATGAAGTATTTGACGGATTAGAATACAGTATTGAGAAAGGAAAAGATTTCCCTGTACTCAAAGTAAAGAAAGGCAAAAACACTTTAACTGTACCGGCTTTCAAATCAGTCGCTTACCTAAATGGCAAGGAAGTTAGCTTAGGCTCAGTAACTGTATACATTGATAAGAATGACACATTCTATATTCCTCAGAAATTAGCGAAGATGTTATAATCTTCATTACCTAGATAAGAAAAGCCTGCATGATTTATGCAGGCTTTTTTATTACAATTTTCTTTTACTCTTCGTCTTCTACAAAGAACCAGCGAGTACTATTTTTATCCCGAGCAACAGCTTGTCCAGGTTGCATATCCGGTAATTTCCGAAGCGAAGGTTCTAGTTCTAAAATCTCTTCAACTGAAACAACATAGGGCTCTTCGTCTTCCGATACCTCATCATCCCCAAACACTTGCCAGTCTCCATCTTCATCATATAGCACAAAGGTGGCAGGCGAACCATTTACCAAAACATAACTGGTTGTCAGCACCGATTTATATTTATTTTCTTCTTTTAATTTCATTCGTTATATTATTATTTCTAGACTTCAATAATATCACAAATATAAAATAATAAATCCGGATAAAAGTTTATCCGGATTTATTTATATACTTTTAGAAACCTCAGAGTTAATCATTATATGTAGGCAAAGACGAATACTCTCTTGCATATCTCATCATTTGCTCTGCATAACCTTCGGTATAAGTAATAACAACATCCGCTATTTCACCTCTATCATTTAAGACAGTTCCCATTACCGGATTCACAAAACCTTTATATGGTTTCATATTTAATCCTTTGTAACGTTCTAGCACCTCTGCATGCAATTTAGGATCAACTTTAACAGCATAATCTTCTACAATCTTTTTAGCTGCAGCAAAATCCCCCTCCGATTTTATGCGTTGAATTTCGGACAATAACTGACCAAATAGATCACGTAATTTCGTATAATCATTGATAACGACAAATGTTTTACCATCTCTCTCCTTCAACTCTACAACTTTCTCTGCCTGACCTTTTTCGAACACCCATTTTGCTATCAATTGACGATTGCGCATATGTGATTCTTCTACTTCTTTACCCGGTTCTATCCTTACCAGTTGAGTCATCAGACCGTTCATCATAAATCGATAGTATTCTGCTTTATAAGCTTCTGCATCAGGAATAATTCCTAGTTCTAGCAGTTTGGAATCTGCTATAAAATATAGTCCGAACAAATCGGCACGTGTTTCCTCTATAGTAGAACTATGTTCTCCTAAAGCATTCGGATCAACTCCCGGTAACAATTTACCGGAACCATGCCCTAAACACTCGTGTAAGTCGGTATGCAATACATCTGTTATGAATCCATATTTCTTGATAGAACTGATTTCCACATCAGACCAGATAAACTCATCATTAAAACCTGTATGAGCTCCTGCTGCATCATATGCCTCCATTATATTTTCTATCGTTACCGATTTAGAACCATGATCTCGACGAATCCAATCTGCATTAGGTAAGTTTATTCCTATCGGAGTAGCCGGATAACAGTCTCCTCCTAATTGAGCTACTGTTATTACTTTAGCCGAAACACCCTTCACCTCTTCTTTTCTAAATTTCTTATCTATTGGCGAACGATCTTCGAACCATTGTGCATTATTGCTAATAATTTCGGCACGCTTGGTAGCTTCCTCATTTTTGAAGTTAACGACAGACTCCCAGCTTGCTTTTATCCCTAGAGGGTCTCCATACACTTCTGTAAAACCATTTACAAAATCTACTTGAGAACCTAAATCTGTAACCCAAGCGACTGCATAAGCATCAAATTCTTTTAGATCGCCCGACTTATAATATGAAACAAGCTTAGTTATTACATCTCTTTGTTTGTCATTCTCTGCAACTTTTTCTGCTTTTTCGAGCCATGACACCACTCTTTCTATTGCAGGAGAATACAACCCTCCTACTTTCCAAACCTTTTCTACTAACTTCCCGTTCTCTTTTACCAATCGGCTATTAAGTCCATAGGATATTGGAGTAAGATCTGTTGTGTCTTTCATTGCATTGTAAAAATCGACAACATCTTTCTGAGTGACTCCTTCTCCATAATAATTATTGGCTGATGCTACAATCAGGTCTTGACCTGACTGAGTTATCTTTTTTGCCATTACAGCCGGATCAAACATTACCGGAGTAATCATTGTTATGAATTCATCTACAGTCTGACCTTCCTTTACTGGTACAAGCTCGACTGGTAATGCTTTTACTTGATCGACAAAAAACTGCTGAGAAAATTGAGGAAGAAATTTATCTTGACTATAATGGTGATGTATTCCACTCGAAAACCATACACGTTTCAAATACACTTCAAAAGCCTTATAGTCTTCCGTGTTTTTATCTCCTTTATAATTTGTATATATAGCCTCTAGTGTACGACGAATAGCCAGATTGTATTTATTGTTCTGATCAAATAAGATATCTCGTCCTTCTAGTGCTGCCATCGAAAGATAATACACTAATTCTTTTTGTTGTAAAGACAAGTTCTTAAACCCTGGTACATAGTAGCGTAATATCTGAAGATCGGCAAATTCATCAACTTCATACTTAAAGTCGGTCGGAGCCATGTCAGCTATATTTTTACCTGATGCTCCTTTCTGCCCTCCAGTACATCCTGCAAAAAACATAGATATTCCGGTCATAGCAATTAATACTGTTTTTTTCATTTGTTCTTATTTATTGATATTTTTTACAAAGATACAAAACCTATTTGCTATAAATAATAAAATTACTTTATGTTTAAGTAATGTTATCAACGGGACAAATAATTTTATTTCGTCATAAAAGAATAAAACCATTTACCTTTTGAAAAAGATAAATGGTTTTAATATCATTCTATTTTAAGTGAAAATTTTATCCTCTAAGCACAAGTAAAGGCGTATCGGAATGAAAAAGCATCTTTCGCGAAATGCTAGGACTAAACATACGGGCAAATATATTTCGCTTACTTGTTGTCAATGCCAAGATTTCTATTCCAGCATCTTTGATGTATTCATCCAGACTCTTCAACATATCGTTCGTATCGATTAGCTCATAATCGATATTCAAATGCGGATATTGGTTAGAGAAGTAAGTCTTAATACCAGCTAGTTTGATTTCATCCCATCTATCACTTTTCTTTACCGAAATATGAGTTAATGATATTTTAATATCCTTATAAGGCTCCAACAACTTTATCATTACATCAAAAGAGATTAGATCTCGTTGACTAAAGTTTGTAAGGAAAGCAATATGTTTTACAGCCTTCAAGTCTCTAAATGGAGTATTCTCCGGAATTGCAATAAGAGGTACATGAGTCATCTCTATCACTTCAGCCGTTACACTACCAATAAGGTCTGCATCTTTCTGATCCTTTCCTCTTGTACCCATTACAATCAAAGCCGGCTTGTATTCTTTTGTAAAAGTTACAATCTCTTCCTCAGGAAGTCCTTCTTTCAACACATATGAATAATTTACAGGAGGGAATTCTCCTGCTGATACTTTTTCATCAATTATATTGCATAACTTTTGAATATTCTCTCTTACTTTCTCTATTATATTTTGGAATTCTTTTTCTTCTTTTCCCTGATAGGCAAAAGCCTCAGCCATTGGCAAAGCTGTTGGGTAATATGGATTGAAATAAACGTGCAATATCTTTACTTTTGCATTCAGGTCTCTTGCCTGATTAAATGCAAACTGACATGCCGTTAAGGAATATTCTGAGAAATCGACAGGGACAAGAATACGTTTTCGCCCATCATCGGTTCTGTAAGTTTCTTCTTCGTCGTAACTAAATAAATGCCTATTTTCTACAACACTCAATGCTTTAGGAAGATCTGATTCTTTGATACGTATACGAACACCCGCTGAAACCGGATTATTCAAGTCAACATCATTAATATGAACCTCTATATTTTCTCCCTCTAAAACAGACTTCAGTATCTGAGCCTTTTCATTCGTATGAATGGCAAGTGTCACTAATTTATCTTCCATAGCTCTATTATTAATTGTGATTTTCTTATTATTCTAAAAAGAGATGAACACTTGTGGCATCCATCTCTCTATTAAACGTTTTCAGACCTCCTTCGGTTCAAGCATCTCCATAGCCATATCTAAAATTGTGGTATCATCCAACGAGACATAACCACCATCAGGGCCCGGTTCTATATGCACTCCACAGCTTTGCCCTTTTTCATAACTATAACCACCAAAATAGTTCCAAACTGTTTCAATTGGCACCTGCAATTTTTCTGCTATTAGGCGAACGCTTCCATCAGGTAAACTGTCTTTAATCCTACGAAGTTCCGAGAATGTGATAACTTTAGTCATATGCTATTAGTTTTAAATGGTACTTAGATTAGCAAACTGTTCTAAAGTTATAAAAATCTTTTCTTAAAAACAATGTTTTTTAGGAAGGAATATCAAAGAATGCACTATAGATAGCTATACCCAGTATTGTTAAATAAATAACGATCATTAATGCCTTAGCCCTATCTACTCCGAACACAGGGACTTTCAATTCATCTTTAGGAACTTTTAAGATTAGGCGACGCGAGGTTAAATATATATAATAGACTAACACTCCTGACAGGGTTCCCCAAATCGCACCTCCTACTACATCTGAAATAAAGTGTACACCCAGATATATGCGAGAATAAGCTGTTATAGTAGCCCAAAGAATCATGGTCCATGTAAAATACTTATACCGGAACAATAATGAGGCAAAAGCTACAACACCAAAACCATTTGCAGCATGATTTGAGATAAATCCATAGCGTCCTCCTCTACGACCATTTACAATCTGAACCAGATCCTGGAAATCAGGATGGTGAGTTGGTCTGAGCCGTTCAAAAAAAGGTTTAATTACTTGAGCTGAGAAAAAGTCGCAAAGCATACCTACTAATACTGCACATAAAAGGACCAGCAATGCCTCCCGCCATTTTATTTTATAAGTATAGATTATAAGACCTGCTATTGCTAAGGGTAACCAGACCAACTTACCACTATACAATGACATAAATGTGTCCCAATAAGCTGTATGATGGTCATTCAACCAAAGAAAAAGATCCCTTTCGTATGGCAGGATCTTTTCAACAAGGCTAGTTTGCATGCGTTTTTCCTATTTTTTCTTTATATAACCTCGATCTTGTCTCGCTGTATCCAACCGACACTACCGTTGTCTATTTCGATTTCGAGCCAATTTCGATCTTCTTTTGTTATGTATACTTTCGTCCCGGCATGTAGAATAAACAACTCTTTGCTGTTGATATCAGGAGAACCCATTATAGAAGCCGAACCTGTCATGATTATTGCAGTATCGCGATATTCAATCTTTTTCTTCTGCCTAAATGCGAAAATATTGGCAAATATAACGATAACAACCGATACTATTCCTACATAGAAAGCTATTTTCTTAAGAAGAATAGAACGACTGAAAAAGAAAGCAGATAAGCAGGCTATCAATACGAGGAATAATGAAATACCGACTACAGCCCATGCATTCGAACTCATTATGTTTTGTACACTATTAAACCAGATAGTCAGGAAGAATTTATCTGCAACCAGAATTTTATCCTCTATTTTAGTCTTTAGATACTCTATATTATGACGTGTATCTCTATCACCGGGATTGAGCAACAATGCTTTTTCGTAGTTCAGACGAGCCTCGGCCAAATCATTCACTCTAAAATAGGCATTCCCCAGATTATAATACAATTCGGGAGATTCTACTCCTTCAGCCAATTTTACTTTTTTTTCTGCTTCAAGTATTTCTATTGCTTTTCTGAAATTCCCATCATTGTAAGCTGCTATAGCATCTGCATTAACAGACTTTTTACTGTCTGCAGTAGAGGTATTATCTGTTATCGCAATAGAGTCTTGCTGTAAAACAGGAATTGAATCCTGTGCTACACTATATTGAAATATTGTGAATATAAATAGGCAAGATAATAATAGTCGTTTCATCGTACCTTGTTCTTTTTACTTGTTAATTATTTTGATTGTACTTTCCATTTTACCAATGGCATCTACCGTATCGCTATATAACTTATCCATATCTCCTGATGCTGATGGTGCATATCGAGCAAATTCACCAGTATCAAGAATATTCATAAACTGACCTATCAGTTCTTCACCTACTCCATATTTGGTAAGTTCGGCCTCTATATTCTCCCTATTCAGATTTGCCACAGGTATTGTTAGTTTATCGCTCAGGTATCCCCATATTGCGCGTAGCATTTCTTCATAGAAGCCATCTCGATTTTGAGTTTGCAAATATTTCTTAGCCAGTTTAAGACGCTTAGTAGCAACCTTATTAGCTTTCTTCGTTCTCATCAACGCAATATCTGCATTTGCCTTGATCTGCTTACGATAGATGATACTGAATACGATCAACAGCAATAAAGGTATAATATACCACAACCAGTATGTTAATGCTCCGAAAGTGAAGCTTTGGAGATTCTTATATGTAAAATCGTCAGTCTTCAGATAACGAATATCCTGTTCAGCTTCTATCTCTCGTTGGTTTGCATAACTTGTAGAGACATTCTTACCGGCATTAGGGTCTTTATCCACCTCTAATGTATATTCAGGAGAAGATACTGTCTTATAAGAATTCGATCTTGTGTCAAAGTAAGAAAACTCTATAGGAGGAATAGTATATTCTCCCGGATAACGAGGAATAAACATATATTCTATTGTCTTCTTTCCCGACAACCCATTCTCTGTAATCGAAAAATCATTGTTTACCTGAGGATCGTATGTTTCAAAATCTTTAGGGAACTTGATTTCCGGATTTTTGATCAGTTTCATATTTCCTGCTCCGGCAATCTCAAGTTTAATAGTTACAGCATCATTTGCCTGTACTTTATTTGCCGATATAGAAGGTGTAAAGGTAAAGCTACCGACTCCCCCCGAAAAGCTTGATGGCTTCCCTTCAACTGGCAATGGTGTGACATCTATTGTTGCAGGAGTTGTCCGCAGCACTTTTTTTGCTTCTGTCATCACCTCGCGTGTACCAAAGAAATCACGTACTTTACGCCCCGTACTTACCTCGAAGACGATTTCCATTGTACCCGAAGGGATTGTCATCTTACCTGCCCGTTGAGGGAAGAGCAAGGTTTTTTTCACGTCAATATAGTAATAATTACGACCTTTGTAATGTTCCATATTCCATTGACGGTTAGGTGACATCTCAAAATCCTCTATCATAAAACCCTCAAACTCAGGGAATTGAATCTTACCTACCTCCCTGATATTCAACACTGTATAAAACCTAAAAGTAACAACAGCAACTTCTTGCTCTTTTACTTTCGTCTTTGAGAAGATTGCCCGTATGAATGCATCATCATCGCTTACCTTGCCTGCAGTAGACGTTGTAGATGTCGACTGTGGTTGTTGACCAGGTTGTTGACTCTGAGCATTCTTGTCAGGAGGTAAAACTTTTATTTGAGCTGTATTCGATTTATAGTTTTTCCCATCAATTCTAACTGTTGCAGCCGGCAGTGTAAATGTTCCTTCCTCTTTTGCTATTAGAACCCATGTAAAAGTAACATTGCTTTCCGATACAGTTTTACCATTTACGGTAGAAGAACTATACATTTGAGAAACAGATGGTCCAAAAAGCTCATCAAATCCGGGAATATCAGCCGGAATTGTAGGTGTTTCAATCTTTCCGTCTCCACCTTTCAAAATATATTGTACCTGAATCTGAGCCCCTTTCACTGTTGAGTTAGGAGCTTTGATGACAAATGTTACATCACTTGCCAAAAGACGAGATACACTAATGAGTAATAATATTAATAAAAACCAATACTTCTTCATTACCCTTTATTAATTCTATTTTGTTTCGTTATTTATAATTTTCTTGCGGCTACAAATTTAACAACTTTGTTTGTATTCACATATAGCTATTAAATTGCTTTATATTCAAAAACATTAATATTGACAGCATCTACTTTCAATTCTTTTACTGTCCTTATTGTCTCTTCATATATATCTCCCCAAATATCCCGTATCTTTTTACCCGTAGGTGTAAGATATTCTACCGATACTGTACCTTCAGGGATTACAAACGCTCCCTCCTTTTTAGGTTGAAGAATTAAGACACGCACATCTACAACTTTATAGATACGCCCTTTGATCTCTTCTTCCTCGAAATGCTGGCGACGAGGCGTTATGTTGTCATAATAGAAATCCCTAACCGGAGGAAATTCTGAGTTTCGTATACGATCAATGTCTCTTGTTGTATAGAGTCTGTAGGTTAGCGTCAAGGTATCGGAAGGCAAAACTACAGATTTGGATACTATTGTTTTTATAAAAGCATCTATATCTTCGGTCATTACTTCAACCGATCGTACTTCTATCTTATGATTTTCCGACTTGTATTTCTTACCTCCTATTTTGATCTCAACCTTAGGAATTGTATATTTCCCCGCTTTTTCGGCCTCCAGATAATACGTGGACGAAGAGCGATAGACTGTTTCTCGTTTTCCTTTATTGAAGGTAGTTGCTGCAGAATTAGAAACAGAAGGACCATAAAGGATCTTAAACCCTTCTATATTCTTTAAAATAACAGGTTCCTCAACTGCTGTGTCGCTCTCGATTATATAATCTACTCGAAACTGCTCCCCTGTCATAACCGACTCGGGTGCTTTTATCGAAATCTTCACACTCTGAGCCAGAGTTACAGACATAATAGGGAATAGCAACATGAACAACACGAATATTCGTTGCCTGCCAAAACTATTACCTCTATAGATCATACTCTACCAGTCTTTATTTTGTTTACGATTTTGCTCGTTCTTTTGTTTACGTTCTTTAGCCTGTGCTTGTCTTACACGTTCCTGTGTTTCCTTTTCATCTTGCTCTAAAGCCTGCAAAATTTGCTGTATATTATCTTGCGACATCTGATTTTGTTGATCTTGCTGATTTTGCTTAGGATCTTGTTTTGGATCCTGCTTAGGGTCTTGTTTCGGATCTTGCTTTTGATCTTGTTGCTGATCTTTCTTTTGATCTTGTTTCTGGTCTTGATCCTGATCCTGCTTCTTATCTTCCTGATCTTTTATCATTTTTTGCACTACTGCAAGATTATAACGCGTATCCTCATCTGTTGGATTAAATCTTAACGCATTTTTATATGCTTCCATCGATAATTTAAGATTATCTTCCTGCTTTGCTTGTGTTCCTTCCTGACCTTGTTGCATCATTTGGGCATTGGATGCTTTTTCATTTGCTTTTTTCTTCAAGAAGGTGTTTCCCATATTGCTCCAAGCGGAACTAATCTTAACCGGATCTTCACTTTCCAATTTCAGATAATGTTGGTATTCCGCCAAAGCCTCATCCCATTTTTGTTGTTTATAGTATGTGTTAGCTAAGTTAAAAGCTGCTTCTTTCGAATTTGCATTTCCTTCTTTTGCATTACTATATTCCGATTCGGCTGTAGCAAATAACTGTTCGTTGTAAGCCTTATTTCCCTTACGAATAGCTTTACGCACCTCTTTTTGAGCTGAAAGACTAACCGCTACAAATGCAAATAATATGATAAATATTGTTTTCTTCATTTCTTTAAAACACATTATTTAAACAGTCTGATATTTCTGAATATTCTATTCTTCTTTTCGAATATACAGATTTCCAAGAAAAGCAAGATGAACATAATCCAAGCAAATATCTGGAATTTCTCATCATAGTCGGAGTAGGCAACTCCTTCTATTTCTTTCTTTTCCAATTTTTCTAATTCTGCTTGTAAGCTTTTCAATGCACTATTTGAATTGTCGGCATGCGCATACAAACCTTGTCCGGCTTTTGCTATCTGACGACACATTTCTTCGTTCAATTTAGATACTACAGGTTGTCCTTGCGTATCTCGTTTCACCTGATTAGAACCCGGAACCAATGGTATAACCGTTCCTTCGGCTGTACCTACACCAACAACATTAACGTGTACTCCTTGTTCGGCAGCGCGCATGGCTGCTTGCTCGGCATCACCTTCGTGGCTTTCACCATCTGTAATCAATACAATGGCCTTATCTATCTCCGAATCGTTAGAAAAACAAGTCATACTGATATCGATAGCACTACCTATGGCTGTACCTTGTACCGGAACCAAATCCGGATTGATTGTTTCCAAGAATAATTTTGCAGACTGATTGTCCGGAGTCAATGGTAACTGGATATAAGCTTCACCTGCAAAGACAACGATAGCAACTTTATCATCCCTGCGTTCGTCGATGATACGTGTCAACATCTGTTTTGCTTTGGTTAAGCGGCTTGGTCTTATATCTTCTGCCAGCATCGAGTTGGATACGTCGATAGCAATAACTAATTCAATTCCTTTTTTATCTAATTTTTCTAGTTTTGTTCCGAATTGAGGACGAGCCAACACAATTATACCAAAACCTATAGCAACCAATACGATCCAAAATTTCAAATACGTTCTTTTCAGAGAAAGTTCAGGCATCATTTTCTTCACTAAGGCCAATGTTCCTAATTTCTCTACACTTTTCCGTTTTCTTATATTCAAAAAGATAAAGCCTATTATGAAAACAGGTATGGCAAAGAATAAATATAAATATTCAGGATTTGCAAATTTAAATACACTCATAATTCAAACTTCTCTTTTATAGTTACGGAATATTTCTCAACCATGTGCGACGTAAAATCAACTCAAAACCAACAAGAGCCAAAGCTAATAAAGCAAAAGGCATGTAGAGTTCCTTACGTCTTGTTACAGTATTCACACTAATGTGAGATTTTTCCATTTGGTCAATCTCATCATAAATCTCCATCAAGCTGGTATTATCCGTTGCACGGAAATAGGTTCCTTGCGTAATAGAAGCTATTTCGGTCAATGTTCGTTCGTCAAACTCTCCTGATACAGTCACCGACTGCATACCGTAAGGAGTCATGATACTGGCTGTTGAATTACCTCTCGACCCCACCCCTATCGTATATACGCGAATGTTGTACGAGGCTGCCAACTCTGCTGCCGTAAGAGGTGCGATCTGTCCCGAATTGTTAGATCCATCGGTAAGCAGAATCACAACTCGTGATTTAGATTTACTGTCTTTCAATCTGTTCACTGCATTTGCCAGACCTAAACCAATGGCTGTACCATCTTCTATCAGTCCGAATTTCACTTCATTCAGTAGATTTAACAGAATACGATGGTCTGTAGTTAACGGACATTGCGTAAAACTTTCGCTTCCGAAGATCACCAAACCAATTCTATCATTCGGTCTGTCATTGATAAATTCAGCAGCCACCTTCTTTGATGCTTCAAGGCGGGTAGGTGAAAAGTCTTGTGCCAACATTGTACTGGATACGTCAAGAGCCATCACAATATCGATCCCTTCCGAGTTTGAAGTATCTGATGTATTCACACTCTGAGGACGAGCCAAAACGATGATTAATAAAGCTAAAGCAATTATCCTCAACGCAAAGGGCAGGTGACGCATGTAAACCCTGATGGATGAAGGAGCTTTTTCGAATGCAAAGCTCGAAGACATTTTAAACGTAGCCTGCATTTTTCTCAATTTATATATATACCACCCTATAAGCGGTATTAATAAAAGGAGAAGGAATAAATAGGCAGGATTAGCGTATACTATTTCCATTGTTTATATATCTTTTAGCTTTGTTGTTGATTACTATCAGAGGTTTTCACCTCTTGATTATTTTCTTTTACCTCACTGCTTATTGTAGACACTCCTTCTTTTTGTTCTTCTAACGAAAGACGTTCTTCTTTCTTCGTCTGATTTACAAACAAGTAAGCATTCACTAAACTCAAGTCATTCTCGTCAGCAAATGGTGTATATTTTGCAAACTTCACCAAATCGGCAAGCTTTAGAATCTGTGCCAGCCCATCGGTAGCCGATCTTGTATCTGTAGCCAGATGCACTGCTGCTATAATGTCTTCCGACACCATTTCCGGTGCATCTATATTGAAACGATGATCGATATAATCTCGAAGAATATCTGTCAGCTCGGTATAATATTCTTTCTCCATCCCTTTCTGCCATAGCTTAGAGGCTTTTAACTTATCAAGTTCTTTGAGAGCTACCACATGTGGAGGAAGCACTACCTTAGGAGTAAAGAAATAACCTTTCTTCTTTTTCCTCAGGAAGAAATAAACAGCCAAACCTATCAAAGCAAGCAGAAGTATTATCAGCAAAGAAATATAGATAAGTTCCATATAATCTTGCCAAACGAATTCCGGCTTCTGAATGGGTTTTATATCTGAAATTCCTAATTTTTGGAAATCAATCGAGTCTGTCTCGTTATTTTTCAGTTTTTCCAGATATGCCAACGTTGTATCTGACAATTGAGGAGAAGATACTTTCAGACCAAAGTCATTTGTCTTAAGGGTATCTTGATCAACGACAACCATCATATGAGGAATGTGATACAATGTAGAGTCGAATGATGTGACCACATATTGCTGATGAATAGTCATCACCTCAGTCATCACCGTATCGGGAGGCAGCATATGTAATACTTCTATACCGGTAATCAGTGTATCAGCATAGATGGGAAACATTATATTCCGTCCTTTGGGAGAAATGACTTCTATATCAATAATTGCTTGCTCTCCTATCAGTATATCGGAGGGTTGTATTGTAGCCCTTACTGTTGGTCTCTGCGCAAAAAGCGAAAGACTCAAAAAACAGAGTAGACCAAGCAATAGTATGTTTTTTATTTTCAACATATTGTTTCAGTTAACAGTTATCAGTCAACGTTTTATTTCTATCTTCGGCTTCGAAATTTACCTCTAGCCTATTCTTCTTTTTATTTAATACTTCTCTTCTTGAATAATGCCATCAAGGCTTTTACATAATCTTCATCTGTTCGCACCGATACACTATCAACCTTACTTCGATTGAAAGTTCGTTGCATACGATCTTGTTGATCTTGCCACCAATCCTTGTAGCTCTCGCGAAGCCTGCGTGAAGAAGTATCGATCCAACGCTCTGCTCCGGTTTCAGCATCAAGCACCTTCATCAACCCTACACTTGGTAGTTGAGTCTCCAAATTATCATAAACCTGCAATGCTACAATATCGTGCTTACGATTGGCTATCGTCAGTGCATTGTAGTAATCGGAAATATCGATAAAGTCAGATATCATAAACGTAGTACAACGCTTCTTTATAACATTGGTGAGATATTTCAAAGCCATGCCGACATCTGTCTTAGGGCTTTCGGGTTCGAAGTTGATCAGTTCTCGAATGATGTAAAGAATATGTTTTTTCCCTTTTTTGGGCGGAATAAATTTTTCTATTTTATCTGAAAAGAAAATTACTCCGATTTTGTCGTTGTTATGTATCGCCGAGAATGCCAAGGTAGCAGCCATTTCTGTTACGACATCACGTTTCATCGAATTGCGCGTACCAAAATCCTGACTGGCCGATACATCGACAAGAAGCATAACTGTCAGCTCTCGCTCTTCTTCAAACACTTTGATAAAAGGCTTATTGTAGCGAGCGGTCACATTCCAATCAATGTCACGAATATCATCTCCATACTGATACTCTCGCACTTCGGAAAAAGCCATTCCCCGCCCCTTAAAGGCAGAATGATACTGCCCAGCAAAGATATTTGCCGAGAGACCACGAGTCTTTATCTCAATCTGACGTACTTTTTTTAATAATTCGCTTGTTTCCATAATTTTACAGCTGTTAGCCATTAGCAGTCAGCTAATAGCCTGTTTGATCGTTAATAGAAAAAGCCAAGAGCCCCAAGCTATTGGCTAAAGGCTATTATTTATGGAACTTCTATTTTGTTAAGTATTTCGCTGATAATTTCGTCAGAAGTTGTATTGTTTGCTTCTGCCTCATACGTTAAGCCAATACGGTGACGTAACACGTCGTGGCATACAGCACGGATATCTTCAGGGATAACATAGCCTCTACGCTTGATAAATGCATAAGCACGCGCAGCTAAAGCCAAACTTATAGAAGCACGAGGTGATGCCCCGAAACCGATCATTCCTTTCAGTGAATTCAATCCGTTCTCTTCAGGGAAACGAGTTGCAAAAACAATATCAACGATATATTTCTCTATTTTCTCATCCAGATAAACTTCCTTCACTACATTGCGAGCTCCAATTATCTCATCCGCTTTCATCACTGGAGTCAGATCACCATAGTTTCCATTCAGGTTATTTCTTAAGATCAACTTTTCCTCTTCTTTCTTAGGATAGTTGATTACCACTTTCAGCATAAAACGGTCAACTTGTGCTTCAGGAAGCGGGTAAGTTCCTTCTTGCTCAATCGGGTTTTGAGTAGCCATTACCAAAAAAGGCGAAGGCAACTTGTAAGTTTGTTCTCCGATTGTAACCTGACGTTCTTGCATCGCCTCCAGTAAAGCACTTTGTACTTTTGCCGGAGCACGGTTAATCTCATCTGCTAACACGAAGTTCGAAAAAACAGGACCATGCTTAACGAAGAATTCCTCTGTCTTTTGACTATAAATCATGGTACCAATAACGTCGGCAGGCAATAAGTCAGGAGTAAACTGGATACGGCTATATTTAGCATCAATAAGTAAAGCCAACGACTTAATAGCCAGTGTTTTTGCAAGTCCAGGAACCCCTTCAAGAAGAATATGTCCGTCAGCCAGCAAACTTATCAACAATGATTCGACAAGGTGTTTCTGTCCTACAATCACTTGATCCATACCCATTGTGAGCGCCTCAACAAAAGAGCTTTTGCTCTGTATTTTCTCGGTCAGTTCTCGAATATCAACTTGAGCCATATTTATTTTATTAAGTATTTATATTTTTATTGTTTCTTTTTCAAGGTTTAGTAAGCAGCACAAAAATAGAAATGTTAAATATGAAAAGCGATTATTCAGAGTTAAAAAAAATTAAGGATAAATGCGCTTTACACCGACTTAAATGAATAATACATAAAAGAATGAAATCAAAACCTAAATTTCAATTTCATATCTTAGAACTCATTCAGAAGTATAAGTCCTGAATGAGTTTATATTTCGGATCTATCTCTGTACTTATTTCAAATAAGACTCTGTCAGTTTCACCCAAAAAGCTGCTCCTACAGGTATTATTTCATCATTAAAATCATAAGCCGGATTATGAGGAGGTGCTATTCCGGGTTCATCCCCTCCTCCTATCATAAAATAACAGCCATTAGGATTTGCTTCGAGCATAAAAGCAAAATCTTCACTTCCCATAGTTCCTTCTTGCAAAGTATGGACTTTATCTTCACCAAACATTTCTACCGCTAGACTTCGAGCATATACCGTAGCTTCTTTTCCATTTATCAATACCGGGCTGGCATTTACATGCTCAACATTTACACTGGCATTGAAGCTTTTGGCTTGCATTTCTGCTATTTCCCGGATTCTTTGCAAGACTAACTCTCTCGTCTGATTATCCATGCAGCGAACAGTTAGCTTCATTAACGCCCGTTCGTTTATGATATTGGGGGCATCTCCAGCTTTAATAGACCCTATTGTTATTACAGCAGGTCTGAGCGGAGACACATTGCGAGAAACGATTGACTGCAATGCTGTAGCAATATAACAAGCTACAAGAGTTGCATCAATTCCCATTTCGGGCATAGCTCCATGCGCACCTTTCCCAACAACTTCGATATGAATTGTATCAGAAGAAGCCATCATTTCACCTTCTTTAAAAATAAAATGTCCGGTTTTAAAACCTGGCATATTATGCAAAGCAAAAATGGCATCACAAGGAAACTTCGCAAACAGTCCATCGTCGAGCATCACTCGCCCGCCATACAACAATTCCTCTGCGGGTTGAAAAATCAGGTGCAGTGTTCCATCGAAAGCTTTTGTTTCGGATAGATATTTTGCTGCGCATAGCAATGTAGCCGTATGCCCATCATGTCCGCAACCATGAAATCTATTTGCCGTTTTGCTACACCATGCTTTCCCCGACTTCTCTTCCATTGGCAAGGCATCCATATCAGCACGTATTCCCAATACTTTGCTACCATCCCCACTTTTAAGGGTTGCCACAATACCAGTCTTTGCCAATCCCTTGTAAACATCATACCCCCACTTCTTAAGAAGCTTTGCAACCAATTGACTTGTCTTAACTTCCTCAAATCCAACTTCGGGATTTTCATGCAACTGATGTCTTAATTCTACGAAATAGTTGACATCCTTTTTTATTTCTTCAAGTAGTTTATCCATATTTTTTTCTTTACAATTTACGAAAGAGATAGAGAATCTATCTTATTTTTTAACAATAATTATACGATATTAAAACAGAAAAGATTCATTCTTTCTTATATAGTTAGAACAATCTAACTAGTTTTATTTTCAATGAGTAATATCTCCGTAAAAAATATGAGTACCTTTGCCCCATATTTATAGATACATATAAGAACTTACAAATGGACACATTAAAAAAGGCATTATCGTCAGCTAAGAAATATATTTTCATCATCCTTACATTCATTTTCTTTTATGTCGCCTTATTTTTCAAGGACGCAAATCTACTCTCAGTATTTGTCCTTTTGAATGTTCTTTCTGTTTTTCTGATATTAAATATTCTCTCTAAACTGAAGTATTCCTTTGCACTATTCCTTTTACTTACAATAGCTTGTACTATTGATACTTTCTTCGCATTTTACTACAGAGACAACATTCTATTTGGCATACTAGCTTCTATACTGGAAACAAACCCCACTGAAGCTACAGGCATGTCAAAAGCTTTATTTTCAGTCTGGTTAATTATTTTCATAGTAAATTTCACTTTGTTATTCTTCTCAAAAAAGGAACTGAAAGAAGTAAATCTCGGCATAAAACGATCATTATTACTACTCGCTGCATATTTCATTATTCTCGTATCTAGTTTTCTTTTTTCTATATACTCAGACATGAAACTTTATTCTGAGTTTGACCAAAATAAGTTTGCACCTACCAGCCAATTAGCAAAAGAACGATGCCCTATTATCTATTATGTTTTACCCGATCTTGGTTCGTACTACATAGAAAAAATGGGATATAAACAGTATGAAGAGACCACAAGGACTTTACCTAATGGAGTAACAGAAGACAACAAGAAACCACGACTAGAAAAAGCATATATAATTATTGGGGAAAGCTCTTCTTCAACGTATTTTTCGTTATATGGTTATCATCAAAAGACAACCCCTTTCTTAGACAGTCTGAAGCTGCATAATAGCGAAAACTTTATTTACTACAATTCCCTTAGTCCGGCTGCCCTGACAAGAGAAGCCATTCGTCTAACGCTGACCTATGCGTCACCTCTACAATTGGACGATTTTTATAAATACAAGAATATTATCGAGCTTACAAAAGACAAGGATTATGAAACATTCTGGATATCGAATCAATACAAGGGTGGTTCATATGACACTTATATAGCCATGATTGCATCCCAAGCAGATTACTCGCGCTTCGAAATAGATCCTACAGAAGATTTTGTTCTACTAGATGCGATGGAACCACTAATAGAAGAAGATAAAAAACAAGTATTTTTCCTTCATACGATGAGCAGCCATATGCCTTATTGGCTAGGCGGCGACAGCATCGACGTCGAACGATTCCCAGGCAAAGATCAGGAAACTCAATATATACAAACCATACATCATGTAGACAGATTACTAAAAAGGACATCTGACATTGTTATGAACGACTCTGTACCTGCTGCTCTTTTCTACTATTCAGATCACGGAGAGGTTATAGGAAAAGGACATGGTTTTGTAAACAATATAACAGCAGATGAGACCCTCAGTCAGTTCTCTGTCCCATTGATCTGTATCATGAATGATGCTGCAAAAGAAATTGTGGCAAAAGAGATATTCGAAAAATATTACGATCCTGAAATGCAAAGCATAAGTGCTCAGAATCTGATCAACATCATATCTGAAACTATAGGCTACAGCGTCAATGACGATTTTGTGGAACAGTCAATAGAAAACGGACGCTACATATATCATGTAGACACAAAGTGCTATTACTACAAAGACATGTTGAAAGGAGATAAATAAAAGTTACTGCTTCAGTCACATCCTCTTTATTCTGCACCTCAATTTGCAAACCATAGATTACAAAATAGAGGAAAGGCATACCCGTTCTTTATTTTTTATATTTTAGATATCTATTAGTTAAAAATCTCTGACTTAATTTTGTATATTTGTATCGCTTCTTTCCACAGAAGCCCTATACAAATAATATACTGATAATCAACAATAATAAATTATATATTTAATTAGAAACAATCATGATTACAATTGACAAATTCAATTTTTCAGGAAAAAAAGTTTTCGTCAGAGTAGACTTCAACGTTCCGCTTGATGCTCAGTTCAACATCACTGACGACACACGTATCCGTGCTGCAATGCCGACATTGAAGAAAATCATTACTGACGGTGGTAGCCCGATCATAGCATCTCACCTAGGACGTCCTAAAGGAGTAGAAGAAAAATATTCATTAAAACATATCCTTGCTCATGTATCTAAACTTCTAGGAGTAGATGTACAATTTGCAAGCGACTGTGTTGGCGAAGAAGCAGGTATCAAAGCTGCTGCTCTTCAACCAGGAGAAGCTCTATTATTAGAAAACCTTCGCTACTATGCTGAAGAAGAAGGCAAACCTCGTGGTCTTGCAGAAGATGCAACAGACGAAGACAAAGCTGCTGCTAAAAAAGCTATAAAAGAAAGCCAAAAAGAATTTACAAAAACTCTGGCTTCTTATGCTGATGTATATGTAAACGACGCTTTCGGTACTGCTCACCGCGCACATGCTTCTACTGCTCTTATAGCTGACTACTTCGATGCTGAGCACAAAATGTTCGGTTACTTGATGCAAAGAGAAATCGACGCTGTAGAAAAAGTGATGAAAGATACAGCTCGTCCGTTCACTGCTATTATCGGTGGTGCAAAAGTATCGTCAAAAATCGATATCATCGAAAACTTACTTGACAAAGTAAACAACCTTGTTATCGGTGGAGGTATGGCATTTACATTCATCAAGGCTGCAGGTGGTCAAATAGGTAACTCACTTGTAGAAGATGACAAACTAGAGCTTGCAAACGAAATTGTAGCGAAAGCAAAAGCTAACGGTGTGAACATCGTTATCGCAAGCGATGCTAAAATTGCAGATGCATTCAGTAATGATGCTAATGCTAAATTTGTAGATGCAGACCAAATCCCTTCAGGATGGATGGGTCTTGACGTAGGTCCTAAAGGAGAGAAAGAGATTGCTGATGTACTAATGGCTTCTAAAACTATCCTTTGGAATGGTCCTGTTGGCGTATTCGAATTCGACAACTTCGCTAACGGCACAAAAGTAACTGCTGAAGCTGTTGCTGCTACTACTAAAGCCGGTGCATTCTCTCTTGTAGGTGGTGGCGACTCTGTTGCTGCTGTTAACAAGTTTGGTTTAGCTGATCAGGTATCTTATGTTTCTACTGGTGGTGGAGCATTACTTGAATTCATCGAAGGAAAAGTTCTTCCAGGAATCAAAGCAATCAGAGGATATTAATATAAATATTCCCTAAATAAGAAAAGCCTGCATAATTATATGCAGGCTTTTTTATTATCAAACAATTTAGCAGATATAGCATATCAAAATGGTACACTAATAAACAGGACACCAAATATGAACTAACCTTTTGACAACAAAGTAAATTAAACTTTTACACACATAAAAAGAGCTCAGTTTCCGCTGAGCTCTTTTCTTTATTCTATTAGTTTATAAAGTTTTATCTACCTAGATTCTCAATATGCACAGAATCTAATACTGTTGCCATCTCTTCTCCTCTATGCAAATATGTCCATACAGGGTTTTTAGCTATTGGCTTTACGGTATTGTCTGCTTTATAGAATGTTTTTTCCGGTACAGATTCATCCAAACTAAAAATCTTGCTAAATTCAGGAAAGTCTTCTCCTTTTGTTGCAACAACAAACAATCTACCATTTACAGTGAAGTAACCTCGAGGAGTTTCGTCCGGCACAAACATATTACTCCAAGAGTTATCAATAGCCGTAACAACAAACTTCAGCTCATCTTTATCTTTAAAAAATGCCACCTTCACCGCCGGCCATAGGTATCCCTTCTTCTTACGAAGGATCATACTGTGAATGTCAAAAGCAACAAACTCTACAGTAGTATCATTTAAGTCTAAATATGACAAAACAACTTTATCATCTCCTTCAGGAGGTGTACAAAAAACAGGAAGAGACACTGCTAAAAGTAAGAAAATAGCTAATATTTTTGTTTTCATTTTTTGGATGTAATTTTTATTCTTGCACAAAAATATAAAACTTTTCGACAAAAACGCCCCTATAACTATTTTATAACAAAATAAATAGAGCAACAGACAAAAGCTTTCCATATAGCTAAAGTACACTTTTCTAGAATTATTCGCCCTATATAAAAATCAATATAAGAATATCATAAAAGATAGTTAATGCTCTACATATCAAAAAAACTAACGAACATAGGTTTGAGTATAATCGTTATTTTATTTACTTTTGTGATTGGTATAAAGGTTTATTGTAAATTTAAGTTTGGAACAATGGCATACAGAATAGCAGTATTTGACGCCAAGCCATATGACATAGCTACTTTTGATAAAACGAATGAGAGTTATGGTTTTGAGCTAGTGTATCATAAGGAACACCTAGACAAGAACAATGTGCTTTTGGCTAGTAACTCAGATGCTGTTTGTATTTTCGTAAATGCAAAAGTAGATTCTGATGTTATAGAAAAGCTACATTCATACGGAGTTAAACTGATCGCATTACGTTGTGCAGGCTTTAACAATGTAGATATTGCTGCGGCGACAAAGGCTGGAATTAAAGTTGTCAGAGTTCCTGATTACTCTCCTCATGCTATTGCCGAACACACCCTAGCTCTTATGTTATGCCTTAACAGAAAGATCCATCGAGCTTTTCTTCGTACACGCGACAGCAACTTTTCGCTGATAGGCTTTCAAGGATTTGACATGTATGGCAAAACTATTGGTGTAATAGGCACAGGAAAGATAGGTAAAATTGCGACCGGTCTTTTTCTTGGCTTAGGCATGAATGTCATCGCATACGATTTATACCCGGATACTAAATGGGCTGAAGCAACAGGAGTAAAATATGCTTCGCTAGATGAACTTTATGCAAAATCCGACATCATTACATTACACTGCCCGTTGACTAAAGAAACAGAATATATCATCAGCGACCAATCAATCAGCAAAATGAAAGATGGCGTCATGATTATCAATACAGGTAGAGGAAAACTAATCCACACAAAACATCTGATAGAAGGACTTCTAAGCGGGAAAGTAGGTTATGCCGGACTAGATGTATATGAAGAAGAGGGTGCGTACTTCTACGAAGATCATTCAGACAGTATAATGACCGACGATGTTTTAGCTCGTCTTTTGTCTTTCAACAATGTTATTGTAACTTCGCACCAAGCTTTTTTCACTCAGGAGGCAATGTCCAATATTGCCCATACGACAATGGATAACATCAAAGATTTTTTTGAGGGGAAAGAGCTAAAAAATGAGGTAATATCCAAAGCTTAATATAACAAGAGGCTACCGAATGAAAAGATTTATTATTTTTCTTATTTGTCTATTTACCCTTTGCGGATTTACATTCGCAAACGAGCCTAAATTCGTTGTGGTCATCGACGCTGGTCATGGCGGACGCGATGGAGGCGCCGTCAGAGGCAACTATAAAGAAAAAGACATAAATCTGGGTGTAGCTAAAGTTCTTGGAGAACTAATCGAAAAAAATCACAAAGACGTAAAAGTTATTTACACCCGAAAAAGTGATGTATTTGTAGACCTGAACAAAAGAGCAGCAATAGCAAACAAAGCCAAAGCAAATCTATTTATATCTATACACACCAACTCTACTGCAGCTAAGTCAACCAATGTTTCAGGAGCCGACACCTATATATTAGGACTTGCCCGTAGTGCAGAAAACTTAGAGGTTGCAAAAAGAGAAAACTCGGTTATCTTGCTCGAAGATGACTACTCTAAAAAATACCAAGGATTTGACCCTAACTCACCCGAATCATATATTATATTCGAATTCATGACTAATAAATATATGGAGCAGAGTTTAAATTTTGCAGGACTTATTCAAAAAGGGTTTAAAAATCATGCTAAACGTGTAGACAGAGGAGTCCGTCAAGCAGGGTTTCTTGTGCTCAGACAAACCAGTATGCCTAGCGTACTTATCGAACTGGGCTTTATCAACAATCCTACCGAAGCTAAATTTTTAAGCACCAAATCTGGACAACAAAAAATGGGTTCGGCAATCTATACTGGTTTTAGAAATTACAAACGCGAATTTGACAAACGACAAGGAAAGACAAATTATGCACAAAACACGCAAGTTGACGATTTTGACTTTAATATAACCGAAGAAGAAATAGAAGAAGAAATTATAGTATCAACTACTCCTGCAATAAAAGAAAAAAAAGAAGATATAGTAACATCGAAAAAAACAGTTGATAAGGACAAAACAGAATACAGAGTTCAGTTTTTAGTTTCAGACAAAGTGCTTCCTAAAAACTCGTCTCAATTCAAAGGTCTATCTCCTGTCAGCTATTATAAAGAAGGGAAAACTTACAAATACACATACGGTTCTACAACAGACATCAACGAAAGTCTTAGATTACAAAAACAAGTAAGGAAGAAGTTTAAAGATGCCTTCGTTTTAAAATTCAAAAATGGAGAACGCATAAAATAAATTTCTTCAATTAAAAAATAAACGATATAATCATGAGTAAAATTTCGAAAGAAGTAAAAATTGGTATAGCATTCATCCTTGCTATGTTCATCCTATATTATGGCATAAGCTTTCTCAAAGGATTTAATTTATTTAAATCTTCCAACCTATACATGGTCGTCTTTGATGATGTGAGCGGATTAACACAGTCAAGCCCTGTTACTCTCAACGGGTTTCAAGTAGGTTTAGTTTCTTCTATGCAACTTGACCCTAACAATCAGAATCAGGTTATAGCTTATGTCAACATGGACAAAGGAGTAAAACTTCCTAAAGGCAGCAAGGTGTCGCTAGATGTCTCAATGTTAGGATCAGCAGCTATTCTTCTAGAAACAAATCCTTATACAAAAGAATATTACACTACTTCGGACACGATCAAAGGAATACGCAAGAAAGGAATGCTTGATGCAGCAGACAACATCGTTCCTAAATTTGAAGTTTTATTACCCAAGATTGATTCAATTTTAACCGGACTACAAACATTAACAAACAGTCCTGCATTAAGCCAATCGCTAACAGACATCAACCAAATCACAGGAGACTTGGCTAAATCCACAAAGCAGCTGAATCAAATGATGCAGGGATTAAACAAAGATCTACCTGTAATATCTAGCAACCTTAATAAAATGTCTGGTGATTTATCCGGTGTATCAAATAAAATCAACCAAATGGATATTGCTGCCACATTCCAATCCATTGATTCAACAATTAAGAACTTAGAATCTTTATCTAACAAAATAAATGCTAAAGACAATTCTATAGGTTTATTATTAAATGATCGTCACCTTTATGACAGTATAAATAACACTATAGGAAATGCCTCTTCTTTGCTTAAAGACATCAAAGAAAATCCTTCACGTTATATTAACGTAAAAGTCTTCTAAAAATCAGGTTATTTAGATTTATTCTAAATAATATAAAAATAATACATTATACGTAAGAGGGTATCAGAGATACCCTTTATGCTGTTTTAAACAATTAAACAGCAAGAATCAGACCCCAATAAAACACCAACAAGAGACTCATAAACAACCATTTACAAGAGAAGCAGACATGTAAACACAAAAAAAACGCCTAAGTGATTGAATCTAAATCAGATATTGATCAAACGAAAAAAACAAATATAAACACCCTTTTTTATTCTAAATATTTTTCAGAAATTTACATTGTTAATGAGGCAATATAAACGCCTAAAATTCCTAATTAAATTTACAAATGAATCTTTCGCTTACTCAACAGCTATGGACTAACTGTCTAAAAGTGATTCAGGATAATATCCCTGATGCAGCTTTCAAGACATGGTTTCTACCAATTGTACCACTATCTTTCGACAATAAGGTGTTTACAATACAAGTACCTAGCCAATTCTTTTATGAGTACCTGGAAGACAAATTTGCAGATCTTCTAAAAACAACCTTACATAGAGAGATAGGGAAGGATACTATTTTGCAGTACCGCATCCTAATGGAGAATACAACAAATACAGTTGTAGACTATAGAGGTGACGCAAAAGCTATTGCACCTAATAAAGCTTCTTCAAAAACAGCGACAGCTAAAATACCTAATCCATTTCAAAAGGTTGTTGCTGATGATTTTGATTCTCAATTAAATTCAAAATATACTTTTGACAACTTTTTTGAAGGGGAAAGTAATAAACTTACTCGCACTGTAGGAGAAACTATTATTCAGAATCCGGGTAAAACTGCATTTAACCCTTTATTTATACATGGTTCTTCAGGTGTTGGAAAAACTCACTTATGCCACGGTATAGGAAATGGTATTAAAGAACTATATCCAGAGAAAAGAGTATTATATGTATCAGCTCACTTATTCAAAATACAATATGCTGATGCAGGACGCTACAATACAACAAACGATTTCATCAACTTCTATCAAGGTATAGATGTATTAATCATTGATGACATCCACGAGTTAGCTGGAATTGAGAAAACTCAGAATACCCTATTCCATATTTTCAACCATCTCCACCAAAACAATAAGCAATTGATTCTTACTTCAGACAAGGCACCTGCCGAACTACAAGGAGTAGAAGAACGCCTACTGACTCGTTTCAGATGGGGACTAACAACTAAAATAGAACATCCGGATAAAGCTTTACGTTTAAAAATATTAAACAATAAAATATTACACGACGGACTCTCTATCCCCGAAGATGTAGTTGACTATATTGCAGAAAATGTAACCAACAATGCTCGCGACCTCGAAGGAGTTATTGTATCTATTATGGCTCACTCACTTGTTTACAACAAGGAAATAGACCTTCCTTTAGCCAGGAGAGTCATCGGACAAGCCATCAAGAAAATAGAAGCAAAGAAAATAACAGTCAATACAATAGAATCGGCTGTATGTGATTTCTACAACATAAAATCAGAACTTATCCATACCGCTTCCCGAAAACGTCCGATCGTTCAGGCAAGACAAATTACGATGTACCTATCTAAAACATACACAGAGATGTCTCTTGCTCAGATAGGATCACTTATCGGGAAAAAGAATCACGCTACTGTATTACACGCATGTAAGATCGTTAAAGAACAAATGGAGGTAGACAAAACCTTCAGAGACGAAATAGCAGAAATAGAAAAGAAATTAAAAAGCTGATAATGTTATCAGCTTTTTCTTTTTTTCGATAGAGAACAATTCACTAATATACTCATCTAAAAAAAGCCATCATAAAAGAACTCTTTTCTGATAAATATTTTTCAATTTTCACTCACTCATCAACAGATTCCACAAAGACTACATCTATAAACAAATAATCCTTATTGTTTTTTTCAATATACAAACCCTTAACCCCGCTAACCCTATCCATATTGTAAAGTAGAGTGAACAAAATGCTATTTTTTCACATTAGAAGACGTTTTTTGTCACAATATCGATAAAATATATGGCTCATTTTATTCTTTTTTGATAAATAAAAAAGGTATCTTTGCGCCTATAAAATCATAAATATTTAATATTAAAAGGTTATGAGTTCAAGCATATATGACTTTATACCCATTTTAATGCAAATTGCGTTTTCTTTCTTATTTGTATTTGCCACTGTATTGGCTTCAAATATGCTAGGACCTAAACGCAAGAATGCAAACAAACTTGCCAATTTTGAGTGTGGACTAGATCCTATCGGAAATGCACGCTCTCCTTTCCCTGTCAAATACTTTCTTGTAGCTATTTTGTTTGTCCTTTTCGACATAGAGATTATCTTTATGTACCCTTGGGCTGTCAACTTCCAAGAGTTAGGATGGGAAGGTTTTGGAAAGATGGGAATCTTCATAGCTGTAATAATCGTTGGGTTCTTCTACGAAGCAAAACGTAGAGCTTTGGACTGGGAGAAATAAAAGTTCTGAAATTATGAGTAAATCATCAAATATAAATGTAGTTCCAGCTCCGGAAGGATATACCGGACATGGATTTTTTGCTACAAAATTCGATTACGTCATAGGTTTAGCACGCGCTAACTCCCTATGGCCTTTACCTTTTGCAACCTCTTGTTGTGGAATTGAGTTCATGGCAACCATGGCCTCTACTTACGACATGGGACGTTTTGGCGCTGAACGGAACAGTTTCTCTCCACGCCAGGCTGACATGTTGCTTGTAATGGGCACCATTTCTAAGAAGATGGCTCCTATTCTTCGCCATGTTTACGAACAAATGGCTGAACCGAAATGGGTTATTGCTGTTGGCGCTTGTGCCTCTTCGGGTGGTGTATTCGATACTTATTCCGTACTTCAGGGTATCGACAAAGTGATTCCGGTAGACGTTTATGTACCGGGATGCCCTCCTAGACCAGAGCAAATACTTGACGGGCTGATGCAATTACAGGAGATCGTAAAACACGAATCTATTCACCGCAGAGGTTCTGAAAGATATGAAGAACTGCTGAAAACATATAAATTCGAATAAAAATATGGCACTCGAAATCTCAACTATTGAAAATAAAATAAGTGAGAAATTTGGAACAAATGTTTCTAATTTCAGGATGGAACGTGACATATTCACATTCGAGGCTACTCCACAAGCAATCATCGAAGTTATCAGCTTCATGAAAACTGATGAGACATTACGTTTCTACTTCCTTACAGACTTATGCGGAGTTCATTATCCTGACAATGATAAATCAGCGCAATTTGCTGTAGTTTATCTTCTTCACAATTGGATTGACAACGTAAGAGTTAGAGTAAAAACATTTCTTAACGGAGACAAACCTGAAGTTTCAACTCTGACAGAGATTTTTCAGGCAGCAAACTGGATGGAACGCGAAACTTACGACTTTTTTGGCATCAAGTTTACCGGACATCCAAACCTAAAGCGTATTCTTAACGACGAAGGAATGGTTTCATTTCCTATGCGCAAAGACCATCCATTGGAAGATGCAGGACGTACAGATAAAGATGACAGATTCTTCGGACGTACTCCGAACAATTATGAACCAACTAAATAAAGCAAAGTAAGTAAATGTCAGATCAACTAATAAATCCGGAACATCGCTTTGCGAAAATCGTTAGAGAACAAGCTCTAAATGAGGGAAAGGAGTTGAATATCCTCAATTTTGGACCAACTCACCCTTCTACTCACGGGGTATTTCAGAATATCCTTTTACTAGATGGCGAACGCATCGTTGACTGTGATACTACATTGGGTTACATTCACCGTGCTTTCGAAAAGATTGCTGAGCATAGAACATTCTATCAGATCACTACACTTACCGACCGCCTGAACTACTGTTCCGCACCAATCAACAATATGGCTTGGTGGATGACAGTAGAAAAAGCACTTGGAGTAGAGGTTCCGAAACGTGCACAATATATGCGTGTTATTGTCATGGAACTTGCTCGCATCACCGATCACCTTATATGTAATGGTATCTTAGGAGTCGACCTTGGCGCATATACTCCATTCCTATATGTAATGAAATACAGAGAGCTGGCATACGACATCTACGAAGAAATATGCGGAGCGCGTATGACTACCAATATGGGACGTATCGGAGGATTCGAACGAGACTTTAGCGATGCAGTATGGAAAAAGCTAGACGAGTTCCTTGAAGGATTCCCTAAAGCATGGGATCAGATGGAAAGTCTTTTCCTTCGCAATCGTATCTTTATCGACCGCCTTGTTGGTGTTGGAGCTATTTCTGCCGAAAAAGCAATGAATTACGGATTCACAGGACCAAACTTGCGTGCTACGGGGATCGACTACGATGTACGTGTAGCTCAACCATATAGTTCGTACGAAGATTTTGACTTCATCGTTCCTGTAGGACAATCGGGAGACACTTACGACCGCTGGTGTGTACGTGCTGCCGAAGTAAAAGAAAGTATAAAAATTATACGTCAAGCCATTGCCAATATGCCGGAAGGCCCATATCACGCAGACGTACCGGATTATTATCTTCCTCCTAAAGATGAAGTATATACAGAAATGGAAGCATTGATCAATCACTTCAAAATTGTAATGGGTGAAGTTCCTGTCCCTATAGCTGAAGTATATCATTCGGTAGAAGCAGCCAATGGTGAATTAGGAATGTATCTTATCACCGACGGATCACGCTCTCCATTCCGCCTACATTTCCGCAGACCATGCTTTGTCTATTATCAGGCATTCCCTGAAATGATTAAAGGAGGTATGTTCTCGGATGCAGTAGCTACACTTTCAAGTATAAATGTTATCGCCGGAGAATTAGACGCTTAATCGCAATGAAAATAAGAATAAGAGAATATAAACAAATAATAAATATGTCGGACGAACTAATGGCTCGCATCAACGAACTATTGAGCCACTATCCGGCAGACAAGAAGAAATCGGCTATGCTTCCGGTATTGCATGCAGTACAAGATGCGCATGACAACTGGTTGAGCGTTGAGCTAATGGACAAGGTGGCCGAAATATTAGAAGTAAAACCTATCGAAGTATATGAGGTTGTAACATTTTATACAATGTTTAACCAAAAACCGATAGCGAAATACATGTTCGAATTTTGCCGTACAGCTTGCTGCTGCTTACGCGGTGGTGAGGATCTAATGGATTATACCTGCCAAAAATTAGGTATTAAGCCCGGAGAGATTACGGAAGATGGCATGTTCAGCGTAGTTGGCGTGGAATGTCTCGGTGCATGTGGTTTTGGACCAATGCTCCAACTGGGAGATAACTACCATGAAAATCTGACTAAAGAAAAAATGGACGCCTTGATCGAAGATTGTAAACAAGGAAAAGTAAACCTACATTAATATTTTGCGATGGCTAGAAAAATTTTACTTGAGAAAATAGATATACCTGGCATACAGGAATATGAGGTTTATCGCAAAAATGGCGGATACGCATCGGTAGAAAAAGCTCTTAAGACGATGACTCCGGACGAAGTTGTAGAACAAGTAAAAACTTCGGGTATCAGAGGTCGTGGAGGAGCAGGATTCCCTATGGGAATGAAATGGAGCTTTATCGATAAAAAATCGGGGAAACCTCGCCACTTGGTCGTTAATGCGGATGAGTCAGAGCCGGGTACTTTCAAAGACCGTTTCTTGATGCACCATATCCCTCACTTATTGATCGAAGGTGCTATTGTATCCAGCTATGCTCTTGAGGCAAACTTATCTTATATCTACATACGTGGAGAATTTATGTGGATATTCAAGATACTTGAGAAAGCAATAAAAGAAGCCTATGCCAATGGTTGGTTAGGTAAAAACATATTAGGAACAGGCTATGACCTGGACTTGCATGTACACTGTGGAGGTGGAGCGTATGTTTGCGGTGAAGAGACTGCCCTTATCGAATCATTAGAAGGGAAAAGAGGAAACCCTCGTATGAAACCACCATTCCCAGCTGTTAGTGGACTATGGAGTGAGCCTACTGTTGTAAATAACGTAGAGTCTATTTCCAACGTTTCTTGGATTATCAACAACGGTGGTGAAGAATACGCTAAGATTGGAGTAGGAAGATCGACCGGAACAAAACTTATTTCTGCATCGGGACACATCAAAAATCCTGGAGTATATGAAATTGAGATGGGATTAACTGTTGATGAGTTCTTCCATTCTGATGAATATTGCGGTGGCATGATGGATGATCGTCCTCTAAAAGGAATTATCCCCGGAGGAGCATCTGTTCCTATCCTTCCTCCTAAATACATATTTAAAACAGCGAATGGTGAAGACCGTTTAATGTCATACGAATCTTGGTCTGATGGAGGTTTTATCACCGGATCATCTTTAGGATCGGGAGGTTTTATCGTTTACAACGACACAGCGTGTATCGTACGTAACACATGGAACTTCGCTCGTTTCTTCCACCACGAAAGTTGTGGACAATGTTCACCTTGTCGTGAGGGAACTGGATGGATGGACAAAATCTTATACCGTATCGAGCATGGACAAGGTCGTGAAGAAGATATAGACCTACTATGGAGCATCCAAAGCCAGATAGAAGGAAATACAATTTGTCCGTTAGGCGATGCGGCATCGTGGCCGGTAGCAGCTGCAATCAGACACTTCCGCGAAGAGTTTGAATACCATGTTCGCTTCCCTGAAAAGATAAAGAACAGAGACCATTTTGTAAATGAACCGATGGATAGCGTTCGTCACCTTTTGAAATAAGAGAGATATGAAAATTACAATAGATGGACATACAGTAGAAGTAGAAGCAGGAACAACCATCCTCGAAGCGGCTCGCATCGTAGGGGGTGACAGTGTTCCACCTACAATGTGCTACTACTCTAAATTAAAAGATTGTGGAGGAAAATGCCGTTGCTGCCTTGTAGAGGTAACTAAAGGCAGTGAGAAAGATCCTCGTCCAATGCCAAAACTTCAACCTTCGTGCGTTACTGCTGTTCAAGATGGAATGGAAGTGAAAAGTGCTACTTCAGAAAGAGCTAAAGTTTCGCGCAAAGCGGTATCGGAATTCCTATTGATCAATCACCCTCTCGACTGTCCTGTATGCGATCAGGCCGGAGAGTGTAATCTGCAAGACTTGGCATACGGGAATGATAATTTCAAATCTCGCTTTGTAGAAGAGAAACGTACATTTGAGCCTGAAGATATAGGTCCTTATATTCAGTTACACATGAACAGATGCGTATTGTGCTATCGTTGTGTAAAACTAACAGACCAGTTAACACCCGAAAGAGTTCATGGTGTGCTGGGAAGAGGAGATCATGCTCAAATATCAACTTACATAGAAAGAGCAATCGACAATGATTTCTCAGGGAACGTTATTGATGTTTGTCCCGTAGGAGCCCTCACTGATAAAACTTTTCGCTTTAAATCTCGCGTTTGGTTTACTAAAAAATTCAATGCTCACCGTCATTGCACAAAATGTTCCGGAAAAACAGTCCTTTGGATGTTTGGAGAAGAAGTTTTGAGGGTTACTGCCCGTAAAGATCAATGGAGCGAAGTAGAAGATTTTATCTGTAACGAATGCCGCTTCGAACATAAAAACGCTAGTGACTGGGTTATAGAAGGTCCAAGAAAATTCAGCAAGCCGTCTGTAAATAATGTAAATAATTATACAGAACATCAACATAAGGTAACAATTAAGACTGATGAACTTATCCTAGAAGGAAGAAAAGAAGATAAAGAAAAAATCAGCATGCAGAATGTACCTTATAGTGCTAATGAATTAGAAGCAATTAAGAAAACAAAAGATAAATAAATATAATGGAAGTTGCATTTATTTTAGAAAAGCTGATCCTTATAGTTCTTGTATTTGCAGTAACGATGTTATTTGCTTTATACTCTACCTATGCAGAACGTAAAGTTGCCGGGTTTTTACAAGATCGTTTAGGACCAAATCGTGCCGGAATATTCGGTCTGTTACAACCTATTTGCGACGGAGCAAAACTCTTTGCTAAAGAGGAGTTTATGCCAAACACAAAGAATAAAATTTTATTTATTTGTGGACCGGCGGTAGCCATGAGTATCTCACTACTTGGTGCTGCCTTGATTCCGTGGGCCGAAAAATTTGTCATTGCAGGATACGGAGAAGTAAAACCTTACATTGGCGATGTTAATGTAGGTATTCTGTACATTGTAGCTGTTTTGTCTACCAGTGTATATGGTATCATCATCGGGGGATGGGCTTCTAACAATAAATATTCATTGATAGGAGGAATTCGTGCCGGAGCTCAGATGATTTCTTACGAATTAGCTATGGGACTCTCTCTTATAGCACTTATAATGATGACCGGAAGTTTAAGCCTAGTAGACATTACAGAGCAACAAAGCGGATGGCATGGTATGCAGTGGAATATAATTTATCAGCCGTTGACTTTCATCATTTTCCTTGTTTGTTCTTTTGCTGAGTGTAATCGTACACCTTTCGACTTAGCAGAATGTGAATCAGAGCTAGTAAACGGACACCATACAGAATACTCTTCATTAGGAATGGGATTCTTTATGTTCTCCGAATATGCCAGCATGTTCTTCTCTTCTGCATTCATTTCGGTTCTGTTCTTTGGTGGGTACAACTATCCGTTCATAGACTGGGTAACTGAGAACTGGGGTGTAAACATCGCTAGTGCTTTGGGAGTATTATCACTTCTTGCCAAAACAGCATTCTTCATCTTCTTCTATATGTGGGTGCGCTGGACTATACCGAGATTTAGATATGACCAACTGATGAAACTTGGTTGGAAAATGTTATTCCCGCTAGCAATAGTGAACATTTTCTTAGTAGGTATTTTTACGCTGATCTTTAAATAAGCTTTAGAATGTCAATAAAAGATATATCATTATCAGGAAAAAAGGTAGAAGTAGGTAATAAGAAAATGACTTTCTTAGAACGTATCTATCTGCCTGCTATAATACAAGGATTAGGAATTACAATCAAACACTTCTTCAAGAAGAAAGTAACGATACAATATCCTGAACAACAGCGCGAGTTTAGTCCTGTATACCGAGGACAACATGTACTTATGCGCGACGAACAAGGTCGCGAACGCTGTACAGCATGTGGATTATGCGCACTTTCTTGTCCTGCCGAAGCCATCACAATGGTTGCAGCTGAACGCAAAGCAGGAGAAGAACAGCTTTATCGCGAAGAAAAATATGCTGCCACGTATGAAATAAATATGCTGCGTTGTATCTTCTGCGGATTGTGCGAAGAAGCTTGTCCGAAAGAAGCGATTTTCCTTACAAAATCGAAGAAACTAGTTAAACCTAAGCTAGAGAGAAAAGATTTCATTTACGGAAAAGACAAATTGGTTATTTCTGTAGAGGATGCCAAATCTGGTAAATACAATTAATAAGAGCTACGAGATAAACGATATAATATGATTACAATTATTTTTTATATTCTGGCAGCCATAACCTTAGGAACAGGAATTCTTACGGTTCTGTCAAAAAACCCTATACACAGTGCAGTGTATATGGTTATTTGCTTTTTCTCCATCTCTGGTCACTTCCTGTTGTTAAACGCTTTATTTCTAGCGGTAGTAAATATTGTCGTTTATGCCGGAGCCATCATGGTACTTATACTGTTTACACTGATGTTGATGAATCTGAGTGAACAGAACGAACCGAAGAAAAAAGTGATAAGCCGGATTGCAGCTACTGCTTCTGCATGTTTGATGGGAATTGTATTACTTGCAGCACTGATTAAATCAACACCAATCATAGAAGGCTATCAAGCCGAAGGTTTAGACTATCAGTCGGTAAATGTTATCGGACAAGTGTTATTGGATGAATACCTTGTTCCTTTCGAATTTGCTGCTATACTTCTTATTACAGCAATGATTGGCGCAGTATTAATCTCGAAAAAAGAAACAAAAGCTTAAGCTATGTTGAATAATATATTAGAACAAGTAGGAATCGACAATTACATCTATCTATGTATTCTTCTGTTTACAATAGGTGCAATTGGATTACTGTATCGTAGAAGTACGATCGTTATGTTAATGTCGGTCGAGTTAATGCTTGCCGCTGCAAATATGCTATTAACTGTTTTCTCTGTATATCACCAAGACACAAGCGGACAAGTATTTGTCATTTTCTCGCTTGCAGTAGCTGCCGCTGAAGTAGCTGTAGGTCTGGCTATATTGGTAGCCATATACAGAAATATTGGAACAATAGATATTGATGAATTGAAAAACTTAAAAGGATAATTTTGGATGGAAACAGTATTAGTATTATTACTTCTGCTTAGTCCTGCTATTGGATTTTTAATCAACCTGCTGGTTGGTAAAAAACTGATAGGTAGAGCTACAACAGGAATTATTGCGTCAACAGCCGTAATCATAAGTTTTGTCATATCGCTGATATTTTTCGTCCAAATATTGACTACCGGCGAGCCAATAAAAGTAGAACTTTTCCAATGGATTGCTCTTAGCGAATTTTCGACACAACTAGCGTTTACTCTCGATCAACTATCTCTGCTATGGTTATTATTCGTAACCGGTATTGGAGCTTTGATACATATCTACTCGATAGGTTATATGAAAGACGACGAGAATATCGACCGTTATTTCGCATACCTGAATCTGTTCATCTTCTTTATGTCTATCCTCGTTACGGGTAGCAACCTCTTAGTGATGTTTATAGGATGGGAAGGTGTTGGATTGTGTTCTTATCTACTAATCGGATTTTGGGGTAAAAATCACAAATATAATGATGCAGCAAAAAAAGCGTTCATCATGAACCGTATTGGAGACCTAGGCTTCCTTATCGGAATATTCACCCTTGGATACCTCTTTAAGACTGCCGATTTTGAAACATTAAAAACAGCTGTATCAACTACAACTAATCCAGAAGTCAGTTCTCTATTAGGTGTAGCTACTTTTGCGCTATTTATTGGAGCAACCGGAAAAAGTGCTCAAATTCCTCTTTATACTTGGTTACCCGATGCGATGGCCGGACCAACTCCGGTTTCTGCTTTGATACACGCAGCAACGATGGTTACTGCCGGTATATTTATGGTAACCCGTCTAAACTTTCTTTTCGATCTTACTCCGGATATACAAACCCTTATAGCAATTGTCGGAGCTGTTACAGCATTATTTGCTGCAACCATTGCTGTTGCTCAAACTGATATAAAAAAGGTTCTGGCATACTCAACCGTATCTCAGCTTGGTCTTATGTTCCTTGCTTTAGGTCTAGGAGCTTACCACGTAGCTGTATTCCATGTTATTACTCATGCATTCTTCAAAGCTTGCTTATTCCTTGGATCGGGATCGGTTATACATGCGATGGGTGGCGAGCAGGATATGCGTAAGATGGGAGGATTGAAAAATGTGCTACTTGTAACTTATGCAACATTTGCCATCTCTACCCTATCAATATCGGGTATCCCACCATTGGCAGGATTCTTCTCTAAAGATGAGATTATGATTACTGCTTTTGAACAAAATAAATTGCTATGGATCATAGCTGCTTTAGCATCGTTGCTAACAGCATTCTATATGTTCCGCGCTCTATATCTAACATTCTTCAAGGAATTCAGAGGTACTGAAGAACAGAAACACCATTTGCACGAATCGCCAAAAACAATGACATTCCCTCTTATTGTTTTAGCTATACTGGCTCTGTTTGGTGGTGTTATCAGTTTGCCTTTCGGGTTAAGCTGGCTAAATGGTTTCTTGGAGCCAATTTTACCGGGAATAGCACTTGCTGAACATCCGCCTGTAGGAGAACAAGCTTTGATGATGGCTGTGTCTACAATCATCGCCTTTATTGGTCTTGGCTTGGCATATTACAAGTTTGTAAAAAAATCAGAAGTTCCGGTTGAAGATGATAAAATTACAGGATTCTCAAAAGTTCTGTACAACAAATACTATATCGATGAAATATATGATGCTGTCTTTGTAAAACCAATTTATGCAATGGCTGATTTCTTTAATAAGACATTAGAACCTCTTATCAGGGATTTGTTCAAAGCAGTAGGCGGTCTTGTTGAAGCATTATCTGTTCCGGCTAAGAAATTACAAAACGGAAGTCTGGGTTTCTACTTATTCTTCTTTGTATTAGGATTTTGCTCACTAATCATCTTCATATTCCTTGTATAAAATTTTAGAAAAAACATGAATATTACGATCATATTAATCATATTACTAGTAGGTGCAATTGTTACATATTGTTCAGGAAACAGATTTGCATCGAAAGTAGCGACTTTGTTTAGTGTTGCTGCGGCCATCTTTTCAGTGGCTTTATACATAAATCATGGAGCAACAGGCGCTACATTCAATATAGACTGGATTAGTAATCCTAATATATCTTTTTCGCTTAAAGCTGACGGTTTAGGAATTGCGATGCTTCTGCTTACAACAGTGTTGCTTCCGATCATCATTCTTACTTCTCATAACCGAGAATATAAAAACGAGAAATTACTGTACAGCCTTGTCATGTTCATGGCCTTTGCTATGGCCGGAGCTTTTTTAAGTAGCGATGCCCTACTCTATTATGTATTCTGGGAAATGTCTTTAATCCCTATCTACTTTATCATTGTAATTTGGGGTAATGGAGAGATCGTAAAACGTAGAAAAGCAGCAATGACATTCTTCTTGTTTACATTTACAGGATCGTTATTTATGCTTGCTGCTATTATCTTCCTCTATACAAAGACCGGCAGTTTCCAGCTCGAAGCTTTTTACAATGCTAATCTGACCAGTACAGAACAATTGTGGGTATTCTTAGCATTCTTCTTAGCATACGCAATAAAGATTCCAATCTTCCCTTTCCACATCTGGCAAGCAAATGTTTACCAAAAAGCTCCGGCAATCGGTACAATGCTCTTAGCCGGTGTCATGTCGAAAATGGGTGCATATAGTGTTATCAGATGGCAATTACCAGTAACACCGGAAGCTGCTCACGAATTAAGACCATATATCCTTATCCTATGTACTATAGGCGTTATATACGGGGCAACATTAGCCTTGCGCCAAAAAGAACTTAAGCGCTTATTGGCTTATGCTTCTCTTTCGCACGTCGGTTTTATTGCCGCCGGAGCATATTCACTTACATTCGACGGTATAGAGGGAGCTGTAATCCTTATACTTGCTCACGGATTTGGAATTGTGGCTATGTTCTACTCTGCCGATATTCTTCATAGCAGAACAAACACTTTGGAAATTGCGGAACTGGGAGGTATTAAATGGCTTGCACCTAAATTTGCAGTAGCATTTTTTATCAGTATCCTTTCATCCATCGGTATTCCGCTTACATTCAACTTCGTTGGTGAATTCGTTATCTTGTATGGTTTATACCAAGTAAATATTTGGTATGCTCTATTTGTAGGATCATCATTAATCCTCGGTGCTTTCTTTATGTTGCGCATGCTTCAGAATGTAATGCTTGGGGAACCATATAAATTACCGTTCAGAGATTTGTCAAAATCGGAAGTGTTAGCATTTGCTATACTGATCTTAGTATTGATATTCTTTGGTATTTATAGCAAGCCAGTGACTGATCTTGTAAGATCGAGTCTGGGTGATATTGTAATGTATATTAATAGATAAAACTTAGTCAAATAATATAATGAGCACTTTGATAGCCATATCAGTATTAGGAATAATAGTCCTTTTATTAGAAATTTTTAATTTAAGAAAAAGCATTGTTCCTATTACTTTACTCGGGTTAATAGCTGTACTTGGAATGGCCGTTACCGAATTTTATCTGGGAGAGACCTTTATTGCTCCTGACAAGTATAATATGATAGTAACATCCGGATTTTCTCAGGGCTTCACTATCTTGTTTGTTATTCTTGCAATACTGATAGTAGCAATGAGTCCGAAGTTTTATCAAGAACAGTCTTATAAGATAGCGGATTATGTATCTCTCAAAATATTCATGCTTGCCGGAGCTGTAGCAATGATTTCGTTTGGAAACTTTGCCATGTTCTTTGTTGGCTTGGAGGTTTTATCTATTGCGGCCTATACATTAGCTGCAAGTGATGCAAAAACCCTGAGAAGTAATGAAGCAGGAATGAAATATTTCATCATGGGAGCATTTGCTTCCAGCTTTATTCTTTTTGGACTAGCGTTGATATACGGGGCTACAGGTTCATTTGATATTGCAACTGTAACGAGTGTATCTGTGGCACAAGCCTCAACTCTTCCTATATGGTTTAATGTGGGTTTTGTTATGGTAGCTGTGGGAATGATGTTTAAAGCTTCGATTGTTCCGTTCCACTTTTGGGCACCCGACGTATACGAAGGATCTCCTACATTGGTGACAACAATAATGAGTACCCTTGTTAAAGTTGCTGCATTAGGTGCTTTCTTTAAGATATTAAGTATCCTTTCTGTTGGCATAACTCCTGCATTTGAAACAGTTTTAGTCGTATTGACAATCCTGACCCTTACTGTGGGTAATGTTACTGCCTTGAAACAAAAGAATATAAAACGTATGATGGCATATTCAGGTATTTCTCATGCCGGTTTTATGATGATTTCTTTCGTTGCTCTGGGTAGTGCATCAAATGCAATTCTGTACTATGCCGCAGCTTACAGCTTTGCGGGAGTAGCGGCCTTTGCTGTTATTATGGGTGTTTGCAGAGGAAAAGACAATGAAGATATCTCTAACTTCTTCGGATTGGTTAAGAAGCAACCTGTAATGGCTGTTATCCTCATCTGTGCATTACTATCACTAAGCGGTATTCCTATATTTGCAGGATTCTTTGCTAAATTATTTGTATTCAGTGAAGCGATCAAAGCAGGACATTTGATATTAGTTATCTTCGGGGTTTTAAACTCGGCTGTTGCAGTTTTCTACTATCTAAGTGTAGGAAATGCTATGGTAACCAAAGAAAGTGAGACAGACGAAGTATTGAGAATACCTTACGAATATAAAGCTGTAGCTCTAATAGCTATCACATTAAACATCCTTTTGGGTATTTTTCCTTCAATAATAATGGGACTAAGCTTATAAACAAGGTTCTAAATTAATATATTACCATACAGAAAGAGGAGATAGTCTTACAACACTATCTCCTCTTTTTTATATATCCTCATCGGGATAATACCGTTTCCATTATTATAGGAATAAAATAAATCGATAAGCATTGCCGACCTTTAGCTGTATAAATAAGCAATCACAATTAAACGCATTTATTTTCCTTTACAAGCACGATTAAAGGAGAGTTAAGCATTTTACCTATACAATTATAAAAACAAAAAAAGGGCGTCTAAAAGACACCCTTTAATACTTAATATACTATTGATATTACTTAGCGTAGCTTACAGAACGAGTCTCACGAATTACTGTGATTTTCACTTGTCCCGGATAAGTCATTTCATCTTGGATCTTCTTGGCGATATCTGTAGAAAGTTTTTCAGTATCTGCATCGTCAATCTTATCTGCTCCAACAATGACTCTCAATTCGCGTCCAGCTTGTATAGCATATGTTTTTAATACTCCTGGATATGATAAAGCTAATTGCTCAAGATCATTCAATCGTTTGATATAAGCTTCCACAATTTCGCGACGTGCACCCGGACGAGCTCCTGAGATGGCATCACAAACTTGTACGATAGGAGCTAAAAGACTTGTCATCTCAACCTCATCGTGGTGAGCCCCAATAGCATTACATACATCAGCCTTCTCTTTATATTTCTCAGCCAACTTCATACCTAGCAATGCGTGAGGTAGTTCAGGTTCATCATCTGGCACTTTACCTATATCGTGTAATAGACCTGCTCTTTTAGCTTTCTTCACATTCAATCCTAACTCTGCTGCCATGATAGCACAAAGATTAGCTGTCTCGCGAGCATGTTGTAGTAGGTTTTGACCATACGAAGAACGATATTTCATCTTACCTACAAGGCGAATCAATTCAGGATGTAGACCATGAATACCTAAGTCGATAGTCGTACGTTTTCCTGTTTCTATGATTTCTTCTTCTATTTGTTTCTTTACTTTAGCTACAACTTCTTCGATACGTGCCGGATGGATACGTCCATCAGCTACCAGTTGATGCAGTGCTAAACGAGCAACTTCGCGTCTTACCGGATCGAAACCAGAAAGAACAATTGCTTCAGGAGTATCATCCACTACAATCTCTATACCTGTAGCAGCTTCTAACGCTCTGATATTACGACCTTCGCGACCGATAATACGTCCTTTTATTTCATCCGATTCTATATGGAATACGGTAATCGCATTCTCTATAGCAGTTTCTGTTGCTAAACGTTGGATAGACTGAACAACAATACGTTTTGCTTCTTTATTAGCAGTCATTTTAGCCTCTTCCATTATATCATTGATATACGATTGGGCATGTGACTGAGCTTCGTCTTTCAGAGCTTCTACAAGCTTTTCTTTTGCTTCTTCAGCCGATAGACCCGATAGGGCTTCTAATCTGTCTACTCCTTCTTTATGAAGTTTATCCAAATCTGTTTTCTTCTTTTCTATCAGCTCAAGCTGATTATCCAAGTTAGCCTTGATCGAATCCACTTCATTTTTCTTACGCTGTAATTCTTCTTGTCTTTGATTCAGCGTCAACTCTCGTTGCTTAAGCTTGCTTTCTGCAGCCTGAAGTTTAGAATTGCGGCTATTAGCCTGTTTCTCCAACTCCGATTTCATCTGCAAAGCTTGCTCTTTCACTTCGAGCAATTTATTCTTCTTTATCACCTCTGCTTCCAGCTCCGCTTCTCTCACTTGGCGCTTGAACTTCGAATTTGCCATAAAATTCAAAGCCACCCAAGTAAGAATAGCTCCCACTAAAAAGGCGATTACAATAAATAATATATCCATAATCTAATTTTCTTAATAAAATACTTTCTATATATAAATAAAAAACACTAATCTAAGTATGTACATAACGATAACATACTTAAAATTAGTGCTTAGCTTTTTTCGAAACTACAACTTTATTTTACATGTCTTTTAAATAATCTTCTAACTCTTGAGTTAGTTCTTTTATTTTTGCCTCAAAATTTTCTGCTCGCAATTGATGTTCTACTTTCTCAGCAACAGCCTGTATAGCTGTCATAGCCATGTAATCAGTGTTTTGCAACGTTTGAGACGAATCACCTGTAAAATAATTCTTATATTGTACTATCTTATAATCTATTTCGTTTGCAGCCCTCCGATAGGTTTCTTCTTCACGCCTTTTTACCCGCAAAGGATATCTCGTATCGGCTACACGTAGATTAATTATTAAATGTTCATCCATAACTATACACTTTCAATAGTTCAACCCTTTAGCATGGCGATACATTTATCTACTTCTCGCACTAATTTCGACAATCTGAGTTTTGCTTGATCTACGTCTTTTTTATCTTCAGATGAAAAAGATTTAACAAACTTAAGATTGTCATATTTTGTTCTTAGCATTTCCAGTTCCGACGATAAACTATTGATTGATGTATCTTTCTGTTGTATATTTTTCTTCAGAAGAGCGTTCTCTTCTCTCAGTTTATCACAGAGATACATTAATTGCCTCATTCTTATCTCGAATTCCGCCAGAAGTTTTTCATCTTTTTCTGTCATAAAGCAACTAAAATGCTACACAAAAATAAGTAATACTGACGAATTAACAAAATTATTACCCCACTTAAATAACCGCTAACAAAGCGAATTGGATAAAAAAAAGAAAGAGGTATTTATTTAGAATAAATGCCTCTTACAATTAACGTTTCAACGCAGGTCTTATAGTAGTACAACTTGAAGGTCTTCTTTCAATTCATTGAAAGCTATTTTACCTTCTCTTGCCAACCATCCTAAAGCTGCATACATGTCTTTTTCTGTAAGCTTGCATCCTTTTCTAATTTCTTTCAGAGTTTTGCTTCCTTCTGCATCAAGGTAAGCCCAGATAGCTCCTGCGTTTGTGCCAATTTTTTCTTTCATAATAAGGTTTTAATTAAAAATTTAAACAAATTGCACATTCGCATGCGAATTTACAAAATATATGACAAACAACCAATTATAAGACATCAGAATCAATATTTCAACATAAATATGACATTTTATATTTACTTCAGGAGTTTGCTCTTTAAACAAATTCTTGTAGTTTTGTGATAAAAATAAAACCTTTTGAATTTCTTCAGTTTAAATAGAAAAAGCAACAAGGAATACAGTGACGAGGAATTGTTAACACTATTCAAAGACACAAATAGAGCTGAATACTTTCAACAGCTTTACGAACGTTATATCCCCCTTGTTTACGGTTTGTGCCTAAAGTATCTTCAAAATACAGAAGAAGCTCAAGACGCAGTGGTTGACATATATGAGAATCTTTCTCAAAAAATCACAGGCTACAATATTGGTATTTTTAAGAATTGGCTATACAGTGTAGTAAAAAACCATTGTTTCCATATACTGAAAGAGAAAAAGAAAGAAATCATTGTTAATTTCGACTCTCAACTTATGGAATCAGACGAAACTTTGACTCTATTTAGTGAAGATATAAATGAAGAAAAGGAGAAAGCATTGAGCAGATGTCTAGAAAAACTACCCGAACCTCAACGTGTTGCAATACTTAAGTTTTTTTATGAAGATAAGTCATATGCCGACATTGTAGACGAAACGGGGTACAACCTTAAGAGTGTAAAAAGTTATATACAGAACGGAAAAAGAAATTTGAAAATTTGTATTGACAAAAATCTAATGGAATGAAGTTTTTAGAATACATAAAAGGACAAAGAAAAGGAAAAGATGCGCATCGGATAGAAAAAGATTCGATGACTGATCCGTTTTTGTATGAAGCCATAGAAGGCTTCGACAGTATAAATGACAATCATTTTGAACGGATAAGCTCTATTCAAAAACGAATAAGCAATAATTCTGCAACAAAGAAAAAGAGTCGTCAGCTGTGGCAGTCTGTGGCAGCTGTTGCTATCATACTCATCATTGCCGGCACTTTCTTTTTAAGCGACTTCCACAAGTCGGGACTTTATGCCCAACAAGCGCAAAACAACATTGTACTTGATGTATATGTTCCACAAACCTATTATGAAGAGAATATTGTCCCAATAGCCAAGAATAATGCTATAGTAAACAAGAAAGCATATAAGCCTCAAATATCCAAATTTAAGGCGAATGTAAAACTGAATCCGACAATAAGCGAAGAGGAAATAAATAGCCTAACAAGCAGGGAGCAAGAAGAATCAACAGAGAACATTGTTCTTGAAATATATACTCCCGAAAATGATGTAAAATAAAAGGTAGTAGATTCTGATATAAAAAAAAGAATGATAGAGTTTTCTATCATTCTTTTTTATTTAGTAGATCAGGACGAAGCCTTTCTGTTCTTTCCATAGACTGCTGCAACTTCCAGTCATCAATCTTAGCCTGATGCCCCGACAACAATATCTCCGGCACTTTCCATCCTTTATAGTCGGCAGGACGAGTATATACAGGAGGAGCTAGTAAATTATCCTGAAACGAGTCTGACAAGGCAGACTGCTCATCTCCAATTGCTCCAGGAATAAGGCGAACAATGGCATCTGTCATAACAGCTGCGGCAAGCTCTCCTCCCGTCAGGACATAATCTCCTATCGAAATTTCTCTTGTAATAAGGTGCTCTCTGACCCGATAGTCTATCCCTTTATAATGTCCGCAAAGAATAATTATATTTTTATAGGAAGACATCTGGTTTGCAATCTGTTGATCGAAAACCTCGCCATCGGGAGAGGTATATATTATCTCATCATAAGTACGTTTTTCTTTAAGTGCAGATATAATATTATCGATAGGTTCTATTTGCAAAACCATACCTGCCTCTCCGCCAAAAGGATAATCATCAACCTGACGATGCTTGTTTGTTGTATAATCTCGTAAGTTATGCACTTCTATTTCGACAAGACCTTTATTTTGAGCCCTCTTCAAAATGGAGCAATCGATAACTCCTTTGAACATCTCGGGAAGAACACTAATTATATCTATATGCATACTTAAAGTTTGAATAAATATTTCAAGGCTACAAAGGTAAAAAAAAGAAGAGTATAACTATAATTTAGTTATACTCTTGCTTTATTTATGAATAGAAATTTTGAAGAAAAATCAATTTGTTGTATAAAGCTTCTTTACATAGCGGAACCAACGAAGTACATTTACTTCTGACACAAACATTGCCAGTAAAATCAACGAACCTCCTACAATGGTACTCATTGTTATATTCTCTCCCAAAAGAAGGAATGCGAATAATGTAGCAAAGATTGGTTCACACAAATAAGTCAACGCTATTTTTTCGGGTTCGATATATCGTTGAGCTATATTCTGAATACAATACATGTAAGCCGTAGATAAAACTCCGACAAACAGCAATGACATCCAAACATTAGAAGACATAGGGATTACAATACCGTTTACACCTTGCGTAGTCAAAGTAAGAGTTCCACTAAGAATAGCACAAACTAGCAACTGCACAACAACAAACGAGCGTGCATCCATTTTAGATTGCTCTCCTTTTTTAACAGCACTTACCTTACCCACATACAATACATATGTAGCATAGAAAAGCGAACCTACAAATACCATCAAGTCCCCTATTCGAAAATTTGACAAGCCGGAGGACATGGCAATAGTATATAAGCCAATCAAAGCTAAGATACAAGCAACCCATATTCTAGATTGTATCGCCTTTCTCATAAACAGAAAAGCAAAGACCGGAATTAACACAACTTCAATTCCAGCTATAAAAGAGGCATTAGACGATGTTGTATATTTCAGTCCTACCGTTTGCCAACAAATCCCCATGAATAGAAAAATCCCTGAGATTACACCTTTTTTCAAAGTTGAGCGGTCTAGCTTTAGTACCTGTTTGTAAAAAACAATTGATAAAACAAGTGCAGCTATAAGAAAACGATAAAACATGAAAGCATAGGGATGAACTGTATCGTATGCTTCTTTTGATAGAGGGAAAGAAATCCCCCAGAATGCAGTTCCTAACACCAAGAGTGGTAGATAAATTTTGCCTTTGTTCATTAAATCAAATAATTTAAATTTGTTACTTTTTAAATTATTAGGGTATGCAAAACTCTCTTTTGCAAAAGGATACCAACATCTCCGATTTTCTTCCCTAATGATGAGATGAATGGCGCAAAATCCTTATCTGGGGTGCAAAATTATAACATTTTGACAACACATCCAAATATTTTTCAAAAAAAGGAGGAATACTCACATAGCATTCCCCCCTCATATAATTAGTATAAACTAATGCTTATTCCTTATGGAAAAGGCTTCCTGAAGCCTGAGCTGTAGGCATTACAAGCATATCTTGAATATCTACATGTTTAGGTTGAGAAACTGCAAAAAGGACTGCATTTGCGATATCTTCTGCTACCAAATTTTCGAATCCGACATAGACCTGATCTGCACGTTTTTTATCTCCTTTAAATCTAACAAGAGAGAATTCTGTCTCTACTGCTCCGGGACATATTTGAGTAACACGAATACCATATGGCAGCATATCCATACGCATACCTTGGCTCAATGCATCTACTGCATACTTTGTAGCGCAATATACTGCACCATTAGGGTACACTCCTTTCCCTGCAATAGACCCAATATTTATAATATGACCCGACTTTCGCTCTACCATTATAGGAGAGACTGTACGTGTCACATACAAGAGACCTTTGATGTTTGTATCTATCATCCGTTCCCAATCATCTACTTCGCCACTAAAAATAGGATCTAAGCCAACAGCCAAACCTGCATTATTAACCAGAACATCGATCTTTTTCCAGTCTTCAGGAAGTGTTGCAAACGCTTTTTCTACTTGGCTATAATCTCTGACATCAAAGCATAAAGAGAGTACCTTTGACTCATATTTTATCTCTATCTCCTGCTCTAGTTCTTCTAGTTTTCCTTTACGACGTCCGGTTATGATAACATAATACCCTTCTTTAGCTAGGGTCAAAGCAATAGCTTTACCCAATCCGGAAGTGGCACCTGTTATTAATGCTATTTTTTTCATCGGTCAATTAATTATTTAACCCAAACATTTAAGATTTCACCTATATATGTCTGATTGTATGTCTCTTTATTATTACTATCCGCATCTGCAACTGATACTTTTGGAGCTGGCTGCGCAGTTCCTTTTTTGCACTCGACAATCATCCAAGCTTCAGCAAAGGCTGTTGCTCCCGATGGCATTTGAATAGGAGTTAGACCCGATGCTTTAATTTTATCATCAATACTTCCTTCTGCCGAATTAAATTTTCCTAGAGCATCCTGATATATCTCTGTATAGAAAGATATAACATAAACATCTTCTTTTTCCATCACTTTTACCGATCCATTTGATTGATTAAGAAGACTAAATGCAACCACATTAGAACCTAACGATCCTGTTCCACCCCATAAGGCAGTAATAACATTAACCAAATTCTCTTTTCCTGACGAAATTAAAGTCCAGTTATTTATCAGATTCGAAGGTATTTTATCAGAAGAGATATTTTTATAGTTAGGCACTTCTACTTGTATCGACTCGTAACTTTGCTCTTGCTGTCTGGTAGCAACCGCTCCTTGCGATGCTGCCGGTTTACTTGATACTTCACCGTTTAGATATACTTCGATAGATTTAAAAATCTGGTTTACACTATCAACAGTATGGCTTCTAAACTTACCATAGTAATTATTAAGTTTTCCCTTCTTTTTATTCAGGGCAACCTTATCTGTAATCATTTCTTCAGCTGAAAGATTCTTCTCTCTATCGTAATCATATTTTATCGCACGAACAACAGCTTCACATTTACCTGAAGTAATTTCCAGTATTAATTGATAAGACATTTTAGCTCTATCTAACACCAACAATTTATCTCTAAATACAAGATAAGTTTCTCCTCCGCATGCAATGTTCTTTTTGGATGCATCTTTCAGAAGAACCCTATTCAAAAGGCCGTTATCTTCTTCTCCTTTATAATTTGTATCTGCCCATTTAATCATTAAATCATATAGATTAGCATCTGATATAGATACTTTCGGTATTATAGTTTTAGAGAATACTACCTTCCCGTCTTCTTCTGGAACTGCTCCTTCTAAATAGCGTGATTCTTCTTGAGAAAACATTGATGTGGCAAAAAAGATGCATAGTAGAAATAAAGTATATTTTTTCATAGAATAAAGTATTTTTAGCGTTAATAGCATAAAATTAGTACAATTTCGCTTATCAGCAAACAAAGTCTTTTCTTTTATCTTTTATTATATTTCTAATAAAAAATCGAGCACTAATTGGTTTTAGTACTCGATTCATATAAAGTATATCCTTTCTTTTAGAAATTATAAGCAAACCCTATACCTAAAACTTCCTTAAACTGAACTCTCGGCCCCTGAGGTGTCCCATCATCTGCCATAGAGTTTATATCATCATCATACTTTAATGTTGTATTTATAGTTGCAGATAAGAATTTATTAATCTTCATACTTATTAGTAAATCCCAATTCACATCCACATTTCCAAAAGTACTGTTATAAGCGGTAAAGAGATCAACAGTGGAGATAAAACTCACATTCTCCATTATACTCTTTTCTGCTCTGGCTTTAAAGAAGGCACCTAGTTCTGCCTTAAAGTGCTTACCCGGGTCTACACCAAAAGCACCCTGACTAGATAAAAAATCACTGTTTACAAAAGTCAGCTTACCTGCTACCGGAGAAAGATAAAGTGTATACCATTTACCAGGACGGTATTCAAGACCGGCAGACAAGTTAGTATAAGCCGGAGAGAAAAAATTAGAAATATAGCTACGGGGTTCTGTCGAATAATCATATCCTTTGTAGAATTGAGTTTTAAAGTCTCCCATCAAGGTATAGAACCATTTATTATCCGAAGAGTAACCCAATTGGGAAGTAAAATCGATTTTATCACCCGATTTTCTTGTTCCTAATGATTTTGCATTAGCTACCCCATACTCCAAGGCCAAGGTATTTGACCATAACCAATTTCCACTTTTACGATTTAATGTCCCATTAAGGTAAAAATTACCGGCCACTGTATTCTCTCCCCCTGCAGACCAGTTTATTACTGCTGTTTGGGCAAAATTCAGACCAGTTACCCCTTTTAGAACCCATTTACCATCTTCTAATTCTCCTTCTTCTTGAGCATACATAGTTATGCCTAAAAACAAAGGCAAAAACATCAACAAAAATTTTTTCATTACAATAATTTATAGTTTGTGTTCAACAATTATCTTAATTTTAGCACATCACCTTCGACAGGAACATATTCGAAGTCCTTTTTGTTCATTTTGTAAAGATTCTTCACTCTGATTCCATACTTCTGAGCTATGCTATGCATCGATTCGCCTATTTGTACTACATGATCAAAATAAGGCTTATCTGCTTTTGATTTTTTCTTTTCAAAGTAAACTAAATCACCCTCTTTCAATGGGAACCCTTCCGGCACCTCATTCCATTTATACAGATCTTTCACTTTAAAGTCGAATTCTGCAGCAATAGCCTCATATGTATCTCCATCGAAAGCAATAATATACACTAAGTTGTGTGTTTTATATGGAGTATGCTTATACAGAGGTTTTACAACTTCCGCTTTATAATCTCCATCTCCTTTAATTCCTTTCACCTTTTTGCCTTGAGCAACCTGATCGTAAAGGTATAATTCATAATCTTCTATTACTTTTATCAACTTATTCGCATAGGCTCTATCTGTAGCATAGCCACACTGTTGTAATCCTTTTGCCCACCCTCGGTAGTCTGTAACCTTTAGGTTATACAACGACTGGTAGCGCGATCTTTTCAAGAATACGGCATGATCTTCGTACGAAGCCTCCACCGTGCTGTAAACCCTAAAGCAATCGTTAGGACCATCATCTGCCTTGTGCATCTTCTTTCCTTTCCAATCGCTATGACATTTTATGCCAAAATGATTTTTACCTTTTGTTGCCAATTCACTTTTACCGGCACCCGACTCCAGCAGTCCCTGAGCTAAGGTAATGCTAGCTGGTATTTTATGCTTCTTCATATGATCTATCGCAATATGCTTATAGGTATCGATGTATTCATCATATATCTTGTATCGTTTACCTTGCGAAAAAACAGAAGACAGCGTACATATATTGAATAGGAAAAATATAATAAACAATGATCGAAGACTAGTTCTATAAACTTTTTTCATATTTTTATAGTCATTACTCTTATTTTTCAATTATGGAAATATACAATTTAACGACAAAGATACTCGTTTACAGCATTGATGAGTACTCTCAAGATATAAAAAAACTTATAGAGGATGCAAAACTGGCCGCAAAGCGTGCCTATGCCCCCTATTCCGGTTTTCGCGTTGGTGCGGCAGTTTTATTATCAAACGGAGAAACTATAACCGGCAACAATCAGGAAAATGCAGCATATCCTTCGGGGTTGTGTGCTGAACGAGTAGCTATGCTTGCAGCAAACTCGCTATATCCGGACATCCCGGTCGAAGCCATTGCTATCGCTGCGTATTCGGGAGATGATTACACCTCTATGCCTTGCTATCCTTGTGGTTCGTGCAGACAAACACTATTGGAAATAGAGAATAGATTCGATAAGCCATTTAAAATAATAATGTATGGTAAGGATAAAATATATGAAGTAGCATCAATACAGGAGTTATTGCCTCTCAGTTTCGGAAAAGATTTTTTAGATAAATAGTGATCACCAATTTATCTTGAACAGTTTCAGTTCTTTTGTTAATTCTTTAGCTCTGCCTCCAGTTACGCGATCCAACTGTTCCCAAAATCGGGGGCCATGATTCATTTCTATTGTATGACAGAGTTCGTGCAACATTATAAAATCTACTAAGTGTTCAGGAAGTAACATACAGAAATAGGATAAGTTGATACTCTTTTTTGAATTGCAGCTCCCCCATCGCGTACGACTCTTATTTATTTTTACGTCAGTAACTGTAAAATTATATCGTTCAGCCAGCATCTTCACCTTATATGGAAATATTCGTTTAGCTTCATTTCTAAACGCATTTTCCAAAACAAGCCGTATCTTATCTTGAACTAGAGCATCCTTAAAGTCTGTACCTAACGGACACGAAATAGACAAGATCCCTCCCTTTAAGCTGACATAATAATTAGTAGTAGCAGAGGCTTCTTGTATCCTTAACTCAAAACTGAATGTTTCGAATTGTGTATCGGGTGTAAAAGTCAGTTTTTCCTTTTTCCTTTCTACCATTTTTAGCAAGCGAGGTTTCATTTCATGCAACACCTTTTCGATATACGACATACTCACACCCAAAGGATAGGTCAGTTGTAAGAATTCATCTTTTTTTCTTACAATTATCCTCCTTGCCCGAGTATTCTCGACAAGCTTGATAAGTCCTAAATCTTTATCTTCGATTTGCATTCTTTAAAATAAAAAAAGCTTAACTGTGTAAAGTTAAGCTTTTATATTATCCTTGCTTATTCTATTTCGCTTTATGATTCTCTTTAATGAAAGCTTCGAATGCTGCTGTCATAGAAGGCACTCCCGGAAGAGGAGCTTCACAATCGAGACGCAAACCTGCATCTTTTACTGCTTTTGCTGTTGAAGCACCAAAACAACCGATAGCGCGTTCTCCTTGATCAAAGTTAGGTGCATTCTTTAACAATGACACGATTCCTGCCGGACTAAAGAAGATCAACATATCGTACGAAAGAATTTCTTCTTCAGTAAATTCATTGCTTACTGTACGATACATAATCGCTTTCGTATAATTTACTTTTCTTTCGTCAAGAACTGCCGTTAAGTCTTCAGAATGAACATCTGAAACAGGAACAATATATTTCTCTTTGTTATGCTTGGTCAGAGCAGCAGAAAGCCCATCCATTTTACCTGTTGTACTGAAAAATATTTTGCGTTTTCTGTACACTATATATTTTTGCAGATACAATGCTACAGCTTCTGAAATACAGAAATACTTCATCGTTTCGGGCATAATAATTCTAAATTCTTCACACAAAGCAAAGAAATGATCTATAGCAACCTTAGCTGTGAATACAACAGCAGTATAATCCTGAATATTGATTTTTTGCAATCTGAATTCTTTTGCATCCAAGCCTTCAACTCTTATAAAAGGACGGAAAGTTAACTGCAATTGATATTTTTCAGCAATATCAAAATAAGGAGATTTGTCTGTACTTGGTTTTGGTTGGGATATTAAAACCTTTTTTACTTTCAAAGTCATAATATGGTTAAAACGTCAATTCTATATAAATAAATCGCTCCTATAATTAGAAATATATAGGGTAATATTTCAAAGGTGCAAAGGTACGCAATCAAACACAAAAAGTTAAATTTTTCTTCAATAAAAAAGAATATTATCTGATAAAAAAATATTATTTGCACTATTAGAAACAAAACTCCCATAAATACAAATATCTGTATATTATACACATTAGCATACAAAAGGAGTAAAATTGGTATAAAATACAGAATCCCCAATATTTCTATCATAGCGACAGACTTTTGTCGCCACAAAGTCATTTTTGGCTTAACATCAAATATATAGCCTAACAGCCGGTATAAGAAATCCTTAAACCCATAAAATAAAGCAATCAGAACGATGAACATTAATATGGTCAACAAAGGGCTGGAAGAAGGTTCATAAGCTGAATAGACAACCAGACAATCATATAAACATATAGAAATCAGAACTATCGCCTGAGCTACCAGAAAATAACTATAAAATGTTTCTTTAGCTGTTATCTGGCTGTAGATAACACGTCTTTCGCTATTGAATGAGAAAAGGAGCTTCGTTTTTTCTTTTAAGTACGTAACTCCGCCATGATAGACATGAGTAAAAAATAAAAAACATATAAGTAATAAGAAAAAGACTCCATCAGCTTGCTCTACGGCAAACGGCATTTTATCCCCTTCATGTCTTACTTGTGTAATTTGACTAGTTTGCGCAACCTGAAGTGAATCTCTCTTCATTTCAGACCCGTTTATGCTATCTCTTACTTCTGCACGAGAATCTAAAGAATCTAAATTGAGAACATTAGCCGACAATATATAGTCTTTGTGTTCTGTCATTTCACATTAGCAGTTTTCAGAGTTATACTTTTTTTGATGTAAGAAAAATATTTCCACCTAACATGAAGTGGAAATATTTTCTATGAATTATAAATTAAATTCTCTTTTAATTGCATCCACATAATCCAGTTTCTCCCAAGTAAATAATTCTACTTCGCGAATAATACCTTCCGGGTTATATCTTGATTTAAATTCTTTCTTAACCACTTGTGGTTCTCTACCCATATGTCCGTACGCTGCAGTTTCAGAATAGATTGGATTTCTTAGCTTCAATCTTTCTTCTATTGCTTTAGGGCGCATATCGAATAGTTTTTCAACTTTTTGAGCTATTTCGCCATCAGTTATAGCAAGCGAACTTTTTCCGTATGTATTCACATAAATATTCATTGGTTTTGCCACCCCAATAGCATAAGATACCTGTACCAATATCTCAGACGAAACACCTGCTGCAACTAGGTTTTTTGCTATGTGGCGCGCTGCATAAGCTGCCGAACGGTCAACCTTTGAAGGATCTTTACCTGAGAAAGCTCCACCTCCATGAGCACCTTTGCCTCCGTAAGTATCTACAATAATCTTACGTCCTGTAAGACCTGTATCTCCATGAGGACCTCCTATAACGAAACGACCCGTAGGATTAACATGATATGTAATATCACCTGCGAACAGCTTAAGAATATCTTCTCTGAATTTATATTTCTCCATCACACGTGGCACAAGGATCTTTACGACATCTTCCTTGATTTTAGCCTGCATTGTAGCATCATCAGCAAATTCATCGTGCTGAGTAGATATTACAATGGTATCGATACGCAATGGTGTACCATTATCGTCATACTCAATTGTTACCTGCGATTTAGCATCAGGACGAAGGTAAGGCATCAAGTGTAATTCATTTTTACGGATTGCAGCCAATTCCAACAACAAAGCATGTGATAAGTCTAACGCCAAAGGCATATAATTATCGGTTTCGCTTGTTGCATAACCAAACATCATGCCTTGGTCTCCGGCTCCTTGATCCATCGGATCAACTTTACCGTCTACACCTCTATTAATATCATCAGATTGCTCGTGAATAGCAGAAAGTACACCACACGATTTAGCTTCGAATTGATATTCACTCTTTGTATAACCTATTTTCTCGATTACTTTACGAGCGGTTTCGGGTATATCAATGTATGCCTTTGATTTAACTTCCCCGGCTAGAACTACCTGACCAGTAGTCACCAAAGTTTCGCAAGCAACTTTTGAATTTGGATCATAGGCTAGGAACTCATCCAATAATGAATCTGAAATTTGATCCGCTACCTTATCTGGATGTCCTTCAGATACGGACTCAGATGTAAATAAATAACTCATTTATAATTATTTTTTACTGTTATTAAACAAATAAGGAAGGATAAGTATTGACGCCTGAAACTGGAATAAATGTTTTAGCATTTTTTTTATGTGGTTGCAAGCAATACAAATCTATCCACTTAATTGAGCACAAAGATACAGCTTTTTTATTCAAATAAAATTATCTTAACTAAAAATAATATACTCTGTAGCTATTCTGTTCTTTGCTCTTAATCCTATAATTCAGATTTTATAGCACGATAGTCAATCTTCTCATAATATGATCATTTATCTTCTATTAAACTCCCCTTTCTTTATGCTTCGTATAGAGAATCGTTACTTTCTCTATTTCATCTGAGTCTTTTCTTTTCACTTCAATATAGCCTTCATTTTGATCTTCTTTCAAGCCTTCTGATAATGCCTTATCCATATCGTATAATAACAACTCACACTCTGACATCTCATCAAAACGTATGCCATTGATACTTATTATCTGATCGCCGACACTGATACGAGATTCCATCTCGGGATCCCAAATAATTCCGACAATCAACTTATTGCCTTCTACATTGAAAGAAAAAGAATTCAGTGTGTAAGATAAGTCCGGCTCTTCGTCCGAGTATGGCTCAAAGTAGAAACGTTTATTTTTGTAATCGAGCGTAATATCTCCATACTTCATAAACTCCGCACCTATTCTTGAATTGTCATCAGCTGTAGTGTTTATTCTTAAATTCTTGAATATATAATCGTTGAGAACGAAAGCTTTCACCGAAAAGCTATACTTGATAGTATCTTGGTTTTTACCGAAAAATCCATGCGTATTACTTCCTGATGCTTCCCATATACTATCCGAAAATATCTGATGCTCATTGAAAAGATGAAAATGTCTTAATGCCATATCAAAGAGTCCTGTCATTCCACTGTCAAACATAAGATCTACATCAGCATTGAGACTGTCTAGTATATATGTCTTTATATAAGGTGAGCTTTGATTGGATTCAAGGAATATTTCGGAAGAAAGTTCCTCTTTGTTATGAAGGCTGAGTTTCTTAGGCTGGTCGGTTAAGGTAATCGTTTTATCGTTGTGCGAAAAGCGAACGATAGAGTTGCGTAACAAGTTGCTACCTATAACACCGTCAAGTTCGTGACAATATGTAAAAGGTGCCTTTTTTATTACAGCAGCAGGTATTTTTTTGAATAAAACTCCACCTACCTTTATTTCGGGAATAACACACACAGTCGTTTCTTCAGAATAACCTTCTGCATCTTCCATAGAGATAGTTTCCGTTACTTTTGGTTTCAACTCGTCTGCCAGTTCCTGACTAATGCAAGTGACGGCTCCCGTATCGAGTAAAAAACATCGCTCTTTTCCGCCTACTTCTACTTTTATAACTGCCAGTGTACCCCATATATTTTCGTAAGGTATCACCGAATAGTAGTTTTTTTGCTTTGTACCTCCGCTATTAGGCTTTATTTTCTTTTTTGCGCCTGCTGAAAAAGCGATTAGTATGCAAGATATCAAAATGACAACTCTTCTCATTACTTCTTATATGTTTGGTTTCGTTTAGAAACTCGAATATACAAATATAAAGGATAATCATATCTAAATAACAGTCTATTTCCTTAAAACAGAGATATTGTTCAAGATTTATAAGAAGAGCAATTTTTCTCCTATTATAAAACAATAGCCTCTATTAATAGAGGCTATTGTTTTATGTATTTTTCATCTAGATCAAACTTTTCTGATTACTTCAACTTATTTAATTTCAACACATGCGTTCCCGATTCCAATGTCATCATTTTATCTCCTTTTATGTTATCAGGTAAATAAAGCGTTGCTGAACTGTTAGCCGGAATTGTTACTTCATATGTGATATTCTTTTTCTTCGCAGTCCATTTCGAAACAATATCTCCATATGGTGACTGATGCTTCGCTTCAAATTGCTCCAATCCGTTTATAAAATTAGGTCGCAGGATAATATGCTTGAATCCAGGTTTTTCCGGATCAGGGAATATACCTCCCAGCCCTTTGTAAAACCAAGCTCCTATTTCGCCAAACATCATATGATTATCCGAAATATCACGTTCTGCGTCCAGATCCCAGTTTTCGAGCAATGTCGTAGCTCCGTTTACAATCCACCAGCCCCAAGACGGATAGGTATCTTGTACAGCTACTTTATAAGCAGTCTCGGCATGTCCGTTTTCACTCAATGCATTTAATATTGCTTTTGCTCCAAGTACACCAACATCCAGATGGAAGCCTGTCTCTTTTACTTTGTCGGCAAGATTTTGAGTTACTTTAGCAATCATATCTTCGGGAACAATCTTCCACTGTAGTGGGACACTCAGTTCGGTTTGAGTACCGCTGGCATAAATACCAGTCTCACGATTCAAATATTTATCGTTGATCGCATTTTTAATTTTCTCTGCCAATTGCGAATAATAGTCATAATCTGCGTCATTTCCGAATATCAATGCTGCATTTGCCAGAATCTTTGTATCTACATAAAAGTAAACAGAAGACGTCAGTTCTTTATTTGAACGAGACTTAACCGGAACCCAGTCTCCACGTCCCCAAGAGGTAAGCCCTTCGGGACTAGTGCGATCCACATAATCGACATAACGTTTGATGTTTTCGTAGCATTCCTCCAAAGGTCGGCTATCCCCATAAAACAGATAAAGATTCCAAGGAATAATAGCAATTGTACTTGTCCAGTCTAAACCATTATCTGTACCATATCCCCATCCTCCTGTTGGAATAATATCGGGCAATACTCCATTCGGTTGCTGTTCGTCTCGATGATCGGCTAGCCATTTCTCATAAACAGTGATTCCATCATAGTTGTAAAGAGCTGTTTCTATAGCAAAATGACCATCTCCCGTCCAGCCGTTCTTTTCTCTTTGAGGGCAATCAGTAGGGTATCCCATCAGGTTAGACAGATAAGCATTATTTGTTGCCCATACCAATCGATCGATAAGAGGATTAGAAGTTTTCACCTCTCCTACCTGAGGTACGTCGCTATGCATAAAGTAAGCCGTCAGGCTATTTTCATTCAATTGGATAGGTTTATCACTGGTTACTTCTACATAACGGAACCCTTTATAGTTAAATTTAGCCATAAATTCATCTTCGCCCTTACCGCTAAGAATTAGGACATCTGTTTGGAAAGGATCTGCTTCTTTATCACCGGTGTAATAGACATCAATATTAGCAAGATCTAGTCGCCCATCTTTGGAAAGTCTTTCTCCGTGTTTTATTTTCACAACTGTCCCTTCTTCTCCCGATACTTTAATTTTAGTTACACCTGACATATTTTGCCCGAAGTCGAAAAGATAAGCTTTATCATCAAACTTCTTTAATTCTTTAGTAGCAAGAGACAAGACATTGCGAATAGGGTGTAATTGCTGTGCCGAAACCACTTCGGAAGGGACAGAGCGATATATGACTCCGTGCCATTGCGAATCATCAAACGCAGGTGTAGCCCAATCTTTTTGTTCTAACCTTGCATCATAATGTTCTGCAGTATAGATACTATTGAAGATTAGTGGCCCAGAAGACGTTTTCCAGTCCGTATCTGTCCTTACTGTTTCAACAGTTCCGTCACTATAAGTAATACGCAAATCCATACAGAAAGCAGGACGATTGCGCCAAGGGGCACGATCAAAATCCCATACTGCTAACGACTGATGATTGTACCAACCATTACCAAGAAGTACGCCTACTGCATTGACTCCCTGTTGTAACTGACGAGTTACATCATATGTTACATACAAATTACGTCTATCGAAGCGAGTATACATAGGATCGAGACGATGATCTCCTATCTTCTCTCCATTGATATGCAGTTCATATAGACCAGCAGCTGCGATATATGCTCTGGCTGATTTAATCGTTTTATTTGCAGTGAACTTCTTACGGAAATACGGAGCTGGTTTATAATTGATATCTTTGCCGTCGCTGATCCATGATCCTTGCCAGTTATTAATATTCATTATTCCGGTCTCGAAAGAGTTTACGGCAGATGAACTTTCTTTCTCATCCTGATTCCATGCAATTACCTTCCAATAGTAACGAGTAAAAGGTTTCAATTCTTTTCCCGAATAAACAACAAGTATATTATCTGCATTTATCTTCCCGGTATTCCACATTTCTCCCTGCGATCTAACAACACCTAGAGAGTCTGTACCTACAATGACTTGGTATGCTGTTTGTTTAGCACCATTACTCCCATCATTTAACATCCATGTCAATCTGGGGTTCTTCTTATCAATACCTAAAGGGTTGACCAAGTGTTCGCACCGCAAATCTACCGGCTCTGAAGCAAATGTAAAAACGGAGGACAACAAGCATAAAATAGATAATAAATACTTCATGTTATATTGGTATTAAAGGTTATTTTATTTATAAAAAATGTGTTTTATGTTACAGATATATCCTATAAATAGGATACGATTCATGAATAAAGTTTAGATTAAATGGGCATTCTTTTTATTTCAGATTCAAAAATCGAATCACATTGCAAAAGCAAAGCACATAAAGTTAAACAAATATATATAAATATAAAATATTATCAACAAATAACGGAGCTGCTCATTAAAGAACAACTCCGTTACTATTCGTCTCACCCTTATAACATTAGAACAACGTATATAGAATGCTTTATTTTTTATAGTATAGCAAAACTTTCAGAGGGAAGTGATCGGATATCATGCGTACTTCGGCTTCCATCGAAAACACTTCTTTGGGAAAGTCTCCGAGATGCTTTTCTTCGCTATTTTCTTTAGGTGAACGATATGTATCTGTCAGTATTCCATATTTATCTACTACAAGCTTATCGGATACAAATATGTGATCAATACGGCTATTGGTCATTAAATTTCCTTTAAACGCATTGAATGTTCCATTAGGTGTATAGCGTACCTTAGCCTGCTCGTATGAGTCGTACAATACACCTGAATTAGCTAATAAGCTATAACTTTCATGGGTTTGATCAACATTAAAATCTCCGGTTAAGATCACCGCATCTTTCTTCCCACACATTTCTTTTATCTTCTCTAATACCAAACGAGCACTCTGTTTACGAGCTTCTACTCCTACATGATCCATATGAAGATTGAAGAACCATATTTTCTTCTTTTTCTTTTTGTCTTTAAAATATCCCCAACTGCAAATACGAGGTAAAGCAGCATCCCAGCCTTTGTTAGGAAAATCCGTTTGTTCGGCAAGCCAGAAGTCTCCTGTTTTAATCAATTCAAAACGGTCTTTTTTATAAAATACCGGAGCGTATTCTCCCGCAGTTTTTCCGTCGTCGCGACCAACTCCAACATAGCTATATCCCGGTAATTCTCTTAATAAATCTTCAATCTGATTATGCTTTACTTCCTGAGCCCCAAAAATATCAAAGTCATTAAATAAAATCTGCTGAGCCATTACAGGATATCTCCTATTCCATCCGTTTCCTTTTTCGGCATCACCTCTGTTATCGTTACGTACATTATACGAACCAACAATCAGGTCTTGTGCATTGATAAAACAGATAGACAAAGACAGTAAAATAATTGTGAATAGTGTTTTTTTCATCATATCAAATAGTATTTGTTTTAATTAAAGAAAGAGGAAGAAGCTCAAGCTTTCTCCCTCTTTATATTATTATGGTTTATTGATTCAATTCATTAGAGAATGAATATGGTACATCAGCTTCTTGAACTCCTCTGCTTTTGTTTGGTTCGTCCGACATATCAAAAACGATAGTAGCCCCTTTGGTTAAATCTTCATGCGTAAAATAATTCTTGGAATAATTCTTTCCGTTCAATTTTACAGACTTCACATAACGATTTTCTTTCTTGTTATTAACAGATTTAATAGAAATTGTTTTACCATTTTCCAGATTCACTTTTACACTCTTAAACAATGGAGAACCTAAAATATACTCATCTGTTCCGGGGCAAACGGTATAGAATCCCATCGATGAGAATACATACCATGCCGATGTTTGACCATTATCTTCGTCTCCACAATATGCATCCGCATTAGGATTATACAATTTCTCCATTATCTCACGTGCCCAATATTGAGCTTTCCAAGGTTCGCCCGACCAATTATACATATACACCATATGCTGTATTGGTTGGTTTCCATGTGCATATTGCCCCATATCCATCACTTGCATTTCTCTCATTTCGTGTATCACTCCACGACTTTTCAATCCTAAGTGACTTGGCATGATAAATACGGAGTCCATCATTACATTAAACTCTTTTTCACCTCCCATCAATTCTATTAACCCTTTAGGATCGTGGAAGACACAGAAACTCCAATGCCAGCTATTACCTTCACAGAAATCTCTGCTCCAATCTTCTGGTTTAAAGGTTGGGTTAAAGACTCCTTTATCGTCTCTACCCGACATTAATTTATTTTTGGGATGAAAGATATTCTTATAGTTAAGGGCATGTTTTTTATATTGCTCCAGCTCGCTCTCCGATTTATTTAATGCTTGTCCAAACTTATAAATAGCCCAGTCGTTATAAGCATATTCTAATGTACGTGCTGCATTTTGACCTACGCCAACATTATTCGGCACATATCCATATTTGTTGTAATGGTTATAACCGACTCTACCCGATGCAGTATTTGTCAAATGACTATTTGCCCCTTCTGTTACAGCCTTCCATAATATTTCTGCATCATATCCTTTCAACCCTTTGATAAATGCATCGGAAACAACAGACGCAGAGTTTTGTCCGATCATAATATTACGATGTCCCGGACTTCCCCACTCAGGCAAGAAACCACTTTCTTTATAAGCATTAACCAAACCTTGCTGTATTTTTTCATTCATCGAAGGATAAACTAGATTAAGAAATGGGAACAAACAACGAAAAGTATCCCAAAAACCCGTATCCGTAAACATATATCCAGGTAGAACTTCTCCATTAAAAGGGCTATAATGAACAATCTCTCCTGCCGCATTGATTTCATAAAAGCTGCGAGGAAACTGTACCGAACGATACAGACAAGAATAGAAAGTACGAAGGTTGTCTATATTATCATCTTCTACTATAATCTTACTCAAAACATCATTCCATTCATCTCTTCCTTTTTGAGCCAACTGATCGAAGGTATCATCTCCTAATTCTTTCAAGTTCAATTCAGCCTGTTCGTAGCTGATAAAAGAAGAAGCTACTCGTGCATGTACTATTTCATCCTTCTTGGTAGCAAAGCCAATAATTGCTCCGACATGATCTTCTTCAGCTTCATACTCGTTTTTTCTTATTTCACCATCACCTACTACTGCTTTATAAGTAAATGGTTTATCAAACACTATCACAAAATAGTTTTTGAAGTTGGCTGGAACTCCCCCACTATTTTTAGTAGTATAACCAATTATTTTATTTTCCTCTGGGATAATCTTTACGTATGAACCTTTATCAAAGGCATCGATAACGACGTAAGATTTATCATTTTCGGGAAAAGTAAATCTAAACATTGCTGCTCTCGAAGTTGGTGTAATCTCTGTTGTTACATCATGGTCTGCCAGATAAACACGATAATAGTATGGTTTGGCAATCTCTGCTTTATGCGAAAACCAACTAGCGCGCTTATCCTGATCAAAAGTTACCTTATCGGTTATAGGCATAATCGAGAACTGACCATAATCGTTCATCCAAGGACTAGGCTGATGTGTTTGTTTAAAGCCTTTTATCTTATCTGCTGTATATGTATACATCCATCCATCACCCATATTACCGGTTTGAGGCGACCAAAAGTTCATACCCCAAGGACGGGCTATTACCGGATAGTTATTTCCTGTAGATAATTCAAACTTAGATAAAGTACCGGTTAAGGGATTGACATAATCCACTGGTTCAAGTTTTGTTTGCGACACAGAAAATAATGGTAATAATAGAACTAAAAAAAGATACAATAATCTTACTTGTTTCATGATATTATTTTAGTTTGATAGAATATTTTTTTTTAAGGATGTACAAAGATACAGCTAATAGAAATAATCTCAAAAGACTATTATTAAAAGTAGGTTCTATTTACTGATAGTGAATTTTATAATATACTAAAAAACAGGGATAAAATTACATTAACGATATCCAGAGATAAAAAAGAATTAAAGATCTCCTTTACTCCAAAATATCTTTTATAGCACAGAAGTATAAACACCTGTATACCAGGATATTGCACTACAAGTTTGGATTGTACACAAAATATTAGCTATCAATATATTAGCATCAACAAAAACATTATATTTCCCCCTTTGACCTGAAAAAAGTCTTTGTGTTTGTGTAGATAGTAATAAAATTAGGATAGAGTCTATATTCAATGGTAGAGGTCGTGTATATATACAAAAAAGTAGCGTCCTCTAGTTAAACTAAAAGACGCTACTGACTTTAAAACGGCGGTTACCTACTCTCCCACAAATATGCAGTACCATCGGCACGACTGAGCTTAACTTCTCTGTTCGGAATGGGAAGAGGTGGATCCTCAGTGTTATAACCACCTTAATTTCTTGCTGTTG
>NZ_OPYL01000005.1 GCF_900343125.1 Dysgonomonas sp. Marseille-P4361
CAAAACTATGCGTGAATTTTCATCATCCCATTCTTCCTGCATTAATTTTAGTCCGGTGGCAACCTGACGCGTCTGACGTTTATGATAAATTCGGAGACTGAGAAAACCTTCTTCTTTGTTTTTTTTTGATGGTCGGAATACTATACGTATACTCATAGGTATGTTTTTTAGGTTAAAAGATAAGAGGCAAAAATAGAATAAAAAACGATGCTCTCTTAGCATATCATCAAGACTATTTGTACAAACAAAGTTAAGAATCTCTATCTTTTTTTATCTAAAAAGTTGCTTGTAACTTAAGCTTTTATTAAACAAATGAAAATTTTGTACAGGAAAGCTCTCTGTATTAATATAAGGTAAGGTCTTATTTTGTTAGTTTCATCTTGGGATAATGCCTCTTTTTTAATGAAAAAGAGAGACAAATAGCAAAAAATATACACAAAAGATTAAAGGATAGTTTTGTAGAGATCTCAGTATAGTGTATCACGAACGTAAAGGGATACTTATAAAATTAGGATTGTATAAGAAATAAAGATATTTACCCTATAAAAATTGAAGGGGGAACAATGCATATACGTTGTTCCCCCTTCTAACTATATAAAAGAATAATTAATTATTCAACTGAATCGAAGTCAACAACAGTTTTTCTTGTTGCAGCTATTCTGTCAAAGTCCTCTTTAGTACCCACTACAAGTTTTTCGAATTCACGCTGACCAGTACCTGCAGGAAGTAAGTGTCCGCAGATTACGTTTTCTTTCAAACCTTCCAGTCTGTCCACTTTTGCATGGATAGCAGCGTCGTTCAGTACTTTCGTTGTTTCCTGGAACGAAGCAGCAGACATAAAGCTTTGAGTTTGAAGGGCAGCACGTGTAATACCTTGAAGTATCTGGTTTGCAGTAGCCGGAACAGCTTCGCGTACAATCACCGGACGAAGGTCTCTACGTTTTAGCATAGAGTTTTCATCTCTTAGTTTACGAGCTGTAACAATCTGTCCTGGTTCGAATGTAGAAGAGTCTCCGGCGTCAACAACAACCTTCTTACCCCATATTCTGTCATTCTCTTCCATTACATCGTATTTATCGATTACTTGTTGCTCTAGGAAGCGAGTATCTCCCGGATCCATCACTTCTACCTTACGCATCATCTGACGTACGATAACTTCGAAGTGCTTATCGTTGATCTTCACTCCTTGTAGACGATATACGTCTTGTACTTCGTTAACAATGTATTCTTGTACAGCTGTAGGTCCCATAATTGCAAGGATGTCGGATGGAGTTGTAGCTCCGTCAGATAGTGGCATACCTGCTCTTATAAAGTCATTTTCTTGAACAAGAATTTGTTTCGAAAGAGGAACAAGATATTTCTTAACCTCTCCAAGCTTTGAAGTAACGATTACCTCTCTGTTACCACGCTTGATCTTACCGAATGAGATTTCTCCATCGATTTCAGATACAACCGCAGGGTTAGATGGATTACGTGCTTCGAATAGCTCAGTAACACGAGGAAGACCCCCTGTGATGTCACCTGCTTTACCTACAGCACGAGGTATTTTTACTAAGATATCACCTGACTTGATAGTGTCATTATCATCTTTAACGATGTGTGCACCTAGAGGTAAACTGTATGTTTTAATGGTTTTACCTTTTTCGTCAAGAATATGTGCTTCCGGAGCTTTAGTCTTATCACGCGATTCGATGATAATTTTCTCTTTCAATCCTGTTTGTTCGTCAGATTCTACTTTGTAAGTAACCCCTTCGATAACATTTTCGAATTTGATACGTCCGGCAGCCTCAGAGATGATAACTGCGTTAAATGGATCCCATTCACAGATTAAATCATCTTTCTTCACTTTATCTCCATCTTTGAAGTAAAGTTTAGAACCATAAGGTATATTATGAGTAAGCAATACGATCTTAGTATTTGGATCAACTAAACGAAGTTCAACCAAACGGCTAATCACGATTTGTGTTTTCTTGCCTGCTTCATCTATTGAATCTACAACACGTAGGTCGTCAATTTCTAATACTCCATCATATTTAGCACGGATGCTGCTTTCTGTTGCAATATTGGAAGCGATACCCCCAACGTGGAAAGTACGTAGTGTCAACTGAGTACCCGGCTCTCCAATTGATTGTGCTGCGATAACTCCCACAGCTTCTCCTCTTTGAACCATACGGCCTGAAGCTAAGTTACGACCGTAACATTTGCCACATACACCTTTTTTAGATTCACAAGTAAGAACCGAACGAATTTCGACACTTTCTATTGGTGAGTTTTGGATCATTGTTGCATTTTCTTCAGTGATTTCTTCACCCGATCTTACAATCAATTCTCCTGTTTGAGGATGATATACATCATGAACAGAAACACGACCTAAGATACGTTCGTAAAGAGATGCAACAACTTCTTCATTATTTTTAAGTTCAGTAGCCACAAGTCCGCGTAGTGTACCACAGTCTTCTTCGTTGATGATCACATCTTGTGATACGTCAACAAGACGACGAGTTAAGTAACCGGCATCGGCAGTCTTCAAGGCTGTATCGGCAAGACCTTTACGCGCACCGTGAGTAGAGATAAAGTACTCTAGTACCGAAAGACCTTCCTTAAAGTTAGATAAGATCGGGTTTTCAATAATTTGTCCACCTTCCGATCCGCTCTTTTGAGGTTTTGCCATCAAACCACGCATACCTGATAACTGACGAATCTGCTCTTTCGATCCACGGGCTCCTGAGTCTAGCATCATATATACAGCATTGAAACCTTGGTCATCTTCTGCCAATTGTTTCATCAGGATATTAGATAGCTTAGAGTTGATGTGAGTCCAAGTGTCGATGATCTGGTTGTAACGCTCGTTGTATGTAATGAATCCCATATTATAGTTATTCATTATATGTTCAACTTCGCTATAACCTTGAGCTACCAATTCATCTTTTTCTTTAGGGATGATTACATCCTCCAAGTTAAATGATAGACCTCCACGGAAGGCCATTGTGTAACCCAGATCTTTTATATCGTCAAGGAATTGAGCCGTTCTGGCAACTCCACATTTCTTAATTACATTACCAATAATGTCGCGAAGAGATTTCTTAGAAAGAAGTTCATTAACGAATCCTACTTCTACAGGTGTTTTCTCGTTAAAGATTACACGACCTACTGTAGTTTCACGCATTACGTTGATGATATTTCCATTCTCGTCGATATCTTCTACATATACTTTGATAGGAGAGTGGATATCCACTTTGCCTTCGTTGTATGCGATTACTGCTTCTTCCGGACCGTAGAATGTAAGACCTTCACCTAACGCACCTCTACGCATTTTAGTGATATAATACAATCCAAGAACCATGTCCTGAGAAGGTACTGTAATAGGAGCACCATTAGCAGGGTTAAGAATGTTGTGAGAACCAAGCATCAACATTTGAGCTTCAAGAATAGCTTCATTACCTAACGGTAAGTGAACAGCCATCTGGTCACCGTCGAAGTCGGCATTGAACGCCGTACAAGATAGTGGGTGTAGCTGAATAGCTTTTCCTTCAATCATTTTAGGTTGGAAGGCTTGGATACCCAAACGGTGAAGGGTAGGGGCACGGTTGAGAAGAATTGGATGTCCTTTCATTACATGCTCTAGAATATCCCAAACCACAGGTTCTTTGCGATCTACAATTTTCTTCGCAGACTTAACTGTTTTAACGATTCCACGTTCAATAAGCTTGCGAATGATAAATGGTTTGTAAAGCTCAGCCGCCATATCCTTAGGAATACCACATTCGTGCATCTTTAATTCAGGACCAACGACAATAACCGAACGTGCAGAATAGTCAACACGTTTACCTAACAAGTTTTGACGGAAACGACCTTGTTTACCTTTCAAACTGTCAGATAGAGATTTTAACGGACGGTTAGCATCTGTTTTAACAGCGCTTGATTTACGAGAGTTATCGAATAGTGAGTCAACTGCTTCTTGAAGCATACGTTTCTCATTACGAAGGATAACCTCAGGAGCTTTAATATCAATAAGTCTTTTCAGACGATTGTTACGTATAATAACACGACGATATAAGTCGTTCAAGTCAGATGTAGCAAAACGACCTCCATCTAATGGAACAAGCGGACGAAGTTCTGGTGGAATAACCGGAACGATTTTTACAATCATCCATTCAGGTTTATTCTTTCCTTTCGATCCACGGAAAGCCTCTACAACTTGTAGTTGTTTCAAAGCTTCGTTTTTACGTTGTTGAGAAGTATCTGTATTTGCTTTATGACGTAGGTTATTTGCCAACGAATCTAAGTTGATACGTGACAATAAATCATAGATTGCTTCAGCTCCCATTTTAGCAATAAACTTGTTTGGATCTGAATCATCTAGAAGTTGATTCTCTTTAGGAAGAGTATCTAAGATTTCCAAGTATTCATCTTCAGTAAGAAGATCTTTAACTGCAACCCCGTCTTCAGCTTTGATCCCCGGTTGGATAACTACATAACGTTCGTAATATATAATTGTATCCAATTTTTTAGTAGGAATACCTAGCAGATAACCCATCTTGTTAGGTAGAGAACGGAAATACCAGATGTGAGCCACCGGAACTACAAGATGGATATGTCCTGTACGTTCACGACGAACTTTCTTTTCTGTTACTTCAACCCCGCATCGGTCGCAGACAATACCTTTATAACGGATTCTCTTGTATTTTCCACAATGACATTCGTAGTCCTTTACAGGTCCGAATATACGTTCGCAGAAAAGTCCGTCGCGTTCAGGTTTGTATGTACGATAATTGATTGTTTCGGGTTTCAAAACTTCACCGCTCGATGCTTCCAGAATTTCTTCCGGTGAAGCAAGACTTACAGTTATTTTTGAAAAGCTACTCCTTACTTTATTTTCTTTTCTAAAAGCCATATACTTTTCTTTCTTTAAAAGCTGTTAGCTACAGTCAGATACTGATAGCTGTTTGTTAGAGTATTTAGAAATCCGTTAGTTTACAACCAAGGCTATAAACTAACGGTATATAATTTAGTCAAGCGAAACGCTTAGGCCCAGACCTCTCATCTCATGAAGAAGAACGTTTAGTGATTCTGGTATACCTGGTTGTGGCATAGGTTCACCTTTAACGATTGCTTCATAAGCTTTAGAACGTCCTACTACGTCATCGGATTTGATTGTCAAGATTTCTCTCAAGATGTGAGCAGCACCGAATGCTTCAAGTGCCCAAACCTCCATCTCTCCGAAACGTTGACCCCCGAATTGAGCTTTACCTCCAAGTGGTTGTTGAGTGATAAGTGAGTATGGTCCGATAGAACGAGCATGCATTTTATCTTCAACCATGTGACCTAGTTTCAGCATGTAGATAATACCTACTGTTGCATGTTGGTCAAATTGTACTCCGGTACCACCATCAATCAGACGTACTTTACCATATCTTGGCACACCAGCTTTATCAGTCCATGAATTCAAATCATCGAGACTCGCTCCGTCGAAGATTGGTGTTGCAAATTTAACACCTAATTCTTTTCCAGCCCATCCTAATACTGATTCAAAGATCTGACCAAGGTTCATACGAGAAGGTACACCTAGTGGATTTAATACGATATCTACCGGAGTTCCATCAGGTAAGAATGGCATGTCTTCTTGACGAACAATACGGGATACAATACCTTTATTACCGTGACGACCCGCCATCTTATCACCAACTTGTATCTTACGTTTCTTAGCGATGTAAACTTTAGCGATCTGGATAATACCAGAAGGAAGTTCGTCTCCAATAGTTAAGTCGAAACGTTTACGTTTCAATTCGGCATCAAGTTCTTTGAATTTATGTAGATAGTTTACAATTACGTCTTTTATTAAGTCGTTTTTGTGCTCATCAGCAGTCCAATTGCTCACCTGGATAGATTCATAATCTATGTTTTCAAGAGCGCTCTTTGTAAACTTGCTGCCTTTAGCGATAACTTCTACATTTAAATAATCTTTTACTCCTTGAGATGTCTTGCCTTCAGTCAGTACTAATAGTTTGTCTACTAATACTCCTTTAACTTTAGCTATCTTTTCTTCATATTCTTCATCTAGTTTAGGTAAAAGGGCTTTGCTCGAAAGTTTAGTTTTACCTTTCTTAGATGCTTTAGAGAATAGGTTTGTATTTACTACAACACCTTTTAGAGAAGGAGATGCTTTTAACGAAGCGTCTTTTACATCACCAGCCTTGTCTCCAAAGATAGCACGAAGTAATTTTTCTTCAGGAGAAGGATCTGATTCACCTTTCGGAGTAATCTTACCTATAAGAATGTCACCAGGACCCACGCGAGCTCCGATACGGATGATACCTCTTTCGTCAAGATCTTTTGTCGCTTCTTCACTAACATTAGGAATGTCGGAAGTAAGTTCTTCAACTCCACGTTTTGTGTCACGCACCTCAAGTGCAAACTCTTCAACGTGAACAGAAGTAAAGATATCTTCGCGAACGATACGTTCATTCAATACGATAGCATCCTCAAAGTTATATCCTTTCCAAGGCATGAACGCTACTTTAAGGTTTTTACCTATAGCTAATTCTCCTTTTTCAGTAGAATAACCTTCTGTAAGGATTTGATCACGCACTACTCTGTCGCCTTTTCTACAGATTGGGCGAAGGTCGATAGTCGTATTCTGGTTTGTTTTTCTAAATTTAGGAATTGTATATGTTGTTATTGCATCATCAAATGCAACGAAGTCTTGATCTGGTGTACGGTCATATTTAATTTTGATCGTATCAGCATCTACATATACAACTTCTCCTGCACCTTCAGCTACGATTTGTGTACGTGAATCGCGGATCAATTGACCTTCGATACCAGTACCTACAATAGGAGCTTCGGTACGTAATAATGGAACTGCTTGGCGCATCATGTTGGATCCCATCAGCGCACGGTTGGCATCGTCATGTTCCAAGAATGGAATCAGTGATGCAGCAATAGATGCAATCTGAGTAGGAGATACGTCCATCAGTTCTACTTCTTCAGGACCTACTACAGGGTAGTCAGCATCCTGACGAGCTTTAACGCGTGTACGGATAAATGTGCCATCATCATTTAATGGAGCATTACCCTGTGCAATAATTTTATCTTCCTCTTCTTCAGCAGCAAGGTACACAATGCCGTTGTCTGATAAGTCAACTTTTTTGTCAGCTACCTTACGGTATGGAGTTTCGATGAATCCAAGGTCGTTGATTTTTGCATATACACAAAGAGAAGAGATCAAACCAATGTTTGGTCCCTCAGGAGTCTCAATCGGACAAAGACGTCCGTAGTGAGTATAGTGAACGTCACGCACTTCGAAACCAGCTCTTTCGCGAGAAAGACCACCAGGTCCTAGTGCAGACATACGACGTTTGTGAGTAATCTCAGCTAATGGATTAGTTTGGTCCATAAATTGAGATAATGCATTCGTTCCGAAGAATGAATTTACTACAGAAGAGATCGTTTTTGCATTGATCAAATCGATAGGAGTAAATACTTCATTGTCACGAACGTTCATTCTTTCACGAATGATACGTGCCATACGGTTAAGACCAACTCCAAATTGATTGAAAAGTTGTTCTCCTACTGTACGTACACGACGGTTGCTCAAGTGGTCAATATCATCGACGATAGCTTTAGAGTTAATCAGCTCGATCAAATATTTGATGATCTCGATGATGTCCTCTTTAGTCAGTACTCTGATATCGTCACTAGTTTGCAAACCTAGTTTTTTGTTTAGTCTATAACGACCTACTTCTCCTAGATCGTAACGCTTTTCAGAGAAGAACAAGTTGTTTATAACCTCACGTGCACTTGTGTCATCTGCAGGCTCAGCACTACGTAGCTGTCTGTAGATGTGACGAACTGCATCAATCTCCGAGTTACTAGGGTCTTTTTGTAGGGTGTTGTAGATTATAGTATAATCAGAATTCTGATGAGAGTCTTTATGTAACAAAATAGTAGACACTCCTGATTCCAGAATAAGATCTAAATGTTCTTTTTCTAGAATTGTTTCGCGTTCAAGAATAACTTCGTTACGTTCTATTGATGTTACCTCACCAGTATCTTCATCTACAAAATCTTCCATCCAAGATCTTAGGATTCTGGCAGCAAGCTTACGTCCTAAGGCCTTCTTGATATTCTGTTTTGTAACTTTTACTTCTTCAGCAAGGTCGAATATTTCAAGGATATCTTTATCGCTTTCAAATCCGATTGCTCTAAGAAGAGTAGTTACAGGTAATTTCTTTTTACGGTCGATGTATGCGTACATAACACTGTTGATGTCTGTCGCAAACTCAATCCATGAACCTTTGAATGGAATGATACGTGCCGAGTAAAGTTTCGTTCTGTTGGCATGCTGAGTTTGTCCAAAGAAAACACCAGGTGAACGGTGTAACTGAGACACGACTACACGCTCTGCTCCGTTGATGACGAACGTTCCTTTTTCGGTCATATATGGAATCAGCCCCAAGTATACATCTTGGATAACTGTATCAAAATCTTCATGATCAGGGTCTGTACAATAGAGTTTTAGTTTGGCCTTTAGCGGAACGCTGTATGTCAGACCTCTATCGATACATTCCTCGATAGTGTAACGAGGCGGATCGATGAAATAGTCTAAAAACTCTAATACAAAGTTGTTTCGTGTGTCGGCTATAGGGAAGTTTTCAGCGAAAACTCTGTATAAGCCTTCTTTTTTCCTTTTCTCAGGAGGTGTATCCAGCTGTAAGAAGTCGCGGAATGACTTTAGCTGCACTTCAAGTAAATCCGGGTAGGGAAGTGGATTCTTGATTGAAGCGAAATTGACTCTTTGATTTGTATTTGTTGAAGACATGTAGTAACCAATTTTATTGAACTTATTATTTTGACGCAAAAAGGTTAAGAACCTCCCTCTGCGAAGGTTCCTAACCAAATATCCTTTTTACAGGACTATCTTCCTTACTTAAGTTCAATTTCAGCTCCAGCTTCTTCTAGTTGTTTTTTCAATGCGTCAGCTTCATCTTTAGCAACTCCTTTTTTCAATTCGCTAGGAGCTCCGTCTACTAGATCTTTTGCTTCTTTCAAACCAAGTCCTGTAAGTTCTTTTACAGCTTTAACTACTTGTAATTTGTTTGCACCTGCAGCTTTAAGGATTACATCGAAAGATGTTTTTTCTTCTGCAGCTTCAGCAGCAGGACCTGCAGCTGGTGCAACAGCAACTGCAGCAGCAGCTGGTTCAATACCGTATTCAGTTTTTAGAATTTCAGCTAATTCGCTTACTTCTTTTACAGTTAGATTTACTAGTTGTTCTGCAATAGCTTTTATATCTGCCATTTTTGTATAGATTAAAATTGTTATTATTCTTTTATTTTAAAAATATAGGATTATTTCTTAGATAGTGTTTCTAAGACGCCATGAATTGTATTTCCACCTGATTGAAGGGCAGTGATAACATTCTTAGCTGGAGATTGAAGTAATCCGATAACGTCTCCGATAAGCTCGTTTTTGCTCTTGATGTTTTCTAGTGCTGAAAGGTTTTCTGCTCCTAGGTAAACACTTTCTTGAACATATGCAGCTTTTAGAGATGGAACTCCTTCTTTTTTGTACTTAGCAATAAGCTTAGCTGGTGCATTAGCTGTGTTTGAAAACATGATAGCTGTATTACCTTTCAACGCTGGGCTCAGCTCTGAGTAATCGCCTTCAAGTGAATCAAATGCTTTTTGCAATAGGGTGTTCTTAACAACCATCAACTTGATTTCTTGCTTAGCACATTCTCTTCTTAATTCGCTAGTTTTAGCAGCATTAAGTGTTGCAATGTTAGTAAGATAGAAATTGTCGTATCCTTTGATTGTTTCAGCTATAGCTTCTATAATTGTGCCTTTATCTTCCTTTCTCATTTTCAGTCAATTTTAAATTAGTTTTCTACTGATTTAGGGTCAATTTTAATACCCGGACTCATAGTGCTTGAAAGAGAGATGCTTTTCACATAAGTACCTTTAGCAGCTGTTGGTTTCAATTTGATAAGCGTACTGATGAATTCTTTCGCATTATCTTTGATTTGATCAGCAGTGAAAGTTACTTTACCTACAGAAGCATGAATGATACCAGCTTTGTCTACTTTGAAGTCAATCTTACCAGATTTTACTTCTTGTACAGCTTTAGCAACATCTACAGTTACTGTTCCACTCTTTGGGTTAGGCATAAGACCGCGAGGTCCTAAGATACGTCCCAAAGCTCCAACTTTACCCATAATAGCAGGTTGTGTGATGATTACATCAATATCAGTCCAACCTCCTTTTATTTTTTCAATATATTCGTCCAATCCTACATAGTCAGCTCCAGCTTCTTTAGCAGCTGCTTCTGCATCCGGTGAACATAATACCAAAACTCTTACTTGTTTTCCAGTTCCATGAGGTAGAGATACTACACCTCTTACCATTTGGTTAGCTTTACGTGGGTCTACACCTAAGCGTACATCTAAATCGACAGATGCTTCGAATTTAGTTGTTGTAATCTCTTTTACAAGAGCTGACGCTTCAGCAAGTGTGTATAATTTCCCTGCTTCAATTTTGCTGAAAGCTAACTTTTGATTTTTTGTAAGTTTACCCATTTCTCAATTGAAGTTTAAATTATTGAACATCAGGGAAGGCCCCTTTTACGGTGATACCCATACTTCTTGCTGTACCAGCAACCATCTTCATGGCTGATTCTATTGTAAAGCAGTTTAGGTCGCTCATTTTATCTTCAGCGATAGCTTTAACCTGATCCCAAGTAATTTCTGCTACTTTTTTACGGTTAGGTTCTGCTGAACCACTCTTTGTTTTAGCTGCTTCAAGTAATTGAATAGCTACTGGTGGTTGTTTTACAATAAAATCAAAAGACTTGTCAGTATAATAGGTAATTACTACTGGTAATACTTTTCCTGCCTTGTCTTGAGTTCTGGCATTAAATTGCTTACAGAAATCCATAATGTTGATCCCCTTAGATCCTAAAGCAGGACCTACTGGTGGTGATGGATTTGCTGCACCGCCTTTGATCTGTAATTTTAATTGTCCAGCAATTTCTTTAGCCATTTCTTTTTTAAATTTTAGTTTTGATTAAAAACTTAGATTTGAATAAAATGATTGCGTAACCAATCTATTATTCTTTTTCGACTTGTGTGTAATTCAATTCGAGCGGAGTTTTCCGTCCAAATATCTTTACCATTACTTTTAGTTTCTTTTTCTCTGCATTTACTTCTTCAATAAGTCCTGAAAAACCCGAGAAAGGTCCGTTTGTAACTTTCACGTTTTCTCCAACGAAATACTGAACATCCATGCCTACTTCTTGTTCTTCCAACTCGTCCATCGTTCCAAGTATTCTGTTAACTTCAGATTGGCTCAATGGCTGCGGGTTAGTTGTATTAGGTAGGAATCCTGCAACATAATTAATGTTGCGAAGTTCATGGATAACTTCTCCTACTAGAGCTGCCTCAATTAAAATATAACCGGGAAGATAAGCTTTTTCTTTCAAAACTTTCTTTCCGTTACGCATAATATAAGTCTTCTCTGTGGGAATAAGAACTTGAGAGATATACTTTCCTAAGTCAGATTTCTTTATCTCAGCTTCAAGATATTCTTTGACCTTATTTTCTTTTCCACTAACAGCACGTAGAACGTACCATTTTTTTTCGATTTCAGTCATTGCTTTTGATAAGGATTATTATAGACTAATACTATAGAAAAGTTTGACCACGTTTTCAAATGCTAGGTCAACACCCCAAACAACTATTGACATAATGATGGAAGCTATCATGACAATAACTGCACTACTGGTTAGTTCAGCACGCGATGGCCAAGAAACTTTGTAAACAAGTTCGTTATAGGAATCTTTAATATAATTAATTATCTTTTTCATTACTCATTTGAGTTTTTTAGCACGGGCGGAGAGATTCGAACTCCCGACATTTGGTTTTGGAGACCAACGCTCTACCACTGAACTACGCCCGTAAATAAAGTCGGTTGTTTTTCAAACCGACTTTTATAGTAATTCTTTAATTAGCTAAGAATTTCTGTGATTTGTCCAGCACCTACTGTACGTCCACCTTCGCGGATAGCGAAACGAAGACCTACGTTACATGCTACTGGGTAGATCAATTCTACTGTAATAGTTACGTTATCACCAGGCATTACCATGTCTGTTCCTTCTGGAAGAGAGATTTCACCTGTAACGTCAAGAGTACGTAGGTAGAATTGAGGACGATATTTGTTGTGGAATGGAGTGTGACGTCCACCTTCTTCTTTTTTAAGGATATAAACCTCAGCTTTGAATTTAGTGTGAGGAGTTACTTTTCCTGGGTGAGTGATCACCATACCACGTTTGATTTCGTCTTTATCGATGCCACGAAGAAGAAGACCTACGTTGTCACCAGCTTGACCTTCGTCAAGGATTTTGCGGAACATTTCTACTCCTGTAACAACTGATTTTTTGTTTTCTGCTCCAAGACCGATGATAGCAACTTCTTCACCAGATTTGATGATACCTGTTTCGATACGACCTGTTGCTACTGTACCACGACCTGTGATAGAGAACACGTCTTCAACTGGCATCAAGAATGGTTTATCTACATCGCGTGGAGGAAGTGGAATCCAAGAGTCTACATTAGCCATTAGTTCCATTACTTGTTCTACCCATTTTTCAACACCGTTAAGTGCACCAAGAGCAGATCCACGGATTACTGGAGTATTATCGCCGTCGAAATCGTAGAATGAAAGAAGTTCTCTCATTTCTAGTTCAACTAGTTCTAGCATTTCTTCATCTTCAACGATATCACATTTGTTCATGAAAACAACTAGTCTAGGTACGTTTACCTGACGAGCTAGTAGGATGTGTTCGCGAGTTTGAGGCATAGGACCATCAGTTGCAGCAACTACGATGATTGCACCGTCCATTTGAGCAGCACCAGTAACCATGTTTTTAACGTAGTCGGCGTGACCAGGACAGTCAACGTGAGCGTAGTGACGGTTAGCTGTTTCGTATTCAACGTGAGAAGTGTTGATAGTAATACCACGTTCTTTTTCCTCTGGAGCGTTGTCGATTTTATCGAAATCTACTGCTTGAGAAAGACCTTTTGAAGACAGTACTTTTGTGATAGCAGCAGTCAAAGTTGTTTTACCGTGGTCAACGTGACCGATAGTACCGATGTTAACATGCGGTTTCGCCCGGTTAAAATGTTCTTTTGCCATAATTAATCTTCTTATTATTTAGTTAAAGTATATATTTAATTCCATTGAATTTATATTCATATGCCTATGAAAATAGAGCCCATGACGGGATTTGAACCCGTGACCTCTTCCTTACCAAGGAAGTGCTCTACCACTGAGCTACATTGGCATTGTCTTTTTTTGCTTACATTGTCGTGTATACATGAATTTTTTAAGCAAAAAAATGAAGGCTGAACATGTTTCAATTAAGAATTATAACTATTTGTTCAGATCTTCTAATTCTTTATAGCTGAGCCTCTTGTCGGATTCGAACCAACGACCCCGAGATTACAAATCACGTGCTCTGGCCAACTGAGCTAAAGAGGCATAAAATCTAATTTTGTCGCTTCAAACACTTTTGAGGGTGAAACGGCGACAAAATTAGAAATTATTTTTTACAATACAAATATTTTATGTGTTTATTTTAAAGTTAATTTAAATATTCTGTTTTGTGAAGCTTTGCTTCTTTATTTTGACAACGTTTTGTGTTGTTATATAATGGATGTTTATTTTATTTAGCGCTTATTTTTTCTTTAGTTTTTAATATTTGTTTTTCCAGAGCTTCCGTGGCTTGCATTACTGCTTCTTCGAATGTATCTGCTGTTTTGTTGGCGAATAGGTCACCATTCTTGATGTTTAGTTTGATCGAAGCTTCTTTGTTTTTGGCTGTTTCTGGTTTTATTACCTTTAGTATTACTTCAGCGTCTATGATTAAATCGGAAAATTTATCCAATTTAGATAGTTTCTTTTCAATAAACTCTTTTAACTGAGTTGATGCATCGAAATGTACTGATTGAATTGAAATGTTCATAGTGTTCCCTCCTTTTACTTTTCGGCTCTTGGGTGAGCCTTGTTATAAATCTTTTTTAATTCTTCAAACGAAGTGTGTGTATACACTTCGGTAGCAGCAAGGCTAGAGTGTCCTAGTAGTTCCTTTACCGCATTGATGTCAGCTCCATTGTTTAGCATACTGGTTGCAAAAGTGTGTCTTAGTACATGTGGACTCGTTTTTGACAACATAGATATGCTGCTCAGGTTCTTTGTGATAATGCGATGAACTAGCATAGGGTATAGTTGCTGTCCATCTTCTCTAACAAATAGGAAGTCGGATAAGTTTTCGATTTCTTTCTTTTTTGTAGTTATATATATATTTAAAGTTATTTTTAGATTATTTCCTATTGGGATAATGCGTTGTTTGTTTCTTTTTCCGGTAACTTGTATAGTTCCGGCTTCAAGGTCTATGTCTGTATCTTTTAATGAAATTAGTTCGGCGCGACGGATTCCTGTTTCGTAAAAAAGACTGATGATGGTATGGTCTCGCAACGACTCGAAAGAACTGTCTAGAGGTTCTTCGTCTAAAATCTTATCCATGTCTTTGTTATTTACGAAAGAAGGGATAGGTTTGGAAGTTTTAGGGCCTGTGATTCTCTTCGTGGGGTTGTTGGTCGATTCGCCGATGCGTATCAGGTATTTGTAGAATGATTTTAATGAGCTGAGTTTTCGGTTGACACTTCGTGGTGAAAGTTTTTCGCTCATGAGTTCTATGACCCAAGTGCGAATGATATCACTATCCACTTCTTTGATATCAGTTTCTGGATAGTGTGCTCTTAGGAAATCAGAGAATTGATAAAGGTCTTTAGAATAAGAAATCTCCGTATGCGAAGAGTAATTCTTTTCATAACGGAGATATCTGATATATTTTTCTATTAACGTCATCATTCGTCCGGATTAATACCTTGAATGACGAAGTTAAAAATATTTTGCAAAAAAGGCAATAGTCTTTGAAAGACTTTTATTCTTCTAGGCGACGCATTTTTTGTACATAAACAGCATGCATTCTGTCTGCTCTTTTTGTAACAGATGGTTTGCGGAATTCTTGGCGTCTTCTAAGTTCTTTAACAACACCAGTCTTTTCGTATTTTCTTTTGAATTTCTTTAATGCTCTTTCTATGTTTTCGCCTTCTTTTAATGGTACAATAATCATGATTGTATATTTTTATTTGTTTTCTTAATTTAATTTCTTGTGATTTTTTATTTGGAAGAGGTGATTGTCTTCACCTGAGGTTTTTTGTTATACTTTCTCTTATGGTTGTATATGGATCTTCTGAACGTCGCTATTGATAGCGATATTAAGCAAATAGTTCAATATGTACTGTTCAAAAGATCATTTAACCTCCTCTCTATTTTTCGGGGTGCAAATTTATGACATAATATTTTTATATCCAAGAGATTTGTTGATTAATTCCTTTTATGTGAGGTGGAGGATATTGTGTTATGCTTTGTGGGGCAGATTAAATGATGAGAGAGATTTCTTTGTTTTTTTGTTAGTGTATAACTGATTGATTTATCATATTATGGTAGTTTTTTCTTACATTTGCACCTCAAAATAGAGTAAATAGTAAAAACAAAAAATCAGAATTAATGATTACAATAGACCAACTAAAAGAAGTGTTGGAACGCGAGAGCGCGTTGAGGGGGTACCTTTGACGTCGATGCGAAGAGAATACAATTAGAAGAAGAGGAACTTAGAACTCAAGCTCCCGGATTTTGGGACGATTCTAAAACAGCCGAAGCTCAAATGCGAATTATTCGTGGGTTGAAAGGCTGGATCGAAGGATACGAAGAGGTGAAAAGCGCAGTGGAAGAATTGCAGCTGGCATTTGATTTCCAAAAGGAAGGAATTACTTCCGAAGAAGAGGTTGATGAAGCATACAATAACGCCATTGTCTTGGTTGAGAATCTTGAATTGAAAAATATGCTTCGCCGCGAAGAGGATAAGCTTGGAGCGGTATTGAAAATAAACAGCGGAGCCGGAGGTACTGAAGGTCAAGATTGGTCTTCGATGTTGTTCCGTATGTATCAGCGATGGTGCGAAGATAAAGGGTATAAAACAACTGTGACCAACTGGCAAGACGGAGACGAAGCAGGTGTCAAGACAGCTACACTTCAGGTAGAAGGGGAGTATGCTTATGGATACCTTAAGTCTGAAAATGGAGTGCATCGTTTGGTTCGTGTTTCTCCTTTCAATGCGCAAGGAAAGCGTATGACGTCTTTTGCTTCGGTGTTTGTTGTGCCATTGGTTGACGACACGATTGAGATTGATGTTAATCCGTCGGATATTACATGGGATACGTTCCGTTCGAGTGGAGCCGGAGGTCAGAATGTAAATAAAGTAGAGACAGGGGTTCGTCTGCATTATAAATATAAAGATCCGGAAACTGGAGAAGAAAAGGAGATCGTGATTGAGAATACCGAAAGTCGTTCTCAGTTCGGGAATAAGGATAATGCTATCCGTCTCTTGAAGTCTCAACTTTATGAAATGGAACTGGAAAGACGTAACCGTGAGATATCGAAGGTGGAAGCCGGGAAAAAGAAAATCGAATGGGGTTCGCAGATCCGAAGTTATGTTTTTGACGACCGTCGTGTAAAAGATCATCGTACAAATTATCAGACATCTAATGTTAATGCAGTGATGGATGGGGATATCGATGAGTTTATCAAAGCATATTTGATGGAATTTGGCGGAGAAGCTTAATCTGTAAAATATTTACATATCATGATAAAGACAGCACATCTGAAATGTGCTGTTCTTGCTATAGGACTACTGGTCTCATTATCAGGAACGGCACAGAAAAAAGTATTGGATCATAGTGTATATGATTCGTGGAAAAATATAGCGAATGTTACTGTTACCGATGACGGTAAATATGTAGCTACTGTAGTAAGGGAGCAAGAGGGTGACGATTATCTGCTCGTTCGCGATCTGCAATCGAAGCGAGAATTTATTCTCCCTCGAGGATATATGTACTCGGTCACTCCCGATCAGAAGTATATCGTAGCTCAGATTAAAGCGCCCTATGCCGCAACACGTCAGGCGAAGATAAAGAAAGTGGCGACCGAAAAAATGCCTAAAGATTCGTTAGCTATCATATCGCTGGAAAAACTATCAGTGACTAAAATTCCTAATGTAAAAAGCTATAAGCATGGGAAGGATTTTTCTGACTATATAGCTTATGCAATTGACGATTCGGTAAAAGCAAAAGACAAAGAAATCAAGGCAAGAACATTGTTGCTTCGAAGCCTGAAGACCGGGATCGAAGACACATTGAAAAATGTAGCTGAATATCAATTTAGCCGCAATGGAAAAGGATTAGGGTTGATTGTAAAACCAAACGATAAGGATAGTACAAGTAAGTCGGGTGTGATGTATATCGACTTGAATACTCAAAAAAGACAAATCGTATCCGAAGGAAAAACTATTTATAAAAGTCTTAATCTGTCAGAAACAGGAGCTAAGCTTTCCTTCTTGGCAACAGCAGATAGCCTGAAGAAAGAGATAAAAGACTATAGCTTGTTCTATTTTGCTAAGGGTGGTGATTCGGCTATTGTAGTTGCAGATAAGAACAAAAAGACTATGCCTGACAAATGGGATGTAAGTGAAAACTATTCTCCTTTGTTTAGTAAAGATGAAAAACGTCTGTTGTTCGGGATTGCTCCTATTGTTTTGCCCAAAGATACAACTATACCTGATTTTGAAAAAGCTCAACTTGATATTTGGCATTGGCAAGAACCTCAGATTCAGCCTATGCAGCTTGTGCAACGTGATAGAAAGCTGAAGCAAACCTATTTGTCTTATATAGATCTGGAAAATACGTCAGAACTTTATCAATTAGGTAGCGAAGAAGTTCCGAATGTATCTATTTCGAACGAGAATAATGGTAGATATGCGCTAGGGCTTTCTAATGAAAAATATCAGTTCGAGACACAATGGGATATAAATGCTCGAATAGCTAATGATGTTTGGATTTTCGATCTGGAAACGAATGCGAAGAAGCAGATAAAGACAAGGAATGTTGGTCCTATACGAATGTCTCCTCTGGGGAACTATGTGATATGGTATAACATGGAGGATAGGCAGTATTATGCTTATTCGGTAAAGGATGATAAAGAGATATGTCTGACCGAAGGTTTATCTGTTAATTTTTGGGATGAAAAACATGATACCCCATCTTCTCCAGCCCCGTATTGGATTGCCGATTTTACGGAAAATGACGAAGCTTTGCTCGTTTACGATGCGTATGATATATGGAAGTTTGATTTAGCAGGTGAGAAGAAACCTGAGAATCTGACTAAGGGAATGGGGAGAGAAAAGCTTCTTACATTTCGTTATCTGAAAACAGATCCCGAAAGTAAATTTATTAAGTCGAATGAGAAACTTTTGTTATCAGCATTTGATAATACGACCAAAGAGAAGGGTTTTTTTGAATTAAATAAATCTAATCTCAACCCTCTGATTCTGGATAAATTCTCTTTCTCTGATCCGGTAAAAGCAAAGAATAAAGAAGTTTATTGTTTTACCAAAAGTAATTTCAATACATCTCCCGATTTGTATGTTACTTCAAATCTATGGAAAACTTCGGAGAAGCTTTCGGATATAAATCCGCAAATGAGAGAATATAATTGGGGAACAGCGGAGCTTGTGTCGTGGACAACCTTTGACGATAAGCTTACACAAGGAATTGTGTATAAACCCGAAGATTTTGACCCGAATAAAAAATATCCGGTAATGATATATTTCTATGAAAAACATTCAGATGAATTGTATCAATATTTTGCTCCGGTTCCAAGTCGGTCGATTATAAATATTCCTTTTTATTGTAGTCGTGGATATATTGTATTTACTCCCGATATTCAATATACAACCGGTTATCCTGGCGAAAGTGCTTACAACTCGGTAGTGTCCGGAGCTGAAATGTTAATGAAGTATCCGTGGGTAGATAAAGATAATATGGCTATTCAGGGGCAAAGCTGGGGAGGATATCAAGTGTCCTATCTGGTTACGCGTACTAACATGTTTAAGGCAGCAGGCGCAGGTGCTCCCGTTTCCAATATGTTGAGTGCTTATGGCGGAATCCGTTGGGAGAGCGGTATGAGCCGACAATATCAATATGAGCAAACGCAGTCGCGTATAGGTGATACCATGTGGAATGCTATGGATTTGTATATAAAAAATTCGCCTGTATTTTTTGCCGATAAGGTAGAAACTCCGCTTCTTATTATGCATAACGATAAGGATGGTGCTGTGCCTTGGTATCAGGGAATAGAGTATTTTATGGCTTTGCGCAGATTGGGTAAGCCTGTGTGGATGCTTCAGTACAATAATGAAGCACATAATTTGCGTGAGAGAAAAAATGCGAAAGATTTGTCAATTCGATTGCAGCAGTTTTTTGATCACTATCTGAAGGGAGATCCAATGCCTGTGTGGATGAAAAAAGGAGTTTCTGCTGTAGAAAAGGGACAAACTTATGGCTTCGAATTAGAATAAAATCCGAATTTAAATAATGAGAGGGGTGGCGGATAGTCATCCCTTTTTTTTGTGTTTACTTTAAGTTTATGCCATCGTTTTTTCGTATATTTGTAAGTACTGTTAATGCCAAATAAATCTAATTATGAAAAAAACGTTTATTCTGTCTTGTTTGTTTTTATTCCTTTCTTTTAGTATTAATGCTCAGAAACAACCCGTAAAAGTAGAACTCAGTGATAAGGATTCGTATACAATGATTATGATTCCCGATCCTCAGACTTATATTAAGTTTGATGTGAATCAACCTATCTTTGAACTGATGACAGCTTGGGTTGCCAACAATATAGAAGATTTGAATATGGCGGCGGTATTGTGTACCGGCGACTTGGTTGAGCAGAATGATCAGCCGATTCCTGAGGGCAGAAATGGAAATCAGACCGGACGTCAGCAGTGGGAGAATGTTTCCCGCGCATTTGAAAGACTCGATAATAGAATTTCTTATGTAAATGCTACGGGTAATCATGACTATGGTTATGTGTCAGCAGAAAATAGATTTAGTCAATTCCCTGAATTCTTTAGACCAGAAAGGAATACTTGCTGGAGAAAGAGTTTGGTGAGTGTGGGTAGAAATTGGGAGGAAAAGCCAACGCTAGAAAATGCTGCTTACGAGTTTGAGATGGGTAATTGGGGCAAAGTGCTAGTCGTGTCTCTCGAGTTTGCTCCAAGAGACGAAGCCTTGGATTGGGCAAAGAATCTGGTGAATAGTGAAAAATACAAAGATCATAAGGTAATTGTATTAACACATTCGTATATGAATACGAAAGGAGTTGTTTATGAAAAGGAAAACTATAAAGTTACACCTGCCAATTATGGACAAGCCATATGGAATAAGCTTATTGCTCCTTCCCCAACCATAAGAATGGTGCTTTGTGGACATTCGGCAATTGCGGATGGGGATGATTATGAAAAGAATGTAAGTTTCAGAGTCGATAAGAATCAAGCAGGGAAAGATGTTGTTCAGATGATGTTTGATGCGCAGACTGCAGGAGGAGGATGGCATGGTAATGGAGGTGATGGCTGGTTGAGGATATTGGAATTTATGCCTGATGGAAAGACTGTTAAGGTAAGAACGTTTTCTCCGTTTTTCGCGATCTCTCCCACTACAGCAAAACATGCATGGAGAACGGCTTCGTATGATCAGTTTGAATTTGTAATTGATTGATATCTAGTTGTTTATGGAGTTCTGTTGATCTATTGATTGTCAGTGTAATGGTTGTTGTAGCTTGTAAAAAGCTTAAATGACCTGTAAAAAACCTTCAAAGAAAATCAATGTTCTATATATAAACCCTTTAAACATAAATAAGAAATGGAAGATTACACACTAGTTGATAACAAAGAAAAGAAACAATACGAGTTTCATATTGGAGAATATATGCCAAAGATAGAGTATATAAAGTCGGAAACAGGTGAGATATATTTGACGCATACCGAAGTCCCTGTTGCTCTTGAAGGACAAGGTATAGGCAGCCAGTTGATAAAAAAGGCTTTGGAAGATATTAAGTCTCAAGGATTGCGATTAGTGCCTCTTTGCCCTTTTGTTGCTGGATATATCCAAAAGCATCCCGAATGGCGTAGTATTGTAATGAGAGGAATAAATGTTTGAAATTGAAATAAGATAAACAAAACTATCAAAAGATTAAGTATGGAAAAAGTAATTGAGTATACCAATGGAGAAGTTACTGTTATTTGGAAACCTGAAATGTGTCAACACGCCGGAGTCTGTGTGAAAATGTTGCCTAATGTATATCGTCCGAAAGAAAGACCTTGGGTAAGATTAGAGCTTGCAACTACAAAAGAGATAATCGATCAAGTTGCCAAATGTCCATCAGGAGCGTTGACGTATAAGATGAACAAAAAATAGGTTTTATTGATAATACAAAAGCAAAAGGCTTTACTCTGAGAGTAAAGCCTTTTTTATATTAAGCGTAAAAATTCTTATTTCGCTTTTAGTAGAGTAGCTTCTTCTATGTATTTGTCAGCTTCACCAGCAAGCATAGAGTTAGCATATTGGTTTTTGATAATAGTGAACACTTCGATCACTTTATCATGGTTGCCTTGACTTCTGTAGATAAGTCCTGCCTTCTTGTAAAGGATTGGGCTTTGAGAAGGATTGTCAACTTGTTTTGCTGCTTTGATATAGTATGAAACTGCTTCGTCAGATTTGCCCGTGTTGTCTAGGCAATCACCGATAGCTCCATTTACAAGTGGAGATATTGATATGTCATCTCCGCTATAACCTTTAAGGTACTCCATAGCTTTGTCGTATTGCTCTAGGTTTGCATAGCTAAGACCAGCATATAGTTTCGCTAATTTACCAGCTTTCGTAGAACTATAATCTTTTGCTATAGTTACAAAGCCAACATAGCCATTCCCGTCACCTTCAACAGCAATAGAGTCTTGCCCATTTCTGAAGTATTGCTCTCCTTTGAATAATGCTACTTGAGCTTCTTTGTTTTTAGGCTCTAGATATAGTTGTTTGTATGCAAGGAATGCACATACAACTACTACTACAACACCAATCCCAATTAATAATTGTTTTTGATATTTCTCAATGAAGTGTCCCGATTCTTTAACTGCAGAATCAATCTTTTCCCACTCCTGTTCTTCACGTAATTCGGCTTGTTTCTTTTTAGAAGACATTGTTCTATAGATTATGTATTATTTTTTATTGTATTCAAAATTAGCAGCGACAAAAATAGTTGTTTTATCCTTATAAATAAAATCTTAACTCTATTTTTTTTGCTCGGTATAGAATTTCACAAGCTCTTCTATTGCTCTTTGGCAAACAGGACAGAAATTCTTGCATGTGTTCGTTTTCATTCTACAGTCTGTTGCAGGGCGAAATATTCCTTTAGCAGAATAGCCTGCGCCTTCGTATACGCCTACATCGTATTTATTCGCAAGTTTCGGATCGGTCGGAATAGGAGTGTTTTCTTTTAGCATCTTTTTCCATTTGGTAGAAAAGTTGACCAAGGTGGTTATATTAGCTTCCCACGGCTCTGTTTCTAGGTCATATGTGTTATCCAGAACATCGCTGTCATAAAAATATTCATCGCCCAATCCTGCAAAACTATGACCAAATTCGTGTACTACGACTGGTTTGAAGTCTGGATGATGAGTAGTTGTTAGTGTATAAGAATTAAAAATTCCCCCTCCTCCATATGTGTCGGTATTTGCCAGTATAATAATATGTGCATAAGGAATGCCCGCTATTGCGTCGTGTATATCTTTAACATGAGAAGTAGTGAGGTATCTATCGGAATAAAATGTGTCGAAGTGGGAACTGAAAGCTGTATCCTTCCATATATTCTTTCTAGGAATACTTACTCCGGAGTCTTCCGATATTGTTTCTACAGCATAAAAATTAAACTTGTCCTTTAAAGTTTTGAATGGATCATGTTCAAATATAGCATCACAAGTCGTCTTTGCGTGTTCTCTGAAAGTGTCCATTTCGGAAGAGGTATATCCTTCGGCAAGGATAACGACATTGATCGCTTTATCTATGGCTCCCCCCTGATGGATTGCTGTGTAATTAGGGATGTCTTTCAAGCCTTTCTTTTTTATTAATATGTCATTAGGGTCTATCTCGTGTTCCGAAAATTTGACATAGGTTCCTTTTCTGTCTCGCAAACTGATTTCTACCAAAATTTTATTCTTTGGGAAAGGTACCAAAAATGTGTTCTCAAAACTTCTCTTCGCTGTGTTCGCTTCCGGGATAGTTATCCATTCTTGAAAAAGAGTGCTGAATGCATCTGTGTAAATGCATTTGTTGCTTGCTACGTCGGTTACTTTTATCTGTCCGTTTCCTTCTCTGAGTATTTCAGATAAGTTATGTCTCCGTCCAGCCCATAAAGGAAGTTGAGATAATTGATCTAAAAAAACATGTTGGTTTTTACTATCACCGGCAAAACTGTAGTCTATTCTAAGAGTTTTGTCTACAAAAAAGGTGTCGAAATCTTGAGAAAAAGACAGCAATATGGATAAGAAGAAAAAACTAATGAGTGTGAAATATTTCATAATAAGGATCGTTAAGCATGTAAGTGGTAAACTGCAAAGTTATCCAAAATACAAGAATGACCGCTCTGTTGGGCGTGAATATTATTGGTTAAATTAGGAAAGGGAAGTGAAATTTAAACTTTTTTTGATTTTTCATATTATTCTTTCATGTATAAATGATTAGCTTTGCATCCGAATAGAAAGTATTAGGTCTTTATAGATGAGAAAAATTCGCATCTTAGCGTACATGTTTTTGTGTATATTGTTCTCTGTGCCTTTTTTAGGTGCCCACTATTCTTATACGCAAAATTTAAATGAGCTTTTTATTCTGATTGATACAATTCAGCCCAGATTAGACTCTCTGTTCTCTCCTTCAGATTCCATAAAACTTCCAGTCGATTCTCTCTCTTCAGATAGTGCAAAGCAAAATAAGAATGCATTGGATGCTATTGTAGATTATTCAGCGCAAGATTCTATAATTCTTACAGCGGATAAATGGGGGTATCTGTATGGAGAAAGTGAGGTTAAATATACCGATCTCGTTTTGAAAGGAGAGATCATATCCATGAATATGGATAGTAGCCTAGTGTATGCAAATGCTGGGGTTGACTCTGTTGGCAAAGAGTTCGGTTTTCCTGTTTTTTCGGACAAGGGCACAGAACTGGAATCGAAAACGATGAAGTATAACTTCAAGACGAAAAAAGGTTATGCTACTGGTAGTATTACAAATCAGGGCGAAGGTTATGTTGTGGCTGGACGTGCGAAAAAGAATGATGACAATTCTTTCTTCATGCGGGAGGGTAAATATACTACCTGCGAAGATCATGAGCACCCTCACTTTTATCTGGCTCTGACCAAAGCTAAAGTTAAACCGAAGAAAAATGTTGTAACAGGTCCTGCTTACTTGGTTATTGAAGGACTCCCATTACCGATTGGTTTACCATTTGGTTTTTTCCCTTTCTCTGAAAAATATTCTTCGGGAGTGATTATGCCTTCTTACGGGGATGAAATGGAACGAGGATTTAATCTTCGTGGAGGAGGATATTATTTTGCAATAAACGATAATATTGATTTAGCCCTTACCGGAGAAATATATACAAAAGGTTCGTGGGGACTGAATGCCCGATCAAATTATAGAAAGCGTTATAAATATTCCGGAGGTTTCGATCTGGGATATCTGGTAACTAAGACCGGAGAAAAAGATGTGAACTATTCTGTGGCTAAAGACTTGAGAATAAATTGGACTCATGCGCAAGACCCAAAGTCAAATATGTTCAGAACGATTTCTGCCAATGTGAACTTCTCTACAAGCTCTTATGATCGCAATGACTTAAATATGGCTTATACTCCCGCAGGGACTAGCAATACTAAGAGTTCGAGTGTGAACATAACTCAACGAATACCAAACTCTCCTTGGAGTTTATCTGCTTCGATGAATATTGCTCAACGTAGCCGAGATTCGACCATTTCGCTAACGCTTCCTAACTTGATGATAACAATGAGTCGTATTCAGCCTTTTAAGAAAAAAATGGCTGCAGGATCTGAGCGTTGGTATGAAAAGATTCAAATGAGTTATTCCGGTGAATTCAGAAACAGCATAGATACAAAAGAGGATAAATTACTAACATCAAATTTTCAGAAAGATTGGAGAAATGGGTTTAAGCACAGTATTCCTGTTTCTGCAACATTCTCAGCTTTCGATCATCTAAATATTACACCTTCTATCAACTATACAGAAAGGTGGTATACTAGTAAAATTAATAAGGGTCTGAATGATGATGGAGAGTTTGCTCCATTAGATACTGTGTCTTCGGTGGGCAGAGCTTATGATTTTAGTGCAGCGTTGAGTTTTCAGACAATGTTGTACGGGATGTACACTCCCATTTTTTCTAAGTCAACAAAAATCCGTCACGTCTTTTCTCCGAGCATAAGTTTTAGTTATAACCCAGACTTTAGTGATCCTATGTGGGGAATGTATAAAGAGTCTGATATTATAGACTCTTATGGACGTTATGAGAGTGTCCGTTGGTCTCCGTATGAGAAGGGAATGTTTGGTGTGCCATCCCCAGGTGCAGCGGGTATGATTTCCTTTAACTTTGATAACAACTTAGAGATGAAAGTTGCATCAGAGAAAGACTCTACAGGTTTCAAGAAGATTAGTTTGATTGATAATCTGAGCATTAATTTCAGTAAGAACCTAATGGCTGACTCTCTGAAGTGGAGTGATATTGCCGTAAACTTACGTCTGAAGTTTAGTAAATCTTTTGTTGTCAATCTTGGTGCAGCTTTCGATCCATATATGTATCAGAAGGATGAGTATGGCAGAGTACGCCAAGTGGATCAATTGCGAATAAAGAATGGTAAAGGTTTCGGGAAACTAAAAAGCACAGGGTATTCTATATCTCCATCTATCAATCAAGATACCTTCAAAAAGTGGTTCGGAAAGGATAAGGATAAGAAAGATTCTGAAAATACGAACGAGGGAAGTCCTCCAAATAGTGACCTGACTGCTGAAGCAACAGAACATAAAGGAAGTCTTCTGGAAGGGAAGAAGGATGATAAAGAATACGATGAAGATGGTTATGTGAAAAATGCCGTTACATGGAATCTGGGAATGAATTTCTCTATGAACTACTCTTGGGATCAAAGTCGGATTACGGAAAAAGGGAAATATGTGGAATATAAAGGAAGGTTAACGAAAACCTTTGGGTTGAACGGAAGCCTTCAGCCTACCCGAAACTGGAATTTCTCGTTTAATGCCAATTACGATTTTGATGCAAAAAAAATAGCATATATGAGTTGTAACCTGACGCGTAATCTTCACTGTTGGTCTATAACTGCAAGCTTTAATCCTGTAGGTCCATATAAATCATATTTTGTGTCGTTAAGAGCAAGTTCTTCTATGCTGCAAGACCTGAAATACGAGCAACGAGGGCGTTCTTCAAGTTACGATCCTCATTGGGATTAGTTTAAAACTATCCGAAACCTTAATACAGATGATTATGAAAAAACTAAATACTACTATTCTTTTATTATTAACGCTAACAATGATGTTCTCTTGCGCATCATCGGATAAGCATTTTCTCAAAAATGAGGAATATCGTTTAAAAGTTACTGAGCAATTCGAAAAAAGAAAAGAATTAGCCTCAAAGCGTAGCCAGCAGCTATTTTCAGTTTTTGATCGGTCTGATTTAATTTTACAGGAAAAAGAAGCTTTAGAATTTCTCTATGCTTATATGCCTTTGTCAGATTTAGCGGATTATGATGGTGAGTTTTTTCTAGGGCAGGTAAGATCAGCTTTCGAAGCTCGTGACTATTTTGATTGGGGGAAGAAAATTCCAGATGATGTTTTTCGTCACTTTGTCTTAGTAAGCAGAGTGAATAATGAAAATTTAGATACAGCTCGTCAGGTTTTCTTCGATGAATTGAAAGATCGTGTAAAAGGGTTAACGATGGAACAAGCTGTTTTGGAAGTCAATCATTGGTGTCACGAGAAAGTCACTTATCGGGGGACTGATGGAAGGACTTCTTCTCCTCTGGCATTAATGAAGACATCGTGGGGACGTTGTGGTGAAGAATCGACCTTCGCAACGGCAGCCTTGCGTGCTGTTGGTATTCCAGCCCGTCAATGTTATACTCCTCGCTGGGTGCATACTGATGATAATCATGCATGGGTAGAAGCATGGGTGGATGGTGAATGGCATTATATCGGAGCCTGTGAGCCTGATGCGGAATTAGATGTAGCATGGTTTTCTGCTCCTGTAAAGCGAGCAATGATGGTGCATACAAATGTCTTTGGCTTGTATGACGGCCCCGAAGAGAAAAATGTGCAGACAGAACTCTATTCTGTAATTAATCTACTGGAGGATTATGTTGATGCTGATAATCGTAGAAAGGTAGAGGTAAGAGTTGTTGATGAAAATACTGGAAATGTAGTAGAGGGCGCTGAGGTTAAATTCATGGTCTATAATTATGCAGAATTTTATCCTATATCTACTGCTATGAGTTCAGGAGATGGTAAGGCTTCAGTAACTACAGGTCTGGGAGATGTCTTGATCTGGGCGAATAAAGGAAGTGCTTATGGTTATGTGAAATCTGTAGCAGGAGATACTACTATAGATGTTATAATTTCAGATAAAGGTATTCAGCAGACTGTTGAAAATCTTACAATAAATGTTCCTTTAGAAAAACCTATAAAGGAATTATCGTCAGATAAAATCGCTGAAAATGCAAAACGATTGGCATATGAAGATTCTATTCGTAATGCCTATATGTCTACATTTATCACTGAAAATAAGGCTCGTGAGTTTGCTAAAGAAAATGACCTAAATGGAGATAAGACATGGAATATCTTAAATAAATCGCAAGGTAATTGGCAGTCTATTGTGAATTTTATGTCAGCGAATAAATCGAATGGGTATCTCTTCCCTTTCCTTGAATCTTTGTCGGATAAAGATCTGCGAGATACAGCTAGTGATGATTTGATGTCTCATATAAGTGCAGCGAAAGCCATAGGCTCGGATCAAACGAATAATCTTCTATATCAGGAATACGCTAGATATGTATTGTCTCCTCGTATTGGATTGGAGTTAATTCGTCCTTGGAGAATCTTCCTAAGAGACAAACTGCCTCAAGACTTTGTATTAAAGGCAAGAGAAGAAATAAAGACAGTAGTTGATTATATTAACGAAACTATCAGCTTAGATGAAGAACAAAATTATTACAAATGTCCTATTTCTCCTCGTGGAGTCTATGAGTTAGGTATTGCAGACTTAAAATCAAGGGATGTGTATTTTGTGGCTCTTTGCCGTTCCATGGATATTATGTCGCGTCTTGATCCGGTAACAGGACGACCTCAGTATAAAGAAGATGATAAAAGTGTATGGAAGGATGTGTTCTTTGAAAAACAAGCCGAAGAGCAACCTAAAGGAGAATTAATAATAAAAGGAGATAATACTAATATTGTTAAACCCGGTTATTATACTCATTACACTATAGCACGGATGGAAAATGGTAATTTTGTAACATTGAATTACGAGAATGAGATTAATAAATTTCCAGCGAAGTTGTTATTGGATACGGGATTTTATCGTTTGATGATAGGTAGCAGAGCAAATGATGGCTCTGTAGCTGTTGAGACTCGTTACTTTGATATAAAGGAAGATCTCTTAGAGTCTGTAGTGATCTCATTGCCTAAGGTGGAGAAAGGTATTCAGGTGCAAGGAATTGTTGATCCTAATACAATAGTAACTCTAAGTGATGGCAGTAAGAAAACCTTAAAAGAGATGACTAATAAGAAAGGTTTGTTTATCTGTTTTTCCGATCCGGATAAAGAACCAACAAAACATATTTTGCAAGATCTTCCTGCTCATCAGCAATATATTGAAGAATGGGGTGGAGGAGTGCTTTTCGTTGTTCCTGATGATAAATTGAGTTCCGCTTTCGATGCGTCTGCATTTAAAGGTTTACCTGAACAGTCTTTATGGTTGACAGATGCGAATAGAACTTTATTAAATTCAGTAGCCAATGCTCTGCAGATTGAATTCTCGAATAACTTCCCTTTGGTAATATACCTGTCTACTAACGGCGGAATATTGTATTCTTCTCAAGGATACCGTATTGGTATAGGTGAAAATATCGTGAAGACAATAGAAGAAGAGAAATTGACGAAATAAGGTCAACTTAAAATATAAGAGGAATGAAACGATTAGTGAGTTCTATTATGATAAGCGCTGTGCTTTTATTTGCTGTCTCTTGTACAAAACAGCAGAATTTATCACAACAGCTTGCGTTCTCTTTTGAAGAAGGAGATTATACTCCTGCTGAAGCAGATAATACATTGAGCATTATCAAGGAGCGCTTTAATTCTTATGGTTGTGCTAATGATATACAGCATGATGCTTCGACAAAATTATATACGCTTAGTCTGCCTGAAGAAGCTGATTCTATTATGGTAAAAAAGCTTCTAACAACTAAAGGGCGGTTAGAGTTGAGGGAAAGTTGGAATATCAATTTAAAGGATATCTTTGTTCCAACAGATAGTGTGTTTCGGTACGCAATGAAGACTCGTGATGAAAATCCTACTTTTATTGTTCATGTAAATGATACTGCAAAAGTGAAAGATATATTGGAGACTTGTAGAGAAACAAGAAAAGAATGGCCTAAGGATTTATTCTTTTTATGGGGATCTAAGTCCATCGATAAAAAGGGGAAATGTTTGAATTGTATTTGATTCATTCTGTAACCTATCCGCAAGAACCGATTTTATCAAATTCCCATATCCGTAAAGCTTATTCAGATGAAGTGTCAGGCAATTGGTCAATACAGATTCAATTGAATGACATTGGAGCAGAGAGATTTGAAAATGTTACAAGTCGAAATATTGGTAAAATGTTGCCGATTGTGATAGATGATGGGGTTTCTGGTGCACCTGTTGTTAATACTGCAATAACAGGGGGGAGATTAGAGATAACTGGAGGTTTTACTAAAGAAGAAGCAGAGGAATATGCCTTGATGTTTAGATTTAAGCCATTGCCTTTAACAGTTGTGCTAAAATAAATAAAAAGACGACTTTCAAAGTCGTCTTTTTTCATAAATATAATAGAATATTAATTATCCTACACTACCTTCTAGGCTAATTTGAAGTAGTTTTTGAGCTTCTACAGCAAATTCCATTGGGAGGTTTTGCATTACTTCTTTTGCATATCCATTTACGATAAGACCTACAGCCTCTTCTGTTCCAATACCTCTTTGGTTGCAATATAGAATCTGATCTTCACTGATTTTTGAAGTTGTAGCTTCATGTTCTATGATTGCTGTTGGATTGGCAATGTCTGAGTAAGGGAATGTGTGAGCTCCACATTTATCTCCTAATAGTAAGCTGTCGCATTGAGAGTGGTTGCGAGCGCCTTCAGCTTTTGCTGAAACTTTTACCAGTCCTCTGTATGAGTTTTGGCTAAATCCGGCTGAGATCCCTTTTGATACAATACGGCTTTTTGTGTTTTTACCTAAGTGTATCATTTTAGTCCCGGTGTCTGCTTGTTGGTAATTGTTAGTTACCGCAACAGAGTAGAATTCGCCAATGGAATCATCTCCGGCAAGAATGCATGAAGGATATTTCCATGTGATGGCTGATCCTGTCTCTACCTGAGTCCAGGAAATTTTAGAACCACGACCTTTACATAGACCGCGTTTAGTAACGAAGTTGTAAATACCTCCCTTTCCTTCTTTATCTCCAGGATACCAGTTTTGTACTGTCGAATATTTTACTTCTGCGTGGTCTAAAGCTATAATCTCAACTATAGCAGCGTGTAGTTGGTTTTCATCGCGCATAGGAGCTGTACATCCTTCCAGATAACTAACGTAAGCATTGTCGTCAGCTACGATTAATGTACGTTCAAACTGTCCGGTATTGGCTGCGTTGATTCGGAAGTATGTTGATAATTCCATAGGACAGCGAACGCCTTTAGGAATATATACAAACGATCCGTCACTAAATACAGCAGAGTTTAATGCGCCAAAAAAATTGTCGCGGTACGAAACAACTGTCCCTAAGTGTTTTTTTACCAGTTCCGGGTATTCTTGTACAGCTTCGCTGAACGAGCAGAATATAATCCCTTTTTCGGAAAGAACTTCTTTGAATGTGGTTTTAACAGAAACACTATCTACTACAGCATCTACGGCCATTGTTTGTACTCCGGCAAGTATTTCTCTTTCATGGAGAGGTACACCCAGTTTGTCGAATGTTTTTAATAATTCGGGGTCTACTTCATCAAGGCTCTTAGGCCCATCCTTTTTCTTCGGAGCGGCAAAGTAGCTAATGCTTTGATAGTCTATTTCGGGAATGTCCAGATGAGGCCATTTAGGCATCTCCAGAGTTAACCAATGACGGTATGCTTTAAGTCGGAACTCAAGCATCCATTCTGGTTCATTCTTTTTTGCCGAAATCAAACGAACGACATCTTCGTTTAATCCGACCGGAATAACTTCAGTTTCAATGTCAGTTACAAAACCATATTTGTATTCGCTGGAGGTAACTTCTTCTAAAATTTTATCTTGATCTTCTTGCATTATTTTATTCGTTGCGAAACCTTCGTAAGGCTTCTAATTATCGGTTACAAAGATACTATATTCTGCCTATAAAATTGCATATATAAATATTTTACATCGATGATAGAACAAATAGAATAAGCTTTTGTTCTCGCATTTTAGTTTAAAAAAATGAATGAGATTTAGAGGTTTTCTGTTTTTGCTTTTTTAATAAATTGATAATCATAATCAGAGAAACTCTGGTATTTAACATTAGAATATTGTTGTATATTTGTGTTTAACATCATTTTTAAGAATATATAATTAACCGTATAATAATATCATGCAAACAAAATCAGGATTGAACCCTGCCGGATTTTCCGGTAAAGTAGATGGACAAGACGTACAAATGTACATCTTGACAAATAGCAAAGGAGCTGAGGCTACAGTAATAAATTATGGAGCAAAGATAGTGTCACTCTCTGTGCCGGATAAAAATGGAAATTTGGTCGATGTCGTTTTAGGGCATAATAATTTAGATGAATATTTAAGTTCGGAAGAGCCTTACTTCGGAGCTGTATGCGGACGTACAGGGAATCGTATTGCCAAAGGGAAATTCGTATTGGATGGTGTTACTTATCAATTAGCTATAAATAACGGACCCAATAATCTTCATGGAGGATTGAAAGGTTTTAATGCCGTTGTGTGGACGGCAAAGCAGCTTGATAGCCAGACGTTGGAGTTAACGTATCTGTCTAAAGATGGAGAAGAAGGTTTTCCCGGAAGTTTAAATGTGAAAATCGTCTATAAGCTTACAGATGAGAATGCTTTTGAAATAACTTATGAAGCTACTACGGATAAGGCTACTATTCTTAACTTGACAAATCACTCTTATTTCAATTTGTCGGGTGAGGGAGACCCTAGTGTGAATGATCACTCTCTTGTTATGCACGCTTCTACTTATCTTCCTACGGATGATACGGCAATACCATATGGTAAACCGGAAGATGTGAAAGGTACTCCGTTTGATTTTCTTACAGCTCATACAATTGGCGAGCGTATTGATGACGATTTTGAGCAGCTGCATTTTGGTAAAGGATACGATCACACTTTCGTTCTTGATAAAAAGGATGGAGAGTATGCTTTGGCTGTGGAGTGTAGCTCGCCTAAAACCGGGATAGAAATGAAAGTTTATACAACCGAACCCGGTGTTCAGGTGTATACAGGTAATTGGATGTCAGGTAACTTTGAAGGAAAGCATGGGCATCGTTATCCGGCAAGAGCTGCTGTTTGTTTCGAAACACAGCATTTTCCTGATAGTATCAATAAGCCTGAATATCCTAGCGTGGTGCTCAGACCAGAAGATACATTCAAAAGCAAGACTGTTTTTGCTTTCTCTGTAAAATAAAATATAGAAATAGTCCTATACTGAGGAGGAGTGAGGATGTGTATGTCCTCGCTCTTTTTGTTTTATTTAAACTTTACAACTATATGAAAACAAAAATAATTGGAGTTGCCCTGATTCTTATTTTTTCAATTCAAGGGGTATGTGCTCAAACCTTAGAGGATGAGTTTGCTGACTTAATGAATAAACAAGACTTCTTCGCGCTGCAAGAGCGGTATGATATAGCGAAAGATAGTTTACAATCCGAGACGGTAAAATTATTGGCGGAAGCCTTTTTAAATACAGCCTTTAATCAGTTGGATAAAGCAAACTTAAAGTTAGATACAATCTTGCTTGCTCATCAGGAATATTTAGGAATGAGTGGTGTTGTAGCTTCGATTGTTACTATGAGCGACAATCTCAAACGTCAAGGGAATTATCGTCAATCAGCAGATTTATTGCAGTCTTTTTTGGATCAAACTGCAGCTTTTGATGGACTTGATTCTTTGACAAGGAAAGAATTAGAGAAACTTACCTTATGGGGAGCTTTAGGTGATGGGATGAAACCTGAAATTATTCGTCCTGAAAGAGATTGTGAAATATCCTACTTTGATGGACATGAAACGTTTAAAAATATCATTTATGTTGATGTTGAGTTGAATGGGAATGTTGTAGATTTTGTGTTTGATACGGGTGCTGATGGGTATGATACAAATCTGGTGAGTGAAGGCTTTGCTCGTCAGAATGGATCCGTGTTTTAGATGACTCGGTTGTTATAACAGGAACAGCAGAGAGGTATGTGAAACTGGGTGTGGCCGATAGTATGAAGATAGGAGATGTTGTCTATAAAAATGTAGCTTTTACTGTGGCTCCGGGTGATAATATTCTGCCAGTTGATACTCTTTTTATGGATGCGATATTGGGCTCGGTTTTTATGAAAGCTATAGGCGAAATTCAGATATACCCCAAAGAAAAAAGAATGGTATTCCCTTATAGAGAAAGTAAGATGCCTTTTGAGAAACCAAACATGATGTTTGTGGGAGGACAGCCTTATATAGAAGGGTATTCAGGTAAAGAACGTTTGTTGTTACATTTCGATACAGGAGGAGGTATTGGCTTATCCTCTAAATATTATGCAAGCCATAAAGAAGAAGTTGAATCAAAAGGACGATTGTATGATAAGGGAGGTGTTGGAGGCTTTGGTGCGATGGTACATATGAATCAGTATATTTTGCCTTCTTTCACATTGCGAATAGGATCGCATGAAAAAGAGCTTAAGGATGTTTATGTACTTGCAGGAGATAGTTTCCCCTTTGTTATAGGGGATGGTAGTTTAGGAAATGATTTTATTAAACTGTTCGATAAAGTAACTATCAACTATAATCAGATGTTTATAAATTTTGAGTAGGTTATTTCCGTAGTCTAACATAATCAACAGTGTGATTCTCCCCTTTGTGTAAAATTAAGCTTGCCCGTTCGCGAGTAGGAAGTATATTTCGGCGAAGGTTCTTTCTGTTGATTTCTCTCCAGATTGTTTTGGATGTTTTTATAGCTTCCTGCTCTGTTAATTGAGCAAAATTGCGAAAATAAGATTTCGGGTCGGTAAAGGCTCCTTTTCGGAATTTCATGAAGCGTGAAATGTACCATTTTTCAAGCATTTGCTCTTCAGCATCTACATAGATGGAAAAGTCAACAAAGTCGGAAACGAAAATCCTTGGTTTCTCATTGGGGTAATCCATTCCACTTTGTAAAACGTTGAGCCCTTCTATGATTAGGATGTCTGGCTGTTCTATAGTTTGATATTCATTAGGAATAACATCATAGATGAGGTGAGAGTATTTTGGAACTTTGACGATTTTTTCTCCCGATTTTAGGTTTGTGACAAACTTTAATAATGCTTTTATATCATAAGATTGAGGAAACCCCTTTTTTAGCATGATTCCTTTTTCCTCCAATACTGCATTTGGATAAAGAAATCCGTCTGTCGTTACAAGTGCTACACGGGTGTTCTCTTTCCATCGGCTGAGCAATGCTTGCAAAACACGGGCAGTTGTACTTTTTCCAACCGAAACGCTCCCTGCTATGCCTATGATAAATGGAATTTTCTGCCTTTCCTGACCCAGGAATTTCATCAGAATGGTTTGTCTGCTTGTTCTCGCATTTACATAATAGCTCAACAGGCGTGATAGGGGAAGGTATATTTCTTCCACTTCATCTATCGACAATTCGTGATCAATGCCTTGTAGAGTCAATAGCTCTTCGTAAGTAAGAGTCATCGGTTCTGATTCTCGCAGAGAAGCCCATTGTTCTCTTGAAAATTGCATGTATGGACTGCTGGGGATAGCGCTCATTTAAATCTTCTTTTTTCGAGCTTGTAAAGTTAGGGGTTTATGTGATAAGATTGAACGATTTGTCTCTTTAATTGTTCTTTTTATGATGTTCGTTAAGAGGATAATCGTAAAATAAAACGAAAAAACATAAGTGAGTCTTTTGTTTTATTAAAAAAGATAAAAATAATGCTGTAAGAACTATTTATTTTGTTTCTTTGCAGCGAATTTGGGTGCATTGTATTGTGTCAGCATTAAATTCTCGTTTGTTATTATAATGTCTAAGAATCGTCAACTTAAAACTGTTTCTTTATTTACGTCAGGGGTTATTACTACCATAAGTATTACTCTTGTCCTTTTTTTGCTGGGTTTGACTATTTTGTTAGGTTTTACAGGAAAAGGATTGGCTACGTATTTTAAAGAGAATATGGGCATATCTATCGAACTGACAGGTAATATGAATGAAGATGCAGTGGCAAAGACGAAGAAGAAAATAGAGGCTATCCCGTATGTTAAATCTGTAACCTATATCAGCAAAGAAGAGGTTAAAAAACAACTTTTAAGCGATTTGGGAGGAGATCCGGAAGAGGTTTTGGGTTATGACCCCTCCAGAAGCTATTTTGATGTTTTTATTAAGTCCGAATATGTTAATAGCGATAGTCTGAAGAAAGTAGAGGCTAGCTTTAAAGATTTTAATCTATCCAAAGGCTTTTCATTCAATGAAGAAGATCTTGCTGAAGCTAACAATACGATATCTAAAGTAGGTTCTGTATTGCTAATCCTAGCTATAATCCTTATTGTAATTTCTTTTACACTGATCAGGAATACGATTCAGTTAAATATATACTCTAAGCGCTTTCTTATCAATACAATGAGATTGGTCGGGGCTACTAATGCTTTTATCAGACGCCCTTTTATTACAAGTACAGTGTTGTCGGGTATTTTAGCTGCTATTATAGCTAATGGTGCTATTACTGGAGTTGTGTACTATTTTGTAAAAGAATACCCTGAATTGATTTCTATTGTTCATCAGAATGAGCTTTTAATCGTTTATGGACTTGTTCTTTTGTTGGGAATACTTCTGACTGCTTTAGCTACGATATCGGCAGTAAACAGGTATCTAAGAATGACTACAAATAAACTTTATCATATTTAAATTATGGATAAAATAAATTTCGCATTTGGCAAGATGAATTATCTCATCTGTGGAGTATCCGTTCTTCTTATTATATTGGGCTTTGTACTGATGACTGGTCCTGCATCGACTATTGAAGGAGGGTTTGAACCAGATGTTTTTAGTACGAAGCGAATTGTTATTGCACCTATGGTGTGCTTTTTCGGTTTTTTGTTAATGATTGTTGGAATTCTATTCCCTCGCAAGAGAACTGAGGCAAACGAACAGAACTAACACAGTATTTATAAAAAAGATATATTGATTAATGAGTATTATTGAAGCAATAATCATTGCTATTGTAGAGGGCTTAACGGAGTTCTTGCCAGTTTCGTCAACTGGTCATATGATTATAACACAGGGAATTTTAGGTATAAAAAGTGATGATTTTGTAAAGGCTTTTACTATCATTATTCAATTTGGAGCCATTTTGTCGGTTCTTGTTTTATATTGGAAACGATTCTTTCAATCTGTAAATTTTTACATAAAACTTTTGATCGGTTTTTTACCGGCAGCAGTGTTCGGACTATTGTTTAGTGACTATATAGACAGCATGTTAGAGAATGTTTATGTAGTAGCTGTGATGCTTGTACTGGGCGGTATTGTTATGCTGTTTGTCGATAAATGGTTTAATAATCCGGATGAGAGCAAGCAAGAGATAACTTACAAGAACGCATTTACTATTGGGCTCTTCCAGTGTATTGCAATGATACCCGGAGTGTCTCGCTCTATGGCAACTATTGTAGGGGGTATGAGCCAGAAGCTGACACGGAAGAATGCAGCGGAATTTTCCTTCTTCTTAGCAGTACCTACAATGGCAGCGGCTACAGGATATAAAGTATATAAGCTGATAAAAGTCCCTGATGGAGGACTATTCGATTTCGATTTCAGTATATTGATCGATAATATGGCAGTCCTTATCGTTGGTAATGTAGTTGCTTTCATAGTGGCTATGCTTGCTATAAAATTCTTTATCAATTTTATTTCCAAATATGGATTTAAGCTATTTGGTTGGTATAGAATTGTGGTAGGACTTTTAATCTTGATCTTGCTGGGTTTTGGTGTACAATTAGAAGTAGCATAATAAATGGATTTCATCTCAGGAGAGGTTTTATATATAAATAAACCACTAGAGTGGACATCATTCACTTTGGTACGGAAATTGCGGAATAAACTTTGTCGCAAGTTAGGTGTTAAGAAACTAAAGGTTGGTCATGCTGGGACTTTAGATCCTTTAGCAACAGGTGTGATGATTGTTTGTACAGGAAAGAAAACTAAATTGATAGAGACTTTTCAGTATCAGACAAAAGAATATATTGCAACAATAAGGTTAGGAGAAACAACTCCCTCTTTCGATTTAGAAACAGAGGTAGATGCTTCTTTCGAAACTGAACATATAACTAAAGGACTTGTAGAGGAAACCTTGAAGCAATTTGTGGGAAGAATAGAGCAGATTCCTCCAGCGTATTCGGCTTGTAAGGTAGAAGGTAAGCGAGCTTACGAATTAGCCAGAGAGGGACAAGAGGTTGATCTTAAGCCCAAGATATTGGTTATTGATGAAATAGAACTTCTGGAGTATCAAATGCCGACGATAAAGATACGTGTTGTGTGCAGTAAAGGTACTTACATCAGAGCTTTGGCTAGGGATATAGGATTGGCTCTTAATTCGGGAGGGCACCTCACAGCATTGGAGCGTACGCGTATAGGTGAAGTTACGCTTGACCAGTGTATTGATGGTAAGCTTATCGAGGAATTTGTAGACGCCATAATTGTAGATTAAAAAAGAATAATAATAAATTAATATATAGGATATGAAACTTTCTCAATTTAAATTTGACCTTCCGGAGGAGCTGATTGCTACTCATCCAGCCAAGAATAGAGATGAGTCTCGTTTAATGGTTGTAAATCGTAAGACCGGAGAAATTGAGCATAAGGTATTTAAAGATATCATCAATTATTTTGATGATAAAGATGTATTTGTCTTTAATGATACAAAGGTGTTCCCTGCTCGTTTGTATGGAAATAAAGAGAAGACAGGGGCTACTATTGAGGTTTTCCTTCTGCGCGAGTTGAATGAAGAATTTCATCTTTGGGATGTATTGGTAGATCCAGCTAGAAAAATTCGTATAGGTAACAAACTATACTTTGGAGAAGACGAATCTATGGTAGCAGAGGTTATAGACAATACAACATCGAGAGGACGTACACTACGTTTCCTTTATGATGGACCATCTGAGGAATTCAGAAAAGCTCTATACGCTTTAGGAGAAACACCAATACCGAAGTATTTGAATAGAGGCGAAGAGGCAGATGATAAAGAGCGCTATCAAACTATTTTCGCTCAAAAAGAAGGAGCTGTTGTTGCTCCTGCTGCTGGATTGCATTTCAGTAGAGAACTGCTGAAACGTCTTGAAATTAAAGGTATAGAATTCTCATATGTGACTCTCCATTCAGGATTGGGTAATTATAGAGATATCGATGTTGAAGATTTGACAAAACATAAGATGGATTCTGAGCAGTTAGATATTACCCAAGAAGCTGCAGATATTGTAAACAAAGCAAAAGATGCCGGTCGCCGAGTTTGTGCTGTGGGTACTTCTGTTATGAGAGCAATAGAGACTGTTGTGAGTACAGATGGGCATTTGAAGGTAAATACAGGATGGACGAATAAATTTATTTTTCCCCCTTACGATTTTGGTATTGCTGATTCTATGGTTACAAACTTCAACTTGCCTCAGTCAACACTATTAATGATGACAGCTGCTTTTGGTGGGTATGATCGTATAATGGATGTGTACGAATTGGCTGTGAAAGAAAAATACCGTTTTGGTACATATGGTGATGCAATGTTGATAATCTAATGTCATATAAAGAAAAGTTACATGATGTCTATCTGGGTTTAGGCTCAAATTTAGGAGATAGGGGAGAGAACCTTCATCATGCAATTGATAAAATAGAAGAGCGGATTGGTGAGATAGTCGCCACATCCGCTTTTTATGTTACCGATCCGGCAGGCTTTGTCTCGGAGAATCAATTTCTGAATGCAGCATGTTTGGTGAAGACACCTTTAAGCTCATTTGAAGTCTTGACTATTACTCAAGATATAGAAAAAGAGATGGGGCGACAGGTGAAGTCTCAGAATAATATATATATAGACCGCATAATTGATATTGATATCTTGCTCTATGATAAAGAAATTATAGATACAGATGCATTAACGATTCCTCATCCCAATATGAATAACCGTCCATTTGTTATTCTCCCTTTGTCTGAAATAGCCGCTCAGGTAGTTCATCCTATATTGAATAAGACAATCGAAGGTATTTGGTCTGAATTAAAAGTGAATAGCTAAAATTAGTGTTCGTCCTCGGAATGGACAAAAAATCCGGGGAAGCATGCTATACTTTCGTTGTGAAAACGATTTGACGCTGTTACGAAATAATACACTCCAAATTCGCCACTATTTATAGGGAAAGAATATGATTTAGTTCTTAGCCCTGTTACTAAAATATTTTTAGGGTCATTCGTATCTATTTCTTCAGTAAAGGATACATAGATAGTGTAGGTATAGTCTGAGGTGTCGTCAGGAGCTTCCCACTCAATATTCAATGTGTCTCCTTTGCTTCTGTAAAGACGAAGGTCTATTGGAGAATTAGGAGCAGTGTCGTTTAACCAGGTAAGAGGTGGTAGCTTAGCAGGGGTTGGGTAAAAGGAATTTATAGAGTCTTTTATTCCTTTTAAATTAGATAGAACATTTTGTGTGCGAAAATAAGCTTGACCTGTTATATTCTTGCTACGAGTGTATTGCATTTGCTTAATGATGTCTTCCAGAGGCCAGCTTTGTTCATCCATCTGATATATTCCCAATCCGGGTACTACAATTCTACCATTGCTATTCTTGATCCAGTCGTCAAGATACGGGAAAAAATATTTTTCGCGATGGTACATCATCGGAAAGGTAAGGTCGTGTTTACCATTGTTCATCCAATGGCCTACATCCTGAAATACGGTTTCGTATGCAGTCCATCCATCATTTGGAGCTATTTCTGGTAAAACCCTATATCTGCCTAGTGGAGAGCTGCTAACTTGTACCCACTTTTTGATAGATTTAACCTCGTCGTATATGTCGCTCACCAAAGTGTTGATATTATTACGTCGCCAGTCGTATAGACTCATCCCGTTGCCGTATTTCTTAAAAGTATCCTCATCAGGGAATTTCTTTGTATTGCTAGGATAACGTATGTAATCAAAGTGAATGCCATCTACATCATAGTTTGATACAATCTCTTTTACAAGCATCTTGATGAGGGATTGGGTTTCGGGTCTGCCTGGATCCAGATACCAAGTACCATTCATCTCTTTGTAGTAATCGGGCTTTTTATCTACTATCTGTGCTCTTCTTCTTTTCCCTTTTCCGGTATATTTTACTTTAGCTTTTTCCATTGTGTAAGTAACTATCCAGGCATGGCACTCCATTCCTCGTTTATGACACTCTTCGATAGCAAATGCCAAAGGATCAAAGTTGTTACTATGATTGAAAAAAGGACTGAGTGGCTCTATTTTTGATCTGTAAAAAACACTTCCTTGCGCTCTTGCCTGAAAAAGTACGACGTTGAATTTTTCAGCTTGGAGCTGGTCGAGTATTTTTTGTAGCTCTTTTTTTTGCGAATCAACACTGGTCCCTTGTGTAGGCCAATCTAGGCCCCAGTTGGTTGTGAGCCAGGCGGCTCTGACTTCAATAGCCGGAGCTTGGGCATAGATTTGCAATGAGAAAAATAATAAAATAGATAGTATGGTTGATAATCTCATAAAAGAGCAATTAGTTTATAGACCACTGAAATTAACATTGCTGAAAAGTAAACTTGGTATTCTCCAAGATGTATTAGTACGGGGATCATTCCCTGCTTCTTCAAGACTAGTCCAAAGTTCAAGCATATTTCCCGTAATGTTCATCTCGCTGACAGGTGTGGATATTTTTCCTTTTTCGATAAGGAAACCTTCTACTCCGAATGAAAAGTCTCCGGTTGTGGGGTTGCTATTACCTCCATTAAAACCAGTAACCCAAATCCCCTTCTCTATCGATAAGAGTATCTCGTCAAAGCTTCTGTTCCCTTTGGCTACATTTAGTATAGAAGGAGATCCTATTGTTGGGTCTATTCCCATTTTTAGGGAATTGTAAGTGTCTATGAAATAGGTGTGAAGTACACCTTCCTTTATTATATCCCGTTGACTTGTAGCTACACCTTCTCCGTCGAACCTTCTTGCACCAAAAGCTTTCTTTAGATGAGGAGTGTCTCTTATGGTTAGTTTCTTGGATGTGATTTCTTCTCCAAGTTTATCCAATAAAAAAGAATTTTTCTGCTGTAGAGAGCTACCATACATTGCGGCAATCATAGGAGAAAGGAGTCTGAATGATAGCGTATTGTCTAATAACATTTGATACTGACCAGACTGTATTTTTCTTTGTCCTATTTTTTGTAAGGCTCTGTCAAATGCTTTTTTGCCAATTCCCTCTTTTATTAAATCATTCCAATAAATCGAATTGTCGTACCAGTACGATTCTGCGCGTGCATCCCCCTCTGTTTTAAGAGATACAGAGGCTACAAGACTAAAAGCAGAATCGTAACTTTCAGCCTCGAACCCGTTGCTGGTAACCATATATTCAGCACCTATTCCATCATCGTAGGAGGCAGAAATAGATATAATTCGTTCGTCTTTATCGTATATTTCTTCTACTACTTGCTTTGTTATCTCAAGCTTATTTGAGGTTTTTATGCTATCAAAAGAATTATCGCAGAGATCAAGATCTTCTCCGTTAGATTTGTAATATCTATCTGCATTAGGCAGTTGACGACATAAGTCGGGAGCCAGATAGCGTGTCGATAAAATACCATCTTTTATAAAACTTTCTATTTCATGCTTATCGTTGATCCTGTTAGTTGAGAAAGATCCATATTTACCGTCGACGAAAAGTTCTATGTATAACTTATTTTCGGTACTTTGCTGCAATTTGTCTAACTGAAGATCTCTGTATTCAAAAGAATTGTTGTTTGCGGTAATGATAGAAATTCTTGTTGCCTGACAGCCATTCTTTAGTGCAAAGGTCATTGCCGACTGGGCTATATCTTTATGTTGCTTAGTTATCATATTATTCTCCTCCTACAGTCAGTTTGTTGATTAGTACAGATGGTAATCCTTGTCCCACAGGAACGCTTTGACCATCTTTTCCACAAGTCCAAGAGCCTTCGTCTATCTTAAGGTTGTTTCCTACCATACTGATGTCGGCTAAAGCTTTAGCTCCATTGCCTATGATGTTTATATCTTTTATTGGTTGGGTTAACTTACCATCTTCGATCAGGTAACCGGTCTTTACAAAGAAAGTAAAGTCTCCGGCGCCAATCTGAACTTGCCCATTGGTAAAGTTGTCGACATAGATTCCTTGTTTGACGGATGCTATAATGTCAGATTCCGGAATATTTCCCTGCTCCATATATGTAACTCTCATACGTGGAAGCGGAGTGTGTCTGAATGATTGTCTCCGCCCGTTTCCGGTAGGATCTACTCCATAATATTTTGCACTAATACGGTCGTGAATATAACTTTCCAAAATACCATTCTTTACAATATATGTTTTCTGACTTTCTATTCCTTCATCGTCGAAGTTGATAGTACCTCTGGAATTCTCTATTGTTCCATCATCAATAACATTGATGTTAGGAGAACATATTTGCTTACCTAACTGATCGGAGAATATAGATGTTTTTTTTCTGTTGAAGTCTGCCTCAAATGTATGACCTATAGCTTCGTGTAGTAATATGCCCGAACTTCCGGCACCCATGACTACCGGCATTTCTCCTCCTTTAGGTTTGACGGCTTCGAACATGAGTGCTGTTTGTTGTACAGCCTCATTTGCCATTGTAGCAATAAGGTCATCATTCAGAAATTCAAAACCTTTTCTATGAGCTCTGGAAGTATATCCGTTTTCTATCTTCCCGTTTTGTTCCATTGTGCATGAGCTACCTATTATTGCCATAGGGCGATAGTCCCATGTTAATAAACCTTCGGAGTTGAAGAATAGAATGTAAGATGTACTATCAGTCAGATTTGCTGTTGCTTTAATAACTCTCGGGTCTAATTTGAAAATATGATCGTTGAGTTTTTGCACATAGTCTTTTTTATCAGCCACCGATGTGTCTAACCAAGGTTTGTCAATCTTATAATAGTTAGGAAAATGCTTTTCCTTGATTTCTATAGATAGGTTGTTCTTGTTTTGATCAGAAGCTATGCTTGCAGCCGTTTTTGCTGCCTGAATAAGTTGTTTTATTTCGGTATTCTCTACATAAGCATAGCCTGTTTGATCGCCCGAAACAACTCGGATGCCCACTCCATAATCGATGTTCGAAGCTATTCTGTTTACCTCACCATCTCTCAGAGCGATACTGTTGCTGAAAGTATGTTCGAAGAATATATCGGCATAATCGCCTCCTTTACTCAACGCTTCTTTGATGACTAAGAGCAGTTCGCTCTCGGTTACAGAAAAATGTTGAAGTATGTATTGTCTTGTTATATCTGTCATTGTTTGATTTTTGAAACTAGTAAAGCTAACAAATTAGATGCATGTTTAGTTTATAGACCTCGATGCTTTTAAGAAATTCTAATGTTAGAGATATTATATGTTAGGCGAAATTTGATTGTTTACTTCTATTTTTTTGAATGTTCTGATCTGCATTATAAATAAAATGGCAGTCAAAGCTGTTGCCAGAAAATCAGAAACGGGTAGTGATCCCCATACTCCGTCTAATCCAAAAAGATTAGGTAGAATCATTAAAGCAGGGAGAAGTAATAAAAATTGGCGTGATAAGCTTAGGAATATTGCTTTTCCTGCCATACCTATACACTGGAAGAAGTTTGTTACTACAATCTGGAAGCCCACTAAAGGCAACATAAGAGTTACTATGCGTAATCCTTTGGCTGACTCTGTGGCTAGTGCCGGAGATGGGTTGAATGGAAGCACAACGATCTCGGGTAAGAGTAGTCCTATTGCAAGTCCTATGCAGCCGATTACAATGCCCACTTTTATGGTATAGTTGAGTGTCTCTTTCACTCTTTGTATCCGCTTAGCTCCATAGTTGTATCCGACAATTGGTTGCATACCTTGAGTAAGTCCGACCATGATCATGATGATAATCATAACTAAAGTGTTAGCTATGGCAAAAGCTTCTATGGCTACATTGCCACCAAAAGCTTTCAGCTTATTATTTATAAGAAAAACGACAATGGAAGAAGCAACCTGTATAAAGAAGGGTGATAGTCCGATACTTACTATTGCCCATACTATTTTCGGATTTATTCCAATATTTTTTTTACGCAGGCGAAGCATGCTGTTTTGGTTCATAAAGTGGTACATGACAAAGCATAGACCAATAAACATTGATATGATGGTAGCTATAGCAGCACCCTTTATCCCCCATTCTAAGGCAAAGATAAATATAGGAGCAATTATTATGTTAGCAACGACTCCAATTAACATTGTCACCATCGCCTTAGTTGGGTAGCCCGAAGCGCGCATCATACTGTTGAAGTTGAAGCACATCGTTAAGAATATATTGCCGGGTAAATAGTATAGTAGAAATTCTTTAGCATATGGAAATGTCTCCTCTGTGGCCCCTATCATCATAAGGATAGGGTCTAGAAAAAGTAATAAAAAGAAGATCAATGTTCCTGTAAGAATTAGCGTCATCAGAAAGGAATTTCCTATGATTTTCTCTGCAGTCTCTTTGTCTCCCTTGCCAAGGCATATTGATATGCGACTTGCCGATCCTGCACCTACCAGCATTCCTACTGCGGCAGTTAAGTTCATGACAGGGAGTACAATTCCTAAACCACCGATAGCATGGTCTCCCAGATCAGGGCCATGTCCTATGTAAATTCGGTCGATAATATTGTAAAGAGCATTTACCATTGTTCCCACAATGGCAGGTAATGCATATTGCCAAAGAAGTTTGCTTATTTTTTTGTTCTCTAGTTCGTCTATATTTGCGGTTTTCAACATTTCAAAAAACTGTTTTTAGTCGTTGAAGAGCATGCAGCTCTCTTTTTTTTAGTGATGCAAAGGTACAAAATCTTATCCCTATTTAGAAAGTTGAGGTATTTCTATTTTCTAATAAAAAATACTTATCAAGAATAAAAGGGTTCGTGCTAATTCGTGGTCTGTATACAAAACGTCAGAGGAGTGTATTCTTTTGTTGATTTTTGGTGTGAAATGTTTTTGTAATTGTTAAAATGAAGAGATTTATGCTTGCTCTTCTTATTAAAATGAAGAATACCATACTTGTATGTTATTATATTTTTTAACTTTGCGAGGTTATTCCTTTGGGAAAATAAATTGTAAGTTTTGTGTAAAAATCTGAAGATAGATTGATAATGAATATATTAGAATTGAGTGAACAAGAAATTGTTCGCCGTCAGAGTTTGGAAGAACTAAGAAAGTTAGGAATAGAGCCATATCCGGCAGCGCTATATGAGGTAGATGCATACACCAAAGATATCAAAGACGACTTTAAAGATGATGCAGAACGACGTTATGTGTCAATTGCAGGGCGTGTTATGGGACGTCGTATCATGGGGAAAGCATCTTTTATGGAATTGCAGGATGCCGAAGGGCGTATTCAGGTTTATATAACAAGAGATGAGCTTTGTCCTACTGAAGATAAAGAACTTTATAATACAGTATTTAAGAAATTACTAGATATCGGTGACTTTGTAGGTGTGAAAGGTTTTGTGTTTCGTACACAAATGGGAGAAATCTCTATTCATGCCGAAGAGTTGACTGTCTTAGGAAAATCGCTTCGCCCTCTACCGGTAGTTAAGGTAAAAGACGGAGTTACTTACGATGGTTTCACCGATCCGGAACAACGCTATCGTCAACGTTATGTTGACTTAGCAGTTAATGATGGAGTAAAAGATATATTCATTAAACGAACAAAAATATTCAACGCTATGCGTAACTTCTTTAATGAAAGAGGTTACCTGGAAGTTGATACACCTGTGTTACAGGGGATTCCTGGAGGGGCGGCAGCTCGTCCATTTATCACGCATCACAATGCATTGGACATTCCATTGTATTTACGTATTGCGAATGAACTTTATTTGAAGCGTCTGATTGTTGGAGGCTTCGACGGAGTCTATGAGTTTTCTCGTAACTTCCGTAACGAAGGTATGGATAGAACTCATAATCCTGAGTTTACAGCAATGGAGATCTATGTGGCCTATAAAGACTACAACTGGATGATGGAGTTTACAGAGCAAATGCTTGAGAAAATATGTCTTGATGTGCTAGGAACGACAGAAGTGGAAGTCGGCGGGAAGAAAATTAGCTTCAAGGCTCCATATCCTCGTGTAACAATGATACAAGCGATCAAAGATCATACAGGAATAGATATTGCCGGTATGAATGAGGCTCAATTGCGAGATGTTTGTAAGCAATTGGGGATCGATCAGGATGAGACAATGGGTAAAGGAAAGCTTATCGATGAGATATTTGGAGAAAAGTGTGAAGGGAATTATATACAACCTACATTTATAACTGATTATCCAATCGAAATGTCGCCATTGACAAAACGTCATCGTAGCAATCCGGAATTGACGGAGCGTTTTGAACTGATGGTAAACGGTAAAGAATTAGCAAATGCTTATTCCGAATTGAATGACCCTATCGATCAGCGTGAACGTTTCGAAGAACAAATGAAATTGTCAGAAAAAGGAGACGATGAGGCGATGTTTATCGATCAGGATTTCCTTCGTGCGTTAGAATATGGTATGCCTCCTACATCGGGTATGGGGATCGGAATGGATCGATTGGTTATGTTGTTGACCGGTCAGACTTCTATTCAGGAAGTATTGTTATTCCCTCAAATGAGACCTGAAAAAACAGCGAAGAAAGATGCTGTTGCCAAATATGTAGCATTAGGAGTTGCCGAAGAGCTTGTTCCTGTAGTACAAAAAGCAGGATATCCTACTATTGAAAGTCTGAAAGAAGGTAAAGCTCAAAAAATCAGACAAGACTTAGGTGAGGTAAATAAAAAATATAAACTGGAACTATCATTGCCTTCGGTAGAAGAAATAGAGGGATGGCTTACAAAGATTAACTAATCCCATTTTCTAACTAATTTGAATAAAGCATGAGTTTTCCGGGAAGAATAGCGGTTTTAGGTGGCGGAACATGGGCTACAGCATTGTCTAAGATAGTGTTGAGTCACGAAAAGCATATCAACTGGTATATGCGTCGCCCTGAACAGATTGAAGAATTTAAAAGAATAGGACACAATCCGTCTTATCTTTCAAATGTAGATTTCAATCTGGACAGAATAACCTTCTATTCAGACATAACAGAAGTCGTTAATAATTCGGACACGCTTATCCTGGCAGTGCCCTCTCCTTTTCTGAAAAGTCATTTAGAAAAACTGCAAGTTTCTATCAGCGATAAGTATATTGTCTCTGCAATAAAAGGGATAATTCCTCCCGAAAACCTTCTTGTGACAGATTATTTAATGCAGCAATATAATATTCCGGCAGAGAATATTGCCGTTGTAGCAGGTCCTTGTCATGCAGAAGAAATAGCCCTCGAACGATTGACCTATCCTACTATCGTGTGTGAAGATATTGAAAAAGCTAAGACCCTTTCAGCTATTTTCAATAACCGCTATGTTCGTTCTTCGGTTTCGCGGGATGTGGCAGGTGTAGAAATAGCAGCAGTGTTGAAAAATGTTTACGCTATAGCTTCGGGTATATGTCATGGGCTAAAGTATGGTGATAATTTTCAGGCAGTATTAGTCTCTAATGCCATTTCTGAAATGGAGCGATTCGTAAATGCTGTATCTCCAATGGATAGAAGAATACAAGACTCTGCCTATTTGGGAGATTTATTGGTCACTTGTTACTCAAGCTTTAGCCGTAACAGAACATTTGGTTCTATGGTCGGAAAAGGATATTCGGTTAAAGCTGCTCAAGTAGAGATGGAAATGATTGCCGAAGGGTACTACGGAACTAAATGTATTATGGAGATGAGCCAGAATTATGATGTGCAGATACCTATTGCAGATATGGTTTATCGTGTATTGTATGAAAATCGTCCGGCAAAGGAAGAAGTAAAAATGTTAAGAGAACAAATATTAAAATAACATATAAAGATTATGGATAAAGTTATTAAACTAGACATAAGTAAAACTTTAGGCTTTATAAATCAAGCAGACATTGATGGACAAGCAGCGTTAGCTAAAAAATGTAACGAAACATTGCATGACGGATCAGGTAAAGGAAACGATTTCCTTGGATGGTTAAATCTTCCGTCTTCTATAACAGATGCCGATCTAAAAGATATTGAAGAGACAGCAGCTGCGCTAAGATCTAAATGTGAAGTGATTGTTTTAGTAGGAATTGGGGGTAGCTATCTGGGTTCTAAAGCTGTGATCGACTCTCTTTCAAACTACTTCGACTGGTTGCAAAAAGACCGTAAGAATCCTGTGATTCTTTATGCCGGAAATAATATAGGTGAAGATTATCTTGTTGAGATATTGGCTTATCTACAAGGAAAATCTTTCGGTATTGTAAATATCTCAAAATCGGGAACTACTACAGAACCTGCTTTAGCTTTCCGTATATTGAAAGCAGAGCTTGAAAAAACAGTAGGAAAAGAAGAAGCTAAAAATCGTATTGTAGCTATTACTGATGCAGCTCGTGGAGCTTTGTTTACCTTAGCTACTAAAGAGGGATATAAGAAATATATAATTCCTGATAATGTTGGAGGACGTTATTCTGTGCTTACTCCTGTAGGTTTGCTACCTATCGCTTTAGCGGGAATTGATATTCGTCAACTTGTAGCTGGAGCAGCGTATATGGAAAAAGAAACAGCACCGTCTGTTCCTTTTGATAAGAATATTGCTGAAATCTATGCTGTGACTCGTAACGAGCTTTATAAATCAGGTAAAAAAATAGAAATACTAGCAAACTTCAATCCTAAATTGCACTATATTGCTGAATGGTGGAAACAACTTTACGGTGAGAGTGAAGGAAAAGAAAACAAAGGTATTTTCAATGCTTCTGTTGATTTTACTGCAGACTTGCACTCTATGGGTCAATGGATTCAAGAAGGAGAGCGTTCTGTTTTCGAGACAGTTATTTCTGTCGCTCAACCTAACGAGACATTAAATGTGCCAACGGACGAAGAAGATCTAGATGGATTAAATTTCCTTGCCGGAAAACGAGTTGATTTCGTTAATAAAATGGCAGAGCTTGGTACTCAAATGGCTCATGTAGATGGAGGAGTCCCAAATATCAAGATTGAGTTGCCTAAGCTAGATGCTTATAGCATTGGTCAGCTACTTTATTTCTTCGAAAAAGCTTGTGGTATCAGTGGATATATCTTAGGGGTAAATCCTTTTGATCAACCAGGAGTTGAAGCATATAAGAAAAATATGTTTGCTCTTCTTGATAAGCCAGGTTTCGAAAAAGAAAGTGCTGAAATTAAGAAGAGAATATAAAAAATAAATATTGGCTTTTAGCATCTAAGTGGAGAATTGCTAAAAGCCAATGCTTTTTAAGAAACTGATATATGTCAGAAAGGAAACACTTGCTAGGAATGACCTTGGACGAATTGAAAGAAGTCGTTCTGGAGTGTGGTATGCCTAAATTCTCTGCAAAACAAATTGCAGATTGGGTATACAATAAACGAATTTTGTCGATAGATGACATGACGAATATCTCTGTAGCTAACAGAGAGAAATTGTCCGAAAAATATGATGTCGGGCGATATGTTCCGACAGAATTTCAAGAGTCTGTAGATGGAACAGTAAAATATCTGTTTAGAACAGAATCCAATAAACTGATCGAGACGGTTATAATTCCCGAAGATGAAAGAGTGACCATATGTGTGTCCTCTCAGATGGGATGCAAATTTAATTGTTTATTCTGTATGACAGGTAAGCAAGGATTCAATGGGCATTTGACAGCAAATGAGATTTTAAATCAGGTCTATTCAGTTCGTGAGTCCGAGAAACTAACCAATATCGTATTTATGGGAATGGGTGAGCCTCTCGATAATTACGATGAGGTGAAAAAAGTTCTTGATATAATGACAGCAGATTACGGGTTGGCTTGGAGTCCGAAGAGAATAACTGTTTCCACAACAGGTGTAACGCCTAAGTTGAAACGATTCTTGGACGAAAGTAATGCTCATTTAGCAATAAGTATTCATAGTCCCGAAAGTACGCAGCGTTTGACAATAATGCCAGCCGAGAAAGCGTATCCTATAGAAGGGGTGATTGAACTGCTTAAACAATATGATTGGTCGAAACAAAGACGCGTGTCTTTCGAATATATAATGTTTGATGATTTTAATGACTCTTTACTACATGCTAAGAAGCTACAGCAACTATTAAGAGGAATCGATTGTCGTGTAAACTTGATACGCTTTCATGCTATTCCAAATGTAGACCTGAAAACATCAACAAAGGAGAAAATGGAAGCCTTTCGTGACTTCTTAACGAATAAAGGAGTTACTTGTACTATACGTTCATCACGAGGCGAAGATATATTTGCTGCGTGTGGTATGTTGTCAACAATGAAAAAGTAAAAAATATTTCTATGATAAAAGTAGGGATTACACATGGTGATATAAATGGTATAGGATATGAAGTTATCCTTAAAACTTTTGCCGATATACGTATGGCTGAAATTTGCATGCCGGTGGTATATGGATCACTCAAAGTCGCAGCCTTTCATCGCAAAACAATGGATTTGCAGCCAGTATCTTTCAATCAGATAAGTGATGCAAAAGATGCAGTGGAAAATAAAGTGAATATCATTAACTGTGTTGCTGATGATGTGAAAATAGAGCTGGGAGAATCTACTAAGGTAGCTGGAGAATCTTCTTATGCATCATTAGAAAGAGCCGTTGCTGATTTGAAAAAAGGATTGATTGATGTTCTTGTAACAGCACCGATCAATAAGAATAATATTCAAAGAGAAGATTTTCAATTTCCCGGACATACCGAATACTTAGAGGAGCGTTTTGGAGAAGAAGGAGACAAAAGCTTAATGATTTTGGTGAAAGATTCTCTTCGAGTTGCTCTTGTAACAGGGCATTTGCCATTGGCAGATATATCGAAGGAACTGACTAAAGAGAAAATCGTTGATGCTGCAATACGTTTCGAAAAAAGTTTGAGAAAAGATTTTCGTATAGGAAAACCCCGTATCGCAGTACTTTCTCTCAATCCACATGCCGGAGAAAATGGATTACTAGGCAGTGAAGAGCAAGATGTGATTAAACCGGCATTGGAAGAATTATTACATAAAAAAGTTTTATGTTTTGGCCCTTATCCGGCAGATGGATTCTTTGGCTCTGGTGATTTTTCTCACTTCGATGGTATATTAGCTATGTATCACGACCAAGGCTTAATTCCATTTAAAACGATTGCAATGGAGGATGGTGTGAATTTTACAGCTGGACTTCCAATTGTAAGAACGTCTCCCGCTCATGGAACAGCATATGGTATTGCAGGACAAGGGAAAGCCTCAGAGGATTCTTTTAGACAAGCTATTTATATGGCTATAGATACATTTGAGAATAGAAAAGCTTTTGACTTAGCTCATGCTAATCCTTTGAGGAAATTATATATAGAGAGGGGAAATGACAATGAAGTCTTAGATTTATCAGGAAGCGAAGAATAAAATTAAACCTTTTTGAATAAACGAAGTCTAAATCCGTTAAACTAGAATATGAATTATGCTATAATAGCAGCCGGAGAAGGTTCCCGGCTTGCACAAGAAGGTGTCTCATTGCCAAAGCCTTTAGTAAAACTAAATGGTAAGGAGATGATACGCCGTTTAATTGATATATTTCTTGAAAACGAAGCTACATCCATTAGCATTATTGTTAATGAGGAAATGAAGCAGGTACAAGAGTATGTCTCTGCTCTGAAATTAGATATTCCTTTGAATATTGTAGTTAAATCTACACCAAGTTCAATGCATAGCTTTTTTGAATTGAGAAATTTTTTGAGGGAAGGGAAATTTTGTCTGACTACAGTTGATACCATCTTTAAAGGAGAAGAATTCTCTCGTTATATAAAAGCTTTTATCGAAGATAAAACCTCGGATGGAATGATGGCGGTGACAGATTTTATTGACGATGAAAAACCTCTTTATGTAGATGTAGATGCGTCGATGCATATTAAAGGTTTCTTAGATCAGTCAGCAGATTGTAAGTATATATCGGGAGGAATATATGGATTGACCCATAAGGCAATAAATACATTAGAAGCTTGCCTAGACTCAGGGCAATCACGCATGCGCAATTTTCAAAGACAATTAGTCGCGGATGGATTAGTGCTAAAAGCACACCCTTTTGCCAAGATCGTAGATGTGGATCATGCAGAAGATATAAATAAAGCAGAACAATTTTTAAATAGCTAAAGAATACAAGCAAGAGAAAGCTTAGAAAAAATATGTCGAAAATTAAAGTAGCAGGTATAAAAAGAAAGACTAAATATTCTCCAAACCATATTGGAAATGATGGGATGATATTTAGTATGACTGCCGAAAGTCTCAGAAATATGGGATATGATGTTGTAGAGTACACGGAGTCCGAATTTGTATTAAGTGAAGAGAAAGAAAGATATATCTTCAATATGGCCCGAGATAAGGGTACAATAAAAAGGCTGAAACAATGTGAAAAGGATAATGTAGTCATTATCAATTCAGGGACGGGTATTGAAAATTGTACTCGTGAAGCAATGACTCGTCTGTTGTTAGAGAATGGGATTCCGCATCCGGCTAGTATTATTGTAGATGTAGCTGATGATCCTACAAAAGGTTTGGAAGCTATGGATGCACCTGCGTATTGGATTAAAAGAGGAGATTCTCATGCAATACATCGCGAAGATGTGACATATGCACGTAATATACCGGAAGTGAAATCAATATTACAAGAATTTGCCCTGAGGGATATTCCTAATGCTGTGATAAATGAACACTTAGTGGGAGACTTGGTGAAATTTTATGGAATTGCAGATACTGACTTTTTTTACTGGTTCTATCCATTCGATTTGAGTCATAGCAAATTTGGGTTGGAGGCTATAAATGGAGCAGCTAAAGAATTCTCTTTCGATGTAGATGCATTAAAAAAAGCATGTGATAAAGCCGGAGAAGTTCTGGATGTAAAAGTATATGGAGGAGACTGTGTTGTAGCAGAAGATGGCTCATTTAAAATTATTGATTTTAATGATTGGCCAAGTTTTGCTCCATGTAGAGATGCTGCCGCACCTAAGATTGCAGAATGTATTCATAAACAAATTCAGAAAGACCTGAATAAATAATAAAAATAAAGTTACTTTTCATTATTATATGGAGAATCAACAACCATCGTTGGAGTCTACTCTGAAATCGACAGATACAGAAGAACCTATAGATATTTATTTCTACCGGCCTATAGGATATCGTTGGGCTTTGTTGTTTCAGAAGTTGGGCGTTAGTCCTAATGCTGTTACAATAGCCAGTATATTTCTGGGAGTAGGAGCCGGTATTTGTTTTTACTTTGATAATATCTGGATATCTCTGTTGGGTATTTTTCTGCTGGTTTGGGCAAACTCATACGATAGTGCCGATGGGCAATTGGCCCGAATGACGAAGCAGTTTTCTGCATTAGGTCGTGTACTGGATGGATTTGCAGGAAACTTATGGTTTGCATCTATTTATATTGCTATCTGTCTTCGACTTTATCCCGAGTGGGGAGGTTGGATATGGGGATTAGCCATAGTAACGGGCTATTTTCATTCTAAGCAGGCTGCGATGGCTGATTATTATCGGAATGTACATCTGTTATTTTTGAAGGGTAAGTCAGGGAGCGAGCTTGATAATACCACAGAATTGACTCAGAAGTATAGCGAGCTGAGTTGGAGCAAGAACTTTGGGGCTAAACTTGTTGTTTTCTTCTATAGAAATTATACAAAAGGGCAAGAAGGATCTTCTCCTAGATTGCAAGAACTTCTTGCATTGATAAAAGAGAAATTCGGAGAGGTTGCACCTGAACCGTTTAGACGTGATTTCAGAGAAAAGAGCCTGCCTCTGATGAAATATACAAATATATTGTCATTCAATACGAGAGCCATTGCACTATGTATATCTATATTAATAGGTTTGCCTTGGGCTTATTTCGTGTTTGAATTGACAGTGTTGAATGTCCTGCTTGTGTATATGATCACTAAGCATGAGAGTATATGTAAAGCTTTTATTGCTGATATAGAAAGTGGGAAATATAATTAATTGAAATGTTTGATTTAAGTAAAGTAAAAGGGGTAATCTTTGATTACGGAGGAACTATAGATAGTAACGGGAAGCATTGGGCTGAAGTATTATGGGAAGCTTATCAGGATCAGGACGTACCTGTTACAAAGGTACAATTTAGAGAAGCTTATGTCTATGGTGAACGTTATCTTGCAACAAACCTTGTAATATTGCCTGAAGATAACTTTTATGTTCTGTTAAAAAAGAAAACCGAACTACAGATGGGGTATCTGTTGGATAAAGGATTCTTAACAGATGAAAATAAAACAAAAGAATATAGTCTTGCTATTTCAACTCAATGTTATAACTTTGTAAAATCTTTAATTGAGAAAGAAATACCTGTATTGCAAGCCTTGAAAAACCGTTATCCAATGGTCTTAGTATCTAATTTTTACGGGAATGTACAGGCTGTGCTTGGAGACTTTGATTTATTAAAATACTTTGATAATATTATAGAATCAGCAGTGGTTGGCGTACGAAAACCCGATCCTGCTATATTTAGGTTAGGAGTCGAAGAATTGGCTTTGCCTGGAGATTCAGTTGTTGTTATTGGAGATTCTTACTCAAAAGATATCGTTCCCGCATCCCAAAATGGTTGTCAGACTATTTGGTTGAAAGGCTTAGGTTGGGGAGACGATGAAGAAGATGCAACGGCTGATTTGATTATAACAGACTTCATGGAGTTGAAGACTGCTTTTCAGCTAGATTGAACAATTACTTGTACTTGATAATATAACAGAGTCGGTCTGATTATCTATCTTAACAATGGATGCCACTTGTACGGCGGAAAATTCCGGGTTGGAAGAATAAAATAAGATAAATATTCACTGAAGCTGTTCTATTATAGGTCTATATGGAATCTGGAGATAATATCTTGAGGATGTGTAGTCCACGTGTTTAAAGGATTGCTGCGGGTTGCAGTGTATTTTAAAATTTAATTAAAATGGAAAAAGTACAAATTAAAGAAGCCAAAGGTAAACTTGGTGTTCTAACGGTAGGTATTGGAGCAGTAGCTACCACATTCATGGCAGGAACGTTACTAACTCGTAAAGGATTAGGTGTACCTGTAGGGTCAATTACTCAATTGGCAACAATACGTTTGGGAAAAAGAGAAGAAAATCGTTTCCCTAAAATTAAAGATGTTGTGCCTTTGGCCAACTTAGACGATGTAGTATTCGGAGGATGGGATATCTTTGAAGATAATGCATACGAAGCTGCAGTACATGCAGAGGTCTTGACAAAAGAAGACCTTGACAAGGTGAAAGATGAAATGATCGCTATTAAGCCAATGAAGGCTGTATTTGATCAAGAATTTGTAAAAAGACTTCATGGAACTTGGGTTAAGTCTGCTCCTACTAAATGGGATCTGATGGAACAAGTAAAACAAGACATCGAAAACTTTAAAAAAGAAAATGGCTGCGATCGTGTAGTTGTTATTTGGTGTGGTAGTACCGAAGTTTTTACTCCTCTTGGTGAAGTTCACAAGACTTTAGCTTCTTTAGAAAAAGGGATGAAGGAAAATCATAAAGATATAGCTCCTTCAAATATCTATGCTTATGCATGTGTGTCAATGGGGATACCTTATATCAATGGAGCACCTAACTTGACAGTTGATATTCCTGCAATGTGGGAATTAGCAGCAAAAACAAACACTCCAATTTGCGGAAAAGACTTTAAAACAGGACAAACAATGTTGAAGACAGTATTGGCTCCAATGTTGAAAACTCGTATGTTGGGTCTTAGCGGATGGTTCTCTACAAACATATTGGGTAACCGTGATGGAGAGGTTCTTGACGATCCGGGTTCATTCAAAACAAAAGAAGAGTCAAAACTTTCAGTTATTGATACAATCTTACAGCCAGATCTTTATAATGAACTTTATGGTAATGTATATCATAAAGTGCGTATCAACTACTATCCTCCTCGCAAAGACGATAAAGAAGGATGGGATAACCTTGATATTTTTGGTTGGTTAGGCTATAAAATGCAATTGAAAGTAGACTTCCTTTGTAAAGACTCTATCTTAGCCGCACCGTTATGTCTCGATCTTGTATTGTTTACAGATTTGGCACAACGCGCAGGTATGGGAGGAATTCAAGATTGGTTGTCATTCTACTTCAAGAGTCCAATGCACGAGCCGGCAAAAGTTGCAGAGCACGATTTGTTTATTCAATATGTAAAATTGAAAAATACACTTCGGACTATGATTGGAGAAGAAACAGTGGATTTTATCGATTAATAAAGTTTCTATAATGAAAAGAGGTCTGGATATTTTATTCAGGCCTTTTTTTATAAAACGTTATATTAAAACATGAAAGATTGAGGGGGAAATCTCTTTTTTTAGCCATATTTATAGTCGATATCATCAAATAATGATATAAATTTGTGTATCATGCATTTTATTAAGAATTTGGCTGTAAATTATTCTGATTTTTAGTTAAATTTGAGGTGAAATTTCATTTTGATATAAAAAGACGTAGTTTTTTGTGCTTTTACTGCTATTATGCCCATAGTGTAGGATAAAAGTTTAAAATCTATTTGTGCGGATCAAAACTAATAAGGACTATTTGAATGAATAAAATTGTATCTAAAGAGTATTTCTCTGAGAATGTTGTAAAATTTGAAGTTGAAGCACCTCTTATCGCTCGAAGCCGTAGAGCCGGACACTTTGTGATAGTAAGAGCCGGAGATAAAGGAGAACGAATTCCTTTAACCATAGCTGCTTCGAATCTGGAGAAGGGAACAATTACTATTGTTATTCAGGCAGTAGGAGCTTCTTCTCGTAAAATTTGTGCCTTGAATGAAGGTGATTATATTACCGATGTTGTAGGCCCTTTGGGTCAAGCAACGCATATCGAGAAGTATGGAACTGTGGTATGTGCCGGAGGGGGAGTGGGAATTGCTCCTATGTTACCTATTATCGAGGCGATGAAAAAGGCAGGCAATAGAGTGATCTCTGTTATTGCGGCAAGGACAAAAGACCTAGTTATCCTTGAAGAGCAGGTTGCTGAAAATTCGGACGAGGTGATTGTGATGACAGATGATGGTTCTTATGGTCAGAAAGGTTTAGTGACAAATGGAGTGGAGATGGTTATTCAGCGAGAAAAAGTAGACCTTTGTGTAACAATAGGACCTGCTATCATGATGAAATTTGTATCATTACTTACTCAGAAATATAATATTCCTACAATGGCTTCATTGAACACGATTATGGTTGATGGAACAGGTATGTGTGGGGCTTGTCGCGTAACAGTAGGAGGTAAAACTAAATTCGTGTGTGTTGATGGTCCCGAATTTAATGCTCATGAAGTAGACTTTGATGAAATGCTGATGAGATTAAAAGCTTATAAATAACCAGAAGACATAAAAACTAACAACAATGCTGATCTTTTAATCAGTTTGATATAACTATGACAGAGCAAGAATATATACAAGCCAGACGTAGTGAGCCTTGGAGAGAAGAGCTGCGTAAATCTAAAAAAGCAAAAGAAAGAGGGGATGTCCCTCGTGTACATATGCCCGAACTCGATCCTGAGTATAGAAGTCATACTTTGGTAGAGGAGGTTAATTTAGGGTTATCTGCCGAGCAGGCTATGCTGGAAGCAACTCGTTGCCTCGACTGTGTAAACCCAACTTGCATGGAAGGGTGTCCTGTGAATATACAGATTCCGACTTTTATAAAAAATATAGAAAGAGGAGAATTCCTTGAGGCAGCAAAGGTCTTGAAGGAAACAAGTGCTTTGCCTGCAGTTTGTGGGCGTGTTTGTCCGCAAGAGAAACAATGCGAAGCAAAATGTATCTATATACAAAAAATGAAAAAAGAGCCGGTTGCAATCGGTTACTTAGAGCGTTTTGCGGCAGACTACGAACGTGAAAGCGGTAAAATATCATTACCGGAAATAGCTGTATCCAATGGAATAAAAGTAGCTGTTGTAGGATCAGGTCCTGCAGGTTTGTCTTTTGCCGGAGATATGGTTAAGTTAGGTTATGATGTTACTGTATTTGAGGCTTTACATGAGATCGGAGGAGTATTAAAATATGGCATTCCCGAATTCCGTTTGCCAAATCAGATAGTTGAAGTTGAAATAGATGGACTTCGCAAGATGGGAGTGAAGTTTATTAATAACTGTATTGTTGGCAAGACGATAAGTTATGAAGACTTACAACAAGGTGGTTTTAAAGGAATCTTTGTTGCCAGTGGAGCCGGATTACCTAATTTTATGAATATTCCGGGAGAAAACCTTATAGGGGTAATGTCTTCCAATGAATTTCTTACAAGGGTAAACCTTATGGACGCCTCAAATGAAGAAAGCGATACTCCTGTTCAAAAAGGTCGACTAGTAGCCGTTATTGGGGGAGGAAATACAGCAATGGATGCGGTTCGTACAGCTAAACGTATCGGGGCAGAACGCGCAATGATTGTATATCGTCGTTCGGAAGAAGAGATGCCTGCTCGTATTGAAGAAGTGAAACATGCAAAAGAGGAAGGGATTGAATTTCTTACCTTACATAATCCGATTCGCTACGAAGGAGACAATGAAGGGCGGGTAAAACGGATGTTGCTTCAGAAAATGGAACTGGGAGAACCTGATGCTTCAGGTCGTCGCCGTCCGGTAGAGATTGAAGGTGCTACCGAGTGGATCGATGTAGATGAGGTGGTGGTTAGTGTAGGTGTATCTCCTAATCCGTTAATTCCATCTACATTTAAAGGGTTGGAAATAACAAAATGGGGAACCATTGTAGTAAATCAAGATACAATGCGCTCAGACTTGCCTGATGTATATGCGGGCGGAGATATTGTTCGTGGAGGAGCTACAGTTATTTTGGCTATGGGAGATGGGCGTAAAGCTGCTGCAGCAATGAACAAGGCATTGGTGAAATGAAATAAATTTATATAGAAGTATAAAGAGGGTGTTATAATTATAATATCCTCTTTTTTGTTTCAAATATGTGTTTATTTATAAGAGTAGAAGGGGTGAAATATTGCTCACTTTTTCTGTGTTTGTGCATATGTTAACTTGTTGATACTAAAAACCGAAGACGATTGAAAATTTTATGACAAATTGATAATTTTAAACCTTGTTTTTTTTCTTTTATTCGAAGAGAAAAGGCTAAATTTGTGAAGCGATCAAAATAAATGATCATAAATTCGTAAATTAACTTATTTAGAGAGTATTACTATCGTATACTACTCTTTTTAATATACAACTAAAAATAATTATGGGAAGAGAAATTAAATTTAGTCTAATGTACCGCGACATGTGGCAGTCGTCAGGTAAGTATCAACCACGTGTAGATCAACTGGTACAAGTAGCACCTGCAATTGTTGATATGGGATGTTTTGCCCGTGTAGAAACTAATGGTGGGGCTTTTGAGCAAGTAAATTTGTTGTATGGAGAAAACCCGAACAAATCAGTTCGCGAGTGGACAGCTCCGTTTAACAAGGCTGGTATCCAAACTCATATGCTTGAGCGTGGTTTGAATGCTTTGCGTATGTTCCCTGTTCCTGCCGATGTTCGCCAATTAATGTTTAAGGTGAAAAATGCACAAGGAACAAACATTTCTCGTTCTTTTGACGGACTAAATGACCACCGCAACTTGGAGCTTTCGGTAAAATATGCTAAAGAAGCAGGCATGATTTCTCAAGGGGCTCTTTGTATAACATCTTCTCCAGTTCACACAGTTGACTACTATGTAAACTACGCTGATAAATTAGTAGAGTATGGTGTAGATGAATTCTGTTTGAAAGATATGGCAGGTATCGGTCGTCCAGCTTTCTTAGGTAAACTAGTGAAAGCTCTGAAAGATCGCCACCCAAATATTACTATTCAATATCACGGACATACAGGGCCAGGTTTCTCTGTCGCTTCTATGCTTGAAGTAGCAAGAGCCGGAGCTGATTATCTGGATACAGCAATCGAGCCTTTGGCTTGGGGTATGGTTCATCCGGATGTGATTACTATACAAGCGATGTTGAAAGATGCGGGATTCTCTGTGCCAGATATAAATATGTCTGCTTATATGGAAGCACGTTATCTGACTCAAACATTTATTGACGATTTCTTGGGTTATACAATCGACCCTTCTAACAAAATAATGAACTCATTGCTTATTGGACCGGGGCTTCCTGGCGGTATGATGGGATCGATGATGGCAGACTTGCGTACTATGCACCCTGCTATCAATATGGCTCTTCGCAATAATGGAAAAGCTGAGGTGACATTGAATGATCTGGTAATCCAATTGTTTGACGAAGTAACTTATATCTGGCCTATGTTAGGTTATCCTCCATTGGTAACTCCATTTAGCCAGTACACTAAAAATATTGCATTGATGAACATCTTCTCAATGGCACAAGGTCAATCTCGTTTCTCTAATATCGATAAAGATAGCTGGGGTATGATTCTTGGTAAATCAGGAAAACTTCCTGGTAAACTAGCTGATGAGATTGTTGATCTTGCTAAAGAAAAAGGGTTGGAATTCTATACTGGTAATCCTCAAGATGAATATCCAAATGTATTGGATCAATATCGTAAAGAGATGGATGAACTAGGTTGGGAATACGGAGAAGACGATGAAGAATTATTGAATTTTGCGATGTTTGATCGTCAGTATCGTGACTATAGATCAGGTGCGGCTAAAGAACGTTTCAATAAGGAAGTTGAAGCAGCAAGAGAAAAAGCGGGAGCTCCAATCGTTGTAACACGTCAGGTTGTTGAAGTACCTGCATTCGATGCAGAAGAAATAGCTCGAAAATATCCGGATGCAAAACCTCTTCAAGCTACAGTGCGTGGACAAGTTATCTGGCAAGTTGATGTAGAAGATGTTTCTACAGCGCCTGTTATTGGTACAGAAGTAAAAGAAGGAGATGTTGTTTGCTTCATTCAAACATATTATGGAATTGAAGAAGTGAAAGCATTGAAATCAGGTAAGATTGTTCAAATAGAAACAAAACAAGGAGCTCAGGTACAGAAAAATCAAGTTCTGGCATATATTGACTAATTCCTTGTTACCTTAAAATAAGAGAGGGGTTTTATATGCATATAAAACCCCTCTTTTTTTATTCAAAAATAAAAAAATATGAAGACAAAACATTTTATACTCATTGTTTTATTGTTGAGTGTAGTTACACAATTACAGGCGGGAGCAGATAATGTCATAGATAAAGAGAAATACACTATCCTTCTGACTGGGGCATCGTTTGCGTCACCGAATAATGAATGGTTTGAGTTGGGCTGCGAGAATTTGAGTGCTATCCCTTTGAATAGGGCTGTAGGTGGTCAGGCTATTGCTAATGCCGCTAACCTTATGGCAAAAGGAGAGCTTTACTCTTTAGAAGAATTGGAAGAAATTGATGCATTTGTAATAATGCATGTGCATAACAAAGATGTAGCAGCCAAAGTAGGATTAAAGAAAGATTTTAAAGATTATCCAATTCCATTCGATCGATCAAATTATGCAGCAGCCTATGATTATGTGATAAAGAAATATATAACGGATTGCTACAATCTGAAATTTAAAGAAGGATCTAAATATTATAATTCACCAAATGGCAAGCCTGCAACTATTGTGCTTTGTACGCATTGGCATGATGCACGTACTTTATTTAATACTGCTATTCGCGAATTAGGAGCAAGATGGGGATTTCCCGTAGTTGAATTTGACAAATATATTGGGTTCTCGAAAGAAAATATACATCCTGTCTTAGAGAAGCAGGTGAGTCTTCTTTTTACAAACGATAAAGAAACGATGGATGGGGTTGAATATGGCTGGCATCCTTACAATGGGAGAGATCAGTATATACAGCAGCGCATGGCTGCTATTTTTGTCGATTTGATGAAAAAAGTTTTACCTTTGAGGTAGTGTTATACCTGAAAGAATATATAACGGAATCTACTCTTATCGGTATCTGGAAAATAGAAGAATCGAGAGAGCTGCTCTTGGCAATGTTATCTTGTCAAGAATGGGTGCAGCATATTTTAACAATAAAGTCTGAATCGAGAGTGTTAGAAATACTAGCAGCAAGAATTCTCTTGAAAGAATTGATAGGAGAAGAGAAAGAAGTTTACTATACCAATTCGGGAAAACCTTTCCTGATGGATAAATCTTTTCATATCAGTGTGTCTCATACAAAGGGGTATGTTGCAGTAGCTGTGAATAAAGAAAAAGAGATAGGTCTGGATATAGAGCAGATATCTGAAAAGATAAAGCGTGTCCAAAGCCGTATAGTGTCAGACAAAGAATATATTGATCCTCAAAATGAGTTTATTCATCTTTTACTACATTGGTCGGCAAAAGAAGCGATGTTCAAATTTATCGATCGAGAAGGAGTTAATTTCTTAGAGAATTTGTTTGTCGATAAGTTTACACCGGAGGATAAAGGTTACTTTTACGCCTCAGAAACCCGAACGGAAGAACGGAATCGCTTTAAGGCTTGTTATCAGATAGAGAAAGAATTTATAATAGTATGCTTGGAGGCTTGTTGATCACCTCCAAGCATTTATTTTTTATTTCAAAAGGAAGCTAAAATCATCCTTGTTGCTTAGTTCTTTCGGTTCTTCTCCAAATTTGAAGATGCGAGCCGTTTTGGTTCCAATCAAAGAAAGCTTTCCTGACTCTAATTTAAGCATTGAACCTTCGCGTAGACCGACTACATATATCTCTTTATTTCCTGTAATAAATTCATTGATACGATCCTCTCTTGTTTCTCCTCCGTGTCCTTCAGGATGTACATCCAAATAGTGAGGGTTGATTTGGAAAGGAACAAGATTAATTACATCAAAGCCAAGCGGATCTATAATTGGCATGTCGTTGGTTGTGCGTAATGTAGGGCAAGCTACATTAGACCCAGCGCTCCATCCTATATATGGAGTCTCTGCTTGTACTTTCTTGCGGATGGCAGAAATGATATTGTTATCGCGCATCGTACGCACTAGCTTCCAGGTATTGCCTCCGCCCACAATAATAGCTTCGGCTTCTTCTACAGCTTTTACTGGGTCGGCAAAATGATGGATACTTGTAACCTTATGTCCTATATCTTTGAAACGGTTGTTTACTTTCTCCTCATACTCTTCGTACGAAAAAGTAACAGCAGCATAAGGAATGAATAAGGCATTGACTGGTTTCTCTCCTAAAAAATCCTTGATATTTTGTTTTGGGTAATCAAGGTAAGATTCACCCGGATTAGTCGAATTGCTTATCAATAATAATTTCATGGTTATAACTTTTTTTACGAATGTACCAAAGATAGCCTAAATAAGGTTATTTATTCCTCTTGTACAAAAAGTTTTTCCATTTCTCCTCCATATCTCCATGTTGATGCATCTCAAATCGAGCCATTGTGAAGAATAAATCGGAGAGACGGTTTATGAATTTCAGAATAGTAGCAGGAACTTCATCTACTTTGTTCAATGTCCACAATCTCCTTTCGCTTCGGCGGGCAATGGCACGAGCCATTTGTAGCTGTGCAGATAGTTGGTTACCTCCAGGCAAAATAAAGTGATAGCTGCCACCCATAGCGTCGTCCATTTGGTCTATCTGTTCTTCACAAAGGGTTATAGTTGCTTCGTCCAGCTTATTGGGATTTTTATCTCTTATCTCGGATGGTGTTGCAACTTGCGACATCGCCTCCATCAATTCATTCTGGATTCTGAATAGTAATTGCTGCCATTCATGATCGGGGGCAATTAAGGAACGCACAACTCCGATTATGCAATTCAATTCGTCCAGAGTCCCGTTAGCCTCTATGCGTACATCGTCTTTATCAACTCTCTGACCACCATATATTCCGGTCTTGCCTTTATCTCCTCCTCGTGTATATATTCTCATCTTTACTTGTTTAATATTTTGTATAAATGTAAGAAATGTATATTTATTGTTCGATTTTATTTATTTAATTTCTTTTATCTGCATCATTTAATTTACCTTTGTTTCTGATTAGGTGACACTCGGAAACATTCGTTTCGGTGTAAAAAGGGAATCCGGTTAAAATCCGGAACAGGATCCGCTACTGTGAGCTCTTTCGTATGTTTTGAGAAATACCATTGCCACTGTCCTTAGATGGATGGGAAGGCCTCTCAAAATAGAGTAAGTCAGGAAACCTGCCTAATGATAAAGAATATTCTCGGACTAAGAATAATAAAATGTATCTGCTGTTTACGTATTCGTATAAACAAACGATAGTGTAGATATGTTTTCGCATTTAAATAATGGATATAACTTTTTTGTATATATTACTGCCACTTATTGTAGGCTGGATTGCTGATTTTATTTTGGGTGATCCTCAGCGTATACCTCATCCCGTAGTTGGTTTCGGAAAACTTATTTCTTGGTGCAATAAATATTTCAATAGAGGTAAATTTCGAATGCTGAAAGGAGCAATATGTTCTGTTCTTCTGATTGGAGGTAGCTTCTTTTTAATGTACGCTTTGTTACAGCAATTGTATGTCCTGAGCCCAATTCTAGCAACAGCCTTTTCAACAATAATTGTATTCTTTTGTCTTGCCGGAGAAACTTTGGTTAGAGAGGTTAAACAAGTCTTTTTAGAAGTAGACTTTTCTTTGGGTAGAGGTCGACAGCAAGTTGCACGCATAGTGGGAAGAGATACTTCAGGTCTGTCAAAAAAACAGATACAGATAGCATCGTTGGAAACTTTGTCTGAAAATCTGAGTGATGGAGTTATTGCCCCAATGTTTTGGTATATGATACTTGGTGTACCCGGAATGTTTGCCTATAAAATGATTAATACGCTTGATTCGATGATTGGTTATAAAAACGAAAAATATAAAGACTTTGGATGCTGGGCTGCCCGTATCGATGATGTTGCAAATTATATTCCAGCCAGACTTACAGCTCTTCTTATGCTTCTTGCAGAAGGTAAACTCTCTTTATTCTCGTTTGTGAAAAACTATGGAAAAATGCATGCAAGCCCCAATTCGGGATATCCCGAGGCTGCCTTGGCTGGAATACTAAATTGTCGTTTTGGAGGGCCCAATAGCTATTTTGGGCAAGTAGTAGACAAACTATATATCGGCAATAATGACAGAGAAATAACATTGGAGGATATGTCTTTGGCCGTAAAGCTGAACAAGAAGGTTGAGGTACTAATGATTCTATTGGTTATTGTTTATACGATAGCCGTTCAAATAATATTTAATTCGTAATGAGAAAGATAACCCTAATAACAGGAGGGCAGCGTTCAGGAAAAAGCAGATATGCTCAGGAACTTGCCTTGTCATTATCGCCTAATCCAATCTATCTGGCGACTTCACGCGCTTGGGATGAAGAACATAGAGTAAGAATCAATCGTCATAAAGAGGAACGGAGTACAGAATGGACTACCATAGAGGAGGAAAAAGAATTAAGTAAGTATGACTATAATGGAGGAGTTGTGTTGATTGATTGTATAACCCTATGGGCTACAAACTTCTTCTTCGATTTAGAGTCAAATGTAGAGCTAGCTTTAGATGCTTTACAGACCGAATTCGAAAAACTGATAGCACAAGATGCTCAGTTTATCCTTGTAACGAATGAAATAGGAATGGGCGAAATGTCACAGAACTATTTGCAACGTAAGTTTGCCGATCTTCAAGGGTGGTTGAATCAGTATATTGCAAGCAGAGCTGATGAAGTGTATCTGATGGTTTCGGGTATTCCCCTTAAAGTGAAATGATAGAGATGTAATCGTTTGGAAATTATCTATATATGTAAACTTCGTAATAAAGTAACAGAAGAATATGAAACAGCAAAACATGTCACCTTTGTTCCTTTTTAGTTAAAATCAAGATTTATATAAAAACACCATAAAATGAAACAACAATTCAATATCGAAAAACCGAACGATGATATCCGTTCTTATCTACAAGAAAAAATAGATAACCTGACTAAGCCTAAAGGCTCATTGGGTACATTGGAAGAACTGGCTATGCAAATAGGTTGGGCGCAACAAACTTTAAGCCCTGAATTGAAGAATCCATGCCATATCGTTTTTGCCGGAGATCATGGTATAGCAGCAGAAGGGGTTAGTCCTTCGCCTCAGGAAGTGACTTATCAGATGATAGCAAACTTTTGGAATGGTGGTGCAGGTATTAATTTCTTATCTCGTCAACATGGTTTTAATTTAAAGATTGTTGATGCAGGTGTTAACTACGACTTTAAAGAAACAGACCCTATCATAAACAAGAAGATCAGAAAAAGTACACGCAACTATCTTCACGAAGCCGCAATGACTCAGGAAGAAATGGAGTTAGCTATTCAGAGGGGAGTTGAATGTGTGCAGGCCTGTTATGATGAGGGATGTAATGTGATCGGTTTCGGAGAAATGGGTATTACCAATACATCGTCATCTTCGTTGTGGATGACTTATCTGACAGGCATAACTTTAGATAAATGTATTGGCGCCGGCTGCGACCATACGGGGAGCATTATCAATCACAAATACAATGTCTTGAAAAAGTCGATGGAAAACTACAAGGGAGATCAATCACTTGAAGATATTGTTCGTTACTTTGGTGGTTATGAAATGGTGATGGCTGTAGGTGCTATGCTGAAAGCAGCTGAATTGAAAATGATTATTCTAGTTGATGGTTTTATTATGACAAACTGTATGCTGGTAGCCTCTAAGATGAATGAAAATGTATTGCATTATGCAATCTTTGGTCATCAAGGAGATGAGGCGGGACATAAACTATTACTAGAATATTTAAAAGCAAAACCAATATTGAACTTAGGACTTAGACTTGGCGAAGGTACAGGAGCTCTTTGTGCTTACCCTATCATTGATTCTTCGGTGAGAATGATAAATGAAATGAACTCTTTCAAGGAGATCAAGGTAACAAAATATTTCTAAGGGATGAAAGATATAGCGGCTGCATTTGTGTTTTTTACACGTCTTCCTCTTTGGCGATTGAAAGCTTTTAATGTCTCGATGGAACACTACAAGCAAGTGATAAACTATTGGCCTGTAGTGGGGTGGTTGACCGCAATAGTGATGGTCTCAGTTCTGTGGCTGTCGGCTCAGGTATTGCCTTTTAGTATAGCTGTATTACTAGCCATTATCAGTCGATTGCTTATAACAGGGACTTTGCACGAAGATGGTCTAGCTGATTTCTTCGATGGTTTCGGAGGAGGTGCGACTCGCGAGCGTATTCTTGCTATAATGAAAGACTCTCACATTGGGACTTATGGTGTTCTTAGTCTTGTCGTTTATTTCATGATGCTGTACACCCTTCTAAACTCAATGGACTTGCAGTTGGCATGCATTGCAATTTTAACGGGAGACCCTTTGTGTAAATTAATCGCATCGCAAATAACATTATTACTGCCTTATGCCCGAACAGAAGAAACGAGTAAGGCAAAGGTTGTTTATAATAAAATGTCGGTAAAGCCTTTTATTATATCCTTATTCTTTGGGTTATTTCCTTTGCTATTCTTGATGGGGATGATGCAATATATAGCAGTCATATTCCCCATACTAATATTCTTTATTCTAGTATTTTTGATAAAAAGGAAGATTGGAGGATATGCAGGTGATTGTTGTGGAGCGCTATTTTTGGTTTGCGAGCTGAGTTTTTATCTTGGGACCTTATCTGTTTATAATATCTTTAGATTATAATAAAGGGATGAACGTATAATAAAGAAGGCTAATCCTTAGGATTAGCCTTCTTTGTATTTATTAATCTCTGATTGTTAATATCCAGGATTTTGTTTTAATTGACCATTGCGCTCAATAGCAGCTTGAGGTATTGGCCAAACTAACATGTGCATGTTGTTGCTGAAGGTTTTACCATCCTTTTTGTTGTATGGTTTTGCTGTTGCTATATCTACCCATTTAAGAGTTTTATCAGCCTGAGCTTGAGGATATAGTCTGTTACGACGGATATCATCCCAGACTTTAAATTCTAGCGGGAATTCTTGTAGACGTTCAGTCAATACATCATCTATAGTAATTGTTGCAGGAACAGAGTAGCTGTCAGCTAAAGTACCATTCACAGTGAAAGCACGCTTTCTTACTACTTCTAAGTATTCTTTTGCTTTAGCTTGATTAGAAGCAGCTTGTTTTAGGAAAGCTTCAGCAGCAATCAAATAAACTTCAGACATACGTAATACTGGGAAATCGAGACTTGAACCCTTACTATTGATCATAGCTTCGTCATCGAACCAGAACCAGTTGCTGTATTGGTTATTTTCATATTCAATTCCTTCATTGGATACATACGTTTGGAAGAAAAAGTTTTTCTCCATACCACGTACGTCACCAGCTTTGTAACTTTCGACAATAGGATTGCTTACATGATACATGTTGTTTAGAACAGAAGTGCTGAAAACTTTGCTTCCATCGGATTTTACCCAGTTTGTAGCAGCACCTGCTAAACATGCATTGATATAAGGGTTACCTTTTTGTAATGGCTCGTTGTATTCTACAGCATAGATCGTTTCCTTGTTGTCTTTGTCTGTTTTAATAACATTGAAAGCACTTCTTAATTCTACATCTGCACTAGTTTCTAATGTATGACCTGATCCTCCATTAATAACGGCTTCAGCCATCTTTGCAGCTTCAGCATACATAGCTGTGTTTTGTACAGGATATCCAGCCCATTGAAGGTAAACAGATGCTAATAATGCTTGAGCAGCAGGTTTTGTTATACGAGAACCATTGTTGTAGAATGTTTTGTTCGGTAACACCTTGATTGCTTCAAGCAGGTCAGCTTCAATTTGTTTGTAAACGTCAGCGATAGGAGCACGCGGCTTTTCTATTGTAACTGGATCTGCTGTTGGATATACTTCTAATACTAATGGAACTCCTCCGTTAGCACCATCTTCAGCTTCTCCGTCTTTACATCCGAATTCTTTTACTAGAAAGAAATATGAAAGAGCACGGAAGAAATATGCTTGACCGATCAGTTCATTTTTCTTGTTTTCTGAAACAATTTGGTTATCTACCAAGCCCGGTAAACGTTGAATAACTAAGTTTGCTCTATTTATAGCCTCATAAGGCATACGATAAAGATTATTAACATCACTTGCTACTGTTTGAAATGTGATATTCAACATTTCTGTGTTAGCAGAGAAATCTCCATCTTTTCTATCATCAATAAATAGTCCGGACATTAACCCCCCGTACATAAGTCTTGTTGGGTGCCAACCATTGTTGCGGTTTCCGTAAAGAGCAGGAAGACCACTGTCATAAAGTTGATTCACACTTACTTCTGCATCAGCTTGAGAAGTCCATTCGTCTGTTTTTACACTATGTGGATCTTCTCCAAGAAAAGAGTCACAAGAGGTTGCTAGAGTAGCTAGCATCAACAGACCTGCAATGTTTCTTAATATGGTATATTTAATTTTTTTCATAAATCTCTTTTTTTTGAAATTAGAATGTAATGTTTGCTCCAAGTGTAAATGTGCGAGCTTTTGGATAAGCGAAGAACATTACACCTTGTCCCCATTTATTATCTCCTTTCGAAGAAGCTTCAGGGTCATATCCTTTGAAATCATCAGAGCAAAGCATAAATGCATTGTTTACGTTGAAATATAGGCGTAATCCTTGTAGTCCAACGCTGCTAGCAGCTTTCTTGTCGAATGTATAACCTAGTTGTACAAGGTTTAGACGAAGGAAAGATGCATCTGCTAACCAAGAAGAGTTAAAGTTTTGGTCACTATAACTGTCTCCGTATTGACGGTTATAAATCATTTGTACAGTTGTGTTTGTATTCTCTGGAGTCCACGCATCTGTAAGGATTGTTGAAAGACCTGATGTTAAGAAACGTGACTGAGTTGAATGTAAATAATCTTGAAGAACTTTAGCTCCCCATGAGAATTGGAAATCAAGTGTTAGATCAAAATTCTTGTAGTAGAAGTTATTGCTAAAGCTACCAGTCCAGTCGGGTAAACCTTTTCCTAAGATTGTTTTTTCTGTAGCTATTTTGCTACGTCCAATGTTATCGCCAGAATCATAGATGCCTAACCACTCATATCCACCAAAAGAAGATAATGACTCACCAACTTTCAATGTTCCCCAGTTTTCCCAGATAGTAGCATTATTGTTCCCTAATTTTTCTACTTTGTTCTTGTTGAAGTTCATATTCAATGTACTTGTCCAAGTGAAATCTTGAGTTGCTACTGGTGTAGCAGTAACCATAATATCAAGACCCCTGTTTGATACTTCTCCAATGTTATCCATAACAGTTTCAAAACCTGTTGAATATGGGATTGGACGTCCGTACAATAGATTGTCTGTGTATTTATAGTAGTAAGATACATCAAAGCTTAAACGATTTTTGAATAAACCTAGGTTTACTCCTACATCAAACATTTTTGATCTTTCCCATTTCAAATCTTTATTTGCTATTCTTTCAAGGCGTCCTGTAGATACTTTTTCTCCTCCAATAACAGTTGTTCCAGATGCTACAGTTGGAAGTGCTTGGTATGCAGATATTTTACTGTTACCTGTTACACCATAACTAGTATGGAACTTCAGCATGCTAATAGTCGGAAGATTTTGCATGAAAGATTCATTTGAAGCAATCCAAGCCAAACCTGCAGAAGGGAAGAATGAATATTTGTTATTGTCTCCAAACACAGAAGAACCATCAACACGACCAGTAATCATTGCAGAATATCTGTCTTTGAAAGTATATCCGGCTCTTAGGTAGTAAGAGTTCATCGCTTCACGAGTGCGACTAGAAGTTACAGATGCAGGACGGCTTCCTGCTCCCATATTATAATAGCCATAATAATCATCAATAAAACCTTTGGCATTAGCTGAAAAATAGTTGTACACCATTTCTGACCACTCTAAACCAGCAGTTGCATTGATACGGTGATCATCAAATACGTTGTTATATGTCAGGTAAGTTGTTTCTTGCCAGTAAAGTCTACTACTATTTGTTTGGTATGCGTTACCTTGGTCTCCTTTACCGAAATCATGTACATCTCTAGGACCATATTCGCGATTTGTATTTTGATCGCTGTCGATACCTAATTGAGTTCTTAGATCTAATCCTTTCGCTAAGTGGAATGTAAATGCGACGTTTCCTAAAATTTTAGTACGATACTGATTGCGTTTTACACTATTTAGGAAGTGAACAGGATTAGCTCCGTCTTCACCATTGAATGAAGCAGTTGTAACATCTTTGCTTCCTTCAGGATATTTTTGTACTGGTTTAAAAATAGCTGTATTGTTATCAGCCCAAGATCCATCAGGATTATAGATAGGATACCATGCCGGCATTTCTATCATTGTACGAAGTGCATTTTGACCTCCATCTCCATGGTCTGTATTATTACCCCATGCGTGGTTAACGGTTAAGCCTACAGAAGTAGATAACCATGTAGTTGGTTTTGCATCGTAAGAGATTCTTGCATTCAAACGTTTCATGTACGAATTTAGAAGTACTCCTTGTTGATCTGTAAAGTTTAAGAATGCTCCTAAAGAAGAGTTCTTTCCTGCTTGTTGGATGCTAACTTGGTGGTTGTGAGATAATGCATCACGAGTAGCTTCTCTTTGCCAATCAGTATCATAGATCGCTCTACCATTTTCATCGAAATAGCGAGAATCTGTGAAATGATCTTTCATGTCCAGAGAATAAATAGTACCATGATAAGTATTAGAGTTCTTCAATCCAGTCATGAAAGCTTCTTGCCATTGAGCAGCATTTAGTGTTTCCATGTAGCGAGCAACAGTACTTACAGAAACTGAACCGTCATAAGAGATTGAGATTCCTTCTCCTTCTTTTCCTCGTTTAGTAGTAACAAGGATAACTCCATTTGCTCCTCTAGCTCCATAGATAGCAGCAGAAGATGCATCTTTTAGCACTTCGATACTTTCGATATCATTTGGATTCAAAAGATTGAAGTTCTCTGTTACGATACCATCAACAACATACAAAGGCTCTGCAGATGCATTGATAGTTCCTACACCACGGATAAGTACGCGGCTGTATGCTCCTGGTTGTCCTGAGTTAGAGAAAATGTTAACCCCAGATACTTTACCTTTGATTCCATCAAGTGCGCTGAAAGACTGGTTTTTAACGATGTCAGCCCCTTTTGCACTAGAGATAGATCCAGTAACGTCAGATTTACGCATCGTTCCATATCCAACAACCACAACTTCGTCTAGAAGTTTAGTATCTTCTTGAAGAACAATGTTAAATACACTTTTGCCAGCGACAGCTTCTTCATAAGTAGAAAATCCAGTGTAAGAAACTTGGATTGTTGCGTTGCTTGCAACCGAGAGAGTGAAATTACCATCTATGTCTGTGATAGTTCCGTTGCTAGTCCCTTTTTCAATTACACTAGCTCCAATAAGAACTTCACCCATAGCATCTTGAACTGTCCCTGAGACAGCTACCTTTTGCGCGTACAAGCCTGTTGAAATGAAGCAGAATGCCAAAATCATGACAAACCTGCAACGCTTGCTTGAAAGCGCTTGATTAAGTTTTTCAATCGTGATCATAAAAAATAATAGTTTAAATGAAGTATATTAATGATACTAATCTCAATTAGAGAGTTTTCTGATAAAATGATGTGCTTTTGATGTTTGTTTCTTTCTTCTGTTTTAGCCCTATTATCGGCGTTTTTTTATTTGTTTATTACTTTTTTAGCCTCCATTTTTCTTTTTCTAAAACTGGGCGAAAATAGTAAATTAATTTTAAACAATACAAGTTAAAAAATAAGATTATTTAATATTGTCTGTTTTATATTTTCGACCCAGTCGCTATTTTATTGTTGTTTAGTTATTTATGCTTGATGCCTATTCTCTAGTTGTTTGACTTAAAGAATATGGCCAATCAGTAGGATTAATTCCTCTATCCTTGTTTGGTGTGCTTCCCATTATGTACTTCAAAGTTCCACCTTCTGTTATTTCTTTGTAAGTTAAATAGTTTTTAGAGAAAGGAATGCCATTGAGTGTTGCTGACTGAATATATACATTCTCCGGAGAATTGTTTTCAGCAATAATTTCTAATTTCTTGCCATCTTCAAACGTTACAGTCATTTTAGGAAACATAGGACTTCCTATTATATATTGATCTGTTCCAGGGCAAACGCTATATAATCCCATAGCACTAAGAACATACCAAGATGATGTTTGTCCTTGATCCTCATCGCCAGGATATCCGTTCTCTGTAGAATTGTATAGATAAGACATTGCTCTCCTAGCCCAATATTGAGCTTTCCATGGTTGCTTTGTATAGCTATATAAATAGATCATATGCTGTATGGGTTGATTTCCATGTGCATATTGTCCCAAATTCATCATCTTCATTTCTGTCATTTCGTGTATGACGCGACCATACGTACCGATTTTAAATTCGTTTGTTGTAGAAAAAACACTGTCTATTTTTGCTACGAATTTATCATCTCCGCCCAAGAGGTCTTTCAATCCGGCAGGGTCATGGAATACAGACCATAGGTAGTGCCAAGCACAGCCTTCTGTATAAGGACCTCCCCATTCAATAGGATCGAAATTTGGAGTCCATTCTCCGTTTTTCTGGCGACCTCTCATAAAGCCTGTTTCAGGATCGAATACATTTTTATAATTATAAATAGTCTTTTCGAAAATATCTTTGTGGAAATTGTTGTCGGTAGCTTTCGCCAAGGTATATGCACACCAGTCATCGTATGTGTATTCTAGTGTCTTTGCTGTAGATTCTGGTGTTTCCGGATAAGATACATATCCAAGAGTCCAGTAATCTTTCCATCCGTCACGACCGTTAGCAGGTCCCCATTCTCCTTTGTTTGTCGCTTCATGAAGATATGCATCTAGCGCTTTTTTAGGATCGAAAGTTCGTACACCTTTTGCCCAAGCATCAGCGAAAAGAGAAATGGCATGGTTTCCAATCATTCCTCCTCCTACAGAAGGGAAATCCCATGATGGTAACCATCCTGACTGATCATATGCAGCAAGCATAGAGTTTATGTATTGACCTTGCATAGTGGGGTGTAGCAGAAGAGTCAATGGGAATTGACCGCGAAAAGTATCCCAAAAGCCGGTGTCGGTATAGTAATAACCTTTATGTACCTTGTAGTCATTAGGACTACGATAATAAGGAGATCCGTCAACGTCTATTTCGTAGAATTTGCGAGAAAATAGACTTGCGCGGAAAAAGCAAGAATAAAATGTAGCTTTGTCTTCTTCAGTTCCTCCTTCGACTAACATACGTGAAAGATGTTTGTTCCATATTTCAAATGCAGCCTGTTTCGTTTGTTCTAGGGTTTTGTAATTACCTAATTCTCTTTTTAGTGTAATTTCAGCCTGATCAAGTCCTATGTAAGACGAAACTACTTTTGCCTGAACTTTGGCTCCTTTCTTAAATTCGATATATGCTCCAGCTCCGCCATTGTCAACTTTATCATATGTTTTACTGTTAGGAGTGATCGTTTTCCCATTGTCGGTCCATGTACCATAAGATACGAATGGGGCATCGAATTCAATGATAAAGTAGTTCTTAAATTCTTCTTTCAATGAAGATCCGTTTGTTACATATCCGGTAATTCTTCTTTTTTCGGGGTCTATATTTACTTTAGACCATTTAGTATAACCATCAAATACAACAAAGGAATCTCCACTTTTAGGAAAAGAGAATCGTATGTGGGCTCCTCTTTCGACAGGAGACATTTCTGTCTTAATGCCATTGTCCAATTGAACGCTGTAATAAAATGGTTTTCCGATTTCGTTGTCGTGACTAAATTTAGCGGCTCTGCTAAATTGGTCAACGGCAAGATCTCCTGTAATAGGCATAAGAGAAAATACACAATAGTCTCTCGTCCAAGAACTACATTGATGTGCTTGTTGAAAACCACGAATAGAATCTTTTTTGAATTGATACTTCCAGCCATCCCCATTGACTCCAGTTTGTGGTGTCCATGTATGCATGGCAAAAGGAAGAGCTGTAGTAGGGTAGGTGTTACCTCTGGTTAGAGCATGTTCAGAGTTTGTCCCCTGAAGCGTGTTTACATAATCGGCTGGATCTTGTTTTTTTGCAGATATACTATAGCAGGCAGTAAGCAAAAAAAGAAGTAGAAAACTTTTTTTTAACATGGTATTTTGTATTAAAAAATTATCAGGATTGTCTCTCGATATGTAATTTTAAAAAGTTATATGCAAATATTGCTTTAAAAAACAGAAAAACAAAATCGATAGCTTTCTATAATCTTTGATTTTAAGGTTTCTTTCGATTAATTAAGTTAATAAAAATGAATAGTCGTTCAATTTGTTGTATAGAGTAATTTTATTTCAATAATGCTACCCTTTATCTGTATTTATTCACTATCTCATTTGCATATTCTTTATTTTGGGGGTGATTTTATATTAAAAAAGATATTTTCTGTTAAATACATGATTATTCTCTACTTTTTTTTGTAATTTAATAGGGTCTAATACTACCTGCTTCGATAATTGATCTAATATTTCAAATAGAATGCCTGCTCGGTATTCAACTAAAACACAAATTAGTTATGGAAAAAAAGAGAGTTTACAGATTTGGAGATGGACAAGCAGAGGGAAGAGCTGAGATGAAAGATCTGCTTGGTGGAAAAGGCGCTAATTTGGCTGAAATGAACCTAATAGGAATCCCGGTTCCTCCTGGATTTACGATAACTACTGAAGCTTGTAACGAATATTTTGAAATAGGAGAAGAGGCAATCGAAAAACTTTTAAAGCCAGAGGTAGAAGCTTCTATTCGTTACATAGAAGATCTAATGAATACTAAATTTGGAGATTCGCAGAATCCTTTATTGGTTTCTGTACGATCAGGTTCTCGTGCTTCTATGCCGGGAATGATGGACACAATTCTCGACCTTGGATTGAATGATGAAATCGTTGAAGGCTTGTCGAAGAAAACAAATAATCCTCGTTTTGCATGGGACTCTTATCGTCGGTTTATTCAGATGTATGGAGATACCGTATTAGGCTTGAAGCCTAAAAGCAAGGAAGATGTTGATCCTTTCGAAGAAATTATTGATGAAGTAAAGAAAATTAAGAATGTAAATCTTGATAGTGAGCTTGGTACAGATGATTTAAAACTTCTGGTTCAGAGATTCAAAGCAGAAGTGAAAAAACGCACAGGGAAAGATTTTCCTACAGATGTATATGAGCAATTATGGGGTGCTATATGTGCCGTGTTTAACTCATGGATGAATGAACGAGCTATTCTTTATCGCAAGTTAGAGGATATTCCTGCAGAATGGGGTACAGCCGTTAATATTCAGGCTATGGTTTATGGGAATATGGGTGATAGATCTGCTAGTGGTGTGTGTTTCTCTCGTAATGCAGCTACCGGCGAAAATGTATTTAATGGAGAATTCTTGATAAATGCTCAAGGAGAAGACGTTGTTGCAGGTATTCGCACTCCTCAGGAGATAACCAGAGAAGGATCGTTGCAATGGGCTCGTATAATGAAAATTTCGGAGGAAGTAAGACTTGCAGAATATAAATCGATGGAAGAGTTAATGCCTGAGATTTATGAAGAGTTAAATTCTTATCAACAGAAACTGGAAGATCATTACAAAGATATGCAAGATATGGAGTTTACTGTGCAAGAAGGAAAACTCTGGATGTTACAAACTCGTAATGGGAAACGTACAGGTACCGCAATGGTTAAAATAGCGATGGATCTGCTGAAAGAAGGAAAGATTGATGAAAAGACAGCAATTCAGCGAATTATACCTAATAAGCTAGATGAGTTATTACATCCGGTGTTCGATCCTGAAGCTTTGGCAAAAGTAACACCTATAACAAAAGGACTTCCTGCGTCTCCGGGAGCAGCTTCTGGAAAAATAGTATTCTTCTCGGACGATGCTGCCAGATGGCACGAATCGGGACGAAAGACAATCTTGGTGCGCATAGAAACTTCCCCGGAAGATCTAGCAGGAATGACTGTCGTTCTAGGGATTCTTACCGCTCGAGGAGGTATGACTTCTCATGCCGCAGTAGTAGCTCGTGGTATGGGTAAATGCTGTGTGTCAGGAGCTGGAGATTTACAAGTAGATTACAAATCAAGAGTTGTTCGTATAGGAAATCTGGTGCTTAAAGAAGGTGATTTTATCTCTATAAATGGATATACAGGAGAAGTATATACCGGTCAAATAAAAACACAAGCAGCAGAATTATCCGGAGACTTTAGAGATTTGATGGAATTGGCATTCAAATATTCTCGCATGGAAGTATGGGCGAATGCTGATACTCCTGCTGATGCAGCAAGAGCACTTAGCTTTGGAGCCAAAGGTATTGGCTTGTGTCGTACAGAGCATATGTTTTTTGATGGTGAGCGTATTAAAGCGATGCGTGAAATGATTCTAGCCAAAAATACAGAATTTCGTAAGTTGGCATTAGAAAAAATGGCTCCATATCAACTAGAAGACTTTAAGCAAATATTTAAAGTGATGCAAGGCAAGCCTGTTACTGTTCGTTTGTTAGATCCGCCTTTGCATGAATTTATGCCTCATGATATAGCAGGTCAGGTAGAAATAGCAAAAGTAATGGGAATTCCGGTAGAAACAGTTCAACGACGAATAGAAACATTGGAAGAGCATAACCCTATGCTTGGAAATCGTGGCTGTCGCTTAGGAAATACATTCCCTGAAATCACAGAAATGCAGACAACTGCTATTTTGAAAGCTGTGTTGGAACTCAAAAAAGAAGGGATAGAGTGTAATCCGGAAATAATGGTGCCTATGACCTCCTCTTTAAATGAGTTCAAAGTGCAGAAACAAATTATTTTAGATGCTGCAGAGAAACTGTTTAAAGAAGAAGGAGATAGAGTCGACTTTAAGATTGGGACAATGATTGAAACCCCTCGTGCTGCACTGACTGCGGATGGTATTGCTACAGAGGCTGAATTTATGTCCTTCGGTACAAATGACTTAACTCAAATGACTTTTGGCTTTTCTCGAGACGATTTCTTCTCTTTTCTACCTGTCTATTTAGAGAAAAATATTCTATTGCATGACCCATTCCAGATCTTAGATCAAAAAGGAGTTGGTTTGCTTATGGATCATGCGGTGAGGCATGCAAGAAAAATAAATCCAGACTGTATGTGTGGCATTTGCGGTGAGCATGGAGGAGAGCCGTCTTCTGTTAAGTTCTGTCATAGAATAGGCTTGGATTATGTTTCTTGTTCGCCTATGCGTGTATCAATAGCGTGGATTGCATCAGCTCAGGCAGCTATAGAGAATAGGCAAACTATATTTGATTATTGATTTATGTATGTTGAATCCTTCTGAATGCTTTCAGTTGATTGTATGTAAATGAGGATCTCTAGTTATTTAATATATGTAAAAGAAAAAAGCACTTAGATCATTCTAAGTGCTTTTTATCGTCGGGATACCAGGATTCGAACCTGGGACCCCCTGCTCCCAAAGCAGGTGCGCTAACCGGACTGCGCTACATCCCGTTCTTTTGCTAACAGCGGTGCAAAGATAGGTACTTTTTTTATATTCCAAAATAAAAATGATAAAAATTTAGATAAAAAATAAAAAGGATAGAGTTGTTTTGATTTAAAATCTTCATTATGAGGATAATACATGAAATGTGCCTTGGAAAAGATTCGTTTCGTATCGGAAGATTTTTTAATAGCTATCAATAAAGCTGAATTTATTTAGATAAGATATTCTTTTTTATATGAAAAAGGTTTTAAATATGTCAAAAATGCAAGGAAAAACTCTTCTCGTTTACTTGGTGAAAACTTCTTTTAGTTAAAAAAATACAGATGTATCGATAGTCCTTATTTTTGATTATTTTTGCATTTCAATACAAATATTCATAATTGTAATTATTAAAAAACGATGAAAAAGGTACTTGTAACATTAGCTCTATTGGTGCTATCTTGTGTGGGATTTGCACAAAACATTCAATTACATTTCGATCCTCGTCATGCTTTACATGGAGACAAAATTTCAGAAAAAAATTATTTCACAGCAACATTTGAAATGTTTAAACCTGACAAGTGGGGTTCTACATTTATGTTCGTAGATCTAGACTTTAACCAAAGTAGAGGAAATATAGGTACTGCCTACCTCGAAATAGCTCGTGATCTTAAATTAGGAAAATCTCCGATTATGGCTCACGTAGAGTTTAATGGAGGTTTGGCCTCATGGGGAAAAATTCCAAATGCATATCTGGCTGGTGCTTCTTATGCTACAAATCTGGGAGGTGTTAATCTAAGTACATATGTAGCATATAAATATCATGCTTTTGCGAGAGTAAGCAATGATGTTCAGTGGACTGTTACGTGGGGTGTAAATTTACTGAACGATAAACTTACATTATCGGGATTCCTTGATTTGTGGACAGAGAACAAAGATAGAAGCCACGCTACTAGTTCTAACGATAAGAAAGTTGTATTGTTGACAGAGCCTCAAATCTGGTACAATGTAACGCCTAATTTATCTTTGGGTAGTGAAATAGAAATTAGTAATAATTTCCTCCCTTACAATAAAACTGTTGTTAATCCAACTCTAGCCGCTAAGTGGAACTTTTAAGGTTTAAAATACGATGAAAAATCTTTTAGAAAAAACATTCAAATTAAAGGAAAATAATACAACGATCCGCAAGGAATTGCTTGCCGGTCTTATTACTTTCCTTACAATGTCTTATATATTAATAGTAAATCCTAGTATTTTGTCTACAACGGGCATGGATAAGGATGCACTATTTACAGCAACAGCTTTAGCTACAATATTCGCTACATTGATGATGGCATTGTATGCTAAACTTCCTATTGCTCAGGCTCCGGGTATGGGATTGAATGCGTTTTTTGCATTTACTATTTGTGGAGTAATGGGGTATTCTTGGCAGTTTGCACTAACGGCTGTGTTTATAGAGGGAATAATCTTCATCTTGCTTACATTCTTTAATGTGCGTGAGCTTATTGTGAAAAGTATACCTAAGGTGTTGAAAGATGCAATTCCTGTAGGTATTGGCTTGTTTATTACGCTGATTGGTCTTAAAAATGCTGGAATTGTAGTTTCTAATGATGCTACACTTGTTTCTCTTGGCGATTTTGCTCAACATAGTGTCTGGATTGCTCTTTTGGGACTGATAGTTACAGCTGTGTTGTTTGTTAGAAACGTGAATGGATCAATATTGATCGGTATTGTTGTTGCTACAATTTTTGGATTGATACTTGGTGATGTGAAATTACCTGATTCTAGTATAATAAGTACACCACCTTCTATTGCGCCTATATTTGCTCAATTTCAGTGGGATGATATCTTTTCTTTCAATATGTTGATTGTAGTATTCACTCTGTTGTTTGTAAATCTATTTGATACTGTAGGAACTTTGATCGGAGTGGTGTCAAAAGCAGGCTTAGCTGATGAAGATGGCAATTTCCCTCAAATGAAAAAAGCTTTATTTGCTGATGCTTTAGGAACGACAGTTGGTTCTGTTTTAGGAACAAGTACAATTACTGCATATGTAGAGAGTGCTTCGGGTGTAGCTTCTGGTGGTAGAACAGGATTGACATCAGTAGGTACAGCGTTGATGTTCGCTTTGGCTTTGTTCTTTGCTCCTCTATTCTTAATGGTGCCGGCAGCTGCTACATCGCCAGCGTTAATTATTGTAGGGCTATTTATGATCTCATCTGTTGCTAAAATTAATTTCAACGATATGAGTGAAGGTCTGCCTGCATTCTTGACTATTGTGTTTATGCCATTTACATATAGTATAGCAGAAGGTATTGTATTTGGTATGTTAAGCTTTGCTATCATCAAAGTATTTGCCGGAAAATCGAAAGATGTATCTGTTACAGTATTTGTTATTGCAATCTTGTTCTTGCTGAAGATAATACTTGATGCTTCTCATGTAATGGGGTAGTATTTAAAATATACATATTTTAAGAGAGACCTTTTTCTAGTTTGAATAAAGGTCTTTCTTTTTTATATTTGTAGTGGTGAATAAAAAGCGCATATTGTGGATAAAACTACATTAAGAAACCATGTACTAACAAAGACTTCTTGGGTGAGTACAATCGGAAATTCTATTTTGTCTTTAGCTAAGATAGTTGTAGGGGGATTGTCAGGGAGCTTAGCTGTTATAAGTGATGGAATTGATTCATTGACAGATGTGGTTATCTCGATTGTGATGATATTTACTGCGCGAATAATCAGACGCCCTCCTAGTGAGAAATATGTTTTCGGTTACGAGAAAGCGGAAGGAATAGCGACAAAAGTTTTGTCAATGGTGATTTTTTACGCCGGACTTCAAATGTTATTTTTCTCCGTTCAGCAAATATTTACTTCAGAATCGAAGCCACTTCCTGGAATTATAGCTGTATATGTTACAGTCTTTTCAATTATAGGTAAAGGACTGCTCGCTTTTTATCAATATCGTCAAGGTGATAAAATTCAAAGTTCGATGCTGAAAGCGAATGCGCTGAACATGAGGAATGATGTTATTATCTCGGTTGGTGTTCTGCTCGGACTGATTTTTACTTTTGTTTTTCAGTTGCCAATACTTGATGCAATAACGGGGTTGGTTATAAGTGGATTTATAATAAAATCAGCAATTGGTATTTTCATGGACTCCAATATTGAACTGATGGATGGAGTAAAAGATGTATCTGTGTATGATAAGATATTTGAGGCTGTTGAAAGAGTCCCCGGAGCATATAACCCGCATCGTATGAGGTCGCGTCAGGTGGGAAATCTTTATGTGATATCTTTAGATATTGAGGTAGATGGTGCTATAACTTTAAATGAGGCTCATGATATTGCAGAAGCTGTTGTAGAGAGTATAAAGCTAACAGTGGAGAATGTATATGATATTGTGGTGCATGTAGAACCTAGAGGAGATAAAGATTCTGATGAAAAATTTGGTGTTAAAAGATAATCGGAATCATAGATTTAATCAGAATTTTCACTTATAAATAAAATTATAAGGTAGGAATAAAAAAAGCGACTAAATTACTTAGTCGCTCTTCTTTTGCTGAAAATTTAATCTGCGGAAGCGGGGGGATTCGAACCCCCGGTACAGTTACCCGTACGTCAGTTTAGCAAACTGGTGGTTTCAGCCACTCACCCACACTTCCTGAGATCGCTCAAAGCTGATTTTGCTTAATTGCGATGCAAATATAGCTGTTTGTTTTGATTTTACAAACAAGTTGTGAAATTAAATAGCATTTTCTTTAATTAAATACTCTGCTATTTGTACGGCGTTCAATGCTGCTCCTTTCTTTATCTGATCAGCAACTACCCAGAATGTCAACCCATTCGGATTGGCAATATCTTCACGAACGCGACCTACATAAACCGGATTTTGACCTGCTACAAATAAAGGCATTGGATATTCTTTTTCGGCAGGGTTATCTTGTAATACAATCCCTTCTGCTTTAGCGAAAGCTTCCTTTGCTTCTTTTGCAGATATCGGACGTTCTGTTTCAACCCAAATAGCTTCGGAGTGCGAGCGAAGAACAGGGACGCGTATACATGTTGCGCTGACCTGAATGTCAGAGTGCATTATCTTTTGTGTCTCGTAATACATTTTTAGTTCTTCTTTTGTATATCCGTTGTCTGTAAATACATCTATCTGAGGAATTAGATTGTATGCCAGTTGGTATGCAAATTTTTCGACAGTAACGTCTGAGTTGTATGCGATTTGCTGATATTGTTTTATTAGTTCCTCCATTCCGGCAGCGCCTGCCCCGGATGCAGCTTGGTAGGTTGCTACTTGAGCACGCTTGATCGGAGAAATTTTGTTTATAACATTCATCGCTACTACCATCTGTATGGTGGAACAATTAGGATTTGCTATAATTCCTTTTGGACGATCTTTTGCATCCTCTCCATTAACTTCCGGAACTACTAGTGGAACATCTTTATCCATGCGGAAAGCACTGGAATTGTCTATCATGATAGTACCATGCTTGGTTATTGTTTCTGCAAATTCGACAGATGTACTTCCTCCTGCTGATGTAAAAGCGATATCTATACCTTTAAAATCGTCGTTGTGCTTTAGTTCCTTTACTGTATATTGTTTTCCTCGAAACTCATACGTGTTTCCTGCACTTCTGGCAGAACCAAATAAAACTAACTCCTCGATAGGAAAATTCCGTTCATCTAGTACTTTAAGGAACTCTTGTCCTACAGCACCACTTGCACCAACAATAGCGATTTTCATTTTTTGTAGTTTATATAGATAAATTGTTAATAGATATACTGCAAATATAAGTATTTGTTATAATACATAAGGGGTTTGTAAGATAAATGATCATCCGGTTCTCCTTTTTACTTATCTTTTTTCTAGCAGAACAACATTTTCTACATGATGGGTATGAGGGAACATGTCTACTGGCTGAACTTTTGCTACTTTGTACTTTTCGTCAAGTAGGGATAAATCGCGAGCTTGAGTTGCCGGATTGCAGCTAACATAAACGATGCGGATAGGTTCTGCAAAAAGGATTGATTTAATAACATCATCATGCATACCGGCTCTGGGAGGATCGGTGATGATAACGTCAGGGCGACCATGCTCATTGATGAAATCCAGTGTGAGGATATCTTTCATATCTCCGGCATAAAATAAAGTGTTCTCTACACCATTGTTTTGAGAGTTGAATTTAGCATCCTCTATGGCATCTTCTACATATTCGATACCTATAACTTTTTCGGCCTGACGTGCGACGAAGTTCGCAATTGTTCCAGTGCCGGTATATAGGTCATAGACTAATTCTTTTCCTGTAAGTTGAGCGAAATCTCTGGTTATTTTATATAGATTATATGCTTGCTCACTATTTGTTTGGTAGAAAGATTTAGGACCAATTTTGAATTTTAAACCCTCCATTTCTTCATAGATATAGTCTTTACCTTTCCAGTTCAGAACTACTTGATCGGTAATTGTGTCATTTGCTTTTTCGTTTATGATATATAGCAAAGATGTGATCTGAGGAAATTTTTCGGCAATAGCATCTAGTAAGGCTTCTCTCTTCTTTCTGTCATTCTCATAAAAGACAACAATGAGCATAAGTTCGCCTGTAGAGGATGTCCGTATAATAATATTACGCATCAATCCTCCTTGGTTCCTCAAGTTGAAGAACGTATAGTCATTGTCATTGCAATATTGGCGGATGAAGTTGCGGATCTGATTCGAAATATCATCTTGCAGCCAACATTTATTAATGTCAAGCACTTTGTCAAACATTCCTGGTATGTGGAAGCCTAAAGCGTTCATATTGTCAAAGCTTTCGCCTGAATTAATCTGTTCTAGCGTAAGCCATTTTTTATTCGAAAAAGTGAATTCTAGCTTGTTTCTATAAAACTCAGTCTTCTCAGATCCTAATATAGGATCAATCTCAGGAAGTTCTATTTTTCCTATTCGAGTTAAGTTATCAACAACTTGCTTTTGTTTATACTTTAATTGTTCGATGTAGGGTAGTATTTGCCATTTGCATCCTCCGCAGATTCCGAAATGCTCACAAAATGCGTCAGTTCGGTTCGGAGAATAGGATATGAAACGTATTGGCTTTCCTTCTGCGTATTTATTCTTTTTACGTGTTAACTGCAAATCCATTACGTCTCCTGGTACAACATAGGGTATAAATACTACCATGTCGTCTATTTTAGCTATTGCTTTTCCTTCTGCTGCTATATCTGTAATTTCTACTCCTTCAATTATTGGAAGTTGTTTTTTCTTTCTACTCATTGATGTTTTTTTAGTTTCGAGAGTACAAAGATAATGCTAATTTTATTTTATCCGGCAAAAGAAAAGCCGTTGAAGAAAGTTAAAGTTCAACGGCTTCTATTCAATACTATTCATCCTCTTGATCTAATTCCTTTATTTCTTTCAGACTACTTGATATTGAGTCTATATTTAACTTATAAATCCGTTTGTATTCCCATATGGAAAGGGTGATGGCAACAGGTATACAGGCAATGATAGCAATCCATCTCCAGATTTCCATATTAGGGGATATAAGACCTGCGATTATAGCTAATGCAATAAAAATAAAAGCTAAAGCATATATTCCAGCCAACTGTTTTTTTATTCTAATATTATAGCTTTCTATTAACTTGATATTCGAAGTAATCCTCTTTGTGAAATCAATTTTATTGAGCAGAGTAATATTGTATATTCCTATTATGGTGCTAAGCAATAGCATACCTATACCCATAATAAATATAGATGTCTTAAATACACCAAAGTAGGTAGAGGTCATTCTATAAGCTAAAGGAATGATTACAATTAAGCATATGATAATACCGAAATAGGTATAATTGATCAATCGATTTAAAGCTTTACCCGACTTCGATTTTAGCATTTCCTTGATAATGTTTTCTTTTAAAGCTTCTTGCCTCTTTAGTCGTTCGTCTAGTGCCGACCATGTATTTTTTAATTCTTCGAATTCCATACTATTCCAATTTTTAACTGTTTGACATTTTTTTTAGTTTTTCTTTCGCTCGTTTCAGCTTTGTAGCCACATTACTGACTGTTATACCTGTGATTTCAGCTATTTCTTTATATGATTTTTCTTCGAGCCATAGTAAGACGATAGCTTTCTCTATTTTGCTAAGCTGGTTTATGAAGTTGTACATCTCTTGTATTTGTCCGGTTTTATCTTCAGGAGCGGCGATCGCATCTTCAAATATAGAAACAGATACTTTTGGGGGCTTTCTTAAGAATTTGCGAAGTCCCGAAATGCAGGTGTTAAGAGCTATGCGATATATCCAAGTAGATTGGCTACTTTCGTTTCTGAATTTAGGATAAGAGCTCCAAAGATTATATACGACTTCCTGATATAAGTCGACCAGCGGATATTCATCAGATACATAAAAAGAGCATACTTTGTAAATGATACGTTCATTCTGTTGTACCATCTCTATAAATGATTTCTCTAATTCAGCTTTATTCATATAATCATCTTTTACTATGTTAGTCGCTCATATTATAAGAAAATGACAACATAGAATGCATATTAAATAAAAATCCCTGAATAGCGGTCTATTCAGGGATTTAAAAAATATTTTGATTGTTTTATACAGTAGTACCTTCTAGGTTTTGAAGTTCTTTCTTTTCATCTAGTTTCTTTACCACTCTACCATAGATAACAAGAGCGATTGCTGAGATTAATCCAATTCCAACGAATACATACCAAATATAGTGTGCATGTTCTGTAGCTGCTGCATACTCTGTTGCAGAGGCAAAGTTTTTAGGGTCTGGACAGTATTTTTCAAGTAAGAAACCTGAAAGTCCGAAAGCAAAAAGATAAGAAAAAAATGAGTGCAAATGGCTAAAACCTAAATAAAGACCTTCTTCTCCTTTCGGCGATTGGAGTGAGAAATATTCAAGAAAGCGAGGAGATATGAAGCATTCAGCAATAGCTTGCATTGCAATACCTATTATCATCATAAATGCAACAGGATGCATTCCTAAAATAGACTCACCTCCTATTAGATTTCCGAAAGACATCACTAGTGCAGAGAAAGGAATAATCAACATCCCTATCGTCATAGAGCTAAGGGAGGTGTATCTTTTCATGAAAGTGGTAATGAAGTTTACACAAAGAGCAACGACAAATGGGTTTACGTTGGCATACCATCCGGGAGAGGCATCTTCTCCAATCAGGCGGATAACGTATTTAGGCATAGTTGCATACATTTGGCTTTGTATCATCCAAAACCCGCTAATGATCAATATAAGAGTGATAAGACGCCCATTCATACATACTTTCAATAAAGCACTTCCTATTTCGGAAAAGCTTTTTCCTTTTCCTTCAGTCTTTACAGATTTGTAGAATAAGAAGACGGCAATCAAGGCGAGAAATGTCATGGCTGCAGAGAAGAAATTGAGATATACAAGCCCTTCATCTCCCATACTTCTGCGAAGAGGATCAACAACTGTTTTTCCGGTAAAAGCTCCGATGTTTACCATCATGTAGAAAATTGAATATCCACGAGCGCGATTTTCTGAAGTCGTTTCTCTGGCAACAGTTCCCGATATGACAGCTTTGATAAAAGCACCTCCAATAACTAATAGGACAAGAACCGGAGCTATACTCCATCTTAATGCGCTATCCTCTAGACCGGAGAAAGTAGTTGTCATCCCATAGCTGACTAGTCCTGCACTTTGTAGTAGTGTTGGTAGTAGGCCCAACCCTCCATATCCTAAAGTAAGTAAAGCAAAAGCAAGTATTATCGAAGATCTAAAACCTATTTTATCGGCAAAGGCTCCAGTGAATGTTGGAAGTAAGTATAATGATGCCGAGAAAATACCAGAAATGATACCAGCTTCGATATCAGAAAAGCCCCAGACGTTTGATAAATAAAGGGTAATGACAATGAAGACAGCATAGTACGCCAGTCGCTCAAGTAGTTCGACACTGTTGGCGACCCAAAAAGCTTTAGAAAATTTACTCATCAGATTTTAGTAAAAATGTTAAATTTTAAACGAATTGATGCAAAAATAGGTAAATTATCTGATCAAAAAAGTTAAAGTATTTCCAAAAAGGTGTTAATTTGATTTTTTAAGCTCAATACAAAATGTAGTGCCCACTCCAATTTCGGAGGATTTTACATAGATTTTTCCCTTATGATAAGACTCGATGATTCGTTTGGCTAAAGATAATCCCAATCCCCATCCTCTTGATTTTGTAGTATATCCCGGATTGAATATTGTGCTGTGCTTAGATTTTGGAATGCCTTTGCCTGAGTCGGTTATGTCTATAGATACAATTTTGCCCTTATCACTAATTGTATAAGTGATATTACCTTGGCCTCCCATTGCATCAACTGCATTTTTTGTGAGATTTTCTATTACCCAACTTAACAAAGGGGGGCTTATTGTAGCAAAGAGTGGTTCTGTTGGTGTGTTAAGTGTGAAAACTACTTTTTTTGAAATTCTTTTTTCAAGGTACGATATAGTTTGCTCTATTGTCGTAGATATCTCTTTGGACTCTAATGCCGGGGTTGAACCTATTTTGGAGAATCGATCAGTTATCATTTGTAAACGATTAACGTCTTTCTCCATAGCGTTAAGAATAGTGGAGTCTGCATCTTTCATCTTCAAATATTCTATCCAAGCTAACAAGGATGATATAGGAGTGCCTAATTGATGTGCTGTTTCTTTAGATAACCCTACCCACAATCGGTCTTGTTCCATTTTCATTGTAGAGAATAATGCTAAAAAAGCAGTAATCATAAAAATGATCAAAACACCCGCTTGTACATAGGGGTATATTTGTAATCTTTTTAAAGTGTATGAATCGTCATAATATACATACTGGTCAAATTCCTCAACCTCGATGAGTATAGGTTTATGCTTTCTTGCAAACTCCTGAACTTTTTGTTTTAGAAATTCCTGCTCTTGTGCTTCGGGTAATTCTATATTATGCGATATATAATGATCATTTTTCTTATCATAGAGAATAACGGGAATTGTTGTATTGCTTGAAAGTATTTGTGCCACTAAGTTAATATTACTGTTCTCATTTTGGCTAACCATCTCTTGCATAGCTTCAGCCCAGATCTCAATCTTATTTCGTTCTTCTTTCGAGAGGTCTTTGATGAGATAGTGAGATACAATAAGAGATCCGCAGGCTATGATGATAGCTGCTATGATGAGCGAATATCGAAATAAAACTTTATTGTTCTCAAAAATTTTCATTCGATAAAGATAATCGTTTTATGGTATTAAACATTTTCTATAGATGTAAAATGATGTTAGACTATCAATTGTGATAAAATGTTTATCTTAGCGGCTTAGAAAAGAAAAAATTAATTAAATAAAATCAATTTATGAAAAACTTGTGGCTATTATTTATTGTTGCAGTATGCCTTGTAGGCTGTAAACAAGCTGTGCAGCAAGAGGAAACAGAAGAGTGGATTCAGCTTTTTAATGGAAAAGATCTGACAGGATGGACGGTTAAAATAAGAGGATATCCGGTTGGAGAAAACTTCGGAAATACATTCTATGTAGAAGATAGCGTGATGAAGGTTAAATATGATGCATATGGAGATAATTTCAATCAACGTTACGGACATATCTATACAAACGAAGAATATTCAGACTATAAATTACGTGTAGAATACCGCTTCGTAGGAGAACAAGCTCCCGGGGGTGAAGGTTGGGCTTGGCGCAATAGTGGCGCAATGCTGCATTGTCCCGATCCTGCAACAATGGCTTTAGATCAAGATTTTCCAGTTTCGATAGAAGCTCAGATGTTGGGTGGTGATGGTACAACCGAAAGACATACGGGAAACCTTTGTACTCCCGGTACATTAGTCCATATAAATGGAGAATTGTATGAAGGTCACTGCTACGATTCCAGTTCTAAAACATATCATGGCGACCAATGGGTGACGTTAGAGATGATCGTTTACAGCGATAGTATTGTGCATCATGTTGTAGAGGGAGATACAATATTAACATATACAAACCTGACTATCGGAGGTGGAAATGTTAGCCCTGAACCGAACCTGCCTCAAGGGCCGTTGAAGAGCGGACGTATTTCGTTACAATCGGAAAGCCATCCTGTGGAGTTCCGTAAGGTTGAACTGTTGAATTTAAGTAAGAAAAGAAAGTAATAATTGTAGACAGACATAAAGCAGAAAAGGAGAAGACGCTTTAACATCTTCTCCTTTTCTGTTTTTATCAATAAGTGTTTCTATCTGCCTATTGCATAACGCAAGCCTATATAGAATTTTCGTCCCATTGTCGGTCCCCATACCATTGTTGCATCAAAGGTGTTTCCAAAAGGATTCTCTGGTGAAATGATAGGATTCTTCTGATTGAAATTTGTAATATTCTCAGCACCTGCATATACACTCCATGTACGGAAGTTTTTTGTGATCTGAGCATTCAATATAGTATAAGGATCGAATGTCGTATTCCATAATGGATTCGTTGCGTCTGGTGTTGGCATTCTTCCTCCTCCGTTAAATTGAGCAGTAAGGTCGAATACCCATTTTCTTAATTTGGTCTCATACGAAGCGGTAGCCAAAGCTTTGTAGTCACTGATTAGCGGTTTTTTCATTAGCTTGCCTCCATATTCGGTTTTTGCATCTGTCCAACGATATGCAGCCAAGATATTAAAACCTCTGAATAGGGGATATGATGCTTCTATTTGAAAGCTATTCGCGTAAGATTTCCCTTTCAGATTATAGAACCTTACAGCATGAGGGTCGCTATCAACATCGGTTACGACCTGATTGTCGAAATCTGTCCTATACCATTCTCCCGAAATTGTTAATTCTTCTCCTTTAATTGGGATATGAAAAGAGACGCTTGTCCCATAATTCCAAGCAGACTCCTGTTTTAAGTTATTCTCAATTTCGAATCGTCTATTGCTGGCTAAGAAGAAGCTATTCTCAGGCATAACAAATACTGTACGATAGCCTTTCCCCGCTGAAGCTCTTAAGTTAACCCATTCGGTAGGCATATATTTCAGATGCAGGCGAGGGGTCACAAAAGCTTTCTTGTGCAGGGTGCTATAGTCGGTGCGAAGCCCTGCTAACGCAACAAACTTATTATCTTTGTTGAATGTGTACTGCATGTATCCTCCCGAGGTTGTCTCTTCGTCTGGTTGGTCTGCTATGGTATAGGGAAGCAGCATGGATTGATTGTATTTATCCCAATTCATGCTTAGCCCTGCGCTAATACGGTGCATAGGGGTTAAGTCTGTTTCGTACATTAGTGAAGCATACAGATTGTTTCCATATACATTGTATTTATTCGTTGCATACTGCGATTTTTGGTCGTGATAAGACCCTGTGAATATCAATGCTATATTCCCATTTCTGTTCTCGTCAATCAGATAAGCGTTCTTTGTATAAAACTCTCCTCTGTTTGCTTTCAGAGAGACTTCGAAAGGCTTGTCTTTATTGATTGAAGCATCATTCAGTGTGTGCATCGTTTGCCCACTGGTACGATAATCTTGCAAAAACTTAAGTCCGAACTGAGCAGCATATCTCCCAGAGGTGTAATGCCATCTGTTCATTACATTAAATTGATGCTTCTTCGGAGAGTCTAGGAAACTATCGTCGTTGTCATCGTGCGTAGCAGACTCATTCGAGTAATGTAAAAATACACCAGTGTTTAATTTTTCGCTTAAAATGAAGGCTGCATCAGCATTTCCTTCGTAGCGTCCTGCATCGCTGGCGAACACATTGAGGCTTAAAGGATCTGAATTGTTTGGTTTTTTGTACTCTACGTTCATTTGTCCGGTGATAGACTCATAGCCATTTTTTACAGAAGCTGCGCCTTTTGAGATCTGAATACTTTCCATCCATGGACCGGGAATATAATCGAGTCCGTATATAGATGCTACCCCTCGGAAGTTTGGATAGTTTTCTGTCAGAGTCTGCACATAGGTGCCGGCTAATCCTAATAGCTGTATTTGTTTTGCTCCCGTTACCGCATCGCTGAAAGAAACATCTACCGAAGGGTTGGTTTCGAAACTTTCCGACAGGTTGCAACATGCTGCGCGCTGGAGTTCTCTTGTGGTGATTTTCTCAGTTTGGAGGACTTCTCTGCGCGCCTTAATAGTTCCCGGAACGCTTTTCTCTATGATGACTTCATTGAGTTCCGTATTCTCTGAAAGGGTGATTTTTTGGATTTCATCGAAAGAGTGGATATGGACAATCTTGTCCTTAAAGCCAACGTATGATACAGTCAGCATGTGGTCTTTCCCAGCTACGCCTGATATTTCAAAATATCCTTCATCGTTAGTGATAACTCCTGAATTAGAGTTCTCCCATTTTACAGATGCTCCTATTAATGGCTGATCTTGGCTGTCGGATACATACCCTTTCAGAATGTCTTTACTGAAAGTGAGTAGGGGGATGAATAGAAGTATGAATAGTATTTTAAATGTTTTCATTTGATTCTAAATCGTTTATTTACAAAAGTAATTAACTTATACGCACGGAAGATTTATTACATGTCAAATGAGGACATATATGTAATAAAATGTAAGAAGTTAAGGAATCAAATGATAAGAACCCTGATCAGAGATAGATACTCTCTAGGGGGGATCTTCGTAGGTGTCTTAAGTTGAGTATATTCTTTCGTATCACCTAGCGTCAGGCTTACTGTAGTGCCAAGTGTATTCGGCAGTGTTGCCGACAACCAGACGAAAGGGCTTGCTACCTGCGGTCTGAAAGATGAGGCATCAATATCTATCGAAAGGCGAGACGATGAACAATGTTCAGCATCGTCGAAAAACGTATTTGCAGAAGTCTTCTTTTCTATGCTAACCTTTTCAGCGCAGCAAGATTTATGTATGTCGGCATCTGTCTGTCCTCTTTCTTGCGAACAGCAAGTATGCTTTTGAGTCATAATGAGGGTTTGCTCTCCGCATGAGGAACAGCAAAAGTTTATTACAGTTACTCCCATTCCGGTAAGGAATACAGTCGCTGCAATAATAATTAATATGACTCTTTGTACATTTCTCATCTTGCGAGCAAATATATAAAATAACTATAAAAAATGAATAGTTATTAATGAATTTTATAAGACTAGGGGTGAGATTATGTGCTCTTTATTTCCACTTCCAGTCTAGCTCCTCTTTGTAAGGAATGTTTAATGCTTTCGATCGGTCTTGTAAATATATCCTGACTTCCTCTGCCGGAACCCTTTCTTTAGGTAAGATAAAGTATACCGCTTTATTTACTTGTAGGTAGAAATAATCGCTCGTTTCGGTAAAAGAAAGTAAATCTTGAAGTTTCATAGAACTGGTAGCCTTCTTATCTTTCGCTTCTAAAGCAGAATCAGAGAACAATAATGTTATTGAATCATTATCAGGGTCAAATGTTTGTTCGACATATTTTCTGAAATGCCTTTTATAAAACCATTTAGTGTATAGTGGGTAAAGAAAAAAAACGAATATGGTGGCACTAAAATATATGTATTTTAAAAAGCTATCGATGACAAGAGTTGTAATACCGAAGATCAGAAATAAAAGAGATGCAAAGATTCTTCCTCTAAGTCTTTGCTTTTTTATTCTCGGATTATGTGATGCTGCATATAATTGAAAGTTAAGATAATCTTCTTTAGTCAGTTCAAAATGTAATTCAAGCATGTTTTTTATTATTAAGTATTATTTCGTCACTTCATCTATCAGGTAGAATATCGATTTGAAATTGATGTCGCTGTATTTGCTCATCCCTATTTCGCACGTACGACTAGTCGAATAACCATCCTTGCAGTTAGCCGGAATCTGTTCAGCCAGATGTCTTTGTCCGTGTTTGTTTAGTTCGGGGTAGGTGAATCCTCTGTCTCCCGCAAAACCACAACAGTTCGTCTCTACAAAGGAAACTTCTTTTGCACACATTTTAGCTAATTCCAATAGTTTATTCTCCATGCCGATTTTCTTCAAAGAGCAAACAGGGAATACGGTAACTATATCTCTTGGGTTCTTTACTGTTAACTTAGGCATGACGAAGTTTAACATAAATTCGACAGGGTCGTATATTCTTAAGTCTTTATTGGAGTGCGCTTCATAGAATGTGTAGAAACAAGGACTCATATCAAATAATACGGGGTATTTCCCGTTTTCTGATGCATCTAGTAGGGCGTCTTCTAATTCTTTTGCTTTACGCGTACCTTCTTCTTTGAAGCCTTTGCTGCTGAATGCCATGCCGCAACATAACTCGTTAATGCCTTCGGGGTAGATGATAGTAAAACCGGCACGTTGAAGCAACTCTTTTGTCTTTTGAGTCAACTCTACATCTCCTTTTTCATAACCTTTCGATTTACCCATCGAACGATTGATGCAAGATGGGAAATAGACGACTTTGTCCGGTTGTCCATCGTTAACGATAGTCTCTTTTATTTTGTGTGCACCTTTAGGCATATCTTTATTCCATTTCGGAATAGCTTTAAAAGAGATTGTTCGCAGGGCTGAAGCTATACCTCCCATAATTGTGCTACCAAGTATGGAATGAAAGAAATGCACAAAGTTTAGTCCTCTTCTGAGTATCGCTGTTGTGCCCGTCATGCGGTTGCCGATGTATGCAGCAACTTTTTTAGAAGTGTCAGATGATTGATTGTGACGGAGATCTTTGATAAACTTGCCGATATCTATCTTTACGGGGCAAGCCAAGCCGCACAATCCGTCAGTAGCACAGGTCTCGTTTGAATAATAATTTGCTTCATGCATCATAGTTCTCAATCTGGAAGTATCCTCTCTGTTGGCTTCAAGTCGGGCGATTTCTCTGGCTATCACTATTCGTTGACGAGGAGATAGGGTTAATCCTTCGGCTACACAGTTAGGTTCGCAAAAACCACATTCCATACACTTGTCTATAAGTTCGTGTGCAGCAGGTAGAGGTTTTAGGTTTTCTAAATGTATTTTCGGATTTTTGTTGATAATCACCCCTGGATTGATAAGATGATGAGGATCGAAAATGTTTTTGATACGTTGCATTATTTTGTATGCAGCTTCGCCCCATTCTTTTTCTACAAAAGGAGCCATGTTCCGCCCCGTACCATGTTCTGCCTTTAATGAGCCGTCAAACTGATTAACGACAATGTCTGCCAGTTCGTCCATCATGTCGGCATACTTTTGAACCTCTTTTGGGTCGTTAAAGTCTTGTGAAAAAACAATATGGAAGTTCCCGTCCAAAGCATGTCCATACAGAACAGCATCGGTATAGTTTGATCGTTTGAATAACTCTTTCAAGGCAACGCAGGCCTTCCCTAGCTGATGAATGGGGAATGCAACATCTTCAATGAGGCAGGTTGTCCCGGTTCTTCTCAGTCCGCCTATCGACGACAGCAGCCCTTTGCGTGCTTTCCAATTAAAATTATATTCTTTCGGGTCGGATGTGAATTTATAAGGAAGTATGGTTGGAAACGATTCTACAGCCTTTCGCACCAAAGCTTCTTTCTTAGCCATGTCTTCCATCTCATTCGCTTGAATTTCTACCAACAGCAGACATGCCGTTTCGGGTAGCGTTCGGAAATAGTCTGGAGCTTCGGGATCATCTTCTATAGAGCGGATCGCCTCTCTGTCCAGAAGTTCTACAGCAGCTACAGGTGATGTTTTTAGTAGAGGAACAGCATCGCACGCTTTTTCGATGGTTTCGAAAATCATCAATGTGCATGCTTTATATCTCTCATCAATAACAGTATGGTAAGTAATGTTGGATGTGAATGCCAAAGTTCCCTCCGAACCTATCATCAGATGTTTGATGATTTCAATCGGGTCTTCAAAGTCAACCAGGGCATTGATGCTGTAGCCTGTTGTGTTTTTTATCTTGTATTTTTGTTTTATGCGTTCCGATAGGGAGGGGTTTGCTTTTATTTCATCCCTCATATTTTCTATTTCGGCAATAATTTCGGGGTGCAGATTTTTGAATTGGAGCTTCGATTCTTCATCGGCAGTGTCTAATATCGTTCCGTCATACAATACTATCCGTATGTCGGCAATGGTTTTATATGAGTTCTGATCTGTGCCGCAGCACATTCCACTGGCATTATTGGCGGCGATGCCTCCGATCATTGCGGCATTGATAGATGCAGGGTCTGGACCTATTTTTCTGCCAAATGGTTTAAGGTAAATATTTGCCCTTGCTCCCACTATTCCGGGTTGAAGCCGTATTTTAAGTCCATCGTCTAATATAGTGTACTTGCGCCATTCGTGTGTGGCAACCATTAATACGGAGTCGGTAATAGCTTGTCCCGACAGGCTTGTTCCTGCTGCTCGATAAGTTACGGGAATGCCTAATTTCCCCGTTTGATAAATAACTTCTACAGCCTCATCTTCGTTGTGTACCTGAATCACTATTTTGGGAATCAAACGGTAAAAACTGGCATCAGTACCGTAAGCCAAAAGTTGCAACGGATTGGTGATTATTCGTTTTGTAGGTATTTTTTTTGATAATACTTCTGTTAATAATCTGTAATTGTCGGGTAGCATAGGCATAGATTTTTTTGTTGATCGAAAGCAATCTTGATTGCTTATGCAAGTTAGTAAACAAAAGCGAAATTCTGAAAAAGAACGAGAATTAATAAGACTGAAAGTTTTAGTGTTTTACTAAAACCATTTTAACATATTTACTGTTATAGATAAAAGAGATACTTTTAAGTATAAATATTTTAGGTAGATTTGTTTTATTGACATAAACTAATAACTAGTAACTAAATTATGGGATTTATAGGATCGATAATAATCGGGATTCTGGCCGGTTTTATAGCAGGAAAGATAATGAAAGGTAGCGGGTTTGGCCTGATTCTAAACCTTATTGTCGGAGTAATAGGAGGATTACTCGGTGGATGGATCTTTTCTTTACTCGGATTGAGTGTAAACGGGCTGATTGGAACATTGGTAATGTCTACAGTAGGTGCTGTGGCTCTGTTGTGGATTATATCTTTATTTAAAAAGAAAGAGTAGAATACAAACTTATAAAAAGAGAACAATATGAGAAAAGTTTTGATTGGAGCGGCCATAGGTGCTGCCGGAGTAGCAGTGACTTGTTTGTTGGTAAAACTATACAAAGAAGGTAAGTTCGATGGAGCTTGTGATGACTTGAATGCATTTGCTAGTCGTAGAAAAAGAGATTTTCGCAATGCTGTAGATGCTGGAAAAAACCAACTAGAGTATATAAAAGAACGCGTAGAGTATGGCGTTCAAAGTGGTAAAGAAAAGTTAGTAGGAGAAGACGATTAATGTCTCAAAAATGATATAATTATAAATGGAGAGCTTGGAAAATTATATATTCAGGCTCTCTGCTTTTTTATGCAAAGTGTATGGTTATATCCTGTTTCTTAGTTTTGGACAATTAAAAATGAGCTATTTTATTAAAGCTTAATAAAAAAGCTTCTTTTTTGTGAAATAAATATGTTTGAAAACATATGAATACAAATAAAAAATAGTACTTTTGTGGCTAATTGGGAAAGCAGCCCATTTTTAGCATTAAATAGCTGATAGATATGAAAATACAGATAATAAACGGTCCGAATTTAAATTTGCTTGGAAAAAGGGAGCCGGATGTTTATGGGAATGAGTCATTTGAAATGTATTTCGCCCATCTTCAAGAAAGTTTTCCCGGATGTGAATTATCTTATTTTCAATCAAATCATGAAGGTGCTATCATTGACAAAATACACGAGGTCGGCTTTTCTTATGATGGTATCGTTTTGAATGCAGGTGCATATACGCATACATCAATAGCCATTCACGATGCTATAAAGGCTGTAAAAACACCAGTGTTGGAAGTACATATTTCCAATATACATTCGCGAGAAGAGTTTCGCCATAAGTCTGTCATTGCAGCAGCTTGCAAAGGTTCAATTATTGGATTAGGCTTGCGATCGTACGATCTGGCGATTAACTATTTTACAAAATGAATAAAAACTGTAATTCTAAATAATTACGAAAACTATATATTAAACAAATTCCATTTATGACTCAAAAGAAAACGAAAATTGTAGCTACAATTTCAGACATGCGTTGTGATGTTGATTTTCTTCAATCATTGTATAATGAGGGAATCAACGTTGTAAGAATGAACTCTGCTCACATGACAGAAGAAGGTTTTGTGAAAGTGATGACAAACGTACGTGCGGTATCAAAAAGCATTGGTATCATGATGGATACTAAAGGTCCTGAAATCCGTACAACTGCTACTGCTACTGGTGAGAAGATCGTAGTAAAAACAGGAGATAAAATTAAAGTTGTTGGAGACTTGAATTTCCTTTCTACTCCAGAGCAAATGTCAGTATCTTATCCTAGCATTGTTCAAGATGTACCTGTAGGTAGCACATTGTTGATCGACGATGGAGAAACAGCTCTTAAAGTAATTGACAAAACAGCTGATCACCTGTTGTGTGAAGTTCAAAATGATGGAACAATAGGAAGCCGTAAGAGTGTTAACATTCCGGGAGTAAGTGTAAATCTTCCATCTATCACAGCTAAGGATAGAAGAAGTATTGAAATTGCAATCGAAAACGGTGCTGACTTCATTGCTCACTCTTTTGTAAGACATAAACAAGACGTTTTGGATGTGCAAAAAATCCTTGACGAATACAATAGCCCTATCAAGATTATCGCTAAAATCGAAAATCAAGAAGGTGTTGACAATATCGACGAAATCTTCGAAACTGCTTATGGAGTAATGGTAGCTCGTGGAGACTTAGGAATCGAAGTCCCTCAAGAAAATATTCCTGCTATCCAACGTTTACTTATCCGTAAAGCTATCGAGTATAAAAAACCAGTTATTGTAGCTACTCAAATGTTGCATACAATGATTGAAAATCCACGTCCTACACGTGCTGAGGTAACAGATATTGCTAACGCAGTATATTACGGAACTGATGCTGTGATGTTGAGTGGTGAAACTGCTTATGGTAAATATCCAGTTGAAGCAGTACGTGCAATGGCTCAAATCTGTGAAACTACAGAAAAATCTAAACTGGCAGAAAAAGCAATTCCTGTACCATTCAAAGATTCTGAATATGATATTACTTCTTTCTTAGCGAAACAAGCTGTGAAAGGTGTAACTCAATTGGGTCTTACAGCAATCGTAACAGATAGCTTCACAGGTCGTACAGCTCGTACAATTGCTGCGTTCCGCAGTAAGAGTCCGGTATATGCAATCTGCTGTGACGAAAATGTAATGCGTCAGTTGTCTGTTTGCTACGGTGTAAAAGCTTCTTATCAAGAGTCAACAGGATATACAACTCACAAGCATAAAGAATATTTCGTAAAAGCATTAAATACTCTATTAGAGAGTGGTCTTGTGAAAAAAGAAGATCAAGTTGCTTACTTAAGCGGTTCGTTCGGTGAAGGTAAAGGAACATCTTTCCTTGAAATCAACGGAGTTGGTCGCGTTGTAGATGCAGTTGATGGTTTCGAAGTGCCAGTAGACTAATAAATACAAAGCAATATATTCTTAAAAGAGATAGGAGCTTTCGCTCTTATCTCTTTTTTTTATAAAAAACTCTATCTTTGAGGACGAAAATTAAATTTAAATGGGATTAGACAAAGACGAAGCAATAGAGAAATATATATTGTCTCATATAGATGAGGAAGGAGATTTGTTGAAGCGATTGGATAGAGATGCGCATGTGAATCTTCTAAAGCCCCGCATGCTTTCTGGTCATTTGCAAGGGCGAATGTTGAAGATGTTTTGTCGGATGACTCAGCCTAAATATATCTTGGAGCTGGGTACTTTTACGGCTTATGCTACTTTATGTTTAGCTGAAGGTGCAGCCGACGATGCCGAAATTCATACGCTAGAGGTGAATGATGAGATGGAAGACTTTATAATGAAGTATCTTCATCAAACGAAGCTTAAAGATAAAATTCATCTTCATATTGGCGATGCATTGGAGATAATTACAACATTGAACTGTACGTTCGACCTTGTTTTTATCGATGCAAATAAGCGTCACTATATAGAATATTATAATGCTATTTTTGATAAAGTTCGTTCGGGAGGACTAATTATCGCAGATAATACTCTTTGGGACGGGCATGTGTTGGATACGCCTAAGCAATCCGATAAGCAGACAATAGGAATACAGGCTTTTAATGATATGGTAGCTAAGGATGATAGGGTGGAGAAGGTGATTTTGCCTATTCGCGATGGCTTGACTCTTATCTGGAAAAAATAGAGAGCTGCATTTTATTGTCTTATTATAGAAGCGCAGGGCTAATAGGATATAGATTTTAAGAAGTAAATAAAGGACTTTGGTTTAATAATGGTTACTTTTGTACTTTAAAAACAATTTTAGAAATGGATACAACCAGACAACAGAAGATAAATAAGCTTATACAGAAAGAATTAGGAGAGATTTTTCGCAAGCAAACGCAGCAAATGCGTGGTGTATTGGTGTCAGTCAGCACAGTGAGAGTTACTCCCGATTTAGGTTTGGCTAAAATTTATCTCAGTATTTTCCCATCAGAGAAAGGGAAGGAATTATTAGAAAATATCAAAGCGAACTCAAAAGCGGTTCGTTTCGATTTAGGTCAGAAAGTGGGAAAGCAATTGCGTATTATTCCCGAATTGGCTTTCTACTTAGACGACTCGTTAGATTATCTTGAAAATATTGATAGATTATTGAATACAAACAATAGTAAGAATAACGAGTAACTTGAATCTTCCGTTACATATTGCAAGGCGTTATCTTTTTGCTAAAAAATCGCATAATGCTATCAACATCATATCGGCTATATCAGTCTTTGGTATTGCTTTGGCTACGATGGCGCTTGTGTGTGTATTGTCGGTTTTCAATGGATTTACAGATGTAGTTACTATTACGTTTAGCACATTCGATCCCGAATTGCAGATTACACCAGCTCAGGGTAAAGTTTTTAATTCTCAGGCAGAGAATATTCTGAAAATAAAAGAATTTGAGGAAATTGAGTTTGTCTCAGAATCGTTGGAAGAGAATGCCTTGTTGAGAAATGGTGATCGTCAAGAGCCTATCCTGCTGAAAGGAGTTTCTCCTCAATTCGAGCATCTGGCGCAAATTGATTCATTGATCGTAGATGGTAGTTTTGTACTCAGAGAAGGTGATATTGACAATGGAGTGATAGGGGGAGGGTTGGCCATGCAGCTTGGAGCAAGAGCTAATTTTGTGGATCCGGTCGAAATCTATGTCCCTAAGCGGAATGTCAGGGTAAATCCAGCTAATCCTGCCGCCGCATTTGACCGAAGTTTTGCTTTTGTCAGTGGAATATTTATTCTGAATCAGGCAAAATACGATGATCAGGTATTTATTGTTTCTATCGATCTGGCTCGAGAGCTGCTGAGGTATGATGAACAAACAGTATCTTCCTTAGATATTAAAGTAAAAGGAGGTGCTGATGTCTCGACTTTACAAGATAAGATAAAATCGGTTTTAGGATCCGATTTTATGGTGAAAGATAGATTTGAGCAACAAGAAGACCTACATCGCATGGTGAATATGGAAAAGTGGGTGACTTTTCTTATTCTAGGTCTGATAATGGTTATTGCTGTATTTAATCTTGTCGGTTCGCTTACAATTCTGATTATCGAAAAAGATGAGGATGTACGCATATTGAAAACGATGGGAGCGAGCAATAAGCTAGTCGTAAATATATTCTTGTTCGAGGGCTTGCTAATCAACTTTGTAGGGATTATAGTCGGGCTTGTTGTAGGACTATTGTTGTGTCTTGCTCAGCAATATTTTGGAATCTTAAAATTAGGATCTTCGCCCGAAGCCTTTTTTATTAGTGCTTATCCTGTATCGGTTCAAGTAATGGATATTCTATTGATATTTGTATCAGTAAGCTTGATTGGGGTATTAGCAGTTCTTTATCCTATCAATAACTTGAGAAAGCGATTGTAGGATTGACTATAAGATGAGTTGCCAGAATTCAACATCAATCAGTTTGTTGAATTTTATTCCCGACTCTTTAAAATTTCCAACGAGTTTAAAGCCTAAATGTTCATGCAGTTTCTGACTGGCGTAGTTTGGTAGTGATATTACGCCTATTAAAGAATGAATATTTATTAGTCGCGATCTGTTTATTAACTCCTTATACAGCGTTTTTCCAACACCTTTTCCTGTGAAGTTGTGATCCAGGTAAATACTAGTCTCCAATGTGATATTGTAGGCTACGCGTTCTCTCCAGCTATTAAGATAGGCATATCCTGTTATTTCATCATTTTCTTCGTATACGATGAATGGGTATCCTTTCGATTTAATATTTAAAATGCGGTTTTTTATATCATCTTCGCTTACTCGGTCGTATTCAAAGGTGATGATAGTCTGTTCAATATAATAATTGTATATTTCAGCAATTCGCTTTGCGTCGTTCAATGTGACGTCCCGTATCATTATTGCAAAAATATCTCTTGAGGAGGGACTTCTTGTTGTTGATTTTGGTAAGATGCAGGCTCAATAGCAACAATACTGTCCACAATGTATTTTGTGTATCCTCTCCAAGGTATTGCTCCGAAATACTCTTTGTAGTGAAGTTTTACGTTTTCTCCGCTTAATGACATGAGCTGTATGGCAAGATCTTTATCTTCTACCGAGAATTCAAACTCATTCGATTGTAGGCCTTGTTGCCCTGGTCTGAATCCCGATAAAATTAAGTGACCTTCGTAAGTTTTAAATATAATACCCTTGTGTTTTACGTCGTTCAGTATACCGGCTTTCACGCCCGAATTGCTGTAAGGTACATAAAACCATATATAGCCAAAGATGCCGAGTCCTACAATTATGACAGAGAGGCTTATAATGATGAATTTTTTCATAAATAAAGTTTTTGTTCGGTCTGTTAAACTAGAAATAATAAGAATTCAGTTTAATCTAAAGGCAAAGATATTCATAAAATTAGATTATTTTTGTTTTTAGCATTGAAAAACAAGAAGGTTCTTGAAGTAAACTTATAGATAGAAAAAGAAGATATGATTATAAAGAGTGCAGAATTTGTAATAAGTAATGTAGACTATCGAAAATGTCCGTCTGATGGTAAGCCGGAATATGCTTTTATTGGTCGATCCAATGTGGGGAAATCCTCTCTGATTAATATGTTGACAAACAGAAAAGGTCTAGCTATGACCTCTTCTAAGCCGGGGAAAACCCAATTGATAAATCATTTTGTGATTAATGATAATTGGTACTTGGTCGACTTGCCTGGTTATGGTTATGCTCAGCGAGGTAAAGAAGGGCGTGAGCAAATTAGAAAAATCATAGAATCTTATATTTTGGAGAGGACAGCGCTGACTTGTCTTTTTGTTTTACTCGATTCTCGACACGAACCGCAGCAGATAGATCTTGAGTTTCTGAACTGGCTAGGAGAGTCAGAAATTCCTTTTGCTATTATATTTACCAAAATAGATAAGTTAAGCAAGGGACGTTTGAAAGAGAATGTAGATACGTATGTAAATAAGCTGCACGAGACATGGGAAGAGTTGCCTCCAATATTTTATACATCGTCAGAACATCGTCTAGGGGGAGAAGAAGTGTTGGGTTATATTGATGAAATAAATAAAAGCCTTAAATAGTAAATAAAACTAATACGAATGAAAACATTGGAGATCCCCTTTGTGGATATAGAAGCTATTAGTGATAGAAATACAATAGTAGATAAGTTGAGCGGAGTGAGCGAAAATGAAATTGCTTGCGTGAACTGGCCTGACAGCTATCCGTCGAAACCTAAGGTCTCGTTTAAGATTGCCCATAATAACGAATCTCTGTTTCTGCATTACTTTGTGGAGGAAAACGAAATTTTGGCAGAAACTAGGGAGGATAATGGTCCTGTATGGACAGACTCGTGTGTTGAATTCTTTATTTCGTTTGATGATGCTTTCTACTATAATGCTGAGTTTTCGTGCATAGGGAAAGCTCTCTTGGGTTATCGTGCGAGCAAAGCTAATGCCGAGCATGCAGGTAAGGATGTCATGGATTCTATAAAACGATACCCTAGTTTGGGTACAGAACCTTTTGGCAAAAAGAAGGGGCAGTTTGAATGGGACTTGTTATTGGTTGTTCCATTGTCTGCTTACTGGAGTTCTAATCTGAAATCTTTTCATGGAATTGAGGCCAAAGGGAACTTTTATAAATGTGGTGATAATCTTTCAGAATGTCATTATTTGTCATGGAATCCTATAGGTACTGAAAAGCCTGATTTCCATCGCCCTGAATATTTCGGGAAACTGCTTTTTTTATAGAAAAATAACTGCTTATAATTTTGGTATATAGGAGGTTGTTCTTTTGTCTGGCTTTTTTTATGTTAAAAGTCTTTTAAGGGTGCTTTTTTTCTATATCTTTGCGTCTAAATTTCAAGTATTTTAGAATAATTTAGAATAAATTTCTACTTTAAAATATAAGATATATTTAAAATTTTATGAAAAATAGCTTATTCGATAGGTTTAAACCTAAAGAAAACAAATTCTTCCTATTGCTTCGCCAAATGGCCGAAGCTATTGTAACAGCATCAGATCTTATTGTGGAGTGTGTACAGTCGGCAGATCACGATTCGGCTGTAAAGTATTATAAACTTATCAAAGAACAAGAGCGTATAGCAGACGATCTTCAGGCTGAGATCTTTGAAGAGCTTAATGAGACATTTATAACTCCATTCGACAGAGAAGATATTAATAGCTTGTCTGAAAGATTAGATACAGTTATGGACTTGATTAATAGCTGTTCTAAGAGAATTATGCTGTATAGTCCTAAGACAATGCCAGAAGCTGCAGCAAGGTTAGCTGTCCTGGTAAGAGAGTCTGCAAGTTATCTGATTAAGGCTGTTGATGAGCTTGAAATGATTAAAAATAGACCTGATAAAATTAAAGAATACTGTGTTCAATTAGACTTGATTGAAAATAAAGCAGACGATGTTTATGAACATTTCCTTATAGATTTGTTTGAAAACGAAACGGACGCTATAGAAGTAATTAAGCTGAAAGAAATTTTGCATGAACTAGAACGTGCAACAGATGCTGCTGAAGGTGTAGGTAAAATTATTAAAACGGTTATCGTTAAGTACTCATAAAAAGAATAGGATGACTCTTTTAATTGTTATTATAGTTCTGGCTATTATCTTCGATTTTATTAATGGTTTTCATGATGCAGCAAATTCAATAGCAACAGTTGTTTCAACAAAGGTTTTGACTCCAACTCAAGCTGTGATATGGGCTGCATTTTTTAATTTTGTAGCCTACTTTATTGCTAAATATATTATTGGTGGTTTCGGTATTGCCGATACTGTATCCAAAACCGTAAATATGGATTATATAATCCAAACTTTTGGAAACCCGTCTATTGTTATTATTGCTGGATTAGTTGCTGCAATTACTTGGAACCTTATCACTTGGTGGTTTGGAATTCCATCTTCTTCATCACATACCCTAATTGGTGGTTTTGCAGGAGCCGGTATCGCAGCGTCAGGATTTAGTGCTATTCATGCTGGTGTTGTAGGGGTTATTGCTTTATTTATAGTTGTTGCACCCTTGATCGGTATGGTTGCGGGGAATCTGATTACAATTTTAACCCTTCATCTGGTAAAGAAAGCAAAACCAGGTAAAGCTGATAGGTGGTTTAAAAATCTTCAGTTGGTATCGTCTGCAGCATTGAGTATAGGACATGGTCTGAATGACTCTCAGAAAGTAATGGGTATTATAGCTGCAGCGTTGATTGCTTATACAGCAACTACGCCAGATGTTCATCCATGGCTTTATATGAATGATATGAATGATATGCATGATTGGGTGCCTCTCGTATGTTTTACAGCTATTGCTCTAGGAACAGTATGTGGAGGATGGAAAATTATGAAGACAATGGGTAATCGTATTACAAAAATTACTCCAATCGAAGGTTTCTGTGCTCAAACAGCAGGTTCATTAACACTATTCATCACAGAGATATTACATGTTCCGGTAAGTACAACTCACGTTATTACAGGTAGTATTATCGGAGTAGGTTCGGTTAAGCGTCTTGCAGCTGTTCGTTGGGGTGTAACCAAGGATCTAGTTTTAGCATGGGTGTTAACTATCCCGATTAGTGCAGTAATGGCAATGCTGGTTTATCGTTTGATTATACTATTCGTTTAGAGAGAAGAATGGATGAAATATTTTAAAATAAAAGTAGAAGGATAGTATCCTTCTACTTTTTTTTGTGAATTGTTCGTGATGAATATTCTTGTCTCATTATTGTATTATTCATTGAAAAACAATATCTTTGCACCGCTAAAAAGCAAAATATGTTAAACTATTAATGATACTGATCAGGACTGGCGCCAGATCGAATTTTGAATGATTGATAATTTAAAAAATGTACAACCAGTAGCAGATTTTGACTGGGACAAGTACGAAAAAGGTGACTCACTATCGGCTAAGAGTCAAGAAGAATTAGTAGAAACTTATGACCAATCGTTGAATAAAGTAAACGACAAAGAAGTGGTTATGGGTAAAGTAACAGCGATGAACAAACGTGAGGTTGTTGTAAACATCGGTTACAAATCAGACGGTGTTGTATCAATGAACGAATTCCGTTACAACCCTGATCTGAAAGTTGGTGACGAGGTAGAGGTATACATCGAAAGCCAAGAAGATAAAAAAGGTCAATTGATTCTTTCTCACAAGAAAGCTCGTGCAACTCGCTCTTGGGATCGTGTTAACGAAGCTCTTGAAAAAGACGAAATTATCAAAGGATTTATCAAATGTCGTACTAAGGGTGGTATGATCGTTGATGTGTTCGGTATTGAAGCATTCTTACCAGGATCACAAATCGACGTTAAACCAATTCGTGACTATGATGTATTCGTTGGTAAAACAATGGAATTCAAAGTTGTAAAAATCAACCACGAATTTAAAAACGTAGTTGTTTCACACAAAGCTCTTATCGAAGCTGAACTTGAACAACAGAAAAAAGAAATTATTTCGAAACTTGAAAAAGGTCAAGTACTTGAAGGTACAGTTAAAAACATCACTTCTTATGGTGTATTTATCGACCTTGGTGGCGTAGATGGTCTTATCCACATCACTGACCTATCTTGGGGACGTGTTCAACATCCAGAAGAAGTGGTTAAATTAGACGAGAAGATCAACGTTGTAATTCTTGATTTCGATGATGATAAAAAACGTATTGCTCTTGGATTGAAACAATTAACTCCACATCCATGGGATGCACTTAGCGCAGACTTGAAAGTTGGTGATAAAGTGAAGGGTAGAGTGGTTGTTATGGCTGATTATGGTGCATTTATCGAAATTGCTCCTGGTGTAGAAGGTCTAATCCACGTTTCAGAAATGAGCTGGGCTCAACACCTACGTAGCGCACAAGACTTCATGAAAGTTGGTGACGAAGTAGAAGCTGTTGTTCTGACTCTTGATCGCGACGAGCGCAAAATGTCTCTTGGTATCAAACAATTGAAACCAGATCCATGGGAAAATATCGAAGAGAAATACCCAGTTGGAAGCCAACATACTGCTAAAGTACGTAACTTCACTAACTTTGGAGTATTTGCTGAGATAGAAGAAGGTGTAGATGGACTTATCCATATCTCAGACCTTTCTTGGACTAAGAAAATTAAACACCCTAGCGAAGTAACTCAAATCGGTGCTGATATCGAAGTTCAAGTTCTTGAGATTGATAAAGAAAATCGTCGTTTGAGCTTAGGTCACAAGCAACTAGAAGAAAATCCTTGGGATGTATTTGAAACTATCTTTACAGTAGGTTCAGTACACGAAGGAACTGTAGTTGAAATGGTTGATAAAGGTGCAGTAATCTCTCTTCCTTACGGTGTAGAAGGTTTCGCAACTCCAAAACACTTAGTGAAAGAAGATGGTTCTCAAGCTAAAGTTGAAGAAAAACTTGAATTTAAAGTGATCGAATTCAACAAAGACTCTAAGAGAATTATCGTTTCTCATAGCCGTGTGTTTGAAGACGAAAAACCTGAAGCTAAAGAAGCTGCAGCTGAAAAGAAAGCTAAAAAATCAGCTAAGAAAGAAAAAGAAGAATCAGTACAATCTAATAGCAATGTAGAAAAAACTACTTTAGGTGATATTGAGGAACTTGCAGCTTTGAAAGAAAAACTTTCAGGCGATAATAAATAAGAAATAATCCTTATTTACCACATATTGAGGAGCTGTCTAGGAATAGGCAGCTCTTCTTTTTTAGTGTGTCAGCCTTTTAGGACAGATGCATCATATTTAAAAGAAAAGCCTCAGGCAAAGTTGTCTGAGGCTTTTCTGCGATTATTATAATATTCTAATTATTGCTTCCAGAATTCAAGGTATTTCTTTGCAACAGAGATATAATCGTGATTCTTTTCAACAAATAATCGACTGTTTCTGGATATTTCAGGTATCTCTTTCTTGTTTAGAACAATCCATTCGAGCTTATCAAACACATCGTCTTCGGTCGGATGTACATTTATTATCGGACGATTTTCATACTCTCCATACAGATCGTAAATATAAGGTTCTCCTCCACCTACGAGGACTTTTCCTTGAGCCATTGCCAACAAGGCATTCATTGCAGGAGTGTGTGAATATAATTGGTCTAACACGACATGTGCCTGCGACATTAATTGTTGATAGACATCGTAGCTAACCGATTCTACCCGGGTGACAATAACCTTGTCAGGATATTTGTCTTTTACTCTGGCAAGTGCCTTTTCCATAACGTCAGTCCCTTTGAACTTTTCTCGAATCTTGTTAATCCCGATAAAGAAATTCACTTTCTCCGGTTCTTCGGGTATTGGTTGAAATTCGATTTCGGAAATATTCATAGGGAGAGGTATATATTTTACCTTGTCTCCGAAAATAGGTTCGTATGATTTGTAATATTCATACAAGCAAGCAGCTATCCCATTGACCGAATTGGCAAGTTTTACATTGAATTTTTCAAGAGGGGTATCAATCCACTTGTCGATGAAGCGTTGGTTGAAATCAACATTAATAGGCTTACCATCAACAAAGAACTCCGAATAGTCGAAAATCTCATTGCCCATACAAGCTCTTACCCAGTAAGAATCATCCCCGAATGCTCCCATAAAGACCTTTTTGTTGTTCTTTAGTAGTTTCTTCGATAGATAATCGTTTATACGCACATTCTGGGTAGTAAAACAAGGGTTGATCAATTGAACAACATCGTATCCATTAAATTGCTTAAATTTATCAAGGACTGATAATAAGCTGGTAAATGTATCTTTTATGCTCGAACTCTTACGGGTGAGGTCTATATCTCTGGGATAGTTTTTAAACCCATCACCATCAGATGCTACAACAACCTCATGTCCTAGTGTACGTAATCCTTCGGCTAACGTCAGATGAGCACGGCTATATTCTCCGATTAATAATATTTTCATAAAGTTTCTTTAAGTTTACTGCAAAGATACAATTTTTATAAGATGATCTCTTATTTCGTATAGAAAGTCAGATCCTTAGCTTTAATTGCGAATGTATAGTCTTTATCAATATATAAGACAGGGAATGTTTCTTCTTTATTCCAACTTTTATTTTTCTTACTGATATCTTTTGCATCGGATACAAAAAGAAAGAGGTTTGATTCAGAATTGTCATCGTAAATAGGGTGAACACCTTTCTTTTGTAGGTTAGAGTCTTTTTTTATTAACTCTTCAAATTCTATCTTCTCTCCCAGATTCTTAATGTAATAGCTGTTATGACGATGTGAATCTGTTATAAATACAGAAAAAACTTTATTGACTTCCTCGTGGATAGGTCTTGCAAGACAGACAAGAAATGAATCAGGCGTGTTTATTTTAGTCTTGAAGATATGCCTTTTAATCGCTTTGAACCATATTGTACCCACAACAAATAGTGCCAGATATGGTATTGAGTAAAGAGATGCAAGCATGTCTTGTTTCAGTATATAGATAATACCCGCCAAACCAACGAACAGTAAACATATAGGAGCTATGATTAAAATAGTTTTCCACCATGGTGTTTTGCTTAAGTAACTTCTTTTGAAACTATAGTCTCCTTCTAGTTTGGCATAATCTTGAGGTTTCATATAAATTGGATTGTTTATGAATTTCTAATTGTATAAATGTTCTTGCAAAAATACAACATAGTTAAACTTCACGAGCTTTTGCTTCTTGTTCTTTATGATATCATCGTGTAAAATTAGCTTTATTTCACAAAAAAGATAGCTTTTAGAAAGGATAAGAAGATTAATTTTTTATTATTATAACTGAAAGCATAAAGTATATAAAAAACTAAAAAATGAAAACATCTGTTCGAAACATGAGGTTATAGTAGAAGAAAAAACTAATTTTACGATTGATTGTAAAGAAATAAGTAACTTTTTTACAGCATAGAAGAGTGATGGATACTTTAAGAGAAAATGTACATAAGGCTAACGAGCTGAACTTTACTAAATTTAAACAACTTGTCCGAAATTTAGAAGAGCAGCTGACTCCTGACGAATTACAGAAACTGAAAACTGTAATCAAAAAATCATTAGCAGAGAAAATTTATCATAAAGAAGAGAGAGAAGACAGTGCGGCTGATCTGATAATCAGTACGTGTATTATTCTGATCGAAGAGATGAGTATGCGAAGCGCTTCTGTTATAGCCCTTATTCTTTATGGGCCAGTCGTGTATAATACAATAAGTATAAATGATGTAAAGAAGCTGTTTGGTGCAGATATCGCTGATATTATTTCCGGACTTATTAAGGTTAATAATCTGGAAATGAATGAATCGGCGATTGCTTCCGATAATTATATAAAGCTTCTGATTTCGCTTGCCGAAGATATGAGAGTAATCCTTATCAAGATAGCAAGTCGTTTGTACGAAATGAGATGTGCCAGAAATTATAGTGAGCAATATCGCCTCAAACTAGCACTGGAAGTTTCGTATCTGTACACACCATTAGCCCATAAGCTTGGTTTGTATAAAATAAAGACAGAGTTTGAAGACTTGTATTTGAAATATACCGATAGACAAGCTTACGACTTTGTGGTGCAAAAGATAAATGAGAGTAAAGACTCACGTGATAAATATATTGCCGAATTTATAGAGCCAATCAACGGAAGATTGAAAGAAACAGGGCTTAAGTATGATATAAAGGGGCGTGTGAAGTCAATTTCGTCTATCAATAATAAATTGAAGAAACAGAAAACGGATTTTGAACATATTTACGATCTGTTTGCCATACGTATCATATTGGATTCGGAACTGGATAAAGAAAAGGCAGAATGTTGGCAAATCTATTCTATCGTTACCGATCTTTATACACCAAATCCTAAACGATTGAAAGACTGGTTGTCTATTCCCAAGAGTAATGGATATGAGTCATTACATACGACTGTAATGGGACCTGAGTCGCGTTGGGTAGAGGTGCAGGTCAGAACCCGAAGGATGGATGAGATAGCTGAAAAAGGGCTTGCTGCTCACTGGAAATATAAGGGGTTGAAGAGTCAGTCTAGAATGGATGACTGGCTTACCAGCTTACGCGAAATGCTTGAGAATAAAGATATGGGTAGTGTAGAGAAGCTCGAGAATTTTAAACTTGATCTTTACGACGATGAAATCTATGTTTTTACTCCCAAAGGAGATTTGCATAAACTGCCTAATGGAGCTACAATTCTTGATTTTGCATTCTCTATTCACTCCAGAGTAGGATCTACCTGTGTTTCGGGTAAAGTTAATGGACGCAATGTTTCTATTCGTCATAAACTAAAAAACGGAGATCAGATAGAGATTATGACTTCACCTAATCAGTCGCCTAAGCGCGATTGGCTTAGCTTTGTTGTGACATCGAAGGCGAAGCATAAAATACGTCAGACACTAAAAGAGGAAGCTAATAAACAGGTTGAAATAGCCAAAGAAATGCTTAAACGTCGTGTCAAGAATAGAAAAGTTGAAATAAATGAATCTATAATGATGCGATTGATTAAGAAGCTAGGTTTCAAGACAGTTACCGACTTCTATATAAAAATAGCAGAAGAAACGCTGGATGTAAATAATGTCATCGAGCAATATTTAGCTTTAGAGAAGAAAGAAACAGAACAGCATGAAAAGTATGAGGTTGTAAGTGCTGAAAATTATATTCCTCAGCAGACTGCTCCGGTGAAAGAGTCGAGTAGCAAGGAGGAGTTGGTTATTGATCATAACCTGACAGGTGTAGATTACAAACTAGCCAAATGCTGTAACCCTATCTATGGGGATGAAATCTTCGGGTTTGTTTCTTCGCAAGGTATTCGTATTCACAGAAAGAATTGCCCTAATGCGCAGAATATGATCTCTCGTTTTGCTTATAGAGTAATTCCGGCTAAATGGTCTGGCAAATCAGGGTCTAGCTATACTGTAACGCTTCGTATTATTGGGCACGATGATATTAGTATTATCAATAACTTAACTTCTATTATAGCAAAAGAAGCAGGGATAAGCATACGATCAATTAGTATTGATTCTAACGATGGTTTGTTTCAGGGGAATATATCCGTTGTATTGAGCAATACAGATATGCTTAATGGATTGATGAAAAAACTAAAGACAGTAAAAGGAGTGAAAGGTGTTACTCGGCTGAACTAATATAGCTGTTTGAGTATAAAAAATAGGAGTCAGAATCTTTATAGAAAGATTCTGACTCTTTTATTTAGCTCTATAATTGCCGCAGCAAATATCATCGATAGTAAGAACGATATTGGAAACATAATTGCATCTGCATTGTATGGAGATCCATTTACTAAAAATATAGCAACCACATGTACATAATATATACTGGCAGTCACCTTTGCTATGTAATTATCTCCGCCTAGTTCGTATTTAGAAAACTTCAATACTGATAAGAATATCAGTGGAGCGACAAATGGACTGACTAAGTATATTTCATCCTTTACAGGATCCAATTCTCCTACTTTAAAATTATAATACAATAGAACTGACTCTAGAATAAGAAGGGCAAAAAGAACTGTGCTCAGAAGAACAACATAATTGCTTTTGAAGAAAGGTCTCTCTTCTAAATTCATTTTCTTTATGTAGTATCCTGAAAACATGAAAGGGAACCCCATAAACAGGAATGTTCTCACGATGGTAGGGTACATGTAGATATGTACATCGAATACATATATTTTCTGGATTACATATCCTATAAAGAAGCAAATGAATGAAGCTATCAGTACGTATGTTAGTTTACATTTCCTAGTTAGGAAGATCAAAATTGCAGCTCCTATCAGGCTGGCTATATACCACAAATGGTAGTATCCTGTAATAAAGTTGATTAGGATTAATTTTTTTCCACCTCCCGACATGTACCACAGGAAAGGGAGATATATAATTGTCCATGTGATATAAATTATCAGAATCTGTTTAAGGTATTTCTTTACCTTTTGTTTGTCATCAACGATATCAGCAAAGTAATATCCGTTAATAATAAGGAATATAGGTACTGTAACTCTGGCAAGCCCATCTGAAACAAGCCAGCCGCATATACCGTATGTTGAAATATCGCTATGAGCCAGTACTACTAAGAAGATGAGTACCATCCTTAGATAATCGATACTTATATTGCGTCCTTTTGTAAGCATATGATAAAGTAGTTTTCAATAATATCGGTGCAAAAGTACATCTTTTTTTAGAATAATCATACCAATGATAACTATAACAGAATGTGTTGTGTCATTTTGAAAAAATAAGGGTAACAAAATTTTGTTACCCTTATTAATATCACTTTATATACTTTATTATTTGATTTCGTTAAGAAGATCTACTTTTCCTTCATCAACTAATTTCAAGATTAATTCGCCAAATAATGTATTTTGCCATGCAAACCATGAGCGAGTAAAGTTGCTAGGATCATCTTTGTGGAAAGATTCGTGCATAAATCCGGTTTCTGCATCTGTATCCATAAGCATTTTTACACACCATTGGATTTCTTTATCGTCTTGGCTTGTAAATGCTTTCATCATGATACTCATTGGCCAAACCATATCATAGCCGATGTGAGGTCCCCCAATTCCTTCTCCGGCAGTACCCTTGAAGAAATAAGGATTGTCTTTGCTCCAAACAAAGTTACGAGTGTTTTGATAGATCGGATCGTTTACATCTACATCTCCAAGGTAAGCTAATGAAAGCAAGCTTGGTGCATTAGAATCGTCCATTAAGTATTTGTTACCGAAGCCATCAACTTCGAAAGCATAGATAGTTCCATGTTTTGGATGGTTGAATGTGGCATATTTCTTAAGAGCATCTTCTACTTCTTGAGCCAAGTCAGTACATTCTTTAGCTTTAGCAGAATCTTTAGTTATTTCTGTTAAGATTTCAGCTGCTTTTCTTAAAGATGTAACAGCAAAGAAGTTTGAAGGAACTAAGAATTGGAAAGTAGTAGCATCATCAGATGGACGGAAAGAAGATACGATTAATCCTACAGGGTTAACTGGGTTTCCTAATCCGTGGTTGTTTAATGTATCTAGCTGACGCTCTGTTTTGCGTTGGAATTTATATGGACCTACACCGTCTTTACGTTGTTGCTCTTTGAATGTTTTAAGGATGTTAGTGATTGCTTGTACCCACTCTTCATCAAAGATGCTTGTATCGCCTGTTACTTTCCAGTATTGGTAAGCTAAACGCAGAGGATAACAAAGAGAGTCTATTTCCCATTTACGTTCGTGTAATGCTTCTGTCATATCTGTCATGTCGCTCATCCATTGATGATCCGGATTTGGATCGTGTGGATCAAGGAATGCATTTGCATAAGGGTCGATGATGATGCATTTGAATTGACGACGGATAACACCGGCTAGCATTGCTTTAAGCTTCGGATCTTTGTTTGCTAATTGAACATAAGGCCAAACTTGTGCTCCTGAATCGCGTAGCCACATTGCGTGAATATCTCCCGTGTATACGACTGTGTCATCTTTCCCATCTGTCTGATAGTGACGAACAGTTGTGTCAAGTGTGTTAGGAAAACAGTTCTCAAACATCCAAGCAAGCTTTTGGTTTGTTAGTAGTTTCTTAACTCGAACGATCTCGTTCTCTACAGCTTGTGATGTAAATAGACGTTCCTTTGCTGCCGGACGGTTTGTCTTTTTATAATTACCCTTTTTGATAATTTTCGTATTATCCATAGGTAGGCTTAGGTCGTTTGCTTGCATGTTGCCGCCTCCGACTGCCATGAGTGCTGCAAGTGCACAGCCTAAAAAGATTTTTTTCTTCATATAACTTAAAATATTAATAATAATTTCAACTATAAATAGTAGGGGCTAGCTATTTGATCCCGCCCATTCTCGCATACATTTCTACCATGGCAGCTTGTGTTAGCAACCATTTGCGTTCGTCTTTTTTCTTTCCTGAGAAATCCTTGTTGAATAAGCCATTTGTTTCGCGAGTGTTATTCCAAGCAAAGTCCAGATTCTTTTGGAATGTATCGATGTAAGTTTTATTTCCATCTAAATGGTATAGTTCAACAAAACCTCTGAGCATGACAGCAATAAACCATACATCATGTTCTTTAAGGACTTTAAATGCTTCGCCTTCGTTAGGAGTGAAATCAGTGAAGAAATAATTGTAAGATCCTTTTGCTATATTTTGTGCATCTTCCAGATAGTTATTTTCTTTCGTGATTTTGTGAAGCAAAGCAGCAGCTTGCATCATCTGTCCACTATTGTATGGATATTTGGCTTCGCTTATTTTTCCATCTAGGTTGATGTTGTCGAAATACACATAGTCAGTATCCTGAAGGTTTTTCTTAGTCCATTCATATAACTCCTTCCCTTGTGCAAGGTAAGAGCTATCTAGCGTTGCTTCGAACAGTTTAAGTGCAAATACTGCTCCGGGTGCATTAGAACATGTGTTTTTTGATTCTTTCTTTTGTTCGCACCAGTATATTCCTCCTCCAAGTTTATCATCACATCCGCTCATTACGAAGTTCCATATTATTTGAGCTTTATCCAGATATTTTTGGTCTTTTGTCTTGATGTATGTATCGGTAAAATCTATGCCTAGCCATACATTGTCGTCGTAGAAACGGTCTGACTCTTTCGCCGAGTTTATATAAGAAGCATAACCATAAGGCTCTCTCTTGGTGTCATAATATTCTTCCAGTCCATTCAGTACTTTATTGTCTAAGGTATTTCTGAATTTTGTGTCGTCCGACGTTTCAAATAGGGCATAGACTGCAGAAAAAGTGCCTGAATAAGGCCACAAGTATGAATATTGATTAGGAGCATCATTCTGCTCTTCCGAAGCTAGATAAGTTGCTTTGTAATCATCTTTGAATGGATAATTTTCTCTTAGTAGATTGGTCTCGAGAACCGAATAGTGCTTGTAAAGAGAGTCTAATGTCATTTCAGCTCTCTCTAAATTATTGTTTGTAGCGACTTCTTCTCCTTTTCCTTTTTTTTGCTCACATGCAAACGATAATAAACAACAGGCAGCAAGCCATAATACGATATGTACTTTTTTCATGATATTTTGGTATTGTTTTATACTTCGGTTGCAAAGATAGAAGGAATCATAATAGATAGGCTTTGTTTTAGGCGCTTTCGATAATTGTGTCGCAAAAGTAAAGGATATTGTCTCATATTTATATATATAACTCTGCCATATTTTGGACTTTTTGTGTCTATTGGTCAGTGTTTTTTGTTTTTCTTATATTGATTCCTTTATAAGAAGACGACCTAAAGATAAAACTTCTTTTTCTGAGGTAATGGATAGGTGTAAATCGATAATTGGAGAGTGGGCTAGCCTAGAATTTTTTCAGCTCTTGATACAGGCGTTGCACAGGTAATCCCATGATGTTAAAATAAGATCCTGAAATATATTCAACAGCTATATATCCAATCCACTCTTGAATACCATAAGCGCCAGCTTTGTCGAAAGGTTTATATTTACTTACATAATGGTCGATCTCTTCGTCTTCTAACTGAGCGAAGCGAACTTCTGAGGATACACTAAAAACATGTTGTTTCAGTTTGGTCGTAATGCATACTCCTGTGACAACTTGATGTGTATTGCCCGATAATTCATGTAACATTTGCTTGGCCTCTGATTCATCTTTCGGTTTACCATAAACTTTGTTACCGAGCAATACAATCGTATCGGCAGTAATTAATAAAGTATCCCTTTCAATATTGTTTTTATACGCATCAGCTTTCTCTTTAGCTATGTATTTAGCTATTTCTTCACCCTTAAGGCTGGGAGGGAAAGATTCGTCTATGTCGGGAAGGGTTTTTACTTCATAACTGAATTCAAGACCTGAGAGTAGTTCTTTTCTTCTGGGCGAGTTGGATGCTAGAATGATATTGTATCCTGATAGATCAAGCATTGTTTTGTTCTTTATAAAAGAGTTCTAATTCTAAAAGAAGACGTTTTATATCTAAGCCATATGCATATCCGCCTAAGCCATTTCTTTCGTTTATTACACGATGACACGGAACGATGATTGCCAGTTTGTTTCTTCCATTGGCAGAGCCTACAGCTCTGAAAGCTTTGGGTGAACCTATGGCAGAAGCTTGATCTTTGTACGACACGGTTTCTCCATAAGGTATAGTCTTAAGATAACTCCATGCTTTCCGTTGGAAGTCAGTTCCCTCTTGCTTGAGAGGAAGATCGAAACTCTTTCGTTTTCCATCAAAATACTCTTCAAATTGCTGTATAGCATCGTTCAGAAGAGGGGAAATTTCAGACGGAGTATTGGGTGGTTGCTCAGTAAGTATAGTAATAGAAGATATGTGATTATTCGTTTCTTCTATTTCTATTACTCCTACAGGTGATTGATAAAAAGCCTTCATTTTTCTTTTTGGGTTTATCTTCATACCAATCCCAACTCCAGTTTACGACTTGGCGAAGGCGTTTCAAGAAACGTTTTGATGGTTTATCTCTTAGGTATGATTCTATGTGTCTTTTTTTCTTGTCTTCTAGTATTTCATCTTTCTTTATCAGTATTCCCGTTTCTTCAACATTGCCAAATGTGTCATTGACTGCCGTTCCGAATACTTTCATCTGAGGAGAAAGGCTCATATAGGCATTTACTAATGGCGGTATGTTCAGCCCCAAGCGTCGGACTGATGTATTTAGAATGCGATAGTCTGCTTTGAAAGTGTCTCCGGTAAATAGTCTCTTCAATTTTCTTTGGTCTGTTTCTATCTTTAAAGATTGTTTTGGCCAAACAAGTTTTTCTACATCAGGAAAATATTTGTTTAAGAAGAATAAAATCATATCTCTAGCTTCGGTGTCGTAAGTGTCGTACATGGTTACTTTACCAAAGAAATATTTCATTGATGGGTCGGCGACAGATAGGGCCCCAAGTCCATCCCAAAGGTTGTCTAAAGCAAATATACCTTTCGATCCGGCTAATGTAGATTGATATTCTAGTGTAACAAAAGATCTTCCCAGCTCGAAAGTATAAGGAAGGTAATCTTCTATAAATCTTTTCGAAAAGTGGAAGAGGTGAGAGGTTGCTAATATAGGTTCTCCATTTTCGTCGAACTTTATATCCGGTCCGCAAATAAAACGATAACCGCCTAGTATCTCTTCGGCATCTGGATTCCATACAATCAATTGTTTGTAAGGATTGTCCATCGTATCATATTCATCTATATCAATAGACTTGCCGGTGCCTCCACCATAGTAACGGAATGCAATCTCGCGAAGACGCCCGATTTCTAACATGATGTTAGGCGAATTGTGATGCGTGACAATATAAATCTCGTTGTTGGCCTTGTTCGTATGCCTCAGAAACTTATCTTTGCTCAGTTCTGCTTTTATTAGACTTTTGTCTATTGGTGATATGATTGTTTCCATCTATTATTTGTCTGTTTTGCCTAATTCGTAAGTTTTTTCTTTCACATATTCAGCCCACTGAGAAGCACTTCTTTTTTCGTCAAAAAGAGTATATGGGATAGGTGTACCTACCATAATAGAAAAACAGCTATTTTTATTCTTAAACATTTCGTCGGGAAGTAAGATTAGTTCGATGTTGAATTTAATTCCGAGACGTTTCCTTATGTTTGCAAATCTATAAAAGAAATTTGAATTTTTTCCATTAAAATAGATAGGGACTATATGTCTTTTCGATTCAATAGCCTTTAAAATGAAGTTTTTCTGCCAAGGAAGGTCATAAATTAGCCCGTTTTCTTTTCGTGAACATAGCCCGGCTGGGAAAGTTATAATTTGATTGTCTGAGTCGTAAGCTTCTTGTAAAGTATTGGCAGCCATTTTTGACTGGCGACCATACTTGTTGACCGGAAGAAAGATGGACTGTAAGTTCTTTATAAAATAAAGTACGTCGTTTACTACATATTTTATTTTCTTGTCAAATTTTTGCCCGATGACACTTGATAAGCAGATACCATCTAGTCCTCCAAGTGGATGGTTAGAGACGAATATGTAACGTCCGTCATTAGGTATTTTATCCAATCCCTCTACCTTTAGTTCCAAATTGAAATATCCAACAACGGCATCCATGAAATCAACACCATCTTTGTCTGCATAAATGGTGAGTATCTCGTTTAGCTCATCAAGATGTATTTTCTTCTTGAGATAGTTTATAACAAAACGAGGAACTTTGTTATAAATTTTAGGAGCCTTCTCCTGTAATATCTTATCTAAATCGAGTCTCTGAGGTTCTCGCTTCATTTTTTTATAGTCTCTTATCAGTTTACAAAAATACCAAATAAATCTATAAATAAATCTATCGATGTATAAACAATAGTGTATATTAGTTAAAAGAAATCAGAATGTTGTAACTTTTTATATCTTCGCTATTCCTAGTAGAATAAAATATAGATGATGAAAGATAAATTATTTCTGAGTGTATTAGTATTAGCTATATCTCTTATCCTTCCGTTTGGTGTGTCAGCGAATTCGTTAGATGATAAGCCTGAGAAAGAAAAGTCTCCGATTGTAACCCTATCAGCTTCAAATTATCAGGAAGAAACGGCTAAAGGTTTGGTATTTGTGGACTTTTGGGCTGCTTGGTGTGGCCCTTGCCGTAGAATAGCTCCTATGTTAGATGATCTGGCAAAGGAATATAAAGAATCGGTAAAAATAGGAAAACTGAATGTAGATAATTACAAGAAGTTCGCGATAGAGCAAGGAGTAGAGGTATTACCTACTATTGTGATCTATAAAGATGGCAAAGAAGTAACACGAGTGAAAGGTGTTGTGTCTAAAGATAAGCTTGTTGAGATTATCAAGGCTTATTCTTCTCAGAAAGATTAGATCCAGTCGAATCGGAGATAGGGAATAACAGTCTTAGCGACATCAGTAATAAGAGGGTAGGTGTGGGATTCGTTACGCACATCCTCTTTTATTATTCTCTTATCTTGATCAAATTCAGCAACAAGATTTATGATTATACTGAATAGTATAATCCATTTTGCGGCACAAAAAAATCCTCCGGCTATTCTGTTTAGCGCAGTCATTTTTATTGCATCAACGAAGGATTCAATCAATTTTCCTGCAAAGAAAAGGCCTATAAGTATAGCTGTAAAAGCTAGAATGTAAGACAGTGGTCCTACAATGTGAGGCGAGGCTTCTGTAATTTTGATTAGTTCGGGTGCAATGTATTCTGATAGCTTTCCTGCAAAGACAGCCCCTAGTATGATGCCTGCAAGTGTAGCTAGTTGCATTACAAGTCCCGAAAACAGTCCTCTTATCATCGATAGGATAACGATAATGGCTACTATTAGGTCAAACCAATTTATATTTAAGTAAGTGTCCATAAACAACAAAAGTAAGAATTTATTCAATTCTTACTTCTTGTCGTATGCTTAAAATTTCGTTTATCCCTTAGTTTTTAGGATATTCGTCTGAAATTGTAAGTTTCTTTCTTCCTTTAGCTCTGCGAGATGCAAGTACTCTGCGTCCGTTAGCTGTTTCCATTCTAGAGCGAAAACCATGTTTGTTTTTTCTCTTTCTGTTTGATGGTTGAAAAGTTCTTTTCATCGCTATATCTTATTTTCTGTTATTATTTTCTTTCGAGTTTCGGGTTGCAAAAATAGGATGTTTATTTTATATAAGCAAGTATATTAACGTTTTATTTTTCGGAAAGTAATAAAACTATAAGGGTATTTATGCTTCTCGTCAGTCTGGTGATGTTCTGTTGAAATTTCTTTCCATTCACTTTCGTTTATATTTGGAAAGAAAGTGTCTGTCTCTTCAAACTTGTGATGGATACGTGTTAAGTATAATGTATCGGCGATATTTATTACTTCATTATAGATCGTTCCCCCTCCGATAAAAAATATCTGAGACTCATCTTTGCAAAGGTTAATAGCTTCTTCTATTGAACTACACATCTCACAGTTGTCGAATTGCAGATTTTTATTCCTTGTAATAACTATATTCCTCCTGTTAGGCAATGCGCCTTTGGGAAGCGATTCGAATGTCTTTCGTCCCATGATAACAGGGTAGCCATTTGTGACAGATTTGAAGTGCTTCAAGTCGTTAGGTAAGTGACAAAGCAGATCGTTGTCTCTCCCTATTGCGTTGTTTTCGTCAACGGCTACTATAATTGATTTTATTGTCATATCTTTTAGTCTTTAGTTTTATTATATATAGGCTTATTCAAAGCCACAGGGCTTCATCTTTAAGTAGTGAGAAGAAACTGGTTCCATCATAGAGCCTTCAAAATAGAGAAAATATCCATCGTGCCCCATATTGTAGCTAATCACAACGAATTCATCGGGATCTACACAGCATAAAGGTTCTTTTTTGTAGAATACTCTATTTTTATCGCCTCCATAGGGTGACGAGGGACAATAAACACGGAAGGTTTTAGCATCGGCTCCCTCCACTACATCCATCAATAAGGTATAAACTCTTCGTTTGTCTCGGTAAAAATAAGTGGACAAAGCTTCGAATGTTTTAGAGTCAGCTCCTTTAATCAGCCTCCCATAATAATAGACACGTTTCTTATCGAAAGCAATGTTACTATGTCCTTTCATGATACGAAAGGTTTTCTTGTCAATGCCTTTTAGCTCTCTGTGCCGCCAATAGACTCGTTTATGATCACAAGAGTAATGTTCTTCGTCTATTTCCATTCGGCGAAAATTTTTTAGATCACACCCCTCTAGTTTCTCTCCCCAAAAATAGATATTCGATTTGTCGGACGCATAATCAGTGTCCATTATTTTAAAGGTAGTAACATTTGCTCCTTCTACTATGTCTTCCTTGTAGAAAACATGATGTGTGTCGCAAGAATAAAAATCATTTAATGCCCTGAAAGAAGCTATATCTACCCCTTCTATCTGTTTGTTTTTAAAGTAGACCTTCTGACCGTCAGTTCCGTAATTGGAGTTGATAATATTGAAGGACTTGGCATCAACATTATTCATCCTATAATGAGAATAAAACACAGTGTCTCCTTTCGTATAATAACCTCTCTGTGCTGTAAGACCAAAAGGAGAAAGGAAAATAAAAATGAAGATGCCGACTTTCTTTATTTGTTTCTTATTTATGAAAACAAACAGCAATCTATCGAGTAAACGATTGGCAGATATCAAACATGTTTCTAATAGAGTATTCATATAAAGATAGAGGAGGTATTTATCCTTAATCCATAAATAATTAAGATATTTATTTGATGTTTTGAAGATTATTCAATCTTGCTTTAAGAAGTTTTATTCGATTACTCCAAAACAAGCCAGAGGTGTCGATGTTTTGATAAGTATCTATATTTATTTTTCCGGAAGTAATATCGCTCAGTATTTCACCAAGTATCTTTGGATCGTGCATGTCTGTAATCTTACCACATCCGTCTATGATAACATCTCGGGCTGCCCCTACGTGAGTAGTTACAATATAGTCATGGAAGATTTTGGCTTCGTAAAATACTAATCCTGAACTCTCGGTAGAAGATGTTAGGATGAAGACTTTGGCTCTACTGTAGTATTCCCAGAGTATTTTCTCGTCATAGATTGCCCCCGTGAATATAATTTTATCTATTAGGTGAGGGTTTTCCTTGAAGAAATTGTCTTTGTATTCAGTAAATTCATTATTAATAGGACCGATAAGATATGCTTTCCAATCCTTGAACTCAGTATGTTTAAGTCCTTCGAGAAGAAATTCAGTTCGTTTTTCTTTTGTCCCCAGCCTGCCAACAGTTATAAAGATGTTTTCTTTCTCCTCAAAAGATTTAGGCTTTACAGCGATCTCATTGACTAAAATATCGTCACAAGCATTTTCGAGGAGCATAGTCTTGTCCTTAAAATAAGGAGCTAACTGTTCATCATTGACTAGTAGGTCGTAAGCATCGGATGTCTCGCAGCTAAAGAGGTTGACTCGCTTAAAATAGGCAATGTAAAATTGTTTTTTTAGTTTTTCTTTAAGGCGTTGATCTTTGAAAAGAGAAGATACCCTCCCTACCATATAAGTTGGAATATCTAACTTTACATAAGATATGCCTTTGGGATTAAGGAGTTTGTATAGTAATGATATTCGCCCAGATCCCATAAGGATGAAGAGTGTCATCAGAATGTCTATCCTCCTTGCATTCTTGATGAGGTACAGAACAACTTTGAAGAAGAAAGAATGACTGCTTTTGTTTACCCCGTGACTAATCGGATGTAACTTCACTCCCCTATAAACATCAGGCAGATCCGTATTGTTTTCTGTGCGAGGGTATACTATCGTGACATCGAAGTCGCATTCCAGGCCTATGTAATATGGTACAAGAAAAGTATCTCGGGTTAGATGCATTCTCTCAAAATGATTAAGAATCATCGTAAAGTTTTTCTTCTTCATCTTTTTTGTAGCTGTTTGTGTTATTTCTTAGGAGTTAATCCTATCTTCTTCGCTTTCTCTATTAGGTATGCATATACGGCATTGTATTCATTTGGTATAACCCCATCTAGTATTGCATCTTTGATAGATGATTTTAATTGACCGACCTCTCTTCCGGGAGGAAGATTGAATATTTCCATAATTTCCTCACCCTTGATAGGAGGTTGAAAATTGCGAATATGGTCTTTCTCTTCTATTTCCTTTAGTTTCTGACGAACTATCTTGAAATTAGTTAGGTATCGGCGAACTCTATTTGGGTTCTTAGAGGTGATGTCAGCCTCGCAGAGAGTCATCAGGTCTTCGATGTCATCACCTGCTTCAAATAATAGACGACGAACTGCAGAGTCTGTAATGTCTTCATCTACCAATACCTGAGGACGCATGTGTAGACCTACCATCTTTTGTACATATTTCATTTTTTCATTCAGCGGTAGCTTCATGCGACGAAATATACCGGGAATCATTTTTTCTCCTATGAAATTATGATTGTGGAAAGTCCAGCCTAGTTTATTGTCGAAGCGCTTAGTGGCAGGTTTAGCAATGTCGTGCAGTATAGCCGACCAGCGTAACCAAAGATTATCCGTGTTTTTTGATATGTTATCTAAAACAGCCAATGTATGGTAGAAATTATCCTTGTGTCCAACTCCATCTTTTGTTTCAGCTCCTTTCAATGCGACTAATTCGGGAAAAATAATATCCAATAGTCCGGTCTTTTCTAATTGTAAAAAACCGATTGACGGTTTTGGTGATAAAACTATCTTGTTAAGTTCGTCAATAATGCGTTCTTTCGAAATAATGTTTATCCGTTCGCAATTGCGAGTGATGGCATCAAAGGTGCTTGGCTCTATATCAAATCCTAGTTGAGAAGAGAAGCGTATTGCTCTCATCATGCGTAAAGGATCATCGCTAAAGGTTATATCGGGATCGAGGGGAGTTCTTATAATCAGATTCTCCAAGTCTTTCAGACCATCAAAAGGGTCGAGTAGTTCTCCAAAACGGTCTTTGTTGACGCATATTGCAAGAGCGTTTATGGTAAAATCCCGACGGTTTTGGTCGTCTTCCAATGTGCCGTCTTCCACAATGGGTTTGCGAGAGTCTCTCTGGTAGGATTCTTTGCGAGCTCCTACAAACTCGATCTCCATATCTTTATATTTTATCTGAGCTGTCCCAAAGTTTTTGAATACAGATAAATGTGCCTTTCTTCCTAACTTGTTTGCTACAGTTTTTGCCAATTCTATGCCTTTTCCTACAGTGACAAAGTCAATGTCTTTGGATGGACGATATAAGAAAATGTCACGGACATAACCACCTATAACATAGCATTCAAGCTGCATTTCGTCTGCAGCTTGTCTTACTATGGTAAATATTTCGCCAGAAAGTTTCTTCTGTATAATATCTTGTACCTCTAAATTGTTGTCTATCATTCGAGTCTTCTTGTGCATACAAAGATAGTAATTCAAAGCTTTATGCTGAAAAAAAATATAAAATCTCTTTAGATATTGATTTTAAATATAAAGAGTAAAAAAAAGATTAATAAATAAGGAGGTAAAGGAAATAATTTGTACTTTGGCTCCGGTTTTAAGGTGTTATTTTATAATGATTTATAAGGAAAAGTTTTTTTCTATGCAAAAATTACAAAGGGTATTTTTGACACTTTTTGTTGTTTTTTCTTGTGCTTGTGGTTCTAAAGATGAAGGCGCTAAACTGCATTTAGAAGCTGCACGAAATTTCTATCAACAAGGTAAATTTGATCTGGCTAAGCAAGAAATTGACAGTATTAATTTATTGTATACTAAGGCGATTGAGGAAAGAAAGGCAAGTTTGGCCTTGCTTGATTCTGTACGTAGGGGAGAAAATGATTATACAATAGAAATATGTGACTCATTAATTACTTTATATACTCCAGAGGTAGAGAAATATAAAAAAGATTTTGTCTTTCTACAAAATAAAGAATATCAGGAAACAGGGACTTTTGTGCCAAAGACAATAGCTTCAGGAGGGGCTATAACTGGAACTACCTTACGTTCAGGGGTAGGAGAGGATGGTGTGCTTTATTTAGAAAGTGTTTTTGTCGGAGGACAGAAGCACAATCAAATTAAAGTATCAGCTAAAGATGGAACTTTTGTACAGTCTTTACCTGTTACCGATGAAGGATTGCTTTATCGTTTTTCGAATATGGGTAAAAGTTATGAGGTAATTCGATTTCAAGGAGCACATGAGAATGGTATTGCTAAATTTATATATGCAAACAAAGATAATCCTTTGACTATAGCGTTGGAGGGAAAAAATAAATATACGTACACTTTATCACAAACTCTGAAGTCAGCAGTATCTAAATCTTATCAGTTGTCTGTTATGATGCTTCAACTTGATAGTCTTAAGACTGAAAAGGAAAAAGCTGAATTTAAGAATTATAATCTAGATAAGAAATATGGAGCTGTAGAAGAACAATTATAAAACTAAAACATGTAGCCTATGGAGCGAAAAGCGCCATTTACTGAATCGATGAATCGAGCAGTAGAAACGTTCGTCCCTTATATATCCGTTGATTGTATTATCATGGGATTTGATGCAGGATGTATAAAAATTTTATTGTGTAAGCGCAAGGAAAGCGATAAATGGTTATTAACAGGAGGCTTTATCCGTCGAGATGAAGGCCCCGATGACTCAGCCTATCGAATATTGGAAAGTAAAACAGGAATAGGTAGAGATGGATTTCTGAAGCAATTCTATTTTTTTAATAAGAAGTGCAATGCGGGTGATGATGAAAACCTAATGATGCTGAAACGCTTAGATGTGGAAGAGATCCCGGAGAATATGGTGAATCTAGGTCGATTTGTAAGTTTAAGTTATTACCTGTTAGTAAAATATCAGGATGTTGAGATTGCAGCAGAGGAATATGAAGAACTGGAATGGTTTGATATAAATGCACTCCCGGAGCTATATGGGACTCATGGAATGTTGATCAATCTGGCTGTCTCTGAAATCCGGAAGCAAGTCGGTTTTATTCCTTTTGGTTACGAATTATTACCAGATAAATTTACAATGCCTGAACTGCGTAGTATCTATGAAGCAATATTAGGGCGTGAATTGGATAGACGAAATTTTCAACGAAAAATGCTTTCGATAGGCTATATTCAGCCATTAAACGAAGTTAGAAAAGAAGGAGCCCATAAGTCACCTCATTTATATACTTTCGTGAAAGAAAAGTATAGAGCAGCAAAAATAAAAGATGTGCAGTTAATGAGCAATAATCTATAAGAGTATAGCAATAACAAAAAGGACTGAATAATTATTCAGTCCTTTTTGTTTTATATGTAAATAGTTCTTATTTACCTTGTTGTGCGTCTTGGATCATCTTCTCGTTAGGAAGGATGTATACTTCAACACGACGGTTTTGAGTTCTACCATCTTTTGTACTGTTGTCAGCAATTGGTTGAGTAGATCCAAATCCTTGAGTCACCATACGGTTTCCAGAAACGCCCTTGCTTTGTAGGAAGTTATAAACAGCCTGAGCACGTTTTTCTGATAGAGGGTTGTTTATAGCATCGTTACCAGTGTTGTCTGTGTGTCCGTAAATTTGAACATCAGTATCAGGGTTGCTTTTTAATGAATTAGCAAAACTTGTAAGTGAACCTTGTGAAGTTGAGTTAAGAGTGCTTGAGTTAGTCGCAAATAAAATTCCAGATTCGAATGTTACTTTAATTGCTTGACCATCATTTATCGACTCTACTTGAGCACCATTGATTTGTTCCAACTCTTTCTTTTGTTTGTCCATTTTATTTCCGATGATAGCTCCGGCAGAACCACCTACAACAGCACCAATACCAGCACCCCATGCAGCACCTTTACCTCCACCGATAATAGCACCAATACCAGCACCTAGAGCACCACCTGCACCTGCACCAATACCACCGCCTTTAACAGTATCGCTAGCTCCACAACTAGAGAATAAAATAGAACAGCTTAAAAGAATAGCTGCAATAAATGAAAAATGTTTCATAATTATAAAATTAAAAATTATTTATATTGTGAATAGTCTTACTTATTCGAAAATACCAAGAGAGTCGCAATAGGCAAGTTCGCCTTGTATGATGAATGCAACCTCTTCTGGTAAGAATTTATTTACTTTATCTTTTTTGCTACTTTTAATAACATAAGCAATAATTTCATCCTCGTCAATATCTACTAAAGCTTCTCCGTCAGAATCCTCGTCCATGAATCCTTTTTCTTCATAGAAGTCATATATAACGTCGATAATATAATTTATCTCATCGTTAGTGTATTTGCCTTTAAGCTCTTGGGGAAGGTAATTCTGTATAAATTTTACAGCATCGTCTTCGTCATACAGACGTAAGTCTTTTTCTTCGCTCATTCTTTTACAATTTATTTAATAGATTACAATATTTATAACAAATAAATAATTGCGATGTTCAAAGAAGTGAAATAGATTTTGCTGGATAAAAAGTTTTCAATTCAATGTTTGTGTCAAATACATCGCAAAAATACAATTATTTCTTCTTCAAAACAAGATATGTCAATATTATCAGTGGTACAATCATTATACCGATGTATAACATATTAACCTCTAATAGGCTAGGTGCAAATAAAATAGCCATGATAAGTCCGATGGCGGCACCACCTAAATGGGCGTCGTGTCCAATATTTCCTTGGCTCGATTGCATACCATATATTGAATAAGCAAGATAGGCCAGACCAAATATCCACCCAGGTATTGCTATAGGAATAAGGAATATGTATATGCCTATATTGGGCTCTATGGCAATAGCTGCAAAAAGAATACCCACAACACCACCCGATGCACCTATGGCACTATAATAATATTCCCGGCGGTGTACCCAAAGTGATAGAAGTCCTCCTCCCAGTATAGCTGCTACGTAGATTGCAAGATATTTCCATAGACCAAATACTAATATGATAATATCAGAGAAAAAGTAAAGTGTCATCATATTAAATATAAGATGCATATAGTCTCCATGTAATGTCGCAGAAGTTAATAGTCTATCCCATTGCTTAGAACTGCCTAATATCGCCCCAACATTAAACTTATATCTGTCAAAGAAGGCCATATCATTAAAGCCTTTAATACTTGTAATAGCTGTTAGAGCAATAATAAGAATCGGAATTATTTCATTTATATTTAAATTCATTGAGTGTGTATTTTTTATTTTGGAACAAATATATAAAAAAGAGAGGTTACTTGTTGCTTAGTCGTTAAAAGATGAGAAAATAGCAGAAAATGAAAATATAGAAGTGTTATATTCGTTACTTTAGTGAAACTACAAAAGAAAGGACAATGAAAAAACTTTCACTATTCTGCTTATTTACGCTGTTTATATCAGGGCTTACAGCGCAAACTTCGATACGGGGAGTTGTGTTGGATAAGGATACAAGGAAACCTATACCTGATGTTATTGTTCAGTATGGCGATTTGTCGAATGAATATGTATCAACAGATGATAATGGTAATTTTGTAATTCCAGAAAACAATAGCACGGTAATCCATTTTCAATGCTTCGGATATAAAACAAGATCTGTCTCAAAGGAGAATCTCGGTGTTAGCAATCTTGTTTTCATGGAATTGAATCCTGTCTCATTAGCGCCCGTGACGATCAGTCCCGATGAAGCTGATAAAATATTGAAAGAGGTGATGATAAATACCAAGAAGAAACTTGTTGTCGAGATTCCATTGGCTTATTTACTGCATTTCGATCAAACTAAATTGTCAGACACACTTAAAAATGAAATTTATCTCTCTTATACAACATTATTAAAGTCGAAAGAACTAAAGAAAAAACTAAAAAAAGACAAAGTCCCATATGAATATAATATTCTTGATGTAAGGCGCTTGCAGCATGCAGTAATTCCTCCAACAGAGTTGTATGGTGCAGAATACCATGCTTCTCATCTTTTTTCGTTCGGAAAGAGTGCAAACAACGAAACCAAGAGGTCTTATACTTCCGATAGTTCATTAATTATTTTAGAAATTAAGCCTTTGCCCGGAAAGAAAGGATGGGCAGAAGGTGAAGTGATCATTAATAAGAAAGATATGACATTGATGTCTATTGAGGTGGCCTCGGTAGACTCATTAATGGAAGCTCAGCCTTACAAAAAGTATTTGGAACGAAAAGTGAAAGTTCTTAGGAAAATAGGGCGCTTTGAGTTTGCTGAAACTCATGGTAAATGTTACATGAAGAATTGCTATACATATTATAAATTCGGGATGTATGACGATTTAGGCAGAGAAGATGAAATCGTTTATCACTGCGATGTTAACTTTACAGGCTTCGTTAAGCCAGATAGAATAAGAAAAAGAACCTTAAGTGGTTTTTGTCAGGAATTGTTTTATCTTCCCGACTCAACGACAAAAGATTTCTGGCTCGAAGAACCGGATGAAAATGTTTATATAAGAGATAATGACGAACTGGATCAGGCTTTCTTAAATAGCACCTATGCCAAACATAAGAAAATGTCGAATATCATAAAGGCAGCCATTCCACCGGTAGCATTATTTGGATTGTTTATTGTGTTATTTAGATAAAAGGAGGAATAAAATCACTACATCTGATGATTGACCGCTAAAGCTGAATAGTTTTCCTTTGTATTAAACAAATCAACTTTAACAATGAAAAACTATTCTATAATTAGAAGATGTACTCTTTTACTCTGTACGTTTGTGTCTGTAGCTAATATTTTTTCACAAGGACCTCAGCGACAAGATACGCTATATACCGAACTGAAGAACGATATTGTAATACTGTCTACAACGAAAGAAACCAATAGCCTGAAATCGTTACCGGCAGCAGTTACGGTTTTTTCTCCAAAGAATCTGGAAGCTTTACAAGTCCATTCTTTAAAGGACTTAAGTGCTATTGTTCCCAACTATTTTGCGGCAGATTATGGTTCCAAAATGACAGCTCCTTTATATATAAGAGGTGTCGGAGCTCGTTCGGGAGAACAAACAGTAAGCATGTATGTCGACAATATTCCCTATTTTAATACAACTTCGTTTGATACGGAGTTGTTTGATATACAGCGGATAGAGGTTCTTCGAGGCACCCAGGGAACTCTCTATGGAAGAAATGCGATGGGAGGTATCTTGAATGTTTATACGTTCTCTCCTTTGACATACGAGGGAACAAGAATTAAGTTAGGGGGAGGAAGTCATGGGCAGTTATCAGCTAATGCTTCTCACTACCAACGTCTGAATCAAAAGATGGGTTTCTCTGTAGGTGCGTATTACAAGCAAGATGATGGCTATTTTGAAAATCTTTATACCGGAAAGAAAATTGATGATATAAAAAATGTAGGTGGACGTGCAAAGTTTGTCTGGGAGTTTTCGCCTCGTTTCTCTGCTACATATTCCACCAGTTTCGACTATGTAGATCAAGGTGCATTTCCTTATGAGAATGTAGAGACAAAGGAGATCGATTATAATTCCGAAGGCTATTATAAAAGGAAACTTTTTACCAATGGATTGGCTTTGCGTTATTTAGGGAATGGTTATGAGGTAAACTCGACAACCGGTTATCAGTATCTGAACGACGAAATGAATATGGATCAGGATTATACCCGTCTGTCTGTCTTTTATATAAATCAAAAGCAACGTCAGAATTCATTGAGTCAGGAGGTAACGATAAAATCAGCGAACCATTCCAATTATCAATGGTCGGGAGGTGTATATGGTTTTTATGATTATCTGCATACAACCCCTCCGGTGTATATGATGAAAGACGGAATACAAAAATACCTCCAAGCGCCGATTACAGCAGTAGGAGCTCCTTTGACTTTTACCGACGATCAAATAGACTTGAATGGACAGTACAAACGCCCTACATACGGCTTTGCCGCCTTCCATCAGTCAACATTCAATAATATTGCAGAAACGGAAGGCTTGTCATTGACACTGGGTGTTCGTCTCGATTATGAGAAAACAAAGTTAGATTACAATGCAGATGCAGTTGCTAATTTTGAGATTACAATACCGAATGTTCCAATGCCACCTCAAAAATATACAGCCAATGCTCTTTTAGAAGGAACCTCAGAAGCAGATTTTCTTGAATTTTTACCTAAAGCTGTATTGAAATACGAATTTCATAAAAACTCATATGCTTATGTGTCAGCTTCCAGAGGATATAAGGCAGGTGGACATAATATTCAGATGTTTGCCGATCTTTTGCAAGAAGAATTACAGAAAGAAATGATGGCAGGGATGCCTCCGGGTATGATGGGGCGAAATGGAGGAGCAAGTGACGATACCTCTATCGATGACCGTATATCTTACAGTCCCGAATATAGCTGGAATTATGAATTTGGTGGGCAAGTAGAAATTATTGACAATGCTTTTTCTGCTAATTATGCACTTTATTATATGGATATTCGCGATGTGCAAATAACTCAGTTTGTGAACAATCGCGGAGGACGTAAAGTCAGCAATGCAGGTGAGGCTGTAAGTAAAGGATTCGAGCTAGGACTGAAAGCGCGTCCATGCAAAGGCTTCTATCTGTATGGAAGTTACGGATTGGTAGATGCTGTGTTTAAAAACTATGTGGATGAAACCGCGAAAAAAGATTATACAGGAAATCATATCCCATTCGCACCAAGTTCTACTTTTAGTGTAGGGGGAAGCATTTCCTACGATCTGAAAAAGAATCCTGTACTTGATCGTTTTACTTTCGATGCTAATTATATCGGAGTAGGAGATATCTACTGGAAAGAAGATAACCTGATGAAGCAAGGCTTTTACGGAACATTAAATGCCCGCTTGGCTTTAGAGAAAAGTATTTTCACATTGGAATTCTTTGGAAAGAATATTTTAGATAGGGATTATCATACATTTTTGTTCGACTCGGATAATAAGTATTTCGGACAAAAAGGTAAGCCAATGCGTTGGGGTGCTGCCCTGAAAATTGAATTGTAAAAGTTTTAATATTAGTATATATAGATTACTCTTTAAGCGTGTGAACGTGTAAAAGAGGATGAGGAACCAACCGAAAAGGGATGATAATTATATTATTGTCCCTTTTTCTATTTATATTTATGTGTAAATAATTGGTTAGATGATAACTTTATTTCTATGAGATTGATAGTTTGGAATAGATATGAAAAAAAATAAATATAGAATAATAATATCTTTTACTTTTTTAGTCTGCTTGGTGCTAGCTTTGTACCATGCAAACATATTTCCTGTCGTAAGAATTCAAGAGAGTACGTTTTTTGTTAAAGATGCAGACTATAATCTTCAAAAAGGAGATATAGTAAATCCCTTACAAAATCTTGATCTTTCTTCAGACGTGGAAATATATTTACATATATCGAAGAGTGATTTGGAAGAGTTACCTGTAAAAATTCCTGATCATAAAATATTGTATACAAATAATGACGAACTAATTAGAAAGTTAGTAGAAGACTTTAATTGTATATATACAAATGGAGATATGGCTACTTGTGAGAGTTTGTTTTGTGTATTTATTGAAGGAGAATTAGTTTACAAAACAAATATAGTGATCAATGATGATTTTGTAGGTTTACAAAATTCAGCTTTAGGATGGGTTGAAATGTGTAATTCTTCTGAATTAGTGAATATATTTGAAAAATTTATTCCTGTTTATAGACCTATCATAAGTTTATAGACAAAATTATTTCTTTTTTATTTGTAGAACTTTAGTTGAAATAGAAATAGCTAGATCTAAAAAATAAAGTTGTAATTTTGTACACTTTAATAAAAATAGAATAACATACCCTTTTGGCATAGAATATAGATATGAATTATAAGAAGATAAAACTAAAACCTAAGAAAGAAGAATCTCTAAAACGCTTTCATCCATGGATATTTTCGGGAGCAGTACAACAAAAAGATGCTAGCCTGCAAGAAGGTGAAGTCGTAAATGTGTACACTGCGGCTGATGAATTTATAGCGGTGGGGCATTATCAGATAGGTAGTATCGAGGTAAGAGTTTTATCATTCGAACAAGAAGAGATTAATAGCGAGTTTTGGGAAAAACGTTTGTCTGTTGCTTTAAATTTGAGAAAAGCGATAGGATTATTGTCTCCCGAAAACAATTCATATCGTCTGGTGCATGGAGAGGGTGACGGACTTCCCGGACTTATCATTGATGTATATGCCGAAACAGCTGTTATTCAGTCTCACTCGGTAGGTATGCACGAATCGCGAATGGCTATTTGCGAAGCCTTGAAAGTTGTTTTGGGTGATGGACTGAAAAATATCTATTACAAGTCGGAAACAACTTTACCTTTTAAAGCTAACCTTGGAGCCGAAAATGATTACTTATATGGAGGCAAAGAAGTAAATGATGTCGCTATTGAGAATGGATTGAAATTCTATCCAGACTGGGTGAAAGGGCAAAAAACAGGCTTCTTTGTCGATCAACGAGATAACAGAGCTTTGTTGGAGCGTTATTCAAAAGGTAGCTCTGTACTCAATATGTTCTGCTATACAGGTGGGTTTTCTTTCTATGCAATGCGTGGAGGAGCAGAACTCGTACATTCGGTAGATAGTTCGTCAAAAGCGATTATGCTCACCAATAAAAATGTAGAATTAAACTTTCCTGACGATAACAGACACGAGGCTTTTGCAGAAGATGCCTTTAAGTTTTTAGGCAGTATAAAAGGAGATAAATACGACTTGATTGTATTAGATCCTCCGGCCTTCGCCAAACATCGTGGAGCAATTAAAAACGCACTGCAAGGCTACAAACGATTGAATGCAGTGGCTTTTGATAAGGTTGCACCTGGAGGAATTGTCTTTACGTTCTCATGTTCGCAAGTGATATCGAAAGATGCTTTCCGATTAGCTGTATTCAGTGCGGCAGCAATGTCGGGACGTAGGGTGCGTATTCTTCATCAATTGAGTCAACCTGCCGATCATCCTATCAATATCTACCATCCCGAAGGTGAATACCTTAAAGGGTTGGTATTGTATGTTGAGTAATCCTATTCTTCTACCCTAAGAAGACGATTTTTGAACATGTAACTTGCTGTTTGTAACATAGCAGCCGAATATGCTTTCATACTATCGGCTTTAGTTTTATTTTCTTCGATGAAGTTTTGAGGATTATTTTCCCTGTATTTATACAATCCTTCTATATTTGCTTTGAAGTTGTAAGAATAAAAATCTTCTTGATCGATGCAACCTAAGGCATCGTCAGAAGAGAAAAACATATACGGGCGGTTTTCCTTAAACAAATCGACTCCGAAAGTATTGTTTGTATAAGGACGATTCAGTAAACCCATTACAGTAGGGAATACATCTACTTGTCCTCCAAATTGTTCAAACTGTTGAGGGGCATCGGCAAAGCTAGGTGAATAGATTATCAACGGAATATGATTGTAAGAGAGAGGCATGTCGTATGTCTGAGAACCTACTATCTTACCATGATCGCCCAAGAAAACGAAAATAGTATTGTCGTACCATTCCTGTTCTTTTGCTCCTTCCATAAATTGACGAATGGCATCATCAGCAAAAGCTAAAATCTGATATTGTGTGTCTTTACTTATGCTTTTATATTTTTCAGGGATAATATACGGAGGGTGGTTACTGATTGTTAATAATGTAGCAAAGAAGGGTTGAGGTTCTTTTGCTTTCTCATTTATCTTATTCAGTCCATACTCCATAAGGAAATCGTCTGCCACACCGAAGCTGTTTCGACGTTTCTCTCTGGGGTAGTTCTCTTCTGCATATACTTCATCTATTCCGTTTTCATAGAGGAAAGCATTCATGTTGTCGTATTGAGCTTCATGAGTCATAAAGAACATTGTGCGATAGCCTTGTTTTTGCAATTCATTCGGTAAACCTTGACACAGAGGAATGTCCACGTTCTTCATCATATTACGGTCGAATAAAGATGGGAGTCCGTATAATGTAGCCAATACTCCATGATTGGTATGTGTACCGGCCGAATAAAAGTTATTGAAGTAGTATGATTCCCTTTTTAGTTGATTTATATAAGGTGTAACCTCTTGTCCGTTTTCTTTAACATCTAAGAAATCGGAAGACATAGATTCCATGAGGACAACAATCACATTCATATTCTTAGCCTCACCTTCGGTAATAATTTCTCTTACGATAGGAGATGATCCGGAATTGTTGTTTGATGATATATTTAATGTTTCTTGAGTAATGGCAATAGCATCTTCCTCCGAAATAATATTATCTACATTATGATGCGACTTGCCCGATTCAATAATGTCTCTCATTAGATAAAAAGATGGATTGATTCCTAGCTGATTTAAGAAAGAATTGGTGCAGAAGTAGGCTTGGCTTGTCCTTATCGGGTTGTATCCCATTCTTCCGCGTATGCCGAATAGGCAAAGACCTATTAATGCAGCAACAATAGGAATGTATAGAAGATATTCTTTTGGCTTTATGCTAATTTGTTCTTTTTGCAATAGTTGTTTGCTTATTCTGAAAAGTAGAAATCCAAATAATACAATCGAAATAAGGAAAAATACCATGTAGATATAGTACGATGTTTCCTGAGTTACCATACCTAGTGTAGTGCCTCCCTCTTCGTTCCAATTGAAGATGGAGTTATTTAGATGCTTGAAAAAGTAATGAAAATAAGGAATATTGGCTGTACCTATTGCAAAGAGAAGTGTATAAACAGCGATATAGAAAATATTACATATGGTGAATATTGGCTTCTTTACAATGTTGAAAAGTCCAAGAATAGATAGAATAGCAAGAGGTGCAATAGATATATAGCATGCAATAACGTTGTCGAACCATACACCGCGAAGCAATGCCGAAAATATCCAACTGAATTTGGAATCAACATCGGATATGTGTTGTAGATTGGTTAATAAAAGTACAATCCGTTGCGATGTCATAAACAAAAGTGCCAACAGATGGACTGATAGTATATATGTAATGTATGTTCTTATTTTCTTCATTCGTTTTCTTCTTCAATTTAAATTATCGAGTCAATTGCTCCTGAATTAAATAGTCGGCAGTAATCATCATCGATGTAGAGTATTCTTTCATATCTTTTGCTACCTCCTTTTTTTCTTGCAGCAAATTGTGGGTATCATTCTCTCTGTAATGATAAAGACCTTCACTTTTATCAACAGGATTGTAAATGTAGAAGAATTCATCATCAATGCATCCTAGATGTGTGTCAGAAACAAAATAAGTATAAGGGCGTTTTTCTCTGAATAAGTCTATCCCTAAGCTGTTGTTTATATAAGGCTGACGTAGTAGTCCCATTACGGTAGGGAATATATCAACTTGCCCTCCAAAGTCTTTAATCCGTTTAGGGGAGTCTCTAAATAGTGGAGAGTGTATAATTAAAGGAATATGATTGTAGCTTAAAGACATCTCGTAATTTTGCTTGCCTAATACTCGCCCGTGATCACCTAAGATTACGAAGATAGTGTTGTTATACCAATCTTGTTTCTTTGCATTTTCCATGAAAACTTTTAGACTGTTATCTGTAAAGGCGATAATGCGTTCATTATCTGTAGCTCCTGCATCTTTGAACTTGTCAGGAACAACATATGGGGGATGATTGCTGACAGTCATGAAAGTTGCAAGAAAGGGCTTGTTTTGCTTCGCTATTTCGTTTAATTTGTTAGAGCCAAATTCAAATAAATAGTCATCTTGCACACCGAAATTGTTGACTATTTTCCCTGTAGGGTAGTCTGGCTCTGCATATATTTTATCGAAACTGTTTTCGCTTAAAAAAGCATACATATTGTCGTATGACGGATCATGTGTCAGGAAGAAAAGATTTTGATAGCCGATAGATTTCAATACGGTAGGTAACCCCTTATAGTAATTAGGAGTAGACGGCATCATAGTTTGTTCAAATATTGGAGGAAAACCATATAAGGTTGAAGCAATACCATTGTTTGTGTGTATACCGGCAGAATAGAAATTCTCGAAATAATATGATTCAGCTATTAATTCATGTACGTAAGGCGTTAATGTTTTGCCTTTGTACTCCATCTCTAGGTAATTGACTCCCATCGATTCTAAGAGGATGATAACTATGTTATAGTTTTTAGGCTCCTCCTCAAAGTTTACATTTCTGCTAATTGGAGATTTTTCTGTTGGAAGAGAATCAATCGCAAAAGTATTTTGAACATAGGCGATAGCCTCCTCAGCAGAGATTAAGTTTGCTAACTTGTTTTGTTTCTTTGCTTGACTGCTACTTTTTATTAAAAAGAAAGAAGGATTTATTCCCAATTGATTAATGAATGAATTGTTGCAAAAATAAGCGTCACTAACACGAATAGGGTATCTTCCTAATCCTCTAAAACCAACGAAACAAAGTGCCCATACAAGGAAGACAAAAGGAATGTAATATTTGTAATTCCGCTTACTTATATTTCCATACGGTTGTTTGAGAAGTATATTTCCTATACGATGTACAAATAAAGCAAAGGAAATAACCACTAATAAAAATAAAGCAAAGAAGATATAATAAGAAGTCTCTTGTAGTATCATTCCTGCTGTGCCTTCAAAACCAAACCAATTGAAGATAGAATTATTTAAATGAGTAAAATAGTACGAAAAGTAAGGTATATCAGCGACAGATATGGCAAAAATAACTGTGTAGGATATTATATAATATATATTGAAAGACTTGATAAGAAGTCGGGGGATCTTGTTAAATAAAGCTACAACTAATAGTGTGACTGTCGGTAAGATTGCTATATAGCAGGCAATGGCGTTATCAAATTGTATTCCTTTAAGAAAAGCTCTGTAAATTAGAGGGAAAGGGTTTTCTACTCCAGATGTTTGTTCAATATTACTAAAGAATAATATAAATCGAAGTATAGTTAAAATAGTAAGTGCTAGAATGTGAATAGATAGAATATAGCGAAATACAGCTATAGGTTTTTTCATTGTTAAGAGCGTCTTGTTTTCTAAAAGGGTTACCCATAAAAGAGTAACCCTATATTATTGAATATTTAGGATAATAAAGTTATTATTCCTGTCTATTACCAAGCAAATAAAGGATAATCTTTCATCGTTGCATTTACTTTCTCATGAACGCTCTTTATTACTTGTTCATTTTCAGGGTTAGAAAGAACAGTGTCGATCATTTCTACAATTTCACCCATCAATGATTCTTTGGCACCTCTGGTAGTGATAGCAGGAGTACCAAAACGTAGACCAGATGTCTGGAATGGACTACGGGAATCGAATGGAACCATATTTTTATTTGTTGTAATATCTGCTAATACAAGAGCTTTCTCTGCCAATTTACCCGTCAATTCAGGGAATTTAGGACGTAAGTCTATTAGCATAGAGTGATTGTCAGTACCTCCGGAAACAACTTTATAACCTTTGTCCATGAATGCTTGAGCCATTACAGCTGCATTTTTCTTCACTTGAGTCTGGTATTCTTTGTAAGAAGGATCAAGGGCTTCGGCAAATGATACTGCTTTAGCTGCAATCACATGCTCTAGAGGTCCTCCTTGCATTCCAGGGAATACAGCAGAATCCAGCAATGCCGACATCATACGAACTTCGCCTTTAGGTGTTTTCTTGCCCCAAGGGTTTTCGAAATCTTTGCCTAATAGGATAGCACCACCACGAGGACCACGAAGAGTCTTGTGTGTTGTTGTAGTAACAATATGAGCATGAGGTAGTGGGTTGTCTAGTAATCCTGCCGCAATAAGTCCTGCAGGGTGAGCCATGTCGACCATGAAAATGGCACCTATTTCATCTGCAATTTTACGTATGCGTGCATAATCCCACTCGCGAGAATAAGCCGATGCTCCGGCAATGATTAATTTAGGTTTCTCTGCACGAGCAACTTCTTCTAGTTGATCGTAGTCAACTTGTTCTGTATCTTGTCTTACATTATATTCTAAAGCATTGAACATTAACCCTGAAAAGTTAACGGGTGAACCGTGCGAAAGGTGACCTCCGTGCGAAAGGTTTAGTCCCAGAAATTTATCTCCTGCATTTAAACAAGCAAGAAATACAGCTGCATTAGCCTGCGCTCCGGAATGAGGCTGTACATTAGCCCATTCAGCTCCGAATATTTCCTTTAAGCGATCTATTGCTAGTTGTTCGCTTAAATCTACGATTTCACAACCCCCATAATATCTTTTCCCCGGATATCCTTCTGCGTATTTATTTGTTAGACATGAGCCCATAGCTTCCATAACTTGAGGGCTTACAAAATTTTCGGATGCGATAAGTTCGATCCCTTTGATTTGTCTTTGATACTCTCTTTCGATAATATCGAAAATGGCATTGTCTCTTTTCATAAATTGTAAATTATATTATGAGGTAAAAAAAGTTTCTACTATTTGGTTTTATTATAAAATTATAAGCTTTGAATTTCTTGATTTCTTGCTTGTACCTCCAGCCTAGGTAATTCTGAGTGAATTTTCTCCAGTTGCTTTTCTAAATTCAAAATATCACTGGTCATACTCCTTTTTCCTTCAGGAGAAGATTTTGAATATTCTTCTCTCATTACTTTAAGTTTATTTGATATGCTGATATGTTCAGCTTTCATCTGAATAACTCTGTGGTATGTATCTTTAGCGTTGCTGTTCTTGAAATCAGAAAGTGTATAGTAAGTGTGTTTGTCGTTAACAACAAATTCGAAATCACGAACAACTTTAACTTTTTCTTTCGGAGCCTTTCGTGCAAGTTCGATCACACTCGAATAGTTTGTGCCATCGATCCATGTGTCTTTGATTGATGAAATTCTAGCTCTATTAGCTAAAAAAGCCTCGTCATCACTTTCTATCGTCTTAACGGACTTATTTGGTATAAAAGTATATATACAGACTTTACCTTCGGGTTGATATCTGTCAGAAGCAAACCAGCCAATGCCCTTTTCTTCATCTATTACCATCATATAGTCATTGTATGCCGAATTGAAAGGCATATTTAGTCTTTCTGGTGTCAGATAGTTGTCATTGTTCATATTGTAACGAGAAACAAATAAGTCATATCCGCCGATAGATTCAACATCTTTGGCTGCAAAGTAGATGGTTACACCATCGGTCATTACATAAGGATAGTTCACATCTCCGGTTAAACCAAAGTTCGTAGATGAAAGTCGTTTTTCATTTCCAAAGTCATCCAGCAGTTTTTCCATAGAATATAGAGCATATACTCCATTTCTATCCGGCTGAGAATAATAAGCTTTGGTCTCTTTTTCGTTAAAATATACAGTCGATTCTACATCTTTGTTGGCAGAAAACACAGTGTTGAAATAGTCAATCCGTCCTGAACTGTGACTTAGCTTGTAAGCTGAAAGGAAACTTCCTTTGTCAACAACAAGACTGTCTATAATCTGAATATCTTCTGTGTTAGAAACCATGCGGTTAAGTCTGGACATTGCTTTCCGTTTTTCTTCCAGTCTGGCAATGTCACTCTCTTTTTTCTCTGCTTCAACAGAGTTTTTGCGAGGCTTTTTTTTGTTCAGTAAAGATTCGTATTTGTCAAAAGCCTCTTGCGCATTTGTAAATTGATATTTCTCTGTATAGATGAGACCTAGATAGTAGAATGAATCTTGTATGTTTTTTTTAGATGAAAGAAGAAGACATTCTTCCGCTTTGTTTAAGTTTCCGCCAGTTTCAACAAGACAAGCTCCATACCAATGGTTTAAATTAGCGTCAGTAGGTTTCTTGCCATACTCTACTTCAAATATGGGTAAAGCACTGATATAGTTTCCTTCCAGATAGAAGGCTTTAGCTTCTGCTAATGTTTGCGAAAAAGCAATAGGTATGTATAGTACAGAAAGCAATACGTATATAGCAAACCGTTTCATAATTTAGGTCTTTTATTGATGGTCTCAAAGATAAGAATTTATATTATAAAAATCTTACAATAAAAAGCAAGAAAGAATAAACTATCCAAGTTGGCTGAACGGAAATAAATAAGGTTAGTTTATTTGAATGATAAATGAGTCCAGACAGGGTAATGATCTGAATATTTAACTCTGTCTACTTTGCAATTGTATGATTCTATATTCGGAGAGTGCATAATAAAGTCAATCCGAACAAAGAAATAGTTCTCGTGATACGTTATCCCCTTCCCAAATCCAGTGTTTACATGCGAATCGATAAGATTATTCCCCTTTATTGTGTGATATGTGTACGAAATAGGTGCATCATTGAAATCTCCGCAGACTATTGTTGCGTCGGTTTTTTGTTCGTCTAACTTTTGCTTTATCAGTTCAGCCTGCTTTTCTCTTATTTTATATCCGGCTCCAAGTCTGCTATGTAAGGAGTGAGCCATTTCATCAAAGGACTCTCTATCTCTGGTTTTTAGAAAATCCTTGTATGCTTTTTTATCTTCAGAGGTCAGTCTGTTCGATTCTAAGTGGTTGTTTACCAATGTTACTTTTTTTCCTTGTATATCTAGAGTATACATAACAGAACCGTTGTAAGTGCTTTCGATAGGCAGTTTATGCGTGTCAGATATTGGGAATTTAGAGTAACAAGCAACTCCATAGACATGCCCTTTACGTTTGCGTCCCAGATTTATGACTGACCGATATGGATAGTCTTTCATAATTTCGTTGAATTCACTCTGCGTAATAATATCTTTTTTACCCTTGCCTGTAGAAACTGTAAATTCCTGAAGACAAACAATATCAGCATTACTCTCTTTTATATAGTCGAATATTGGGTTGTTTCTAGCCTCTTTACCTCTCAGCCAATTGAAACTTCTTACATTATAGGAGAGTACCTTGAAATTGTTTTCGGGGATCTGACTAGTTTTAAGGTGGATGGGAAAACTAGTACTGATCGGACTCCAGCAACAAAGTATAACTGCAAGTTGCACTAAAGCATACTTCCACCGCCAAGAAACCAGCCATAAGATAAGGTATGCTATATTTATAAAAAGGATGATCGGAAATCCCAATCCTAAATATGCAATTATTGGAATTTTAGATGGTACGACATTCCATGCCAAAATCGATATAAGTAAGACGATTATTGCTATAATATTTGTGGCAAATATTGTGTATTTAAGATATTTCCAAATTGTATTGCTGAAAAAATCACTTTTTGCTGGCATCGAATAATCGTTTTTTTTCATCTGCACTCAGACTGCTGTATCCGGCAGCCTTTATTTTGTCTAATATACGATCTATCTCCTCGTTCTGATCCTTTTTGCGTTCATTGTATTCGTAGTCGGCATCCCTTTTAGTGTGCTTGACCTTCATTTTTTTTGAAGGTTTAGATATGTTGGCAAAAGAATCTATGATTTTACTTACCCATTTAGTTATATCTTTTCCTTGCAGGTATTGTTTTGCATAGATGTAGCCGATCAATGCTCCTCCTATATGTGCCATATGTCCGCCAGGGTTACTATTGCCTGCTATTCCTATAAAATCAAGAACGAATATAATAAGAGCAATATATATAATCTTTATTCGTAGGAGAAAGAATAATGAAACCTCTGTGTTTGGTCTGTAGAAGGCTGCAGCGAAAACGATTGCCATAACAGATGCTGAAGCTCCCCACATAACGGCATCGTTCGATTTAGCAAATAAAGGAATTGTATTATAAGCTAAAATAAAGATAAACGCTCCAGCCAAGCCTCCTAAGATATATAAACTACCCAGATTCTTTGCACTGAAATGAGATAGGAATATTCTTCCAAACCCGTAAAGGACAAGCATGTTGAACAAGATATGGAAGAAGTCTATATGAACAAACATGTACGTTAGAGGCGTCCAAAATCTGGTTGCCAGTTCACTAAGATTGGACGGAACAATAAGGAAGCTCATCACATCTTCTGTAATGTTGACCTCAAATAGCTTAGTGATGTTGATGGCTACTAAAAGTAGAAATACAACAACATTTATAACTATTAATCTCACGAGGATATCCTTCCTCTTTAATATCGGTTTTATATTATCGTTGAAAACTCCCATCTTTAGTCGTTAATTTACCTTTATGCTTCCAATATAAGAGTATGATAAGTCCGGTCAATAAACCTCCTAAGTGTGCAAAGTGCGCGATGTTGTCGCCTTCTCTGTCGGCTATGCCTAGAGCTAGTTCTATAACACCATAGCCTATAACGAACCATTTTGCTTTGATTGGTATAGGAGGGAAGATCAACATTAGCTCAGCATTAGGAAAAATCATTCCAAAAGCGACTAGAATACCAAATATAGCACCAGACGCACCAACCATACCTCCATTTAACAAAAGATTAAGCCCTCCTAATGTCGGATCCGCGTAATTCTTATCTTGCATCAATATACTTAAGCCTTCAGTGTTTATCTTTTGTAGGATATCAGGAAGTATTTCTGGAGGGATACTTGCCTCTAGGTATGAAACCCTTAAATACATGACGAGCAGTTGTAGTAAAGATGCTCCTACGCCGGCTATCATATAATAAAATAAGAACTTTCGGGGTCCCCATATCATTTCTAATGTTCGTCCGAACATGAATACAGCAAACATATTGAAAAATAAATGCCCAATACTACCATGCATAAACATGCAAGTGATGATTTGGTGGGGCATAAAGCTGTCAGAAGTAAAATAATGAAGAGCGAAGATGTTATCTAACGTTCTGTCTTTGAATAAGAGAGTGTCTGCTAAAAAGAAAATAACGTTTATTATTATTAAGTTTTTAGTGACTACAGGGACACTACTCATAAACCCTACATTGTTTTGATTCATTTTACGATCTTATAATATAAATATTAGAGAGCCCCAAAATTACTTATATTTTTTGTTTTGTGGGTAAAAATGGTGTTACGTTTAGATTTTTTCTGATTTAGAGTGAGTTTTTCTTTTTTTTATTTATGATTATTAAATAAAACGACTATATTTGAAAATCATAAAAAAATACTATGTAGACAATATGATATTCAGTAATATAATGTTTAATTAATCATTACAATTTTATTATGAACAAAACAGAACTAATCAATGCTATCGCTGAGAAATCAGGTTTAAGTAAAGTGGATTCAAAAAAAGCGCTAGAAGCGTTTATCGAATCAGTAACAGAAGAAGTTAAAAAAGACGGAAAAGTAGCTCTAGTAGGGTTTGGAACATTCTCTGTAACTCATAAGGCTGCAAGAAAAGGAATTAACCCTAGAACTAAAGCAGTTATCAATATACCTGCAAAGAAAACAGTTAAATTCAAACCAGGTGCTGATCTAGCAGCTCTGTAATTTAACAGTAAAGAAAAAATAAGAAAAGCAGAAGGTTTTAAACTTTCTGCTTTTTTGGTATTTATATAAAGGGAACTTATTCTAATAAGATCAGCTTATTACTACTTTTTTTTATAATTTTGCAATCCTGTTTGCTCAGCTTGTGTGAGTGACGTTTTATTAAGATAATTCAGATATCCTAACATGAAAATAGAAAATAAATTACAAGAGTTAGCTGTGAAGGCTATTGAATCTCTTTACGGACAGGTAGTTGCCGAAAATCAAGTCTCGTTACAAAAGACAAAAAGAGAATTTGAAGGACACCTTACTTTGGTTGTGTTCCCTTTTCTTAAGATATCGAAGAAAAGTCCCGAGCAAACAGCTCAGGAGATCGGAGAGTGGTTGGTTGCTAATGCCCCTGAAGTAAAGAAATTCAACGTAATAAAGGGTTTTCTTAACTTGTCTGTTTCGTCTTCAAGTTGGTTGGGTCTGTTAAACGAAATTCATGAAACAGTAGATTATGGATTTAAATCGATGGAGGCTGATGCTCCATTGGTAATGATTGAATATTCGTCGCCAAATACAAATAAGCCTCTGCACTTAGGACATGTTAGAAACAACTTGTTAGGCTATGCTCTTTCCGAAGTGTTGAAAGCCAATGGTTGCAATGTAGTGAAAACGAACCTTGTAAACGATAGAGGTATTCATATCTGTAAGTCTATGCTTGCTTGGCAAAAGTGGGGTAATGGAGAAACTCCGCAGTCGAGTGGAAAGAAAGGTGACCACTTAGTTGGTGACTATTATGTATTGTTTGATAAACATTATAAAGCAGAACTGGCAGAGCTGAAAGCAAAAGGATTGTCCGATAAAGAAGCCGAAGCTCAATCCGGATTAATGGCTGAGGCCAGAGAAATGCTTCGCAAATGGGAGGCCGGAGATATGGCTGTTGTCTCTCTTTGGGAAGAAATGAACTCATGGGTATATGCCGGTTTTGATGAAACATACAAGAAACTAGGTGTTGACTTTGATAAGATTTATTACGAATCTCAAACATATATGGACGGAAAAGAGACAGTTATGGCTGGTCTCGAAAAAGGAATCTTCTACCAAAAAGAAGATGCTTCTGTTTGGGCAGATTTGACAGACAATGGGTTAGATCATAAATTGCTGCTTCGTGGCGATGGTACATCTGTATACATGACCCAAGATATAGGTACTGCTAAGACTCGTTTCGATGATTATCCGATCAATACGATGGTATATGTTGTTGGAAATGAACAGAACTATCACTTCCAAGTTTTATCTATTCTGTTAGATAAGCTAGGCTTTGAGTTTGGAAAAGGATTAGTTCACTTCTCTTATGGTATGGTCGAACTTCCTGAAGGAAAGATGAAATCTCGAGAGGGAACGGTTGTAGATGCTGACGATCTTGTTGAAGAAATGGTTAGCACAGCTAAGGAAACTTCGCAAGAACTAGGTAAACTGGATGGTGTAAGTGAAGAAGAAGCAAATAATATCTCTAGAATAGTAGGTATGGGCGCTCTGAAATATTTCATACTGAAAGTTGATCCTAAGAAGAATATGACTTTCAACCCGAAAGAATCGATCGACTTTAACGGTAATACCGGACCATTTATTCAATATACATATGCTCGTATTCAATCTGTTATCCGTAAAGCGAATGAGCAAGGATTAAGTATTCCTCAATTTTTACCTACTGATATAGTATTAACAACTAAAGAAGAAAATCTTGTTCAGCTGATAGCAGACTTTGCTGCTGTGGTGAAGCAGGCCGGTGATGAATACAACCCGGCACTGATTGCGAACTATGTATATGATCTAGTGAAAGAATACAATCAATTCTATCACGATTTCAGTATATTGAAAGAAGAGAATGCACCGTTGAAAGATTTCAGATTAGTATTGTCAGATGAGGTAGCTAAGACAGTGCGAAAAGGTATGTCTCTACTTGGTATAGAGGTGCCGGATAGAATGTAAATACGACTTTGATTACGATATATCTATAATGTGCTTCAATAGTATTGAAGCACATTTTTTATTAAAAAAGTTGTACTTATTAATAAATATGAAAAAGTAATTTATCTTATTGATACACTAGGCTCTTTTTCTTAACTTTGGAACAATTTATAAAAAAGCAATCACTATAAATTATATTTATGAGAAAGATATTATTATCGCTATTCTTATCTACCTTATTTATCGCGAGTTCTTTTGCTCAGGAAATGCCTACATCTTGGACTTCTAAATTACTAGATAAAGGCAATGGAGAAGTTGAGTTAACTTTCAACTTCAAAATAGATAGAACATGGCACCTATACGATATTCATATACCCGAAGGCGGTCCTATGGCTACAAGCCTTTCGATCGATAAATTAGTTGGGGCGGAAAAAGTAGGAGAGTTTAAGTCTGTTAATTCGAAGCTGATCAAGAATTACGATGAAATTTTCGAAATGGAGATTGGCTATTATGAAACAGAAGCAACCTTTGTTCAGCGATTTAAAGTAACCGATAAAAATGCTTTCTCGATAGAGGGGGATCTACGTTCTCAGGTTTGTAGCGAAGTAGATGGACAATGTATTCCTATCAAAATAGACTTGGACTTTAAAGGGAAAGACTTACCAAGCACGTTAGCTGTGGCTGGAAATGTAGCTACTGCAACGCCCGATGCAGAAGGACAGCAACCTGAAGCAGAGCCTAAGACAGATAGCGTTGCTGTTGCAGTATCGCCTGAATCTAAATCAGACCTTTGGACTCCTGTAGTAGATGAACTGCGTGCCTATGGTGCAGAAGGTGATACATCAGACCTCTCTTTGTTATGGGTTTTCTTAGGTGGAATTGGAGGGGGCTTTATTGCTCTATTGACACCATGTGTTTGGCCAATGATACCAATGACTGTAAGCTTCTTCTTGAAAAGAAATAAAAAAAGTAGAAGTAAAGCTATCAAAGATGCTGTTACCTATGGTGTAGGTATTATTGTTATTTATGTTGCTTTGGGTTTGATCATTACAGGAATATTCGGCCCTAGTGCATTAAATGACCTTTCTACCAGTGCTATTTTCAATTTATTATTCTTTGCTCTGTTGGTTGTATTTGCGGTATCTTTCTTTGGTGCTTTTGAAATAACTTTACCTTCCTCTTGGACCAATAAAATGGATCAAAAAGCGGATTCAACATCAGGAATATTAAGTATATTTTTCATGGCATTTACACTGGCTTTGGTATCATTTTCATGTACCGGACCAATTATTGGGACGCTATTGGTGCAAGCCTTTGCCGGATCAGGAAATTTATTGGCTCCAGCTATTGGGATGCTTGGCTTTGGTATAGCTTTATCTATTCCATTTTCGTTATTCGCCATATTCCCTTCATGGCTCGAAAGTATGCCAAAATCGGGAGGATGGCTCAATTCGGTAAAAGTAGTATTAGGATTCTTAGAACTGGCTCTAGCTCTTAAATTCTTCTCTGTAGCAGACTTGGCTTATGGATGGGGATTGTTGGATAGAGAAGTGTTTTTGGTTCTTTGGATCATCATATTCGTTCTGTTAGGAGTTTACCTTTTAGGTAAATTGAAGTTGCCGCACGATAGTGATCTGAAACATGTAACAGTACCACGCTTATTCTTGGCTATAGTCTCATTTGCATTTGCTATTTATATGGTACCGGGACTATGGGGTGCGCCATTGAAAGCAATTAGTGCATTTTCTCCTCCGTTATTTACGCAGGATTTCAATCTGTATAAAGGAGAAGTTCATGCTAAGTTTGATGATTATGAAGCGGGGATGGATTATGCGAAGCGTGTAGATAAACCTGTAATTATCGACTTTTCGGGTTACGGTTGTGTAAACTGTCGTAAGATGGAGGCTTCTGTGTGGACAGATCCTAAGGTGAAACAAATTCTTGAAACAGACTATGTGCTTATCACATTGATGGTGGATGATAAGAAAAGTCTTCCTGAAGTGATTGAGGTGGAAGAACATGGTAAAACATCTAAACTGAAAACGATAGGTGATAAATGGAGTTATCTGCAACGTCATAAATTTGCAACCAATTCTCAGCCTTATTATGTGTTGTTGGATCATGAAGGAAAACCAATCGGACCTTCATATGCGTATAAGGAAAATGTAGAGGAATACATTAAATTCCTAAATACAGGATTAAATAATTATAAGAAACAGAAAGAAAATAAATAAACTAAAGAGAAAAAGCAGAACCGAAAAGTCTGCTTTTCTTTTTACCTTTATCTTTAATTATATAGAAAGAATTAAAGAGAGAGAGAGCAAGTAAAAGAATAGCAAAATATGTCACCTTTGTTACTTTTTAGTTAAAATCAGGATTAGAAGTTTTTAAATACTATGCATACAAAAGAACAAAAAATGGAGGCTTTCGGGCGTCTTTTAGATATTTTAGATGAGCTTAGAATGAAGTGTCCGTGGGATGCCAAGCAAACAAACGAAAGCTTGCGTACCAATACAATTGAAGAAGTGTACGAGTTATGTGAAGCCATTATCAAAAATGATAGTGAAGAGATAAAAAAGGAGATAGGTGATGTCTTGCTTCATGTAGTGTTCTATGCCAAGATAGGTGAAGAAAAAGGAACTTATGATATTGCAGATGTATGCCATGCCCTTTGCGATAAATTAGTTTTTCGTCACCCACATGTTTTTGGAGACAATACTCTGGAGACAGCGGGCGAAGTAGAAAAATCGTGGGAGCAGATCAAGTTGAAAGAAAAAGGAGGCAACAAGACTATTTTAGAAGGTGTACCTTCATCATTGCCATCGATTGCTAAAGCTCACCGTATTCAGGATAAGGCTCGAAATGCAGGCTTCGATTGGGAAAAGAAAGAAGATGTATGGGATAAGGTATTCGAGGAGTTGACCGAACTAAAAACTGAAGTGTCGGCAATGGAAGAAGATAGGATGGAAGCCGAATTTGGAGATATGCTTTTCAGTCTGATTAATGCTGCAAGATTGTATAAAGTAAATCCAGATAATGCATTGGAACGCACCAATCAAAAGTTTATCCATCGTTTCAATTATATAGAGCAGGAAGCCAAAAAGCAAGGGAAGAATCTTAAAGATATGACCTTAGGAGAAATGGATGCCTTGTGGGAGCAAGCAAAGAAATTGCAAGCTTAAGAAGAGTTTATTTGTTCCTTTTCTTCCAGTTTTCGTAATCCTTGATAAAGCCTCTGCACATCCAATTAGCCAAAGCTTGTCTGTTGTTGGGGTCGAGAAAGCGCCTTTGATCAAATGCATTTTGTATATTCCCAAGCTCTGCATAGATACCAACAGGAGATGTGTTGCTAAGAACATATAAGTCGCGAGCTGTAACTGTACCCGAATAACCACGGTTGGGTTGATGTCTGTTATAATGATTGTCAAATGTTTCTCGCATTGTTTTTGTTAGCCTCTTGCCGTCGGGACTACCTGCATGATAAAAATATACATCAATTTGCTTCTGCTTATTTTCTCTGCTATCAAGGTGGATAAATGCAGCCCTTTTGTATTTATCTTTTGAAGCTTTGCTTAAACTGTTGATTTTATCACTCCGTTGTTTTAGTCTGTCTTTTTGCCCTCTGGGTATTTTTGTTCCCATACATGTCTCTCTATCGCTGTTTGATAGATATTTATCATCGCGGATGCCATCTTTAGCATCTTGAATTATCATATGTACAGTTGCTCCTTCTTCTAGTAGCGCCTTGGCTAAACGTAAAGTAATGTCATAAGCATATTCGTCTTCGTGTAGAACTCTGCCATCTGCATAGCCTACTGCTCCACAGTCTGGGCCCCCATGTCCGCTTGATAAGAAAAATGTTGCTCCTTTTAGTTTGTTAGATCGAATGGTGTATTCTTCATATTTCTTTCCAAACAGTTTGTTTACTTGTTTCGAGCCATCGGTAGAAGTCGTTGTTGCTGAAGACGCATTAGAACTCTTTTTTATATCAGGGAGGGTGTATTTAATCCCTTTTCTTAGAGAGTTATCTTTTCCTAATTTGCTTTTGTTTAATTCGATGAATTTATCATAATATTCATTCCCTGTCCGGTCATGTCTTTTCAAGAAAGCGTGTATTCCTTCTCCATTGCGAGGAGAATCCTTTTTTGTTTGGCAAAATATGTTTGATGTTGTGGAAAATAATATGAAAAACAATAAAATATATATTCGGATCATTGATACAAACTATTCGGTGAAAATGATTAAAGAAACTGTCTCACAGACAAAGATAGCATATAACAAAAAAACGGCACCTAAACTAGGTGCCGTTTTTTATATTAATTAAGAAGTAACTCCTTATTATTTACGTTGAACTCTTTTGTATCCGTAAACAGCTTTGTCTCCAAGTTCTTCTTCGATGCGAAGTAATTGGTTGTATTTAGCCATACGGTCAGAACGGCTAGCCGATCCTGTTTTGATTTGTCCAGAGTTAGTTGCTACTGCGATATCAGCAATAGTGCTGTCTTCTGTTTCACCAGAACGGTGAGAAGTTACAGATGTATAACCTGCACGGTGAGCCATTTCGATAGCATCAAGAGTTTCTGTTAAAGTACCGATTTGGTTTACTTTGATAAGGATAGAGTTAGCGCATCCTAGTTCGATACCTTTCTTAAGGAAGTCTACGTTTGTTACGAACAAGTCGTCACCAACCAATTGGATTTTGTTTCCAAGTTTGTCAGTGAGAGCTTTCCAACCATCCCAGTCGTTTTCTTGCATACCATCTTCGATAGAGTCGATAGGGTATTTAGCTACTAGTTCTGCAAGATATTCAACTTGTTCTGCAGAAGTGCGTTTAGCTCCGTTAGGACCTTCAAATTTACTGTAATCGTATACTCCGTTTACATAGAATTCGGATGCAGCACAGTCAAGACCGATCATAACATCTACACCTGGTTTGTAACCAGCAGCTTCGATAGCTTTCATGATAGAGTTAAGTGCATCTTCTGTACCATCTACAGCTGGAGCAAATCCTCCTTCGTCACCTACAGCAGTGCTTAGGTTACGATCGTGAAGAATCTTCTTAAGAGCGTGGAATACTTCAGTACCCATTCTCAAACCTTCTTTGAATGAAGGAGCACCAACAGGGCGGATCATAAACTCTTGGAATGCGATAGGAGCATCAGAGTGAGAACCTCCGTTGATGATGTTCATCATAGGTACAGGAAGAGTATATGTGTTAGTACCACCAATATAGCGATATAGAGGTAACTCTAGGTAGTTAGCAGCAGCTTTAGCTACAGCTAGAGAAACACCAAGGATAGCGTTAGCTCCAAGTTTAGATTTTGTAGATGTTCCGTCAAGAGCGATCATTTTCAAGTCGATACCTCTTTGGTCAAGAGAAGATTCTCCTTCTAGAGCCGGGGCAATAATGTTGTTTACATTCTCAACAGCTTTAAGTACGCCTTTACCTAAGTAGCGTTTTTTGTCGCCATCGCGAAGTTCAAGAGCTTCATGCTCTCCAGTAGATGCTCCTGATGGAACAGCAGCACGGCCTACTACGCCACACTCTAGTGTTACATCAACTTCAATAGTAGGATTACCTCTTGAATCCAAGATTTCACGTGCGAAAATTTTCTCGATTCTCATTGTTTCTGTAAATTTAAATAAATGAATAATTTATATTGTTTTATTGTTTGCTTTTTCTTTGCGACACAAAAATACTTCTTTTTCTTGTATTTAAGGTATTAATTCGATTGGAATTTATTGACTCTTATGTTTTGTTTTGACAAAAATTAAATCTTCTCTAAATGTATGATGACTAAAAAAACTATTAGGTAACGCAGAGGAGTATCAAGTGTTACTCTTGATTGTTTTCTGTTTCATCATCTATTCCGAGTTGTTCGTGCAGTTTTGACATGGATTTTACTCGTTTATCCAGAATCGCTTTGTATGCTATAATCTGTAAAGATAAATCAGATTTACTTTGTTCTGGTAGCAGTTCGTAAGCTTTGTTTATCCAGCTAAGAGCTTCTTCTGTATTGTCTAGATATTCGTATGCCAAAGCTATATTGGATGCTAATCGAGCTTTTTTCTTGTTGTTACTCTCATTTTCGTATATGTTTTTCCAAAAGGATGCAGCCTCTTCCCATTTGTTGGCTTTAGCTAATCTCTCGGCTGCTTTCATTTTTGATGATCCACTGGAATAGTACCATCTATTTTGAGATTGCCACGAAGGAATGAATTTGCCTGTTAGATTATCTGCACCTATAGTGCAAATCTCAGCCATCAAGTCATTTAGTTGCAGTATGTTTTCTCTCGATTTACTCCAACGAGAAAAAGATTCAGTGTATAAACTATCGAGCTGTATAATAGGTTTTCCGTATAATTCACCATCTTCCGAGAATACTCTGACTAGTGTCCCTAATTTAGTGCCAAGGATATGATAACTTTCTAGATAACCAGTATTTTCACTTTCAAGTTGTCCTGAGATAGTGAATAAATCAAGAGAGATAATAGCATTAGCCCCTTGTTCAGCACATATTGATTGTACTTTTCTTTCAGATAAAGGATGTACTTCCTCTATGGTGTTATTCATGCGATAAGGATACAATTTAACTTCATTAAAATATTTCTCTTCATTCATAAACTGATTTAATGAATTCAAAAGTACCTTTTTAGCACTGTCTACTGTCAAAACATGTAATTCTCCATCTTTGCTCTCTTCTTGTTGGGGCAGAGAAGCTAGTTTCGGCGAATTATCTACAATTAATATATTGGTGACTTCCGGGGGGAAAGTGACAGAAGCCGGTTTTCTAACATCAATTGTAACTATATTAGTTGAGTTGCAAGATGCTAATATTAGAATAATGGAAAAAATATATAAAAACTGTTTCATTGAATATCTTTTTTGAGATTATAATAGAGTTTTTTTCAACCTGGAAATAGAAAAAGATTATTGACTATCCATCAATATATCCTCTTCTATACTTAAATCCAGTTGCCTTTTTAACATAGGAGCATTCTTAGCCCTATTCTTGATTATGCTTTTGTAATATCTAACATAATTAGTCAATTCTCCATCGTCATTTTTTGATAATAAATCATTTGCCGCATTGATCCATATTTGAGCTGATTTCAGATCATCTTTATATTCACAAGCAAGAGCCATATTAGATGCATATATGATTTTCTGTTTTTTATTCTTTGTATTGTTGAAAGCCTTTTCCCATTCGATAAAAGCTTCTTTCCACATATTTGCTCTCATTAAATTAGACGCCTCTTTTGCTTTATCTGGTAGCTCTGTGAACAGTATTCGTTCTTGTGTTTCCCACTTAGGTATATAAAGATCTACAAGGAGGTCTGCTAATTGGACGGGATATTCGTATATTAGATATTTGTATAATCGGCCTAAACTGTAATTATCTCCACCTAATGGAAGGGTTATTCTGTTAATGATAGGGGGAGTAAGAGAATCTCCCAATGCAGAATAATTTCTAATAGTATAGTCATTTGTTACGCGATAAAGATTTTTATTAATTCTAGATATGCTGATATCTATGAAATCAAGTGAAATCAAAGCATTAGCATCACTCTGATAACAAATGTCTCGTATATCTTCTTTTGTTAACGGCAATTCGAATAATGAATCATTTTCGTAATATAGATATAAAGGCCTTGGGTGATAAGGGTATACCTCAACAGTATCTATTAGCCCATCTTCACTCATAAACAGAGCAATATTGTTTAATAAAGCAGGTCTGATAGAGTCAATTAAGAAATTCCTCAATTGAATAGCTTGGCTTAAGCTATCTGTAGGATGTTTCGCTTTAAAGGAATTGTCTGTAATGATAACCTTGCTGGTACCAGAAGGGAAAGTAACATGTGCAGGCTGACGTATGTCAAGATAGATGTACTCCATTGTTACGCACGAGTGTAGAGATGTGAATATGACCACAGTAAGAATAAAGAAAAGCCACTTCTTCATATAGATCTTTTTTTATGTTTATAAATGTATGGAATTAAGCTTATATTTGCAATAGATATAATTCTGAAAATGGACTTATTGGCTGTGAATGATATTTTTAAGCTAGCTGCTGATGTTGTATGCAATACATCTCAAAATGTATTTCTTACAGGTAAAGCTGGTACGGGTAAGACGACTTTTTTGCATTACATATGTAACAATACAGATAAAAATGTCATTGTCGCAGCACCTACCGGGGTTGCGGCTATTAATGCGGGGGGAGTAACATTACACTCTCTGTTGCAATTGCCATTTGAGCCATTTATCCCTAATTTTGAAGGAAAGAAGAAGTTGGACTTTCACTTCAAGCTGCGCAAGTCAAAAATCGAGATGCTTCGCGAATTGGATTTACTTATTATAGATGAAGTAAGTATGTTGCGGGCGGATCTGTTAGATGCTATTGACTATATGTTGAAGCGATATAGAAACAATCAACGACCTTTTGGTGGTGTGCAGATGTTATTTATTGGTGATATGTTTCAGCTGCCTCCGGTTGTGCAATCTGCCGAATGGGAAGAGTTAAAATATTACTACCCATCTCCTTTCTTTTTTCATGCTCAGGCTTTGGCTGATAATACACCTTTATATATAGAATTAAAAACAATATACAGGCAGCAGGATCAGCGTTTTATCGAAATCCTGAATCGTATAAGAAATAATTGCACCACACCTTACGACCTTACGATATTAAATCAACGATACAATCCTACTTTCAAACATTCAGAAGAAGATAAATATGTCGTGCTTTGTACCCATAATTATAAAGCAGATCGGATAAACAAGGAAGAACTGACTCGTTTAGATACGAAAGAATTTGTTTTCAAAGGTGAAGTGAAAGGCGACTTTTCTGAAAATTCACTGCCTACCGAGCAAAATCTGGTGTTGAAAGAAGGTGCTCAGGTCATGTTTGTGAAAAATGACGTGGGAGAAAGTAGGCGCTATTATAATGGGAAGCTGGCTACTATAAGTCATCTGGGCTCTGATCGCATTGAAGTCCGTTTCGAGAACGGCTATTTGATGGAGTTAGAAAAGGAGACCTGGAATAATATACGCTATACTCTGAATGCAGAATCGGGGGAGATAGAAGAAGAGGTTTTGGGTTCTTATTCTCAATATCCTATACGGTTGGCGTGGGCAATAACAATACATAAAAGTCAAGGGTTGACTTTCGATCGTGTAATTATAGATGCTGGTCAGGCCTTTGCTGCCGGTCAGGTTTATGTCGCCCTTAGTCGTTGTACATCGTTAGAAGGAATAGTCTTGTATTCACGGATAACACCGCAGAGTATAAGTACAGATCCGTATGCAATGGAGTTTGCAAAAACAGAGCATGATATTCGCTATTTGTATCAGATCTTGGCAGAAGAGAAACCTCGTTATTGTGCCGAACAGTTGAAGAAATACTTTGACTGGTCGCCTTTTATCAGAAGTTTGCGTTCGTTGTACGAATTAGCTTCAGAAAAGAAAATTCCTAAACAGGAAGAAACTCAGGCTATTATTGCTCAGGCTTGCAGTAGAGCTGTGGAGCAACAGGAAATAGCGCAGAGTTTTGTACGAGAATTAAACCATATTCTGGTATCTCCAAATGTGAATCTGAAATATCTTCAGGAAAGGGTATGTAAAGGTGTACTATATTTTCATCGCGATATACAGCAGTATATACTCTCTCCTATCGAACTGCATCTTGAAAGTTTGAAAAATGCGACAAGAATCAAACTCTATTTACGGAAAGCAAGAGAAATTTATGCGACTTTGGTAAGTTTACAAAAAAAGTTGGAGACTGTCCGTTATGGAGATGTTTGTCTGACTGATGGGTTGATATTTGATTTGTTTATACCTGAAAAACAAAAGACGGAAGAGTTTGAAGAAGCCTCTAAAAAGAAGCCTCAGAAAGGAGATAGCCAAAAATTAACATTGACTTTGTTTAAAGAAGGAAAATCTATCGAAGAAATAGCATCGGAACGAAACTTGACTATAAATACAGTAGAAAGTCATCTTGTCTCTTTTGTCTTAAGCGGAGATGTGGCTCCAGATTCGTTGATGGATGAAGCAAAACTAAATAAATTACTCTCCTTGCTGGAAGTGGTTGAGCCCGCGACTTCTTTATCTAGAATAAAAGAGATGGTCTCGGAAGAGTACTCTTATACCGAAATAAAAATAGCATTAAACTTTATTGCTTATTCTCGAAAATAGGCTCTGTATCTTCTCGTTTTTTTGTATTTTGCGAAGAAGTGATCTGAGGAAGATTTACTGCCTTTCTTAGAAAGCTGATTTTTTATACTGTAAATAACAAACTGTAAGAACTATGAAGAAAAGGAAAATAGGGATACTAGTGGGTAGTCTTAGAAAGAATGCATATTCTAAAAGTGTTGCAAATTGCTTGATAGAGATAGCTCCGGAGCATTTTGATGTGCAAATTGTAGAAATAGGGAATCTCCCTATCTATAATCAAGACTATGATGATGAAGAGATAGAAGAGTATTCGAAATTTAGAGAAACTATAAAGTCTTTGGATGCAATACTTATCGTTACTGCCGAACACAATCGTTCGATGCCGGCGGTATTGAAGAATGCCCTTGATGTGGGGTCAAGACCTTATGGGAAAAGTGTGTGGAATGAGAAGCCCGGAGCTATAATTAGTCAGTCATATGGAACAATTGGCGGTTTTGGAGCAAATCATCATCTTCGTCAAGTGACGTCTTTTCTATTTTAATAGTATATATATCGCTATTATGTGGCAGATACTGCCTGCTAAAACAAATAAATGAAATACAGTGTGCATGTACTTCAGTTTGGTAAGTGAGTAAAAGATAGCTCCGATTATATAAGCTACACCTCCGGCGATTAACCAATATAGAGAATCTACTTTTTGTATATCAACTAGCGAATCGTATAGAGGCTTTAATGCAATAAGGATGGTGCATCCCATTAGTACATAACAAATTGTCTCTATATAACTATGTTCTTTTAGTTTTTTGAAGCTGAAAAAAGTGCCTGTAATTGCCGCTATATAGACTATGGATAGAATTGTCCAACCCCACATCCCTTGGGTGCGTAAGGCTAATAATGTAAAAGGTGCATAAGTTCCGGCTATATGAAAATAGATTGCAGCATGATCCCATTTTTGAAGAGTGGCTTTTCGGTTTGGCTCCGAAGTAGCATGATACCATGTAGATGTTAGATAAGAAGCTAACATCCCAAATAAATAAGCAATAATACTTATTATTGCCCATTTGTCATTGCTCGAAATAGCTATTGAAAGGAGTTGGTATCCGGCAATAGCTCCAAGTAATAATCCTAATCCATGAGAAAGGGTATTTGCTAATTCTTCCTTTGGGGTATATGTTCGTTTTCTCATTATCGTTTTATGTTTCGGGCAAAAGTACATATTTAGTTTTAAGAATAAGCTTCTGTTCAAAGCCTAATCGTTAAAAATGACATAGCTGGCAAAACTGGATATGTTTTTTTGAATATAGAAGGTTGTTTTAAGGAAAATAATTATTAATTTTGGCTCAATTTGAGAATATGATTTATGGAGTCATTTAGAACCAAAATGAGATTACATTTTATCAAAATATAAATATTTGAAAGCCGTACAGTTTTGTATTCGGCTTTTTTTTTGTCCTAATTATTCAAAAAATTAATAAATCGGAATGAAAGAAGAAAAGAAAGTAGTACTTGGTATTCAAGAAAAACCTAAGCCTGCGCAGTGGTTGTTGTTGAGTATTCAGCATCTGTTTGCTATGTTTGGAGCGACGGTGCTTGTGCCGGCCTTGACGGGAATGAGCCCGGCTGTTGCACTGGTGTCTAGTGGTATAGGTACGTTAGCCTTTATTGCTATTACAAGAGGCAGGGTGCCTTCTTATCTAGGATCTTCATTTGCTTTTATTAATCCTATTATAGCAGTAAAAGCTTTAGAGTTAGATCCGGCTTCGGGTGTCGCTGTAGGTAGTTTCCTGGTAGGTAGCTTCTTGGTCGGTATTACTTATGCTATAGTTGCTCTAATTATTGCTAAAGCAGGTACTAATTGGCTGATGAAATTATTGCCACCTGTTGTAGTTGGGCCAGTAATCATGGTTATCGGACTTGGATTGTCTGTTACCGCTGTGGGGATGGCAACGAATAATCCGGCAGGTGAGTACGATCTCGATTATGTATGGATAGGTTTTGTTACATTGCTTATCACCATACTGACAGCGATGTTTACACGAGGTTTTCTGAGTGTGATCCCTGTGTTGGTTGGTATTGTTGGTGGGTATGTTTTCTCTATAATCATGGGAGTAGTAGATCTTCATGCTGTAAAAGAAGCAAATTGGTTTGAGATACCTCCGTTTATGATCCCATTTGTAGATTATACACCTTCTTTCACTTGGCGAATAGTTTTAATGATGGTTCCCGTAGCTATTGTGCCTATTGCTGAACATATAGGACATCAACTTGTGTTGAGTAAGGTCGTGGGAAAAGATTTAATTAAAGATCCGGGATTGGATCACTCCATGTTTGGAGATGGGGTGGCAACTATGATTGCTTCAGTAATAGGTGGACCTCCTAATACGACATATGGAGAAAATATTGGTGTATTAGCAATCACCAGAGCGTTTAGTATCTATTTGTTTGTAGGTGCTGCTGTTTTCGCAATCTTATTTGGGTTCTGTGGTAAAATTGCAGCGTTGCTTACTACAATTCCAACTCCGGTTATGGGAGGAGTCTCTATTCTGCTGTTTGGTATTATAGCGTCTAGTGGGTTGCGTATGTTGGTAGAGAATAAAGTAGACTTTAGTCGTAAGCGTAATTTGATAATTGCTTCAGTAATCCTTGTAATTGGTATTGGAGGAGCAGCAATTCATATCGGAAAAGGATTCTCTTTGGAGGGTATGGCATTGGCTTCTATTATAGGAGTTGTTTTAAATCAAGTTTTACCAGGAAAACAAGTTGTTGATTTTGACGAGATGTTCAAAGATTGATCGGGGCTGACAAAAAGATAAATTTAATACATAAGAAGCGAGAAAGATGAGATATTCCTTCTCGCTTTTATGTTAAAACAAGGATGCTTTTAATCTTTTGGAAATGTTAAAAAAGATGCATCTGTTTGTTGACGCATGTTTGGTCTCTATTTGTTAACTTTTAGTTGATTAGCAATGTCTATGTTGTTAAATATGTCAAAAAAGCTGTTAAAATATAGGTTTTTAAAAGTTAAAAACTTGTCACTGTTTTATTTATCTTCTATATTTGGAAATTATAATTGACAGAACCCTATCTTTTATTTGTAAACCATGGAGAAAACCCTTGTTATTTTGAAGCCTTCTTGTGTTCAAAGGTCTTTAATCGGAGAGGTAGTGTCTCGTTTCGAGAAAAAAGGTTTACGATTGGTAGGGATGAAAATGGTTCAGTTAGATGATAATGTTTTAAATGAGCATTATGCACATCTTAAAGATAAACCGTTTTTTCAGGAAGTCAAAAATTCCATGCAAGCTTGTCCCGTTATAGTTTTATGTTGGGAAGGTGTAGATGCAACTCAGGTTGTTCGTTCTATTGTTGGTTTTACATGTGGACGTAACGCTGTTGCTGGAACTATTAGAGGTGATTTTTCTGTAAGTATGCAAGAAAATATCGTTCATGCCTCTGATTCTGTCGAATCGGCAGAAAAGGAAATTAAAAGATTTTTTAAAGAAGAAGAGATTTTTGATTACAAGCTGTCTGTTTTATCTTTTTTATATTCAGAGAGTGAGATATAAAATTATGCAAGCGAAAAATAATAATTTGACCCTAACGCTTAAAAAATGCTGCCTCCTTCCTATAGCAGCAATGTTTTTGATTTCAATGAGTAGTTTCTCGCAGACGAATGGAGGAACTACGAACAATAAAGCAGAGAATTCTGATCGTGTTGAGCTGAAATATAAACAGCGACACAGCAGAGCTACTACAGAGAATCTATATGCGGATGGTATTAAGATAAAAAGAGATCTTTCTTTGTTGAAGGAAATTCAAGAAGAACGTATTCTTGATGCCGATGAAATACCTGCAGAGGAATTATATAGTAGTATTTGGAATAACCGTTATGTGAATGCATATCGTTCTATCGAAAATATTCCGGATACATTCAGAGTCAATCTTGATAATTTCACAATGCCTTCGATGGGACATGTGACTTCTCATTATGGAATGAGGGGGAGAGGACGTCGTAAGCGAATGCATTATGGAATAGACTTGAAGGTTCAGACGGGAGATACTATCTATGCTGCATTTGATGGTAAAGTACGCGTAAAACAATATGAACGTAGAGGTTATGGCTATTACGTAGTGTTGCGCCATCCAAACGGACTGGAAACTGTATATGGTCACTTATCTAGATTTTTAGTAGATGAAAATGATGTTGTTAAGAGTGGAGATCCTATTGGTTTAGGTGGTAATACCGGACGTTCTACAGGTTCTCATCTTCATTTAGAGTTCCGCTTCCTAGGTAATCCTATTAATCCTACATTCATAGTAGACTTTGACAATAAAGTGTGTCATAAAGATAATTATCTGGTGACAGCTTCTAGTTACGATCGTAGTAAGAAAGGAGTTAATGTGAATCTGTTGGCCTCATCATCCTCGTCTGCAACAAGATCAAGTGCTACAGTAAAAAACAAATATGCTTCAGGAGAGGTTAGTTACCACCGTATCAAAAGTGGAGATACCCTTGGGGCTATTGCCGGTAAGTATGGAACATCTGTACGAAAATTGTGTTCGTTGAATGGTATTTCGACGAAGACAGTGTTACGTATAGGAAAATCGATAAGAGTAAAATAGAATTATAATAAATCTGTATTTAAGAAAATATAGGGCTGCAAATTTTAATTTGCAGCCCTATATTATTTATAAGAATAAGTTTAGATTACCATTCTATAGGCTTGATCCCTTTTTGTATTAAGAAGTCATTTGTCTTGCTGAAGTGATCATTCCCAAAGAAGCCATTGTGTGCAGATAGAGGTGACGGGTGTACCGATTTTAGAATAAGATGCTTGTTGGGATCTATAAAAGAAGCTTTCTTCTGAGCATACGCTCCCCAGAGGATAAATACAATGTTTTCCCTCTTTTCTGCAAGTTTATGTATTGCAGCATCGGTAAAAGATTCCCATCCTTTCTTCTGATGTGACCCAGCCATGTGTGCTTGTACAGTAAGAGTAGCATTGAGCAGGAGTACCCCTTGATTTGCCCATCGGGTAAGATTGCCTGACTGAGGAACAGGAATGCTTAAATTGCGATTGATCTCTTTGAAAATATTGACTAATGACGGAGGTTGACGTATCCCATCAGGAACAGAGAAAGAAAGTCCATGAGCCTGCCCATCATTGTGATACGGATCTTGTCCTAATATAACAACCTTAACCTGATTGAAAGGGGTATGTTCAAAAGCATTGAATATTAGCTTAGCCGGAGGAAAAATCTGTTTTGTCCTGTATTCATTTCTAATAAAGTCGGTGAGCTTTATAAAATAATCTTTTTCAAATTCATCCTTTAGCTGCTCTTTCCAGCTTTCTTCAATTTTTACATCCATGATAATCGTAGTTTTCTTTGGAGGATAAAGATAAGATAAATGGATGTAAGTTGCTTAAAGTGTTTTGATATTTGTGATAGTCCTTTATCAGTCGTACTTTTGCATCAGTTATGAATAAAAGTATTTTACGTTTAGCTGTTCCCAATATTATATCAAATATAACTGTGCCTTTGTTGGGTATGGTTGATCTATTTATTGTGGGGCATCTTGATTCGGAAGATTATATTGGAGCAATAGCTTTAGCTACAATGTTGTTTAACTTTATCTACTGGAGTTTTTCCTTTTTGCGCATGGGGACAAGTGGGTTTACTGCTCAAGCGTTTGGTGCAGGGAGTAGAGTAGAGCAAACGAATATATTATTGCGATCAATGAGTGTGGCAATGGGGGCGGGTATCTGTATTATACTTCTGCAATACTTGATTACAGCCCTAGGCTTTTATCTGTTGAATGCAGATCCTATGGTTCGCGGCTATGCTGAAGATTATTTTCATGTGTATGTTTGGGCTGCTCCGGCTGTATTGGGTATGTATACTTTCAATGGTTGGTATGTAGGTATGCAAAATGCTAAAATACCAATGTTTGTTGCTATTGGAGTCAATGTAGTCAATATTGGGCTTAGCCTCTTGTTTGTGTATGGATTTGGAATGAAAATAAAGGGGGTAGCTTTTGCGACGCTTTGTGCCCAATATACAGGCTTCTTCTTTTTCCTTTTGATGTGGAATCTTAAATATGGCTGGCTAAAGAAATATTTTAATCTGATGGTACTTCGAGACTTGAAGTCATATATTCCTTTCTTTAAAGTTAATAGTGATATTTTTATCCGAACAATGGCTCTGGTTGCAGTTACTACATTTTTTACATCTGCATCTTCCCGATCGGGCAAGGATATCTTAGCAGTAAATGCATTGTTGATGCAGATGTTTATTCTGTTTTCGTATATGATGGATGGCTTTGCATATGCAGCAGAAGCCTTGACCGGAAAATTTATTGGTGCAAATAAAAGATTAGAACTGAAGTTTTTGGTCAAACGGTTATTTGCATGGGGAATCGTAGTCGTTGTTTTATTTACTGCGGTTTATGCTTTCTTCTTAGAAGATATTTTAAGGTTGTTGACAGATAAAGAAAATATTATTGCGTTAAGTAAAGAGTATCAGTTTTGGGTGCTTCTTATTCCGGTTGCGGGTTTTTCAGCCTTTCTTTGGGATGGTATCTTTGTGGGTGCCACTGCTTCGCATCAAATGCGGAATTCGATGCTTATTGCAGTTGCTGTCTTTTTTATTATTTATTTTGCTTTTTCTCATATTTCGGCGAACAATATTCTTTGGTTTGCGTTTATCATGTATCTGGCTCTAAGGGGAATAGTTCAGAGTTTTATGGCTCCTGCTATTTTGAATGATTCCAGATAGTTGATAATCAATTCAGTAATATATTAATTTGTTATGAGTAAAATTGCAATAGTTTACGGCTCTTCTACCGGAGCCACAGAGGCGGTAGCTGAAAAACTTCAGAAAGCATTGGGTGAAGCTGACCTTTACAATGCTGATGGGTTGAATGTAGAAGATCTTAAGTCTTATGATTTCTTGATCTTTGGAGCTTCTACGACAGGAATTGGAGACCTTCAAGATGATTGGGATATCCTCCTTCCTAAAATTGAAAAATTAGATTTCACTGGGAAAAAAGTAGCTCTATTCGGATTAGGAGATAGTGCTTCTTTCTCTACTAGCTTTGCCGGAGGAATGTATGTAATTTACAAAGCATTGAAAGGAAAAGTGGAAATTGTAGGTTCTGTATCAGCAGAAGGCTATACTTTCGATGATTCGGAGGCTTTGGTTGACGGTCGTTTCGTTGGGTTGGCTCTTGATGAAGATAATGAGTACGATCAGACAGAAGGACGTATTGACTGTTGGGTAGAAGATTTGAAGAAATATCTATAAAAACCGGTAACGTAAGCATATAAATAAGGCTGTGAGTCGTAAGATTTGCAGCCTTATTTTTTATATAATTCGATAGCCTTGATTAGCAGAATTGCAGCTGTAAGAATAACAATAAGCACAATTAGAACAACAGGAAGAGAGCTTATTAACGAGCCTGTATTGGAGGCAAAGTATAGATAAGAAAATATTCCGATCAGTAAAACCCAACTGATAGAAGACAGGATAGAAAGTATTACTAGTAATTTCGATTCTTCCTTTTTTGCACCAAAGTGCCTGATCAGTATATAGATTGGAACATTGAAGCAAATGAATAGGATGATGATATTAATTAATGACATGCTGTTTTTCGTTATAGTTATCCCAGTACTTTGTTTTTAGGAGTTGTAGCTACAAACTCTTTCAGATAAAATGGTTCAAAGTAGGCAACGTCTACAAAGTCTTGCTTTGCATAAGCTTCATTGGCTAATTTTACCATATCCGAAGCTTTCGGATATATTCCATCTATAAAGATAGTATTTTGTTTTGGTAATACCTCTTTACATTTGGCTGCACCGTTCCCAAAAAATACTATCTGTTTTTCCTTTAAAATATCAGCGAACGAATTTTCGTCGATAATATCTGCACTGGTAGGACGTATTTCATTTAGATCTGTGTCTAGTAGTAGGTCATATACTTCCATCCTTCTGGCATCTATCATAGGACACAGAATCGCATTATTGTCTATTGCTTTATTATCAACAATTCCTTGAGCCATTATTTTAAGTGTATTGATGGCGATGAGGGGGATGCTTAGACCATAGCAAAGTCCTTTAGCTTCAGAAATACCAATTCTAAGACCGGTGTATGAGCCCGGGCCACAACTAACAGCTACAGCATCCAGTTTTATGTTTTTTGCACGCATTTCGTTGATGGCATCATTTACAAATACGCCTAATAGGACAGCATGCGAAGGTCCTTTAGTTTCTTCTTTATAGTAAATGATTTCGTTATCTTTTGATATTGAAACAGAGCAGACTTCTGTTGCTGTTTCTATGTTTAATATGTAGGACATCGTTATTTAAATATTTGAAGTACAAAATTAAACAATTTATAATAAAGCCTGCTCAATATCTATTTTTCTTATACGCCATTTTAATTCTTTTTTGTACATTTGATTGTTTCAACAATGTAAAAAAGAGGTTTTGTAGCGATTTTATAATTTGTTGAAATAGATTTAAAAGACGAATTATGGGAAAAAATAGAATACCGCACAAGTCAGATAAGAAAAGAGGCAAGAAAGAAATTACAAAAAGTATAGTTAATTTCTTTAATAGTAATTCTGCTGACTCATTTAGTCATAAACAAATAGTTGAAAAAATAGGGCTGAAAAAGCCAGTTGAAAAAGAAATAGTAGCTAATGTATTGTATAATCTGCTCGAAGATGCCTTTATTGTAGAAACAGCTAAGGGAAAGTTTAAATCTAATAATAGAGGTTTATTTCTGGAAGGTATTTTTGAAAGAAGAAGTAACGGAAAGAATTTCTTTGTCCCTGATGGAGACGCCGAGGATTCACATATATTTATCGCTGAGCGTAACTCTGAACATGCGATGGATGGCGATAGAGTGAAAGTGCAAATGCTGGCAAAGCGTAAAGGAAGAGCGCCTGAAGCAGAAGTAGTTGAAATTCTGGAACGTAAACGTACGACCTTTGTAGGTGTACTCGATGTTCAGAAACACTTTGCTTTTCTGGTAATGGATAGTAAGTTCCTTGCAAATGATATCTTTATCCCAAGAGAGAACCTTAAAGGAGGAAAAGATGGAGATAAGGCGCTTGTAGAGGTCGTAGAGTGGCCTAAAAAAGCAAAAAATCCGATCGGAAAAGTAATTGATATACTTGGTCTGGCCGGAGAAAATAATACAGAAATGAATGCTATTCTGGCAGAATTTGGTTTGCCGTACAAATATCCTGCAAAAGTGGAGGCAGCTGCAAATAAAATTCCGGATGCTATTCCGGAAGAAGAAATTGCCCGTCGCGAAGATTTTAGAAATACATTAACTTTCACAATAGATCCACGCGATGCAAAAGACTTTGATGATGCATTATCCATCAAACATTTGGATAATGGAAATTGGGAAGTAGGAATTCATATTGCCGATGTAACATATTTTGTACAAGAAGGAGATATTATAGACAAGGAGGCTGAGAGTCGTGCTACTTCCATTTATTTGGTCGACCGCACAATCCCTATGTTGCCGGAGCGGTTGAGTAATAACCTTTGTTCTCTTCGTCCTAACGAAGATAAATTGTGTTATTCGGCTGTGATTGAAATGGATGATGAGGCAAATGTGAAAAACTATCGTATCCTTCGCACTATAATTAATTCTGATAGACGATTCACCTACGAAGAAGCACAAGATATAATCGAGACAGGCGAAGGTGAATATAAAGATGAAATACTTAAATTGAATGATCTGGCTAAAAGATTGAGAGCTAAACGCTTCAAAGATGGGGCAATAGCTTTTGATAGACATGAAGTTCGATTTGAAATTGACGAGAAAGGTAAACCGTTGAGTGTCTATTTCAAATATGCAAAAGACTCTAACAAATTGATAGAAGAGTTTATGCTTTTGGCAAACAGAACAGTTGCAGAGTTTATAGGCAAGGTTGCAAAGAATAAGAATCCAAAGACTTTTGTATATAGAATTCATGACGTTCCGAATGCCCAAAAGATGGAGAATCTATCGGAGTTTATTCGCCGATTTGGTTACAAGATAAAGGTTGATGGAACCAAAACTTCAGTATCAAAGTCAATTAATCATTTGTTGGACGAAGTAAGTGGAAAGGCCGAAGAAAACTTGATTTCTACTATTGCCATACGAGCGATGGCTAAAGCCACTTATTCTACAGTAAATATAGGTCACTACGGATTGGCTTTTGACTATTATTCTCACTTTACATCTCCTATTCGCCGCTATCCCGATATGATGGTACATCGCCTGCTTACCCGATATATGGACGGAGGGCGTAGTGCCAGTAAGCAGTTGTACGAAAGTAAATGTGAGCATAGTTCCGATATGGAGCAACTGGCTGCAAGTGCAGAACGTGCATCCATCAAATATAAACAAGTAGAATTTATGTCGGATAAACTGGGACAGGTATTCGATGCTGTAATTTCAGGAATTACAGAATGGGGACTTTATGCTGAAATAGATGAAAATAAGTGTGAAGGTATGATTTCTATCCGTGATCTGGATGATGATTTTTATGAGTTCGATGAAAAGAACTACTGTCTTCGCGGACGTCGCAAAAAACGCGTATATAGTTTAGGTGATCCGATAACAATTAAGGTTGCTAGAGCAAATCTTGAACGAAAACAATTGGATTTTGCTTTAGTTGAATAATAAAACGGAAAAATAAATGATTGGGTATCTGTGAAATAATTTGCAGATACCCAAATTTATGTTACCTTAGACGATTGTTAAGGAAAGCTAATTCTTTAACAAACTAAAGGAAATTGAAATATAAACAAACGCAAAACACATTACATTATGAACAAGTATTCTATCAAATCTTTTATTGAAGAAACGACTCAGGACGAAACGAAAAATGGATTCTTTGAACTGGAAAGCCCTTATATGCTCGAACTAAACCTGAATGACCAAATGGTTATGGTAAAAAAAGGAGCTATGGTTGCCTATACTGGTAACGTGAAGTTCAAAAGAGAGGGGATGTTGAGTAAAGGAATCGGAAATCTTTTAAAGAAGACAGTGTCTGGAGAGGGAACCACAATGATGGAGACTACAGGTACAGGTCGTGTATATGTTGCCGATTTAGAGAAAAGAGTGAGAATCTTGTATCTGGAAAATGAAAATATAGTAGTAAATGGTAACGATATTTTAGCTCACGAAGCTTCTATCAAATCAGAAGTGAAAATGATGAAAAGTATTGCCGGAGTTATGGGAGGAGGCTTGTTCCAGGCACGTCTGAACGGAACCGGTCATGTTGCAATTACTACTCATGGAAACCCTATGACTTTGTTAGTTAAACCTGGACAACCAGTATTTACAGATCCCAATGCGACTGTAGCGTGGTCTGGTAATCTTAACCCCCAAATGAAAACAGATATCTCTCTAAAAACATTTATTGGTAGAGGTAGTGGTGAAAGTTTTCAGTTGATGTTCGAAGGTGAAGGATGGGTTATCGTTCAACCATGTGAGGAAGTATACGGAATGCCTCAATAATAAAAAAAAAGCTATATATAATAAAAGGTGCCCAAAAGAGGTGCCTTTTATTGTTTATGGTATGTTAATATCAATGGTTGGATTGGATAAAAAAGCAAATTAGTTATACAAAATTGAGTGATTTATACTACTTTTGCTAATTATTTAATATTTAAGAACGTTCATCCATGAAGACTGTTAAAGTTAAGGATAAAGAATTTGAACTATTCCTTAGTCAAGAAACTATTGAAAAGGCTATTGCAGATGTAGCAGAAAAGATAAATAAAGATTTAGCCGGAAAGAATCCGTTGTTTATTTGCGTACTGAACGGATCATTTATGTATGCATCAGAATTGATGAAACGTGTCAGTATCCCTTCAGAAGTGTCATTTGTGAAAATGTCTTCCTATAAGGGAACTGCCTCAACCGGAAAAATTAAAGAAGTATATGGGCTAGAAGAAGATATCAAAGGTCGTACAATTGTAATTATAGAGGATATTGTCGATACAGGTCATACAATAGTTCAGATGCTGGATCAGCTAGCATGCGATGAGCCAAAAGAAATTCTAGTCTCTGCAATGCTTTTAAAACCAGCAGCATTGAAACATTCAGTAAAGCTAGACTATATAGCACTAGAGATACCAAATGATTTTATTGTAGGTTATGGTCTGGACTATGATGGATACGGACGCAATCTACCTGACATTTATAAAATAAAAGGATAATATAAATAAATAATAGATTTGAAACTGTCAAATCTATTTTGTAACTTAAAAGACATGTTGAATATTGTTATTTTTGGAGCACCGGGTTCGGGAAAAGGAACTCAGAGTGAAAATTTAATTAAGAGATACAACTTAGCACACATTTCTACAGGTGATGTATTACGTGCAGAAATGAAAAATGGTACAGAATTAGGAAAGTTAGCTGAAGGTTATATCGCTAAAGGACAGTTGGTTCCAGACGATGTTGTAATTGGTATGCTAGCAAATGTGTTAGATACAAAAAAAGATGCAGCAGGTGTTATTTTCGATGGATTTCCTCGTACAATACCTCAAAGCGATGCGTTGGATGAGATGTTGAAAGAAAGAGGTCAGGAAGTTTCTATTGTTGTAAGCTTAGAAGTTGAAGAGCCGGAATTGATTGAGCGTTTGATCAAACGAGGTCAACAATCAGGTCGTTCTGATGACAATATGGAAACAATAAAATCACGTCTTGACGTATATAAAAATCAAACATCACCTCTAAAAGAACACTACGAGAAAACTGGAAAACTGGCTTCTATCAAAGGTGTAGGTACAGTTGATGAAATCTTCGAGCGTATAGCAGAGGCTGTAGATAAAATAAAATAAAAATAAATGTGCAAAAGGAAGTTATAGGACATCTTATAGCTTCCTTTGTCATCTAAAAGCATAAGGAGTGCTTAATACAAAAGAGGAATTCTTTTGTATTATAAAAAAGAAATATGGCAGATTCAAATTTTATAGATTACGTCAAAATATATTGCCGATCGGGTAAAGGTGGTCGTGGCTCGACCCATTTCCGTCGTGAAAAATACATTCCCAAAGGAGGACCTGATGGTGGTGACGGAGGAAATGGGGGAGACATTATATTGCGAGGAAATCGTAATATGTGGACCTTGCTGTATTTAAAATTTCAACGTCACATACTGGCAGGGCATGGCGAGGGTGGTTCCAGACGTATGAGTACTGGAAAAAGTGGAGAGTCTAAAATAATAGAAGTACCATGTGGAACAGTTGCTTATGATGCCGAAACCGGAGAATATTTGTGCGATGTAACAGAAGACGGACAAGAGGTGATCTTGCTGAAAGGAGGTCGTGGAGGTAGAGGAAATACTCACTTCAAGACACCTACCAATCAAGCTCCGCGTTATGCTCAGCCTGGAGAACCTTACGAAGAACGTCGTGTAATCTTTGAATTGAAAGTTTTGGCCGATGTTGGTCTGGTTGGATTTCCCAATGCAGGTAAATCGACCTTGCTTTCGGTTGTTTCTGCTGCCAAACCTAAAATAGCAAATTATCCGTTTACAACACTTGAGCCAAAGATTGGTATTGTTGGTTATCGAGATTATAAATCTTTCGTTATGGCTGATATACCAGGTATTATCGAAGGTGCTAGTGAAGGAAAGGGGTTAGGCTTGAGATTCTTACGTCATATAGAGCGTAATTCACTGCTACTATTCATGATAGAAGCTGAAGCGAAAGATATTCATGCAGAATATAGAATTTTGTTTAATGAACTAGCAAACTATAATCCGGAGCTTTTAGACAAGAGACGTGTTTTGGCTATTACTAAGTCTGATATGTTGGATGAAGAACTGATGCAGGCTTTGTCTGAAGATTTACCTGACATACCTCATATCTTTATTTCTTCTATAACCGGTATGGGGATTACCGAACTGAAAGACTTGTTATGGAGAGAGCTAAATGCAGATGGAGAGTATAAAAAATCATTTGAAATATCTCACCGAAATCTGGATATAAAACAGATTGAGTTTGATGAGGATGAAGATGAAATTCCGGAAGATGATTATGTTGAGGACGATTGGGATGATGAAGACGATGATGACTTTGATGCAGAGTTTTATTACGAAGAAGATTTGGATAAGATAGAATAAACGAAAAAGCCGGACAAGTATTTGTCCGGCTTTTTCATTATAAGAACATATTAGTCAAATTGTTTCTTTATTTTCTTAAGCCTCTCTTTTTCTTCTTTGTACGCTTTTTTTAAGGCTTTCTCTTGATTCTTTCTTTCCGATTTACTCAATAGCGGATTGTCCTCAATCTTATCTTTTTCCGCTTCATATCTTTCTTCTAGAGCATCTATTTGGTCATCTATTCTGTCAGATATAGCATCTTCGTAATCTTCATTATCCTTTCTATCATATTTTTTGTCAAAATATTTTACTTGATCTTTAGAAAGAAGTTTTTGAATTTCTTTTCTGTATTTAATAGCAGCTTCTCTTTTTTTCTGCCCTTTTTCTCTTCCAGTAAGTAATCTGCTCTTTCCTATTTCTTGAAATAACTGGCTTCTTTCCTTTTTCAATTTCTTTATTTTTTCAATCTGTTGGGAAGAAAGTTGATAATCTTGATAGTATTCTCCTCCTTTGTAGTAGTTTTCTAAACTTGGCTCTTGAGCATTTGCGATTGCTACGAATGCAAAAGAAAGTAGTAATAGTAAAGTTTTTTTCATAATGTAATATATCTAATATTTGTTGTACGCTGATAAGACGACAAATCTAATCAAAAGTTTAGTATGTTTAGGTATTATAACATGCTTTGTGTAAAATTAACAAAATAGAAATGGAAGATAAAGTGAACTTTTTGACTTTTAAAGCCCTTCAGAAATATGATTTAACTCACTTCGTAACAACTATATGCGGTGGAGTCAGTAATGGTAATTATTCAACATTCAATCTAAGCCTGTATAGTGGCGACGAAATTGATGCTGTTGCTGAGAATAGAGAACGTTTAGCAGATACTTTAGGTATTCTCGAAGAAGATATACTGGTTCCTTACCAAACACACGAAGATAAAATATTGCTTATAGACGAAGCATTTCTTGAAAAATCAGATTTAGAAAAAGTAAAGCTTCTAAATGGAGTGGATGCACTTATTACTAATCAGAAGAATATTTGTATTGGTGTAACTACAGCAGATTGTGTTCCTGTATTGCTTTACGATCCAGTAAGAAACATATTTTCCGCTGTTCATGCAGGGTGGAAAGGTACAGTTTTGCGAATTGTGGAGAAGGTTATTGATACGATGGTTTATACATTTGAGTGCTCTCCTTCTGATATAAAAGCTGGGATTGGACCTTGTATCTCTCAGCCTCATTTCGAAGTGGGTAAAGAAGTCGTTCAAGCTTTTGTTGAAGCGGGATTTCCTATGGAAAAGATAGGTGTGAGAAACTCAAACTCAGGTAAGATGCATATTGATCTTAGTTTAGCTAATAAATATTCTTTAATCGAAAAAGGAGTTTTGCCGGAGCATATAGAAACGTCTAATTTGTGTACTTTTGCAAATCCTGATAAATTCTTTTCGGCACGCAGACAAACTATCCATTCGGGGCGTATGCTGTCAGGAGGATTTTTGAAGTAATATTCATATATTTGTTATAGGCATAAATAAAATTCATAAAATGAATCACTCTATACTTTTACCTTCCGAATGGCATCCGCAAAGTGCGATTCAGTTAACATGGCCTCATTTCGATACAGATTGGGGATATATGTTAGAGGAAGTGACCGCATGTTTTGTCAACATAGCAACAGAAATTCTAAAACGTCAAAAACTTATTGTTGTATGCAATAGCGCTGATGCAGTAAAGTTTGAACTTAAAGAATCTGAAAAATATTTTGAAAATCTACAATTGATTGAATTACCTACTAATGATACTTGGGCTCGTGATCATAGTGTAATATCTGTGATAAAAAATGGGAGAAAGTGCATTTATGATTTTACATTCAATGGTTGGGGACTGAAATTTGCTTCAAATTATGACAATCAGATAAACAGAGGCCTTTATTCCAATAGTATTTTTAATTCGGATGTGGAATATGAAAACAGAAAAGACTTTGTTCTCGAAGGAGGAGGTATTGAATCGGACGGTAAAGGAACTTTATTAACGACTTCCGAATGCTTATTGTCTCCTAACCGGAATTCTTACTTGTCAAAAGATGGAGTAGAGGATTATCTTAAAGAGATATTTGGGCTTGATAGAGTCCTGTGGTTAGATCATGGCTATTTGGCAGGGGATGATACTGACAGCCATATCGATACGTTGGCTCGCTTCTGTGATGAGCATACGATTACATATGTAAAATGCGAAGATAAAGAAGATGAACATTACGAAGCGTTAGCCAAAATGGAAGCTCAACTGAAAACTTTTGTCGATTACAAAGGTAACCCTTATGACTTAATTCCATTGCCAATGGCAAAGGCCGTTTACGATGAAGATAATGAACGATTGCCAGCTACCTATGCCAACTTCTTGATTATGAATGATGCTGTCCTTCTTCCGATTTATAACAACAAAGAGAAAGATGAAGAAGCTGTGCGTCAGTTGGCAAAAGCCTTTCCTACACGGGAAATTGTGGTAATCGACTGTTCTTCGCTTATCAAGCAGCATGGATCGCTTCACTGTGTGACAATGCAATACCCTGAAAACTTTATCCGATAGTAGTTGTTATGAAAGATCAGAAAGCATTGTTATTCAGATGTCTTCGGAATGATATTCCGGCGATGGTATTTTCGGGCAACGATATTTTATTTCTACCTCTGTTGAAGAAATATTATCAGGATGCTAAAGAAGCCGGATGTACACAAGAGTTTTTAGACGATATATAATTAAGGATAGAAGAGTTTGAGAAACATATTGAGATGTCTCCCGAAACAATTAAATTACCAGATTGATTATGAAAATTGGATTAATACAACAAGCTAATACGTCTGACGTACAAAAAAATATAGAAGGCTTAAAAGATAAAATAAGAAAAGCCGCAGCACAAGGTGCAGAACTGATCGTTTTGCAAGAGTTACACAACTCATTGTACTTCTGTCAGATCGAGGATACTAATATTTTCGATTTGGCAGAGACAATTCCAGGCCCATCTACCAATGAGTTTGGAGCATTGGCTAAAGAATTGGGTGTCGTTATTGTTCTCTCTTTATTCGAACGTAGAGCGCCGGGACTGTATCACAACACGGCAGTTGTAATGGAAAAAGATGGAACTATTGCCGGTAAATACCGCAAAATGCATATTCCAGATGATCCTGCATATTACGAAAAATTCTACTTTACGCCGGGTGACTTAGGCTTCAAACCTATCGAAACTTCTGTAGGAAAACTAGGCGTTTTGGTTTGTTGGGATCAATGGTATCCCGAAGCAGCACGTTTGATGGCAATGGCGGGAGCCGATTTATTGATATATCCTACTGCTATCGGTTGGGAATCGACAGATACAGATGCCGAAAAAACGCGCCAACTGGGAGCTTGGGTTATTTCTCAACGAGGACATGCCGTAGCTAATGGGTTGCATGTTGTCTCTGTAAATCGCACAGGTTATGAACCAGATCCTTCGGGGCAAACAAATGGCATCACATTCTGGGGAAATAGCTTTGTAGCTGGTCCTCAAGGTGAAATCTTATGGGAAGGATCAAATGATAAAGAAGAGGTGCAGTTGGTTGAAATAGATATTGCTCGTTCGGAGCAGGTGCGCCGTTGGTGGCCATTCTTTAGAGACAGACGAATTGATGCTTTCGGTGATTTGACGAAACGTTTTATCGATTGATGTAATGTCAGAAATACCTATAGATATACTAAATAGAAAAGGAGTAACTAAACTTTGCTATTTGACAGATGAGATTAGAAACCTGCTAAACGCAGGTTTAATCGCTTCTGTAAATCTGATAGAATGGCTATCGGTAGATCATCAACTTCTTGTAAAAGCGGTTTTGCCTGCAGAATATCATGCCGACTGTTTAGCTGCTATAGGTGGTCTGAATCAAAGGACAGCAATGAAATGTATTCCTGTTGTAGGGGAAACCCTATATAATAGAGGGGTAGATATAAATTCACCTTTATTCCAAGAATTAAGATCGCATGCATCCGACTCTGTTCGTTGTTGGGCAACTTATATTATTGGATTGGATGAAAAATTGTCAATAGAGGATAAACTAAAAAAGATCAAATCTTTTGCTGCAGATGATAATTTTGGAGTAAGGGAGATAGCTTGGATGGCTGTTCGTAAGGATATAGATGCCCATCTTGAAACTGCAATTGAAATTTTATCCGAATGGGTAATGGAGGAGAGTCCATATGTAAGAAGATTCGCAACAGAATCTACTCGCCCAAGAGGAGTTTGGTGTAAGCATATTGATAAACTAAAGGAAGAGCCTCAGTTGGCAATTTGTCTTTTGGAACCTCTAAAATCAGATCCTCATAAATATGTACAAGATAGTGTCGCCAATTGGTTGAATGATGCCAGCAAAACTCGTCCCGATTTTGTAAGAAATATATGTGAAAAGTGGCTGAATGAAACTGATTCAAAAGAAACAAAATATATAGTAAAGAAAGCTTTGAGAAGTATAAATTGAGAAGATCATTTTTACTAGCATTCTCTATGTATTTTAATGATATAAACCTTAATGGAGCTTAAACAAGATATACATAAAACATACCTTTCTAAAAAGACACTCTGGCTGATGACAGTAGGAGCGGGACTTGTGGTAGCGAATAACTACTACAATCAACCCCTTTTAGGTATGATTGCCCGAGAACTGCAAGTCAGCGAAGAGGCGGTTAGTCGTATCTCTATGTTCACTCAGATTGGCTATGCTTTTGGTTTGTTACTTATTGTTCCTTTGGGTGATATGTTCAAACGGAAGAAAATCATCTTGGGTAGTTTTGGATTGAATATCTTGATGCTTCTTTCTTTTGGCTTGGGTAATAGCCTTTCTGTATTGCTTATATCCAGTCTGTTGATAGGTGTTACTTCGGTTGTTCCTCAGATGTTTGTGCCTATTGCGGCACAGTTATCTGCGCCCGAAGATAAAGATCGGAATGTCGCAACAGTAATGAGTGGGCTTCTGGTCGGAATACTAGGTTCCAGACTGATTAGCGGTTGGGTAGGAGAGTTACTTGGTTGGCGCGAAATGTTTTATATTGCCGGGGGAATAATCTTTATATTAGGAGTGTTAATCTTCTTTCTTCTGCCTGATATAAAACCTACATTTTCGGGAACTTATAAAAAGTTGATGACTTCTATTCTCCATTTTGCCCGAACTATTCCAAGTTTGCAATTGGCATCTGTTCGAGGCGGGCTAGCTTTGGCTTCATTCTCTGCTTTTTGGACTACATTAACTTTTCATTTAGAGCAACCTCCTTTCAATGCGGGAAGTGATGTGGCTGGTACGCTTTCTATCTTTGGTATAGCAGGGGCATTGTCTGCTTCTTTGGTTGGTAAATTGTCTAATAAGGTGAATAAAGCTCATATGATTACTGTAGCTATATCGTTAATGATTATCTCATGGCTGATATTCGGTGGTGCAGGCTATACGTATATAGGACTTATTGCCGGTATAATTTTAGTAGATATGGGGCTGCAATCGACTCATGTATCCAATCAAACAATAGTTTTTTCCACTCACCCCGAAGCAAGTAACCGACTCAATGCAGTGTATATGACATCTTATTTTATAGGTGGCTCACTGGGTACTTATATGGGCGGTATGGCATGGGGGAGATATGGTTGGAATGGAGTAGTGGTAGTAGGAGGAATGTTTGCCCTACTGTGTCTGATTATACATCTGTTGTTTTGCAATAAAAAGAAGTATCAGGTATAAATTAGAACTTATCCTTGAACCAATACTTCACAGCCCATAACTTTCTGTATAGCTTTCTTAATCTGAAGCGGTGCTTATAGTGGTACTTGCTAGTATAGAATTTGTCGCGTCGAGCTTGTATCGGATACTTATCCAATAAAGCCCAATCTCTCTGAAATATTTCGTTAGTTGATATTGCTGCAATGCCGTATTTCTTAGCGAGGATAGAATAGATACTCTGATCGTGCCTGTTCTCTACGAATCCCGGCAAATTAGGCTTGCGCGAAGGAGAATCTGTTGCTAAGCTATAATCGTCCAGATATGCCTGATACCAGTCTTTTACAAACTGTATCACTAACGGGCTTTTCTTGAAGAAAATTATAGTAGATTCGAATTGAGGAGTGTGAGTATACGATTTGTCGTCATAGACTCCGTAATACTCAAAGACATCACCTTTAGTCCATTCATATTCGTAATACAATGTTTCGGGCATACCATTATAACTCTCTACCTGACTCTGTACACCGAGAATTCCAGTAGGCGTTTTATCTACAATGTCGTAATATTCCAACAGTCGCTCACGTCCTTCTGGATTGAAATAACAGCCGATGTCGGAGTAGAGTAATACATCCCCATCGTCCATTTTTTCTAATAGTCGCAGTATGAAATAAGGCTTCCAACACCAATAGCCAAAGCCACGAGAATAAGGGATGAGGTATCGTCCCCATCTTTTGTAGAAGTCCTCGTCTAAGTTTTCTTGAGATATGGTGTGTACCTCATCAAATATATTCATGCTCTCGCACATCTTCCTAAAGCGAGGAAATCCTTCAGTAAGGTAATAGCTTCCGAATGTACAAACAGCTCTTTTCATCGGTGGTAAGTTTTTGGGTGTATCAAACTTTTGAAGAAATAGTTGACTCCCCAAAGTTTTCCGTAAATCTCTCTTAGTCTGAAGCGGTGGTTGTAATGCCACATGCTTTTATAATAAACTTCACGTTTAGCCCAGATAGGGTATTCTTGCATAATACTCCAATCGTAGTTGTCAAACTCATTTGGGCATAATTCGTTGCGTGAAAATTCCTCTATTTTATATTTTTTTGCTAAAATAGAAAAAATACTTTGATCGTGCCTGTTATCAGAAAAACCGGGTAAGTTAGGGGACTTTGAAGGTTTGTCTGTAATAAGGTCAAAATGATTGTATATAACTTCGAGCCATTCGGCAACAAAATTCATAACGAGAGGTGATTTCTTTAGAAAGATTACCGTTGCTTCAAATTGCCTTGATTGAGTATATTCTTCATTATCTCGTACACCAAAGTAATCGAATATATCGCCTTTAGTCCATTCATACTCAAAAAAAGCAAGTTCGGTTCTGTTATCTTTACTTTTTTCTTGTGTTCTGGCAGATAGTATTCCTGATTCAGACTGATTGACAATATCGAAATATTCTAATAGCCTGTCTTTCCCTTCGGTGTTGAATGCACATCCCAAATCTGTATAGAGGAGTATGTCTCCATCTTCCATTTTATCCAAAGTCTGTTTTATGACCAAGGGTTTCCATCCCCAATAGCCATAGCCTCTGGAATATGGATATAGAAAACGCCCATACTTCTTTCTGAACTTAGGATCCAAATCATTCTCGTCGTATGTATAAATCTTGTCGAAGAGATTGAATGACTCCGCCTCCTTAGTGTAACGGTCGAAACCTTTAGAAAGAGGATAATTGGCAAATGTGCATACTATTTTTCTCATACAAGTTTGTTCTTAAATACAAAAATAGGGTATTTATTCAATAAATACCCTATTTATATAAATGGTAATTTTCTATTGTATTACTTCAACCCATCTTCCTATAGTTCTACTTTGTTCGTCAGGGCTATACATAGCTTCTACCGAAACTGCCGGCAGATAGAATCGTCCGCAATAAGCAGCTTGCAATCTTACACGGAACGACATAGAATAACCCGATCCGATATTGAAATATGTGTAAACCCTGTCGTCTCTGATGTCTTCATAGTTGTACGAGCTGTTTACTGTACCTGTTGCACCTTCGTTATACAGACGATTGTTGAAAATCTCCCATCCCGAAGCAAAAATTTGACTGAGTGTCATATCTGTCAAGAATTCTCCGGAAATATTTTGTACAATAACATTGGCATAAAACTCTGTTCCTTGTTTTAGTTTTGTTACATCGATCTCATTATTGTTCTGATCAACATATTTTACAAACAAGTTAGTGCCGTTGTTTTGGGCAGGAGTATTATCTACAAGAGGTTGTGTACGTCCCAGTAATCTGACAAAGATTTCTCCTTCTCCTTTATTTCTGAAAGATATATTTATTTTTTCCTGAGGCTTAATGTCTATCTCATGGAATACATTACCCGAATTTCCTGCTGGTTGTTTCACTCTATTCAGTGTCCAGTCGTAGCTGATAGGACCAGAAGTCATCTTTTCGGCAAGTTTCGACATCGCCATCAATCCATATGCAGCCATTTGTGTAGAAATGTATCTTGCACTAAGGTCTTTAGATACTTCTCTGGCTAGCACCAAGGCTTTGTCTGTTCTTCCCAGTAAGATGTATGTTTCCATTATCATGGCCATATCGCGAGACGCACTTCCGTAGGTATTATTGTTGAACGAATATTTATCGACCTTATCGCTCACATTGTTCACAAGCTGGTTAGCCGCATCCTTTTTACCCGAAATAGCATAAGCAGCAGCAAGACGCCAACGAGCTTGTATTGTCAGGTTAGTCATTTCTTTCAAGCGGTTCATCGCTCCAAGTTCAGGTTCTTCCGCCAAGGCTAGCGTATATAATCTGTAAGCTTGTTGCAAGTCGCTCATAGAATGGCGGTAATATGAATTGTAGATATCCGATTTGTTCCATATCTGAGCCGATTTTTTCTGGAATTGCTTCCATTTATTGATTACCGATGTTGGCACTTCCCATCCTGCGCGTTGTGCTTCAAGTAAAAAATGTCCGGCATAGGTAGTAACCCACTCGTTAGGATAACGGTCTCCCGGCCAATAAGCAATACCTCCATCAGCCAACTGGCGGGCAGAAATGATCTTAATAGCTTCTTTTATGTTATACTCGATCTTCGCTTTCTCTTTATCCGTAAAATTCCGGAAAGCTGTTACGTATAGAAGAGGGAAAGCTTTAGAAGTAACCTGCTCTGAGCATCCGTGAGGGTATGCAAACAGATAATGTAAATTCTTGTTCAAGTTAACTCCCGGCATACGAGAAACCTCGAGTTTAACCCAGTCTTCAGCTTGTATGGCGTCCATTGCTATTTCTAGGTTAGCTGAGTCTTTTGCTGTGACTAGGGCTTGAGAACTGAGTAATACTGGCGGATTAGGATTGCGTATCTCGATATTAATGGTTTCGGTCGCAGTTTCACCACCTCCGGTAGCTTTGATCACCACCTTCTCCTGACCAATTTTCTTAGCAACTTTAACTTTGAAATAGATTGTTTTATCTCCTGTTTCGCTAAAAGATACAGTTTGTGATTTTCCTTCAGTAAATTGGAACAAGCCATTTGACTGTACGGATACAGAAACATTCTTCACTTTCTTATCCATTGCAAATACATTGACAGGAAGCAGAATCTCTTCATCAGGACCTGCTACACGAGGCAATGTAGAGAGAATCATCAGAGGATTTTTCACCGCAACGGTTTTCTCGGCATTACCATATGCACCTTTCGAATTTCCGGCTACAACCATAACGCGTACAGAACCGAAATAAGAAGGTAAAGTTAGTTTATGAGTATCTGTTTTTCCCCCTTTTAGAGTGAATGGTCCAATAAATTTAACGACAGGTTTGAAGCGGCTCATCGTATTGTTACCAGGTTTTAAAGATTCGTCACCACCAATACTTAGTAGAGGTCCTATTTTTCCCGTTTGAGCACCGACTACCTGATCGTACATATCCCAAGTGCGAACACCTAAGGCTTGACGTGAGTAAAAATCATGCCATGCATTTGGAGTTTTGAACGAAGTAAGATCAAGTAATCCTTCGTCTACAATGGCTAGAGTATATGTCATATCTTTACGGTTCTTTTCCGAAACAGAAACCGTAAACTCTTTTTCAGGTCTCAATTCATCAGGCATATTTATGACTGGAGAAAGGATTGTTTCGCTGTTCTCAACATTCACATTAATTACTCCATACATACGGATAGGCAATCCATTGTCAGTCTGTGCGTTAGGTTGTAACAGACTGGCAAAAATATAAAAGTTAGGAGTCATTTCTTCCGTAACGGTGAATGTGTACTTGGTATCCTCGTTAGCACTTGTGTTGACCCATTCTTTGGATAGAACTTTAGATCCGTCTTCGATACTTATCAAAGCTTTTCCATTCGAACTCTTAGGAATGATAACAGATGCTGTTTCTCCTACTTTGTATTTTTGTTTATCAGTAGTAAACGAAAGCATTGTCAGTCCATTCGGGTCGTCTTTTTGGGAGCGTCCTCTCCACGAAGGCCAGTCTACATAAAGTGTTTTACCAGTGATATGTCCTCCATCCTGATCGTTGACCATAACAAGATAACGTCCCCAGTCCGGATATTCGACACGGAATTTAACTTTAGCCTTTCCGTTGGATGTAGATATGTCTTGATTCAAAATAACTTCAGTAGACGTATTGTTGACATAAGAAGCCAAATTATCGTTCGAGTTCCACCACCAAGCCCAGTCTATCTTATAGATCTTTACATTAATATTTTTTCTGTTGATAGGTTTTCCTTCCGGAGATAGTGTGATAATATCGAGCATGTTGTCTTTGTCTGTTTCCATCCATCCATAATCTCTATCGGTAGGAGCCTTGACTCCTACATATGCTGGGAACGGAGAATAAGCAGATGTCTGAGTGTAAATGCTTGCATCACCACCCGTCTCAAATACACGCGATACTATGTTAGCTTTTAGCATGCCCGGTGCACTTGCCGCCTGTGGTAGGCTTGCGCTTACAGACGCATTTCCTGAAGCATCTAATTTGCCATCAAAGATTGTATAAGTATCGGTGCTGAAAGATGATGTAGGGTTGTTGAACGTATATTGTTCGTATCCCTTGAACGGATTGTGTACTTTATTCAACGTCATTTCTACTTTTGCTGCCAGATTAGCTGCAACAGCACCATGTAGCCACTGAGAAGATAATGTTCCATGAAACGATCCGCTTCCTGCATCTATCATATCTCCTACATTAAGTCTAACCTTTAGGCGATTGGGTTTTACTGTTTCTATTTTCAGTGTTTTGTAGAAAGTAACGCCTCCTACTTTTACTCTGGCTTGCCAGTTACCGGTAATGGCATTGGCATCGGTAGCCATACGGAATGGGTAGAATCCATCTTTACCCGAAGTAGAAACATGTCTTTGTGCTAGTTGTCCTCTAGGGTTGTATAGCTCTAAAGAAACAGGATGATCCTTGGGCAGAGTTTGATTTTTATCATCAAGTATAAAGGTAGTGTAGATAGAATCTCCTGGACGCCATACACCACGTTCTCCATAAATATAACCTTTCAGACCTTTTTCGATCTGTTTTCCGCTAACATCAAAATTACTAAGAGATAAAGAGAGGTTAGATGTTACCTTCAAGTAGCCTTTTTCTTTTCCATTAGATGCTACAACAACAAATGGAACGCCTCCATTGTACTCTATAGTAGTGAAACCATTGCTATCGGTAGTTCCACTTCCTATTCGTTGCATCTGATAATTGTAGATGTCTACAGTTGCACCCGAAATAGGAGAAGTAGTCAATATATTGGCAAGGGCTACAAGCATTTTCTTTTCACCGCCAAGTTTTGTTGTGATACCAATATTTGAAGCCAGAGCAATCGTCGAATTTGATTTATTCATGTAATAAGATGCGTGGCAAGGATTGTCTCGCTCATCCCAGTCGTAATTATCCCAATCCCAATTTTCGTAATAATAATAACCAGGATTGTCCCATGTGGCTTCATCCTCTTCGCTGATTTGATTGTCAAATCTTTCTAAAGTAGCCTCTTCCGGAAGCTGAGGTGTTACTCCATCGCAAGGGTATAGGGAATATTCCTGCTTATAAGTAAAGTCGACCCGATAAATAGCTCCGGGGTCTTGTTTCATTAATTTGGACAAATCAAGAGAGAAGTTGTTCCATTCACTTAGTTTCATTGTCGGATCCTCATTGAGGCGGATGCGTTTTTTCAGGATCAAGCGACCAAATCGTTTAATCTCGTCACTTCCTCCTAAGTTATTTGCTTGTAGATAGCCCAGAATATTGTTTTCAAATATCTTGATCACTTTTACATCCACTGCCCAAAGATTTACGGCTTGGAATGGAATAATGAGATTTTCGGAATTAGGAAGAATATTGCCGGAATTAAGCAGCTGTACATCAGGTTTGCTTTGCTGAAAGCTTACACTGGCTACATAATCTTCTTCCATCTTTATATTTGCAGCACTTTTTAGCTCTTTAAATACTTTCAGTTCTATACTTGTACCTCTGACTGTTTTGTCCAAATATAACTTTAATACATTCTTTTGTATATCGTAGGTATAATTAGTTATTTGTCCCGGACGTATCAGCCCTTGTATATTTTGATTGATAGAAAGAGGATCACTAAATGTGATACTTATACACTCTTGAGGAGAATATTCTGTTGATACATCTATAACCTTAAACAGAGGCATTCGAGGTATTGGTATTTTAAATTCTCTATTCGGCTCTTTTTTTACATTAATAGGGTCTCCTTTTACGTGAAGAGTATATTCTAGATCTTTTTCGGTTCTGTACAAGCTATCAATAGATATTGTAAAACGTCCTTTGGTTTCTGTAGGAGTTACTTTTATTTTTGCTTTATCCAGTTTTTCTCCACCTGATAGAGAAAATATTTTTTGAACATCGTCAAACTTTGCATCATCAGCAAGAAGCAAAGTACCTTGTACATTATTCCAATTGAGGTTGTTTTCTTTTATTGGAGAGTAAGGATTCAGCTTGATGTCATAATTCTGTTCAGGAACATTAAATCCAAACTCAAAGCTTTTGAATTTGCTATCAACTTTCAACACTTTGTCTAAAGAAAAACTAGCTTTGTATTCTTGTCCTTGTTTCAACTCGCCTGATTCGGGAACGAATTTTATTGTTCGGGAATTTACCCAAAAAGTTTTTCCTTTGATTGAAGGTGAAAAGTTGAATAGTTTCTGTTCTATTTCTTTATTCAATTCTACAGTAGGAATGTCTTGAGTGAGCTCAATTTGGATCTCGGATGAGGAAGAAATCTTTCCGTAGGTGAATGCTGCTATATATTTAGCAAACTCGGAATTTATCTCTTGTGAATCGTCTTTGCTTTTGCAAGAATAGATGATGAAGAGACATGAAGCTAGGAATAAGCTAAGTAAAAGTGCTGTTCTTTTCATATCGATGAGTTTTGTGTCTGATGTAAATATCTTGTGTCCTTTTAAGGATTATTTACAAATATAAGTGTTTTTAGTATTAGTCAATGCTTAAACTTACTAATTCTAAATGTTTTATTGTGTGTTTTCTAAGAAACTCTATTCAAAAAGAGGATAAATGAGAATATATTTTCCTCGCCCGGAAAAAAAGAAATAAATCGAGAGGGAAAATAGAAGATATTTAAGTTATTGTACTCCCTGAAATTAAATGAAGAGATAGAGACTGAAGGCCATAACTGCCATTCCTGCAACAAGTCCCATGATAGAAATATGGTGTTTGCCATATTTTTCGGCACTAGGTAATAATTCATCTAAAGAAATGAAAACCATGATGCCTGAAACAGCGGCAAGAATGATACCATTCATAGTAAGAGTCCAAAATTGCATAAGAAAGAAATAGGCTATTAATGCCCCAAAAGGCTCAGCCAACCCAGAAGCGAAAGATAGCCAGAATGCTTTTTTCCGATTACCTGTAGCATGATATATAGGCACAGCAACAGCAATACCCTCTGGTATGTTGTGTATAGCTATGGCTATGGTGATAGGTATTGCTACATCCAGCGAGCTTAGGGCAGAGGTGAAAGTTGCTATCCCTTCAGGGAAGTTATGGATTGCAATAGATAAGGCAACAACCAATCCGGTGCGCTTAAGAGCTCGTTTCTTATCGCCCATGTCTTCTACTCCTTGGATCTCATGAGGATTCATCGATTTGGGAATAGCAAAGTCTATGAGGTTGATAAATGCAATTCCGGCAAAGAAAGCAAGTATAAGGTACAGAGTCCCTTGTTTTTCGCCGAAAGCAGAAACTAACTGATCTAGCCCTTGTGGCATCATTTCCATAAAAGAGACATAGAGCATAATACCTGCCGAAAAACCGAGCGAAGCACACAAAAAATTAGTGTTTGTCTGCTTTGCTAAAAGGGCTATAAGGCTACCTATTCCGGTAGATAGACCAGCGAAGGCGGTTAGGGCGAATGCTAATAGAATACTATGTTCTGTCATGTTTAGTGATTAATCCAGTGCAAAGATAAAATATAAGTTTTTAAGGATTGTATAATTTTCAAATAAACCATAGAGGAATTTTACATATAGGAGCAATTTCGCTATTTTTAGGTCACAACTCCTATTAAAATTGATAATTACAGTAAAAAAAATAATGATATATGGTAGAGGTTAAAAGTAAAGGGAAAACAGGTTCGCTCCTGTTTGTAATTTGTTTAGGAGCTTCTTTAGTTCCGTTTATGAGTTCCGCCTTAAATTTAGCCCTTCCTTATATCAACGAAGAATTATCTCTTGATGCAGTCATGTCTGGCTGGGTGCCAGCATCATATATGTTATCGACAGCAATTTTGCAGATTCCATGTGCGCGTATTGCCGATATGATAGGGCGTCGCAAAATATTTATATGGGGAGCTGTTCTTTTTACTATATTCTCGGTCATGAGCGGATTAGCAACAACAGGAACTGGTCTCATTGTTTATCGCTTTCTCTCGGGAGTGGGTAGTGCTATGATGTTCGGAACAAGTACGGCTATATTGACTTCCTCTGTCCCTGTTGAAAAACGCGGGACAGCACTTGGAACTATCGCTGCAACTGTCTATTTTTCGTTGGCAGCAGGTCCTTTTCTGGGAGGAATGCTTACTCAGTACTTCACTTGGCACAGTCTGTTTTATGTATCTGCTCTTGTTAGCTTGATGGTTGCAATTGGAGCTATCCTTGTAATAAAAGAAGACTGGAAAGAAGAAACGAAGAGTAAATTTGATATAATAGGATCTATCTTATTTGCCATAGGATTATCTTCTCTTATCTATGGTTTTTCGGAGTTGCCGCATATCAAAGGTTTTGTGCTGATTGGGGTGGGTATTACCATTCTTATCGTATTTGGCATATATGAGAAAAAGCAAGAATATCCGGTTTTTAATATTCGTGTTTTTCTCGAAAACAGAGTCTTTCGCCTATCTTCTATTTCTGCACTGATAAATTATTCTGCAACTTTTGCTATATCTTTTATGCTCAGTCTCTATCTTCAATATGTACGTGGCTTATCACCCAGAGATGCAGGATTGATACTGATCGTACAATCGATGGTGCAAGCATTAGTTTCTCTGAAATCGGGGCGGCTATCGGATAAGATGTCTGCCACATTTTTGACTACAATGGGGATGGCTATTATAGCTGTCGGACTCTTTGGATTGTGTTTTATTACAGATACAACAAGCTACTATTTTCTAATAACGCTCCTCGTACTGTTAGGTTTTGGTTTTGGAATATTCTCTTCTCCTAACACTAATATAGTGATGAGTTCGGTAGAGAAGAAAAATTACAGTATGGCTTCGGCTACATTAGGTACAATGCGTTTGACAGGGCAATCTTTTAGCATGGGGATAGCAATAATGGCTATATCCTTGATGGTAGGGAATGTGAAAATAACGCCATCTGTACACGACGAGCTGATAGTAAGTATGAAGATAACATTTGTCATCTTTTTTGTCTTGTGTTTATTTGGTGTTTATGCTTCGTCCGTACGAGAAAAGAGGAGGAGCAAGGGTGCGTAACTATCTTTAACAGAAGAAAGAGTTCGTATTTTGCCAATATTTCACAGAATACCTATCTTTACCCATTGTAAACTATAACCAATATTGATATGAAGAAGATATTGTTCTATACATTGTGTTCATTCTTGATGCTAAGTCTATTTACTTATTGTGGACAAAAAGCAGACAAAAAAACTGGGGAAATAGAAACTCAGGAGCAGACTCAGGAGCAGAAAGAAAAGGCTACATCCTATTATCTGAAACTAGCCGAAAAAGAAAATAAAAATATGCCTCAGGTGTATAACGGAGGTATAAGGTTAGATAAACTCGAAGCTGTATCAAAGAACGAATTTAAGTATTACTATACTATGACAAACGATCCGAATGTGTCGCAAGAAGAATTTGTCAGAAGCTCAAAACTTCCTCTTTCTTTGGGTATACGAGAAAGTAAAGACAAAATTTTCGAAACATTCAAAAAAGACAAGATGACTTTGATCTATGCATATTACAAAATGGATGGAAGTCTTTTTGCCGAAGTTGTATTAACACCGGAAGATTATAAATAAAATAAAGAGAAAAGAATGATTAAGCATATTGTAATGTGGAAGCTTAAAGAAGAAGCTCATGGAAATGATAAAGCAACAAATGCGAGACTGATTAAAGAAAAACTGGAAAATCTGAATGGAAAAATAGATGGTTTACTAAAACTGGAAGTTGGTCTGGATTTTTTAGGAGGGGGCAATTTCGACGTTGTTTTATATTCAGAATTAGCGAGTAAGTCGGATCTTGATGTTTATCAAAATCATCCTCTACATCAAGCTACATTACCTTTCATCAGAGAAGCTGTTGAAGAAAGAAAAGCAGTAGATTACGAATTATAATATGCAGGAAATAATACAGGATATTCGTCGTAAGTGTCGTCTTGCGATGAACGGAATAGCTTCTACTAGCATGAGGCAAAGAGGTTTGGCATACAAGATAAACTTTGGCTTACAAATCTCTCAAATTAAAGAACTGGCATCCAATTACAAACCTGATGCTGGGTTAGCCAGCCAGCTTTGGAAAGAGGACACTCGCGAGCTTAAGATTCTGGCTACATTACTTTATCCTATTGCTGAATTTACACGCGAAGAGGCGAATAAATGGGTCTCAGAAGTGTCTAATCAGGAGATAAGAGAGCAGGTGTCTTTGAACCTTTTTCAGAATCTGTCTTTTGCTAAAGAATTGGCAGAAGAGTGGGGACGATCAGAAAATCAGAATATAAGAGCAACAGGCTATTGGTTGTTGGTCAGACTATTTCTGACTAAGAAAATGACAACTGAGGTTAGTGTTGAAACCTTTCCTTCGATATGGGATGATGTAATTTCAGAAGATACTTTTTTAAGAAACTCGGCTTCTTTGGCATTGAAGCATATTGGGCGACAATCTTCGGCTATAGCCCAAAATATATTGTCGAAACTCGGAGTTTATAAAAATAGTGAAGACTTGGTCAAGCTAGAGGCATACAATAGTCTGGCTTTCGAATTTGAATTTTATTTCGAAGACGATAAATAAACGACCTCTAATATTGTGTATCCCATCTGCTTTTAGTATATTTATATCAGTATTAATCTGCTAAAACGAATGTCATGAAAGAAGATCTAGTTACTTTAAAGAGTTCCGATTTTGAAGCAGACCTAGTCATAGCAAAATCATATTTGGTAGATAATGGTATCGATTGTGTAATCAATACCGGATATTTGACAATCTCCACTTACGAAGGCAAAGCCGCAAGGTTGCAAGTTAGGCAGGAAGATTACCGAAGAGCAGCTGAGTTGTTAATCGAAGGAGGATTCTCGAAAAGAGAAGACTTTGAAAATATAGAAGTGTATGAGTAGTGTGGTAACAATAATGTCTTCGACCGTAGCTAATGATTTGTTTGTTGCCAAAACTTATTTAGAAGCTAATGATATAATTTGTTTTGTTCAGGACGAATTAATGAATAGAGCATATCCAGGGGTTACAGGTGGAGCGAAACTGTGTGTAGCAGAAAGAGATGCTATTAGGGCAGCTGAGTTGTTGATAGAAGGAAACTTTGCTACAAAGGAAGATTTTGAAATACCGGAGTCTACGATGCGGATGGTAAGGATATACGAAAAGATAACGGACTTCTTTAAGAAGAAACAATAAAACGAAAGAAGCATTTCTTATTTAGAAATGCTTCTTTTTCTTAGCATACCCTTGTATTCTGGGTCGTAATTCTGTATCCACCATCTATACATCAAGGTGGCAGTGATACAATATATTCCTGTCTCTATCCATAATGTAATGTACTCGGGCCATACATCAGGCAGAGTAGCACCCATCGTATTTATTTTTACAAAACCATGTATTCCCGGTGTAGATGGAATGATATAAGCTATGGCTTTCAACGGATCGGGAATTGATGTCCATGGCCAGGAAATACCCGACATAAAAATAAATATAACGCTGGTGAATACAAATAGTAGCATTCCGAACTCCCTTTGCGAACAGAAATAAGAAAGTGTCATCGCAAAGAATGTTGCCGATAACAAGAATGGCATAAGGAATGCCGCGATAGTGAGCGGATCTCCTATTTGTGGAAACTTGAATAGATAAGGGACAACCCTAAGTACCCATACACAAATGACCATATAAAGAGATGCGTAACAAAATGCCTTACCCATTGTTAGTTTTACTGCGTTTACCTTACGTCCCTTTGCTGTATGCGAAGCTATAGTAAAGCGTTTCTGGTCGTTGTGCGTACCTATGATTGTACAAATTCCAAGCAATAAGGTTTGTTGAATAATCAATATCAATATAGCAGGAACCAAGAAGCTGGCAAAGCCATTTTGAGGGTTATATAGTGTGACCCATTCGCTCTCTACGGTTTGTCTTGTTGTAGCGTCTTGTTCCTGACTTCCTCCACCCATTTCAGCTACACGGATATCAGCACCCATATCGAGAGAAACTTCGGTAGCGCTCAGCAACATTGCTTTGTAAAACAACAAACTGCTCATATCGGCATATACGCTTACAGAGGTCTGCTGCTGTGTATGTATTTTTTTACTGAAATCGCGAGGAATGTACATTATGCCATAAGCTTCTTTCCTTCGAAGGGCTTCTCTGGCTTCCTCCATGTCGGTAGCATAACCAATGATATTCACATCGGCAGTAGCATCAACTTTCCTTTTGAATTCTCTGGATAAAGAGCTGTTGGAATCATCTACCATAACGACTTTCACTTCGTGAGCTGTTTCATTATTGTAGATGAAACTATAAAGGACTGGATAGGCCATAGGTACGATAAAGAAAAGCAGAATAACAGCTTCGTCTTTGAAAACGACCTTCAGTTCATTTATCCAAACATAATATATATCTAGTAGAAGTTTCTTCATAGCTTATAATTCGTATATATCGTCTTCCAGTAGTTTTTTTACAGGTCTTAAAAAAAACAGAGATAGTAGCACAAATGCCAGCAAGGCGGCATATTGGTACATAGAATATCCAACAGGGATTCCGTTCAGAGCCTGATCTATATAAATAAGGAAGAAGTGACGTAGCGGGAACAAGTTACTTAATGCACTCAGGCTTCCGTCCATAGCCAATGTTGAGAATGAAAAACCTGCAATAGAAAATGAAACCATCCCTATCAGACTGGCAACACTAAGAGCAAAACGATAATTTTTGAAAATGGCCAATATGATGACACCTACTCCTTGTGCTGCAAGTATCAATAGAAGATAGTTGAAAAACATTGGCAGAAAACCATTACCCAACGGGAACCGATTGTAGTAATACAGTACGGACATAAAGAATAGAGCAATTACTAAAAAGATAAGCGTATAAGGAAGTAACTTCCCTATTACAACCTTGAGAATGGAATTGTTCCCCATCTTTAATAATGATCGTCCGTTTTGAGCTTTTATATCATAGCCGAAAGCTGATACAGTAAAGATCAAAATTATCAATTGTAAAATACCCGGCAGAATGACATTGTTCAGGTAAAGTGAATAATTGAGCCAAGGATTACCGATAGGATGCGAATCTATTGTAATTGGTTGTAGTATGGGCATAACCTGATTTACGGTAAAGCCTTTTGCCTGAGCTGTCTGTAAGCCTACCGATGCAGAGGCAAGGGTAGATATAGTCTTCAGGTCTTGAAACAATAGCGATCCAGATATCAGAAATGCATTATTTGTATAATATACCAATTTAGGACGATTGCCGGAAACTGCATCTCTAGCAAAATTTTCGGGTATAGTCAGCACAGCAAAAACCTTCATTTGCTCCATCTGGTGACGGGCTTCCTTGAACGATAGGCTTTTGTATTCAATATTTGTTTTCTCGAAAGCATCAAGCTGGCGAATCAGCTTTCGGGAAGTAGGAGTATTATCTAAGTCGACTACAGCAATAGGAATTCTCGATGGCAGACCACTATCCATCATCCATAGCAACAATACCATAGATAACAATGGTGCCACCATCATTCCCCATATACATATTTTAGAAGAAGTGATTAGTTGCCACTCTCTTCTGAATATTGCCAGTATGCCTGTTTTAGAATTCATTTATAGTTATTCTTTAATAATAAGCGACATTCCGGGTAATACTTCGATGGATGGATCTTTAAATCTGGCCCTTACTTCAAATGTTTTGCGATCGTACTGACCTGTAATTTTCGTCGCTTTCCATGCAGCATAAGATCCCAGATCCTTGATGTAGTAGATTGTCATGTCTATATTCTGATCCAATGCCGGAACGAATACTGTAATGTCTTTACCCACTTTGTAGTCTTTCAGACGATCTTCTCTTACATTGAACGATCCCCATTTATCATCTAGTTTGGCAACATTCATGATAGGGGCACCCGTCCCAACAAGTTCCCCCTCATTCGGAAACTTCTCTGATATACTTCCATCGATAGGAGAGATTAGGTAGCTTTCTGCAATGTATGACTCTACTTCTGCTACTGCACCTTTGGCTCTTTCCAATAAGGCAGCGGCGGCTTCTCTGTCCTCTCTTTCTGCACCGTTTACAGCCATGTCGTATTGAGATTTAGCGGCTCTTTCGGTTGCTACTGCTGCTTCGTATTGAGCTTCTACCTCGTCGCGTTTCTGAGCTGTTACTACCCCTTTGTCGTATAGGTTTTTTACTCTCGAAAACGACTTCTCGGCAATGTCAACACCTACCTTTGCTTTTTGCCACATTTCGTAAGCACCTTGTATTTGTTCTGCTCTGGCTCCTTTAATTGCTTTCTGATTTTGAGCCGCAGCGCCAGATGCAGCTGCAGTAGCCTGTGCAAGCTTGGCTTCTACATCGGGAATACTTAATACGGCAAGTGTATCTCCTTTTTTTACAAAGCTACCTTCTTCTACCCAATATTTGGCAACACGTCCGGGCACTTTACTTGATATACGTACTTCTGTTACATCGGCTTCACCTTGTATGATGTTATCTTCTTGATTCAAGAAAAAGAATCCATATAGTCCGACAGCTATTATAACTGCAGCAAATACCAGTATCGGAATTAGTTTTGAGCCTGATTTTCTGTTTTCAGTATCCATAGAATTATTATTTATTTTCAAGAGTTGTTGGTTGATATTGTTTTCTTCCTAAAGCTTTATTTAGATACATATTGCATAATATAATATCTATTTGAGCGTCTATAAGCTCTGCATGAGCTGATAGCCAAGCAGTATGGGCAGCCATTGCATCGGAGGCAGTGATTACCCCCTCTTCGAAACCTGTATTTGCATATTGGAGGTTTTCGTTAGCTTTCTCTGTATTCCTCTTAGCTGCTGTTAGCTTTTTATTGGCTTCGATAAGCTTATAAGTTTCCTGATTGATCTGTAACGTTATTTTTTCTTTTGCCTCGGCTAATTCTAGTTGTTTAATTCTAGTTTCTGCTCTGGCTGAATTTAGTTTGGCCGAACTGGAAAAGAAATTTAGCGGTACTTTCAGAACCAAGCCAACATTCCACATTCCTCCAAACTTATGTTTCACTCCATCAAAAGCACTTGGATTGGTCCAGAGATAATTGGCTGTAAGAGCAAGGTTGGGCATAAATTCGGCTTGCGCAATCTTTTCTTGTTTCTTGTATATCTGAGAGGCGAGTTGCAAACTTTTTATTTCAGTCCTGTTCGATAGCGCTTCTTCTATGTTCGGAACAGTCGTTTGCTCCTCGTTGATAGCAATGGTTTCTATATTTTCATCTTGTAGAGTGATGGCATCTGTTATTTCTAATCCGCATAATTGAGTAAGCAGCATCTTTGATAAACTAAGTCCATTCTCGGCTTTTGTCAATGTCATTTCAGCTTCATTTAATTTTACATTGACTGATAGTTTATCTGCTTTAGTCGCCATTCCTTCTTGTTCCAGTAGTGAAACGTCAGCTTCCATCTTTTTTAGAAGTTGGACATAGGCTTCGGCTAGTTTTTTCTTGTTGGCAACAGATACTACCTGCCAGTATGCATTGTCTACTTCAACAATAACATCTGTCATTTGTGACTCTTTCATTGTTGTTGCCAGTTCTTCTGCATAGCTGCGAAGATCGTTGTAAGCAATGATTTTACCTCCCATAAACAATGGTTGGGTAAGATTAAAGCCTCCAGCCCATATGTTTTGAATATCAATTTCGCCCATTCCTAAAATTTTCTGGCGAATGTCACTAATGTCGATCGGAGTGCCAGCAGGGGGCAAAGTTGGTGGAAGCGGAATTCCTAAGCCCGATAGATCAGGCATAGGAATACTAGATGGGATGGAAGATGAAGGAATCAGGTTTAGATTCTTCTGATTACGCAGATATCCTCCCATAAATTGTATACTCGGAAAAAACTTACTAAGAGCCTCTTTTTTGTTGTAATAGGCAATACGCTCTTTTTCTGAGGCAATCTTCAGTGTTTTATTGTTTTCAATAGCTAATTGCCGACACTGATCCAGACTTAAAGACTGTTGAGCAGCAATGTACGGTACAGCTACGGAAATTAAGAAAATCAATAAGATTGTTTTCTTTTTCATATTCATAAAATATAATTAGTGTCTGTTTTGTTTTATTAATTGTTTATGCAACTAAAAAACTGAATGCAAAAATAAAATACTTTTTAAAATAATAAAAGCATTTCTTTGTGTTTACTATAATTTAACATTTATAAAGAGGAAAGGTTCATTTCTAATTCGTCTGTATTATTGATATTTAAATAAAATCCTCTTTCTATATTCTAAGAAAGAGGATTTTATTTAAATAGTACTTTATTTTAGCCTAATTGACCTGTAATTGATCTTGCTCTATCGTATGCTTTTTCTTTTTCTTATAATTGTAAAAGTACATGTCGTCAAAACTCTTGTTCTGATTGTATTCAGTTCGTTTGAAGAAGAAACATGGTTTAATATCCTCTAATTTATCCACTCCGCATGCTCCAATAAATTCAGCTAAAGAGAATAATGTATTTCGGTGGAAATTGGCTACACGTACGCTCTTGTTTGCCACATTTAGCCCCTTGTATAGATTTTTGTTTTGTGTTGCAATCCCTACCGGACATTCTCCACTGTCGCAACGAAGGGCTTGTATGCATCCTAACGAGAACATCATTCCTCTGGCGCTGTAGCAAGCATTAGCCCCAAGAGCCAAGGCTTTAGCAATATCGAAGGCCGTGATGATTTTTCCAGAAGCAATAATTGAGATTTGTTTCTTTAGATTACGCTTCGTCATTTCAGTTGATACGAAAGCTAGCGAATCGGAAAGAGACATTCCCAGACTATCAATAAACTCAAGAGGAGCAGCACCTGTTCCCCCCTCGGCTCCATCCACAGTGATGAAGTCAGGTATGATATTAGTTTCTAATGCAGCGTCTAGTATGTCACAAAATTCGCTTTGTCTACCAATACAAATTTTGAAACCAACAGGTTTGCCTCCCGAAAGCTCTCTTAGTTGAGCAATGAAGTTTAATAAACCTTTGGCATCAGAAAATGCGCTGTGGGAAGTAGGAGAGTGGATTTCCGTATATGGTGGAACGTTTCTTATTTTGGCTATCTCAGGTGAGTTTTTCTCGGCTGGTAGTAACCCTCCGTGTCCGGGTTTAGCCCCTTGAGATACTTTTATCTCGATCATTTTAACGTTTGGAAGATTCGCCTTTTCTTTGAATAGCTCAGGCGAGAAATTTCCATTTTCATCTCGACATCCAAAATAACCTGTTCCTATTTGCCAAATAAGGTCCCCCCCTTGTAAGTGGTATTCACTTATACCACCTTCACCAGTGTTGTGTGCAAAGTTATCCATTTTAGCTCCTTCGTTGAGGGCTGTAACGGCAGTTTTACTCAATGCTCCGTAGCTCATAGCGCTTATATTTAATACGCTTAGGCTATATGGTTGTTTACATTGAGCATTACCTACATTTACCCTGAAACTCTCAATAGAAGCTTTTTTTGTGTATATGGAATGGGCTGCCCATTCGTAACCTATTCTTTCAGGGTCATCTTGCATACCAAAAGAGATAGTTTGCTTTTCATTCTTGGCTCGTTGGTAAACAATGGAACGCTGACGACGGTTGAATGGTTTTCCATCTAACTCTCCTTCAAAAAAGTATTGTCTGAACTCAGGTCTGACAGATTCAAAAAGATATCTAAGCCTAGCTAGTACCGGAAAGTTACGTAGCAAAGCTCGTTTCTGTTGTATGAAACTGTCGTAAAAAGCTAATGCTAATAGTGCTAAAGGAATAAGAGACCACCAATATGAAATAATGTCTTTATACGCTAAAAATAGCATTATTCCCGCAAAGCCTAAAAAAAATGCCCATATTATCAATTTGATACTAAGGCTAGGTGAAGATGTCTTTCTAGTCATGCTTGTGTCTTTACAGTTGATATCAATATTGTTAAATAATAGTATTGTTTTCTTTATTTACTATCTATATGTAAAGATATAAGATAAAAGAATATGGCAATACTTTTTTACGAATATTTCATCCTTGAAAGGCTAAAAATAAAAACACCCCTATATGCATAGAGGTGTTTCTGAATATACGAATAGTAAATATTATTCTTTGTAATATATATGTTTTACCCTGTTAGATATAGAGGTTAATATCTCGTACGGGATAGTATCAATCTCTTGCGCAAGATCAATAACAGAAGGTTTTTCTCCAAAGATATGTACTGTATCCCCTTCTTTTGCATCGAGTCCTGTAATATCAACCATAGATAAATCCATACATATATTGCCAACTATAGGAGCCATTTGTCCATTGATAAGAACTTTCCCAACACCATTTCCAAATTGGCGACTAAGCCCATCAGCATAGCCAATACGGATAGTGGCTATTGTGGCATCGTAATCGAAATGACCTTTGCGTCCATAACCAACGGTTTCCCCAGCTTTAATATGCTTGATTTGTAATATTGTTGTTTTTAGTGAACAAACATTCCGTAAGCCTTTAAGTCCGCTAGCGCTTACGCCGTAAAGACTAATTCCTAAGCGTACCATATCCAATTGCTCTTCGGGGAAACGTTCTATACCGGCCGAGTTTAGGATATGCTTCATGATAGGGTATTGCATCCCATCCTCTATTTGTTTTGCTGTTTTTTTGAAAGTGCTGATTTGTTCCAAAGTGAAATCGTCAAAATCCCAGCTTTCGCTCGCCGCAAGGTGAGAGAATATGGATTGAATACGGACTCCTGTTTGTTCTTTTATTTTTTGTAAAAGTTCAGGAACATCTTCTTCTGTAAAGCCAAGACGATGCATTCCCGTATCTATCTTTATATGTATAGGGTAATTGTTTATCCCTTGAAGCTTGGCCTCTCGGATAAAAGCATCAAGGATCCTGAAATTATACACTTCGGGTTCGAGACCGTATGTTGCTAGTTCTTCAAAGCCTCCGACCTCAGAGTTCAGAACAATAATTGGAACTTTGATTCCTTGCTTACGAAGCGATACGCCTTCTTCTGCTATAGCAACGGAAAGGTAGTCGCATTTGTGATATTGTAATGTTTTTGCAATTTCGGGAGCACCAGTACCATATCCGTCAGCCTTGACCATACAAATCATTTTTGTGCCGGGTTTTAACTTCGATTTATAGAAATTGAAATTGTGCACGATAGCATCTAAATCAATATCTAAGACGGTTTCATGTGTTTTTACTTCCAGAAGTTTATTGATGTTCTCGAAAGAAAAGCTTCTTGCCCCTTTCAGTAGTATAAACATGTCATGGAAATCGTGCCAAAGATTGGAGTGAATGAAATAATCGGTTGTCTCATAAAAATAGCTTTCAATATCGACAAACATTGATTGATGAGCTGAAATTTCTTTTCCTATTCCAATGAGTAGATCTATTTTCTTATTTTTTATCAGATTTGAAGCCAGATAGTACAACTCTTTAGATTGTAGTCCTGATTGGGGAATATCTGATATTATCAGGGCTTTCTTTTGATCTTTGACGGTCGCTCTTTGTACAAGAAAATCTAGAGCTATGTTTAGCGAGTTAATATCTGAATTGTAAGAATCATTAATTAATGTAATGTTATTTTTCCCCTGACGAACATCTAATCGCATGGCTACAGGTTCTAAAGTTGCCATGCGTTCATTTATATCCTTAATAGGGATATGTAGGTATATAGCTGTAGCTAATACGTGTATAGCATTCTCGATCGAAGCGTCATCGTTGAATGGAATCGTAAATTCTGAAACAAAATCAAGGATAGAATAATGAATTGTTGAAGAAAACTCGTTCTTCTTGATTTTAAGAATATGTACTGGGCTATCGGGAGATCCTTTTTTAGACCACGTCAATCTTTTGTGCGACAGACAGGCTATTTCCATGCATTCGTCAATAAGTTTGTTTTCTTCTTCGCAAATAATGACATCGCAATGAATAAAGAGCTCTAGTTTTTCCAGACACTTTTGTTTCATGGATTTAAAGCCTTCTTGATGTGCCTGTCCTATATTGGTGAGAATGCCGATTGTAGGATGAATGATCGCTTCGAGTTTAGACATTTCCTCTGTCTGAGATATTCCAGCTTCGAAGATGCCAAGTTGGGTATGGTTATTAATTTGCCAGACAGATAAGGGAACTCCTATCTGAGAATTATAGCTACGGGGAGAATGAGATATATTATAATTATGATGAAGAACCTGATATAACCATTCTTTTACAATAGTTTTTCCATTACTTCCAGTAATGCCAATTACAGGAATGTTGAACTGCTGACGGTGGTAAGCGGATAAGCGTTGTAATGCTTCTAGAGGATTGACAACTACCAGAAAATTAGCATCTGTATAGGGTTCCCACTCTGCATGTAAACAAGAAACAACAAAGTTGCGAACGCCTAAGTCGTATAACTCGGATACATATTTGTGACCATCATTATTTTTGGTTGTTAGTGCAAAGAATAAAGTTTCGGACGGGAAAAATACCTGTCTGCTATCTGTCAGTAGAATGCTTACTTCACATTTGTGAAGATCAGTAGGTATAGCCTCTAAAATCTGAGCTATTTTTTGTATAGAGTACTTCATTTCTCCCTGATTGTTTGTGATAGAATTTTCTCCAATTTAGTAATCTCTTTCTTACAACAAATGTATGGATATTTTTTGTTGAAGGCTTGTAGTTTTAACAAAGTTTGCTTTAAAAAATCCTTATGCTCTGTGCTATCCGCATTAATTGCTCTGTGATTTAAAGCATTGTTTATTTTAGCCCATTCCTTAATGATTTGAGCTGTGTCTTCGTTGAAGAACATTTCAGAGAATCGTTGCCATATGTACTTGACCGCAAGAAGAGTAGGGTGCGTCATGTCTTCGTTGTAGAATCGATAATCTCTTAGTTCGTCCAGAACAATCTCGTAAGATGGGAAGTAAGATGTTCCTTCATTGTTTCTGATTAGTTGATCGATAGCCAAGAGAAGGATACTTTTACTCAACTGATTGTCGTGAGCGCCATCTTTAAGGTGGCGGATAGGACTGACGGTGAATATAATTTTTAGGTTAGGGTTTATTTCTCGTAGCATCCTTATTAAAGTATTCCAATCTTCTACTATCGAGTGAATGTCTAAACGATATCTACTGAAGGTCGATGCCGGTAATTTATGACAATTACCAACAATAAGATTCAATTCTTTAGCCTGAAAAACATAAGCTGTACCAAATGTAATGATAAGAATGTCTGCTTTTTTTATACTGCAAGTTGCCGTTGTTAAAGCGTCGTTTATTCTGTTTATGCATGTAAGCTTGTCTGCGGAAGAGAAATCTCCATGATGCCAAAAACTATGATAAAGCCCATTATGGTAAATGATTTCATTTTCAGTAAAAGTTTTACCCTCAATGATCCGATTTATAGCCTGACTTATCGACTTGGGATTGTATAGAATGCCAAAAGGATTAGAATTGATATTAAATTTATTTTCATATAAAAGTCTTCCGATATTCTCAGAAAAGCAAGACCCAAAAGCCAATAGATGCTCTTTGTGAGAAATGGAGATATTAGATGGTGGTATATTTATTTTACTCCTAAATTCCATATGCTAATCTTTATTTTTATAAGTAAAGGTATAAAAACCATTTAATATACTTGCTATTAGAATCGGACTACATTTTGTCTATGTTACGGCTTTTAGTCGAGAAAAGGAGGTGAGTTTTATAATATTTCTTATATTTAAGGTTTGATATGTTTAATGCCCATACTTATCTCAAAAGAGTAAATTCTATTTATTTTCCATGATATATACACTTAAACTATGAAAAAGATTTTCTTGTTTTTAATTATCTCAGTTTTAGTAGGCTGTAAAACATCTCCCAACGAACCTGTGTTGGCGAAATGGATAACGGCGAATGTAGAAGGAGTAGATGCACCCAATAGATGGATCGCATTCCGAAAAGACATAAATCTGAAAGAAGTCCCTAAAGAAGCTTTTACCAAAATAGCAGTAGATAGTAAATACTGGCTTTGGATAAATGGCGAGTTAGCTGTTTTTGAAGGAGGATTGAAAAGAGGTCCTAATCCTACAGATACTTATTATGATGAGTTGAATCTAGCACCTTTTTTGAAGGAAGGAGAGAACCAAATATCTATTCTGATGTGGTATTTTGGGAAAGAGGGTTTTTCTCATAAAGACAGTGGAAAAGCTGGGCTGATCTTTGATATGGATGTAGATGGTCAACACTATGTGAGTGATGCCTCGTGGATGAGTCGTGTCCATCCTGCGTATGAGAATACTGGAGAACCATTACCTAACTTCCGATTGCCGGAATCGAACATTCGCTTTAATGCCGAAAAAGATATTGTAGGATGGCAATCTAGTAATGACTTCGAAAAATATGATTTTAAAACTTCTGTAGAAATAGGAAGTTGGGGAGATGCTCCTTGGAATGCTCTTGTAAAAAGACCAATTCCATTTTGGAAAGATTTTGGTGTCAAGTCAGCTTCTTTTACTAAAGAAGAGAAAGATGGAAAAATAGTATATACGGCATCCCTTCCTTATAATATGCAGATGACTCCGATATTGGATGTGTCGGATGAAAAAGGGGGAAGTTTAATTGAGATAGAGACAGATCACCTATATGGTGGAAGTGATACTAATCTTCGTGCCGAATATATCACAAAGAGTGGCAAGCAGGAATATGAATCTATCGGGTGGCTAAATGGGCAAAAGATCATTATAAAATGTCCAAAAGAAGTTGTCGTTAATAATATAAAGTATAGAGAGACTGGGTATGATACTCAAGTTGATGGTTCTTTCTCTTGCGATAATGAATTTTATATGAAGTTCTGGGAGAAAGGTTTGAGAACTCTGTATATAAATATGCGTGATACTTATTATGACTGCCCCGACAGAGAGCGTGCCCAATGGTGGGGGGATGTTGTTGTGCTTATGGGAGAGAGCTTCTATACCTATTCAACCTCTGCTCATGCTTTAATGAGGAAAGCAATCCTTGAGCTTGTTGATTGGCAAAGAGAAGACGGAACTTTATTTTCTCCTATCCCTGCAGGTAATTACTCAAATGAACTTCCAGCACAAATGCTGGCAAGCATTGGTGAGTATGGGTTTTGGAATTACTATATGAATACCGGTGATGAAGAGATCTTAGCGAGAGTATATCCAAGTGTAAAAAGATATTTGGGTGTGTGGAAGTTGGATGATACAGGTCTGACAGAATATCGAGCAGGTGACTGGTCATGGGGAGACTGGGGGGATAATATTGACGAAAGACTTATCCTTGCAGGATGGCATTATATAGCATTGAATAGTACGGCTAAGATGGCAGATATATTAGGGCATAAAGAAGATGCTAAGGAGTATCGCAGCCTAATGGAGAAAATTAAAGATGCTTATAATAAATGTTGGGATGGAAAGTGTTATCGCCATCCTTCGTATGAGAAAGATACAGACGACAGAGTGCATGCAATGGCCGTTATTTCGGGAATAGCAGAGCCTAAAAAATATAGTCAACTGTTTGAGGTATTTAAAACACAATGGCATGCTAGCCCATATATGGAAAAATATGTGATGGAAGCTCTTTTCCAAATGGGATATGGCGAATATGCATTGCAACGTGTAGAGAGAAGGTTTTCACCAATGGTTAATTCTAAAGATTATACAACTCTCTTTGAGGGTTGGGAAGTTGGAGGATACGGTGGAGGAACGACCAATCATGCATGGAGTGGGGGAGCCTTGACTGTAATAAGTCAGTATTTGTGTGGTATAGCTCCTATGAAAGCTGGTTATGATTTATTTAAGATAGAGCCTGATCCGGCATCGTTTAACTCGGCATCTATATCTGTACCTACTGTTAAAGGTCTAATCAAGTCGGAATTTATGAAAGATGGTAATACGTTTACACTAAACGTGAGTATTCCTGATGGAACAGAAGCGTTAGTGTACTTGCCTAAAGATTATAAAGAGCAGGTTTTGATTAATAATCAGTCTCCGAATGAAAAACAAAATATTGTTGATGCTAAATATAAGAAAGCCGACAAATTAGGGTTCTTGTTAAAATCAGGGGAATATACTCTTCAAGCTAAGCGCATTAAATAGTAGTTATAAGTTGTATTTATATAGAATGCTCTCTCATTTGTTTTATCTTATGGGGGAGCTTTTTTATGGATTGCTATAAAAAAAGAAAAGGTTGTCATCCCGACAATCTGATTTGTGATTTTTAGTCTTTATATATCAGTTATTTAACAAACCTCTGTTTGAAACTATATACAAAATTGTATACACAAAAGCGATTTATACTATTATTTAGAACAGTACTGTGGCGTGCACATAAAACCTAGCACAACGGACTGTATTATATCTAGTTACAAAGGTATAAAAAAGACATTACTCCAGTGCTCTCAACTGTATGTTTTTTTAGTATACATAACTGAAAGAAACTTTATCAATACATATATAATATAGGTTTTTGATAATGTTGAGGTAAAATAGGGTATTCACATATCCTATCTAAAATGTTTCTAATAATTATTATAAAACTAATAAAAGTAAAAAACGAGGAGGGTATCCTCCTCGTAACGTATTCGATATATATAATTTAGCTTTTTTTTAAAGTCTGATTTTTATAGTAAAAATATAACTATATCAAATAAATCAATGTCTAGGAGGGGGTGATAGTGTAACAACTATAATTAAATCACGACCCTATCTTTATTTAATTTCTAAAAAGGCTATCCACTTTTTGTTTATGCTTATTATTTAACTGCCAATCTTTTTGAGTTTCATCTATTCTCAATTTAGTATTTTTGTATTCTTTTGCTAACCACAACTTTTTATCTATAGAGTCTATGGATACTAATATCTCATGTAACTTTAAAATATCTTTTTCTTCTACGTCTGAATTCTCTAGCAACGAATATTTGTCTTTTAAAATGTCACCAAGACTTGAATAAAATTTAGGAATCTCAGTACAATATATATTGTTATAAGCAAACTGAGACAATCGTAAAAATGAATTGCTGTTATCTTGATAAGAAAAGCCCCAATTTCCTTGATAATAGTATTTGTAGTCAGTTGTACGTTCACCTATGTATATCAAATCACCATAAAAGAAAGGAACTTTACTTTTAAATGGCTCTAATGATTCAGAAAGCATTTTTCGACCTTCCTCTAGCTGCTTTAAAAGACTATCATTTCGAATAAGATTGATAACATCAATATTATTATATAATGATTCTTTACCTTTCTTCTCAGACTCTTCGAGATAGGGCATCCAAGTATCCATATAGGCATACCTTTCACCTACAGTCATGTCTTGTTCTCTTACTTCTTGTATCTCCTTTTCTATGGCAGTTTTTCTACTCTCTTTTTTATTATGCTCTACCTGCAACAATAGTTTCTCATAACTATCCCAACAATTCATTTCGTTTATGACTGAAATTTCTTCAATATTAGCATAGAAAGATTCTTCTTTACAAGAAACACTATTCAAAGCAACTATTAGTATTATAAGTATTGATATATTTTTCATCGAGTATTTTTTTACTTACAAAAATACTTGAAATACTTATCTATACAAGATTTCATAACAAAAAACAGCTTACCTACATAAAGTTATTATGCAAGTAAGCTGTTTCTATATTTAAGACATAACTTTGACTTTTGAGGGAAAGATAGTATGCTTTTTAGTATAAAAAGTATACTCAACCCCCTCCCCATAGCTATATATAGAATAGTATGGGTCGTACAGGCTTTCATCCCCCCTTTGAAGTCGTACATTACCTTTGTACAATGAAAGCGTGTCAAGGGAGGATCAAGATAAGCTTACTAGCATACTGGTTGTGTACCGTTCATACTTACCTTCTTTAATCTCTATGTAAAGGGTGAGATTGATTCCTTCCTTATAATAGAATAGGATTTTTGCTCCCGAAAGTTTAAATAGCTTGTCTAATTTTTTCGGCGACTCCTTTTCGCTCGTTCTCTACTATATGGTAATAGTGCTTTTCTATTATCCTAGGTGAGTTTCCTGCTTGGTCTCCTACTAGATGTGCTGGTATTCCTGAGTTAAGCATATTAGTGATATAAGTACCTCTAGCAGAATACCAAGTTACTTTTTCTGATATATAAAGAATAGAGCATATTTTGACTAAAGTTTTATTTACCTTGAGTGTTACCCTTTCTACTTTACCACTTTTCTGTTTATCAGTCTTTTGCTTATGGCTGAATATTGGAAATACATAGTTGTCGTAAGCTTCTGCATTATACCTATTCACAATCTCTTTAGCTTGCACTAAATATGCTGGATATGCTTTCCTGATGCATTTGTGGCGTTCATATTCAATGTGACTATCTTTCAAGCAAGACTTATTCAGATAGCATACATCTACATTAGCCATCCCTCCAGTATAGTAACTGAAGAGAAATAGATCAAGCCAGAAACATTCTTTTTTAGAAAGTAGACTCCTGTCGATATCCCTGATGCGCTCAAATGAATATTTTGAGATCGTTTTAGGCGTTGTTTTAGAACTTGCAAGGTATCCTTTCGCGACGCTAAAGATATTCATATTAATGCCTTCTACATCGTTTTCTAAAGCCTTTCTGAATACGGCTTTCAGATTTGAAATCTTATTGCGTAATCCGCCTTTGTTTCCTTTCTCTCTTGCTTTCTCTTGTATATACTTACAATAGGCTCGTAAAAAATCTTTCGTGATATCACAAAAGGTTATTACTGAGAGATCTTTCTTGTAAACTTCCAAAGTAAAAGCTTCCAAAGTATTCTTTAACCATTGGTAATTTCTAGAGTTGGAAGAGCCTTTTAACACTTCACCATTCTTAAGCCTTTCCTTGTTAGAGAAATAATTGATTTGATAGTCTATCCAGTACTTAATTTCTTCGTTAGTGCCAGAAATACAATTTTGATTCTCTTTAAGAGAATCCCTTAATTGATTGGGAGTCCAGCTTGTTCCTTGTATCTCCCATAAAAAAGCTTGTTTTTCGAGTCTACTTTGCATTGCATCGAGCAAAGGATTTAGTTCTACTGCTGAAGAACTTGAACTCTTTAAACGTTTTCTTTTATTATCCCATTCTTTTGTATTAACAGAGTATTGAAGGGCTTTTGGTAATCTGTTGAATCCAGTCTTACGGATGACTAATTCTATTCTCAATTGTGCAGTTTCTCCTGTAGCTTTTTTCAATGCTTTTTCAGCTACGAAATAAATGCTGTAACTCATTTCAATTGGCTTTTTAAGCCTTTGTGCAAAGTTAGTGTATTAGTTTTAGTGATTAAAGGATTTTGTCAAAAAACTCACTCTTTTTTTAAAAAAAGGGATATACAAGAACCTATACAGATGCAGATTTTATCTTGATTTTTCATTCCTTTTTTACTGTAGAGTATCTTTATAGAGAAGAAACTATAAGCTATTAATCAGTGTTTTCCCTCTAAACAGTACTGATATAAAAAAGAAAAGGTTGTCATCCCGACAACCAATCTTCATTGTTAACCTTAAATCTAATACTATGAAAAACACATTACAAAGGTAGGTGCTGAAAAGATATATTCCAAACAAAATAGACTGAAAAATATGTTGTTTAAAATAGTTTAACGAAATCGAGTAATTTTGGCATCAATTTTGTTAAATAATCTTACGCCCTATAAATAAAAAGAAAAAGCCATTTACAGATGTCTGTAAACGGCTTTTCTGTATAATGAGAGAAATTTCTTACTTATAAATTTCTTTTTTGCCGGCTAATAAAGTATTCTTCATCAAGGAAATAATAGTCATCGGTCCTACGCCGCCAGGAACGGGTGTAATAAATGATGCTTTTGGAGAAACTTCATCAAAGGCTACATCTCCTTTCAACTTAAAACCTGATTTAGTTTCGGTCGAAGGTACACGTGTTGTGCCAACGTCAATAACCACTACACCTTCTTTTACCATATCTCCTTTTAGGAATTCAGGAACACCCAATGCTGCGATAATAATATCAGCACTCAAACAAATCTCTTTGATGTTTGAGGTTCTGCTATGGCAAACAGTAACGGTTGCATCTCCGGGATATCCTTTTTGCATCATAAGGGTTGCAGCAGGTTTACCTACAATGTTGCTACGCCCAAGAACTACACAGTGTTTTCCCTGAGTAGGAATATTGTATCTCTTCAATAATTCCATTATTCCTGAAGGGGTTGCGGAAAGGAAACATGGAAGTCCTATCGACATACGTCCTACATTTATAGGATGAAAACCATCTACATCTTTTCTATAGTCAATCGCTTCAATTACCTTTTGCTCCGAAATGTGCTTGGGTAAAGGTAGTTGCACAATAAAACCGTCTACATCATTATCGTTGTTTAAACGGTCTACGCACGCCAGTAATTCTTCTTCAGAAACATTGTCCTCGAAGCGTATTAAAGTAGATTTAAAGCCTACTTCTTCACATGTACGGACTTTGCTTGCCACATAAGTCTCGCTACCGCCATCATGGCCTACTAGTATTGCTGCCAGATGAGGAGTTTTCCCTCCTTGTTCCTTTATTTGCAATACTTCTTGTGCAATTTCTTTTTTTATTTGGGCTGATATTGCCTTTCCGTCTATTAGCTGCATATTAGTCGTATTTAGATGAGGTATATTTATTTTTTATATAGTTTTATTCCTACTTTTTCTATTCCGTTCAATGATTCATCTTGCATCCCATGCTCTATTTTTATAGAGTAATTGCGTTTCTCTTTAAAGATAACATTATTCTGGAGAATAAACGAAGACTGATACAGTGTTCCGAACCCCGATCCCAACCATTTTCCAAAATCAGTAGCAAGGGAAATCTCTTTCGAAAGCGGAGTAAAGGTAGAGTCGTTATCGATATCACATTGAGTAAAGACCCAAATGTTTTTATATGGATAATTCACATTATTGGTAAGCTCTAAACTCAGAGTATAGGGAATGTTTAGTTCAAAAAAAGAAGAGTCTATTTCGAAAGAAACCATTTCTTTTTGTTCCCATCCAGCATCCCTAAATTCGTGAAAGTCGGAATAAACAATATTTTGCTCTCCACAAGAAGAAGTGAAGAGACAAAATGTTAAGCAGAATAAACTGAATAATATATTATGCTTCAGGATTTTTCTGATCGGGTTTGTCATTCTTATTCGATCTGTTTCTGTTTTTATTTCGGTTATTCCTGAAATTATTATTTCTCTTTGGGTTATTTGAATCGGCTTGTTGAGGCTGCTGTTCACGTTCACCCTGAGGTTGGGTTGGGTTTACAGGAGTTGTAGGCCTTGTTTGATTCCTATTCGGTTGTTGTTTATTGTTATTTCCTCTTCTGTTGTCTCTCTCTTGTCCTTTGTTTCTATTATTTTCATTATTAGCAATAGGAGAGTTTTCTTGTTTCTCACCCTGCTGTTTATTCTTCGATAATTTCTTCTTTTTATTGCGTCTAGCATTGTTAGAGTTATTTCCACTATCGTCGAATCTATTTATATTTTCTTGTAAGATGTCGTAAGAAACAGGTTTCTCTTCCTGGCTCTGTCTATCATCTGCAAGGTGTTCTGGTTTTTTCCCTTGCTTATTGATTCTTATAATTTCATATACTCTGTCTTTTGGAATAGTGACGATGTTAGCCGCAAAATTCTTGTCAGTAGAGTATGAGATCATTCCAGACAGAATATCAGTTTTGAAATGATAATAAGAAGAGTCTCTGGTTTCAAGAGGAATATCTCTGGGAGGTAATTTGCGTTGAGCTTCTACATAGGTGTCCACTTCAAAGTTTAAGCAACATTTAAGCTTTCCACATTGCCCTGCCAGTTTTTGAGGATTCAGAGGAATGTCTTGTAAACGGGCAGCAGAAGTAGATACAGATACAAAGTTAGACATCGAACTAGAGCAACAAAGCTCTCTTCCGCAAGGACCAATTCCTCCAACCCTGCCAGCTTCTTGGCGAGCTCCAATTTGCTTCATTTCAATTTTTACATGAAATTCAGAAGCATAAACTTTAATCAGTTGTCGGAAGTCAACGCGTTCGTCGGCAATGTAATAGAATATAGCTTTATTTCCATCTCCTTGAAATTCAACATCGCTGATTTTCATGTTGAGATTTAGTTCTTCTGCAATCTCTCTGGCACGAAGCATTGTTTTATGTTCTCTCGATTTTGCTTCTTCCCATTTCTCTATATCATTTGGCTTAGCGATACGATAAATGCGTTTAGTCTCACCTCTGTAGTTGTTTTTTAGCATTTGCAGCTGCACTAGCTTTCCCGTGAGGGTTACTTCACCAATGTCATGTCCGGGTGTCGCTTCCACAGCAACTATATCTCCTCTGTAAACCTCAATATTATTACTGTTTAGGTAATATCCTTTACGGGTGTTTTTGAACTGAACTTCTACCATTTGTGATCCTTCAGGAGTCTCAGGTAGATCTTCTAGCCAATTGTATACTTCTAATTTGTTTTTGCCACTACAGCATCCGCCTTTTTTCGATTTACATCCACATGTTTTGGCTGGGGCTGGACGAAATGAAGGATATACTATAGGAGCTTCTTCACTTTCAGTAGTGGCGGCTTTCTTGTTTGCTTTGCTACATGTGCATCCAATAGGGGTTTTACATGTTCCTTGGCAATCGAAAGGTAATGGCTTATCTTGATTATTTTGATTCATATTTGTTGTTTAAAAAAGTTTCTAAAACAAAGCCCCTTTAACGGCTTTGTGGGTTTATATTTATTTATTGTTTTATCAACATTGTTATTTTTAGGCACAGATCGAAAAATACCATTTTAGCATTTACATTCTGTTCAATATGTCTTTCCGCTAAGGCTAATTCATCCATGAAGCCTATGATGTTCTTTTCATTTATAAAAGGAGAAAACCGTATGCCGAAGTTAGCTTCATCCTGAGCTAAATAGATCATTTCTGCTTGCTTCAGATTACTTACAAAGTATTCTCGAACCATTTTCTGACAGTAAGCTAAGAAACTTTTTTGATTTTCTCGCCCTATACCGCCCAATTCATTTCCTATAGTTTTTATTTCTTTGATGTTTCGGGCATAGGAAGCACGCATCATCTGTACAAACAGATTGAAAAAGAATTTATGCTCTTCGTTTAGGCTTATCGTTTCTAATGCTTTTAAAAAGCTCCCGTTGGACAGATGGGCAATATTCTCTGCATCTTCTGACGAAAGGTTGTAATCGCCGCTTAATGTCTGAATGATAGCCGCTTTGTCTACACCATGGATGTTAATGCGCTGACATCTGGATTGTATTGTTGTGATAATATTGTCCGGAGTGTCGGAGACTAAAAGAAAAACTGTGTTGTCTGTAGGTTCTTCTATTATTTTTAGCAGCTTGTTGGCACAAGATTCATGCATCTTTTCAGGAAGCCATATAATCATTATTTTATACTTAGCCTCATATATTCTTAGGCTAAGTTTTCTGATTATTTCTTCGCTTTCTTTTGCATAGATTAATCCTTGCGAATTTTCAGCTTCTATATATTCTAACCATTGGCTGAGATTGAAGTAGGCACTTGTCTTAATGAAATCTCTCCATTCGGTTATATAATCGTCACAGACTTCTTTCTTTTTTGCCGCTTTTTTTACAATCGGAAAAACGAAATGTAAATCGGGGTGTGCTAAATTATTATATTTAATGCAGGAAGAACATCTTCCGCACGAGTCGTTTTCGGAAGGATCTTCGCAATTAAGATATTGAGCATAGGCAATTGCTAGAGGTAGCTTGCCTACACCTTCGGGGCCACAGAAAAGTTGGGCATGTGGTATAAAGCCTTCTTTGGCTGTTCTCACAAGTCTGTCTTTTATTTCCTGTTGTCCTATGATATCTTTAAAAAGCATCTAGTATATCTCCTTTTCTTCTCTTTTTTTAATAAATTTCTTTTGCGATACGGCGTACGCTCTCTGTAGCCATTAGTGAATAAAAATGTAAACTAGGTACTCCATGAGCAATAAGTTCTTTACATTGCTTAATGCCCCATTCTATGCCTATCTCTTTGGCTTCTTCGTCAGTTTTACATTTGCGAAGTTCTATTGCAAACTCTTCAGGTATGCTTGATTGAAATATGCGAGGAAGAACTTCTAACTGGTTCATTAATACGATAGGTTTAACACCTGGTATAATAGGCTGAGTTATTCCTTCTTTCCTACATCTGTCTACAAACGAGAAGTATTTCTCATTGTCGAAGAACATTTGAGTAACGAAATATTCAGCACCATTCTCGGCTTTCTTCTTCATATAGAAAATATCAGATTCCATACTTGGTGCATCTTCGTGCTTCTCCGGATAGCATGCCATTCCATAGGAGAAAGGTGTTAAATTTTTCTCGAAAAGAGATCCATCTTCAGAAATACCTTCGTTAAAGTTGTTTACTTGCAACTGTAAATCTGTAGCATACTCATTCTGATTTGGGTATATCTGTTCAGGGGCTAAGCGTTTAGAATCACCTTGAAGCAGCAGTAAATTGTGTACACGTAGAAAGTTTAGGTCTATCAGTGCATACTCAGTCTCTTCTTTAGAAAATCCTTTGCATATCATGTGTGGAATTGCAGTAACATTATACTTGTGTTGTATAGATGCTGCGATAGCCACAGACCCCGGACGTTTACGAATATTTACTCTCTTTACCGATCCATCGGACATTTCCTGATCTTTGTACTCGCTGTGATGGGTCGTGATATTTATATATTTAGGATCAAACTCAATTAGTTTGTCTATAATATTATACACCTTTTGTATGTCATTCCCTTTCAACGGAGGTAGTATCTCGAAAGAGAATGCTGTTCTATTGTCTTTATTGATAAGTTCGGTAACAGTGTTCATAATTGTAAATTAGGTTTATCCAAAAATAAGTCTAATCAGGTCGTTACCATTAGCAACGACAAGTAATAACAGTAAGAATAACATTCCGGTTATTTGCGCATATTCCATGAACTTCTCGCTCGGCTGTCGTCTGGTAATAACTTCGTACAGAAGGAACATGATATGGCCTCCATCGAGAGCAGGGATTGGGAGGATATTCATAAACGCAAGTATAATAGAAAGGAATGCAGTCATAGTCCAGAATAGTTGCCAGTTCCAAACCGGAGGGAACAGATTACCGATTGCCCCAAATCCACCTAGGTTTTTAACCCCTTCTTTGCTGAATACAAATCGCATCTGAGCAACATAGGCTTTTAGTGTATTTACTCCCATGGTTATCCCGGCAGGAAACGATGCGAAAAAGCTATATTTATCTGTCCGTAAATCGACTTTCGTAAAAGGGATTGTTTTTGTAGTTATACCAACAACTCCAGACGTGTCAATATTTGCTGTTACAGTCTGTTTTAGTGTGTCACGATAGAAAGTAATCTCCACTGGTTTTATTTCATCATTCTCCAGGTCTTCACTAAGCTTCGAAATAATACTGCGCAGTTTGTTGAAAGATGTGATAGGCTCAGAATTTAAAGCAACAATGCTGTCACCTTTCAGTAATCCTAATCGGCTTGCTTCAGTTTTTGGAGCAATACTATCTATAGCAGGAGATAACCAAAAGTCAAAAGGGGCAATGCGAGAATTGATCACATTGTCAGCAAAATCATCAGGAAGATCTATATCAACTAATTGTCCGTTACGTTCTACTTGTATCGTTTTAGCATCGATGAAATTCATTAAAGAATTCATGTCTAAAACACCTCTTCCCTGAGCTATTTCTTTTCCGTCGGCACTGATAAGGATGTCTTTTTCTTGGAATCCACCAGCCTGGGCTGCTTCTGAAAAATACATTCCTTGTTTTACATTCTTGAGAGGAATATAAGTATCTCCCCACACAAAAAGCATCATAGCAAAAATGATGATGGCAAGAATGAAGTTAAATAATACACCTCCTACCATAACCAATAATCTTTGCCATGCAGGTTTAGACCTGAATTCCCAAGGCTGTGGCGGTTGTGCCATCTGCTCTCTGTCCATCGATTCGTCAATCATACCGGCTATTTTAACATAGCCTCCTAGTGGTACCCAACCAATACCATATTCGGTATCGCTGTTTTTAGGCTTGTATTTGAATAAAGAAAACCAAGGGTTGAAGAAAAGATAGAATTTCTCAACTTTTATTTTAAAAATACGGGCAAAAAGAAAATGTCCGAATTCGTGAATAATAACGAGTATGGATAAACTAAGAATTAGTTGTAATGCTTTGATTAAAAATGTTTCCATTAAATGTTATGCTGTTAATTTATAAGTTCTTTTGCTATGTGGCGAGCTTCATTGTCGGTTTGTACGTAGTCATCGTATGATGGCATTTGTACAAAACTGGTCTTTTGCATTGTTTTTTCGATAATGTCACTCATTTCAAGAAAACCGATTTTGTCTTCAAGGAAGGCTGCAACGGCAATTTCATTGGCTGCATTCATAGTACAGGCCATGTTCCCTTTGATCCGGGCTGCTTCGAATGCAAATGTAAGATTGCGGAAACGGTTTGTATCAGGTTTCTCGAAAGTCATTGTTTGTAACTTGAAAAAGTCTAATCGCTCAAAGCTGGACTTCAAGCGGTTCGGATATGTCAATGCGTATTGTATAGGCAAATGCATGTCCGGTAATCCAAGTTGGGCAATGATTGAAGAATCTTCGAACTGCACCATCGAATGTATGATGGATTGAGGATGAACTACAACTTCGATCTGATCAGGATTTACATCGAAAAGCCATTTGGCTTCGATCATTTCCAATCCTTTATTCATTAACGAAGCTGAGTCTATTGTTACTTTGGCTCCCATACTCCAGTTAGGATGTTTTAAGGCTTCTCTTTTTGTAACTTTTCTTAGATCGTCTATGCTATGATTTCTGAAAGGACCTCCCGACGCGGTTAGAAGTATTTTCTCGATAGGGGAGCGTTCTCCGTTCAGGCATTGGAAGATTGCAGAATGTTCAGAATCTACAGGCAAAATAGGGACTTTGTTCTCTAGGGCAAGAGAGGTTATAAGCTCTCCGGCAACAACAAGTGTTTCCTTATTTGCCAAAGCTATTACTTTTCCTGCTTTGATAGCATTAATCGTCGGCTTTAAGCCTGAGTAGCCAACCATTGCTGTAAGCACAACATGGATAGGTTCACTTTGCACTACTTGTGCAATAGACTCACTGCCTGCCCAAACTTTGATGGGTAGATCATGCAGCGCTTCTTTGAGAATGTCGTATTTGCCCTCGTTAGCAATAACAACAACTTCGGGAAGAAATTCTCTGGCTTGTTTTATTAATAAATCTACATTTTCGTTCGCAGTCAGAGCATATACCTCAAATTGTTCGGGATGCTCTCTTACTATATCTAATGCTTGTGTTCCAATGGACCCTGTAGAGCCTAGAATCGCAATATTTCGTTTCATATAAATAAATTCCCTTTTTCAGTATTATTTAAAATGATATATAATTCTCTGGGTTTTGAGCCACTCCTTTGTACCATAACTCAAATTCAAAAGAAGTAGTGATTTCTTTCTCATCCTTCTCTTTTTTGTTGTCTATGATAGCGATAGCCTCACCTGTACGAACCTTGTCTCCCATTTGTTTGAGGAGTAAAGTGCAATTCTTATATATCGAAATAAAACCGTTTTTATGTTGTATTTGTATCATGTTTCCTGAGTGTAAATCGTATCCGGCAAAAATTATAGAACCTTCGAGTGTAGCAGATACTGTCTCTTTCTTCGAAATGCTCATTCTCACTCCATAAGAACCAGTGTCTGGGTTGAACTTGTCGGTTATCAAGCCGCTTACAGGTTTGAAGAATACAATTCCTTCCATGGGTGTTTGCGAAGATTGCGATAGTACAGATAGATTGTATTTTTCCTCTTCCTCGAAACGCTTAGTGTATTCTTTTTCTAATTCAGATTTTTGAAGTAGAGGATCGTTTTCCGATACAGATACAGTGTCTATCTGTTTTACTGAATCGATTGAACGAACACCTGTAAATATATCTCTTATATTGTTGATGTATACCTCCTGGAACTTTAACTGCTGTTCCAAAGAATCTGCTTTGATAGCAGAACGGAGAGCTTTTTCTCTTACCTCAACATCTAGATAGCCAGGTAGATAGTATCGTATAGGTGTGGCTATGATTAGAACGGACGTAATGGCAACAAGGAAAGAGGCGAAAATAAGAATTAGTATAGCACCCGAAAAAATAGATGCCTTAATTTTCCATATTTCCTCCAACGTATTTTCATTAACAACCGAAAGTCTGTACTTAAAATGTAAGCGCTTCCAAAAGTTATGCTTGTTTTTTCTTTTTGTCATAAAGTCTATCCGTTATCTCCTTGTGAGATATAGTCTAAAGTCTTTTATATATAATATATATAAGGACTAATCCGCAAATTTAAGAAAAAAGCAATATAGTTTGGATAGATGTAAAGAAAGAATGTCTTAAAATGCCTTTTTTTAAATAATTATTACAAAAAGTACCTAGTCTTATTTTTTTTAGCTATTTTTGCAGCCTGCATTTTTGTGAGATTATGTGTTCTTAACAAATGCAGTTATAATAATATTACTTTGTTATAATTTGAATATGAATTTATTAACTGATAAGTTATATCGGTACGATGCAGCACGAAACGCAAGAGCTGCGGGGATCTACCCTTATTTTAGAGAAATCCAGAGCGACCAAGATACTGAGGTTATCATTAATGGTAAAAAGGTATTGATGTTTGGATCAAATGCCTATCTGGGACTAACTAATCATCCGAAAGTGAAAGAGGCAGCTATCGAGGCTGTAAAGAAATATGGAACCGGTATGGCTGGATCACGTTTCTTAAATGGTACTTTGGATATTCACGTTGAGCTAGAGAAAAAACTAGCTAAGTTTGTAGGTAAAGAAGATGCTATTGTTTATTCAACTGGTTTTGGAGTAAACGAAGGTGTTTTGTCTTGTATAACAGGACGTGAAGACTATATCCTCTGGGATGAATTAGACCATGCTTCTATTATTGAGGGAGCAAGAATCTCTTTTTCTACTAAATTGAAATTCCGTCATAATGATATGGAATCTCTGGAAAAGCAACTGCAAAGATGCGAGCCTGATAAGGTTAAGCTAATTGTTGTTGATGGAGTGTTTAGTATGGAAGGTGATGTCGCAAATCTACCTGAAATAGTAAGATTGGCTAAAAAATATAATGCCAACGTAATGGTAGATGAAGCACATAGCTTAGGCGTTTTAGGCTCTAATAATAGTGGTAAAGGACTTGTAGAACAATGTGGACTTGTTGATGATGTTGATCTTATCATGGGTACATTCAGTAAGTCTTTGGCTTCTATTGGAGGTTTTATTGCAGCTAATGAAACAGTGATAGATTATTTACGTCACAACTCAAGATCATATATCTTTACAGCTAGTATAACTCCGGCTGCAACTGCTGCTGCAAGTGCCGCTTTGGATATTCTGATAAGTGAGCCTGAAAGAATAAAGCATTTGTGGGATATTACTCATTATGCATTGGATGGTTTCCGTCAGATGGGATGTGAAATAGGGCATACGTCTACACCTATTATACCATTGTTCATCAGAGATAATGAGAAAACGTTTATGATAACAAAAATGCTTTTTGAAGAAGGAATTTTTGTGAATCCGGTAGTGTCTCCAGCTGTATCTCCAGCTGATACCTTGATTCGTTTCTCATTGATGGCTACAAATACTAAAGACCAAATAGATATTGCATTTGATAAGATAGAGAAAATATTCAAAAAAATGGGTGTTCTTTAAGTCACTCGTTATAGAATATAAATCTTTTATAAAATATCAGAACCCTCTGTCCGTTAAAAGATAGAGGGTTTCTTTCTTTTAAGATGATTTTATGAAAAAGTTACTTCTATTGTTACTTATAAATGTATTTACCCATTCTTTATATGCCCAATATAAGGTGGAGGGTGGAGTAGGTAAACTGTATGAATATACAGAAGATCTGAATGGGGCAGGAATAGAGAAGATATGCTTGTTAAATACTTTGTCAGGAGCGACCATTACTTATACATCTTCGGCTGTTTCTGTAAAGTTTTATCGCTATAAAGAGTCGTTGACAGATAAAGAAGAGTTAGAATATTCTTATACGTCTTTGGGAAATGAGACTACATATGTTGTTTCAGGTCTACTTGATGGTTATGGTTACTTTGTAGAGGAGAACGGAAAACCAAAAGATGCTGTGTGGATTATAGATTACTCGCAACATCAGCCTGAACTTATATCTATTGAGACCATAGAAAATGAAGATAAGTGTGAGAATCTGAAATTATCTGTACAAAAAAAAGACGAGTTGCATTATTTTTCTAAGAATGGTGCTAAGAGGTCAATTCCTCGCAGATATACATTGTCTTATGATAAGAGGGAATGGAATGCTGAGGAGAAGAGCTTTAAAGAAGAGAGAATAACACTTGATGAAAAAGAAATAGGTACCGAGGTGCTTATTGAAGCCCCTTTGGTTGATACGAAGTTCATTTTGGAAGGAGATCAGTTTGCAAGGCATTTTAATATGCTTAAGAAAATAGAATCTCAGCCCTATACTGCTATAGCAGTCAAAGCCTATATCGAGGCAGAGCAGGAAAGGCGTGAGTCAAATAATGAAGTGGGTGGCGACAATGAATTGGGAGGTTCTGCTCCTGTTGTAGTCAATTTTAAAGGTCATGGAAATGAACCTCAAGTAGCTTATTATACATGGTTTATATATAATTTGAAAGATCCGGAAACTCCAATAGCTAGGTATACAGATAAAGATATTCGCTATACATTTAACGAATGGGGAGACTATCTTGTTAAACTCGAAGTGGCTGAGCAATCGTCGATGTGTGTGGATACAACCAGTGTATCTTTCAGTATTTCTGAATCGTCCTTAGAGGTTCCAAATTATTTTTCACCAGGCGACTCTCCCGGATCTAATGATGTGTTTAAAGTAGCTTATAAATCTATTGTCAAGTTTAAATGTACAATCTTTAATCGCTGGGGAACAAGATTGTATCAATGGACAGATCCGGCAAAAGGTTGGGATGGAAAGTATAAAGGGAATTATGTGAATACAGGAGTATATTATTATGTAATAGAGGCTGAAGGCTCGGAAGGTAAAAAATATAAATTGGGAGGCGATATAAATATTTTGCGTAGTCGTTAGTTGAACCAATCTGTATTCTTTTTAGAAGAAATATTTTATATTTGAAGTCTAGCTAATTTCACATTATTTATGAAAAATATTCTTTCCCTATTGCTTCTAATTGCATTTCCTATTATATCATTCTCACAAGAAGTGTATAATTTCACAGGATTGCAAGGAATAAAAACAAGTAACGGAGATGTATATCTTGAATTTCGTGGCTATGATATTTACACAACTTCAGTTTCGGCTGATCTGATTACTGTGACTTCCAACGAGACTCTCTCTCGAAAAATACAATTGGGAGAAGTATATGCCGATTATAATGAAGCTGTAGGCAATGCTTATTGTCGGATTGTAGAATCAGAGATCCCCTCGGAACATGGACTAGGAGAGAAAGTGAATCAGGCTCTTTATTTTGCTAATAAATTAGGAGGAGAGGTTGTAGTAATACAGTTCAAAACATATAATCAACGAGATTTTGTAATAGAGCGAGCTTTCGTTCAGGCTTTTTTAGAACAACGATTAGATAATTTCATTTCAGATAGTTGGTCTGCAAGTACGATAGACTTTGTCGGTCAGAAAATTCAGTTAGGATATGAGTGTGTATGGACAAGACCACATAAGGTAACATGTGGAGATGCTCAGATTTCGTGGTCTGAATTTCTTACTAAAGAAGAAGCAATATTAGATATTGACAATCGAATCCGGATCTTCGATTCGATTCTTTACTCTATTATTGAAGAAAATGATATAGAGGTTCTTTTTGAAGGTGTTCCTACCATAGCGAGAAGAGTAGTATTTCGCAATATGAAAAATAATGATGAACCATATCAGATTTATTATTATCTGGCTCAAGGGCTCAGGGGGCGATATGTTAGTTGTGTTTTACGAAATCCTGCTTATAATCAGAAAGAATATGGTCTTGCGGCATTGTTGCAGCAGGTAATGAGCATTCCCTATTTACCTGATGATGCATATCATGCTTCAGAGGTCGATTATTTTGAGCGTGGAGACGATGATGATTCATTCTCTCCAGAAATAGAAATTCAAGCTAGCTCGTGGACTCCACTTGCGAAATTGAGTGATGCTTTTGGTTATGCACCTACTCTTGGACTCGTATTGAAATTTCCGGTTAAACATCAAATTACAATTGATATAGGAGCTCAGTTAGGTCTTCCTCTGAAAAAAGGGAAGTTTGATTATAAGATGGATGGGAGCTATTATGAGACAGAAGGAGACTTCCTTTTTAATATGTCATTACGTTGTAGAAAATCGAAAACTTTTTCAAAAAAATATAGATTCAGTACTTATCTTGGTATTGGTCTTAATGCTTTGCAGACAGATGTTGAGAAATGGGACTATGAGGATGATCAAAATAAAGTTGAATCAATTGAGACAGTTGATGTTTTTGGTGGTGTGAGTCTTCAGTATAAGAGAATGAGTGTTTTTGCCGAATACCATTATACTCCATACAATATTGCAAATAAGGTGAAAAGCAATTTCGGTCACAGCGCATTAAATATAGGATTGGCTTATTCTATTACCTGGAAATAGAGCTTTAGAATAATTCTTTTTTACCGTAAGTGTATCAGCATAGGAAGAGTGTAGTAAACATCAACAGTTTTTCCGTTCTGTTTGCCGGGGTTCCAATCAGGCATCATTTTTACAACTTTGATAAGAGAGTCTGCCAAAGGATTACCCATGTCCTTTACTTTTTCTATATCTTTGATTTTCCCTTTTTTAGATATAACAAACCGGAGTACTATACGGCTTTGTATAGCATATTCTTCTCCTATTGCAGAGTATCTTAGATTTTTATGTATGAATTTGTGCATAGCAGCTTCTCCTCCCGGATAAGATGGCATCTGTTCTACGACAGTATAAACTTTGTTGTTTGAGGAGCAGTTGTATATTAAGAATATAGTAAAGATACAGGTTAATGTCTTGATGATGTTTTTCATGATAAATCTTTTTTATTACCACTTTGTAATTATTCGTTCGCCTAAAGCTTTCGCTAGGGCTTTTCGAACATTCTCTAAATCTTTAATCTGTTGCATCAATTCTATTGCAGCATCCCAATTCCCTTCTTTTTGTTTCTCTTCCATTTGTTCTTTAATTTCTTTTAAACGATCGAGAATATAAGCATTCTTTAATTCGGTTAGAACTCGTGGAACATTTTTAATAAGTTGTTTTTCTTCCGCCAGAGGAGTGTCTTCTTGTTTGACATTCTCTCCAAATTGCTTAGTATGTACCTTGCTTAAGTGGTATCTGTCACTCATCAGGTTGACAGCAATCTTGCTTATATCCTGATTGGGGTGTGCCAGAAAGTAACGGCTAGGATCGAAGTTCGGGTTTTTACTACTTTGTTCTACAGCTTCAATTAATATCTGCGAATATAGAGGGTGTTTAAACCATAGTCCGTCTCGCTCTAAATCAAACTTGATATAATCAAGTACACTTGGAGACTCTGAATTGATATTATCTGTTGGTTCTTCAGTTAGAGGTAACATGCCGTAACGGATGATATAATATAGAATAGAAAGTTCAAACCGTTCTATAGGATTCCGTTTTGAGAGAGCTTTGGTGTTGCGGATGATTGGCTGAGATAAGTCGTTTGCTGCAGCAGACTGTTCTGGCTCTATTCTTTGGGGAGCAGCCTTCTCTATATGGTTCAACCTTTTTTTGTTGACCTCTTGGATGAGAATTCGTTCATCTATATCCATCAATAGGCTGCAGTCTCTGATGTAGACAGTGCGTATAATATTGTCAGGGATGACAGCAATGCTATTTACTATATCAGAAATCAGAGTTGCTCTTTTTATGGGATCATTTCCAGCTTCATCTAGTAAAAGCTTTGTTTTGAAACGCATAAAGTCAACCTCATTCTCTTTTATAAAACTAATGAGAGATTCTGCATTTTGTTTACGGGCGAAAGAGTCTGGGTCTTCTCCATCAGGTAGAAGCAGAACTTTTATATTCATTCCTTCTTCCAGTAATAGGTCTATCCCTCGCAGAGCAGCTTTTATGCCAGCAGCATCACCATCATATATAACAGTGACATTGTCGGTAAATCGATGTATTAATCGAATCTGTCCAGGTGTAAGTGCTGTTCCAGAAGAAGCGACAACATTCTCTATCCCTGCCTGATGCATTGAGATAACGTCTGTGTATCCTTCAACCAAGTAACAGCATTCTGCTTTAGTAATTGCTTGTTTAGCAAAGTAGATTCCGTATAGTTGATTCCCTTTGTGATAGATGTCACTTTCTGGAGAGTTTACATATTTTCCCGTATTCTCGGCTTTTTTTAGAATACGACCACCAAAGGCTACAACTTTTCCCGAAAGACTATGGACAGGAAACATAACTCTTCCTCTGAAACGATCTATCAAATAATTGTTATTCTCTCCTTCTATTGTAAGTCCGGTCTTTACCAGATACTCTTTCTTATAACCGTTTTTTAGAGCTTCTTGTGTAAAAGCATCTCTTTGTTCGAGACTATATCCAAGTTGGAACTTATTAATTATATCTTCTCTAAAACCTCTCTCTTTAAAGTAGCTTAGACCAATAGTTTTTCCTTCAATATGATTGTGGAGTGTGTTGACGAAGTAATCACGTGCATAATCATTTAGGATGAATAGGCTTTCGCGCTCGTTGTATGCTTGCTTCTGTTCGTCAGTTAACTCACGCTCTTGAATTTCTATGTTGTATTTTTTTGCGAGAAATCTCAATGCTTCAAAATACGACAATTGTTCATGCTTCATGATGAAGTGAACGGCTGTACCTCCTTCTCCGCATGCAAAGCATTTGCATATATTCTTAGCAGGTGATACATAAAAAGAAGGGGTTTTGTCTTGGTGAAACGGACATAATCCGACAAAGTTTATACCTCTTCGCTTAAGTGTCACAAATTGAGATACTACGTCTGTTATTTCAGCAGCATCTATTATTCTGTCTATGGTAGCTTGATCAATCATATTTTACAGATACGAAAGTAGTAAAAAAATACCGAAGCTGATGTTAAATAGTTGTGAATGGTGGGGTAGACATGATGAAGTCCTTTGCCATAGTGTCTTATGAATATATATGAGCTTGTCCATGTGCTTAATGGTCATATTTTGTTGTTATTTGAACGGTATTTTCAAAGGTGTCTAGTTTTATAAAGCGATTTTTGTAACGTGAAATACTCAGTATTCTAATGTGAACATTTTAATTTATCATGAAAAAAATCAAATTATCTTATTCCTGTTATTTTGTTTTGTAATTCAGACGTCAATTTCTGCTCAGAAGTGGGAGATGAAAAAGGCTCGGATAATGACTTCCTGGTCAGAAAATATTGATCCTAAAAATGTGCTTCCTGAATATCCTCGTCCTCAGATGGTGCGGAATAATTGGATAAACCTTAACGGAGTTTGGGATTTCACCCAAGTAAAGGAAATGACATATAATCCTTTGCAAAAATATGATCAAAAAATATTGGTGCCATTCCCTATGGAATCTGCTATTTCTGGGGTGATGAATACAAATCATATGGAAAATAAAGGGAAAGTATTTGCTTACCGCAAGAAATTTTCTATTCCTAACAAAATGAAGAAAGATGATATCCTTCTACATTTTGGTGCTGTAGATTGGAAATGTGAAGTGTATGTTAATGGAAAGAAGGTTGGTCTTCATACAGGAGGTTTCGATCCATTCTATTTCAATATAACAGATGCCGTGGATCTAAAGAAAAAAGAGCAAGAGGTTGTTGTGTATGTTCAGGACTTTCAGGAGTTTGGAGGGCAGCTTCACGGGAAGCAGAAGATTGGTGAGAAAGTGATTTGGTACACACCGGTAACCGGTATCTGGCAAACAGTGTGGCTAGAGTCTGTGCCTAAAAGTTATATCGAGAAACTAGTCATTATGCCTAATATAGATAATGAAACAGTAAATGTAAAGGTATTAGGTGCTAATGTTAAATCAGGGCTAAAAGCAAGAGTAAAAGTTCTTGATGGTCAGAATGAAGTAGCCTCTTTGGATAATGTTGCTATTGAAGAAGAGGTCACACTATCTATATCGGATATGAAATTGTGGAGCCCGGAATCACCATTCTTATATGATCTGATAGTTGAGTTGAGAGATAATGGAAAAACTATAGATAAGGTTGATAGCTATTTCGGTATGAGAAAGATAAGTGTTGATTACTTCAATGGTAAGCCAACCATGTTTTTGAATAATAAGCACTATTTCCATTATGGGCCTCTCGATCAAGGATATTGGCCTGATGGTATCTATACAGCTCCGACGGATGAAGCACTTAAATTTGATCTGGAGAAGATAAAAGAGTTTGGAATGAATATGTCTCGCAAGCATATAAAAGTAGAACCTGCTCGTTGGTATTATCATTGCGATAAAATGGGAATTCTTGTTTGGCAGGATATTCCTAATCCGGGTTTTGGAGAAGATGGAAAAATCATGGGAGATGGTAGAAATCTTAGAGAAAATTTTCATGACGAGATGGTAAGGATTATGAAGTCGTTGGGAAATCATCCATCTGTAGTGATGTGGACAGTGTATAACGAAAGTTGGGGGCAACCGGATGAAGCTACTTCAAAGCTAAGTCTTGATATTGCTCGTGAGGCGGACTCTACTCGTTTGATAAGTATTGCAAGTGGATGGAATGATTATGAATATGGTGATATTAAAGATACACATTGGTATCCAGAACCCAATGTTTTACCCAATCCTGTAAATAAAAGAGTGTCAGTGTGTGGTGAGTATGGAGGTATAACGTTGATTGTCGATAACCATCGCTGGATTGGAGGAAGCGACATGAAATACACTCAGGTATATTCTTCCGAAGAATTGAAAGATAGATTTGTGAACTTTACAAATCAAATTCTAGGTTTGCAGGCAAATGGATTATGTGCAGCAGTTTATACTCAGATCACAGATGTGGAAGATGAAGAAAACGGGTTGATTACTTATGACCGTAAAGTTGTGAAAGTGAATGAAGAGCAAATGGCTGAAATAAGAGAAGCGATTCAGAAAAATTATTCGCACACATCTCTACCGATAATGCCTGTTTCGCAAGCTGGGAATATGGTTAGTAAATGGCGTTATAAGATACAAGCAAAATCGTTTGATAATCAGTTTTGGAAAGAGACTTCTTTTGATGATGCCACATGGGCTGAAGGTTTTGCCGGCTTTGGGAATGGAGGGCTGCAAGGTGCAAGCGAAAACACGAAGTGGAATTCTACTCATATCTATTTAAGAAAATTGTACAGCTTTGATACTTTGAAAGCTACAGATATAGATAAACTGGTGATGCAGGTGTTTCATGACGAAGATTGTGAAATTTATATTAATGGAATTCTTGCTGCTAAGCTTTCTGGATATACAAACAGATACGAGTTTGTCGAAATAAGTAAAGAAGCTAAGAGTAGTATAAAGATTGGAGAATCTAATCTGATTGCAATAAAATGTAAGGATGCAGAAGGTAGTCAATTTATCGATTTAGGATTTAGTTTAGTAGGTGTTCCTATTGAATAGTTTAGGTAGAATGTTTTTTTAGTTTTAGATCGAAAGGCATGAGTGATTTTCTCATGCCTTTTTTCTTTTTCATAAGGGTTTTATTAGTGTAAATGTATATCTTGTAGTCAGTTAATCTTTTATATCTAAAAACTTATATTATGAAAAAAAGGATTTTAATTACTTTGTTAATTTTCATCTCTGTTGCTATTTCAATGTTTGCAGGAGATAATCTGCCCGAAGAATTTACTGAATTGTTGAAACGCACTAACTTGACTTATGAAATACCCGAAGATTTTGTAGAGGTAGAACCTGTTGACAATTCTCACATGTTGTATGAGTATGCGATAAAACATCCTATAGAAAAGTTTGAGGTGCGTTATGCTATTAGGCCTATTGATGAGATGTTAGTTGAGTATAATGAATGGTCTAAAAACCCCAAAGAAGGAGAAACTCGGTTAGATCCTAAAAATCTCTATCCGGCTATAGGTCAAGCTGTGAAATTAAATATTTCGGACAAGGAAATTAATGGTGGCTCTTTGCCTGAAGAATCTCTTAAAAATGATTTTGGAGCAGATGCGGGTATGTCATATTTTGTAATGCCACGCGAAGCATTTTCTAATGGATATAAGCATACTATGATGATTGCTATAAATAAGAAAGAAAAAGGAACTGCTTTTATCTTTTATATGTTTGATGATCCTAAAATATTCGCTCAATTAGCAATGCCGATATTTTATAATTTACGTTTCGAGTAATTGTTAATAAAATATAAAATGATATTTTGATCAATAAGTATTATTGGATAGTTATTATTAATAAGTATATTTACGAAAAGTTAGTAATTATACGAATTGATAGATTATGGAAAAATTGACTCATCAAGAAGAAACAGTGATGCTTCACATTTGGCAGTTGAAAGAGTGTGTAGTAAAAGATATTGTTAATGAAATGGACGAACCGAAGCCTCCTTATACAACAGTAGCTTCTATTGTTAGAAACCTGGAGCAAAAAGGGTATCTTAATTCAAAGAAATATGCAAATGTGTATGTTTACACTCCCAAAGTATCGGAAGATGAATATAAGAACCAGTTTATGTCAAATGTGGTGAAAAGCTACTTTGAAAATTCTTATAAAGAGTTGGTTTCTTTCTTTGTGAAAGAAGAAAAGATTTCGGAGAAGGAACTCAAAGAAATCATACGAATGATAGAACGAGGAGATTCCTGAATAGCTAAATCTTATTGTCATGGATAACACAATCGCTTTATATTTGATCAAATCCTCAATAGCATTAGCTCTGTTTTATGGATTGTACATGCTATTCCTGAATAAGGATACTTTGTTTGGAGTACGTCGGGTTTATTTTTTATTTGCAATTCTTTTCTCTGTTGTTTTCCCTTTATTTACAATAGAGTTATCTCCTTTGCAAGATGTGGGTGCGGAACCTCCGATTTATACTTATTGGCTGTCTCAAATAGAGGTTGGAGCTGTTGAGGTAGAAACTGCGCCTAGTTACACTGTAGATGGCTGGACAATACTCAGTTTAATAATAATTGGAATATCTGCTTTCCTTGCTTTCCGTCTTATTGTTCAGATGCTTAGTGTTATACGACTAAGAACCAATAATGAGTCTTACCGGGTGTCCTCCTTTCGTATTATTGAATTAAAAGATACACAGATGACTCCATTTTCTTTCTTCAAGTGGATATTTGTAAATAAAGAGTTTCAGAACGAAGAAAAGCTTAAGGAAATTATTGCTCACGAGCATGTGCACGCTCGCCAGTTCCATTCCATCGATGTTGTTCTCTATGAATTACTTTGCATTGCCTTTTGGTGGAATCCGTTTTCCTGGTTGTTAAGGAATGAAATGAAGTTAAATCTAGAATATTTGGCGGATGAAGGTGTTCTCAGTGCTGGGTTTAATTCTAAGGAGTATCAATATATATTACTAAAAGTATCAAATAAAAACACAGGTATACCAATAATAAATAATTTCAACGTATCACAACTTAAAAAACGAATTACCATGATGAATAAAAAACGAACTTCAATAATCTCTGTGGCAAAATATATGATGGCCTTTCCTTTGGCTTTCGTGTTGCTATTAGGGAATGCAGTATATGCTTCTCCTACAGAATTTACAAATATAATCGACGAATTCAATACTGTTGAAAAAACAACCGAGAAGAAGCCAATGTTTGTCGGAGGAGAAGATGCGATGTATAAATTCTTGATAAATAATTTAAAATACCCGATTGAGGCTCAGGAGACTAATATAGAGGGGAAGGTTTCTGCAAAGTTGAAAATTAAAAAGACTGGCGAAATAGCTTCCATAGACTTGACAGCCAAAGCTGATGAAATGCTAAATAAGGAAGTGAAAAGAGTTTTGAACGAGATGCCTGTATGGGGCAAAGGCGAAGCTGGTACGGATGTTGATTTAGCATTCTATTTTAAAATTAAAGGAAATGGTACAAAACTACCACCTAAAGAAAAAGGAGAGTTAGATATTGTTATTATGGCATATGGGCCAGCTAAAAAAGGTATTGCTGGAGAAAATCAGGATAAGCAAAAACCTTTCACAATTGTTGATCAAATGCCTTCTTATCCCGGTGGAGAAGAAGCTATGACTAAATTTATATCAGAAAATCTAAAATATCCGATTGAGGCTCAAGAAGCAGGTGTCAGTGGGCGAATCATAGTTCGCTATGTTGTCTCAAAAACAGGAGAGATTAAGGATGCGGTTATTGTAAGAGGAATTAGTTCTGAATGTGATAAAGAGGCTTTGCGTGTGGTTAATGCTATGCCAAAATGGGTGCCAGGAAAACAAAAAGGTGAAGCTGTAGATGTTTATTATACGCTACCAATTGTATTTAGATTGAATAAAGGTGCAGAGAAAGCGGAAAAAGTAGAAGTCGCTCAATTGCAAAAAGGAAATGAAAGTTCTAGTGGTCTAAAACCTTTCACAATTGCAGAGCAAATGCCTGCTTATCCTGGAGGTGAAAGTGCTATGCATAGGTTTGTCGCAGATAATCTAAAGTATCCTGTTAAGGCTCAAGAAGCTGGTATTCAAGGACGAGTGACAGTTCGCTTTATTGTAACAAAAACAGGGGAGATTAAGGATGCGACTATCGTAAGAGGAATTAGTCCCGAATGTGATAATGAAGCTTTGCGTGTGATAAATGCTATGCCAAAATGGGAGCCTGGAAAACAAAATGGGCAGGTTGTTGATGTTTATTATACACTGCCATTAGTATTCAAGTTGTCAAGCGGTACAGATAAGGGGGAATATGTACTTATATATGAAGATAAAGAAGTAAGCGAGGATGAGGTGAAAAAAGAAACAGAAAGACGACAAGCAGAATTGAAGAGTGAAGGAAAGGAATTGATTGCAATACAAAAAGTTCTAACAGAAAGCCAAGCTAAAGCAAAATATGGAGATAAATATAAAGGGAAAAAAGTTGTGCTTGTGTCTTATAGTACCAAGAACAATTAATACTTAGATTTATTAATAATACGGACACTTACTTTACAAAGTGTAAAGGCGGATATTAAATGTCCGCCTTTATAGATAATAAACAGATTGCTTATGAAATATATAATTGTAATTTTACTTCTGATTTTGACGCCGATAGGTGTTTTTGCTCAGGATGACACAAGTATTCTGGACGAGTATTTAAATACTTATCAGTATCAAAAGGCATTGGATTATATTGATAAGCAGGAGGCAAGTGTAGAGTTGCAAATTAAGAAAGCCTTATGCTATAAAGCTTTAGGGGAATATTACAAAGCGATAGAAATTCTAGTTCCCTTATCAGATGAATATGAAAAGGATATACAGATAAAATTAAATTTAGCTGCATGTTTCGAATCGATAGGTAGGAGTCAGTCAGGACTTGAATACTACGATAAATTGATTCGTTTAGACTCAACTAATGTCTATTTTAAAAATCAGAAAGCTGATATCTTGTATCAACAAGGTAAGTATCGGGATGCTTTATCTTTGTTTCAGCATATTTATTTCCTAAATAATTCTCCCTCAGCCTTGAAAAGAGCGGCTCAGTGTTTCGATAAAATGAATATGGTCGATAGTGCTAAGGTTTATTTTATGGAAGCTTGGGATAGGAATGCTCTGGATGCTTTTGCTGCAGCTAATGTTATTAATCTATCACTGAAAACAGGGAGCGTATTAGAAGCAATAATTTATTCGGATCGGTATATTGCAATAGATTCTACCGATCATCAGGTGAACTTGTTGAATGCGTTGTCTTATTATACGGCCGATAATTATGAAGAGGCGGTCAGTCGCTTTACTAAATGTTATTTAGCTGGGGATAGCTCTCTGGTTGTTACCCGAAGTTTAGGAATTTCTCATTATTCGCTAAATGAAAGTTCAAAAGCTATTCCTTATTTAGAGTCGGCATATAGAAATGATACTACCAATAATAATGTATTGTATTGTTTAGCCCTATCATATAAGGATATGTCAGAATATGAATTGGCGATACCTATGTTGCAAAAGTTGCTAGACCGTACAATTCCTCCCAATCTAACGTTATATCTTTATTATAGAAATTTGGCAGAATCTTATAGTAGTTGGAGTGATGCTAAAAATGCAAACATTAACTATGAGAAAGCTTTGGATTTTGCCGATGAAGATCAGAAAATGAATGTTTACTATCTTTTGGCAAACCTAAATGAATATAAAATAAGGGATAGGAAAAAAGCTTTTTCCTATTATCAGTTATATAAGGATAGTCTTATTGCTTATATTGAAAGATTAAAGAATAAAGGTGGAGATGAGTCTAAAGAAATAGCTAGATCTACTCAAATACTGAAAGATTTGGAAAAATTCATAAAAGAATTAGAAGCTAGTAGAGAGAGATAAGTGTTAACTTATTAATCCCCAGTTATATTTATTGCCGCTGAGTTTTCTTAATTGTTTCAAGAGAATGCGATTGTCTGGCCTTTCTAGCTGAGGGTCTGCATCAAGTATATTCTGAGCAACTTCTCTTGCATATTGCAGAATTTCAGAGTCGCGTACGAGATTAGCTATTCTCAGGTTAAATGGAATTCCGCTCTGTTGAGTTCCCTCCAGATCGCCGGGACCTCTTAATTTAAGGTCGGCTTCGGCAATTACAAATCCGTCGTTGCTTTCCACCATAATGTCTATTCGCTTGCGTGTGTCGGCAGAAAGTTCGTATGGAGTTACCAAAATGCAATAAGATTGGTCTGCTCCTCTGCCAACTCGACCTCTTAGTTGGTGAAGTTGAGAAAGTCCAAATCGTTGAGCTGATTCTATAACCATTACAGATGCATTAGGAACATTCACCCCAACTTCGATAACGGTAGTTGCAACCATGATTTGAGCTTCGTAGTTGACAAAGCGCTGCATCTCAGCATCTTTTTCTTTCGGTTTCATCTTTCCATGCACCTTGCACACAGTATAATCAGGAAAAACTTCCTTTATATGTTCGTATCCGTCTTCCAGATTTTTCAAGTCTAACTTCTCACTTTCTTCTATCAGCGGATATACGATGTAAACCTGTCTTCCCTCTTTCAATTGTTTTCGGATAGATTCATACAACGACCCTCTTTTTTTGTCGTATTGATGAATTGTCTGGATTGGCTTTCTTCCAGGAGGAAGTTCATCAATAACCGAAACATCCAAATCTCCGTACACAGTCATAGCCAGTGTTCGTGGAATTGGAGTGGCTGTCATGACCAATATATGAGGAGGATTGACGTTTTTAGTCCAAAGTTTAGCCCGTTGGGCAACTCCAAACCGGTGCTGTTCGTCTATGATGACAAGTCCTAAATTTGCGAATTGCACAGTGTCTTCTATCAAGGCATGAGTGCCTATGAGTATTTGTAAATCGCCAGTCAGGAGATTGGAATGTATTCTTTCTCTATCGGCCTTTTTAGTAGAGCCTGTCAATAGCCCTATATTAATATCCATCCCTTTCAGCAGTTCTTTGATGGATAAATAATGTTGTGTAGCTAGTATCTCTGTCGGCGCCATCATAGCTGCCTGGAAGCCGTTGTCTAGAGTAATGAGCATCAGCATGAGGGCGACCAATGTTTTACCGCTTCCTACATCACCTTGAAGCAGGCGGTTCATTTGCTCTCCGGTAGCCATGTCTTGCCTGATTTCTTTGATTACCCGTTTCTGAGCATTGGTTAGTTCGAATGGTAAATTTTGTTCGTAAAATTTATGCAGATTATCACCCACTTTGGAAAAGATAAATCCTTTTAATTTAGACTTACGATCGGCAGTATATCTTAAAATATTTAACTGTATATAGAACAGCTCTTCAAATTTTAAACGGTGCTGAGCTTCCCGTAGCAATGTTGCATTTTCGGGGAAATGAATATTTCTCATCGCTTGCTTGAGGCTCATCAAACGAGCTGTCTGTATAACTTCGTCGGGTAATGTTTCCGTTAAATTTCTCACAACAGAGGAAAAAGCTGAAGCTATTATTTTCTGAATCGCTTTAGAGTTCAGATAATGATTTTTCATCTTTTCTGTTGTGTTGTAATAAGGCATTAATCCTGTTTGTCTTTTTTCTTCATTTATGTAAGGGTCGATATCGGGGTGTGCTATATTAAATTTATTCCCAAAAAGCGTAGGTTTTCCAAAAATGATATAAGGAGAATTCACTTTGTATTTGTCTGTAATAAAACGTGCTCCTTGAAACCATACCAAGTCAATGAAACCTGTTCCATCTGTAAAATGAGCAACGAGTCTTTTACGTCTTCCCTCTCCAAAAGTTTCGAATGCGGTAATCCTTCCTTTTAACTGTATATAAGGCATATTCCCATCTATTTCGTGGATGAAATAAATACGGCTTCTGTCTATGTATTTGTATGGGAAGTAATAAAGTAAATCCTCTACTGAAAATACTTCGATTTCTTTATTTAGTATTTCAGCTTTTTTAGGCCCAACTCCGGGTAAGAACTTTATGTCAGTTTGGGAATAATCCAGCATTGCTCTAAAAAATAAATTTTATTTGTAAAGTTAAAATATTTTGTTCTATTGTTATAATTTATTCGTATTTTAGGTAATTCTTAGTCTGAATTTTATTTTTTTGATTTAGAATTGAAGAGAGTTTGTTGACCGTAGGTAAATGAATTTTGTTTAAAATGTTAATTAACATTTAGGGTTGTGGTTTTCGTTTTTTCATGTATATATTTGTAATGCCAAGTAATGAAACACAGTGTTGACCCTAAAAGATTAAGAATGTTGTCTTTTAGTTTTAACTTTAAAATATTCTTTAATTTATGAGGATAGGAGTGGAGATGGATGGAAGCTATTTGCGACTGGCTATTGTTGATGGTGGTCTGGTATATCGTAAAATAGTGGTGCCTACTAAAGCTAGTGAGCCAAAAGAAGTGATTATTGCTCACATGATCGAAATGATAAAGCAAATTTTTAATTCTAATATCCGCGGAATAGGTATTGGTCTTTCTGGTATTGTGAATAAGGATGAAGGTTTTTCAAAAAAATCTATCAATATATCACATTGGGAAGATGTTCCGATAAAAGACATTCTTGAAAAGGAATTCAACGTTCCGGTATTTGTGAATAATGACTGTAATTGTTTCGCTTTTGGGGAACGTTATTATGGACAAGGTACAATGTATAAAGATATTGTAAGTCTAACCCTGAGTTTAGGTGTTGGAGCCGGTGTCATTATTAATAATGAACTGTATTATGGCAATAGCGCAGGGGCAGGAGAAATCGGTTTTCTTAGCTATCTTGATGCCAATTATGAGTACTATTGCGGGCAGCGATTCTTTATTCGGAATAATACTACAGGGCAGGAAGCATATAGTCTGGCGATGCAAGGTGATACACGCATGATAGCTTTGTGGAAAGAAATAGGTGGTCATATAGGAAACTTGATTAATACTGTATTATTTACTTATGACCCTCAGGCTATTATTCTTGGAGGAGATTTGGCTGTCGGTTACGAGTTTTTCAAGGAGTCTATGTATAATAATATAGCACAATTTCCATTTAAGGATACTTTGGCTAGAGTGAAGATAACATTGAGTCAAAAAGAAGATGTAACCTTGATTGGGGCGGCATCGTTAGTCGTCTGATAATAATTGATAAATAAAAAACTAAATACTTTTAAAAAACTCTTTAATATGAGACTAGATTTAAGTTCCCAGATTGTATTGGATAGGGTTCCACAGCGGTACTACCATCCTGAAAATGAATTTGAGCTATCTGCATTGAGTCGTTATGAGAAAATTACGACAAATGCTTATGAGTCTTCTGTCGAAGCTTCGTTGTTTCTTGCAAACAAATTGGCAGATAAAATAAGAAAAAAACAAAAAGAAGGAGCTTCTTTCGTTCTAGGATTGCCTGGAGGCCATTCACCTCAGACAATCTATCAAGAGTTAATCCGATTGCATAAAGAGGAAGGGTTAAGTTTCAAAAATGTGATTGTATTCAATATTTATGAGTTTTACCCACTAGCTACTCAAACAAATAGTAATCTTCAATTACTAAAAGATTCTTTACTTGATCATATAGATATTGACCCTAAAAATATATATTCTCCTGATGGATTTATTCCTAAAGAGGAAATATTGAACTACTGCAAAGAATATGAGCTAACAATAGAAAAAGTAGGAGGTATAGATTTTCTTCTTCTTGGACTTGGTAGAGGAGGAAATATTGGGCTGAATATAGCAGGATCTAGTATGAGTTCTCAGACTCGTTTAGTCTTATTAGATGTACAGTCGAAAAAAGAAGCAGTAAATACATTCGGGTCTATTGATTTAGTCCCTCCAAGTGCAGTGACAATAGGACTGTCTACTATAATGAGAGCCAAAGAAATTGCTCTGATTGCATGGGGTGAAGATAAAGCGCCAAGTGTGAGAGATGTTGTGGAAGGTGTTATTACAGATGCTGTTCCTGCTTCTTGTTTACAGGCTCATCCAAATGCAAGTGTGCATATTGACCTGAATGCCGCCTATGAGTTGACACGTATCAGTCATCCTTGGTTAGTAACGAGCTGTGATTGGACAAATAAATTGACGCGTAGAGCGTTAGTTTGGTTGTGCTTCAAAGTGAATAAGCCAATATTGAAATTGACAAATAAGGATTATCAAGATAATGGACTTGAAGAGCTTTTGGCTATTTATGGTTCTGCATACAATGCTAATATTAAGATTTTTAATGATCTTCAACATACCATTACTGGGTGGCCGGGAGGAAAACCAAATGCAGATGATACGAATCGTCCCGAAAGAGCTACTCCATTTCCTAAAAAAGTGATTATCTTCAGTCCTCATCCGGATGATGATGTTATCTCTATGGGGGGGACTTTCAGAAGATTGGTTGACCAAAAACATGATGTGCATGTTGCATATCAAACCTCAGGAAATATTGCAGTAGGTGATGAGGAAGTAATACGCTATACAGCTTTGCTTGAAGATGTTCGTGCAAAATATGATCCAAATAACGAGGTGTTGAAAAAGAAATATGCTGAAATATTACAGTTCTTGTTGAAGGATAAAAAAGATGGCGATGTAGATACTCCGGATGTGCTGTTTATGAAAGGGCATATTCGCCGTCAAGAGGCTACAACGGCTTGTCGTTATGTAGGAATGGATACAAATAATGTAAGATTCCTTGATCTTCCATTCTACGAAACAGGGCGAGTAAAAAAGAATCCTATTTCGGAGGTAGATGTAGAGATTGTAAAAGAATATCTTGACTCGGTGAGACCGCATCAAGTTTTTGTCGCAGGAGACTTGGCAGACCCTCATGGTACACATAAAGTTTGTCTGGATGCAATTCTGGCAGCTGTAGACGAACTTAAAAACGAAGGAGCAGAATGGTTGAAAAACTGCCGTTTCTGGATGTATCGTGGCGCATGGGCTGAATGGGAAATAGACCATATAGAAATGGCTGTGCCTATTTCTCCTGAAGAATTAAGATCTAAACGAAATTCTATATTGAAACATCAGTCTCAAATGGAGAGTGCCCCATTCTTAGGAAACGACGAGCGCCTGTTCTGGCAGCGTTCTGAAGACAGGAATAAGGGGACAGCAGAACTGTATAGAAAACTAGGATTGGCATCATACGAAGCTATCGAGGCATTTGTAGAATATCATCCTTTGTAATTATAGAGAATTTTAATTAGTAAACCTTTCGAAAGTAATGATTACCTTTGAAAGGTTTACTTTGTTTTTTTGAAAACTAACTTATAAAACAATATTATGAGATTAATTATTCAACCAGATTATGGTTCTTTGTCGCAATGGGCTGCAAACTATGTAGTGTCTAAGATTAATGCTGCAAATCCAACAAAAGAAAAACCTTTTGTGCTAGGATTGCCTACAGGTTCTTCTCCTCTAGGAATGTACAAGGCTTTAATTAAGCACTATGAAGAAAAACGTGTGTCTTTCAAGAATGTAGTAACATTCAATATGGATGAATATGTAGGGTTGCCGAAAGATCACCCTCAAAGCTACCATTCTTTTATGTGGAATAACTTCTTTAGTCATGTTGATATTGATGCGGCTAATGTGAATCTTTTGGATGGAAATGCTTCTGATCTAGATGCCGAGTGTGCAGCATATGAGGCTAAAATGAAAGCTTTGGGTGGTGTTGATCTGTTTCTGGGAGGTATTGGACCTGATGGACATATTGCTTTTAATGAGCCGGGATCATCTCTATCTTCTCGTACTCGTATCAAGACTTTGACTCAGGATACTATAATAGCAAATTCCCGCTTTTTTGATAATGATGTAACAAAGGTGCCTAAAACTTCGGTAACAGTAGGTGTTGGTACTATATTAGACGCAAAAGAAGTTCTTATTATGGTGAATGGTCATAATAAAGCGCGTGCTTTAGCTCAGGCTGTAGAAGGTGCAGTAAACCAAATGTGGACTATTACGGCTCTTCAGCTGCATCCAAAAGGAATTATCGTTTGTGATGAAGCGGCTACTGATGACTTGAAAGTAGGAACTTACAAGTATTTTAAGGATATAGAGAAAGATAATCTAGCAGTATAAGCGTTGTCTTTATAAGATAGAAGCGGAAGATGTTTTAAATACATCTTTCGCTTTTTTATTCATTCTTTATAGACGACTGGGGTGGTGTCTTTCTTCTGCTAAGATCGTTGTTTAATAGGTAGTTCGCGACTTTAACAGATGCAGAAGCATAGTTTCTGAGACTGTCAAATAAAATAGGGTATTCCTCTAATATGTTATTGGAATTCAGATTCTTATAATCGTATAAAAATTCTTGTCTCGAAATAGTGTTGTAACAATACAAAAATTGCTTATTAATGCAGCCTAGTTTGTCATCATTTGAAAATACTGCATAAGGTCGCTTTTCTTTGAGAAGATCAATACCTAAAGAATTGTTTTCATATTCGATATTAAGAAGCCCCATAATAGTAGGAAATATATCAGCTTGTGTCCCCATTTCCGATATAGTTTGAGCCTTGTCTTCAAAAAGATATGAGTAAATCAACATAGGAACATGATTGAGAGAAAGAGGCATTTCGAATGGTTGACTACCCTCTAGTCGCCCATGATCACCAACAAAAACAAAAATAGTATTCTTGAACCAGTCAGTTTTTTTTGCATTTTCTATAAATTGCTTGATAGAATAATCTGCAAAGTAAACAGCTCTTTCTGTATCTTTTTTACTGATATGCATAAATTCTTCAGGAACATAATATTCCGGATGATTACTGATTGTCATAATGGTGCCAAAAAATAGTTGCCCTTTTTCTTTGTTAAAGATACTTGTAGCATACTCAAATAGATAGTCGTCAGGGACACCCCATGAAGTAATAATTTCCGATTCAGGATAATTCTCTATCGAATGAATTTGATCAATGCTATACCCATTCTTATATAAAAACATATCCATGTTATTGTATGATTTGTTGTGCGAGATAAAGAAAGAAAGGTCATATCCTTTATCTTTTAATACAACAGGTAGCCCCTCGCATCTAGGCGAACTCCCTTGTCCGCTGGCAGCACGATCTTCCATTATGACTTTGTCAAAGTAAGAAGGAAAACCATATAATGTGGAAAATATGCCTTGATTGGTATGCGTAGCTACTGAATAAAAGCTGTCAAAATAGTAAGACTGATTCTTTAATTGGTTTAAAAAAGGTGTAAGATGTGGTGTTTCTGTTAAGTAATAAGATGACATTGACTCCATCAGTACTATAACTACATTTGCTCTTAGAGGATTTCCTTCTGTTTTTATAAATCTTGAAATAGGAGACACAGACTGATTATATTCATTTGTTTTAAAATCAGCTTTGAGTATGGCAAGAGCCTTGTCTAGAGAAGGTGCGAATTCTATTTCTTTATCTTTGAATTCAGGTATAGTTAAGCTTAATATGTAGTTGTATATGGTGTTCGTTGATAATGCATTGGCGAAAGAGCTGGGGCTTAGGTAAGTAGTCCATTCTTGAACAGGTTGCATTAATCCATGTTTTTTTCGTACACCCATAAAGCATAATAAAGCAAATACCAGAAATAGAGATGTGTATTTAATCGTTTTTATAGTATTGTTCTTTTCTGTAACGGTCTTGTATTTTACCCATGCCTTTGAAAATAGGATTGTAAGAAATGCGAAAAGAAGAATGATGATAATATAGAATATATAATATTTGTAATAGCCGACCTCCTTTATAATCATATTATACCCTTCGGTATCGAATTTTAGCCACTCACTAACAGATGTATCAATATGTTTATAGAAGTAATTAAAATATGGAATATCAGCAACTGAAACACCAAAAAGAAATATGTAAGAGAGGATAAAGAAGGTATTGTAAATATACTGAATGATTTTTCTTGATGTGTCAATGAAAAAACAAATTATACCAGAAACCAATATAGGGATAACGGAAATGAAGCTAACTACTATATTATCAATAAAAAAACCTAGAGAGAATGCATCTACAATATATTCACGATTGACATTCTCTATATTTTGTAAATTTGTAATTAGAAGACCAACTCTGATGATAAAGAATAAGAAAAGTGCAAGTATATGTACTTTGAAAATATAAAAAATTAGGGGATATAGTCTCGTGAAGTATTTCTCTAATATCATTGGATGTTAATTTGAAAAAGAAGTTTTTATAAAAATGAGTAGATGTGATTTAATTTCTGAAATCCATTTTATTCATTCTTTTTACAACGAACAGAATAGTATCTGTTAATATGTCCATTGTTATTGTGGATAGAGGTATTTAGAAAAACTCTATTCCTTCCATTTTCAGAAGAAGGTGCATAAGCAACCCAAAAACCAGCTTTTGTTCCATATTCATCAGTTACTTCATAAATGCCATTCCCATTTGTATCTTTCATAACACCAACCATACGGACAGCAAATCCTCCGTCTGAAGCTTTAAGGCTGACACCATTTATATTATCGCTTCTGTTAGGCATAGGGCAAGGATCTATTAGACCAGGACGAAAATTATCGCCATATTGTTGATTAGTACTTGTTGATAATGCGGGTTGAGTTACACCTTTATCTGCGTAATTGTAGTCAAGTGTAGTGTATTTAGTGGTGTTGTTAATGATTTCAGTTTCTAGTTCGTACCATTCTTGTGTTGATGGTACATGCCAGCCATTTGGACAAATGCCCTGAATGTAAATGTTTGTATTGTTTATATCGGTATCGCTCCTCCCATTTGTGGCTGTTTTGAAATCGTAGAAGACTCCCATCCAGGGATAATCTTTTGTTAATTGAGGGTCATTGTTTGGGTATCTGATCTTAATATTGTTATATAATGGCTCATCTGCTTTGTCTCTTATAGGGTCATATGTCTTTGCTGCGAGATTCTGTGTCATCCAAATACCGGCGTTTCCAAACCTACGAGCAAAAAAAGTATTTCCTTCTTGATCTTCAAAAGAAAGGATTTCAGGGTTGTTTCGTTGAATTAAGAATAACCATTGATTCCCATCCCAACTATAAGGGCCAGCTCCTTCCGAAAAGCAATTGTTGATATTGTAAACAATGAGACCAATATGTTTTGGATCTTTTGTCGTTTTTGAATACCCGGATGCAAACATAGGAAATAGATTGTATTCACTAACAAGGTTTACTCTAGGTAGTTGTAGACCTTTTGAAGAATTTGCTCCAATTGTATTCTCTTGTTTCAGGTCTAGTATTGCTCCTTGATTAGGATGAAAATCGGATCCTATAGTTACTTGTCCTTTTATATTTAAGGAAAGAATAACAAAAAGGCTAGCTATGGATAAACTCTTAATCATAATTAAAAAGTAAAGTTTATGTTTTAGTCTGTCATCAGTTTAAAGAATCTCTTTAATCAGAATTGCAAAGAAAAAGAAATTAATGAAGCAATGCAATGTAAACAAATAAGATACTTCTATAAAAAAGTCAATATACTACTTTTCAACTCTGATTCTTGCATCAACAGCAATAACATCCTTTTCGTTTGCCAGCAAAGGATTAATATCCATTTCTTTGATCTCAGGCGTGAATCGTAGCATGACAGACAGCCTTACTATTATTTCTGTAAATAGTTTTTCATTAAGCCCTTTCTGACCTCTTGTTCCTTGTATGATCTTATAAGATTTTAGAGATCGTATCATCGAAGTTGCCTCATTAAAGCTCAAAGGTGCTAATCCGGAAGCTACATCTTTTAATACTTCTACAAATATTCCTCCCAAACCGCATAGTATAATGTGTCCAAATCCCGGCTCATATTTGGCTCCAATGAATAGCTCTTGTCCCGAAAGCATAGGTTGGATCATTACCTCTGTTGTTTCCGGTATATTCATCAATCGTTCAAACTCTAGGCTTAAATGTTCATCTGATCGAATGTTTAAAACGACACCTCCCACATCCGATTTGTGGATGGGACCTACACATTTGGCTACAACAGGATATCCAGTTTTCTTCGCAAATTGGAGAACTTCTTGTTTGTCGTTTGTAACTAGTTCTTGTACCTGGGGAATGCCAGCTGCTTCAAAAAGCATTCTTATGGTATCACTGTCTATATATCCATCTTTAGTTTTGTCAATAATAGACCGTACACGAGGGATGTCAACAGGTATGTCTTCTATCTTGCCTAGTGATGGCGGTGTCCAAGCTGAAACCTTCGACAAGGCATTGGCTAGAGCAAATTCATCAGTAAAGTTCACATGTCCCTGTTTGACAAAGTCATCCATTTCTTTTATGGCTGAAATAACAGAAGGTAGTATAGGATAAATTGGCAATTTGCTCGTTTTTATTTTTTTATCCAGCATATCGTAAGCCTCTGCAACATTGCTAACACCCGGATTTCCATATATGACAGCTATTCCATTGATTTCTTTAAAATGCTTTTCACAAAAATCGATACAAAAAGCCATATGCTCTCCTGTTCCTGTACCAATTATATCAATAGGGTTAGATACTGCAGCGCCAGGTAATAAATGTTTTTTGAGCTCTGCGGCAAGCTCTTTGTTCATTTCAGGTACATTGAGATTTCCTTCCGATAGTGCATCTGTCAGAATAACGGCAGGGCCTCCGGCTTGGGTGATAATTGCTAGGTTTCGCCCTTTCAGTTTTTTTAGCGATAATACAGCTCCAACGTTAGCCAACTCTTCGCGTGAAAAACAGCGGATAATACCGGCTTTTCTGAAAAGAGCTTCTACGGCAGAATCAGAACTGGCGATAGCTCCCGTATGAGATGATGCAGCCCGGCTCCCCGAAGCTGAGCTTCCAGACTTGATGGCTGCTATTCGGCAACCTTTATTAATTAGAGAGGCTGAGGCATGTAGAAAACGATCAGGGTCTGTTATTTTTTCCAGATATAATAATTTAATCTTTGAACTTGTCTCAGGATCAAATTCCTGATCCATGTGTTCTAATATATCTTCTATTCCCACTTGAGCAGCATTACCTATCGACCATGCCGAATTGAATCTTAAACCTATTCGCATTGCGGACTCTATAATATATGTAATTGTTCCTCCCGAACTGGAGATGATATCTACACCGTCAGTCGATAGATTAGGTACAGGTCTGGTGAATATGGATTGATGCTTTGTGTTGAAAAATCCTGAACAGTTTGGTCCTATCATTATAACATCTGCTTGTTCAACTACCTTTGCAAGTTCCTTCTCCATTACGGCTCCTTCTTCCGACTCTTCACTAAAGCCTGCCGAGAATACGATAAATGCTTTTACTCCTTTCTCTTTGGCAAGGAAGTCTACGGTGTCAATACATTGTTTTGCTGGTATAGATATAATAGCTAAATCTGTTTGAGGAATATCTTCAATGCTTTTATATGCCTTTACTCCTTGGATTGTTCCGCCTCTAGAGTTTACAGCATATAACTCTTTGTTAAAAGAGCCGGTAATTAAATTGTGTAAAACACTTCCTCCGGGTTTTAGTATATTGTCAGAAGCTCCTACTACAACAATGCTTCGTGGGTTTATTAATTTATCATATTTCATAAAGTGGCTGTTTAAAAGTTGTAATATAAAGATAACGTTTCGTATAAACAGAACAATAGTTCTCTTAATTAAGTTTCTTTATGTTTAATATCTCCCTGAAGGGCTCATGAATTATCTTGTTTGTTGCAATAATATGATGTGTTTTAGATATGTTTTTGTCTCCATCAAAAGTAGAGACTTTCCCTCCGGCCTCTTTAACGATTATCGCTCCTGCCGAGAAATCCCATGTTTTAATAAAGGCTTCAGCCCATCCATCGTATCTGCCTGCTGCAACATAGCATAACGAAATAGCAGCAGCTCCAGCTATTCGCAAACTTGAAACTTTCCCATAGAGCTTGTCAAATACATTAAGTATAATTGGTTTGTATTCTTCGGCATTGTAAGGAAGGTCTAGTCCGATAAAAGCTTGATCCATATTGTTGTCCGATACCTCTATCTGTTTTCCGTTCAAAAAAGAACCTCCATCTTTCCAAGCATAGAAACATTCGTCTCTACATACTTCATATACAACACCCAATAAAATATTCTCGTCTTGTGCTAAAGCGATGCTCACACAATAAGGAGCATGATTCTGAATAAAGTTAGTTGTGCCATCCAGAGGGTCTATTATCCAGTTTAATCCTGAATTTGATTGTTCTACAGTGCCTTCTTCTGTTATAAAACCAGCCTCAGGCAGTATAACTTTAAGTTCTTTTACAATCCTTTTTTCGGCTTCCTTGTCTACATACGAAACATAGTCGTGCGAATTCTTTTGTAAAACGTTTTCCTTTTTGAACCCTTTTCTTTCTATAATAAGGTATTCACCGGTTCTTTTTGCAATTTCACAGACGCGAGAAGTGATATCTTTTAAGTTCATATGTTTTAAAAATTGAATTTATAATCAAAGATACAAATATAAAAGATATAGTTTCATGCTTAAGAAGTGAATGTTTTAGAGGGTTACTATTTGCTGGTAGACGATATCAGTTATTGCCTGCTGTGAATACTTAGAAGGTGTTTTAATTTTTTTTTATGTTGGCTGTATTTTTTTTATGTTTTACAACATCTTGTATATTAGTTTGATAGTTGCTAGATTTGTAATTCGCCTCAAAATATTTCAAAAAAGTATTGTAAAATATTTGGATTGTAAAGAAATGTTTTCTACTTTTGCACCCGCTTTGGCACTGAAACGGCGACGTTTTTAGGGGTTGAGGCGAAAAAAGAAAGCGATCTTTAAAGGAACTGAAATAACAACATCAAGAGTGTAGTACAAGTATACATATTTTATATGTATGGGAAAAATACTACCGTCAATTTACTTTGATAAATTGAGGACAGGATC
>NZ_OPYL01000006.1 GCF_900343125.1 Dysgonomonas sp. Marseille-P4361
CAACAGCAAGAAATTAAGGTGGTTATAACACTGAGGATCCACCTCTTCCCATTCCGAACAGAGAAGTTAAGCTCAGTCGTGCCGATGGTACTGCATATTTGTGGGAGAGTAGGTAACCGCCGTTTTAGATCAGTAGCGTCTTTTAGTTTAACTAGAGGACGCTACTTTTTTTTGTATATATACCAACCACTACCACACCATAGATAGACTCTATCCTAATTCTACTACTATCTACACAAACACAAAGACTTTTTTCAGGTCAAAAAGGGAAATATAATGTTTTTGTTGATGCTAATATATTGATAGCTAATATTTTGTGTACAATCCAAACTTGTAGCGCAATATCTTGGTATACAGGTGTTTATACTTCTGTGCTATAAAAGATATTTTGGAGTAAAGGAGATCTTTGATTCTTTTTCATTTCTGGTTATCGTTAATATAACTTTATCTCTATTTCTTAGTATATTATAAAATTCACTATCAGTAAGTCCTCCAATATCTTTATTATTAATCTTAATAATTGTATCTCCTAACTGAAGTCCATTTTGATGTGCTTCAGATTGATAATAAATTGATTCGACAGTAGCAAAATCACTCCTCTTCATGGCATAAAAACCTGTGAGGGTAGAATTGAACGGTTCTTTATACTTGTTGTTCTGTGATAGATATAGCCTATTGTTTTTATAATCAATGGCATAGTTGAATCGATCCAGCACTTGATTGCCTAATAGCCCATCATACTCAGTCTTTGAAAATGCTCCTAAAGTATCTATAGAATATGATAAAAGAGGATTATGTAAGCTACACTCACCTATGCTCATCGAAGAAGCTCTAAATTCTCCACCATTAGAATTACCTCCTAATGCACCGCCGTGGAGAATAGTATATGTTATACTATTTTCAATATTTCCTTTTATTGTCTTATAAAAAGGTGTGTTGAATATGACAGACTCTCCGCAACCTAAGTCCATCAGCAGTCTAGGTTCAACCATTGTGTTTTCAGTTAGCCATATTTTAAGAGGAAAATATATTCGTCCATCATCGTATTCGAATGGAATTTCTATATTATAATCCTTTTTATTTACAGAAGGAGTGATAGATAGTGTCAAATTTTCATTATCAACACATAACACCTGATTTTTTATGAATTCATTTCCTATAATACCCGCAATATCATCGCCATTGATATCTGTTAATTTAAAAATGGGGATATCTGTGAAAGTATGAATATAGCTATCGCTTATAGTTACTTTTATAGAATCTTTCAATAGAGAAATCTCTTTGTAATCTGTACTTCCTGCACCTCGCATTCTCACTGTTTCAGAGGCAAGTATTGCTAGAGATTTGTGTTTATTTAAAAAAGTACTATCCAGATATAGTCCATCTGCTCCGGTATCGAAAACGAAGCGTCCCTCAATGCTATCATTTAGTACAGCCTTAATATAAAAACAGCCATCTTTTTCGAATGGAATCGTATTATTATCATTCTTTTTTGTACAAGAAGAACTGAAAACTATAAATAAACATGTAAGTATTTGCTTGTAAGGGAGTCGTAGTTTTTGCATAATATAGATAATAATGGTTAGTCTGGTTTATTCAGGCTTTTAAATATAGTAAGTAAATTCTGTTTCCTATTATCTTAATGTATGTAAAAGACATAATTAAGCTTGTTTATCGAAAATAAAAGCGGCTAAGATTAATCCTAGCCGCTTTTATTATTTTATTTGAACGGATATTTATATCATGAAGTGTAAACGATTCTGCAAGTTTACTTCAGCTATACCTCCATCTATATCAAGATAAAGAATATTCATGTTTGGATAAATTTCTTTAATTCTTTTTTCTACACCTTTAGCCACAATGTGATTGGCAATACATCCGAATGGCTGTAAACAAACCACCTTATTAACTCCTTTTCTTGCGTAGTGAGCAATCTCTCCCGGAATCAACCAGCCTTCTCCAAATTGATTAGAAAGGCTTAATACTTCGGATGCCGCTTCTGCCTTGGCATATATGGATTCCGATGCCTCATAGAATTTGAATTTACTCAGAATCTTTTCTGCTTTCTTGACCTTACCGTTGATATACCACCAAATAAGAGGCTTTAAAGTTTTAGAGAAAATACTCTCCTGATCTAATCCATTATCGGTATTTACCTTGCTGTTAACAAAGAACTGCATAAGGAAATCTAATAAAGGAGGAGTAGATACTTCTACATTTTGAGAGCGCAACCATTCTGAGATATTAGCCTGAGCATAATTATTATACTTCACAAATATTTCTCCAATCAGACCGACTTTAGAATATTTTTTGTCGTAAATAAGAATATTGTTAAAGTCTTCTACTGCTTCTTTTAGCAGCTTGAAAAGGATCTTCGGATTATTTGCACGTGCGGCATCTATTCCTCTTTCTATATAGAAATTAAATAAGTCTAAAGAAGCTCCTTCTTTTTTCTCTCTGACTGATATAGCGCTGTGCATTTGTTGTAAACCATCTCCATAAAGTACAAGAGGAATAGCAAGCTTTGCTATCTTTTTCCATTCGAGAGAGAATTCACTTTCTCCATTCTGGTATGTTTCTCCAGAGCTTAAAGCAATGACGGGTATGTCGTTAAAGCCCGCATTTATAAGTCCATTTTTGATCTGGGCAATATAGTTTGTGGCGCGACATTGACCTCCGGTTTGAGTAATAGCCAATACAACATCTTTAACATCGTATTGTCCCGATTCTAATGTTTTTATTATATCACCTAAAACAAGGGTAGAAGGATAACATACTTCATTGTTCCCGTACATCAAACCTAGGTCTGCAGATATTTTATCCGATTTAGGAAGGTTTTCTACTTTCAGACCTAGCAACTCTCCTAAGGCTGGGGCAAAAGGCGAAATAAAGTCGCAAAGCCACGGAATCAATATTGTTTTATTGCCATCCTTAGCCTTCTTGTAAGGGACAGAATAGCCAGAATAACTACCATTTTCAGTAGTGTCAATATCTTTAACCGCTTTCAAGGATTCTACCAACGAACGAAGGCGCAAGCGTATAGATCCGGGGCTGGCAATTTCATCTATCCTCAATACGGTGATATTTTTGCCGCTTGCTTTTAATATATCACGTGTCTCGTCCATAAAGAAAGAGTCGGGTCCGCAACCAAAAGAATTTAATTGTATCAGTTGAATGTTCTGAGGAAGTTTGGCTACCTCCATTGCTGCTTGTACTACACGGTTAGGATAAGACCATTGAGAAATAATATTGAGTTTGCCGAAGCCTTGACTTTCAGGTTTTCGGAATACGTCATCAGTCAAAACTGTTACTCCCAAATCTGATAATATTTGTCCCACTTTCTGATGGATAAGAGGGTCGGTATGATAAGGTCTTCCTGCTACAACGAAAAGATATTCGCCAGACTTGACAGCATTATCCAATAATTCTTTCTGGAAATCGTATAATTCGTGTTTCAGCGAATCTTTAGTTTTTAATGCTTTCTCAAAAGCAATTTCGAAAACAGATTTGGAAACCCCTAATCTGGATAGGTAGTCGAAACATCCTTTATATAAAGCCTTATCGCTGCTGAAAGTAATAACCGGTTTGTCATACGGTATGCCATGACGAATTTCCGGATCGATAGAACTTCTGATAACGTCAGGGTATCCACTTACTACAGGACAGTTGAAAGAATTAGAAGATTGTCCAAACTCTTTTTCTTCTTTTGGTACGATCGGATAAAATATTCGATCTACTTTTTGTTCGATAAGAGCCAGAATATGTCCGTGAACAAGTTTCGCAGGGAAACAGATATTATCAGACATCACACCTCCTACTCCTTTTTGATAGAGAGGGAAAGTTGATTCGGGTGATAATCTTACATTAAAACCGCATTCGGTCAATAGCGTATGCCAAAAAGGATAATTATCGAACATATTCAATACACGAGGTATGCCGATTGTTTTTCCTTTCTCAATGTTTTCGGCTCTTACAGGTCTGTTGAAAAGAATATCGTTTTTCGTATCAAAGGCATTATAGCCCTCTTTTCGTTCTGTATTTTTATTGAAAAAAACTTTTTCGCATTTATTACCTGCATAGCTAATATTGCCATTATTGAACTTGAAACGGAGAACCGAGCAAAGATTTGTACAGCCTTTGCAAATCAGCTCTCGTGTATCAATTGTACTTAAATCGAAGAGCGATTCCTTACCAGAGAAAGAAGTCTCTTTATTTCCTTTTTCCCACAAACGCTGTGAATACAGGGCAGCACCTAAAGCACCCATCAGCTCAGGATGGTCGGTAGAACTTACCTTCTTGCCCGAAAGCATTTCCAATGCCCGATAGACAGCATCGTTTCGGAATGTTCCTCCTTGTACGACGATATGCTCTCCAAGTAGTTTAAGATTGGATATTTTAAGTACTTTAAAGAGACAATTCTTTACTACAGAATAAGCCAATCCGGCTGCTATATCATCATTCCCGGCATTCTCCCTTAAAGATTGTTTTACCTTAGAATTCATGAAAACTGTACAGCGAGACCCCAAGTCACTCGGATATTTAGCTAAACAAGCCGCTTTGGTAAAATCGGCAAGACTCATGTTCAGATTAGAGGCGAAGTTTTGTAAGAAAGATCCGCAGCCGGCCGAGCAAGCTTCATTTAGCTCAATATTAGATATAATGCTATTGTTTATAAAAATGGACTTCATATCTTGTCCACCAATATCAAGAACGAAAGAAACGTTCGGGTCTACATACTGTGCTCCTGATAGGTGAGCAATTGTTTCTACAATGCCATAATCAAGTCCTAAGGCCGATTTCATAAGATCTTCTCCGTATCCTGTAGCAGCTGAAGAAAGGAATTTGACTGTAACTCCTTTTTCTTCGGCTTCTTTGAAGAATACAGAAAGCCCTTCCATCACTTTTTTCAGCGGATTACCTTCGTTGTTTCCGTAAAACTTATAGATAATATTCGCGTCAGTATCCATCACTACAATCTTCGATGTTGTAGATCCGGAGTCTATACCTAAGAAGCACTCAATATATTTATCCTCGCCCAGTGATTTAAACTGTAGTTGTTTTATATTTCTGTTCGCATCCCACTCTATATATTCAAGTTCATCTTTGAATAGAGGCTCAAGAGCATCGCTATGATTGGAAGTGGTCGATTCTGACAGTTTATCAATTAATGTTGATAAGTCAATAGCTGTCTCAACTTCCCTTTTATATAATGCTGCGCCCCAAGCAGGAAAGAACTCCCCGTTTTCGGGAACAATAAGATCTTCATCTTGTATATTAAGTACATCGCGGAAAGCATTTCTCAGTGCCGGGATAAAAGTTAGAGGTCCTCCAATACAGATAACTTTAGGAATGATATCGCATCCGCGTGCCAGAGTTGTTACCGACTGTAAGGCTACGGCATGCAGTATGGATGCAGATATGTCAGCAACTGGTATATTCCGGCTAATAAGGTTCTGTACATCTGTTTTGGCAAATACTCCACAGCGCGAAGCGATAGGTAGAATCTTTTCATAACTAAGAGCTTGAACTCCCAGTTCGTCAACAGTAATATTCATCAGGCTCGCCATCTGATCGATGAAAGCACCTGTACCACCAGCACAGCTACCATTCATTCTTATATCAGGGTGGCGCCCTTCGCTGAAGAAAACCATTTTCGCATCTTCTCCACCCAGATCAATAAGAGTGTGAGCTTCCGGATATACATTCTTGACTACTTCTACTGCTGCTACTACTTCCTGAACAAAAGAAATACCAACACGCTCTCCTATACCCATTCCGGCCGATCCGGATATGTTTATTTTAAATGTTGCATCAGGAAATTTCTCCGACGCTTTTTTAAGTTCGGTAACCAACGTTTGCTGTATATTAGCTTGATGTCTTGTATATGCCTTATATAATATTTGGGCTTGCTCATCTACGATGATAAGTTTGACTGTGGTAGATCCCACGTCTATTCCCATTCTGTATTGTAGTTTAACCATTATTTATTATGTGATGTAGTTGTGTAATCTATAGGTTTTAATGCATTGAGAGTGAACTCGATGACGTATTTTTCATGATTCGATATCAATTCATTGTATAAAGACTGAGGTATTTCCATCAGTGTCATAGCCATTTTACCAAACATAAAAGGGAACATACACATTGATAGTACATTCAGTAAAAAGTCGGCAGCAGGAGTCTCTCTTATTATTCCTTTTTGGATAGCTTCTTCCATACGCTCTTCTATTTTAGTAAAAGCATTGTATGGATTTCTTTTCTTTATTCTGTTTGTCAGTCCCTCGGGATTCAGGCTAACTTCATTTAATATGAATGTTGCTATTTGAGGGTATTCGAATAGGAGTTCATAGTAGGTATGAATCCAAGATTCTATTAATTCCAAAAAAGGGAGGTCTGATGAAATTGTTTCGAATATTCTTTTCGTAAAAACATCCAGAGTCTCTTCGAATACAATTTCAAAAAGATTGTATTTAGACTGAAAATAGTAGTTTACCATTGCTACGTTCGTTCCCGAAGCTTTGGCTATATCTCTTACGCTAGTCCCTTTGTATCCGTTCTTGATAAAGAGTTCTCGGGCTTCGTTGAGAATTCTTTCTTTTACTTCTGTGCATTCTTCTCTGTTAAACATCTGTTCTAAACGCTTGTTTAAAAGGTAAAAGTAAAAAAGTTTTTTTTATTAAACAAGTGTTTAAACAACTTATAAGACTTTATATATGTTGGTTAAGTTTGCTTTTTTATTAAATTTGTTGATAGCCCTTATCCTGTCATATTAATACTTTGGAAAATAAGCATAACCTTAAGATTGATGAAAATGAAAAATAGTAACTGTAGTTGTTCTACATTTTTTATTCTGGTTTGTATCCTTTTCTTCTTAGGCTGTAAGAAAAAAAATAGTGAGTCAAAGCCAATAATAGTATCCGATGAAGTGATGAATAAGGTTTATGAAGAAATAAAAACACCTTATAAATATGGCTTAGTTCTGCTTCCGGAAAACAGTTCTAAAATGGTAGATAGCCCTAGCATTTTCAAAGTTGGGGATAAATGGTACATGACTTATATCGTATTTGATGGAAGAGGTTATGAAACTCTTTTGGCTATAAGTGATAACTTGCTGGATTGGACGAGTCAGGGGAAATTAATGTCATTTACAGAAAATACTTGGGATGCTAATCAAAAAGCAGGATATATTGCCTTGCAAGATTTTACTTGGGGCGGAACATATGAGGTTAATAAATATGATAACAAATATTGGATGTCTTACCTTGGTGGGGCAACAGAAGGCTATGAAGCTGGAATATTAGGAATAGGTATTGCCAATACGGATAATCTCACAATGGCTAAAGAATGGAATCGGATGAAAGAACCGGTAATGCTGCCTTCGGACAGCGATGCTCGATGGTACGATAATTATACCATCTATAAAAGCTCAATAATATATGATAAAGATAAGACTTTGGAATATCCCTTTGTGATGTTTTACAACGCAAAAAATAAGGAAGATGAAAGTTCAGGTCATCAGGTGGCTGAGCGTATTGCTTTGGCTGTATCTGATGATATGGTTACTTGGAAACGATATGGAGACGAGCCTGTAATTGATCATAAATCAGGTATTAGTGGAGATGCTTATATAACGAAAATGGATGATCTTTGGGTAATGTTTTATTTCGGAGCATTTTGGAAGCCTCAGGCTTTTGAACGTTTCGCTTGCTCATATGATTTAAAGAATTGGACAGTATGGGAAGGAGAAGATTTAATCTCGCCATCGGAAGATTATGATAATACATTTGCTCATAAACCATGCGTGATCAAACACGATGGAGTTGTATACCATTTTTACAATGCAGTAGCATATAATAATGGAGTAGAAGAGCGCACTATTGCTCTTGCTACATCCCGGGATTTAGGAAAGAGTAGATTGATATTCCCTGAATAGTTTTTACTGTTACGCTTGAAAATGTTGTAGTGCTTTCTCCATGTCTTCGGGAGTGTCGATTCCTATTGTTTCTACATTGGTGTAGCCTACGCGAATTTTGTATCCGTTTTCTATCCAGCGAAGCTGTTCAAGCGATTCTGCTTTTTCTAACGAAGATTGTGGAAGTTGAGTTATTTCTTTCAATACATCATATCGATATGCGTACATGCCAATGTGTTTATAAAAGGTATGTTTGTCGAGCCATTCCGTATGGTGTACATCCCGAATATAAGGAACAACGGAGCGGCTGAAATAGATGGCTTCATTTTTCTTATTTATCACCACTTTAGGAGAATTAGGATTGAACAACACATCGAAGCCATCTTCTTTCTTGAATGGTTTTACCAATGTTGCCAATTGTACATCTTTGCTGTCGAAACAGTCTTTGAGCGCTTCTATTTGTTCCGGCTGTATGAATGGTTCATCCCCTTGTACATTTATAATAACATCAAAAGGCTCGTTTATTGTAGAATATGCCTCTTGGATGCGGTCTGTTCCGCTTTTGTGATCAGGAGAAGTCATAACGGCTTTCCCTCCAAACGCAAGAACAGTATCAAAAATTCGGGTATCGTCAGTTGCCACCCACACATCGTCAATGGCTTTTTTTACTTGTTCGTAAACACGTTGTATCATCGGTTTGCCATTCATGTCGGCCAGTGGTTTTCCCGGGAATCGGGTAGATGCATAACGTGCAGGTATGATAGCTATAAATTTCATAACGGAGTATTATTTTTTACAAATTTAGAAAATAAAACCATTTAAATTTTACTAGCTAAGAATCTATCTCTATTTTTATAAGAATACCTTAAAAATCAGAATATGCATACTTCTCGTCGAGCTTTTATCAAACAATTGGCATTGGGTACGCTTGCTGTATCTCAGTCGAACAAGATATTCGCCAATAATACCTCAGGTGCATTTATTGATAAATTGCTTCCTGCTCCTGTTGGTGCAGGCTTTGAAATGGGAGATTACTGGGTATGGGGCTCTTCGGTGATAAAAGGGGATGATGGTAAATACCATATGTTTGCCGATAGATGGGAGAAAGCGATAGGATTTCAGGGTTGGGTTTCCAATTCTCAGGTAGTACATGCTGTATCTGATACACCCGAAGGGCCGTATCAGTTTTCGGATGTAGCTTTACCCGTAAGAGGTGCTGCTTTTTTTGACGGACTAGTCACTCACAATCCGAGAGTAATTTATTTCAAAGGAAAATACGATCTATATTATTTCGGGACAACATATGATTTCCCAGTTCCAACAGCTGGCACAGTATGGCAAGATGATTGGTTTGAGCGGGCATGGATGAATAAACGAATAGGGGTTGCGTGGTCTGATTCGCTCTATGGCCCTTGGCATCGGTCTGATAAACCGGTAATAGAACCTCGCCCCGGAAAATGGGATGCTACAATAACAACTAATCCTTCTCCGGTGGTTAATCCTATTACCGGAAAGATTCTCCTTATGTATAAATCTTCGCCTGTTAATTCAGCTCCTCCTCTACTGTTAGGTGTGGCAGAAGCTGATGATCCTCTGGGAGAATACAGGCGTCTGTCGGATGATCCTATATTTCGTTTCGATACTGCCGACAATAAAGACAACGATGTGGAAGATCCTTTCGTTTGGCATAATGGTAAGTATTACGAACTGATTATGAAAGATCGTTTTGGTCATATTTGTGGAGAAGATGGAGGAGGAATACATGCTACATCAGAGAATGGTATAGACTGGAAGTTATCTGATCTGGTGAAGGCTTATTCTCGCAAAGTGAAATGGAATGATGGGAGAGAGATACTTCAAGCAAATTTTGAGCGTCCGTTCCTTTTATTTGAGGATGGTGAGCCAACGCATCTTTTTGCAGCTACAGGTATAGGACCTAGCCCATGGAATTTTGAGAAAACATGGAATATGGTAATCCCTCTGAAAAAATAATATTCTTATGCTATAAGTTCTGTATCTATACCTCTCTATTTAGAAAATGAGATGTATATTTGCATGAATTATGAATAAAGCTTTACTCAGCATAGGAACAAATGAAGACCGAGATCGTAACCTGGATCTTTGTCATCAGCTATTGGAGAAGCAGTTCCTATTTATTGCTTATTCTAAAACATCTATGACTGTTCCTTATGGAAATTCTTATAAATCGGATTTTCTTAATCAGTTAGCTTTCATTTATACTGATAAAGAAAAGGATGAAGTTGTATCTCTTTTGAAATCGATAGAAAAAGAAATCGGGCGAAGCAATGGAGATAAAGAAAAAGGGATAGTAAAGATAGATGTAGATCTGATTGTCTGGAACGAAGAAGTGGTGAAACCTACGGATATATCACGTAGTTATGTGTCCGATCTGTTGCCTAGTTTAGAGGAAGCTTTACTATAGCCAAAGTTCTTTTTTTATCTTTTCTGTAATCTCCTTGCTGTTGTTGTCGAATTTTCGAGCAAAATAAGGGAATCGTTGCCTATATTCATCGTTAAATTCAATCGTTTTTTTGAGAAACTCAATGTGTCTCTCTTCTATTATGGCAGGAGGGTTTTCCACTTCCCAGTCTGTGTATGTCAGGCTTGCAGCAGTATGTTCCATGAAAGGCGAATTACCTATAATAGTTTGAAAAAAGGCTTCGTCAGGCACAAGAGTATGTTTAAAGAATTGCTCATACCTTTTATCTTCTTCCACTATTTTAAGGATGTACTGGATACATTTATTTGTCAGCGCAAACCATTGCGTACCAGCGTATAGCTTGAAAGGAGCTTTTCTTTTTATCTTCAGTTTCTTCAGCAAAACTTCTGTTAAGAATAGTGGGTTATAAGGCTTAAGGTTTCGACGATTGTAGTCGAAATAAAAATACTCGTAACGTAGGATAGGCTTGAATGGCGCAGGTACGGGTGCAATATCAATATATTCTTTTCCTTTTTCTAGCTGCTCTAATAAAAAAGACTTCTTTCTTATGGGATAATCCACACCGCTGATGAGTATGTAATAGTCAGCCTTAGGTGAGCTCTCTATGGCATATTCTATCAAGGCAAGTGTTGCTTCTATCATCGTATAGCCGCCCCAGTTTATATCTATGCGAGTGGGGATTATATGAATGTTGTCTTGAGCCTGAATAGTGTATTGGCTCACTTTTTTGTCAATATGAATATAAAAGGAATTTTCATCCGAATCATTGAGGCTATCAATCATACGGTTTAGGTGGTCGAAGTTGTTGTGAGCTAAAATCAGATAACAAATATTCATATCAACGGAAATAGTTCATTCAAATACAAATGTAAATAAAAAAGGTTATCCTGCGAGAATAACCTTTTTTATATCATATTTAATTTAAGTCTTATCTTTTTCTTTTTGTACTATTTGTCTTGTTCTTGTCTTTCAATTGCTGTTGTTGGATGCGTTGTGCTTCCTCCAAGCGAGCCATAAACCCTGATTTCTTTTTAGGTTTAGCTTTGTTTGCTTCTAGTCTGGCTAATACTTTCTTTTCATCTATAATGAAGCGGAAAGCAATAGTTAATAGAATTGTGATCAACAATGATAAGAAATAGTAATATGTCAATCCGGAAGGATAATCATTCAATAAGAATAGGAATATTACAGGCATCAGGTACATCATCCATTTCATACCAGGCATTTGCTGTTGTCCTGTATTGGTCATCTCCATATTGAATTTTGTATAAACAATATTGGTGATGGTCATCAGAATACAGAATAAACTGATATGAGTCATCCCGATTAGCGGAATAGGTGTTGTCCATTCTACGATAGCATCATATGTGGAAAGGTCTGTTGCCCACAAGAAGCTTTGTTGACGAAGTTCGATTGCATTAGGGAAAAACTGGAATAAAGCAATCAATATAGGCATCTGTAGAAGCATAGGGAAACAGCCACTCAGCGGATTTACCCCGACTTTACTATACAGCGCCATTGTAGCTTGTTGTTTTTCCATTGCTTGTTCCTGCTTAGGAAATTTAGCATTGATCTCTTCTACTTGCGGGCGAAGAACACGCATTTTTGCAGAAGAAAGGAATGATTTATATGTCAATGGAGCAATAACAATCTTAACGATAAGAGTCAGTAAGAAGATTACAAGTCCCATAGACATTCCTGTGTCGCTAAGGAAGTTAAAGATAGGAACAACAAATAATTGATTCACCCATCTGAATATAGTCCAACCTAGTGGAACTAATTGTCCAAGATCTAACTTCTGGCTACTGTTATTTATTGCATCATCATAACGCTCTAGTGTAGAAAGATCCATTGGTCCAAGGTAGAATGAGAAACCTGTCGAAATAGAACCTGAGTTCATATCAACTTTTCCCGGAACGAATAGTCTTGCATCACATGTTTTTAAATATTCGCTGTTTTCGTTTGTTTGAAGTACGCGAGAATCTAATAATGCGATGTCTATTTTTTCATCAGCTATAAGTATAGGAGCAAAGAACTGGTTTTTAAATGCAACCCATTTAGTAGGTTCTTTTAGTTCTACTTGTTCATTTTTATCCGAACTAAGCTCGTTTACATCGTCATTTAAGTATTTGTAATAGATATGAGAGTAGCGTTGCTCATTCTTGAAGCTTTTCTCTTGACGACGCATCTTGTGAGCCCAATGTATTTCAAATATATCAGCCTTGTCTCTGTCTAGCATTGGGTGAAGCCCTACCATGTTGATGTCATACTTCAACAAGTAGTCATCGTCAGTCAGCTTGTAAATGAATTCAATGAACTGATTGTCTGAATAAGCAAATCGCATAATAAGCGAGTTCTTGTCTTGTGTCTTTGTAGGAGTAAAGATAAGATCGCTTGTGCTTAGTATTTTGTTCTGCTTGTTCGTTAAAAGAAGAGCAAAGTCTCCATCATTATTGAAAATATAAAGAGAGTCTCCGTCGTAACGTTTATAGTTTTTCAGCTGAGCACTTACCATTTTACCACCCTTGGTCGAAAGTGTTACTTTTACTTTATTGTTTTCAAGGGTAATGAGCTCTTCATTCTTATTGTTTACAGCAGGTAAAGAATCTGTAGTACTCCTTACTAGAGAGTCTGTTGGCTGAGTAGTAGCAAAAAAACTGTCAAGCGAATCGCTTTCCTTTTTCTCCTCTGCTAACTTCTCGTTGGTAAAGTCTCTGGCCTGTTGTTGAGTTTGAGCGTATTCAATAGAATCTTTTCTGAATTGCTCTTTTTGGCGGGCAATTTCTTCTTCCGAAGGCTTGTTAAGTAGCGTGAATCCAATGATTACTGCCGCTATCAGCACAAACCCGGTGATCATATTCTTGTCCATTTATTGCTTTGTCTTAATTAGTTATGTCCTTTCTTACTATTATTATTTCTTTTTGCTGTCTACTACAGCCTTGATGAAGCTTAAAAATAATGGATTAGGATTAACAACAGTACTGTTGTATTCCGGATGGAATTGTACACCTAAATACCATTTGTTTTGAGGTACTTCTACAACCTCAACCAGTTCCATGTCAGGATTAATACCTGTACACTTCATGCCATGTTTTTCGAAATCTTCTTTGTAATCGCTGTTGAATTCGAAACGGTGGCGATGACGTTCTTCTATCATTTTTTTACCATAGGCTTTGTATACAAGCGAGTCTTTTTCAAGCTCACATTTGTAAGCACCTAAGCGCATTGTTCCTCCCATATTGGTAATATTCTTTTGTTCTTCCATCAAGTCTATTACTTTAAATGGTGTATGAGGATTCATTTCAGTCGAATTTGCCTCTTCAAGTCCCAAGACATTGCGAGCATATTCAATAACCATGCATTGCATACCTAGGCAAATTCCAAAAGTAGGAACATCTTTTTCACGCGCATATTTCAATGCATGTAATTTTCCTTCAAGACCTCTTTGTCCAAATCCAGGAGCAATAAGTATGCCATCCATTGAAGAAAGAGTGCTTTCTACATTTTCGGCAGTTAACTTGTCCGAAAGGATAAATTGCAGATCCAGTTTCTGACCGTTATATATAGCTGCTTGCAGCAATGATTCGTTGATTGATTTGTATGCATCAGGAAGTTCAACATATTTTCCAACCAAGCCGATGCGAACAGTATCTTTAGCTTGCGCCTTTTTGTCTAAGAAGTCGCGCCAGTTTTTCATTTCCGGCTTTTCTCCTATTGGCATGCCCAGTTTACGAAGGATGGTCTCATCCATGTTCTGAGCCTGCATGTTTAACGGAACTTCGTATATCGTAGGTACATCTACCGATTGTATTACAGCATCAACTTCTACATTACAGAACAATGCAACCTTGCGTAAGATATCTTTATTCAAAGGCTGTTCTGTACGAAGAACTAGTATGTCCGGTTGTAAACCTTCCGATTGTAGTTGTTTTACAGAGTGTTGAGTTGGTTTTGTTTTTACTTCTTTAGCAGCTGCTATGTAAGGTACATAAGTAAGGTGTACACATAGGCAGTTTTTACCAAGTTCCCAACGCAATTGACGAACGCTTTCGATAAAAGGAAGAGATTCTATGTCTCCCACTGTTCCTCCTATTTCAGTAATAACGAAATCATAATCATATTTCGTTCCAAGCATCTTGATATTGCGCTTGATCTCATCTGTGATGTGAGGTACAATCTGAACAGTCTTTCCAAGATAATCTCCTTTACGTTCTTTGTTTATAACGTTTTGATAGATACGCCCAGTTGTTATATTGTTATCTTTATGCGTTGGCTGGTTCAGGAAACGCTCATAATGGCCTAAGTCTAGGTCGGCTTCGTGTCCGTCAACAGTAACATAGCATTCGCCATGCTCGTAAGGGTTTAGAGTTCCCGGGTCGATATTGATATACGGATCCAGTTTTTGAATTGTAACTTTATAACCTCTTGCCTGCAACAATTTGCCTAACGATGAGGCAATGATTCCCTTTCCCAGAGAAGAAATAACTCCTCCTGTAACAAAAATATACTTAGTATTAGCCACGTTTTTACGTATTTAATTTTTTTAGATTCCAAAAAGAAAGCACAAAAGTACGAAAAATATTTATGTTTTTTGATTGTCTATGTAAGTAGTTGGGTTAAAATCTCTTTATTTTTTATCTTTGTTTTACTCTTACCTAAAATCTATTGATGAATGAAAGATAAAATCATTTATTGTTTTCTTATACTGAATAGTTTTTTATGCTATTCTTCGTTTCATTGTAATGCTCAAAATCGAATGATGTTTGCGGATACAACCCGTGTAGGACGTCCGTTTTCTAAAGATCCGCATGTAGTGAATTTTGATGGTGCTTACCTTATGTATTATTCTGTTCCTCCTAAAGAGGGAGTTGCAAATAGCGGTTGGAATATAGGTATTTCCCGAAGCGAAAACCTGATAGACTGGGAGGTAGTCGGGGATATAAAACCTGCTGCCGAATATGAAGCTAAGGGACTGTGCGCACCGGGTGCTTTGGTGCGGAATGATACGATTCATTTGTTTTATCAGACATATGGAAACGGACGAACTGATGCGATTTGTCATGCTTATTCTATAGATGGAATTAATTTTAAGCGCAATGAGACAAACCCTATATTCTCGCCTACCGGAGACTGGAATTGTGGCAGAGCAATAGATGCAGAAGTGATTTTATTTAAAGATCAATATTTTCTTTACTTTGCGAGCCGTACCCCCGATTATGAAATACAGATTCAAGGAGTTGCTACTGCGCCAGTCTCAACAAATTTTAATAAAGACGATTGGGAGCAAGCTTGTGATAAAGCCATCCTAGAGCCCAAATACCCGTGGGAAGGAAAATGTGTAGAGGGTGCGTCGGTAGTGCAAGTAGGGGATGAATTGGTAATGTTTTATGCCGGAGCGTATAATAACGATCCGCAACAGATAGGTGTGGCAAAAAGTAAAGATGGAGTAAAGTGGGAGAGGTTATCTAATAAGCCATTCTTGCCGAATGGAGATAAAGGAACCTGGAATTATTGTGAGTCGGGGCATCCTCATATATTCAAGGATGCTACAACAGGGCGAACCTATCTATTCTATCAAGGGAATGATGACAGAGGTAGGACTTGGTTTATTTCTCAACAGGAAGTATTCTGGGAGGGAAGTGACCCTTATCTAAAGTAAATATTCGTGCCGGAACTGCTTGTTATATGCAAAAACACTATAAAATCTATATAGTTTCAATATTTTTATACTAAATTTGCACACTTGGAATATATGTGTGCATTTTCTATTGTATGGCCATAAACAAGACGAGAAATATACTAATTGATGTCGCTCGCCAATTATTCGCAAGATTGGGAGTGGAAAATACGACCATGAATGATATAGCGGTAGCTTCTCATAAGGGGCGACGTACGTTGTATACATATTTCAATAACAAGAATGAGGTTTATCAGGCTGTGCTCGAAACAGAGCTCGATCAAATGTTTCATGCCTTGCAAACAGTGGCTAACAAGAATCTTCCCGCCGACGAAAAATTAATGTTGTTCTTTTACACGCGTTTCGATGCTATAAAAAATGTAGTGGCACGAAATGGTACGTTGAAAGCTGACTTCTTTAGAGATATATGGCGGGTGCAAAATGTGAGAAAAGCATTTGACTTGAAAGAAATTCAGGTCTTGAAAGATATTTTGAACAAGGGAGTAGAGCAGGGAGTTTTTGAAATGCCCGATACGCAAGCTACTGCCGAAATTCTTCATCATGCACTAAAAGGATTAGAGGTACCTTATATACGGGGGCAAATCAGGGCGGAGAGTCTTAAGACAGAGTCGCAACGTGAGAATATTGCTTACCTGATATTTGAGGGAATAAAAAAGAAAAAATAATTGCAAACTTAATGTATAAAAATTATGAAATTACTAGAAGGTAAAACCGCTATTATTACAGGAGCTGCACGTGGTATTGGTAAAGCAATTGCCCTGAAATATGCAGAACAAGGAGCTAATATCGCATTCACAGATTTAGCTATCGACGATAACGCTAAGGCTACAGAGGCTGAAATAGCAAAGTTTGGAGTGAAAGTTAAAGCTTATGCTTCTAATGCGGCTGACTTTGACGATACACATAAAGTTGTAGAGGCAATCGTAAACGATTTCGGAAAAGTAGATATCCTTATCAATAATGCAGGTATTACTCGCGATGGACTGATGATGCGTATGACTGAGCAACAATGGGATATGGTAATCAATGTAAACCTAAAGTCTGCTTTTAATTTCATTCATGCACTAACTCCTGTGTTTATGAAACAAAAAAGCGGAAACATTATCAATATGAGTTCTGTAGTAGGACTTTCCGGTAATGCCGGTCAAACAAACTACTCGGCGTCTAAAGCTGGTATGATTGGTCTTGCTAAATCTATCGCCAAAGAGCTAGGTTCAAGAAATGTTCGTGCAAACTGTATTTGTCCCGGATTTATCATCACAGAGATGACTGGAGTATTACCTGATGATGTGAAGAAAAAATGGGCAGAGCAAATCCCGTTACGTCGTGGAGGAACTCCAGAAGATGTTGCTAATGTGGCAGTATTCTTAGGTTCAGATCTTTCTTCTTATGTAACAGGTCAGGCTATTCCGGTTTGTGGTGGAATGAATATGTAATATATATCACTTTATTAGGAATAATATAGAAAGCAAGGTTGAAAAATCTTGCTTTTTTATTTTCTATTAGAGTGATAACTTCCTTGTTGTGTGTTTTAGCGTGCTAGCGCAGGTAATTTTAGGTAATTAAAACTTGTATTCCTCTATTTTCATAGTATATTTGTATTAGTTAAAGAGATGTATTATGAAAATAAAAGCCACTCTTCTCAGTCTGACTATTCTTCTGTTCTTCGCTTTTTTTTCTTGCAAAACAGATAAGAAAAAAGCCGACGAATCGAATGATATAGTCTATGACACAATTTCTGTTTCGGAAGTTTATCATATCGATAATGACAGTACCAAGCCTTTCTGCTCTCTTGATATACATTATGTTTATCCTACAGAGTATAGCGATAAAGAAATATTGGCAGCAGTACAAAGCGAATTGAACTATGTATTGTTGGAAGATGAAAGATATGAGAAAATGAATCCGCGGGAGGCTGTCGACAAGTATGTAGTAGATTATATCGATCATTACAAGCGTGATGTTGAGGAGCAATTTCCTGAATGGGAAAAATCAGGAGAGGCTGAAGATTATTTCTCTTATCGCAAAACCTTGAATAGTGAGTTGAAATATAGCAAAGGAGGACTTATCTCTTATCAAATGGTATCGACAGATGATAAAGGTGGTGCAAACTCATCTAAATTCTCTAGGAATATTGTGGTAGATTTGGAGACAGGAAACACTGTAAACGAAAAAGATATTTTCTTGCCAAATTACAAGGATGCTCTGAATACGTTGCTTGTGAGTAAGATAATGAGACAAAATAATGTAACGAATGTAGAAGATCTTGTCGCTTACGGATATATAGGTGTAGAGGATTTAACATCTAATAATAACTTTTTTGTCGACGATAAAGGGATCACTTATGTATTCAATCCCGGAGATTATTCTATCTTTACATTAGAAATAAGGGTGTTTATTCCTTATGCTGAAATCAAATCAATGTTAAGAGAAGATTCGCCAATCTCTAATTTGGCAGGACTATAAAATGGATATACTATTAAAATATTTCCCCGATATAACAGAGCTGCAAAAACAACAATTTGCAGCTTTGTATGATTTATACCTCGACTGGAATTCAAAAATAAATGTTATTTCAAGAAAGGACATTGAAAATCTTTATACTCATCATGTTCTTCATTCCTTGTCTATCGCAAAACTCATACAGTTTGCGGATGGAACACAGATAATGGATGTGGGAACGGGAGGAGGTTTCCCTGGAGTGCCTTTAGCCATATTGTTTCCGCAATGTGAGTTTTTACTGGTAGATAGTATAGGTAAAAAAGTCAGAGTGGCGACGGAGGTTTCTAACGCAATCGGTCTGAAAAACATTCAGTTTCGCCATTGTAGAGCAGAAGAGGTTAAAGAAAAATTTGATTTTGTGGTCAGCAGAGCAGTGATGCCATTGCCTGACCTCGTAAAAATTGTTCGAAAAAATATCTCTAAAGAAAATCGCAATGCGCTCCCTAATGGTTTGATCTGCCTTAAAGGAGGAAATCTGGAAGGAGAACTTCGTCCGTTTAAAAAGGCGGCAGAAGCGGATGACCTCTCTATGTATTTCGAAGAAGAATTCTTTAAGACAAAAAAGATCGTTTACGTTTTACTCTAAACAATACCTCTTGTAGCTTGTTCTAATTATTTAAACCATTAAATAATTAGCGTATGAAAGTAGCTTTAATCGGAGCGACAGGCTTTGTTGGTTCGCATTTGTTGGAAGAACTATTGAGTAGGAATTATGAGGTAACAGCTATCGCACGCGATGTGAATAAAATCCCTTTAAAAAACGAAAAACTACATGTAGTCTCTGCCGATATTACGAATGTTGATGCTTTGGCTGAAGCCCTTAAAGGGAATGATGTCGTAGTAAGTGCATATAATGCAGGATGGTCTAATCCTAATTTGTATAACGATTTTTTGAAAGGATCGGAAGCTATCCAAAAAGCAGTGAAACAGTCGGGTGTGAATCGTCTTATTGTTGTAGGTGGTGGCGGAAGCTTGTTTATCGATGGAGTCCAGATAGTAGATGGACCCGATTTCCCGGAGCAATTCAAAGCCGGGGCTACAGCAGCAAGAGATTATCTGAATATGTTAAAAAATGAGGCTGAATTAAACTGGACGTTTTTCTCCCCAGCTTTAGATATGTTTCCGGGAACTAGAACAGGGCAATATCGTTTGGGCACTGAAAGTCCTGTTTTCGACAATGACGGAGAATCTAAAATATCGGTTCAGGATGCTGCTGTTGCAATAGTTGATGAAATAGAAAAATCTAATTATTCGCGACGAAGATTTACTGTAGGCTATTGACTTTTTAGTTTAAATCTATAAGGTATTATAATGTTTTATATAGAAGACAGTATGGAGGGAATTCATGCTGTCTTTTTGTGTATTTATAACAAAACTTAAGAAGAAAAATGACTAGTTTCGCATCAGATAAATATATATCTTTATACTTGTTATTAACAGATAGTCATTAAAAAATATATGAAGGTCAAAATATTTGAATTTAACCCAATTAGCGAAAATACATATGTAGCATATGATGAAACAAAAGAGTGTGTAATAATCGATCCGGGCTGTTTATTCCCCGACGAAAAAGAACTTTTGCTGCATTTTATTTTAGACAACGATCTTGTTGTAAAACATTTATTAAATACTCACTTGCATTTCGATCATGTATTCGGAAATGCTTTTATATACGATCAGTTCAAGTTGGAAACAGAAGCAAATCAGGCTGATGAGTTTTTGTTGGCTCAAATGCCATCGCAGCTAGAAATGTTTGGTTTTGGTAAGATGGGCAATGTCGCTATTCCTAAAATTGGAAAATACTTGAAGGAAAATGATGTTGTTACATTTGGAAATCAACGCCTTGTTGTATTCGAAATTCCGGGGCACTCTCCCGGGAGCATTGTTTTTTATAACGAAGAAGCGGGTTGTGTATTTGTAGGGGATGTTCTTTTCAGGGGTAGTGTTGGTCGTACAGATCTTGTGGGCGGTAATCACGAGCAGTTGATCACAGGTATAAAAAAGAAATTACTGAACTTGCCGGGAGATACAGTTGTTTATTCGGGACATGGTCCATTAACAACAATAAGAGAGGAAATGAAAACTAATTTTTATTTACAATAAACTATAGGGAAACACATGAAAACAGAGAAATTTCACAAACGCCATATAGGCATTAGCGAAGAAGATGAAAAATTGATGCTTGATAAAATCGGTGTCAAGTCGTTAGATGAGTTGATAGAGCAAACAATCCCTCAAAATATCAGACTAGAGAACGGAATAAGGTTGCCCGAAGCATTGAGTGAGCATGAATATGCTGAAGAAATGGCCTTAATGGCTTCCAAAAATCGTATCTGTGCATCTTATATTGGTATGGGGTGGTACGATACCATTGCTCCGGCTCCTATAATTCGCAATGTGTTTGAAAATCCGGTGTGGTATACTTCTTATACCCCATATCAGGCCGAAATATCGCAAGGACGCCTTGAGGCCTTGATGAATTTTCAGACTGTGGTAAGTGAACTTACAGGTCTGTCTTTGGCAAACTGCTCTTTATTAGATGAAGCAACAGCCGGAGCTGAGGCCGGTACTATGATGTATGCTTTGCGTTCTCGCGATCAGGTAAAGGGTAATGTGAATAAATTGTTTGTAGATGAAAATATTTTCCCTCAAACACTGGCAGTAATCAATACCCGAATGGCTCCTCAAGGCATAACGGTTGTTGTTGGAGATTATAAAACAATTGATCTGAAAGATGGTTTCTTCGGAGCAATTATACAATATCCAAATTCAAATGGAACCATTCTTGATTATACAGAGTTTACTCAAAAAGCAAAAGATGCCGACTGTAAAGTTGCAGTAGCTACAGACTTGATGGCGCTTACATTGTTAGTTCCTCCAGGTGAATGGGGAGCGGATATTGCTTTTGGTAGCAGTCAACGTTTTGGTATCCCTATGTTTTACGGAGGTCCTTCTGCCGGATTCTTTGCAACGAAAGAAGAAAACAAGAGAAATGTTCCGGGGCGTATCATCGGTGTATCTAAAGATGCATACGGTAAACCTGCTTATCGCATGGCATTGCAAACTCGCGAACAGCATATCAAGCGTGAGAAAGCAACATCAAATATCTGTACGGCTCAAGCCTTATTGGCTACTATGGCTAGTTTCTACGCTGTCTATCATGGGCCAAAAGGATTGAAGGAAATAGCAAAACGAATTCATTCAGCAACTGCTCTTGTTGCTGACGAGCTTAAAGAATTAGGATATACAGTCTTAAATGATCAGTATTTCGATACTTTGAAAGTTGCGCTTCCAGAAGGTGTGACGCAAGAGGCTCTTCGTTTCCAAGCTGAGATGAGAGATATTAATCTTCGTTATTTCGAAACAGGAGAAGTTGGAATCAGTATAGACGAAACAATAACAGAGTATAAAGCTCACGAATTGCTAGCTGTATTCTCTCTTTCTGTAAATCGTATGAAAGTATATATGATTGATGATCTTCCCGAAAAGATGACAATCGGAGATAAGTTTATCCGTAAGAGTGAATATTTACAACACGAAGTATTTAATTCTTATCATACCGAGACTGAGCTGATGCGTTATATCAAACGCTTGGATAGAAAAGATATTTCGCTTGCTCATTCTATGATTTCTTTGGGATCATGTACAATGAAGCTGAATGCAGCATCGGAAATGATACCTCTTTCGTTAGGAGGATTTCAGAATATACATCCGTTTGCACCAGAGTCGCAAACGCAAGGTTATCAGGAGCTGATTACCGAATTAGGAGAATACTTGAAAGAGATCACCGGTTTTGCAGGTGTTAGCTTCCAACCTAATTCAGGTGCAGCAGGTGAATATGCCGGATTGATGACAATTCGCAAATATCAGGATAGTATAGGGCAAGGACATCGCAATATTATATTGATTCCTGCTTCGGCGCACGGAACAAATCCTGCTTCGGCTATACAGGCAGGATACGAAACAGTGACTATTGCATGTGACGATCATGGTAATGTGATCTTAGATGATATGAAAGCTAAAGCGGAATTGCATAAGGATAATCTTGCCGGATGTATGATCACTTACCCATCAACTCATGGTATTTTTGAAAAAGATATTAGAGAGATGTGTCAAGTTGTACACGATTTTGGAGGTCAGGTGTATATGGACGGTGCGAATATGAATGCACAGGTTGGTCTTACAAATCCAGGTTTTATCGGAGCTGACGTGTGTCACCTAAACCTTCATAAAACATTTGCTATCCCTCATGGAGGTGGTGGTCCGGGAGAAGGTCCTATTTGCGTTGCAGAGCATTTAGTTCCATTCTTACCTCATCATCCAGAACTGGATGGCAGTACATTGAATACAGTAGCTTCATCTCCATATGGTAGTGCAGGTATTCTTCCTATAACTTATGGCTATATCCGCATGATGGGTGCAGACGGTCTGACACGTGCAACCAAGATTGCGATTCTAAGTGCCAACTATCTGGCAGAGTGTTTGAAAGATACCTATGGAGTTGTGTATAGAGGAACTTCGGGTAGAGTCGGACATGAACTTATCCTTGAATGCAGAAATGTAAAAGATGCTTCGGGTATAACTGAAACTGATATAGCTAAACGCCTAATGGACTACGGTTACCATGCTCCAACCTTATCTTTCCCCGTACATGGTACGTTAATGATTGAACCTACCGAAAGTGAGAGTCTTGCTGAATTAAATCGCTTTGTGGATACAATGAATCAGATTTGGGAAGAAATCAAGGAGGTAGAGAATGGCGCGTATTCGAAGGAAGATAACGTTTTAGTAAATGCTCCTCATCCGGAATATGAAGCATGTGCCGATGAGTGGAATCATGCTTATCCTCGTTCGAAAGCTATTTATCCACTCGAATTTGTTAAGAATAATAAATTCTGGATAAATGTCGCACGTGTAGATAATGCCTTTGGCGATAGAAATCTAATCACATGCTTGTGTGATATGGGATAAATATTTATTGAAAATATTCTTTTATACTATCAGCAGCTATCTGAAAATAGCTGCTGATAATATATATGGAGGTGTTCTATCTTAATTACTATTGTCTTATTGTAAGAAAAAGAATGAACCTCAATAGACGGAAATGCTAAAAGAATTAATAAAATAATAAAATATTAGGCTTTTTAATGATAAATTTGTTCCTTGAAATTGTAATTAGTCAACTATTCTGTTGGTTGATTGTTTTATTTAGTGAACACAAAATAGAAAAACTATGAATCTTAAAATTTTAGTAATTACGTTGGTTTTAGTATTTGCAGGAGCAGCTATTGCTGTTTTTGCTCAAGATAAGAAGCCGAAGAACGATAGGGAGACGGTTGTTTTTGATGTGTCTATGACATGCGAAAACTGTCAAAAACGCATAGAGAAAAATATTGCGTTTGAAAAGGGAGTGACAGATATGAAAGTTGATTTGGAGAAGAAAACTGTTGAAATAGAATACAAAAAAAGTCAAACAACAGTAGATAAACTTCAGAAAGCAATTGAAAAACTAGGCTATGAAGCTAAAGTCCATAAAGATGAACCTAAAAAAGAAGATAAGAAATGAAACAATTTTTAATTGCAATAGCATCGGTGTTTTTCCTCATTAGTTGTGTAGGAGGTCAAAAAGTAAAAGAAGAACAAGTGGAGGAGCAAGCTTCTGTTAGTGAATTTGAAGCTATAGCAGAGGGAATTGATGATGGTCATAGCGCTCGTGTCTCTTTAGATTACCAAGGAACCTATACAGGGAAAATCCCTGCTGCGGATGCTCCGGGCATAAATGTAGTAATTACTCTTTCGGATAGTACTTATGTAAAAACAATGGAGTTTGAAGGTAAAAAAGACAGCAAATCCGAGTATAAGGGAAAGTATGAATGGAATAAGGCCGGTAACACAATAACTCTTTTTGGAACAGAAAGAGAGCCGGATCAATTCTTTGTTGGAGAGAATACTTTGATCATGCTAGATATGGAAGGTAAACGTATTACTGGAGATTTGGCAGAACATTATATTTTGAATAAGTAAATTCTTATATTTCATAGGGAACCTCTTATTATTCCTCAGGATAATAAGAGGTTTTTTATATGCATAGGTGTATTTTTTATACATTTTTAGTATATTTAGTATGTCATATTGTAAAAACAAAGTCAAATTATTCTTTCATATTGATTTAATTTGCTTACATTTGTATTTAAAATGATTTTAAAATATTAAATATATAGTTAATGAGTTATTTGATTAAGCCCGCTGGGTATCAAGCCTTACTTGATCTTCAGCAAACAGAAATGGGGATTAAGCGTATAAAAGATTTTTTTCAACAAAATCTATCCTCAGAGCTGAAATTGCGTAGAGTTACTGCTCCATTATTCGTCTTGAAAGGAATGGGAATAAATGACGATTTGAATGGTGTGGAGAGGGCTGTCAATTTTCCGATAAAAGATATGCAGGATGCCTCGGCTGAAATTGTACATTCGCTCGCTAAATGGAAGCGTTTGACTTTGGCTGATTATTATATTAATGAAGGCTATGGTATCTATACAGATATGAATGCCATCAGAGCCGATGAGGAACTCGGAAATCTACATTCCTTATATGTTGATCAATGGGATTGGGAACGAGTGATGACCCCAAAAGACCGTAATGTTGAGTTCCTTAAAAAGGTTGTGAATCGGATTTATTCAGCGATGGTGAGAACTGAATATCTGGTATACGAAGCATTCCCCGTAATAACTCCGGTATTGCCCGAAGAGATTACATTTCTTCATGCAGAGGAACTATTGCAACGTTACCCGGGATTAACAGCCAAAGAAAGAGAAGATAGTGCAGCCAAAGAATTTGGTGCAGTATTTATTATTGGTATTGGATGTAAATTGAGTAGTGGTGAGCCTCATGATGGCAGAGCTCCGGATTATGATGATTGGATTACTGAAACCGAGAATGGGTATCGAGGGTTGAATGGCGATCTTATTGTGTGGAACCCTGTGTTGCAACGATCGGTGGAATTATCATCAATGGGGATTCGTGTTGATAGAGAGGCTTTGTTGGAGCAATTGAGGATATCGGGTCAAGAGTCTCGTCAAGAGCTTTATTTTCATAAGCGATTGCTAGCAGGAGAGCTACCTCAGTCGATAGGTGGGGGAATAGGTCAGTCTCGTCTATGTATGTTCTATTTGCGTAAAGGACACATCGGAGAAATTCAGGCTGCCATATGGCCACAAGAGATGCGATTGGAGGCAGAGAAGAACGGAATGCCTCTGATATAAGATAAAAGATAGCTTTGCGCAGATAGTATGGCGTGAATCTATTTTATAGACTAAATAAAGTTTATTAACTTTATCAAATAAAGGATGCTTACTTTAAGCGTCCTTTACTTTTTAGTAAAACATAAAAATAATTGTTTATGGGAGGTAAAGTTACTATTTACTGTGCAGATATAAAAGAATATAAGGAGTTCCCGGCCGGAATCTCTTTGATTGAAATACTAGAAGAATTAGCTATTCAGCCTAAATTTAAGATTGTTGCAGCTAGGGTCAATAATAAAGTGGAGCCTCTTGAATATAGGGTCTATCATAATAAAACGCTTTCGTTTATTGAAACTACAGAGTCGACAGGGATGAGGGCATATGTACGTTCTTTATGTTTCTTGTTTGCTAAGGCTGTGGATGAGGTGTTTCCTCATGCTCAGTTATTGATCGAACATCCTATCTCGTTAGGCTATTATTGTTCAATAAAGGGCATTCGAGAGATTGATCAAAAAGGAGTTGATCGGATAAAAGAAAAAATACAGGAATATATTGATGCAGATTTACCTTTTTATCGTGTCGAAGAAGAGACGACGAGAGTTGTAAAGATGTTTAGAGAAAGAGGCTTTGAAGATAAAGCGCTCTTGTTAGAAACTTATGGAGAATTATATTCTCAATATTACCGTTTCGGAGACTCTGTAGATTATTTTTATGGATGTTTAGTTCCTTCTTCCGGTTATATTGATATCTGGGGGTTGGAGTTGTACAAAGACGGTTTGTTGCTTAGGGTGCCTAATCGTAGCAACCCGGTGGAACTTGAGCCGGTTATTAAACAAGACAAAATGTATGATGCCTTTGATGAGCATTTGAAGTTCCTTGATATTACTGGTCTTAGCAATGTAGGGGATATGAATAAAGCTAATCAGCAAGGATTGATGTCTGATGTAATCAAAGTGTCTGAAGCCTATCAAGAGAAACACATTACAAAGATTGCCGAAAAGATTGCCTCCAAAACAAATAAAGGAAAAGGAGTTCGAATTGTTCTAATCTCAGGTCCTTCTTCTTCGGGAAAAACAACATTCCGTATGAGGTTGGAAGTGCAATTGATGGTTAATCTGATAAAGCCTATCGGTCTGTCACTCGATGACTATTTTGTCGATAGAGATCTGACTCCTTTGGATGAAAATGGAGACTATGACTTCGAGTCGTTATATGCATTGGATATTGCCAAGTTTAATGAGGATCTAGAAAAATTATTAGCTGGAGAAGAAATAGAGCTTCCATCATTTAATTTTGCTACTGGTAAGCGCGAGTATAAAGGCAAGAAGCTAAAGCTAGAAGAAAAATCAATCTTAATTATTGAAGGAATTCATGGCTTGAATCCTGAGTTGACGGCAGTAATACCTGATCACCAAAAGTTTAGAGTTTATGTGTCGGCTCTGACTGCTATCTCACTAGATAATCATAACTGGATTCCAACAACAGATAATCGTTTGTTGAGAAGGCTCATTAGGGATTATCGTTATCGCAATTATTCAGCAATAGATACATTGTCTCGCTGGAAAAGTGTGAGGGCTGGTGAAGATAAATGGATATTTCCTTATCAGGAGAATGCTGATGAAATGTTTAATTCGGCAATGATGTATGAATTTGCAGCTATCAGAAGTTATGCAGAACCTATTTTAGCACAGGTTCCAAATAATGTTCCTGAATATGAGGAAGCACATCGTTTGTTGAAATTCTTGCGTTATTTTAATAATATAAATGATAGAGAATTACCTCCGACTTCATTGTTGAGAGAATTCTTAGGTGGAAGCAGTTTTAAATACTAACTATAAAGGACAAATAAAGCTATCTCGGTCGAGATGGCTTTTTTTATTGCTTATGATTTTCTTCTATTTGAGAAGTTGGCTGAATATCTTTTTCTGCATGCTTTGTGTATAAGTCGTCATGCATTTTTTGCTCTTGTTCGTGTTGTTTAAGTATGTGATTGAGAAAATCGCTTTCGTTTTGTATTTTGTCAAAAGCTTCTTTTGCTGCCTTTTGTTGCGATTCTTTTTTTGAATAACCTGTGCCAATACCGGCTTGTTCTCCTACAATGACAACAGCTGTTTTGAAAACTGGAGTATTGTCTTCGTTTACATAGCTGTCTATAAGGTCGAAACTAACAGATATTTTTTGCTTTTGGCTCCACTCTATAAGTCTTGATTTGTAATTGACTTCAAGTTCTGCAACAGAGTCTATATTGAGGTATTGCTGAATCAGACGTTCGTAAACAAACTTTTTGGTAACTCGATAACCTTGATCAAGGTATATGGCGCCAATCAATGCTTCGAGAGCATTGCCGTACATGTGTGTGTTGTGCGTATTATTTTTGGTCGAAGCCTTTACGAAGCGGTCAATACCTAGCTCCAAAGCTAGTTTGTTTAAAGTCTCTCTTTGTACAATCTTTGAACGTACAGTCGTAAGGAAGCCTTCTTTTTTGTATTCAAATTCTTTGAAAACGATATCAGCTACAGTGGCATCTAATATGGCGTCGCCAAGAAATTCTAGCCGTTCGTTGTTTATCCATCTTCCATCTTTTAGTTTTATCGAAGATGATTTGTGGCGAAGAGCTTGCTCGTAGAGCGTTATATTGTATGGGTAAAAACCGAAGATCTTATAAAAAGAAGTGTAAGGCTCCTTCCCTCTTTTAGGGAGAAGTCTTACACTTCTATATATCTTCTTAAGCACGGTGTGACTTATTTCTGGAACTTTTTAACGATAACACATGCGTTATGTCCTCCAAAACCGAATGTATTTGACAGAGCGGCGTTTACAGTCCTTTGTTGAGCTTTATTAAATGTTAGATTTAATTTGTAGTCAATTTCAGGATCTTCGTCTCCCTCTGTAAAGTTAATAGTTGGAGGTACAATGTCATTTTGTACTGCAAGTATACTAAACATAGTCTCTAATGCTCCAGCTGCACCTAAAAGGTGACCTGTCATAGATTTAGTTGAACTGATGTTTAAGTTGTATGCATGTTCACCAAATACTTCTTTGATTGCTTTGATTTCGGATGGATCTCCTACAGGGGTTGATGTACCATGTACATTAATGTAGTCTAGTTCCGTTACATCCATTTTTGCGTCTTCAAGAGCGTTGCGCATTACAAGTTTTGCTCCTAGACCTTCGGGATGAGATGCTGTTAGATGGTAAGCATCTGCAGACATTCCTCCTCCTACAACTTCGGCATAAATTTTAGCTCCACGAGCCAAAGCATGCTCAAGTTCTTCGAAGATTAGACAAGCTGCACCCTCTCCGATTACAAATCCGTCGCGACTAGCGCTGAACGGGCGAGATGCTGTTTCAGGGGAGTCGTTGCGAGTCGATAGGGCAGTCATTGCGTTGAAGCCTCCTACACCTGATTCGGTGATAGCAGCTTCAGCTCCACCAACAACAATAAGGTCAGCTTTGCCCAAACGAATTTGGTCAAATGCTGTAATTGCACTATGAGTTGATGAGGCGCAGGCCGATACTGTTCCAAAGTTTGGTCCTCTCAGCCCGTGTTTGATAGAGATATGGCCGGCAGCTATATCAGATATCATTTTGGGGATAAAGAAAGGGTTGAATTTTGGACCCATTTCCTGATGAGTAAAGTAATATGCAACTTCTTCTTCAAAAGTTTTAATACCACCAATACCTGCTGAGAAAATGACTCCTATTCTATCTCGGTTTAGTTTGTCAAAGTCTAGTTTTGAGTCAGCAATAGCTTCTTCAGAAGAGGCTATAGCTAGTAATGCGTATCTATCGCATTTGCGGGCTTCTTTTCTGTCCAGATATTTAGACGAATCGAAGTCTTTTACTTCGCATGCGAATTGAGTTTTGAATTTAGACGCGTCAAAATGAGTAATAGGTCCAGCCCCGCTTACTCCTGCTAAGGCATTCTTCCATGTAGTTTCTACATCGTTGCCAATAGGTGTTACCGAACCTAGACCTGTTACTACTACTCTTTTTAATTCCATAAGTAATTATAGGAAATAAAATTATTTTGCATTTGCTTCAATATAAGAGACAGCGTCTCCTACTGTAGCGATTTTTTCAGTTTGATCATCTGGAATAGAAATACCAAATTCTTTTTCAAATTCCATGATTAATTCTACTGTATCAAGTGAATCTGCTCCTAGGTCGTTTGTAAAGCTAGCTGTTTCTGTTACTTCAGATTCTTCTACGCCTAACTTATCAACAATAATTGCTTTCACTTTAGCTGCTACTTCTGACATAATTTTTAGTTTTAATTGATAATAAAATTTTATTTATAATTTTGTCGCTGCAAAGTAACGGTTTTTTATCTATATTAAACAAATATTTAGTCCATAAAATAGTTAAAATTGCACATTTATTTTGTTTGTGTGCATAAAAATCTTCCCCAAAGAATGAAAAATATTGCAATATTTGCTTCAGGATCAGGAACTAATGCTGAGAATATAGCAAACTTCTTCAAAAACAGTGCAGATGTAAAAATCTCTTTAATTGTATCGAACAAAAAGGATGCTTTTGTACACGAACGTGCGAAAAAAATGGATATTGAGTCTGTTATTTTTTCAAAACAGGAGTTTGAAACAACAGATAAAGTGCTTGATTTATTAAAGGAAAGAAATATTGACTTTATCGTTCTTGCAGGTTTTTTATTGAAAGTTCCTCACAATTTGTTAGACGCATATCCAAACAAGATTATAAATATACATCCAGCATTGCTGCCTAAGTTTGGGGGGAAGGGTATGTATGGCGATGCGGTGCATAAGGCTGTCGTTGAAGCTGGAGAAACACAATCGGGCATAACGATACATTATGTAAATGAAAATTACGACGAAGGAGCTATCATATTTCAAGCAACTTGTGATGTGGCAGAAAGTGACACCTTTGAAGATGTGGCAAAAAAAGTGCATACACTAGAGTATATGCACTTCCCTATCGTTATAGAACGATTGCTTAAGTAATAAGGTATATTATTATATTTCTTCTACGCTGTCTTTGTACTGGCTGGCTTCCTTTTCTTTAATGCGTCTCACCGATCTTTTAGGAGTCTCATCCTTTTTGGTAGATGTTTCTTCTTTTATTTCGTTAGATTGCTCTCTTTTTCTGACTACGGGAATTGAGTTACGCTCAGATGGAGCTGCCTCTATTATAGTGACTTCATTAGGAGCTTCTTCAGCCGGATTTGTCACTACACGTTTAAGAACCTTTGTTCCCCCGCTGTATACGGCATTACCTTCTCTATCTTGATCTTTTTGAGAGGTAATTCGTACATCTATATATTCTCCGCTGTCGGAGGTCTCTCGCTTAATTACAGGGATTGATTTAAGTTCTTTAATCTCTTTTTCGCGTTGAACTCTTTTGATCTCATGGATGTATGAACCTAAATCATTGTTTTGAGGTGTCGTTTTTTGATACTTCGGAAGTTTTATTCTGTTAAGTCCGTCTTCTGTAGCAGTGATCCATATCTCTCCATTAGGGTTGCCCGATAGGGTTTCCTTTACTCTACGATCCTCTTTGATAACATCAGATGGGCGCAGTTGATTGACGATTGATTGATCGACCTCAACACCATTTATATAATAGGTGGGCTTTTCTCCATATTTAAGGTATAGAGCCGCGAGTTCCTCTGTAGATAGATCTTCTTTGGGTTTTACTCTTACTGCATCCACAAGTTTCTTTGCTTCAATTTCTTTTTGTCTCAAATCTCTGTTTTTACTTGCCAAACGGAAGGATAAACCGTCATTGTTTCCTTTAAGCTGTTTCTTTTCACGCTGAAGGTCTTGAATAAGAGCATTCATGTCTAGCATAGCCTCTTCTGAAGTATAATCTAGCTTCTGATGAAAAAGAGAGTCTAAAGCACTATGAGATCTATCGAGTCTTAGGAACTCGGTCTCAGGCGAATTCAGTCCTGTGCTAATAAAGTTTACCACCAAAGTTGTATCATTGGATGTGGTAATATAATGTCTTTTACCTATCTGTTCGGCTTGTCTTTCTGTTACAGACTTAAAGCGTTGAGCCTTTACGCAAAGGGGTAATAGGAGTAAGAACGAAAATAAAATTATATACTTGTTTGCACTCATTTGTGTTTGTTGTTAAATAATAGTTGTCTCACAATAATAAGCCTAAATTACTTATAATTAGCAAAGATACAAGATTTTTTGAAAAAGGTATTTGTGTATATGAAAATTAGCATAAAACAACGATCTTTTTCATGTTTTATAGATGTGTTATGCTTGAAAAGGTTGCATATATTTGTTACATTTGTGACTATCAAATCAACTATAAAAAATTAAATATGGCAACACCTCCATTTAAGTATGAAGAAACTTTCCAAATGGGGAAAGATACTACCGAGTATTATCTTTTGTCTAAAGATTATGTCTCGACAACAAACTTTGAAGGACAAGAAATCCTAAAAGTAGAACCGGAAGCTTTAACCTTGCTAGCTCAGCATGCATTCCATAATGTAGAGTTTTTGCTTCGTCCGGAGCATCAACAACAAGTAGCTAAAATATTGTCCGATCCGGAAGCTAGTGACAACGATAAATTTGTAGCATTAACTTTCTTGCGCAATGCAGAAATCTCGGCAAGAGGTATTCTTCCATTCTGTCAAGATACAGGAACAGCAATCGTTGTAGGAAAGAAAGGTCAGGGAGTGTGGACTAAAGGAAGCGATGAAGAGGCCTTGTCAAAAGGTGTATACAATACATTTACAGAAGACAACCTACGCTATTCTCAAAATGCACCTCTTGATATGTATAAGGAAATCAATACAGGAACAAATCTTCCTGCTCAAATAGATCTTTATGCCGTTCAAGGAAATGAATATAAATTTTTATTCGTCGCTAAAGGTGGAGGTTCAGCAAACAAAACATACTTGTACCAGGAAACTAAAGCTTTGCTAAACCCTGGAAAATTAGAGTCTTTCTTGATTGATAAAATGAAATCTTTGGGAACAGCGGCTTGTCCTCCATATCATATAGCATTTGTTGTTGGTGGTACTTCTGCTGAAACAAACCTGAAAACAGTAAAATTAGCTTCGACAAAATATTATGACAACCTTCCTACTACCGGTAGCGAGGGGGGGAGAGCTTTCCGTGACTTAGAAATGGAAGCTAAGCTTCAGAAAGCGGCTGAGCAATTAGGACTTGGTGCGCAATTTGGAGGTAAATATTTTGCTCACGATATTCGTGTTATCCGTCTGCCTCGCCACGGTGCTTCTTGTCCTGTAGGAATGGGAGTCTCTTGTTCGGCAGACAGAAATATCAAAGGGAAGATAAACAAAGATGGTATCTGGTTAGAAAAAATGGAAGATAATCCGGCTCGTTTAATTCCTGCAGAATATCAACAAGCAGGAGAAGCAGGTGGAGTGAAAATCGACTTGAACCGTCCGATGAAAGAAATACTGGCAGAATTGACTAAATATTCGGTATCTACTCGTCTGTCTTTGACAGGAACTATTATCGTAGGTCGCGATATTGCACATGCTAAATTGCAAGAGAGAATTGATAATGGTGAAGGACTTCCTCAATACATCAAAGATCATCCAATCTATTATGCAGGTCCGGCTAAGACTCCGGAAGGTTATGCAAGTGGATCGATGGGACCGACCACAGCTGGTCGTATGGATTCGTATGTAGATTCGTTCCAATCGAATGGAGGTAGCTTGATCATGATTGCTAAAGGAAACCGTAGCCAGCAAGTGACAGATGCCTGTCACAAACATGGTGGCTTCTATTTAGGAAGCATTGGAGGTCCTGCTGCAATACTAGCTCAAAATAGTATTAAGAGCCTTGAGTGTCTTGAATATCCGGAATTGGGTATGGAGGCCATCTGGAAAATAGAAGTGGTAGACTTCCCTGCATTTATCCTTGTAGATGATAAAGGAAATGATTTCTTCCAGCAACTGAAACCAGTGAATTGTTCTATGTGTTAAGTCACAGGTAATATCATATATAGAAAAGGTCTATCGGGAAAATTCTGATAGACCTTTTTTGTATATTTGAACTTTATATTGAATAAAAAAGACAGCATGACTAATAAAATTACATTTGAAGATATTAAAAACTCGAAAGAGATAAGAACATATATCAAGCAGGCTGATGAGTCGCTTCGGGTAATGGGTTTTACTGAGCATAGCTTTGCTCATGTGACTAAATGTGCAGAAGTAGCCGGAAGTTTACTCCACGATCTTGGTTATAGTGATCATGAGGTGGAGCTAGCAAAAATAGCAGCCTATATGCACGATATAGGGAATGTTATCAATCGTGCCGATCATGCACAGAGTGGTGCAGTGATGGCTTTTCGTATTCTCGACAAAATGGGTATGGATCCGAAAGACACGGCAACTATTATTACAGCAATAGGAAATCATGACGAAGCTACGGCTTATCCTGTAAATGCTGTTGCGGCGGCTTTAATTCTCGCAGATAAAACAGATGTTCGTCGTAGCCGCGTTCGCCGAAATGCAGATATTCATACTGACATACACGACAGGGTAAATTATGCAGTGGAAAAATCGGAATTAGTTTTAGATAAGGAAGAGAAAACATTGACGCTGTTCTTGACAGTAGATACGAATGTGAGTGCTATAATGGACTATTTTGAAATATTCTTAGGGCGAATGAAGTTGTCTCGTAGAGCAGCAGAATTCTTTGATCTGAAATTTCAGCTCAATGCAAATGGAACGGTTTTATTGTAGTTATTTATAAAAGCAAAAAGCACCGAAAGTATTCTTTCGGTGCTTTTTGCTTTTTTATGATATAAAGAAGAACTCAGGATCTTTCCTTACCCCTGCTAGTTTAGATTCAAATTTACGACGTGCGATTGAATAAATCAGTCCTCTGAATTTTCGGGAATGTTGAGGACAAACAGCAATACATCTGGCACAGGAAATACATAAATCTTTGTCCGTCTTTTTAGGATTGTCTTCGGTGATGGCGTGCGTAGGGCACATCTTTACACAAGTACCACAATTGTCACATTGTTTATCACCTTTCGGGGTTAAAGGAATCTTCGAGACTTCTCTGTAAGGATAATTTCCTTTTACTTCTAATGAAGATGAATTAGAATCAAGCGATTGATATTTTTTTATGCTCTTTTTCACAAAATCAGCAATTTTTAGTTTGTCTTTTTCGTCAGGACGATCCTTAGCTACATTTGAGAAAATAGAATGTTGAGCAATAAAGGCTCCGGCAGCAAAAGGGATAAAACCATTCCCTTGGCAGATGTTTTTAAGTTCTAATAGGGTGTCTTCGTATTCTCTGTTTCCATACACGCATACGAGTATGGCTGGTGTTGACTCTCCTTTTATTTGTTGTAGATAGTCTACAGCCATTGCTGGTACTCTACCCGAATAAACAGGCACTCCAAAAATGACAGTGTCTTCTTTTGTGAAAGATAAAGGAGCAGCTATGCCTTGTGTAATATCGTGTTCCTTTATTGTTGTGTTAAACTCTTTCCCGATAGAACGCATAATCTTGCGTGTAGATAGAGCCGGACTGTAGTAGACCAAGTGTACTTCTTTCATGATAGTTCCTTTCGTTTATTCCTTTAAAGGTACAAAAAAAAGCTTCCGGATACTAACTCCGGAAGCTTTGCTATATAAAGGGTTGCTTTTAGAATTTGAAACTCAATCCGCCTAAAGCATTAAAGCCTTGTAGAGGGTAGCCATATTGTAACTCATATTTTTGGTTCAATATGTTATTGGCTTTGGCATAAACCGACAGCCAGTTTGTTACTTGATATGTTCCTTTTACACTTAGTTCATTCACATCTTTCATGCTAACCATAGAGTTGCTTTCAGTAGTCTGTGCATATGTTTTGCGACCTCCTGCATAAGTATAATTTAATGATAGAATAAGCTTGTCAATTGGTCTGATGTCTGCATTAAATTCTGCTACAAAAGAAGGAAGTCCCCAAGCTTTTTTCTCACTAAGGAGTTCTCCCGAAGGAAGCATATGCTCGTTATCATATTTAACAGTATAGAAGTAGCTAACTATTTTTGCATACAAGTCGGTACGAGGGATAAGATTCGTCTTTATTAATCCTCCTATATGCCCTGTAGAAATATCAGCATAAGTAGGTATGCTAACATTGCTCCACGTTTCGGTATAGCTTCTTAAGTATAGATGGTCATTGTCTGTCTTTTTGTATCCGGCAAACAGGTCAAACTCAAAACCACTGATAACACCCGATTTGAATCCTGCCTTAAGATCAAATAATGTTTTAGAATACTCAACACGCGTCTCAGGTGTCATGTAGCGATTTTCTTGCAGAATGTCAAGATAGGTATTGTTGTTAACCCCTCCGGTAGCTTCGAAGTAAAGTACGTTTACATCATAGATGCTAACATCAGCTTTCACGTTAGGAGAGAAATGAAGCTTCTTCTTAATGTCAAATATACCGCTTACATTAACGCCTAAGTCAACATTCCATGTAGAACCTTGAAGCTTGATATAAGGTGTTCCTGTTATAGTAGTAAGATTATGAAAAGCTTCTTCGAATAGCTCTTCGTTCCCAAAAGAATGATTCATGAAATTTCCTTTTACTCCTACCACTTTATCTGCATCCAGGTCTGCATAGAAATTAAGGTCTAAATCCAATTGTCCACCTTTGGGCGCAAACTCTTTAGTGACAGGACCAAATTTACTTTTGAAGCTTTGGTATCTGATGTTCCCGTCATATTTAAGTTCTCCTTCATTTTTCAGACTCGACTTCAATCCTGCGCCTATGCTGATAACATCTACATTCTGTTTCGAATCAATATCGAAAGGCAATACATCGGAAGCTCCGGCCATGATAAAGCTGTTGCCATAATAGTTATATGCAGTATTGAAGAACGAAGCATCGAAAGATAAGATCGATGGCTCGAAGAAATGTTGATATTTCAAGTTTACATTCGTGGCTGAATATTTAGCCTTAACATCCTCTTCCAAGTATTTTTTACCATCAATATAGTCTATCATACCATTAGTAGAAGAGTGTGTAGCAAATAGGTCTAGTCTGTCAGTTGCAGAATTAATAATTCTGACACCGGCTGCACCTTCGATATTTGCATGTGTACCTCCGCCTATATCCAAGTAGCCGCGTTTTTTGCTGAAGTCTACTGTGGTGTTGATATCTCCGGAGGAAACTTTGCCTAATTGATTACTGGTAATATTTAGCTGTGGTGCCGAGCTTACAAAATTGAATTGTTTAGCCTTTACCTCCGGTGTGAAGATAGAAGGTGTTGTATTTATTTTCGAAGCATCCAGCATTGTAGGGTTATATTCTCTTTCGAGTAATACCTGACGAGTAAGGGTTGAGTCTTTTTGCGCCATTGCAGCTAAACTTACCATGCCTAACCCAGCTATAAGGATTGATTTATATAAAGTATTCATTGTTTTCTCTTTTTTTAGGTTCATGAGTAAAATTACTTCAAGGTGCTCAGACGTGTAGAAATCATATCTTTGATATCGGTCTCAGATCCTTTATAGTTTGCCTGTAAGCTTTCAAGATACTGACGGGCTTGGAAGTTGTCGCCTTTAGCCGCATAAACATCAGCCAGAACGATAACAGCTCTCGCCATCCAATATTGATGAGGAGTTCCCTCTTTCATGAAGCTAAGAACTTGGCTTTCTGCCTTGTCGTATGATTTAGCTTGGAAGTACATGTCAGCTAACAAATATTGAGACTCTGCTCCAAATGCCGAACGAGTGTCTTTTGCTACAATTTGCAGATCTGCGATTGCCTTATCTGTTTGGTTCAGATTCTTCAACGATTGACCTCTGTAGAAGTGTGCCTCTTTGCTTACATCAGACGAAAGTTTTTTGTCTTCCAACAGTTTATTTGCTGCCTCAACCACTTCGTTGTCTTTCTTCATCAGGTAAGCACATCTCAGCATACCTAAACGACCTACATTACGATTGTCAGCATTTGCTGCAACCATACTTAGATGATCGTAAGCCGCGTAAGCCGCCTGATAATTTTTGCGATCGAATTCAATACCCGAAGCGAAAATCAGCGCATCGTCAATGTATTTAGGGTTGTTAGAGTTGATAACTTCTCTGAAATGGCTCAATGCAGAGTCGAAGTCTTTGGCATCGAATGCCATGCTTCCTAGGTAGTAATGAGCATCGCTAGAGAAGACCCCTTTAGGGTATGCTTGCAGGTATTTCTCAAATGAACCTTTTGACTGCGCTTTATTTCCTTTGATGTAAACATTCTCTGCAGCCAGATAAGTTAACGAATCCTGTCTTGTAGCAGAAAGGATAGTTCCTTTACCAAGTGAGTTAACATATGCAGCATACGAATCGATATCGTTCACATCTTTATATACTCCCTCTAAACTTTGTATTGCTGTACGAGCTTCGTCCGTATTCGGATAATTATTGATTACTTGCTTGTAAGCAGCAATTGATTTTTGAGAGTTGTTTAGGTTGAAATAAGATTGACCTAATTGCACACCCGCTTTTTGAGCTAAGTTCGATTTAGGGAAGTCTTTCAATAGTTTTTCAAGAACTTCTATTGCTTCACGCTCTTTGTCTTGCATTATTAATGCACGGCTTTTTTCGAACAATGCATCATCGTAATATTGAGAGTTCGGATACTTGTTCATCATGCTGTTTAGTGCAGCTATTTTACCGCCATAGTTACGTTGCAGTCCAAGAACAAATGCTTTTTGGAATTCGGAGTAATCCGCATTTCCAGGGTTGGCATTTGCAGCCTGTGAATAATATGATTCAGCTTGGCTGAAGTTACGGTTGTATAAGAAGCAGTCTCCGATGCGGTTTAGTGCATCCGGATAACTTGGAGATTGTTTGTTTGTTTCTGCCGAAACATATTTTCTGAAATTATTCAATGCAGAATTGTAATCTCCGGTCTGGTAGTTTGTATAAGCCAGATTGTATAATGCTAAAGGATAGTTTTTGTTTCTCGAAGAAGCTTGACCTACAAATGTAGCATAATCTCTTCCGGCAGAGCGGTAATCGCCTTTGCGATAAAATGTTTCTCCTCTCCAAAAATACGATTCGTTGCGAGCCTCTCTGTTGTAGTCTCCCATATTGATCGTTGTATTGAAATGCTCGGCAGCTTTATCATATCTTCCATCAATAAACTCTTGTACACCAATTTGGAATAGGATAACTTGTTTTGCATCAAGAATTTGTTTTCCCGGAGATTTTATAGAATTGATAGCCGTTAATGCTGTATTATAATTTTTTGTAGAAAGTAATGTAGTTGCTAAAACTTCGTTTACTTCATTCGTATGTTTAGAATTCGGATATTCGGTCAGGAAGCGTTGCGAAGCTGTGATTGCTTGTCCAAAAGCCGACCCCCCATCCTGATTCATAAGCATAACGTAATTGTATAGAGCTTCCTCGCTGATTGTACGGTCAAACTCAGCTCTTGCAGCAGCGTCGAAAGCCATGATGGCATTTCTTGTTTCATTTACTTTCAGATACGATTGTCCGAGTAGCATATAACCTGCCTGACCAAGAAGATCGGAAGTGGAAGCCACGTTTTTCAACGCATCCACAGCGTTGCGGAAGTCGTTCGTTCTGTAATATGCTTCTGCTAATTGGTACATATCTTCGCGGAAAGGAGAATCAGTTCTCTCAACATACTGACTGTAATTGTTTATCGCATTCTGAGTGTCTCCCGAACGGTAATAGCTGTTTCCGAGCAAACGGTAAACTTCTGCCGTATTTGCGCTATTGGGATATGAAGCTAGATAATCTCTTCCTTGAGAAACTGTTTCGTTCAGGTCTCCTTGCAGATAAGCAGCCTGCATAAGGAAGAAAGTTGCATTCTCTTTGTATTCTTGTTTTCCTTTCAATTTACGGAAAGTAGGGATGGCTTTGTCATATTCTCCATCTTGGAAATTGATATAAGCTAGGTAGTAAGATGCCGGTTCAGCATATTTTTTACTATTGCGACTCAGTAATCCAAAATAGCGTTTAGCTTCATCTTTGCTGCCTACTTGTAGATTTGCATAAGCTGCTCTGTAGCTAAAATCTTCTTGCTCCGATGGAGTAAGGTAATCCATGTCGGATTGAGAAAACCAGTAAAGTGTTTTGTCCCAATCTTTCTCTACAAAATGGGTTGTTCCGATGTAGAAACATACTTGGTTGCGGTGGTAAGTTTCCGGATATTCTTCTAAATATTCTTTTAGAAGTTCAGCTGCATTTTCGTTTCCTAGTTTATACATGGAAGCAACAATCATGAAATCAGCTTCGCTCCAAAGTTTATTCTTCTTAGACTTTTTCTTGAATTCCTCTAGAGTATTCATACTCCCTACGTAATTGTTGTCCTTGAACATCTCTTTACCTTGCGTAAAAAGCCTATCAGGGAGTTCCGTGTACACGGACTTTTGCGCGTAAGCGAATTGTACGCTAAACACTACGCCTAAAGCTACAAGTAGTTTTTTCATATTTCCATTTTTTGTATTGTCTTAACAACTTCTTTGACTGATGCCAAACCGAAAAGATCGGGTTGCAAATCTGCTATTTTTATAAATTGTAGGTTCGATACATCATCATCTGCTCTCAGGTTGGATGTATCTTTCACGTTGCATAAATAAACTAAATCTAATGTTTGGATCTCAAAATTGGAGTACATATACCGATTAGGGATAGAAAATAAATAGTTGAGGCTATCAACCTCAAGCCCGGTTTCTTCCTTAACCTCTCTGATTACGGCTTCTTCTCCGTTTTCGTCCATGTCGACAAAGCCTCCGGGAAGGTCTAAAGTGCCTTTGACGGGTTCGTGTGCCCGGGTGGCAACCAGTAGTTCCTTTTCCTCGTTGAGTATAAGGGCGATGGTGGAAGAACTAATATTGAAATAGTAAGTGAATCCACAATTTCCGCACTTATTCGATTTAAAATCGTTCTCTTTGAAATCGTTCGATCCACACTTTGGGCAATATTTAAATTGAGATAAAGGATGCATTGATTTTTTTATTGTATATAAATAATAAACAGTTTTTGATGTTTATTTATTGTTTCTCTACTTTATTATATTCTTCGGCAATAAAAGATAATTCTTTATACCACTCTTCTCCGAACTTGCGAATCAAGGGTTCTTTGAGAAACTGATAAACTTTCAATCCGTTCTTGTTGCCAAGAGCCACAGCCGCTTTGCATACACTCCAGCGGTGATAGTTAACCGCCGTAAAATTTTTGTATCGTTGCAGACGGATTGGGTAGAGATGGCATGATATAGGTTTGTAGAAATTGACCTTACCTTCTCTGTAGGCTTTTTCTATGGCGCATTTGCATATCCCTTTTTCGTCGTAATATGTGAATACACAGTCTTTACCATTGACTATGGATGTGACCATTTCGCCATCGTAATCCTTGTAGGCTACACCTTGTTCTTTGATTACGGCTTGGGCTTCGGGCGAAAGATCGTCCCAAACGTGGGGTAAAAGATCTTCTATTATTTTGACTTCCTTATCCTCTAGAGGTGCTCCAGATTCTCCCTCTACACAGCATTCGCCTTTGCAGGCAGATAGGTCGCACAGGAAATTTTCTTCAATAATATCTGCTGCGACTATCGTATCTTCGATTTGAAACATTTATGTCTTTGTGTCTTTTAGTTTGAAAACTTTTCAAAAAATCGCTATAAAGATACATTTTTCTATCCACTTGATAAATAAGTTGGCTTGCTTTTATGATCTCTTTGTATTTGCTTGTTTGTATAAGGTGATTAAATAGTAATTTTTTGATTTGCCAGATCGCACAAATTCATTTACTTTTGCAGAGTATTCCTCCAAACAGAGAATGAGTAAATATGTTGGCGCAGTAGTTCAATGGATAGAATAGAAGTTTCCTAAACTTTAGATTCGGGTTCGATTCCCGGCTGTGCTACAAAGAAAGCCGCAGATGATGCGGCTTTCCTTGTTTTTCTGCTAAGGATAACTAATGTTAAGTTAAAATTATGTCATAATTGATCAGTATATCAAACAATTATCTTTAAAATGTTGTTTTAGTTTTGAGAGAAATTCATAAATTAATCATTAATTCTATGACTGCGGATAAAGATAAATTGAAAAAAAATGAAGGCTTGGATACTCGATTAGGGGCTCCAATGAAGAAAATTGCAGGGTTGAGTAGTGATATGAAAAAATCAGAGTCGGAGCATTTACACGCTTTTCGTGAAGATGTGAATATTGGAGAAGAAGAGGAAGAGCAAGATAAAGATAATGAAGAGGATATTTCTACATGTTGATGTTTCCGTTGTTAATTTGTTTGTCAATAGTATCATAATAAGAGCCATTCTCTTGGATAATATTCTGGTTTTGATTCTCGACTGTACTATAAGGAAAGCCGCAGGTGATGCGGCTTTTTTTTGTTTAAATTTTTAATACTTAGGCTATGCTTCCCATTTCTTTTTCTTAGCGTACTCTACAAAATATTTAATTATAGATACACATCCCGATGTAAAAAGCAAGACTGAGTGTATTCTCATTTATTCTGAAATAAATGTTGTTTGACTAACTGATATAGATCACTCATTCCGTCAAACATCCATAATTTTACTACCAAAACAATAAAAAGGAGTGAACCTAGTATGCTGGTGATTTTTACCCACAAGGGTTTACTCTCCATTTCTTTTAATAGCTTAGCTTCTCTTGTTTTATAATAGTTGTAAAGAATTTTGTCTAAGATTATAAATAGCGAAATTGGTATTAAGACGCTATACATAGGATATTTATGCCGCATATCATATTCATATGCATTAACCACCGAAAAACATAATGAAATGATTAAAAAAGCCATTACACCTGTTATGCTAATAATAGGTGACCAAAACTGTTGCACACGAATAATTTTTACAAAGAATATGTATAGCGAATAATATAGATATTTCATAACAGGTTTTTCCTAAAATAGATGAACTCCCCAAAGCAGAGTTTTACATGATTGGTCTCGTGTTAGGAGTTACTTGAGATGGAGTTTAATCGGGTCTGTGTTCTTTTTGCCTTTGTCTGTTCTTGAGATTCTATTTTTATAAAGAATAATAATATTAATCGTTATTAAAATAAGAATTGATATGGCAATTAAGGCTATTCTCCAAAGAGTTTCTTTATAACCAATAGTGATAATTTCTTCTAAAGAACTTCCCTGTAAAAAATATTCTCTGCCTCCAGGGTCTCTAAAGCACTTGAAATACAGAAAAACATTGTTCCATTCAATAATGATGAAAAATAAAGCTACAACTAGAAGGAGTAGATTAACTTTTAATATTGTTCGCAAGCAAGTATTATTCGTTTAGAATAGCGGTATAAAATTAGAGGTGAAAAAACTTTTCACCTCTACCTTTATTTTTTACAATCTTTCGATCAATCCCAGATTCTCCATTTCTCGTCGTGCAGCCTTTTTGTCGAAAGTAGTTAGTTCTGTTTTAAACTCTACAGTATCTACACAACCACCGACTGTAATGCGAAGAGATAAGACAGGTTCCCAATCGCTGCTAACGTTGTATCTGCCTAATTCGAAATAATTGTCAGCACCTTTAAAGCTAAGATCATTTGCATCTTTTAATCCGCCAGCTTCGGCAATTTTCTTCAATTGTAAGTCTGTAATATTCATATCATATCATTTTTTATTGTTGTAGTCTAACAAATATACCATTTTCTGACTGATTGCTGTGCCTTTATTTCAGTTTTATTTAATCTAAAGTTATTTAATTGAGTGTTTTTTTTGATTTTTATTGCGAGTTCCTCTGATATTTGTTAATTTTAGGGATAACCTTAAGCTTTACGTTATGAATAGAGATCAAATTATTAAGGAGTATATGTCCTCATATAATGCTATAGTGGCAAAATATAAAGAGAATAAAATCTTAGCCTTGGTAGAAGATATTAATCTGGCTATTTCGAGATCGGATATGAAAGTGATGAATGAAATTCATGAAAGAATATCGGAGTGGAATGATGAAGTGTCGATGTTACAAATGCGTAGGGATGCGCTCATGGCTAAAGATAAGAGTTATCGCTTGCCCTCTGTTGTCGAATTTATGATTGTCTACGATCATATAAATAAAGAGTGGCGATTTAATACGGAAGCTTACTAGTCTTTTTTATATTATCGGATATATTTTGTTTGCAGAAAAAGTGAACCCCGCAAAGGTAGTTTCTTTGCAGGGTTCTGAAGTGTATTGTCTGTATTAAAGGGAGTCTGCATCGGCAGCCTTTTATTTGAAAGGCAAGACCTGCAATCCTCGTAAAAGAGGTTTCCCTTAATAATATATTAGTGTGTCTACTCTTTGATTTCCTCCAAATCAAGACTTATTGTTGTATTGTCATATTTGTTGATTTGTCCGGTTCCTAAATCGACAAGGAAGCCTGGCCAAAACAAAATATTCCACAGCGTAGTTGCATTAAAGCCTGATTCAAGAAGAAATGGCTGAGTCTTGTAGCCTTCTTTTTTATTCTAGCTGTTGCTGTCCCATCGCTCCCGATTTCGGCCAATTTTACATTGCTATCAGCATCGTATATTTTTGTCCCTTCCGGTCCAGAGAATGTAATGCTCTGTCTCGAATTTGTAAAAATTGTAGCACATGAGGATAACAATATGCAAATAGAAAATAAGAACAATAGTCTTTTCATTGTATAGGGTTGTGTTTTGTTTAAGTTTAACAAAAATATAAATAAAAATAAATATTTCATAAAAATACAACTGTTTTTTAGTGCTATCTTTGATGTTTTAAAACCCAAATTGTATCCTAGCTGTTTATATGATATAACATCAACAAAAACGTTTAATTATGAAAAGAATTTATGTCCTTTTGTTCTCTGTTATTTTATTGCTGTTTGTGTCTGGTGTAGGTTCTGTTCAAGCACAAATAGTAAGAGGTGGATTAAAGGCTGGAATAGATGTAGCAGACCATAAAGTGAACTCCGATATATTGAAGGTTGGCAATCGTATAGGCTTTCAGGTAGGAGGTGTGTTGGAGATAAATATCCCTTTAACCGGATTTGGTGTAGAAACCGGAGTGTATTATGGGAATAAAAGTTATAAAGTAGAGAATAATGACCCGTTAGCTACCGGGGCTATTGAAGACTTGGAGTATGTAAGTGTACCTATTAGCGTGAAGCAACGTATTTCCCTATTTGGTATTGTAGGCATGTATTTTACTGCTGGAGCATATGGAAACTATGGCTTCAATGGAGGTGAGTTGACTATCAGTGGCAATACTTATAAGCAAAAAGAATTTCAAACCGGACTTGTCTTTGGTGCAGGTTTTAGCTTAATTAAGCATCTTGAGTTGGGGATGAATTACCGTTATAAATTAACCGATACATTCGATGGAGCACCTGAAGATTATATGAAGGTGGGTCGCCAAACATGGAGTGTTGGTTTAGCTTATTTGTTCTGAGAAATTAAATGAAACTATACGCAGACGTTGTATTACCTCTTCCTTTAGCTGGACTTTATACTTATAGCATCCCTACCGAATTTCAGAATACTATTTCTGAGGGAAGCCGAGTTATTGTACAGTTTGGAAAGAAGAAATTCTATACAGCGATTGTTGTAAAACTTTACCAGCCGAAAGAATTATTGTCTTCCATCAAGGATGTTTTGTCTACTTTGGAAGATTATCCTATAGTTACCCGTTCTCAGTTAGACTTCTGGGAGTGGGTCTCTTTTTATTATATGTGCTCTTTGGGCGAAGTGTATCGTGCTGCCCTTCCCTCGGCTTTAAAGTTGGAAAGCGAAACATATGTTTTTCTTAATTCATCATTCGAAGGGGAAGAGCCCTTGTCGGAGAAAGAAAAAAACGTTTTCTATCTTCTGTCCTCATCCAAAGGGTCGAGTATTTCGGAATTAGAGAAGCAGGCGAAATTGTCGAATGTGATTCCTGTAGTGAAGTCGCTTGTAGATAAGGGTGCCGCTTTTATCAATGAGAATATTGAAAATAGCTATTCTGCCAAAACTTTGTCGGCTGTGCGCTTGGCAAGGAGTTATTCTGATGAGGAGCTGAATGCTATATTGGATGATTTATCGAGAGCGAAGAAGCAGCAACATCTGTTGACAGTTTTTCTTTATATATCCGAAAATACAGATGTTGTAAAAAAGAAGCAGTTGCTTGAAAAGGCAGAAACTTCTTCTTCTGTTTTAGCAGAGCTTGTGAAAAAAGATATTCTGCATCTGTATGATTATGAAATCAGCCGGTTCGATTATGGAGAAACAAATATTGATTCTGCTCACGAATTGAATGAATATCAGCAAGAGGCATATAATAAGATTCAGAAATCTTTCGAGACGAAAGATGTGACTTTGTTGTATGGGGTTACATCGAGTGGTAAGACTGAAATATATATTCAGCTCATAAAAGAAATTATCAGTACCGGAAAACAAGTGCTGTACTTATTGCCGGAGATTGCTCTGACTGCACAAATTACCAATCGCTTAAAATCTGTTTTCGGAAACAAACTGGCTGTTTATCATTCAAAGTTTAATGATAACGAGCGTGCCGAAACTTGGAACAAGCTACTTTTGGACGATAGCGTGCAGGTGATTTTAGGTGCTCGATCGGCAGTTTTTCTTCCTTTTCGCAATTTAGGCTTAGTGATTGTTGATGAAGAGCACGAAAGTTCGTACAAACAGCAAGACCCTGCACCACGTTACAATGCACGAAATGCCTCAATAGTGTTAGCCGGTATGCAGAGTGCAAAAGTATTGCTGGGTACGGCTACACCTTCTATCGAAACATACTATAATGCTCAAGAAGGACGTTATGGTTTGGTAGAACTGACGAAAAGATATGAAAATATAGAGCTTCCTCAAGTTGAGGTAGTGAATATAAAAGAGTTGAGACGCAAGAAGCAAATGAAAACTTTTTTGTCTCCTCCTTTGATACAAAAAGTGGAAACCGCACTGTCTAAAAAGGAACAGGTTATCTTGTTTCAAAACCGACGGGGCTTTTCTTCTATGCTCGAATGCAAGACCTGTTCATGGGTTCCCCGTTGTTTGCATTGCGATGTTAGTCTGACTTATCATAAAGGGCAGCGAATGATGGTTTGTCACTATTGTGGCGCTACCTATTCAGTTCCTTCTGAATGTCCCGAATGCCAGACGCCTACCTTAGATACTCTAGGGTATGGAACAGAGCGGGTAGAAGAAGAGGTGTTGGAAATATTTCCAGATGTGTCTGTCGCTCGTATGGATCTGGATACAACAAGAGGGAAAAAAGCATATGAAAATATTATATCCAAGTTTGAAGACGGAGAAACAGAACTTCTGATTGGTACACAAATGGTAACAAAAGGACTCGATTTCGACAATGTATCGGTCGTGGGAGTCCTCAATGCAGATAATTTGTTGAATTACCCCGATTTCAGAGCATACGAAAAAGCCTATCAGCTGATGACACAGGTTAGTGGACGTGCCGGAAGAAAAAACAAGAGGGGGCTGGTTGTCCTACAAACGTCGCATCCGTCTCATGCTATAATAAATTTCGTGAAGCGAAATGATTATGCATCCTTCTATAAAATGCAGTTGGAAGAGAGACATCTGTTTCGTTATCCACCATACTATCGTCTAATAAATATAGTTTTAAGAAGCAGGGATGAGCGACAAGTTGAGGCCGCGGCTTTGCGATTTACTCAGTCATTGAAACAGAGTCTTGGCGATAGGGTCTTAGGCCCGGGTAAACCTCCTGTTTCTCGCGTTCAGTCTTTGTATATTCGAAACATACTTCTCAAAATAGAGAATAATGCATCTATCCGAAAAGTGCGGGAAACAATTGAGTATTATCAGAATCTTATCTCTTCCGATCCTGCGTTTAAATCAATATTGCTGTATTATGACGTTGATCCTGTGTAATCTGTAAAAGTGAGTCATTTATGTATTTAAGTTTTTTTATCTCTCAAATTGAAACGTTTTGCGTAAATTTGCCAGTTCAAAGACTTATATCTCTTTATAAAATATGAATAAAGAAGCGAAATCAAAAAAGAAAAACCTGCTATCAAGCTCAGTTTCAAAGAAAATAGTAAAAGGAATGTGGATTGCTTTTGCATGTGTTATACTGTCAATAGCTACACTTTTCGGACTTATCAATGCAGGCTATATAGGTTACCTTCCTCCGATAGAGGATTTGCAAAACCCAATCGATAAATATGCCTCTCAGGTATATTCTTCTGATGGTGTTTTCTTAGGCACTTTTTCTCAAGATAAAAACAATAGAATATATTCAGATTTTGACGAATTACCTGATTATTTAGTTGAGGGACTTGTAGCTACCGAGGATGCCCGTTTTTATTCTCACTCCGGAATCGATGTGAGAGGTCTTGGGCGTGCCGTGTTTAAAACACTGACCGGGCAAAAAGTAAGCGGGGGTAGTACAATATCTCAGCAATTGGCAAAACAATTATATTCTCCCCGAGCAGAAAATGTTATGGAGAGAGTGCTACAAAAACCGATAGAATGGGTTATTGCTGTTAAGCTGGAGAGATATTACACAAAAGATGAAATTATAAATCTCTATCTAAATAAATATGACTTTGGTTACAATGCTGTAGGTATAGAATCTGCCTCTCGTGTTTATTTTAATAAAGAACCGAGAAATTTAAAGATAGAAGAAGCAGCTCTACTTGTGGGTATGTGTAATAATTCATCTTTGTACAACCCTAGAACAAGACCAGAGTTGACAATGCAGCGTCGTAATATCGTGTTTGCGCAGATGGAGAAATATGGATATATAACTTCAGCACAACGCGACTCGTTAAGACAGTTACCTTTAGAACTTGATTTCAAAAGATCTAGCCATATAGAAGGGCTTGCTCCATATTTCAGAGAATATCTGAGAATAATAATGGGGGCAAAAAAACCGGAAAAGAAAAACTATTTGTCGTGGCAGACAGATCAATATGCCAGAGACTCTGTTAGTTGGGAAAACGATGCATTGTATGGGTGGTGTAATAAAAACAAGAAACCTGATGGATCTAATTACAATTTAGGAACAGATGGACTTAAGATATATACTACAATCGATTCTCGTATGCAACAATATGCCGAAGAAGCTATGACTGAGCATATGAGTAAAGAGGTGCAACCTAAATTTGATAAAGAGAAGAAAGGACGCAGTTATGCTCCTTATGCCAGAGCATTTAGTAAGGATGTGGATGCTTTGCTAAAGAGAGCGATGAAGATCACAGACAGATATCGTAATCATAAGAAAGAAGGAATGTCTGATGAAGAAATCTACAAAGTTTTTCAGCAGCCGGCTAAAATGACTGTCTTTTCTTGGAAAGGAGAAATAGACACCACGATGACGCCTCTCGATTCTATCAGATACCATAAAGGAATTTTGCGTTCTGGTTTTATGGCTATGGACGTGCATACCGGGCATGTAAAGGCCTATGTAGGAGGTATCGATTATAAGTATTTTAAATACGATATGGCTACACAGGGGCGCCGTCAGGTAGGTTCCACAATCAAACCATTCTTGTACACTTTGGCTATGGAAGAAGGTTTCACTCCGTGCGATGAAATGCTTCATGTAGAACAAGTTCAATACGATGAGAACGGACGCGAATACCGTCCTAAAAACTCTAATGCTCAGCGAGTAGGTGAGATGGTAACTATAAAATGGGGTTTGCAAGCATCAGATAACTGGGTGACCGCTTATTTGATGGGCAAGACTTCTCCATATACATTCCGACAAATGTTGTATTCTTTCGGGTTGACAGGAAGGATAGATCCTGTTATTTCTATGGCATTGGGAACTCCTGAAGTTTCGGTAGCCGAAATGACAGCTGCATATACAGCTTTTGCTAACAAAGGGGTACGTGCCAATGCTCGTTATGTGACTCGCATCGAAGATTCGTACGGAAATGTAATAGCCGATGATGTATTCTTACCAATGCATAATGAGGTCTTTAGTCCGGGTGCATATGTGAAAATGATAGATATGCTTAGAGGAGTTATCGATGGGGGAACAGGTAGCCGTGTAAGAAGAATTTATGGATTGACTGCTCCGATGGGAGGTAAGACCGGAACAACCAACGACAACTCTGATGGGTGGTTTGTTGGCTTCACTCCAAGTCTTTCTGCTGCTACTTGGGTTGGGGGAGAAGATTACCCTATCCACTTCGACAGAACAGCCGATGGGCAAGGGGCAAGTACGGCTCTGCCTATATTTGGCTTGTTTATGAAGAAAGTATATGCTAACCCGGAATTAGGATACAGTCAGAGTGAACAGTTTGAGACTGTTCCGGGATATAGTGTTTGCGATGAGGTGAAAAATACATTGCCCGAAGCTACCAATGAGGTGGAAATAGATAAAATGTTTAAATAAGCCTTACCTCTTCTCTGAATGTCTAAATTCTACTATATAAATGATGTGACAAAGCAGCAATGTGGACCTTTCGAACCTGAAAGGTTGCAGCAGCTAGGGATACGTCGTGAAACAATGGTTTGGCAGTCAGGGATGCCCGATTGGATGAAGGCTGAGGATGTAGAAGCGTTATCCTTCCTTTTTGACCCAAAGGCATCGGTACCTCGTCCCGAAAAAGTAGAACCCATTGAAATAAACGAACCTGATTTGTCAAGACCGATTAATCTGGATTCTGGTTTTAAGTCAGAGCAAAAGGAAGGTCAGAACAGTATTCCTCCAATGCCAAAGAACTGGATGACGGAGTCTGTGGTGTTGTCTATTCTATGTTGTTCTCCTATCAGTGTTGTAGGGATATATAATGCATCGAAGGTAGAAAAGCTTTATTCAGAAGGCAGGTATGCCGAGTCTTTAAGAACGTCTGATCTGGCTCGCAACTGGGCATTGCTTGGTATTCTTTTCTTGCCTGTATGCTATATGATTTTCTTTTTCTTTAATATGCTTGCTGTTTCGCTTGGATAAATAATATAATTTGGCATCTGAAAGGAAATATTATTGGCGGAGATTTGGCGCTATTGCTTTTGTGCTGATCATAGGTGGGCTTATTTTTTATTTGTTTAGTCCCGAAGATTCACAATTCTTTCCTCAGTGCCCATTTCATTATCTGACAGGGCTTGATTGTCCCGGATGTGGTTCGCAGCGGGCTATACATCATTTACTGCATTTCAGATTTACAGAAGCTTTGCGTAGCAATCCATTGCTGGTTGTGGCAATTCCTTATGCCATACTCGGAGTATATATAGAATACTTCGGGGGCAAAGAAAAATGCCCCCGAGTGAAACAGCTATTCTATAATAGAACAGCTATAATAGTAGTGTTGATAATTATCGTATTGTTCTGGATTGGCCGCAATCTTTTCTGATTTTATTTAATGGCCTCTACTCTGTATCCTTTTTTCGCCAATTGATAAAGCAGGCCTTCTTCACCTGCAAGGTGTAAAGCTCCTACAGCGATAAGAGACGATTTCTCTTTCATTATCTGAGGGAGTTTCTCCAGCCACTTGTTGTTGCGATCTTTGTTGATTGCATTCTCATATGTTTTCGACATCTTACAAGGATCATCAGGGTTGTTGAAAGCAAGATTATACATCTCTGTTAGATTTTTAGCTCTGTAGTAATTATCCAATTGCTTTACAGATTTTATCATATAATCTTTATTTTTCAGGTTTGTCGCACAAACTAAGCTTTTAGCTTGACTTTCTATGGGTTCGGCATCGAATAAAGCATAGATTTGATCTTCTACGGTTTCTAATCCTAAAAGAGATTTCCCTTTTTCGGAAGCTATGCGTTGTACATAAGCGTCAATTGCTTCGTGTGACATAGGGTTGAATGTAGGGAATACTTTAGTGTATAGAGTGATAGAATACAGCATAGAGATCATGCCCGGTTTGAAGCCTTGAAATTGCTCCATTCCAGCCTGTCCATTATAAAGGTCTTTAAGCCCTTCGTCCAGCAGTCTGTACTCTTCAGTAGTCAAAATAGAAGAATAAGGTTTGTCGGCAGGCATTATCGAAGCTTGTTGCAACTTCGCTTGCATTGCCATCTGGTCAGCCATAAGAAGTTCGCCGACTGTTTGCTCTGTATCTTCTATCACTTTTTTAAGCCCGGGAATACTATCCACAAAGCTAACATGTGTGAGATGGTGTGTACCTAGTATATAAGATGGTTTGCTTAGTCCGTTGCCGGATATTTTCCATAGCAGTGCGCCGGTATATTTGCTGCTGCTCTGTGCTATTGCCAGCACAGAAAATGATGCAAGCATAAATGTGATAATAAGCGTTTTTGTTAATTTCATAAAGCTAAGTATGTATTAAATTAAATATTTTCTTTTTCAAACTCTTCTACTTCCTTTATTGCTTCTTCTAGTTTCTTGATGTTGTTCCAATAAAGAAGTTTATATGTGATAATAACTCCGATAAAGGCGATGGACATCGCAATGATAAAAGCTGTAGGTCGTATTGATTTATCAGAAAATTCCAAATATCCTAAAAGCATAACCAGCCCAACAAACCATATAATGCCAATCACAAATTCCTTGAAAATTATCTTTCTATACCAATATACCTGATTTGAGATTTGAGTTATGCTTTGGTGTGCTATATCTATTTCTTTCAACTTTCTTACTTTGTATAATTGCCAGAAAAAGCCTAAGATAACACTAACCGTATAGATAATAAAAACAGATAAATGATTCGAAAAAACAGGATATGCTATAAGTAAGCATATAATCATTAAGGTTCTTCCTAGCTTCTCGTATTTGAGCAGGCTATTGAAAGCACTATGCCCTTCATTCGATAACATTTTTTCAATTTTTTGTTCGTCAATCGAAGGGCTTATGTTGGTCTCTTGCCAAGCTTTTTTTATATTGTCTAAATCCATATAGATTAGTTATTATCGTTGTTTGACATAAATCTTAATTTTTCTTTTATTCTGCTCAGTTTTGTAGCCACATTTGTGACCGATAGTCCCGTGATGTCAGCAATTTCCTTGTATGATTTATCGTCCAGATAGAGAAGAACCAAGGCTCTTTCTATTTTTCCGAGTCGACCAATTAGTCTGTACAATTCTTGTATCTGATCATTGCTTTCTGTAATTTCAGGAATGTCCATCGTAATATCCACATAGGGAATGTTTTTCTTGCCTCTCCTGTAAAAAGATACACATGTGTTTAGGGCAATCCGGTATATCCACGTCGAGTATTTACTTTCACCCCTGAAGGATGGGTAGGCTTTCCATAAGTTCAGAACTATTTCCTGATATAAATCGCTGATAGGGTTCTCCTTATCTACGTAAAAAGAGGCAACTTTGAATATAATACCCTCATTCTGGCGTATCATATCTAAGAATTGTGCGTCACTCTCTTTGCGTAATGTCATTTTTATTTTATGTGTTTTATTTATATGTCGCAGGATTTGTCTTATAATCACAAATTTTAGAAGAATTTTTAGTTTAAGCAACTTTTCTCTCTCTTTATGGTTGATTGATTCCCGCTTATATTTCGTATTTTTGTACAACAATCTAATAAGTTTATATTGTGAATAAAATAATAAGTTTGCTGATATTGCTAGTTGGCTTATCGGCTTGTAATACGATAATGAATATGACCAAAGAAGAAAAAGAATTGACCTATAGCGATGCCGTAGATGTGTCGTTTAGAGTTCTTTCTGTTGATAATAAAGAAGATTCTTTAGTGCTGAGAAAGAAAAGTATTGATATAGAAAATCCGGAAAAGATAGCTGAAGATAAAGACTGGCAGTATTTTATCGAGCGATTGAAGATGACGATGGCTGAAGAGTCGGGCGTAGGGATTGCAGCCGTGCAGGTAGGTATTCATCGCAACTTGTTTTTGTTTATGCGTTTGGATAAACCAGATAGACCAGTTGAAGTGGCTATAAATCCGAAGATTGTATCAGTGTCGGATACTATTATCTGTTTCGAAAATGATGGATGTCTTTCTGTGCCTGATAAATCGGGAAACACAAAGCGTTATCCCGAAATAACAGTAGAATACTATAACGAAAAAGGCAATCTGATAAAAGAAACACTGAGGGGAGAATCTCGTGGCGGAGATTTTACGGGTGTTATCTTTCAGCACGAGTTCGACCATTTGCAAGGAGTATTGTTTACTGATAAACTGTACGAAGAATAGTCTTTTTGCAAATATTTTTACATTTTTATGACATAAAGCCTTGAAAAATAGTAGATGTGTCGCCGAAAATCGTACTTTTGTTTTGATAATACAAGCAATTATAATTGACTGATAAAACTTTTACTGACATGAATGAAATTGACTGGGCTAATTTGTCTTTCGGATATATGAAGACAGATTACAACGTGAGAAGTTATTACAAAGATGGTAAATGGAGTGCTCCTGCAGAAACTACATCTGAGCAAATTGACATTCATATGGCTGCTACTTGTCTGCACTACGGGCAAGAGGCTTTTGAAGGGCTTAAGGCTTTCAGAGGTAAAGACGGGAAAATTCGAATTTTCAGAATGCGTGATAATGCCCTGAGAATGATTTCTTCTTGCCAAGGTATTATGATGGCAGAGCTTCCGGTAGAAGTTTTTGAAGAAACAGTTATTAAAGCTGTTAAAATGAACGAACGCTTTATTCCGCCATATGGTAGTGGGGCTTCGTTATATATCCGTCCGTTGTTGCTAGGGATGAGTCCGCAAGTAGGAGTGAAGCCATCAGCAGAATATTTGTTCTTGGTGTTTGTTACTCCAGTGGGGCCTTACTTTAAAGAAGGCTTTAAACCAACTCCGGTAGCTATATTGAGAGGGTACGACCGTGCTGCTCCACTAGGTACAGGAACTATTAAAATAGGAGGAAACTATGCGGCAAGTCTGGTTGCTGGACATAAAGCGCACGAAATGGGATATTCGGCAGTGTTGTATCTAGATGCAAAAGAAAAAAAATACTTGGACGAATGCGGCCCCGCTAATTTCTTTGGAATAAAAAATAATACATATATAACACCTCTGTCTTCGTCAATTCTACCTTCTATAACAAACCGAAGTTTGATGCAGTTGGCTGAAGATATGGGATTGAAAGTAGAGCGTAGGCAAGTAGCTGAAGAGGAATTAGCTACATTTGAAGAAGCAGGTCAGGTGGGTACAGCGGCTGTTATTAGCCCTATTTTGAAAGTAGACGATATTGACGAAAATAAATCGTATGTGATTTCAAAAGATGGCAATGCCGGCCCAATCAGTACAAAACTTTATAATAAATTAAGAGCTATTCAGTTAGGAGATGAACCCGATACGTATGGTTGGGTTACTGTTCTGGAATAATAAAAATCGAAGCCCCGTAGAGGAGTTATGGATCAAGTGCAGAAAGAAGAAAGAATGGTGCTGCGCACCGAGGATTTGGTGAAAAAATACAAGTCGAGAACTGTTGTAAATCATGTCTCTATAGATGTGAAACAAGGTGAGATTGTTGGATTGCTAGGACCTAACGGAGCCGGCAAGACTACTACTTTCTATATGACAGTAGGGCTTGTTGTTCCTAATGAGGGGAAAATATTCTTGAATGATAAGGAAATAACCAAGTTTCCTGTTTATAAACGAGCCCAGCATGGTATAGGTTATCTGGCTCAGGAAGCATCTATCTTTAGAAAAATGACGGTTGAAGATAATATCCGATCGGTGCTTCAAATGACTAATACATCAGCCGAATATCAGAAGGAGAAACTAGAAAGTCTTATTGATGAATTTGGTTTGCATAAAGTAAGGAAGAATCTTGGAGACCGCTTGTCGGGGGGGGAGCGTCGCCGTTCCGAAATTGCCCGATGTCTGGCTATCGATCCAAAGTTTATTATGCTGGATGAGCCTTTTGCCGGAGTAGACCCTATCGCTGTGCAGGATATTCAAGAGATTGTAGCCAAATTGAAATATAAAAATATTGGTATTCTGATTACAGATCATAATGTGGATGAAACTTTGAGTATTACCGATAGAGCATATCTGTTGTTCGAAGGGAAAGTCTTGTTTCAGGGTACAGCAGAAGAATTGGCTTCGAATGAGATTGTGAGGGAGAAATATCTGGGTAGAGACTTTGAGTTGAAGCGCAGGTCTTTCGAACATTTGATGGATTGAAATAAATGCAAATACAATAGACAGATGGAAAGCAAAAGTTTTTCATCTGTTTTTTTTATTATGATACTATGTAAAAATGAATAAAAGTGTTTATTTTGTAGTATTTACAACTTATAATTAAGTGGGGATAAATATTTTTTCTAACTTTGTCGTTTTAATATGGGGCGATTTTTGGCAATAGATTATGGAACCAAGCGGACAGGCTTAGCCGTGACTGATTCTCTTAGGATTATAGCGAATGGTTTGGCAACAGTTCCTACACATACTCTGTTGGATTACCTGAAGAAGTATCTGGAAAAAGAAGAAGTTGATCGGTTTATAGTAGGACTTCCCAAACAGATGAATAATGAATATTCGGAGAATATGAAACATATTCGTCCGTTTGTAAAGAAACTTCGAGCTATTTATCCACAAATCCCTGTAGAATTATACGATGAACGTTTTACGTCATCCTTAGCACAACGAACTATATTAGAAGCAGGACTGAAAAAGAAAGACCGGCAAAACAAAGCCTTGGTTGATGAAGTAAGTGCTGTTATTATTTTGCAGAGTTACATGGAAAGTCTAAGATTACAAAACAAATAAAAATATATATGATTTTACCGATATACCTATATGGACAGCCTGTGTTGAGAAAAGTGGCTGTAGATATCACCCCTGAATATCCAAACCTGAAGAAACTTATCGATGATATGTTTGAGACAATGTATAATGCCGATGGAGTAGGATTAGCTGCGCCACAGGTAGGATTAGATATTCGTCTTTTTGTGATCGATTTAGAGCCTTTGGCCGAAGATGATCCGAAATATGCCGATTTCAAGAAGGTTTTTATCAATCCTAAAATTGTAGAATATACAGGAGAGATAGTGAAAATGGATGAAGGTTGTCTGAGTATTCCTGGTATAAATGAGGCAGTGGAAAGAGAAGAAACTATCCGTATACAATATTTAGACGAAAATTTTGTTTCTCATGATGAAGTTTATAGCGATTTCTTTGCCCGCTGTATTCAGCACGAGTATGATCATATAGAAGGGAAATTGTTTATTGATAAAATATCGGGAATCCGTAAGCAGATGATTAAGAACAAACTCAATAGCATGATAAAAGGCAGAGTGAATTGCCATTACAGAGTCAAAGCTGTTGAAGGTAGACGATAATGAATGTAACACATTTATGAAAAACTTGATAAAACTATTCGGACTCTTACTTTGCATTTCTGTACTCAGTAGTTCTTGTATAACTAATAAGCACACAAACTTATTGCAGGACATAGAACTGAAATACCCTGAGTTGACAATAAAGCCAGAAGAATATAAAATCATTCCGGGAGATCAGCTTAGTATAGCTGTGTATGCCTGGGATAATGAAACCGCCAGAATGTTCTCTGGTTATGTGCCTCGTTTTACGCGTCAGGGACTGAACGAATCGACGGGAGTGAATGTCGGAAGTCAGAGTCGTGGTCTTGAAAATATGGGAGGTATCAGACCCGTTTCTGTATATGCTGACGGAACAATAACTTTCCCCTATATAGGCAAGCTGTATGTGCAAGGTCTGACTATGTTGGAAGCCAGAAACCTGATAAGTCAAAAGCTGGATGAATTGAGTGAAGGTACAACCGCTGAAGTCAGTCTGGCTAACAGATATTTTAGTGTGCTTGGTGAAGCTGGGGCTAGCAGAGTAACAATGCCTAATACGTCTATGACAATACTTCAGGCGCTTGCTATTGCCGGAAATATAGGTCCGTATGGAGATCGATCAAAGGTAACAGTTATACGACAAACAGATACCGGTTCTGTATCGAAAACGTTTGATTTGCGCAGTAAAGATATCATTGATACCGAATATTATTATATTCAGCCAAATGATGTTATATATATACCTCAAACATCGAAGAAGTTTATAGGATCAACAACCTCTATTGCTGGGGTTGTGGGAGTATTACTGTCTGTGGCAAGTCTTGTTGTCGTTGTGTTAAGAATTTTCTAACTATGAAGAAATTATACTATTTGTTGTTGTGTATTGCCCCTCTGTATTTCATGTCTTCATGTATTACCAGCGAGGAGGTTAATTATATGCAAGCTCTTAATACACAATATCCATTAAAATCGTTCGAAGAGTATAAATTAGATATAGGTGATATGATTACCTGTGCTATCTCGTCTAGTGATTCCGAGTTGGTAAATACATTCAATACAGTATTGTCTACTGATCAGAACGCATTGAAAATGTATCGTATTTATGAGGATAGTACTGTAATTCTGCCTTTCTTCGGTAAGGCTAAAATTGCAGGCTATACTGTTCAGCAAGCTGAGGATATCTTGCAAAAGATGATGCAGGAATCGATAAAAGATGTACAGGTAAAAGTAACGATGGGCAATAATAACTTCTTTATATATGCAGAAGATCGTAGAGGTACATATCCTGTCTATAAGGAAAATATGACTATATATCAGGCGTTATCTCTAGCTCAGCAAACGACAGGAAAAATGGACTTGTCGAAAGTGAAGATTTTAAGAAAAAATGAAGATGGTACTACCAAACAGATGGAGTTTGATTTAAGAACTCAAGATGTGATACAATCGGAATTTTACTATATAAAACCTAACGATTATATTTACTTTCCAACCAATAAGAACGCGTTTTTTAATGTAGAGTCATTGGCCTCGTTTACATCTATGTTGTCGGGTCCTTTAACTTTCTTCTTGTATTCAGTGTTGTATAGATTTTAGCACAAATATTTATTGATTTATGAGTGTTGACAATAAAAAAGCGGTAGAATCAGATCCGTACTTTGAGAATATAAAATCGAAGACGAATATTTCGTTCGACTTTGTACTTTGGTTTTATCGAATATTGAAGTATTGGTATCTATTTGTAATATCAGTTGCAATTTGTTTAGGATTAGCCTTCTTGGAGAATAAAAAATGGGTTCCTTACTCTGTTACAGAATCTATGATTATTTTGGAACCAGCAGGAAGGTCTAGTGTCGTGGCAGGAGCTGTACCAACAAATGTACTTCTCCGAAATACAGAGAACCAGCAAATTGTGCTTTCTTCTTACGGATTGACAGAACGTACAGTTCAGCGATTGCCTAATAAGATGCATGTAGATTACTATTTCGAAACGTTCTTCTTGGGCTCTAAACTTAAAAGGCTGAGTATGTATACTGATAGTCCGGTAGAAGTTGTAATAGACTCTCTGGAACAAGATATAAAGCCCGAGGCATATCAATATACTTATACTGTAAGCTATCTTGACGAAGATAGATGCGAAGTAAGCTATAAGAAAAATGCAGAAGGTGAAGTAGGTGTGAAAATGATTATACCTTACGGAGAGGTTTATGAAAATGAACTTTTTAAACTGAGATTAGAAAAAAGAGGGAAATTTTTGCCAGAGACGAAACAGTTTAGAAAAGATATAAGTTTTTTCAACTTTAGATTCTTATCTGATAGAGATCTGATCTCTATGTATAATGGACGAGTTAGTTCTCGTCTGTATCGATCAAACTCTACGATTTTATCTATCTCGATGACTGGAGCCGATCCTGGTAGGGATAAAGATTATATGACTTGTTTGTTGGATGAATTTCAGGATTATAACTTGTTTTTGAAAAACAAACAAGCAGATCTGACTATCAATTTCTTGGCTAAAGAATTAAAGCTTATAACAGACTCGTTAGATTTATCTCGTCACAATTTAGAAAATTTACAAAAAGCAACAGGTGTTTATGAAGTTGCATCGCCTTCTTTGAGAATAGAAATGGATAGTGCCGAACGTGAGATTGACGCTCTGTCGGTAAAAGACAGGTCTATTATGTTGTTGTCTCAAATGGTGAAAGAGTCAATAGATAATGAACAAACAATGGAGATTGTTGATCCGGCTAGCTTAAATATTAATAATAGAAGACTAAGCGAATTGATCGAAAAATACAATGAGGTTCTTAATAAGTATAAGAACCTTGGAGACAAGAATCCATTGTATTATAAAACTGTAGATATTCTTACTGATTATAGAATAAGTATAGCAAAGGAAGTTCAATTGATGCAAATACGACTTCAGGATCAGAAAGATGCACTGATAAGAAAATATAATGTGGTACAAAAAAAGATGGATAATCTTCCTCCTCAAGAACGAGACTTGATTAAGTTTCAACGAGAGTACCGTTTCCATGAAATGTATCATCAATACTTGACACAAAGAAAGAGAGAAGCCGAAATACAAAAAGCGTCGAATGAGCCTGATAATGAGATTTATGAAGCACCTCGTATTATTCGTATGGGAATAAATGGCGGACAGTTGAGTAAAAACTACATGAATTACTTTATTATTGGCTTAATCATACCTCTGGTTTTTGTTGTATTAAAAGAAGAAGTATTTAATTTTTCTATAACAACAAAGGAAGAATGCGAAAAGCTTTCAGGGTTGCCTGTTATCGGGACTATTGAAAACGTTTCTAAGAAGTTGGCAAATGGAGTCGTTCTGGTCAAGAATTATCCAAAATCCAGTTTTGCCGAGGCGTTCAGGAATATGCGTGTTCGTATTGGGTATATGGCTCAGCGGGAAGATAAGATTACTGTATTGGTTACTTCTACCGAACCTGCTGATGGAAAGACTTTTATAGCAACAAATATAGCCTCGGTTTATCAACTGACGGGTAAGAAAGTAATTATAGTAGACTTAGACTTAAGACGTCCTTCTGTTTCTAAAACATTGCAGATGGATACGCATAAAGGTATTTCTAATTACCTAATTGGTCAGGTAACATTAGAGGATATTATCATTACTCATCCCGATTATGGTTTTGATGTTATTCCTGCAGGGACACTACCGCCAAATCCGAGTGAGTTAATCAAGACAGATAAAACGCGTCAGGTTTTAGAGCATTTGCAAGAAATGTATGACTATGTTGTAATAGATTGTAGCCCGGTCGGATTGGTGTCTGATGCCTATATCTTATCAGAGCTTGTAGATACTACGTTGTTTGTTGTGAGAAGAGCGAAAACGAGCAAGTCATTCTTTAAGAGTGTAATCAATCAGCTGAAATATGATGGTGTAGAAAATATAGCCCTAGTCTTTAATGATGTGAAAGGTAGAGAAGGTTATTATGGCACATCCCGATACTATGGGGATAAAACATATTATCTGAAGAAGAACTCTTACTACCATGATGATTATTTTGAAAATTAAAAAATATATTAAAATAAGAGAGGTCTGTCAGGCCTCTCTTATTTTCTTAATGTATTATTTATATATTTGCCAATCAACACTTAATTTATACCTTGGTGAAAAAGATCGTAGTCCTCATATTTGCCCTTTGTTGTGCGTTAAGTTCAATGTCTCAGATAAATACTGAAAGAGTAACTCTTATCGGACGCAATGCCCTTTACTTCGAAGACTATGTTTTGTCTATACAATACTTTAATCAAGTGATTAAAGTCAAACCGTTCTTGGCAGAACCCTATTACTATAGAGCAATAGCAAAATATTATCTGGATGATTTTAAGGGAGCGGAGGATGATTGTACTTTAGCCCTTGATAGAAATCCTTTTATGACCAGAGTACATCAGCTCAGAGCCGATGCTCGCCAAAATCAGGGAGATTATGACGGGGCTTTGGCCGATTACTTGGTATCATTGGATAATTCTCCAAATGATAAATTTACATTGGTTAATTTGGGGGTAGTCAATATACAGAAAAAAGAATATGAAGACGCTGAGAAATATCTAAATCGTTTATTGGAAATATATCCTAAATATACCGAAGGGTATATGATGCGAGGGGCAATGTATCAAGAGAAAGGAGATACAATACAGGCTTTTGCAAATTATGATGAAGCAATAAAAATAGATAAATATCTATCTCATCCTTATGCGATGAGAGGTTTGTTACATTACTATAAGCAAGATTTGGATAAAGCTTTGGGTGATTTTGATGAAGCTATTCGTATCGATCCGTTGTATGAAGGTAATTATATCAATAGAGGGCTGGTGCGCTATTCGAAGAATGATCTTAGAGGGGCTATGAGCGACTATGACAAAGTAATAGAGTTGGATGGGAATAATATAATTGCACGATTCAATCGAGGACTTCTTCGCTCTCAGGTAGGAGACGATAATAGAGCTATAGAAGACTTTGATGTTGTAATTCAGGCCGAACCAAAGAACTATATAGCGTACTATAACAGATCATTGCTTAAGAGTAATATTGGCGACTACAAGGGTGCGCTCGAAGATCTGAATACCGTGCTGGCTGAATATCCGGAATTTTATCACGGCTTTATGGCTAGAGCTGAAATTAAACACAGACAAAACGATTTGAAAGGCGCCGAGCGTGACTTTAATTACGCGAGAAATGAAGAGGCTCGCAAAAATAGAGAATTGGCAGAAGGAAAAGGAGACGATACTGATGCTGAAACGAAAAATAAGACCAGAGAAAAATCGGATAGTGACCTTGATAAGTTTAATTTGCTAGTTGTTGCAGATAAAACAGTTGAAGAGAAGAATAAATATGGAAGCAATACGCGTGGTCGTATTCAGAATAAACAAGTTGATTTGGCTCTAGAACCTCGTTTTATAGTTACATATTATGAAAAGCAATCAGACCTTAGAGGTTTTGTTTATTATAGCCCTCTGGTGGATGCATTGAACAAGAAAAATGTCTTGACTAAAAAGTTGAGATTGGCTAACAAAGAAGCCTCGTTGAATGAATTGCAAGCCGAGGAGCATTTTACTTCGATAGAAAATTTATCAAAAGAAATTGCAGAAAGACCGAATAATGCCGATTTGTATTTTGCTCGAGCAATGGATTATATGCTTGTGCAAGATTTTTCCAGCTCGATCGAAGATTTCAAAAAAGCGATAGAACTCAATCCTAAATTCACATTGGCATATTTCAATCTGGCAGTTGTTTGTACGAAACAATTAGAACTGAATGAAAATGTGCTAGAGTATGAAAAGAAATCAGAACAAACAGAATTGTCCAATTTGGGGGGAGTAAAAAAAGAAACAAAACTGCCATCTACAGTTCTGCTCGACCATGGTAAAAAAGAGTTTGAGCTTATTATTAACTGTTATAACAAGGTGATCGAGCTGAACCCAGACTTTGTTTATGCCTATTATAACAGGGCTGATGTTAGGTATAAGCAAAATGACTTCAGAGCAGCTATTTTGGATTATAGCGAAGCTATTCGTCGCGATCCCGGTTTTGCCGAAGCTTATTACAATAGAGGTCTGAGTCGTTTCCATATTAAGGATAAGAACAGAGCTTTGGACGATATGAGAAAAGCTGGTGAAATGGGTATTGTAGGTGCATATAGCATTATAAAAAGAATGACAGAATAAAGTTTAAGGTAATGAATAGTAAATGCTCTTTTGAATCTGTTTTTCAAAAGAGCATTTTTATTATATTTTTTGATAAGGTCGAATACTTAAAAGAAAGACTAAGTATGATTTTATCTGTAAAAAATACTTATTTTTGCAAGTTGAATAAATAGCTTGTTTGTAGAAGCTATGTAACTAAATATCAAAAAAGATGATTAAAGTAACTTTTCCAGATGGTTCCGTTCGCGAGTTCGCAAAAGGAACAACATCTTTACAGATTGCAGAAAGTATTAGTTCGCGTTTGGCTCAGGATGTGCTTGCCGCTAAAGTTAATGGTGATGTTTGGGATCTGACGAGGCCGTTAGAGCAAGATGCTACCATTGAACTTTTGAAATGGGAAGACGATGATGCTAAGCATGCCTATTGGCACTCTTCGGCTCACTTGATGGCCGAGGCTGTTCAAATACTTTACCCACATGCTAAATTTGGTATAGGTCCGGCTATCGAAAACGGATTTTACTACGATATAGATTTCGGTGATACGCCGGTTAAAGATTCTGATTTCCCTAAGATTGAAGCCAAAATGATGGAGCTGATCGCTAATAAGGAGGAGATCAAACGTCAAAGCATAACGAAAGCTGATGCTATAAAGATGTTTGGCGATCGTGCCGAAAATTATAAAGTAGAACTGATCAACGATCTTGAAGACGGAACTATTACAACTTATACACAAGGTGTGTTTACAGACTTGTGCCGTGGACCTCACTTACCAAATACGTCTTATATCAAGGCGGTTAAGATATTGAGTGCTGCCGGCGCATACTGGCGTGGTGACGAAACGCGTAAGCAATTGACTCGTCTTTATGGAATCACATTCCCTAAGAAAAAAATGTTGGATGAGTATCTTCATTTGTTAGAAGAAGCCAAGAAGCGCGACCACCGTAAGATTGGTAAAGAATTAGAGCTGTTTGCTTTTTCCGAAAATGTAGGAAAAGGTTTGCCTCTATGGTTGCCTCGTGGAACTCAATTGAGACTGAAACTGGAAGATTTCTTGAAGAAGATCCAAAAAAGATTCGAGTATGAGCAAGTAATGACTCCGCATATTGGTAGCAAACTGCTTTATGTAACTTCGGGTCACTATGCAAAATATGGTAAGGACTCATTCCAGCCTATCCATACACCGGAAGAAGGAGAAGAGTATCTGTTGAAACCGATGAACTGCCCTCACCACTGTGAGATTTACAAGGTAGTACCTCGCTCATACAAAGATTTGCCTTTGCGTCTGGCTGAATTCGGAACTGTTTACCGTTACGAACAAAGTGGCGAACTTCATGGTCTGACTCGTGTGCGCGGGTTTACTCAAGACGATGCGCATATTTTCTGTACACCTGAGCAGTTGAAAGAAGAATTCCTTAAAGTAATGGATATTGTGTTCATTATTTTCAAGGCATTGGACTTTGAAAAATTTGAAGCTCAAATCTCGTTGAGAGATCCAGAGAATAAAGAAAAATATATAGGTAGCGACGAAAACTGGGAAAAAGCTGAGCGTGCTATTATCGAAGCTTGCCAAGAAAAAGGCTTGCCGGCTAAAGTAGAGCTTGGTGAAGCAGCTTTCTATGGCCCTAAACTAGACTTTATGGTCAAAGATGCTCTTGGGCGTCGCTGGCAATTAGGTACAATTCAGGTAGATTACAACCTTCCTGAGCGTTTCGAATTGGAATATACCGGAGCGGATAACCAAAAACACCGTCCTGTAATGATTCACCGTGCGCCATTCGGGTCAATGGAGCGTTTCATCGCTGTACTGATCGAACACACAGCCGGAAAATTCCCGTTGTGGCTAGCTCCGGATCAGGTAGTTGTGTTACCTATCAGTGAGAAATTCAATGACTATGCTTATCGAGTATCAGGTTACTTGAAGCAAAAAGGTATTAGTTCTCAGGTAGATGACCGTAACGAAAAAATTGGCCGCAAAATTCGTGATAATGAGTTGAAGAGAATCCCATATTTGCTCGTAGTTGGAGAGAAAGAAGCAGAAACTGAAGAAGTTTCTGTAAGAAAACAGGGTGAAGGTGATAAAGGTTCAATGAAATTTACTAACTTTGCTGCCCAATTGAATGAAGAAATAGAGAGAATGATGAATGCATGGGAGCAATAATCCTAAGTGTTCGTGTTTATATGCTTGATAATTAATATTATAAAATAATAAAAAGATAAAGAAAGATTCTAATCAGTTTTTGAATGAGGAATAACAGATTTAATCAAAAGAAAGAAGATTTACATCGTATTAACGGAAATATCCGTGCTAGAGAGATTCGCCTGGTAGGTGACAATGTAGAACAAGGTGTATACACTGTACAAGAAGCCCTACGAATGGCAGATGAACTTGAGCTTGATTTGGTGGAGATTTCACCAACTGCTGTGCCCCCTGTTTGCAAAATAATGGATTATCAGAAATTTCTTTATCAACAAAAGAAAAAGCAGAAAGAAGCTAAAGCAAAATCTGTAAAAGTGGTAGTGAAAGAGATTCGTTTCGGACCTCAGACGGACGACCATGACTTCAACTTCAAACTTAAACATGCAAAAAGCTTCCTGGAAGAAGGATCGAAAGTGAAAGCATTCGTTTTCTTTAAAGGTCGTTCAATCTTGTTTAAAGATCAAGGAGAAGTTCTATTGTTGCGTTTTGCTACAGAATTAGAAGATTTAGCTAAAGTAGATCAGTTGCCTCAATTGGAAGGTAAGAAAATGATCATGATGCTTTCTCCTAAAAAACAACCAACAAAAGCACCTGCTAAACCTAAAGAAGAGGGAAAGAAAGAGGTAGAGAAAAAAGTTGTTGAAGAAAAGGAGACTAAAGAAGAAGAATAATCAACTTATATAATTATTCGTTTAGTAAATAAAATTAATTAATTAACTGAGATGCCAAAACAAAAGACTAATTCCGGTGCCAAAAAGAGGTTTGCCCTTACCGGATCAGGAAAAATCAAAAGAAAACATGCTTTCAAAAGTCACATCTTGACTAAGAAAACTAAAAAACAGAAAAGAAATCTAACTCATGCAGGTCTTGTGCATAAAGTAGATGAAAATGCTGTTAAGAAATTATTAGCAATGAAATAATTGAGTTTCTAAAGCAAGTTTTTAAAAAGATTTATTAACCGGATGTATGCAGCAAAGAGTTTTTGAAACAAGAAAACCGCTATCATTCAAAACATTGTAAATTATGCCAAGATCAGTCAATCATGTTGCGTCACGCAACCGCAGAAAAAAAGTATTAAAATTAACAAGAGGTTACTATGGAGCACGTAAAAACGTGTGGACAGTAGCTAAAAACACATGGGAAAAAGGTCTTACCTACGCATTCCGCGACCGTCGTGCTAAAAAACGTAACTTCCGCGCATTGTGGATTCAACGTATCAATGCAGCAGCTCGCCTAGAAGGTATGTCTTATTCTCGCCTAATGGGTGCTCTTCACAAAAATGGAATCGAAATTAACCGTAAGGTTCTAGCTGACCTAGCTGTTAATCATCCAGAAGCATTCAAAGCAATCGTAAACAAAGTGAAATAATTCACCTTTTATGATATAAAAAAGCAATCTCATTCGAGATTGCTTTTTTGTTTTTACATATGCTTGATAGTCAGATGTTTAGTTTTTCAAGGATTCGGGTATAATACGTTGATTAAGAGCTTATTGTATGGGTTGCGAGCTTCTGGAATACCTATTTGACCTGTAATTTATCTTAGTCTCTTTCTCTCATATACTATCCTTGATACATACCAATATATCATAATGCTGACGAAGCACAGTACTGCAGAGAATAAGTATAATGCCTCGAAAGACATAAACCCTGTGATATATCCTCCTCCTAGCATCCCTAGAGCCAATCCGAAATCGAATCCAATGAGGTAAGTAGAGTTTGCTGTTCCTCTTTGGTTGTTCTCTGCAAGGTTGATATAGAGAGTTTGCAGGGCAGGGAACATCATTCCAAAGCCAATGCCAATAAATAATCCCGATAGGCAGAATGCATATATGTTATGTATAGAAGCAAATACAAAAAAAGCTGCGGTAACGATTGCCATTGCAGAAACATTGACTTCATGTATCTTGCCTCTATCTACCAACTTCCCTGCAAATACACGTGATATAATGATCCCTCCTGCCCAGAATAAGAAAAAGATACCTGCGTTAGGAATACCGATCTCTTTGCCGTATTGGGCTACAAAAGGGCCTATTGTGCCCCAGGCAAAGCATGGTAACAGCTGATTGAGAAATATTGGCCACCCTCTAAGTAAAAAGAAACGGTCTAGGGAGATCTTCTGTCGTTCTACCTTTGGTCTCTCAGGTGCTTTGATGAGCGATACGGCTATGATACCCAGTATCCCCATAACGATAGCACACCAAAGAAGGATGTCGAAACCATAGTGGTTGTATATATGTATAGCGAAGAATGGTCCTATTGCCATTGCTACATTCATGAATGTTCCGTAATATCCAATCCCTTCGGCACGTCTTTCGGATGGAACGACGTCAATGGCAAGTGTGCTGGACGAAACGGTGGACAGTCCCCATGTGATACCATGCAGAAAACGTACGAAGACAAAAAGCATTACTGTTGTTGCCCAAAAGTATCCAAAGAAAGTGAGTACATAACAGGTAAATGCAATAAGTAATATTTTCTTGCGAGAGAAGATATCTACCATGTAGCCAGAGAATGGGCGAACAAACATCAGTGCGATAGCGTATGATGCTAACACAATTCCGGTGCGTGATTGTGGAATGCCCATCTGTTCGGTGACATATAACGGGATGGATGGCATTAATAAATTGAAAGAACATGCCATCAGAAAGTTCGCTAAACAGACATTTAGGTAACTTGCAGACCAAAGTTTGGGTTTGATTACAGCTTCCATTTATACATTATTATCATTAGTCTTTTGACTCAAGATTCTATCATCTTAAATTCAAAGTCATCTATTAAACACTCTTAAAAGGAAAGAGTTTGTGTGAGAATCAAAAAAAGTATAGAGAGGATGTATAGTTTATATTAGTTCGCTAAGTTCCATCCATCTCAATGTCTTCTCGTCTATTTCATCTATCAGTTCGCTAATGCGGTTCGATTTGCTGATTAATTCGTCAGAAGATAAAGTCCCGCTTGACATCTCTACCTCCAAGTTGTTTTTCTCTTCTTCTAGTTTTGGAATTAACTCGTCCAGCTCTTCAAACTCACGTTTTTCTTTGAAGGACAATTTCTTCTTTTCTTGAGGTTTTGTTGGAACTATAGGTTGTTTCTCTTCTTTGGGTTTAGATGCTTGTTGTTTCTCTTTTTCCAAAGAGTCCTGGATTTCTTTCCACTCTCTGTATTGTGTATAGTTGCCTGGGAAATCTTTTATTCGCGCATCCCCTTGGAAGGCTAAGAGGTGGTCAACCGTTTTGTCCATAAAGTAACGGTCGTGCGATACGACTATAACGCAACCTTTGAACTGTTGTAGGTATTCCTCTAAAATATTTAATGTAACGATATCCAAATCATTTGTCGGCTCATCAAGAACTAAGAAGTTCGGATTGGCTATGAGTACCGTACAGAGGTAGAGACGACGCCTTTCTCCTCCCGAAAGTTTATAGACAAAGCTGTGCTGTTTTTCGGGTGCAAATAGAAAATGCTGTAGGAATTGCGAAGCGGTTAGTTTGCTCCCATTCCCTAAGTCGATGACCTCTGCTATGTTTTGTACTACATCGATCACTTTCATTTGGTCGTCGAACTTAAGTCCATCCTGACTGTAATAACCAAATTTTACAGTTTCGCCTATGTCGAATTCACCTTTATCGGGAGCAACTTCTCCCATCAGCATTTTTATAAAAGTAGATTTTCCTGTCCCGTTGTTGCCAACAATTCCAAGCTTCTCGTAGCGGGCAAATATATAGTTGAAGTCTTCAAGAATCTTGATATCATCAAAAGATTTGTAGATATGCTTCGCTTCGAATATTTTGTTGCCAATATACGAGCCTTTCATCTGTAGTTGTACATTGCCTGCATCTCTCGCTTGTTGTGCTTTCTTTTCCAAGTCGTAAAAAGCATCGATGCGAGATTTTGCTTTTGTCCCTCTGGCTTGTGGCTGACGGCGCATCCAATCCAACTCTTTGCGGAGAAGGTTGTTGGCTCTATCTATTTCTGAGTTTTGGGCACTGACTCTTTCGTCTCTTTTTTCAAGATAGTAAGAGTAGTTCCCTTTGTATCTGTATAATTGTTGCTGATCTATTTCTATGATCTCGTTGCATACTCGGTCTAAGAAATAGCGGTCGTGAGTAACCATCAAAAGACTTAGTCTTGATTGTTGTAGGTGTCCTTCGAGCCATTCTACCATATCCAGATCGAGGTGGTTAGTAGGCTCGTCGAGAATAATAAGATCCGGCTCTGTAATTAAGACGTTTGCCAGAGCAACACGTTTTAATTGACCTCCTGATAATTCGCCGATTTTCTGATCAAAGTTCTTGATCTTTAACTGAGCCAAGATTTGCTTAGCTTTATGTTCGTAGTCCCATGCTTGCAGTATATCCATTCGTTGAAGGATATTTTCTAAGCCTGACTGGTCCTTAGAATTTATAACCTGTTCGTATTCGGCTATCAGATCAGTTATCTCATTTCCCGAATGGAAGCAGGCTTGAAGGACTGTAAGATTCTCGGGATATATAGGATCTTGCTCTAGATAGGCAATACGCAAGTCTTTGCGAAATACGACTGAACCACTATCGTGAGGTTCTTTTCCTACAAGTATGTTCAAAAGGGTTGTTTTTCCTGATCCGTTTTTAGCGATTAGACCTATACGTTCTCCTTCGGCTATGCCAAATGATATATCCTTGAATAAGACAAGGTCGCCAAAACTCTTGGTAAGAAGATCTACTTGTAGTATTGATGCCATATAAATTGTTTTACGCAAAGGTAGTCAAATGCTGCCATTTTTAGAATTCTTCTAATATGAATCTTCTTCAATATAGCAGTAAGGCTTTTCTTTATGATGCTAAACCGAATAATTGGTGGATGATTGGGATTAAAAGAGCTGTCATAACCCCCATCAGTCCTATAGCTAGTCCACTAAGTGCCCCTTCTATCATTCCCATTTCCATAGCTTTTGCTGTACCTATACCATGTGCCGAAGCTCCCATCGCCAAACCTTTGGCTACACTGCTTTTTATACCTAATAAACGTAGTACCGGCGGACCAATGATGCTGCCGAAAATACCACAGAATAAAACAATTATTGCTGTTAATGAAACATTGCCTCCTGACTGTTGAGATATACTCATAGCTATTGGAGATGTTACTGATTTTGGTTCCAGGCTGTAAATGAGAACTTCATCTGCCCCGGTAATTCGGGCAAGGATGATGACGCTTAGAATTCCTACTATACTTCCTATGAAGATTGAGGTAAGAATAGATAAAACATTGCCTTTTAGATAATCCAACTGTTCGTATAGTACATATCCCAAGGCGACAACAGAAGGTCCGAGCATAAAGCTTACAAATCGGCTCCCCTCATCAAAGGTTTCGTAGCTTATGTCTGCTATCTTAAGAAAAACTATAATAATACCGATTGCTATAATAAGAGGATGCAATAGAGGTATTCTTGTCTTCTTGAATATCCATTGACCTAATAGATAGCTTCCGAAGATGAGCAGTAATATAAATTCTGTAGACTCAAATAAAGCTTTCATTTTTTATTGCCCTCCATCTTTTGTTGAATTAAAGCTACTACCGCAATAACTAATACAGTGCTGATGGAGCATACGATAAGTATAGACATCCAGAATTGGCTGATAAGTCCGTAAGAGCCTAGAAGCCCGGCTCCGGCTGGAATAAAGAAAATAGCCATATTGCGAGTGAACGCAGTTGCTACATCTTTTACTTTGTCTGAATCAAAAATTTTGAAGTAGAGAGAGAGAAAAAGCAGAATCATTCCTATAATATTTCCGGGAATGAAGCCTTTTATAAAAAAACTGATAGCCTCTCCCAAAAAATAAAATAGAAGAATGATAAAGACACCTTTTATCATTTTCATATTAATAACCATCTAATTAACTCAGGGGCAAAGGTACTATTAGTTATCGGTATTTGTTTAGGAGAGAGCTTTTTTTGAAAGTTAATTTTATTATTCATGAACTTTATTATACTTTTGCGGTTATAGATTTAAAGAATGTTAAGTTCATTCGTCTATAATTTTTTTATTAACATAAATTTTTTAAGTATGAAAAAAGTAATTTTAGCTGTTTTATTAGCTGTTTTTTCTTTAGGACTACACGCACAATCAGGGCTTGGTAAAGGTGAAAAAGCCGCAGTTTTCCAAGCAGGTTATCAATCAGATCCAGGTCGTTTTATGATTGGAGTAGAAGGACGTTACAATATTGCGAACAATTTTCGTTTAGCTCCAGATGTAATGTTGATGTTCCCTAAAAATAAAGTATTAGGATTCGATGCTAACGTAAACTTCCACTATGTATTTCCTCTAGAATCTCAGCTTAATATTTATCCTTTAGCTGGTTTGTCTATGCTAAACAATCGTTATACAGGAGATCTTCCTGATGGAGTAGGTAAAGGTGCTACAGATTGGGGATTTAACTTAGGAGGAGGCTTTGAATACAATCTTAGCAGCTCTAGTTTCTTAAATCTTGAAATGAAATATACTTTCAGTGATTTAGATCACTTTACAGTAGGTTTCGGTTACGGAATAAGATTCTAATAAATAGAGAATCAATATATGAAAAGAGCCGCTTAGTTATAAGCGGCTCTTTTTTTATTCTTCAAATATTTCGAGGGTAAAATTCTCTCCATCAAATACGCCATAGGAGAAATAGTCTATCCAATCTCCTAATATGACAATGCGTGAACTTGCTGAAAGCATCAAATCTAACATAATGTGGCGGTGACCAAAAACAAAGTAATTGATGTTTGGTGCAGTTTTGAGCTGTTGCTTGGCAAACAGTACCAGATGTTCTTTATCTTCGCCAAAATAAGGAGGATTCTCATGAGCAGTGCGGTTATGGTTTGACCACCATTGAGCAAATCCTACAGTCCAGCGAGGATGTATGGCTGCGTAAGGAATACGACAAAGTTTGCTGTGAAATATACTTCTCAATAACTTGAAAGATATAGATTCATCTCCTAGACCATCTCCATGAGCCAAGAAAAACTTCTTGCCACTAAAGTCGCGGACAAGAGGTCCTAAGTGAACTGTCATGCCGCACTCTTTTTGTAGGTAATCGGTAACCCAAATATCATGATTGCCAATGAAGAAGTGTACTTCTATCCCAGAATCTGTTATTTCTGCTATTTTCCCTAATACACGAACAAAACCGCGCGGAACCACATTTTTGTATTCGAACCAGTAATCGAAAATATCACCAAGCAAATAGATGGCTTCGGCATCTTGTTTCGCCATGTCAAGCCAACGGCAAAGTTTTCTTTCAACATCATGTTGAGGGTACACCTCGCTTTTATTCATCTTGATGTTAGGAAGAGCAATTACCTGATGCTTATCGATGTTTTTTTTATGATATGCAGAACCAAGATGCACATCTGAAAGAAAATAGATTTTTTTCCCCACTTCAAATACTTTAGTTTAAAGGAATCCTAATTCGAGTTTAGCTTCTTCGCTAAGCATATCTTTGTTCCATTCAGGTTCGAATGTAAGATTTACGATTACATTATTTACTCCGGGTACAGATTCAACTTTGTATCTTACATCTTCCATAATGAAGTCAGCTGCCGGACAGTTAGGGGCAGTCAATGTCATTGTTATGGTTACATTTTTCTCATCATCGACATCGATCTCGTAAATAAGACCAAGGTCGAATATATTAACAGGTATTTCGGGATCGTATACCGTTTTTATCATGGTTACGATCTTACCTTCCAATTCTAATAAATCACTCATAATTATAATTCTAATCGTTTACGGACTATAACAATAATATGGGTCTGTTAGTTTTGATAACATATCATATTATTGCTGCAAAAATAGTGAAAAAAGATGAATCGGGCTTGCTATAGTCGACCTTTATCCAAATAGCTATAATATGAGTCGTCGCAGATAATAAGATGATCGAGCAATTTTACATCCATAATCTCACCGGCTTCTTTCATTTTTAGCGTTATTTGGTCATCTTCTCTGCTTGGATTGGTGTTGCCCGAAGGGTGATTGTGACAAAGAATTATTGCAGAGGATAAGGATTCAATCGCTTCTTTCATTATCATTCGTATGTCGATAACGGTACCGGCAATACCTCCTTTGCTGAGTTGTATTTTCTTTATAACTCTATTGGCTTTATTGAGTAGAAGAAGCCAAACTTCTTCGTGTTTTAAATCTGCTAGTATAGGATGGAATAGTTGATAAACATCATCACTGGATGTTATTTGTGGCTGTGTTGCAATCTCGGATAACTTTCGTCGCCGTCCTAGTTCTAATGCAGCAGCGATGGTTATGGCTTTCGCTTCTCCAATTCCATTGAAGTTTTTTATCAGGTGCTTGATGTCTAGTTTGCCTAGAGTATTTAAGTTGTTCGAAACGCTGTGTAATATCCGTTGAGCTAGTTCTACTGCGGTTTCTTTTTTGTTGCCCGAACCGATAAGTATTCCTAGTAGTTCTGCATCAGATAGAGCAGTAACTCCTTTTAAGAGCATTTTCTCTCTTGGGCGATCTTCTATAGCCCAATCTTTGATGTTTAGTTTTAGTTTGTTTTCCATAAAAAAAAGAGGTATACCCAAAGATATACCTCTTTTATGATATATAGAAAAGTTTTAATTAGCTTTTCACTCTTTCCACATACGAACCGTCAGCTGTGTTGATCTTCACTTTGTCACCTTCGTTGATGAAAAGAGGAACACGTACTTCAGCTCCAGTTTCTACTGTCGCAGGTTTCAATGTGTTAGTAGCAGTGTCGCCTTTAATACCTGGTTCGGTATACGTAATCTCTAGTATTACGTTTTGAGGCATTTCTGCAGTTAGGATCGTTTCTGTTTCAGCGTGTACTTGTACTTCAACCATGTCGCCTTCTTTAAGGAAAGCTACACCTGAGATCGTTTCTCCAGGGATAGAAACTTGTTCGAAAGTTTCAGTATTCATGAAGTTGTATCCCATATCATCCTGATAAAGGTATTGGTAAGGGCGTCTTTCGATACGAACTTCGTCTAGTTTTACACCCGCATTGAATGTTCTTTCAAGGATACGGCCAGTTGTTACACTTCTCATTTTTGTGCGAACAAAAGCCGCACCTTTTCCTGGTTTAACGTGTAGAAATTCTACGATAACGAAGTATTGTCCATCTATGTCGATGCACATCCCGTTTCTTATATCTGCAGTAGTTGCCATTGTATTTTCTGTTTTATTGGTTAATTTTTAGAATTGCAAAGATAATAAAACTACTTATTTTACAAAACCTCTGTTTTTTAGTAGATAAATAGGATTAGGCTCTGCTCCTCTAAATTTCTTATAAAGAGTCATTGGTTCATCTGTGCCTCCTTTAGAAAGAACATTTTCGCGGAAAGCTTTAGCTGTCTCTTGATCGAAGATGTTTCCTTTTTCTACAAAAGCTTGGTATGCATCCGAGTCCAGAACTTCTGACCATAGGTAGCTATAGTATCCTGAAGAATAACCACCACTAAATACATGTTGGAAGTAAGTACTCTTATATCTTGGGATAATTTCTGAAATTAAACCTATTTGGTTCATTGCATCAGCCTCAAATTTGTTTACGTCAAGTTGTTTAAGGCTTTCTGTGCTTTTAGGGTCAAAGTTTTGAGAAGACGACATTGTATACCATTTCATGTCAAGAATAGCAGCAGCAACAAGCTCAGTAGTCATAAACCCTTGGTTGAAGTAACCTGCGTTCTGTATTTTTTTGATAAGCTCTTCAGGTATAACTTCGCCTGTTTCGTAATGTTTCGCATATTCTTTTAATACTTCAGGTTCGAACGCCCAATGTTCCATAACCTGAGATGGAAGCTCTACGAAGTCGCGAGCAACAGAAGTGCCTGAAAGACCGTAGTAAGTACATTTAGAAAGAAGACCGTGAAGACCATGCCCAAACTCGTGGAACATAGTTTCTACTTGGTCTAATGTTAGTAGAGCTGGCTTTCCGTTGGCAGGAGGGTTATAGTTTCCTACATTATAGATTAGCGGATGTACAAATTCGCCGTTAAATACTTCTTGTTTGCGGAAGCTGCTCATCCATGCTCCCGGGCGTTTTCCTGCACGCGCAAAGTCGTCGAAATAGATGATCCCGATAAGAGAACCATCTGCATCATTTACCTCATATGCTTTTACATCTTGTTGATATACAGGGATGTCTGTTCTTTGTTTAAAGGTGATGCCGTATAGTTTGTTTGCTACAGTGAAGACTCCGTTGCGTACATTATCTGCTTGGAAGTATGGTTTTAGAGCTTCTTCGTCAAGAGCATATTTCTCTTTACGTAGCTTTTCAGCATAATACCACCAGTCCCAAGATTCAATTTTGATATTGTGACCTTCTTTTTTTGCTATAGCTTGTAATTCATCACGCTCCTTTTTTGCCTGAGGTAGTGCATAGCTCCATATGTTGTTAAGAAGGCTCATCACATTCTCAGGAGTTTTAGCCATTGTTTCTTCTAGTACATAATCAGCGTGGGTCTTATAGCCAAGAAGATTCGCTTTTTCAAGTCTTAGAGCAACAATCTTTTTGATGTTCTCTTTGTTGTCGTATTCATTGTCGTTGTTTGCACGCATGTACATCGCTTTGTAAAGTTTTTCGCGCAAATCACGATTGTCAGCATACTGTAAGAATGGCTCCCAACTAGTTTTCCCTAGACCAAATAACCATTTGCCTTCCATTTTGTTATCTTTAGCGGCTTTAGCTGCTGCTGCGATCACATCTTCAGGCAGACCGGAAAGGTCTTCTTTTTTGTCAATTATCAGTTGGTAGTTGTCTGTCTCTTTCAATAAGTTTTGGTTGAAAGCTAAAGACGCTGAGCTTAATTCTTTATTGATCTCACGAAGACGAGCTTGTTTTGCTTCGTCAAGTAAAATACCAGAACGCACAAATCCTTTGTATGTTTCTTTTAGAAGTATTTTTTGCTCAGTTGTAAGGTTCGCTACACTTGCACTGTCATCATGAACCTGCTTGATACGATCGAATAGAGCAACGTTGAAGTTGATATTGTCGTAATGCTCTGTGCGTTTAGGTGTGATTTCTTTTTCTATTGCTTGGAATGTAGAGTCGGACATAGTGCCGGTCATAACAGATAATACAGCACCCACTTTTCCCATCATACGTCCCGAGTGATCTAAAGCTACAATTGTGTTCTCGAAAGTAGGAGCCTCGTTGTTGTTTACTATAGCTTCTATTTCGGCATTATGAATCTTCATTGCTTCTTCATAAGCAGGAAGAAAATGCTCAGCTTTTATAATGTCGAATGGAGGAACTCCATTAGGCGTATTGAATTCAGCCAAAAGCGGATTGTCTGAATTCTTATTGCTTGTATTGTCACAAGAATAAATCATGATAAATAAACTTAAAACAAGTAGAAACTTCTTCATATACTATTATTTATAAAATATTGGTTTTTGTGCAAAAATAGATAAAATTATGTGAGGCTGAAACTAATTGCCAGTGGGAGGGAGGAAAAAATGAAGAAATTAACTAAAAAGTGGATTAAATTCATTAAACTTGTAAAAGCTAACTACAGAAAAATGAATAAAATATTAAAAAGGAAATCTTTTGTATATTTGATTTTACTCGTATGTGTCGCAGCTTTTGTTAGCTGTGCAGGCGATGTCGATAGCCAATTAAAGAAGATAGCCAAAGAGGCGAATGCTGAATGTCCGAAAATGTTGGATGAGTGGACTCGATTAGATAGTTGTGCAGCACATCCGAATAAGAATTACAGTTATTATCATACAGTAGTAAATGAAGGATTGATTCTCGATGCTGATAAGTTTAAGGCAAGTTTTAAGCCTATAATCATAAGTATTATAAGAACTAATCCGGCAATGAAATATCTTCGGGAAAATGAAGTAACGTTGCGCTATTACTATACCGACGAAGTAAATAAAAATCAAACAACAATTGTGGTAACTCCTGAGGAGTATAAAAATAACTGATATGATTCTGGATAGCTTAAGCAATGCTGAGAAATACTACGAATTGCATCCTTTGTTTAAGGATGCTTTTGATTATATAAAATCGACAAACTTTAAAGATGCGTCACTTGGAAAAATAGAGTTGAAGGGAGATGATCTGTTTGCTATTATTAGTGATAGTGATATGAGAACTCAGGCGGAAGCTCCTATCGAAGTGCATAATGAATATATTGATATACAACTTCCCGTCAGTTGTACTGAGGTCTTTGGATGGAAATTCAGAGCCGAACTTGTGCAAGAAGATGAGGTGTTTGACCCAAAAAGAGACATTCAATTTTTTAAGGATGAATATACCTCGTTGATTTCAGTCGCTCCGGGAAATTTTGTTGTCTTTTTTCCACAGGATGGACATGCGCCATGTATCGGAAACGGAACAGTGAGAAAAGTTGTAATCAAAATAAGGAAGAAATAAAATCACTATAATCTATTACTATGCTTAAATTAATAAAAAACGATCCTTGGTTGAAACCTTATGCAGATGCAATAGAAGGAAGGTATAATTATGCAATAAAGAAAGAAAAAGAATTAACCAATGATGGAGAAAAAACTCTTTCTGAGTTTGCCTCAGGTTATTTATATTTTGGTTTGCATAAGACGAGTAAGTCGTGGGTGTTTCGTGAATGGGCACCTAATGCTACAGCCATATATATGGTCGGTGATTTTAATGGTTGGCAACGAACGGAAGAATTTAAACTGTATCCAATCGATAATGGAGAATGGGAATTGAAAGTTCCTTTGAAGAAAATTAAACATGGTGATTTATATAAGCTCAACGTTATCTGGGATGGAGGAGAAGGAGAGCGTATCCCAGCATGGGCTACTCGTGTGGTACAGGACTCAAATACTCATATATTCAGTGCTCAGGTTTGGGAGCCGGATGAGCCATACCAATTTAAGAAGAAAACGTTTAAACCCAAGACAGATCCTCTGTTGATATATGAGTGTCATATCGGGATGGCTGTGGAGGAAGAACGTGTGGGAACATATGAAGAATTTCGTGTGAATATTCTTCCTCGTATCAAAGAAGATGGGTATAATGCGATTCAAATAATGGCTATACAGGAGCATCCTTACTATGGATCTTTTGGATACCATGTTTCCAGCTTTTTTGCTCCATCTTCGCGCTTTGGTACACCTGATGAGTTAAAACATCTGATTGACGATGCTCATGCTTTAGGATTGACGGTTATAATGGATATTGTTCATTCGCATGCAGTGAAAAATGAGTTGGAAGGATTAGGTCGATTTGACGGATCTTACTCTCAATATTTTCATGAAGGCGAAAGAAGAGAGCATCCGGCATGGGATTCTTTGAACTTTAATTATGGACGTGATGAAGTCTTGCACTTCTTGCTGTCGAATTGTAAATATTGGCTCGAAGAATTTAAATTCGACGGTTTTCGTTTCGATGGAGTAACGTCTATGATCTATTATAGTCATGGACTAGGAGATAGTTTTACGGGTTATGCTGATTACTACAATGGTAATGAAGATGGTGATGCAATTGCTTATCTGACATTGGCTAATAAACTAATTCATGAAGTGAAGTCTCAAGCAATCACGATTGCTGAAGAAGTGAGTGGTATGCCTGGACTTGCAGCTAAAATAAAAGACGGAGGTTACGGGTTCGATTATCGTATGGCAATGAATATCCCTGACTATTGGATAAAAATAATAAAAGAGAGAAGGGATGAGGATTGGCATCCTAGCGGTATTTTCTGGGAATTGACGAATCGCCGTGAAGATGAAAAAACAATCTCTTATGCTGAAAGCCACGATCAAGCTTTGGTAGGAGATAAAACAATTGTATTCCGTCTGATAGATGCTGATATGTATTGGTATATGTCGAAGCATTATGGTAGTTCTTATGCTACAGAACGAGGAATCGCTTTGCATAAGATGATACGATTAGCTACAGTCTCAACTATAAATGGAGGATATCTAAACTTTATGGGGAATGAATTTGGACACCCCGAATGGGTAGATTTTCCTCGCGAAGGGAATGGTTGGTCTTATATTTATGCCCGCAGACAGTGGTGGCTTGCAGATAATAAAGATTTGAAATATCACTATTTGGGTGATTTTGATCGGGATATGTTAGGATTGATTTCCTCTGTGAAACATTTTGAGAAAACCCCTGTTGTAAAACTGTGGGATAAAGATGACGATCAGATCTTGGCTTATCAGCGGGGGGATTTAATATTTGTATTCAATTTTAGCCCTAATAAATCATTTACAGATTACGGTTTTCTTGCGCCTCAAGGGAAATACAAAGTAGTTCTGAATTCGGATGACGCCGCATATGGAGGAAATGCATTGGTTGACAATTCTGTTGAGCATTTTACCCAAGAAGATAAGCTATATGCTAAAGACGGGAAAGGCTGGTTGAAGCTATATATTCCAGCGCGTATAGCATTCGTGTTGAAAAAAGAAGATTAGTCTTTGTTAAAATGAGTTTTTCAATTGCTTCGTTTATCGTTAGGATGACAGTAAGCTGAAAATTTTTGATTATTTTTGCATCATAATTTTCTATTTAATAAAGTAAAATATAAATAAAATGAATTTATATCCATTAAAGTTTAAACCCATCCTAAAGTCTATTATTTGGGGAGGGAACGATATATGTAAGTTTAAAGGGATTACACCCGAAGAAGAAGGAGTTGGAGAGAGCTGGGAAATATCAAGTGTTGAAGGAAATGTTTCTGTTGTAGCTAACGGAGAATTGGAGAATAAGGACCTGACTGATGTTATCGCTACTTATAAAGAACAGCTTTTGGGAAAGAAAAATTTTGAAACTTTCGGAACAACATTCCCTTTGCTGATTAAATTTATAGATGCTCGTGATAATTTATCAATACAAGTACATCCGGATGATGAATTGGCTAAGAAAAGACATAATTCGTTTGGTAAAACAGAAATGTGGTATGTGATAAATGCTGCACCCGGAGCATTTCTTTATTCAGGCTTCGAGAAGCAAATGACTCCAGAATCGTATGTCGAAAGCATAGAAAACAATACATTTGTAGACTTTCTGGCTAAACACGATGTGAAAAAAGGAGATGTTTTCTTCCTTCCTGCAGGTCGTGTGCATGCTATAGGTGCTGGTACATTTATAGCCGAAATACAACAAACATCGAATATTACATATCGTATCTATGACTATAATCGTACAGATGCGAATGGGAATCCGCGTGAATTGCATACAGAGTTAGCGAAAGATGCAATTGATTTTAAGTTGTATGATGATTATCAAACATCTTATGAAAGAAAAGAGAATCAACCGGTAGAATTGAAGTCGTGCCGTTACTTCACTACTAATCTGTTAGAGCTGACAAAAGGTGTAACAAGAGATTATTCTGCTATCGACTCTTTTGTGGCTTATATCTGCATGGGTGGCTCATGTAACATAAGAGATAATAAAGGGAACGATTTACATATCAAACAAGGAGAAACTGTTCTTATCCCCGCAGATACCGAAAATGTATTTATAGCGCCGGAGGGTGATGTGTTACTTCTTGAAACATATGTGTGAATTGAGGGGAAAATAGAAATTTAATCTAAATATAACGGAACCACCAATTTCTTTTTATGAATAGAATTTGGTGGTGTTCGTTTCTTTAACGATGAGGGGAGTTTTATTAGTAAACACAGGAAGTCCAAAAACAAACGAGAGGGCAGATGTTCGATTCTTTATCGAATCTATGCTTTCTGATCCTTATGTGATGACTGTAGCGGACTGGTTTCGTCCCATATTGGTGAAAGGAATAATAGGTCCGTTTCGTCAATTTGGCTCGGCTAATCATTATAGAATGATATGGGGAGAAGGGAAATACGACTCTCCGTTGTTGGTACAGGCAAGACTTTTGGCTCAGAAACTTGAAGCTCTTACCGATATGCCGGTAGAAGTCGCAATGAGGTATGGAGAACCTAGTGTACAATTGGCATTGGAACGTTTGATGGCGAAAAACGATCGTTTGCACGAAGTGGTTGTATTGCCATTATTTCCTCAATATGCAGAATCATCTTATAAGACTGCACTAGACGAGGTGGCTAATGTCTTTATGAAACGTCCTTATCCTTTCAGAATAAAATTTATTGAGCCATACTTTGATGATCCCGAATATATAAAATCATTAGCTACTAGTATTCGCCCTTATCTACAAGAGGGATTTGATAAGCTTGTCTTTACTTTCCATAGTCTACCTCTTTCGCATGTAGAAGCCGGCTGGAACAAAGGGAAGGAGTTCGATTATGTATTTCAGACCAAAGAAACGATTCGTCTTTTGTTGAAAGAGCTAAATGTCGATGTCAAGAGAACAAGATTGGTTTACCATTCAGCTATGGGTAGTAAATGGTTGACTCCATCGTTGGATGAAACTATTAAGGAGTTAGCAGAAGAAGGACTAGGTAAAGTTGTAGTTGTAGCCCCTGGTTTTGCAGCAGACAACTTAGAAACCCTATACGATATAAATATTGTAGCAAAAGAGTTATTTCTGAAAAAAGGAGGAAAGAATTTCTCTTTTGTGCCTTGTTTAAATAGTGAAGACTATTGGGTAGAATCTGTCGCAAAAATAGTGTCTTAAACCTTTTAAGGATATGAAACGAATCTTATTCTTTAATGATAGCTTGGCAATGGGAGGTACAGAAAAACTTCTAGTAGACTTGTTGAATCATTTAGAGAAAAAAGAATGTGAGTTAACGCTTTTGCTACCTGAGCAGTCGGAAGAGGATATTTTGTTAAGAAAGCTGTCTCCATCTATTCATGTCAAATATCTTTTTACAGGAAAAGAATCCTATATCCGACGAAAAATAGAGCAAAATCTGATGATTTTCTTTCCTGTATACTTTGTAAACAGTAAAGGGTTAAAGGAGTCAGATTATGATGAAATTTTTTGCTTTAAGGAAACATTCTATGCTCGCATGTTCAGTAAAATGAAGCTGGCCAAAATTCTTTGGATTCATAATATTCTTTATAAACGGAAATACGAGATACGATCTTTGAAAGAGAGGTTTGCTGTATGGTTGAATAAGAAGCATATCAAAATAGTTCAAAGATCGTACGATTGTTTTGATAAAGTAATTTGTGTCTCCGATGCGGCAAAGGAAGCCTATTTGTCTGTCTTGCATGATGGAAAGCAAGCTCCTAATAGCGTTGAAGTACTTTATAATGCGATAGACTTGACAAGGGTTGTTGAATTGTCGAAAGCGCCTATCGAAGATGTTCCTCAATCAATTACAACTTTTGTTCTGATAACTCGTTTGTCTGCAGAGAAACGAATAGATAGATTATTTAATGTAGTCTGTAGATTGAAAAACGAAGGGTATGCTTTCGAAGTATACCTAATAGGTGAAGGGACAGATAGTGCCGATATGAAGAATGAATTGATAAATAAAGGCATTGAAGATCTTATTATCCCTAAAGGAAGATTAGATAATCCGTTCCCTTATGTTCTTCAAAGTAAATGGTCTTTATGTGTGTCCGAAAGAGAAAGCTTTTCTCTATCCTTGTTGGAATCTATGGCATTGAAAACTCCTGTTATTACGACAGATTGTGGCGGCCCTCGCGATATTGTAGCCAACGGTCAATATGGAATTTTGGTGCCCAATAGTTCGGAAGGTGTTTATGAAGGAATGAAGGCTGTGCTTGATGATGCATCTTTGTCAGTAAAGTATAGTGCCGATCTGGATAGAGCAGTAGCCCGTTTTGATTATAATGGCTGGTTGTCTCATGTAGAACGAATTTTAGAGGTTTAGAGGTCTTTATTGTCATGTTTTGACTTATTAACAATAACATAGACTTTTCAACAAGAAACAAACTGTTACATATATTTAACTTCCATATCCTATTTTTTATTCTTTAATTTGTCGTCAAAATACATTATAATATTCTATGGGTAAAATTATTGCATTAGCTAATCAAAAGGGAGGTGTAGGTAAAACAACTACAACAATAAATTTGGCAGCTTCTTTGGCAGCATTGGAAAAAAAAGTGTTGGTAGTAGATGCCGACCCTCAAGCAAATGCTTCATCCGGATTAGGAGTAGATATAAAAAAGGTAAACAAGACGGTTTACGAATGTTTGATAGGATCTGCTTTGCCTAAAGAGGCAATTGTGAAAACAGAAATAGAACGTCTGGATATAATTCCATCTCATATTAATCTAGTTGGGGCAGAGCTGGAAATGTTGAATGTCGAAAATAGAGAAAAACAACTGTCTACGGTTCTGGTCTCTCTAAAAGAAGACTATGACTATATATTGATTGACTGTTCTCCCTCTTTAGGGCTGATAACAGTAAATGCTCTTACTGCTGCAGATTCTATTATAATTCCTGTTCAGTGCGAATATTTTGCATTGGAAGGTATAAGCAAACTGTTGAATACGATCAAGATAATAAAAAACAAGCTAAATCCGGCTCTTGAGATAGAAGGATTTTTACTAACTATGTATGATGCACGTCTGCGTCTTGCAAACCAAATATATGAAGAAGTAAAAAGCCACTTCCAGGATTTGGTATTTACAACTGTAATTCAGCGTAATGTGAAGTTAAGCGAATCTCAAAGTTTTGCCCAACCTGTATTGGTTTACGATGCGGCATCTAAAGGAGCTGTAAATCATATGCAATTGGCAAAAGAACTTATCGAGAAAAATTCTTAACTTTGCTTTTCTGATTTAATACTTAACGAGTTGATATGAGTAAAAAAATGGTTTTGGGTAGAGGGCTTGATGCTCTTATTACAATTGATGAGGTAAAGACTGAAGGGTCATCTTCTATTAATGAAATAGAGTTGTCTAAAATACATGCAAACCCTGATCAGCCAAGACATGTCTTTGACGAAGAATTGTTGGAAGAGTTAGCAGCATCTATTCGCCAGATAGGGGTGATTCAACCTATTACACTGCGAAAGGTAGAAGACGATTCATATCAAATTATAGCAGGGGAAAGACGATACAGAGCATCTCAGATTGCAGGTTTAACATCTATTCCGGCTTATGTGAAAACTGCCGAAGACGAAACTGTAATGGAGATGGCGTTGATAGAAAATATTCAACGCGAAGATCTGAACTCGATAGAAATAGCACTTGCTTATCAAAAATTAATAGAGACTTATGACCTTACTCAAGAAAAACTGAGTGAGAGAGTAGGAAAGAAAAGAACTACAATAGCCAATTATCTTCGCCTTTTGAAACTGCCTGCTGAAATACAGATGGGAATCAGAGATAAGAAGATTGATATGGCTCATGCTCGTACTTTGGTGGCGCTTGAAGATGCCGCAGCTCAACTTGAGGTTTATGAACTGATACTAGAAGAAGGGCTTTCGGTTCGTAAAGTTGAAGAATATGTTCGTGCAATAGCTAAAGGAGAAAAGCTAGAAGATTTACTCAAAGAAGAGAAAGTCGTAGAAGCTGTTAAAAAAACAGGAGTTAAAAAAGCAACCCCAGAGGAATTTGATATCTTGAAAAATCATTTATCTAAATTTTTCAATACAAAGGTTCAGTTAACATGTAATGATCAGGGGAAAGGAAAAATCAGTATTCCATTCAAAACGGAAGAAGAACTTGAAAAGATTATTGCAATATTAGATCAACTGAAAAAATAAAAAAGAATATTGTCCGTATTATCATATATGAGTAGAGGGGGAGTAATTTGTCTGTTGCATGTATTGGGGAGCTTGATGTTTTCATTAAATGCACAGGAGCCTCTGTCGGTTGACTCAACGACTTCAGTCAATAGAAAAGTAGATGCAGCAAATGATAGAGTTGTTAAGTCCGATACAATTGTTCCTCTTATAGAGACGGAGGCTATTGTGCTGGATAAGAGTGCTTTGGCATTTGGTGAGGCCGAGTTTAAGCCGAACTCTACAAAAGCTGTTTTATTATCTGCCATCTTTCCGGGACTAGGACAAGCTTATAATCGTAAATATTGGAAATTGCCTATTATTTATGGTGGAGCTTTGGGTATTGTTTATGCCATCACGTGGAATGGACGGGTTTATGGCGATTATAAAAATGCATATAGAGATGCTGTCTTAAATGTACAGAATGGAGCATATATGGACTTTCTACAGCCGGGCGATGATTTGAATAATAATATCTATGGAGGTAAAGAAAAGCTTCAGGATGCATTAAGAAGGAAAAAAGATTTTTTTAGAAGAAATAGAGATCTGGCTATTATCGTAGCTGTTGGTGTATATGCGTTGTGTATGGTTGATGCATATGTTGATGCTCAATTGTATGACTTTGAGGTCTCTCCGGATTTATCCATGAGAGTTATGCCTGTTGTGTGGGGACCATCTCCCGGATCGAAAATATCTGTAGGGGTTCAATGCAACATTGTCTTTTAAATATTCGGGTGATACCCGAAGCGAAAATAAAATATTTATGTTGAGAAAACTAATATTTGTAGGGCTGTTTGCTTGTCTTACAACTTCTCTATCCGCTCAAAATGGAGGAGAATTTGATATTGATACTCCTCCCGAAGTACAACAAAATTACGATCTGCTTTTATCTAATAAGGAGATTGATCTAAGTGGGTTGAATCCTTATTCGGATGAAAGTGTTTTGTATCACGATTCTGTTTATATCAAACGTTTGCATTCTTTGCCTACCAAGATGGAGTTGGTTTTCAATCAGGCTGTTAAGAATGAGATTGAAAAGTATGCAACAACACGGAAGAATCAGGTTAGCTTCATGTTGGGAGAAGCTCAATATTATTTTCCTATATTCGAGGAAGTATTAGATAGAGAAGGCCTTCCTATAGAATTAAAATATTTGCCTATTATAGAATCAGCATTGAGACCTGTAGCTCGATCCAGAGTAGGTGCATCAGGATTGTGGCAGTTTATGGCAGTTACGGGTAAGATGTACGGGTTAGAGGTGAATAGTCTTGTTGATGAACGTTTTGATGTTTATAAATCGACAGAGGCTGCAGCTAAGTTTATAAAAGACTTATATGCAGAATATAACGACTGGAATTTAGTAATTGCAGCGTACAATTGTGGTATAGGTCGTGTAAATAGAGCTATTGCGCGCAGTGGAGGGCAAACAGATTATTGGGCTATATATCCTCATTTGCCAAGAGAAACAAGAGGGTATGTGCCAATTTTTATTGCAGCAACTTATATAATGAATTATTATAGAGAGCATAATATAACCCCTTCAGAGACTAAGAGGCCTTTCTACATGGACTCTATTGTTGTAAATAAATCTGTACACTTTGATCAGATAGCATCTGTTTTGAATATTCCGGTAGAAGAGATTAAAAGTTATAACCCTCATTTCAAAACGAATGTTATACCTGGAGACTTTAAAGGATACACATTGAGCTTGCCTGCTAAACAATTAACTGCATTTATAGAAAAAGAACAGGAGATTTATGCATATCGTAGAGATGAATTGTTGACTCATCGTAAAGTAGCAGGTTTAAAAGTTGTCGAAGGAGCTCCGTTGGGTAGTAAAACATTAACTCACAGAGTGAAGAGAGGTGATACTTTTGCTAAATTGGCGGGACAATATGGAGTAACATCTTCACAGATAAAGGAATGGAATAATCTTTCCTCTAATAAGCTATCAGTAGGAAGACGATTGAGGATATATAAACCAGATAATGAAAATAACTCTTCTACTGAATTGTTAGCATCAGAAGCCTCTAATGCAATTTCAGATACAATTGTAGTTTCTTCATCGGGTTTAACAAGGACAGTAACGGTTCCTAAAGTTGTGACATCTTATTATAAGATAAAGAGAGGCGATACTTGGGCTAGTATTGCGAAAAAAAATAATACTACAATTGCAGAATTGAAGCAGCAAAATAACGTTAAGTCTAATAAGTTGATAGCTGGGAAGCAACTGAAGATAGAAAAGATTGTATATGAGGAAATTCAGCAGGCTATCAAACTCGAAGAACCTCAGTTGTCAGTCGTGTTGATTGATTCTACTTATTGTGCAGATCTGATCGATCAATATTTGGCAAAAATGGAGCGAGACGAATCCTCTTTACCTCTGATAAGAATAGCTTCGACGGATTCGACAGATGAAGAAATACACAGAGGTGCTTCTGATGAAACAAAGATTATTTATCATAAAGTAAAGATAGGAGAGACCATATCCCAGATAGCAACCCGTTATAATGTGTCTAAAGATGATATTATAACGTGGAATAAGCTGTCGGTAAATATGGCAAAGGTTGGTCAACGCTTGCTTATCTATTTGCCAGACTCAAAAGATGGTGCTATTGTAGAAAAAGAAGATAAATCAAGAAGGCGCGAAACGTTTGCAGGTAAGGATTAGTGTTGATAACTAAGTTTAATAGATCAATTTTATAAGGGATAGGTGTTCCTTTATATAAATTGATTTGTTATTTTTGAAGTTTTGCAAGATATTATGGCTAAAGATAAAACTCCAACTACGGAAGAAGAACTGTTAATCGAGCAAGAGTTTAATGCTCTGATAGATGATTACCTTAAAACAAATCATAGACGAAAAGTAGATATAATTACTAAAGCGTTTATGCTTGCTAAAGAAGCTCACAAGGGAGTACGTCGCCGCTCTGGGGAGCTTTATATATCTCATCCTATTGCTGTAGCACGTATTGTTTGCGGCGAAATAGGTTTGGGATCTACTTCTATTTGTGCTGCATTGCTTCATGATGTAGTTGAAGATACAGAATATACGGTTGATGATATCAAAGCTCTATTTGGCGAGAAAATAGCACAGATTGTCGATGGATTGACTAAGATTTCAAGCGGAATGTTTGGGGAGGATGTCTCTGCTCAAGCGGAGAATTTCCGTAAGCTCCTGTTGACCATGTCTGATGATATTCGGGTTATACTTGTAAAAATTGCAGATAGATTGCATAATATGCGAACCCTTGGTTCGATGGCTCCAGCTAAGCAATATAAGATTTCTGGGGAGACAATGTATATCTATGCCCCTTTAGCTCATCGTTTAGGCTTATTTGCTATAAAGACGGAATTGGAGGAATTGAGTTTTAAGTGGGAGAATCCGGAAGAATACGAAAGTATAAAACAAAAGCTTCAATCTACTCATCGTGTACGGGCTGATATATATCAACATTTTGCTGAGCCGGTTATCGAAAAATTAAATGAACAAGGCTTTAAATACGAGATTAGGGCACGAGAAAAGTCTATTTATTCTGTTTGGAATAAGATGCAAGCTAAGAGTGTGCCTTTTGAAGAGATATATGATATTTTTGCTGTCCGTATAATTTTTGAAAATGAGGCTGGAGTAGATGAGAAGAAGCGTTGTTGGGATATCTATTCAGTAATTACAGATATATATAAGTTGCGTCCTGATCGAATTCGGGACTGGGTGAGTCGTCCTAAGGCGAATGGGTATCAAGCATTGCACCTTACAGTGATGGGACCTGACGGGCAATGGATAGAGGTCCAGATTAGAAGTCGACGAATGGATGATATTGCCGAAAAAGGTTTTGCGGCACATTGGAAATATAAAGAAGGAAGAATCGAGGAGGATACGGAACTAGATAAGTGGCTGAAAACAATTCAGGAAATATTGGAAAGTCCAAGCCCAAATGCCATGGATTTTCTTGACACTATAAAACTTAATCTATATTCTCAGGAAATATTTGTGTTTACACCAAAAGGTGAGATTCGTACACTTGCTCAGGGTGCTACAGCTTTGGACTTCGCTTATGATCTGCATTCCGATATAGGAGATCATTGTATTGGAGCAAAGGTAAATCATAAATTGGTCCCGCTGAGTGAGAAATTGAATAGTGGAGATCAGGTGGAGATTCTGACGTCTAAAAGCCAGACACCTAAGCCAGAATGGTTAGGGGTGGTTACCACAGCAAAAGCTAGGACTAAAATAGAATATGCGCTCAGGAAACTCAGACGTGAGGTGGCGAAAAAAGGAGAGGAGCTCTTGGAGCGGATCTTGAGCGAAGGGGATGTTGAGATGACACCGGCTATTCTAGATCGAATGTTGGATTACTATCAGAAACCGAATAAGGAGGATTTGTATTATGCAATAGGAAGTGAAGAGATCGCACTTCCTCAAAAGATAGAAAAACTTTTAGCTTTAAAAAAACAAAATCCGGATAATGTCCTCCTTAAGTACATGAAGCAGGCGTTTCAAGCAGTGAAAAAATCTGATAAAGATAAAGCAGAGAAGCCGCCGATGGAGTATGAAAAAATAAATCCTAAAAAAACATACATTCTAGAAGAAGATTCTTTTAACAAGAACTTTGTAATGCCTCCGTGCTGTAATCCTATTCCTGGAGATAAGGTTTTTGGCTTTTTAAGGGAGGATAATGAGGTTGAAGTGCATAGTATCCATTGTCCTGTCGGATTGAAGTTGAAAGCAAGTCATGGAGATAAAATAATAAATCTGGAATGGGGAAGTTATACTCAGTTCCCGTTTGTTACAACGATTACTGTGGCGGGTATTGACAGGATGGGAATGCTGAATGATATAACAAAGGTTATTACAGCGGGATCTTTGAATATAAAAGGGATGAGCATAGAATCTAATGATGGCATATTTGATGGACGTATTACGGTTTATGTGCATGATGTGAATGATTTGCAGACCTTATGTTCGCGTATAGCTAAGATAAAGGGTGTTAAAACCGTAAACCGTAAACAAAGTACAGTTTAGGTTCGTTTGATGATAATAAATTGGAAATAAGTGTATAATTATTGACTTTGTTTGCGACAAAAGATATTTTTTACTACTTTTGTAAACGAATATAGAGGGAGAGGAGGCTGGAGGCTTCCTCTTTGTTGTTCATAGCTTAAGACTTTGATGATAGAAAAAGAGTTTATAAAAGAGGTGACGGATGAATTTTTACAAGGGACAACAATGTTTCTTGTAGATGTTATTATCAATCCAGGGAATGTAATAGTGGTAGAAATTGATAGTGATGAAGGTGTCGCTATCGATGATTGTATCGCTTTAAGTAGATATATTGAATCGAAACTGAACAGAGATGAAGAAGATTTCGAATTGGAAGTTGGTTCGGTAGGTTTGACATCTCCATTGAAAATTCCCCGTCAATATAAGAAAAATGAAGGGAACGAAGTTGAAGTTTTAACTAAGACCGGACAAAAACTCTCAGGAATATTGAAATTATCTGATGATAATGGATTTACAGTGACTGTAACAAAGATGGTGAAGCCTGAGGGTGCTAAAAAGAAAATAGCGATGGAAGAGGATCTTTCGTTCGCATATGATGAAGTGAAATATACAAAATATTTAATACGATTTAAATAACTGTTATGGCTAAGAAAGAAGTTATTAATTTGATCGATACATTCTCTGAATTCAAAGAGTTGAAAAGTATAGATAGAATGACAATGATCAGTGTTCTTGAAGATTCATTTCGCAATGTAATAGCGAAATTATTCGGGTCAAATGATAATTATGATGTTATTATTAATCCTGATAAAGGAGATTTAGAAATCTGGCGTAATAGGGTTATTGTAGAGGATGATGAGCTTGAAGATGAGAATACGCAAATATCATTGACGGAAGCAAAAAAGATAGATGAGGATTTTGAAGTAGGCGAGGATGTAACCGATGAGGTTTTCTTCGAGGATTTTGGACGTCGTGCGATTTTGAATTTAAGACAGACTCTAACGTCTAAGATTTTAGAGCTTCAAAAAGAAAGCCTATATAATCATTATAAAGAAAAAGTAGGAGATATTGTATCTGGAGAAGTATATCAAATTTGGAAAAAAGAGATATTACTTTTAGATGACGAAAAAGAAGAGTTGCTTCTACCTAAAACGGAACAGATTCCAAGTGATTTCTTCCGTAAAGGGGAGCATGTTAGAGCTGTTGTAGAAAGAGTAGAAAATAAAAATAATAATCCTAAAATTATATTATCAAGAACATCTCCTGTTTTCCTAGAACGATTGCTGGAGATAGAAGTTCCGGAGATAAATGATGGATTGATAACTATAAAGAAAATTGCCCGTATACCGGGAGAAAGAGCTAAGGTGGCAGTAGAATCTTATGATGAACGTATCGATCCGGTGGGAGCTTGCGTGGGCATGAAAGGATCTCGTATACATGGTATCGTTCGCGAACTACGTAACGAGAACATTGATATCATCAACTATACGTCCAATATGAGCCTGTATATACAACGTGCTCTAAGCCCAGCTAAAATTACGTCAGTAAAGCTTAATGAGGAAGAAAAGCGCGCTGAAGTACTGTTGCGTCCGGAAGAGGTCTCTCTTGCTATTGGAAAAGGAGGGTTTAATATTAAGCTCGCTAGTATGCTTACAGGATATACAATTGATGTATATCGTGATATAGATGATTTCGATGAGGAAGATATCTATTTGGATGAATTCCGTGACGAAATTGATGGCTGGGTGATCGACCAATTGAAGAAAATTGGTTGTGTTACAGCTAAAAATGTTTTAGCCATGGATAGAGATAAGTTAATTCAGGAGGCCGATCTTGAAGAAGATACAGTGGATGAAATATTAGCAATTTTACGAGTTGAGTTTGAGGACGAAGAATAGTATTATTTGCTTATTCTCCGATTTCTTAATATTTTTGCAATGAAAGCACATGGCTAAGTAGCTGTCAACGCAGAGAACGATTAATATTACAAAGTCACTGTTCATTTTTAGAATTAAAATAAATATATGTCTATAAGATTAATAAAAATATCCAAAGATTTAAATGTAGGAATCAGCAGTTTGGTTGAGTTTTTACATAAGAAAGGCTTTGATGTTGAGTCAAATCCAAACACAAAAGTTGACAGTGCACAACATGAACTATTAGTAAAAGAATTCGGATCAGCCGCTGATTTGAATGATCTGCTTGATCGTAGAAAAGAAAAACATAAGGAGAAACTTAAAGAACAAGAAGCGGAAGAGACTGTTGTTCCAGAACCAGTAGATGTGAAAGAAATCGAGACTGTTGTTCCGGAAGACATAAAGCCTCATGTGCAGATTATAGACAAAATAGATTTGGATGCTTTAAATAAACCTAAGAAGGAAGTAGTTAAAGAACCCGAACCTGAAAAAATAGAACCAGTTTCGCCTATAGAAGAAGTCCTTCCTTTGCCGGAAGTGGAAACTGTTAAAGAAGAAGTAATAGAGAAACCTGTGTTGGTAGAAGAAGTAAAAGAAGAAAAACCAAAAGTGGTAAAGCCTGAAGTACAGGATATAGAGGATGTTGAAGCATTGAATGAAGTAGCAGAGACATCAGATGAAGTGAAAGGCGAAAATGAAAATGAGGTTTTCCGATTGAATAAAGCAACTTTGAAATCAAACATCGTTGTAAAAGGTACAATTGACCTAAGCTCAATTAATGATAAAACGCGTCCTACTAAAAAGACAAAAGCCGAAAAAAGGAAAGAACGTCAGGACAAAGAGCAACAAGATCAGAAGAAAGTAAAAGAAAGCACTGTTCGTCTATTGAAAAAAGAGACAGACGAAGAGAAGAAAAAGAAAGCTAGTGATGAAGGCGATGATGCTTCTAAAAAGAAACGTAGTCGTATCAAACGAGGCAAGGTTGATATTGAAAAAGGTGTGCCTCAAGGACAGAATAAGGGTGGTGATAAGATAAGACATAATCTTCGTAAACCAGTTATTAAGCAGGCTGTAAACGAAGAAGATGTTCAAAAGCAAATAAAAGAAACCTTAGCTCGTCTTACTAGCAAAGGTGGAAAAAATAAAGGAGCTAAATATAGAAGAGAAAAACGTGAAGCTGTTTCTCAAAAACAACAAGAAGAACTAGAACAACTTGAAAGAGAGAACTTGACTCTTAAAATAACAGAGTTTGTTACGGCAAATGATTTGGCTAACATGATGGATGTGCCAGTTATCAAGGTTATCTCAACGTTGATGTCTATCGGACTAATGGTTTCTATCAATCAGCGTCTCGATGCTGAAACAATTAATATTGTAGCAGAAGAATTTGGCTTTAAGACAGAGTATGTAAGTGCTGAGGTTGTTGAAGCTATAAATGAAGAAGAGGATGCCGAAGAGGATTTGGTGCCACGTGCGCCGATTGTAACAGTAATGGGACACGTAGACCACGGTAAGACATCTCTCCTTGATGCAGTTCGTCAAACAAATGTTATTGCAGGTGAAGCTGGAGGTATTACTCAGCACATTGGAGCATATAACGTGAAATTGAAATCAGGTCGTCGTATAACCTTCTTAGATACTCCTGGTCACGAGGCCTTTACTGCAATGCGTGCTCGTGGAGCTAAAGCAACAGACGTTGCTATTATTATTGTTGCCGCAGATGATAATGTTATGCCACAGACAGTAGAGGCGATAAATCATGCCGCAGCAGCAGGAGTTCCGATTGTGTTTGCAATCAATAAAATTGATAAGCCTTCAGCAAACCCGGAAAAAATAAAAGAGACACTAGCAGGTATGAATTACCTTGTGGAAGAATGGGGGGGTAAATACCAGTCTCAAGATATTTCTGCGAAACAAGGTATTGGTGTAGATGAATTGTTAGAAAAAGTTTTGCTTGAGGCAGAATTGCTTGAGTTGAAAGCAAATCCAAATAGAAGAGCGACAGGATCTGTGATCGAATCTTCATTAGATAAAGGACGTGGTTATTTATCAACAGTTTTGGTTGAAAATGGTACTCTTAAAAAAGGAGACATTCTTCTTGCAGGAACTTACTTCGGACGTGTGAAAGCAATGTTCAATGAGCGTAATGCGAGTGTTGATGAGGCTCCACCTTCATCGCCGGCATTGGTTTTAGGTCTTAATGGCGCACCTCAGGCTGGGGATGTATTCCATGTGTTAGAGACAGAACAGGAGGCTAGAGAAATTGCGACGAAAAGAGAGCAGTTGCAACGTGAACAAGGGCTTCGTACCCAAAAAATACTTACTCTTGACGATATTGGTCGTCGTATTGCTATCGGAAACTTCCAACAGTTGAATGTAATTGTAAAAGGAGATGTAGATGGTTCAGTAGAAGCTCTCTCTGACTCTTTGATTACATTATCTACTGAAGAGATTCAAGTTAATGTTATTCATAAAGCTGTCGGCCAAATATCCGAATCGGATATTACTCTAGCAGCAGCTTCTAATGCCATTATTATAGGATTCCAGGTGCGTCCTTCACAGGCTGCTCGTAGAGCAGCAGATAAGGATGGAGTTGAGATACGTCTATACTCGATTATCTACGATGCAATTGAAGAGGTGAAATCTGCTATGGAAGGTATGTTATCTCCAGAAATCAAAGAGGTTCAAACCGGATACGTAGAAGTAAGAGAAGTATTCAAAATAACCAAAGTAGGTACGGTTGCCGGATGTATGGTTAAGGAGGGTAAGCTTAAGAGAGCTAATAAGATACGACTTATCAGAGATGGTATCGTGATTTACTCGGGAGAACTTGGGTCTCTAAAACGCTTCAAGGATGATGTAAAAGAAGTTTCGGCCGGATACGAATGTGGTTTGAATATTCACAACTACAATGATATCAAAGTAGGAGACGTTATTGAACCATTCGAAGAAATAGAAGTGAAGAAAACGTTGTAAGTTCAAATAATTGCTTATCTTTGCAAAGCATTATGAAATAACCTAAATAAAAACCAATTGATAGTTGTTGACAAGCTTGTCTTGCCTTGAAGTCGGTGGTACTAACCATGCCACCGAAACACACAACTGTCAACAGGTTTTAAAGGTTAGATACTTCTTCGTCAGATAATATAAATCGTATTTACTGCAAAACAACGATTCACATGATGAAAAGAATAATTTTAATATCAGTACTGATTTTTTCTTCTTTCTCTATAGGTAAAGCTGTTGCTCAAACTATGGAGCAAATTGCATTTGTTAATACAAATGAATTGTTAGAAGCTGTTCCCGAAAAAGTAGAAGCGTCGAAGACAATAGAAGAGCTAAGTAGGAAGTATAAGGATGAACTGCAAGTGATGCAGAATGACTATAATAAGAAATACTCAGATTTTATTTCTTATCAAACTTCGATGGCGGAGAGTATTCGTAATCGTCGTATGCAAGAGCTTTATGAACTGGAGAAAGCGATTAATGAGTTTATGAAAATAGCGCAAGAGGATATTGATAATCAAGAAAAGGTATTAATTGAACCTTTGCGTCAGAGAGTGAAAGATGCTATTTATCAGGTTGGTATAGAGAATGGTTTTGTTTGTATCTACGATTTAGCTAATCCAACTATAGCATTCGTTACACCAAATGCTACAAATGCAAATGCTTTGGTGAAGCAAAAATTAGGAGTACAATAAATAATTATATATTGAACTTGAAAATGCTTCTGATTAAAGGGAGCATTTTTTGTTTAAATGCACGATACAATGTTAGTACCAGGCCCAATTGGAATTTTTGATTCAGGTTATGGAGGATTAACAATCTTGTCCGAAATTCAGAAGCTAATGCCAGAATATAGTTACTGCTATCTTGGTGATAACTCTCGAGCTCCGTATGGATCTCGGTCTTTCGATATTGTGTATGAATTTACTCGCCAAGCTGTTGAAGCCCTATTTGGTATGGGGTGCAATCTGGTTATTCTGGCTTGCAATACAGCATCAGCCAAAGCTTTACGGACAATTCAGCAAAATGATTTACCTCAGATTAATCCTTCTAAACGAGTATTGGGGGTTATTCGCCCGACAGCCGAAGTTGTGGGGAATATAACAAAGTCGCGCCATATAGGGGTTTTAGGTACTATTGGAACTGTTCAGTCCGAATCCTATCCTATAGAAGTAAATAAGCTCTTCCCGGATATTGTTGTAACGAGCGAAGCTTGTCCTATGTGGGTGCCTTTGGTTGAAAATAAAGAATATGATAGTCTGGGAGCTGATTATTTTGTAAGAAAAAATATAGATAATATCTTGCTTAAAGACCCTCAAATAGATACTCTTATCTTAGGGTGTACTCATTATCCTCTACTGTTGGATAAAATAAATGCGTTCTTGCCAGAAGGGGTTACAGCTTTGCCACAAGGGAAATATGTTGGCGAAAGTTTGAAAGATTACCTTTATCGTCATCCTGAGATGAATGAAGGATGCCTAAAAGAAGGACAAACAAAATACTATACAACCGAATCTGTACAAAAATTCACAGAAGCTGCGACTATCTTTTTAAATAAAGAAGTCGAAGTAGAACGTATAAATCTTGACTAATTCTCTATTTCTTTTCATGTGTTGAATTCTTTTATAAAATTCAGACAGCGAGATCTCCTTATCTTTAACCGAAAATCAAATCTGTGCGTAAGATAATTCATATAGACATGGATGCTTTTTATGCATCAATTGAACAGCGAGATAATCCTCATTATAGAGGAAAGCCTCTTGCTGTCGGTCATTCCGGACCTAGAGGTGTTGTCGCGGCAGCAAGCTACGAAGCCAGACGCTATGGTGTGCGTTCGGCGATGGCCTCAAAAACGGCTATGCGTAAATGCCCGTATCTGATATTTGCTCCAGCACGTTTCGAAGTGTACAGGTCTGTATCGAGACAGATAATGGAGGTATTTCATGAATATACAGACTTGGTAGAACCTTTATCTTTGGATGAAGCCTTTCTTGATGTGACAGTAAATCACATGAATATAGCTTCGGCTACCCAAATAGCAAGAGAAATTAAACAAAAAATCTACGATAAAACTTCTTTGACCGCTTCAGCGGGAGTTTCTTTTAATAAATTTTTAGCCAAAATAGCATCTGATTATAATAAGCCGAATGGCTTGTTTGTAGTTAAGCCTAAAGATGCAGAACGTTTTGTAGAATCTTTAGCTATAGAACAATTCTTCGGGGTGGGGAAAGTGACAGCCAAACAAATGCATAACTTGGGGATAAAAACAGGGCTTGATCTAAAACAACATAGTGAAGAAGAACTCGTGCGTTACTTTGGAAAGGCTGGTCATATCTATTATCAGAATGCAAGAGGGGTAGATGATCGCCCTGTTGAATCGGAACGAATAAGAAAATCTATCAGTTCAGAAAATACATTTGAACGGGATATTGATAGCTTGGAAGAGTTAGCTTTAGAACTAGATGCTGTGGCGAAAGATGCTTTTGCTGATATCGCTAAGAAAAAGTTTAAAGGACGCACAATAACCTTAAAAGTGAAGTATGCCGACTTTAAAGTGATAACAAGAAGTAAGACATTTGCAACTCCAGTCGAAGACTATGATCAGTTCTATAAGGAAGGCTATGAACTATTGAGAAATGTTGATATATCTCCTAAGGTTAGGCTTATTGGTTTGGGTTTAAAGAATAACGAGGAAGACTCTTTATGGTTAGATGCAATTCAATTGCGTATCAATTTCGATGGTAATGAGAATTAGTGGCAGACTAAGAGGAATATTCTACTCTAAATCCTTTCAGATATTCAGATAAGTCCTTACTTTTGTTGTAATGAAGCAGAAAAAGAGAGGAACTCAAAGCAGTAGAACGAAACATTTAATGTTTTCTCTCAATGAAGAGGAATATGCGCTGATCTCATCTTATATGAAAAAATATAAGATTGAGAATCGTTCTCGTTGGTGTCGTGAGACATTGATTTCGCATATTCTCAAAAATCTCGATCAGGACTATCCTACACTTTTTGGAGAAAATGAAATGCGTAGATGATTATGGATATTCTGAATGATGAATACTATATGCGTCAGGCATTGAAAGAGGCTCAATTGGCATTCGACAAGAACGAGGTGCCTATTGGTGCAGTAATTGTATGTCAAAATAGAATAATTGCGCGCGCTCATAATCTGACCGAAGCCTTAAATGATGTAACAGCACATGCTGAAATGCAGGCAATAACTGCTGCTGCAAATGTGTTGGGGGGTAAGTACCTGACAGAATGTTCTTTGTATGTAACTCTTGAGCCATGTCCAATGTGTGCAGGAGGGTTGCTTTGGTCACAAATAACAAAAATTGTTTATGGAGCAAAAGATGATAAAAAAGGCTATTCGAAATTTAGTCCTACAATTTTGCATCCTAAAACAACAATCGTTTCAGGAGTGCTAGAAAATGAGTGTTCTTCGCTTCTAAAGGAGTTTTTTAAGCAAAAAAGATAATTCCAAATTTACTTTTCTAAAAATTTTTCACAGGTGATGCAACTTGTGGAATTCGTTTTGCATCATATATAGTGAGAGTAATAATAAAAACATTTAAAATATAGAATAATTGATTATGAAAGATTATTTGAAACATATTCTGACATTGATAATCATTGGTGCATTAGCTGTAAGTTTTAGTTCCTGTTTAGACGATGATAATGATGATTACGCTGATTGGTTTGATTTTGTAACTATAAATGAGCTGGAGGATGGTAAATATGATTTTACCCTTGATAACGGGGATAAGTTATGGATTGGATCTCCTCAACATATTTCATTGAAGCCAAAATATGAAAGAGCTATTGTTTATTATAGCCTTTTGGATGAAAAAAAAGAAGGTTATGATCAAGTAATAAAACTCTATGATTTCTTTGATATTTTAACTAAAAAACCTATATATATAGCACCTGAAGATGTTCAGAAGCAAGACAGTATCGGTTATGATAAAATAAAGGTTTATTCGATAAGAGAAGGTGGCGGTTATCTGAATATTTCATTTGGATACAATGCAGCCGGAAAAGAAGCTCATATGATAAATCTTGTATCTGCAAAAGAAGATCTGGGAGTGAATGATGATGTGATTAAGCTTGAATTCCGTCACAATCAGAAAGATGATCCAGCTCATTATCCGGCAGAAGGATATGTAAGTTTTGATTTGACTCCTTTTGTTATTGACGGACGCGATAAAGTTGAGTTTGAGATTTCATGGACAGACTTTTCGGGAGAAACTAGGTCGAAGAAGATCGAATATGATCTCAAAAAAACAGATACTAAAGCAAGTGTTGGAAAAGTGAATAAGAACAACGATACTAACCTGAATATTTATTAATATTCTTTTTGATTTCCTTTGAAAAAGAGAGCTCGTGAGAGTTCTCTTTTTTGTTTTTATTTTTCTCAGCTATAGATGCCCTTTATTCTTTAAAAAAGATGTATTTTTGTTCAGATGAGATTTTATATACATGGATAATTCAAAACTGAAAGATCAGGTCAAAGCTAAGTTTACGGATTACCTGGAGTTAAATAAACACCGTAAGACTCCGGAACGTTATGCTGTACTGGATCATATATACTCTACACGAGGACATTTCGAAATGGATTCTCTGTATAATTCAATGAAACAGTCTTCTTTTAGAGTTAGTCGTGCAACGCTTTACAATACGATTGAATTACTACTCGATTGTGGGTTGGTTGTAAAACATCAGTTTGGAGCCAATGTCTCTCAGTATGAACGTGCGTATGGAAATGAAAATCATGACCATCTGATTTGTCTAAGTTGTGGGGAAGTAAAAGAGCATAAAAATGGGAATCTTTTTACTCCGGCTCAACAAAAGAAATTACAGCGATTTAAGGTAAGTTACTATAGTATGTATATCTATGGAATATGCAGCAAATGTTTGCGAGCCAAAAATGCAGAAGAAAAGAAAAATAAAGTTATAGAGAACAAAAATACACGTATTAAAAAGAAATGAAAGTAGACGTATTATTAGGGTTGCAGTGGGGTGATGAAGGCAAAGGCAAAATTGTCGATGTATTAACTCCAAAATATGAAGTGGTAGCTCGTTTCCAGGGAGGACCAAATGCAGGTCATACCTTGGAGTTTGAAGGGAAAAAGTATGTGCTTCGCTCTGTTCCTTCAGGAATTTTTCAAGGAAATAAAATAAATATCATAGGCAATGGAGTTGTTCTTGATCCGGCTTTATTTAAAGGAGAAATAGAGTCTCTCGAAGCTTCGGGGCATGAACTGACAAAACGCTTGTTGATCTCAAAGAAGGCTCACCTTATATTGCCAACTCACCGTTTGCTTGATGCGTGTTATGAAGCAGCCAAAGGAGATTCGAAGATTGGTACTACCGGAAAAGGTATAGGACCTACATATACAGACAAAATCAGTCGTAATGGTTTACGTGTAGGAGATATTTTACATCGTTTTGACGAAAAATACAATGCAGCCAAATCAAAACACTTACGAATCTTAGAGCAATACGGCTACGATATCAGTGCCTTAGCTGAGATTGAAAAAGAATGGTTCGAAGGTATTGCTAAGTTAAAAGAATTTACTTTTATTGATAGCGAACACTATATCAACAAAGCAATAAAAGAAGACAAAATGATATTGGCAGAAGGTGCGCAAGGTACAATGCTAGATATTGATTTTGGGTCTTATCCATTTGTTACATCGTCAAATACAATTGCTGCCGGAGCTTGTACGGGCTTAGGTATTGCTCCTAAAGAAGTTGGAGAAGTATTTGGAATATTTAAGGCTTATTGTACCCGCGTAGGTAGTGGTCCTTTCCCTACAGAGCTCTTTGATGAGGTAGGAGATAAACTGCGTAAATTTGGGTTCGAATTTGGTTCTGTAACAGGGCGTCCTCGTCGTTGTGGTTGGATTGATCTAGTTGCTCTACGTTATGCTATAATGGTAGATGGAGTGACGCAATTGATTATGATGAAAAGTGATGTGCTGGATACCTTTGAGACAATCAAGGCTTGCGTAGCTTATGAAATTGATGGCGAGCGTGTGACAGAATTTCCATTCGAAATAGATGATAATATTAAGCCGATCTATATTGAAATGAAAGGTTGGCAGACAGATATGACAAAAATGAGGAATGAAGAAGAATTTCCTCAAGAATTTAATGATTATGTGTCCTTCTTAGAGGCTGAATTGGGCGTTCCAATAAAAATTGTCTCAACTGGTCCTGACAGAGATCAAACTATTGTTAGAAAATAGGAGTTTTTAATAAATTAAGATATGCCAATACAACTTATTGGCATATTTTTTGTTTATTTACTTAGGAATAGAATAAATATTTAAATTGATTATATGTTTATAGGTTGGATTTTATTGATTGTGATTGGAGTAGGTGGAATGATTGTTTCACAAGTACTCAAAAGTAAATTCGAAAAATATTCGCGAGTTCCTCTGGATAGTGGAATGACGGGAAGGGATGTGGCTCTGAAAATGCTTCACGATAATAATATTTATGACGTGAAAGTAACTTCTACTCCCGGAATGTTGACAGACCATTACAATCCGGCAAATAAAACGGTGAATCTTAGTGAAGGTGTATTCTCTAGCAATAGTGTTGCGGCAGCAGCTGTAGCAGCTCACGAGTGTGGGCATGCCGTTCAGCATGCTTATGCTTATGGACCATTAAAAATGCGTTCAGCTTTAGTTCCGGTTGTAAGTTTTGCTTCTAAATGGGTGATGTGGGTTCTTCTTGCCGGAATATTTATGATTCAGACATTTCCTGCTCTAATTTGGATAGGGATAGCATTGTTTGCAATGACTACAATCTTTAGCTTTGTTACATTGCCAGTAGAGGTAAATGCAACTAGTAGAGCTTTGGTGTGGTTGAACACAGCAGGTATTACTAATGTTAGTAATCATGATATGGCTAAAGATGCTCTGAAATGGGCTGCTTATACATATGTTATCGCAGCTATCGGCTCGTTGGCTACATTGATCTATTATGTAATGATTGCTCTAAGTGGACGTCGCGATTAAAACGATTAAAGTATAAGGAGAGAGTAGCCTTTTGTGCTACTCTTTTTTGTTTTAGAATATTTTTAATTAACAAGAATCTGTATCTTTGTTCCTGCTGTAAAATAGATATTTACTAAAGATAAAAAGAATGTCGTTGATAGTGCTAATTGTAATTATTGTTCTTTATTTATTAGCTAATTTTTATATATTTCATCATATCTGGATAGCAATGCCGCCAACCACAGTCGGACAAGTTATTCTTATTTCGTTTGCAGTTGTTGCAGTAGCTTCTTTTGTAGTCTCCTTCATGTTTGGAGATTCTTTGCCTTTATGGCTCTCCTCTATGTTGTATAAGATAGGGACTGGTTGGTTCTTTATTTCTATATACTTCTTGCTCGTAATGATTGTAAAGGATTTATTCGGCTTGGCCAATAATTTCCTACACTTTATGCCTAGTGATGCAATAACTCGCTATACTAAAGATAACTGGGTTGGTTTTGCTTTTATGGTTGGCTTCATAGCTCTTTTGATGCTTTGCGGATTCCTTAAATATCAATGGAAGGTGAGAGTTGAACTGCCAATTCAACTCACAAAGACGATGGGGGACTCTATTCAGTCAAAATCATTACGCATTGTGGCAATGAGTGACCTGCATCTAGGTTATGCTATTGGTAAAAAGGAGTTTGAAGAATGGGTAGAGATTATAAATAAAGAAAATCCGGATATTGTTCTTATTGCCGGTGATATCATAGATAATAGTGTTCGTCCGCTGAATGAGGAAAATTTTGCAGAGAGTTTCAAAAAGATTAAAGCTCCTTTCGGTATCTATACATGTCTTGGAAATCATGAATATATAAGTGGTCTGAAAGAAAGTCTAGAATTTTTAAATAAAACGGGTGTTCGGGTTCTGCGCGATGAATCTATTCTTATAGACAGTAGCTTCTATCTGGTAGGGCGAGACGATAGAATAAACTCTAAGCGAAAAGCCTTGAAAGATTTAGTTGAAGGGTTAGATAAGACTAAACCGATATTTGTACTTGACCACCAACCATACAATTTAGAAGAGGCTGAAATAAATGGAGTAGACCTTCAGTTGTCAGGGCATACGCACCAAGGCCAGATTTGGCCAATATCTTTAGTTACTAGGATACTGTATGAAGTTGATCATGGTTTCTTGAAAAAAGGAAATACCAATATATATGTAAGTTCGGGTATAGGACTGTGGGGTGGAAAATTCCGCATAGGTACTCAGTCGGAATACATTGTTATTGATATAAATAAATAGGAATGAGAGTTTTCTTAAATGCAATATTTGTTCAGATATTCCTTAGCGCCTATATCTATTGGAGAGGGTGGCAAGGATTACCCGACAAGAAATATATAAAAATACCTTATGCCTCTGTTTATATAATAGAGCTAATGATTTATTTTATAGGCTTTTTTATGTCGAGTACAGGGTTATTGCCTTTTGATGCTCTGCATGATTTTGCATGGATAGGTACATCTTGGATGGTCTTTGCTATTTATATGACCTCTTTGTTGTTGGTGTATGATTTGTTCAAATATATAGATCGAAAGAAAAAGATATTTCCACTCTCATTCGATCTGAGGGCTAAGAAAACTAGATTGGTTTACTTTTGCTCATCACTATTGCTTGTCTGCTCAGTGATGGCTTATGGAAATTATAGATTTCGTCATCCGGTTGTCACAGAAAAGAATTTGACTGTTGAGAAAGAAGCAGGAGGTATTGAAAATCTGAAGATTGTTGTAGCTACGGATATACATGCAGGGTACTTAATTGATAAGAGTGTTGTATCAATGTATGTAGATAAGATCATGGAGCAAAAGCCGGATCTTATTTTATTGGTAGGAGATATTATCGATTACGATATACGTTCATTATACGAGCAACAGATGGAAACAGAATTTCATCGGCTAAAAGCTCCTTATGGGGTTTATGCATCCACAGGTAATCATGAGTATATTGAGCTAGGGGAAAGTAAAGATGAAAAAATATTATGGTTGAGTGAAAAAGCGAACCTGAATGTTTTGCGTGATACAACAGTGATGATTGATAATGCTTTCTATCTTGTTGGTAGGGAAGATGATCAGTGTAAAACCCGCAAACCTTTATCTGAATTGATGCAGAATGTAGATAAAAGGTATCCCGTTATTGTAATGAATCATGAGCCGCACCGATTAGAGGAAGAGGAAGAGGCTGGAGCTGATATAGCATTGTATGGGCATACACATAATGGCCAGTTTTTCCCTAATAATGTATTGATGGCTACATCCTCGATGATATATAATACCGGAATTATACCTTATGATATGAAGCCTAAATTTATGTATGAGTTGCCTTTTGGCTATAAGAAAAAAGGAGAAACTCATGTGTACGTTTCATCGGGTCTGGGTTTAGCCGGGCCTCAATATCGTATTGGAACCATATCTGAAATCGTAGTTCTGAATGTGAATTTTAAAAAATGATGATTAACTTTAGCTATGCTAAAATCGCTTTATATTAAAAATTATGCTTTGATCGACAGTCTTGAAATAGACTTTGAATCGGGTTTTTCTGTTATCACAGGTGAAACAGGAGCAGGGAAGTCAATAATATTGGGAGCCTTGTCATTGATCCTTGGGCAACGAGCAGATGTGAAATCTGTAAAACAAGGAGAATCAAAATGTATAATCGAGGGTTCTTTCGATATATCTGCCTATGATCTCAAGTCTTTTTGTGAGGATAGGGGTATAGAGTATGATACAGATAGTTGTATACTGCGTAGAGAAGTATTGTCTTCTGGTAAATCAAGAGCATTTATAAATGATTCTCCTGTTGGCGTGAATGATCTGAAAGAACTTGGAAGTCAGTTGATAGATGTTCATTCGCAACATCAAAACCTGTTGTTAAATGATACTCGTTTCCAAATGCAGATTGTAGATGCATTGGCAGGAAATAAAGAATTGTTGTCAAAATATAAAAGGGCGTATAGTGAATACAAGGAAGCCGAATTTAGGTTAGAGGAACTGAAAGAGTACATTGCAAAAAGTAAAGAAGAAGAAGATTATTTACGCTTTCAATTTGAGGCTTTACAAGAGGCTTCTCTTCGCGAAGGAGAACAGGAAGAGTTGGAAGAGGAGCTAGATTTATTGAATAATTCGGAAGAAATAAAGTCTAATTTATACAAGATATATAACTTCTTGTCAGAAGATGATAGAGGTATTGTTTCTGCATTGAAAGAAAGTTTGAATAGTGCGAACTCTTTGATACGCGTATTTCCTAAGTCGGAGGAGATGGTTAGTCGTCTCGAATCTGCTTATTTAGATATGAAGGATTTGTCGGCAGAAGTCGAACGTTATGCAAATGATGTTGAGTTTAATCCGGAACGTTTATCTGAAATAGAAGGGCGGCTTGATCAGCTTTATACCCTTCAAAAGAAACATAGGGCTTCTTCAATTGTTGAGTTGTTAGAAGTTTTTGAAGAACTTTCTGAGAAAATAGGGAAAATTGATTTATCTGATCAGCAATTAGAGGAGTTAGAAAAAGAAGTTGACAAAAGATATGAGTTAGCAGAAGGTTTAGCAGATCAGTTAACTAAAAGCAGAAGAAAGATAATTCCTAACTTAGAGAAAGAATTAATAGCAAAGGTTGCTTACCTTGGAATGCCTAATGTTCGATTCGAATGTAAAATAACAACGAGTAATGAACTTGGTGTGTATGGAAAAGATGAATTGTTATTCTTATTTTCAGCCAATAAGAATGTTCCATTACAGCCGGTAGCAAGTATAGCTTCGGGGGGAGAAATCTCTCGTCTGATGCTCTGTATTAAATCTATGATTGCTGGAGCAACAGCACTTCCTACAATTATCTTTGACGAGATTGATACTGGTGTCTCTGGCGAAATTGCGGATAAAATGGGAGAAGTGATGGTTGATTTTGGGCAAAAAATGCAAGTGATAGCAATTACGCATTTGCCTCAAATCGCATCTAAAGGTAAAGAGCATTATAAAGTATATAAAGTTGACGAGGAAGATGCAACTAAAACCAATCTGACTCAGTTGACAATGGAGCAGCGGTTGGATGAAATTGCACGCATGCTGAGTGGCTCAACTGTGACAGAAGCCGCTATTCAGAATGCCAAAGAATTACTCGGTGTAAAGTAAAATAAGATGATTCCTTTTCTAAATCTAAAAAGAGAAAACGATAGATATGCTGATGAGATAAAGGAGGCTGTCAATCGTGTAATAGATTCAGGTTGGTATATACTTGGAGAGGAAAAGGAACGTTTCGAGAAAGAGTTTGCTGCGTATTGTGGTGCAAAGTATTGTATTGGGGTTGGGAATGGTTTGGATGCTATTCGTCTTATACTGATGTCATATATGGAGCAGGGAGCGATGCAGGAAGGTGATGAAGTTGTTTTGCCGGTAAATACTTTCATTGCAACGGCTTTAGCGGTGTCTCAATGTGGATTAACTCCTATTTTTGCAGACTGTGATCTAGATTCTTTTAATATTGATCCTGCTTCGGTAAGAGAGAAAATATCTGACAAAACAAAAGCTATAATAGCGGTTCACCTTTATGGGCAAGTAGCTCCAATAGAAGAGCTAAAGGAGATAGCTGAAGAGTATGGTCTGAAACTGATTGAAGATGCAGCTCAGGCGCATGGTGCTGTTTATAACGGGCGACGAACAGGGAATTTGGCTGATGCGGCAGCTTTTAGTTTTTATCCAGTCAAGAATCTGGGAGGGTTGGGTGATGCCGGAGCAGTAGTGACAAATGACGAAAGTTTACACTCTATCGTAAAAGCCCTTTCAAATTATGGCTCAAATGAGAAGTATATACACACCTATAAAGGGTTAAATTCTCGTTTAGATGAAATGCAAGCTGCTATATTGTCTGTAAAACTGAAATATTTAGAAGAAGACAATAAGAGAAGAAAAGCAATTGCAGCCTATTATTCGGCTAATATATACCATGAAGATATTCTTTTGTCTTCGATAAGTTTGCCCGATAGTCATGTTTTTCATTTGTATGTTATCAGAACAAAAAATAGGGCAGGACTTGAATCCTATTTGAAAAATAACGGAGTCCAAACTCAGATTCATTATCCTTCAGCAATACATAAGCAAAAGGCTTATTTGGAGTGTGCCGATCAGTTATATCCTATTGCCGAAAAGTTGCAAGATGAGGTGTTGAGTATTCCGCTTTATCCCTCTTTAACAGATAGTGAAGTCTCTGAAATATGTAACCTAATAAATAATTGGAAAAATATCTAAAAAGAAGGAATAAAAATACGTTTTTTTAGTAACAGTAAACCTTCTATGTATGTTATTTGTTGTATCTTTGCAGTCTAAAGATGAGTAAATAGTGATATTGAAAATATAGTAGTATTTGAAAATATAAAAACACAAAATTTCTAGCAATAAATGATTTTGACTCCATTAACATCTATTTCACCTATAGATGGACGTTATCGCAGTAAGACTGAAAAATTAGCGGATTATTTTTCTGAGTATGCATTGATTAAATATCGTGTGTTAGTTGAAGTAGAGTATTTTATCGCTTTATGTGAATTGCCTTTGCCTCAATTGAACGACATAGATCAATCTGTATTTCCTAAATTACAGAAAATTGTAGAGAACTTTTCGGAAGCTGATGCTCTAAAAATAAAGGAAACAGAAAAAGTGACAAATCATGACGTAAAAGCTGTTGAATATTTTGTGAAAGAAAAATTCGATGAGCTTGGTCTAGAAAAATATAAAGAGTTTATCCATTTCGGATTAACTTCTCAGGACATAAATAACACATCGATTCCTCTTTCTCTGAAAGATGCACTGAATGAGGTGTATTATCCAATGTTAGAAGAATTGATAGCTAAGCTTAAGGCGTATGCCGAAGAATGGAAAGATATTGCAATGTTGGCAAAAACACACGGACAACCGGCTTCTCCTACTCGTTTGGGTAAAGAAATTATGGTGTTCGTTAGCCGCCTTGAAGGGCAATTGCAATTGTTGAAATCAACTCCAATATCAGCAAAATTTGGAGGAGCTACAGGGAATTACAATGCTCATAATGTAGCTTATCCTTCATATAACTGGAGAGATTTTGGAAATAAATTTGTGTCCGAAAAATTAGGACTTGTAAGAGAAGAGTGGACTACTCAAATATCGAACTATGATAATTTAGCAGCGGTATTTGATGCGCTAAAACGTATTGATACGATAATGATTGACCTGAACAGAGACTTCTGGCAATACATATCGATGGAATATTTTAAACAAAAAATTAAAGCAGGCGAAATCGGATCATCGGCCATGCCTCATAAGGTAAATCCGATAGATTTCGAAAATGCTGAAGGAAATCTTGGAATAGCAAATGCAATATTGGAGCATTTATCATCTAAGCTACCAATCTCTCGTTTACAGCGAGATTTGACGGATTCAACCGTGTTGCGTAACGTAGGTGTACCAATGGGACATATTGTGATAGCAATTCAAAGTACACTAAAAGGGTTAGATAAATTATTGTTAAACAAGGAGGCATTATTTAATGATTTAGAAAACTGTTGGCCTGTTGTTGCAGAAGGAATTCAAACTATTTTGCGTCGCGAAGGGTATCCAAAACCTTATGAAGCATTAAAAGAATTGACTAGAACGAATGAAGCGATAACGGCAGAGTCGATAGCGAACTTTATAGAAGGATTAAATGTTAGTGATGCCGTGAAAAACGAGTTAAAGCTTATTACACCACATTCATATACAGGTGTGTAAGTAGTAACCGTGAGGTTATTAAATAAATCAATTTAGATTTTACTTTTAAACAAAGAAAAAATGGTGACAGAAAACGGAAATGAAAAAGAAAACCGAGATGGCAACTCTTCTTCAGAGAACAAAGCAGATGGAGGCGTAAAGAAAAAACGTGCACGTGTAGGAGACTTACGTAAACAGACTTTTGACACAGATCGCTCAGCGAATGAGAGAAACCCATACAGAAGTAGTGGAGGAGACAGACAAAGTGATTCTTCTTACGGGCCTTCGAGGTCTTATGACAGAGGAGACGATAGTGAACGAAGACCTTCATACGGAAACTCTGGGAATAGAGCTACAGGAGGAAGAAGTGATTATTCAGGAAATAGAAACGGAAACTCTTATGGAGAAAGAGGAGGGAATTCTTACTCATCCAATAATAATAGAGGTGGCGGCGGATACAATAATCGTCGTTCTTCCGAAGGAGGCTACAATAGGAGTGGAGGATATGATAATCGTCGCTCTTCTGAAGGAGGTTACAATAGAAGCGGTGGATATGATAATCGTCGCTCTTCTGAAGGAGGTTACAATAGAAGCGGTGGATATGATAATCGTCGTTCTTCTGAAGGTGGCTATAATAAAGGTGGTGGATCTCAAAGATCTGGAGCTAGTGGCGTAAAGCGATTGGTGAAACCTGTAAAGTATAAAGAAAATATAGACCCAAGTACACCGCTAAGATTGAATAAATATTTAGCGAATGCAGGTGTATGTTCTCGTAGAGAAGCGGATACATATATAACTTCAGGTGTAGTTAAAGTGAATGGTGTAGTGGTTAATGAACTAGGAGCCAAAGTGACGAGAGGTGACTTGGTGACTTTTAACGATCAACCGGTACGTTTGGAAAGCAAAGTTTATGTATTGCTTAACAAACCTAAAAATTGTGTAACAACATCAGATGATCCTCAAAACAGATTAACAGTGATGGACTTAGTGAAAAATGCTTGTCCAGAGCGTATTTATCCAGTAGGACGTCTTGATAGAAATACAACTGGTGTACTTTTGCTTACAAATGATGGAGACTTAGCTTCAAAACTGATGCATCCTAAATTTAAGAAGAAAAAAATATACCAAGTAACATTAGATCGTGATGTGGCAATTGAAGACATGCAGGCTATTGCCGATGGTATAGAGTTAGACGATGGAGAAATACATGCCGATTCAATTGCATATCAGTCAGAAGACGAATTGAATGTGATCGGTATTGAGATCCACTCAGGACGTAATCGTATTGTACGTCGTATTTTTGAGAAACTGGGTTATCAGGTAATGAAATTAGATCGTGTCTATTTTGCCGGACTTACTAAAAAGAATGTCCTTAGAGGTAAATGGCGCTATCTGACAGAAAAAGAAGTTAACATGCTTCGTATGGGAGCATTTGAATAAGAATATAAATTACAATTATGGACTATATCTAAAAAAGATATAGTTCATAATTTTTGCTTATAATTGAAAAACCAATGGAAAGTATTCGTAGAACGAAAATTGTAGATTTATTTAAAGAGCCTGAATTTGGGGCTACAGTAGATGTAAAAGGATGGGTGCGTACTATTCGAGGTAATAAATATGTGAATTTTATTCATTTGAATGATGGCTCGACAATCCATAATATGCAGATCGTAGCAGATGTAGCAAAGTTTGGTGAAGAATTTTTTAAACCTATCTCTACCGGAGCATGTATTCATGTTGTTGGAACATTGGTTGAGTCGCAAGGAAAAGGACAAAATGCAGAAATACAGGCTGATGCAATAGAAGTGTATGGTACTGCTGATCCGGCTACATATCCTTTGCAAAAGAAAGGACACTCTCTTGAGTTTTTGAGAGAAATAGCCTATTTGCGTCCTCGCACAAATACATTTGGTGCAATTTTCCGCATACGTCATCATATGTCATATGCTATCCATAAGTATTTTAATGATAAAGGATTTTTCTATTTCCACACGCCAATCATAACAGGATCTGATGCTGAGGGTGCTGGTTCTATGTTTCAGGTGACTACTTTGGATGTCAATAATGTGCCTCGTATTGAAGATGGAAAAGTGGACTATTCGGAAGATTTCTTCGGAGCTCAAACTAACTTGACTGTATCGGGTCAATTGGAGGGTGAATTAGGAGCAATGGCTTTAGGCGCTATTTATACTTTTGGACCTACATTCAGAGCCGAAAATTCAAATACTCCTCGTCACCTTGCTGAATTCTGGATGATAGAACCGGAAGTCGCTTTCAACGATAATAATGACAATATGGATTTGGCTGAGGACTTCTTGAAGTACCTTATCCGTTATGCACTAGAATATTGTAAGGATGATATCGGATTCTTGAACGAGCACTTCGATAAAGAACTGATAGATCGTCTTAACTTTGTTATTGCAAATGACTTTGTTCGTTTGACTTATACCGAAGGTGTAGAAATATTAGAAAAGAGCGGACATAAGTTTGAATTCCCTGTGTATTGGGGTGCTGATTTACAGTCTGAACACGAACGTTATTTAGTTGAAAAACACTTCAAGCGTCCGGTAATATTGACAGACTATCCTAAAGAAATCAAATCTTTCTACATGAAGCAGAATGAAGACGGAAAGACTGTAAGAGGAATGGATGTCTTATTCCCTAAAATTGGAGAGATTATTGGAGGTTCAGAGCGTGAAGTCGATTATGATAAATTGGTACAACGTACTAAAGAGCTGAATATGAATACAGATCCAATCTGGTGGTATCTTGATACCCGCAAGTTTGGAACAGCTCCACATTCTGGTTTTGGTCTTGGTTTTGAGCGTTTGATCCTATTTATTACAGGTATGGCTAATATACGAGATGTGATACCTTTTCCTCGTACACCGAATAATGCAGAGTTTTAATTAACTGAAAAATAATAGGGAAGCAGCAGGTATACTTGCTGCTTCTCTTTTTTTACTACTTTTGTAAAAATAAGCAATATCATATTCTTTAATATGTTTGAATGCATTACTAAGTCTGCGAAAGCAATATTTTATAAAATAGATTCATATAGCGATGCTGTAAGGTCGAATAGAAAGTTGTATGCTATCCTTTGGATAGGTGTTATTCTAGTAAGCTTCGCTGTAGTCTTGTTCCTGAATATATCTACACCTCTGATTTCTGATGATATTACCTATCTCTATATATATGGAGAAACCGGGGAAATAACTTCTGTATCAGATATTATTCAATCTCAAAAAAATCATTATTATCTATGGGGTGGACGTAGTGTTGTCCATTTTATAGCTCAGCTATTGTTGCTGCTTCCATCTTATTTAGCCGATATACTGAATGCTACTGTCTATATTTTATTCATAAGCTTAATTTATTGGCATTGTAAAGGGAGAGGTAAAGCAAGCTTATCATTATTTGTCCTAATTGGTCTGGCTGTATGGTTTCTGCAACCAGTTTTTGGAGATACGGCATTATGGATCACAGGATCAGCTAATTACTTGTGGGGTACTACTTTTGTGTTATTGTTTTTATTACCCTATCGTATGTATAACGGCGATAGTAAAAGTCAATTAATAACACTTTTTTATTGCACAGCCATTCTTTTATGGGGGATAATAGCCGGATGGACAAATGAAAATACAGCTGGCGCAATGGTTTTAATAGCTTTACTTTTCTTCTATTATTATAGAAAACAAGGGTGGAGTATTCCTTTATGGGCAATAAGTGGAATTGTAGGTGGTTTGATCGGGTTTTTAGTAATGATACTTGCTCCGGGAAATTTTGAGAGGGCAGGAGAGGCTTCCTCTTTGAACCTATATGTGTTTGGATACCGCCTGTTTAATTATACTCTAACCTTTTTCTATTATGGGGGAGCAGCAATACTGTTAGCTGCTGTAATGCTTGTACTTTATAATCATTTTTATAAAAAGGGATCTAGACGAGCTTCTGTTCTTAGTCTTTCACTTATATATTATATTGCAGCAATTGCTGCTGTTTATGCGATGTTGTTGTCTCCAACTTTTCCTCGTAGAGCTTTGTTTGGGGTTATAACATTTCTTATTATAGGTGCGGGTATCTTATACTATAATCTAAATTTTAAGGAGACGCTGGTGAGACAATTGCGTGCTTTGTTTTTACTTATAGGCCTCATTAGTTTTGTTTTTACTTTCTATCTAGCTTCTAAAGAAATAATTGCTTATCAACATATTGTAGTAGAAAGAGAGGCGCGTATTGAACAAGCTAAGCGGGATGGTATAAGTTCTTGCGAGTTTGACAGGTTCGATGGAGGAATTTATATTCATGGAGAAGACCCGTATTCGGCTAAAGCTATGAGTTCGTTTTATGGAATAGAGATAGAACTTAAATAGTTTTTACTTTAGAAGATATTTATTCCCATCAGGCTTCCAGTAATGATTCCCGCTATTCCTAGCGAAATAAGTAGGGCGCCAATAATTTTATTGAAAATCTTCAATCCTCTTACATTGAATTTATTTCTTAGTTTGTTAACTATATAAGTGATTAGAAGCCACCATAGAAGAGCTCCTACTCCAATAAATAGAACAGAAAGAAGATCGTAGCCAAATGGTTTGGTAGAGTCGATGACGTTGAATCGGGCGAATAATGCAATGTAAAGGAATAAAGTAGCGATGTTGGATATTGTAAGGAGAAGAGAAGAAACAAAGACTGTCCAGTATGAACTAGAATTTTCTTTTAGCTTCTTCAGGTTTTTGGATGGGTTTTTATTAAATACTACATATCCGAATACGATAAGGACAATACTCCCTATTACCTTAAGTGGACCTTCGTGTTGTTGTATAAATTCGGTACTAAAACCTAACCCTAGTGCAGCAATAATCGCCAGTAATGCGATAATCATATCGCCGGCAACTGCTCCAAGGCCAGTTATTAGTCCATTTCTTTTTCCGTCATTTAATGTTCGTTGAATACAGAGCATTCCTACCGGTCCCATAGGTGCCGAAGATAAAAACCCAATAAACAAACCAGTTATAATGATACTAACCATTAATAAAATATTTCGGCAACCAATTTTTATGAATAAAAATTAGGGAGTGTAGCCCTGAACAAGTTGCCTATTATTGCAAAGATACGACCAAAATATTTAATATGTATCTTTTTTAATATTAAAACCAAGGTCTTTCTAGTCCCTACAAGATAAGTAAGACCTTGTATAATGTTATATGGAGCTTATTTTCAGTCCTATAAAAAATGTTCTGGGTAAGGAGGGACCATAAATATATTCTGAGTCTCTATTTGCCCCTCTGTCATAATCTTTTTGAATCTGATTAAAAATATTTTGGACGCCTCCATTTATCTCAATTTTGTTTGATGAATTTATGTTGAAGAAATAAGATAATTTTAGTGTTGTATCTAGAAAGCTTTTTGTTTTAACTGTAACATCTTTCGTAATGTTCTCTGCTCCCGCAAAATGAGGAACTAACATAGATCCCGTGTATACATTTGATAGAGATATAGAATATTTTTCGTTTGGTGTGGCTGTTGCTGATAGAAAACCATAAGTGTTAGGAGAGCGGAGCATTCTTTTCTCTGGTTTAATATAGGCCTCTGCCGACCATTTCACAGCTTCCTTATATTGGCTTTTCTGCCAGGTAAAACCTCCTTGTATCTCTATCCAGTCGATAGGTTGTATCGTTGTTTCTAGATTTATACCATATACATATGCTCCTTTACCATTTTTGCGAGTCATTATTATATTCCCATATGAATCCTCTCCACTTTCTTCTGTAATAAAAGCTCTATTGATTCTTGTGTAAAACCCTTCTATAAGGAAATAAGAGTAGATATTTTCATTGTAAAAACTATAGTCTATTCCTCCATTTATCGAGTTTGAGAGTTCCCGTTTTAATCCTTTTCCTAATTCAGTGAGTGTTGCTTTCCCGTCAATAACCGGGATATCTAAATCTGCTGCTATAATTTCAGGGGCTCTGTATCCCATCGAGTAGGCGGCTCTAAGATTCATATTTTCTCCTATTCTGTATCTAATACTACTTCTAGGAATAATGTTGATATTCTTTAATTTGTTATGTTTATCTCCTCTTAATCCAACGATGAACGATAGGTTGTCGTCTCTCCATTCATTTTGTATATACAAGCTACTTACGCTTATCTTTTGTTTTATACTTCTGTTGTGAATAGAGTCTTCTAGGTTGGTATAATCTTGAGAAAGTCCAAATGTTAGTTTAGCGGGCATGAACAATAGTTTATCCATGTTTATTTCATATCTAGCAGTTCCGGCAAAGGAAATCTCGGAGGTGTTCCCATATCCGTTTAAGTCCATACCTGCTCCGTAGTAACTATCCCTTCCTGTATTCTGTGCAGAAATATTAATAGTTAATTTCTGCTTGTTGTCGTTACTGAAGTGTGTATAACCAGCGCTTCCCGAATGAATCTTATAATCAGTAGTTTCTGCTATCATTGCCTCGTGTGGAGGGCGTTTCATGTTGTCCCCACCTCGTCTGTATTCCGAAATATAATGGTATTCTAAGGACAATTTATCCTTTACGCTAGGTTTTGTGTATGCTCTGAAACCGACAGAGGAAGCTCTATTTTTACCTATTTCGGAAAAACCATCATCGTTTGCATCCCATGGATTGCGATTCCGTATATTGCCGAATAGGGAAACTCCAGACTTTTTTTCTTTATCTACGAAAGAAGTGTTTAACGAAATTATATTGTCAGCAGATTCTCCATCAATTAAAGATAAATTATATTTTAATTGGTAAGAATTCTCTTCCGGCTCTTTTGTTATAATATTGACGATACCCCCGATTGCGTTTGCCCCGTATAAAACAGATCCTCCTCCTCTGACTACTTCTACCTGCTCTATCATGTTTGTCGGAAGTTGCTCTAAACCATACATCTTAGACAGAGATGTGAATACAGGTAGCCCATCGATTAATATTTGTGAGTATTGCCCCTCTAGTCCATTGATCCGAAGCTCTTGTGTGCCACAATTTTGACAATTTGTTTCCACTCTCAATCCCGGCATGTAGTTAAGCCCTTGTGCTAAGGAGTTTGAATTGGTCGCCTCGAAAGTTTTAGTTGTCAATTGGTTGACTACAATAGGAGACATCTTTCTGTTTAAATCTCTAGCTGAGCTTGTTATTAGAATTTCACTTAAGAGATGTTCTTGTGGACTTATTGATAGGTTTATTCTATCTGGCTGATTGAAGCCAACTGTTATTTCTTGCTCTGTTACCTTATATCCGATGTACTGGGTTTTGATTGTATATGTTCCAAAAGGAATATTTTTTAATTCAAAATCTCCATTTTCATCAGTGGTTGTAACATATTCGTTTTCTCCTATTAGGACGATAACGCCGGCAAGAAGTTCTTTTGTTCCCTTATCTGTAATTTGCCCTCTTAATGTGAGTTTTTGAGGATCGTTTGCGGATGCTCCTATGAAGCATAATATATAGAATGATAAAATAATAATCTTTTTCATGTGTGATAATATTTAATAATTTAATAATTCCTATGATTCCCAAGTTATTATCAAGCAGAAGAAGTTTATTGATATAATCTTATCTGTTGATAAAACGCTAAGTTGGAATCAAATAGGGTTTTCTTTTATGTATACAATTTCTCCTTATGATATTAAGTATACATTTAGATGTGCTCAGTTCTAGGCTAAGCCTAAGTCTGAGGATAAAATATTATTATATGAAAAAGAAAGGAGGGGCTCGATGTTGCGATGTACAAATAACAGGTCTAATGATATCCTGTAGATAGAGCTGTTCCGTAAACGTAGAGATGATAGGTGAGTTATTACCTACCACATATGTTTTAGTGGCTTCTAATGAACCTATGTTTGAAAGTTGGTTCAGGGTGAAGAATGTAGATGCAGTATGCTCATGAGTGTCAAAAGGAGAGCGCTTGCTTTCGTTTTTATCTTTTGCCCAATTTTTATAGGGGTGAGAGTGTATATATACAATCCCATTATAAATATGTGTATGCGTAAAAAGAGAAACACAGCTAAAATATCCTACATATAGCAGCAGGAGTATTTTAGCTGTGTTTTGAATCCTTTTCGCAGACATTGCTTTCGCTTATTCAGTCTTATTTTTATTGTTGTATTTACTGTATATAACAGCCATTTTCATATTTCCCGGATCGGTTCTGAATATAGTTGATGTCGGATACATTTGGTTGTAAATACCTGTTAATACAGATTGGTTGTTAACTGTAGTATATGACGTGCTTACAGGGATTATTAAATAGTTCAGATCAGGAATTTCTTCCTTGTCTCTATAATAATCTGCATAATGATTTATAATCGTTGAAATATTTCCGAAGTCATAAGAGTTCGTTGAAGATCTTGTGATAACAAAGCTGGTTTTATTATCCGGTTTCTTTTTGTTGTAAAAGAAATTTGTCAGAGAGTCTTTATTAACGAGCAGCAAGCTAGAAGCTCTACCTAATCCTGATTTCTCTTCTTCTTCAGTAAAACCGATCATCTTGAAGTTAGCTGCATTTATCGTATGGTCTTTACCATATTCTTTATCTCCTTTTTCTACGATCGATTTTAATGGAATTGTAATCTCAGTATATACTCCGGCTGGAGTCTTTAAATATGTTTTTGTCTCATTGTGATCGTATAATTCTTCTGGAATATCATTCTTTATATGATTCATTTGAACAACCTCATTGGTTATAGGAAGCTTGAATGTTGAGAAAACAACAGAGTCGGCAGTATTGGCTACGTTTCTTACGAAATTACGGTAGTGTATGACTATCTCAGTAGAATTGGTATTGATAAGTGTACCGGATCCAAAGTTAGTTGTTATGTATAATCCTTTAAAGAATTTGTTGAAATCCTCTTGACTCTTAAATGTGCTTGGGTTTGTTTTCCATTCGTTGTAGAAACTATTAGCTAGTTCCATGTCTAGTTTAGTCTTAATGTATCTATATCTAACAGAGCTAACTGTTGAGTCAGGAAGATCTTGTATAGAAAATACCTTTTGACCATACAAAATAGGATTATCTCCAATATATTTTTGAGGGTCAACACTCGTAAAGAAAAAAGCTTTCAGTGGATTCTTTATTCCATATACAGACATTCCCACTGGAGCAACAGAGTCTCCTGTGAAATAAATAAATTCCGTTTTTAGATATATCGAGTCAATAGAAAAGGTCCCGTCTTCAAATTTGATATTTTCAGGACAGTAAAATTCACTCATGTAGTCAGATTTTACTTTTCCGAAAACAGGATCTATGTATTCTCCTAGTAGTCCGAATACTGTACGAGAGTAAATAGAGTCCTTGAATGATACAGTTTTGGCTGTTACAAAAACGGTATCTGTACCTATAAATATCTTATCACCATCAGGCTGTATACTGTTTCCTATTTGATTAAGGTCGTCATCACAGGCTGTTAACGCGATTGTCAAAATGGCAATTGCCTGAATCAATAATGTTTTAATTTTCATTCAAATTTGATGTTAAACTAATTTGGGCTCAAATATCTAAAAAAATGCTGTTCTCTAGAAATTAAACAGCATTTTTCTTCTTTTATTTTAGATACTTTAAAGATTCTCGTAAAAATTATTGATAGCATCCACAGATTCTTCTACATTTCCTTGATAAGGAAGGAAGTTTTTGCCTGATTTTTTAGCAAAGTCCAAAATATTGCTATTTGTATTTTGTTCACTCTGTATAACTCCATCTGCGTACTTGATTGCAAAGTTGGAGAGAGTTTCGTAGTTGATAGCTCCTTTTAAGTCTGCAACATCTTTACTTTGAATACCATTCGATATGAGCTTTTCGGCAAAATTATCATTGAATGGCTGTTTGAAGTCGTCATTGTATAAGGAATACACCACTTTCGAGTTCTTAAAACAAGGGTCATCAGCATATGCCTTCTTGATGTACAGTCCGGTTAAGGCTGTCATCCATCCGTGGCAATCAATGATATCTGGGATCCAACGAAGTTTCTTTATTGTTTCAAGTACTCCTCTTACATAGAAAACACTACGTTCATCATTGTCTTCAAATTCAATGCCTTCATCGTTCGTTATAGTGTTTTTTCGTTTGAAATAATCATCGTTGTCTATGAAGTATATCTGCATGCGAGCAGCTTGTATCGAAGCTACTTTTATGATTAGGGGGTGGTCAGTATCGTTGATAATCAAATTCATTCCTGATAGACGTATTACTTCATGTAGTTGGTTACGTCTTTCGTTTATGCTGCCAAATTTAGGCATGAACGTTCTAATCTCTTGACCCTTTTCTTGGATTGCTTGTGGTAAATATCTGCAATTTGTAGCGATTGGTGACTCTGGTAAATAAGGAGTGATCTCCTGCGTGATGTATAAAATCTTCTTAGTGTCCATTTAATCTTTTCTTTTCCTCCAGCTTTTGATTTGAAATACAAAGATAATAAAAAAAAAACTTCTTTTTTGCAACATTTGCCTTACAAATCCACATAGAGAAAATGTGAAGCCCCTTTTCGCTTAGATATTTAACTTAATTTTCGCTGAATTGTTTAAATATAAATGGGGGTTTCTTTCGCCATTCCATAATTATTTATTTGCTTTGTATCCTCTTTCTTAATAGATATAATGAACTTAATAAAGACAGTCAAGGAATTACAAGAGATTTTGATCTCCTTGAAACAACAAGGGAAAACTATTGGTTTTGTGCCAACAATGGGCGCTTTGCATCAGGGACATTTCTCTTTGGTTAAGCAGTGCGTCAAAGATAACGACGTTTGTGTAGTTAGCATCTTTGTTAACCCAACGCAGTTTAATAATAAAGAAGACTTGGAAAAATACCCAAGGACTTTAGATAGAGATAGTAATAGTCTTGAAAAAGTAGGAGCGAATATTGTTTTTGCTCCGTCAGTAGAAGAAATCTACCCTGAACCAGATCAACGACAGTTCGATTTCGGGCAACTAGATAAAGTAATGGAAGGGGTACGTCGCCCAGGTCATTTCAATGGTGTTGCTCAGGTTGTTAGCCGTTTGTTCGATATTGTGAAGCCCGATAAGGCCTATTTTGGAGAAAAAGATTTTCAACAGTTGGCAATTATAAGAGAGATGGTGAAGCAGTTGGGTCTTCCTGTCCAAATCGTACCCATGCCTATTGTTCGAGAATCATCCGGACTGGCCATGAGTAGCCGTAACGAGCGATTAACTTCAGAACAAAAAGAAGCTGCTGTAAATATATCGAGAGTATTATTCGAAAGTCGCAATTGGATCGAAAAATTATCAGTGTCAGAGGTGATCGAGAAAGTTGGTAAGCTGATTAATGCCGTGCCAGAGTTAGAGATCGAGTATTGTGAAATAGTGGATGGTTATACTTTGCAGCCTATCAGCAATTGGACGGAGTCAAAGTATATTGTAGGATGCATCGCTGTATATTGTGGAGAGGTGCGATTAATTGATAATATAATTTATATAGCGAAATAGCTAAATTATTTAGATAAAGAAAATATGATAATAGAAGTTGTAAAATCAAAGTTGCATCGTGTAACGGTAACTGAAGCCAACTTAAATTATATAGGGAGTATTACTATTGACGAAGATTTGATGGATGCTGTAAACCTGATTGAAGGTGAAAAAGTACAAATCGTTAATAATAACAATGGAGAGCGTATCGAGACATATGTGATTAAAGGTGAGCGTGGTTCAGGTGCAATATGCCTGAATGGAGCAGCTGCCCGTAAAGTTCAACCCGGAGATATTGTTATTATTATGTCATATGCACAAATGGATTTTGAGGAGGCTAAAGTTTTCAAGCCATGGGTTGCTTTCCCTGATACTAAAACAAATAAACTAATTTAATAAGTTGGTTTTATCTTTTCTTGGATTTAATTGCTGCTCAGCTAAAAGCAAAATCTAATTTATGTATTCATATAAAGATATATGGAAAGTAAGTTTTCCTATTATGTTGGGATTGCTTGCTCAAAATGTAGTGCAGTTGACGGGTACTTTCTTTCTCAAATTTGTAGGAGGAGTTGAGCAAAGTGCTTCTGGGTTAGCAGGGATTTATTACATAGCCATTTTTACTATCTGCTTTGGCTTTAGTATCGGAGGACAGATAATTATTAGCCGCCGAAACGGAGAGAAGAAGTATGGCGAAATAGGAAGTATAGTAATCCAAGGGGCTCTGTTTCTTCAGTTATTTGCATTGGTGCTGTTTTTCCTTTCGTCTTTTTTGATGGAAAATGTTTTGTCGGGATTTATGAAATCCCCTGAAATATTTGCAGCTACAGAGAAATACCTTTCCTGGCGTATCTATGGATTCTTTTTTGCTGTTATAAATGTGATGTTTCGAGCATTCTATGTAGGTATTGCTAAGACAAAGGTGCTTACGTTTAATGCTGTGACCATGGCTTTGGTAAATATAATAGGAGATTATGTGCTGATTTTTGGGAACTTTGGATTTCCTAAAATGGGGATAGAAGGTGCTGCTATTGCCGCTGTGCTTTCAGAAGTGGCTTCAGTGTTGTTTTTCCTTATATACACCTTTATTACAGTAGATTTGAAGAAGTATGGTTTTGCTAAAATTAATTTTAGCCCTAAACTCATTAGCAGAATATTGAATATATCATCTTTTACGATGGTACAATATTTAATATCCATGTCTACATGGTTTATATTTTTTATGGCTATCGAACAGCATTCCGAAGATGCTTTGAAAATAACGAACTTGGTGAGAAGTTTTTATATGGTGTATTTTATACCGATGAATGCTTTAGCTACAACGGCGAATACATTAGTGGGTAATGCTATCGGAGCAGGTAATGCTAAAATGGTTTTGAAGTTGGTGCGGAAGATAGCTTTGTTGAACTTGGGGATTGTTGTTTTTATGGTGATAGCAACATTGATTTCACCTGAGTTTTGGATCTCATTTATTGCGCCACAAGATCAATTGTCTCTAGTAGCTGATACTGTAAGTCCGTTGATTGTGTTGCTCTTTTCTTTACCAATAACGTCTTTAAGTATAGTTGTTTTTAATGCTATCTCTGGGACGGGCAACACTAAAGTCGCTTTGATATTGGAAGTTATTACTCTTATCTTTTATGTCGGGGCAATGGTCTGGATTGTAATGTATAAACAGTTGTCCTTGTCTTGGTGTTGGACAGTAGAGTATTTCTATTGGGGACCATTGTTAATTATGTCTGTCGTTTATTTAACTAGGGCTAAGTGGCAGAATAAGATAATCTGATTTATAGGAAAATATAATATGCAAAGAGGGAGGGTGTAAATTCTTCCTCTTCTTTTTTTTGATTACTGAAATTTTAGAAGGCTGGGTATTATAACGAATTATAGCTTTAGATAATAATCTTTTACTAATTCTATAAAATCAGGAGAATATTTATGCCTTTCCAGTTCTACAACCAACTGTTTTGTTTCGATAGGGAATTCTTCTCTCGATAGTTCGATTAGGATGCGCTTTGGGCTGGAGGTAGGGGTGGGTAGAACTTCTGTAATTCTAGAGGGGAACAGATTATTTGTTCTGGTAATACTTAAAATAAGATCTTTGCTCTCGTGTGGGTAGATTAATGAAAGTCGTCCTTTATCCTTGAGTAAAGAAGATGATAGCTCTATTAACTCTTCAATAAACAAACTATCTGTGTGACGAGCTAGTGTTCTATTTTGTTTAGGAGACTTTAGTGATTGATTAAAAAAAGGAGGGTTTGAAACGATGAGATCATACTCTCTGCTTTTTAGCTTGGCGAAGTCTTGCAGAGATAGATTGTAGCAGTGAATTTGTGAATTAAAGGGGGAGCTATTCATATTCTCTGTCGCTTGTTTGATTGCATCATGATCTATGTCAATCGCATCTATATTGATGTCCCCATTTCGTTGCGCTAGCATTAATGAGATAAGACCTGTTCCTGTCCCAATGTCCAAGGCTGTTGATGCGGAATCAACTTTAGTCCAGGCTCCAAGTAGAACCCCATCGGTTCCCACTTTCATCGCACACTGATCATGATAAACCGTAAATTGCTTGAATTCGAAGTATGGATTCGGCATAGGATATATTGAGGGGATAAAAGTTTAGAGTTTGACTTGCTATTAAACTGGCACAAAATTTGTTATACATTTAGGCAAAGTTAGTTATTAATTCTGTATTTTTACAGCCCTTTTGGCTTAGGATATAGATTCAATAAGGAGAAAATATAAAAGATATGTTCAATAAGAAAAGAGATTTACTCGACATAGAAGAAGGCAATGAGCCTGTTATATCAATAATATCGAATGATTTCGATGATGGAGATTGCTATATTGATGAAAAGAACCTGAAAGAAGAATTAGCTATTCTTCCTTTACGCAATACAGTTATATTTCCAGGGACAAGTATGCCCATTTCTGTAGCAAGGGAGAAATCTATGAAGCTGATAAAGGCCGTAAACCGTCAAAAAGGAAAATATGTCGGGCTTGTCTGCCAAAAGGACGCAGCAAATGAAGATCCGGAATTGAAAGATTTATATCCAATGGGGGTTATTGCACAAATAATACGTGTTATAGAATTACCGGACGATCAAAATGTGACCGTTATCTTTCAAGGGAAACAACGGTTTGAACTGACAGAATTGACCCAAGAGGAGCCTTTCTTGAAAGGACGTTATAATATAAGGGAATCGGTGCCTATCCTAAAAACAGATACTGAATATAAAGCATTACTTGACTCTATCAGAGATCTGATGATTCAGATGTTGAGAATGTATGGCGAACCGCCTAAGGAATTTATTCAGCGTCTAAGGTCAGATGTAGTTTCATCTTTGCTGGTGAACTATTGTTGTGCCAACCTTCCTGTTCCAGGGGCAGATAAGCAAGCTCTGCTTGAGATTGATGATGAGAAAGAAAGAGCTTACCGCCTGTTGGTAATTCTTAATCGCGAGACACAAATGATGGAGATGAAATTAAATATCCAGATGAAAACTCGCGAGGAATTAAATCAACAGCAAAAAGAATATTTCTTGCAGCAGCAGTTGAAAACAATTCAGGAAGAGTTGGGAGGAAATCCTCAACAAGCCGATATTGATGAGTTTAAGCAGCGGGCAGCTAAAAAGAAATGGGGTAAGGATGTTGCTAAAGCTTTCGAAAAAGAGATTGCAAAATTGGAACGCTTACACCCACAATCTCCCGATTATTCGACTCAATATACATATATAGAAACATTGCTTGACTTACCATGGGGTGAATATACTAAGGATAATTTCAACCTGAAGAATGCTCAGCGTGTGCTTGATCAAGATCACTTCGGACTTGAAAAGGTAAAAGAACGTATTATCGAGCATTTGGCAGTTCTGAAGTTAAAAGGTGATTTAAAATCTCCAATTATCTGTTTGTATGGTCCTCCGGGAGTAGGTAAAACATCGTTAGGTAAATCCATAGCAAAGGCTCTGAACCGTAACTATGTAAGGGTATCCTTCGGAGGATTGCATGATGAGTCGGAAATACGAGGACACCGTCGTACGTATATAGGAGCAATGCCGGGACGTATTATTCAAAATATATTGAAGGCAGGTTCTTCAAATCCGGTGTTTGTCTTGGATGAGATTGATAAAATAGGAAATGATTTTAAAGGAGATCCGGCTTCCGCATTGTTAGAGGTTTTAGATCCTGAACAAAATTTTGCTTTCCACGATAATTACCTGAATGTTGACTACGACCTATCTAAAGTGATGTTTATTGCGACAGCAAACAATCAGTCTACAATATCTCAACCGTTGCTTGATCGTATGGAGCTGATCGATGTTAGTGGATATATTATTGAAGAAAAAGTTGAGATTGCTAAGCGTCACTTGATTCCGAAACAATTAGAAAATCATGGCTTGGCTAAGGATGTGATCAATATTCCAAAGAAGACAATAGAGAAAATAGTAGAAAACTATACGCGTGAATCTGGAGTTCGTGAACTGGATAAAAAGATTGCAAAATTGATGCGTAAGGTCGCTCGTAAAGTAGCTTCAGAAGAGGAGTATAAGAATACGATTGATCCATCAGACCTGCATGAATATCTTGGAGCAATAGAATATAATCGCGATCAGTATCAAGGTAACGATTATGCCGGGGTTGTTACTGGTTTAGCGTGGACTTCGGTTGGAGGAGAAATTCTTTTCATCGAAACATCTCTAAGCAAAGGTAAGGGAGGAAAACTTACTCTGACCGGAAATTTGGGTGATGTGATGAAGGAGTCTGCAATGCTGGCTCTGGAATATTTACATTCTCATTACGATACTTTAGGTATAGACGAGAAGGTTTTTGATAATTGGAATATCCATGTGCATGTGCCCGAAGGTGCTATCCCTAAGGATGGCCCATCTGCGGGAATTACAATGGTAACAGCAATGACCTCTGCGTTTACTCAACGTAAGGTTAGAGCAAATCTTGCGATGACGGGTGAAATTACATTAAGAGGGAAAGTGTTACCTGTAGGAGGTATAAGAGAGAAAATTTTAGCAGCTAAACGGGCAGGAATAAAAGAAATTATTCTTTGCAAGGAGAATAAAAAGGATATCGACGAAATTAAATCTTTATACTTGAAAGGATTGACTTTCCACTATGTGGAGGATATAAAAGAAGTGTTAGATATCGCTTTGTTGAAAGAAAAGGTTAAGCATCCTCTGGATTTAACCGTAAAAGAAGAAGTAAAGACTAATTGATAAAGTTGAAAAATAAGTGCAAGTCTGATGGCTTGCATTTATTTGTTTACAACAAAATTCTTAAATTTGTATCGCAATGACGAATAATATGGATTTGAATGTAAAAGACACCTCGCCGCTGAAGTATGCGATGCATTACGGAATTTTTCTGGGGATATTTTGGGCGATAAAATATTTGGTCTATATTGTTGTTGCTTACTGGGTTCATTTTATTTATTTATACTATTTAATGAATGTAGGAACATTTTTGCTTATCTACATTTTTTACATAAAATACATAAATGAGGATGTAAGTAAAATTAATAATAAAATAAGAGGTTTCCTTTTTGTCGTATTGCTCTGTTTTTTTGCATCCATATTTGAAGGAGGAATGATTTATTTCCATTTTCAGGTTTTAGACCCCTCTTATTATGCAACTAAAATTGAGCCAAGTCTTATAAAACTTATAGAATCATTCCCATATCCGCCAGATGTAAAAGCATCTGCTCTATCGATGGTCAGCAATAGTATTCTATATATAATTTCTACATTTTGTGGGAATATAATGTTAGGATTTATAATAGGTACACCAATGGCCTTGTTGGTGAAAAAAAATAATTCGTAGCTCATGAATATATCTGTAGTCATACCTTTATTGAACGAGGAAGAATCTCTACCGGAACTTCATGCTTGGATCAGGCGTGTGATGGAAGAGAATAATTTCTCTTATGAAGTAATATTTGTAGACGATGGCAGTACAGACCATTCGTGGGATATTATTGCAGATTTGAAAGAGAAATATCCGGAAACAATAAAAGCGATTCGTTTTAGGCGAAATTATGGTAAATCACCAGCACTTCATTGTGCTTTCGAAAAAGCTGAGGGAGATGTGGTAATAACTATGGATGCTGATTTGCAGGATAGTCCAGACGAAATACCTGAGCTTTATAAGATGATTGTCGAAGATGGCTATGATATGGTGTCAGGATGGAAAAAGAAACGTTATGATCCGCTATCAAAAACAATACCGACTAAATTGTTCAATGCAACAGCTCGAAAGGTTTCAGGAGTAAAATTGCATGATTTTAATTGTGGTTTGAAGTCTTATAAAAAAGAAGTTGTAAAAAGTATAGAGATATACAACGATATGCATCGTTATATCCCCTATTTGGCAAAAATAGCAGGCTTTAATAAGATAGGAGAGAAGGTTGTACATCATCAGGCTCGTAAGTATGGAAAGAGTAAATTTGCAGGGCTAAGTCGTTTTGTAAATGGGTATTTAGATTTGCTTACACTTTGGTTTTTATCCGTTTTCGGACGCAAACCGATGCACTTTTTTGGCTTTTGGGGCACAGTAATGTTTATGCTCGGTTTTATAGCTGTTATAGTTGTTGGAGCTAATAAGTTATATGCTATAAGCCAGGGAGTGCCACACCCTTTGGTTACAAATTCTCCATATTTTTACATATCATTGATAATGATGATTCTAGGAACACAGTTGTTTCTTGTTGGTTTTTTGGGAGAAATTATATCCCGAAATTCAACTAACAGAAATGATTATAAGATAACAGAAGAACTGTAGAAAAAAGATACCGGTATTTTATTATGTCGGTATTTTTTATAGCTCGTAATTATAACAAATATGACACTAAAAAAACTCATCGAAAGTCGCTATTCGGTAAGAGCTTATCTGCCTCAACCGGTAGAAAAAGAAAAAGTAGAATATGTTTTAGAGTGTGCACGTCTTGCACCTTCAGCAAATAATTTTCAACCGTGGCGATTTATTGTAATCACAAGCCCGGAAAGAGTAAAAGGAATTTATAAAGCTTACGATAGAGAGTGGTTTAAGACTGCACCCATGCATATTGTAGTTTGTAAAGATTCTTCCGAATCGTGGAAGAGGACAAACTCTGACGATAAAGACTTTGGCGATATTGACGCTGCAATAGCAGCAGAACATATTTGTCTTGCAGCGGCAGAAATCGGCTTGGGAACTTGTTGGGTATGTAATTTCAATCCTAATATTCTGAAACAAGCTCTTCGATTGCCAGAGCATCAAGACCCCATTGCTATTTTCCCTTTGGGCTATATTGATGAGGCGAAAAATTTGATTCCGGAAAAGAAACGTAAATCATTGTCAGATCTAACTGAATGGATATAATTCAAATTTTTGTATTGGCCATCGGTTTGTCAATGGATAGTCTAATAATTGCGCTTACCAGCGGAGCTATATTGGGAAATCATCAACCCGTAAATGTTTTAAAAATAGCAGGATTGTTAGCTTTAATGCAAATGAGCTTGACCGTTTTTGGTTGGTCGGTTGGGACAACATTTGTAGAATATATAGGGCAATATGACCATTGGATTGCTTTCTCAATCTTCTTTTTCTTGGGAGCACGTGTCCTTTTTTCCTGTTTGAAGGGGGAAGAAGAATGTTCTCCATTCAATCCTTTATGTTTTAAGGTGATGTTAGGTTTAGCTATTGCTACAAGTCTGGATGCAACAGCAGTAGGTCTTTCTATGTCTTTGATGGACTCTAATGTTTTATTTCCGGCTGTGATTATAGGTTTTGTAACTTTCATTATAGCTTCTATGGGGATTATCTTTGGAAGCAAAATAGGTGAGAGGTATAATTTAGGTATTAATTTGACAGGAGGAATAATCTTAATCTTTATAGGTTGCAGTATATTAATAGAACATACTATATCAGATATAAATATTTTTGCTTTGCTCTAGTTTCTTTATTATAACAAAGTCATGTTAAATAAAATAAATAAAAAAACATATCTAGCAGGTCTATGTTATATTTGCAGGTGAACATTAAAATAAAAAGTGTCAAATGTCATTTATATTATTCTTTATATTAGCTGTTTTTATCTTGGTCTTAACTTTGATTTTATCATTGGTGAGAGGGGTGTCTTCTTTGTTCTTTGGTAGATCTTCCTACTCTGCAAAGTCAAGAAACGCATCAGGAGATTATAAACAGTATAATCAAGCTTCGGAATCTTCACAAAAGATATTTTCGAAGGAAGAAGGTGAATATGTTTCGTATGAAGAAATAAAAGAGTAGGTAGCTAAAGTGATATATATAGAAAAAGGGTTCGATTAAAGTCGAACCCTTTTTCTATTAAATAATTGAGTCTTATTATTCTTTCTCGCCATAAGCTAAGTCTCCTGCATCACCTAATCCTGGTACGATATAAGCGGATTCATCCAGTTTCGGGTCTATTGCAGCTGCCCATATAGTTGTATTGTCTTTAGGGAAATTCTCTTTGCAATACTCAATCGCTTGTTGGCTTGCAATAACTGTAGCAATATGTATGTGTTTAGGAGTTCCTTTAGTCAGAAGAGCCTGATAAGATAGCTCCATGCTTCCTCCCGTTGCTAACATAGGGTCAGTGAGTATGAGAACCTTGTCTTCTATTCTAGGCGAAGCTATATATTCAATGTGAATATGAAAGCTTTGATGATTTTCTTTGTATTTCCTGTATGCCGAAACAAAAGCATTTTCTGCATTGTCGAAGCAATTTAGAAAACCATGGTGGTATACCAATCCTGCTCTAAGAATGGTTGCAATAACGATAGGGTCTGAAGGAACATTGGTAACAGATGTACCAAGAGGAGTTTGAGTCTCAACGGGGAAATAATTGAGAGTCTTGCTTATCTCATAAGCCATTATCTCTCCAATTCTCTCAATGTTGCGTCTAAAGCGCATGCTGTCCTTTTGTATCTCTACATCACGTAATTCGCTGACAAAACGATTTAGTACCGTGTTCTGTTCAGAAAAGTTGATAATTTTCATATGGAATTTTGGGTCAAAATTAATAGAATTCTTTTAAATCTCTAGGCTTAGAATAGAAAAAAATCACATGTTCCATATTTCCCAAGCGGCTAGTGCCTGAAGTTTTAGCATTTCAGCTCCATTTTTTGTCGTTGCACCCTGTTTCTTGCCCAAACTGAGGAACATGGTTTCCGCAGGGTTGTAAACCAAATCGTACAATAGATGGTTATGGTTTATATATTGGTAGGGGATAGAGGGTGCCTCTTCTACTTTTGGATAGGTTCCTATTGGGGAAGCATTTACAATGATAGAGTATTGGTCAAATGTATCTTTGTTCAATTCATCATATGATAATTGTCCTTCTTGAGGTGTGCGAGAAACAAACTTATAGATGATATTTAGATTTTCTAACCCTTTAGCTACAGCTTTTGATGCACCTCCTGTACCTAGTATCAAAGCTCGCTTGTGGATAGTCTTGTTGATAAGAGGAGATATAGAGTTTTGAAACCCAACCAAGTCAGAATTGAATCCTATAAGTTTGGTCTTACCTCCTTTGTTAGAAACTTTTATAACGTTTATAGCTCCTATTTCTTTAGCTTGAGGTTCTAATTCATCTAGAAAAGGGATGATTTTTTCTTTGTATGGGATTGTTACATTTAGTCCTTTCAAGTTAGGATTAGAACTGATGATTTTCGGAAATAAAGAAATGTCAGCAATTTCAAATTTTAAATATTCCGCATTGATATTCTCTGTTTTGAATTTTTCGTTAAAAAAACGAGGAGAGAAAGATTGAGCTAAAGGATTGCCCACAATACCATATATATCCATAGTAATTATCTTTTTTGTAAAAATAAGATTCTTATTCAAAATCTTGATTGATTACTCAAAAAAAAAGATAACCCCTATCGGATTATCTTTTTCTATATTGTTTGGTCAAATCTTATTTAGCCTGCTCTTTTTTGTAGCGAGAGTTCATCTTATCGACAATTGTTTTGGTAATGTCATACGAGTCTTTTGCTACAAGTATATTATCAAATCCAGTATTGCTGAATATAATTTGATAGTTGGCTTTTTTGTTGTAGTCATTCAGATTAACTCTTATAGAATCGAAAATCTGAGTATTCATTTTTGCTTGCTTTTGCATAATGTCAGCTTGCAGCTTTTGAAGGCTGTTTTGAATATTTGCTTCAAGATTGCGGATACGATTTGCTTCCGAGTCAAATTGTTCTTGGCTCAAGAATGCATTTTTTTGAAGCTTTTGGTTGAATGTATTGTATTCGCTTTCTAGTTGTCTTTTCTTTTGCTCTGCAGTTGCTGTTATTTTTTTCTCTTCAGCAGCAAGTTCCTCGAAAGAATCTTTGTAAAAATTGTAATGAGTAAGAAGAGTGTCTACATTGACATAAGCAATAGGTAGTACACTGGTTGAATCCCCTTCAGAAAAAGCCAAAGTTGTCGTTGTTTGAGGGGTGCTGTTCTTGTTCGATGTAAAGAACAAAATGAAAAGAACAATGATTGCTACTGCTAGCACACCGTTGATAATGTAAGAAATATTCTTCATTTATAAATGTTTTTAGTTAACCTCTAAGTTCTGAGTGTGTTTTGCAAAAGTATAAAAAGCTTTTTTAAAACGACTTGGCAAAGATATATCTTTATGTTAAAAGAATGCTACTTTAAAACCTTTAAAAGATGTAAAAATATTTCTTTTTATACGTTATCTCCCTAATTTTATAGCTTATTAAAGGAAAACAGAGTTTTTATTAAAAAAATAAACAGATGACAATAAAAGAACTTAAGCCAAATGCTGTTTGGAATTATTTTTATGAGTTGACTCAAATCCCTCGTCCATCTAAAAAGGAAGAGAAAGTAATTGCTTATTTACTAAGCTTTGCGAAAGAACATGGTTTGGAAGCAAGAAAAGATGAGGCTGGGAATGTAGTAATAACTAAAGCTGCTACAAAAGGATATGAAAACCTTCCGACTGTAATTTTACAAGGGCATGTAGATATGGTTGCTGAGAAGAATGCAGGAACTAATCATAATTTTGATACAGACCCAATAGAAACTGTTATCAATGGAGAGTGGCTGATGGCCAATAATACTACGCTGGGAGCAGATAATGGTATTGGCGTTGCTGCTGCTTTAGCTATATTGGCTTCAGATACAATAGAGCATGGTAAGCTAGAGTGTTTGTTTACAGTAGATGAAGAAACAGGTTTGACAGGTGCGTATGCATTGGGTAAGGATTTTCTACATGGAGATGTTCTTATCAATCTAGATACAGAAGAGGAAGGAGAAATTTATATTGGATGTGCCGGAGGAAAAATCACAACTGCTACATTCTCTTATAAGAAAGAAGCTGTCCCTTCGAACTATTTCTGGTTCAAGGTACAAGTTAAAGGCTTGAGTGGAGGACACTCTGGAGCAGATATTCATAAAGGTCTTGGTAATGCGAATAAGATATTGAATCGTTATCTATGGGCATTGAATAGAAAATATGATCTAATGCTTGCTCAGATAGATGGAGGAAATCTTCATAATGCAATCGCTAGAGAGGCCTTTGCTGTGGCAGGAGTGCCATATGGCTTGAAGGAAAATGTTATAGTTGAGTTAAATACCTTGCTACCGGATATTCAGGCTGAACTGAAAGTTGTAGACCCAAATCTGGATATAGTATTAGGTTCTACTGATACTCCAGAATCAGTAATAGATAAAGAAACTGTAAATAACCTACTGGATAGTCTTTATGCATGTCCTCATGGAGTTTTAGCTATGAGCTTTGATATACCTGATTTGGTGGAGACTTCAACGAATCTGGCTTCCGTAAAAATGAAAGAGAATAATACGATCGTAATTACTACAAGCCAACGTAGTTCTACAAATTCGCTTAAAGATGATGCTGGAAATATTGTAAATGCTGTATTTACGCTAGCTAAGGCGGAGGTTGTTCACTCTGCAGGTTATCCGGGTTGGAAGCCTAATCCTGAATCAAAAGTGTTAGCTGTGGCAAAAGAGTCGTATAAAAAACTATTTGGAAAAGAGCCTGAAGTAATGGCTATACATGCAGGGTTGGAGTGTGGTTTATTTCTTGAAAAATATCCGCATCTGGATATGATATCATGTGGTCCGACTATTCGCGATGCTCACTCTCCGGTAGAGAAAGTCCATATTCCTTCGGTTGAAAAATGGTGGGATTTCTTACTGGATACATTAAAAAGTATCCCCGCTAAATAAAAAGATCGATTTTGCATAAGAAGAAGGTTGTGAAAGGAGATATTCTTTTCACGACCTTCTTTCTTTATTGCTAGATGTCAATTATTTATAATGTCATGTGATCTTACCAATTAATCAATGTATATTTGTTAGTCTAAAAGTTATAGTCATGGAAAAAATGAAGATAGAAATTTGGTCAGATATTGCCTGTCCGTTTTGTTACATAGGAAAACGGAAATTAGAAAAAGCGTTGTCTCAATTTCCGAATAGAGATAAGGTAGAGCTAGTATGGCATAGTTATGAACTGGATCCCGAATTGCCAAAAGAGCCTTATAGGAAAGGTATGTATAACTATTTTTCTGAAAAGTATGGCGTTTCTGTAGATGAGGCTAAAGCAACAATGGCAAAAACGGAAAGTATAGCGAAAGAGGTTGGGTTGAACTATGATTTCGAAAATCTAGTGGTGGCGAATACTTCCGATGCTTTAAGGTTGGTTAAGCTGGCTAAAGAACAGTCGTTAGCAACAGAAACGGAGGAAGTGTTGTTTGAAGCATATTTTATAAAGGGACTTGATGTAAGCAATAGAGATACTCTCGTTCGATTGGGTGTTTCTGTCGGACTGAAAGAGGAAGATATTATTTCTTTGCTTGATAGTGATAAATACTTGGATGAAATAAAGCAAGATATAGAGTATAGCGAGAATACTCTTAATTTGGAATATATACCATTTTATGTTTTTAATAATAAAGAAATGGTAGAAGGATCTATTGCGATAGAAGACTATCTGAAAGTTTTGAATAAATCCTACGAAGAATGGGAGCAAAATGGAGAGTTTTCGGGGAAGAATGATGGAGAGATTATTAGCGGGCAGTCTTGTTCTATCGATGGTGTTTGTAGCTAAATAATAAGAACGTGAAAAAAAAGCTATTCTCTGTGTTCTTGATATTGTCAGTTCTTGCATTCTATTCATGTGCAGAAGATGATGACTTTTCTTCAGATCAAAATCTAACTTTAAATTTTTCATCTGAAAAAATTAGTTTTGATACTATTTTTACAACTATCGGGTCTGCTACTAAAAAGTTTAAAATATATAACCGAAACGATAAATCTTTGCTTATCGAAACGATAGAGTTGATGAATCCGGAAAAAAGTGGATTCAGAATGAATATTGATGGGGAGAAAGGTGTTAAGCTGACAAACGTAGAAATATTGAAGAGAGATAGTTTATTCGGTTTCATCGAAGTGACTGTTAATCCTTATGACTCTAAAAATCCTCTTGTGATTCGAGACTCTATTCGGTTCGTGACCAACGGAAATGCACAATATCTTTATTTGGAGGCAGTAGGGCAGGATGTTTTTATATGGAAGAAAAAAACAATAACAGAGGATACGCTTATTACAAGCCTAAAGCCGATCTTAGTTTATGACACAGTGACTGTAGCAAAAGGAGCAAAGTTGACTATAGAACAAGGGGCAGTATTTTATTTAAATAAGGATGCTGCTATCTCTATACATGGAACAATCTTGGCGAAAGGAATAGTAGAAGAGCCGATTGTTTTCAGAGGAGATAGGTTTGATAACATCGAAGGAGATATTCCCTATAATAATGTTCCCGGGCAATGGGGAGGTATTGTTGTTCATACGAGTAGTTATGGTAATAGCTTTGAGAATGTTCATATAAGGAATGCAGTAAGAGGTATAACTTTTCATGCTTCAAACCCGGAGGGGAAAAAAGCAGAGTTGAAAAATACAATAGTTTTCAATAGTTTGGACTATGGTGTATATTCAAAGAATAGCAATCTGGAGGTCGTGAATTGTTTGTTTACGAACGCTAAAAATGGAACATTGATTCTTGAAGGAGGTAAATACTCTTTTTTGCATTGTACAATAGCAAATTATTATGAATGGGGTGCTCGTCGATCGGCGGCAGTCGTTTTGCGTAATCAGACTCCATCGGGGGATGATTCACCTTTGTCGAAGTGCGATTTTTTGAATACGATAGTATATGGTGATATGTCGGATGAGGTGTCTGTTGAAAAAACAGGCAGTGCTTTACTTAAATTTCGATTTGATAATTGTTTGATTAAGGGTAAGCTACAAGAAGGAGCATCATTCGCTGGTAATATATGGAATCAAGACCCTCTTTTTGATAATTTAAATAAAGATAAAGTATATTCATATAGCTTTGAGTTGCAACAAAATTCTCCGGCAATTGATAAGGGGAATAATGTCTATTCAGCATCTGTGCCAATGGATATAAAAGGTTATTCTCGGTTACAAGATGCCAATCCGGATATAGGTTGCTATGAATGGCATCAATAAATATATCAGTTGTTTGTTTATTCTTTTGTCTTTCCCGCTTCTTAACCTAAATCTGATAGCTCAGGAAAGATTTCGAGTCGTGTTTTACAATGTGGAGAACCTGTATGATGTAAAAGACAACCCTTTGACCGATGATGATGATTTTGCTCCTAATGGAAAATTAAGATGGACTCCATATCGTTATTGGCAGAAACAACATAATTTAGCCCGTACAATATTGTCAATTGACGAAGGATATCCCCCGGCGATTGTAGGCTTGTCCGAAGTAGAGAATGATTCAGTATTGAACGATTTGACAAGGAAAACGGCACTCCGAAAACACAAATACGAATATATAATTACCGATTCGAAGGATTTTCGCGGCTCTAATACTGCACTTTTGTATCAACGAGATCAGATAAAAATACTGAGCAAGAAATTTTATACACCAATTATAGATACTCTGAAAACGACTCGTGATATTTTACATATAACGGGTCAACTTGTAAATGGATGTTTGTTAGATGTTTTTGTATGTCATTTCCCTTCTCGTCGTGAGGGTATCAAGCGATCGCGTCCTTATAGGATTAAATGCGCGACTTTGTTAAGAGAAAAAGTGGATAGTTTACATAAGGTGCGTAAAGGAACGAATATAATTATCATGGGAGATTTTAATGATTATCCAACGGATGTAAGCCTAAAAGATATCCTAAAAGCTGGCGAGGCAAATGTTGAAATATTCAAAGATGATTTGTATAATTTATTTTATACAGCCTCTAGAGAAAAGATAAAAAGTATAGGTACTTATAAATATAGAGGTAAATGGAATTTTGTAGATCAGTTCATAGTCAATGGCCGATTATTGATGCCCAATTCTAAAATACGTGTAAAAAATAAAAAAGCTTACGTTTATTCTGTCGATTTCATGTTAAGTGAAGATAATAAGAAGTATGGTGGTTTTAAACCTTTTCGTTCTTATTCGGGGTGGAGGTATTTAGGAGGTTTTAGTGATCACCTCCCTATTTATTTAGATCTTGATATTTTGGAGTGACTATTTCTCCAATGCACTTTGTATATTCCCAAATACAGCTGCCAGAAGAGTTCTTACTTGTTTAAGCCCCTCCTCGTCAATCCCTTTCAATGCGGCTTCCATTGTTTCTGATACAGCTTTATTTGCCTTGTCTTTTATTGATCTTCCTAGTTCCGTAAGATGTACATAATTAGAACGTCTATCGCTAGTCGAAGCACTTCTGTATACTAATTTTTGTTTCGAGAGATTGTCTATCAGACGAGTCATACTTGGTTTGTCCTTGAAGGTAGAGTTACATAGCGTTTGTTGTGTAACGCCGTCTTCTTTCCACAGAAAAGCTAATACAGTCCATTGTTCGGGGGTTATATCTAGTCCTTCTTTTTTGAAATTTCGATACATCATACGGTTAATAGCCATAGAAACTTTTCCGTTTATAATAGGGAAAATAAGATTCAGATCATAATCAAGGCTTAGTATCTCTTCTGTATTCATGTTGCAAGTATAGTATTTTATTACAAAAATAGTAAAAAGAAGTTTCTTTATCAAAGATTTTTAATGCTTTGGCTTTTGTACTATAATGAAAAAAGTGTATCTTTGCGGCTCATTTGTAAAAATGACATGTTTAATTTTTAATTAATTTATTTATGAACAATTACGAAACCGTTTTCATTTTGACTCCCGTTTTATCTGATGTTCAGATGAAGGAAGCGGTAGAAAAATTCAAAGCTATTTTGACTGCGGAAGGTGCTCAAATAGTGAATGAAGAGAACTGGGGACTTCGCAAATTGGCTTACCCAATTCAGAAGAAATCTACTGGTTTTTATGCATTTTTAGAGTTTGAAGCTGATCCGGCTGTTATCGCTAAGTTAGAGCTTAACTTCCGCCGCGATGAGCGTGTAATCCGTTTCTTGACATTCCGTCAAGATAAGTTCGCTCACGAGTATGCGCAGAAGAGAAGAAAATTAAAATCATCTAAAAAAGAAGAAGTAAAGGAGAACTAGACTATGGCACAACAATCAGAAATCAGATATTTGACTCCGCCTTCAGTTGATGTCAAAAAGAAAAAATACTGCCGTTTCAAAAAGAATGGTATTAAGTATATCGATTATAAAGATCCTGAGTTTTTGAAGAAATTCTTGAACGAACAAGGAAAAATTCTTCCTCGTCGTATCACAGGAACATCTCTTAAATTCCAACGTCGTGTTGCACAAGCAGTTAAAAGAGCACGCCATTTGGCTTTGCTTCCTTATGTAACAGACTTAATGAAATAAAAACAAGGAGGAAAAGATATGCAAGTTATATTAAAAGAAGATATATTAAACTTAGGATATAAGGATGATATCGTAACAGTTAAATCTGGTTATGGTCGTAACTACCTTATCCCTCAAGGAAAAGCTATTATAGCGTCTGAGTCGGCAAAGAAAGTTTTAGCAGAAAACCTAAAACAACGTGCTCACAAACTTGAAAAAATCAAGAAAGATGCTGAAGAATTGGCTGCTAAATTAGAAGGAGTTTCTCTAACTATTGGAGCAAAAACAAGTTCTACAGGAACAATCTTTGGTTCTGTAACTAATATTCAAATAGCAGAAGCTCTTGAAAAATTAGGTTACAATGTTGATAGAAAAATCATCGTAATCAAAGAAGCTGTAAAAGAAGTAGGAAGCTTTAAAGCTATCGCTAAACTTCACAAAGAAGTTTCAGTTGAAATACCATTTGAGGTAGTTTCAGAATAAGAAACATCTGTTGAAATATAGAAAGAGCCGCTAATCTGATTAGCGGCTCTTTTTTATATATCGGAATATAAGAATTTCTTTATTTTTTATCTTTTAGCTTCTTTATAAACATAGGATAGCAAAGCATTCCTATAGCAAGAAGTATTCCTGATATGATCCAATAGATTGAAGGTACAATAGAGCCTATCCATCCGAAATATAAAAAGACAAGAGAAATTATAAGGGCAAGGATTATTCGTATATTGTTTAGTTTAGAAGATTTTAATTTCCCTTTTCTTACTAGTATATATTCTGCTATTACTGTGATAACATAGGTGGGTAAGTTGATGAATGCTGCAACAGTGGTGATATTAACAAAGTGAGATAACATCTTTTGGTTACCCGAAACCTCGGAGTAAAAATTGAGTATAAGGAATATAGTGGTGATAATCCCTGAAATAATAAGAGCTATATGTGGTGTAGAATATTTTGGGTGTAATTTAGAAAAGGCCTGAATGAAGAATTTGTCTTTGCTGGCGGCATATACACTTCGTGCTGTGACTAGGATCCAACCAGCAAGGGTGCCGATTAATGATACCATAATAATGAAGTTGATAATGATCTTTCCATAGTTACCTCCTAGCCCATTATTGATGGCGTCGGCAAAAGGTGAATCAGATTGTGCTAATTCTGATTGAGGAACCAGAGCAAAAAGAGATATGTTGAGTAGTATATATATGATAGCAACAATCAATAAGCCAAAAATGATACTGCGATGGATATTCTTTTCGGGATTCTTTATTTCGCCTCCCGCCATAGTTGAACTTTCCAGACCGGTGAATGCCCAAAATAACAGAGCAATTGCAGCAGCAAACATTGTGAAGAAGCTGACGTCTTGTTTGTCTGCTAGTGCAGTAGGAATTTGATCGCTGACTAGTATGTCTAGATTGAAATAGGGGATAGCAACAAATATAACCAATGCGAAGACGATGAATTTAAGGATGTTGGATGTTATGCTTACCCATCCTGCAAATTTCACCCCTATTATATTGATGTAGGTAAAGAACCATAAAAAGAGTAATGTCGTTGCCAGTCTGTAAATAGGGGTGTTTAATCCAGGTGTCAGTTCTGCGAGTGTTGTAAACATAAGATCGACTATTGCAGCATTTCCTATTGCTGCACCCACCCACCATATTAGGCTGACGGTATAGCCGCTGAAATTACCCAAGGCGGCTTCTGCATATACTACCGGCCCACCGGCTTTAGGTATTGCTCGACTTAAATTGCCATAGCTTAAGGCTATGATGATAGCTCCTATAGCGACCGATATCCAAGCTAAGATTGTAATAGATGGTGTTGCTACTTTTGCTAAAGCTGAGGGTAGACCGTATATGCCCGATCCTATCATGTTTCCTACAACTATACTGATAGCTGTGATTAGTCCGATATCTTGTTTCAGAGATGAATTTTCTGAGTTCAATTTTGTGTTTTTTTTAATGACGGACAAAAGTAGCTAATCTTTTGTAGATTATAAATAAAGATTGAGATGTTGTTTCAGGATGTAAATTATTGTACTAATTTTATTCTCTATATAGAATGGTCGTTTACTAATAACTTAAACATAGATTTTATGAAAACTCACAGACAAAGTTTTTTTATTCTTTTGGTTTCTTTGATTACCTTATTGAGCCTGACACATTGTAAAGATGCGAAAGATACTGTCGTAACTAAGTTGCTGGAAGCTGAAGCTAAGAAGTTGAACGAGCAATGTCCTATACAATTAGATCAAGTAACTCGTTTAGATAGCTGCAAGGTAGAAGACAAGATGAGATTTGTTACGTATGTCACCATTTCTTTTATTGATGGTGCTATGTTTAGTCTGGATGATTTTACACGTATGACTAAACCTAGTTTGGTATATGCAATTCAAGCGAATAAAGAGATGGAGCTTGTGAGAAAGGCTGGAGTGGTATTTGTGTATTCGTACCGAGATGAATCAGGAAAGCTTTTTGGTAATGTTGAAATTACTCCAGATGATTATAATGCGGAAGTGAATGAGGAAAATAAAGAACTCGTTTCTTCTATGGGTGAGGAGGATCTGGGTCTGCTGTTGAAAAGTACAGCTGCAGGTGTGCAGCAGGCTTTACCAATGTCGATAGATGAGATTACGACATTGCAGAATTGTAGTTTTGTCTCCCCGAAAACATTATTTTATGAATATACGTTATCGATGAAGAAATCAGATATTGACTCCAATTTTACTTCTAATATGAAAAAGGAATTGGTTAATGGGGTTAGAGGTGATAGAGATATAATGAGTATGTTAGATGCAGGTGTTATTTTTAGTTATAAATACAACGATCAGGATGGTGTTGAAATTTGTACAATAAATATAACTAAAGACGATTTTTGATAGATGTAATAAACTATAGCGTTTCTTTGTATAAATTATAAATATATATCTGTTGTTTGTATAGAATAAATCTATATTTAATAATAGGGGATTAGTAGGCTGTTTATCAATGTATAGAGCTTTTGTATGTGTTGTTTTTGTCCCGAATTTAACTTAAAAAGATAAAATAATTGTAACTTAGTCGTTGCGAAAAGGATGGGGAATAAATCTTTTCGGAGACGAACTTGTTTAATAGATAAATACAAAATAAAATAATATGAAAATCGGATTTGTTGGATTAGGTAAAATGGGCGGCAGAATGGTAGAACGCCTTTTAAACTTCGGTCACGAAGTAGTAGTTTATAACTTGACTCAAAAAGAAGTTGATGAAGCAGCAGCTAAAGGTGCTATTCCTGCTTCTAGTTTGCAAGATCTAGTATCTAAGTTAGAGGGACGTAAGCTAGTTTGGTTAATGGTTCCTGCAGGTAAACCAGTGGAAGATAATATAGCGGAACTTCTTACTTTGCTTAATCCGGATGATATAATTGTAGATGGAGGTAATAGTTATTGGAGAGAAACTGTAGAGAGGGGTAAAAAAGTTAAAGAAAAAGGAATTCATTATCTTGATTGTGGTACTAGTGGCGGAGTTTGGGGACTTCAAAACGGCTACTGCCTAATGTATGGAGGAGATAAAGAAGCTTGTGACTTTGCTGAGCCAATCTTTAAAAGCTTAGCTCCAGAGGATGGTTATATGCGTTGTGGTGAAAGCGGTGCTGGTCATATGGTGAAAATGGTGCATAATGGTATCGAATATGGTATGATGCAAGCTTATGCCGAAGGTTTTGAAATAATGAAAAGCTCACCTTATAACGTTGATTTGGAAAAAATATCACGTGTTTGGATGCAAGGATCGGTTGTGCGCTCATGGCTATTGGAATTAATCGGCAACGCCCTTGAAGGTAATGAAGAGCTTGATGGTATTAAGGATTATGTAGCAGATAGTGGCGAAGGTCGTTGGACAGTGCAAACTGCTATTGACTTTGATGTACCTGCTCACGTTATTACTGCATCATTATTTACTCGTTTCGAGTCTAGACAAGAAAGTTCATATGCAATGAAATTATTGGCTGCTATGAGAAATCAATTTGGTGGTCACGAAATTAAAAAAGGATAAACTTCTGGGTTTTACATTTAGTTATAAGTAAAGTAAATAGAAGTTGAACAATTAACCTCCCTTTGTTTGGAGAGGATAGGAGGAATTGATGAAATCAAAAAAAATAAAGAACCAGGCTCTGATTATATTCGGAGCTTCTGGTGATCTTACATACAGGAAGCTTATTCCTGCTGTGTTTAATCTGTATAAACAAAATTCTTTACCTGATAACTTCGCAGTTTTGGGTGTTGCACGCAGTTCTTTTACGGATGAAACTTTTCGTGTAAAGATGATAGATGGCATAAAGCAATTTGCTACTGCAAAGAATATATCAGATGAGGATCTAGAACTATTTTCTAAGAAACTACACTATCTGTCATTGAATACAGATCAGGAAGGAGAGTATAGCAAATTAGCAGAAAGGTTAAAGCAAATGGATGCAGAAGAGGGAACAGAAAGGAATTATATTTTCTACCTGTCTACACCCCCGGCTATGTATCCGGTGATCCCTAAATATTTAGCAGCTCAAGGTCTTAATTTTCAAAATGATAATTTTAAACGAATTATTATCGAGAAACCATTTGGCGTAGACTTGCAATCAGCTATAGATTTAAATGCCTCGTTACTGAAAGATTATGATGAGGAGCAAATTTATCGCATCGATCACTATTTAGGAAAAGAAACTGTTCAGAACTTATTGGTAACTCGTTTTGCGAATGGGATATACGAGCCTTTGTGGAATCGGAACTATGTTCATCATGTAGAGATTACAGCAGCTGAAAGCATAGGTGTTGAAAATAGAGGAGGGTATTATGACCATTCCGGAGCTTTACGCGATATGCTTCAAAATCATTTGTTGCAGTTGCTAGCGTTAGTTGCTATGGAGCCGCCAATGGCTATTGATTCAGAATCTATTCGTAATGAGAAGCTGAAAGTATTCCAAGCGTTGCGACCTATGTCTAATGAAGACCTATTTAAAAATGTTCTTCGTGGGCAATATACTGCTTCTAATGTTAAAGGCAAATACATAAAGGGGTATCGTGAAGAGAAAGATGTTGATCCGGATTCAAGAACGGAGACCTATGTTGCTATGAAGTTATTTGTTGATAACTGGCGTTGGGCTGATGTTCCATTCTATATACGTACAGGTAAAAGGCTTCCTACACGCGTTTCTGAAGTTGTTATTCACTTCAGACCAGCTCCACAAAAGCTTTTTCCTGAAACTGTGGATATGAACGATGAAAACCAATTGGTGATTCGTATACAGCCTGATGAAGGTATATTATTGAAGACAAAGATGAAGGTGCCGGGTGGAGGTTATGTTGTGAAAAATGTAAATATGGATTTTCATTATTCGCAACTGCAAGATACTTACCTTCCAGAGGCTTATGAGCGTTTGTTGTTAGACTGTATGGTCGGTGACTCTACCTTATATATTCGTGGTGATGCTTTAGAGGCTACTTGGAAGTTTGTACAGCCTTTGTTAGACTTTTGGGATAATAATCCTGATGCACCTCTACATGGATATCCGGCAGGTTCGTGGGGGCCAGAATCAGCAGATGCTTTGATAGAAGAAAAAAATCTAACATGGCGTTATCCTTGCAAGAATTTATCGGATGACGGAATATACTGTGAATTATGATAAAAGAAGAAATTAATGTTTACGACAGTACGCACGAATTAAGCGAAGGGTTTACTGCATTCTTAAAGAAAGTACTTGATGTTTACCCACAGGTGAATATTTCTCTTTCGGGTGGCACAACACCTAAGGTTGTTTTTGACTATTGGGCTGAAAACTGTAGAGAATCAATCGATTGGGATAGGGTGTTTTTCTTTTGGGGTGATGAAAGATGTGTTCCTCCTGAAGATGAAATGAGTAACTTCGGTATGACCAAAAAGCATCTGTTTGATAAAGTGCCGGAAATAACGAAGCGTAACATCTATCGTATTCATGGAGAAAATGAGTCTGAGGAAGAAGCTCTATGGTATAGTAAGGTTTTAAGTGTTAAGCTTATGCAACGTCAAGAAATTCCTAGTTTCGAGATTGTAATGCTTGGACTTGGAGATGATGGGCATACTGTTTCTGTTTTCCCTCACCAAATAGAACTTTGGGATAGTAAGGAATCTTGTATTGTCGCAGAACATCCCGACTCACATATGGAGCGAGTAAGTATTAGTGGACGTGTAGTTAATAATTCGCAGCATGTGGTCTTCTTAGTTACAGGAAAAGGAAAAGCTGAGAAAGTTCGTGATATAATAAAGAACAGAAAAGAATTCTTAGACAAGTATCCAGCTGCAAAAGTAAATCCTAAGAAAGGATATTTATATTGGTTTTTAGATAAAGAAGCAGCGAGTATGCTATAAAGGATCTAATTATAATTTAGCTGTAATAAATCTCTATAGTGTTAAAAACTATAGAGATTTATTTTTTGAATGGAATTATTGGTTAAAAAATGTAAATTTATTAAAGAAAACCACCTAAATATGTTTTATAACATAAAAATTCGCTTATCTTTGTACTGTGTTTTTCATGGTATTAGATTTAAGGTTAACAATGAAGATTGGTTGTCGGGATGACAACCTTTTCTTTTTTATATTAAAGATAAATTTCCTTTAAGTTTGTATTAAGCGGTCGAAATGTTAAAAAACTGTTTTTATTCTCCTTTTAGACGCTATATCTTTTAATCTACAATAACTCACTTGGTATAAATATCTATATATTAATATAGCGAACTCGTTTCTATAACTATTCAAAAAAAAGAATAGACAATACTCTTATTGTTTCATTTTATGTATTAACTTTAACACTTCAAATAGCAATGCTTATTATTGCTATAAAAAATAATGCCAAATCTTAAATAATATATCATGAATAGAAGAAAATTTTTGAGAAGTTCTGTGCTAGGAGCAGCTGCTCTCACAATTGTCCCTCGCCATGTCTTAGGAAACGGTTATTTGGCACCAAGTGACCAATTGACTAAGGGTATAATAGGTACAGGTGGTATGGGAAGAGGACATCTAAATTATGCAGGAACAAGATTAGTTGCAGTTTGTGATGTCGACAAGAAACACTTGGAATTAGGGAAACGCTTAGTTACTGATAAGATAGCTGCTTATCATGATTTCCGCGATCTGATTTTAGATAAAAATGTAGACATTGTGCATATAGCAACTCCTCCACATTGGCATGGAATAATGTCAGTAGAGGCAGCTAAAGCAGGTAAAGATATCTGGTGCGAAAAACCTATGACACGTACTATAGGTGAAGGAAAGCGTGTGATGGAAGCTGTGAAACAATATGGACGTATGTTTAGATTGAATACATGGTTCCGTTTTACAGATAACTTTTATGGATTGGGGACTCCGGTTAAACCTTTGAAAAAATTAGTGGATAGCGGTATGTTGGGTTGGCCATTGAAGGTAACGATAAGTAGACATACAGGTTTCGATTGGAAATTCTTCTGGGTAGGAAAAGAGAATCTAACTACAGAGTCCATCCCTGAAGAATTAGATTATAATATGTGGTTAGGACCAGCTCCTTATAAGCCATACAATTCTCACAGAGTTCATCAAAATTTCCGTGGATATTGGGATTACGATGGAGGAGGACTTGGAGATATGGGACAACACTATATAGATCCGGTTCAATACATGTTAGGCAAAGATAATACAAGCCCAGTGAAAGTTGAAGTTGATGCACCTCAGCAACATCCAGATGCTGTAGGCACATGGAGATCTATTACATATACTTATGATGATGGTTGTCAGATCGTATTATGGGGAGAAGATTATGGCGATCCAAATACACCTTACATTGCTGGACCTAAAGGTAATGTTTATAAAAACTTTGTATGTGATATTCCTGATTGGGAAAAGAAATTAGCAGATTATCCAGAACCAGCACCACAAGTAACAGACTTTTTGGAAAGTGTACGTACTCGTAGAAAATTTGCATTAAATGAAGAAAATGGCTTCCGCTCATCGACTATTGTAAATATGGGACTTGTTGCTTTACGCTTAAACAGAACTCTCGAGTTCGATCCTGTGAAATTGGAATTTGTTAATGATGAAGCAGCTAATCGTTTGTTGGATCAACCGATGCGTTCACCTTGGAATATCTAATCATCTAAAAAGAAAATCTCATGAAAAAAATATATTTGGTCATTTTAGCCTCTTTGTTTTGCTTGGCTATCAATGCTCAATCTCCGGCAAATAGGACAGCTAAAACTATTGTAGCCGATGTTTTGGCTCAAATGCCGTCAAAGAAGCAAACGCAGTATAATGCAATGATGAAAGATCTGATCTCTACCGGAGAAGAAGGAGTCTTGCAGCTTGTAAATATGTTTGAATCTCAGAAGCAAGGGAATACGGCATCTATACGATATGCTCTTAGTGGATTGTCGTATACTGTGGCTGCTGATGGGATGGAACGTGACCGTCTTACAACATCAGAAGCTTATATAAAATCGTTATCTCAAGTGTCGGATAGAGAGGTTAAAGCCTTTATTATTCGCCAGCTCGAAATAGTGGCTAAGAATGAAGCTGTTGATGCATTATCTTCTTATCTGAATGATGAATCGTTGAGTGGTCCTGCGGCTCGTGCATTATCAGCTATTGCTACAGATAATGCAGCTAAAGCTCTTTTGAGTTCTCTTTCTTCAGTATCTAACGATAAATCGAAGATGGATATAATAGAAGCGATCGGTGATATGCAAGTTCCTGAAGCAGAAAATCTACTGAAGCCTCTATTGACTTCTGGTAGTGAAGATATGCGCAAAGTTGTATTTTATGCATTAAGTCGTTGTGGAAGCAAAAATTCAATAAAAGAGCTTTCTAATGCAGCAAAGGCTGTAGATTATACAATGGAAAAAACAGGTATAACAGAGGCGTATATAGCTCTTTTGAAGCGTGTATTATTGCAGGGAAATACTAAAAAAGTAGAAAAAGCAGCTTCTGACCTGATGAAGAAAGCAGATAAGTCAGGAAGGGTTAATGTTAAAGAAGCGGCTTTAGAAATTTTAATGGCTGCTAAACCTGCCGATGTGTTAAAGCTAACAGAGAATGCATTAAAAGATAAAGATAAGGACTATCGTTATGCTGCTTTAAACTATGCTTCTGATTATGCAAATGAATCTTTCTATGCAGGATTAATGAAGGTATATCAAAAAGCAAAACCGGAAGTAAAAATAGATATACTAAATTGGTTAGGTCAGGAAAGTGCAGATATTGTAAAACTGTCTTTAATAAAAAATCTGAATGTTGGTGATTTTATTCCTGAACTTTCAAGTAATAATGCCGAATTGAAAACTTCAGCAGCTAGCTTGTTAGCAAGAATAGGTGGAGATCAAGCTATTTCTGCTTTGGCAGGTTTATTGACTAGAGCAGATGAAGAATCTATTCTTTTAGGTGAAAATTTACTATATACAACAGCGGGAAATATAGCACCATCGGTAGTTGCTTCAATCTCTTCTGCATCAGATGCAGGTAAAATTGCGAGTTTAAAACTTTTAGCAAACCGTAAATCTTCTGATAATGTTTCGCTTGTAATAGATCAAACTAAATCAGGATCAAATGAGGTTAAGAAAGCAGCATATACAGCATTGAAAGATGTAGTGTCTGAAAACGAACTACCTACTTTGTATAACCTGCTTGAAAATACCCAAGCTGAAAATGTTCCGGCTATTCAGCAAGCCATTAAATCAGCAATGAAAAACGTTGATAGAGATACACAATTTGCGATGATCACCCAACAAATGGGTAAAGCTCCGGCAAACAAGCAATCTCTTTATTACTCAATATTAGTATCAACTAAAACACCAAAAGCATTAGACGCTATAACTGGTCTATTTGGTCAGACTACAGGTAAGATGAAAGATGATGCCTTCCTGGCTCTGCTTGAGTGGGATGGCAATGAAGTTGCAGATATTTTATATAAGCTTTGTAAAGACTCATCGTCTTCTGCTTATTTTGATCGTGCTTTAGATCGTTATATACAATTAGCGTCAAATACTAAGTTGACTGGAGAAAATCGCAGATTGCTATTAACCAATGCTATCGAAATTGCTAAAACAGACAAACAAAAGAATGAGATATTGAAACATTTGGGTCAAACAAATTCATTCTTGGGAATGGTTCTTGCCGGAGAATATCTGTCTCAACCTGCGATTCAACAGGCTGCAGCAGGAGCTGTTATGAATATAGCTCTAAATAATAAGCAATTTACAGGTAGTGATGTAAGAACTTTGTTGAATAAGGTGATAGAGGTTTTAGATAATCCTGATGCATCTTATCAAAAAGAAGCTATCCGTAAGCATTTAAATGAGATGCCTGAAGAAGAAGGATTTGTTTCTCTTTTCAATGGGAAAGATCTTACCGGTTGGAAAGGATTGGTAGAAAATCCAATAACCAGATCTAAAATGAAAGCTTCAGAATTGGCAAAAAAACAAGTTGCTGCTGATGCTCAAATGGGAAAAGACTGGAAAGTAGAGAACGGATACCTTATTTTTGATGGCAAAGGATATGATAATATCTGTACTGATAAGAAATATAGAGATATTGAGATGTATATAGACTGGAATCTTGATCCTGCAGGACCGGAAGCAGATGCCGGTATTTATTTGAGAGGAACACCTCAGGTGCAAATATGGGATACATCTAGAGTAGATGTCGGAGCACAAGTTGGGTCAGGAGGTTTATATAATAATACAAAGAATGCATCGAAGCCTCTGAAAGTAGCAGATAATAAGCTGGGCGAATGGAATACATTCTACATCAAGATGATTGGAGATAGAGTGACTGTTAAACTAAATGGAGAATTGGTAGTTGATAATGTTATTCTAGAAAACTTCTGGGATCGTTCTCTTCCTATCTTTGCCGAAGAGCAAATTGAGTTACAGGCTCATGGAAGCAAAGTGTATTATCGAAATATCTATGTGAAAGAACTGAAGAGTGTAGAACCATTCGAGTTGTCTGCTGAGGAGAAAAAGGAAGGCTATAGAATTCTTTTTGATGGAACTAACATGCATCATTGGACAGGAAATACTGTAGACTATGCTATCGAAGATGGCTGTATTTCTTTAGATCCAAAAGGAGGACATGGAGGGAACCTTTATACTAAAGACGAATTTGGTAACTTTGTTCTTCGTTTTGAATTCCAATTAACACCAGGAGCTAATAACGGTTTAGGTATCAGAACTCCAATGGAGGGTGATGCTGCTTATGTTGGTATGGAATTACAAATATTAGATAATGAAGCTCCTGTATATTCAAAATTAGCAGAGCATCAATATCATGGTTCGGTTTATGGAATCATTCCTGCTAAAAGAGGATATCTGAAACCAGTAGGAGAATGGAATTATCAAGAAGTAGTTGCTAATGGAGATAATATCAAAATAACTCTAAATGGTACTGTTATTCTTGATGGTAACATCAGAGAAGCTACTGAAAATGGTACTCGCGATAAACGAGAACATTCAGGATTGTTCAACGAAAAAGGACATATTGGATTCTTGGGGCATGGATCTCCAGTTAAATTCAAAAACATTAGAATTAAAGAGTTGAAAAAATAAATAAATGCTAAAAAAAAGGAGAACATTTAAATGTTCTCCTTTTTTATTCCTATGAATTGTTTCTAGAAAGCTTATTTGTCTTTAAGAAAATCAGAAAGCCTATTTACATAATCTCTATTATTTGCCAAACGAGGCACTTTATTCTGCCCACCGAGTTTGCCAATAGATTTCATCCATTCATTAAATATTCCTTTCGGCAGATTTCTTATGATAGGAAGTCCGAGAGATAAATTGTAAGAACGTTTAGCTTCATAGTCCGAATTGACTTTCTTTAAGTTGTTATCTAGTACAGAAACGAAGTGTTCTAAATTATCGGGCTCTGTAACGAATTCTATAAACCATTCGTGAGCACCAGTATTGTTGTCGCCAAAATATACAGGAGCTGCAGTGTATTCGGCAATTATTGCACCTGTTTCTTTACAAGCTTCGGCAAGAGCTTTTTCGGCATTGTCTATGATCAGTTCTTCGCCAAATGCATTAATGAAATTCTTAGTCCTTCCCGTTATTCTAAAGAGGTATGGAGCTGTAGATGTAAATTCAATTGTATCACCAATCACATAACGCCACAAACCTCCATTTGTAGTAATTACAATGGCATAGTTCTGATTTGTTTCTATTTCGTCCAAAGTTAGTGTTCGAGGCTTCTCGCTGTCCCACTCACTCATCGGGATAAACTCGTAATAGATACCACTATCAAGCATTAATAGCAGGTCTTTGGATTCGTTAGAATACTGTACGCCAAAGAATCCTTCTGAAGCATTGTATGTTTCCCAATACCACATATCAGACTTTGGGATGATTCTTTTGTATTGCTCTTCGAAGGGAGTGAAGCTTACCCCTCCATGAAAAAAGACTTCTAAGTTTGGCCAAATATCAGTTAGCTCTTTACCTGTATCATTTTTTATCTTTTTCAACAATACTAATAACCAAGAAGGCACTCCCATAAAGGCTCGAACATCATGTTTGATAGCATAATCAGTTAAGGCTTGTAGTTTTACCTCCCAATCGGGTAGTAGTGAAATGCTTTCTGGTGTACGGCTGAACTTTGCCCAGAAATATAAATTTTTGATAAGGATGGCTGAAATGTCTCCCGTAAATACACCATCTCCGATATTATTGATCTGTTTACTTCCTCCTAAGACGAGCGTTTTCCCGAAAAAGAACTTTGCTCTTTCATTTGTTCTTCCGTAAATGGCAAGCATCTGCTCTCCACATTTATAATGCCCTTGGGTCAAAGACTCTTCTGTTACAGGAATATACTTACTTTTATCTTCAGTGGTACCGGAAGACATGGCAAACCATTTTACAGGTTTGTTCCAAAGTACATTCTGTTGTTTATCTATAATGATTTTGTCTAGATAAGAGCGTAGGTCTTCGTAGTGAAAAACAGGAACATTTTTTCTAAAATCGTCAAAATTCTTAATGACAGAAAAATTGTATTCCTGGCCTATGAGTGTATTGGAGCCATTTTTGATTAAATAGTCAAAGATTTTTTTTTGTGAGTCAACTGGGTGTTGAATAAATTTGTCTACCTCTTTGTATTTAAAGTCTAGATATCTATGAGCAATCTTAGTTATCATCCTATTTTGCTAATTCTTCGTAGCTTTTCTTCGTCAATGATTTTTATTTTTCGTCCGTCTAAAGTTATGATATGTTCATCAACAAAGGTTGATAAAGTGCGTATCGCATTAGAAGTAGTCATATTAGATAAGTTGGCTAGATCTTCACGCGATAAGTAGATGCTAATTGTAGCACCATCTTCTTCTAACCCGTAGTTTTCGATCAAGAATATAAGAGATTCTGCTAATCTACCTCGTATATGTTTTTGGGTTAGATTAACCACTCGTTCATCGGCTATTCCGAGATCTACGGACAATTCACGAATGAAAAACATGCCTAATTTAGGATTCTGATTCACTATTTTTTCAATAATAGCCATAGGTATGAAACATACAGTTGAAGACTCAAAGGCTGCTGCTGCTGTCACATATGGTTCTGTAGCAAAGTAAGCTCTATAGCCGAAATATTGAGTAGGACGTATCATTCTTATAATTTGACTGCGACCTCCGACTCCATCTTTGTAGATTTTTACTTTCCCTTTCAATAAACACATGAGTTCCGTCGAAGTCTCTTCTTCACTGTATATGATCTCATTTTTTTTGAAATCAAGAACTTTTGTATTGGAAGAAATGATATCTCGCTCTTCATCATTTAAGAGTTCCCAAATCTCGGGGATACTTACTGATAAGTTTACAACACTACTGCTATTCTTTACCATTTAAAAAACTTGATTGTGTAACCAGTGTTATTCTAAATTCATTTGAAAACAAAGTTAGTAAAAAAAAGGATAAAACATGTTATGTAACATGTAATATTCACAAATATTGATTGTTGTCCATATAGTATTCAATTTTTAGAAACTGAATTTATCTATTATTGTTTGAATTGAAACAAACTCAATGGATTTAGTTTTTTTGAATTGGTATTGATGGTAAAGAAATATAAGAGATCTTATAAAGCCTTGTGCTAAAGTGTTAAAGAGTTGTTGCTTTGATGTGTTTAAAGAGTAAACTTTTTAAAATTCCCTTTGAATATTGCAATAATAAGACTATTTTTGCACCACCAAAACTGGGAGCATATTTTTTACAATATGTTTTTCGAAAAATAGAACTAGTAAATAATTAATATAAATTCATTAAGATGAATATATCTCTTACAAATGTTGATAGTGTAAATGCTATTATACAAATTTCAGTTGCTAAGGCTGACTATCAAGAAAAATTAGACAATGCAATAAAAGCTTTTCGCAAGAAAGCTAATGTTCCTGGATTTCGTCCCGGTACAGTGCCTGTAGGAATGGTGAAGAAAATGTATGGTAAATCCATCTTAGCAGAAGAGATAAACAAAATGGTAGGAGAAGGTCTTTACAATTATATTCAAGAAAACAAATTGAACGTACTTGGAGAACCTCTTGCTAACGAAGAAAAACAACAACCGATAGATTTTACGATCGAAGGAGATTATGACTTCTTTTTTGACATAGCACTATCTCCGGAAATTAAATTAGAATTGTCGGATAAAGATAAAGTTGACTACTATAAAATAAATGTTGACGAAGAACTTGTTGATAAACAAATCGAATCATACAAAGCTAATTATGGTAAGTATGAAAAAGTAGAAGAAGGAGCTAAAGAAACAGATCTTATCAAAGGGCTTATAGTTGAACTTGAAGATGGCAAAGTAAAAGAAGGTGGCATCTCTGTTGAAGCAGGGATTGTAATGCCTTCATATATGAAAGATAAAGAAGAGCAAGCTAAATTTGTAGGAGCTAAAGCTGGAGATGTGATTGTGTTCAACCCAGGAAAAGCCTATGAAGGAAATGAAGCTGAAATTGCATCATTGCTACATATTGAAAAAGATGCGGTAGAAGCTATTGCTCCTGAGTTTAACTTCGAGATTACAGAGATCACACGCTATAAAGAAGCAGATCTAGACCAAGAACTTTTCGACAAAGTATTCGGAGAAGGAAATGTGAAAGATGAAGGAGAATTCAAAGCAAGGGTAAGAGAAACTATCGAGGATCAGTTTGCACCTGATAGTGATTATAAATTCTTGTTGGACGCAAAAGAAGTTCTTGAAAATAAAGTTGGTGACTTGCAGTTCCCTGATGCTTTCTTGAAAAGATGGTTGATGACAACCGGAGAAGAAAGAACAGCAGAGACTCTTGACGCAGAGTATCCAAAAATCATAGCAGATTTAAAATTCCATTTAATAAAAGAACAAATTGCGAAAGATTTCGAGCTGCAAATTGAAAATGAAGATATGAAAACTATCGCAATGCAAGCAGCAAAAGCTCAGTTTGCTCAATATGGAATGATGAATCTTCCTGACGAAATGGTAGAGAACTATGCAAACGATATGCTTAAGAATAAAGAAAATGCTCGCAATCTATTAGATAGAGCAATGGAAAATAAGATTATTGATGCATTGAAGTCTAAGATGGGACTAGAAGAAAAAGTAGTGTCTCTTGACGAATTCCGTAAATTCTTCGAAAAAGAAGGAGAGGCTGTAGAAGAATAATTTATTCTATATAATAAATAGAGAAAGCAGAGGAACAATCCTCTGCTTTTTTTTGTTTCAACCAGTTAATTATTCGTATTTTGCAACTTTATTGATTCTATATGCATCTATATTTATATAAGCCTAAGTAATTATAAATCACAAAACTTACAAGCTATGAAAAAAACGATTAAAGCTATTTGGATAATCCCTTTAGTGTGGGTTATTGTAGGCTGTAGTACTACAGGTGTGGATGATGTCGGAGGGTGGGAATCCATGCCTCAATCAGGTGTCTATGGTGAAAAATATATGGAATATGAAGAAAATCCATTTCAGGACGTTTCTGAAAAACCGATATCTACATTTTCTATAGATGCAGATGGTGCAGCGTATGCTAATATGCGCAGATATGTAAATTTAGGACAACGTCCACCAAAGGAATCAGTAAGAATAGAAGAGTTTATTAATTACTTCACATTCGACTATGCGGAGCCGCCGCAAGAAGAATCTATTTCATTGAATAGTGAAGTGGCAAGGTGTCCTTGGAATGACAAACATCTACTATTGCGCGTAGGGGTAAAAGGGAAAACGATCATAGAAGATCTGTTGCCGCCAAGTAATTATGTGTTTCTTATAGATGTGTCCGGGTCTATGAACTCTCCTGATAAATTAGGAATTTTAAAGACAGGTTTCAAAACTATGGTCGACAACCTAAAAGATAATGATAAGGTTGCTATAGTGATTTATGCGGGTCGTGCACGAGTCTTGCTTAATTCAACCTCTGCTGATCAGAAAGAAGTAATTCAAAATGCTATTAATGAATTGGGTGCAGGTGGCTCCACTGCTGGTCATGATGGAATATCCAAAGCTTATGAAATTGCTAAAGAAAATTTTATAGAAGGAGGAAATAATAGAATAATATTGGGCTCTGATGGAGATTTTAATACTGGTCCTTCTTCTGTGAAAGAGCTGATCGAGCTCGTAGAAAGTAAGAAAGATGAAGGGATCTTCATTACTGTATTAGGTGTAGGAGGAGGAAATTTGAATGATCATATGGCTGAGCAGATCGCAAATAAAGGAAATGGCACATATGAATATATTGATAATGCTGAGCAAATAGAAAAAGTCTTTGTTAACGAAAGGTCGAAGTTCTATGCTGTAGCGAAAGATGTGAAACTTCAGTTGACGTTTAATGAGGATGCGGTAAAGTCTTATCGACTGATCGGTTATGAGAACAGACTTTTAGAAAATCAAGATTTCGAAGATGACGAAAAAGATGCAGGCGAGATTGGTGTAGGACAAACAATCACAGCTATGTATGAGATTATACCTGCTACAGTCTTGGAAAAGAATACGATAATAGCCTTGGGGAGCTATGATGCTCGTTATAAGAAAGCCGATGAAGAGATTAGTCGCCCGTTATCAACAACGTTAGCTTCGAATGTGCTAGATATTGATAAGTCGAGCGAAAATATGAGATTTGCTGCGGCAGTAACAGCCTATGGTCTTATTCTGAGAGAGTCCGAATATAAAGGTAATGCCGATATGCAAATGGTATTAGATCTTTCTGGTCAAGCTACTTCTTTCGACCCCTATGGATATAGGAAAGGCTTTATTGAATTAGTCAATAAACTAAAATAAGGGCATGGAATAGTAAAATACCTGAGTTATAGATTTATTTCATAAAAAATAAATAGAAATGTTGACTGTTCTATTTGTTTTTTATTTATAACTTTGTTCAGTTAGAAAAGAGGCTTATATTAGCCTTTTTTTTATGCCAGTTTAGTGGCACGATAATTGTTTGTTATAAAGTGATATTACTTTATTAAACTAAAAGAGGAATGTTATGAATAATGAATTTAAGAAATATGCAACCAAACATTTAGGAATGAATGGTTTGGCTTTGGATAAGTATATCGATATTACCAGCAGCTATATATCGCCAACTATTATAGAGGAACGTCAGTTAAATGTGGCGCAAATGGATGTGTTCTCTCGTCTGATGATGGATCGTATTATCTTTCTTGGAACACAAGTGGATGACTATACTGCAAATGTAATTCAAGCGCAACTTCTGTACCTTGATTCAGCCGATTCGGGCAAAGATATATCAATCTATATTAACTCCCCTGGAGGATCCGTATATGCAGGGTATGGTATATATGATACAATGCAATTCATAAACAGTGATGTATCTACTATCTGTACAGGTATTGCAGCATCAATGGCTGCAGTATTGTTAGTAGCTGGAGAAAAAGGTAAGCGTTTTGCATTGAAACATTCGCGTGTGATGATTCACCAACCATTAGGAGGTGCTCAAGGTCAAGCTTCGGATATTGAAATTACTGCAAGAGAAATTGGTAAAGTAAAGAAAGAACTTTATACGATAATCTCTGAACACTCTGGCCAGCCATTTGACAAGGTTGCTCTAGATTCTGACCGCGACTATTGGATGACATCAGCCGAAGCAAAAGAATATGGTATGGTTGATGAAGTTTTAGTGAAAAATAAATAAGAATATATAAGTATTGGGCTAAAGTATAGATGGTGAAATCTAAACTGTTAGCCCATCGCTAAGTTTATGGCAAAGAAAGAAACGAATTCAAGTAGCAGTTGCAGCTTCTGTGGACGAAATGAGAAAGAGGTGAATATGCTTATCTCTGGATTGTCTGCTGATATATGCGATAGCTGTGCTGAACAAGCATATCAAATTGTAAAAGAAAGCTTCGAAGCTAAAAAGAAATCAGTTGCAGGTATTGATAGAAATCAGTTGCCTGATCCCCGACAAATAAAAGAATACCTTGATGGTTATATCATTGGGCAGGATAGTGCAAAGCGTTATCTATCTGTAGCTGTTTATAATCACTACAAGCGTATATTGCAAGAGAAAGAAGACGATATTGAAATAGAGAAGTCCAATATTATATTAGTAGGCCCTACAGGTACAGGTAAAACCTTGTTAGCTCGTACTATTGCAAAACTATTAAAAGTCCCTTTTGCTATTGTTGATGCTACTGTTCTTACCGAGGCTGGGTATGTAGGAGAGGATATTGAAAGTATTCTGACCAGACTTCTGCAAGCTTCAGATTATGATGTAGCAGCAGCCGAAAGAGGAATTGTTTTTATTGATGAAATAGATAAAATTGCTCGTAAGAGTGATAACCCATCTATAACTCGCGATGTAAGTGGAGAAGGAGTACAGCAAGGCTTATTGAAGCTGCTCGAAGGATCGGTTGTAAATGTTCCACCTCAAGGAGGGCGTAAACATCCCGATCAGAAGATGATAGCAGTAGATACAAAAAATATACTTTTTGTATGTGGCGGAGCGTTTGATGGAATTGAGAGAAAAATAGCTCAGCGCTTGAATACTACAGTCGTTGGGTATGCTTCTTCGAATAATAAAGCGAAAATAGATAAAAACAATTTGCTACAATATGTGGCACCTCAAGACTTGAAGTCTTTTGGACTGATCCCTGAGATTATAGGTCGTTTACCTATTTTGACATATTTGGATGCACTTGACCCAAGTGCTTTGAGAAGAATATTAACGGAACCTAAGAACTCAATAATCAAGCAGTATGTAAAATTATTCAAGATGGATAATGTTGATCTGACTTTCGATGATGACGTCTATGAATATATTGTAGATAAAGCAGTAGAGTATAAATTAGGAGCTAGAGGGTTGCGTTCTATTGTAGAGACTATAATGATGGATGCAATGTTCAATATACCTTCTACAAAGCAAGAAAAATTGCATATTACCAAACCATATGCAGTAGAGCAGCTTGAAAAATCAGAAGTGATTAAACTGAGAAATTCTCAATGAAAGTTTGCTTTTTAATAAAAAATAGTCTATTTTGAGTTGGAGTTTCAGAATTAGCATTTTATCTTCGTAACAAGTAATAGACCTATTTTTAATATGGTTAATAAAAACGAAATATTAACAACCGCTTTAAAAAAACATTTTGGATTTGATGGCTTTAAGGGGAATCAAGAAGCTGTAATTCAGAATGTTTTGGATGGTAGAGATACCTTCGTCCTTATGCCGACAGGAGGAGGAAAATCTCTGTGTTATCAGCTACCAGCATTACTGATGGAGGGAACAGCCGTTGTTGTTTCTCCTCTTATAGCATTAATGAAAAATCAGGTAGATGCTATGCGTAATTTTAGTGAAGATGATGGAGTCGCTCACTTCTTAAATTCTTCATTAAATAAAGTCGCTATAGAACAAGTGAAAACTGATATTTTGTCTGGCAAAACAAAATTGCTCTATGTTGCACCAGAATCTTTGACAAAAGTGGAGAATATAGATTTTCTGCGTCAGATCAAGATTTCGTTCTATGCAATAGATGAAGCTCATTGTATATCCGAATGGGGACATGACTTTAGACCAGAATACAGACGAATACGCCCTATTGTATCCGAAATAGGGAAACACCCTCTGATCGCACTCACTGCGACAGCGACACCTAAAGTTCAACTAGATATACAGAAGAACTTGGGAATGACAGATGCAGATGTATTCAAGGCTTCATTTAATAGAGAGAACCTATATTATGAGATTCGTCCTAAAACGAACAATGTAGATAAGGATATTATAAAATATATTAAAACCCAAGGACATAAGTCGGGAATTATATACTGTCTAAGTCGTAAGAAAGTAGAAGAATTTGCTGAAATATTGCAAACTAACAATATAAATGCACTGCCTTACCATGCAGGTTTAGATGCTTCGACACGCTCAGCAAATCAGGATGCTTTCCTGATGGAAAAAGTTGATGTAATTGTAGCAACGATAGCCTTTGGTATGGGAATTGACAAACCGGATGTAAGATACGTTATCCATTACGACATGCCTAAAAGCCTTGAAGGTTACTATCAGGAAACAGGACGTGCCGGAAGGGATGGGGGAGAAGGGAACTGTATTGCTTTCTATTCCTTTAAGGATCTTCAGAAGTTAGAAAAATTCATGCAGGGCAAACCGGTAGCAGAGCAGGAAATTGGCAAATTATTGCTTCTGGAAACAGCTGCGTATGCTGAAACAGCTCTATGCCGAAAGAAAGTACTACTTCACTATTTTGGTGAAGAATATAAAGAGAAAAGTTGTGGTAACTGTGACAATTGTGTAAACCCTAAGAAACAAGTGGAAGCTAAAGAATTATTGTTGACAGCGATTGAAGCTGTCGTTGCGTTGAAAGAAAAATTTAAAACAGACTATGTTATTAATGTCCTAAGAGGTAAAGAAACATCTGAGATAGAGACCTATGGACACCAGGATCTTGAAGTGTTTGGCTCAGGAGATGATGCTGACGATGAAACATGGAATGCTGTTATCCGTCAAGCTCTGATTGCAGGCTATTTTGATAAAGACATAGAAAACTATGGTTTATTGAAAGTTACAAAGAAAGGCAAGAGTTTTCTGAAAAAACCAGTTTCATTTAAAATCACAACAAGTGATGATGAAGACATGGCTGATGACGAAGGTTTAGACGATGTAGTAGTTAAAGGTGGCGGAGGTGGATCGGCGGTAGATCCGGTTTTATTCTCTATAATGAAAGATTTGCGTAAAAAAATGGCCAAACATAATAATGTGCCGCCATATGTAATCTTCCAAGACCCTTCGTTAGAAGCAATGGCTACCATTTATCCTATCACAATGGATGAATTGCAGAATATCCCAGGTGTAGGAGCAGGAAAAGCAAAACGATATGGAGAAGAATTCCTGCAAATAATAAAGAAGCACGTAGAAGAAAATGAAATAGAACGCCCTGAGGACTTAAGAGTTCGTACAGTTGCCAATAAATCTAAGATGAAAGTGGCTATTGTTCAGGCTATTGATAGAAAGGTCGCTCTTGATGATTTGGCAGAGTCAAAAGGAATTGAATTCCATGAACTATTGACAGAAGTTGAAGCAATTGTATTTTCAGGTACAAAAATAAATATTGATTATTTCCTTCGCGAAGTGATTGATGAAGATCACCTAGACGATATTTTTGAATATTTCCAAGAAGCAGAATCAGATGATTTAGAAGCGGCTATAAATGAATTAGGAGAATACTCTGAAGATGAAATTCGTTTAGTACGTATTAAATTTATTTCTGATATGGCAAATTAAGGATGAATAGAAAAGCAATATTTCCAGGAACTTTTGATCCCTTCACAATAGGGCATCATTCAATGGTAAAACGATCTCTCGAATTAGTTGATGAGATCGTTATTGCAATTGGGAAGAACGATGCTAAAAAGAGTTATTTTTCATTAGAGGATCGTATTGAGATGATTGAAAATCTATATAAAGAGGATCCTCGTGTTTCTGTAAAATATTATGATAATCTCACAGTCGATTTTGCAAAAACAGTAGATGCTAAATTTATAGTCAGAGGTATTCGTTCGGTAAATGATTTTGAGTACGAAAAAACGATAGCAGATATCAATAGAAAAATATCAGGGATAGAAACTTTTATTCTATTTACTGAACCAGAACTGACACATATTAGTTCTACTATTGTGCGCGAGCTTTTGCGTTTTGGACATGATGTTAGTCAGTTCGTTCCTGAAGGAATGGTACTAAAGAAATAACTTCATCAACATTTCAAAAACTTTATAAAATATACAGAAGAAACCAAGTAAAGATGAAAAAGAACATTATACTCCTTTGCTGCTTTTTTGTAGCACTATCCCTTTCGGCTCAGTTCAAAATGAGTGAAGGGTCGAAAAAAGTAGCTACAACAATGGCTGTAATTGAGAACTTCTATGTAGATAAAGTGGATGATGCTAAGCTGGCTGAAGATGCTGTGAAATCTTTGTTAGAAAAACTGGATCCACACTCTACATATATAAGTGCCGATGAAGTTCGGGAAATGAACGAACCCTTAGAAGGCAACTTCGACGGGATTGGTATTTCATTCAATATGCTAACCGATACACTTTATGTGATAGAGACGATTGCAGGAGGACCATCCGAAAAAGTTGGACTTAAGGCAGGAGATAAGATTATTTATGTAAATGACTCTTTGATTGCCGGAGTGAAAAGATCCACTAAATATGTGATGTCTCAGCTAAAAGGGCCGAAAGGAACTAAAGTTGATGTAAAGGTATTGCGTAAAGGGGTTTCCGATCTATTGGATTTTAGGATAACACGAGCAAAAATTCCAGTTTATAGTATAGATGCATCTTATATGGTAGATGCTAACACTGGCTATATAAGAGTGATACGATTTGGAGCAACAACATCCAAGGAGTTTAAAGAAGCTTTGTTAAAGTTACAGAAAACAGGAATGAAGAATCTTATATTAGATCTTGAGTACAATGGTGGTGGCTATATGGATCCGGCAATTGATCTTGCAGATGAATTCTTAGATAAAGGAAAGCTTATTGTTTATACAGAAGGAAGACGACAATCGAAGCAAGAATGGAGATCTACAGAAAAAGGATTGTTCGAGAAAGGAAAACTTGTTATTCTTATCAATGAAGGTTCGGCATCGGCTAGCGAAATTCTTTCCGGAGCTGTTCAAGACTGGGATAGAGGTGTGATTGTAGGTCGTCGTAGCTTTGGAAAAGGTCTTGTTCAGAGACCAGTCCCACTACCAGACGAATCGATGATTCGCTTGACTGTTGCACGTTATTATACGCCGACAGGTCGTTCTATCCAGAAGCCTTATACAAATGGAGATCTCAAATCTTATAATATGGATGTTTTAGAGAGATATAATAAAGGGGAAATGATGCATGCAGACAGTATTCATTTTCCAGACTCTTTGAAATATAAAACTATGGTTAAACAAAGAATTGTTTATGGAGGGGGTGGTATAATGCCCGATTATTTTATTCCGGCAGATACCTCATCTTATACCCCTTTGTTCAGAAACATGGTGATGAGAGGGGTGTTGAATAAGGTTGCTTATAGTGAAATAGACAATCGCAGAGATGAAGTTTTAGCTAAATATCCAGACAAAGAATTGTTCTTTAAGAACTTTGTTGTTTCAGATGATCTTTTGAGTAGGGTAAAAGAGGCTATAGCAGAAGAGAAACTGGAATACAAGGAAGATGAATTTGAAAAGTCAAAACCGAATATAAACCTTCAATTAAAAGCTCTTATTGCACGAGATGTTTACGATATGGAAACTCTTGTTCGTATTTTGAACGAAGATAGTGATGCGTTTAAGAAAGCTTATGAAATAATAAAAGATGATAAGCTCTATGAACGATTGTTAAGCAAAAGAAAAAACGAATAAAGAATATTAGATAACAAAAAAGGTGTACTAGTTAAAGTACACCTTTTTTGTTGCAATAATAAACCCTTTAGTTCAGACTGAACAATATAAAAGGAATGAGGTTATATATATAACAAATAATAAAAACATATAACGATGATAAAAAAGATACTTTTCTTTACGATCATTTTATTATCCCTTACGGCCTGTAATAAAAAACAAGAAAAATTAATAGACCTTGTTAATTATGATTCGGTTTGGAACCATTTAGAATCATTTGATAAAATAGGGAAAGAAAATAATTCAAATAGGGCTGTAGGTACACCTGGAGGAATTGCCAGTAAGAACTATATTGTAGAATTTCTTACAAACCTAGGCTTGTCTCCTGTTGCACACAATTTCACAAATAGGTCAGGGGCTCAAGGAAGTAATCTCACTGTAGAGATAAAGGGTAAGCGCGACGGAGATATAGTGTTGATTGGAGCTCACTATGACTCTGTGGTGTTTGGACCAGGTATTAATGATAATGCGAGTGGAGTTGCAATTTTGCTCGAAATTATAGAAGTGATACAAAAGGCGGGGATAGTACCTGATAAAACATTGAGATTCGCTTTTTGGGACTCTGAAGAGACAGGAGTTGAGGGATCGGCAGCTTATTATAATGCATTGAGTGAAGATGAAAGAAAGCAGATTGCTGCATACCTGAATGTAGATATGGTTGCATCTACAGATGGAGAAATTCAAATATCAGACACAGATGGTTCCACAGTGCAAGGCGTATTAGATGAGGCTGTGAAAAATGGAGTTGAGCCCGAGTCGATAGATATGCTTAAGGCATTTTATGGAGCGATGAAGTTTGCTCCAGGTTCTGAAAAGTTGGAACAGTTAACCAAAGACGCTTTTGCCCAATTAAATGTTGAGGTTGTTGAAGATCTTACTTTTGCTATGAATTCGGATACAGGACCTTTCTTTGCGCAAATACCAACAATAGGAATCACCGTTGTTAAAGAAACAACAGAGTCAACGGGAGACGGAGGGGAAATTTTAAGTTTTGCGCCTTGTTATCATCAAGCATGCGATGACATTAATAATATTGACAAACGAATTTTAGAATCTTGTTTAAAAGCAGTAGCAATCATTGTTCAACAGATAGGAGTAGGTAATTCAGTTTCAGAATAGTCAATCTGAACTTGAATTCTAGAACTGAAACCAAATAATTTTGATAATAAATAAAGCCACCTCTTAAAAAATCTAAGAGGTGGCTTTATTTTAAATATTGGTATTATTTAAAATACAGGTTTTGGAGTGGACAGCGAAGGGGAATCACCTTCTACATATGGCCATCCCTCTTTGTCCCATTTTACCTGATCCATCAGCAATACTCTCCCCTTAGGGTTTTCTACGTCTACTCCATGGTAGAATATCCAATCGTTGCCTTTTTTGTCTTGTACAATTTCAGAACAGTGTCCATTGCCAACGAAACGAGAGTTAGGTCCTATTACAATCGAATAACCATTGTCCATCATGTCTTTCCCTTCTTTATCGTAATAAGGTCCAAATAAAGACTTAGAACGACCGACAACAAGTTTATAAGTACTATTTACACCTTCGCAGCAGCTACCGACAGATGCAAAAAAGTAGTAATATTTTTCTCGCTTATGAATGTAGGTTCCCTCAAATGCTGTACCTGCAATTCTTTTTTTTTCGGCTTCAGGTTTTACCGACAAGCCATCTTTGCTTAACTCGATGGCGTATATGCCGCGAAAGCTTCCCCAGAATAGATATTTCTTTCCTTTATCTTCTATATAAAATTGATCAATAGAGTTCTGTACATCTATATCGGTACTATTAAATAATTTACCTTTATCAACAAACGGACCTTCCGGCTTGTCTGCAACGGCAGCCCCAATTCCACATGTCCATTCTCCACCCCAAACGGACATGGAGTAATGTAATACATATTTACCATTGATATAACTTATATCAGGAGCCCAAAGTCCACCCTTAGGCTCGAATGTAGGACGGGTCTCGTTCGTAAAAGCAGTTCCTACAAATTCCCAATCTACAAGATTCTTTGATTTGTAAATGGGAGTATTTCTTATATCCTCAGTTGCATACAGATAAAAGAATCCACCTTTTGCTTTAATTATTGTCGGGTCTGGTAGGCTTCTAGGGATTATAGGGTTATTATAATTCTGTGCCAGAAGAGAAAAAGATGAGCAAAGAAGCACTAAAGAGATAAATAGTTTTAATTGATTCATGATATTAAAAGTCTAATTTTATCAGTTTTAGAAAACAATGATTAATTCTAATTAATTCAAAGTTAATAGATAAAAGTTAAATAGCTATATATCTTTTTATAAAGAAAGGCTACTTTGTTACGATTGGTTGTTTATTACTATTAGTTGACCAGTTTTTATTGTAAGAGGGTCGTTTTAAACAAATTCATCAGGTAGATTTACCAGATAGAGTTTTCCACTTGCGCGAGTGATAGCAGTATAAAGCCACCTGTAAAAATTTATACCTAAATGTTCTTCTGATATATAACCAAGATCAAGAAATACATTCTGCCACTCACCGCCCTGCGCCTTATGACATGTGATGGCATAGGCAAATTTTACCTGTACAGCGTTGTAAAACGGATCGACTTTCATTCTCTTCATCTTGCCCGCTTTAGTCGAAATATCGGCATAGTCTTCTAAGATATTCATGAATAATTCTTCGGATCGTTCGCGGCTAAGACCTGTTGTGTCGGAATAAAGTGTATCCATGAGAATTTTGATTTCCAACTCTATATCATAGTCTATACTTTTTACCAATACATCTCTAAATCTGAATCCGTATAATTCTTGCTCACCTCTTACACGTAAGACTTCAACAATTTCACCATTCGCAAGGAAGTCGATACCCTCAATGTTTTCTGTCCAGAAATAATTGTTCTTGGTGATCATTAGCATATCCCCACTCGAAAGTTCTTCTTCTCTATAAAGGATTCGGTTACGTATACCTTGATTATAAAGATTAGAACGCTTGTTGGAACGAGAAATAATCATTGTATTTTCAAGCCCATCGTTACTGTAGGCTGAATTTATTTCATCAATGAGATCTTCGCCCGTAATCCTGATTATATCTGTAAATTTATTGAGTTTCAATTTAGGATAGGCTTCTGTTTTCCCTTTTTTTAGAGCATTCCTTATGTTTGTCGCATTATACAGAATACCTGAACTTTCTGCTTGACGAACTATCTGAGATAGCATAGCCTCCCAGACATCCAATCCATAGCCTTCGAGCGTATAGGTTTGTAATGCCGGACTTTCTTCTTCACCCACAGGCGGAAGCTGAGCTGTATCACCAATAAGCAACAGTCTGCAATTCTCGCCGGAGTATACATAATGAATCAAATCGTCAAGCAATCTTCCTGTACCGAATATGGATGAATCGTAGCCATTGTTGCTGATCATGGAGGCTTCGTCAACAATAAACAAAGTATCCTTATGTAGATTGTCCATAATGCCAAAGCTGCCAAAGTCTCCAACATATCGCTGTTGTCTGTATATTTTCTTATGAATGGTATAAGCCGGATGATTGGCATAGGAAGAGAAAACTTTAGCAGCTCGTCCAGTAGGAGCTAATAAAACAGTTTTCTGTTTAAATTCGGTCATTGTTTTCACCAAAGCTCCCAGTAGAGAAGATTTTCCCGTACCAGCATATCCACGAAGCAGAAAAATAGTTTCTTCTTTTTGTAGAAATAAAAAATCAACAATCTTTTCTAAAGCAGAATCTTGTTCTTGTGTCAGTTCGAAAGGAAAATTGTCTTTTACTTTATCTCTAAAGAAATTACTTATCATGCTAAAAAGGGTAGAATGGTGAATTGAATATCAAAAGTAGTGGATAAAAATATCTTTTTCTAACTTTGTAGAAATAAAATTGATAATATGTTTCTACCGGAAAGTATAGATCTCGAACATTCTGAAAAATATATACTGTCTATTCGTATCAAATCGGATGGCTTTATGTTTTCTATTACCGATCCTGAGAATGTGAAAAATTACTGTTTGCGAGAAACAACTTTTTCTTCAGAAGACAATCTGCTTGGTAATGTACAGCGAATTATTTTTGAGTTGAATTTTCTTACTCAGGAATTTAAACAAACAAATGTTGTCTTTGTAAGCAAAGATCACGATATAATACCAGCTTCCCTTTTCGATAAAAAAGAAACTACAGAGCTTTATAATTTCACTCATTTCAATAAAGCTGATTATACAATGTCAGGATTGATAGATAGTCAAGATGTTGTGGTCTCTTACAAAGTAGATAAAGATTTGCTAGACTTTTTATCGAGAAGTTTGTTTGCTCCTAATTATTATCATCATTCCAATCTATTGATCAACTGGATTGATAAGAGAGCGAAATTTTTGAAGAGTAAATCAAGAATGTTTGTTTCTTTTCGCGAAAATATGATGGATGTATTCTGTTTTTCAGACTCAAAACTCATTCATAGTCTTTCTTACGAAAATGAGAATGCCGCCGATCAGGTTTATTTTCTACTGAAACTGTGGGAGCAATGCAGTTTCAGCCAGCAAGAAGATACGTTGTATATTCTTGGCGAGGCGAATAGGTTGGTTATGGCAAGGGCTCAATTATATATTAATAAAATAGAAAACCTGACATGGGCAGGTGAAATAACATCGTGGAGCGATGACGCTAAAAAAGCTCCTTTAGATTTGTTGACGTTATCATTATGAGAATAGTAAGTGGAAAATTTAAGGGAAGAAGATTCGACCCACCTAAAAGCTTTAAGGCTCGTCCTACAACCGACTTTGCAAAAGAAAACTTGTTCAATGTATTGAATAATATGATAGACTGGGAAGAAACTACAGCTCTTGATATATTTGGGGGTACAGGCGGAATAAGCTTTGAGTTAGTATCACGAGGATGTCCTCGTGTAGTTTGTGTGGAAAAGAATTTTAATCATACTCAGTTTATAGAAAAAACTAAAGGTGATCTGAAAATAGGCTCAGAAATGAGTCTGTTGAAAATGGATGTTTTTACATATCTGGAAAATAGTAAAGATAGCTTTGATCTTATTTTTGCCGATCCTCCTTATGATTTAAAGAATTTCGAAGATGTTCCTCGTTTGGTTTTTGAGAAAAATTTATTGAGCAAAGGAGCAATATTTATATTAGAACATTCCAAGGATTATGATTTTTCGCATTTACCATTATTTGAAAGCAAGCGAGTTTATGGAAGTGTGAATTTTACGATATTTAGAAATGGAGAAGAGTAGGCATAGTCCTACTTTTTTGTCTTATGTCTGACTTATATAAAACAGGAAGGTCTATAAAAAAGAAAAGGTTGTCATCCCGACAACCAATCTTCATTGTTAACCTTAAATCTAATACCATGAAAAACACACTACAAAGATAAGTAAATTTTTATGTTATAAAACATGTTTTGGCGATTTTCTTTGGTGAATTTGCATTTTTTAACTAAAGATCACTTTCTGGTAATTCTTTTTGAGCTTTAACCCCTAGTTCTTTCAGCATTTCAGCTTGACGTATCAGGTTCCCGTTTCCCTCTTTCAATTGAGAAAAGGCTTTGTCATATGCTTTCTGGCTTCTCTCTATATTCTTACCTACATCTTGAAGCGTTTCTACAAATCCTGCAAATTTGTCGTATAAGGCAGCACCTCGTTTAGCTATTTCTATTGCATTTCTACTTTGATACTCACGTTTCCAAAGATCGGCGACTACCTTAAGTGAAGCAATAAGATTTGTCGGACTTATTAAGAGGATACGCTTGCGGTAAGCATAATCCCAGAGGGTTGAGTCCAATTGCATAGCTAGTATATATGCAGGTTCGTTAGGGATAAACATCATGACGAAATCGAGAGATTCTACATAGTCTTGGTACGACTTACGGCTGAGTTCATCGATGTGCTGTTTTATCGATGTGATATGTTCTTTCTCTGCAATTGTTTTTATATCGTCAGTCTCCGATTCTACATATTTTACATAGGCGCTTAAAGAAACCTTTGAGTCGATTACTATTTTTCTACCTCCCGGATAGACGACAACAACATCGGGTTGCATATAATTTTGCTGCTCATTCTTTACACGGTTCCCATTTTCGTCAGTGATAAATTCTTGTGCAAAATATTCTTCTCCTTTTTTTAGTCCCGACTTTTCGAGTATTGATTCCAAGATCATTTCACCCCAGTTACCTTGAACTTTATTATTCCCTTTCAGAGCTTTGGTCAGATTATTTGCATCTTCGCTAATCTGATTGTTAAGAGCAACCAGATCCTTGATTCTTTCTTCTAAAGAAAAGCGTTGTTTCGACTCTTTATCGTAGGTTTCTTCAACCTTGGTTTTAAATTCGACCAGTTTTTCATTCAAAGGTTTCAAGATTGCCTCCATATTAGCTCTGTTGACATCGGTGAAGCGTAGAGTCTTCTCTTCGAGTATCTGGTTGGCCAAAACCTGAAAATCTTTATTTAATTGATTACGTGTGTTTAGTAACTCCTCTTGTTGAATGCGCAACTGTTCCTCCTTCGATTGTAGTAAGGCCTTAGTTTGAGATATTTCGCGGATGTTTTCAATCTGTTCTTTCAGTAATAGATCTTTTTCTTCCGTTAATTTATTAATCTCAATTTTTAAGTCCGATTCTTGTTTTTTACTGTTTTTCTGTAGAACAAAAATGACAATAATAGCTAGAATGAGGATTACCACAGCATATATTAATTCCATATTTAGTTGTTTTAAAAAAGATAGTGGAAAGTTATTTAAAATATAAGCTTTAACAAAATTTGCCTTTAAATACTTGTGAACAATCGGCTGTGAGAATAAATTTGTTTCAAGAATATAGTTATGAAAATTTTATATAATAAATATTTCCCTCCTAAAGATTTTGCGGCAATTAACCTGCTAGGTGTAATAATTGTACGTAAAGATTATGGAGTGTTGAGCAAAGAGGAGATTAATCACGAGATTATTCATACCCGTCAAATGCTGGAGATGTTGATTATTCTCTTCTATCTGTTCTATATTCTGGAATGGCTTATTAGGCTCGTCCAATATCGAAACAGAATAAGAGCATATGAAAATATCTCATTTGAGCGTGAGGCATATGCAAATATGTATAATCTTTCTTATCTGAGAAAAAGGAAATTATTTGCATTCGTTCGTTATTACAAAAAGAAGAATGACTAAATTTATATACATATTATTAATCGTTCTGTGTGCTACTTCATGTGTACACGGACAAAATAAAATAGAGAATGGAGATATGAAATATAATAAATTGACTCCTGAAGAAGAATTTGTTATTCTTCATAGAGGGACAGAAACTCCTTACAAGGGGGAATATGTGAATAATAAACGAGAGGGTATATATGTCTGTAAAAGATGTGATACTCCTCTATATAATTCCTCTGATAAATTCGATTCTCATTGCGGTTGGCCAGCTTTTGATGATGAAATAGAAGGTGCTGTTAAAAGATTGCCAGATGCTGATGGTCTCCGCACTGAAATAGTATGTGCGAATTGTGGTGCTCATTTAGGACATGTATTCCTAAATGAAGGTTTTACTGTGAAGAATACCCGACATTGTGTAAACTCGATATCTTTAAAATTTATACCAAAACAGAATAAGATGATAAAAAAAGCATATTTCGCCTCTGGGTGTTTTTGGGGAACAGAATATTTCTTTATGAAAGCCGATGGTGTTAAGCACACAGCAGTCGGTTTTATGGGAGGGCATGTCGATTCTCCTACTTATGAGCAGGTTTGTCAGAAAAATACAGGACATCTAGAAACAACAGAGGTTGAGTATGACACATCTAAAACAACTTATGAAGATCTGGTGAAATTATTTTTTGAGACTCATGATTTTACTCAAACAAACGGTCAAGGGCCAGATATAGGACCGCAGTACCTTTCTTGTATATTTTATTCGGATGAACAAGAAAAAGAGGTAGCAGCGAAGTATATTGACATATTAGAGGTTAAAGGCTACAAAGTTGCTACACTATTGAAACCGGTATCTGTATTTTGGAAAGCAGAGGATTATCATCAGCAATATTATGAGCATAAGGGTACTAAACCATATTGTCATGCATATCGAAAGATATTTTAATTATTTATGTAAGAATATATAGAATTTTTAAAGCCTCAAATTATCATATTTGGGGCTTTAGCATTATTTTTGTCGGTTGACTAATATAAATTAAGATATATAAATTAAATTAAGATTATTATGTTAAAAACAATCTTATCAGTTTCTGGTAAACCTGGATTGTACAAGTTAATTTCCAGCGGAAAAAATATGGTAATAGTGGAGTCTTTAGTAGATAAAAAGAAAATGCCTATTCATGCTAGAGATAAAGTAGTATCACTTGGTGATATTTCTATATACACAGAAGAGGATGATGCTCCTTTGAAAGATATTTTTGTGGCAATGAAGCAAAAAGAAAATGGAGCAAAAGCATCTGTTTCTACAACAGCAAAGCCTGATGAATATCGAAAATATTTTGAAGAGGTTCTGCCGAACTTTGATAAAGAGCGTGTTTACCCTACAGATATAAAAAAGATTATATCTTGGTACAATCTCTTAGTAGATGCTGCTATCGACTTTGAACAAGAGTTGAAAGAAGAGGAGCAAGCTGCTGAATAAAGGTTATTAATCTTTATTAATAATTAAAATATATAATAGAAGAGTGGGGAGGTCTCCACTCTTTTTATTTGTACTCTATTAACCTGAGTTCGATTAATAAAAAGCAAGTTGATTTGTCTTTTCCGTGTAGTATTTGATCGAAGGTTTCTTAGGGAGGAAACTGTATGCAGCAATAGCGGCGATCATGTTTGTCAGGAAGTTTGCAA
>NZ_OPYL01000001.1 GCF_900343125.1 Dysgonomonas sp. Marseille-P4361
GATCCTGTCCTCAATTTATCAAAGTAAATTGACGGTAGTATTTTTCCCATACATATAAAATATGTATACTTGTACTACACTCTTGATGTTGTTATTTCAGTTCCTTTAAAGATCGCTTTCTTTTTTCACCTCAGCCCCTTAGAACGTCGCCGTTTCAGTGCCAAAGCGGGTGCAAAGATATGCAATGATTCAGTTTATTTCCAAATAAATTTCAAACTATTTTTTAATAAAATTGAAACTTTTTTGTAACAACCTATTTTAAAGCATGTTATAAAACACTTATATTTCAACAAAACTACTGTCAATAAGAGATTCGAGCAATACCTACGTTTAGATATAGCAATAAATGATTGGTCTATTCTGTATCTTTTTCTTCCGGACGAGTCATTTCTCCAACTAAAGGAATACTCATCCGACGTTTTATTTCGCTCGGATTATAATCGTGCCCTATAAGAAACATTAATTTAGCTACAGCTGATTCGAATGTAGAATCAAAGCCACTCACGACTCCAGCCTTCAACAATTCTCGTCCGGTTTCATACCTTTCCATATTAACCATCCCTATTTCACACTGAGTAATATTGACTATTACAACCCCTCTGTCAACAGCTTCTTGAATTAACTTCAGAAACCATGGAGATAAGGGTGCATTTCCCGAACCGTAAGTTTCCAATATTATAGCTTGAATATCTTTCAATCCAAGAACTGTCTCTACTATATACTTATTGATACCCGGAAACAACTTCAATGTAGCTATTCTTGTCTCTAAGTAATAATGAAAAATAGTCTTTTTCGTATAATCAGGTTGAAAGATTACCTTTTTGTCATATTTTATCTGAATCCCTGATTTTCCCAAGTTAGGATAGTTATAGGATTTAAAGGCATTAAAATTGTCTGCGTTCACTTTTGTGGCTCGATTCCCTCTCAGCAAGTCATTTTGAAAGAAAATTGAAACTTCGGGCACAATTGGACGCCCATTTTCATCTTTATCAGCCGCTATCTCAAGTGCTGTGATTAGATTTTCCTTGGCATCTGTCCTCAATTTTCCTATTGGAAGCTGAGAGCCAGTCAATACAATTGGCTTATGTAAGTTTTCGATCATAAAACTTAAAGCCGAAGCTGTATATGCCATTGTATCGGTTCCGTGAAGAATAACAAAGCCATCGTATTTGTCATAGTTATCTTCTATGGTTCGTACCATCTTTTTCCAATGCTCTGGTGTTATTTCGGAGGAATCTATAACCGGTTCGAAGACAATATGATCTACTTTAAATTTAAAGCGATCCATTTCCGGCATATGGCTATTTAAGTGAGAAAAATCGAAAGGCTCTAATGATCCTGTATCCGGATTTACAACCATTCCAATAGTACCTCCTGTGTATATTAGTAAAACGCGAGCATTTATATCGATCATTTATGTTTATGTTAAATTAATAGACATTGGGAAACAAATGAAGATGCAAAGATATATCATTTTGTCAAACCAAAGGCAAATTTACTCATATTCCCTAGCATCCTGAAAGCAAATTGATTAAAATCGAACCCCAGACTCATAGAAACCTGCTTATAAATAGCTTCAATCGATTTGCTTGATTCATCCGTTTCACAAAAAAGAGAGTTCACGGGTATATGCTTTAACGACTCAAGATTGAACTTCTCTCCAATAGACAAATAAAAACCTAAAGAAACGAGCTGCTTTGTCTGCTCAACTCCACCTCTATATCCATGTATTATCCACGGAATATCAGTTTTCACTCCCTTTTTCAGAGCAACTAATTCATCCCAAGCCTTTACACAATGAATAATTAAGGGTTTTCCATATTTATTTGCTAAGCTAATTTGCTCTTCAAACACTTCGATTTGTAAATTTAGATCAGGACCTTTCAATTTATCTAACCCCACTTCTCCTACTGCTACAACTCTATCGTGTTTGATAATTTCTTCCAAAGACTTCAATCTCTCTGTTTTTCCATCTACATACCATGGATGAATTCCACAAGAAAACCAAGTTGATTCATTTGCAGACTTACTCAAATCATTAAAATCCTCAGGAAAAGTATTTAATATACTTTTTATATCAATCAAACCTCCCTTAGTATAAGGTTTTACATTATGGGTATGAATATCAAATAGAGTCATATTAAATTAAGAAGTATAATTATAAAAAAAACGAGGTAAACCCTACAGGGAAAACCTCGCTATATTCGATATATCAAAAATTATCGTATGAGGTTAATGAATTCTTCTCTTGTTTTCGCCTGATTAAAAACACCTGTAAAATCGGACGTCGTAGTCGTTGAATTTTGCTTTTCAACACCTCTCATCTGCATACACATGTGCTGTGCCTCAATAACAACCATTACTCCCAGAGGGTTCAATGTTTTTTGAATACACTCTTTTATCTGCAATGTCATACGTTCCTGCACTTGCAGTCGGCGTGCAAACACATCTACGACCCTTGCTATTTTGCTCAGACCTGTTATATGACCATTAGGGATATAAGCTACATGAGCCTTACCCCAAAAAGGAAGCATATGATGTTCACAAAGTGAATAGAAATCAATATCTTTTACGATTACCATTTGCCTGTAATCTTCTTTAAAGAGCGCTTTATTCAGTATCTCTTCCGGGCTCTCATGATAACCTTTTGTCAAAAAGCGCATTGCTTTAGCGACCCTATCAGGCGTAGCCAGTAAACCTTCTCTATCGACATCCTCTCCCAAAAGATTGATAATTTCCTTATAATGGCTTGCTAGCGCCTTAATATTTTGTTCTTCTTGCATTATGAAGATTATTTCTTTCTGTTTTATTATTTATTTATCGGGCGCTTAACCTCGTCGGCAACCTCGTACATTTCCTTGGCCAAGCCCGGCAATGCATTCTTCATTTCCTGAAGGACCAACAAGGCATCTTCTCTGGTAAGGAAGTTACCTACCCTTAACCTCCAAAATGGAGACTGGAACTTCACATCTGCTTCTAACTCCGGGAAAGCTTCTTTCACTTGTGCTCGTCTAGACTCTGCTTCTCTTTTCGATCTCTGTTGATTATTGCCTGAGTAAACCTGAATTTTGAATCCTCTCACTTTTTCATAATCAGCATTAGGATCTATAGCTCCCACTTTTTGAAAAGCTATATCTGTTTCTTGACGAACTGCTACCTCTCCCTGAATTGCTTCATCTTGCATTACCATAACATTACCTTTTCCCCATTTAGAAGAGTTTATCTCGTCAACAATGGTTTTTCCTCCATCTTGAGCAATAGCATTAATAGACAAAAGGCTCAATGCAATAATAATGTGAAGTATTTTTTTCATTTTCGTTGTATAAAAGATAATTTGTGGAAGAATAAACTCTTCCACAAATTATTATTGTTTAAAATTAAAATCCTTCGATAACAGGAATAAATTTCTCAACGTCTAGAGATGCACCACCAATAAGACCTCCATCGATATCAGGGCAAGAGAATAGTTCTTTAGCATTTCCTCCATTTGCACTACCTCCGTATAGAATAGAAGTATTGTCAGCTACTTCTTTACCATATTTTTCAGCGATAGTTTCACGGATAAATGCATGCATTTCCTGAGCTTGAGCCGAAGTAGCAGTAAGACCTGTTCCAATAGCCCATACCGGTTCGTATGCAATTACTATTTTAGAGAAATCTTCTGCTGAAAGTTCGAAAAGAGCATTTACTGTTTGACTTTTAACTACATCAAAATGTACGTTTTTCTCTCTTTCTTCTTTTGTTTCTCCAATACAGAAAATCGGACTTAAGCCATTTTCCAGAGCAAGTAATACTTTTTCTTTCAAGATAGCATCAGTTTCTCCGTAATAAGAACGACGCTCTGAGTGTCCTAATATTACATATTTTGCACCAGTAGAAGCTACCATAGCTGCTGATACTTCCCCTGTATATGCTCCAGAAGCTTTATCTGCACAGTTTTGAGCAGCAACATTAAGTTTTGTAGCTGATGCTACACTAGCCAAATGAATAAACGGAGTACCTACGATTACTTCGCATTTCAAAGTTTTACCAGCAAGAGCAGCTTCTAGGGCTTTAGCAAACTCTACACCCTCTTGCAAACTTTTGTTCATTTTCCAGTTTCCTGCAACAATATTCTTTCTCATAATTTTTTAATTATTTATAATTGTGATACTAATTTATTCTAAAACGGATTCATCTTTTTCTTTATCGGGCTTCTCTTCGTAACCCCTCCTATTGTAAACTAGGAAATCCAAAACCTTTAGGGTCAACAAAGGAACGAAAAATATAGCACAGATATAGAATAGTTTTTTCTTATTTTCTTTTTCAGTGTCTTCCATCTTCCCAAACTCAAGTTCGGCCAATGGTTTATTTAGCTCCGATTCACTTGGCACAGCGATATCAGCCCACTTATTAACAACAACACCATCTTTCAACAGAATTAATCCGGGATTGGAACGTATAATTGTTTTCAATGTTCTCTCATCCATAGTACAGAAATCGAAATTAATCGTATTTATATCTGCCCATTCAATTATACCATCTGTAGTAGATGATGTCAAACAATAAAAACGATAACCATTGTCTGTAGCGTATGCTTCTATATCTTCGAAACTACTAAGATAGGAGATATTTATATCTTCCAGCAAAGGAGACACCATCAAAAAAACATAATTAGAGTCAGACAAGACAGCCTCTGTTATATCTTCTTGAGCTACAATTTCCGTCCTGGAAGCATTTAATTCTAGTTTATTTATAACAAAATCTTTGATAGGAGATACTTCTCCTTCTTTTATTGTCTTTGAATCCATACGAACAAAAGTCCAGGTACTATCTTCCCAAGGATAATTCTCTTCTGTAAATTCTTTTTCTACGCCATCTTTCTCGTACACCAACACGACTTGTTCTTCACGCCCTTTACCTTCATCAATATTTTTCAATTCTGCTATGTTTGCTCCTACTTTATAAGGGCGAAAATCAAATACCGGATCATAGAGATAATTGTAGAAAACAAATAAACCTATAAACACAAAAATATACAAGAATGCCAACCAGTATGATTTTCCTGTAAAGATGTTACTTATACGTTCCGGATAGACAAATACTATAATAGAACAGATGAGTAGAACTATATTTTTGTAAAATGTTTGCCAATTACTTATTATCAGGAAATCTCCAAAGCAGCCACAATCTTCAACAGGATCTGTTATTGCCAAATATAAGGTCAGAAGAGTCATAAAACTCATGACAAGCAACATCAGGCGAGAGTTCCACTTTCGGTAAAGGCCAAACAACATACATGCTCCCATAGCAAATTCCAATCCACACAGTAGAACTGAACCCGGGAGAGATAAGAACGAAAGAGAGGATAAATTAAAAGCCGAAAGATAATCCGTAATTTTGTAGGCTGTACCGAACGGATCTACAGCTTTCACAAAACCCGAGAATATAAATGTAACACCTAGTAGTACTCTAGATATTTCGACCAAGACTTTTATGACTGCATCTTTCTTGCTCATTTAAAGACTATTCTTCTTTATCTGAAAATTTCAATTTAATCAAACCGAATAAAGAATAATTCACCATATCCATGTAGTTTGCATCGATACCTTCCGAAACAATTGTTTCCCCTTTATTCTCTTCTATTTGTTTTGTTCTATATATTTTAGTCAGAATAAGATCAGTGTACGAACTTATACGCATAGCCCTCCAGGCTTCATCATAATCATGATTTTTGGCATACATAAGTTCTTTTGTCTGCGTCATATACTTATCATATAACTCCAACACTTTATCTTCGTCCAAATCAACACTATCTGCATAACCCAATGCAAGTTGGATCTGACCTATTATTCCATAATTAACGATACCTATGAACTCAGAAGCAATGCCTTCATCTATTAGGCTTACCCCTTTTTCTTCAATACTTCTTATACGTTTAGCTTTGATCAGGATTTGGTCTGTAACTGACTGTGGACGGAGTATACGCCACGAAGCGCCATAATCTTTCAGCTTCTTTGCAAAAAGACTTCTGCATTCTGCTATTACAATTTCAAATTGTTGTTTGGTATCCAGCATATTTCTTTCTCTATTTTGAGGCTACAAAGGTATGAAAAATACTTCAATGTATTGAGACGCATTACGATCAATTAAGATTCTTTCTACAGCAATCACATAGTGTTAATTAGAAAGTTTATACAAAAAAGAAACAGATTAAATACTCATTACTTCATACTTAATCTGTTTTATGCTCTTTCAATCCTATTCATTAAAAAGGAAGATCATCCTCTTCTTGAATATTAGGCGCACTATAATTAGTGTTAGTCGAAAACGATTCATTACTTCCTTGAGTTGGGTAAGGCGGATTATCAGATCCAAACTCAGCACCCTCGCGTCTTCTGCTTCCTAACAGTTCCAAGTTATCCGCATATATTTCGTTCACATAGCGTTTAACCCCGTTAGCGTCATCATAAGTTCGAGAACGGATCTTTCCTTCGATATATACCTGAACCCCTTTTTTCACAAATTGTTCTGCTACTTTAGCCAAGCCTCGCCAACAAACTATATTGTGCCATTCTGTTCGATCCGGAATTTGAGTTCCATTAGCAGCAGTGTACCCCCTTTCGGTAGTTGCCAGTGTAAAATTGGCTACAACACTACCATTGTCAAAATATTTAACATCGGGATCTTTCCCTACATTCCCTATCAATATTACTTTATTTACTGACATCTTTTTCTTTCTTAATTAGACTTTTCACAAATATAGAAAAAACTTTGAAACAGAAAACACTTGTATAGACTTAGTATTATTTTCTAAACAAAAAAAAGGAGAAGTGTAGATCTACACTTCTCTTAACAATCATTAATTATATTATTCTCAGATTATTATTCTTCAACGAAAATCATACCATAAACCGGCTCTGACCCTGAGGTATAGAATGTTCCCAAATAAGAAACAGTTGGTTCTTTATCCGCATCTTTGATATATCTGAATTTGATCAGAACATTTGCAACCTTCTTCCCTTCCACTTCTTCTTTATAAGTAGGACGATACATTTCTCTGAATTGCTTCAAAGATCCAAAAGCACTCAATGTTTCGTTTTTAGGATCCTTAGACACACCACTCTTCAATGTTTTAACAAAACGAACATCAATTATAGCTTGATTTTCTTTAAGTGCTTGCCCGTTTTCGAATTGGTTATCTCTGTCATAGTAATAATACGCCTCTATTTCATCACCTTCTTTCTTCGACACATTATAAGATATCTGCCAATTATCATCAAAGACATCTTTATATGGATCCCATGCGCCTATAGCAATACTTTTAGGGTTAATAGTATCATTTATCTGAAATTCGGGAACATTAGAGTAAGGCTCTCCTAAATAAGATTTAGCTATAGGCACTGGCTCATTTTCCACTAGATCGAATCTCTCTGCTATTGCTGCATATCCGCCTCCACTATAACTCGCTTTATATGATACATAATAAGCTCGCCCTACAGTCAATGTACTCACTTTATCCGCCTTTACAGGACCAGATCTCAAAGTCATTGCATATTTACCAATCTGATCGTCTTCTCTGATGTAAGCAAAATCACCTGACACCTCCATATAATTATCTCCATCTCCTAAACACGATGTCAGCATAGAGATTGCAAATAATACACTTGCTACCTTAATAAAAATAGTTTTCATTTTTTTACGTCTGTAATAAAAGTTAAAATTCATACTTTACACCCAGATTTAAGTCCAGCTGGGTTTTCTTATCAGAGTATATTGTTCGGTATTTATTATTTGCGTCGAAATAATAAACACCTCCTATCGCACCGTAAATATACAACTTTTTATATAAAGGATATGCAACTCCAAGTTTTGTTCTTACAGAAAATTGCGGATTAGTTTGTTTTAAGTGTTTTTTAATGTAATAAGGCTCGTCATAAAATATGTCCTCACTAATAGTATTTTCTCCATTTGGTTGCGGAAGATCGAGATGACTAATATATCTACCTTTAACATCTTTTTGCATCATACCTCCAAGAGAAAGATAAAATTTAGCCCCTCCAACTTTGTAAAAGGTATAATTCAAAGCTACAGGAATACCTATATAATCGAAAGACTGAGTCTCTCTTATATTATACTGACTGGCGGAAGTCACCTCTGACGAAAGGAGTGTATAAACCAATCCTGTTTCGATACTTAAACTAGGACTAATCTCTTTTTCAACAGTTACACCAAATGACAAAGGCTTATTGTGTTTAAGAATAAATTCATTTCCTTCCGCATCAAGAATATCCAGAAATTCTTTACCTCTGTTTTTTTGAGACAAAAGCATATCTCCTCCAGCATCTTTTTTAGTATAACCAGTTAGCCCTATTTCTGACACAACTCCAATAGATACCCCTCGACCTTTTTCCTCCTCTCGAATAGGAATGATACGTATTTCATCTTCAGGTCTAACTTTTGTCGGCTCTTCTTTTTTCTCTATTACCGGTTCTTCTTCCCTATCTTGAATCTCTATTTTCTGCTCTATATTTTCCTCTTCAACTAGCGCAGGCTCTGCAATCGCTCTTGCCTTCACTTTAGAGTTAACCATAGGCTCTACCTGAACAGTATCCTCTTCCAGGACCTCCACTGAATCACCTTCAACTATTGTCTCTGTTTTGGATGGTTCTTCTAATACTATTTTAGGATCCTCTCTGTTAAAAAAGAATATCCCCATAGCGATTGCCGCCGTTATTCCAACAACTGTTAGTATGGTTTTAAGTGAAGAGGAGTTTCCTGCAGATGATGATGAATTTGAGCTTGAAGAAGAATCTGTAGCCGGTGTAGACTCAGCAGACAAAAGCTGATCTAGTCCACCCCATACTGAGGCAGGCACATCTGGCTCAAAGCTTCCTAACTTTGAGGAGAATAGATCTTTTATTTTGTCTTTTCCTACATCCATCTTACGATCTTTCCTTTATATATTGGTTAACCTTAGTTTGTAATAATTGCCTCGCACGCACATACTGAGATCGAGAAGTGCCTTCGCTAATAGCAAGCATTTCTGCAATTTCCTTATGTGAATAATTTTCTATTGCATATAAGTTGAATACAGCCGAATATCCTCTTGGTAGTTCTTGTATCATCTTCAACAGTTCATCTTCAGAGATTTGATACATCTGTTCTTCTTCGGTTGCATCATCCACTATATCCGGAAGATTTTGAGGATCTTCTGCGACTTGAATGAATGATTTCTTTTTCCGTAAGTCTTCTAAAGCATGGTTAATAAAAATGCGCTTAAGCCATCCTTCAAATGAACCTTTATTCTGGAAAGAATTTATGTTTGCAAAAACTTTCATAAATCCATCCTGTAACAAATCCTGAGCAGTATCCATATCGGAACTATAACGCAAGCAGATACCATACATCGCACGAGCATACTTCTCGTACAGTATCTTTTGAGCTTCACGCTTTTGTTCTTTACAGCCTGCTATGATTTGCAGTTCATTCATCTTTGGCTAAGCTTCATTTAGTAGATGCACTTTTTCAAAAAATGCTGCATGTAGATTGCAAATAAATTTCACCAATTACACAATTAAGAGAATTGACAATATCTATTTGTCTTAATAAATTAAATGATTAGTTTGGTTTTTGGGTAAACAAGACCATCTTCACATGTAGTCTATTACCTATATCAATGACGTCTACCAAGTCTTGGATAGTAAGAGATCTATCAGCCTGCAATAAAACGTTCATTTCCTCATTCTCTGATTTTTTAGCTAAGATATCTGCCAACATTGGCTCTATTTCTTCTTTAGCTAATTCTTTATCATCGATATAATATCGCAGGTCTTGAGTTATAATAAGGTTTATATTTTTCTTAGTAACAACATTCTCTGCTGTTGTAGCATTCGGAAGCAACACTCTGATAGCAGCAGGTGTTACCATCGTTGATATGATAAGAAAAAAAAGTAACAGGAAGAACATAATATCATTCAAAGAAGCTGTATAAACTTCTGCTGTTCTCATTTTTCTTCGTTGGATTTTCATACCTTATCTATCTGTTTTTAATTAGGCTTCTACTGTACCTCTTTTATTTGCTCTAATCGCTTTCAATACCTCATTCGATTCTTTATCTATACTTACAACAGCTTTATCTATTCTCCCGTTCAAAATATAGTATCCAGAATAAGCAATTATACCAACTAACAAACCGGCTCCTGAACAGATCATCTTTTGATACAACCCTGTCGAAATAGTATCAATGGCCAAATCGTTAGTACGAGCTATATCATAGAAAATTTTTATAACACCAAATATTGTCCCTAAGAATCCTAACATTGGAGCTATAGATGCTGTAATACCCAACCAATTCATTTGATCTTCCATTGTACTGATTTGCACACGGGCTTCAACTTCCATTGCTTCTTGTATTTCCGCATCTTCTTTATCAAATTCTTTCAATCCTGCTGCGATTACTTTTGCTGACGCATAAGGTCTTTCCACACAGAATTTTAAAGCCTTATCTATTTTCCCTTCATGTACTAACTCTACTACTCGAGATAACCATACCGAATCTTTTTTACCAAGTCGGTTTATTACGAGCCATTTATTTATGATCACATAAATGGATAAAAGCGACAAAAGGAAAATTGGCAATAGAATCCAACCTCCTTTCATTACAAGGCTTAAATAACTTTCTTCGGGTGCTGATTGTACGACTTGATCGACTGAAGCAACCACAGATGAGTCCATTGGAACTTGAAGAAGAGTGAATAAGTTCATAAATTTTTATTCTTTTTGATATAAAATTCGACAGAAGCTCAAAGATAAAACCTTCTGTCGAATTTTCTTTTATTCTTTAATATTCTTTAATACTATATACCGAAACTTATACTGTTGATATATTCGTAGAAACAGCTTACAACTCCAACTACGAAGATACCAGCCATTGACATTACAAGCGATACTTTCAAGTAACCATCTGTATTAACAGTCTCGATAGGCGAATTGTTCTTGTTTATAAACATTGCTTTTACTACTAACAGATAATAGTATAAAGCAATAACAGTATTTAAGAAAGCAAGGAAAACCAATAATACTTCGTTTTGGCTCATTGCAGCCTTAAACACAAACAGTTTACTAAAGAACCCTGCTGCAAATGGAATACCACCCAAAGAGAACATTGCAATCATCATTGCTAATGAAAGTTTTGGATTAGTTGCGTACAAACCATTATAATCATCCATGTTTACTTTACCCGTCTTATCTTCGATAGCTGAAATAACTCCGAACGCAGCCAAGTTAGAGAATACATAAACAAATATATAATAAATTGTACCAGCCATACCTTCAGCTGTTCCGGTAAATAAACTCAACATAATGTATCCTGCCTGCGAAATAGATGAGAACGCAAGGAATCTTTTCAAATTCTTCTGACGCAGTGCAAACAAGTTTCCTATTGTTATGGTAACAAGGATAAGAATCCATATAATACCTTTCCATGTGTCTGCCAATACCGGAAATACTTTATAAAGAATCACCATCAGAGCAAATACTGCTGCTCCTTTTGAGATTGTAGACAGATATAATGTTATATTAGTAGGAGCTCCTTCGTAAGTATCTGGTGCCCATAAATGGAATGGAACCAAAGATATTTTGAAGAATAACCCTGACAGCACAAATATCATTGCCATAATAGCCATAGGTGCTGAATAGATATTTGAAGCTATATCCTGATAGTAAAGCGTACCGCAAGCACCATAAAGAAGAGATAAGCCAAACACCATTATCCCCGAAGAGAATGCAGCATTAAAAATATATTTCGCACCTGCTTCAGCTGATTTATGTTTGTGTTTATCAAATGCTACTAATGCGGCAATTGGTAATGATGCTGTTTCTAATCCAATATAGAATAACAAGAAATTACCTGCCGATATCATCAGATTCATACCAATCAACGTAAGTATCGTTAGCATAAAATACTCACCTCGCTTGATTATATTATCTGGTTGCTTTAGCCAAGCATTGGCTTGCAACATGATAAGGAATACTCCTATGTTCAAAATATTCTTAATCGTAAGATAAGCTGGACCTGTAACATACATCCCTGCAAATGAGCTTCCATTATCTTTAAAGAAGAAACAAACAACTGTATGTATCAAGAATAGCGTACAAGCTACCGGGAAATAATATTTTTTTGCACTGTCGGAAGCAAATAGATCATATAGAATAAATAAGAGGAATACCACTACAAGTGATAACTCATGCTTCATCAACAAATAATTACTTAAATCCATTGTTATATCTTATATATTATTGTTTACAATTATGTTCTTAGCTATTCTTAATTCAAATATCCTAAGCTTGAACTAATCAGGTCAGATATCCATCCGGGGAACATACCCATTCCTGCCACACAAACGATCAATCCTACTGTAGCTACTTTCTCGTGCCATGTTGCATCAGTCAACTCCAGATGATGTGGATCTTGAACTGGTCCAAACAATATTTTACCTACCACTTTCAGTATATAAACTGCTGTGGCAACGATAGATGAAATAGCAATTATAGTGAATACACGGTGGAACATATCATTATGAGCAAATGCTCCTACAAATATTGTCATCTCAGCAACGAAACCGCTTAGCCCCGGCAGACCTAGCGAGGCCATACCTGCTATCACATAGCAGACACTTAAGAATGGCATAATTTTCATCAAACCTCCCATTTCTCTGATATCTCGCGTATGAGTACGCCCGTAAATCATACCAATCAGGGCGAAGAATAACGCAGTCATCAATCCGTGAGAAATCATCTGCATCACTGCACCAGTCATTGCTGTCTGGTTCCACATAAGGATAGCAAACAACACCAAACCACAGTGACTTACTGATGAATATGCATTAATGTATTTCAAGTCTGTTTGAGATATTGCTCCCAAAGCTCCATATATAACACTGATACCTGTAAGGATGATAAAGATCCAGGACAGCTCATCAGCAGCCTCAGGCATTAATTTCATAGCAATACGGAAACATCCATATCCTCCCAGCTTCATCAACACACCTGCATGAAGCATCGATACTGCCGTTGGCGCAGAAGCGTGACCATCAGGAGACCAAGTATGGAATGGGAATAAAGCTCCAAGAACTCCAAACCCAACAAAAGTAAGAGGGAATATCCAATATTGTGCTGCAACGGGGATAGCCCCATTTTGAGCAATTTCTAAGATATTGAAAGTAAAGTCACCTGTTGCTGATGAATTAAAGTAGATACCCAATATTCCCACAAATAGGAAAGCCGATCCACCCATCAACATCAAGGTAAGTTTCATCGCCGAATATTCTTTTCTTCCGGTTCCCCATATCCCAATCAACAAGTACATTGGAATCAGAGCAATCTCATAGAAGAAGAACATAGTAAACATATCTAGCGAGATAAAGAAGCCGTACACCCCTATTGACAAGAAGGTCAACCACATAAAGAAATCTTTAGGGAGCGGATCCATATTCCACGAAGCAAATGTTCCTGTGAATATGATAACGGATGTCAAAAGAATCATCAACACCGAAATACCATCAACACCAATTGCATAATGGATATTCAATGACTCGAACCATACTTTATCATACGTAAACAACATTTCTGCTGCATTACCTGCTCCTCGCTCTTGGAAGAACATAAATAAGAGTACCAATGCTAAGGCTAACTCAATAACTGCACCTACGACTCCAACGGTACGCACTTGTTTTATATTGCGGCATGGTATAAATGCCAACATCATAACAACAGGTACAAGAATAAATAATGAAAGAATATTCATCTTTTTATATTTTTACTATATCTTATTTACAAATAAAACAGATTACCCAACCACAGAATCCTACTACAAGGATCAAGGCTCCTACCAAATAAGCCAAAGCATATTGTTGTATATAACCTGACTGGAAATTCTTTATTGCACGAGACGATGCTTGCGTTACATATGCCAATGAGTCCATGAAACCGTCAACATATTTTTTATCGAACCAAGCAATTGGTTTAGAGATACGTTTAAAGATAATTTTACGTGTCACAAACAACCACAATTCATCAAAATAGAATTTATGTAATGCCCATGTATAAAGCGTATTTATATTTGCTACAATTCTATCCGGTATATCATTTTTCTTATAGTATAGCTTGAATGCAACGAACATACCTATAAGAGAGATAACCACACTTGTTATTGCCACTTGATAATTCAAATGCGCATCATAAGGCACTCCATCGGAAGTCACAAACTTACCGAATGGGATAAGACCAGCAAAAACCGCAAATGTAGCCAACACAATTAAAGGAATAGCCATAGCAACTCCTGCTTCGTGCGGTTCGTGATGATACTGTTTCTTCTCGTAGAAGAAGATACGGAAGAACAAGCGAGACATATAGAATGCTGTTAATCCAGCAGCAATACTCAATATGATATATATTGGCATATTGTTCTCCATAGCTGCTGCAAGGATTTCGTCTTTACTCCAGAATCCGGAGAAAGGCCAAATACCGGCAATTGCAAGCCATGCGATACCAAATGTTATACCCGTGATAGGTAGTTTTTTCCAAAGACCTCCCATATCATCCATTTCATTGCTATGAACAGCATGAATAATTGCTCCTGCACCTAAGAACAACAATGCCTTGAAGAAAGCATGAGTAAATAAGTGGAACATACCTGCCATATATCCTAACCCATCGTGACCTCCAAATTTAGAGACACCTAACGAAGTTAGCATAAAGGCAATCTGAGATATTGTAGAAAACGCTAACACACGTTTAATATCGGTCTGTGTACAAGCAACAACAGCAGCAAAAAGAGCCGTGATTGCACCTACCCAAGCTATCACATCCAAAGCATATGGAGTAATCACATACACAGGGAATAGACGAGCAACAAGGAAAACTCCCGCAACAACCATCGTTGCAGCATGGATCAATGCCGAAGCCGGAGTTGGACCTTCCATTGCATCCGGAAGCCAAATATGGAAAGGCATCATAGCCGATTTTCCTGCACCTCCCATAAAGATCAACAACATAGCCCAAGTCAATACAGACAAGCCGATAAATGATGTTCCTTGCATAGATGCGATGAATGGTGCATCAGGAGATGTTATAGTTGCAAAATCGAATGATCCTGAAAAATAAGACAGTAATAAGATACCTACTAAGAAGAAGAAGTCTGCAAATCGGGTTACGATAAAGGCTTTCTTCGAAGCAGCTACTGCCGAAGGTTTTATATAGTAGAAACTAATTAGCAGGAATGACGACACACCTACAAGTTCCCAGAAAATATACATTTGGAAGATATTGGTAGCGACTACCAATCCTAACATTGCAAAACTAAATAAAGAAAGAAAAGCATAATAGCGTTGGAAGCCTTTTTCCCCCTTCATATAGCCTAAGCTATACACATGTACCATCAATGATACTGTTGTGATAACTACAAGCATCATCACCGAAATAGGATCAAGGTAGATACCTAAATCGATATGTAATGTATCTGTAAATCGAAGCCATGTAGTTGCAGTATGAATAGCCTGATAAACTCCATCTACCTTACCTACAACAAAGAAATATTGGTATGCAGTAAAATATGCTAATACTGTCATTATACCTAACGATATCGTTCCTAGTGTTCCGGCTACGATAGGCTTCATATATTTGCCACCCAGTCCCAGAATAAGAAACATAATAGCAGGCAAAGCAACTATCAGTATCGAATATGTAAAATCAAATTGTCCCATATCTTAATCTTTATCCTTGCTTAGTGTTTCATTTTAGTAATATTCTCATCCACATATATACTCTTCACATTGCGGTATATGTTGATGATGATAGCAATCGCAATCGCTGTTTCTGCTGCGGCAATACCTATTGCAAACAGTGTAAAGAAGAAACCTTCCAGTTGTCCCGGATATAAATAGCGGTTAAACACTACAAAGTTCAAATCGGCAGCGTTAAGCATCAACTCTACTGATATCAGAACCATTAGCATGTTTTTACGAGATAGGAATCCATATACACCTGCAAAGAACATAATTGTACTGATAGCCAAATATGCTTCGATAGGCACCGGTCCTGATAAAAGGCTTGTTATAAAATCACCCATAACTTATATCGTTTTATCTTTTTCTTGCAATCATAATCCCCCCGATAATACAAGCAAGAAGTAAAATACTTATTGCTTCGAAAGGAAGTAAATACTGATATTTATCTGTTCCCATCATAGCCAAACCGACTTGTTGCATCGGCATTTCGGGCTGAGTAACATAAGTGTAGAATTTATTGACATTATAGAATATAATATGTCCGCATATAGCTAGCCCTGCAAGAGAAGCTAATGCTGCAATAAACATTCTGCCTGGTTTTTCAAACTTAACATCTCTACCCGGTTCGTTGGTAAGTAGAATAGCAAAGATGAATAACACCATTACACCTCCCGCATATACAGCAATCTGCACACCCATAAGGAAATGATAGTCTAACAATAAATACAAGCCTGCCGTACCCAATAGGACAAACAACAGGTATGTTGCTGAACGAATAATCTTTTGTGTTGTTACCGCCATAATAGTGGAAAACACGATTATTATTGCTAAAATGTAAAATATAATTTGCTCTGCCATAATCTATTGATTATCGTATGTTTTTATTTTTCTTCCTCTGGTATATCTGCATCAGTTTTAGATGCAGGAACTGTTTTCGTTGTCACATCCTTCGGAATGTCTTTCTCCGGATGCACACCGCCATCTTCTTTAATATCTTGTGCAGGTATTGGCTGAACAGGGGTCTGAGGTTTATCCTCTACTGTTTTATCTTTACCAAACACAGCTGTTTCTGCTTTTTCTACAGGTTTACTTACCAAAGGTTTAACCTCTTTCTTTTTTTCACGCAATTGAGATCCTTCATGATTCAACTGCTGAACAAGCTTGCTTCGTGTAAATATCGAGTTTTCGAATGTATTGGAGAACATTATCGCATCCTGAGGACAAGTAATAACACATAGATTACAAAAAGTACACATTCCTAAGTCGTAGATATAACGATCAAGAACTTTCTTTTTCTTACCATCCTCTGTTTCTACACTTCTAGAGATCACCTTGATTGTTCCGTTAGGACAATTCATTTGGCAAATACCACAAGCTGTACAAGCATGTTCATTATTATCATCATGAGGCATAACCAATTCGCCTCTGAAGCGATCCGGAATTACAAGCGTTGCTCTATTTTCAGGGTATTGCTCTGTTATTTTTTTTGTCCATAGCTCACCCCAAGTCACACGCATACCTGTTAGAAGCGACTTAATACCTCCAAATAGACCTGAAAAATATTCTGATACTGAACTCATTGTTTTATTCGCTATAAATTAAAATATATCTGTCAATGTTAATCCTGCTAATACAATGATTACCATGAATAATATATTCACCATATTAATTGGCAGTAAATACTTCCACTCTAGACTTAATAGTTGGTCGATACGCAGACGAGGGAATGTCCATCTCACCCACAAGCTTAGGAAAACAAGAACTGCTGTTTTTCCAAAGAACCAAATATAAGAAGGAATATAATTCATCACTTGATTAAAACCATCCCATCCTTCGATTTGGAAAGGCATCCATCCTCCAAGGAATACTGTTGTAGCAATACCTGCAACAATAAACATATTCAGATATTCAGCCAAATAGAAGAACCCGAATTGCAGACCTGAATATTCAGTATGATAACCTGCTGTCAATTCTGACTCTGCTTCCGGTAAGTCGAATGGTCCACGATTTGTTTCGGCATGTCCCGATATCAAATAGATAATAAATGCTATAAGGGCAGGAATGTGACCATTAAAGATATTCCAACAATATGCTTGTTGTTGTACAATTCCTGAAAGGCTCATTGTTCCTGATAAGACAACCATTGTCATAAGAGCAAAACCTGCTGACAACTCATAGCTGATAAACTGAGCTCCACTTCGCATTGCTCCGATCATAGAGTACTTATTGTTACTAGACCATCCGGCAAGCAATACACCAATAATACCCAATGAAGATACAGCTACTAAATAGAATACACCTATATTAAAATCTACAGCCTGTAGCCCTTCTCCAAAAGGCAATGCCCCGAAGGTCAACATTGAAGCTACAATCATAAAGAATGGGGCTGTAAAGAAAAGGAATCTATCCGATTTATTTACATGTATAATTTCTTTGATCAAGATTTTAATCATATCGGCCACACTCTGTACCAACCCGTATTTACCTACACGGTTAGGACCAAGACGAGCTTGAAAGAAAGCCGTTATTTTACGTTCTACATATATCAGGATCAAGGCTAGTACTGCATATAAGGTAAGCAACACAATACCTACCAGTACAAATTCTATTGCCAAAACCGCCCATGTAGGCAAATTTTCTGTCAAAAATGTATCAAACGTTTTTAACAAGCCTACTAATTCCAACGGTCGTGAATAATTTAACAGCATATGTTTTTATATTAGTAAAATATAAATATTCTTATTAACGGTCAATATCCGGGATTACATAGTCCATAGATCCTCCGATACCAATAAAGTCTGAGATCTTTTCATCCTTACAGATCAAAGGCATAGCCGATACAGCAGCCATTGATGGAGAACGGAATTTCAAGCGATAAGGAGTTTTATCTCCTCTACTTTCAATGTAAATACCAAACTCGCCACGTCCGGCTTCAATTCTCTGATAAAATTCGCCTTCAGGTAATTTGATAATGGCTTTTGTTTTTGCCTGAAAATCTCCCTCAGGAATATTATCTATTAATTGTTCGATGATATGCAAAGATTCTTCTATTTCGTCCAAACGATTCAAATAACGAGCATAAGCGTCACCTTCCTCGCGAATCACCTCTTTGAATTCTACCTTATCATACAAAGCGTAAGGGATATGCTTGCGAATATCACAAGAGAAACCAGAAGCACGACCTGCAGGACCAGTTACAGCATAAGATATTGCATCTTCCTTAGACAGAATGCCTAAACCTTTCATACGCCCAACAGCAATCACATTACCAGTAAACAGCTTGTTGTATTGTAACAAAGCTTTACGCATTACCGGGATAAATGCTTTTACGTCTTTCTGGAAGTCATCCTTAATATCGAACATCACTCCTCCTATCACGTTGTAGTTGATAATCAAGCGACCACCAGTATTTTTTTCTATTATTTTAAGAATTTCTTCACGCTCACGCATTCCGTATATAAATGCGGTAGTAGCTCCCAAGTCCATACACATTGTACCCCATGCTACAAGATGAGAATCGATACGATTCAACTCATCCATGATAGTACGTATATATTGAGCTCTTTCCGGAATCTCAATTCCCGCTGCTTTTTCTACACACATACACAATCCGTGACGGTTGATATTAGCAGAAAGATAATCTAAACGGTCTGTGAAGTGTAGTATTTGAGGATAAGACAGCTTTTCGCTCAACTTTTCTATTCCTCTATGAATATATCCACTATGGACATCTATTTTCTTTACAATCTCACCATCCAATGCCACACGAAAGTGCATTACTCCGTGAGTAGAAGGGTGTTGAGGACCTATATTGATTATATAATCATCCGGCTCGAAGATATTTATTTTCTCTTCTTTCAGTTTTCCGCCAACCTCCATTATGCGAGGAGCAATATCTACAATATCTTTACTCTCTACATTAACAGCATTAAGCACAGGATTTGCATCGTAGTCTTTTCTCAAAGGGAACCCTACCCAGTCTGAATTAAGAAAGAACCTACGCATATCAGGATTATTTATAAAACGTATTCCTAACATCGCAAATACTTCTCTCTCATTATAATGAGCTGTTTCCCATATATCAGTTACAGTGTAAAGAAGTGGATCTTCTCGGTCATCTGTACCCGTTTTTACAGCAACTTCTACTGACAAATCTTTTGAAGGACAAAGCAAATAGGTTACCATCAACTTTTCTCCTTCATCCGTTCCGGTCAACATTGCTAAATAATCGAATGGCATATCAGCATTGTCATGCAATGCTATAGCCAACTGACGAAGTTTATCGGGTTCGACTGTTACCGTTAATGGAGCCTTATCTTCTATGACAGCCTCCGGAACAGCCTCAAGTATTACCTTCTTGATATTTTCCATCGATAATTTCTGGTTATATCTTATTTTATTTTTTTACTTTAAACATAAAGCGCTCTAGCTTTATTTTACGTTGTAACTGCATTAGTCCATAGAACAAAGCCTCTGGACGAGGAGGACATCCTGGGACATAAACATCTACAGGTATTATTTCATCAATACCTTTCACAACATGATAAGAGTCTACAAAAGGACCTCCTGATATAGCACAACTTCCCATTGCTATCACATACTTAGGTTCTGCCATCTGATCGTAAACACGTTTCAGCAGAGGAGCCATCTTATGCACAATTGTCCCTGCTACAACCATAGTATCAGCCTGACGTGGACTGTTACGAGTAACCTCCATTCCAAAACGAGCCAAATCGTAACGAGAAGCTGCAGCTGCCATAAATTCAATTCCACAACAGCTTGTAGCAAAAGCCAAAGGCCACACAGAATTCGAACGTCCCCAGTTTATCAGGTCATCTAATTTCCCAACAACAATAGGCACGCCTCCTTCGCGAAGCTCTTTTACATAATCTTCAAGGTATTCATTATCCTTAAAATCTTCATTAGGAATACCTTTTATATAAATATTTTTTATTTCCATTTTAGAGCTCCTTTCTTCCAAGCATAAGCCAAGCCTAAGCCTAGTATTAAAATAAAGAACAATATACAATACAAACCTGGCATCCCTAATTCTCTTACAACTGTTGCCCATGGAAACAAGAAGATAGCCTCCACATCAAACATCAGATAAAGAATAGCAAAAAGATAATAACCTACCTTAAATTGCATCCAAGATGTTCCATGTGTAGGAATTCCACATTCATAAGGTTCTCCTTTTTGGGCATTAAAAGACTTCGGGGATAATAAAATCGCCATACCTAATCCGGCACAGACGAGCAACATTCCTGTTAGAAGAACGACTAAAAAAAGAGCAGAAGTACTCATGTTTTATATTATATTAGTATAATCTCTGTTATTTGTCTGTTTTGCAGTATACTTTTGCGACATTATGACACATAGCCCGTTGAAAAAATATAACAAAACCCACTCTACAATGGCGGCAAAATTAAACTTTTATTTTTTAAACACAAAAAAATAAAAGGTCAAAATACTCAAATTTGACAACTATAGATTACAAAATAGACTTTTAAGCTTTTTCTCTAACGATATAGATTGGACGTTTTTTTGTTTCCAAATAGGTTTTAGACAGATATTGCCCCAAAATCCCCAAACAAAACAACTGAATTCCTCCCATAAAGAAAATAGCACAAATAAGAGAAGGATATCCCGCAACCGGGTCTCCCCAAATCAGAGTTTTTGCGATAATAACGCAAATCATAAAAAATGCGATTAAGCAAAATAAGATCCCAAACAAGGAAGCTATTAACAAAGGTCTGGTTGAAAAGGCAATAATACCTTCTAATGAATAAAGGAATAAACCAATAAAAGACCACTTCGTTTCGCCAGCTACACGCTCTACATTTTCAAAGGCAACCCATTTCGTCTTAAAACCTACCCAACCAAAAATACCTTTAGAAAAACGATTATACTCTCCCATATCTAAGATAGAGTCAACCATTTGCCTTGTCATTAAGCGAAAATCGCGCGCTCCATCCACAACTTCGGTATCGGAGATACTATTGATCAGTTTGTAAAATTGTTTTGCAAAAAAAGAACGAACCGGAGGCTCCCCTTTTCTATCTAAACGGCGAGTGGCCACACAATCATAATCCTCCGTCTTAAGGGTTTCATACATACCTTTGATTAGAGATGGCGGATCTTGCAAGTCGGCATCAATAAGGGATATATAATCACCTGTCGCCTCTCTCAATCCTGCGTAAATACCAGCTTCTTTCCCAAAGTTTCTTGAAAAAGACACATAATGCACTCTATCATCTGACTGTTGCAATTCCTTTAGCAGAGGGAGTGTTCGATCTTTAGATCCATCATTTATAAAGATAAACTCGAACTCTTGCTCAGGCATTTCTTCTGCCAATTTTACGATCTCTTTATAAAGGAAAGGTAAAGCTTGTTCTTCATTATAGCAAGGTACGATTAACGATATCTTATCCATGTTTTATGTATTGGTTTATGTTATGCGCAAAGTTATATTCTTTCGCCACTTACACAAAAGAATTGATTATAAATTAACTTCTATCTGCTCCAAATATTTATGTATAAGCCGAGATACGGGAAAGGAATCTACAGTTTCTAGTTTTACTGATACATAAGCGTCACTCAGCAGTATACTCGACACATTAACCAAGTAAAAAGACGTATATATTACCTGATGAGAGAGAACATGCTTCACTGAAGACATTTCTCTTATCTGAACATTCTTAGCTTCTGAAAACAACAAACGAAATTCCTCATCTTTCAACAACTCTTCGAGCCGCATCGCCTTAGACTTCTCTATCAAGGGGAACTCATACAGATTTTGCCAAATATCCTTATCTACGCGTTTTCTCAAAAACGTATTTTCACCATAACGGATATCGAAATAATAAAAATAACGTTCTCTGATCTTCAGTTTTTTTTCTTTTACAGGTAGCTCTTTCACCCTGCCCTCAGCATAAGAAACACATAAGGTAGACAAAGGGCATATCTCACAATTAGGCGAAACCGGCACACATTGCAATGCTCCAAATTCCATTATTGCCTGATTGTGAATCCCCGGATTACTTATATTTAATAATGCCTGAGCCAGCTCAGAGAATTCTTTTTTTCCTTTAGTTGTATTAATAGGTGTATCTATAGCGAATAATCTTGATAAAACTCGATACACATTCCCATCCAACACCGCATATGGTGCTCCATATGCAAAAGAGACTATGGCCGCAGCTGTATACTCCCCCACCCCTTTTAGAGCAAGCACATCTTTATATTCTTTTGGAAAATCCCCTCCATGAGAGTTCATAATCATCTTTGACGCCGCATGCATATTTCTAGCTCTGCTATAATAGCCCAACCCCTGCCACAATTTCAACACTTCTTCTTCTTCCGCTGAAGCAAGTATATTTACAGTTGGAAATCTTTCGACGAACCTCTGAAAATATTCATATCCCTGATCTACTCTAGTCTGCTGAAGAATAACCTCTGATATCCAGATAACATATGGATCTTGAGTATCACGCCAAGGTAAATTTCTTTTATGATCATTATACCAATCGATCAATATATTGCTTATCCTTAAATCTTTTTTACTCATTTACAATTATTTATAAACACTCTGACTTTCTCTATTGAGAAAGTTAATTTACTCGTCTTTTACAAAAAAATGATAATTATTTGTTTCAAAGGTAAATAAAAAGCTATATATTTGCAGTCCAAAAAATTAATTACTAGAATTTTAAAAGACAATAAAAAAATGACAAAAGCTGATATCGTTAACGAGATTGCCAAGAATACAGGCATTGACAAAGCTACTGTATTAAAGACAGTTGAATCGTTTATGGAGGTAGTAAAAGATGCCCTAAGCAAAGATGAGAACGTTTATTTAAGAGGTTTTGGTAGTTTTATCGTTAAAACTAGAGCGCAAAAAACAGCTCGTAATATCTCTAAAAATACGACTATCATCATCCCGGCACATTCAATCCCGGCGTTCAAACCAGCTAAAACTTTCGTTAACCAAGTTAGAAAGTAATAAAAAGAACTTATTAATTAATTATTAAATACATACTACAATGCCAAGCGGAAAGAAAAGAAAAAGACATAAAATGTCTACGCACAAGCGCAAAAAAAGACTAAGAAAGAACAGACATAAAAAGAAAAAATAAGTCTAACTCTTTCTTTGAGGGAAATATACGAGAACAAACTTGTAAATTATTCAATTTAGGGTTTGTTCTTTGTGTATTTTAGATCACGCTCCTCTTATTTTATTAATAGAGAGGATGACTCTTATACAGATTTATTGATTAAATCTAATTTAAACACTAAAGTATAGTTATGAATAGCGAATTAATTATCGATGTCCAACCGGATGAAGTTTCTATCGCTGTACTCGAAGATAAAAAACTTGTAGAGCTACAGAAAGAAGGAACAGATGCTTCATATGCGGTAGGCAACATCTATGCTGGCAAGGTAAAAAAGCTAATGCCAGGATTAAATGCTGCTTTTATAGATATTGGATATAAGAAAGACGCTTTTCTTCACTATTTAGATCTTGGTGCTCAATTTAACTCCGTTGATAGGTTTTACAAACAAGCACTTGCCGACAAGAAGAAATTCCCGAACATATCAAAAATGAAGCTAGAGCCGGAAATTGACAAAAACGGCACAATTAGCGACATTTTAAAACCAGGGCAAGAAATACTCGTACAAATAGCCAAAGAACCTATATCAACAAAAGGCCCCCGCCTAACATCCGAATTGTCTTTAGCCGGACGATTCCTTGTCGTAATACCTTTCAACGACAAAGTCTCCGTTTCACAGAAAATAAAATCCAAAGAAGAAAGAGCTCGCCTCAGACAGCTAATTCAAAGTATAAAACCTAAAAATTTTGGTGTTATTGTAAGAACAGTAGCCGAAGGGAAAAAGGTTGCAGACTTGGATACCGAGCTAAAAACTCTTATAAAGAGATGGGAAGACAACCTCCCTAAAATACAAAAAGCGAAGCTCCCTACTTTAATTTTCGAAGAAACCGGACGCATAGTCGGACTACTGCGAGACATATTTAATCCTAGCTTTCAAGAAATACATGTTAACGATCTAAATACATGCAATCAGATCAAGGATTATATTTCATTCATAGCTCCGGACAAAAAAAATATTGTCAAATTATACTCGGGAGAACTTCCTGTTTTTGACAACTTTGGAATTACAAAACAAATCAAAGCCCTTTTCGGCAAAACAGTTACATTCCGAAATGGTGCATATTTGATTATAGAACATACCGAGGCTTTACATGTCATTGATGTCAACAGTGGCAACAGATCTAAAAAGCCGGAAGCTGGTCAGGAGAACAATGCCTGGGAAGTAAACACTGCTGCGGCAGAAGAAATAGCCAGACAACTTAGATTGCGAGATATGGGGGGTATCATCGTAATCGACTTTATAGACATGACTGAGGGTGAGCACCGAAGTCAGCTGATAGCCAAAATGCAAGAACTGATGGCTAACGATCGTGCCAAACATAATATACTGCCGTTAAGCAAATTTGGCTTAATGCAGATAACCAGACAACGCGTTCGCCCTGAAATGGAAATTTCGACTACCGAGACTTGTCCTACATGTTTTGGAAGAGGAGAGATAAGACCATCTATCTTATTCACCGATACCTTGCGAATGAAAATCAGTTATCTTGTCAAAGATTTAAAAGTAAAGAAATTCACTCTGCATATACATCCATATGTAGCAGCATTTATCAATAAAGGATTTCCTTCCCTAAAATGGCAGTGGAAATGGAGATATGGAATGGGAGTTAAAATAATTCCAAACCAAAGTCTGGCATTTCTTGAATACCATTTTTATGACAACGAAGGAGAAGAAATTGATATGAAGCAAGATTTTGAAGTAAAATAAAATTACTTTTACAAAAAGAGGAACTAAACTAGTTCCTCTTTTTTAATTTCCAGTTATATTCGTATTTTTGACAGTATAAAACAACTCTACCAGAATATGAAAATAATCTTGCTCACAATAGGAAAAACAGACCTAAACTATTTTTCTGAAGGCATTAAAGAGTACGAGAAAAGACTCGCACATTATATCCCATTCGAAATACAGATTATTTCCGATATCAAAAACACTAAAAAACTAACTACCGAACAACAAAAAGAAAAAGAAGGTGAGCTAATTCTCAAAAACATTCAAAACGGAGATTATGTTGTTTTGTTAGATGAAAAAGGCAAAGATTTTACTTCTACTCAGTTCGCATCATATATAGAAAAAAAATCTCATGTAGTATCTAAAAGATTAATCTTTATCATTGGAGGCCCTTATGGTTTCTCTCCAAATGTATATGATAAGGCAAATGAGAAGATAACACTTTCTAAAATGACATTCTCTCACCAAATGGTCCGTCTCATATTTGTAGAACAGTTGTACCGGGCTATGACTATCTTAAACAACGAACCCTATCATCACGAATAATGTTTCTTTCTATATAGTTAATCTATACTGGCACATGAATAAAAATACAGCATATTTTATAGGAATTATTTTTTCAATAATCCTACTATACTCCTGCAACAGCAAAGAGACTCAATCTTCTCAGAAAGAAATAGAGTCAGAAGCTACATTCACTAACCCTCTTCTACCTACGGGAGCAAGACCTTGGGCTACTTTCTATAACGGAGAATATTTCTATTTACAAGATGCCGATGACAGAATTATCTTGTGGCGAACCAATGATATTACAAATATAAAGAATGCTCCAAGTAAAGAAATATGGATACCCAAAGACAAGAATAGTGCATCTCATCTATGGGCGCCGGAATTACACAGAATAGATGGTAAATGGTACATCTATTTTGCCGCCGATGATGGCAATACAGACAACCATCAACTATATGTCATCGAGAATGAGGCGGAAGATCCTTTTGAGGGTGAATTTATAATGAAAGGAAGAATAAAAACTGATAAAGAAGATAATTGGGCAATACATCCTAGTGTTTTTAAACATAAAGAGGAGCTATATTTAATATGGTCTGGATGGCAAACAAGAAGAATAGAGACCGAAACCCAATGCATATATATTGCCAAAATGGAAAATCCTTGGACTCTAGCATCAGAAAGAGTTCTTATATCTAAGCCCGAATACGAATGGGAACGTCAATGGATAAATCCTGACGGGAGTAAAACAGGCTATCCCATATATGTAAATGAAGATCCTCAATGCTACTATACTAAAGATAAGAACAAAATATTAATATATTATGCAGCGAGTGGCACTTGGACTCCATATTATGCCGTAGGATTATTAGCAGCAGACAGCAATAGCGATCTGCTGGATGCTAAATCTTGGACTAAATCAGAAATACCTGTTTTTATTCAGAATATTGAAAATCAAGTCTTTGCAACAGGAACTCCTTGCTTTATTCCTTCACCTGACGGAGAAGAAACTTATTTTCTTTACCAGGCTCGTTCTATCGAGAAAGAACCTTATGGATCTCTCCCTGCCAGCACGATGGACACCCGTTCCCCTCGTCTACAAAAGATGGAATGGGATGAAGATGGTGTTCCTATTCTAGGGGAAGCTTTATCCGAAATAGAGAAAATAAAAAAACCTTCCGGAACAAAATAACTTATATAAATTCCTATTATAGCAGAAAACTTAGCCAATATTGGCTAAGTTTTTTTGTGTAATATTATCATTCAGTAGCACGTCTAGCCGCCTACAAGATAAGTTTCATCTCTCAAAATCTCTACCCCGAAAGAAAAATACGTATACAGAGCTTCTTTTCACCCTTAAAAGCATTTTGCTCAGATATTGTTTTTTTTGAACAGCTTTTGCTCCCCTCACTATATAATTTGAAATAATTTTGAAACGTCCAGAAACAATAACCAAAGAACAACCATAGAAAAGCCATTAAAAGAAGAATGATAAATAAAAGGGCCCTAAGACATAGAGCTAAAGTTTATTAACCTCAAAAAGAAATATAAGCTTAAAAGAATACAGGATAATGATCTTCAAATGATAATAATATCCAATACGGCTATTTCCTATATCAGACAGACATGATCTTTTCTTAAACATTGAGGATATATAAATACATAGCCTATCATTCTGTTTAGAAAAACACATTAAATCAACTAACAACAACGTTAAGAACCTCTCATTAAAGGTTTTACTCATCTCAGCGAATATAAAATCAAAATCTAATGTAATTATGACAATCAAAAGTATTATGAAAAAAACCAAGCGTTGGCAAACCCATTGGTTAATGCTAGCATTATTGGCTCTTTGCTTAATAAGCTGCAAAGATGATAACAATAACGACAAGGGACAGGCGGCCCCACCATTTGACCCATCCAAACCTGTCTTGGTATCAGGCTTCCTTCCCAAAGAAGGAGGTATGGGACAACGCCTTGTTATATATGGCGAAAATTTCGGGAATGACCCTGAACTTGTACGTGTATTAATTGGAGGAAAAGAAGCTAAAGTTATTAGTGTAAACGGAAGTAGCTTATATTGCCTTGTTCCAAGAAAAGCGATGAAAGGGGATATTGAAGTTCAACTTGGGAGAGGAGAAAGCCCAACTATAGCTACAGCTGATTCGATTTTCAAATACGAAAGAAAAAAGGTCGTTAGCACTTTAGCTGGATACAGAACAGAAAGAGACGACCAAGGTTGGAAAGATGGGAAATTCAAAGACGAAGATGAACGAAAAATGGCTGCAGGCTTCAGCGAATATGGATGGCTTCATTTTGACCCTATAAACTCCAAACATCTATGGTTGGTATACGATCATAATGATGGTCTTTATCTACTTAACTTTGAGGACAGTACTGTTACTAAACGAAGGGGTGGATTTGATAGACCTAGGGCTATCGACTTTACTCTTGATGGTAAGCATATGCTTATCGCTGAAGATAGAGGAGGAGATCAGGACCGTAATATATTGAAGTTATCAAGAGAAAAGAGGTTTGAAGATCTTGAAGTTGTAACTAGATATAAACAATGCAATACAGTTGCTGTTCATCCTAAAAATGGGGAAATGTATTTCAACAGTTACGAAAAAGGTCAATTCTTCCGTTTCGACTTAAATAAATATTTTGAAGAGGGACTGGGTGAAAAAGATTACGAACAACTATTCCTTATACATGACCAGGAGTGGGAATATAGGATAATCATACATCCTACAGGGAATTATGCATATATAATGGTAGTAAACCAACATTATATTCTTCGTTGTGATTACAATTGGGAAGAAGAGAAATTCAACCAGCCTTATATTGTCTGTGGTAAACTGAAAAATAAAGGTTATGAAGATGGAGTTGGAACAAGTGCCCTCATAAATCGTCCTTATCAAGGAGTCTTTGTAAAAAATGCCCAATATGAAGCAGAAAACAAAAGTGACATTTATGATTTTTATTTCACTGAAATAGATAATCACATAATTCGCAAGCTTTCACCAGAAGGAGCCGTTACCACATTTGCCGGAAGAGGTAGTTCTAGTATTAATTCTGATCCAAACGGATATGTTAATGGAGACTTAAGGGAAGAAGCACGCTTCCACCACCCTACTGCTATTACATATAATGAAGTCGAAGATGCTTTTTACATAGTAGATTCATCTAATCGTCGAGTTCGAAAAATTGCCCTTGAGGAAATGGACGAAGAGTAATTTATAAATAAATAATATATACTGATATTATGAAGAAATTTTTAATAATGTGCATACTACTTCTGGTTGCTTTCCTCAGTATTCTTGCTCAAGAAAATGTAGAGATAACCGGGATAGTCACTGATACAAATAAAGAGCCTCTTATTGGGGTTAATATATCTGTCGCCGAATCTGCCGGATTAGGAACAGTAACTGATCTAGACGGAAAATTCACAATCAACGTAGAGAGATACAAAAAGCTCATTTTCTCTTACGTTGGGTTCGAAAAACAAGAAATTCTTATTACCGATCAGAAAGTGCTAAACATCACAATGCTAGAGGCTAAAACCAGTGTGTTAACCGAGGTTGTGGTTACTGGTACTGGTGTTCAAACAAAGCAAACTCTAACAGGAGCTGTTACAACAGTTAAAGTAGATGATTTAAAATCAAACCCCACTTCTAGTATATCCAATGCACTAGCAGGAAATGTAGCTGGCGTATTAGCAATGACAAAATCCGGGCAACCGGGGAAAAATATTTCTGAGTTCTGGATTCGATGTATTTCTACCTTTGGTGGAGGGAATGAGGCTTATGTCCTTGTTGATGGATTTGAGCGAGATATAAATGACATCAATATTGAAGATATTGCAGATTTTTCTGTATTAAAAGATGCCTCGGTTACTGCGATATATGGGTCTAAAGGAGCTAATGGTGTTATTTTAATCACTACAAAACGCGGTAGTGCAGGAAAAATTAATATTGATGCAAAAGTTGAGACAATATACAATACACGCACAATTACTCCCGAATTTGTAGATGGATCTACATATGCAAGTCTAATAAATGAAGCTCGCATAACTAGAAACTTTGCTCCGATCTATCAACCTGAAGAACTAGAAATCTTACGCTTGGGATTAGACCCTGATTTATACCCCAATGTAGATTGGAAAGATTTATTGTTAAAAGATGGAGCAATGACCTATCGTGCCAATCTGAACCTTAGCGGTGGGGGTAGTACTGCCCGTTACTTTGCTTCTGCTAGCTATATAGAAGAAGGAGGTATGTATAATACCGATGAGACTTTGAGAAAAGACTATGACACTAATGCTAATTACAAACGCTGGAACTATCGGCTAAATACAGATATTGACATAACTAAATCCACCCTTTTGAAATTAAGTGTCTCAGGATCGCTCGCTAAGAGAAATAGTCCGGGATTAGGAGATGACAAAGTATGGCAATCCCTTTTCGGTTATTCGCCTATCCGCATGCCCATCACATATTCTGACGGAAAAACCCCTTCAATAGGAGAAGACAATTATGTAAACCCGTGGGTATTCGCTACCCAAACAGGCTACAATGAAAACTGGGAAAATAAAATACAAACAAATGCTTCCCTAGAACAAAATTTAGATTTCATAACAAAAGGTCTTCGTTTTGTCGGACATTTCGGATTTGACACGAATAATGAAAGTAATATTAGTCGACATAGGATGCCTGAACTGTGGAGAGCTGAGCGTTCCAGAAATGAAGAAGGAGAGCTAGTCTACACTAAAGTATCTGATCAATCAGCAATGTTTCAAAACAGCTCGTCCAAAGGGGATCGTAGAGAATTTTTAGACATGATGCTTAACTATGATCGAGGTTTTGATGGCCATAATGTTGGAGGAGCTCTAAAATACACACGCGACTCCTTTGTAAAAACAGTAGACATTGGCGACATAAAAGATGGCGTCTCAAAGCGTAATCAAGGCTTAGCTGGTCGTGTTACTTACAACTGGAATCTTCGCTACTTTGCGGACTTTAACTTCGGTTATACCGGATCTGAAAACTTTGCAACAGGCAATCAGTACGGATTCTTTCCTGCTTTTTCGGTGGGATGGAATGTTGCAGAGGAAGGCTTCATCAAAAACAACCTTGAATGGATGGATATGTTTAAAATTCGTTACTCATGGGGAAAGGTCGGTAACGATAAACTAATGAATGATGAGCGTTTCCCATTCCTATATGATATAGGAAAAATAGGACATGTTAATGACAAAAATGAATGGGTTCCAGAAGGTGGATATCAATGGGCTGATTATGGATTAAACAGATACTATGGAGGAATGAAATATTTTCAGGTTGCATCCCCCTTTGTAACTTGGGAAATAGCGACGAAAGAAAATCTAGGTTTTGACCTGTCATTATTCGGAGATAAGTTTAATGCCAATGTTGATTTCTTTGACGAAAAACGTGAAGGAATTTACATGGAGCGAAAATACTTGCCGTCTATAGTTGGATTAGAGAGTACACCTAGAGCTAATGTCGGAGCTGTTAAGTCTTCGGGATTCGATGGGCGTATCGAATACAAACAAAAAGTAGGAGAAGTAAATCTTACTGTTCGAGGAAACTTTACATATAGCAAAAATGAAATTGAAGAGAAAGATGAAGAGAACAATGTATATCCATACCAAAACGAAAGAGGCTACCGAGTAAATCAGGTTAAAGGTCTTATTTCTCTTGGTTTATTTAAAGACTACGATGATATAAGAAACAGTCCAAAACAAAGTTTTGGTACATATCAGCCCGGAGATATAAAATACAAAGATGTTAATGGTGATGGTATAATAGACGGAGGAGACAAAGTGGCGATAGGCGCAACTTCACGCCCTAATTTAATTTATGGTATTGGAGCTTCTGCTAGTTGGAAAGGCTTAGATCTAAGTGTACACTTCCAAGGTGCAGGAAAATCGACATTCTCTACATATGGAAAAACAGTTCACGCCTTTAGTGAAGGAGAATGGGGATCAGTCCTAAAAGACATTATGGGACCAAATCGCTGGATATCTTCAGAGATTTCTGGTGATCCTTCAACAGAAGACCCAAACGCATCTTATCCAAGACTAAGCTACGGAGCCAATGGAAACAACTTCCAAGAATCTACATTTTGGTTGCGCAATGGTCAGTATCTACGCCTGAAAACTATTGATATCGGCTATACATTACCTAAGCATATCGTTAATAAAATATACTGCAACAATATCCGTGTATTCATGGTTGGCTCTAACTTACTAACATGGTCTAAATTTAAACCATGGGATCCAGAGCTAGCTAGTCCACGTGGAGAAGATTACCCTTTAGCAAAATCTGTTTCATTAGGACTAAGCATTAATCTATAAAACGTAAGAAATATGATAAAGAATCTATATATCCTAGCCTTTATACTTGTAATAGGAATTAACTATTCTTGTTCTGATTATCTAGAATCAGATCAGTATTTTAAAGATCGTACTACAGAAGAATCTGTTTTTAAGAACAAGACTTATTCTGAAATGTGGCTATCTCACGTCTTCTCTGAATTTATGGATATGAATGCAGATGTAGCCAGCAAGGGGCATACTCCTCACAATTTCGCAGACGACATGTATTATGGAGACCGCGACAGCGATTATGACCCGTCTAAAAATGAACTCTCATATAACAAATTTAAAATGGGACTCTATAATGAAAATGACAAACAAGACTCATGGGTAAGATCATACAGAGGAATACGGAATGCTACCACATTTATACATAAAATTTATATGAATGAGGAAATGGATCAAGATGAAATAGAAGACTATAGAGGACAAGCTCGTTTTGCAAGAGCTTATCTCTATTGGTTGTTGTTGCGCAAATATGGCCCTATTCCTATTCTTCCTGACCAAGGGATTAATTATACTGATAGTTACGATGATATTGCAACACCTCGCAGCACATACGAAGAATGTGCCGAATATATCAGTAATGAGATGTTATTGGCAGCAAGAGAGATGGAAAAATTATGGATGACTCGTAGTCAAGATAATATAGCTCGTCCTACTTGTGGTGCAGCCTTAGCTGCTAGAGCTAAAGTTCTTCTATATGCAGCTAGCCCTATTGCAAACGGCAACACCCAACCATGGGCAACTACTTTAACTGATGATGCAGGAAGACCTCTTCTTTCTTCTGAATACAGTGAAGAAAAATGGGCTAAAGCTGCAGCTGCAGCAAGAGATGTTATAGAGCTTGGTGTGTATAGAATTTATACAACTCCGACTAAGACTTCAGGAAACGAAATAGACCCTCCTACAATAAATCCTCCTAAAGACGGAAATTTCTCTGAAAAAGACTGGCCTAATGGTTGGGCTAATATAGATCCATACAGATCATATAGACATATTTTTGATGGTACTCTCAGTGCATCAAGTAATCCTGAATTAATTTTTACCCGTGGACAAAATCAAGGAGGGGAAAATTTAGGGAGCATGGTATCTCATCAAATTCCACGTTCAGCAAATGGCTGGAATACTCATGGACTTACACAGAAACAGGTAGATGCTTATTACATGAATGATGGTTCTGATGCACCGGGTAGAGACATTGAGATAGGACGTGATGATGGTAGTCAAAGATTGACGGGCTTTGTTACAAAAGAAGATTACGAGTCTGGTAAATATAGACCGTTAAGAGAGGGTGTCTCTTTACAATATGCCAATAGAGAGCCTCGTTTCTACGCCTCAGTTTCTTATAATGGTTCTTTCTGGAATCTATTAAATGAAACCCATGATTACAACCGTAACAAACAGATTTTCTATTATCGCAACGATCCAAATAGTAATGGCTACAATTCTTCCAATGCTTATTGGCTACGTACGGGAATCGGAGTTATGAAGTATGTTCACATGGACGACACTTACGAAGGAGGTAATATAAATAAGATTAAAACAAAGGTTGAACCCGCAATACGCTATGCAGACATTCTTCTAATGTACGCTGAAGCATTAAATGAGCTAAAAGGATCATATACGATTCAATCATGGAAAGACGCCAGCTATACTATTAGTCGCGATATTGAAGAGATGAAAAAGGGAATACATCCTATACGTATCCGCGCAGGTGTCCCTGATTATCCTGCAGATGTCTATACAGAATCGGGAAGAGACGAAATGCGTAAAAGAATTAAACGTGAGCGTCAAATTGAATTTCTAGCAGAGGGCCAACGTTATTATGATCTACGTAGATGGCTAGATGCCTCAACAGAAGAAGCTCTTCCTGTTTATGGATGCAATGTATTAATGACAGAGAAAGATAGAGAATTATTCCATCAGCCTGTTGCAATCTGGACTCTAAAGACAACTTTTGCTGATAAAATGTGGTTTTGGCCAATATCTCACAGTGAACTTAAACGTAATAGGCGTCTGACTCAAAACCCAGGATGGACATATAATGATTAATCTCAAAATGAATAAGTTTATGAAAAAAATATATGGTTTGCTCTCTTTGCTTGCTATACTAATTTTAAGCAGCTCGTGCAACGATGAGTGGAAAGATGAGCAATATGAACAATACATATCGTTTAAAGCTCCAGTAGGGAGCGAAGGTGTAACTCCTATTTATGTGCGTTATAAATCTGACGTAAGCACTCCATACCAACTTCCTATAATCATCAGTGGGTCTGTAAATAATTCTATCAACAGAACTGTAAATATAGCTGTGGATTCTGACACTTTGAAGCAATTAAATTTTGAACGTTTCCAAAGCAGAGTGGATCATTATTATAAAGAACTTGAAAGTAAGCATTTTTCGTTTCCTCAATCAGTGGAAATAAAAAGTGGAGAAAATACATCTTTACTTGAAATTAACTTTTCTATGAAAGATGTAGACTTAGTAGATAAATGGGTACTTCCTCTTACGTTAGTAGATGATCCTTCCTATAACTATATCTCCCACCCCCGTAAATATTATAAAAAGGCCTTGCTTAGAGTAATTCCTTTCAATGATTATTCAGGTAGATATAGTGGAACCGGACTAAAAGTATATCTAGATGGGTCTGAAAATGAAACGCCAATAGTGAAAGAGACTATTCCATCCTACGTTGTGGATGAGAAGACTATCTTCTTTTACGCAGGAAATATAGATGAAGAGCGTATAGATAGAGGAAAATATAAAATTTACGCAGAGTTTAGTGATCAAGGGGGAATTAAATTCTCTTCAGAAAATTCTGATATTGAATTTAAAGTAAACAAAGATCCAAGCTACGTTATTATGGAAGAGATGGATAAAGTTCGCCCCTACCTCAAGCATCGTTATCTGACAATTCATAATATAGATTACGAATACACTGATTACACAATGATCCCTAATGTGAAAATCAAATACAAAGTTCAAGGATCTCTAATCATTGAGCGTAAGCTAAATACTCAGATACCAGATGAAGATCAGGCTATTGAATGGGATTAATCTAATAATAAATAAAGGTGCGTTCCTGCACCTTTATTTATTTTCTATCAATAGACATAGACAAAGCTAAACCTATATTAGCTGCTCAAATAAAAAATGAAGAAAAACATTACTTTTGTCGCACAAAAAAAGAATCTAATACCTGAGCATTTTCTGTTCAGGTATTCTTATTCTATAACATAGGATCATGAGGAAACTTTATATTTTTTATATCTTACTTCTATTTGCTTCGTATCCTTTACAAGCAAAACAATTCTATTTCAAGAAATATCAAGTAGATAAAGGATTATCTCACAATACCGTATGGTGTATTTTACAAGACAGTTACGGTTTTATGTGGTTTGGCACAACAGATGGGCTGAATCGGTTTGACGGACAGAGATTTGTCGTATACCGAAACGACATACAAGACTCTTCTTCTCTTGGAAACAATTACGTGCAAACTCTATTTGAAGATGATGATCGTAATATCTGGATAGGAACCAATAGTGGTATTTATATATACAATCGTAAAACTGATAATTTTTCTCATTTCAATAAGAAAACAAAGTATGAAGTATCTATAAGTGGAGAGATTACAAAAATTATAAAGACACAAAAAGGTCAGATCTGGATTGCAACACTAGGACAAAGTCTTTTCATCTATGATCCTCAGACACAAGAGCTAGTACAAAATAGTAAAGACACATCCTTCTCTTGGGATCTTTGTGAAGACAAAAATAGTAGAATACATTCTTCCTCTTTGCAAGAAGGATTAATTAGCTATGACCAAAACGGAAATAAAGTTAATACATATACTTCTTTCCTAGAGAAGAAAGATTTAAGTAATATAAAAATTAACTGCACACAAGCAATTGAAGATAAAGTTTGGTTCAGTATCGGGGTAAATAACCTTAATGCTCTGGATACAAAGACAAAGCAAATACAAAGTTTTTCTAACAACAGCCTACATATTGGGACAATAAAAGCTATCATTGAATATTCAGACAAAGACTTATTAATAGGGTCAGACAATGGTCTCTATTTATTCAATACATTCACTGAAACCTTTCGCAGAGTTGATAATCCATTTGACAACAGAAGCTTGAGCGACCAGTCAATACATGCCATAGTAAAGGATAAAGAAGGAGGCATTTGGATTGCAACATATCTCGGCGGAGTTAACTATCTGGCTCAGCAAACAAAAGTTTTTGATTACTACCCTCCAACATACGATACTTATTTTAGTACAGGAAAAATCATTACTCAATTTTGTGAAGATAATAACAAAAACATTTGGGTTGGTGCACAAGATGGACTAAAAATATTAAACAGAAGAACAGAATCTTTACAACCATACATAATACCTGGCAGTAATAAGAAATACGACATTAGGTCCTTACTTATAGATAATGATAACTTATGGATAGGAACCTATTCGGATGGATTAAAAAGACTGAATCTAAAGACAAATAATCTTACAGAATATTATCACATAAGAGAGTCTGCTCAAAGTATATGTAGCAATGATATTCTTTCTCTATATAAAGATCGCAAAGAAGATATTTATATAGGAACGACATGGGGCTTATGTAAATATAATAAAGATCAAGATAATTTTGAGACACTTAACTTTGTTGGCACAATGGCCTCTGTTTCAGATCTTCATGAAGATAAGTCAGGATATCTATGGATAGCAACGAATAGTTCCGGAGTATTCAGATATAATTCACAAACTCGCGAATGGAAACATTATTCTCACGAGGATACAAACCTCAACTCAATAACAAGTAATTCTGTAATTCGTATCTTCGAAGATTCGAATGGGATAATATGGTTTGGGACAAATGGAGGGGGGCTATGCTCTTTCAATAAAGAAGATGAGTCCTTCAAAGATTTTGACCCTCAGAATATGATTCTCCCAAACAAAGTAATTTATTCTATAGAGGAAGATAACAGAGGGAATTTTTGGATATCAAGTAATGCTGGTCTCTTAAGAATTAATCCTGAAACAAAAAACAATAAAAAATTATTCACTCAAGAAGATGGATTGCAAAGTAATCAGTTCAACTTTAAGGCATCATTAAAAACCTCTTCTGGTGAATTATATTTTGGAGGGATAAACGGATTTAATTCATTTTTCCCAAACGATTTTAAAGAAAATAATTATTTACCTCCTGTATATGTTGTGGATGTTAGATTGTATAATACAACTGAGAGTGAAAGTAAAGAGCTCCTTCAGCTGACAACACCTGTATATTTAACCGAAAAAATAGAATTACCTCACAATAAGAATAGTATTACTGTAGAATTTAAGGCTCTTAGTTACGAAGAGCCAGGAAGAAATAAGTATGCATACATACTGGAAGGTTTCGACAAAGATTGGGTCAATAATGATCATTCAAACATAGCTTCTTATACCAACCTTTCTTCTGGCGAATATACATTAAGAATTATCGGTTCCAACAATGATAGTAAATGGAACGAAGATGGAACAGCTATTCATATCACGATATTACCTCCTTGGTGGAGAACAACTATAGCTTATCTGATTTATTCGCTATGTCTATTCACTCTGTTGTATTTCATATTTAGATTCTTGGCTCATAGATCGAATTTGAAGTTCAAAAAACAATTAGAAGAATATAGATTAGAAAAAGAAAAAGAAGTATATCAGTCAAAAATAGGTTTCTTTATTAATCTTGTTCACGAAATCAGAACACCTTTGAGCTTAATAAAGCTACCTTTAGAAAAACTATCTGAACAGCATAATCAAGATGAAAAAGAGTCAAAATATCTGACTATCATAAACAAGAATGTTACATATCTACTTAACATAGTCAATCAACTTTTAGATTTCCAAAAGGTGGATAGTAACAAAAGTGTATTGAAATTGCAAGAGCTGAACATCAATTTGCTGCTTCAAGATATATACAATCAGTTTTCTCACTCAGCCAATTTAAATAATATAACAATGTCTCTTTCTTTACCTGATGATGAGATCATTTCGTTCGTAGACAAAGAGAAAATCATTAAAATCGCCAATAACCTATTAAGCAATGCTCTCAAATTTGCAAACTCTAAGATAGAACTCCAACTTAAGTCTTTAAGCAATAGTTTCGAGATTAGAGTCTTAGATGATGGGCCCGGTATTCCTAACAGTGAAAAAGAAAAAATATTTGAGGCTTTCTATCAGGCAAAAATGAATAGCGGGAATAGTGCAAAAACCGGAACAGGAATAGGTCTTACTTTTTCTCGGCTATTAGCCGAGAATCACAGAGGAACCCTTACTCTAAAAGATAACGAATGGGGAGGCTCTTCTTTCGTTTTAACAATTCCTACTGAGTACGAAGAGGACGATTTATCGTTGATTGAGTTTATCTCTTCTTTTGAAGAGAAAGCTATGATAATCTCTACGAACGAAGAAAATAAGGGTAATGAGTTCTTTAAGAATAAGGTTTTACTCGTTGAAGATAATGTTGATCTATTAAATTTAATTGAAGACTCCTTAAACTCTCATTTTACTATTTTTAAAGCAGAAAACGGCAGACAAGCCTTAGAAATTGTATCGAAAGAGAATATAGATCTTATCGTTAGCGACATAATGATGCCTGATATAGATGGACTAGAGCTAACCAAATCGATTAAATCAGATATGAACTATAGTCATATCCCTGTCATTCTGTTAACTGCTAAAACGACTTTAGAATCTAAAATAGAGGGCTTAGAGTATGGAGCGGATGTATATATAGAAAAACCTTTTTCTATCAGGTTTTTACATAAACAAATCGAGAACCTTCTAAAGCTGAGACAAACATTCCAAAAAATGATAACCTCAAGCCCTTCCCTTGAGGCTAAAATTGAAGCAGCTATTTCTAAAAAAGATAGAGAATTCATTGAAAAACTTCACGTAGAGACAGAAAACCATATTGCAGAATTAGACTTCTCTATCGATAATATTGCTGAGACTATGTTTATGAGTCGATCCAGTTTTTACCGTAAAGTAAAGAGTATTACAGGTATGTCTCCTAACGACTACCTAAAAGTCTTCCGATTAAACAAGGCTGCTGAACTTCTATTAGAAAACAACCTGCCCATATCAGAAATATGTGATCAGGTAGCCTTTAGCTCCTCTTCTTATTTTGCCAAATGTTTCAAAGCTCAATTCGGAGTACTGCCTAAGGATTATGTTACAGATATCTTAAATAAGAAAAAGAATAGGGAATAAAGCATTGTGTATTAAGTATAAAAAACAAGAGCATTAGATCAACCTTTCGGACTGAACTAATGCTCTTTAACATTCACTATGAAGTATTTACTTTAGTAATCTGTCACTAAGCATCTTAATATAATATCCTCCTACAACAGAACGGGCCTTAAACCCTACATGCTTTTTACTGTCTGTATAGTACCAGTCTGACATTGGCACTCTACTATCTGTTTCATTATAAAACTTATGCAATGGAGTAATAAACTGCTGAAAAGTAGCATCATCGTCTGCTAAAGTAGCTGTCCACATAATCCAGTCAGACTTAGAATATGACATACGGCTATCTAATGGTAATCCATACTCATTTTGCTTAGTTAAATAGTAAGCTATTTCTTTTTGAGCAACAGACTTTGGGAATATATTAAGTTCTAGAACTTTATCCCATATCAAATTATATTTCTGACTCCATGTACCAGGCTTATCAAATGTTAAGCGATAATGATCTCCATCATCAGCCATTTTAACCCATGCCTCAGCCATTTCTTTTGCCTTAGATGTATATTTCTCAGCAACATCTTTCTTACCTAACATATCGGCTAAATAGCCGTAAGAAGCAACACCCATAATAGCTTTCACGGACAAGTTTACATTGTGGGCGAAATGCCCTGCAAAATCATCTGTACAAAGTTGATTCTCGGGATCAAGACCATACTCGACAAGATAATCTGTCCATACAGTCAATACATCCCAATGCTTTTCGGCATATTTAGCATTTCCTTCTACTCTAGCAACCGCAGCTGTTATAGCCAACATATTTCCAGCCTCTTCTATTGGCATATCGCCTCCATAAGTTTGTCCATTACCCCAAGGGTAAGTACCTATATCATGTGCAGGAAAAGGTTTTGTCCATTGTCCACTTTCGCTGTAATAGAAAATATGATTCAACAGACCTTTTGCTAACTTAGGATTATAGTATAAGAACATTGGGACCGAAGGGTAAGTAATATCTACCGTGCCAATTGAGCCGTTACTATTATTTTCTTTTGAAAGAAAAGCTAAATCACCATTTGGTGTTTCAACTAATTTGTGAGCTGATATAGCCTGACGATATGCCAATGCACAAAGTTCAGCATATTCTTTTCCTCCCGATTCTATTGCATCAACCATTAATTGATGGTCAAACTCTGCACTTTTTTCTTTCAGTTTCGAATATTCTTTATTCGCCGTAACAAATATTTCCTCTATTGTTTTATCACCCTTTCTATTCCAATAAGGACGTAAATTCTCTTTAAAATATTGAATAGAATAGATATCATCATACCCTATCATGATCTTACCTGATGCAGATGTTGCTTTTCCTAAAGTTTGAGCCAAAGCTAAATTAGCATTTCCTTTTGGAGATACGTCTCCACTTAGCTCTCCTCCTCTAGCAAACATATTTCTCATTTCATAAGGATTCCCTACATGATAGGTTGATCCATCTTTCTCTGCACTCAAGTAAAAGTATCCCCAGTCTATGCGAATATCATCTCCACGCTTACCTAATATTTTTTGATCCACACTTCCTGTTTTCAAGAACAGAAGACCATCTTTTTCAAAACCTTCTCCGCTATTTGCTTGAAAAGGACCATCTAAAGCCCAATGGGGAGCAGCCTCAAAATATATCTGAACATCATGAGCGGCACCATCCAGAGATTTAACATCATAAGATATATAATTCACCGGACGAGAAACGAGTTCTAAATCATCCATTAATAAAGGAGCCAAGAAAGAAAGTTTTAGCTCCACATTACCACACTCGAATGTGTAATAAGTATGTGTTGCCTGTACATCTGCCGATTTTTGCTCTGCTGTTTTAGCCATAAATGTCTCAACTTCATCCTCTATATAAAGACCAAAATCCACCAAGGCTCCACCTGTCGTATTGTGGCAATGAGCAGCAATTACATTATCTCCTTTTTTCAAAGAAGCCTTTACTTCATCATTTAAAGTCAGCCACACATTCTTTCTCCATTCATACCCCGTTTCTACGACTTGAATACCGTTTATATAAAGTTCAAACGTATCATCGTGAGAAAACTGTAGAAATACTTTTTTGTTTGTTAAGTCTTCTTCAATATTGATATGACGACGAACCCATATATCTTTAGATTCCCACAATGTGTTTACATTCGTTTCATCATTAGTTCCAAAAGCTGCTTGTGCCTCTTTCCAACCATTGTCTGAAAAATCTTGTTTTTCCCAACCTTTAGCAGGTGCATCAAATGTATATTTCCCAGCCCAAGCCTTTTCTGTAGACATCGCCGCTAAAGCTTTCATCGGCGTTTGTTCAACACCCATAAAGCGATAAACTTCACCATCGACACGAATAGCACCTATCAAAGGAAATTCTTTACCTGTCCAGTGCTTCACAGATTCATCATACAACTTGTCAGTAAGAGACCATGCAGAAGTGTAAGGATCAATCGTTACTAAAGGATAACCAGGAGCTCTTAAATCATTTTTTATTACTTCAACAGATTTATTTCCGCCATCGCAGCCGAATAAACCTATCAAACAAAATAAATAAAGTATTCTTTTCATTTTAAATATATTTAGTATGGGCAAAACATCAATATTACCATGTAAAACAGATTAGAGTAAGCCTATTATAATAAACTGATGCTGCGCCAAGGCACAGCATCAGTTTTAAATTAGTATATGATATTGATAGCTTGTCAATCATCATTTACCTATGCAAATTATTTATTTAGGCTATTGATTACTTCTTGATTAGCCTTACGAATTCTGTCTTCTTCTACTTTGACAACTTTTCTGTCATAAGTAATTAACCCGTTTACTTCTCCTTCAACGTCTGTTGTTTGAGTATAAACAGCTGCTGAATAAGCAGTTTTAACCAGTCCTAGCAGATCTTTACAGTATTGAACATAAACATCTGTTACTTCTTTTGCACTCTTAAACTGTACATATCCCCAGTTTTTATCTGTTTGCCATAAGTGCCCTTCCAATGGAAGTCCAATACCTCCATATTCTCCCAATACTGTTGCTACATTTGTTTGTCTCTCATACAAAGTAAGCTCTGGTCCTGGGTAATGATGAACATCAAGAATATCACCTACTCCACTATAGTGATTACCTCCACTTGCAGGGTTTACTAGACGAGAAGGGTCATATGCCTTAGTCCATTCTGCAATATCCTTAGTTTTAAATTGCCCCCAAGCTTCGTTAAATGGCACCCAAACAGCAATTGAAGGGTAAGAATACAGATAATCCATAATTTCTTTCCACTCTTTACGATAGTCTGCTTCCGACTCTGCTGTACGTTCTAACTCTTTACCATCAAAGAATTTTCTCATTTGCCATTGAGGAGAAGTTTGATTTCCATTAGGCATATCTTGCCATACAAGAATACCTTCGCGGTCGCAATGAGTATACCAGCGTGCTGGTTCTACCTTCACATGCTTACGGATCATATTAAATCCTAAATCTTTTGTTTTCTTGATGTCATATAGTAGAGCTTCATCTGTTGGTGCTGTATATAATCCATCAGGCCACCATCCTTGATCAAGTGGACCAAAATGAAAATAGTCCTTATTGTTTAGTTGAAGACGAACAACTTCTTTGCTATCTCTCTTTATAGAAACTTTACGCATTGCTGCATAGCTCTTCACATTATCCTGAAGCTTGCCATTGCTATAAAGGTTCACTTCCATATCATATAAAAATGGAGACTCAGGAGACCATAGTTTAGCATTATTTATAGCAATCTGAGCATTTTGCCCTACAGTAAACTTAGTACGAGAAATAACAGTAGAACCATCTTTAAGAACCACTTCTGCAATATCGTTAGCAGCTGCATTTTCCGCACATACTTTTACATTCAAAACACTCTTGTCAATATCAGGAACAGTCTTAACATTAGCAATGTGTTTTTTATTTACTGGTTCTAACCAAACTGTTTGCCAAATACCAGACACAGGAGTATACCAAATTCCGTGAGGATTGTTTATCTGTTTTCCTCTTGCTTGGTAACCATCATTTGTTGGATCCCATACCTTCACTACTAGTTTTTGTTTTCCTGATGTCAGGAACGGAGTAATATTGAAATTGAATGGAGTATATCCACCTGTATGAACCCCCACTTTTACATCATTCACGAAAATTTCAGCTTTCCAATCTACTGCGCCAAAATGCAACAAGACATCTTTTCCTTTCCAATTTGAAGGAACAGTAAAAGTACGTTTGTACCATAATTCATTTTCTTTGCCTAATGGCTTTTGAACACCTGAAAGGCTAGATTCGACAGCAAAAGGGACTAAGATTTCTCCCTCAAAATTAGTAGGCTCTGCTTTTCCTACAGGAAGAATTGCATATTCCCACAAGCCATTCAAATTAGCCCAATCTGAACGTTCCATTATTGGACGTGGGTATTCAGGCAAAACATTTTTAGGGTCCAATGTCTCAGCCCACTTAGTCTTAATTTTGTCTCCTGCAGGCTTCCACTGAGCAAATGCAGTTACACTGACAAATACTAACACAATAAATAAAAGTCTTTTTTTCATGGATATAACTTTCTTAAAATTAAAATTTATATAATTATCGATTATTTCTATTTTACAATTGGGCAAATAATAAGGAATAAGATCTTTTTATGTTTATTTCGTGGCAAGCAGATATTACAATCTGTTCTAACGATACGATTCACAGTAGACTCTCTGTTTCTATTAAAAAAACGTTCAAAAATACAATTCCTTCATATAAAACGTATCGTTTATATCAAATTTCTTTCCAGAATATCAAATATAGTTATAATTATCAGCAAGAAGCGATTTTACAGTTCAAAATCAACTATAAACAAAGATATATACAACAAAACAAGGAAGAGTCTATTTCCTATTCAAAAAATAGTAATATCTGGTCACTAAGAGCCCAATATTCCCTTTTTCTTAAATTCATCAAAAAAAAACTCTCTTTTTTTTGTTTTTAAATAAAATTGATATACTTTTGTACCGCCTTAGGCAAAGGATTGTCTCATGGTGTAATGGTAGCACTGCAGATTTTGGTTCTGCCTGTCAAGGTTCGAATCCTTGTGAGACAACAAAGAAATTTCATAAACGACCAATTATCAATATAGATAGTTGGTCGTTTTTTGTTTGGGGTGAAACACATCTGCCCTTTATATTTAAAGAAGCATGGATTAGAACTGGCAATCACGAGTGTCTTTATAAGTTGCCAGTCCTAACCCGAGATTGATGACGAATTTAGTGCTAACCTTTATTTTTCTCAATCTCTGCTTTTTCTTCTTCGGTCATTTCTCGTATTTTAAGATCTCTCATTATGAGAGTTATACCCGCTTCTGTACCAATATCCATACGTATGAAATCTCCTTCTTTTCCCCACTCGAAACTTTTGATCGGATCGGCAATGTTAAAGGTGAACTCTTTCCACTCGTAACCTTCTGTTTTCTTTACAGATGGCGATACAGCAGATCGTCCGCCTGCTATGGGGGAAAAGAATAGTTCAACATCGGAAAGGTCTTTGCCCAGTTGATAACGGAAAGAGAATATAACGCATTCTTCGGGTCTGTCTTTTGTCAGAGCTTCTAAATGAAACTGAGGATCTCCTCCAGTGGTCACAAATGTATATTCCCCGGATGAACTTTCTTCTATTGTAACATGATACATGCCTGACTGAAGATTAGGTTTCAGCTTGACTACGGGGGTAACTTTGCCGGGTTCGTAAGTTTCGTCCAGCGTTATGGTCGGAATATCTATCATCTCATAGTCTCTGCAAGCAAAAAATGTTGTAGAAACCAATAAAGCCAATGCCATCCGTAGCATCCATATCATTTTTGAGTTTTCTTTATTTGTGTTCATAATCAGAAATTAATAATTAAAAAATAATATCATTGAACATAGGCGAAATGCTGTTTATTTCTTCCAGATATACCGATAGTTAAATCGTCTGTTGGGAGCAGTATCGCCATCGATGCAAAATGATATAGGATCTTTCAGTTCTCCGGCATTGTCGCTCCACTTGAAGTCGAAAGTGAATTCGTTTTTATCCAAATTCAGTTTTTCTCTTGGGATCTCTATTTCTATTTTGTTACCATCTACATAGTAGTTCAGATCACACACTTCGATCCACTGCCCGTTATCATACTTCATTAGTGTAGTTACACGATCGCTTTTTACTTTCATGTTGACCGCAAAGTCGTAGCCATACCAACCTGTCTGGGTGTTAGCATCTTTGTCTATAAAGAGCATCATCCAATGTTTGTCGGTGTAAGGACTAATCGTGTTACCTGTTTGAGCAAAGAAATAAATGCTGCCTTTGTCTACAGATACCTTACTGGTTAAGAAGTCGTTTCTGCCCGACGTGTTGGTGTAATGCAATCCGTTATAACCATTGTAGTCTCTGTGGAAAACATCTCCCTGCGTATCGCGAAATTCGGTCTCTATCTTATTCCAGTCGTTGAACTCGTTACCCATATTTATTGGGTTGAATCCTTTGTTTTTGGGTATAGGAGTAACTCCCTTGTAACGACGTATATTTTGAGCCATTTGCATGTAGTAATTGTCTGTATATCCGTCCTTCATCGGTTGGATAGTTCTGTTAAACTCAGCATTGTATTGATCTACAAACCAGAAATTACTTTTGCGTCCAAGAAAATTAGCTGGTCCTCCATCTTCACGCTGATATTTTCCCGCTGTCCATTCGTTCCAATCGTTTATGTAGATGAAGTGAGGATTTGCGGGTAGGGTTTCGTCCCATCTCTCCTGAAAGTAGATACCATAAGCCGTAGGATCGTCCACCGTTTTTCCCAACCATGGCACATAGGTAGGAACGGGCATGTCGTATTCATTCAGTTTGGGCTGCCTGTTCTTTCTTGTCCACGATTTACCTACATTCAGGATCGAATGCTGAGCAGGGGTAATCGCTGCCTGTTCGGGCTTACCGTTGTAAGGAGAGATAAGCTGATCTGGTCTCAACGAATCTCTGCCCAACCCCATTGGTTCGCCCGGTATTGGTTCGTCTCCCAGTTCGTAGCCGAAACTCCAGTTGCCTTCTGTACCTACAAAGCGTTCGCCTCCCCACATGTAGCGTCCCCACCACATATTACGTAGTGTGAAGAATTCTTTCACTTCTTTGGTGTAATCTTCGTAATATTCTAAGGCATAATCCGGATCTCCATAATACATGCTTGCCGGATTGTTGGCGGCAATGGAGGAATAATTAGGGTTTTTACTTTTAGGAGCTTTGCCTCCCGAGTCGAATTCGGGGTGTGCATTGTAGAGCAACAATGGTTTGTCGTCCCAATAAAACCAAAGGTCTTTATATTTGCCGACTTTGTACACTTTCTCGTAGAGGTCTTGTACCACTTCTATAGCAGGACCGTTGTAGGACCAGAAACAGAATTGAGGAACTTTGTTTCCATTCTTGCGCATATCCAACATGGTGTTGAAGAGTACATCCCATTCGCTCCAATACCTTACAGCATTGGTGACATCCATTACCAAAACATCTACACCGGCATCGGCGAGCATCGAAATATCTTTTCGGATAACGTACTCGTCTTTTGATAAGAAATAACCCATTTCGGGTTCTCCCCAATGGAAAGAAGAGTTATTCCAAAGGGGATGTTTCCCATCTAGCCTGGCCGAAGAATCTTTTTCTAGTATTTCGGTTACGTTCATCCTTATTCCGGGAATATTGTGATGACTATCAGCGTGCCATGTAATATAGAATATGCCCACTACTCTGCGCTGGTCGTTCTTTCTAGGACCAACTTCTTCATAGTCTGGCATGATACGCCCTAAGGCATCTGTTGCCACCCAAGTGTCGGGGTAGATGTCTCTATATGCCTCTTTATCTTGGGCTGGGAGTATCATGTAGGATGCAGAAAAACTTAACAACAGTAGTGCTTGCTTTATATTTATTTTCATTTCATACAAATATTAGTTTATAATCGCTTGGTGATTAATAATCCCATCCCGGATTTTGCCATTGTTCTCCTGTCTGTTTGAATATGATTCTCAGTTCGGCAGGATGGATAGGGAAAATCAGGAATTTATCGGTATTTGACTTACGTTCTCCCAAAGGAATTCGTTTGTAAGAATACTTGCTATTATCATCGCGAGTGATCTCTATACCCGAAATAAATGTTTCGCCAGACAATACTTTCCATCGACGTATATCGAAAAAGCGGTGCGCCTCGAAGGCCAGTTCTACTCTTCTTTCGTTACGATAGACTTTTTCGAATGCTTCTTTTGTCAGACCAGTTGGTATAGGCGGCATTTGGGAACGGGCGCGGACTGTGTTGACTGCTTCGCGGGCACTCATTTTCATGCCATTTCCTATATCTACAGCTTGATCGGGGCCATAGGCCTGATAGGCTGTTTCGGCAAAGTTGAGATAAAGTTCTGCCAGACGGAATACTCTCATCGTTCCGTCGATATGTGTACCTTGTTTAGAGCCGGGATGAGCATATTTTCGTGTATAATATCCAGTATAACTGTATTTTCTGTTGTTTTGTCGATAAGCATCTCCTCCGCCTAGGTACGATTCTACTTTTCTTCCGTTAGGATCTTTAGGGTCAACGGCTGCCGAATTGTAAAATACGGTGGCATAGAAGCGAGGATCTCTATCTTCATACGGATTTTCAGGATCATAGCCCGAAGCGGTATTAACGATTGGAATCAACTTTTCTTTATCCGAATAGCCGGTTATAGGAGCAAGTCCTGTGCTTTGCATTTCGTATGCATCTACCAGATTTTGAGTAGGACATGGACCCGAATTTACCTGTCCCGGTGTGGTAGGTAATCCTACCTGGTCCCACATTCCGATGCGTCCTCCTACTCGGAATATAGTTTCCTTGTCTTCGGTTCTTGAATTATCTACACTGTAGAAATAATTGGCATATGCATTTACTGCATCAGGCGACTCTGTTTTAAACAGTTCGTATCCGTGGGCTAAACATTCGGATAGAGATCTGCCTGTTATTTTCGCAGCTTCTTCTTTTGTAAATGTGCCATCGTCCCAAAGTGGACTTACGGCATAAGTTACGGCTTGTGACATGATAGCATGAACTCCGCCTTTGGTAAGTTGTCCTTCCAGTTTGCTTACAAAACTCCATGGGTAACCAGAAATAGATTCAGGTCCTATTTCCATTACGAGTTCTCCGTCACTGATAATCTGCTTGACAACTTCTCCGAATGAGATCTTCTTATCTGTAGTGAAATCATGTTCGGCTCCCATCATTTCAAGAGACAGCGGAATGTCTCCATAACGTTTGGCCAGCATCCATATGTAGTAAGATCTCATTGCATACACTTGAGCTTTCCACCCATTTCTTTCATCATCTATCAGTCCGGCAGTTTCTTCATCTATATATTTCAAGAAAATATTGCAACGGCGTATATATGAAAACAGTTCATCCCAAGGGTTTCCTCCATGCCTGTTCCAGCTCAAAAAGGAAGTAGAAGTGATAGTTCCGTCGTACCAATTCTGGAAAGACGCATCTTCAAAATAATTGCCAGCAAAAGCTTCGTCGGTTACACTGGCTGAGTGTATGTCGGGACCGGCAACACCTATGTTTAAGCACATATTTTTGAATGTTTCTATCTTAAATCTGTTGGCGAATATGACCTCCGGTGTTTGATACCCCAGATCTTCATGATCTAGCGTTCCGGAGCATGATCCTAACAGCAGTAACAGACCCAGTGTTATATTTATGTATATTTTATTCATAGCAGTTCATTTTTAAAGTTAGAAATCAATACTGAGACCAATGTTGTAAGACCGGGAAATAGGTATTTCTCCTATATGGTTGTTCTCCGGATCAAAATCTACGTCACCTAATTTGTCCCAAGTGATGAGGTTATTGCCGCTCAGCCAAAAACGAACTCGTTCCATCTTAGCTTGTCGTGTGATATGACGCGGAAGTGTATAACCTATTTCTACATTTTTAAGCCTGAGGAATGATTTGTCGAGCAAGTAGAAATCGCTAGAGTTGGTATTAGGAGAAGCAGGTCTGTCTGTCAATGCCGGGTATTTGATTGTTTCCCCATTTTCGTATTTTTCCTGAGTCCAAGAATCTAAATGCATTTTTGAATAAACCCGCTCGGTCGAACCTCCGCCTGGGTTTTCCCAAAAACCATACGATCCGCTAACAATAGATTTATAGTCGCCTATCCCTTGGAACATAATGCTGAGATCAAAATCTTTGTATGCTGCCGAAATGTTGAAAGCATAGTTGTATCTAGGGATTGCACCTTTATTGAGAGGCACCTGATCTTTGTCGTCTATCATCCCATCTTCGTTCAGATCTTGATATTTTAGGTCTCCTACACGAGGTGTGTTCGAACCGTAAGAAATTCTATTCAAGTATTCATCCAGTTCCTCTTTTGTGTTGAAGAAGCCATTCCCATTGCTATAGTCGACAAGGTAACCCCACGAAGTTCCTATGGAATAACCTTCGGTGCGAATAGGGTAAACGTAGTCTTCGCCTCGTTCCATTTCTTGAACGTCAATGAATTCATTTTTGCTGAAGGCTACATATCCTCCGACTCCTATGGTCAGGTCTTTATTGAACTGTTTCGTATAGTTTAGCTCCAACTCATAGCCCTTGTTGGACATTTTTCCTTGCTGTACGTTAGGATAAGAGCCTCTATCACCATGATAGCTTGGAATCCATCCAGTGACACCAATAGTCATGTTATTCATTTTGTGACGGAAGAGATTGAACCCGATATAGAATTCGTTGAATAATCCTAACTCGATACCGTAATTTTGTTTTTTTACTTTTTCCGGTTCAAGTAGAGGATTTCCTTGTCTGATCTGACCAGAGAAATCAAATTTGTCTAGGTATGGATAACGATATGGTGCGGCAATTTGATCGCTTGAGTTAATACCATAAGATGCTTTAAATTTCAGAAGACTCAACCAACTGATATTTTCTTTTATAAAACTCTCGTTAGACGCTATCCATGCTCCCGAAACGGCAGGTGTTGCTTTAAATCTGTTTCCCGGTGCAAAGTTATCCGACCCAGAATATCCAGTGCCTAATGATATTGCATACCTTTTGTCGAAGTCATAAAATACATTGACCCCAGAATAGATGAATTTAGCATCTATGCTTTCGCTTGGCGATGATAGATTCTGATATAAAGCATAACCATTTAGCGACAGATTGTGAAGTCCGAATGATCTCTTGTAATTAACATAGGCTTTTAGATTTAAGTTATGTAAATTGTCATTGCCGCCGTTGTATGACAAAGGAGAATCTTCGGTAGTTCCTATTTTCTCATACTTATAGGCATCCCAGTCTTCGAGAGAATCGATTACTCTGATCCAACGTTCTCTGTTTTGTCCCGTATTGTTTCGCTTATTGCTACTAACGGCATAACCGATATCTCCTCCAATGCTCAAGCCTTTGGTAAGGAAAGACAAATCGAGTTCGAGTCCAGCGTTGGTGTATATATATGTAGTCGTAATAGTGTTGTACCCCGATCTGTTGATCATTCTATATACACTCTCGTTTCCCGGCATATTGGGTGTTGTTAATATTTTTCCTCCTTCGTGTACAATATTCCCGTCTTTATCCACTAATTGAGGAGTTACAGGACCAAAAATGGTAGGGGGAGTCATTAGAATGTACCGGTACACATCCCCTAAGTCGGATGTGAGCCCTCTATCTCTCTTTATGCTAGCAGCTATATTGAGATAACTCTTAAGGTATTTGTTCAGATTTACATCCAGATTTGTTCTGAGGTTTACTCCATAATACGAAGGCGGATTCTTGTATTGCTCGTTTCCTCTAACTTTAACAGGAAGATCGTTGTGCATGAAATTCACATTGGAAAAGAAACGGGCTTTTTCGCTACCGGCCGATAGGTTGAGTCCTACTCGTTGCATATAATGGTAATTTGACAAGTATTCGTCGTACCAATTGTTGTCAGGATATAAATTCCGGTTTTCGCCTGAATTAAACTTTGCAATTTGCTCATCAGTGAATATTTGATTTTTTCCAAGACCCGGATTGTCGTTATAGGCTGCCTGATTTTTCAAGGTTGCATATAATCCTGAATTTGGTCTGAATGGTTTCTTGATAGACTCCATCATTGTTCCTTCTACCCTGATGCCAATATCCAGTTTTCCGATTTCTCCTCTTTTGGTATTGACTACAATAACTCCGTTGGCACCCTTCATACCATATAGAGCCAAAGCCGAAGCGTCCTTAAGGATTGTAACGGTTTCTATCTCCGAAGGAGTAATCTGATTAAGGTATTGGATACCATCGGCAGGGATAATCAATCCATCGATAACGATGACTAGCTCATCTTGTCCATTATTCGTATTGTATCCTCTGATCTTAAGATGATGACTCATATCATGCCATGAATTTCCGGTTTGCCTGACCATCAATCCAGGTAGTCTACCTGTGAATGTCGCTGTTAGGTTGGAGGCAGGAGTCTTTTCCAACTCTCTGCCCGCTACTGTGGATGCTGCTCCGGCAAAGACTTCTTTTTCTACCCTATTCAATCCTAAATCAATCATCTGATTTTGATTATAAATGTCTTCTTTCAGTGTTATTTGAAGGGGTTGATCGGTATCGGTATCGAACCTTTGTGATCTGTAGCCTAAATAATTAACAGTAATGTATTTACTATCATCATTCACATTTAAAATGAAAGCCCCATCTATACCAGTAGTAGTCATGTTATTCCCGTTTTCGGAAACAATCATAACGCCAACCAAAGGCTCTCCATATTTGTCTTTTATAATACCGCTCATGCTTGTAATGGCTTCTTGCGCAAAAATGGATGATGCAACAAATGCAAAAGCGAGTATTAACTGTATAATCTTTTTGTTTATCATAGTTGTCTTTTTTACAAATTTGAAGTACGCATAGTGTATAGTGGGACTACCAACCAGGGTTTTGCCAACTCATTCCTGTAAGTGTATAAAACTTATTTGCTTCGGCTTGAGGGATTGGAGCTTTCAGGTATTTGTTGTCGTAGCAAGATCTTTCCTGAGCTCTTACATTGCGTCTCTTATATGTGTAGTGAGAGAAACTTCCATCAGCTTTTTCGTGTCTTGTGATTTCCATAGCAGTGGCCCATCTGTCTGTTGCCAGCAAGTTACCATCAGGTTTTTGCCATCTGCGAATATCGAAAAAACGATGTCCTTCTAGAGCTAGCTCGATACGTCTTTCGTGTCGTACACGAAGCCTCATCTCTTCTTGGTTTGAAGTTATTTCGGACTTAAGTTTAGGCATGCCTGCTCTCTCTCTTATCTGATTAATGAGTAGAGTTGCTTCTTCCAGATGGTTGGTTTCTACGGCTGCTTCAGCCAGATTAAGCATAACTTCGCCCAATCTGAATAGTTTTGGTTTAGGTTCATTGCTTTCGTAGCCATCGCCATGATTAGGAGTTAAGAACTTCCGGATGTAATATCCTGTGCGTGTTGCTGCTCTGGAGGTAGGATGTATTCCGGTAAGAGGTTCTCCTACCCAAGTAGAGATAATGCGGGTTCTGAAAACAGGTCCGTTTCCGTTAGGACTGTAATTCCAATTGTCTTTGCATTCTTCAGATTCAGATGTTGACCATTTACAACTTCGTTTTGAACCATTGTAGTAGATGGAAGCATAAAAACGTGGGTCGCGGTTTACATACGGATCATTTTCTTTATATAATGTGTTCTTAGGATTGAAATTCGGTTGTAGATGTTTTTCATCTAAATATGGCTTTTTCAGATCGAGAATTGTTTCACCATCTATAGTTTCGTAGGCATCTACCATTTCCTGTGTAGGGACAGTTCCTGCTTTACCACTCTGCGCACCAATGCCTTCGATGTCGAAACTAGCTCCAGCCGAGTTCCAATGAAAATAGATTGTTTCTTTATCTACTGGATTGGTAGAATAAGCAGGGTCGCGAGTGAAATATTCATTCATTAGAGCGGCATGCTTATTGGGGAGATGTGATTGATTGTTAGGGTTGTCTATGTCATTTTGGTAAATGCCGGGAAAGTTAATTTTGTTATATAGTTCATAGCCGTTTTTGGAAAGATTATCATATGCCTCTTTATTTATTTTGTATGCTAGCTCCCAAAAATTTTCACCTTCATTGTAGAGCGGACTGGCTGCATATAGAGTCATTCGTGATTTTAGAGCTTCTCCAACGGCCTTAGTCATTCGTGCAGTTTCGGAACTGGAGGTAATCCGCCAAGGTAGTTCTTCGGTGTTCATGCCCACAGCTATGTCTTCGAGGATAAAATCTATGACTTCTTTGTAAGTTGGTTTCTCAAGTGTGGTATAATCTGCATTTATGGGATCCTCGTACGGTTCTCTGACAATAGGAAGACCTGTGCCATACCATTTCAGTAGCTCCGAATAGTAATATGCACGAAGCATATGCGCTTCAGCCCTCCATCTTCTTCTTTCGGCTTCGGTATTGACTGTGGCTTCGTTGATGTTTGCTATAAAGACACAGCAGTCCTTAATCCCTTCATAAAGACGTTCGAAATATTTTCCGTCGCCGTAGCCTGTGAAGCCAATCAATTCTGTCATTGGATAAAGGGCACTTGTTGCCTCTCCATTATACATCATTCCTGCTACTCCTTGGGGATATTCGATGTCGTCGTTGTCCCAAGCCTCGTCGCTTACCACAACTGGTCCTCTGGTAGTATACCAATAGTGTAAGCCTCCTTGTGGAATCTTACGATAGCATGTATTTAGGTATGCACCCGTCTTGAAGTGATCTTCAAATACTTCTTTTAAGGTTATTTTTCCATCAGGTGCCTGATCGAGTACTTCATTACAGCTTAATAGTCCTAATATGAGGAGTAATATGAGGCTATTCTGTATCTTATATATATTTTTTTTCATTACTGTTTTACTTTAGAATGTGACATTAACTCCAAATCCAAGAACTTTCTGAATAGGGTATTTTCGAGGGTGTTCAGCTTCCGGATCGTATTGGTCGATAAGAAGTTTATCCCATACGAATAAGTTTTGTCCGGTTACATATACTCTTAAGTCATTTACTCCTATTTTGGATAAAAAACCTTTAGGTATGGTATATCCTATTTCTAGATTTCTTAAGCGTAAAAAGGCTCTGTTCTGAACAAAGAATTCGTTAGACGAATGATTATAATTGCTTTTCGATGAAAGTGCAGGATAGGTTATTTTTTCGCCGTTAGCATATCGTTCCGATGTCCATGCATTTTTGTGGTATTTGTAATAAGTTCCTTTACCTTCAACTTCATTAACTCCTAGTCCGTACCAATAGGTTTTTATATCACCTACTCCGGTAAAGAAGATGGAAAAATCGAAATCTCGGTATTTGGTATCAAGTCCAAATCCGTAATTATAACCCGGAACTGAGCCTGAAAAACCGATAGGAGCATGATCTTTCTCACTTATTTCTCCGTCTCCGTTCAGGTCTTTAAAGACAAGGTCGCCTGGTCTTGGAGGGTTGGGATACTTTACTCCACTTTGGTCTATTTCTTCTTGAGAAGTCCAATAACCTTTTCCGGGAGAGTCCCAGTCAACCAGATAACCCCATTGCTGACCTATCTGATAACCCGTATTACGATATTGGTATGCGTAAGAATCGTCATACATGGCTTCATCATGAGAGGTTATTTTATTATTGTTTGTTGACATATTTGCATTCACTGAGATAAAAAAGTCAGGAGTTACTTGTTTGTTGTAAGATATCTCAAATTCATATCCATAATTTTCCAACTCTCCTATATTCGATTTTGGCAAAGCGCTGGCAGGATGTCCCTGTATGAGAGGAATCACACCTCTGTTTATTAACATTTTGGATGTGTTTTCTTTAAAATAATCGAAACTTCCTTTTATATCATTGGTTATCTGGAGATCAACTCCTAAATTAAGTTTGTCGCTGACTTCCCATTGTATATGTTTGTTTCCTAATAGGATTATGTTTACTCCCTGACCTTCGCCAAGTCCTCCTACCCCTTGATCTTTACCTCCATATTGATAATTGTCCTGATATAAAAATCTGCTAGAGCCGAGTTTATCATTTCCTACCCTTCCGTAAGAAGCTCTTAGTTTCAAAAAAGTAAGTATGCCATTCTTAGGAATAAAGCTTTCGTTAGTCAGTACCCATCCTAATGATCCTGCGGGAAAGAATCCGAATCTGTTGCTAGGCGCAAATTGTTCGGTTCCGTTGTATCCCAGATTTACTTCAACAAAGTATTTTGAATCGTAATTGTATGTTCCGCGTCCGGCAAAAGATAGCACATTATATGGTATCTCAGCTCCTTCTGACTCCCAATGATCTCTTTGTATCAGTATCATACCTGTAACATTGTGCTTGCCAAAGGCTCGGTTATAGTTGATAGACCCTTGTGCATTGAATTTATAATGATTACTACTAGATCGCCCTAAACTCATAGGAGAGTCATGGGTTGTTTTTTCTTGTAGTTCAACAGTATCATTTTCATAATTAGGATCAGCATAATAGTCTCTTTCTGTTCTTTGCCCTATTATGGTTGTTCTTGGGTAAGTATCAAACGAGATTAAGCCTTTAAAACTTAATCCTTCTGTTATAAAGGAACTTAGGTCTAGCTCTACCTCTAAGGATGAATTTAAGTTGATTCGGGTGTTTTTATGATATCCCGATCTGTTTATAAGGTTTCCCGGAGAATTGTCTCCTACACGAGGTTTGATCATCATATTAGGCATCACGTCCGGAAATAGACCTTCGCCTGTGGTTGGGCCTAGTGTAGTCGGGTTCATTCTCATTATCTCTTGCATAACTCCTCTTGTCATTTCTTCTACGTCTTTGAACTGATTGATAGGAGGGGTATTTTGCTTTTCTATATAAGTCCCTATATTTAATCGCGTAGTTAAGAATTTTGTAGGTTTATAATCCATATTGGATCGGAAACTCCATCTGTCGAGTTTCAAAGACGGATCATAGCCCAACTGTGATTTCTTTTCTGTATTGAAGTGTCCTCCTTGATGTATGTATCCTACGTTCATATAGTATAACACCGTTTCGGTACCTCCTCTGACGTTTACATTTGCTCTTGTCTCGGGAACCCAGTCTTTAAAATACATACCATAGTAATAATGATTGGGATACAGATAGTCTCTTAAAGCCATTTGATGTTCATAATCTTCGGCATTAGGGTCTAAACCTAGATAAGGGTTCATGAACTTTTCTCTTACTTCTGGAGAATAGGCCTCTGGTAACCCGTCGTTCCTAAAAGCTTCGTTACGCATATCTATGTATTCAATAGATGAGAGTCTGTCTGGTTTGCGCGTAAAGGCTGTGAATGTTTGGTGGATAGATGCTGACAGTTCGGCTTTTCCTACTTGTCCTCTTTTGGTTGTAACCATAATTACACCATTTGCACCTCTTACTCCAAATACTGCAGTTGCAGAAGCATCCTTTAGTACACTGACTGATTCTATCTCATTTACATCCAGCGTTCTGAAGTTCTCTCTGGGAACGCCATCTATCAGAATTAAAGGAGACGATTCGTTTATTGTGGTTCGTCCACGGAGGAAGATACGTGCATCGTCAAGACCCGGCAATGCTCCGTCAGACTGTGTAATAGACAGACCTGTGATACGTCCTTGCAGTGCATTCCCAAAGCTGGTTGCTGTTGCTTTCTTTATATCATCGCCTTTGACGGCCGATACAGCTCCAGTAACGGATACTTTCGATTGAGTTCCATAACCAACTACTACGACCTCACTCAGAGCGGAAGTTTCTTCTTTCAGAACTACTTCTATATAGGTTTTTCCGTCTAGTTTAACAGACTTCGCTTCCATCCCTATATAGGTGAAATCAAGTGTGGCATTAGGACTACTTACTGAAATACTGAATTTTCCATCTATATCAGTAAGGCTTGTTTGTGTGGTACTCGCCTCTTTTATGGTTACTCCTATCAAGAGTTCGCCATTTTGGTCTTTGACGACACCAGTAACTTGAATCTTATCTTGCTGTATCTGTTTTGTAGAAGCAGACTCTTGTTGTGCCATCGTTAATAATGGTAAAACAAGGAGCAAGAGAAACATAGGAAATGATATCCTCAGTTTTCTGAAAATAGCATTCATGTCTAGTGTCTTCTTGTTGTTTTTCATACGAATTATTATACAGGTTATAGAATATCTATTTATTCTCAATCTTTGAGGTAAACGATATAGTAGTGACAATAGGAGCGGGTTTTACCTCCTTTAAGATGAGTATTAATATTTTCTTTTATTAATACTCCATTCAGTACATATACAAGTTGGTCCGTAGCCAATCAGTGTATGAAATGGGCATTATCTAAGTTTCGGTACTTGAGTGAATGGTCGTTTATCGAAACTTTCAGTAAATCATCTTTTGTTTGATGACGTGCGTTGGATTAGGTTAAATTCTTCTTTTTTCTCTTCCTTTTCTTTTGCTTCTTCGAAATCCAGAGCCTGATTTTCTGCATTAATTGGTTTATCTTATACGCTGCGAACACCGCGCTTATTTTTCGAAAGTTATAGTTGCAGAATAAAACTCTTTTATTTTTCTACTGAGTGTCAATCTTTTCGATCTTAGGCTCCTCTCGTCGTTGAGTTACGAAAGTCAGTTATATTGTATATTTAATATAAAAGTAGTGGTAAAGTGTTTAAAATCTCTTTGAATAGAGATATAATTTCTTTGAAAAATGACACTCACACTTGTCGAATCAACTAGCCACACTGATTTGATATATTGATATTTATGACTTATGTGCACGTTTCCATCACGCAGTTTTGTGTCATATTTCCAAGTGCATTTTTGGTTATAGAAAGAACAGAAAGTTGAAATAAAGGATAGTAGCAACCTATTTCATTGTTATTTTGCTCCTTACATAAAAATGTAGGCTATCCACAACTATCGTATAAAACAACCCCGATTAATACATGATATATTAATCGGGGGTTAATTATTCTAATTTTTAATCTCTTCAGGAATGCTTATTATTTCCAATTTGGGTTCTGAACTAATAATCCTTCCATAGTTACAATTTGAGCATCTGGGATAGGCAAGGTCACCCATTTTGAATTATAGTTTGACTTAGCAAATTTATTCAGATACTGTTTCTCATATGCAACATATTCATTCAAATCGTTCTCAATATTACCCCAACGTGCTAGATCATACCAACGATGTCCTTCTAAAGCAAGTTCTAAGCGTCTTTCAAACTTCAAAGCTGCTAGCGCCTTTTCTTTTGTACTAAATTGAGCCGGTGTATATAACCCAATACGATAGTTAGAAGCGGCATCTTTACCGGTCACATTGTTTATTTTATCATCTAAAACATAATTAGAGGTAGATTCAAGCATTGTTGCTGGGTCAACGGCCTTAACATAGGATTTTGCAGCTCGTTCCCTCACCATATTTACATACTTAAGTGCATCTGCATGCTGCCCTGTTTCGATTAAAGCTTCTGCATACCAAAGGAGTACATCGGCGTAACGAATAAGGTGTATATTTTTAGCAGAAGAACAAGTTTGTGTACCGTTACTCAAACTTCCTTTATCTGATTTCTTCGGCATTAATTTCTTGTTCATATAATACCCGCCATTAGTCAAGTCTCTCACCCAACCATCTATAGAAGTAGGTACAGTCCAATCCCAGAAAGGAAGGTGGAAACGACCTACCGAAATATCTAAACGAGGGTCTGTATAAACAGTAAGATCTGTTTCCGGAAAGTTTGGTGCAGGCTTACCATCTTGGTCTACCCCTGCTTTTGTTAATGCAGGTTTACTTCTGTAAGATTTATCTACATACGGAAGACCTGCCTCATCTACGATATATGCATTTACAAGGTCATTCGACGGTTGATAAAAGCCCCATCCACTATTTCCCATACCTCCTGGAGGTGCTGTATGCCATCCTCCATTCACACAACTTATCATTTCATTTGTTCCGACAATGGTCATCTGAATATCAAAGATAGACTCTCCTGTCCAATCACTTTCTCCAGCAGTCCAAAGTGCTTCATAAGAATCAGCTAGACGATATTTTGTGCCTTTAGAGTCTTTACCATTATCAATCACTGTTTTAAGTAAATCTTTTACTTCTCCCCAACGATTTACAGTATTATTCGTTCCATTGTATGGAGATGATTGATACATCTTAACTTTTGCAAGAAGAGCTGCGGCAGCCCATTTATTTACTCGACCAGGTTCTTCTGGCCATGCATCAGGCAAGTTATCATATGCATATTGTAAGTCTTCATATATTCTATCCCAGATATAGATATAATTATTAGATTCATCTACATTTGAAACTTTAGGGTTAACATTTGAAGCAAATTCCTCAGAACCGATATATGGTATTGCTGCTCCGAAAGTTTTAACACCTTCGAAATGAAAGAATCCGCGCATAAAACGTCCTTGAGCTACAGTTTCTGTGTAAAAGTCTTTTTCACGCCCATTTATTGCAGACAAGGCATCTTTATTAGATTCTACATCACTAATCAACTCATTTGCTCTAAAAACGCCATCATAAACTCTCACCCATTTAGTACCTAAATATCCATTGTCTACAGTCATAGTGTATAGTTCTAGACTTGTAAAATCAGGCTGGTCTCCATAAGTACTTCCTTTATTTGCATCACCAGCTATAACATCCCCATAAACATAATTTGTCAGGGGTGCCTCAAAATAGCTATCATTTAATAAAGAAGCATACATTCCTGCCAACAACATGTTTATACCATCTTCATCTGCTAACTGCTCTTTACCAATAGAACCACTTGATCGTTGCTCTAAAAAGTCGCTACATGAAATGAAGCTAAAGAGGCTAAGTATAATAATTGAATATAATATCTTTTTCATATTTATTTATTTATTTATAACGATTGTTTATCAATCCATTAGAAACTAAGATTTACCCCTAAAATATATGAACGAGGCATTCCATAAGAACCATAATCATATCCCATACGTTTATCATTACTGCTCAGTACTTCCGGATCTAGCCCATCATATCCTGTAATAGTAAACACATTGGTTAACTGACCATAAAAACGAACTCTCGACAATGATACTTTTTCTGTAAGTTTTTTAGGCAATGTATAACCTAAAGTCAAAGTCTGCATTCTCAAATATGAACCATCTTCTATATACATTGAATGAGATTCTGCTGTTGCTTCTGAACCATCTCCATTCAAAGTAGCCCACAATGGATATTTACCATCCGGATTGTCTGTAGGGTGCCATGAGTTATCACGTCTATCTTTCGAATAATTACTTTGCAATGCCCCATAATGTGTAAAATATTGATATGCTTTCATTATGTCATTACCTACTGAGAAATAAAGATATGTACCTAAATCGAATCCTTTATACGTAAGACTTAGATTTAATCCTCCAGTGAAATCCGGATGCGGATTTCCTATAATAGTGCGGTCATCTGCATCTATTTTTCCATCTCCATCTACATCTTTGAATTTATAACGACCTACCCAATCTTCAGCTACTAAAGATTTAGCATCTGCTACAGCAAATGGAAGAATTGTATTTCCATTTTTATCCTTATTATTCATTACGTCATCTACGCTCTTATAGATACCCTCTACCTGATAGCCATAGAATTGACCAATCGGCTGACCTACTGTTGTTATAGAAGTGTTCTTCAAACGGTCACCTTCAAACAAATTAGATGAACCTAATTTTGTAACTTTGTTTTTATAAGAAGAGAGATTAGCTGTGATATTGTAACCAAAATCTCCAGCTTTATCGCGCCACCCAATACTAAAATCAAATCCTTTATTTTCCATATCACCGATATTGATTTGAGGTTTGCTAGCATTACCGGCTAGTGCCGACCAGTTTGCAGGAACTAATAGGTCTGATGTTTTCTTTATATAATAGTCCGCGTTGAAAGTCAATCTATTATTTAGTAAAGTTCCGTCTAAACCAACGTTTAACATTTTTGTTGTCTCCCATTTTGCGTTCGGGTCACCCAGGTCTGTTACTACATATCCTGTATATTGACCAGAATCTGTTCCGGCAAAATCGTATCCATAGCCTGTACCTGTTCCATACAAGAAAGCATAATTGATAGATCTACCAACTTGTGCATTACCTGTAGTACCATATCCAATACGGAATTTAAGGTCATCAAGCCAAGTTCTTGAATTCTCCATAAACAATTCGTCCGACATACGCCATCCTACTGACACAGAAGGGAATGTACCCCAACGATTATTCTTAGCGAAACGAGAAACTCCATCTCTACGAACTGTAGCGGTCAATAAATATTTACTTTGATATGAATAATCTAAACGGCCAAAATAACCTAATGTAGTAATTGTAGATTGAGGAGTTCCACTATTTTCAACAGTTCCAGCATCTCCATTGTTAAGAGTCCAAGTATTTAAGTCGTTCTCGAAAATATAGTTTTTACGTTTACCCCATATTTCTCTACCTAAACCATTTTTCATAGCTTCCAAACCTACTAGAGCTTGTATATTGTGATGCTCTTTTATAGTTGTTTTATACTCAGCAATATTCGTCCACTGCCAATCTAGCCAGTAGGCAGCACCTTCTGCATAATGGTTATAAGATTGTCCCTCTTTATTGGCAAAAATATCTTTTGACCAAAATTCTCTATTCCATCTTCCACCCAAGCGTGTACTAAATTGTGTACGAACTCTCAATCCTTCAAGTGGTGTTATTTCTGCAAACAATGCATTTTGTGCAAAGAAACGACGATTCCAGTTATTTTCTGATCTCGATATTTGATGTATTGCTGTTTGCTCTCGTCCTCCTTCTGTTGCCTGCGATCCGGCGAAGTCGCCTCCTACATTATAAACCGGCACCCATGGCTGAGCCTGATAAACTTTAGCAAAAGCATGTGAGTCACCTTGACCTCCGCGCTCTCCACTAAACTCCATCAATGAAGCATTAGTGTTTTGTCCTATACTAAAATATTTAGTAGGATTGAATGTCGTATTAGCCCGGAAAGAAAAACGTTCAAATCCAGAACCTTTAATAGTTCCTTCTCTATCTTCATAACCCAAGCCAACAGTATAACTAGCCTTTTTGCTTCCTCCTATCAAAGATAGCTGATGACTATTGATAAACCCGGTCTGAGTAATCATATCATACCAATCAGATCCTTTTCTGGCTTCTGCCTCTGAATAACCATCTTCTAACATCTGATAATAGGCTGAACGAGCCCAAGAGTCAGATCCATTTGGTTTGTATGAAGATACCCATGCATCAACACTTCCATACTTATTTACAATTTGGTCTTTTGACATACCTGAAGGTTTTATTGCATATGGCATTGTTAGCTGATCCTGAGCATTAAGAGATCCGAACTGAGGATGAGTTTGACCTTGTACACCTCTGATATCTCTATTGTTAACCATACCTGTAGCCTGGAATTCCATTGCCTCCCATGCATTAAGCAAATCAAATCCATCATTTGCCATTGTAGCCCATCCTAAATAACCGTCATAGGTTATAGAGACTTTTTCTTCTTTACTACCTTGTTTTGTTGTAACAATGATAACTCCATTTGCCGCTTTTGCTCCATAGATAGCAGTTGCTGCAGCATCTTTCAATACTTGAAATGATTCGATATCATTTGGATTAACAGAGTTGATATCTACATCAGATACTCCATCCACAATAATAAGTGGCCCTGAGTTATTCAATGAACCAACTCCACGAATACGAATAGTCGTATCAGCTCCGGGAGCCCCAGAAGATAAAATATGCACCCCTGATGCTTTCCCCTGCAAAGCTTCAGCAAATGTAGCAACTGGAGTTTCCGCCAAAACATCTGCACTAACAACAGAAACGGATCCTGTTATATCTTTCTTCGCTTGCGTACCATAACCAACAACAACAACTTCTTCCAATATTTTTGTATCCTCTACCAATGTAACTTCTATCGAACTTTGAGCCCCAACTTTGATACGTTGCGTCTGATACCCGACGAATGATATAACTAAAGTTGCACCTTCTGGAACATTATTAATAGTCACACGACCATCAATATCTGTTACACTACCATTTGTTGAATTATCAACTATCACGGAGGCGCCTATCACAGGGCCTAAATGATCTTTGACAATACAAGTCACAGTTTTGCTCTGTTGAACAACACCTGTGTTTTGTATCTTAGCCGATGGATTATCACCCATAGCAAAGAAAGTTCCTGTACTTAGTAGATACAAACCAAGACATACAGCAATCTTTCTAAATAAGAACATTTTTCTCATACAGATTTAGATTAATAATTAATGATTAATGATTAAAATATATTGCTCTGCTATTATTTCAATAATAAGAACAAAGCGAATCTAGACTGTATTCATAAAAATAAGAGTAATAAAAATAAAGGTGAATATCTTTTGACAGAACAATTAAATTTGATTATATCAACTATAAATCAGACAGAAAAAGGTCTAAAAAAAGATACTATGTGATGTGTTTTTCTATTAGTATTATTTTATTTCACAGGGCTAAATTCGAAGCAATATTAAAGAATATATTCATAATAAACAATAAAAAACAGAAAAATAGATTAACAAATTTATCCAAACTAAGCTTAACTGTTGGCGCACACGCAAATAGCAAATTATCATTTCAGATATTATCCACTGAAGCAAGCTTCGAGAAAAGTGGGCAATACCCTGCTGGTACTGTTTTTATAGAAGGTCTGGTTTTTCATCAAAACAAATGGTTCCTATACTATGGGTGTGCTGACTCTCGTGTAGCTGTTGCAGTCTACGATCCTAATAAATAATAAGTTAGAAATAATAAAGAAAAGGCCTGATAATAAAATTATCAGGCCTTTTCTTTATTTTATCTTAGTTAATTCTTTCAGTTCTCCTACCCCTTAAAAATTTAGAACCATACGAGCTTCCCAGCTCATATGGCTCCCCTTAACACAAACTTTACAAAACTACACAATATATTTTTATTCAATAGCCATGTAAATATCACATTGACTACTTATGAATATTTATTCTTTTTATCTAATTTTGCGTATCAATTTATCATCTCCACATATCCGATACGCTTTATCTTTTTACTGATACAAATGTATGTTCTTTTCCCTTTACACACGCGATAAAAATCAAAAAAATCACATGAAAAAATTTCTTTTTTTGCTTTAAACAAACAGCATAGTGTCTATATGACAATAATGTTAAAATATGATAATGAATTGTGCAATAAAAGTTTGAAAAATAAAAAATCCGAACCTAAAGATTCGGATTTTTATAAATAATGAAAAAAACTTTTCCTTTAATTTATATTCCATTAATATACTCTCTTTGCTGCCGAAAAAAACGACGACGTTCAATTTCATTACTCTGCGTTATTAATTTACTGTATCGCTTCTGTGATTTGATCCAAAGGGCTTGATACTCACATAATCTTTCATTTTGAGATTCTATACCACCTATTTCGTAGAGATTAATATATGTATAAGAATGTTTCCCGTATCTAAATACCATATTTGAAAAGTTCAACCCTAAATCAGAAATATAAAGTCGGATCATAGCGTTTGATCCAAGCTCTCCTGAAATAGCAAAGCCCTCCATTTCAAACAATAAATCATTAAGTTGTTCTTTTAAAGATATCACATCATCTTCATCTAATAAGTGCATATCATGAAAATATTGTATATCTGCCATTAGTGCTCCAAGAACATCTGGGCTTAATATTAAGCTTGTTTCTTTTAACTGTCGAACTACTGATACTAATTTCGATTGAGCCTGCACAACCTCTTTAGGAAGTATTAATTCTTTAAAAGATATATCTTTAATGAGATTCATTTGATAAGCCCATTTAAACAATCGAAATTTAGCTATTTTATCATAGTGTAAATAGAGCGTATACGGTAACCTATCGAATGCTGCTAGAATTTGAGTATTGTTATATTTCGTTAAAACTGATTCAAAAAAAGCGATCTGCTCTATCAGTTTCTCTAAGTATTCTTGTTTAAAGTCATCTTTAACATCAACTAAATTCAGCCCAATTAAAGATTTTTCTTTATTCTTCAAACCGATTAAAGAATCTATTGAAATATCCAACTTAATAGCTATCTGAGCAATTTCTTCTAAAGAAAATTTAACTTCTCCCCTCAAGCGTCTATATACTGCTTCGCGTCCTAGGCATAGAATATCCGAAATAATTGATACGACCTTATGCTTTTCTAATTTCAGAACAGCCATATCCTTATCCAAAATAGATCTTCTTATAGATGTGACAAATTCCTCATGTATAACTGACATCATTCTTTAAATGTATTGTTTTGATATGCAAATTTAAGTGTTTAAGTTCCAATATGAAAGCTTATATGCTTAATTACTTTCAAATATCAAACAGTCTATACTTAATAATGTTCCCTCTGTTAACTATTATCTATGATCAATAGATCACGCACAACACAGATATTATGTTAACAATAAAACCATTATGAACACAATCTGGTCTTTTTGGACAAAATCATAAATTATAAAAAGAAACTTTCGTCTAAACATATCAATAAAATATTTTTCATAAAAGAGTTATAGACAAGATTTTCATCTAAAGCGACATATCCTCATATTGACTATATATTCTTAAATTTTATCAATTTAGATCCCACATTGCAAAGAATTAATTAATTTCGCAAAAACAATTATTACTAAATAAGATGAATGTAAAAATCATTAATAAATCACACCACCCTCTACCTGAATATGCGACTCCATATTCTGCCGGTGTAGATTTAAGAGCATATATCCCAGAGCCTATTGTATTAAAACCTCTAGAAAGAGCACTTATCCCTACCGGATTATATTTAGAATTACCTCAAGGATATGAAGCTCAGATACGTCCTCGTAGCGGATTGGCTATAAAGCATGGATTAACTGTACTTAATACCCCTGGTACTATCGATGCTGACTACAGAGGAGAAATACGGGTAATTCTTGTAAATTTATCGAACGAAGATTTTACCATTAATGATGGAGAGCGTATTTGCCAGATGGTTATTGCCGCTCATGCTCAAGTTGTTTGGGAGGTTGCAGAATCTCTGAATGAAACAGAACGAGGAAGTGGAGGATTTGGACATACTGGCAAATAATATCTACCCTCAATTATTTAAATACAATGCATGCATAAAATATATACAGTACTTTTGTTCTTTATAGGCGTTTGCTGTTTATCTGCTCAGAATTCACCCAAGGCAGCTTTAGCTTTCTCAGAAGATCTTTCTGACGAGAAAAGGAGATTTGACTATTTCTTCTACGAAGCGATGAATGCTAAGGCTCTAAATAAATATGAAGCTGCTTACGACTTCTTTAGGTACTGTAATGCAATAGACTCTACGAATGCAAATGTTACATACGAGTTGGCAAACTTCTATAATACATTCGGAGATAAGAATAAGGCCCTCGATCATTACAGGAAAGCTTCTCTCTTAGATCAAAACAATTACTATTACAGTTACGCATATGGCTCTATGTGCATCGAGTTCAAACAATATAGTGACGCCATAGATCAGTTTAGTAAGCTGGTTTTAAAAGATCCTGATAACACGGAACTCTATGTACTCCTTTCGGAAGCATACAGATTGGATGGAGATTTGGCAAATGCAATAAAGACTTTGGATAAGCTCGAAAAAATCGTAGGGTTAAATGAAAAAATAAGTCTACACAAATATCAATTATACACAGCCTTAAAACAAGAAGACAAAGCTTTTGCCGAAATACAGAAACATATAGACAAATATCCGAATCAGCTGAAATATCAAATTCTCCTTGGCGATTTATATCTTCAGACTGGCAGAAAAAAAGAGGCTTTTTTAGTTTATAGCAAAGCAAAAGCAATTGATCCTGATGACCCTTACCTTATCACGTCAATGGCTGAATACTACGAACAGACCAACAATAAAGAAGCTGCCGAACGAGAAATGCAAATTGCTCTAATGAGTTCAAAGATGGATATTGATACAAAGTTGGCTATCCTAGCTCAACGTGTCGGATCCCTTCAACAAAACCAACAGGAGACAACTGCCGCTAATGCGCTTTTCGATACTTTGATGATACAACATCCTCAAGAGCCCAAACTAAACTTAATGTATGGAAATCTTTTAATGATCCAAAAAGACAAAAGCGGGGCTAGAGATCAATATAGAATTTTCACTGAAGCCAATCCTACAAACCCTTTTGGATGGGAACAGATGTTATTTACTACATTCCCTGATAGCCTTCAGCTCACCATAAAAATCTGCGACGAAGCTATTAGCCATATCAAAGACCAACCTCAATTTTATTTCTACAAAGGTGTTTCTGAGTATATGTTGGATGACCACAAAGCTGCACTTACAACCTTAAAAGAAGGTATCGTATATGTGGATGAGAATAACCCCAGACTTCTTGCCGACTTTCACGGACAGATTGGCGATCTTTACTATCACTTAGGAAAACATGACAGTGCTTTTGCTACTTACGAAAAGGCTTTAAAATTTGACCCTAATAACGTTGGTGTACTCAACAATTATAGCTACTTCCTATCTCTAGCAAAAAAAGACCTGAGCAAAGCTGAACTCATGAGTAGCAGAGCCGTGAAAGCAGACCCTACCAACCCTACTTATTTAGACACCTACGGTTGGGTGCTATTCGTACAAGGAGCTTATACTATTTCTAAAATATATTTAGAAGATGCTATAAAATACAGTAAAGAGAAAGGGGAAGAACTTAGCAGTGAAGTATTGGAACATTATGGAGACGTTTTGTTCAAAACAAACGAACCTGAAAAAGCGTTAGAATATTGGATCAAAGCTAAAGAAAAAGGAGACAGCGATTCTAAAACGCTAGACAGAAAAATAGAAACAAAAACTTATATATCTGAATAATGAAGACATTAACTCCTCGCAATATAATTACATTGTTTTCAATTATATTCTTGATCTTCACAGTTAGCAGCTGTGGTTCAAAGAAAACTGTCACAACTGGTGGTGTATTAGAAAAAAAGTCGTCTACCAAAATAATAAATGACGCTCTACACTCTGAGCTAAAATACTCGACATTAACAACTAAAGGAAGTATTGAATTCAAGATTGGAGATTCTTCAAAGAAATCAACTACTGTCTTCAAAATCATCAAAGATAGTATTATGCAGGCATCCGTAAGACCTATGCTAGGTATGGAGGCTTTTAGAATAAGCTTTACTCCTGACAGTATTATCGTTTTAGATCGCTTAAAAAAACAATATATTGCTGAAAGCATCAAAGATTCTAAGTTGATGGCAAATTTTGACTTCAATTACTATAATCTGCAAGCACTCTTTACCAATCAGCTATTTACCCCGGGCAAGCAGAATGTTTCTAAATCCGACTATGAGAAATACAATATCTCTGCAACAGATGATGTATATATGTTACAAACTAAGGACAAAGGAAACCTACTGTATAATTTTGCGATAGATGCTTCTAATAGAATAATATCTACGTTGATATACAACGACAAAAAGAATGTTACACTTCAATGGTCATACGGAGAATTCATAAAAGAAGGCTCTGCCATGTACCCTACTACAATGAATGCCCAGGTTGACATTGCAAAAAAGCGATTGGATATTGGCATTACATACAACAAGCTAGATATAGATAAAGACTTGAGTATTGACACCTCAGTCCCGGCTAAATATACAAAGGTAGACTTCTCTGATTTTATAGGAACTTACATTAAAAAGAAATGAGATTTTATATTCTTTTTATAGTCTTACTCTTTAGTACAGCTAGCTTTGCCCAAAGCAATACCAAGATCAAAGATCTTGAACGGCAGAGAACAGAGACGCTGCGCGAAATCAGCAATACCGATAAACTATTAAAGGAGACCAAAAAGAGTACAGAAACATTATTAGACAGAATAAAACTAATATCCAATCAAATATTTTCACGCCAGAAAGTACTTTCTCTTTTAGAATCGGAAATAGGAGAGATCAACACAGAGCAAAAGCGTATAGAGGCTGAAATCATAGAACTAGAAGAGGAACTAAAAGAGAAACAGAAGAACTATGCTAAAGCAATAGAAGGAATGCTTAGCAATAGACAGAGTGAAAACAAACTACTATTCATTCTCTCTGGCAAATCCTTGACCGAGTCATACAGAAGGCTCAGATACCTTCAAGAATACTCTGAATGGAGAAGCAAGCAGGCGGAAGACATAAAAAGTCAAAACGAAAAACTAAAGGAAAGGAAACTCGCTTTAGAGAAAACAAAGGCTGAGAAAACTGTTCTATTAGGTCAACGCACTTCAGAACAAGAGAACCTTAAAAAAGAAGAATCTACTTTTCAGATTGGGGTAAACGAAGCCAAGAAAAAACAAAAGGACTTGGAAAAAGTACTTACTCAGAAAAGAAAGCAAGCGAACGATCTCGATAAACAAATAGCAAAGCTGATTGCCGAAGAAGTAGCAAGACAAGAGCGTGAAGCTAAGCGAAGAGCTGCTGCTCAAGGGAAAACCGCCGAAAGCAAAGGAAGCTCAGCCCCTGCTGTTATTACTGAAGAGAATATTAAACTCTCAAATAACTTCTCTGCAAATCAAGGAAAACTGCCTTACCCTATTACAGGCAATTACACTATAACAACCCGATTTGGAACACACCAACACAGCAAATGGGTTACAACTTCAAGCAGCGGTATAGATATTCGGTCTCAAGCCGGCGCAGAAGCAAAATCGGTATTCAACGGGGAAGTTTCGTATGTAGCTGCTATTCCGGGATACAATACATGTATCATCATACGCCATGGGAACTACTATACTTTCTACGGGAACATACAAACGATATATGTCAAACAAGGAGACAAAGTAAAAACCGGTCAATCTTTAGGGAAGGTTTATACCGATCCGGACACTGGATATTCTCAAATGCATTTTCAACTTTGGAGGGGAACAAACAAACTGAACCCAGAACCTTGGTTGAGAAGATAAAAACTAGCTATATGATAAAAGAAAAGCTTATCGACTTACCCAAAATAGTTGATCGAAGAGGTAATCTTTCCTTTATCGAAGCAGGACAACATATCCCGTTCAAGATTGCCCGTGTCTATTGGATATACGATATTCCCGGAGGACAAAAGAGAGGAAGTCATGCTTTCAAAACACAACACGAGATTATCATTGCCCTATCAGGCAGCTTTGACGTTTTCCTCGACAATGGGAAAGAGAGAGAAAAATATTCCCTCAATCGCTCCTATCAGGCTCTATATATCCCGAACATGCAGTGGCGAAGTATGGAGAACTTTTCCACAAATGCACTGTGCCTTGTCATAGCTTCAGACGATTACGACGAGAATGATTATATAAGAAACTACAAAGATTTTCAAAAATACGTTTCAAATTATCCATCAGTAAAACACCCCGACATACACAAGAAAAAGTTGACAGAACAAAAGCCTGAGTTCAGCACAGTTTTCGACTGCTCTTTGATAGAGCTTCCGGTCATCAAAAATAGGGCAGGAAATATAACCCCAGTACATAGCCTAAAGAATGTACCATTCGATATAGAACGTATATTCTACATATACGACATTCCTTCAGGAGAAAAACGAGGTATGCATGCCCATAAGCATTGTCATGAAATACTGATCGCTACAAGTGGTAGCTTTGAGGTAGAGCTTGATGATGGAACAAATAAGAAAACTGTATTGCTCAACCGCCCGATGTACGGATTGCATATCCCCCCCGGAGTATGGGCTACCGAGAAAGAATATTCTTCTGGGGCTATTTGCCTAGCTCTGGCTTCTGAAATCTATGACTCTAATGACTATATCAACACCTATGCTGAATTTAAAAAATACAGGAAAAGTCAAAATTAAATTATATACCACTGAAGATAAAGACACGTGGGATACGTTCGTCCGCAGCTCTAAGAATGCGACCTTCTTACTCTATCGAGATTTCATTGAGTATCACAGAGACAGATTCAAAGACTATTCGCTCCTGTTCTACATAGACAACAAACTTGTTGCTATATTGCCCGGACATATAGTAGATAAGGTTTATTATTCTCATATGGGCTTAACTTATGGTGGACTGATCATGAGTCAAGACACAACGGCAAGCCAAGTATTGATGATCTTTGAATATCTGACCGTCACTTTCCGCCATCAGGGCATCAGGAAGATTATTTACAAGTCAATTCCACATATTTATCATCGTCAACCTGCCGAAGAAGACCTATATGCATTGTTTCGCTACAAGGCTTACTTATCGTCCAGAGGCATATCCTCTACTGTATACAATTGGGACAGAGTAACTTACTCCGATTCAAGAAAAAATGGCCTTAAAAAAGCGAACAAAAACAACATTAAAATATTAATAAACAGCAACTTAGTAAACTTTTGGAATATAGTAGATAAAAATTTAAAAAACCAATATAACAAGAAACCGGTACATTCTTTAGAAGAAATAACCTATCTCCAAGAAAAATTTCCTGACAACATCAAGCTATACACCGCTGTCGACAAAGACGATAGCATACTTGGGGGATGTCTTACTTTTGAGACAGACAAGGTTGTTCATGCACAATATACAGCAGCTACAGAGGAAGGTAAAAATCAAGGTGCTATAGATTTAGTGATAGATCACATAATAAATATAGCATGTAGCAACAAAAAAATATTCGATTACGGTATTTCTACCGAAGACAATGGCTATTATTTGAACGAATCTTTAATCTATCAGAAAGAAGGATTTGGAGCTAGAGCTACAGTCTACGACACCTATACTATAGATTTATAATTAACACCCTTAAATAAAAGAAGAAATCACGACCAACGTATTTTTAAGATTTGAAGGATAAATGAACTGAATATCACTTTCATATTACCCACACTTAAAGTATCTTTGTCAGATTAAATCGGTGTACAACGTCAAGCGTCAAAACCGACAGATAAACAGAACATTGATAAAAAAGATGTTCCTTTCTCAAAAAAAACAATAATATTACATTCAAAGAATGAAAGAAAAAGAAATGATTTTCGGTATAAGAGCTGTTATAGAAGCCATTGAAGCCGGAAAAGAAATAGATAAAGTAATAGTAAGAAGAGAACTGCAAGGTGATCTATCCAAAGAACTCTTCGCAATACTAAAAACCCATAATGTCGCCGTACAAAGAGTACCGGCAGAACGTCTGGACAGATTTACCCGTAAGAATCACCAAGGTGTAATCGCTTTTCTTTCAGCTATAACCTACGAACATATTGAAGACATTGTACCTTTCTTGTATGAAAACGGAAAGGATCCTTTCATTCTTGTTCTTGATGGACTTACCGACGTTCGCAACTTCGGAGCAATTGCTCGTACTTGCGAGGTGGCAGGTGTAGATGCTATTGTTATTCCGGCCAAAGGGAGTGTAACCGTCAATGCTGATGCTGTTAAAACTTCAGCCGGAGCCTTACTGAAAATTCCGGTTTGTAAAGAAGCTAGTTTAACCAGTGCAATTCAATTTTTAAAAAACAGTGGAATCAAGGTTGTTGCTGCAAGCGAACGAGGTGCTGAAAACTATACCGATGTAGATTACAATGGCCCTATTGCCATCGTTATGGGAGCAGAAGATACTGGAGTTTCGAACGACAACTTGCGAATAGCTGATAATCTTGTGAAAATTCCTCAATTCGGAACTATCGGATCGTTGAACGTTTCCGTTGCAGCCGGAGTTCTCATTTATGAAGTTATTCGCCAAAAAGGATTAAAATAAAAAAGGAAACAGATATGAAAAAAGTAATTTCTACAAGCAATGCTCCTGCAGCAATCGGACCATATAGTCAAGCCATAGAAGTAAATAACATGTTATTCGTTTCGGGACAAATCCCGATCGATCCTGCTACTGGTCAGCTAGTAGAAGGAGGCATAAAAAAACAAACATTCCAGTCGTTCAAAAACATCAGAGCCATACTTACCGAAGCAGGATTAACAATGGATAATATTGTAAAAACGACTGTACTTCTTGCCGACATGAAAGACTTTGCAGATATGAACGAAGTATATGCTTCTGTTTTCACAGGAAGCTTCCCTGCTCGCTCTGCTTTTGCGGTGAAAGATTTACCAAAAGGGGCTTTAGTAGAGATAGAAGTAATAGCAGCAAGATAATATTTTCCAAAAAAAACATTTAAAATAAAATATTGCCAATACAAATACGTTTCTCCATGTAGAAACCCGAATGAATGACAATTGACGAAAAATATATGTCCCGTAGCCTTCAATTGGCTCTGAATGGTAAAGAACATGCCAGTCCCAACCCTATGGTTGGGGCTGTTGTCGTTCACAACGATCGTATCATCGGAGAAGGTTACCACAGACAATACGGAAAAGCTCATGCAGAAGTTAACGCCATCAATAGCGTAAAAAATAAATCTCTGCTCAAAGAGTCTACCATATATGTTTCGCTAGAGCCATGTTCACATCACGGAAAAACACCACCTTGCTCTCAGCTCATTATCGATCATCAAATTCCCCGGGTTGTAGTTGCATGCCTAGACCCCTACCCCGAAGTATCGGGAAGAGGAATTAAAATGCTGGAGAGTGCAGGCATAAAAGTAACTACCGGAGTCTTGGAAAAAGAGGCTCTCGAATTAAACAAAGAGTTTTTCACAGTTCAGCTATCCAATCGTCCATATATTTATCTAAAATGGGCGCAAACTCAAGATGGGTTTATAGACAAAATAAGAGGTGAACACGAATCACCACAACCGACACCTATTTCAAACGATTTCTCTCGAATATTGGTACATAAAAAGAGAGCTGAGATAGATGCTATTATGATAGGAACCAATACGGCTGTCAACGACAATCCCTCTTTGACTACCCGTTACTGGTATGGCAAAAACCCTATTCGTATTGTAATAGACAGACACGGACGAATACCCGAAAATTATAACATCTTTGACGACAAGATTAAGACTATAGTTTTCACCGAAAATAGCAATGATAAATCAACAGAAAGCTGTCAGTTTATTACACTCTCTTTCGATGATAAGTTATTAGATAATGTGTTCCGAATCTTAAAAGATCAAAAAATCAATTCTGTGATGGTAGAAGGGGGCAGCATGCTGCTACAAAGCCTCATAGACAAGAACCTGTGGGACGAAGCATATGTAGAAACAGCTTCCATACACTTTATTAAAGGAGTAAAGGCTCCCTGCATAAGAAGTTTGCCTTACAAAAAAGAGTTCTGGAAAACATCGGAACATGCTGTCTACAGAAACTTTAGATAAGTATAAAATATTATAAATATTAGATTTATTGACGTGTAAGCCGAAATTCTTTCTATTTTTGCACATTGATACTGAATAATCTGTTTAAACAAATGAATTTACTACGAGCAATTAAATTTTCATTCATCTCTCTGCTGTCCATAGCACTAGCTTCATGTGTCGGCTCCGATGACTATACAACAACTTATCCATCGTCAGATGCGCAAATATATGGCTTAAAAATAGTGGGTACACCAGCCAATGCCATTGACAGTATCAATTATCCGGTTATGGCCAAGACTAAGTTTGCGATTGATCAGTTCAGACAACACATCTACAATCCGGACTCATTGCCATACAGGACAGATTTAAAGAAGAAATTAGCAGCTACAATTGCTTTCAATTCTGCCGGTGTTGGTAAAGTAAGCTTATTATATGCGAATGATTCTGTTGCAGACTGGGGAGGAAACTCTGACTCAATAGATTTTTCAACACCGTCCTATCCTAAGTTTCTACTAACAGCTCCTGATGGGATAACTAAAAAAACATACACTATAGATATCCGTGTTCACAAAGTGAACCCTGACACATTGGTATGGGAGAATGTTAGCAATACTAAACAAATCACTCTTCCATCTACTGTAGCTAATCAAAAGACATTGTTAAAAGGATCTGTATTTTATACATTCTCGGTAGACACCGATAATAATTTATATCTACACGAAGCTCAAAAAGGCTCATCCTATGCTGCTAGAGAAGCATTAAGCGGACTACCTGCTGCTAATAAATTCAATTTGGAAAGCATAGTTTTATTCAACAATTCATTCTACGCAACAGATACAGACAAGAAAGTTTACACATCTACAGATGGTGTCAGCTGGCAAGAAAAATTCAGTGGTGTAGAGACTATACTAGGAGTGGTTCCGGCAATGGAAGAGTCCAATGATTATCTTCTAGCAGTCACTCAAGATAACTATCTATCGAAAATATCTAAATCAAATACTCTTGAGAAGATAAGAGTTTTGAATAATACAGAAAAAGGAGCATTACCACTTTCTGGCTTTAGTTCAGTTACAAACTATAACAGAGCAAATAAAGACTTAAATCTACTGATGATTACTGGTGGGGTAAATTCCAACAACAAGGTGTCAAATCAAACATGGCTTGTTCAAATATCAAGTAATCAAGAGCTACAACTAATGCTTACTGATGAGCATAAGGTATTTACATCTAAACAGGGAATACCAACTTTTATGTACGACAATTACCTATATGCATTAGTGTCTAACAAATTATACAGATCTGTTAGTTTCGGTATAAAATGGACTCCTGCTCCTACTGACTTAGAGTTTTTAGATCCTAAGATGCCTAAAGCTTCCAATCAGTCTGTAGTAGTAGACGAAGATAATTATATCTGGGTATTCGGCGGAATACAAGATAACAACACTCTTGTACATGAGGTATGGAGAGGAAGATTAAACAAACTAAATCCGAAAAAATAAAATATACTTTTATTCCTCATATACTTTTAGCTTAACATTTTACGTTAAGGTTGATAGAACTGTATGTGAATAAAATAATGACTAAAAGAAATACGCTATTTATCATATTTTCGATTATCTGTTTTGTAAGTCTATCGGACGAACTCAAAGCTCAGGATAATTACAAATATGAGATCGGAGGAATGCTTGGAACATCTTTTTATATGGGAGATGCAAACAAGACCAAGCTTTATCAAGATCCGGGATTGTCTGTTGGCGCAGTCTTCAGATACAACGTGGACTTGAGATGGGCCGTTAAAAGTAATTTTGTTATAGGAAAAGTATCAGGTGATACACGAAACTCTGGTAATAAATTTCCTCTAGATCAGAATACATCTTTTAGCAGGATGTTTTACGAGTTAGGAAGTCAGATAGAGTTTAACTTTTTCAACTATAGTGACCAATTTGGTTATTTAGGAGCAAAACGCATATCGCCATACCTTTTCACCGGACTGGGATTAACAGCAGGATCGGGTGAGAAAAAGTTTTTCGATGCAAATATTCCTATTGGGATAGGAGTAAAATATAAGATTAAGGATCGTCTTAATTTAGGATTTGAATTCTCTTTCAGACGTTTATTCAGTGACTCATTTGATGTCACCAAGAAAGGGGTTGATTTCAATTTAGATGCGCCTTATAACATAAAGGGTGGAATATTTAAAAATACAGACTGGTACTCCCTTACAATGATAACCCTTACATGGGACTTTGGAGCCAGAATATGCCCTTGTTTAAATATTGATTAATAAAAAACTATATAGATGTCATATCTAGATCAAATAGATAAAATCCGTATACCTCAACACATTGCTGTCATCATGGATGGTAATGGACGTTGGGCTAAACAACGTAATCTTGACCGTACTTTTGGTCATAAGGAAGGAGTATCAGCTGTAAGAAGAATTATTGAAGCAGCATCCATAGCGCAAGTTTCATACATTACTCTATATACTTTCTCTACCGAGAACTGGAACAGACCGGAAGAAGAAGTAAAAGCCCTGATGTCCTTGATGATACAAGCCGTAGCAAAAGAGACGCCGGATCTGGTAAAGAATAATGTAAGAGTAAAAGTTATAGGTGACGTTTCCCGCCTTCCCGAAGACACGAAAGAAGCCCTACAATATTGTCTGGAAACGACCGCTCCATGCACAGGGGTTACTGTAATATTAGCGCTAAGCTATTCTTCCAAATGGGAAATAACAGAAGCGATAAAGAATATTGCTAAAGACGTAAACTCTAAAGCAATAAATATAGACGATATAAATGAGACCTTAATAGACTCATACCTGGAAACCAAAGAAATCCCTAATCCTGACATTCTAGTCAGAACAGGGGGTGAGCTACGTATAAGCAATTTCCTTTTATGGCAAATTGCATACTCGGAACTATACTTCACTGATGAATTATGGCCTGATTTTAATGAAGAATCATTCTATAAAGCCATTGTGGATTTTCAAAGTCGTGAAAGACGCTTTGGTAAAACAAGTGAGCAAGTTTCGAATGAATGATCTCCAAGCTAAACGAGACAAAAACTTTTTAACAACAACTGTAAGTAACGATTTACCAAATATGTTCAAGAAAGCCTTATTTATTCTATTCAGCATCTTCTGCTCAATATCTATGAGCATCAATGCTCAAGTGATCGCAAGTTCAGATGAGACAAAGATTCCTCCTATTTCATACGAAAACCCAAGAGTGTATGAGATAGCTGACATAAAAATAACAGGGGTTACAAATCCGATGTACGAGGATTACACTATCCTTGGATTTGCTCAATTGGCGGTAGGAGATAAAGTAGAAATTCCGGGTGCAGAAATAACAAATGGCGTAAAACGTCTTTGGAAAATGGGTCTGTTCTCCCACATCGAGATACTACAAACGAAAATAGAAGGCAATAAAATTTGGCTTGAAATAAAATTGAAAGAACGTCCTCGTATTTCGGACATCGTATATTCGGGAATGAAAAAAGGAGAGCAACAAGATATTGAGTCGAAAATCGGGATGGTAAAGAATCTACAGATTACACCAAACCAAATGGATAGAGCTCATACTATAATCCAAAAGTATTTCTCTGAAAAAGGATTTGGTAGTGCAGAGATAAAATTGACAGAAAAACCTGACGTATCGAAGGAGAACCATGTTATTCTACACATCGATGTGGTTAAGAAGAACAAGACCAAAGTTAATACAATCGTCATTGAAGGTAATGAAGAGGTTAAAGCCAGCACACTTGAAAAGGCGATGAAAAAAACTCGCCACAAGAGTAATTTCAATGCTTGGTTAAGAAACTTCCTTCGTTCAACAAAATATGTAACAGAAAGCTACAAAGAAGACAAAGATAACTTTATTGCTAAATATAACGAACTAGGTTATCGTGATGCTCAAATAGTATGGGATACTGTATATAATGACACAGAAAATCCAAATAAAGTTAATATTCATATTAAGGTTGATGAAGGGAAACAATATTTCCTGAAAAACATAAATTGGGTAGGTAACACAATACAACCAAGTTGGAGACTCGACCGTGTTTTGAATATGAAAGCCGGTGATGTATATAACCAGAAGAAATTAACCGATCGTCTATCTGTGGACGAAGACGCTGTTATGAATGTATTTTACCAAAATGCCGGATATCTTTTCTCATATGCCGACCCTGTTGAGGTAAATATAAGCAATGACTCGATAGACCTTGAAATACGTATACAAGAAGGATCGAAAGCAACAATCAGAAAAGTTGTTATTTCTGGTAATGACAGAGTTTATGAAGACATTGTACGACGCGACCTTAGAATCAAACCGGGAGCTCTTTACAGTCGAGAAGATATCATTCAGTCAGTAAGAGAGATTGCTCAATCGGGCCACTTCGATCCAGAATCTCTGGCTCCGGAACCAGTGCCGGATCCAGAATCAGGAACTGTAGATATCAACCTTCCCCTTGTATCTAAAGCAAATGACCAGGTAGAAGTTTCTGCAGGTTGGGGACAAACAGGTATCATAGGTCGACTTAGTTTGAAGTTTACAAACTTCTCACTCAAGAATCTTCTAAATCCTAAATCTTATAAAGGGATTATTCCGCAAGGAGAAGGACAAACGTTAATGTTGAGTGCGCAAACAAATGCTAAATATTACCAATCATATTCCATTTCATTTATGGATCCTTGGTTTGGAGGCAAACGTCCAAACTCTCTATCGGTAGGTGCATACTATTCACGCCAGAGTGATATCAACAGTCGCTATCTAAGCAATTCCTATGGGGGATATGGAGGATATGGATATGGAGGATACGGATATGGAGGATACGGTGGGTATGGTGGATATGGGAATGGTTATGGCAGTGGTTACGGAGACTACAGTATGGCTACAGATGCAAGCAAATCTATCCAGATTATAGGAGCCTCTATTGGATACGGAAAACGTCTATCTTGGCCAGACCAATACTTCTTTGTTCAAGCTGAATTAGGATACCAAATGTATAAGATGAAAGATTGGGCTTACTTCATAGTTAAAGACGGATCAGCAAATGACCTAAGCGTAAATCTATCATTGAACAGAAATAGTGTCGACAACCCACTATATACACGTAGAGGATCAGAGTTCTCTTTAAGTGTGCAATTTACTCCTCCATTCTCAGCTTTCGACAATAAAGATTATGCGAGCATGAAACCGGATGAGCAAGGCTACGAATCAAGTGATAAATACAAATGGATAGAGTATCATAAATGGAAATTCAAATCTAAAATATTTATTCCTCTCTTAGATCCGGATAAACATAAAAGAACACCCGTCCTTATGACACGTGCAGAATATGGTCTTTTGGGATATTATAATAAAAACAAAAAATCTCCTTTCGGTACTTTCTATGTAGGAGGAGACGGAATGTCAGGATATTCAAGCACTTATGCAACAGAAACAATTGGACTTCGTGGATACGAAAACGGATCTTTAGGCATGCAGGCAAGCGCCTATACTCGTCTAGCTCTTGAGTTAAGATATCCTCTTATTCTGGAACCATCATCTACGATCTATGCACTAGGTTTTGTTGAAGCCGGTAATGCATGGAACGAACTGAAGAGATTCAACCCATTCGAGTTGAAACGTTCTGCCGGAGCAGGTGTTAGAATCTTCTTACCGATGATTGGACTTATGGGTATAGACTGGGCATATGGATTTGACCCTATCAATGGTTCCCGTTCAAGTAGTGGTAGTCAATTCCACTTTGTTATTGGTCAAGAATTTTAATATTGAGCAAATTAACATTATTTATATTGCATAGAATAAACAATTGGAAGAACTGAGTGTCTAATAGTATATCTTTATATTAAAGATGAAATAATTACACAAAGTTTAAAAACTAAATTTGGGAGTATATGAAAAAGCTTTTAATATTATTCGCATTATTTGTAGGTATAACTGCCAGCAGTTATGCTCAAAAATTCGCCTTAATAGATATGGAGTACATTCTTAGCAATATAAGTAGCTACGAAACCGCTCAAGAGCAACTTGAGGTTATGTCTAAAAAATGGCAAGGAGAGGTAGAAAAACAGCAGCAAGAGGTAAAGAATATGTACAAGTCTTATCAATCAGATCTTGTTTTTCTTTCTGCTGAACAAAAAACTAAAAGAGAGAATGAGATTGTAGAAAAAGAGAAAAATCTACAAGAACTAAATCGTAAATACTTTGGTCCCGAAGGTGAATTATTTAAACAAAGAGAAGCCTTGATTAAGCCAATTCAGGATGATATTTATAACGCAGTAAAAGAGCTATCCGAATCGAAAGGCTATCAGCTAATTTTGGACAGAGCCTCTGCCGAAAGCGTTATTTTTGCATCCCCTAAGATAGATATAAGTAATGAAGTACTTGCTAAACTAGGATATTCGAAATAATTATTTAAATTTGTTCTCAATATTAATATAGAATTAACCACTAAAAGAAAATTATAATTATGTTCAAAAAACTAATCCTGCTACTTTTTATCGTAGCACCAATAACTATCTTCGCGCAAGACAAAATTGCTTACATCAACTCTCAGGAGATTTTCTCTAAAATGCCTGAGCTAAAAGATATTGAAACTCAATTGAACACTGAGGGAGAAACAATACAAAAAAGATCTGCTGAAATTGAAGCTGAATATACTGCATTAGCAGAAAAATTTCAAAAAGACACGACAGAATTAACTGAAAGCCTTATCCAAGACAGACAAGCTCAGTTAGCTGCTTTAGAACAAAGATACAGATCATACGTACAAACAAGCTCTCAAGAATTTGAGAAAAAAAGACAACAATTACTTGAGCCAGTTCAACAAAAAATGGTCAAAGCAATTAAAGATGTAGGTAATGAAAACAACTATACATACATCTTAGATGAAGCTTCTCTTCTACATATTGGAGCAAACGCAATCAATGCTAATGCTCTAGTAAAAGCTAAACTAGGAATTACTAACTAATCCCTATATCATAAACAAAAAAGCAGGAATTTTTCAAATTCCTGCTTTTTTTATACCTTAACTAATATATAAGAAATCTTACTTGCTCAGTAATTTCTTCACAGTATCGGAAATAGCTCTCCCCGAAGTAACACCGGCAAGTGCTTTAGTTGCCACTCCCATCACCTTACCCATATCGGCAGGTGAACTAGCGCCAACCTGAGCGATAATTTCAGCAACTTTTACATCCAGCTCTTCTTGCGTAAGCTGTTTTGGCAGATAAGCTTCAAGAACAGCAAGTTCCGCAAGTTCTTTCTCCGCCAGATCGGGACGACTTTGTCCATTATATATTTCTGCACTGTCACGGCGCTGCTTAGCCATCTTCTGAATTATTTGGATGGCTGCTTCATCTGACAATTCATCTTCTGCCCCTTTAGCCGTTTTAGCCTCTATAAATTCTTTTTTCATTCCACGCAATGCTTCTAACCGCACTTTATCTTTTGCACGCATTGCATCTTTAATATCTTCGCTAACTTTATCAAATAGGCTCATATATTTATTGTATTTAGTTATTAGTCATTAAACAAACCACCTTGCTGCTTATGTGCTTCAGGTTTGTATTCACTAGGATTAAATTTCTCGTCGCGTTTAAATACCGGAGTATTCTCCAAAGCATCGATAATCTTGTCGTCATCCAATTCTTCAGTAGATAAGACTACCGGTTTTTGACCGAAAACAGAAGATCTCACCGCCATTGTCTGCACACCATCTTTACCATAGTGTTTCTCAATCATTTCATTGATACGACGTTTTTCCTCTTCTTCTTTTTTGATGCGCTCTTCTTCAGCCAACTCTTCTTCTTCCGACAATTCACGATAATGCTCGTCAATACCCGGAATACTAGACATACCAAATCCTGTTGCCAGAAGTGTAATTTTAACTTTATTACCTAGCTTATCATCTGTTGCTGTTCCCCAGATAACCTCTATTTCTGGTCCAAATCGTTTCATGAAATTTGAAACAGCCTCCATCTCTTCTACAATAAGAGGAGTCTCAGCACTAGAGTATATATTGAATAATATTTTCTTAGCATCAAATACATCATTATTATTCAACAGTGGAGAGTGAAGGGCATTAACAATAGCATCTTCTACCCTATTTTCTCCTTCTCCGTATCCACTACTCATAATGGCTACACCACCATCTTTCAGAATAGTTTTAACATCGGCAAAGTCGAGATTAATATGACCATGTACAGTAATTATCTCTGCGATTCCTTTTGCGGCAATAGTCAGTGTATCATCAGCCTTTGCAAATGCATTAGGAATAGTCAGATCGGCATATATATCAATCAGTCGCTCATTATTGATTACCAAAAGGGCATCAACATTGCGGGCTATATTTTCTACACCTTTCAGGGCTTGTATAATTTTCTTACGTCCTTCGAAAACGAAAGGAATAGTCACAATGCCAACTGTCAGGATTCCAAGATCTTTTGCTATGCGGGCAACAACCGGAGCTGCTCCGGTACCTGTACCACCTCCCATACCGGCAGTGATGAATACCATTCTGGTTCCATCATTCAACAGCGCTTCTATGTCCTCTCGGCTTTCTTCGGCTGCTTCTTTCGCTACTTCGGGACGATTACCTGCCCCTAATCCTTCAGTTGTTTTACGTCCCAATTGGATGCGCGTATCAACCGGCGACTCGCATAACGCCTGATTATCGGTATTACATAGAGCGAAAGACACATCGTGGATACCTTCGTTATACATATGATTTACTGCGTTTCCGCCACCACCACCAACTCCAATAACCTTTATTATTGTTTGAGTTTTTCGTGGGAATTGGAAGTCTAGTATCTTTTCATCCATATCTTAAGTTGTTTTGTTTTTTATTAGATAACGAATGTATTATTCCTCGTCGTTAAACATTGTTCCTCCAAAATTCTGAATCTTTTCGAAGAAGCCGAAAAGAGAAGTTTGTTTACCATCCTTTGATTTCTTTTCTTTCTTATGTTTCTTAGGATGCTCTTCTTCATGAATTTCCTCTTCCTCGATTTCTTCTTCAACATGAGGAGTAGAAATAGGGGTTACTACGGGTTTTACTTCTTCCTGAGGGATAATCACTTCTTTCTTTTCGCAATTTTCGCTTGCAAATAGCAACAGACTCAATACTTGCGTGTAAGAAGGGTTTTGAAGCAACTCCGCAGCATTATTAATATATACACGCTTAGCTACTGCCTTTTTCACAGGCATCTGAGATTTTTCGAACAGATATTCCGGAAGTCCATTCATCTGAGAGGCTCCTCCCATGATGATAATACCGGCTTCCAGTTCTTCTGCAAAACCTGACTCTTTTATCTGGTGTAATACATTCAGAATAATTTCGTCTTCGCGAAGTTGAATAACTTTATTTAGTTCTCGTAAGTCAACTTCAGGAGCGACATCCGCTGTTGGCTTATTCTTATCTTTACCTAGCTTGCCATAACGTTTCTTATAAGTTTCGGCTGAATCGAACACAAAGCCTAATTCTTGAACATCTTTAGTCACTGTACGACCTCCAAATGGAATTACTGTCATGTAGCGTAGTAATCCTCCCTTGTAAATAGAAAGCGTTGTTGTACCTGCTCCAAAGTCGACCAAAGCACACCCTTTTTGACGATCTTCTTCGTCCAACACTAATGCACCGGAAGATACGGGGCCAACGATAAACCCTGCTATCTCTATTTTTGCTTTTTCTGAAATACTCTTTATCAGATTCGCTTTTATATTAGGGCGACCTATCACCAGCCTGTAATGCCCTTCGATCGTAGAAGCGGTCTTCTCGATAGGATCTTCTTCGTATTTGCCATCCAAATAATATTCGGGAGCCAAAACACTATAATTTGTATAAAAATCCGGTTTATTCAGTTTTGCCTGTTGCTCCATACTATCCAACATAGCAAATGTAATAGGCGTAACTCCGTCTAAGTATTTAGTTTCGATATGCTCTACTGCACGAAGAGATTTACCGGCTATAGAAACATATGCTTTACCAATCTTTTTGCCAACCTTGTTTTCAAGAAGACTGATTAGTTTTTTTATCTTTCCAGCAACTTCATCTATATTATAAATAACTCCATACCTTACACTAGCATCCGAAGGGATACTTTCCGATGCCAGGATTGAAATTACTCCTTGTTCATTTTTGCGACCCAAAACTCCAACTATTTTAGATGTGCCTAGGTCTATACCAACAATAAAACCTGATTGTTCCATACTTATATATCTTTTTGACTGGCCAAAAACAGCTCAGTAAGAAATTTCACTTATTAACGCTTAGTACAAACAACTTGTTTGTCGTATTTCAAATTAATAACAGAATATTTATTCCAGCCTGCTGCATTCAGACCATTTTCATAAAATGTCAGTAATTTATCCAAGCGTTCTTTATATCCATGCAGACTTCCTAAAATGATTTGATGATCGCCCACACGAGGGATAAGTTTCACTTCATTATTGGGAAGTACTACAATTTGTTCAATCTGCGCATTCCAGAATTTATCCTGATGCAAAAATAATGCAAATTTATGTAAGTCTGCTTTTGCAAATTCTTCTTTTATTGATCCTGTGGCTACCGGAAGATATGCGGTGAAGCGTTTCGACAGAGGCATTTTCCTCCCCTCGTCGTCTATATAATAGTTTTCTCCGTTATCACTAATAATCCTCAGTATAGGTCTCCTCTCCTCTATCACGGCTCTGATACCTCCACTGTTAGTAACAAAAACATCTGCTTTCTTTACCAACTGGTTTGACAAGATTGCTTCCTCTATTACATTCGTGTTAATATCTTTCAGTTGTTTACCTGTAGGGTCAAGATCTTTTTCTTTCAGATATTTAGCGATATCATCTGTATCTACGAATTGTTCTCCTTCCTGAATATTACTAACCTCTACTTCAAATTTGGAACATACGCCTTCTTTCGGCTTTTCCTGAAAGTAGAAAGCTACAAACACCAAGTAACCAACTAGCGCACATAGACCTATGATAACGAGAACTTTCTTCATATTTTTTGTTCCAATATTTCCTTAATTGGCTCTAACAACCGATCAATATCTCCGGCTCCAATAGTCAACAATACCTCTATATCGCTTTTTTGTTCCAATAAAGGTAATAATTCTTCCTTGTTACACAATACTTTAGGACATGTAACCTTATCAAATATTATCTTAGAAGTCACACCTTCTATTGGTTTTTCCCGAGCTGGGTAAATATCTAACAATATAAGTTCGTCAAGTAATGACAAGCTATGAGCAAAATCATCTGCAAAATCTTTTGTTCGTGAATACAAATGCGGCTGAAACACCCCGGTTACCTTCCGATCCGGGTACAAAGTCTTTACTGATGAAATACTTGCAGCCAATTCCTGAGGATGATGTGCATAGTCGTCTATCATCACTATATTATCAGTTTTCAGCAGGAAATCGAAACGACGTTTTGCTCCCTGAAAAGTAGCCATACCATGCCGCAGCTCGTCGGCAGTAGCACCATTCAACCAAGCGATAGCCATAGCTCCTACGCCATTTTCTATATTTATTTTAACGGGAACACCTAGTTGTACATTTTTCACAACCTCCGTAGGTGTTACAAAATCGAAATAGATTTCGCCATTCCCTATTCTTATATTTTTAGCATGGAAGTCTCCCTTATCGATAGAATAAGTATATACGCATACTCCTTCTTTCACCTTAGGAGACAACTTCGTATTATGCTTTAATACCAAAGCTCCATCCGAAGATATTAAGCTTGTAAATTTTTCAAAACTTTTCAGATACTCTTCTTCTGTTCCGTATATATCAAGATGATCGGGATCAACAGATGTAATCAGTGCCATATACGGATGCAACCAATGGAACGAACGATCATATTCATCAGCTTCGATCACTGTGAATTCACTCTCTTCGGAAAGCATCAGGTTACTGCTGTAATTCTTCAAAATGCCGCCAAGGAATGCATTTGTATCCAGATGCGATTGTTTCAATATATGAGCCAACATACTCGAAGTAGTCGTTTTGCCATGAGTACCTGCACAACATAGAGCCTTACTATACTGAGTAATAGTACCCAATACCTGAGCCCTTTTTTGCATAACGAATCCTTCTTTTTCAAAATATTTTACTTCTTCATTATCGGAGGGTACTGCCGGAGTAAATACAACCAAAGTTGTCGTTTTATCCTTACAATAATCAGGAATAAGATTTACATTATCCTCGTAATGTACCTCAGCTCCTTCACTTACCAATGTCTTGGTCAGAAGGGTTTCTGTACGATCATAACCGCCTACTTTTTTTCCTTTAGAAATAAAATAGCGAGCCAGATTACTCATCCCTATTCCTCCTATACCAATAAAATATATTGACTGTATATCCATTCTATCTTTTAATTAATTTTATTGCTTCATCTACTATACGATTAGCAGAGTCTGGCTGTGCCAGTTGCTGAATATTCTCAGCCAACTTTTTTAGTTGATCCTCGTCATTTACCATTTCAAGGGCTTTATCTACCAGAACATTCATTGCTTCCATGTCTGTAATGAGTACAGCAGCTTCTTTATCAACTAAGGCCATTGCATTTTTTGTCTGATGATCTTCCGACACATTTGGCGATGGCACTAATATAGTAGGCTTACCCAGCAAGCACAATTCTGATATTGAACTTGCTCCTGCTCTGGATATCACAAGATCAGCGGCCTTGTAAGCCAGATCCATACGAGTGATAAACTCATGCAGGTGAATATTGGAAGGGTTACCACGACCTTCAATATCCATATTCAGTTCAAAAGAATACAACTTGCCACATTGCCACAAGACTTGCACATCCGATGCAGCCAGCTTATCTATAGCAGCCAGTAAGCTTTTATTCAACGTTCTTGAACCTAGACTTCCTCCAATCAGCAAGATTGTCTTCTTTGACGGATCTAGATTAAATTCTTTACAAGCCTCTTCTTTTGTTATTGCAGCAGACATTAGCTCTTCTCTGATAGGATTACCCGTCATAACGATCCTATCCTTCGGGAAGAATTTGTCCATCCCGTCATAGGCTACACATATTTTCGAAGCTTTCTTCCCTAAAAATTTATTTGTAATACCCGCGTAGGAATTCTGTTCTTGTATCAATGTCGGAATTCCCAATGAACTCGCTTTATACAAAGTTGGGGCACTTGCATATCCTCCAACACCAATAGCTATATCAGGCTGAAAATCCTTTATTACTTCTTTCGCTTTCTTCAAGCTTTTCCTAAATTGCCAAATAGTAGAAAATGCTTTAAGTAAATTTTTACGATTGAAGCCGGACACCTTTATTCCAATAATCTCATAGCCTGCAGCCGGAACCTTTTCCATCTCCATACGTCCTTCTGCTCCTACAAAAAGAATTTTACTATCGGGGTAACGTTTCTTTATTGTATTGGCAATGGCTATTGCCGGAAAAATATGTCCTCCGGTACCACCTCCACTTATAATAACTTTCAATTTATCCATTGTTTTGTTCTACAGGTATACTGTCAAATGTTTCAAAATCAATATTTGCAATACTCTCGTCTACATCTTCATGTTCTGAGTTATTCAACTTAGAAGAACAAGCCAAAATAATACCAAAGTATGCACATGTAATAATCGTAGAAGTTCCTCCTCTACTTATCAAGGGTAGAGGTTGTCCTGTTACAGGTATCAGGTTTACAGCCACAGCCATATTCGCCAGAGCTTGTATGGTCAGCATTATACTGGCTCCTAATATCAGGTAACGAGGAAATTTCTTTTCGCACTTGGATGCCAAAACTCCACACCGTATCATCAAGACGACGTAGAGCATCAAAACAAATATTCCCCCAAGCAATCCCATCTCTTCCAGAATGATTGCATATATAAAGTCGGAATAGGCCTGAGGAAGGAAATCCCGCTCTACTCCACTACCAGGTAAACCTATAATGCCACCATTTGCAATGGCTATTTTAGCATGAGATACCTGATAATTTTCATCTGTAATCTTATAAGCTACCGAACCATCCTCCAATTTGTCATGTATCGAGATCTCATTCTCACTGGAATGTCGCTCTATACGAGCTTTCCATGTTGCAAGACGATCGGGTAAATAATCTTTTGCAAAAGAATCGGGTAATAAGGTAAGGCTACCAATAAGGATAACTCCTGCTCCTATACCAACCAGAGCGATCATTCCCAACTTCTTTAAACTGACTTGCCCAATAAACATCATCAAAAAGCACACACCAAACAATAAGCATGCTGTTGATAAGTTTTCGGGAGCAATAAGCAAGCATAGCACACCTACACCAATAATCAATGTTTTGAATATCCAATCTTCATTTCCGGGCTTCATCTTACTCAGGAAGAAGGCAACAAAACCGATTGCTGATATCTTGGCAAATTCGGAAGGCTGTATGGTAAAAGCACCTATCCCCAGCCATCGCTGAGCTCCATTGACGTCTTCACCCATAAACATTGTAACAATCAGTAATATGGCCGAAACAGGTAAACCCAACAATAGTATAGAAAAGAAGCGACTTGGCACACGTTGCAAGAACATTACTACAGCAGAGCCTATCAGCAAAAAGGCTGCATGACGTAATATTGGTGCCCAGTGGTTTTGCTGGCGATATGCGATCGTACTTGTGGCACTAAACACCTCAAGCAACGAAACAACGCAAAGTGCTATGAATATACACCATATCACCTTGTCGCCTTTAAATGCCCTGCCTAAAAAATTAAATTCCATGCTATCTATAATTTTCTAACGCATTCTTTAAATTGATCACCTCTGTCTTCATAATTCTTGAAGAGGTCGAAACTGGCACAACATGGGGATAGCAAAACGGTATCTCCTTCTTCTGCCAAGGCATAAGCTTTCTCTACAGCATCTTTCATGGAAGAAGTATCTTCTATTTTTTCAACCTTCCCATCAAAGAACTGATGTAATTTACTATTATCTACACCAAGAAAAACCAATGCTCTTACTTTCTCGAGCACTAAGGACTCTATCTCGGTATAATCATTCCCTTTATCTGTTCCTCCTAGTATGAGAACAATTTTCGTTTTCATACTCTTAAGGGCATACCAGCAAGAATTTACATTCGTAGCTTTAGAATCATTCACGAATTGTATTCCTCTTACTCGTGCTACCTTCTCCAGACGGTGTTCTACTCCCTGAAAATCGCTCAACGATTGACGCAGATTATCATCTGTTATATCTAGCAACTTAGCAGCAATACCGGATGCCAGCGAATTGTACAAGTTGTGAGTACCTTCTAATGCTAATAGATCTTGCTCCATAACAAATACAGATTTAGGAGTGTTTATAATTATCTCATTATCTTCCAGATATGCAGAAGTATTATCCTCCTTATATTCCGCAAACGAGTATTGCTTACCCGACGAAACCAGTTTATCCAATTCCTTACTTACGATAGGATCATCTTCCCAGAAGATAAATGCATCTTCCTCTGTTTGATTCTGTACGATACGCATTTTTGCATCAACATACTTTTGCATATCATGATCGTAACGATCGAGATGGTCAGGAGTTATGTTTAACAAAATAGCTATATCGGCTTTGAATGAGTACATATTTTCAAGCTGAAAGCTGCTCAACTCCAATACGTAATAATCGTAATTCTCTTCAGCAACCTGACGAGCAAAGCTACGTCCTATATTTCCTCCTAGCCCGACATTCAATCCGGCAGATTTCAGTATATGATATATCAGGCTGGTTGTAGTTGTCTTACCATTACTACCTGTTATACAAATCATTTTAGCCGATGTATAGCGCTTTGCGAACTCCATTTCGGATAAGATTGGAATTCCCATATCCTTTGCTTTTCTCACAAGAGAGACATAGTTAGGAATACCCGGACTTTTTATTATCTCAGTAGCTGATAGAATAACCTCTTCGGTATGACCTTTTTCTTCGTACTTAATATTATGTCGGTCAAGCTCTGCCTTATAGCGATCCTGCAACGTTCCACTATCGGACAAAAAGACTTCAAAGCCTTTTGCCTTAGCCAGAATAGCTGATCCTACTCCACTTTCGCCGCCACCAAGTATAACTATCTTATCCATAATTTTTTATTATCGCATTTTAAGGGTTGCCAGAGTAACAACTGCAAGAATAATGCCTATTAGCCAAAAACGTACTACTATCTTAGATTCCGGAATAGGACCTATCGGCTTCTGAATTATTGCTTGTATCCCCGAATTTCCTGCCTTTTGGAAATGGTGATGCAGAGGAGTCATTTTGAATATACGTCGCCCTTCCCCATATTTCTTTTTCGTAAATTTGAAATAGAATACTTGCATCATCACAGAGATACTTTCTACAAAGAAAACACCACAAAGAACTGGTAATAATAATTCTTTATGTATTACTACGGCAAATACACCGATAATCCCCCCTAACGTTAAACTTCCCGTATCACCCATAAACACTTGTGCCGGAAAAGCATTATACCACAAGAAGCCTACTGTTGCCCCAATAAATGAAGCAGCAAACACCACTAGCTCTTCACTACCGGGAATAAACATTATATTGAGGTAGGATGCAAATTCGATGTGACCAGATACATATGCCAGTATTCCCAGTGTGACACCTATGATTGCAGAGTTACCCGCAGCCAATCCGTCTAATCCATCTGTAAGGTTTGCTCCATTGGATACCGCTGTAACAATAAATATAACAACAATAACGAACAAAATCCAAGCTGCCGGTTCGGCATAATCGCCCATAAATGAAACCAGACTTTCGTAATCAAGGTTATTATTCTTTACAAAAGGAATTGTAGTTTGAGTAGACTTTGCCCCTACCGCCTCATAACTCACACGTTCGATAACATTATCCTGATTGCGAAATTCAACATTCTCTCGGATAACTACATCTGGGCTTAGATAAAGAGCTAATCCTACAATCAAGCCTAATCCAACCTGAGCTATAATTTTGAATTTACCATGCAGTCCTTCTTTATCTTTCTTAAATACTTTTATATAGTCATCCAAGAACCCTAAAGATCCGAGCCACACAGTAGTAATTATCATCAATATAATGTAGATATTATCTAAGCGAGTGAGCAAAAGGGTAGGCAATAATATAGCAATGATAATAATGATTCCCCCCATAGTTGGAGTTCCTTTTTTATTTAATTGCCCTTCTAATCCAAGATTACGGACAACCTCTCCTACTTGTAACTTTTGGAGTTTATCGATAATACGTCGTCCAATCAATGTAGAAATCAGCAATGACAACAATAGGGCCATCGCTGAACGGAACGATACGTATTTAAACATCCCCGCTCCCGGAAAATCTAAACTATCTAGAAATTCGAATAGATAATATAACATTATGAATATTTATTTATGATCAATATTTACTCTCTCTATTTTCAGAATAAAGACTAATCGTTGAATAATTTTAAAACAACTTCTTTGTCATCGAAGTGATGTTTCACTCCTTTTACATCTTGGTAATCCTCATGTCCTTTACCGGCAATAAGGATAACATCTCCTTCTTTTGCTAATGTGCAAGCAGTTCTGATAGCTTGTTCACGCTCTGCTATCAGCAATGTTTTTTTCATCTGTTGGCTGTTAAGACCATCCGCCATATCGTTTATAATGGCCTGAGGCTCTTCCCAACGAGGGTTATCCGATGTAAGAATAACCTGATCGCTCAAACGGACAGCTTCGCGCGCCATAATCGGACGCTTAGTCCTGTCGCGATTTCCACCACAACCAACAACAGTTATTACACGTCCACTTCCGTCAAGAACTTCATGAATGGCCTCCAATACATTTGTCAAAGCATCAGGCGTATGCGCATAGTCTACAATTGCCGTATAATTCTCTGGCGAACGCAAGGTCTCGAAGCGTCCTGACACGGGTTTCAATGTACTTAATACAAGAAGAGCCTCGTCAGGATCTTGTCCAAGTAGCACTGTTGCACCATATACAGCTAACAGATTGTAAACATTAAATACACCAACAAATTGGACTTGTACTTCTTTTCCGTTAATTTCAATTGCAGTACCATCAAAATGTTTCTCTATGATTTTCGCTTTAAAATCGGCTAGTGAACGAACCGAATAAGTATGCTTCTTGGCTTTTGTATTTTGAAGCATCACCAATCCGTTTTTATCATCAATATTTGTCAAAGCAAAAGCAGTCTCAGGCAGTTCGTCGAAGAAGGTTTTCTTCGCTTTCAGGTATTCTGCCATAGTTTTATGATAGTCCAAATGGTCTTGAGTAAGATTGGTAAAGACAGCTCCTTCGAATTTTAACCCACTGATGCGTTTTTGATGAATAGCATGTGAACTCACTTCCATAAAAGCATATTCGCAACCTGCTTCTACCATTTTATTCAGCATATCATTTAAAGAAATGGGATCGGGTGTTGTATGTGTTGCATGAAAGGCTTTTTCGTCCACATAATTTGCAACCGTAGACAATAAACCGACTTTGTATCCTAGCTTACGAAACATTTCGTAAAGCAGTGTTGCCGTTGTAGTTTTACCGTTTGTACCGGTAACTCCTACTAATTTTAATTTGCTGGATGGATCTCCATACCAATAGGTAGCTATCTTACCCGCAGCATCAGCTGTATCTTTTACTTTTACATAAGTAATAGCAGAATTAGATACATCTATATTATCTTGATAAACTATAACTTTAGCTCCTAAATCTAAAGCGTTATTCACATACTGATGTCCGTCAACCTGAACACCCTTGAGGGCTATAAAAACAGACCCGTCGATTGCATTACGTGAATCTGTAAATATCCCTGTCACATCAGGGTTATTCTCTCCCTTTACATCAAGTATATCTATATTTTTAAGTAAATCTTGCAACTTCATAAGCCTATCTTTATTTATTAATTTAACTCTATTGTTATCGTCGAACCTTTTACCAAACGGCTACCCGCAGTCAAAGATTGTTTTCTCACTTTACCTGCACCTACAAGACGAACTTTCAGACCCTGATTCTCTAACAAGAATATTGCATCACGGGCACCCATACCAATAACATTAGGGACTAACCCTTCAGAAGATACATTGTTCGCTTCTAAAACAATCGCATTAGACAATGTATCTAATCTTGTTTTTATCCAGTCCGCTTTTCCTCCTGCCAAGGTGAAGTCTTGATCCAGTTCATCCAATACTATTTCTGTATTTTTCAGAGAACCGTTTTTCACTACAGGAATTAAAGAATTTATTGTATCTGCCACCGGTTTAATCGGTGTAGCAACAAGATTTCTCATGTAAATTCCCTCTGCTATTCTTTTAAATACTGCACCCGGCATTAATCCTCCCGATGGAGAGCCTACTGGTCTGCGAATACCTACGAAACATGTATATTTCGGATTATCAGAAGGGAAATAGCCACAGAAAGAGACAAAATATCCCTCATATCCACCTCTTGCTGCTATCATTGCTGTTCCTGTTTTACCGGCAATAGGGAATAACTCCGAATTCACAGCTTTACCAGTCCCATCAGTAACTACTCCTCTAAGTATTTCCCTTACTTCATGCAGAGTCTTTTCAGAAGAAAGCATAGGATTCACTACTTCAGCTTCAAACTCTTCCTCTATTTTTCCATCCTTCATTATAGCTTTTGTCAAGAAAGGTTTTATCATCTTTCCATTATTAGCTATGCCATTATAAAACATGAGCATATATATAGGTGGAACCTGAGTCTCGTATCCGAACGACATCCAAGGAAGTGTCGTCTTTGAAAACGGATTATATTTATCATCCGGGAATCGGATATATGAAGTTCCTTCTCGGCCCTCCAAAGGCACATCCCATTCCAATTTTTTAGTCAAACCTAAATCATGAATGCGTTGTACATATTTTTTCGGATCATTTTCATAACCCTTCAAAATCATTTGAGCAATTACCGTATTTAAAGAAGAATACATTCCTCTTGCAATCGTAGCATAACCTCTATTCTGCCCTTTTCTCCAGTCGTGATCTCGAACAACTCTTCCTTTGTATTGGAACAAACCATTACCAACGTATACCGAATCGTTAGGTGTAACGACTCCGTCTTCGAGAGCAACCATCAACGATACTGTCTTGAATGTAGATCCGGGTTCGGACATATAAGAGAATGCATTTGGTTTTCCTTCTGCATAAACACCTTCCGATACTCTGTCGAGATTGGTCATTGCCTTAATTTCACCAGTCTCTACTTCCATAATGATGGCAACACCAGATTCTGCTTTTGTCTCTACAAGCTTATCATATAAAGCTTTCTCTGCCAAATCCTGAATATCGACATTCAACGTTGTCTTTACATCATATCCATCGGTCGGTTCTTCAAGAATAACATCTATCCATTTTCCTTGAATACGTTGACGGGTTTTAAGACCTGGGACTCCTTTCAACAATGAATCGTATTTTAATTCTATACCACTTGATCCACCTTGATCGATATCTTTATAAATAGACCCCACAGTTCGCCCTGCTAGACGACCAAAAGGTTTTTTACGCATCGTTTTCTCTTCGGTAAACAATCCGCTACGATTACTTCTTTGATCAAAGAACGGAAATGTGCGAAGCTCTTTTAATTCTACATAATTTATATCAGGTCGAACAATCCTCACATAGCGACTTCGAATACGCACTTTTTTATCTGAACCATTTGCCTTATTTTTTGCAATCTCGGCTAATTCTCTTCGGCTGAGCGCCCATCCATCCAGAATTACTTTTTTATATTGTGTAGCATTTCTATCAGGAAACTTCTTCGCCAATGCCTGAGAAAGGGGCGTTACATATTTCATCAATGTATCTTCCTTTATCCCCTCCGACATGAAGTCCATGTAAACACCGTAGAGAGGCTCGCTTGTTGCCAGCAAACGTCCGTCGTCAGCATATATATTCCCCCTGTTAGGTCGGACTTCCCTGTCTTTTTTCACAGTTTCTTTTCGTCCCAATTCTCTCCAGGCAGCTCCCTCTACATACTTTATTTTGAATATATTGACAATGACTGCTATAAACACGAAAGACAAAAGAAGAACAAGCCATCCATAACGACTGACCGCCACATTCTTCATTTTACTTTCAGATTTCTCCGCCATACTTTATCAGCTCTATTATTTCTTTATTTTATAAGTTGGCTCTGATGTCTGACTAATTTCCACACCATTCTTTTTCACCAATTCCTCCACTTTTGCTTCGCGACTAACGCTCATCAATTCGGCTGCAATAGTTAAAGATTCAAATTTTGCATCTTTCAACTCCCACTGCATTTTTTCTATTTTTGCTCTTTTTTCAATACACGAGTATCTATTACTTATGTATAAAAGCAGAATGACTAAGACCGTAAGAAAGAATCGGGCATTCTTCCAGAAGAAGTCTTCTGTAAAGACTGTCCCCCCGAGAATATACATTATCTTCTTTTTTACATCCTTTGCATTCATCACTATATGCCTTTTATTTTTTTTCTACTATTCGCAGTTTTGCACTCCTCGAACGAGGATTAGCCTCTTCCTCTTCGCGAGAAGGAACAATTACTTTATTGTTTATCAAACGGAAAGGAGTTTCAAAATTCCCAAAGAAGTCTTTCTCGACTTTCCCCTCAAAGTTTCCTGTCTTAAAGAAGTTCTTAACCAGTCGATCTTCCAATGAATGATATGTAATAACCGAAAGACGTCCTCCGGGCTTCAAAACCTCCAAAGACTGTTCTAACATTTCTTTCAACGTCTCCATTTCTTCATTCACCTCTATGCGTAAAGCCTGAAATGCCTGAGCCAAAACTTTCTTTTCTTTCTCCCCTTTAACGAACGGAGCTAGCGTATCTAAAAGATCTTTTACTTTTTTATAAGGCAAATTCTTTCTTTGCTGCACTATTGCTGCTGCGATACGTCTTGACTGACGAAGTTCTCCGTATAGGTAAAACACATCTGCAAGTCGCTCTTCGGTATATGTGTTTAATATTTTGGCAGCAGTTTTCAATCCTTGCTGATTCATTCGCATATCCAGATCACTTTCTTCGAAGCGAAAAGAGAACCCTCGCCCTTCATCATCAAAGTGATGAGACGATACTCCCAAATCAGCCAATACTGCATCTACCTCTTCTACACCATAATATTTCATAAAACTCTTCAGATAGCGAAAATTACTTCTTACAAAAGTAAAACGCTCATCCTCTTGAATATTATTAATTGCATCTTCATCCTGATCGAAAGAGTAGAGATGACCTTTTTTACCCAAACGTGATAATATTTCTCTGGAATGCCCTCCTCCCCCAAAGGTAACATCAACACAGATACTATCTGACGCAATAGCCATTCCGTCTACGCTTTCCTTAAGCAAAACAGGCACATGATACACTTTATCCATTATCAATCGTTTTGTAAATCATTATTCATCAACAACTGTATACGTTCGCTAAAGTCTTCTGCCGGAATCAAGGTATTCTCCAATGAATCCTTCGCCCATATTTCTATCGTATTATCTACTCCAAGAAACACTACTTCAGATTCAATACCCACCATATGACAATAACGTCTTGGAATCAGTATACGCCCATTGGCATCAATTTCCAAACGCTCTGCATCAACAACAAATTGTCGGAATAAAGCTTGTTGCTCCTTATCCCATCTATTCAGACGGGAACGCAAACGAGCCAATTCGTCTTCCCATACCTGCAAAGGATAGAGAACTAAGCACTCTTGAAAAATATCCTTCCTAAATATCAATGCACTCTGAGCTGATTGCTGTAAAATCTTACGAAAAGCAGCAGGCACAAAAACCCTTGCTTTCGCATCAATTTTAGCTTCTATATTCCCCAGAAATTGCATCTTTAACACTTTGTTTTTTAACAATATACAATTATCGACGTAAAGTTATAAAATAAAAACACTTTCCCCCACTTCTCCCCACCCAAAATAATAAAAAAGTTATTAACAAAAGCTCCAAGAAGTTATCAACATGATATAACATACAATTATCAACTGATTGATGGTAGATTTCAACATGTTATTAACAAGATTTCAACAAAAATAAAAGTCTCCATTTAAGTACAAAACAGAAAGGGAAAATCTCCAAGAAATAAAGATAATCCACAAAAAAAGGGAAGTAACAATAGTTACCTCCCTTCTAATATTTATATAAAATGCGTATGCTTAATTATCTTCATTTTCCGATAAAGGCTCACTATCATCGTCTTCTTCATCCTCTTCTATCGGTGCAGGCTTCACAAAGAAGGCACTCAGCTCATACAGAAGATATAGTGGAATAAAGACAACCGAAAGTGTAAATGGATCACTAGAAGGCGTAATAAAGGCAGCCAAAACTAACAATCCTACAATTGCATGACGTCTAAATTTCTTAAAGAAAGACCTATTTAGTATACCTAATTGGGAAAGTAACCATGATATCAATGGCAACTCAAATACAACCCCCATTATAAATATCAAAGTTAAAAATGTATCCATGTACGAATCGAGAGAGATCGTATTCTCAATCATCTCACTCAGCTGATAAGTAGCAAGGAACCTAAATGTCATTGGGAACACCAACGAGTACCCGACCGAACAACCAATAAAAAACATGATCGTTCCAAAAAGAAAGACCCAACGAATACTTTTCTTCTCAGAATCATACAGCGCAGGCCTAACAAATCTCCAGATTTCAAATATAAGGTAGGGAAACGTCAAAATCAAAGCCAACCAAAACGAGGTTGTCATATGCCTAAAGAATTGTGACATTAGATTATAATTTATAATCTTTATATGAAATGTATCGTCACAAAAATCGGGCATAAAAGGTATAGCCGATGTCACCTTACATAAATATTGATACAAAAAGAAATCGGCCCTTGTAGGCCCCATTATCATACTATCGTAAATATAGGGCATAAAAATAAACCCTACTATAGCGAAAACAAAAAGCGCAATGATGGACCTTATCAGGGTCCACCTTAAGTCCTCTAAATGATCCCAAAAGGTCATTTCTTCATTCACATTCCCCATAAGATTTTCCTATCTCAATCTTTCTTAGTTTCGTCGTCTTTTCCTTCTATGTCGTCTTCAATTCCTTTAACGCCTTCTTTGAAGTTTTTAATACCCTTACCAAGACCTTTCATCAATTCTGGAATTTTACGACCTCCAAAAAGTAATAATACAATTATTGCGATAATAATAATCTCCCCGGTACCAAGATTTCCTAAAAATAATAGTGTATTCATGTTGTTCAGTTATTTTAAGCGTTCATTTACCTGTCAAAGATATTACATTAATCCCTATTCCGAAAATAGATACTAAGATAATCCACATCTTTTTACTTAAGATAATTTAAATGAACATCTAATAAGAAGAAAAAAAAGGTCTTGAATACTCAAGACCTTTTTAATATTTATTTTTTATATGACTCCTTTACTAATGGACAAGCAAGTAAATAATCTAAACTTTTCTGTACACTTTCAACTGGAGCAAAGTTGTATTTTTCAACTTCAACTACTAGGTTTTCAACTCCCGGAACATCTGTATTTTTGAAGATTGCATCAAAACCAACCATTCCACTTTGACCTAGCTCTTTGTTGTCTTTGATATGCAACAATAAGAAGCGACCTGGATATTTATTTAGGAAATCCACAGGACTCTCTTGTCCTCTAACTACCCAATATACATCAAGTTCGAAGAAAACATATTCCGGATTAGTATTTTCTATCATATATTCCAGCATCACTTTATCTTCCACTTTTTGGAATTCGTGTGCATGGTTATGATATCCATATTTCATACCAGCTTCTTTACATCTCTTACCAATCTCATTGTAGTATTCACAATATGTTTGTAGATCTGCAAGAGATTTAGGCACATTCATCCATGGAGTTACAATGTATTCCATTCCAGCAGCCTTGTGCGCAGCAATACATTCGTCCCACCATTTCAAAGCTTCTGTAAAGTTTTTCGAAGCTACTTCTGCCTCTGTAAGTTCTTTTCCTACATGAGAAGAAAGAACTCTCATACCTGCAGCTTCAACATCTGCTTTAAATTCTTCCGGCGTTCTTCCGTAAAATTTACCATCAGCGTAGTTTGCAGCCTCAACCGCAGTATAGCCCATTTCACCTACTTTTTTAATAACTCCTGCATAATCTTTAGAGATGTCATCTCTAAGAGAATATAACTGCAAGGCGATATCTTTTTTTACCGGTGCTGCAGTTTCTGTTTTAGTAGTTGGCGTACACGACGCTAACACTAATAGCATTGTAACAAAGAATGTAGTTATTTTCATAATTGAATAGATTTATATACAAGTCAAATCCATAAAGAAACTAGTTCTTATATGGATTTGACATCGTAATTATTTAATAGTTAATTAGTCTAGTACTTTCACGCGGATATTACGGAACCAAACATCATCTCCATGATCTTGAAGACCGATAACACCTTCTCTGTTAGCACCACCACAGTTGTTCAACAATTCGAACGCCAAAGGCCATTTTTCTGCACTAAATTTGCTTGCTTGAAGCATATCAGTCCATTGTTGAGTCCACAAGTGATATTCTACTACATTCTCATCATTTTGAGTATGAAGAACAGTTCCTTTATACACCATGATTTTGATTTTATTCCACTCTCCAAAAGGCTTAGCATTTTGAGGTTTAGCAGGAATCATATCATACAAAGAAGAAGACTTTCTATTTCCATCTACTCCCATTTTTGCATCAGGGTGATTTTCATTATCCAAAACTTGGCACTCAGGAGCTGAAATATAGATAGGTTCCATTCTCCACTCTCCTGTATTTGGATCTTTAGCTTCAATTTCTTGAGCTAAATAGAAAATACCAGAGTTACCTCCTTTAGATACTTTCCATTCCATTTCCAACTCAAAGTTTTTGAATTTGTGTGCGAAAATAATATCGCCACCATCTCCGTCTTGAGCTTCTCCGCCTCCAGCACCATTAAATTTAATAGCTTTTTCAGCTGCATCGATTGTCCATTTTCCAGGAACTTGATCTTTTCCATAACCTCTCCATCCTTCAAATGTTTTACCATCAAAGATTACGATATAACCATCTTTATCTTTAGCAAATTTTGAAAGGTCTGCCTGAGGCTTATCTACTACTCTATATTCTGGCACTTTTGATTCTGATTTAGTTGTAGTTGAATCTGCTGTTTCTTTATTATCAGAAGTTTTAGCTCCACCTCCACAAGCAACAAGCCCTGTAGCGATCAAGCAACTAAGTCCATAAATTAACTTTTTCATTTGAAATATTATTTATATGTAATTAATTCCTAAAATTATCTTGGCATATCAGGTAGTTTCCATCCTGCTCTGTAATTATGCTTGATCAATTCGTCAGCAAATGCTTGAGCATTGTAAGGATCTGACCAAATTGTTTCAAATTTAGGGTCACCATCAACAATACTAAAGTTGTCTTTTTGAATTATCTTAATTTCTTCACTTGCTCCGATATTAGTGAATTTCATATTTTCACCATCCCAAAGAAGCTCTTTATTAAGATTCTGTAGGCGCACTGCTAGCACTCCCATAACAACCATTTCGTTGAATGGACCAGCTTCACTAAAGTCAGAAGCAGTCATTACACGGTTTGCAGGGCTTTCTTTACAAGCACGTACCCAGTCCATTTCGTGAGAAGTTTCTACACGACGGCATACTTTAGGTGCATTTGGTTTACGTCCTGAAAGCAACCATGGGTTAACTCCGTAACAACCACAGATAAGAGTATCTTTTGTTCCGTGGAATATCACAGCACCACCCGAATCATTCATATTTTTACCTTCTGGCCATCCAGCAGGGAAATCAGGTTTCAACCCACCATCATACCAATGCACTTCTACCTCTGGCATAGCAACTTTAGGCATATTTTCGCGAGCTGGGAAAATCAATCTTACATGTTGAGCTTGAGGAGCACAAGCTTCTAACAACAAAGTAGAAGAACCTTGTACTTTTGTAGGATAACCTAATTTCAAGCCTTTAAATACAGGGTGAAGGATGTGGCAAGCCATATCACCTAATGCACCTGTACCATAATCCCACCAACCACGCCAGTTCCATGGGTGATATATTGAGTTATATGCATTCATTTTAGCAGGTCCTGTAAACAAGTCCCAATTTAATGTTTTAGGAACTTTCTCTACTTTCTCTGGTGCATTCAATCCTTGAGGCCAGATAGGACGGTCAGTAAATGCTTCTACTTTAGTAATTTCACCGATTTCACCATTCCATATCCATTCGCAAACTTGATTAACTCCTTCACCAGAAGAACCTTGGTTACCCATAGAAGTAGCCACTTTGTGTTTTGCAGCTAATTTTGTAAGTAGACGAGATTCGTAAACAGAGTGAGTCAATGGTTTTTGACAGTAAACATGTTTACCCATTGTCATTGCATCTGCAGAGATGATAGCATGAGTATGGTCAGCTGTAGCAACAATAACAGCATCGATATCTTTACCCATTTCTTCATACATCTTACGATAATCCCAATATTTTTTTGCATTTGGGAAACGATCGAATACTCCTTTTGCATATTTCCAGTCTACATCACAAAGAGCTACGATGTTTTCTGTTTTTTCTACTTGCTTAATGTTAGCATGTCCCATACCTCCAATACCAACAGCTGCAATATTCAGCTTGTCACTTGGAGCAACATGTCCAAAGTTTTTACCTAAAACTGTACTTGGGATAATCGTTAATCCAATAGCAGCTTTAGCACCTGTCGAAAGAAACTTTCTTCTAGAAATGTCTGACGCCATAAGTTTTTTTTGTTTTTTGGTTAATAATTTTTTTTTAGATTTATTGGTGAATTTTTATCTTGATGTTCATTTTACAACTTCACATTTACCCATACTAAAGAATAGCTCCCAATAGACATAGAATCCACTAGAAATCAACAAGTTAAAATAAAATAAAAAGCAATTTTATCTTCCATGGCAGCAATACTTCTTTAAAGCGCTCATAAAGCTAAGGATAATTTAAGTAATATATAATAGTTTATCGTTAAAAAGTAAAAAAAAGAAACTCTAAGTCAACAAATTTAAACAAAAATAGCTAAATAACAATCATCTGAAAGATATGCTTCTTTGACCATTTACATGCTTTTTTAGAAAAAATAACGAATCGACAAGTTTTCTGCATAATAATATCGATTAAACAATACTATCTGCCGGATATACAACTCCAAGTTGTCGTCTTATTTCATCTATAATTTCAATTGTTATCAGAGAGTTTTCAAGACTATTTATTTCCGATTCCTTTTTTCCTTCTTGAATCAAAGATATAAATTCTTCTATCTCGAAATAATACTCATCAGAATTATGAGGTGTACTAACATCCATTTCCACATTAGCTCCTCTCTGACGAACCGTTACCTTGTTTATTATATTGATTCTGTCCGCCATCAAAGTAACCCCCTCTGCTTGAATTTCAGTTGGCAAAGCAGAATCTGCAATTTTAGAATAAAGAACTGTTGCATTCATTCCTTCATACTCAAAATTCACAGCTCCTTGTCCATCAACACCCGTAGAGAGAAGAATACCTGAGGCATCTATTTTTTGGGGACGACCAAACAGCACAACCATAGGATATATAGTATATACACCCAAATCCATCGCTGCGCCATTGGACAGCTCTAATTTAAATGCATTTTCTACAATTCCATTCTTCAGATTATCGTAACGCGATGAATATTGACAATAACAAGAAAAGTACCTGCGAACAACACTAAACTCTTCGACATGTTTTTTTATTGTCAAAAAATTAGGAGTCAGAGTAGGCTTCATAGCCTCCATCAGTGTTACACTATTTTTCTTCGCTGCATCAATCATAGCATGTACCTCCCTTGCATTGGAAGCGAAAGGCTTTTCACACAAGACATGTTTACCTTGATTCATAAACAGAATACTTTGCGCTGCATGCAAAGAATTTGGCGACGCAATATATACCGCATCAATCAATGGACTTGCGGCCATTTCTTCTAAAGACGTAAAAGTATAGGGGATATTAAATTTTTGAGCAAAAGAGTCTGCTCTTTCTTGAGTTCGAGAATAAACCGCAGTCAACTCAAAGCGCGGCTCTAACTTTGCAGCATTGAGTATTTTCTCAGTAATAAAATTTGTACCAATAATTCCAAAACGAACTTTGAATGATGGATTTTCTGACATGGCATTCTATTTTAACAAAGACAAAGGTAGAGAAAACTTTCAACATACAATAGCCTCTATTCTCGAAAAGCTATTACAACTCCTCATCTTTCATATTATCAAACTGTTCTCTTGTTACAATTCGTAAACTCTCTTTCTCACAATCCCAAATGCTTACATACTCTTTTGAAGCTACGAAGTGCCGTTTCCATCCAGCAAACTTAGCATACAACAACAAAGTACAAATATCCGAAGGGGTTATGAATGGTTCTATTTCAGAGGCATGGTTATGAAAAGTTATGGAATCCCCTTCTTCCCCAAAATCGACAGGGATCAAGCTTTTATGAATTTCCCGAACATTAACTAACTCTTCTTCTTTATTAAACTCCAACAGATAATCATTCCCAAAAAGAACCACTCCTGAAACTTTAGGTGCGGTCAGAGCATATACCCGACGAATGTCTTTTTCTATTACGGGAATAAGATTTAAACTTGAGTTTGTGTAATTTTTGAACAACGTATCTTGGCGCACTTCCTCCAAAGCTTTTTGCCTAATAGTATATAAAGCTTTCTCTTCCTTCTTAAAGTCACGCACTTTAAAATCAATTGTAGCGGTTTCTACTATTTTAATATCGCCAAAAGAAACTACTCCTATTACTTTAGGTTTCTCGTCTTTTGAAAAAAACAAGCATTTGGGTGTATCTGCATCTATATATGAGAAATAACCTCCAATCGTCCTTTCTCCATTATAATTTTCCCTGAAAATTTCGGAACCATACCACGCTGCCAACTCGAGGCGGAAAAGAGACTTTCCTTCAGCTTCAATTTCCTCTGCTATCTTATTCAGGTCCTGTGCTTGTATAGAACAAAACACCAAAGACAAAAGAAGAACATAAAGCAGCTTTGTTTGCATAGTTTGAACGGGAATTAACTTTTATCTTCTTCCTGCTCCTCTTTATAAATACGAGGAAGCATTACAGAACAATAGAGTGTTAACAAAGCTGAGATTAAAAGCAGGACAACCCAACCGTTCATATCAACAAACATCAGGTAAGTAGCCACAGCCATCAGGATAACGGCAAGCACCTGAATATTGAACAGTCGTTTTCCTCTTAAACTTTTACCAGGGTAAGGAGTCGTAAATATAGTTGCTCCAAAGCCTGCCACTCCTGCTACCATAATATACTTAGCTATAGCTGGCTCGAAATTAAAGACAACTGCAGCAATCAAAATTAAGATTGCTGATATTTGAAAAAAAATATTTTTTACTTCGGGACTTAATTTCATTGAGGGGTATAATTATTCTAGAATGAAAACGTCTTCGTTTTCTTTTTTCATCAGATAGTTTTCACGTGCAAACTTCTCTATTCTATCTTTATCCGACTGCAATTCTTCTAACTTTTGTTTATCTTCAATCGTTTTGTTACGATAGTGATCAATCTGTCCGTTCAGCTCTATTATCTTTGCATCATAACTAAAGCGAGCAAAGATATTACTCTCTGTCACAAAAAAGCTAAACATGATAATTATCAGAATTATCAATAGCTGAATTTTCGTATACCTAGTTGTCAGATACCTGAATATGGACTTGATAAATTTCATAACTTAAATAATATTAAGCTAATAATTTGACTTAACTCACTTGACAAAGATATATATTTGTACGTATAATACCACATTCGAAATGGCAAAAGATAGCAATATCATTCATAAATATAACAATTATTTACTCTTAGAGAAGGCATTGTCCGAGAATTCGATTGATGCATACATGACCGATCTGGCTAAACTATCGACCTTTCTGGAAAAAGAACAGCTGACCATAGAAAATGTTACTCTAGATCATTTACAGCAGTTCATTGCTCAGCTATACGACCTAGGAATAAACCCTCGCTCGGTTGCACGCATTATATCGGGAATAAAATCATTCTACAATTTTCTCATTTTAGACGGCTATATTCAAACTGACCCTACTGAATTGCTCGAAACTCCGAAGATCGGTTTGAAGTTACCTACAGTATTATCATTAGAGGAGATCAAAAGTATCTTAAGCCAAATCGACGTATCAACCAAAGAAGGACAACGAAACAGGACCATTATAGAAGTGCTGTATAGTTGCGGACTAAGAATATCAGAGCTGACATCCCTCAAATTTTCAGGATTATTTTTGGATGAAGGTTTTATCAAGGTCGAAGGAAAAGGGAGCAAACAACGGCTTGTTCCTATTTCAGAGACGGCAATACAAGAAATAAATAACTACTTATATTACCGCAATCAACAGAAAGCAAAGAAGGGCTCTGAAGATATACTCTTCCTGAGCAATAGAGGAACCGCAATCTCACGCATCATGGTTTTTCATTTTATAAAAGAATATACAGAAAAGGCTCAGATAAAAAAAACGATCAGTCCTCATACCTTCCGTCATTCGTTTGCTACTCACCTACTAGAAGGTGGAGCCAACATACGTGCTATTCAGCTAATGCTCGGACACGAAAAAATTACAACAACAGAAATATATACACATATGGATATGACTTATCTGAGAGAAGAAATCATTACCCACCATCCTCGAAACAAAAATAAATCGCGATAGAAAGTTGTAATTACAATTTTATTTTATCTTTGTAAAAATTGTATAATCAGTCACAAACGAAAACTTATGAAAAAAAGATTTATCACAGTAGCAGCAATCGCTCTTGCCAGCACAATGTTATTCAGCTCATGTATAGGTTCATTCAATCTTTCGAAGAAGGTTTTAGCCTGGAACCAAACTATTGATAGCAAATTTGTTAACGAAGTAGTATTCCTTGCACTATGGATAGTACCTGTGTACGAAATATGTATGCTTGCAGACATCTTAGTTATTAACTCTATCGAATTCTGGACTGGAGACAACCCTGTACAAGCTGGTATCGTAAAGAAAGTACAAGGAGAAAACGGAATTTTCACTGTAGAAACTTTAGAGGATGGATATAAAATCCTTAACGAAGAAGGAAAACAAGTTAACCTTGTGTATGATAAAGATGCTAACACTTGGAGTGCTGTAGCAAACGGAACAACGACTAAATTAATCACAATGGGAGAAAATAACGATGCTATCGTACATCTTCCTAATGGTGAAGAAAAGAAAGTTCAACTTAACAATGATGGAGTTCTTGACTTCCGTCAATCAGTAGAAAGCTCATTATTCTTTGCTCAAAAATAATTTTCGGGAGGAAAATTAAAATTAGTTTATATACCTAAAAAGGGTTACCTCTTCGGAGATAACCCTTTTTTATTTAAAAAAATGCTTTATTCTACTCAAATAAGAATGGCTTTGTTACTTTCAGTTTACTCTTCTGTTCTTCAAAGAAGAATTTTTCTTCTCCAAATGCAGGCTTCAGTTGATTAAACCAAGTTGCTTTAGGATCATATTCGGCAAAGAAAGGAACATCTACCCATTTAGGATTACGCCCTTGAATAAATCGAAGAACATAGACTTTCTCGCCTCGTATTTCCTGCACTCCCAACACTTGTATTTTACCCGCATCGTCGCTCATACTAGGCCCTCTAACCGTACGACAAAGACCACTCACTTTGCTATATGCTCGACGAAATATCTGCCAGCATTTATCCAAAGGGAGTTCAAAATAGTGTTTCGCCCCGGTATCGCGTGCGATAAACATATAATAAGGAATACACCCTAAATCGACTTCCTTACGCCATTTTTCGGCCCATAGTTCCGGCTTATCATTTATATGACGAAGTAGCGGCGATTGCACCCGAATCTGCGCACCTGTCGAACGAATACGACCAATCGCTTGCTCTACAGCTTTTGTAGACAATTCTACCGGGTGATTGAAGTGAGCCTGTATTGATAAGTTTTTGCCTGCCTTCATTACATCTTCAAACAAGCGGATAATATCATCACTATCTTTATCTGTCAGATATCTATATGGCCAATATGCCAATGATTTTGTACCAATACGAATAGAGTGGATATGACTAAACTCCGGAGCAAGCAATGGTCTGATATATGCTTCTAAAGTAGCGGCGCTCATCACCATAGGATCTCCTCCCGTAAAGAGAATATCGGTAACTTCTGTATGAAGACGAAGATATTTGAGCAACAAATCAGTCTCTTTCATAGCAAATTTCAGTTCGTTCATACCTGAGAACTGAGGCCATCTAAAACAGAAGGTACAATAAGCATGACATGTCTGACCCTGACTAGGGAAAAACAGAACAGTCTCCGGATATTTATGCTGAATCCCTTTTAATTTGATTTCCCCCAGATAAGGGACATTATGCTCTTGTCCCGCAGGATTAGGATTTAAGGTAAGGCGTATTTCTTGAACCTTCGCATCTATTTCTTCTTTGCTCGCATCTCTATCAATCAATTTCTCTATCGTACCGTAATGCTTTTTCTCCAGCATTCCTTTGCGAGGGAAATTTAATGTAAAAATAGGATCATTTTCTACATTACTCCAATCGATCAGTTCATCTATAACATAATTATTGGTTTTGAAAGGAAGCACTCTTCCGACTATCTCTACATCCCTGATTAAGTCATCACTGACTGAAGATATTTGAGGGATAGTACGATAATTGTGTAAAGTGTAAAATTTTAAATGGTTACTCATCTTTTTTAGTTAGTATTTTAGTGAATTACAACTGTGTAGATCACTAAGATACAAAAAATGAGCTAAAAAGAGGGAATGACATCCCTCTCACCAAACAGATTTACAGTATTATAACACTTTATGTTAAAATGACACAATTTATTTACTCTTTCACTACAACCCTTTAAACCAAAAGAGAAGAACAAGGTAATATATAGTAAAAACACTTTTATTCCTTTACTCTTACATAAACTAACTTAGCATGTCCTTTCTTATCTACATCTCGTTCATCTATTTCAAAAAACTTTTTTTGAGCCTTTATCAATGGTGTCAGTTTAGGAAATCCATAGATACGAGGATCAAAATCGGGACGCTTTTTCATAATTAAATTTCCTACCTCTCCAAGATACGCCCATCCATCATCATCAGCAACATCCTCAATAGTAGCTTTCAACAAACGGATCAGTTTTCTATTAACGGTCTCAATATTGGGGTTTTTCTTCTTTTCCCCAGATGTTGATACTTCCTGTTCTTGTGAATTATCATCTTCTGCTTCCAATATTTCTATATAAATAAACTTATCACAAGCTACGATAAAAGGTTCGGGCGTTTTCTTCTCCCCTAGCCCCATAACAAACATCCCTGACTCTCGCAGGCGAACGGCTAGTCGCGTAAAATCACTATCGCTGGAAACCAAACAAAACCCACCCACTTTTCCATCATGAAGAATATCCATGGCATCGATAATCATTGCTGAGTCTGTCGCATTTTTTCCTGTGGTATAACTATACTGTTGAATAGGTGTTATAGCATGTTCAAGCAAAGGTTTTTTCCAGCCCGAAACAGTTGGCTTCGTCCAGTCTCCATAAATACGTTTGATCGTTGGATTGCCAAACTTGGCAATTTCATCCAACATCCCTTTTATATTCGAATATGGTACATTGTCGGCATCAATCAACACAGCCAACAATAAGTCTTTTTCTTCTCTCATATCGTTTACTTTTATTCCGAAAACCTACCATTAGGAGATCTCATCTGTTAAAGATAAGATTTTTCGTTTCAAAAAAAGAAGCAGAATACAGTTTTATCTGTACTCTGCTTCATTATATCAAATATCGTCTCTTTCTAGTTATTATCAGGCTCTACCCAATCTCCATTATCTTTTATCAATTGAACCAGCCTTTGTACAGCTTCGCCCGATGGAATATTCTTCTCTATCAGATTTTTCTTTTTATACAAAGAAATCTTCCCCTTTTCGGCTCCTACGTATCCATAGTCTGCATCGGCCATCTCTCCAGGACCATTGACAATACAGCCCATCACGCCAATCTTAAGGTGTTTCAAGTGCGAAGTAGCTTCTTTCACCAAAGCGACTGTAGTCTGAAGATCAAACAAGGTGCGTCCGCAGCTAGGACAAGAAATATATTCGGTCTTGCTTGTTCTCACACGCGATGCCTGCAAGATACCAAACATATAAGCGTCAATACTCTTCAACGCTATACTTCCTTCGTTTTGAAGCATTATACCATTACCAAAACCATCAAGAAACAATGTTCCAAAGTCGGCTGCGGCTTTTATCTGTAAATCTTCTGTTTCATTTTCTTTGTATCCACGGTTAAACACAACCGGAGTTTTACAGTTGTTATTCATCAGGGTATGTATAAATGCACGCTGCTCACCTACACCATTCACGTGGCTAGTAGTAAGAATTACCACAATCGTAGTATCTTCTTTAAGCAAAGAAAGAACCTCTTCTGTCAATTCCGCATAAGAGAGTCTTAAGAATTTTATTGTAGCAGCATTTCCTTTTATTTCTTTATAATTTACACTAGTAAATAAAGGATATGTGTTTTTACCGTTCTTCCAACCTTCTACATCTATAATAGAAGGAATCGCTCTTGGAGCAGCTAAAGGAAGTTCTTTTCCTACATAAATATAGTCGGGTAGGAAATGGCTGTTCAGTTCAAAATTTCCATTCGAACGATCAGATATAACAGTCGGTTGATTTTCGCCGCCAATGTTTTCTACCGCATAAGTTTCTCTGCGACTTGTATCAAATGGAGAATATCCGGCATATGCTTCTGCTACAATCTCCGGATGATTTTCTCTTTCTTTAATATAAGCAACTAGTTTTCGTGCAACCGGAATTTCATACTCAGGATCTTCACTCAACGAAACACGAATTGTATCTCCTAGTCCATCAGCCAGAAGAGAACCTATACCTACTGCCGATTTTATACGACCATCTTCACCGTCTCCAGCCTCTGTCACTCCCAGGTGAAGAGGAAAACTCAAGCCTTCTTTGTCCATACATTGTACGAGCAAACGAACAGCCTGAGACATGACAACCGTATTGGAAGTTTTCATCGATATTACGATATCGGAAAAACCTTCCTCAACACAAATTCGCAAAAACTCCATACAAGATTCTACCATCCCTTCCGGCGTATCGCCATATCTGCTCATAATACGATCCGAAAGAGAGCCATGATTTACACCTATACGAATAGCTGTTTTATGCTCTTTACATATATTTAGCAATGGGATAAGCTTTGCTCTGATCTTTTCAATTTCCAGAGCATATTCCTCATCGGTATATTCAAAATTTTCGAAAGTTTTTACACGGTCAACAAAGTTCCCCGGATTGATTCGCACTTTCTCTACAATACGAGCTGCCGCTTCTGCTGCACGAGGATTGAAGTGTATATCTGCAATCAGAGGAGTTTTGTAACCTTTGCTACGAACCACCTCTTTTATATTTCTAAGATTTTCAGCTTCGCGAACACCTTGAGCCGTTAGGCGCACATAGTCCGCACCTGCCTCAACTATTCTGATTACTTGCTCTGCACTAGCTTCGGTATCGTTTGTATTTGTGTTAGTCATCGACTGAATACGTATAGGATTCGTACCTCCTAGCGGAATATCTCCGATTCTGGTCTCTGACGACAATCGTCTTTTATAGTTGAAATAATTCATTTTAGTCGATTTATATTGAAGAGTTTCTTTATAAATAAATTAAAAAAAGAGAGTAAACTATTCGTTCAGTTCTTTTTTAGAGTATAACAAAGATACTCTTTTTTTGTTTGACGTAGCTTTGTTAATATTACTACTGATTAATACTTTAAATTTTTAAACAAGGTGCGTGTTTCTCTTGCTTTATTTAAGTAAGAAACGAGCATTTCACGATTAAAGTAACTAGGCGATTCGGGAATATAAATCAATTCGAACAAGGCATGTAATTCTTCATCCGAAAACTGATCTAATATTTCATTATATCGTTCTTTATCATCTACCTCGAAATACAACAAAGCCAAACGCTGTTTTACTTCCAGATTATGAGGATCTAACCTCAACAACTCTTCTGTATATGCTGCAGCTTCTCTATAGTTTTCTTTTTTAATACTAATTATAGCCAAGAGGTCTATCAGGCGAAAATTATCTTTATTCTCGGAATAGGCATTTAGCAAATGCTCTTCCGATTTATCATAGTCGCCCTCCTTAAAAGCTATTTCACCGGCTATAATATTAAAATCGATAGAATAAGGATCTACCAACAATCCGCTTTCGGTCATAGACGCTGCCTTACGAATATCTCCTTTTCGGAGATAGAGATAAGCCTCTTTTGCCAAGAATTCTTCTGTTTCACCTTCTATCCTTTTGTATTTATCTAAATAAGATAAGGCTTCATCATACATTTCCAACGTCTGATAGCATTCTGCCAACAAGAAAAAGATTGTTGTGTCCTCCGGAGTTACCCAAATCAACTCCTTGAATATCTCAATTGCTTCGTTAGTTCTGCCCACTAAAGACATACAATGAGCTTTCAGTTTCAGTATAATTGGGTCAGACTCGTTAATTGTCAGCGCAAAATCAAAAGCATCTATTGCATTTTCGTACTGTTCTTGCAGGGTATACAATTTTCCCAGATTAATCCATGCTTCATAAGAATATGGCTCTATATCGAGAATTTTATTTGTGGTCTCAATTGCTTTATCAAAATTACCTGCCATTTCGTAGGAATAGGCTAAATCAGATAAAACATCCATATTATCAGCATTGTACTTCAGGCTTTCTTCTAAAAAAGCTATTGCTTCTTTGTGGCAATCAGCCTCCACATGCAAGAAACCTAACTCAGCAAGCGAATTATCCAAAGATTCCTGATCTTCTTTTTCGAGAAGCTCTTTAGATAACGAATAAGCCTCAGGATACTCTCCTAATTGCAAATGACATTCGATCTTCAACAGATACAAATCGAAGTCATACTCAGTGATCGGAGCCAACAGACTTAACGCTCTATCATAGTCATCATCATAGACAGCCAGTTTCGCTTTCTTTACCACCAAAGGCAAGTTGTGAGGATGAATAGCTAAACCCTCATCTATGATTTCTTTCGCTGTATCAAGATCATCCAACGAATCGAAATAGTCTGCTAAATCACAGAATTCATCAGCATCGAAGTAGGGCGATCTTCCTTGCTCCTTTGCTTCTCTATATTTTTTTACAATAACTGTTATATCCTTTTCTGACATTTATCTATGACTTTTAACAAACAGATTACAAAGGTACTATTTTAAGAGTCAACATCATCAACCCATCGAGTAATGGTTAGAGAAAATAAAACTAATGCTTCAGCCATCGGGCTAATATTCATGTCTACAAATCGAACTTTATATTTAAGTTCTCAACTTCATCCGAATAAGATCTATAAAAACACATTGCGTCCTTCGCTTTGATACAAAAATCAATAAAGCGAAGAACGCAACTATATATATGAAATAAAAATTTATTTACCTTTTTCTTTCGACCACGAGTCTTTCAACGATACCGTTCTATTAAAAACCATATTGTCGTCTGTAGAATCCTGATCTACACAGAAATAACCAATACGCTGAAACTGGAATTTATCTCCTACTTTAGCTTCTTTCAGATAAGATTCCATTTTACAACCTTTAAGCACTTTCAACGAATCCGGATTTAAAAGCTCCCTGAAATCTCGCTCATCGTCTGCCGGATTTTCGACCATAAACAAACGATCATACAAGCGAACTTCAGCATCGAAGCAACCTTCTGTCGACACCCAGTGAATAGTTCCTTTTACTTTGCGCCCACTTTCTGGCATACCGCTTTTGGTCATTGGGTCATATTCGGCATAAACCTCAACTACATTACCTTCTGCATCTTTTTTACATCCGGTACAGTTTACGATATAAGCATTTTTAAGACGAACCTCACGTCCCGGAGTTAAACGGAAATATTTCTTAGGTGCATCTTCCATAAAGTCGTCTCTCTCAATATACAATTCGCGAGAGAAAACAATATCATGATTTCCAGAATTTTCATCTTCAGGATTATTTTGAGCTGACATTATCTCTGTCTTTCCTTCAGGGTAATTTGTTATTACCAACTTAACAGGATCAAGCACTGCAGACACACGAGTTGCTTTTTTATTCAGATCTTCTCTAATAGCATACTCAAACAAACCGATGTCGTTTACACCATCATATTTTGTATAACCGATTTTATCCATCAATATACGGATTGATTCCGGCGTATATCCTCTTCTACGAAGACCTCTTAATGTAGGCATACGTGGGTCGTCCCATCCCGTAAGAATATTTTCTTCAACCATAGCTCTCAAGTTACGTTTACTTAACAATGTATACGTAAATTGCAGTTTATTGAATTCATATTGATGCGGACGGTAATCGTCTGTCGCCAATTGCTCTATAAACCAGTCGTAAAGAGGACGGTGAGGCACAAACTCTAATGTACAAAGAGAATGAGTCACCCCTTCGAAGTAGTCGCATTGTCCATGAGCAAAATCATACATCGGATAAGTGTTCCATTTAGTTCCTGTTCTATGGTGTGGTCTCTTAATGATACGATAAATAATCGGGTCACGGAAGTGCATGTTCGATGCTGCCATATCTATTTTGGCACGCAACACCATGCTACCTTCTTCCAAAACACCTTCGTTCATCTTTTGGAACAATTCGAGACTTTCTCCAATTGGTCGATCGCGATATGGGCTATTTTGTCCTGGTTGAGTAGGTGTACCTTTTTGCTTAGCAATCTCTTCTGCCGATTGCTCATCAATATAAGCTTTCCCCTCTTTTATCAGTTGAACGGCAAAGTCCCATAATTGAGGGAAGTAGTCAGATGCATAATATACATTCTCCCAATTATACCCCAACCATTTGATGTCATCCATAATAGAATCTACATATTCTACCTCTTCTTTTACAGGGTTCGTATCGTCGAATCGTAGATTACATGTTCCTCCATATTGCTGTGCAATACCAAAATCGATACAAATAGCTTTAGCATGACCAATGTGTAAATATCCATTTGGTTCAGGAGGAAAACGAGTCTGGACGCGGCTATCATTTTTCCCTTCGCTCAGGTCGTTTTCTACTATAGCCTCTATGAAATTGAGACTTTTCTTCGATTCTTCCGGATTCATATTGTTCTCAGACATGATTCAGATATAATTAGTTCTTTGTTTTTATTCCTTATTTGAAGTTTCTTTAAGCATTTGCTCCGAGTATATTTTATAAAAATCCAGATACTTTTCTGTCTCTTTATAACGAGCAATAATCTCTTGTGCTTCTTTATATACTTCTTCTGCTTTTTCCAGCTCCTGCTCTTTTATATATTCTAAAGACTGAATGTTTAACGCTGCTGCTTCTTTGGCATCACTTTCGAGTGATGAACATGAAGACAATAAAACAGTAAATAATGTGATGGTCAAAAAGGCCAATTTCTTCATAAAACATTAATAAGGCTACAAAGATATGATTTTTTAATCAGTAAAATATACAGTAACTAACCTATTTAATAGGTGGCTTGTGCTAATAAATTCTCGAATAAGAGTTTTATTAGCACAAGTATTTATTAGTCTACAGTTACAAAAAGATATTTACACTATATTATAATCATATCTTACCAGGATGAAGGGTTAAACTTTGGAATAGCCCAAACCACTCCTTTATCGATCTTTGCAGTAATATTATAGTAAGAACTCCCATTATTAATAGGACAATTCATCACACTCTCTATTACAACTGCATCTCCAAACACCTTAACCCCAATATTACAGATATCCATCTCATCAGAAAAGTAGCTTCCTGCAACAAACACCAAATTAGGACTATTCTCCCCAGGTATAGGAACAAATGTTTTATCAATAGTTCCACTCCATTTTATTTGCTTTTTATACCATTGTATCGTAATTCCCAAATCGGCTAATTGCTCTTTGGTATATCCTGCTAATTCCGTTATCGAGAATGTGTACTCAGGCTGATTCCATTCAGCAGGAGACATAGTGTATTTAGCAGACTCATCGGTAGGACATTGAAATGTACTCACCTCTACTGATTTTGATACTGAAGAACAATCATTCGAAACAGTAAGCTTTAAAGTTCCATTACTAGAAATCTTATGTGTAAATATTTCATCAGAAAAAACAGTCGTACCAGAGCTTGTTATAAACTCCCATTTATACTGAGGGCTGGAAGCATCAGTCGGTTTAAAAGATGGAGTAAAGCTTACAACCTTATTTTGAGAAAATTTAAAGTCCGGCTTATTCAAACTATTATTTATCGTTGCTTGCTCAACAGGTATACATCGAGATGTAACGGTCAGTGTTCGCGCTTCTGATTCTGCTTCAGAACATTTATTATAAACCTTAACTGACAACTTCTTGTCATTATGAGTTATATTAATAGGAAGCTCAATCCAACTGAGATTACTTCGTCCTGAAAACGAAACTCCATCTAGGAACCATTCATATTCAATATTTGCATCATCCAAATCAAAAGGAGCTGTTATTGTTGCATTCAATGTAGCTTCATCTCCGTCTAGGAAAGAAAGTCCTGCATTTGCAATTTCCACAGTTTTCAGTTCAAAGCAACATGGTTCAGGAATGCGAACCCAATAAAAATCAGGAGTCCAGACATGCACTCCCTTGCATAATTTAACTCTATAATCCTCATGCACATTATAAACTGTTAGACCTACATGCCCTCTCTTCTCTTCTTCGGAAAGATTATCATCGTCCAATATTGGCGACATCAACGATGGATATTCCAAAGCAACCCTTGGAAGAAGCAACCCTTTGGTAGCGTTTACTCCCTGCTTATGGTTCTCCTTCAATTCCAACAGGGCACCCTCGTTTACGGGACCAGATGTACCTATTACTACTTGAGAACTCACTTTTTGCCAACCCAGATTACACAATACAAAAAAGGCTACAAATACTAGTTTATTTCTAAACTTACCATTAAAATGAATCATTTTGAAAGTTTCGTTACGTTTTTACAAAATATTGACAGGAGTTTTTCAATTTTACAGCCGAAAATCCCACACCACTCTTACAAAAAGACAAAATTAGATTATTTTATTTACAATAAACACTTTTTAACAGGAGGAAAATATAAAAATCATTAAAATAGTAAACTAAACAACTATATACACTGTCGGTTTTCTACATGTTTCATTAGCACAGATAAAACAAAAGGACAAAGAACTAGGCTCTTTATCCATGTATTTTGTATCTTTGTATCTTAATTTTAAAACTCTAATAGATGAAAGGGAAAATACTTGTTACCGGTGGAACGGGATATATAGGATCTCACACCGTTGTAGAATTGCAAAATGCAGGATACACAGTTGTTGTTATTGACAATTTATCAAATTCGACTACTGACTCTATCGATGGTATAGAACGCATAACAGGTATCAGACCTGAGTTTATAGAATTGGACTGTAACGATCTGGAAGGACTAAGAAAACTATTCCAAAAACATTCAGACATTAAAGGGATAATTCATTTTGCAGCAAGTAAAGCTGTAGGAGAATCTGTTCAAAAACCATTGCTTTATTACAGAAATAATCTAAATTCGCTGATCAATCTATTGGATTTAATGCCTGAATTTGGCACTGAAAACATCGTATTTTCTTCTTCATGCACGGTATATGGAGAACCTGACCAAAACCCGATTGACGAGACAGCCCCGATAAAACCGGCAGAATCCCCTTATGGAAACACTAAACAGATCAACGAAGAGATTATCCGCGATACTGTGCGCTCAGGCTCACCAATCAAAAGCATCATCCTTCGATACTTCAACCCGGTAGGAGCTCATCCAACAGCCGAAATTGGAGAACTTCCAAACGGTGTTCCTCAAAACCTTGTTCCTTTCATCACTCAAACTGCGATCGGAATTCGCGAACAACTGAGTGTATTTGGAAACGATTACGATACACCTGACGGATCGTGTATTCGCGACTTCATCAACGTTGTTGACCTAGCGAAAGCTCACGTAATTGCTATCGACCGCATGCTAGGGAATAAATCGGAAGACAAAGTTGAAATTTTCAACCTAGGCACAGGAAAAGGTGTTTCAGTTCTTGAACTTATTAATGTTTTTGAAAAAGTATCAGGGACAAAACTTAATTACAAAATAGTTGGTCGTCGCGAAGGTGATATTGAAAAAATATGGGCAGACCCAAAACATGCTAATACTGTATTAGGATGGACTGCAAAAGAAAACATTGAGGACACTATGGCCTCGGCATGGAAATGGCAATTAAGATTGAGAGAAAAAGGGATTATGTAATTTTTCCTTTTCGTAAAATATAAGTAATAGAAAAAAAGCCGACTACTCTTCACTGTCGGCTTTTTTCATATTTAATATTATAGCTATTTGCTCTTCAACTCATCTTCCAACCTGAGCATCTGATCACGATACTGAGCAGCCTCAAGAAACTCTAGCTTTTTAGCAGCCTCATGCATCTGCTTCTTAGCTTTTGCTATCGCTTTTTTCAAGTCCTCCTTACTCATATATTTAACCTCATCCTCTGATGCAATAGCCATCGTTGCCTCCTGAGTATATGCTTTTGCCGTAGTTTCATTTTCCTTATTCGCATTAAATACAGAAGCTCTCGCTTTTACAATCTGCTGCGGCACTATACCATGCTCTTCATTGTATGCCATTTGCTTTTCTCTACGACGATTAGTCTCATCAATCGTTTTACGCATACTATCAGTCATTTTATCAGCATAGAAGATAACTTTACCATTTACATTCCGAGCAGCACGCCCAACAGTCTGAGTAAGTGAACGATGCGACCGCAAGAAGCCTTCCTTATCAGCATCTAGTATAGCGACCAAAGACACTTCCGGCAAATCTAACCCCTCACGAAGCAAGTTAACACCAACCAGTACATCAAATTCTCCCGCACGCAAATCATCCATTATCTGCACGCGATCTAAAGTATCAACATCCGAGTGAATATAACTACACTTTACTCCATTATTCGATAAATAAGTCGTCAACTCTTCGGCCATACGCTTAGTCAATGTAGTTACCAATGTCCGTTCATTATTTTCTACCCGAATTTGTATCTCCTCCATCAAATCATCTATCTGATTCAAACTAGGACGAACATCAATAGGCGGATCAAGTAAGCCTGTAGGACGGATAAGCTGTTCTACAACAACCCCCTCCGACCTGATCAGCTCATAATCAGCAGGAGTTGCACTTACATATATAGTTTGAGGTACAAGCGATTCAAATTCTTCAAACTTCAAAGGTCTATTATCTAATGCAGCAGGCAACCGGAATCCATATTCCACAAGATTCTCTTTACGGGAATGATCTCCTCCATACATAGCCCGTATTTGAGGAATGGTAACATGACTTTCATCTATTACCATCATAAAATCGTCAGGGAAGAAATCCAATAAGCAGAAGGGGCGTGTTCCCGGTTTTCGATTATCAAAGTACCGAGAATAATTTTCTATCCCCGAGCAATGCCCTATTTCGCGTATCATTTCCAAATCATAAGTTACACGCTCATAAAGACGTTTAGCTTCCAATGGTTTACCTATCGACTGAAAGAAGTCAACCTGACGGCCAAGATCAATTTCTATTTCGGCTATCGCTCTTACCATTCTATCTTTTGTTGTTACAAAAAGATTTGCCGGATAGATCCTAAATTCGTCATACACTCCTGTCCGTACGGCACTTATAGGATCAAGACACTCTATGCTTTCTATTTCATCGCCCCAAAACACGACTCGAACGATGGGATCTCCATAAGCAAGAAAGACATCTACTGTATCTCCCTTCACTCTGAAATTACCTGCTTTGGGATCAACCTCGTTCCGAGAATACAAAGCACTTACCAAAGAACGGAGAAACACATCGCGCACCAATCGCTGCCCTACATGGAGAGAAATAGTCGAACTTTCAAAATCTTCGGGATTCCCCATTCCATACAGACATGATACCGAAGATACTACAATTACATCTCTTCTTCCTGACAGTAATGACGTAGTTGTAGCAAGACGCAACTTTTCTATTTCATCATTAATAGACAGATCTTTCTCTATGTATGTGTTTGTAGAAGGGATATAAGCTTCGGGCTGATAATAATCATAGTAAGACACAAAATACTCGACAGCATTGTCCGGAAAAAAAGTCTTAAACTCGCTATACAACTGAGCTGCCAATGTTTTATTATGACTTAAAACCAAAGTCGGTTTATTTACGTTTTGAATAACATTGGCTACCGTAAACGTCTTTCCCGATCCGGTCACACCCAGAAGTGTTTGCGCAGGAATATTTTGAATTATACCCTCTGACAAAGCGGCTATCGCAGCCGGCTGATCACCAGTAGGTTTAAAATTTGAAGATAACTTAAATTCCATTCTATATTTTGAGCTTTGCTACATCAAAGATACGAAGAAATATGGACATATATTTAACAGTAAGAGCTATTAACTATACAACCAGAAAATGATTTACAATTAAAAAATGTATTTTTGTGAAGCAAAACCATTTGTCATGATTATGAAGAAAGTTTTTTTCTTTTTATACGAAGTTTTCATTTTTGCCCCTATTTTCATTGTGGCAACGATAATTACAGCTAGTATGGTTATGCTGGGTTGTCTTTTTAGCAAAAAAGACTTTTGGAGATACACTCCCCCTAGATACTGGTCTAAACTGGCGTGCTATCTTGCTCTGAGCAGAATAAAAGTTGTAAAAAAAGGTAAGATCGACCGCAACCAATCCTATGTTTTCATTGCCAACCATCAGGGAGCTTACGACATATTCCTTATCTATGGATTCTTAGGGCAAAATATAAAATGGATGCAGAAACAAGAATTAAGAAGAATTCCATTTGTAGGAAAAGCATCTGAAATTGCAGGACATATATATGTAGATCAATCTAGTTTACGATCTATGATTGCATCTATAGACAAGGCTAAACTTGAACTTGTAGAAGGAGCTTCTGTTACAATATTTCCGGAAGGAGCCAGAACCTATACCGGCAAAATGGATAGCTTCAAGAAAGGTGCTTTTGTAATTGCAAAACAAATGGGACTCCCTATTGTTCCGATTACCGTAAATGGACCATACGACATAATGAAAATACATACACACCTTATACATTTAGGTAAGAAACTTGAACTTGTTATCCACGAACCTATACCGGCAGAAGAAGTGGTAAACGGAAATCTAAATGACTTAATGAATAAATGTCACGACATTGTATCATCCGGATTGTGGGACAAATATAAATAATAAAGGCTATTAACATCTTAAGAGCTTAAAACAATATCTTTTTTGTATTTTTGTCGCATTACTCTATAACACATATTTAAAATGAGAATAAAGAATCTATTTTTCATAACACTCTTCATCTTATCATTGGGAACAAGCAATGTTCTGGCCAAGGATACAGAGATAGTGAACAAAACTACCATAATTCCTCTAGAAGCAAACGATGACATTATCACTCATACCGTCAGCCAAGGCGAAACCGTATATTCAATTGCAGCAGCTTATCAAACTACTGTTCAGGAGATATACAGATTAAACCCTAAGGCTGAGAAAGGCATTAAAGCTGGACAGAAATTAAAAATACCGAAAGTTACGCTTGTTGTATCCGGATACAGCAGCCATCTAATTGAGCCAAAAGAGACACTCTATTCAGTGGCCAGAATGTATAAAATTTCGGAAAAAGACATAAAAGATGCAAACCCAGGATTGAGCGAATCAAACTTCAGATCGGGACAAAAAATAAAAATACCTCAATTCAAAAATCCGAATCTGGTTCCGGAAAAAACAACCTACCCTAGCAATGTAACAAATAGTTATCTTGTACAAAAAGGAGAAACGCTTTACAGCATAAGTAAAAAGAATAATATTTCTGTAGATGATCTTATCAATGCAAACGCTCAATTAAAGGATAGCGGGCTGAAAGAAGGAATGACAATCGTTATTCCTAACAACAATCTTCCTGCAAATACAGGCAACCCACTAATCACATCAACCTTTACTGAAGCCCCTTATGCTTCAAAAGGAGAACTGGTAAAAGTAGGAGTTCTGCTCCCATTCTTAGATAAGAAAGGTAGCGTATCAAAAGAAAAATTAGCCGAATACTACGAAGGCTTCCTTCTTGCAGTAAAACAACTAAAAGACAAGGGTCTAAACGCAGAGATATACACTTTTGATATAGGCGCAGAAAAAAACACAAAGAAACTGGAAAGCCTTCTAGGTACTACAGAGATGAACAATCTTCACCTTATCATTGGAGGAGTTTCGAAACAACAAATAGATGTTCTAGCTAAATTCTCGAATAAAAAAGGAATAAAATACATAATGCCGTTCGGCTCTTCTAACGAAATAGACGCGAACCCTAACCTATTCCAAATCACTTCTTCACATTCAAGCTTATATCCTGAGATTGTTGAAGCTTTTGCTCAACAGAACAAGAATCATAACATAATATTCGTATCAGAGGCTGGCTCTAACAACAATGAGTCTAAGTTTGTAGAGGCTCTGAAAAAAGAGTTATCCTCATCGGGAATCCTGTTCAAAACAACAGCCAGCACAAGCAATTTAACAAGTGATATCAATAAAGTTTTAGACCCATCTAAAAAGAATATCCTAGTACCTACGTCTTCTTCAGAGCTTACTTTAAGAAGAATTATTTCTGCTATACCCGAAATAGACAAGGAAATCTCTCTATTCGGTTACCCAGAGTGGCAAATATACACTCAACACCAAGCAGCATTACATAAATATGATACACATATATTCAGTATCTATTTTGTGGACGAGCATCAACGAGATGTACAGAATCTACTGGAAGAATATAAGGTATGGTACAACAAACCTTTAATTAATTCATTCCCTAAATACGCTTATCTCGGATACGATGCCGGATTATTTTTCTTAACTGCTTTAAATAAATACGGGAGCAACTTCGAAAATCAAGCCAACAAGATTCAGGTACCTACTATCCAATCAGCAATCCATTTCGAGAAAAACTCTGATAAAGGAGGCTACATAAACAAAGGGATATACTTTGTTAATTACAAAACAAATTCTGACATCGAAAAAATAGACATTAGCAATAAATGGTAAAAAGATGTTTATATAGTTTGCTCTTCATCCTATTTGCTATAACAGTAAAAGGACAAGACAATAAATTCAAGCCGGAATGGAATGTAGGGATTGGCTTTGGACCAACATTCTCTTCTATGAGTTTCGAAACAGGGATAAATGTCAATTCATTATCCACAAAAAATCTCCAGCAATATGCCGGAGGAATAGCTATTCGCTACATCACCGAAAAGAACTTAGGTCTTATAGCTGAGCTAAACTATAGTCAGCAAGGATGGGCTCAAAACTTCAAGGAAGAGCCCCAGTATGCCCATTCCCATAAATTGGACTATTTCGAAATCCCTGTACTCACCCATATCTACTTCGGAAACAAAGTGAGATTTATATTCAATCTTGGACCCAAGCTAAGCTTTCTGCTAAGTGACAGTGAAGAAATAAACGAAGCTTTAGAAAATTATCTAGCCAGTGGCACTTTCCCTGAATACAGACCTAGCTATCAGTACTATCACATGGCTGAACGAAAAATAGATTATGGAATTATGGCAGGAATGGGAATTGAGATAAGAACCGGAATCGGGTCTTTCGCCCTTGAAGGCAGGTATTCTTTCGGGCTTGGAGACATCTACAATAACTCTAAAGCTGATTACTTTACACGTTCGGCAAACCGTGTTATTTCTGCAAAACTTACTTATTACGTTAAGCTATTCTAAAACAATATGCCACGCATATATAAACTGACGAAAGCAGGAATAAAAATATTATATAAAGTACGTCACCATCGGGGTCATGGCATACACTCTCCTTTTGTCTTTAACCTTATAACTAAGGTTATAGAAGAGAAAACACCCTACCATGCATATGAAGACATTGAAGCGTGCATAGAAAACACGTTTCATAAAAGCAGACAATTAAATAAAACGAATAAATTACTCTTCAAGCTGACAAACTATTTTGGTGCACAAAGAATACTCGAAATAGGAGCCGGAATGGGTATTAACTCTTTATGCCTTACTGCATCGTCTAAAAATATTAAGTGTATTTCTGTAGAGACAACTAAACAAAAATACCTAGAAGCAAAAAAACTCTACCAACAATGGAATAGAGATATAACCTTAATCACGGAAGGGCTTCCTCAACTAACAGAAAAACAAGACTGTATATTTATAAATCTTACCGAATTAAATAATTATCCTACTGAATTAAACCAATACCTTTTAAATCTGTCTTATGATAAAACCTTCATAATAGTGAAAGGTATTCGAACAAACAGACGGCATCAGATGTTATGGAGAGAAATCAAAGAAATAGAATCTCGCACTGCTGCACTAGATTTGTTCAACATAGGGATTGTTTTTTTTGATCCGGCACTATATAGATGGGATTATAAAATCAGTTTTTAGAAGAATAACGAAATGAAAAAAAGTTCAATTTACACAAAAACAGGAGATAAAGGCATGACCTCTCTAGTAGGGGGGAAACGTGTAGCAAAAGCACATGTAAGGCTGGATGCCTATGGTACAACCGATGAACTCAACTCTTTCGTTGGATCATTGATTGAGAAGATAGAAGACGAACACGACCTAGAAATACTATCTTATATACAACATAAGCTCTTCACAGTAGGATCATATCTGGCTACCGAAACAGAAGCTATTCCACCAAAAGCAGCGAGTATTATAACAGACAAAGATATAACTCTCCTTGAAAGTGAAATGGATAAAATAGACAGTACCCTACCTCCATTAAGACAATTCGTTCTGCCCGGAGGAAGCGAGTCTGCGGCAAGGGCTCATATATGCAGAACTGTCTGTCGCAGAACAGAACGCTGCATTTATCGTGTAAAAGAAGAATTCCCTGTTGATGATCTGATACTTATGTTTGTAAATAGGCTATCTGACTACTTTTTCTTACTGGCAAGAAAGGAATGCAACAAGCAAGGAAAAGAAATATTTTGGAATCAGGCTTTGATATAAGAAATATTATTCTATTTTTGCGAAAACATAAAACGAATTTAACAGATAATTAATTAAACTAAAATACTATGTACTGGACTTTAGAACTAGCATCAAAACTGGAAGATGCACCATGGCCTGCAACAAAAGAGGAGTTGATTGATTATGCGCAACGCTCTGGCGCTCCTCTTGAAGTAATCGAAAATCTTCAGGAGTTAGAAGACGATGAAGAAGTTTTTGACACAATTGAAGACATTTGGCCAGACTACCCTAGCAAAGAAGACTTCTTCTTTAACGAAGACGAGTATTAGTATCAAAAAGACTTAAAAATCCTCAAAGTAAGGCTTATACAAAGGAGATTAGGGTAACAAATAATACTCTAATCTCTTTTTTACACCCTTTTTTCACTATGTTTGTTACCCTAAACGCATCCCTTTTAGATATTTAGCCTTATATAAACGATAAAACGAATCACTCTGGAAACACAAAAATTCAGTCATATAAGAGGAGGAAAAGCATTGGAAATTATTCTTATTATTGTACTAATGGCCGTATCTGCCCTTGCTATTTTCCTTATCATCGAAGACAATGTCTCCTTTTGGTCGGCAGTATCTATGATTTTGGCTTTGGGAATATTTATTTGGTTAGCCAACAAGTGCTACAAACCTACTTTTACAGATATATACTTTTCTGAAACAGGCATAGTCAGCAAAACAAACTTTGAATCAGAAGAATTAAGCTTGAATGATATAAAAGGGATCTATTTCCTTCGAGTCCCATACAAAAACGCTAAAATAGAGACCTACTCTCCCTCTAACCTACCGCCTAAAGACTCTCTGATAGTGATTGGCAATATTAAATACTTCGATGGAGCGCATTTTTTTGGATTATTAGGTTCGGGAAGTATTCTACACGACTCCTTCTCTAAAGGCTATACAAGTATACAGTACAGAAAAAAGCTCGATCCTGTATTAGATTATTATTACAAGAAGATAAGATCATAGAATAAGATCTCTATAACAGAACATTATTCATAAATTTTAGAGAGTTAAGCTCTTGTATATTTTAGAAATATACCTATCTTTGCATCCGCTTAGCGTAATCTCTGACGAGAGAGACTCGTGTATATTGCGTATATTAACAATAAAACCATCATAGAATCATGGATTTAATTAAAGTTGCAGAAGCTGCATTCGCTACAGGAAAAGAGCACCCAAGCTTCAAAAGTGGTGACACTGTTACTGTTGCTTACCGTATCAAAGAGGGTAACAAAGAACGTGTACAGTTATACCGTGGTGTTGTTATCAAAATCGCTGGTCATGGCGACAAAAAACGTTTTACAGTACGTAAAATGTCTGACAACATCGGAGTTGAAAGAATTTTCCCTATCGAATCACCATTCATCGACAGTATTGTTGTGAACAAAGTAGGTAAAGTACGTCGTGCTAAACTTTATTACCTTCGTAGCCTTACAGGTAAGAAAGCCAGAATCAAAGAAAAAAGAGTTAACACTAAAGCTTAATCTTTTTTCGACGTTGTACGAAAAGATACAGAAAAGCCTGCATAAGCAGGCTTTTCTTGTTTTAATCAGACGTCTATCTATTTTTTCTGAATGATTCGTCTTTTACATTAAAAACAGAAGAAATTCTTGTTATCTTTAGCTTTTCGTTTTTCATACTACTGTAACCCTGACATTATGAATAAAATAAAGTTCCTTTTACTATTAGTTAGTTCATTATTATTCACCAATTTAGCCACTCTATTTGCCCAAAAGAACAGAGAGCTTGTAAAACCATTCGTCGGCACTGCAGGCGACAACGGACAAGTAGATCCTGCCGCTTGTGTACCCTACGGCATGATACGTATTGCTCCTGATTCTGATCCCAGAACACATGTTGGTTACGACTATGAGGTAACTAAAATATCTGGTTTTTCGATCAATCGCATCTCGGGAATCGGCTGTAGTGGTGCAGGAGGAAACTTAAGTATAAAGCCAGCTTTGAAAGAAACAGATATAAGCATTGATAAAAGCTACGAACTTGCATCTCCGGGATATTATACCGCATTGCTTGACAATACTATAAAAACTGAGTTTACTGCAACAAGTAACGTAGCCTTTGAGGTCTTTCATTACCCAATATGGAAGGATGCATTTATGTATATTAATTTTGCATCTTCTTTTACCAAAGTTATTGATGTAAAATATGACGTTATTTCCGACAACGAAATTCAAGGATATGTCCATGCCGGAAATACCTGCGACCATGGAGCATATAAACTCTTTTTTAATATAAGAACAAACAAAACATTTACAGTAAAAACAAAAGGCGAACAAGATGTAGAATTATCATTCAGCACAACAGAAATTAAACCTGTTGAAGTTAGAATAGCAGTATCTCCTATCGACTACGAAGCTGCTAGAATGGAAAACGAGAATGTCAAACTCTTAACATTCGAGCAAGTAAAAAAACAAGCTGAATCCGCTTGGGATAATATACTATCAAGAGTGGAAACGAAAGGAGGAACAGAAGAAGATCGTATTTTATTTTACACGTCTCTATACAGAGTATTCCTTAGCCCGGCAAATGTTACATCTCCGGATGGTCGTTTTTTGGCTACAGATGGGAATGTTTACCCAAAAGAAGATTTCGATTATTACAGCTCTTGGTCTATGTGGGACAGCTACCGCACAAAATTTCCATTAATAACTCTACTGGACACAAAAAGAATGCGAGATATCTCTAACTCTCTATGCAATCTGTTTATATACGGAAAGAGGGACTGGGCGACAGATTTCGAATCTACTCCAACTGTTCGCACAGAGCATACAATCGCAGTTTTGTTAGATGCACAAAACAAAGGCATCCCTACTATCAAGTTAGAAAAGGCTTATGAAGGGATGAAAAAAGAGATGGAAAGCCTTCCTACAGAACGTCCCGATCAGGTTCTTGAAACAAGTATCGACTGGTGGGCAATGGCTAAAATTGCTGAAATATTAGGAAAAACGGATGATGCTAAACTGTATAGTGAGAAATCAAAAAATGCATTTATAGAAACATGGAATAAAGACTTTAAGAATGTAGATGAATCATTCACTAAAATGAAAGGCAGCGGTCTTTATCAAGGAACACGCTGGCAATACCGATGGGCTCTGCCTCAATACCTAGACTACATGACAGAAAGCCTTGGTAAAGAAAAAATCATAGAAGAACTGGACTATTACTTCACAAACAACCTTTTCAATCAGAGCAACGAAGTAGGTCTACATGCTCCATTCATTTACAATAGATTGGGAGAGTATGAAAAAGCCCAGAAGCATGTGAGAAGAATAGTGAAAGAAGATCTGGAACACAGATATGGAGGCAATGCCGAATACCCTCAGCCATATGTTGGCAAACCTTTCAAGGCTGCATTCAAAGGTTTCATGCCCGAAATGGACGAGGATGACGGCACAATGGGAGCTTGGTACGTTTTCACTGCTATGGGATTATATCCTCTTGTAGTGGGAGAACCTTGGTATGAAATAACTTCTCCGTTTTTTGATGAAATAACCATAAAACTAGATAACGGAAAGAAGTTTACAATCAAAACGAAAAATAGAAAATCACCTGATGCTATTATCAAGCAGGCTAGGTTTAACAAGAATATACTGACAGATTTCAGAATTAACCACAACGACATAATGAAAGGTGGCACACTGGAACTAGAGTATTAAGTATAATATACTATATGAAAGATTTTGTAATATCTGAATCAAAAAATAAAGAAGCCGTTCTTGTGGGACTTATTACACAAGAACAAAACGAAGAACAAGTAAAAGAATACTTGGACGAGCTTGCTTTCCTTGCCGAAACAGCAGGAATTGCTCCCGGTAAGAAGTTTACTCAGAAACTAGATAAGCCTAACCCTGTTACTTTTGTAGGAACAGGAAAATTACAAGAGATAAAGCAATACATGGAAGATAACGAACTAGACCTCGTTATTTTCGATGATGAGCTTTCTCCTAAACAGATCAGAAATATTGAAAAAGAACTACAAGTAAAGATTCTGGATAGAACCAGTTTAATTCTAGACATCTTTGCAATGCGTGCCCAAACTGCCTATGCTAAAACTCAGGTAGAGTTGGCTCAATATCAATATGTATTACCTCGACTTACCCGTTTATGGACTCACTTAGACCGTCAGCGAGGAGGGGGAGCAATGATGCGTGGCGTAGGGGAAACTCAGCTAGAAACTGACCGTCGTATTGTTACCGACAAAATAGCGAAGCTAAAAGAAGATTTAAAGGGTATAGACAAACAAATGGCCTCGCAACGAAAGAATAGAGGCAAGATGGTTCGTGTAGCTCTGGTAGGATATACTAATGTAGGAAAATCGACATTGATGAACCTCCTTAGTAAATCGGAAGTCTTTGCCGAAAACAAGCTTTTCGCTACGCTGGACACCACTGTACGCAAGGTCATAATCGACAACCTACCATTCCTGCTATCTGATACTGTAGGATTTATCAGAAAGCTACCAACAAACCTTGTTGAATCGTTCAAATCAACATTGGATGAAGTACGTGAGGCTGATCTGCTACTGCATGTAGTGGATATCTCTCATCCTAACTTTGAGGAACAGATAGAGATTGTAAATAAAACGTTGTTGGAAATTGACAAAGAAGAAAAACCTACAATTCTTATCTTTAACAAGGCTGATGCCTTCACCTACAAACCGAAAGACGAAGACGACCTGACCCCTAGGACAAAGGAAAATGTCTCTCTTGACGAGTTGAAGCAATCGTGGATGAACAAGATGCACGATGATTGTATCTTCATTTCAGCTAAACAAAAAATGAATATTGATGAATTGAAAAGTATGCTCTATGAAAGAGTAAAAGCAATTCACATCGCGCGTTATCCTTACAACGATTTCTTGTTTCAAAAGTACGAGGAAGATGTAGAGTAAAATAAGATGCAACAAGCAATAGCATACATAAAAGAATCTTTAAAAACGTATTATCCCGAAAGTGAAATTTCGGGATTTATACGTATTATAATAGAACATCTCACAAAACAATCCTACCCGCTTGCTTTGATCTATGATAAAGATTTAACTCCAGATCAAACAGAGCATCTGTCATTTATTCTGAAACGATTAAAGAGATATGAACCCATCCAATACATTCTAGAAGAAACGGAGTTTTTCGGACTACCATTCTTTGTAAATGAAGGAGTATTGATTCCCAGACCCGAAACCGAAGAACTAGTTGAGATCATTCTGAACGAAAATCAAAAATCGGAATTAAACATTCTCGATATAGGTACTGGAAGCGGAGCTATTGCGATTGCCTTAGCTAAGTATATGAACAAAGTATCATTATCTGCATGGGATTTTTCGCAGAAGGCACTGGATGTAGCGATCACAAATGCAAAGACCAATGAGATTAGAATTGACTTTAGATTAGTAGATGTGCTTAAAGAGTACCCAAAAGATCAAAAATTTGATATCATTGTAAGTAATCCGCCCTATATAGAAGAAAAAGAGAAAGGTGCAATGGAACAGAATGTGTTGGCTTACGAACCTCATTCGGCGTTATTCGTTCCCGACAATGAAGCCTTATTATTCTATGAGCGGATAGCTGATATTGCGCTCGATCTCCTTTCTGAAAAGGGAAAACTTTATTTCGAGATCAATCAGGAAAAAGGGACAGAAACTGTACAAATGTTAAAGCAAAAAGGCTTTGTCAATATTGTACTCCTGCAAGACCTAAACAAGAATGACCGGATGGTAAGAGCCACTCGTCTTTAAAACAGATTAATAACATGAAACTCTCAGAACCACAAGCGCTAAATAGAATCGCAGGCTATTGTTCCAGAGCGGAACGATGCGAATACGATGTGCGTAAAAAGCTAGTTTCCTGGGAGCTGTCAGGCGAAGAGATTGAACGTATTGTGAAACGATTGAAGCAAGAACGTTTCTTGGATGATTCTCGTTTTGTTAAGAGTTTTATAAACGACAAACTAAAATTCAACAAATGGGGAAAAACAAAGATTATTTTCGAACTACGTAAACGAAACATACAAGAATCTATCTACTCTCCTATTTTCGACGAAGTGTCTGGTGACGAGTTTGAGAAACAATTGATGCATATTCTCTCTATCAAAGCAAAGTCGGTCAAGGGTAAAAATGATTATGAGAAGAAAACCAAACTGATCCGTTTCGCTTTAGGTCGTGGTTTTTCTATGGATTTAGTGATCAAGTGTGTTGACAAACTACTGGGAGGAGACTATGAGGAATATATTACATGACTTCTTCGGACTATTTTTCCCCGACTTATGCCCAGTCTGTAGAACAAGGTTGAGCGAAGGCGAACAGTATATCTGTACAGATTGCCTATTACTTCTGCCTAAAACAAATTTCCACTTGCAACCAGAAAATCGTCTGGAACAATTCTTCGCAGGACGTATCCCATTCCAACGCATAGCTGCATATGCTTACTTCATAAAGGATGGCAGTATCCAGCAGATTATACACGAGTTAAAATACAATCATAACCCAAAGATTGGTCATTTTATAGGACAACTTAGTGGAGAGAACATAAAAGGGAGCGAGTTTATTTCAGCTATTGATGTACTTGTACCCGTTCCTCTGCATCCTAAAAGAGAAAAAGAAAGAGGATATAATCAGTCTTACGAGATATGTAAAGGCATATCAGAAACGACAGGCATACCGGTAGATAATACTACTTTGATAAGGGCTGTTAATAATCCTTCGCAAACAAAAAACTCTCGTTTCGACCGCTGGAAGAATGTAGAGAATATTTTCACGATCACCGATCCAAGCATCTTTCAAAACAAGCATATCCTGCTGATAGATGATGTGATAACGACCGGATCTACTCTGGAATCGTGTGCAAAAGAAGTTCTAAAATGTGAGAATAGTAAAGTTAGTATCTTTGCTGTTGGTACTGCTAATTAGAGTCCTTTATTCATTGTTACTGATAATGAAAGAAGTCATACTTAATGACCCCGCAATTACTTTATCGTTAAAAAACTGAACAGTTTCATTCTGCTTTTTTAAGCCTAAAATGTATAACATCGGAATATAATGCTCTAATGTTGGAATCGCTAACTTTGCGCTTTTGTGCAACGAATCGAAAGAAGTTAGCGCTTTATAATTATTGTCTACTATTTGTTTTTTCTGGATCATATTAATTTCAAAAGCCCAATCATAACCATGTTCTTGATTGAAATCATTTTCTTTTATATTCAGTAGTCTGAGGTTATGTATCATATTCCCACTACCTATGACAAGAACTCCTTTGGATCGAAGGAATGATAGTTGTTTTCCCAAATCGTAGTGCCAGGAAGTATCTTTGAAATGATCTAAACTTATTTGTATAACGGGTATATTAGCCCCTGGATACAGATGCTTGAGGACCGACCATGTTCCATGATCTAAGCCCCATTCATCCGACTCTTTTATATGATAGTCTGTAACATTATCAGTTATTTCTCTAGCAAGACTCGGATCTCCTGGAGCAAGATATTCTTGCATATATAATTCCTTGGGGAAACCATAAAAATCGTGTATTGTCTTTGGTGAAAGCTCCCCTGTAACATATGTGCCTCGTGTTTCCCAATGAGCAGATATACAGACAACAGCAACAGGCTTAGGCAATCCTTTACTAACATTTCTCCAAGTGTTTGTAAACTCGTTTTCTTCTAAAGCATTCATAGGACTTCCATGCCCGATAAACATACATGGCATTATATCAGTAGATGCAAGGGAGAAAGATTGTCTATATAAATTATCTAGAGTCATATTAAATAAAAATTATCTGTAAAACCAAAAACAATATTTTTTTTAGAATGAAACGTCTAATTTGACATTTTGTTCATTTCGAGCATGAAGCCTTTTTATCTGGCAAAGATCTCAAAATTAGCTTATAAGCAGCTATAGGAACTACTAATCAAGACTTACTTCTCGCAATAAATAGTTGCACATCTACAAAGACACAGAATCATCCCCTATAAACCACTCAATATCATACACTCCTAAATACTCTTCTGGGATCTTATTTATTTTCAGAGTATCGTTATTTATATATTTTACAAAGCCCGTTTGTTGTTCATCCCACCATATATGGGAGATATATTCCAGCTCATCTACATCAAAACCATTCCATTTGTATTTATACAATTCTGCTGTAGATCCAGAATGTCCATATGTTACCCCTCTAATCAGTTTATTATCCGGATCGAAAGTAGGATTCATAAATTCATATTCAGATGTAAATGAGCCATCGCCTTTCAACAGATATACTTTATGAACATTCCTTCTGCAACAGCCATTACCCGGGTACCACATCACATCATAGTCCTTAAGACCATCTCCATTTATATCCATAATAGTATCACCAACGTAAGACATCAATGTCTGCACATAGTAGGTCTCAGGGGATAGTATTACTTGCTCGAAAGCATCTCCTTTCAATAGAAAAACATTTGTGGAAGCAATAATCTCACTCTCACATTCAACAAGTAAGTGCTTATGATTTTCTGAGAAGAGAAAACCATATTGTAATTTAACTTGTAAATCAGGACGAATGTAATCCATATTTAAAGAGTCCGGAAAAAGATATTCTGCTGAATAAAAATCTCTCTCTTTCATTTTCCCTACTTTCTTAACAGCATCTTCCAACGCCTTCATCACAAAGAGGCTGTCTGAATTTGCAATATCAGATAACAGCTGATCCTTCGTTGATTTCGGTGAATTACACGAGAATAACAGCAGAGAAGCAATCGCTATAATTAGTTTATTCATACAAATGAGAGTTATTGATTCTATAAAGATATATATTTAATACACTCATATCCTTTTATTTATTATTTATCTATACTGAAATGATAGGTATATAAATAAGAAAAGAAGAATCTGTCACCTTTGTTACTTTTTAGTTAAAATAGAGAAGAGGTATAGACACAAATTGTCTATTATTTTCTGTTGCCTCTTGGCTGAATATTTCTACCTTTGCAGTCTAGTAAAAATTTGAATTATAAGACTATGTCACAACCATCAATTCCTAAAGGGACAAGAGACTTTTCGCCGGAAGAAATGGCGAAACGAAATTATATTTTTGATACCATTCGCGAAGTGTATAAACTATATGGATTTCGTCAGATAGAAACTCCGGCTATGGAAAATCTATCTACCTTGATGGGCAAATACGGAGAAGAAGGAGACAAACTTCTGTTCAAAATATTAAATTCGGGCGATTACCTGAAAGGAATTTCGGATGAAGAGATTTTGGAAAGAAATACCAATCGTTTGGCAACCAAAATCAGCGAAAAAGGGCTTCGTTACGACCTTACCGTACCTTTTGCGCGCTATGTTGTAATGCATCGTAATGAAATCACATTTCCATTTAGACGCTATCAGATACAACCCGTATGGAGAGCCGATCGTCCTCAAAAAGGTCGTTACCGTGAATTTTTCCAATGCGATGCTGACATTGTAGGCTCTGACTCTTTACTAAACGAAGTTGAACTTCTACAAATTATAGATGAAGTATTTGGACGCTTCGGTATTCGCGTATGCATCAAGCTGAACAATCGCAAAATTCTTTCGGGAATCGCAGAGATTATCGGTGAAGCTGAAAAAATTGTGGATATCACTGTCGCTATCGACAAGTTGGATAAAATTGGTTTAGAGAAAGTAAACGAGGAGCTGGCTTCGAAAGGCATTTCGAAACAAGCTATTGATCTGCTTCAACCTATCATCCTTCTTCAAGGATCGAACGAAGAAAAGATAGAAACCCTAAAAACTGTACTCAAAGCATCGGAAAAAGGTCTTGAAGGGGTTACCGAACTAGAATTTATCCTCAACAAACTAAAAGTAGTAGACATCAAATCTGAATTGGAATTAGACCTAACTCTTGCCAGAGGATTGAATTATTATACTGGAGCAATTATAGAAGTAAAAGCATTGGATGTGCAAATAGGAAGCATCACTGGTGGAGGTCGCTATGACAACCTAACCGGGATATTTGGAATGCCAGGAGTCTCTGGAGTAGGAATTTCATTCGGAGCAGACCGTATATTCGATGTGCTAAATCAATTAGATTTATACCCGAAAGATTCTATCCAAAATACAAAAGTGCTTTTCGTAAACTTTGGAGAAAAAGAAGAAGAGTATATCCTGCCTCTCATAGCTAAGATGCGTAGAGAAAACATCTCAGCCGAGATATATCCGGAAGCTGCAAAGATGAAGAAACAAATGTCATATGCTAACTCTAACAACATCCCTTTTGTTGCGATTGTAGGAGAAAATGAAATGGCTGAACAAAAACTTACTTTAAAGAATATGGTGTCGGGAGAGCAAAAACTCTTGACAATAAATGAGTGTATAGCTGAACTATAAAACACTCTACAGATATTTAAATAGGAGATACTTAAAATATAAGTATCTCCTATTTCTTTCATTAAAACTCCCCTCGCTTATTCCGACTGAAGAGTATATTTTCCTGAGCCAAGCTTTACTGTTAATACATTGTCTACCTCATTTACAGAATGTACTCCAGGCTGATCGGTAGCAAGTTTAACTTTAAACTTAGAAGGCAATTTGACCGTTGCAGTAGTATTTACAGGAATAGTTATACTCCACGACAATTTATCACCATCTCGTTTCCAAGAGCTTTCAATCCTTCCATATGGAGAATCATAATGCGCATTTACATGATTAAGCTTTTCGGGGAAAACAGGTTCCATCAGAATCTTTTTGAAACCGACAGAAGAAGGATCATTCTTTATTCCTGCTAAATCTTCATAGAACCAGATAAGTAAATCTCCCAAAAGCATTACATGATTTCTTGAGTTCATAGCAGGATCGGCGGTATCTCCATTCCAAAGTTCCCAAATTGTAGTTGCTCCGTTCTTGATCATATATCCCCATGAAGGGTAAGTCTCGTTTGTTGCTATTTTGTAAGCAAGTTCTAAGTTACCGTGTTCTGTAAGTCCTCTCATAAGATGTTGAATACCCAAAACACCCGCACTAACATGTCCTTTGCAATCTCCTTCCGTTTTCTCTACAATATTAGCAAAGACCTTTTCTTCGTATCCGTCAGGAACCAGCCCCAGTTGAAGTGACAGCATATTTGCCGTTACGGTATTGTTATCATATTGAGCGGTTTCCGCATTGAAGTATTTCTTATTATACTCTTCTTTCATTGTTGCTGCTATACTTGCAAATTCTTTTGCATCCTCTGGATAGCCATTCATATTAGCAAATTTCTCCATCAGTTGCAGGATACTATAAAATACAGTTGTTCCCAATACCGGTCCTGCTGTCTTACGGGATGGATCTACCGAGTGAATTAATTCCGGTGATTCTGGAGGCATACACCAATCTCCATAAGTATCACGAGGCATCACTCCATCAACCATATAATTGTCTACCATATGATTTACCCAACGTTTCATTGTAGGATACCTTTTCTTGATTGAAGTATCATCTCCAAACTGCTGATATAACATATCTGCGACATAGAAATAGGCTGCTGGCCAAGTTACATCATCATGCCAGATAGTCCAATATCGAGGAGAGACTACAGATATACTGCCATTCTCATTCATTGACTCTTCGATATCTACTAACCATTTATTATAAAGTAATGCATTGTCAAAAATAAAACTTTCCCCATAAGCACCTGTAGTACGGTCTCCTAACCACCCTAGACGCTCATCTCTTTGAGGACAATCGGTAGGCATACCTCTGTAATTACCTCGAATACCCCAGTATGCATTTTTATGAATCTTGTTAAGAACTTCCTCTGAACTTTCAAAGGATCCAATCGTAGACATTTCATCATAAACAACCTTACCGACAAAATCAGCAACAGTTGGTTCTTTCTCTAAGCCTGAGATTTCTATAAAACGGAAACCATGATATACAAACAATGGTTCCCATGTGAATTGTCCGTCTTTAGCAGGAGTATACACATCTGTAACAAGAGCTCCACGCATATTATCTAAATATAATTCAGTACCATTATCTTTCAACACCTCAGCAAAGCGCATTGATATTGGCTGGTCTTTCTTCCCATACAGTTTCACTTGCTGAAGACCAACCATATTCTGCCCCATATCTACAATATATCGTCCCTCGCCTACCGACTTTACAGATAAAGGTTTTATCTCTTCCATCACTTTCAGACTTGGCGATAATTGAGCGGTAAGCTTACCTTTAGGAGCTTCCATTATTTCAGCCTTTTGCCAAGTTGAGGCATCGTACCCCTTTTCTGTCCAGCTTCCTAACTCTAGGCGGGCATCGTATTTTTCGCCATCAAATTCATTATTTTCTGTTATAGGTCCTTTGTTTGTTGCCATCCACGACTCGTCACTAACGATTGTAGTCGTTTCTCCATTATCATATTCTATGTTTAATTGAGCTAAAAGACGAGGTAGACCAAAGCCCTCCATCCCTCGTTCACGCATAGTTAGATAACGTCCGTTTCCTAATGCAACACCGATGGCATTTTCCCCTTTATTTACCAGGGATGTTACATCATATGTTAAATAAGGAGCAGAAGCATCATACCAAGTAGGAAGCGGACCAAACACATCGTTTCCTACAGTTTTACCATTGATATAACATGTAGAAGACCCTAAACCAGACACATAGAGTGTTGCTCGTATAGGTTTCGCTTCAGACTTAAATTCTTTTCGAAGATAGCGTGCAGGAAGAATTGTTCTATTATCTACAACTTTCAGATTTTCGTTATCATTCAAACCAATCCATTTCGCTTTCCAATCCAAATCATTTAGTAAAGCCATAGACCAGTACTGAACATCACTTTTGCCTTCATCGCCAGTATTTGTCCATACGGAAACACGCCAATAATATTTTTGTCCAGATTTAAGGTCAGGGCCATCATAGCTTAAAAGTATAGATTTATCGGACTGAACTTTACCTGAGTTCCAAACTAAAGAGACTCCTTCTTTCAAGTCCTTTTCTGAAGAGGCAACCTCAATCTGATAAGCTGTTTGAACTACATCAGTTTTATTGCTCGTTAATTTCCAAGAGAATCTTGGATGCAAAGAAGAAACACCTTCAGGGTTCACATACATTTCAGTTCGTACATCTGTTAAGTTGATTGCTTTTTCGGTAGAAACAGAGCATCCACTGATTATTAAAATCAGGAGGAATAAGACAATTGTTTTCTTTAGCATAGTATTAAATATTTAGTTACATAAAAGGAAGGCGGGCATTATCTCATAAAAATAGAAAGAATATTTGAATCAAGGAGCAAATGCAACTGTTTTATTTATAGTGTTTTTTAACATATATAACCCATCTATTGGATAGATGCTTTTTATGAAATTATTCTTATAAAGTTTAAGTATATCTACGAATTCATATTAAAAAGAAGCGCGCTTAAAAGCGCGTTTCTTTATTAAGAGCCTACGGAATCCGTAGATATCGAATCTATCGGGATCGAATCAGTTATCTCTTCCTTTACCGGAATTTGTGGGAGATTTTCTGAAGTTTTCTGCTCTTTCGAAATTTCCTTAATCAGCGTATATTTCAACGCAGACTGATCAGCAGCTGGACTTTCAATCTTTTCCACCTTAACTTCCAATACGTATTCATAACCATGTTCATAATTAAATCCTTCTATCGTACTATAAAAGAATTCCCAGTCTGTTTGACCGGCTTTCTTTACAAGAAGGCATTTCATCGGCATAACTCCTACACAATCACCTTGCTCTGAGGCTACTGTCATTTTCTCTGTTACTCCACTATTGCAAGCTCCAAAAAGTAAGGCAATAGAAGATAGTAACAACACAATACTTTTTCTCATAATCTTTGTTTTAGGTAATACTTCTACTATTTTTCAACAACTAGTAAATGATATTGTTTCATTATTTAACAATATATTCGATTTCATTTTATCAATAGCTTACATTTCATTGTTCCATTAAATATAAAAAAGACGTACCTTTGATATTGAATTAAATAATATCCTCATGCAAGAAAGAAATATAATAGCAGCCATATCAACTCCTCCCGGTATAGGAGGTATAGCGGTAATCCGTTTATCTGGTAAAGGATGTATAGAGCTTACTGATACTGTTTTCAAATCGGTGTCAGAGAAAAAGCTTTCGGAGCAGAAAGCCAATACTATACATTTTGGTGCTATTATAAAAGATGATGCTATTTTAGATGAAGTTTTGATAAGCATTTTTAAAGCACCTCATTCATTTACAGGCGAAGATGTTATTGAGATTTCTTGTCATGGATCAATATTTATACAACAAAATATCTTACAACTATTGATTTCTGAGGGAGCTAGATTAGCCTTACCCGGAGAGTTTACTCAACGAGCTTTTCTGAATGGAAAGATGGACCTTTCTCAAGCCGAATCAGTTGCTGATCTAATTGCGTCTTCATCTGCAGCAACACATCGTTTGGCGATGAATCAGATGCGTGGTGGCTTTAGCAACAAACTCATAGAGCTACGTACAGAACTTTTAAACTTCTCTTCGTTGATAGAACTAGAATTAGATTTTTCGGAAGAAGATGTAGAGTTTGCAAATAGAAGCCATCTGAATGAATTAGTTTACGATATAGAAAAACATATAGAGGATCTAACAAATTCTTTCAGTGTAGGAAACGCGGTGAAGAATGGTATTCCTGTAGCTATAGTAGGAGAGACGAATGCGGGTAAATCTACTTTATTAAATTTGTTACTACAAGAAGAGAAAGCGATCGTATCAGACATCCATGGAACAACCCGCGATGTTATTGAGGATACGGTAAACATACAAGGACTGACCTTCCGCTTTATCGATACAGCCGGAATTAGAGAGACCGAAGATGAGATAGAAAGCATTGGTATAGAGCGCACCTTCAAAAAACTAGAACAAGCATCTATCGTATTGTGGATGATTGATGCTACAACCGAAAACAAGCATATCGAAGAACTAGCAAACAAGATTTTATCCCACGTAACGGATCAAAAACTTGTTCTTGTTTTCAACAAAATAGATATTGTAGGTTGTGGTGTAGTAATGGATAATAAACGCACTTTACTAGAAGACCTCATTCCTGAAAGAATCTTCATCTCAGCTAAATATGAGGAAGGCGTTGCCGACTTACAAAACAAGCTTGTAGAGATGGCTAACATTCCCGAGATAGGGGAACAAGACATCATAGTCACCAATATCAGACATTACGAAGCTCTCAACAATGCTCTTACTGCCATCCGTCGTGTATCGGAAGGACTTGACCTAAATTTATCAGGGGACTTCTTAGCTCAGGATATTCGAGAGTGCATGTACTATCTTGGAGAAATAACAGGACAAATATCCACAGATGAAATTCTCGGAAATATATTTAGCAAGTTTTGTATCGGTAAATAAACCAAGAAAACAAATACCCCGTAAATAAAACATAGCATCTCTTCTAAAAGAAGAGATTTCTGATTGTAGAACTTCTCTCATCAGGTCATTTATGCCCTCCTCTTTTGGGCTAAATAATAGTTGAAATCATATCGATATGCGAAAGTATTCTCAAACTTTACTTTTCCATATCTGTAATCCTCCAAGCAAATATAATACACCGATTCCCAAGGCACACAAGGAGAATAATAAATGATACCATATAAAAGAGGATTCGAATCCAATATTTATTACCGAACCCACTATTCCTCTAACAAGATAAATAGCAGCTATAGTAAAAACGCCCAATTTCAGAAAGGGTAATTTCTTTACTATTCCCGCTGCTGATAATCCATATAATCCGAAAATAAGGAAAAAAATAGCGACAAAGACAGTCATGGCAGTAGGAAGTAAAGGATGTATTTCTGCATTTCTCTGCATATTTTCACCAACTCCAGTATAATCATACATTTCTTGAGCCCAAAATAGTCCTACAACATGAGCAATAGCTATCAGTATATTGATATACCCCCCTAATCTAAGTAGTTTCATATTGAAATATTTTGTATTCTTAAAGGTAAGTAATTTCCTCCTTGTATAATAAAATATAGCCTCTATTTACTACCTTCGCCACATGTTGAGATTAATTCTAAAAACAAGTAAACGCGTATTAATAGGAATTATAGCATTTGTTCTACTCTATTTCTTCTTGGGGTATTGCTGTTCGCGTATTATTATTTCAGAAGAAAAAGACACACCTAAGGAAATTCCCATTTTTATAAAAACAAATGGTAAGCACACAGATATAGTTGTACCAGCCAACAATGAAATAAAGCATTGGAGTAGAGATATTCCTTATGAAAATAATGTCTCGCAAGACACAATATACAATTATCTTGCTTTTGGTTGGGGAGATAAAGGTTTTTTTATTGACATGCCTACATGGGATGATTTAACCTTTAAGTTAGCATTTAAAGCTGCTTTTTGGCTTGGCACAACTGCTATGCACACTACTTATTACAGAGACATGGTAGAATCAGAAGACTGTCGAAAGATTATGATAAGCAAACAACAATACGAAGATCTCGTCTTTTTTATATCGGAGAAGTTTGAACGAGATTCAGAGGGCAATTTTATAAACATCAAGACAGATGCTACCTATGGTGATACAGATGCTTTTTATGAAGCTAAAGGTCGCTACAATCTGTTTTACTCTTGTAATACATGGGCTAATGCTGCTTTAAAAGCCTGCGGACAGAAGCATTGCCTTTGGACATTCTTTGATGATCCTATATTTTTGATATATAAATAAAGGAAATCAAAATTTCTTTTTCTCTATCTAATATTAATTTCACTACAACTCAACAATATCTATATTAATAGCAAAGGTTGCCATTTTTTTATGACAACCCCTATTATAATCGCGCAAACATTTTGCGACTGATTCTGCAATCAAAATGCGACTAAAAAAGTCAATTTTGTAAGTGATTAATAAATAACTATTTAATTGCAAAATAATAGCGCAAAAGCTTATCAGATTCAAGTCTTTGCGCTATTTTTATAGTTTTAAAATGGTGTAAATCTTAAGATGCTTTTTGCATTTCTAAGATTCTTGTAAACATCATATCAATATATTTTGATTGTGGGTTTAATCGCGTTTCGTGCGTTTTTAAGACCGCATTTTCAAAAGGATTATTGATATTGTGATTAACGTTTAACCATTCGCAAAGCTCAATTAAAGAACTCTTATTTGACGTAAAGAAAATAAAATTACTTTGATTAAGCACATTTATAACGTTTAAAAAGTCGGCAAGCTTCCAATATTGGTCGGAAAGATACGTTTTTGTATCAGTCGTTAAATATGGCGGGTCAACAACAAGCAAAACGCCTGGAACATCTTTATATTGATTAAATAGCTCCAAATAATCACACTTTACAATCTCTAATCCGTGCAAATAATCAGACGCTTTAACGTCGTAATTGCTTTGCTTTACGTTATTGTATAACGTTGAGGCTTTGAGCTCGTCGAAACTGGTTACATAGTTAGCTGAAAAGAGCAACGACGACGACAAAGTAATGTAATCGACAAAGCCTTTTCTTTCTTCTTTCTCAACTCTAGCAATAACATGACTTTTATAAGCCTCGTTTATACGCTTTTCTCGCGGGCAATCTTTTAAAATGACTCTTATGTCGCTCAATAGGTTGTTAGTTGCGACAACGGCTTGCAAACGCTTCGCATAGCCGTCGTAATCATTATAAATAACTTTACAACCTGGTAAAACTCGTTTAGCCGTGTGAGAAAGCAAGCCTGAGCCGCCGAATAGGTCGACAATGACCTTTATATCCTGGCTTTGGCTCAGCTCCTTTAATGTGCCGACAAATGGCTCGACAAAATTACGTTTTTGCCCCTGGAAAGGTAAGGGCGCAACTTTGTATCGTTTTAATATATTCATTTCAAATTTTTATTTTAAAGCCTCTAAAACTGCGCCAGTCATTCCGTCAGCAATTTGATAATAACCCTCTGTGCGTGGGTGAACATCATTGTTCGCCATCAAAAGCGTTTCTTCGTACCTACTTGCAACCTTTTGTTCAATTAACGGATAACCGTAAAATCTATCCATCGCAAAGCCGCTTTGTGAAATGATTACACCCTCATAATTTGCGAATGTTTCAACCGCTTTTTTGCTGAAATTGAAAATATTATAGCGTAACATATTGCGGCTTGTAGACCTCAAATCACTATTTCGGGATTTAGGCAAGCAAAAAACTACTTTTCCGTTTGGATTGTCAGCAATAAAAGCGTCAATGATTTTCTTTGCATTATTAACAACTGTATTTATTTGCGAGCTTGTAAACAATACTCCCGAAAGGTCATTAATTCCGCAATCCATTGTCAAAACATCTATTTTTTCATCACTTGTAAGCCCTAAAACTTCAGTGCGATAATATCCGAAATTCAAAACGCCTACGCCCTCGTTATCCTTTAATACCGAATAGTTTATTTTATCAACCGATGTAACGGTCAAAGTCGGGTTACTACTACTTGTAGGCTTTAATATTGCGGGAAACGTTGTCGGCGGTGTAAATGCGTTCCAATGGTAGCCGATAGCATAACCCGTGCCGTCTACGTTAATTTTCCATCGGTGTATCAACATGATAGCGTTATTCACATTATCAAAATAATAGCCTCTAAATTTGTAAATATTGCTTGTATCTAAGTTCGGGTCTACACCCTCAAAATTAAATCTGTAAGCTGTATCACCATTTGCAAAGAAGCTATACGTTTTACCCGTTCTTGCTTCGTTTTTGTACGGCGAGGGGTGATGTGAGCCTAAAAATAGAGGTGTAACCCCGCTACATTCTGCTAGGTTTAATTGAAGTTGTTTCGTTACGTCTGCCGTGTCGTCGCTTGTGCTATCACCAATACAAATAATAGTTTTTTCAACATCGGGGCAAACGGCATCAACGACAACAAGTTTACTTGTTAGCGTTTTAACAACATTACCGCTTTTGTCTAACATTCTGAGCGAAAAATCAAACTCGCCAACATCGGCGGTTGTCGGTGTAAATCGAAAAGAGCGTTTATCCATTGCGCCTTTTGCGCACTCAGTATCGAACATAAACGGCGGTTGCCCATTGCCATATTCAGGACAAAGTATAAAAGTGTCATAATACAGATTAAACTCTTTGCCTACTACTGCGTACATTTTAGGCGGCAAAAAAGCATCATAAACATTACTTGTTATTTCTTTTGTCCTCTTATAGAGTCGGATATTCTCGTTGTTGTCTTTATTGAATACACTAGCCGAAAGACCGCTATAAACAAACCATTGCGACTGTACATTTGCGGCGGGCGCAAAGTTTGTATCGACACAAATTATACCGTAAACATTCTCGACATATTGCACCCCATTTTTAGGAACGTTAAAAGATGCTACACTTACAGCCTCGTCGCTAGTCCATCTATTCTTAGAACTCCATATATGAATATTCAGACTAGAGTCGCTAACATTAACAATCGTAAAACTGTAAAATAAATTCGGGTTATAAACTATATTAAGCTCTAAGCCCAAAATAAACTTACGCCATTGTTCGACTGTCATACTTGTACTGTCCCGAATTGATTTATCAAACGGGTTATATTCTCTATCAGATATAGGGCTTTTTGTTGCAAGCTGTTTATTTGTTTCTGATAGCTGATTTTGAGCCTTAAACAATCTAATGTTTTCGCTATTATCGGCATTAAATACTTTTGAGGACAACCCCGCATAAGCAGCCCATTGCGACTCTAACGATGATGCGGGCGCAAAGTTTGTATTAATAACAATAGAGCCGTAATCGTTAGTAATACCAACAACACCCGCTCCCGCAACTTGAAAAGTTGCTACTGTTTTAGCGTTTTGGTTTGTCCATCTATTCTCAGAGGAATAAATATTAACAGCAATGTAGTTGCTTGTTTTAACAACAATAGCGGGGCTGTAAAACAAATTCGGGTTATACTCTATATTAAGCTCTAAGCCCAAAATAAAGTTACGCCATTGCTCAACGGGCATTGCCGCACTTCCTTGTATTGTCGATATAAAAGGATTGTCGGCGGTTTGCTTTTGTAACAAGTCTTTTTTACGCACACCGTCCAAATAGACAACTTGTTTTGTATTTATCCATTTATCTAGCCCTATATCATACTTGAAAATATAAGGGTCGCCATTCTCATTTTTTTGGTCGAGGACAAAATAAGAGTCTTTATCTCGTTTGGGCTTTGTTTCTAGGTCTGCAATATTAAGAGCGTCACCCATCGGGTTAAAACCAGCAACAACACTTGCCAAATCCTCTTTAGAGGCTTTTGTTTCTTCTAATTGAGTTACTTTTGCATTTGTTTGGTTTAAAGCTACTTTTTCGGCTTTTTCATTGTCCAGTTTCAAAAGGTCGTCATTGAGCCCCAAAATATTATTTTTCTGTATGCGGCTAGACCTATGATAGAAAGAGTCCATAAAGTCTCCAAAGTCCGCGCCGTTCGGCTCTTTGTCGTCGGCAAACTTGCCCTTAAGTTCGTTTATATCTTTAATTGCCATTTTAATACTATTTAATCAGTGTTTAAATACTGGTTTATCTCACTTTGATAATTTTTGCAAAAACAATAAAAGGGGGTCTGTTTTCGTGGGGCTCGTCATTACCTATATCTTTGATAGTAGCGTCGTCCCAGCGCTGATTTGTCATATTACCCACATTATATTCTTTGTCGGGGGTTTCTTGGTCTACACTTCCAGGTGTACCCAGTTCGCTAACATCAGCCGCGCGAGCTGATAGCTTATTGAATATGTTATTATTTGCTGGATTGTGTCGAGGCATTTCGCCGATTGTTAGTTTATGTTTTTCTTCGCCTCCAGTATTACCAATTTGCGCATAATCATCAGTTCCACTATAACCGACTGAAAATAAACCGCCAGTATTTGGTAGTTTAAAAGTATTCAAACCGTCACCGCCAAAAGTAACGCCGATAGTTTCGTAAAGCTCTCTATATTCGCTTATTGGTAAATCGCGCCCATCGCATAACATATAATCAGTCGGAACTTTACCAGGTGAGCCAGCCCATTCTTTTATAGTTCCTGGAGCATCGCCAGCTATATCTTTAATGATTTTATAGAGTTCTGTATTTGATTTTATTTGCTCAAACTCGCTCCAGCTATACTCGCCAGCGTCCGAAAACTTCGCAATACGGTTTATATAAGTTTCGGGATAAACCACATTGTGAGCCGTAACATCTTGTCGGGTTTCTACAATGGCTATCTTATCCTTTTTAGCCGAGCCCTCAAAGGGTATTATTTCGCCGTTTATCACTATCACGCCGTCGCTTACTGTATCTTTATCGCCGAGCTCGCAACCCGAAAGAATATAGTTTTTACCTCCCAAGCCCGCGAGCTTAGCAACCAAAAGCGTCATATCTTGCATTTTTGCCAAAGCCTGGCGGTATTGTGGGAACTTATCGCCACTATAAAAATTTATCTTATTCATATACTATACGATATTTTTTTGATGCTAATTTGTGATTATTGAGTAATTGACCGAGCGATTTAATTTCGTTATCTGATAGGCTAAACCCTTTTGGGAGTACTATATCAAAGTCGGCAACGGTTGCGCCTATTTTTCCATCATCAACCCACAAGCTGAGCATACCGTCGTCGTTTATTAATATGGCTTTATCTGTTACCTCGTCGAAAAGGAAAAAGTCGTCGTAATTGATAGGCGCGTCGCGTATAAAGATGCGACGGTCGTAGTAGTCGTAGGCGTTATTTATCATTGCCTCCATATAACAGACTTGCGAATTTACGCTGGTGTCTATCGCTCTGGTGTATGCGTCGAATTGTCTAAGTATAACAGTAAGCGGGCGCACCATCGCATCGGCAAAGGCAACTATTGCCTTTTGTCTGAGTAACGACGGCAAAAGGTAAACGACCAGGCGCGAAAAGCTTATGTTATAATAGTTCTTATTCATTTGGTATAAAGTTTAATATCAAATCTTTGTCGGCTATCTGATAATAGCCCGCATAAGGAATACTCCGCGCATTGATAGGTCTAAAATTTACCAGTGTACCGTAACGGCTCGACGCCTGGATAAGCTCGGCGATTTCTACGCCGTCAACGACTTGCAACTTATCGACTAAAGACTGATTGTAATAAAAGCCGTTAAATGCTAAATTGCTTATATAATTACGGATTGCGTCTTGCACTGGTGTATCGCCCGACCCGTCTAAACGTTTGCCCTCACTGTCTAAAATCAAAGGGTTATAATAAATATCCATTTCCAGGCGTAAGTCGTCGGCTGGTGAGTTAATAATGGATATGCGCACACCCGCATCTTTTACACGTCCCATATAAGCCGTAAGAGCGACGAGCTCCGCACTTTTTATCGGTTGTTTTATGCCACCGTTATCGGTTGCTACTTTCAGATATAAGATACTTTGGTCGCTCGCCTCGATAGCCGCCGCAAATTTGACGACACGCGCCGCCTCTATTTGTTCGGTCGTCAGTGCCGAGTTATCGTATTGGTCGCTTTCGCTTATCAGTTCGTGCCCGAATTGAAACTCTTTTGCACGCGTGGCGTACCAGTTCGGCGTATGGGCTTTATTATTTTTCAATATGCTCAGTATATCAATTTTAAACTGGTCGAAAACTTTATATACCAGCGATATAGCCGTCGCCACACAAAAGAAAAATATATTTTCCAGCGATACGGTCGAGAATTGCTCCTCAAAGCTTTTGCCCGGCTGGAGGTCGTAACGCTCTTTTATGGTTTCGTTAGCCATAAACGCGTCAGTTATTTGCTTTTTTATCTCTGCTATTGTCATATAAATTTGCGTATTATAGGTGCAAGCTTGCGAATAATGAGTATTACAAAACCGATGAATAAAGAAGCGGCAACGCTAAGCCCCAAAACTTGTAAAAACGTAAAGCCTTTTTTCTCTTTTGTCTTTTCCGAGCCCTCAAACTTCGATTTATCTTTGCTTTGGTCTGTCAGTTCAGATCGTCCCGTCTCATTCGTTTGTATCGTTGTCGAGTCTGTCTCCAGCTCGTTAGTTTCTTGCTCCAGGTCTATATTGGTTTCGCTCTTTTTGGGACGCTCGCCCGTTTCGGGGTCGATTGGTTTATCGGTGTCATATTCTACGTGGTTAAGCTTTATTTTTAGCTTTTCGTTGATTGCTTTTTGCAATGCCTGGCTGACTACCTGGTCGAGCGTTGAGCTGTCAATCAAAGAGATATTATTCTCTATATTTCTTTGCTCTTTTTGCTTTGTGTCGCTTGTCATATCTTTAGGAGCTCGGCAACCCACCAGGATAACCGAAAGCAATAACAGTATATAAATAGCTCGTTTCATTAGTCAAACGTTTTTAGTTCGTTTTTTACATTGAATGACGGGCACGCCTTATTTGCGAACTCATTATGCCCGTGAACGGTCGCCCCTGGATATTTCGCTTTGAGCTCCTTAACCAGCTTGATAAGCGCCTCTCTTTGTGCGTCGGTGCGGGTATCTTTAGGCTTTTCGCTTGCATCCAGCCCGCCGATATAGCAAATACCGATAGAGTTTGCATTTTGTCCGAGTGTGTGAGCGCCGATTTCTGACTCTGGGCGACCAAGCTCGACCGTACCGTCTAATAGTATTACATAGTGATAACCCACACCCTTAAAGCCCCTTTGTTTGTGCCAGGCGTCAATATCTTTAACTGTGAATTTTTGCCCCTCTTTTGTAGCTGAGCAATGCAATATTATTTTAGTTATCTTTCTCATTATTGCCCTCCATTTCTTCGTTAATACTCGGTTTTTCGTTTAATAAAATATCGCTAAGCGGTACGTTTAAATGACGCTCGGCTTTATTGACCATAACACGTTGCAAAGCGTGAGCGAGTTTATTATCATTCTCTGAGCTCCAGTTTTCCAGGATAGACCAAAGCTGATAAAAAAGGAAAAAGCCAACAACAACACGCACGCCCATATCCGAGTCTTTGATGATATATACATCTACATAGTTACCCAGTATAATAGCCGTAAACGCTATTATCATAGTGTACATGACGCGGTACTTATACTCGCTTTTAAACTTGCCGTCCGCTCTGTCGGGGTGTTTTTTATGTACCCGACGCGCCAGGCTATAAGCCGACCAAATATCTAAAACCGTAGCAATGAGACACGGGATAAAAAAAGGGGTTGCCGAGTCAATCGCGACCAGTAGCCCTCCAGCTATACTGGTGATATACTGCAAAAGCTTTGAGCCTATATATTCAAGTATTTTTTTTGCCGTTTCCATTCTTTTAACCCACTATAAAGTCTATACCTATTGTCATGTTTCCGATACCCCGACGCCTTACGCGAGTCGTTCCAGTGTCGGAGCTGGCGGGGTTTATATCGTTGCGCTCGTAATAGTTTACGATGCGTTTGTTTTCTATTGCTACGGGCGTTATTTGCGTCCCTGGCTTTAAGTTTTCGGTCGGCGACACATTGTTAAGGACTGCCAGCTCAAAAAGAGCCTCAATCCCGCCCGCGTGCTTTACCGCCACGTCGCCCAGCCATTGTCCTTGGGTACTCTCAATATTGCGCATTGACTTCTATATTTAATTTGTCACTTTGCCCGTTAGTTATCTCCAGGTGATTAACTCGAAAGCCGTCCGCCTCTAGTTGCTCCCTTATTTTATGCTTATACAGTAGTGCGTCGCTGGATAAAAGCATCGAACTGACACCCACGCCGACCGTCGGCTTTTCTTTCATTTCGCCAGGGTGCATATAAATTATAATTGCCTGGTTTTGCATCTGAACATCACCGATAACCAGCCCGCCAGTTATCAGCCCCAGGCTGTCGCGGGTTACTTTGATATTTAGGTCGCCCGTTTCTTCGTTTACTGTTATACCCGTTCCTCTCATTGCTTTACTTTTTTATTTTCCAGGTCGCCCGTTTTAGTCAGTATAATCGGTTGCCCAGCCCAGGTACTTATAGCACCTTTAAGAGCCGCCCCGCCGTCGTTTGGTGTGGGCATCCAGGCTTTCAGTATATTTTTCAACTGGTTTATCTGATTTTCCAGCGCGTTAATTTTCTTTGTCACGTCGTCCAGCTTCACCAGACCGCCCAGCTTGCCGCCATTGAGGACAACGCCATCTTTATCTATCAATACGCCCATATCGCCGATTGTAAGCTCGACGCTGGCGAGTGTATCCGAAGCTAACACGCATAAATTATTGAGGTCGCCCGAAAGCGAGCCCACCAGTACAAAACTGTCTACCGCTGGCGTAAGCAAAAGCGTTTCGTCACGCTGGGTCGTCGTCGGCGTAAGCCTAACGTCGGGTAACTCCAGACCGTCAATTTTCACCGTGCAAGTGTCGCCCTGGACGCTTACGACCTGAGCCGAGAAAAAGACCAGCCCGCCGCGATTTTTTCCGACTATATCGCCCAGTAATTGCGCTATTTGTGCCCGTTTATTCATTAGCTTGCTGTTTTATCACTTATTACAAGTCGTTTTCCTAAATCGACGGCACGCACACCGCCCGACTCGTCGAACGTTGTTTTTACGCCAGTAACGTAATATGTACCCTCTTTATACTCATAATCTTTGTCGATAATCTTCGCGCTCCAGGTAGGCTCGACAAATGGAATTAGCCAGGTTTTTACATTGCCCTCATAGCCCGTGTATGACTTATATTTGAGCTGGTTATCCGCCATTTTCTGCAAAGCTTCTTTTGATACTGGGAACTTAACCTCGATTGTATCAACATCGCCGCCAGCTTTGCCAGCCGTTGCCTTTATTTTCTTGCCGTCTATACCCACACCGTTAGCCACGACCAAAAGCAAACGGTCGCTTTCATTTCGATACTTGAGGTCTGATTCTTCAATATTCACGGCAAAGTCATAGACCACGTCGCCGCCTTTCTGAGTATAGGGCGGGTGTATATTCAGCTTATTGTTATCTGTTATATAGATTTGTCCTTTTGTGGCGTCCTTTAGCTTGCTGAGAGCATTATAAACAGTATCATTCGGGCTTATGGTGAACTTATCGAAATAATGACTTTCCGAGTCTATCGTACAATCCAGCTCAAAGCTTAACGCCTGAGCGCAATAAGAGGCGACGTCCTTAACCTTGCATTTGGTAAACACTTTCGGGCTTATCTCTTTGCGGGTTAAATACATGCTATCTTCGCAATTTATTGTAAGGCTGTCGTCGTCGGTGTCGATACGCTGGACGTAGCCCTCGAACTCAGTCACCAGCTCGCCGTCGTACCCCAATTTAACCAAGACGCTATCGCCCGCCTTTATATATTTTTCGTGGTCCAACGATTGATTATATACCACACCAGGCAAGACAATAACAGCCGTTTGCGTCAGTAGGTCGACGGACTTTTCAATCTCGACCGACTGGAGCAAGCCCAGCTTGTAAGAGCCTATTTGTATGTAGTAATTCATATCAAACATTTTACTTAACTTCTATAAAAAGGTTATAACTGTCGTCGCTCAGCGCCGTAAGGCTATAATTTTGCACGTTTTCGCCCTTGCTGAATGGGAGCGAATAACTTTCGATAACTAAATAGTTTACATTTAGCAAGCTGAGTAATTCGTTTTTTATCTTTATTGCCCGCCGTTGCGTTATTACTTGTCTGAGCTTTTGTACTTCGGTCGCTGGGTATTTGGTGAGGTCGGCGTTTACAAATGTGCCCTCAATCATTATTTTTATATCACCCTCAGCCCATCGCTCCTTAATAGAGCCTCGCCCCTCGGACTTTGCGACGTTACGCTTTACAATCACGTTTTCGCCTTGCACCGAAATTAAAGGCTCATAAGGCAATAGCCACTCCGAGTCGTCGGGCAAATAGAAAGTAAAAGGCATTACCATAGCCACCGTTTGCCCGCTTTCGACCAGCTCCTTAACTTCGCGAAGTATAACGTCGCTACGTCTGAATAAAGGGTTTAAAGGTTGTATAGCCATGTTTTAGAGATTTGCTTGCGTCATTAATAACCCGCGCACGATTTCATCTTGTATTATTTCTCTGATTTTCTGCGCACCCTCACGCACATTATTAGCGTTTATAGTCATGTTATTACCCATTTCGCCGATAGTCAGCGTTATATGTGTCGTTTTAGAGCCACCCGTCGCGATACTGTTAGCCGCCGCACCCGAAGCGCTACCGCCCCCAGTTCCGCCCGTGCCTCCAGTTCCGCCGCCACCGCCCGTGCTGTCACCATCGCCAGCCATGCCAGGAATACCAGCCGACGAAATACCGAGCTTTGATTTTAAGCTATTAGCTACATCACTAAAAGAGGTTTCATTTACACGAAGTTTAAAGACCTCCATTTCTGACATTTGCTTAGCCAGGTCGCCAAGTTTGCCTTGCGTGTCGGCTATCTCTTTAGCCCTGGCGTTGCGTTCAGCCTCCAGTTTTGCGAGTCCAGCGTTTGCGGCGTCCTTATTCCATAGCGATTGCACCTTATACCAGCCTTTCTCTATGACTTCAAAGCCAGTTAAGAAAGCGTCTTGTACTTTAAGCCATATAAGGGTTACGGCGGTTTTAAAGAGCTCAAACCCAAGTTTGCACATTTTCAGCACATTGTCCCAGGTTTCGCCCCAGCCGTCAATTTTGACAATCAGAAAAGCAATTAAAGCAATGAGCGCCACAACGCCCGCAATAATCAGCCCGACGGGGTTAAGCGACATAATAACGTTTAATATACCTTGCGCCACCGCCCAGGCTTTCGTCGCCACCGTTACAAGTCCGATAACAACGTTATAAGCCGCTATGGCTGTCGTTATAAAAATGATTATTGAGCCTAAAATCTTATTTTGATTATACCATCGCTCCAGCTTACCGACTACCTTATCAATGAAAGCGCCCGAATCGGATAAGAGCAAAATAAAGTTTTGCATAACTGGCAATATGTAAGGTTGCATCCAGTTATAAAACTGTACCAGCTTGTCATTGATTAGAGAAAAGCCAAGATTTGCCAAGCCTCCGACCTCTTTACCCATTCGCTCAGACATGCCGTAAAACTGCCCTCCCTCTTTAGTTGCATTTTGGAAAGCCTGGGCGACCATATCCGCCGATATTTTACCCTTGCCCATTTCGTCTTTCAGCACGCCGACACTTTTACCCGTGTCTTTCGACATTTGTAAAAGCGGGTTAAAGCCCGCGTTTATCATTTGGTTAAGGTCTTGCCCCATCAGTTGCCCCGTTGCCGACATTTGCGAAAAGGCGAGCGACAAAGAGTCCAGTTTGTTTCTGTCGCCCATTGCTATTTCGCCGATAGCCTTAAGGTTTGGCATTATTCGTTCCTGGGCTACACCAAAGCCCGCCATTGTTTGCACTGCCGCGCTTAAGCCAGCTTTTCCGTAAGTCGTCTTTTTGGCGTAGGCGTCTATATTATCAATCATACGGCGGGCGTTTTCTTCGCCTCCAAACAAGACCTCAAACGACGCCCCCCGCATTTCTTCGTCGATACCCAGCTTAAGGGCTCGACCTCCTACGACCCCAGCAATAGTGAGCGGGTTGAATATATACTGAGCAAAAGGGATATTTTTAAAGAGGTTAGTAAATGAGTTCCTTAAGTTATTTAAGGGTGTGCGGTCTAATTGCCGTACCTGGTTGCGTAGGTTTTGCACACGGTTTGACGCATCGACAAGCCCGCCACCAACACGGCGAAGCGTACCCGATACTCTGTCGCGCAACTCAATAACGTATGTAAATAAATTACTCATTTTTACCAGCTTCTTGTTTTCTTATATATTCCAGTGTTTTAATGTGCATTGCCCATTCGTCATCGGTTAGCGTGTCGGGGTCAATGCACATGTAGTAGCGTAGTTGTCCGTCCAGTATGCGGATATCTTCGCGCTTTTCGTCGACCTCCGCTAACCTTAAAGCTTTTCCAGCTCGGCTTCTTTAACCTGGATTAAGTCGCCTACTTTACCCACCGCCGCCATAAATAGGTCGTCGTCGGTTTTTATCTCAGTATCACCGCCGAGCCAGCAATTTTCCAGTATTGCTTCTGAGCCGCCCATAATATCGCCTTTCGATATTTTTGTCATTGCCAGCGAAAGCGTGCGGCGGTCGGGTTTTCTCAGGTAAGCCGTTTTGTCCTCAATAGTGAGTTTATGCACGGTTTTATACTTTTCTTTCCAGCCCTCTATTTGTTCGGGCGTCGGGTTTGTTATATTCTCTTTTGCCATTTTAAAAACTGTTTAAATGCTGTTTAATACTGATTAAGCCGCGATAATATCCAGCGCCACAAATGGGAGCTCTATTTCCATGAACTTATCGCCTTGCGCCATCTTTTCTTCAATATCCGTGAACTCAGCGCCCAGGATTGTAACGACGCGTATCTTTGCCGAATTTTCGGGCGTATATGCCACGATTATATCGACTTTAATATCCAGTAGGGACAAAGAGCCCGCCGCCGTCTTAAGCGCTATAATTTCGCTTTGCGTGAAAGTGAGCGAGCCTGAGTAAGTCTTGTTACCTCGCTGAATACTTCGCGGTTTGTTTCCTTTGGCGTGTAGGGGCTCTTTTTCCTGGCTCTCTTTGTAGTTTACATTGCGAAAGCCTTTTATATCAATACCGCCGACGTTAAGGCTAATATCAGCCCATTCGTACTCGCGTCCGTTGATTAGAAATAAATCACTTAATGCCATACTTTTAACTTTGTTGTGTTACTTCAAAACCGAGTAATACGGTTATATACTTAGAATAGCCGTGCGGACGGATGCGAAGCTCAGCGCTCACCTTGTTTGTAGCCAGCACGTTTACGGTGCGGTCTATTGTACATTTTACGCCTCGGTCGGTCGTATCTTTCGGATTGGTAGAAAGTTCGCCGTTTGCCGTCATATTGGTAACGATAGCGTTTTCGACTGCCAGCTCGAACGAACGGGCGGTTGTCTCTATCATTGTGCCGTCAGCATTTACGGGTATTTCATCGAGTAGTTTTTCTATCAGTACCGCATAAGCAATACGATAGGCTTTATCAATCACGCGGCGGCGTGTCAACTGGTTATAGTCGTCAGTCGCTTGCGTTGCCAGGGGGTCGTCAGAAATGAAGTAACCCGACCGACCGACTAACGTGCGAAAAGTGATATAACCCTTATCGTGTAAGGTTTCAACGTCTGCAACTTCGACCGCCTTATCACCCGCATACATAGCCAGCACGTTAAGCGCACCATCAGCCACTCGCCCGATATTTCGTTGTACTGGCGATATCGCCACTCGCCCAGCAATTAAGCCGATAGCCTGGTTTGCCGAGCCTGGAGCTCCAGCTCCGATAACAACACCCACACGGTTATAATTTTGCTTGCGCATATCTTCGAGCGCTTCGGGGTCGCCGTTATAATTGAGCCCGTCGATAATCACGAAAATAGGAGCAAATCGCGTCTCAGTCGCCCAGTCGCCCAACGTTTCAGCGTTAAGCTTTGCCGCTTCCAGGTCGTCGTCCAGTCCTTTAGTGATTGTCGGGTTTTCGCCAGCTTTTGCGGTAATGAATAGCCCGCGCACTTCACCGTTTAGCGACTCAATAACATTGCGGGCGTAGGGGTTGTCGTAATCCAATACATCCGACATTTTCAGCGTATCGGGATAACCGACGATATAAGTTTTAGTACCCTCTTTTGCTTCAGTGTAAAAGTGCTTTACAAGCTGGTATATTTCGGGGTTATTTTCCGAATCAATACCCAGGCTCTCCAGGTCGCCAGCTTTACGCAATGGGTAAGTTTTAGCCAGGTCGAATTTATCGGCAACGGCAACCGCACCCACTACGATAAGACAAAGCAGACCGTCAGCGCTGGCGATAGCTTGCCCCAGCGCCCCGTTGCCGTAATCTATTTTAACATTAGGTAGTCCCATTTTTATAAATCGCTTTTTGTTCTTTTAATAACCGCTTTGTTTTCAAGCTTTATCGCGTGTTGCTTCGCGTCGTTCTCAGCCGTAAAAGGTGTACAATCAGCCGTGAAATAAAGCTCCTTAAAGTTTCGTTTGGCGAATAGCTTGTGAGCTACCTCGTCAATCTTGTTTTTGTCGCTTTCTGTCAGCCTGGCTCTGTACTCAGCCTGGCTTGTTTCGTACTCGGCTTTTTCGTTTTGGATAAGCTCGTTAATAGCTTCGCGCAACTCGTCGTCATTCAGCCCGTCGGGGTTTATATCCAGCTCACAATCGGCGATAAGTTGCTCCAGGGCGTCGCGTCTTAACATATCCATAGGCACTTCAAAAAAGATTACACCCTCCACGTTTACAAAGCGACCGACTATTTGATTGTCAAGTTCACCCCTTGGCGTTTCAGTTGCTTCGCCTTTTGTTTCAGCACCCAGGCTCTCAGCCATTGCCCCTTGCTGGTCGTTATTGTTATTGATTTCGTCAGCTTTGGTTGCTGTCTGTACCGCCTCGACTTGTTTTTGTTCGGCTTTCTTTTCGTCGGTTGCCACCACGTCATTAACTTGTTTATCCACTGGAGCATCACTTGTTTTTTTATTTGGTTTGTTTGCCATTTTGATAACTTGTTTTAGAAGCTACTAGCCGACCGTTTTACCTATCGGCTAGTATCTTATTGTTTTATTTCTTACTCTTTGTTGTCGCTATAAATAGCGCCGCATGCGTTCTTAGTCAAAGGCATAGCCACGAAACGAACTTGTGCGCCTACCAGGTTACCGCGATAAGTAGCAAAGTGTCTTTCGGCTTCCGCTATAACAGACCCGCGAGCTCGCAATGTTCTAGGCTTATAAAAAGCGAATGAGCTAGGGTTGCCGTCAGCCGCACCGTAAGGTTTCTTTTCGCCCGTTGCTGCGTCGTAAGTAGGGTTTGCCGTATGTGAGTAGATTTTAAAGCCGTCGATTTCTTTGTCGCTCATCATAGCTTTGTAAAGCTTCATGTTCTCATTTTTCAAGTCTTTTTTATGCTGAGGACAAAGCACGATAACGCGCCCATCTTCGGGGATATTTGCGTCGTCAAATGCAAGCGATAGGTTTGTTATATCTTCATAAGTTAAAGCCTTATAGCCTTGCGCATTTGGAGCGCCCGTTGTTTTTAATACGGGTGTCTCTATTGTATGCTTTTGAGGTGATAAACTGAAAGCGCCCGACTTAGAACACTTAGAGCGTAACGCATTGACGTGTTGCCCCATCACGGACTTAGTCTTTTTATAATCGACGTTCAAGTCCTCTACATTGGTTATGTGGGTCGGTTTGGTGTCGAATGTGGAAAGTGTCGCGGTTATCTTATTGTCCTCTCTTTGTACGGGTACAAGCGGATAAACGGTGTTGTTTTCCAATACTTCGGGGTCAGCTCCGATTTCTGCCAGGTTAATAGTGTCATATTTAACCATGTGGTCGTAATCTGTCAACTCATTTAACCACGAGTCGTCGGGATAAAAGAGGTCAAGAAATACAGCTAAAAATAAATGTACTGCGTATGCCATAATTGAAAATGTTTGTTTACTGTTTGTTTTGGAACTCGGTTAATAATCTCTCGTATTCTTTCGGATTGTCAGCTCTCAGCTTTTCAAGTCCGCGCGGGTCGTCTTGCGACCATTTCAAATAGTCCCAGCCAGCACGATCGCCAGTTGTTAAATTTGTTCTTTTGGTTAGGTCGTTTAACGAAGTGCCAGCCTGGGCGGGCTTTTTGTCAATCAAAGCCTTAACCTTGTCAAAGTTTAAGAGCGCCAGTTCGCGTTGGTCTGCGACCTCGTCTTGCGTCAGTTTGCCGTCTTTTACAGCCTGCGACAAATACGTGTCGATTTCCGCCTCTTTTAGCTTCTTATTTTCTTTTTCTAGCTTGTCGATTTCTGTGTCCTTTTCAGCAACGGCGAGTTCAATTTCCTTTGCTGTCGGATTAACTGACAAACCAAGACTCTGACGGGTTGCCGCCGTCAATACGATAGTGTCTTTTTCGTCCATTTGTTTACTGTTTTTGTTGTTATTGGAATTATTAAAACTTAGTTTGAATTGCTCGAAGCTTATCTCTTCGCGTTTTTCGTTATATAGGCGTACCGCTCCAGGGTCGGAGGGTATGGGCGTCACACTGGCTTCGATAAGCTCCCAGTCGGTAAGCACATAGTCGTCGCCAATTTGCTCCATTTTGTAAGGAATAAGACCGATAGATGCACCTTTTAAAAAGCCCTCTTTGACCTTGCGGGCTATTTCTGCGGCGGCGGGGTCGCCCATATCGAACACGGGCTTCGCTTTCATTTGCACGTTTTCCAGGCGGCGATTTTCCCATCGCCCGATAACTTGTTTTGTATCGTGGTCGTATAGCATTACGGGGTTATTGTCGAAACGCTCATAACGCCCGCCAGCCAGGTCGACGCGAAAGCCTTTTGTATTTATTCGGCTACCATCCGAAAGGGTAAAATCTTTCTCGTCCTGGGTTGCTCCTTTTACTTTTTCGTCCATTGCTTTTTGTTGAATTATAGAGCAAAGTAACCGACCAAAAAAGAGGCTACAAAAAACATCCGTCAGAATGGCATATCTTTTTTATATTCAATTATATAAGCCTCAATTTTGCGTTAAATATTAATGCTTTTTAGATGGCTAAAACACCAAAAACAGACACAAAAAAAAAGAACGCAAAAGCGCTCTTTCTGACGGGGCAATATCAGCAAAAAGAAATTGCCGAGCTGGTCGGCGTTACGGTACAAACGATTAGCCGATGGGTTAATACTGAGAAATGGGACTTAGAGCTCGCCAGCTTGACAATAACAAAGGAAAAACAGCTCGCCCGATATTATGCTCAGATAAACGAGATTAACGAGGCTATATCTATGCGTGACCCAGGGCAACGCTTCGCAAACAGTAAAGAGGCTGATACATTACTTAAGTTGTCGAGCGCCGCCCAAAAGCTGGAAAGTGAAACGGGCGTGCGTGAAATAGTGGACGTCTCAATCGGCGTGCTCGAATGGGTGCGAGGCTTCGACCCCGAAAAAGCTAAGGAGTTAAGCGAGCTTTTCGACGGCTACATAAAAACTAAATTGTAATGGCAAAGGTAGCAGACAAACAAGCTTTTAACGAATGGGAGGCGTACCGCGAAGCTCTCAAACGTTCGACGGTTGTAGATATTACCGAAACATACGCACAAAAACAAGCGCGTATTAAGATGCTGGAGGCTGACGACGAGGCGTGGTTTGCTTACTATTTGCCTATGTATAACCAGTACGAGCCCGCACCGTTCCATAAACGCTCAACAAAGCGAATACAAGGCAAGCCAGGAAACGAGGTAAAAGGCGAAGCGCGCGAGCGTTGTTTGCGTGGTGAGTGGTTTGAAGTGGACGCCTGGGCGCGTGAGCTTGCCAAGTCAACGCAAGCGATGAAAAACGTGCTAAAATTAACACTTACGGGCAAGAAAAAGAACGTTATCATGGTGTCGAACTCTGAGGATAACGCTAAACGTCTTTTAGAGCCTTACCGTGCTAACCTGGATAGTAACCAGCGTATAATAAACGACTACGGCTTGCAAAAGTCTTTTAAATGGAAAGATACCGAGTTTAAAACGCGCAAAGGCATTTCTTTTCGGGCGGTCGGAGCAGACCAAAGCCCGCGCGGTACTCGTAACGATGCGGCACGACCAGACGTTATTCTGATTGACGATATAGACACCGACCAGGATTGCCGAAACCCCGAAATAATAAAGAAGCGGGTCGATTGGATATTCGGGGCGCTCATACCTACGCGGGCGGTTAATATTCCTTTGCTGGTGCTGGTGTGTGGTAATATTATAGCCGAGTATTGCTGTGTAACCGAGCTTATGAAAAAAGCCGACTTTGTGGATATTGTCAACATACGCACAAACGGCAAAAGCTCATGGGAGGCAAAAAACAGCGAAGAAGATATCGACCGCGTGCTCAGTACAATATCTTACGCGGCGGCTCAAACGGAGTATTTTAACAACCCACAAACCGAGGGGCGCGTCTTTAAAAAATTGAACTGGGGCAAAGTACCACCGCTCCGAGAACTGGAGCAACTTATCGTTTATGCCGACCCCAGCCCGTCGAGCCGTGAGGTTAAAAATAATTCTTATAAGGTCGTCGCATTAATGGGACGCGACAAAGAGGGCGTAACCTACGTTATTAAAGCACTTTGCGAGCAAACGACAAATGCAAAGTTTGTTAACTGGTTTTATGATATTTACGAACTAACAAAGGGCTATAATGTGTATTACTACATTGAGAATAACAGCCTACAAGACCCATTTTATCAAGACGTATTTATCCCGTTATTCAAAGAGATAGGACGCTCAAAGGGTTACATCGTACCCATACGCCCCGACGCCCGCAAGAAACCCGACAAATTTACACGTATTGAGGGCACATTAGAGCCAGCTAACCGCCTGGGCTTGCTGATATTCAACGAACGCGAAAAGGATAACCAGCACATGCAAACAGTGGTCGAACAGTTCGGCGTTGTTTCGCCTACCTACAAAGGAGCGATGGACGCCCCCGACTGTATAGAGGGAGGCTATAAGATACTAGACGAAAATTTGGCAAAACGCCAGGGCACATACAGAACACAACGGCGAAGCTCGCGACGCTATTAATCAGTATTAAACACTATTTAAACAGTTATAAGCATGTTTTTAGAGATTGACGAATTAAGGTCGGTAATGTACAGTTACCAGCTTGAAACAATAATAGAGAACGACAACACTATCGCGGTTATGGCGATAGAGTCCGCCGTCTCCGAAATGAAAAGTTACCTAAACCCCAGCAACCAAAAGCAATGGCAAGACGGACGACCGCAATACGACGTCGATAAGATATTCAGCGCCCAGGGCGGCGACCGTGACGCACTTATCCTGGAGCTATGCAAGGATATAGCGCTCTATCGTGTTTGTCGGTTGTCGAATGTAGATATAATACACGAACACGTTAAAGAACGTTACGACCGAGCTATCGACTGGCTCGAAAAGGTTGCGGGCGTAGGTAATCACAAAGGCACGCCGACAATAACGCCAAACTTACCAACAATAAAAACTGACGAGGGCGAGACTGGATCGTCAGCAAAGAAACTTTTTAGATATGGCAGTCGCCCCAAGTTTAACCACGAATAAAATAAAGTCTTATGATTAAGCAGTTTCTAAACCGACAAATAGCAACACTGAGCGCCAAACTCGGCAACACTCAAAGCATAGCAAGCCACAAACCCAGGTTTGCACCTCAGACCGTGCGCAAGTCTGTAAGCCAAACCGTGCGCGATATTGCAGACTTAAGACGAGCCCGTGAGCTGGCATTGTCAGCTCAGAATCCGAAACAATACCTTTTGCAAGGTATCTACACGGATATAATGGACGACGCCCACCTTACCTCTCAAATAATGAATCAAAGGGAGCAAACAATCGCGGCGGGCTTTGAAATGCAGACACCCGACAAAAAGCTCGACGAGAAAATGACGGCTATAATAAACGAGCTCCCATTTATGCAAGACTTATTCGGGCAAATAATAGATAGTGAGTATTTCGGTTATTCGCTGGTCGAGTTGTCAGTCGAAAGCGGCGTACAAAAAGCCACATTGATAGACCGCCGAAACGTAGTTCCCGACTTTGGGCGATTTTATGATGATTACACCTACGACAATTATATCGAGTACCGCCAAGCTAAGGAGTACGGGCGCTGGTTACTGGAGTTCAACGCTGAGCACCTAGGCATCTTAAATAAAGCCGTACCGCACGCGTTATTCAAAAAGTTTGCGCAGTCGTGCTGGTCTGAACTTTGCGAAATTTACGGCATACCGCCCCGCGTAATGAAAACAGACACACGCAACCCCGATATGCTGGATAATGCCGAAAAAATGATGCGCGATATAGGGGCGGCGGCGTGGTTTATTATTGATAGTACCGAGGAGTTCGAGTTCGCCCAGGGCGTCAGTACAAACGGCGACGTTTATAATAACCTCATACGCTTGTGTAATAACGAAATGAGCATGCTCGTTTCGGGGGCGATAATCGGGCAAGACACCAAGAACGGCAACGAAAGCAAGGAAAAGGTAAGCGTCGATATAGCAGACAATCGCGTGCAAGCTAATAACCGCATGATTGAAAACTATATGAATAGTCTTGTTATACCAGCACTGGGACGCATCGGCTGGATACCATTAACCAACTCGAAATTTAAGTTTTCAGCCGCCGAGGACTTAGACAAGCTTTTCGATATGACGGTTAAAATAATGCCTCATAAGAAAGTGTCGGACGAATGGATAAAAGAAAAATTCGGGATTGAGGTCGAGGGCGACCGCTTCGAGACGATACAAGCGACTGAGCCGACCAGCAACAAAGAGGGCAAAAAATTAAATTTTCAGTAGGTGCGGGCACGGCAACACCTAAAAAACTGACGTTGCACGATTATTATAATTGTACGTGCCCCGATTGCGGCGGGTACGTTGAGCCTATTGTATTGTCGGCAACCGAAGAAAGCAACCTACAAAGCGCATTTAATAAGGTTGTACGCTGGGCGTATAAAGAGAAAAAAACAGAAATTACACCCGACGACCTGGATAACCGAAACGTGCAAGGCTTGACAAACGAAATAAACAACGTTTTGCAAGACGCACTACGCAAAGGCATTGTTTACGAGATACCCGACGAAATGATGCAACACTTTAGCAATAATGTGTATGTGTTTTCGGGTTGTAAGACTTTCGACGAGCTCCGAGCTCTGAGCGACTTACTAAAAGACGAGAAAGGCGAAATAAAGCCCTTTTCTAAGTTCTTTAAGGACGTGCGCCAGGTGCATAACAATTACAACAAAAACTATTTAGAAAGCGAGTATCTATTCGCCACACAGTCGGCACAAATGGCGAGTAAATGGGCTGACTTTGAAAAGGACGGCGACCGTTACAATTTGCAGTACCGAACCGCAAACGATAGCCGTGTGCGCTATGAGCATGCCGTATTGCACGATATCACGTTACCGCCAAGCGACCCGTTTTGGGCTAAATATTTTCCGCCGAACGGCTGGAGGTGTCGTTGTAATGTGGTGCAGGTCCGCGTCAATCGTTACCCAGCAACGGATAGCACAACGGCTAACGACCTGGGCGAAAAGGCGACTTATACAGTAGGCAAAGGAGGCGTTAACACGTCGGCAATGTTTCGCTTCAATCCTGGAAAGCAAAAAATAATCTTTCCCGAAACACACCCGTATTTTAACAATAAAGAGGTTGTAAAGAAATTGAGCGAGCAAGGTAAAGCCAGCGACGCACTGATAAATTTAAAAGACTTTATCAAAGGTGACGAGCCAACCAATAACGAGGTAAAGAATATACTAAGCAAATACGCCGAGCTCAGCCCCGACGACTTTAGACAAGGGCTTGACAAAGTAGGCTTTGCAAAGTCCCGAAGCTATTTAATGCAACATAGCATGGCATATAAACCCTCGACAAACGAATGGGTGAGGGGCTCGAAAATATCTATATCGACGCACACCTTTACAATTAAGATAGACGGCAAGCTCGACACCTTTAACGCGGCTGACGAGCTAAAAGGGGCGCTCGGAGCTATCAAGAAAGGCGAAAAACTGACATTTAAGCAAGAATATAGCGTCGAGTCTTTATGGCATGAGATATTGCACGCTAAAACGAAAACAAAGCCGACCAACTTTACGAACGTTACACGGCAAGAAATGGAAACCGTTAACCAGTTTGTCGCCCGACATACTTACGGCGATTTTTTGAAACGTTTAGGCGGTACGGCTCAGCACAAAGATAAGATATTGAGCGACGGGCTGGGTTATCAGCGACACGTTGCCGATTTCAGAAAGCTGTTAAAAGATAACGGTATAGATGAAACGAAAGCAGTCGAAGCGCTCCAACCTAAACTGTTAAGCAACTACGGCACGATAGGACGTGAAACAAAGAAGTTTATAAATGAAAACAAGAAGAAAAGCGAAGATTAAGCCTCTATTTGCTCGTAGTCAAACCCGCGCACATATTCGTCGTGCATTTCGGGTATTTGAGCCCATAGCTCGGAGGCGTCCTGGTTGCGGTATTCCAGTAATAGGGCGGTATCAAATATGGCTTTGTCTTGTGGTACTTTTTGCATGTAAACTTCTTTCGTCATTTCTCCAGCGTAGCCAAGTGCTCCTGAAGTAACGAAAGAGTAAAAGCCGATAGCCTTAAGCTCGTCGGACGTAGGGTTATAATCAAAAATAGTTTTCATACAATAAGCCATTTTTACAAAAATACTAATTTATTTAATATGAGCGACTTTATAAACAATATTTTAAAAGATTTAAAGGTCGATTTAACGGAGGCTTTCGACCGAAATTTCGAGCGCAAGGCTTTTTTCAGTGGCGCACCCTGGAAACCAACCAAGCGCCCAGTATCGCGCGGCTCGCTTTTGGTGCGTAGCTCAGCAATGCGCAATTCGATAAAGTCCGAGATAAAAGCCGAAAGCCTGGTCTTTAGCTCGTCAAAGCCGTACACCGCCATACACAATGAGGGGGGCACAATCAATATGCCGCCCCGTAAACAGATTTTACACTTTGATAGAAAGGGACGTTTCAGCAAGAACAATAAAAGGGCATCGTACGGACAAAAGGCAAACGTACGCGGGTACTCTGTCAATATACCGCAACGCCAGTTTATCGGCGACGCTCCCGAAGTAAATAAAATAATTCGTGAAGTGGCAACCGAAAACGTAAGCGAAGCAATAAAAAGGCTTTTTTCAAACCGCAAATAATATATTATTATGGATAGATTAATCGAAGCAATACAAGACCGCCTGGAGGCGCAAGTTCCCGAACTTCAATATATAGACGACGACTGGGGACAAATGGACGACTATGCACAACCGCCCGTTAAATATCCGTGTGCACTTATTGAGGTGCAAGACGCTGAATATACCGACGAGGGCGAGCTCAGGCAACGAGGCGTTGTCCTGGTAACTGTAAAGCTCTATTTTATGAGGCTCAGTAATACGTCAAACCGAGCGCCGAAAAGTCAAAAGATAGAAGCTCACAAGAACTGGGCGATATGCACAAAAGTAAACCAGGCTTTACACGGGCAAGACTTTATTAAAAACGGCTTTGCTAAATTGACGCGCAAGCGAATGAGCCCACCCAAAAGGCAAGACGGGATATATAACCGTAATATAACTTATTCGGTCGGCTTTCTTGACGAGTCGTGCGTCCCAGTTCGCAAGACCACACCCGCAAAGCCTACCATCAAAGCGTCGATACAAACAGTATAAAAAAAGCCTCGCATTTTTGCGGGGCTTTATCTTTATTTAATCAGTATTTAAACGGCGTTTTATTGCGGGCTAAATGCAACATCTACAAATTCAGACTCGAAAAAGTCGCTTATGTATTTTTCATAATATTGCCCTGGATATTTAGCACTTTCGACAACAACGGTCAAAGGCTTATTTTTAAACTCGGCATTTATTTTAACTTTTCCGTCAGTGCCAGTTGTTGCAGATTGGTCGGCATTTATTTTGCTTTCGCCTTTTTTATACTTACCACCTACCTCATAGTTATAATCGTTAGATGTTCCGTTTACATCAAAGAAAAGATAAACTTTTGAGCCTTTGTCGGGATAAGTAGTTACATTGTCGCCAGCTTCTTTATAAAGCGATGTTACGGTTAAAGTTAGTTTATCACCAGTACCGCCGCCGTTATCTTCGTCGTCACTACATGAGTAAAGCCCCACCAGGGCAAGACACATAAATAAGGTTAATAGTTTTTTCATTATTATTTTATTTTTAAATTATTCCTATCTATTAAAGTTCATTATATTTTTCTAGTATTTTATATGAACTGTAATAATCCATATTTTTACTTGTTATTTCTATTCTGTATTTATTATGAGAAATATATTGCAAAGAGACATTATCGCCCATAAAAATATGAGTTGCTATTTCGCCAACTTTATCGCTCCCTATTGTTTTTCTTGATTGCGCCCAATAACTAATATATAGGTTTATAATAGTATTAGCAGTGCCGTCGATAACGACTTTGTCGACAATCCAACAAGGGGCGTCAATATCTAATGTTGTAGCATAATAAGAGGGGTATTCGTTCCGTACTGTATAATAATATTTAACTTGTATGTAGTCGTTAATCTCTTTATCTATGGCAATTTTTCTTACATAATATTCTTGTATGAAGCCTAGTTTATTAATCTTTTTCGACTCGTCACCATAAGTAAAACCAACGCTTTGGAGGTACAAGCTAAACCGTGTCCGTACTAATTCTTCATCCATATTTGTAAATATGGTAAAATTGCCATGTTTTACACCATTTTTTTCGCCCAACATATCCATCGCAAAAATAAATCTGTCATAAGGTCTTTCTTTGCTATTAAACTGTTTTGATATTTTCTCGTTCCGCTCTTTTGTTTCTTCTTTAAAAATACTGTCGCGTCGAAAAGCTTCTTTTTCATACTTTTCTCGTCTAGCTCGGTCTTGCGATGCTAATAAATCTAGCTGAGTTTTATATTCTTTTTGGTAGCAATCCACACAAATATTATATAATTTAGCTTTCTCACGAGCCTTCTCAATATACTGACTAGGGTCAGATAGTCGGGAAATATGTTTTCCACTATTCAGTGCTTCGTTGTTTTCATCCAAATAAGTCTCAATTAAAGCAATGAAACCATCTCCTTTTTTATATAATTGCTGTTTTTGCTTGCTCGTCATTCTATATTTTGTATCCAAATTATCTTGTGCAATAATCGACAAAGAAAAACAAGACACAAGGAGCAATAATATTGTTTTCATAAATATTCTTATTTTCACTGGTTAAAGCTATAAATATTTTTTTCTCAATCCTAATCGGACTTACTAAAATCAAATAAAGCCCCGATTTCGCGGAGCTCTATTTTTAAAATTCTAATTCTAATACTAATTGATTGTGAGTAACTTCTTTCATTTCTTTTTTAACATCTGTACCCATAATGCGCCAAAATGTGCGCTCGCTCATGGGATAAACTTTAGTTATATGCTGTCGATAAGCTTGCGCCTTTGATTTGCTTTGATTTCCTGGCTCATAGTATTTATCGACCATTTCTTGCACTAATTCATATAGACGTAGTTTATTAATGTTCTTTTTTGCCATAAGTCCCGAAAATTTTATTTACTTTTGTAATAGCCACTTACAAAGCTCTTTTTCGTTTCCAGGACGTTAGGGGCTTTTATTTTTTTTGCGAGTACACTATATTCATATCGTCAATAGCTCTATACATTCGCCAAAAACCCGTTAACTCATTCCGTGCACTTGCTGGGTTTAGAGTCAAATAAAAGGCTATTACGCGCACTATCTTTGATAAATAATACAAGACTAACCCGACAGCATGAAAAGTCAGCACATAGAGCACAGAAAGCGCCCATAATACAAACGACTTTGATAATTGTTTAATTCTATTCTTTTTCATTGTTTTTACTTTTCTGTTTGATAAATAACTCCCATACCCAGTTCGTAAGCGATATTGTGCTCCAGTCTTGCTCCTTTGCTGTTTTCCCAAGTCTTAAGCATATAAATACAGTCACAGTCCAAAAGTGCCTTTATATCCGCTCTCATGTGAGCCGCCCAGGGTGCGTCTTTTTCTTCACCATTATTAAATGGGTTTACGACCTCGAAATTTTGGCTTTGTAGTTCTATTTCTTTTTTGTTAAACATTTCCTTTGCCTCGTCGTATGGTAGGCTACTAATTGCCCCCGATATGTAAACTTTAATCTTCATTACTTTATCAAACTTTTATTACTAATATTCCGTTCTTACATACTATTATCTTTCTAGCTTCAAAAGTGCCGACACCCTCGCAAACTTCGCACGTATCTAGTTCGGGCGGCGCTAAGCCGAGCCAGTCCTCAAATACTACGACTTTACCCGACCCGTTACAGTTAGGACAACAAAAATTGCGCACCTCTATATTTTCGGGGGCTGTAGTGTTACTTGCTCTTAAGTGTTTTACTTTGTCCCATACTGCCATTATTTGCGGGTCTTTAACTTCGATAGCGTCATTAACAACATTTACCGAGTTCAATATCGTTGAATGGGTGCGACCGTTTAGTCGTCCTATTTTCGAGTAAGAATACCCACTTTGATACATGAGCCAATAGTAAACGTGGCGGGCAACCGCCGTACTATTTGTACGGCTACGCCCTAAAACCTCGCTCTCTTTAATGCCTAGTATCTTGCAAAACTCTGTAATCATTGTTTAAAGACTGTTTAAATAGTTATTAACCACATTCAAAAACCAAAGAGAAAACCATACCAGCAACACCCAAAACACCGCACTACCTATCAGAATACCCGACCAGGTAAAAATCACCGTTTTGTTTAGCCTTATTTTCATTCGCTTGTCTCTTTTTTAAGCTCAATGTAAAATGTTTCATCTTGCACCACTTCGACGCCGTAATCTTTCATTTTTGCCGCCATGCCCTCTTTATCGCGGTCGGCGATAAGTTTTTCTTTGTCAAGTTCAACCGTTTTACGCACATACTCAGGCGCTAATTTTTCTAAAAGCTTAGCGACGGCTTTTTGTGTAAAGCCTTTGAGTGTTTTAATCTTTGGCGTACCCATACGAAAGCCGATAGTACCGTGCGTTAGCTCGACGCTCTTTTTCTTCGAGAACTGAGTCTCTTTGTTTTCCAGTGCGTAAGCTTGCACCAGGTCGAACGCTTCGCTTTTCTCAGCCTCCAGCTTCGCCAGCTCGTCGGCTTTCTCGTCGCGTAATTTTGTGAATTTGACATCCAGGTCGGCGTTAATCTTTGTGATGCTGGCGTCAGCTTTTGCGTATGCCGCCAACGCGTCGTTCATTTTCTCGTCTGAAATGTTCGTCAATACTGTTTTCTTTGCTCTCTTTGCCATATCTATACTATTTTAAATTATATATTCGGGTTTACTGTAATCGACTGAGGGGCTTTCGCCGTTCATCTGACATCGTTTTATCTTCAATGCGTTATAATTGCCAACTAAGAGCGACCATGTAGCCATCGGCAAAGGCTGAGACAACAACGCCTCCAGGTCGGCGATACGCTTTTCTACTTCTGTAATTGTTAGTTTCTTTTTCATAGGGTTGTTTTTTAGCTGTCTGCAATACTTTCTAAGAGCGCATCCGCCCAGGCGTTATGTGTGGCGGCGTTCTTTTCGCCAAACCGTCGATAAAGAGCTTTAAGCGTCATAAGGTCTATATCGTTGAATCGGTTTACATTTGCCGCCTTACATGCCACGCGCTTAACGTAGTCGGTGTCGGGCTTATACTTTCGGCGCTCCAGGTTTGAAAATATCGCCGCTATCAATCTTTTGCGGGCTTTATCCAAGTTCGGATCGTCGGCTCTTTTCTTTTGGCTTAAGTCTCGGCGCATTTGCTGGTAAGCTCGCGGGTACTTAGCGTACAATTCGACCAGGCTATCAGTTTTACCGTTTGAGTAATCAAATACAAGCGCCTTGCGCACCTCGTCTCTATCTTCGTTGCCTTGTATATTTCGCATATAAGCGAATAGCCAGGCGTGCGGGTTATTAGTTTTTGTTGTCATTGTTAAAAAGGGTATAGGGTTATATCAACTATTTTAGACATGTGCACTCCAGTATCATTTTTTGATTTTGTACCGTCTTTTTTCACTTTGTAAAAGCAACACCACACATCTAGGTTATTACGAAAAGCCGAAACTTTTAAATGACGGAAAAAGCCATCGAAACATTTACCGTCCGCCGTTTCTACTCTGTATTTGCAATTAACAGTCAAATCGTATTTTTTCGTAAAGTCCTCTAAAACGAAGTTTATCGTTTTGCTTAAGTCTTGTAACCTCAGACTAAAATTGTGTTTATAAATCTTTGTCATATCTCAATCTTTATATTTCGTAATACTCTCTCGCTTTTGTCTCGCTTATCACTATCTCACCACTGCCACCGTATCGGCTCTTTTTTACAAAGGCTTTGAAACCTTTTACCAGCATACACACGTTAGCGTCGTAGTAGATAGCTTGCGCCAGTGCGCCTTTGGGGTTGAGCCCGTCGGCATGTGATAACCAAATGAAAAGCTTATCGGGAAAATCATTAACAAAAGCCTTGTATTGCATCGGCGTAAGTCCCGTGTATTGCACCGAGTCGATAAAAAGCACATCGGGCGAACGTTTCATCTTTAGACGGATGCGTAGCTCGTCGATGCTCTCTTTATCCAGGAGGTCAAACCAGCCCGCAACGTCCGACATACCCGTGCGGATATATGCGTCTTGTATCGACGCCGACAAGCCCTCTTCGATTGAATCATAAGCCGTACGATAGTATATTTCATTCTTTTTTGTTTTATGCTTTACTATTTGGCTCAGATGTTTACCGAACTGCATACAAAGGCTAGTTTTACCCTCGCCACTACCGCCGTAGATTAGCCAAGACCCTTTTAATTCGGGCAACCCGATAGCATCTTTCCATTTATCCGTTATAGGCACGGTTTGTGGTCGATAGCTCAAAACATCGGACACCGAAAGAGCCCGTTTTAATTTTGTCGCTTTTTTATTATCGTTTGCCTCAATCATTCAATTATCGTTCAAAAGGTGTTTAATTTTGATTATTTGCCACTTTTACGGGCTTTCTTGATGTTCGCCTTTGTTAGCTTCTTAACTCGTCGTAAATCGCTCTCACAATCGTTTATTATACTTTGTAAAACTTCGTTGCTAGTCAAACCATTTGCGGTGCATATACCCGCTATATCTTCGTACGTGTTGCCTGGCAACTCAATAAAGCGGCGACCTACACGGCTATATATCTCGTTATATCCTTTTCGCTTGTTTTTAACCCCTTTATCTATTCGTTTTTCCAGGTAGTCAGTAGCCATCAGCACCAAGCCGCAATAGTCCTCCAGTTGATTGTAAAGCGTGATAAAGAAGTAAAGCACCTGGTCGCTCAATTTGTCAGCTTCGTCCAGGATAAGGAGCGGGCATTCTTTCGATTTTAGAGTCTTAACCGCACGGTGCACCAGTTGATTAACCGAGCCCGACGTATCTTCGCCCATCACCTCCAGCAATTCCAGCATAAACGTTTTTCTATTCCAATACTCGGAGCAAACCAGGTGATAAGCGTTTGCGTTTTCTTTTACATATTTCTGAGCCGTCCCAGTCTTACCGCATCCAGCGTGCCCGATAATTGCATGTACACCGCTTTCGCCTTGTATATCGCTTTGTGCATCGTTCAAAAGAGCGTAAAGCATATTATAAACCGTTGTACGTGTAATTACCCAGCTTTCAGCCGCAAAGCCTATTTGCGCGGCTACGTTGCGCCACATTTCGTCGGCGATTAAGTCCCATTTACCGTTCTCAGGCGTACCCGTTAGTATATTCGATACCGTAGTGGCTGATACATTTCTTAAAGTCCTGGCGGCTTTATTTTGTCCGCCTACACGTTCGCAATAGCTTTTAAAAGCTTCTTTTATTTGCTGTTTAAGTAATTCATTCATAATATTTTATTTTTAATTGTTTTTAAAATAGGTCGTATATATCTTGCGGTTTCGCCTTGCGTTTTTCAGCTTGTTTTTTCAGTATATCGGCGGGACTGGGCTCAATGCTTTTGCGTCCAGCATCTATGTTTCTTATGTTTTTGTGTTGTCCCTGGCTGTCGGTAAGTACAAGTTTTGCCAGTGTGCCGTTTAGTTGTGGGTTATCCTCTAGGAACTCGCGCACGGTGTCACCAGTTTCGCCTCTAAAGTCAGTTACATAGTCCACAACCTCGTCGTTAAATCTATTCATGCGCGCAAGCTCTGAGGCGTCGCCGTCGGTGCGGTCTTTTAACGCCATCGGTTGTATGTGCTTTTTTTCCAATACAAAGCGGAGCGTTTCGTCGTCGTTTATAGCCAATACGCGGTCGGTGTCGGCTGGGTCGTACATAACAGACCACTGAGTCGAAGCAAAACGACGGAACGCCAGGTCGAAACAGTCAAAAGATTGTCTTATCCCTTTAATGGTTACGTGTAAACCGTCGCCTTGCATTAAGTTTTTGCGACCCGTTGACTCGCCAAAGTGATATAAATAACTTTCGTACGATAGCTCGATTTTATTCTCGTCTTTTGTCTCAGCCCACAATCTCAGATATTCGTCGCGTTTTTCCTGGCGTTCCTTTTCGATAATAAGTTCAACCATTGCACATACCCCATCATAGTCGGGAAAGTGTTTTTTATATTTGTTCAAAAACTCGATGTTTGGTTGTTTGTCCTTATTCGACGTAATACCAAAGCCCGACCAGTTAGGCTGGAGCTGACAATATGTTTTATTCAGATAACCGAAATACGGCTCTATTATCTTTGCCTTTGCGTTCTTCGCACGGGCGGGCGTTACGTGTTTACCCATAGCCGCATAAAGAGGCGTTAAGGCTTTAATTGCGTAGCGGTCGGCTTGTATTTGGTGCGTACGGTACATCTTGCCAAATAGTTCGGAGGTGTGGCGTGCCGCATTGCGTAAAGCCGCCTTTATTAGTTCGGGGCTTTCGTGTGTACCCACTGCGTAACCTATCGGATATTTACAGCATGGGTCTAACACTACGACAACCGTCGGGCGATTATGATAAGTTATTGTTTTACCGTTGTGCTTTTGATAAAGGAGTTCTACGTCCCAGCCGTCAAGCGTCCAAAAATAAAGCGGGTTTTGTGGCGCTTTACGTTTGGCTTGCATCATTTTAGTATTGTACATAGCCACCGAGCCACGACGTCCCGAAAATATTTCTAAATCGTATTTATCTCTGTAACGGGCGATAGTGTGCCCCGTTATTTTCTGCCAGCCCGCACCCTCAGCCACTTGATTATAAAGCCTTGCGATACGCTCATTGTCAAAATTGCGCGGGTCGCCTAAAAGCTCAATTATTAAGCTTTCTTTTACATTGTCGTCCACTTTAGCCGCGTGCTGGTTAGTAAAATTCTTATGTATAAGGCTTTCTAAACCCTCTTTTTTGTAAAGGTTAAATCTATCTCTCAGCCTGGCTGGATAAGCGGGCAAAGTGTGAGGGTACACGGTACGGTCTAAGGCTTGCACATACTTGTTTATGCTCTCCCAGGTGCGCGACATTTTACCGCCCTTTACTTTCTTTGGGGCTACCTTATCAGCGATAAGTCGCTTTATAGCATCCAATATGCGCGCATTATTAAAATACTCTATACGTGTTTGTTTTGGCAAATATCGCCCGTCGCTCAGTCTGTAATTTTCAAAGAAATTGTTTGCCTCAGTGCTGGGGGCGATATATTCGTCCAATAGATTAAGTTGTACAATCTCGTAAGGGTCGCCGCCGATTTTCTCTTTTACGAGTTCCTTAAATCGGTCGGGCATACTATCATAAGACACCAGCGCTGGAGTATTGCGACTGGCGCGACGTACAACGTATATTTGTTTACGTTTTGCGAGTGCCTTATAATTGTCTAATGTTAGAATATCATTTTCCACTAACCAACTAGCCGAAACGCAAAGTAAATTTTTGTAATATTCCATAATCTTAAATCTTTTTTTGTTGTAAGTGTGGGCGGAATCGAACCGCCGACGCTTTACCGCTCTAACCTACTGAGCTACACACTCGCCTTTACTTGCTTTTTTACTTCGTTCTCTGTTAGATAGCACGGCACGCCGTTAAAGTGTCTTTTCTTCGGGTGACAAGGGATAAAGAGGTATTTGTCGCCGCTCATGCCGTAATACATCATTGTCGCTTTGTGTTGCTGATTTTCACAGTTATACACATTGTCAATTTTTAAATCTTTTACATTCATAGCGTTACCTTTGTTTCACGGTTAATAATTTCTAATACATCGCAAGCATCTTTTACTATCTTTCTAGCTAATTCGGTATTTCGTTCTCTCTCTCCAGTTAATACCATGCGCACATATTCAGTTGAACACTTGTGTTTACGCGCGATAACTGCGATTTTTAAATCTTTTAATTCGTCGGAGTTGAAAATTTTTGTTTGCATAATCACAACAATTTGTATTTTTATTGTTTACTTTGTTCTTAACATCGCAACAAATATATTTAGAAATTTCTAAACAAGCAAAGAAATATCTAAATTATTTAGAATATTCTAAACTAATGGAGGTAAATAATCGGATAAAAGAGTTTTGCTCTTGGTACTCAAAAGAAAACAAGATTACACAAAAAGAGCTTTCGGGTCTTGTTGACATATCTAGTAGTCAGTTAAGCTCTATTATTAACGGACGAGACAAAGTCGGCTTGTTAATAGTTGAGAAATTTCTAAACTTGGATACTCGTTTAGATGCGAATTGGCTAATAACTGGAAAAGGTGAAATGTTGAAAGAGTACGACAAAAACTCTCAAACAGTTTTTAAACTTAAAACTGACTACAATTTAAATAATCAGTTTATACCGCTTTATGAGATTGACGCATCGGCGGGTCTTATAACCTTATTTGATAGCCAAATAACACAAAACCCAGTAGGAGAAATAAGCATACCAAACGCCCCTAAATGCGACGGGGCGCTATATGTGCGTGGCGATAGCATGTACCCGATATTAAAATCGGGCGATATAGTAGCGTATAAGACAATACACGACCCGAATAATATTTTTTGGGGCGAAATGTATTTAATAGATATTGACGTCGAGGGTGAACAATACCTCACTATAAAATATATTCAACGCTCAGACAAAGGCGACGACTATGTTTATTTAGTAAGCCATAACGGAAACCACCAGCCCGTTCACATACTAAAGTCTAATATCAGAGCCTTAGCCCTTGTAAAAGCAAGTATTCGTTATAACAGTATGGGATAAAAGATTATAAATTATGAAAAGGAAAACGGGTAAAACAATAGGTGTCATTTTTGCAATATTATTTTCAATTATTGCGCTCATTCTTATTTTAGTCAATCAGTATGCGTTTGGTATTATAATCTTGCTTTTTGGAGCTCTTATTTCTGTCGGTTTGATTAAAAACAAGAATTACACAGACTGAAAACATATAAATACCTATCATTTAAACTATTACATGTATTAAATAAATTCCATAAGGGGTATGATAACTGTAATTTTAGCGGTTTTAGTGTTCTTTTTCGTTGTTATGTATCTTTATGATGCCCTTAAAAGTCGGTATTCTGTCCCCCCATTTGTCCCCCCATTTGTCCCTTTTAAGTCAAAAAAGCCATATTTTGCACGTTTTAGGGCAAGTGATTAAATAGTGTTTTAATGGTGTTTTATTAGTATTTTATCAAAGTCATTTAAACGGTCGCACCCGCGTTTTAAACAGTTCTCGCCTATGTTTACACCCAAAAACAACAAAAGAGGCTATAAAGCCCCTCCATTTTCGTCCCCAGTTAATACTGAGTTAACATATAATTCGCATTATGTTTGCTCACCTCATCACCCACAAAACAAGGCTAACTCCTTTATTTATAAGTGTTCGCGTTCAGTTTGTCGCGTTCAGAGTTTGTCGCCTTTTGTATTTACCCCCGTACTATTATAGATATCTTTTAAAAAAAGAAATAAAATTATTCGTCTTTTTTGCAACGAACAGGGAGTAATGTTGATTTTGCTAGCTGACCTCTAGTCATTACGTCTGTTGTATATTGCATTAAGCGCCCCACTACTTGTCCCTTATTTATTACACTGCTACTCCAATAATTTGCCATCCAACCGAAGAAGCTGATGGTTCCACCTGCCTTTGTACTGGCAACACCGGGTAAAAGCAAATTGAATCCGGCTCTTGTCGTAGGAGACATTATATTAGATGTTCCTTGGGTCGGTTTAAAACGAGTACCCTCGGGTTGACTAGCAAGAAAATCTCCATATGGCTGGCACATATCTTTCATTGGAAGCCCATGTGTTAGATTTTCCCTATTTGTTGTGGTATTATTGGGATTAAATCTCTCTTCTTGATTAGGGTCTATATCCGAAGTACTACTGTAGAAGGAAGTATTGTGAATTATTTCATTTTCCAGAATAGTCCACTCTTTATCCGATGGGACATGCCATCCGTATGGGCAAATACCTTGTATCTTTGCATGATCTGTTCCTATCTCGCTAGGAAGGTCTACATATCTGTGTCCAGTATCACCTGTTATAGGATCTGGAGCTTGTACATCAAAAATAACATCTCTATTTTTGGATATGGCTGTCCAGTTATACATATATCCATATCGTTGATTGCTTTGGAATACAGCATCATCATCTATGTTTGCTATTTCTGCAGCTTGGTCAGTAGGGAATACATAAGAAGGATCATAAGCTACCTCCGGAGCTGTTCCTGTTAAATATTTACGTTCCAATATGTCTCGCGCATCAATAGTAGAGCCGTCAGATCTTCTGGTATCATATTTGTCTACAGCTAAGTTATTAATCATCCAGCGTCCTGCTGATCCAAAGTCTGCAGAGAAAAAAGTCCGTCCTCCTTGGTCTTTGTGCCATGCTATAGTGCTTATGGGATGAGCAACTCCTTCGGCAAGAGCATCTACTCCGGCTCTTACCTTCCACTCTTCTAAGGTAGGTTCTTCATTGGTACAGTTAATAAAAGTAACAACAATATCTTTTGCTCTTTTCACATCAGTGTTAGCATCCTTAAAGACCACTTCATTTTTGTGGTATTTTGGAGTTGTCTGAGGAAGATTTAATATGAACGAAAAATCTCCAGCCAAATCTTCTTTAGTACCATCATTTCTGTTAGATCCGTGCTCTACACCTATAGCAGGAGTTACGCTGACAAGGTTACCATCTTCTAATCCACGCACTTCTGTTGTCCACTTTACATTACTTGATACAGGAAAGCTACCTTGTTTGGCACTTCCAAAATCGCTTCTGTTATAAAAAGAGTAGGTAATACTATTGACAAAATCTCCAACTTTGATAGCATAGTTAGTTTGGTTTAATATAATCGTTTTTGGTGTTCCTGGACCACATTCATTCGGATCTGGCATATATATTAATTCCCATTGTCTACTATACCAAGGCTTTACAGGTTTGGTTGCATTAGGTTTTATATTAGGAAAACTTATTAAGTCATCCATTGAGTTTACCTCTAAGTTATATCCATCGGAGCTGCTACCTATTGTTTTTTGCCCGTTATTGGTCCAAGGCATGGGCGAAAATAGTGTTTCGTAATTAGTATATTCCCCTTTTGTATTTAGAGTCATACCATCGCTAATAGTAGTTGCTGTAAAAGTAAAAGGAGAGGTCATTACTCTAGCATCCAATCCGCTGGGAATCTCAATAAAATCTTTAGAATAATTAGTTGAAATACTAGGTGTTCCTAAAATAGGGATATTAAGGAGTTGATTCCATCTGCTTCCATCCCAAGAATAAACTCCTTTATTAAACTTTTTATCGCAATTACTCAAATTGTATACTGTAAGCCCTATGTGATTAAGATTTTCAGAATTCCTTTTTTCATCCGAATTATAATATTCATTAGCAACTCCACTTCCAGGTACTGTCTCGAACATCGGATACAAAAGTGTAGGATCTGTTAGCTTTACTCTAGGAAGCATTAATCCCTTTTTAGAATTAGCACCCATAGTTGCATCTTCTTTTAAGTCCAACAGGGCTCCATCCGAGGGAGCTTCAAGGGAGCCGATTGTTACTTGAGCCTGCAGGTTGACAATAATAAATAAGCCTACAAAGAGGCTACATAGTTTAACCATTTGATCTGTTTTTTTGTGTATGACATTGAATTGAAACTGAAGTATGTATACTCTCTTAATTTAATTCAATCTTTTTGAAAGTTGTAAAGTTTATTAATCCATTGATGTCAATTAAAAGACTTGCGACAAAGGTATTTTTATAAGGAATTTCCTGGGATTTATCTTGCAAAAAGAGGTGCTTTTTTTGCAAAAAATCAAACAACATCCCCTTCACCCACCCTAACAACCCGCTATAAATAAGCAAATTATACACAAACACCTCAACAATAAGAATTGAGGGCTTTACCATGATGTTCTATTTTGCAGTTCTTATTATTCATTTTGTATCTAGTTTTCTAGCATCACTTATTTTAACAAAACATGTAAACTCAGCTTGAAATTCTCGGATTATTTATGAGGTTTTATTAAATTGCGTTGTGTTGCTAATATTTATCATTAAGAACCTTTTGGAGATGATCGACGACCTCTATAATTATTATATTGAACAGAAAGAACCTCAGAAGAGTTGCATGTTTACTTTGAGAGATATTATTCTTGCTCAGGATAATAATATTTCAGAAACAATGAAATATGGAATGCCTTGCTTCTGTTATAAGAAAAAGATATTTTGTTATCTCTGGACTGATAGAAAAACAGGTGAACCATACATCCTTTTTGTCGAAGGAAAACTTCTTAAGAATCGTGAATTGGAAATAGGGAGCCGTTCTCGGATGAAAATTCTAAGAATTGATCCAAACGAAGATTTACCTATAGAATTGATAAAATCTATACTAGATGAGGCATTGATGCTATACCAGAATGGAACAATAATAATTAAATGATAGATGTGCCTTAACAATTAATTGGGTTTAAAATTTGTAGAAATGGTTAGAACTTTTGTAAGCTTTTTCCTTTTCTCATCACCTTTAGTATGTTCTTCTTCGTTACTTGTATTGCTGGAGATAATTCACTTTCCATCATTTCGAGGGTGATTTTCAATTCTTGTTTCAGCTCGGGAATAGAACGGCATAGTGCATAAGCTAGCTTCATACAAAGCGCTCGTGTCCCAAAAGGCTCTGTTTTCGAAATCATTCGTTCCAAACAAAAGTCTAAAAAATCTACTCGCGGAGGATTTGCTAATGGCTGTCTGTAAAGTATTGCAAGTATTAATCTGCGTTTTCCTATATGACTACATTTCAAGGCTTCATCAATCAATTCATTCTGCTTATTATGTAGCCATTTATTTTCTTCCGAAGAAAAGTGGGTCATAATCCAAGCCGATTGATAAGATATTTTATCATCTTCATCAAAAAGTAAATCGTATAGTTCTTGCTTCCTTTTATGATCTCCTTGAATTAAGAATATCATTTCATGAATATCGTTCATGCCGATTCGTTGCGAAAGCTTAGCTCGAAAATTCATATAAACAAGCATAATTCATTTATCAGTAGCTTTTTTATAATGCTTTAATTTCATTTCTGCCTGAGTAAGTAGCTTTTTATTCGGCTTGAACTTATCATGCCAAAAGGTTACATCTAAATCAGTTCCCTTTGATTTCCAATTACCCATCACATGACCGTTGTATAATATAACAGGCTTAAATGTTCCGTAATTATTGAAAGCTTTGGGATAATGTTTCAAGTCCAAAACATTAGTTCTATTCTTGTAACTGATGAGATATTCGTCGTAGGCTGGAAGAAAATGAAGTATTTCGTCCTCTAACGGAATATTATCTTTATAAGTATTATGGATATACAGTTCTGTAGAATCAAAGTAATCTTTTATCAATTCATCTTCGATCAAACCAAAAGCATGTCTGCAATCTCTAATTGTTAATCCCGACCACCAAATGAAATCTTGTAGAGTAGCAGGTGAATGACTCATTAAATATCGTCGTGCTAATTTGGCTAATGCTTCGTCTTTGGATATGTCCTTGCTTTGAGGAGCTCTTTCGTCCAATAGTGCATATGTTTGTTTTTCTCCTTTCAATGAGCCACTACATATAATTCCTTCAGCTTCCGCCCACATCATAAAGTGGTATATATGCCTTGGAGTAGCTCCCAACCCTCCTTGCTCAAATAATTTAGCAATCTCTTCCTTTGTCTGATGGTTATTGTCTCGTAACGTCTTCTCTAATAACCGATAACATTTTATTAAATCTTGCTCTTCAATTTTCAAATCTTTAGCATATTTCCATGCTAATTTAATTCGATCTCCTGTCAGCTTCAGAAGCCATCTGATATCTTCTGAAGAAACGAAATGCCATGTTGGACGCATGATATGAGTGCGAAGGAAGTCTCCGCGATTGAATGCGTCTTCTACTTCCTGCTCAGTACAAGACTTCAACCTGATAGCAATTGCCCATTTAGCCATAGTAAAGTCCTGAGCTTGTATTGCACCCATCCATGAAATTAATTCTTTAGGAGTATCGAACTTATGTTCTGACAATTGATGACTTGTGAGTCGTATATTTTTGATAATTGTATTCATTTTAAACTAACCTTACTTATCGATTCTTTTTTATCAGATTATATTATCTCTGTATGAATCTGAGGAGTATAAATATTTTGCAAGTCAATATCCTACTTACTATATAAATATCTGTACCTAAAGCGAGCTGTAAGGTAGCAAAAATATAACGAAGAAATAGTGTTGCATCAAATTGCAAATATGTATAATCTATGTAGCAGTTTCAAGTATGGATATAATTTTTCGAATTAAGTACACAAAAATGGTGGAAAAACTATCAAGTTAACCACCTCCATTTATCATCAAAGAGTCAATTGAACTATTATTTAGTGTCCTAGCTTAGCTTCTATCAATTGAATTAATATATGGATAACTTTAATATGTATCTCTTGTACTCTATCCGAAAATGGAGCTTCCGGACTAGCAATTGTTACATCTGATAGCTTTTGAAGCATATTCTCTCCCTCTTTAGTTAATGCCACAACATTTAGGTTTAATTGCTTCGCCTTTTGAACGGCTCTAACTACATTCTCCGAATTTCCACTTGTACTGATTGCCAATAACACATCTCCTTCACGACCTACTCCTTCCACAAAGCGAGAAAAAATTTCATCAAAAGAGAAATCATTCCCCACACATGTTAAATAAGCAGGATCATTTATTGCTATTGCAGAATATGGCTTCCTATTTCTTCTAAATCGCCCTGTCAGTTCCTCTGCAAAGTGTGCTGCATCACATATAGACCCACCGTTACCACATGTTATTATTTTATTCCCCTTAGCTAAACAGTCAGCCATCATTGTTGCTGCTTGTTCAATAAGCTCCGTATTTCTTGATTTATCTATGAACTTTTGTAAAACAGCCAAAGCCTCATTTAGACTATTATTTATGATCTCTTTCATCGTCGTATATATTAAAGTATTAACATTTAAATTGTAATAAAAAATTAGATACAGCAAGATCTCCCATCTTGCTGTATCTCAAAAAAAGAATGAATTTAAAACAACAAGTATAGTACTACCTGTTTTCATGTATGCTTATTTCTTATATGTAAGGATAAGAGAAGATCTTTTATCAGGCAAGGTCAATCTTAAGCCATTTTTAAGTTCTTCTCCTGTTTTCTCCACAGTTTCATTAGTATCCTGATTCGTCACCTTATATGTATTCTTTACATCTACACCCGACAGTCTCACTGTTATAGTTTCATCCGGACTTTGTTCCCTTCTAAAAGCAACCACCACACCTGTATCGTCAGAAGACCTATGTAACTGATAAGCAAGCCAGATATCATCTGTAGTCATATCTTCATAAGAAGTCAGTGGATAATAATCTTCATAGAAATAAGGTCTCAGATTCATAAACTCTTTAAAACACCTTTGCATCTCAGTAAACGAAGACGATCCTTCGGTTATCTTCCAATTAAATATGACTGAAGTACCTAAGCTGGAACGGAATGTAAACTTATCACTTTTCTCTACACCCGTTCCTGTCAGTGGCAGAAAGAAATTTAGACCATAAGTATGGCTCTGATATCCTATAGGCTCACCGTAATGATAGTCGGTACGCCACATTGGCGCACTTCTCTTCATCGATTCAAAGTCGATACGTCGTCCTCCACTGGCACAGTTATCAACTAGCGACTCAGGAAATCGTTTCAGAATATAATCCCAGAAAGCGTATAATCCTTCTATGTGACGAATCTCTCTGATACCAGTTCTTCCCGGCTCTTCATTCTCGCGCCAATAATTATCAACCCTCATATTAAAGTCTTGACGATAATAATCGATCCCATTTTCTTCCATAAAGTCTCCAATGAACTTACAGAGCCAATCGAGCGCTTCTTTATTGCCCAAATCAAACAAATAAGCATCTGTTCCCTTGGCGTCAAGCATATATTTTCGCAGCTCTCTACCCCAATTAGACTCTTTTATCACTCTTTCGGGTTCGAACCAAACCATAAACTTAGCTCCGACTTCATGAACTGCATCAGATATTGGCCTCAATCCTCCCGGGAATCTCGTTTTATCTACTTCCCAGTTACCTACCGTGTTGGCCCAGTTTTTATTATTCTCTACTTGATTTGCTTTTATATACCAGCCTGCATCTAGCCAAAACACTTCCGGCACTAACTTAAAGTATTTATATCTATTAATCATGGCAAGCGCATAGTCGGTAGTCAGACAGGTATATTCATTACAAGGATGAGGATCTCCATAATTGAAACTTGTTGATACTGGATATACTGTCGGCTTACCATTTACCTTAGGTGCCTGATGATGAATCATGAACTGACGAAATGCATTATGTCCGATCATACGATCTTCACCTTTCCAGAATAATAAACAGATACTTGGAGTACGAATAGTCTCATTCGCCTTCAAATAAGTCTCCAACCATTTCATTCCGGAATTGAAAGAAATGCTGTTATTCGATTGTTTCTCGAACTGAGAATACCAAGTTCCCGACCAACCAACTGCAAACATAAAACCCTGACCTGAGCCCGATTCTATATTAAAAAACGGAAATGCGTTATCTGAAGAACGTCCATCTTGAGGTGAGATTTCAAAAGATTCTCCACTCTTGAGGATTTTCTTCCGTGGATGAAAGTCTGCTTTAGATACATGAGTTCCGTCAGCATAATGTAATATTATATCATTAGCTTCGTATTGAAAATTCATATCAATCACTTTCACCTTCTCGATTGTAGGAGAATTAGCCGATGATTCATTCGTAAAACGCAAGACCCATTCTACCGCTTTATAGCTTGGATAATATCGAACATCACAGACCACTTTCATTTTAGTCTCATTATCTTGCCAAGTATAAATATTATTGAAAATATCTTTTTCTATTTCCCCTAACATTTGAGAAGAGAACTTCCATTTCTTGATAAAATCACTAGACAATTTTCCGTCATACACAAATGAAAACGGAGGGATCTTCCCTTTTTTAAAGTTTCCTTTTACCCATTTAGAAATTTCAACTTCATCCTTTTCAAACTTAGATGTAGTTTGTCCTAATAATGGTGATGAAACAAGGAAAGCCAAAAGAAGTATATATATGACACTGTATTTTTTCATTTCTATGTTTTTTAGTTAACAAGCGTATAATGCAATAGCAACGAACCCCTCGGATTATCTATCTTCAGATCAAAACCTTCTGACAGTTCTTTTCCTGTCTTTATTACCTTGAAATCGCTATTATCTTTATTCGTTATAATATAACTCTTATCGGCTAGGACTCCACCCAGCTTGACAGTCAGCTTATCTTCATTGCATTTCTCTCTACGGAAAGCTACAACAACACCACTTTCGTCCGAAGGCTTATGCAACTGATAGGCAACCCATATATTATCACGGGTAATATCTTCTATGCCGACAAGCGGATAATAATCTTCGTAATAATAGGAACGTATATCTGCATATTCATTCAAACAGCTTTGCATATCAACATAAGACACATGTTTATCTGTTATCTTCCAATTGTATATCAGTGCACTACTCATACTAGAACGGAACGAATATTTATCTGTTTGCAAAATACCGGTTCCATGTAAAGGTAAAAAGTAGTTTAACCCATAAGTGTGTCCCTGATATCCATCCGGATCATCGTAATGATAATAATCACTTCTCCACAAAGGAGCGCTTCGGGATATTGTTTCTAAATCGAGACGACGTCCTCCACTGGCACAGTTATCTATCAACATATTTGGAAATTCTTTCAATAAATCATCCCAAAAAGCATATAATCCCTCTATATGGCGAATCTCTTTAATCCCTGCACGTCCGGGCTCGTCGTTAGCTTCCCAGTAAATATCCGGCTGCATGTTAAAGTCTTGCCGATAATAATCAATTCCATTCTCATGCATCATATCAATAATCCACTTGGTCATCCATTTTCGAGCATCCTCATTTCCTAAATCAAATAGCAGATAAGTATCTTTATTGCTATTCGGAATATCCAACATCCATTCAGGGTGTTCTTCTGCCCATTGAGTTCCTCTTATTACTCTTTCTGGTTCGAACCACACCATAAATTTTGCACCTACTTTGTGTGCCTCATCCGATATTGGTTTCAATCCATTTGGGAATCGGTATTTATCAACAGTCCAATTGCCGACAGTATTAGCCCAAGTTTGTCCATTCTCGAAATTTGACGCTCCTGTATACCACCCCGCATCTAGCCAATAAACTTCGGGTACTAAGCCAAATTGAGTATATCTGCGAATCATGGCTATTGCATAGTCTGCTGTCAGACAAGAGTATTCTGTACATGGTGCCGGATCTCTATAGTTAAAACCACTAGAAAGAGGATATTTTGCAAATTTCCCGTCAATTTTCCTACTTTGATGAGCTAATACAAATCTTCTGAATTTGTTATGCCCATCAATTCGATTCTTAGAATTCCAGAACATCAAGCACATACTAGGTGTACGAATCGTCTCACCAGACTTTAAATAGCTCTCGAAACGTTTCATACCTGACTTTACAGTGATGCTTTTATCTGATTTTTTCACAAAATCACTTCCCCATGTACCAGACCAGCCAACTGCAAAAATAAAACCCTGATCAGCCGGAGACTCTATATTAAAGAAGGGAAATGCAACTTCCGATGAACGTCCTCCTTCTGGGGCTATTTGAATATTTTCACCTACAGCCATAACTCTTGAGCGAGGATGAAAATCTGCTTTAGAGATATGATTCCCTTCTGCTGAATGAAGAATAAAATCCCCACTTTTAACATACTCAAAATCAAGGTCGATCACCTTAAGATCTGAGATCGTTTTAGAATCCCCATCCCCGATATTCGTAAAGTACAATACCCATTTTACCGCATTAAAGTCGGTATATCCATCCACATCGCAATCAATCCTTAGTCCGGTTCGTTTACTTTCGTAAGTAAAGCGATATTTTAACACGTTGGGATCTTCACTTCTTAGCTTATTTGAGGTAAAAGACCATGATCTTATAACGTTTTTAGATTCTACTCCATCATATACAAATGAGAACGGAGGAGTTTTACCTCGGGCAAAAGTAGAGTTTATCCATTGAGATATTTGTACAGGATTGGCTGTATACGTTTTCTTTTGCTGAGCTGCGACCCAATCAGTACCCAATAAACCTAAAAGGAAAAGAAGTATAGTTGTATTCACCAATAATCTTTTATACATAATTCTCTATTTAAGCGTCTTTAATATTACCTATCTTTTTTATTCTGCTGATTAGCCAAATCATATAGATCCATACGATAATCAGCACCGCTAGAGCCGCTACCTGAGTGTTAAAACAATCTGATACTACTCCGAGTATAGGAGGGATTAAAGCTCCTCCCGAACCCCCCATTATTAATAATGCTGATATTTCATTTGCTTTAGCAGGAATACGCTTGAGCGATAATGAGAATATTATGGCAAATAAGTTGGAATAACCCAGACCAAAGACAGCAACACTGCCAAGAATTATCCACAAATTATTTGTCAGGAGCATAGCAGCTAAACCGATAGCCGCAACAAAAACACTGTATATGTAGAATTTTATTTCGGTGTATTTCAGCAAAATAATACCACCTAGGAATGCCCCTATTGTACGAGCAAAGAAATAAACACTATTTCCTAACCCTGCTTCATCCAATTCAAGGGAACAACGTTCCATTAGATACTTAGGAAAGGTCGTATTAATACCGACATCAACGCCAACCAAAACTAAAATTCCAATGAAGAAAGTAATGATATATTTATCTTTAAAAAGTGACAGCGTATCTCCAATAGAAACACTTCTGTTCCTTTCCCCTTCTTTTATCGGGATCAGCCATAGCCAAACTAAAGCTATAAGTGACGTTACTGCATATATCGGGAAAATGAGTTTCCAACCAAAAGCCATTCCTGAAGCCCAACTGGTTAAAACAGGCCCCAGGAAAGAGCATATTGCTTTAACAAATTGCCCAAGAGTGAGTGTACCTGTCAGCTTTTCTTTACTTACAACATTTGTTACCAATGGGTTCAGAGACACCTGTAGCAATGTATTCCCTGCTCCTATAACTGCAAAAGCAATCAAAATGGAAACGAAATCATAAGAAATAAGAGGAATGCACAGAGCAATGATATGTAATACAAAGCTAATAAGGACAGTATTCTTCCTTCCAATTTTGTTCATCAACATCCCTGTAGGTATTGAAAGTACCAAGAACCAAAAGAAACAAGACATCGTCAGCAAATTCGCCAATGTATCATCTAATTGAAAATCTATTTTGACATGATTAACTGCCATGCCGATAATGTCCACAAACCCCATAACGAAGAATCCGAACATTACGGCGAAGACAGCCAATTTTGAGGATTTTCTTTCCATAGTATCTGTTTTTAGATATTTTCGGTTATTTCTGTCTATAAAGAACTACTGTCTGAGGCTTAAGCGTTACAGCGAGTCCGGCTTTATTGGCCTTCACCTGTTCTTTAGATTCTACCAGATTATCGCCTACAGGCAGTGCATCTTCTGCATATACATAACAATCAAACGAAGAATTAACCCCTTGATTAATAAACATAAAGCGTTCTTCTTGTTTACTACCATTAGCAAATACATATGTCCATTTTCCTTCAGTATCCTTAAAGGCTGTTCCGATGGCGAAATCTTTACCTAAATCAATAGGATAAATTTCAGAATCCGGAGTCAAAAAGCGTGTCAATAAAGTATAAGAATAATATTGAGGACGTACTTCGTAATCTTCCTTAATGCTATTATATACATCTGGATCTGGCTTATATATTTCTTTCAGATATTTCCAAAGTCCTAACTGCTGCATTTCCTGATAACCTGCATCTTTTCCGTAATATTGATCAATCAGACTCCAATAGCTAACACCGCAAGCCCCTGAGTTCAGGAAGTTCAATACCAAACGAGTCATTAACACACCTCTTTCGTACAAATCAATATCAGTTTGTCTTGTAGCTCCCACACACTGATTAGAACCAAATTCGCCAACTAAATGCTTTTTACCTGCAGATGCTGCTATTGCTACATTATTCTTCTCCCAATCTTGTATTACTTTATTAGGAGTTTCGTATCCAAAAATATATGTATGTGAATTGAAAATATCTGCTTCATTTTGAAGGTTTGCAGCACAAGCCTCTAAATAAAATGTTCTTGTATCTGTATTGTCCGATAAGTTGAATCTTATTTTATCTCGAAGTCCATCTTTTTTGAAACGGGCATCCAATACCTTTGCCATTTTCACATACTCCACCTCATCCAACAATGGACCTCCGTCAGGCTCGTTCATTGGTGTTATTTCATTTACACATGTATAGCCTTTCGTTTCTACTAAATGTTTAATTAGTACAGAATAGTTCTCTGCCCATTCATCATAGTCTGTTGGTCCGGTTATCCACACACCAGTCTTTGTAGGGTCTGCCATAAAACATGTTTTGACATGGGCATAATCAGGGTCAAGCAAACGAACAGACGTAGGGCATCCCCATACAACAATACACACGTCCATATTCTGTTCTTGAGCCAGATCCAATACTTTATATAAAGATTTCATTTCAGCAGATTCAAAGGTAAATTTGCTTAAATCTGTTGTATGAGGATCAGAATTATCGTTTATAGGTTCATACCACTGAGGCTGTGCCATGATTCTGAATTTCTTAATCTTCATCGCTTTCACCCGATCAACAACAAACTGCCAATCGGATTCTTTAGAGCCATCGTTACGAGTTAAGTTCTGAGAAAAGAAGTGAGGATCAAGCTCCGCACCCATCGCTTCCAGATTGTTAATATTCTTAGCTCCTATACTGATGTTTCCTATTGTAGGATTCTTTACTTCATTATTGCTTTCGCATGATGACAAGAAAAAGAATGCAATACTTAGGCATAAGTATACTATTACTGTTATCTTGGTTTTCATAGTCTTATATTTATATTTTTTGTTACAACGAATTAGCAGCTACTGATAGAGCTGCATAATCGCCAATATTTTCTCCTAGTTTAGAAACTTCTACTCTACAAGCACGGCTTGCTAGCGGAAGTGCTTCTCTATCTATTACAGATTGCATATGAGGCCGTAACAATTCTGAACATCGGGTAAAAATACTTCCAATGACAATTACCTCAGGATTTAAAATATCGATCAGAATAGAAAGTCCTTCTCCTAATTTCTCACCTGATATTCTAAATATTTCAGATGCAAGTTCATCTCCGCGATTAGCCTCTTCTGCTATTTTCTGAGCAGTAATTGATTCTAGTTGTTCGCGAGTACACCAGCTAACTTCTTCTCCCATCTGAAGTTTTTCGAGTACCAGGATTTTAGCTATCTGAGCTATTCCTCCACCACTGCAAAACCCCTCAAAAGAACCTGATTTCCCATATCCTACAGGGCCATAATGAGCAAGCCTGATATGTCCCAGTTCTCCGGCATTATCATTTGTTCCGGTATATAGTTTCCCATCGATGACAAGTCCGGCTCCCAACCCGGTACCGAATGTCATAAAAACCATATTGCGAGTACCTTTCCCTGATCCGAATTTCCATTCAGCTAATGCACATGCGTTTGCATCATTCTGCAAAAAGGCCTTTATTCCAAATTTATCTTCGATTATGTTTACAATTGGGATATTATCCCAACCTATCAAATTAGGAGGAGACATGATCACCCCTGTTGTACTATCTAGTGGTCCCCCACTACTAATACCTATGGCACAAATATCTTTGGCTGTAAGCTGATGTTTTTCGATCAATAACTCTATTGTTTTTAATATATCCTCTAAAGTTCTATCAACTGTAGTTGTTTCGAACCTAATTTTATCTACAATATATAGGTTATCGTCTTCTTCATAGCCATAGTTTACTGCACATTTTGTGCCACCTATATCCACTCCTAATAGATATCTCTTCATCACTCTTATTATTAAATTATACAAATATTGATTTTCTTCCTTTTGATATCTTGTGTCCCATTACACCTGTGTTTATGATTCATCTAAATCAGCCGATTTTCATTAGATCAAGGTTTAAATAAGAGACTGATGTTTACCGAATATAATTTCTGATAAAGTTGTCGTTATTGAGCATCAAACGAATATAACGAATTTATTAAAATAATATCTCGTTTTATAAGATTATTACATTCAGTAAACATCAGTATTTCAAAGACTAATATCCTGGATTTGGCACTAGGTTTGGATTAGCCGCAATACGTCCTTGACCAATAGGGAAATAATAATTTTTCTCAGGGAAAGTTGGAGTCTGGGCTCTTCCATCTATATTATCGATAAAATCAAGACGATACTTGCCTGAAGCTGCATCATAAATATAACGCAAGCCTGAATAAGTACGAGTCAGATCCTTAACAGCTGTTCTCCATCGTCTTAAATCCCAATAACGGTGATTTTCGAAAACTAGCTCTACTTTTCTTTCGTTTCGTATTTTTTCTCTATCAACAGAACCTAATTTTGAAATTCCTGCGCGATCGCGAATCTGATTGATTGCATTCAGTGCATCACCTGTTTTACCTAATTCAAATGCGGCTTCTGCATAATTCAACAAAATCTCTGCATAACGAAAAATCAAATAGTCGGTAGTAGATTCGCTGAACCAATTGAAATTATTGGCCTCTTTATCAAGATACTTCATCACACCGAAGCCTGTATTTGGTGTATTTCCCTCTTTGAAGCGAACTAATTGGTCTCCAATAGCAGGAACTCCCTCATATGAATCATTACGTCCATCAATCAATTTCCCATCTTTAGACATAATACCATTATGCATATCGATCGTATTTTCGCCCAAAACACCACCGACAGCTCCCGGCCATGAAGTACCGTTTGTCCATATGGAAGCGAAGAAACGAGGATCCTTATCACCCCAAAGCTCGTCCATTGTCCATAAGCGTTTTTTTGCAGCTTCACGATCAATCACACCAGATCGGCCATCCTTGTATTCAAATGATTCTACCAGTTCTAAATACGGGCCATTATAATTCCCTACTCCCCACACATTAGGACGAGGGCATTGTACCATATCCCAAGACCATCTGTTGCTACCTCCATCTTGGAAGCCTTTTCCACTATGTTGTTTCACCATAATAGCCTCGATATTCCCTTTCTTCAAGAAGATATTCTTAAAGTTTTCCACTTTATCAGGATCTTCATTATAAAGCCCATGAGGACTTTTAGTCATGATTTCATTGGAAGCCTCATAACATATCTCATAGTATTTAGCTGCATCTCCTGCAGGGAACCCCAAAATGCCATCTAGTTGTTGCTTTCCAAATTGAGCAACACTTGCGGCATATAATGCAGCTCTGCTTCTAAGGGCTAAAGCAGCCCATTTGCTGGCTCGTCCTGCATCTGTCTTCGAAGGAAGAATTTCAGCTATTTCTTTCGTTTCCTGAAGAATAAAGTCAAACACCTCTTTCTCTGTATTTCTCTTTGGATATAAGACCGATTCATCATCATCCAATGATTGTACATCGGTAATAAGAGGAACTCCTCCATAGCGTTTTACCATAGCGAAATAACAGAATGCTCTTAAGAAGCGAGCTTCTCCAATTCGTTCTTCTACTTTATCTATACTTGATTCTCCTGCTTTTTGAATAAAGTTATTTAGGTTACGAATAGTATAATAAGAGTTTCCCCACCACTGCAACTCTGTTCCGTTTGCTTGTATTCCATTTTCTTTCACGCCTAATATATGTGCTTGCCCTCCAAAATTATATTTAGCCTCATCTGAAATTTCAATTGTACGAACTGTACCTTCCATCTGCACGCTAAAACCCATGATTGCTCCCCAACTATTATCATCGACATTCATAGGAGCTCCATTCCATGTATTCATTAAGCAAACTGCATCTTGAACCATAACCGGAGTACATGCATATAACTCAGCTAAGTGAGCACTTAACAGATAAGGGTCATCCCATACCACGGCATCTGTATACCTGTCTGTTGGACTCTGTTCCAACACATCATAACAAGATGTCATTGTCATTGTAGCTAACGCTACTATAGCTATATAAAATTTCTTTTTCATACCTCTACTAAATTAAAATGTTAGATTACAACCAATACTTAAAGTAAATTGCTGTGGATAATAGATACCTGCACCGTAACCTTCCGGCATCTCAGGGTCAACTCCAAACTTATTTAGTGAATTAAGAGTAAACAAGTTAGTACCTGCAACATAAAATCTCAATCTATCTATCCCTGTTCTGTTTAGGATTGTTTGAGGAATTTGATACCCTACAGCCAAATTTTTCAAGCGTAAATAGGTTGTATTATGATTACGATAATCTGAATAGAACCAATTTGTAGAAGAACCATTGGGTCTTGGAAGCAAAGCGTCTGCTTTGTTATTAGTTTCTTCATTCCAATAGTTTTTGAATTGTAGTTCTGTATAACCTCCAGTCAGATCAATATATGTTGTATAATCAAATGCTCCTTGTAACAATGCAGAGAAATCAAAATTCTTATAATTCAGATTGATATTGAAACCAAAAGTCCAATGAGGCTCAGCTCCTTTACCTATCTCTGTTTGGTCACGCCAATTGATTACTCCATCTCCATTCAGGTCTTTGTATTTCGCATCCCCAGGTCTGAGCGATGAATTATCGTTGTTTAACTGGTCAAAAGTTTTATCCCAATTCTTGATTTCATCCTGACTTGTAAATAGTCCGTCAAAAACATATCCTATACGACGGTCGGTATAGCGTCCGCTATTCTTATAAAGTCTTTCTTCATCCGGGTCGGTATAGCTCGCTTCATCATAGTCTATCCATTTAGATCTCGAACGTGCAATATTACCTGTAATATCATAACCTACATCTCCAAATTTACCACTTGTACCTACTCTCAATTCAAAACCCATTGTTCCCATGCTGTTCAAATTTTCTTCCGGAGGTATTGCTCCAAAGCTGGAAGGGATTGAATTGGATCTTCTTCCCGGTATTCCCGAGCGTTCACGGTAGAAGAAATCAAACTCTCCATATAATTTACGATTGAAGAAAGAGTAGTCTATCCCAGCATTGTAGGTCGACATTTCTTCCCATGTCAGTTTAGGATTTGGTAGACTGGAAGGGATCAACCCTGAGATGAGGTCTTTACCAATAGTATACGTCGCATCATATGTATAGCCTGCCAAGTAAGCAAATCGTCCAACACCATCATTACCAGCCTGACCATAGCTCAAGCGAAGTTTCAAATTATCAACAGCATCATAAGCTTTCATAAAGTTTTCGTTCGAAATATTCCATCCTAATGATACACTTGGGAAATACCCCCATCTGTGTCCGTCAGGGAAAAATGAAGAAGCATCAGCTCTTAAGATTGTTTCGATCATATAGCGATCCATATAACTATAATTTAATCTCCCAATCCAAGATACGCGTCCCACTTTAGAACTTGATGAGTAATTTGCTGCTGTTAAAGGGTCTCCTGCAAAGAATTCTTCAAGTATCATAGAGTTATAGCCACCTCTGGATGTATTGAAGTCTTTAAAACTTTCTTCTTGTTGTTCGTACAAGAACAATCCTGTCACATTATGTACATCAGCAAATACATTGCTATAGTTCAATGAGTATTGTTGTACTATTTTGGTCGCATCGTTAGTTGCTCTACTCAAGGATTGAGGATCCTGAGAACTTCTTACAAAAGTATATGCATCAGTCTCGGCACTGTATGTATAAAAGTCTTCTTGTTTTTTTACCACTTTCTGATCGAATGCACTGTTGCGATATATGACTACGCCTTTGGCATTTAATCCCGGTACATGTTTAAAATCGTATTTAACTTCACCTCTAAATTGAGTTGTATTGTTGCGTTTATCTTGATAGCCACTCAATTCTGAGTTGGTAGCCCATACCGGACTCCCATAAGGAATTCCAGCGTATGCAAACTTAGTTTCATCCGGTAATGATAAAGCAAACATAGGATCCGCCCCGTAGATCAAATCTTTCCAGAAGTTATTGTTTGTACCTACACCATCTGCTCCTGCTGCATAGTAACGTTGTTCTCTATAGTGCTGCATATCCATTGCAATAGAAAGTCGGTCGGTAACTTTAGCGTCCACATTTAACTGGAAGTTGTAACGATCATAATTTCCTCCGTTCTTCTTCAAGATTGTTTCCTGTGTATTGTAACCAAAGTATCCATAATATTTCACCTTCTCTGTTCCACCAGAAAGAGTCACATTATGGTTTTGCTGAGGGGCAAAACGACGTATTGAAGCATCGAACCAATCGGTATTATAGTACTTAGGATGTGTTCCGTCTTTCATCATCTGGATATCTTCTGAAGTAAAAGGAACTTCAGCCGGATCATTGCCGGCGTATATCCATTTGTCAACTTCGAACTGTGCACGCTCTGCTGCACTTCCCGGTCTGATAACCTTAGTTGATCCCTGCCAAGTTAGAGAGCTGTTCACCGTTACAGTTGGTTTAGATTGATGTCCGCGTTTTGTTGTGATCAGGATAACTCCACTACCAGCTCGCGCCCCATAAATAGAAGCGGCCCCATCTTTCAAAATAGAAATGGTCTCAATTTGGTTGGCATCCAGATTATTTAAACTTGTTTCTATACCATCTACAATAACAAGAGGGGACCCGAAACCACGGATATTCAAACTGGCATCGTCAGCTCCAGGAATACCAGAGCTCTGCTTAGTAACCAAGCCCGGCAATTGTCCCGCTAAGGTATGAGTCACATTACCTTGTGGTGCTACAGTAATCTTATCTGTCTTAATCTGCGATACAGAACCTGTAACTGTAGAGATTCTCTGTTGACCATAACCAACAACTACAACCTCATCTAAAAGAAGTTGATCTTCTCGTAACGTAATGACCAAATCTTGACCTTCAACAGCTTGTATACGCTGAGTTACATATCCGACATATGTAATCTCTAAAGTAGCATTATTGCTAACAGTAAGTGTGAAATTTCCATCCAAGTCTGAAATAGTTCCATTATTTGGAACTCCTTGTTCTATAATTGCAGCACCAATGATAGCTTCTCCGTTACTATCAATTATCTTACCCTTGACTGATATTTTTTTCTCCTGATTTATTTCTTTACCAGAGTTACCATCAGCATAGGTAGATCTTTCCAAATCCTTGGATATATCTACCAAGGGACTGTCTCCTACATTTCGGGCATTAGTGCATATTGATGTCAATAAAAAGGCACTGAATGCTAATAAATAAACTTTATATTTCATAGTGTTTCTAATATTTAAAGTTGAAATTTATCAAACGAAGTATCTCTATACTTCTAAAGTACATTACTAGCAAATTTTACTCAACTAGTAAAAGGCTTTGATAGAAAGATGTGTTATCTTTCTCACAGATGTGTTATTTATAGTTTCATAGGCTATCCTTATATTTTTGTTTAACAATTACATTATTGGGCTATTCATTTTTTAAGTAGGTTTATTAGATTCGGTTCATTAGATTTTAACTTTAACGATTAAGTAAATTGTATGTATGATCTATATTATTATAATTATTGAAAAAAATTCTAGATAGTATAGAGGAGAATATTGTTGCAAGCATAAAATAAAGGCTCTTGGAGCATCTCTCAGTCCTGATAAAAGATATAAGAGATGCTGTGATAATCGACAAGTGCCCTTTATTCTATAACATGTAATCCTTCATTTCATAAGATTTCTAATAATGAGACTTTAACTCATTAATTATTTGATTGTATATATATTTGTCTTCTTCAGCCAGTTCTTATAATCAGCTAGTTTGAATGGGGGTTCGCCATATAAATAATGGTTCGCCAACTTCTTACCTTCTACATCGTAACTAATCAATAACATCCCCTGTCCACTCATTTCTGGCAATTTTGTTATCTCCGCTCTTCCGTTTGCTTCTATAGTAAACGACCCTTTATATATTTCTTTACCAGTAGCCACATCTACCACTTTTACATTCCCTTTAGACACTTTACGAGTATCATTTACGACTACCAACGGATGTACACCTTCTTTAGCGTCATTAACAAATACACAAACATCTTCATGCACTGTTTTCAAGAAATGGAAGGCTAATTTCTTCGAATTGTAGTAATCTGTAACAGCATCAGATAACACTGGCCATCCATCACGAATGTTCCACCAGATAATTCCCGATCTATTTGGCTTATCTCCTCTCCACATCTCAACAAAGAATTTCATTGCTTCGGCTTGTACTGACTGAGAAGCCATGATGAAATCATCCAGATCTGCAGGAACAGAGCCAAATAAAATTTTCACTTGATTAGTCATTAAATCATTCCTTCCGCCCTGTTTTGGAGATTGACTGTATATTCTCACAGCCTTGGTCATCCATTCGTCATTCCATAGACCAACTTCTCCATTAAGCCAGGGGCTAACACACTTTGGAGTAAACATCTTTTCAAGGCTTTCACGATTAGGGCAACCATGATACCCTATTTCGCTTACAAACTGAGCTTTTGCCTCGGTATAGAAAGGATCTTTATAATAACCTCTTGGCCCCCACAGATGATTTTCCGGTAATAAATCATCGTGACTACCTTCATCATACACAGTTTGACTATAATACGGTGAGCTTGGCAAAAAATCTCTGGTTGGATCCATCTCGTATATAACTCGCGGAAGTGTCGTTCTTGTCACGAGATCCTTATTTGGGTCTATATTGAACGGGCGCATGCTCCATCTTAGAGCCAAGTCATCTTCATTATTACCGGACCAAAGAACTAGAGATGGATGGTTTCTGAATTTTCGTACTACCGATATAGCTTCTTTTTCGATTGCATCGGCAAAGTCCTGCCGTTGAGGATAGAATGTACATCCCATCGCAAAATCTTGCCATACCATAATACCAGTTTCGTCGCATAACTCAAAGAAACGAGAATCTTCGTATACATTTCCACCCCAACATCTGACCATATTACAGTTCATTTCAACCATCAGATTAACTGCATCTTCTACCAAAGAAGCATCTCTACTATGCAAGGCATCAATGGGCACCCAGTTTGTCCCTTTGATAAATAGTCTTTCGCCATTTACGATAAAGCAAAAGCGACCAGGATCATCAGGCATACGGTTTACATCTTTAAGGTCTAGCTTTGTTATCCTTACTCCAACTTTTGATTCATGTTTAGACAGTACCCTTCCTTCTTCAGATACTAATTCAACTTTAGCATCATATAAAGCAGGCTCGCCATATCCTCGCGGCCACCAAAAATCTACATTTTCCAAATCTACGACAACACGAAAAGCGTGTCTTATAATATCAAAATCGGACTTATAAACCTCTTTCCCTTTTCTTGTAAGAGTTACAATTGCTCTGCTTTTGTCTAGCTGATCGAAAGGTATTTCTGTTTGAACATCCAGAAATAATTGAGCTTTTTTATTCTCCAAATCTATAGTAGTTGTCATCCAATGCGCATCTACAATATTAGTATTGTTTACCACGCGTAACTCAACATCTCTCCATAGCCCAGCACTCACCAACCGAGGCATGATATCCCAGCCGTATGTGTGAGGAGCTCGTCTCAGATAAACCGATTCTTCGTTCGCAAAATTGCCAACACTGAAGGTTCCCAAAAAATATTTCTGAGCTTCTATTACTGAGGAACGGATAATCACCTGAAGTTCATTATCTCCTCCTTTATTCAATAATCTTGTCACATCAAATTCATGCTCGATAAACATATTATCTACAGAACCGACTTGCTCTCCGTTTAACCAGATATCGGCAAGGCAGTCTATCCCTCCGAAGAAAAGCTTCACATGTTCATCTTCTCCTATCTGAGGTGTAGCAAATCTCTTAGAGTAACACCATTGATGTCCTTCATATTTTCGGAGATCATACACATTATTACCGATCATAGGATCTGCAATAATACCGGCTTTCAGCATATCCAATTCCACATTTCCAGGTACGGTTGCTCTTATCTCTGTCCCTTGTATTGCTATCATATCCTGAGGAGTTCTAACCACCTCTCTTGGCTGAGGGAAGAATTTCAGGTTCCAGGTTCCATTCAGAGATATATTTTCAGCTCCTAGCGTTGAAGACATCAAAATGCAAGCAACGAGTAGAATCAAATAGTGTGTCGTGTGTTTAATTTTCATTATATCACTTGTTTAAGTTTAATCTTGTTTACTTTTAACTAAAGAGTAAAAGAGAATGTATGTTTGCCCCCTTTGACATTTTCTTTCTTATCAGTATAAACAATAGCTGATGTATTTTCAGGAATAACAACCGTTAGTGTTATTTTATTCCCCTCGCGTTTCCATTCCGATTTTATCATACCTTTTACTGACTTGTATTCACCTTTAGCCCAAGTAAGGTCTTCCACATAATGAGGTTTTATAACAATCTTAGAAAAGCCCGGTACACTTTCATCACAGTCTATTCCGGCTATACTTCTTGTCATCCAAGAACTAATATCGCCTAAGAATACATGGTTAACTGAAGCGTCTCTAAATTCAGGCGACAATACCCATGTTTCACCTAAAGTAGTCAATCCACTTTTAATCCAATTTCCCCACGAAGGAGCCTCTTCTTTCGTTGCCATCTTGTAAACTGTTTCAACATATCCATACTCAGTTAGTACTCTTGGTACATATTTACTACCCAGTACTCCAAAATCGAGAAAATAATTATTATCTACTATTATTTGATTAAGCTTATCAGCCACCTTTTGGGTATATTCTTCGGGAACTATACCAAGACCTAAGGCTACAGCTTGTGCTGCCTGTGTTCCATTGGCATATATCGCTTCCTCTGCATCAAAATATTTCGTGTTAATAAATTCTTTCAGACTTTGCGCTTTATTCAAATATGGAGTAGGATCATTACCTGTCACTTCAGCAAAGTGAGCCATCAATTTATTATCGTAATAATAGAAACAAGTTGTTGTATAATCTGTTGGGGTCTGAGCTTTATAAAACACCCAGTCTCCAATGCCGTAAGTAACCGTACCGTTAGCGTCTTCTCTATTTTTCAGGTATTGAAGATATCGTTCGTACGTTGCATATAGCTTATGGATCGTTCTTGTATCTCCATAGTATTTTTCAATCGCTGTAGGAATAATAAATAAAGCTGCATCCCATACTGGTCCTATCCAATCATCGTACCCCCACCCAGAACTCGGAATTATACCCGAAATGTTTCCCGCTGGAAGCTGATTGTCAATAAAATCATCCATCCATTTTTCATAAAGCTTAATACCATCATAATTTAACAATGCTAAGTCTATGATAACGTGAGCATCGGCTGTCCATCCATTTTTCTCGCGCTGAGGGCAATCTGTCGGGATACTATGCAAGTTTCCAACATAAGAGCGGAGGGTCGCTTCCCATACTTTATTGAATAACTCATTCGAACAGCTAAAATGTCCAACTTGCTCGACTGCTGAGTGCATAAACAAAGCCGTTACATCTTCTTTTTTAAGTTTCAATGGTTTGTCTGATTTAACTTCTACATATTGGAAACCATGATAGGTAAATTTAGGGGCAAAAGTCTCTACCTCTCCACCTTTCATGTAATACGTATCAGTCTGGAATTCGATATCTTTCATCGGATTGTAATATATATCAATGTTCCTCATTTCGATGCGTCCATTGTCTTTCTTCAATTCTCCATGCATCAAAGTCACCTTTGTATCTTTCTCTCCTTTCAGATTGATGCGACATACACCTGTTAGGTTAATTCCAAAATCGAACACATATAATGTATCTCCAAAAGACTTCATAGAAACTGCCGGTATCTCTTTCACTACTTTCACCGGCTCTACTTGTTGTGCTACCAAGAGTGGAGATGGTGCTTTCGTTTCGATTGCTTGTTGCCATGTCGATTCATCATAATCAGCATTACTCCAACCACTATTTTCGAGGCGAGCATCATATCTTTCTCCACTATAAATATTATTATAAACAGAAGCGCCTGTTGAGGTCTTCCACGTTTTGTCGGTAAGAATAACTTCTTTCGAGCCATCGGTATACCATACATGAAGCTCCATTATCAGCTTTGAACGATCGCGCCACCTTGCTTTTTCGAAGTCCCAAGTAGCTACGGGTGCTGCCTCGTTGTAGAAGCCATTACCCAAAACCGCACCTACTACATTCTTTCCCTCTTTCAACAGAGATGTTACATCTATACTTGTATATAAATTACGTTTATCATAGTGAGTATATCCCGGTTCCAAACTATGAACCTGAGCATCGGAACCATTTATCAAAAGTTGATAATAAGCTGTCGCACTTACATAAGCACGAGCTTTACAGACCGCTTTATTTACTTCAAATGTTTTACGAAGCATAGGAGCCGGCCCGTATTCTTTATCAAACTGATCTGTTATCCATGAGGCTTTCCAGTCGTCTTGAGATAATTTAGCTGTTTCGAAACTATCTATCTTAGATTCTATGCTTTTATATGACGAAGCACCCCATGCCTTTACTTTCCAATAATATTTAGCATGTGACTTTAATGTAGCCTCTCCATTATATTCGACAAAGCTAATTTCTGAATTAACGAGATCAGAAGACCATATGTCTCCAGATTCATTTTTCAACAACACTTCTTTATTAGAAGCTATTTCAATTTTAAAGGCTTTTTGGATAAATCCAGCATTATCTGTCGAGCTATAATTCCAGACAAAACGAGGCTTCTGAGCATCAATACCTATTGGAAAGGTTTGATATTCACATTTCATTTCAGTAATCTCTACTCGATCTTTTTGATTTGAACAAGAAAAAAGTCCAATCAATGTTAGGATTACAATTAAAGACATTGTAGTATTTTTCATATAGGGCATTTGGTTAACAATTAATCTCTTATAATTACATCTATACATCTTTACTTTATCAACTTTAACGATAAAGTAAAATGATAAAAAAAATACATAACACAAAGAACGAAGACTAACTCCCAACAAGGATTAGTCAAACAAGAACAAAGAACAAGGTAAAACGATTTTATATTGACCTCTTTTCCCAGTTGTTTTCTTCTGCGATTCTATCTCTCTTAACAAAACATCAACTGCATTTTTACCTATATCAAAGACGGGCATTTCTGCTACATTAATTTTAGGTGCAACAATATCGAAAGTAGAGACTTTATGTATAGATGCTAACCCAAAGCGTTCATTAAAATCAATCCCTCTGTTATTAAAATACAAGAATGTCTCTATAGCCAAAATATGAGTAGCAAAAAAGAAACCATCAACATCCGGAACTTTTTCAAAAATAGAATCTAATACCTTCACTATGTTTTTATCATAGTCTTCATACTCAACGCAACCAATCAATGCTGGATTTAGTTTTATACCAGCCTCTGCCAAAGCTTGCTCATAACCTTCTGTTCTATAACCCATTGTTGTTAAGTGTGGATTAGTAGTGATCAAGGCAATATTCTTACAGCCTTTTTCAATCAAATGCTTAGTTAATTCATAACTACTCTCTTTATTATCAATTATAATATAGCTAGCCTGAAGCTCTGGAAAGAAACGGTCGAAAGTAACTAAAGGGAACTTACTGTCTATCAATCTTTCTATCTCTCTTTTCGACCTTTTCGTTGGAGCTAAAATAATTCCATCAACACCCTTTGCTCTAAACAAACGTAGTATTTTATCTTCCTTTTCTACATTTGACTCTGAGCTGGCAATCATTAAAGAGTACCCATTGTTACTAGCATTTTTCTCTATTTCTCTTGCCACAGAAGAATAGAAATCATCAGAAATAGAGGGTAAGATCAGTCCTATCGTTTTTGAACTACCAACATTTAAGCTTCTCGCTATCAAGTTAGGTTGATAATCCATTTCTTCAGCGCATTTTTTAACAAGCTCTTGGGTAGCCTTGCTAATTCCTTTCTTCTCTGCCTGACCCGTCAATACCCACGAGACTGTGGTCTTGGACAAGTTCAATTTTTCTGCTATATCTTTTAATGAAACTCTCATTGTCGATCAGGCTTTTAGTATTATAAATAAAGTCAACAAGAATAACTTAATCGTTAAACCTCCGCTAATTTATGATTTGACTTTATATTATGCAAATATTTCTCTACAAATCTGACTTTTTTAACATAAAAAGCAGAAAAAACATCATTTTAAATATTTTCAATAGCTTTAGATTCATATTATTTCAATACGAGAAAACTAATCGCTGCTATTTACAGGCAGAAGACAAAAAATAAATTAAGGGCAAACATATTAATAATGAAATAATTAATTATTACTTCTTCTACCAAAATACTATTTTTTCAGTCATAAGCTTTAACGATAAAGTTTATTTGTATATATTTATAATTCCAACAAATAAAACAAATGCCAATACCATGAAAAAACCAATACTATTATTTCTATTATTATGTGCAACAATTACACTTTCAGCACAAGTTAAAGTTGCAAATATCTTTACAGACAATATGGTACTACAAGCCCATAAACCTATAAAAATATGGGGGACAGCCAAAAAAGGAGAAAATCTAAAAGTTAGTTTAGGAAAACAAGAAAAGAAAACAAAAGCTAATAAACATGGCAACTGGATCGTAGAGTTCCCAGCTCTAGACTACGGGGATCCGTGTGACATTAATATCATAGGCGATAAAAATCGAATTCAATTATCTAATATATTAATAGGTGAGGTCTGGTTATGCTCCGGTCAATCCAACATGGCTATGAGAGTAAATGCCGGAGGAGGACAAGTGTATAATTACAAAAATGAAGAGAACAATGCGAACTATCCAAATATTCGCTCTTTTAATGTAAAACCAAACTATTCTACAAGTACGAATGTAGACATTGAAGGTACCTGGGAGATATGCTCTCCTGCAACAGTATCTGATTTTTCTGCTGTAGCTTATTTCTTTGCAAGAGAAATACATAATAAAACTGGTCTACCAATAGGAATAATAAACTCCTCTTGGGGCGGGACTGACATAGAAACATGGATAAGCTCAAATGCATTCGATACGCTCCCTTCTTTATTTAAAGAAAGATATAAACAAGTCTATGAAATAGGAGTAGACTCAATCTTAAAGCAAAATGCCAACAATAAAAAAGCTTTCACAGAATTAGTTACAAACGATATAGGTATAGAAGAGGAATGGCAAAAAATCAATTTAGACACTGATTCGTGGAAAGAAATGGCCATCCCTCAAGAATGGTCGAATACAGATTTAGCTGATTTTGATGGAGCTGTATGGTTCAGATACACCCTAAATATCGCAGATAAAGATGCTGGCAAACCTGCAATTATAAACTTAGGAAAAATAGACGATGATGACATTACATGGATAAATGGAGTAGAAATAGGTAAGACCGAAGGCGCAGGGCATGATAGATCTTATAACATCCCAGCCAATATTTTAAAAGCTGGTGCTAATTCAATTGTCGTCAAAGTCATGGATGGAAGAGGGGCAGGCGGATTTACAGGCACACCTAATGAACTTTATATCACCACCGAAGAAGGACAATATTCCCTTGCAGGCAACTGGCTATACAAAGAAACGGTAAGTAGTAAAGGATTTAATTTCATAGATGGAGAACCTAACATATGCAACAGCCTACTATACAATGCAATGATAGACCCTATCAAATCATTTGCAATTAAAGGGGTTATATGGTATCAGGGAGAGAATAATGCGGGAGCTGCTTTTAATTATCGCACATTATTTCCGTTACTCATCAATGATTGGCGCTCAAAGTGGAATGATAGTCTCCCTTTTTACTGGGTTCAATTAGCTTCTTTTATGCATAAGTCAGAACAACCACCAACTTACGACCATTGGGCGGAATTAAGAGAAGCACAAAATCTCACTTTATCGCTAGAAAAAACAGGACAGGCAGTCACTACCGACATTGGAGATGCGAACGACATCCATCCCCGGAACAAGCAAGATGTGGGTAAACGCTTAGCTTTAATTGCTCTAAACAAAGATTTTAACATAAAAGACATAGTATATTCAGGTCCGACATATAGATCAATGGAAAAGAAAGATAACAAAATTATAATCACGTTTGACAATACTGAAAATGGGATAATAGTCAAAAATAGATATGGCTATATTGAAGGATTCTCTATTGCAGGGAAGGATCAAAAATTTGTATGGGCTAAGGCCAAACTTATTGATAAAGATAAAATAATGGTCTATTCAGAAAGCATAAGTAACCCCATAGCCGTTCGCTATTGCTGGGAAATCAACCCAGATGTCAATTTTTACAATAGTTCAGAACTACCTGCATCTCCGTTCAGAAGAGACAATTGGAAATTAGATACACAAAAGGACTAAGCATCTATCACTATAACAAAACAGTCATTAGTAAATAGGATAAACAACGCTTATTAATGACTGTCTTAATTATTATTTTATCTCAAAAAATCTCACCTCAAACATGTTCGGTTAACATAATTTAAAATTTAACATTCATATCTAAACAAAGTCAAACGACCTACTAGCTTTGTTTGCGACCACATTGTTAACCATTCCCCCCTTTGTTAAAAATATTAAGACATTGTTTATACAAAAGTTATATTTATATTTGCTCGAATTTTTATTTTGTATGCCGGTTGTTAATCTTAAACAAACTACACATTATTACATAATGTCCGTTTATTTAAGTGGAATAACCTTAAAAAATTTAACGTATTATTAATTAAATCTTAAAAAAGGATGATTAAAACACATCGACAGATTGGTGATCTATTCAACAGATTGCTAAACAAATCATGTATTGGTACTGCTGTTTTGTGTGCAGGTTTATTCTTAGCAAGTCCATCAATGATGGCTACTACTGATAAAAATGTGGACAAGAACTCTGAAAGCTTAAGCCCTCTACAAAAGACTCACAGTGTTAAAGTGACTGTAACTGATGGAACCGAGCCTCTAATTGGAGCCAGTGTTATTGTAAAAGGAACTACCGATGGAGGCACTACTGACGTAGATGGAGTTTACACTTTCAGAAATGTAGCAGAAAATGCAACCATCGTTATCACATATGTAGGTTTCCACCCTCAAGAGTATATATTAAATGGAGAAAGCGCCATAAATATTATACTATCTGAAGATGCTGGCCTTCTGGATGAAGTTGTAGTAATTGGTTATGGTACTCTGGATAAGAAACAAGTAACGAACTCGGTTGTTTCTCTGAAATCTGAAGACCTAATGGTAGGTGTTGGAGGAGCAGACATCACATCCTCCCTACAGGGTGCTATCAGTGGTGTTATTTTCGCTAACAATGGGAGTGTTAATGACGGGACAACAATACAGCTGAGAGGTATGAGCTCTATCAATGCTGGCAAAGCTCCTCTAGTTGTTATTGATGGTTTCCCTGGCGGAGACATCCGTTCAGTTTCACCGAATGATATCCTTAGCGTTGATGTTCTAAAAGACGCTTCTGCAGGAGCTATCTACGGAACGAGAGCTGCCAGTGGTGTAATTCTTATCACAACAAAACAAGGTAGCAATACTGATGGAAAAGTAAGAATGACATACAGTGCCGAATTCAGAAAAAGACAATCTTACAATGCTCCCGATCTATTATCTGCTGAAGAGTACGTAAAATATGGCATCGGCGAAGATTATGGTCACGATGTAGATTGGTGGGATGAACTAATCAACCATGATAACCTTTCTCAAAGACATGAACTATCTCTTGAATCTGGGACTAAGAATGCTCAATTCTACATGAACTTCTTCTATGAAGACAATCAAGGTATTGCTATAGGAGACGGACGCGAGGATTATGGTGGACGTGTAAATGCGAACTTCAAAGTTCTTGATGACTGGTTAGAAATCAAACCTAATATCAGCTATAGACAAGCTTGGAGAGAAAGAGGATTTGTTAACTTCCAACAAGCTCTACGCAACAACCCGACAAGATCGCCTTATGATCCTGAAAGCGAAACAGGATACAATGTATGGACAGGGAATACCCTTGACTACAACATGCTTGCTGACAGAAAGCTTTCTAAAGATGAAGGTCTTGACAAATGGTTTAAACCTGAAGTTACTCTTAAATTAAATATCAAACCGATACGGGGTCTTTCTTATCAACAAGTTGTTGGTTACGAAAATCGCCAATGGGAAAGACATTATTACAGATCTAAATATCATCGAAGTGAGCTTGAAGAAAAAAAGACAGGAACAGCTGAACTTGAATTTTCAAAAACAGAGAACTTAACTTCCGAAGGTTACTTCAACTACATCAGAGATTTCGATGAAGGGAAACATACCTTAAGTGCAGTAGGAGGTTATTCTTATTTTGAAAAGAACAATGAAGGTTTCAGCATGAGTAACTATAATTTCGATGTTGATGGTATTGAATTCTGGAATATGGGTAATGGTAAAGCAAAAGACGATGGTAAAGCTGGCATATCTTCAAGTAAAGCTATAACAGAACGCTTATTAGCATACTTTGCCAGAGCCAATTATTCATACAAAGACACTTATATGCTACAGGCATCTATTCGCCATGAAGGCTCTTCCAAGTTCGGGGCAAATCACAGATGGGGTACATTCTGGTCAGCATCTGCAGGTTGGAGAATCTCGAATGAAAGTTTCATGAAAGATATCAGCTGGATAGACGACCTTAAAGTTCGTGCAGCCTATGGAGTAACAGGTAATAATGATTTCGACTCTTCTTATATGGCAAATATGTTAGGTTCTGATACGTATTGGATGCTACCTGATGGAACTTGGGCTTATTCATATGGTAAAAGCCAGAATATAAATCCAAATTTAGGTTGGGAAGAAAAAGCAGAGTGGGATTTTGGATTAGACTTTTCTTTATTCAACAATCGCGTCTATGGAAAATTTGATTATTACATAAGAACAACAGATAGACTCTTATATGATATGCGAGTTCCACAGCCTCCATATCCTAATGGATCGCAATGGCAAAATATCGGAGAAATGGAAAGTAAGGGATGGGAGTTCGATTTAGGTGCATCTATCATAGACAATAAAGAATTTAAATGGACATCAAATATCAATTTCTCTCAAAACCAATCTAAGATAGTTAACTTAGCAATGGCCAATACAACAATTAATGGAAATGGATTTCCTTCTCCTGGAGACCCTGGTGATGCTGCCAGAATAGAAGCCGGATCTGAAATTGGTAAATTCTTCTTATGGAAATTTGCCGGATTCGACGATAATGGAGATTTCTTGCTCTATAACAAAGAGGGAGAAGTTATACCTGCATCTGAAAAAACAGTGAATGATAAGCAATACATAGGAAGTTATATTCCTAAACTAATGATAGGTTGGAGAAATACCTTCCAGTATAAAGATTTCGACTTGGGTATCAATATGCGTAGTTGGATTGATTTTGATGTATATAACGCAGTGGAAATGTATTTTGGACTTCAAACTCCAGAATCCACTAATAAACTTAAATCTGCTTACGGCAAGAATGCACACATCACAGGAGAGAAACAGCAAACAGACTATTTCTTAGAAGATGGAACTTTCCTAAAAGTTGATGCAATCACTCTGGGATATACCTTAAATATGTCTAAATACACTAAGCTTTTAAACCAAATTCGCGTATATGGTACTGTAGGGAATGCATTTACAATCACCGGTTATGACGGCATGGACCCTGAAGTTAATATCACAGGATGGGCTGGTGGTACAGAAAATTTCTGGTCTGGTTATTATCCTACGACAAGAACATACACCTTGGGTCTTCAAGTTAAATTCTAAAAATACAAGAAATGAGAAAACGAAATATATTTAAATCGGCAGCTATAGGTCTAGCTTGTCTACTTACGGCTACTGCATGTAATGTAGAACCGACCTTCTATTCACAGGTTGCACCAGAAACTTTTTACCAATCACAAGATGCTGTCTGGCAACGATTCAACCGTCCTTTTACGCACTGGCGTTGGTATCTTGCTCAAAGTGAAGCCAGATGGAATTTACAGGAATTAGGTACAGATGAGATATGTCTTCCTACTCGTGGTAGTGACTGGTACAATGGTGCTGTATTCCAGAATTTCCACCACCACAAATATTCAGATGATATGACAGCAATAAAAGATGGTTGGAGTAATTATGCCATGGGTGTTGCTTTGGCGTGGGATGCATTAGAAGATCTGGAGAATGTAAATTTTGACGCCCTTGGCTTTGCTGAAGGTACTAGAGAATCTATGCTAAACCAGCAAAAAGCGCTTGTAGCATCTTTTTACTTAGATGGATTAGATTTTTTTGGAGGGGTTCCTTTATATTCCACTACTCAAGAAGAGGTTAAAGGACGTTCCTCTGCACAAGAAACATTTGATTATATAGAGCAATTATTCAACGAAGCCATCCCTAACTTACCTATAAAAGCAGATTTAGGGAAAGCTGAAAATGGTAGTATCAATAGAGCCACAGGCGCTGCCTTGTTAGCTAAGTTATACTTCAATGCAGAACCATATATCGGCAAAGCGATGTACAACGAAGCTGCAGCTATATGCCAAGATATTATTGATGGTAAATATGGCAAGTACGAGCTAGACACAGACTGGACTAAGACATTTGGTTTTGAAAATGAAACAAGTACAGAGATTATCTGGAGTGTCCCTAGTGAAAATGCTAAATTAGAGACACAAGGTGTCAATTGGGCAACCATGGTTCCTTACAATTTCAAAGATTACTTAGGAGGTCTTGAAAGCTCAGGAGGAAATAATGGCTATGGCCTAATTCCAAGCTATGCTCCTACTGGTAAGAAATACGACTACAAACTAGGAGGTATATACGAGAAGTTCCACGACAAAGACGTTCGTAAGCAACCATATGTTTATGAGGGTAATGGCAAACACAGAGGGATGTTCATTGTTGGCAAATTAGTCAATCCTCTAAACCCTAATTTCGTTTGCAAAGGAGGTAGAGAATATGTAGGACAAGTTTTAGAAATTGTAGACATGGTAGGTTATCTATCTAAAGTAGGAAGTAAAGAATATCCTACACTAGAATCTCTACCTTCAACAATTGCGCATGCAGAGGAAAATTCTTGTATACGTTTGATTAAGCGTAGTCCAAGACCTAACCAAGATGAAAAAAACCGCATGCATGATCCTGACGTGCCAATTATACGCTTAGCTGAAATATATTATACACTTGCCGAGTGTAAAATGCGTGAAGGTAAAAAGGCTGAAGCAGCTCAACTAATCAATAAAGTTCGTGCTCGTTACTTCAAGGATGGAGATCCAAATCCTGTAACTGCAGCTAATCTTGACAAGTATCGTATGCTAGACGAGTGGATGCTTGAATTCCTTGGCGAAGGTCGTCGTCGTACAGACCTAATCCGTTGGGATGCTTATGTAACTGAAGACTGGTGGGATCACAAAGCGACTAATGATAAAAATCTACATCGTTTCCCTATCCATTACGAAGTATTACAAGCAAATACTCTATTGGAGCAAAATCCGGGTTATGAATAAATAATTCAGATAAAATAAAACTCATATAACAAAGGAAAGCCAATTGGCTTTCCTTTGTTCATTTATCAGCATCTTAACATGACTATAGTTTTAGTTTAGAAAATGCATTTTAACTTAAATTTATTACTCGGCAAATATATAGTTTAGGGATATAAACATATTCATCTTATATTTGTAAAGAGGAATTTAACCTCTTTAATATAGATATTGCTAAATAATGAAAATAAAATATATTGCTGCCCTATTTACTATCATCTTCGCTGGTTACCTCCAAGGTATAGCATCAGATACAATAACAATTAAGAAAGAAACTTCATTTTACAATTCAGCTGACACCCTAAAGCTCGCTTTATGGGTCGACTCCGTGTACAATCAGATGTCGGAAGACGAGCGGATAGGACAACTTTTTATGCCTGTAGTTTTTGGTAACGATACAGAATCGAATCGCAAGCGAATACAAGGATATATAGAGAACCAATATGTAGGAGGCTTGCTTTTTTCTAAAAGTACCCCTATTGAGCAAGCAAATTTAACTAATGCCGCCCAAGAAAAAGCAGCGATTCCTCTAATGATATCTTTAGATGGGGAATGGGGACTATCAATGCGGCTATCCAATACAACTCGATTTCCGCGCAACATGATGTTGGGCGCCATTCAGAATGATTCGCTTTTATACCTCTACGGACAAGAGGTTGCCAGACAGTGCAAACTGATGGGCATTCATGTCAACTTTGCTCCAGACATGGATGTTAATAGCAACCCAAGCAATCCTGTTATAGGTAACCGCTCATTTGGAGAAGATCCTATTAGTGTTGCCCGCAAAGGAGTAATGTATTCTAAAGGAATTGAAGCAGGAGGAGTAATGGCTGTAGCTAAACATTTCCCTGGACATGGGGATACTTCAACCGATTCGCACAAGGTCTTACCAATAATAAATCACAACAGAGAGAGGCTCAACGAAATAGAATTAAAGCCGTTCAAAGAGTATATAGATGCAGGCTTATCAGGGATCATGGTCGCCCATCTTAACATACCAGCTTTGGATAAAACAAGTCAACCGAGTTCTCTATCTCCTAAAATAGTAACTGATTTACTACAAAAAGAATTGGGTTTCTCGGGTCTGATTTTTACTGATGGATTGCAGATGAAAGGCGTTTCTACAGAGAAAGATTATTGTGTCAGGGCTTTACTTGCCGGGAATGACATTCTTCTTGGACCTGTAGATCTGGAACGAGAATATAACTCTGTAAGAAAGGCTGTAGAGGATGGGACTATAAGCAATTCCCTTATAGAACATAAATGTAAGAAGGTGCTTACCTACAAATATCTTTTAAGAATAAACAAAAGGCAAAAGATAGAAACAGAAAACTTAATAAATAATCTAAATACTCCCTATGCAGAATGGTTGAATAGAGAATTACACAGAGAAGCTATCACCTTACTTAAAAACAACGATTCTATTATCCCTTTAAAGAAACTGAACAAACGAAAAATTGCTGCTATATCGGTTGGAGAATCTTCTCAAAACGAGTTTCACGAATCATTAAAGCTATATGCTGATGTTGATTGCTTTTCGGCATCTAGTAACGATGAGTTACTAAAACTAAAAAAGAAGCTAGAGGCTTATAATACTGTTATAGTTTCTATCCATTCTACAAGGAGCAATGTAAATACAGCAATAGTAAACATATCAGAGAAGAAAGACCTCGTTCTTGCTTTCTTTATTGTACCATACAGAATGACTTCTTATGCTTCATCTATCAAGAAAGCAAACGGTGTCATCCTGGCCTATGAAGGGTCAGAATTGGCTCAGGAGTATTCCGCTCAGGCTCTTTTCGGAGGAAATGACATTATAGGTAAAAACCCCGTTAATATTAGTGGATTATACGCGATGGGAGAAGGCATACAAACACCGAAAGTAAGGTTAAGCTATGGGATGCCCGAATCTGTAGGCATAACGTCTCACCGATTTAACCCTATTGATACTATTGTTCAGGAAGGGATAAAGGAACAAGCGTTCCCTGGATGTCAGGTTTTAGTTGTAAAGGATGGGACTGTTATATACAATCGTTCGTTTGGATCATATAAATATGACAGAGAGCAAAAGGTTACCAATGATGCTATTTATGATATTGCTTCTATGACAAAAGCATCAGCTACTGTTCCGGCAATAATGAAGTTATATGACGATTCCAAAATTAAATTAACTACACTAATCAGCACTCATGTACCTGCACTAAAGGGGACTGACAAATCGGGAATTACAATAAGAGAGGCCTTATTGCACGAAACGGGATTGGTCTCCTTTATTCCTTATTATATGAGAGCAATTGATGATAGCAGTTACGAAGGAAAGCTATTTAATAGAAGTAGAACTTCTGTATATCAGGCTCAATTTGATGGAAGAACATGGGCTAGAACAGATTACAAATTTAAGACTGGATTAATTTCAGAAATCAAAAAAGAAGGCTATTCTCCACTAGCAAAGGGGCTATTCATAAACAAGACCTACAAAGACACTATTATTAGCGCAATTGCAGACTCGAAATTAAGAAAAAGGAAAAATTATTTATACAGCTGCCTAAATTTCATGTTATTGAAAGAGGCAATTGAAGATATAGCCCAAACAGATTTAAACACTTTTACCCAAGATAATTTCTTCAAAAAACTCGGAACTACGACTACAACTTACAATCCTCTGACTAAATTTAAAGAGGAGCGCATAGTTCCTACCGAAAAAGATGATTTCCTTCGCAAACAATTGCTCCAAGGATATGTACATGACGAAGGCGCTGCATTCATGGGAGGAATATCCGGTAACGCTGGTTTATTCTCTAATGCAAACGATCTGGCCAAATTATACCAGATGTGGCTAAACCATGGGACTTATGGAGGAGAGCGCTACCTCTCAGAGAAAACATGCCGATTATTTACAAGCACAAAAAGCTCTACATCGCGCCGAGGCTTAGGTTTTGACAAGCCGGAAATGCGAACAAACAAATCAGGACCTACATCGCTAAGTGCTCCTGCCAGTGTATATGGGCACACAGGATTTACCGGAACTTGCTTCTGGATTGATCCGGATAATAATATGATCTATATCTTTTTATCAAATAGAGTTCACGAAAAACGCACTCATACCAATCTCTCGGCTTTAAAGATTAGAGAAAGGATTCAAGAAGAGATATACAAGGCAATGCGCAAAGAAAAAATAGAAGAAGAGTTAATTACAGATAATAATATCAACGAAAATATAGATACTGATGAAGGACAAACTAACACTGAGTGAAGAGATAGAAACATATCTAAATAGTGATAAGAGAGAGCTTTGGGGAGCTGTTTCAACTGACGATACAGATAAAATAACATCCATCACATCTGAAGATCTTGATGATGAACTGAACATAATCATTTCCGAATTATTCACAACTGGAAAAAGTGAAACTTTGGAAAACAAAAACTTCGGTTTAATTAAAGAAGGAAATAGTACTCTTGCACAAGACTTGGTAAAACTCGTTTTATCCTTAGATATAAACGGAGAAAAAGAAGACCTTAGACTATATATTGGTGAGAGGCTTTTTGATTCCGTAATACCTAATACAGTAAATTCGATTAAGGAGCAGGTAAAGAATTACCCTAAGAATGCCATTAATCCTCTTATTTGGGCTGAAGGTGCCGAAATGAGGGCAGCACTAAATGCTTTCATCTTTTACTATAAGCTAAAGGATAATATCGAAGCCCTGCATTTTTTGATGATGAACAGAACGCAGCTTTCATTATCAGTCATGAGCCACTACAAGAATATACTAGGTCCGGATATGATAGAGGCTGCACGCATCAAAGAGCAAATAGGAGAAAAAGAAACTGCTCTTTCATTTTACAAAGCGATTGAATCGGAGTTTAAAGGTGAGCTCGTATGGTTTACAAGTACTCCGGAAGCGGGTCCAAGTGAAGAAGACGTTGTTACATTAAAAACTTTGAGAGAAGCCCTCTTGTCAATCGACCGTCTATCTGATACAGACGAATATTCTGTTGTATGTAAGCAGATAGATGAAGTTCTTAGTAGAGAGGTTTTCGAAATTCCTTACTTCGATGAAGACGATGACGAAGAATAATCTTCTTATATATATAATACTATTCCTATGCTTTGTGCCATCTATCGTAGTGGCACAAAGCATAGGCAAGACTTCCAAGTTAGAACAATACCTACAATCCAAGAATCTGGTTAATGTCAATGAGTTAGACTCCAGCATCCGTTTCGATTTGAAATATGCGACCACAGACAACTTTACTAAAACAATTCTTTACGACAGTTTGTTAAATATATATCTGCATCCTGTTGCTGCAAAAAAACTGATAAAAGCTCAGAAGCGTCTGAAAACTATCAACCCAAAACTTAGCCTGCTTGTTTATGATGCTGTAAGACCTCTTAGTGTACAGAAAAAAATGTATCAAGTCGTTCAGAATACCAAGTTTGCTGCTTATGTAGCAAACCCTTCGCGAACAGGTCTGCATAACTATGGCATGGCTGTTGATCTTACCATATGTGACAAAAATGGGAAACCTCTGGACATGGGAACCCCTTTCGACTATTTTGGTAGTGCTGCCGGAATAAACAAAGAAGCTGAACTTATAGAAAGAGGAGTTCTAACACCTCAGCAAGTAAAAAACCGACAATTTCTAAGAGAAATAATGACTTATGCCGGATTCTTAACTATAAGGGGTGAATGGTGGCATTTCAATGCAGTATCGCTTACTGAAGCCAGAAAGAATTATGAGGTAATCCCATAAACAATTGCAAAGGGGCAGGATTACAAACACGAACAAACAAAATAAAAGATATGCTTATGAAGAAAAATTACACAATTTCGCTACTATTCATTATGTTGTTTTTCTGCAAATTAGATTCCTTCGCCCAATTTATTATTGCACAAGATACAATCAGAAAAACAATTGATTTTTGCCCACGTCCCAGTGATTTTAACAACGCTATAACAGTTCCGAACGATTCGGTGTTCTATTTATACCCTCCTGATTTAGAAATAGATCCTTGGAGATATGTAGATCATTATAGCCCAAATAGAACCACAAAAAGAGGATATATAAGAGGAACTGATTTTATGCGTGTCGACGACTATGATGTGGTTGAAGTAGGCAAGATTTCGGCCTATGGAAACGTATTTTTCAAGAATGACGATGTACGTATAGACATCTCTGTTTCAAAGATTGCTCAGAATGATAAATCAATCAGACAAGATATTTACGGAGGTTACACCATAAATAACAAAACGGCAATGGGAGTCAATAACAATGTCTCTCCTAGACTTCGCTATCATTCTATGAGTGTAATTATTAAAGGGAAAAAGATTGTATTTCCTAAAAAGGTTTATGAACATCTACTCAATCCCGAATTGGAAAATATGGCGGTTTACTACAATCCAGAGAAATCGACGGTATACATCATAGCCAACAACGGAGGAGTTAAAGCCTTCTATACTGCCATGTGGATCGTATCTCCGAATGGGGTTTCGAATGTATATGTCCACCAGCCTCTTCTTAAAAAATAATATATAAATTATATAGACAAAAGGTAGTTGCGTATAGTCAACTACCTTTTCTTTTATATTCATAAGAGATACAATACTTATTCAAATAATTCGGGATACATTTCCTTTGAAACACAATGTATCTGTTGCTTAATCTCCTCATCAAGAATTGCACTCCATCCTAATTTATCAAATTCAGTCTCTAAAGATTGGCAAACCTGAAAATCTTCTTCTGATACCTTGTATGTCTGTCCATCTTTAGTTCCAGATATAGAGATTTCGAAACGTCCCGATATCACCCATATGTGAGCTTTATGTCCAAAGACCTCTACATATTGAGGCTGTTCTAGATCACTAAGATGTGCTATTGTTATTTTCAATTTATCCAGATCGTCTATAGAATAAGACTCAAATGGATCAAAAGCAATAAAACCTTCTTCTAGTCTATTGAGCGTTACTCCTATCTGTTGTAGTTTATTAATAAGATCTTCCCGATCTGTATACTTAAAATATACACAGAAAGAATCACCCTCACAGTTGTGTCCTCCGCGCGAACGCATATAATGAAAGTATTGAAGATTTTGGCACCAACGCATTACCTCTTCTTTCGTATTGTTTTGGAAAAGTCGCTCTTCCGATATTTTATCTAGATTCATAGTCTCGTTATATAATCGTTATATGCATACTAAGTTATTACATTTTTTACTATCTAAGAAATTTAATTTAGTATATACATTACAAATCGTTTTTATTATAAAATATGTGGTTTTCCATATATTTTTTCCTGAAAACAAGGGGAACTATTGCATGTTTCATTAATGCGATTATCTTTGTATAGATTTTTTTTAAACTGTATAAACATGAAAGAATTAGTAGAAAAATTAAAAGAGAACTTTGAAGCTTTTGCTAAAGATGCAACTGCTCAAATAGAGAATGGTAATAAAGCAGCTGGAACTCGTGCGAGAAAAGCATCTTTAGAAATTGAAAAAGCATTGAAAGAATTTCGTAAGAAATCTATCGAAGCTTCTAAAAACTAATTTCTCTTTAGACACATAAAAAGCGGAACGATAATATCGTCCCGCTTTTTTTATTTTGTCTTAATCGACTATTTCTTTCTTATAAGGCGAGATAATTCACCAACCCATAGTACAACTGAGGTTCCTCCTATGATTATTAGCCAGTCCTGTAACATCAATGGAACTGTACGGAAAACATCTCCTCCAACTTCTACCACAAAGAATTGTCCTATCAGAATCAGGAAAGCGACTGATACAAAGCCCTTACTTTGTCCCATACTGAGAAATGCAGATTTACCTGTCATAAATGCCTTAGCATTGAACATATTCCAGAATTGCAATAATACAAATACTGTGAAGAAGAAAGATAATGAGTAAGCATATCTGCCCGAAGCCTCTATATGAGCAAACATTGTATCTAGCACTTCATTATTTGTGAAAGCAAATAACATTCCCAATAAAATTATTACAAACGATATTCCTGTGAAGAGAATATTATTGCGCATAGAAGGCGTTAGTATAAAGTCATTATTTTTGCGAGGACGCTCATTCATCACATTCTTATCTGGTGGTAATGACGCTAATGCTCCTGCAGCAAAAGTATCCATTATTAGGTTCACCCATAACATCTGTGTTACCGTCAGAGGTAGCTCATGTCCAAATATAGATCCTAGGAATACCAGTATCAACGCTGTTACATTTATTGTTAACTGGAAAAGAAGGAATCGCTGAATATTTTTGTACAAAGAGCGTCCCCACATCACAGCGGTAGCAATACTATTGAACGAGTCGTCCAGCAATGTTATATCACTAGCCTCTTTAGCTACAGCAGTACCTGACCCCATAGAAAGTCCCACATTAGCATGATTCAGTGCCGGAGCATCATTTGTTCCATCACCAGTAACGGCTACTATCTGTCCATTCTTTTGCAACAACTCCACCAGACGTTGTTTGTCTGTAGGTCTGGCACGACACATTATTTTAAGAGACATAACTCTTTTAAAGGCTTCTTCGTCTGATAATGCCTCAAAGTTGGGTCCGGTTATTATATTCTCATCCGTATCGGTATCCTTCCAAATGCCAATCTGACGACCTATTTCGCGTGCTGTTACCGGAGTATCGCCTGTCACAATCTTCACATCTATCCCAGCATTCAAACAAGTGGCCACAGCAGCCGGCACATCTTCTCTCACCGGGTCAGAGATAGCTGCTATACCAAGAAACACCAAATCTTTTTCAGCCAATTCCTGTACATCTGCATCTGCCAGATCTCCTTCCAATATTTTATATGCAAACCCTAAAGTTCGCATTGCCTGCATCTGATAGTTTAACAGTTGGCTTTCTATTTCAGTTTTTACTTCTTTTACAGAAACATTCCCCTCTTTAGATTGTACAGTAGAACATTTAGACAATACTATTTCCGGAGCTCCTTTTACATACAGCACCTTCTTTCCCAACAACGGAGAATCAACAATAGTTGCCATATACTTTCTCTCTGTAGAAAAAGTTAGCTGACCTACGATCGGAGTATTTTCTCTAATGTCTAAATAGTTTATCTTATTCGCATTCAACCAAAGCAAAAGAGCTGCTTCGGTAGGGTTGCCTAATGTTTTTATTTTATTAGGATCTGTAAAATCCAGATAGGCAGTAGAGTTTGTCGATAGACCTTCTTTAATAAGACAGCTTACTTCATCATCACCAATCTCTTGATTTTGTAGTGTATAGAATTGAGTTTCATGCACTCTCATTTGGTTTTGGGTCAAGGTTCCAGTCTTATCTGTGCAGATAACAGTTGCAGCCCCCATTGTTTCACAAGCATGCATCTTACGAACTAAATTATTTGTTTTAAGCATACGTCTCATGCTCATCGCCAAACTAAGAGTTACGCTCATAGGCAAGCCTTCGGGTACAGCAACTACAATAAGAGTTACAGCAACCATAAAGTATTGTAATATATGGCTCGCTGTTTCTATGCTCACCCACGATTCTGGATTTAGTGGATTAACTCCAAAAAGGAAGCTTATAGCAGCAATAAGAACAAAAGCTAGAATTCCAAACAAGAACCACTTCAACCAGCTACCCGAAGAAACACTCTTCGGTAATTCTTTGGTCTTCCCTGCTAATTCAAATCCATCATATAATATAGGCATCCATACCTTAACCAACATGATAACCATCCCGATCATGACACCCCCAAGAAGACCTAATTGTCCTAACGAATAGGAAACAGTTCCTCCAAATATATCTTTCAGGAACAAAATAGAGAATGTCAGAGTGGCTAGAATAAGTCCTAAAAAACCGATCAGTTTTGCCAGTCCGCCAAGTTGTTTGTTCAAAGGAGTTTCCTCACCAGTCATTTCGGTTGACTTCTCGGCAACCTGACCATATTCTGTTGAATCTCCGACTCTTTTGACCTCAAATATTCCGTGACCGTTCATCACATCAGTTCCACGCATTACCCAGTTTGAAGGATAAGTTGCTTCGTGATCGAAATCTTTCGGGTTGGTAGTCTTATCAATAATAGGTTCTCCCGTGAGTGATGACTCATTTATTTGCAATGATACAGCTTCTACGAGTTCACCATCAGCAGGAACTTCTTCTCCTGTCTCTAACAGTACGATATCTCCTACAACTACATCCTGCTTAGAAACCTCCATCACATTGCCGTTACGAATAACCTTTACAAGCGTATCGTCGTTTACCTGATTGAGAATATCGAACTTTTTATTCGCATCCATCTCGAACCAAAAAGCTATTCCGGTAGCCAGAAGAATTGCACAGAAAATACCAATCGTCTCGGTATAATGACCTTCTCCTGTAGACAAGTGTTCGAAAATAGCTATAGCTAATGATAAGAAAGCTGCGATAAGTAAGATCCTGATAATAGGGTCCTCGAATTTTTCTAAAAATAATTTCCATAAAGGCTCTTTAGCCGGCGGAGTCAGAACATTTGCTCCATTTTTTTCGCGACTTTCCTTTACCTGGGCATCAGTCAGCCCTATTAAGTGCTTTTTTTGTTCCATATATAATGTTTAAATTCTAAACAAGCTATTGTATATAACGCTGATTATCAAACAAAAGTTTTTTAGTAAACAATTTGAAGTTGTGCGATAACAACATTCGAATCTCTAGCTCCCCACTTCTTTGAATAATCGGTATGTGTATAATTGAGCTGTAAACGACAGGTCTTGTAAAAGTAATAGTTCACGCCTACCGTATATTCCATTAATTCGTTATTCGTACTTTTGTCTTGATTCAGATAATCAACTTTAGCGAAAGAGTTAAATTTTGAAGGAACAAAATAATACATTCCCATACCATTCAAGCCTTCTTTCTTTATACCTCCATCATTTCCTATGATCCACTCCAAGCGAGCATAAAATTGGTCGAATTTATAGTCGGAACTGAATATCCAACGATTACGAACATGGTCACTCACTTCCAAGTCTCCCGGTTTGAGATAAGTTGCCTGACCAAAATAAGCACCTCCTCCAATTCTAAATCCCTTAATCGGTTGAAGAAGAACATTCGCAGCGAAGTCTTTTGTATTGTTATTATCTTTTGTATTGAGACCTGTTCCTTGATAAAGCCCTATATCATAACCTAGCAAATTATGAGTTTTGGTTTTTATCAATTCTCCATATATTTTGACTCCAATATCTCGACCTGCACTACTTATTTTATCCTGTAAATACATTACATCATCCTTCATCCCCATCAGGGCTGAAATAGAACGGGTATTCAAGACACCTTCTATAGCTGTGAGAGAAAGCTGATTCTCGATAGAGAGAGGTGTCTTTGCCTGTCCTAATCTTACATTGAAAGCAGCAGACGGCGTCCACTCACCATAGAACTCATAAATAGTAGCATGTGCAAGGTCTGCAAAGACACAATATTTGAAGTTTTTTATAGGTTCTCCTTTTAAGGAAAGAAATACAACTCTGGGTTCGGCCGAATGTTTTACATTTTCCAGATCACTGTATTTATACATAAACAGAGAGTATCCTCCTAATTGCAGAGCAGGAGAAGTTACAGTCTCTTTAATTTTCTCTAGTGTATTTTTTGGCGAGAGATTACTTTTTTTCTCTTCTGAAGCAAACAGGCTTAATGAATCAGCCTCAGCCTGAGTAATTACATTTTTCTCTACAAGTTTTTTTAAAAGAGCATCATTAGAATCTTGTCCGTAAGCAAACAAGCCTAACGAAATAAAGGAAAGCAAAAACAATACTTTCTTCATAATCACAATCAATCTATTTTTATTGGTTCACCTAAGAATTTAGGCTTTTTATTAGTAATAATATCTACAAACACTTTAACTCGGGCAAATAACTCACGTATCTTAGTTCTGTAAGATGAGCGATTTAGTCCTAAGTCTTTCGCATTATAGCCATAAGCTTCTAAGTCGTAACATTGAGCAAGAAAGACTGCCCGTTCGTTATGGAATTTTTGTGAAACAATGATAAACGACTCTTGACCAAAAACGGCATTCATCCTTACTACTGAGTCTAATGTCCTAAACCCGGCATAGTCCATATGTATAATACTATCCGGAACACCTGCCTCGATAAGAGCATTGCGCATATCGTCCGGCTCGTTGTAGGTATGTCTCCCATTATCTCCACTTACAACAAAGATCTTTACTTTCCCCGATTCATACAATTCTTTTGCAGCTTGTATGCGATATGAAAAATAAAGATTTTCTCTATTCCCTATGTATCTCGCTGCACCTAGTACCAATGCTGCCCTTTGCTTTGGCACATCTTCTACATTATCAAAAACAAATTTTTGAGTATCGTGAGGTATTTTCCAATTGGCAAATACAATCAACAGAATTACGCATAGCGTTGCCAACCCAACAAACAATAAGATACGCTTAAGAAGCTTTTTAGTTTTAAGTTTCATTAAATACGCTCTAAAACTGTTTTAATCAATTCTTCAACGGAGCCTTTGTAGTTTGAATTAGAATCTCCTGCTATACGATTTGCTATAATAGTGCAGACTGTCATTGCCTGATGTCCCATCAATCTAGATAATCCTGCCAGAGGGGCACTTTCCATTTCATAATTGGTAATAACATCGCCGTTGAACTGGAAAGATTCGATCTTTGAATTCAGATCCGGATTTGCCAAAGGTAAGCGTACATATCTCCCTTGAGGTCCATAAAAACCAATTGCAGAGATAGTCACTCCTTTAATCATATCATGTCCTATCCTATTCACCAGTTCCTGACTTGCCTCTACTACATAAGGAGAACAATGTTGAGGGTTCCATTGAACATAAGTTTTAAATGCTTCTTCAAAGTCTTGTAAAGTTACATTATTTCGCCCTGCATAATAATTCAGGACACCGTCGAAACCTATTGATTTTTGGGCAACGACATAAGACCCTATAGGGCAATGAGGTTGCAGACCTCCCGATGTTCCCACACGCACCATTGTCAGCTGCCTAAATTCTCGTTTAACTTCTCTTGTCTCAAAGTCAACATTCGCCAAAGCGTCCAGCTCTGTTAGTACAATGTCCATATTATCGGGACCAATACCATGAGAGATGGCTGTAATATGCTTCCCTTTGTATTTCCCCGTGATTGTACGAAACTCGCGGCTTTGAACTTCACATTCTATTTCATCAAAGAATGATGCTGTAAGGGCAACTCTAGCAGGGTCGCCCATCATTATTATTTTATCAGATAGCTGTTCCGGTTTCAGATGAAGATGAAATACACTTCCATCGTCATTTATTATAAGTTCAGAATCTGGTATTATTCTCATAACTATGTTTCTTATAAGTGATGCAAAGATATATAAAAATAGTAGCAGGGATTACCCTGCTACCAGTATATTAACAAAATCTTAATATGTGTCTAACGCTAAGGTAATCTACTTTTCTATAGACAGTAATTCTACCTCAAAGATTAGGTTTGAGAACGGTTTGATCGTTCCCTGATCTCTACTTCCGTAAGCCAGATCATAAGGAATATAAAGTTCCCATTTAGATCCTACCGGCATTAACTGAAGAGCCTCAGACCAACCTTTAATTACTTGTGTAACTCCTAACACCAATGGTTCTCCTCTATCGATACTGCTATCGAAAACAGTTCCATCCAGCAATGTCCCTTTGTAGTGAACCTTAACTCTATCTGCTTCTGTTGGAATCTCTCCTGTTCCTTTAGTCAATATTTTATATTGAAGACCGCTAGGCAAGGTTACAACTCCTGCCTTAGTTTTATTTTCAGTCATAAACTTTTCACCTTCGGCAATCTCTGTTGCGTACTGAGCTCTTTGCTCTTCGGCTTGTTGCAGCTCTTTCTTTTGAGCTGCTTTTTCAGACATTTCTTGTATCAATTCTTCGCCATTTTCAATCAGAGATTTCTCCTCATTCAATGCTCCGGAAAAAGCTGCAAAGAAAGCATCTTTATTAAATTTACCTTCTCCGCCTAAAATTTCTTTAGAGAAGTTATCGGCTGTTGCAGCAAGCTGACTTCCGATCGCAATACCCGAATTGTATGAAGTACTGCTTTTATCTTGATTCAATGCATCTGAGAAACCTTTCAAGAACTCAGAAAGATTTTTGGTATTTGCTGTTTTTATAGAATCTAGTTTATTTGCATCCTCTACTTCAGTAGTATCCGCCAAAACCCCCATTTGAGTCAAATAAGATTTTAGTCCGCTCTGCACGATAACAGAACCAAGAGCATATGATGCGGAATCTGCTTCATTTTTAAGTTCTATAACAGATGTTCTTTCTTGTGCATTAAGCGCCAACGACGACACTAGCATAAGCGATACAAAAGAAAAGAAAGATAGTAGTTTTTTCATGTTCATATTGTTTGCTTTTTGTTTCAAAATTCGTTTAAATACTTTTATATTCAAATACAAATTTAGCATTTTATTTTTCTGAGCCTATCCATTGTTGCAAACTTATCGTAAAATAGTATAAATCTTACTTTTCGCTTTGATACTTTAATGGTCTCTTTGTTATCAATTGCACAAAATAGTCTTTGATTACTTCCGCTTGATCTTTTGTTACCATTAAATAGTTATGGTTCCCGTCAGATGAAGGTTTGAAACGAACAATACCTTTATCGTCAATAGATATAACTCCTTTTTCGGAGACATTAAAAAAGTTTTTATCTTCTTCCACAACATAGAGAACTGAAGTCAAATCCCATGTCTGACGATCGTATGGCATAGGCATATAGCTGGCATATCCGACAACCAAAGGATTTGGCTCTTTCCATTTAAAATAATTTTCTATACTTGATCCCGGATAAAGAATTTGCTCTCCTACTTCGAAAGGAGAAACAATAATTTTTGTGGGCCATTCTTGCATTAATCTTTGGGCTGAAGGGATATCACAGTTTATATTAAATTCAGGATTTTCGCTTAGAATGCATCCCAACATAGCAGAAACGTACTTCACCTTTTTAGCAACTAATTCTTTCCCGGACAAAGAAGAATACTCATCTGCTTCTGAGTCCAGAAGTTGCACTAAATTTGTAGAAAATCCCACCGAGACAATAACCACAGAAGAGTCTGGCTGTGCTGCTAATATCTTCCTATACAAAGGAACTGATTTGGGAAAATCAACATGATTCTTTACTGTTCGCTCAAAAGCTGGATTTCCTCCTTCTTCAAGAGTACAAGCAGCTCTCACAAAGTGTGGGTCTACATCTAGCTTTGTCGCTCCCTCTGCAATTACACCTATAGGAATATTGGGATAACCATACCATGTATTCATTATATCGATATAACCTGCAGAGTATTCACTCTCCTTATTGGTTGATATTGCGAGTAAATTAATTCTTCCCTCATCTACATATTTATATAACATATCCAAAGCCAAAGCATCGTCTACATCATTCCCCATATCGGTTTCGAAGATGATAGAGATTATATTTGAATCCTGATCTATTTTTTCTGCTTGTGCAGATTTATTATTCTTACAGCCAACAAGAAGTAGCAGGCATATAATAAAAAAAGAAAATTTTGTTTTCATCATTGTTCTATATTAATCAATATTATTATCTATTTTATTCCGGATGAACAGTGGTAATTGGAGCATCGGAGTACACTACATAATCCCACGAACGGAGATAGTATTTATCACTTGCTCCTTCAACCTCTATCATCACTGTATGCTTCCCTTTTGGCAATTGATACCTCCAGAATAAATCAAGACGGCGATATCGGTATGCAGTAGGGAATTCAGCTCTCTCTATCTTTTCTCCGTCAATATACATTGTTGCAGTCAGTGACCCGTCAGGCATATCTTTGCTTCGCTTAAGGACATCTCCTCTTAAGACAAAGCCTGTTCCCTCAAATTCGAATGTCAGTGTTTTGAAATCAGAATTACTAAAACGTTTCTTCGCTATAGGATACATCCCTTCAAAACTTTGCTCAAGCCTAACTGCTTCGGGCTTCTGAACTTTAATTGTAACGTTTGTTTCGTTTATCTCTCCGCCATTACGCGTGATCATATCCAAAGCATGTTTGTTACTAATTGCATATACCTTGTTTAACGACATCGTAGTATACTTAAAGTCAATATCTTCTGCGCCATCCAGACCTCTCAACCAATATTCAGGGATGTTATTATAGCCCAACATGGTTCCTAAAATTCCACCGGCTGACGAAGGATTACAATCAGAATCTTGCCCTGCACGAGTAGAAATCTCCATTGTCTTGGTAAAATTTCCCTGTCCATAAAGTAGTCCTAATATTATATATGCTGCGTTTATACGGGCATCAATATTCAATGGAGAAAAAACACCTTCAGAGCATCCGATATCGTCTGAATGTTTACGTTCCAGTTCGAACCAGGTTTGCTTCCAATCATCCGGATATTCCTTATGCCAATTGATAACATCAGCCATACATTTATAAAATTTGCTTTCTGCCGGAATAGTCTTCAACGCTTCTGTAACAATGAATTCTACATCATCAGATATAAAGGCAAGAGAATACATGGCTCCAACATATACACCACCATACCATCCATCCCCATAGTTCATTATATGTCCTATTTTATCACTGATTTCAGATGCTGAGTTTACCATCCCCGGATTCATCAGTCCTGCATAATCTGCCTCTATCTGATAGTCTATATCATCTGCATGAGGATTATTCAACCAATGTCCGGGATCTTTCACGCCATGCAAAATATTATATCTGGCCGCCTGATTAGCATGCCACAATGTATACTCTGCATTTGCAAAAGCATATGCAAATGAATCGACTGGGGCATCTAGCCCTACCCTTTCCAATACATCGACAAAGGTTAAGTCCATATAAATATCATCATAAAGACCGGGTGAAGCTATCATCAATTCTTTTACATATCCCGAACGCCAATCAATAGGCTGATCGTCTTTTATAAATGTTCCTTGATACCTGAACTCGGTTGGTCCTCCAAATGTAACCCCTATGGTCTGCCCAGCCCAACCTCCTTTTATTTTATCTAACAGTTGCTCTTTTGTCATAGTTAGCTTTTCTGGCAAATGATTGCCACTTTTTCTTTCTTCCTGACACGAAAGAAGGAGTAGGCAAATGATAAGAACAGGTATAAATGCTATTTTTTTCATAAAAAATAAGGTTACGTAATTAGACTATAATGTCAATTTGTTCCTGACAGAACAATTAGACTCAAACCCGTGATAAATAAAATAAACATTAAGAATAAAAGAGCATTAACACTTTTTGATGCGCCTTTAAATTCTTTCCATATAAATATCCCCCATATAGCAGCAATCATAGGAGCCCCTTGTCCCAGTGCATACGAAATGGCTGAACCTGCTTTTCCGGCAGCAATATAACTAAACAGGGTTCCAAGAGCCCAGATGCAACCACCCAGGATTCCAACCATATGCGTACTTAACGAGCCTTTAAAATATTCGCTATAGCTAACAGGACTGCCAACAAATGGCTTTTTCATTACAATAGTATTAAACAGAAAATTACTACCAAATATACCTATTGCAAAGATGAAAAATGCAGTGTAAGGAGTTATCATTCCTTCCTGAGGCGATTCGAAATTGTCCAGATCCATAGCTGCTGCGACAAATCGATAGAAGAAAGACATTAATATTCCGGCTGCAGCTGCAAGATATATCCCTTTCTTTCCATTACTGTTCGCTGCCTGCGTTTTATTATTCCCTGCCGCTATACCATTCATTATAATAGCCAAGACAATGAGTGCAACCCCTATGAACAGAAAAACAGGATCACCCTTAGGACTACTAAAATAATTTATAAACACGCCCAACACCAAAGCAAGCCCTACGCCTAAAGGAAAAGCAACAGACATCCCTGCAATAGATACAGATGCTGCCAAAAGAATGTTAGATGCATTAAAAATAACACCTCCTATTGCTGCACTCATAAGATTTGAAGAATCGGCCTGACACAAATCGTCTATAAAACTTCTTCCTTGCTCTCCAAAGCTTCCTAAAGTGAATGCCATTACAATGGAAAACAAAAGAATCCCTATCGTGTAGTCCCAATAAAACAGTTCATATCTCCATTTTTTACTGGCAAGCTTTTGAGCATTACCCCACGAGCCCCAACATATCATAGTTATGATGCAAAATAAAACTGCTACTCCGTAACTGCCTATTATAAACATAGTATTAATATTAAAGGTTAAATTTTATATCTTTTCTGTATGGGATAGAATTCTGAGCTCCCATAGAGGTCACAGCTATGGAAGAACACTTGTTTGCGAACAGAATACTATTTTCTAAACTATTACCTTCGGACAAAGCAACTGCTAATGCACCGCAGAATGTATCTCCGGCAGCAGTTGTATCTACTGCATCTACTTTGAATGCCGGAATTCTTACACAATGATTGTTCTCTAGTAGAAGAGCCCCTCGTGATCCGAGAGTAATAATAACGATGTCAACCCCCTTAGAAGCGATTGCCCTTGCGGCCTGTTCTCCACTCTCCCAATCTGAGGCTTTTATTCCAGAAAGCATTTCTGCTTCTGTTTCGTTGGGAATGATAATATGAAGATTACTCAACAGTTCATTTGAAAGAGCTTGTGCCGGAGCCGGATTCAATATAACCCTAACTCCATTTTCATTTGCTAAACTTGCTGCATACTCTACTGTCTCTAATGGAATTTCAAGTTGCATTAAGAGGATATCTGCTCCGATAATAACGCCTTTTATACTTTCTACATCAGCAGGGGAAAGTGTCATATTCGCACCAGATGCTACAACGATGCAATTCTCACCAAGACTATCTACAGAGATAAGGGCTACTCCAGACGGCTCATCAGGATCAGAAAAGATATAATCTGTATTAATGTTTTCTTTTTTATATAATTCTACTGCTTTACTCCCAAAAAGATCATTCCCTACTTTTGTTACGAAAATTACATCCCCGCCAAGTCTGCTCGCTGCAACTGCTTGATTTGCTCCCTTTCCTCCGGGATTCATCATAAAGGTGCCACCCAGTATAGTTTCCCCTGGAACTGGAAGTCGCTCAGATTTAACTACCATATCGGTATTGCAACTTCCCAAAACTACAATTCTATTCGTTTTCATGATTAGATTAAGATTAAAGATTTCTAAAAAGGGCATTCAGTTCTCTTAATATGCTGATATTTAGAACAGATCATAAAGTTAATAATTAAAGAATAAGATTCTTTATGCTTGTAATAAATTATTTATAAATATTTTCTTCAGAACTTATTGATGCCCGAAAACAAAGAATTATATACAATATTTCCTCCCTTTCGTTTTGATTCTCTGCCGAATAATACGTTAAAAGATAAAACTAAATTAAAAGATCGTATAAATACTAAAAAACAAATCACTACCTTTGCACCTCCTTAAAGGCTAGCTCTCAATTATTATGGCGGAGAGACGGCTTTAAGTTTTTTCCACATAAGATATTTGAAATTTTTAATGAAGACATTTGAAGAGTTAGGTGTTGCAGCGGATATCCGCAGAGCAATCGAAGAAATGGGTTACGAGAACCCAATGCCAGTGCAAGAGGAAGTGATTCCGTACTTACTTGGCGAAACAAACGACGTAATAGCTTTAGCCCAAACAGGTACAGGGAAGACTGCAGCTTTTGGACTACCGGTATTACAAAAAATTAATGTTAAGAAAAATGTGCCTCAGGCATTGATTCTTTGTCCTACAAGAGAGCTATGTTTACAAATAGCCGGAGACTTAGCAGAATATTCTAAATACATTGACAACTTAAGGGTTCTTCCTGTATACGGAGGTTCGAGTATAGACAGTCAAATCAAATCGCTTAAGAGAGGGGTACAAATAATTGTAGCTACTCCCGGTCGATTGATAGACTTAATCAACCGAAAGACTGTAGATCTTGAGGCTGTAAAATATGTAATCTTAGACGAAGCTGACGAAATGCTGAACATGGGATTTACAGAGAGTATCGACGAAATACTTTCTAAAGTTCCAAAAGAGCGTTTTATGCTCCTTTTTTCGGCAACTATGCCAAAAGAGATCGCTAAGATCACTAAGAAGTATATGAACGATCCTAAAGAGATTACTATTGGACGTAAGAACGAGGGATCTAGTAATGTGAAACATGTATATTACATGGTGCATGCTAAGGATAAATATCTGGCACTAAAAAGAATTGCAGACTACTACCCTAATATTTATGGTATTATATTCTGTCGTACTCGTCGTGAAACGCAAGAAATTGCAGATAAATTAATCCAAGACGGATACAATGCAGATTCTTTGCATGGAGATTTATCTCAAGCTCAACGTGATTATGTGATGCAAAAATTCCGCATCCGCAATCTACAATTACTTGTTGCAACCGATGTAGCTGCACGCGGATTGGATGTAGATAGCCTTACACATGTTATCAATTACGGTCTGCCTGATGACATAGAGTCATATACGCACCGTAGCGGTCGTACAGGACGTGCAGGAAAGACAGGAACATCAATAGCGATAGTTCATGTAAAAGAGAAGAGCAAAGTAAGAGAGATAGAAAAAATCATCAACAAGAAGTTTGAACAAGGAGCAATTCCTTCGGGAGAAGCTATTTGTGAAAAACAACTATTCAACCTGGTTGACAGAATAGAGAAAGCTAAAGTTGACGAAGAAGAGATCTCGGCTTTACTTCCTTCTGTTTACAGAAAATTAGACTGGTTAGAGAAAGAAGATATTATCAAACGTATAGTAGCTCTAGAGTTCAACCGTTTAATTGAATACTATAAAGGCGCTGAAGAAATTGAAGTTCCTAGAGAAAGAAGTAGTTCTTCCAGAGAAGATAGCGGTTTCTCTCGTAGAAGAGATCGTGATCGTGGCGACCGCAACGACAGAGGCAACGGAAATGGTCCACGCGTAGCAGAAAAAGGATATTCTCGTCTATTCATTAATCTAGGGCGTACCGACAATGTAAACCCTGCCACATTGATGGGGATGGTAAACGATTATATGCCCGACAAGATCTCTATCGGACGAATTGACGTCATGCAAAATTTCTCGTTCTTTGAAGTGAAAGAAAAAGATGCTCAAAAAGTGATCAAAGCTTTAAACAAAAAAGAAGAGAAAGGCAGACGCATCAGTGTTGAGGTAGCACAAGGAGGTGGAGGATCTTCAAATGACCGAAGAGATTCCGGAAGACCTCGCTTCGACCGCAATTCCAACGGAAAGGGAAGACAAGATAAGGACTCTCGAAGAAATGGAGGAGGAGGCTCAAGAAGACCTAAATACTAATTACGATATAAAAAAAGAAAAGAGTCAGGAAGTTCCTGACTCTTTTTGTTTTATTTAATACGGAACAGACCATATTTAAGCATACATATAAAAGCCCGAACACCGTCTCGCCAACCTATTTTCTTACCCTCTTCGTATGTTCGTCCATAATAGGAAATACCTACCTCATAGATACGCACGTTTGGCCATCTTGATACTTTAGCCGTTACTTCCGGTTCAAAACCAAATCGTCTTTCTTTAAGAGGAATTGATTTTATAATATCTGAACGGAATAACTTATAACATGTCTCCATATCTGTAAGATTCAGGTTAGTAAACATGTTTGAGAAAAATGTCAAAATCTGATTTCCTATGGAATGCCAGAAAAACAGGATACGATGAGGCTTTCCTCCCATAAACCGAGAACCATAAACAACATCTGCAAAGCCATCCACTACTGGTTTTAATAATATATTATATTCTTCCGGATCATACTCCAAGTCAGCATCTTGTATAATAATATAATCACCTGTCGCCTCTTTAATCCCACGATGAAGGGCTGCTCCTTTACCCATATTAACTGGCTGTTCGTAAAGATGCATATCGACCTCGGGGTGATTCGCCATATACGCTTTTACCACTTCAACAGTATCATCCTTTGAGCAATCGTTCACGATGATTATTTCTTTTCCTATCCCATTTATTAGATTTACAGCTAACACTTTATCCAATATAAAATGGATAGTAGGTGCTTCATTATAAGCAGGTATGACAATCGATAATTTCATATAGTTTTGTTTTCAGAGTGTTCTACTTTAATAATTTATCAAAATACTCAATAGTTTGTATTAAACCATCTTTTAAAGCTATTTTTGGCTCCCAATCTAGTTTTTCTTTTGCTAAGCTTATATCGGGTTTTCTTTGTTTTGGATCATCACTAGGAAGCGGCTTGAATACAATTTTCGATTTAGACCCTGTGAGTTCAACCACCAAATCAGCTAACTCGAGCATAGTAAATTCCCCCGGATTACCCGTATTTACAGGTCCGATAAAAGAATCATCTGTATTCATCATTCTGATCATAGCTTCTACCAAATCATCCACATACTGGAAGCTACGTGTTTGTGTACCATCTCCGTATATTGTAATATCTTCTCCTTTCAATGCCTGAACAATAAAGTTAGAAACTACTCTACCATCATTTGGGTTCATTCTTGGACCATATGTATTGAAGATACGAACGATCTTGATTTTCACTCCATTCTGGCGATGATAGTCCATAAATAAGGTTTCGGCACAACGCTTCCCTTCATCATAACAAGAACGGATACCTATCGGATTAACATTACCCCAATACGATTCGGGTTGAGGGTGAACTTGAGGATCACCATACACTTCACTAGTAGAAGCCTGCAACACTTTAGCTCTAACGCGTTTGGCTAAACCGAGCATATTTATAGCTCCCATTACCGAAGTCTTTATTGTTTTTATAGCATTATACTGATAATGAACCGGCGAAGCAGGGCAAGCTAAATTATAGATTTCGTCTACATCCACATGAAAAGGATGAACAACATCATGTCTTATTAGTTCGAAATAGGGATTATTCAGAAGATGAATCACATTATCTTTGGAACCGGTGAAGTAGTTATCCAAACACAAGACTTCATGTCCTTCATTCAACAATCTTTCACATAGGTGTGATCCTATGAAACCAGCACCTCCGGTTACTAATATCTTTTTATGGTTCATCTTTTAAGCTTAAATCTCATGTAAGTTTGTACTTACATGCAAAGGAACAAAAAAAGAATGTATTTTACATATTTTTAAGGAATTATTCTTGTTTGCCTATCAACCTTTGCCCGAAACGATTTTCTTGATTTCGTTCAATTTATTCAAAGCCTCCATTGGTGTCAGATTGTTTATATCCAACAATTTTATTTCATCTCTTACCTGGCTTAATACCGGATCATCCAGTTGGAAGAAATTCAATTGATAACCTTCCCTATTCTCATTAATATCTTTTATAGGTTTGGATATACCTTGTTTACGATTATCAGACTCTAATTGCTTCAATATTGAATTTGCTCGTTTGACGATACTCTGAGGCATACCTGCCATCTTTGCAACATGGATACCAAAACTATGTTCGCTTCCTCCAGGGACAAGCTTGCGTAGAAAGATAATCTTATTGTCTATTTCCTTCACCGAAACATTAAAATTTTTGATTCGCTTGAAAGACTTCTCCATTTCGTTCAACTCGTGATAGTGAGTTGCAAAAAGGGTTTTAGCTCTTGCTTTGGGATGCTCGTGAATATATTCTACAATAGCCCAGGCGATAGAAATACCATCGTATGTACTTGTGCCTCGCCCTAATTCATCAAAAAGCACTAAACTCTTTGGTGAAAGGTTATTCAATATATCAGAGGCCTCATTCATTTCAACCATGAAGGTAGATTCCCCCAATGATATATTATCAGAAGCCCCAACTCTGGTAAATATTTTATCGACAAGCCCTATCTGAGCTGATTCTGCAGGAACGAAACTTCCTGCCTGCGCCATCAGTGTTATCAGTGCCGTCTGACGAAGTAATGCTGACTTACCCGCCATATTGGGTCCTGTTATAATAATAACTTGCTGTTTTTCACTATCAAGCGTTACATCATTAGCAACATAAGATTCTCCTATAGGGAGCTGCTTTTCAATTACAGGGTGACGCCCTTTTTTTATCTTGAGAACATCTGAGTCATTAATCTCTGGTCTTATATATTTATTTTCTTTAGCTACTTTAGCAAAAGAAAGCAAACAATCAGTCTGAGCTACTAAATTAGCATTTACTTGTATGCTTGGTATATATTCAACTAAACCAAGTATAAGATCGTTAAAAATATTACTTTCTAGAGCTAGGATTTTTTCTTCCGCTCCTAAAATTTTTTCTTCATACTCTTTTAGTTCTTGAGTAATATATCGCTCCGCATTGACAAGAGTTTGTTTACGTATCCACTCTGCAGGAACCTTATCTTTATGTGTATTCCGAACCTCTATGTAATAACCGAATACATTATTGAATCCGATCTTCAGAGAAGAAATACCGGTTTCGTCTGTCTCTCTTTGCTGAATTTTGAGCAGATAATCCTTTCCTGAATAAGCAATACTTCTAAGCTCATCCAAATCTGCATTTACTCCGGTATTTATAACGTTTCCTTTATTAATCATGGATGGAGGATCGAGCTGAATTTCTCTTTCTATTCGATCTCTAATTTCAGAGCAAGGGTTCAATTTCTCTCCTATTTCTCTCAAACTTGGCTCATCTGAATTCAAAAAAGCTTCTTTAATTGGCTCTATCGCTTTCAAAGCAATCTTTAGTTGAACTATTTCTCGAGGATTAATCCTTCCGGTCGCTACTTTAGAAATAATACGCTCTAGATCTCCAATCAACGACAGCTGTTCTTCTAGTAAATTTTTCAGATCTAAATCTTTAAAGAAATATTCAACTACTGCTAATCTATTGTTAATCGGTTTTGCATCTTTAAGAGGGAAGAGCAGCCATCGTCTCAACATACGGGCTCCCATCGGAGATACGGTTTTATCAAGAATATCCAATAGGCTTTTGCCTCCTTCGTTCATTGTAGAAATAAGTTCCAAACTACGAACTGTAAACTTATCCAGACGAACATACTTATCTTCTTCTATACGAGATAATGATGTAATGTGCCCTATTTGATGATGCTGAGTTACATCCAAGTAGTGTAAAATTGTGCCGGCAGCTATAATACCATTATTCAGATGCTCTACTCCGAAACCTTTTAGATTCCTTGTCTCAAAGTGTTTTAATAATCTTCCCTTTGCCGTATCCTCTGTAAAGACCCAATCTTCGAGTTCGAAGATAAAGAAGCGAGATCCGAAATTCTCCTCAAAGAATTTTCTCTTTGTTCGTTCTATCAACACTTCTTTGGGAGAAAAATTAGTCAAGAGCTTGTCTATATATTCTTTAGAGCCCTCTGCTACAAGAAACTCTCCGGTAGAGATATCTAATAAGGAAATACCACAAATATTCTTTCCAAAGTGTATTGCACACAAGAAGTTATTTTCTTTATGATTAAGGATATTATCATTTGTGGAAACACCAGGAGTAACCAATTCTGTTATCCCTCTTTTTACCAGAGTTTTTGTTTGCTTAGGATCTTCCAGTTGATCACAAATAGCAACTCTCCGTCCTGCTCTTACCAACTTAGGCAGATAAGTATCAAGAGCATGATGAGGAAAACCTGCCAGCTCTATAAACTGAGCCGTACCATTCCCTCTGCGAGTAAGAGTTATACCCAATATTTCAGCAGCGTCAATAGCGTCTTGGGAAAAGGTTTCATAAAAGTCCCCAACCCTAAACAGCAATATAGCATCAGGATGTTTACTCTTGATCTCATTATATTGCTTCATTAACGGAGTTTCAACTATCTTTTTTGACACAGCTTATTATATATTTTGTTTCTATTATATCGAATAAGCAAAGATAGAAAAAATTAGACAAAAGGATTACACAAGGTCATCTCATAGCAAATCTCAACAGACTGTTAAAAATCAAATTCAGAGCAATGATTTTTTACAGGTCAAATAAGCATTTTCAATAGAACCAGAAGCTTATACCTCATTCAGCAAAGGCTTCAATTAGAACAAAACGAGAATCCATATGTTAATTAACAAAATAAAAATATTATATACTCATAATTATATCTATATTTGATAAAAAATAATGATATTAGATACTTATTTTCAATAATTAAGAACTAATACTTAATGGAAAAACCTAAAAAATTCAAGTACATCATGAGAAAGATTATCCAAGCCATTTTCATTTGTTTAATTCTTGTAGGGTGTAATACGACCAAAAACGAGAAAGAACTAAGCAGAGTTATCAGTACCCCTGTACCAGAACGTGCCGCAGGACAAACTGACGTTTTATTACTAAAAGCCGATCCTATCCCTACCGTACGAGTAGCGTTTATCGGTCTGGGTATGAGAGGACCGGGAGCCGTAGAGCGCATGACTCACATTCCGGGAGTAGAAATTGTTGCTTTATGCGACATTGAAAAAGACAGAGTAGAGAAAGTTAACAAAAAACTGGAAGCGAAAGGTATAGCTAAAGCCCAAGAATTTTACGGCGACACAGCCGTTTGGCGCCAAGTGACCGCACTCCCAAATGTTGATTTAATCTATGTTGCAACAGACTGGTCTAGCCATGCCATGATAGGCATACAGGCTATGAAAGATGGCAAGCATGTTGCAATAGAAGTCCCTTCAGCGATGACACTAGATGAAATTTGGGGTCTTGTAGACACTTCAGAGAAAACACGCAAACACTGCATGCAACTAGAAAACTGCGTATACGATTTCTTTGAAATGACAACTCTTAATATGGTACAACAAGGAGTATTGGGAGAAATTCTTCACGGAGAAGGTGCTTATATCCACGAACTGAAAGGCTTCTGGGACACTTACTACAACAACTGGCGTATGAACTACAACAGACACCACAGAGGCGACCTATACCCTACTCACGGATTAGGACCTGTATGCCAAGCAATGAATATACACCGTGGTGACAAATTAAACTATTTAGTTTGTGTTGATGGAAAACAAATCTCAAGCATCAACCATATCAAAGAAACAACCGGAGAGGATGCAACTGACTTCAAAAACGGAGAACATACTTCAACCTTGATAAAGACTGAGAAAGGAAAAACAATCCTTATAGAGCACAATGTGAACTCTCCTCGTCCTTACAGCAGAATGTATCAACTAACTGGTTCTAAAGGCTTTGCAAATAAGTACCCAATCCAAGGCTTTAGTTTTGCTAAAGGCACTTTGAACGACGGAGATATTCCTAACCACGAAAATCTTGATGCACACACTTTTATTTCGAACAGAATTCCTAGAGATGATGACAAAAACTATCAGACATACAAAGCGTTGATGGAGAAATACAAACACCCGATAGCTAAAGAGCTGGAAGAAACTGCGAAGAAAGTAGGAGGACACGGAGGAATGGACTTTATCATGGACTACCGTCTGATCTACTGTCTGCAAAACGGTTTACATCTAGACATGGACGTATACGACCTTGCTGAATGGTGTTCTTTAATCCCGCTAACAGCACTTTCTTTAGAGAACAATTCTGCTCCAGTAGAAATACCTGACTTTACACGTGGAGCATGGAATAAGTTAGACAAATTAGAGTTTGCTAAATAACTTAAAGAACTAATTATAATAAAAAATAGGCACTCGCATGAGTGCCTATTTTTTATTATAAAAGTCAGATTTATTATCCTCTTATTTTATCAAAACCTTCTCCATATACTCCCCTTACTGTACTCTGAGAAATAAAGGCTTTTTCATCAATACTTTTTATTAGGCGAAAGATTACAACAGCTTCTGTACGCTTGGCTAATACAATCAAAACCTTTGTTGGACGTTTCGTATACCAGCCCGTACCATCAAGAACAGTACATCCTCTTCCTAGCTCAGAATTAATTGCTGTTGCAATAGTAGCATATTTTTCTGAGAAAATAAGCAATTGAACTGACTGACGAAAACCATTGATAACCATATCTATACAGTATGTCATCACCCCCATAACAATCAGAGCATACACAATCTTTTGATAATCATAAAACAGGAAGTAAGAACTACTTATGATAACAAAGTCACACAACAGCATACCTCTCCCAAAGGCGATATTCTTATATTTGTTGATTACAGCTACAATAATATCTGTACCTCCCGTACTACCATTAGAGCTGAATACCAAACCAATTCCCGTACCGCACATCATAGCACCGATAACACCCGAAAGAAGAGGCTCTCCGGCTACTATTGGAGCTGTTATATACATCTGACATACGGTCAATAATCCTGTTAAGACAAATACGCCATATATTGTTTTTATAAGAAACTTTACACCCAAAATTTTAAGAGCGACAACCAAAAGCAAGCAGTTTACCAAGAAATAAGTATACTGTAAAGGTATGTTTACCGCATACTCGATAAGTAGAGCAATACCCGCTAGACCTCCCGTAACAATTCCAACAGGTTTGATAAACCCAATAAGCCCAATTGCATAAAGAAGAAGACCAAATGTAATAGTCACATAGTCTTTCCAATAAAATTCTTTTAAATATTTTTTAGGCATACTCGTTATTTTAATAATTCATATTTGATTAAATCTTTTGCTAATTTTTCGGTAAAAAGCTCACTCCCCTTACGGTTCATATGCATGGTATTATAAAAGAACTCTTTGTGATAACTGATGGAGTCCTGAGAATAATCCAAGAAAGGTACATCATACTCTTTCGACCAATCTCGATACATTCGCATTATTTCATCTCTATTACTCACAAAGCCTTGCCCTTCTATATATTCCGGAGTATAGACAAGTACAACGGGAATAGAATCAGCTTTAGTCTGCACTAAAAACTCTTTAAACAATTCGATTGAAAGGCTATCCAAATTTACTGTATATGTTCCTATTTCGGCCTTCGCTTTATCCAAGTCACTATTCCATTCCTCATCTCTGCCTTTGTATCCTCTGTAACGGAACCTATCATCGGGCTGAATGTAATATTTCAGTCCTGATTTTACGGCTTCAAATTCTCCAAAATAACGATAAAGAGGAATCATAAAATCAGCCTTCGTAAATCCTTTGTATGTCAGAGCAGCATCCGCAATCGTCTTGTTCCATAACATGAAAGGCAAAAGCATATTCTTATTGTACAAATCCGGTCTTTTTTCTAAAGATCCCATATCCAACCCTAACACTATAAGTTCCGGCTTCGGATTGTGTTTCAACATCTCTTCGTGTCTAAGGCGCTGCATATAAAAATTATGAGCATCCATACCCAGATTGTAAAAAGGGACACCCGTCTCCTGCTCCATCACTGCCGGACTAAAATGAACCCATGCTCTGGATGATCCATAAAAAAGATGCTTTGCCTGCAAGTCTCCATTGTAAAGATCATTCCATATTTCAATCTCACCATCGCTATAAGTGGAATTCCTCAATCCATTCGATATGAACAGATCGACAGGATATGCCAGAATCAGGATTGGCAGACAGAATAAGGCTAAACGTTTTATAAACTTCTTCATTCGGTTAAAACTGGAAGTAAATGAATACTTGATCTCCTCCGGCAAGCAGGAATATCAACATCAATATCACATAGTAAAAGATCCATTTAAAGAGGGAGCTTTTTATCGTTGCAAAATGTTCGAGCGCATACTTCCCTTCTCGTCCTATCCATTCTACTACTAGCATAAAAACAACCAACAAGATATAAATTATTGTTTTAGGAGAGAGGTATGGAAGCGTAAAAATATCATCTTTCAATCCGGAAATGTAAGAAAATGCATGTTGTATCGTATCGGCTCGGAAAAATATCCACGCTAATACAACAAGTAAGAAAGTTATAGTTATATGAAAAATATCTACTAGGTTCGGCAATATTTTCCCTTGCGCTACAATCTCCAGATTCCTTCTGTTTCTTTTGGTTACAATAGACGGCATCATAAATAAAGCATGAAGTCCGCCCCATGCCACAAAAGTCCAGTTAGCTCCATGCCAAAAACCACTAACTAGAAATATAATAAATGTATTTCGTATTGTCTGAGCCATACCTCCTCTACTTCCGCCCAGGGGGATATAAAGATAATCTCTGAACCAAGAGGAAAGGGATATATGCCAACGTCTCCAGAACTCAGCTATATCTCTGGAGAAATAAGGGAATTTGAAGTTTTGCAACAGATCAAAGCCTAACAGTCTGGCCGTACCCAATGCAATATCTGAATATCCCGAAAAGTCTCCGTATATCTGGAAAGCAAACAATACAGCACCAAGTGCCAAAGCACTTCCCGGCTGATCGGCACTATTGTCGAATATCTGATTAACATACTCGGCACAACCATCCGCTATGACAACCTTTTTGAACAGTCCCCATAAGATCTGACGCAGACCATCTGCTGCTCTTTTATAATCAAAGGTTCTAAGTTTTTCGATCTGAGGAAGCAAGTGTGTTGCCCGTTCTATAGGTCCTGCAACCAAAAGAGGAAAGAAGCTTACAAACAGGGAGTAATCAACCCAGTTACGGGTAGGCTTAATCTTCTCATTGTAAATATCCAGAACATATGATAAGCCATGAAAAGTATAGAAAGAAATCCCCACAGGAAGGATTATCTGCAAGGTATGTATATGAGGTGTGAGACCAAACAACCGGAGGAAATCTTGGAATGAATCAATAAAGAAATTGAAGTATTTGAAGAATCCCAAAAAGCCGATATTGACAATCACAGATATTGCCATCCACATTTTACGCTTGCTACGGGAGGATGCCTCATCTATTTTGAGTCCCCCGTAATAGCATAAAAATGTTGATATTGCCAATAGAAACAAGAAACGCCAATCCCAGCAACCATAGAAGAAATAACTCGCTACAAGTAGAAATATATTCTGTTGCCTTAAGTTGTTTTTTAAAATATACCAATAGACAAAAAAGACTATCGGAAAGAAAACAACAAATTCGAGGGAGTTAAAAAGCATTTATGTTTCTTATAAAACGACATTAATCATTTTCTTCGGTACAAAGATTACCTTCTTAGGCATTTTTCCATCCATCCACTTTTGAGCAAGCTCATGATTTATCACGGTTTGTTCCACTTCGCTTTGAGTTGCATCGGCAGCAAACTCCAATTCGAAACGAACCTTACCATTAAATGCTACTCCGTATTTGAATGAGTCTTCTACCAAATATTCCTCTTTGAATTCAGGCCATGTAGCAACACAAACCGATGTTGTATTTCCCAGAGCATGCCACAACTCTTCTGCAATAAACGGAGCGAAAGGAGCCAACAACACCAGCAACTCTTTCAATATCGCTTTCTTATTACACTTAAGCGCTGTCAAGTCATTTACACAAATCATAAATGCCGACACAGAAGTATTGAATGAGAAAGTCTCAATATCTGACGATACTTTCTTTATTAGTTTATGTAAAGCCTTAAGTTCTTCTTTCGACGGAGCCTCATCTGTTACAACAAAAGAGTCGTCCTTATAGAACATTCCCCAAAGCTTGCGCAAGAAACGGTTTACACCATCGATACCATTTGTATCCCAAGGCTTAGACTGCTCTAATGGGCCAAGGAACATTTCGTAAATACGCAACGTATCAGCTCCGTATTTTTCTACTATATCATCCGGATTAACTACGTTGTGGTACGATTTTGACATTTTCTCTACAGTCCATCCACAAACATATTTGCCATCTTCCAATACAAACTCTGCTGTTGCAAATTCAGGACGCCACGCTTTAAATGCTTCTAAGTCCAGCAAGTCGTTGTGTACAATATTTACATCCACATGAAGAGGAGTAGTTTCATATTGATCTTTCAAGCCAAGAGAAACAAATTTGTTTGTTCCGTTGATGCGGTAAACAAAGTTACTGCGCCCTTGAATCATTCCCTGATTGATCAACTTCTTGAAAGGCTCATCCTCGCAAGAAACACCTAAATCGAATAAGAATTTATTCCAGAAGCGACTGTAGATTAAGTGACCGGTAGCATGTTCTGTCCCGCCGATATATAAATCAACATTGCGCCAGTATTCATCGTTATTTTTAGACACAAGCTCTTTATCGTTGCTTGGATCCATATAACGCAAGTAATAGGCAGAAGATCCTGCAAAACCGGGCATTGTATTCAACTCTAAAGGGAATACTGTTTTATTGTCTATCAAAGACTTATCTACAACCTCATTTTTCACTGTATCCCATGCCCATTTAGTAGCGCGACCTAATGGAGGCTCGCCACTTTCTGTAGGCAAATACTTATCTACCTCGGGAAGCTCCAATGGTAATTTATCCAAAGGAAGCATATAAGGCATATTGTCTTTGTAGCACACAGGGAACGGTTCTCCCCAGTAACGTTGACGAGAGAATATGGCATCGCGAAGACGATAATTTGTCTTAACATGACCTAAACCTTTCTCTTTGATATATTCTTTTGTTTTTTCAATTGCTTCTTTTACAGTTAAGCCATTCAAGAATCCTGAATTCATCATGATTCCTTCTTTTGCATCGAAACTTTCTTCCGAAACGTCAGCACCTTCAATCAACGGAATTATTGGTAATCCGAAGTGTTTAGCAAATGCATAGTCGCGGCTATCATGTGCAGGAACAGCCATAATGGCACCCGTTCCGTATCCGGCCAATACATAGTCTGCTACCCAAATAGGAATTTCTTTCCCATTAAGCGGGTTGATAGCATAAGCTCCGGTAAATACACCCGAAACTTTCTTATCCATTTGACGATCGCGTTCTGTACGACGTTTTGTTGCAGCCAGATATTCATCTATTTCTGCTTTCTGCTCAGGGGTTGTCACCTGATATACATATTCGCTCTCAGGAGCTAAAACCATGAAAGTAACTCCGAAAATAGTATCGGCACGGGTAGTGAATATTTCAAATTCCAGATCAGAATCCTTCACTTTGAATTTCATTTCAGCACCCTCGCTACGACCAATCCAGTTGCGTTGTGTTTCTTTTATAGAATCACTCCAGTCAATCTTGTCCAAGCCTTCAAGCAAGCGTTGAGCATATGCCGATACGCGAAGACTCCATTGACGCATCTTGCGCTGTTCTACCGGATGTCCTCCTCGTTCCGACAAGCCATTTATAACCTCATCGTTAGCCAATACGGTACCTAATGCACCACACCAGTTTACAGTTGCATTGCTCAAGTATGCAATACGGTAATTCAACAAGATTTCTTGCTGCTCTTTTTCAGAATAAGATTTCCATTCCGCAGCAGAAAAGTCTAAATCTTCGCTGCAAGCAACATTCAACCCCTCTGTTCCGGTTTGTTCGAATGCGCTAACAAGTTCAGCAATCGGACGGGCTTGTTGTTCATCGTTACAATAGTAGCTATTGAACATCTGGATAAATGCCCATTGTGTCCAATGATAATAGCCTGGTTCGCAGGTTTGTATTTCCCTGCTCCAGTCGAAAGAGAAACCAATCTTATCTAGCTGTTCTCTGTATCTTTTAATGTTTTGTTCGGTAGTAATAGCCGGATGCTGCCCTGTCTGTATAGCGTATTGTTCAGCAGGCAAACCATAGGCATCGTACCCCATAGGATGAAGCACATTGAAACCATTTAAACGCTTGTAGCGAGAGTATATATCGGAAGCGATATAACCCAGAGGGTGTCCTACGTGCAAGCCCGCCCCCGAAGGATAGGGAAACATGTCGAGCACATAATATTTCGGTTTACTTTTATCTTCTGTAACCTTATATATATTGTTTTTTACCCAATATTCTTGCCAACGTTTTTCTATTTCTTTAAAGTTGTACTCCATAACTATAATACTCTTGCGTTTTTAATGACGCAAAGATAATTATTTCTTTAGATTAAAGTATAATCAAAAGACTTTAAAGAAAATAGAAAGACAAGAGCTTTGTTCTGCTTTAGAGATTTTATTTGATTCTGTCTCTTTTTTAGTATTTCTCTATCGGATTGCATCTTTTTTGCGTTAAACCATTACTATCAATTCTTCCAAAACCACTCTTTGCTATGTAACCAATTAATCGTATTTATCTTATTTACAGATGGCTAAAAAACAAAAATATTTATCTTTACACCATCTTTCTATTTATAGGACTTCTCTTTATCTATGATTTTGAATTTAGAAATAGCTGATTAGATGCCGGATACTTTACTGTACTTTATTCTGCTAAATGAACATCTGAACCTCCCCCAACAATCAATCCTACTGCGGCAACCCCGACAACAGCAACTCCGATAATAGTCATAGTAACATCATTATTTGAGGGCTTGATTGAATAAAAGAAATCTCCTCGATTCATTTGTTCTGTCGACAATTTTTGAGGCGAAACTGATTTTGTCTTAACAACTTCCGTCATGAAAAAATCTTGTTTGAATAACATCGGTTTTTCAGGTTTTTCGTAAACGGTCAAAAAACTCTGGATAAGGATAGGACTAGTTTCTTCATTAAAGGAAATCCTATTTACCTTAAATGCACCTTTTTCTTTATCCAACATATAACCTTTCTCGTACAATTCTTTATCTAAGTTATTAAAATTAAAGTTTAGGCTTAACGATGAAAAGCTCACTTTCGATTTAGGAGGCACAAAAGTAATATCTTCTCTTTTTTCCATTGTTCCTCCAAAAGAACTAGTCCCATAGCCTGTATCATATTGATAGAAATCACCACTTCCGGAGATATCAAGCTTACCTCCGGCATAAGAGAAAGCTTCATCGTTGATAACCAATGCGGACTTTTTCCAATCTACATAGAGAGGCTTATCTAATTTATTATATACTGTTATCCACACCGGAGCATCTTGTCCATTGAAACAGTATGCTATCCACAGACTATCTGTTTCTATCAGAAAGTCGCCATTGTCTTGTTTTTCTACATCAGTATTTTTAGAATCAAGCGTTGATAAGAAATAGGTTGAACCACAAGACGTGAAAAACATCAGCAATAGAAGATATGTGAATATTGATTTCATAGCAATGTATTTTTACGGTTTACCTAACAATAATACAAAATAAAATACTGATATCAAAGCTATTCAAACAAAAAAGAGATCCTCGAATCAAGGATCTCTTTTCTGTATAAACGAACTATCGTTATTATTTTTTAGTCATTCTTTTTCTATCATTCTCATCTAAGTATATTTTTCTGAGACGAATTGAGCTAGGGGTAACCTCCACATATTCATCACTCTTGATATACTCAAGTGCATCTTCTAAACTGAAAATAATTGCAGGGGCAAGTTTTGCCTTATCATCCGTACCCGAAGCACGCACATTGGTCAGCTTTTTAGATTTTGTAAGATTCACAACCAAATCTCCTTCTTTGTTGCTCTCCCCTACGATTTGACCCATGTATATATCAGTCTGAGGCTCTACAAAGAATCGACCTCTATCCTGCAACTTATCTAAAGCATAGGCATAAGCGTTACCCGACTCGCTTGCAATAATAGATCCATTAGAACGTTTTTCAATATCACCTTTCCATGGTTCAAAGTCAAGGAAGCGATGAGCGATTACAGCTTCTCCGGCAGAAAGAGTCAAAGCCAAGTTACTTAGACCAATGATTCCTCTTGATGGAATTTTAAATTCCAAGTATGTCCTGTCCTTTTTGCTGGTCATAGCAGTAAGCTCTCCTCTGCGTCTTGTAACCAAGTCGATTATCTTACTTGCTGTTTCATCCGGCAGATTGATTGTCAATTGCTCTATCGGCTCATGCTTCACTCCGTCAACCTCTTTGATAATCACTTTTGGCTGACCTACCTGAAGTTCATATCCTTCGCGACGCATTGTTTCTATCAAGACCGACAAGTGCAATATTCCTCTACCATAAACAATCCATGAGTCAGCATTTTCCGTCAGTTCTACACGTAGAGCTAAGTTTTTATCCAACTCTCTGACCAAACGGTCGTGAATATGACGAGATGTTACAAATTTCCCTTCTTTTCCAAAAAATGGAGAATCATTGATTGTAAACATCATTGACATTGTAGGCTCGTCAATATCAATTGTTGGTAGCGGTTCAGGATTTTCAAGATCTGCAATAGAATCTCCAATTTCGAATCCTTCGATACCTATCAGCGCACAGATGTCGCCGCATTGAACATTCGAGACCTTAGTTCTTCCTAGACCCTCGAATGTATTGATTTCTTTTATTCTGGTTTTAACAATACTCCCATCGCGCTTACACAGAGACACATCCATATTCTCTTTCAGTTCACCTCTATGCAGTCTACCGATAGCAATACGCCCAACGTATTTAGAGTAGTCCAACGAAGTGATCAGCATCTGAGGTGTACCCTCTAGAATTTCCGGAGCAGGGATATACTCAACAATAGCATCCAACAACGGGGTTATATCTTCAGTCTGTGTCTTCCAGTCAGTAGACATCCATCCTTGTTTGGCCGAACCATATACAACAGGGAAGTCTAATTGTTCTTCTGTAGCATCGAGGCTGAACATTAAGTCAAACACCATTTCATACACCTCATCGGGGCGACAGTTTGGCTTATCCACCTTATTGATAACAACAATAGGCTTCAATCCCATCTGGATTGCCTTTTGCAGAACGAAACGAGTTTGAGGCATCGGTCCTTCAAATGCATCGACCAATAGCAAACATCCGTCAGCCATGTTAAGTACACGCTCTACTTCACCACCAAAGTCGGCGTGTCCGGGAGTATCTATCACATTGATTTTAGTCCCCTTATAATTGATTGATACATTCTTAGAAAGAATAGTAATCCCTCTTTCACGTTCCAGGTCATTATTATCTAATGTAAATTCAGCTGTAGATTGATTGTCTCTGAAAAGTTTTCCGGCAAGCATGATCTTATCAACAAGGGTTGTCTTACCGTGATCGACGTGTGCGATAATCGCAATATTCCTAATATTTTGCATATATATATTTTGAGGGTGCAAAGGTACTACTTTTTAGCAGAAAATCACTGCTAACTCCTTATTTTTTAGTTAAACAGAAGTCGAAATCGCAAACTCCCCTCTAATCATGCTCTATACATCAATTATCAATACAATAAAAAAGCTACAAGAAAGATCGTGCAGCTTTTTTTCATCACATAGTATAAAGTAGTAGTTTAAAGAGTTATATTTTATTTTTTCTTTATTTTTTCTTCATTTTCACAACAATTACACCATTTTTGCCTTCTTCACCATAAACATCTATAGCTGATTTATCTTTCAACACCGACACGCTTTCAATATCTTCCGGCTTAATATCGTCAATTGATGACACTTCTTTGTCGTCAACGATATACAAAGGCTTCGCATCGCCTACAAGTTGATTTATCTCCAAAGATCCTTTCTCATTATTATTTAAGCCAACACTTAGAGAACCTTTGTTCTTTGATGTAATCAACACAATACCATTTTTAGCTTTTTCCCCATAAAGTTCAACAGCCGATTTATCCATATCTTTCAAAAAGCTTATATCCTTTACATCTTCCGGATTAACATCATCTATAGATGATATTTCTTTCCCGTCAACAAGTATTAAGGCTTCTTTTTGATCCAATACAGGTGATTGACTTTTCTTCTTTGCATGTTCTTTGGTTGTAATAAGAATAACTCCTTTCCCTCCGTCTTCGCCATACTTATCCATAGCTAACTTACCTTTCAGCACATCCATGCTCGCAATATCATCTGCGATCAGGTTGTCCTTGCTTGACACCTTCGTGCCATCGACAAATATTAATGCATCTTCCATATCCAAAGTCTGTCCTCCTTTCACCGTTATAGTTGCAGAGTTATTTTTTTCAATCGGCTTTATTGTATCTTGACCGATTGCCTGATATACTCTAGAATCAACAATATAATTTGGCTCTGCCGAGGCCCATAAAAACAAGCCAAACATTGGGACTACAGCCAAAGCTGTTAGTCTTTTCCACCATGCACTTTTTTCTTTTTTCATCATACTTAGACGATTTAATGGTTTTGAATAGTTAAATGAATTAGCAAAGGAAAACATCGGGCCCTTAAACTCCTGATTGACCAATACTGCCTGATACACATAAGGTGATACACCCGATGCAAGAACAGCCTTATCAACTAAGAATTCATGATTTTCCTTTAACTTACGTACATATATCCAAGCCAGAGGATTGAACCATTGCAGCAGGAGCATGCATTCGCTACATAGGAGATCTATCCAATGCCGTTGTTCTATATGAATTTGTTCGTGTTTTATAATCAACTCTTTTTCTTTTGCACTCATCATCTCTGAATTGATGAGAATATAATTCAGAAAACTAAAAGGAGACTTAACCGCCCTATTGTCGACAATAGTAGAGCGCCCCAACGATTCCTCACAACCGCTCTTAATCAATTTACCAATTTTGATATAGGAATAAATATTTCTTACAACCATGCATACAAGCCCAATAAGATAAGCACTTCCCAACAAGAGCCATACATCAACAGATTTATCTACTGCGACAGCGACATCTACAGAACCTGATGATTCTAGAGTTGATACAGGTGCGGTCAACACAACATCATATGTAGGATTTATCAGAGGCAACACCAGCGAAGCCAAAAAGCCCAACAAAAGATATATCCGGTTGAAGCGAAAAAATGTTGTATTACGCAAAAACAAAACATATACTGCCAAGAATATTCCTAAACAGACAGCTACTTTTCCTATATAAATAATAAATGGTTCCATGATGATATTTTTTTTAGAGTTTACCCTCATTAGAGTCCTCTTCCTCTAGCGCTTTCTTTGTCTCTTTCATCAACTGGTCTACTTCTTCGAGAGAGAGATTCGTTTCTTTTGCAAAGAACGACACCATAGAAGAAAATGAACCATTAAAATAATCCTTAACAAATCCGAATAGTTGTTTCTTCGAATAAGCGTCTTTAGAGACAAGGGAATAATAGATATTAGTCCGCCCCTCAGAGCGATGCTGAACGAACTCTTTATTCTCCAAAATGCTCAAAATAGTGGCTACCGTTGTTCTTGCCGGCTTACTCCCTTCAAACCCTTTAAGAATATCCTGAACAGAACCCTCTCCTATATTCCAGAGTATTTGCATTATCTGTTCTTCGGCTTTGGTCAATTGCATATCTTTATATTTTTATTTTTCGAGATCAATAAACTATGTTTTCACAAATGTATGTCTAAAAATTTAGACAACAAAGCATTTTCGTCTATTTCTTTAGACAACCTTTAAATTTTAACTATCTTTATCAGGATTATTACTTCTCCTTTCTCATTCAAGCCAACCGGAAATCTAGCGTTTATTTTATATTCTTATAATTTAGAGAATTTTCATTCGGTCTTTTTTAAATATTTTAAATATTATACGCATATATTTCTTGTATCTTTGCCCCTAGTTTATTTTCAACGATTTAGCATATATGAACAAAAGATTATATTTTATATTAATCTCTTTATTATACCTCGTATCTCTGCATGCTCAAGATGCAGACCAAATAGCTTTTACCATAAACGGGAAGCCTGTTTACAAATCGGAGCTTCAAAAAGCCTATAAAAAGAGCAACGAAAATGCCGACATCAAATTAACGATAGAAGATTTTACCCAATCGTATATCGAACTTAAAATGAATGTAGAAGAAGCAAGAGCTCAACTTTTAGATACGACAACACGACACAAAGATGAGTTGGAGGCTTATAGATCCATTATTGCAAAACCTTATTTGACGGATACAATCTCAGAAAGGATGTACACACAAAAGATGTACAATCGCCTCATTGAGAATGTTGAGATAAACCATTTTCTCATTCCTTTCGATAAAGAATTGATTCTACCGTCCGACACTGCCGCTGTTTTCAACAAGGCTCTTGAAATAAGAGAGAAAATAACGAAAGAAGGTTTTAAGGAAAATCTGTTAGAGAAAAGGAGCAATATTGCAAACCATTACCTAGGCATGGAAAGCAAAAATGGATACATAGGGTGGGTTGCTCCATTCATCCTCTCCCCAAAAGTGGAAGATGCAGTTTACTCAACGCCCCTCAACGAAATCAGTATGCCCATACGTACTGCTAACGGATATCATATTATACAGGTATTGGACAGACGGAAAGCTATTGGCTCTGCCGAAATTGAACAGGTTATGTTCCGCTTTTCTAGAATACCTGCTCCCGAGAGTCATATAGACAGTGTAAAGGCTATAGCGCACAAAGAGTACAATCGCATAAATTCAACGGAAGATTTTCAGACTTTATGCGATGCTTTTTCCGAAGCATACAAAACGGGAGATAAAGGTTGTTATTTTGGTATTGTAGGGTTAGATTCTAACCTATCTCCAGAATTTCTCACAGCGGCATTCAACTTGGAAAATCCGGGAGACATAAGCCAACCCGTAATATCCGACTACGGATTTCATATAATCAGACTGTTGAGAAAGATTCCGGTTCCGTCTTACGAAGTAATGAGAGGACAATTGCTGCAAAAAATAAAAAGCAGTAACAGAACTTACGATCTGAATAAAGAAAAAAGAGCTCGTCTGTATGAGAAAATGCAAATTAAGATCAACCAAGATGAATTTTCCAAGATCAATAAAATTGCAGAAACTTTATCTCCCAGAGATTCTCTATTTACAACTACGATAAAGGACGATAACAATACATTGATAGTTATAGAGGGAAAAAGAGATGTTCCGGTAAGAGAATTTGCCCGATATATAGATTACAGACAAAACCTGTTGAAGAAAAACAAGGATGACATTGAAATGATGAGTGTTACAGAAACTCTCCCTCACAATCTGTCTACCGATATTCTTCAAGAATATTTCAACAATTTCTTAAGCATAGTAACGCTGGATTATATAGAAGATTCGTTAGAAGATACTCAGCCCGAAGTAAAACAGATAATGGATGAATTCTCCGATGGGCTTTTATTATATGCCGTAAAGGACAAAAACATATGGTCGCGTAGCAAAACGGACGAAGAGGGTCTCGATAGATGTTTCAAAGCGAACAAGAAAAAATACAAACTAGACAACCCTAAATACAAAGGGATAATAATTTTCGCAAAGGATGAAAAAAGCTTAGCTGATGCTGAAAAAATTGCGACAAAAGAAAAGACCATAGAGAAGATTTTAGATAAAATAAAAAGACTAAACAAAGACTCTATCGTGGTAAAAATAGGACCCGGAGTATGGGAAAAAGGAGAGAATCAGTATATAGACTATAAAATATATGGAGGTAAAAAGCCTAAAGCTTTACCTGACCTTCCCTTCTTTTCTGTAGTAGGCAAAGAAATAAAGACTCCGGAAGATTATCGCGATGTAAGAACGGCAGTTGAAGCAGACTATCAACAAGAGCTGGAAAAGGAATGGGATACGTATCTATCGAACAAATACAAAGTCTCTATGAATAAATCTGTAATAGAGTCTATAAAATGAAAAAAACAATTACAATAGTTATCACAGCCATCCTGCTCTGTCTTTTTTCATGTAGTGAAAAAAAGGGGGAAAGCGTTGATATGAACCAGTCCCCTATAGTTACAGTAAACGAGAACACGCTATATAAGGCTGACATAGAAACAGTCATCCCTAAAGGTCTGTCCAAAGAGGACAGCACCAAGTATGCTTCTACGTATATCGATATGTGGATCGGGGAGCAGCTGATGTATGATAAAGCTCAGCAAAACATTACAAACAAGGACGAAATAAATACCTTGGTAGAAAATTATAGGAAATCATTAATATCCAATACATATCAGGAACAACTATTGAAACAACAACTCTCACAATCAATCAGTGAGAATGAACTGAAAACATTTTATGAACAAAATAAAGATAAAATAAAGCTCGAAGATAATATCATAAAAGGGTTGTTTCTAAAAATTCCGGTAGAATCTTCTCAGTTAAAGAATTTTGAGAAATGGTATAAACAAGGGACTAGTGATGCAATCGAAAACATTGAAAAAAACACATTGCAAAATGCTGTTGCCTATGAATATTTTTACGATAGATGGGTAGACTTTGACGACATAATGGACAACATCCCTTCCGACATAGCAGATAGGGGACAGTTCCTAAAAACAAATAAAAATGTAGAAGCCAAAGACTCTGCATTTGTCTATCTAGTGAATATCAAAGAATACAAACTGGGGGGAGATGAAGCTCCATATGAATATGTAAAAACGCAGTTGAAAGAAATATTTATTGAACACCGAAAAGCAGATTTCTTAAAACAGGTTCAAAAGGATCTTTACGAAAAAGCAATCGCAGAAGATGAGATTAAGTTTTATAATAAATAGAATATAACTTCTTTTTCTTCGTTAAGAGAAAAAGTGAGACATATTCACTATATTTACGCAATTTTTAATGAAATACATAAACATGATAAGAAAAGCAGGAAAACTTGTTTTATTCACTCTATTCCTTGGCTCAAGCCTTCTTGGCAAAGCTCAGGACAGTAATGACAATGTAGTAGATAAAATAATTTGGATAGTGGGCGACGAAGCTATCCTTAAGTCGGATATAGAGAAGTCCCGTATGCTTATTTTATCTAGAGGTGGACGCATCGAAGGAGACCCATACTGTTTTATTCCTGAACAGTTGGCTGTACAAAAGCTATTCCTCGACCAAGCAAAGATAGATAGTATAACTGTACCTATGTCAAATGTCAACAGAGCCGTTGCTCAGCAAGAGAAAAACGTTATAGATAATTTGGGTTCGAAAGAAAAGGCAGAAGAATATCTTAATGCAACAATGACTCAACTGAAAGAGGAATGGAGAGAAGAGATCAAGAACAACTTTATGGTTGAAGAAGCTCAAAAAAACATCGTTGGCAAAAAAGGAGCTCTTACTCCATCTGAAGTACGAAAATATTATGCTCAGTTGCCAAAAGACAGCTTACCTTATATCCCAACAACAGTAGAACTGCAAATTATTACGAATGAGCCTGTTGTACCTCAGTCTGAGATAGACAAGGTAAAAGAACGTCTGCGCGACTTTACTGAAAGAGTAAACAACGGACAAAGCTTTTCTTCTTTAGCTATTATGTATTCAGAAGAACCGGGTGCAGCACAAACCGGAGGCGAATTAGGATTCAGAGGTAGAGCCGAATGGGTACCTGAATTCTCCAACATGGCATTCTCTCTTACCGACCCTAAAAAAGTTTCGAACATAGTTGAGACTGAATACGGATTCCACATCATCCAATTGATAGAGCGTAGAGGTGACCTGCTCAATGCACGTCATATTCTTTTGCAACCAAAAGTTCCGGCAGAGTCTTTCCAAAAAGCGACTGCAAAAATGGATACAATAGTAGACCTTATCCACAAAGGAGAGATCACATTCGAAGATGCAACTCCTTTTTCTTTCGATAAAGACACACGGAACAATAACGGGCTGATGGTAAATCGCAAAGGTACAAGTTCAAATTACGGTACTCCTCGCTTCCAGATGGAAGACCTTTCTAAAGAAATGGCACTCGTTGTAGATACAATGAAAGTAGGACAGGTATCAGCCCCATTCAAAATAAGATTAGAAAAGAACAACAAAGAAGTTATAGCCATCGTTAAACTCAAAAACAGAGTAGACCGACATATAGCTAACGTTTCCGACGACTATCAGATATTGAAGGAGATTGTGGAACAAAAGAAACAACAAGAAATTCTGGCTAAATGGCTACAAGACAAAATTAAAGACACATATATATACATTGACAAGGATTGGAGAAATTGCGACTTTCAATATTCAGGTTGGATAAAAGACGAAGAAGAGAACAATTGATCATAAAAACGTGCTAGACAAATTCTTAAAATATTTTTTGCAAAGGCATAGAATACCGCTTGTGAGTGTTCTATGCCTCATTGCTCTTTATGTTTCTGCTCAAACAGCTATTTCTCCGAGATTCGATCTCGAAGAGTTGCCCGTACAGCAAACACCTCAAAACCCTCAGAAAAAGAAAGACGACCCGAAATCACCCGTAAAAGTTATTGAAATAATAAAAGCGGACTCTGGATTCTGGAACAGAGGACAAAGTTTACAGATACTAAAACATAACGTTGTACTCTTTCACGAAGGAGCCTTTTTGTATTGCGATAGCGCCTATTATTATTCAAACATGAATACATTCGAGGCTTTCGATAATGTTAGGATGGAACAAGGCGACACCTTATTCCTGTATGGAAGTTATATCCATTACGATGGTAATACCAGACTGGCTAAAGTAAGAGAAAACGTTAGACTGGAACACTCTCCGGCTGACAAGAGCAATCCCGTAACCTTGTTCACGGATAGCCTCAATTACGACCGCACATTAAATGTTGGCTATTATTTTGATGGAGGTATGCTAGTCGATTCCCTAAATGATCTTACTTCTTTTTGGGGACAATACGAGCCTAGTTTCAAAATGGCAACATTCAGAGATAGTGTAATTCTGACGAACCCCAATTTTAAATTATATTCTGACGAACTTAAGTACGATACAGACAAAAGAATTGCCTTATTCTCCACTCCTACTACGATAGTGTCCGACAGTGGAACAATATACACAAGCAACGGATGGTATAATACAGCCACAGAGGAATCTCTACTGCTTGACCAATCGCGAATAGTAAACAAAGAGGGAAATCGCTTCCTTAGCGGAGACTCTATCTTTTATTATAAAAATGAAGGATATGGAGAAGTATTTGGTCATATGTTTTTACAAGACACAACCGACCGCGTTATACTAATAGGGAATTATGGTTATTACAATGAACTAAAAAATTATGCAATGGCGACAGACTCTGCTTATTGCATCGAATATTCTCAAGGAGATAGCCTATTTGCTCATGCCGACACCTTGAAACTAATAACAGTTACAGATAGCATCTATCCAAGAAAACTTGAGTTAAAAAAGGAAATTCAGCCTAAACCTTTAGATTCGGCTTCAATAAATGAGAGTCCGTCTGATTCGTTGATCTTCGATATATCCAACCCTCTAGGCTTAGACTCCGTTCCGCCACTACAAGAAGATTTGGCTACAAAACCTGCTGAACTTGATTCTATCTCGTCATTAGCTGTGGCTGATACAACGCTATTGACATACCGTATTCTGAAAGCTTATAGAAATGTACGATTCTATCGATCGGATATACAAGGCATTTGTGACTCCTTGCAGTTTAGCTCCAAAGACTCTATCCTGCATATGTATAAAGATCCCGTTCTGTGGAATACCAACAGACAGTTATCCGGTGATACTATTGATATCTTTATGAATGATAGCACTATTGATTACATGCATATAAAAAACCATGCATTCTCTATAGAAGAAAAAGACTCTATCCATTTTAACCAGTTAAAGAGTAGATCTTTAAAAATATTCTTCAAGAATAAAAAAGTAAATCAAGTGTTAGCTGAAGGAAATGTAGAAACAATCACATACCCCGAAGAGAAAGATGGGCAACTAAGTGGCTTGCTTAATTGGCTCGAGGGAAGCTATCTTCGCATCAACATGAAAGATGGTAAATTCGAACGTCTCGCAGCCTGGCCAAAGCCTGTTGGTAAAACAACACCGTTTCACTTAGCCACACCCGATCAATTAAGACTGACAGAATTTTTCTGGTACGACTACCTTCGCCCTCTCAACAAAGACGACATTTTCCGAAGGTCTGTCAGAAAGAGTACAGATGTTAGACCAAAACGCTCTGCCATTTTCGACAGAGAAGATTAAGTACACATACAAAATGAGCGATATAATACACCTTCTACCCGATTCAATAGCTAACCAGATTGCAGCCGGAGAAGTTATCCAACGTCCTGCGTCTGTTGTAAAAGAGCTAATTGAAAACGCAATTGATGCCGGAGCCGACAGCATACAACTGATAATAAAAGATGCCGGCAGAACCCTTATTCAGGTTATCGATAACGGAAAAGGAATGTCTGCTACAGATGCTCGCATGGCTTTCGAGCGTCATGCCACCTCTAAGATCAGACAAGCAGATGATCTTTTTGCACTGAGAACGATGGGCTTTAGAGGAGAAGCTCTTCCATCCATTTCGGCTATTGCGCAGATTGAGCTAAAAACCCGCAGGGAAGAAGATGAGCTAGGCACCTACATTCAGATAGCAGGCTCAAGAGTAGAGGCTCAGGAAAGTATTGCCTGCCCGGTAGGAAGCAATTTTTCTGTCAAAAATATATTCTTCAATGTACCAGCTCGCCGCAAATTCTTAAAGTCGAACGACACCGAACGCCGAAATATACTCACAGAACTTGAACGTATTGTATTGGTCAATCCTCAAATAGAGTTTTCTTTCATAGATAATGATATTGAGGTGCTCAAATACCCTGCATGCAACTTACGCCAGAGGGTTGTAAATGTTGTAGGTAAAAATTTCAACCAGCAACTAATCTCCATTGATGTAGAAACATCTCTGGCTAAAATAACAGGATTCGTCGGTAAGCCTGAGTCGGCACGCAAAACAAGAGCTTTGCAATACTTCTTTGTAAACGGGAGATATATGCGTCACCCTTATTTCAACAAAGCCATAACAAATGCTTTTGATCCACTGATTCCTTCGGGCGAAAACCCGAACTACTTCATCTACTTAACCGTCGACCCGTCGACGATAGATGTCAATATACACCCTACCAAGACAGAAATTAAGTTTGAAAATGAGCAACCTATATGGCAGATATTATCCGCTGCTGTAAAGGAAGCTCTCGGCAAGTTTAATGAAGTACCGACGATCGACTTCGATACGGAAGGTGCTATCGATATTCCTATCCACGACCCATCTAAAAATGTTGCACAACCCAGAGTAAATGTAGACCCGTCATACAATCCTTTCAAAAGTACGGCGCCAAGTACAGGCTATCAACGTCCGAAACTCGATTGGGAACAATTTTATGAAGGATTTGAGAGTGAAAAGAAAACGCAAAGTACAATTTTCTCATCGGATGAAGACATTGATATTTTCAGCAGTGGAAATAGTGAGCAAGAAGAAGAGAATGTAGAAACTACATCTACAGACATTATCGTTCACTATCAATATAAGAGTAAATATATACTCACCTCTGTCAAATCGGGATTGATGCTGATAGATCAACACCGTGCACATATACGCATCTTGTTCGATCAGTTTTTGGCTCAGATAAAACAAAAAAGAGGCATTTCCCAACGTACTCTGTTTCCCGAAATAGTAGAACTTTCGCCTTCCGAAGCAGCCATGATACCATATCTCATTGAAGATCTGGAAGCCGTAGGATTCGATCTCAGCAACCTTGGCAATAATGCTTTTGCCATCAATGGGGTTCCATCCGAAATTTCAAATATCGATGCAGTACAACTGATACATAACATGATTGGGAAAAGTGTAGATTCGGGTAGCGATATAAAGGAAGAAATACAAGAAACATTAGCCTTGTCTATGGCTACTGTGGCCTCTATTCCTTATGGGCACAAGTTGTCTGATGAAGAAATGAATAAAGTAGTAGATCAGCTATTTGCTTCCCCTTCACATAAATATACTCCTGACGGAAAGACAATCATCTCGCTGCTGGAAGATGAAACTATCGACAAAATGTTTAGATAACAGAACTGTAACAAACAGCCCTTTTTAATTCTTTATAAATATTTTATCAGATAGATAATCATTACCTTTGCCTCAAATTATACGACATCGTTTCAAGATGAATGATACGAAATACAAATATAAGTTAGGTATTGCGTTGAGCGGAGGAGGAGCAAAGGGATTTGCACACTTGGGAGCATTAAAGGCACTAAACGACAGAGGGCTTTACCCTGAGGTTATTTCAGGAACCAGTGCCGGGGCCTTTGCCGGCGTTTTTTATGCAGACGGATATGCGCCTGACGAAATCATTCATTTTTTCAAGAATAAAGCTTTCAGAGAATTTGTTGGATTTTCAATTCCACATGGAGGATTCTTCAAGAGTGATGGCTTACACTCCTTTCTGAAAAAACACCTCAGAGCAAAAACCTTCGAAGATCTGAAACTCCCTTTATACGTTACGGCTACTGATATAGAGTTTGGCGAAAGTAAAACCTTCTCTTCCGGAGCTTTAATTCCTACAATCATAGCATCATGCTCTGTTCCCATTATTTTCAGACCGGTTGAGATCAAGGGACATTACTATGTAGATGGCGGCTTGTTTAAGAACTTCCCTGTCTCTACTATCCGAAAGGAGTGCATGAAGATTATCGGAGTCAATGTTAGTCCGTTAACTAAATCGGAATACAAAAGTTCTATTAAATATGTGGCAGAGCGTTCATTTCATTACATGTCGGGGTCAAATACCCTTCTGGACAGAAACCTCTGCGATTATCTGATAGAATCGTCCGACCTATTCGGATATTCAATGTTCGATCTGGATCATGTAGAAGAGATTTACCTCACTGGCTATGATCTTACAAAAAAATTCCTTGAAGAAAAGGAAGCCTTGTTTAAGAAAGATTTTCCTCATATATTTATATAAAATAAGACTTTACAAATTAAGACAATATGAAAGAGAAAATATTTATATATCAAGTTCTTCCCAGATTGTTTGGTAACGACAATAACACAAACATAGAAAATGGGACATTAGCAGAAAACGGGGTAGGTAAACTTTCGGCTTTTGATACTAAAGCCCTGAAAGAGATCAAGAAGATGGGATTCTCTCATATCTGGTACACAGGCTTGCTCGAACACGCTTCTAAAACAGACTATTCTGCTCATGGGATTCCTGCCGATCATCCCGATGTGGTAAAAGGAATTGCGGGTTCACCATATGCAATACGTGATTATTATGATATTTCTCCCGATTTAGCAGACAATATAGACCATCGCATCAAGGAATTTGAACAATTGGTGGAACGTACACATAAGAATGGAATGAAAGTGATTATCGATTTTGTTCCTAATCATGTAGCCAGATATTATCATTCGGATGCAAAACCTAAGAAAGTAAATGATTTCGGGAAGAAAGACAATACAGATGTATCCTTCGATCCGGACAACAACTTCTACTATATACCCAATCAACAGTTAGAACTTCAATTTCCTGTGCTACAAGGAGAAGAAGCATATAAGGAGTTCCCCGCTAAAGTGACAGGAAACGACTGTTTTACCAACAAGCCTACGATAAACGATTGGTACGAAACAGTCAAACTAAATTACGGAGTAGACTACAACAACAATAGATCGACTACCTTTACTCCCATCCCCGATACCTGGCTTAAGATGAGAGACATCTTATTATACTGGACAGCCAAAGGCGTAGATGGTTTCCGTTGCGATATGGCAGAAATGGTTCCCGTTGAATTTTGGAATTGGGTAATACCTAAAGTTAAGGCAAAGAACAAGTCCCTGATATTTATCGCCGAAGTGTACAATCCTGCTCAATACAACAACTATGTTCACTGGGGATTATTTGACTATTTGTACGACAAGGTTGATCTATACGACACCTTGCGAGATGTGATCTGCGGATACAAACCAACTTCGGATATTACTTTTTGCTGGCAACGCATAGATGGGCTGCAAGACAAGATGCTCAATTTCCTAGAGAACCATGACGAACAACGAATTGCTTCGGACTTTTTCGCAGGCGATCCGTTCAAGGCTATACCGGGAATGCTTATTAGTGCCACAATAAGTACAAGCCCTGTAATGGTCTATTTTGGTCAAGAGTTAGGAGAAAGAGGAATGGACAAAGAAGGCTTTAGTGGGCTTGATGGTAGAACAACTATCTTCGATTATTGGTCAGTAGATACAATACGCCAATGGCGAAACAATGGAGCATATGGAAATACGGGATTATCTGACAGCCAGAAAAAGCTACGCGAACAGTATCTTCAAATTATAAAAATAGCAAAAGAAGAAGCTTCTATAACTTCGGGTAAGTTCTTCGATCTGATGTATGCGAATTATGAAAACCCAAGTTTTGACTCAACCAAGCAGTACGCATTCCTACGCTCGGAAGGTAAAGAATTTGTACTTGTAATAGCTAACTTTTCGTCTCAAACCGAGAATGTAGCCGTGCAAATTCCGGAGGAGGCATACGATTATATGCAAATAGATCCGGAACAAATTAATCAAGCAAAAGAGTTATTCTCGAAGAAGAAATTTCCCCTAAAATCCGGCTGGAATAAAGAGTTGCAAATAGAGTTAGAACCCTATTCGGGAAAAATCATTAAATTTTATGCAAATTAACATCCCTTAAGTGGTTTGTTTTTGCTAATTTTGCACTTTATATAAATACATATCAAACTCATATCTAAAAGACTTATTGTTAGAATGGAAAGTAACGTACCTTTTAAGATTTTTTCGGGGACAAATTCCCGTTATTTAGCTGAAAAAATTTGTGCTAGTTTAGGATGTCCTCTTGGGAAAATGAACATTGAGCGTTTTGCCGATGGAGAATTCTCTGTTTCTTATGAAGAGTCTATCAGAGGGGCTCAAGTATTTTTGGTACAATCTACCTTCCCATCGTCAGACAACTTAATGGAACTATTGCTAATGATAGATGCAGCAAAGAGAGCATCGGCTCATTCTATCGTAGCTGTTATCCCTTATTTTGGTTGGGCGAGACAAGATAGAAAAGATAAACCTCGTGTATCTATAGGAGCAAAACTTATTGCAGACATGCTTAGTGCAGCCGGCATCGACCGTCTTATCACAATGGACTTACATGCAGACCAGATCCAAGGCTTCTTCAATGTTCCGGTTGACCATCTTTATGCTTCTGCTATTTTTGTTGATTACATTAATACATTAGACAAAGAAAATTTAGTAATAGCAACACCAGACGTAGGTGGAACAAAACGTGCCAGCTCATACGCTAAGTATTTTGGAATACCAATGGTTATTTGCTACAAACTAAGAAAAAAAGCAAACGAAATATCTGAGATGCAAATCATCGGAGATGTTACAGGAATGGATGTACTTCTTGTTGACGACATCGTTGATACTGCGGGAACTATAACAAAAGCGGCTGACCTGATGATGGCTAGCGGAGCTCGTTCGGTTCGTGCAGTTGCCAGTCATGCCGTTATGTCTGACCCTGCATCGGAACGTGTAGATCTATCCGGATTGACAGAAATGGTATTTACTGACAGTATTCCTTACTCTAAGAAATGCGAAAAAGTAACTGTTCTTTCTGTAGCAGATGTATTTGCTAACTCTATCCGTAGAGTTCTTTCTAACGAATCGATCAGTTCGCTATACGTATTATAAAAAAAGAAAAACGAATGAATATAGAAGAGAGGCCTTGAGCCTCTCTTTTTCATTTGTCAAATTTGTATATATCAGCAATTAAAGATATTTTTGCATGTCACATGAAATATCTTACATAAAACAAACTAATGAAAGTTCATCACGAAGGACGCGACGTTTTAGTTACTTACTTTATCATACTACTGCTTCTGAATGGAGCATTGTGGTATTTCTTTCGTCTTCATGCTCTATCATATATCATTGGAGCTGTTTCTATTGCTCTATTTTTAGTCGTATTAAATTTTTACAGAAGCCCATACAGGCGCTTTAAAGGAGATACTAAGAATACAGTTGTAGCTTCTGCCGATGGAAAGATAGTGGCGATTGAGGAAGTTTACGAGGGGGAATATTTTAAAGACAAAAGAATTATCGTTTCTATCTTTATGTCGCCATTTAATGTTCATGCTAACTGGTACCCCATCAATGGGAAAGTACTCATGTCGAAACACCACGATGGACGCTTCATGGCAGCATATCTACCTAAGTCGAGTACAGAAAATGAACGTTCGACAGTGGTTATGGAAACCGAAGACGGGAAGCATCAATTGCTGCTAAGACAAGTAGCAGGTGCAATGGCTCGCCGTATTGTTACATATGCTCAGGAAGGAACAGTAGCACATATTGATGAACATTTAGGTTTTATAAAACTTGGTTCACGTGTCGATGTATATCTACCATTAGGAACTGAGATCTTGGTAGAAATGGACCAGAAGGTAACCGGCAACCAAACGGTGATTGCAAAATTCAAAGAATAATGAAAAAACATATACCAAATCTACTAACCTCTCTCAATCTATTCTCAGGATGCATCGCCTCAGTTATGGCTTTTCAGGGAGAATATCTATGGGTGGTTGTATTTGTAATTATCGCAGCCCTTTTTGACTTTTCTGATGGCTTCGCAGCTCGCTTATTAAAAGCATACTCTCCGATGGGAAAGGAATTAGATTCTCTTGCCGACATGGTAAGTTTTGGTGTTGCGCCCAGCTTAACAGTATTCACTTTCCTTCGAGGGCATTTAAGTATAATAACTGACAATCCACTGATTACGGAATATCTACCATATATAGCTTTTCTGTTAGCAATTTTTTCAGCTCTCAGACTTGCCAAATTCAATATAGACGAACGACAGACAGAATCATTCATAGGATTAAACACTCCTGCAAATGCCTTGTTCTGGATTAGTTTTTGCTACGGATTAGTCAACACCGTTCCCGTTATATCACCAATGCTAATTTATCTTGTCCTAGTGGCAATATTAGTATTCTCCTCTCTGATGGTATCTGAGATTCCGATGTTTTCACTCAAAATAAAGAGCTTAAAGTTCAAAGGAAACGAACAACGTTATTTCCTAGCCCTATTCTTTATTGTACTTATCTATTTCTTAGGGATTTTAGGTATCGCAGGAGGAATCTTATTATACATTTCTTTGTCAATAATAAACAGTCGTACTCAACCGGCAACCAGTAAATAGAGTATATTTTACATACAATATTATCATTTTTTCGTCCAAAAGCTTGTCTATATCGGCAAAAAACAGTAATATTGCATCCGATTTCAGGGAAACCCAAAAATCAGGTCCTATAGCTCAGTTGGTTAGAGCACATGACTCATAATCATGGGGTCCTTGGTTCAAGCCCAAGTGGGACCACTCAATATGAAGCAGTTAAGATAAATATCTTAGCTGCTTTTTTATTTAATAAAAGAGAATCACTAATAGTCTCTTTTCCCTATATCAAAAATTATGAGCAAATTTTGTTAACTTTACAACAAAAGCACATTCACACATAACACTACAATGAATCCGACAAAAGACTTACCCCAAACTACACAAAAAGTAAATACGAAGAAATCAGTTACAAAAATCATCCTCATTCTATCCCTATGCCTAACTTCGTACAACCTTTTAGCACAAGAAGGTTCAAAAAAAGTAATTGATAGTCTAACAGTAAGAGTAGAAACTCTTTCAGGAAAAGAAAAGCTGGAGGCGTTAACGGAACTTGGACGAATAGAATTTGTTACTCCAAATTTGCTATCCAGAGCACAAGACATAGAGAATGAAGCCAAGAAACAAAAAGATAGTCACTATTTACTGACAGCTTACACCTACAAGATGGGATATTATTTTCGGGTGTACAATCCTGACAGCATCAATCATTATATAAAATTATCAGAACCAATAGCCAGAATATTGCCATTTACCGATAAGGCGGTAAATCGCTATGAATACAATAAGTCGCTTTCCTATCTGCTAAGAGGATTATACGACTTAGCTTTAATCAATCAAAAACGACATTTGGAAAGAGTAGAGCAAGCAGGAGATGTAGACCCCAAAATACACCTCGGCATATACATGAATCTAGGTAACACATATTATCTAATGGAAAAATATGGAGAAGCTCAAAGAAAGTTCAAAGAGGCTCTAAAATATAGCCGACTGAGTAAAAACGAAAAACTAAACGAAGTAGCAATTTTATCATTAATAGCACATAGCAGCAGCCAATCCAATAATCATAAAGAGGCTACACAATATAATGATTCCATTAGACAAATTCTAAATGAATTTGGAACTACATTTTCCCCCGAATTTGTTTCAACGCAAAAAGCCATTGCGGATATACTTGATATACAAATCAGTCTTGGATTGAAAGATTTAAAAAAAGCGAAAGAACTAATTAAAAACTTTTCGCAAGAGTCTGACGATAAGATTAAAAAATCACTAAAGCCTGACTATAACAAGATTCTTGCTTCTTATTTTTCTGCAACGCATGAATACGACAAAGCATTGGATTATATAGAACAAAATATTGACCAATACGGCGCAGAGCAAAGAATATTTGTATTGCCTCCTTATTTTAAAGAAAAGGCTTCTTTATTATATGACAAACAGAAATACAAGCTCGCTTATAATGAACTTCTTAAAGCTACAAATCTTGCCGACTCAATAAATGATAGTCATTCAGCCATACAACTAGACGAGTTAGCAACCATATACGAGCTTAATTTGAAAGAGGCTGAGATTGCAAGAACTAGAACTCAATTAAAGTTTTCACAAACTATTATAATTGCACTCATTGTTGTTGCTATTCTTCTTTTAACTATTGCCCTGATTATTAGGAATAACTTTGCAAAGCAAAAAACTAAAAACAATGTCCTTTTTAAACAGCAAGAGGAATTAAGTAAGAATATAAATTACTATAAAAAAATGATAATAGATAAGGCAAACACCAATTCTATTAACATCAACCCTCTTTTTCAACAATTAGAAGAATACATGCTTAAAGAAGAAGCCTATAAAGACCCAAATATAAACAGGGAGGATCTGGCTTCAACCTTAGGCACCAATAGACAATATTTAGGCTCTGCTATCAAAGAAGAAACAGGGCTAACTTTTACAGGATACATCAACAAGTACAGGCTCGAAAATGCCAGAAAACTACTACTAGAAAATAAGGATATATCAATTGATGACATCATTGTAGAATGTGGATATTCTTCTCGATCCACATTCCATCGCCTATTTAAAGAATATTATGGGATGGCACCACATGAACTTAAACTAGCTTCCATATCTCTTCAAAAAGAAATAATAGAAGAAGAGATGGATGATTTGTAGCTTTGACGCTAAATAAAAACGAGCATACAGACCCATCTAATGCCATGTATATTAAACGATTGCTTATTTGAAAAAATAGATTGCTGATATAAGACACTTGTTTTATTTGATAATATTTCCTTCGTGTCTCAGAAGGAACTGAGTTTTTATATTGTAGGGTTCCTTGTGATCATAAAACTTTCCAACATGAGACAAACTTTACTTTTTTTTGCCTTTTTGTTTATAATGGGGCAAGCACACGCACAAGTAACTATCGGATCGGGAATAGAACCCAACAAAGGAGCTTTATTGGATCTGAAAGAAAATGACAAATCTGAGGCTAATTCCACTAAAGGCTTAGGGCTTCCCAGAGTACAATTAACAACTATCTACACACTAGAGGATATAGATCCCGGACTAGATGTAGACAAGCACATTGGGCTAACTATTTATGTCCCGGAGGAATTTGAGAACAGTTGCCCAGGGGTGTATGTATGGACAGGCACTGAATGGCAGGGACTAAATACAGATGCTTCGAGGATACCCGATATTATCACTGTAACAGATATCGACGGGAACAGTTATACGGCAAAGCTTTTCAATAAAAAAGGGTGTAAACGAGGCACATATTGGTTTACAAGCAACTTGAGAACAACAAGATATAACGATGGCTCATCTTTACTACATCCTGCATATTTCTCAGCAGCAATATCTTATGTAGAGGATTATCCTTACGATGAAAATAGTACAGCCAATCTTCATCGAGTAAAAAGTAAAAGTGATATATCTACAACAAAGGTGATGTCCTATCTACTAAATGGACAAGAAATAAAAGTTACAGAAGATGCATTCGTCTCTAAATTTGGATTACAGTACAACTACACTACAGTTTTTGGTTCAGGTGCTACCGAAAATGGCGAAAGATTATGTCCTGAAGGCTGGAAAGTACCCAGAATAGAGGAGTGGGTCGGCTTATTTGAAGAAATAACCGGAGTTTCTGGTGGCGGTTCAGCAAATATAGCTATCCCTTATTTGTTTGAAAGCAATGATTTATACGAGCCAAGTGATGCAAGAGAAGCATTCGCACCAGACAAATTAAACTCATTTGGGCAGTTAGATATGCCTCATCCTGATGCAAATGCTTCTCCGTACACAAGAGTTCCGACGAATATGGGGGGATATCCGACAGGGGATAAGAATAATTCAGGAATGAACATTTATCCGGCAGGTCTTCTCAGAATGGATGTCATAGATAGAGCAGGTATTCCTCCACGAGGATTAGACTGTAACTTTGGTGCTCAAGCCGCCTTAATAGAAAAACAAAATGGAGCTATAGGGTTGATAACTGGGAAGAAAAACATCTCGGGATGGGGCGATGAATTCAGGAAAAATGGCGCTGCAGCAAATGTGCGTTGTATAAAAGTTATTGAATAAATTCCACTAATTATACTCCAAAGAAAGAGATACCATTCAGGTGTCTCTTTTCTTCTGTAAGTTAAATACACTATGAACTACTCCTAGAGCAGAACACCCTCATCAGGATTGGAGTTATCACAAGAGCTATGAAAGAGGCTGATATAGCTGTTACAATCACATGCCCATATTGCCTATAATTCAATCCGAACAATAACCTTAGAGCGACTATAAGCAAAACGATGGATACAAAAAAGATCCAGTAATAAGGATTAACTTCCGTTTTCTTAACCGAGTCATTACATGGTAGCTTCCAAATAACAAAAGCTCCCAAGAGGGTACTGCTATGTTGTAAAACCTTGTAGACAGGTACAGTTAAAATGTCACTGCTTAAAAAAGATGCTTTCTCTACAAAGAAACCCGTTTCGTGCGTAAAACTATCCCATAATAGATGAGAAAATATTCCAATCAAAGCACAAGTTACAACAACAAGCCAATTCTTTATAAAATAGTTCTTCCAATCAAAGCGGTTAAAAGGCTTCAACCTAGCCTGAAGAGTATAAGGAATATTATTATACAAACTATTCCTAATCAAACTGTGAAAAACAAATGCGATCAAAATTGTCAGAGGTAGATCGAACCAAAACACACCCAATAGTGTATGACTATAGTCACTCTGTATCCTCATCCTTATAAAGTACTCAAAATCAGGCGCCATACTTCCAATAGCCAAAGCTGTAACAGAAAACCACTTTCGCTGTACATAGAGCATTGGCAAAAAGAGAGAAGGATGAGAAAGAGTAAAAGGCATATTCTGTTCTATAATAGGAGTTAATGATAATTACTGCAATAATATAAAGAAAAAGCGAGAGCATAACGCCCTCGCTTCATTATTTAAAGATTCTGCTTATCAGAATTTAGCCTTCACATAAGGATGATTTAGCAAATAGCCTAAACTCATTTCTACACTTTCTATTGGTTTATAATCATATTGTTCTACTTCTACAACAAGGTTTTCAACACCAGCCAACTCTGCATTTTTGAATACTGTTGCAAAATCTACAAGACCACTTTCACCAAGTTCTTTACGATCTTTCACATGCAATAGTTTAAAACGTCCAGGATATCTTTTGAAATATTCAACCGGACCTTGTTGAGCCATCACAGACCAATAAATATCAAGTTCGAAGAATACCAACTCCGGATCTGTATTCTCTAACATAAAGTCATACATTACTTTTCCTTCAGGCTTAGTAGTAAACTCCGAAGCATGGTTGTGATATCCGAATTTAATTCCGGCTTGTTTACATTTCTCTCCTATTATATTAAATAAATCGCAAACTTTCTTTAGATGATCTAAAGTCTTAGGATGATGCATGCCTGGAACCACCAGATATTTCATCCCAGCTTCTTTATGAGCAGCAATACATTGATCCCACCATTTCATTGTTGCATCAGAAAACAGTTCATCCGGATTGGAAGGGATATTACCAGTATGAGAAGACAAAGACTCTAGTCCTACTGCTTCAAGTTTAGCTTTGTATTCTGCTGGCGACATACCATAAAAACGTCCATCGCCATAACTAGCAGCCTCAACTTGTTTATAACCCATATCTGCCACAGCCTTAATCACGCCGTCAAAATTGTTCTTAATATCATCTCTCAATGAATAAAGCTGCAAACCTATTGTCTTAGTAATAGGTTTAATCTTTATGTTACGGAAGGCAACCTCATCACCGTGGTCTTGTAATGCAATTTTACCTTTTTGGAATTTACCAAAGTCACTACCTTTGAATTTGCTGTTATCAACCAACTCTTTCCACTCAGCTCCACCAAGAAGCACATTTGCAGTAACAACACCGTTTAGCCAGAAAGTAACTTGTCCGTCTTTTTTCAATATTCTTACTTCATTCCATTCGCCTACTGCTTTTGGTTTTGATGTTTCTTTTGCGTCAATCAGGTCATACATTGATCCTGCCAAGTGGCTCGGATCGTGTCTGTCTGCTGCATCTATATTATCCAGAACCTGCATCTCGATACCTGTAACAAAAGCCCATCTATAATCAGGTTGCTCTTTTACTCCTATAAAGATTCCGCTATTCCCTCCTTTACTAATCTTCCATTCCATACGAAGATCGTAATTATCAAATTCTTCTTCTGTTACAATATCACCGCCTTTTTTACCTTCAGCTTTTTTAAATTTCAATTCCCCGCCATCTGTAGTCCATGCAGAAGGGAATCCGGTGCCGTTATAAGAACGCCATCCTGTGGATGTTTTTCCATCAAATAATAATTTCCAGCCTTCTTTAACTTCTTCAGCAGTTAAAGTATTGGCTTTTTGGGCATTTACTGTACCAACAGCAAACACGACCAAGAGTAATGTAAGAATTTTTCTCATTTTTAATTAATTAGATTATAGTGTTTCGATATTAGTTTATCTTCCACATATGGATAAAATGAAATTCAGACTTGGTAGTCCTAGAAAACTTCATTCTGATTCATGGTATTGCATAAAAAAAGATCTACAAATATAACTTTTCTATTGCAATTTGTAACAAGGATAAAAACAAAAAAAGAGGCAAGATTGCGAAATCTCACCTCTTCTTATATTATAAAACTTAATCAATGCTTAGTTTTTCTTTGCTTTCATCGCAGCACTTCCAAAGTAGAATATTATTGCAGCATACATAACCAATGAAAGAATTTGAGCTAAATTTCCATTTGTCCATTCATCATTCACGAAATTGAACTCGAAATAACGCAACAACGCACTTATCACACCCATCAATGCTCCACCGGCAATGAAGCCGGAGGCAATAAGAGTTCCTCTTTCTAGACGCGCCGCATTCAGATCCTGATCTTTACTACGACTACCTACATATGAGTTTATAGCACCTCCGATCAATAACGGAATATTTAAGTGGAAAGGAATAAACATACCTAAAGCAAAAGCTAGAGCCGGAACTTTCATGAAGTTGAGAACGAGAGCTATCAGGGCTCCAATTCCATAAAGCACCCAAGGCGCACGCGTTCCGGACATAAGAGGATCTATAACTGCGGCCATAGCATTAGCCTGAGGTGCAACAAGAGCACCCTCTCCTGTAAAACCAAAAGTATCGTTAAGAACAATCATCACTCCACCAACAGTCGCAGCAGAAATCAGAGTTCCCAAGAATTTCCAAGATTGCTGTTTAGCCGGAGTAGACCCTATCCAGTAGCCCACTTTAAGATCCGTAATAAAACCTCCCGCCATCGACAACGCGGTGCATACTACACCTCCGATAATCAATGCTGCAACCATTCCAGTAGTTCCTTTCAGTCCTACAGCCACCAAAATAACAGAAGCTAATATCAGTGTCATCAGCGTCATCCCCGAAACAGGATTACTTCCTACAATGGCAATTGCATTGGCTGCAACTGTAGTAAACAAGAATGCGATAATAGCAACAAGCAATATCGCTATAATTGCAAAGAACAGATTATGAATAACCCCTAACCAAAAGAATATAAATGTAGCTATCAACGCCAAGATTACTCCAATAGAGATAATCTTCATAGAAATATCACGCTGGGTGCGTTTCTCTTCTTTCGTCAATTCTTTTTTATTTCCTTTTAGTTCCTTAGATGCCAAACCTACAGCACTCTTAATGATTGGCCACGATTTAACGATACCAATTATACCCGCCATCGCTATACCTCCGATACCAATATGACGAGCCATAGTAGCAAAGATCACTTCTGGACTAGCTCCTGCAATTCCTCCAACAAGATCTCCTCCTGCTAAATACGGAGCAGGATTAATTGTCTCTAATAGTGTATCACCTAAGAATGGGAATAGAGGAACCAACACAAACCATACAAGTGCAGAACCCGCACAGATAATAGCTGCATATTTCAATCCTACAATATAACCAAGACCAAGCACCGCAGCACCTACGTTTACACTGAATAAAACTTTGGCTTTATTTGCTAAAGTCTCACCAAAAGGTAATACTCTGGAAGTAAACACTTCGGACCATGTTCCAAAGGTGGCAATAATAAAATCGTAAAGACCTCCTATCAAACCTGCAAAAATAAGTGGCTTTGCCTGATCGCCTCCTTTTTCACCCGAAACCAATACTTGAGTTGTAGCTGTTGCCTCTGGGAATGGATACTTCCCATGCATCTCTGATACAAAGTATTTACGGAAAGGTATCAGAAACAGTATACCTAATATCCCTCCAAGCAGAGAGCTGAAAAATACCTGAAAAAATTGCACAGATATTTCCGGATATTTTGCCTGTAATATATAAAGAGCCGGCAATGTAAATATAGCTCCTGCTACTATCACACCACTACTGGCTCCAATAGATTGGATAATCACATTTTCACCTAAAGCATTTTTACGCTTAGTGGCTGTTGAAAGACCTACGGCAATGATGGCAATAGGAATCGCTGCTTCGAACACCTGTCCTACTTTCAGCCCCAGATAGGCCGCAGCTGCACTAAATATCACAGCCATTACCAGTCCCCAAAACACAGACCACGGCGTTACTTCTTTATATACTTTATTGGGAGACATTATCGGCTGATACTCTTCCCCTTCTTTCAGTTCGCGGAAAGCATTTTCCGGCAATCCGGCTACTTTCTCTTCATTCTCTGTTTTCACTCGTTAGCTATTTTATTAAGATTAATTGATTTTGATACAATTGGTTCACTTTTAGAGAAACACAAAACTACGTTTTTTCTTGAAAAGAAAAAAGCCATCCTAAGATGGCTTCCTATATATTTCTAAACTTTTCTTCTTAATCGTTGTGATATGGGATATTTTTAAATTCGCACAATTCCATCACTTTTGCTTTTACAGCAAGAAGATCTTCATATTTTAACGGTAGCAAATCCAGTTTTTGTTGCTTTTGTCCTCCATTTAGCTGAAAGGTAATGTATCCCGGTCCTATATTCACTCTGCTGACATTCACCCAATCGATAGCAAAACTTTTCTTACCCGGAATATTAGATGTTATAGAGTTATTACTCATACTCAATATTGGAGCAGGCTGCCAAACCGTATTCTTAAGGATAAGAATCGCTCCTGCCACAAAGCAGAGAAGCCCTAAATAAAACAGGACATTGAAATTGTCTGCTAGCCCTTCTTTCACACAGTTATAAAGCCCGTAAGCGGCAAAGTATGAGAAGATAATAATATTAGCAACTCTTCCTTTTTTAGATATTTCGTAATTTATAGTTAATTCTTCCATAATTGTTTCTTTTTATACAAAGATGCAAAAATACAGAGATATTCTATACTTTCTTTATTCAATAAGTTTATAAAATCAACCTTTTTCACTCTACAAAAACCTTTTTAATTGCTTCCAAATATCCATAACCAAACACATTGCATGGTTGCAGATAACTTGTTTCTGTCCATTCGTTCCAGCTATTAATCGTAATCAGAGGCACCTGATCTGGATGATTATCCGCATATTCTTTTGCCATTCGGAGTGCTTTTTCGAAGTTCTCGGGAGTATTATTTTTCACAACAGCACTCTTTTCTATTCGCGGACTATTATCCCATCCCACACTGATGTGTGGATAATATTTTAGATCGAAAGTATTATCAATATGAGTCCATTCTTTTTTCACTGCGTCCATTATGGTCATGTAATCCTCATTTACATTGGTAAAGTGAGCAAATTGGTAATGCGTTGCACTCGTAAACCCTAGTTTTTTAACAAAATCATTTTGAGGGTTTGTGGTTTTACTTCCATCAAAACCACTATAGTTTACATTTACACTCCACATTGTCAGCTGTAAATCCAAACCCGGAAATCCAGCTTTTTTAGTTTCCGATTCGAACCACTTCAGTGCATCAATCGTTTCATCTATTCCACCCAAGCCCTCTATTAATTGAGGAACATCATAAATCATAAAAACGGGCTTACCATCTATGGTATAATATTGAGGATGCTTAAAGTATTTTTCTATATTACGTTTGCATATTTTCTCAAATTCCTGCCTGTCAACTTTTCCCGTCCATATGACGTTATGCTCATCAAGTCTTGAAATGCGGGTATCCCATGTGTTCACAACTTCGTGATTAGCCCACATCAGATAAAACTTCATTTTATCGACATTAGCAGCTTTCAAAAAACCATTATTAAGGGTTGTCTCCATAAAGGGGCGCCCATCGTACCAATACCAATCAAAAATAAAAACATTTACTCCATGCTTAGTTGCTGCCTCAATTTCCATTTCCATAACAGAAGGATCTGCTTCATTGATATATCCCCACAGAGGTTTACGATTCCAGTAATGTCCAGGGTAACGCTGTTGAACAGTTGCAACAGTTTCCCATTCGCCTATTCCCATAGGCCAAAACGGGCGCAGACGAGGATCATCCGACGCATAGGCTGGATACAAAAAAGCTGCTATATCATATTTTTTCTTTGGCGTGGAGGAAGCTTTCTTTTGAGCACAAACGACAGTAGTGCCTATAAATAGGAGTAATATAACAAGCGAGAATTTATAAACTATTCTTTTTACTAATTTTTCTCGTTTATAGCCAGACTCTTTCATGGTATAAAATATTAAGGTTAGTTACATTGAGCATTTTCTCAAAGATACAAACCTTAAAATATTTTCTCCCCTATTATTAATACAAAAGCATTAAAGAATATAAAATTTAAAGACCTCGTCTATTTACAAATATCTTTAATAACCAAGCCCGCTAGAGTAAAACCAAAAATGGCAGTTATATGAACTAACGTGCCGTTGATTTGAGCTTTTTTACTAGGATTGTCTAGTTTCAACAAAGCAGATCGTTTCGATTCGTCTGTCTCGTAAACATCACCTTTATTTTCCAACAATTCGTCACTATAGACACACAAGAACTTCTTGGAAGGCTTAGTTCCTTCTTTCATCTTTCGTCTAAGAGCTGCTGCCAAAGGACAACCTTGTACCTTCCAAAATTCTGCAACTTTGATTCGCGTAGGATCCATCTTAAGGGCTGCACCCATCGAGGAAAAAAGCTTCGCTTTGGTGCGTGTTGCTGTACGGATCAAATGGACTTTATATTTAAGACTGTCTATTGCATCGATTATATAATCATACGAGTCGAGTTGATACGACTCGTATGTATCTTCGTTATACACATCTGCTATAGCTGTAATTTCGGCTTCAGGATTAATATCCAATAATCTTTCTTTCAGAGCATCTACCTTATTTATCCCTATGGTTTTAGTAGTAGCCATCAACTGTCTGTTGATATTTGTTTCACATACCTTATCGGCATCAACAATAGTCAGATGTTTCACTCCAACCCTGATTAAACTTTCGGCACACCAGCTTCCGACTCCCCCTACACCAAACAATATAACTCGTACCTGTCTGAGATCATTCATCTTATCTTGTCCAAGTAATCTTTCTGTACGATCAAAAATATCGCTATACATAATTGTATTAAATGTTTTATTTTTCAGGGGGACAAAAATACAACAAATTAGCTATAACACATTTGGTTGTGTTATATTTCTATCAATATTAACAATAGAGCCGGAAGCTTGGAAGTCCTTACTCTAGTACCAGTTCAATCACTGGTATTTCTACATTCGGACGCTCTACCGGAAGCTGAATAAACACATCGTCACTCTGACCGAACTCCGTCATATTGCCTCCTCCGGCTTCTATACCCGACACTTTAGGACTGCTAAACTTAAGCTCTGAATCATCATTGAGAAGTTGGGCATATTTGAATTTCCCCTTATAGCCTTTTAGCTGAAGAGATTTGAAAGGCCACTCTAAGACATGAATATACAGTCTTTTCTTTTCAGGATTATAAGTTAAGAAGCAGTTCTGCGGTCTAGAAAATTCGTCGGGAGCTTGCGTACATCCATATATTGATCTGCTATGAAATTTCATCCACTGAGCAATAGCATCAAGTCTTTCGTTTGCCCTATCATCAAAAACACCTCTTGCTGTTGGTCCTACATTTAATAATAAATTACCTCCTTTGCTAACTGTTTCTATCAACATCGTTATCAACTGATGAGGGCTTTTCCATGTATATTCGTCACGATAATAGCCCCACGAACCTGAAAATGTCTGACATGTCTCCCAAGGGATTCTCTCTCCGTTCAGCGTAGGCCATTCGCTTGGCATAAATTGTTCGGGCGTAAAATAATCCCATCCCCATGTCGTATGGTTCAGGTCCATTCTATTGTCTACGATAACATTAGGCATCAGGCTACGCACATGTTTCAACAAAGACTCAGAGTCCCATTCTTTATGTCCTTTACCGCCTTCTCCCGGATACGAAAAATCGAGAAAGAGTTCATCTATTTGCCCGAACTCAGTCAATAACTCTGTCAGTTGATCTTTCATGTATTGGCGATACTTCGTCATATCACGATTTTTATTCTCCTCTTTCCAATTTTCCGGTTTATCGGGATGCATATTATCGTATGTAAAGTGCGGATGATGCCAATCGATCAACGAATAATAAAAACCGATCCGAATGCCCTCCGCTCTGAATGCATCTACAAAAGGTTTTAGAATATCTTTTCCGTATGGTGTATTCGTTATTTTATAGTCCGTATGCTTAGTATCCCACATACAAAAACCGTCATGATGCTTTGTCGTCAATACAACATATTTCATTCCTGCAGCTTTAGCCTTTGCTGCCCATTCTTTCGGGTCATAAAGATCCGGATTGAAAAGTTCCTGATATTTTTTATACTCTGATTTAGAGATACGCTCACGGTTCTGTACCCACTCGTGGCGGGCAGGTAATGCATATATGCCCCAATGAATAAACATCCCAAAGCGGTCGTGTGTCCACCACTCCATCCGTTTTTCCTTTTCAGCTTTTGTTTCTTTTGCCCACGACGGAACATTTTCTTCCTGAGCATGAATCACGAAAGAAAAAGAAGTAAAGAGTAAAATAAGCGATACGATAGTCTTTTTCATAATACGATTTTAGGTTAGAGTTATATTGGAATTTATACTAATCATAACATTTTAGGGCATTCACATAAAATCAAAAACGTATATATTATCCAAAGAAGCGACAAGGGGCTTGCAACCTGTTATTGCGCAATGGATAATAGCATACACAAGATCAGTGCAAATTACAAAAAAAAATGTCCCTACAAAAAAATAATCATGTATCTTTGCTTACTAAACAAAATACTAACATTACCATATGAACATTTTATTATTAGGAAGCGGAGGACGCGAAAATGCTTTAGCATGGAAGATCAAACAAAGCTCGAAAGTAGACAATCTTTATGTTGCACCGGGAAATGCGGGAACACATCTGATTGCTCAAAACATTGACCTTTCTTCAACAGATTTTCCTGCCATAAAAGACTTCGTTTTAAACAATGATATTCACATGGTAGTAGTTGGACCAGAAGAACCTTTAGTGAGAGGAATCTATGATTTTTTCATAAATGATGAAACGATCAAACACATTCCGGTTATAGGTCCATCAAAAGAAGGCGCTCAACTAGAAGGAAGTAAAGACTTCGCTAAACAGTTCATGGCTCGTCACTCTATCCCTACAGCAAAGTACCAGAGCTTTACTTTAGATCAACTAAACGATGCGTATGCTTTTCTTGAACAACTGGAAGCACCTTACGTACTCAAAGCAGACGGTTTAGCCGCAGGAAAAGGTGTATTAATCATCAATGACCTAGACGAAGCTAAAAAAGAACTGAAAGAAATGCTTAGCGGAATGTTTGGAGATGCAAGCAAGACTGTTGTAATAGAAGAGTTTCTTTCGGGTATCGAATGCTCTGTTTTTGTTCTTACAGATGGTGAATCTTATAAAATACTTCCTGTAGCCAAAGACTATAAACGAATAGGAGAAGGCGATACAGGACTAAACACGGGAGGTATGGGAGCTGTTTCTCCTGTATCATTTGCTGATGATGTTTTCATGCAAAAAGTAGAGCAGCGCATTGTTATCCCGACTGTAGAAGGTCTGAAAAAAGATAAAATCGACTATAAAGGGTTCATCTTCCTTGGCCTGATTGAGGTAAAAGGAGAACCTATGGTAATAGAATACAATGTGAGAATGGGAGACCCCGAGACTGAGGTGGTAATGCCACGCATCAAATCTGACTTTGTTGATTTACTAGAAGGGGTTGCGACTAAGACTCTACATGAAAAGGACTTAGAGATTGACAGCAGATATGCCGTTACTGTTATGCTTGTTTCAGGAGGTTATCCTGGTGATTATGAGAAAGGCAAAGAAATAACAGGATTGCAGTCTGTTACAGACAGTATTCTTTTCCATGCAGGCACAAAATTATCTGACGATAAAGTTTTAACAAACGGAGGGCGTGTTATAGCTATCAGTTCGTATGGAAATACAAAAGAAGAAGCCCTTAACCTATCGTTCAAAAATGCTGAAAAAATAACATACGATAAAAAATATTATAGAAAAGATATAGGATTCGACCTAAAATAATAAATGGCAGCAGCACCTCGATTTTATAGAAAATATATTGCTACAGGAAACGGCTTCCTGTTCTTTGCCATTTTCTATGCCATTTTCATCCGCTGCTTCTATTTTCTAAACTTTGGTGCTCCGGTAACTAACAATGGCGAGAATTACCTATGGGATCCTATAGCTGACTGGTTTAATAATGGTTATATCTCACTGGCTTGTAGTTCTATCATTGTTGCAATTATCGCATTTCTGGCTGCACACATCAACAATAAATACCTGCTGATAAGGCAAAAGACATTATTACCATCAGCTTTTATCATACTGCTTTTCAGCAGTCAGCCTTCGTTCGTATGCATGTCGGGAGAATTTATCAGTGCATTAATCACAGTGTTTATCCTGTCGATGTTATTTGCATCATACAATATCGAGCGCAAACAAGATATAGCATTCCAAGCGAGCTTTATGCTAGCTTTGTCTAGTCTATTTTCTATCTCAGCTATTATTTACCTTCCTATATTATGGGTGGGAATGGCAGTTATAAGATCATTTAACTTCAGAGCTTTTCTTGCTTCTATACTAGGTATATTTATCATATATTTCCCTGCTTTTTCCTGGTTCTTACTAACAGACCAGCTGCAGGACTTTCTCACTCCTATTACAAATACTTTTGCATCTAATTTCTCCACCATACCTATCCTTTCTTATAATATTAATGAGTGGGTAATTCTAGCCTGCGGACTATTATTATTGCTGATTACAATCAGTGACTACTATATCAACCGCCACAAGGATAGAATAAAGATTAGGAACTACTTTAATCTGCTTTTTACATTAGTTATTTATACTTTTATCATATTCCTCTTTTTGAATATTAATTCGCATTTGCATCTATTTGCTATTTTCACAGCCGGTGCTTTTATGCTCTCACACTTTTTTGCATTGGTGGAAACGAGAACCGGAAACATCCTCTTTTATTTTGTCTTATTACTATATCTAGCAGTAAGTCTTTCTCCCTTTTTTATAACAGGATGAACATTTTATAGGCAGTAGCGTTTAATAATTAATCTTTTACGCTAATTTAATGAAAGGACCACAAACATGAGAAACATTTTCATTTTTACACTCTTCAGTTTTTTTCTTTTTAGTTGTAAAACGAGTGATGGTCTATCTAAAGAGCAAAAAATTGCTCAAATGACAGAAAAGATAGAGGGTCAAGCATATATTTTCAACGCACAAAAGGCTCTACCTTTAGCCGGACGCTCTGTTGACATAAACTACAGCTATCAATTAAAAGTTTCTAAAGACACTATCTCGGCCTATCTCCCTTATTTTGGAAGAGCATATACAGCTCCTATATCTAATGATGATGCCGGAGTAAAATTCACTAGTACAGATTTCGAGTATTCTCTCAGCCCTGAGAAAAATGGCACTTGGAATATCAAAATCAAGATAAATGACAGCCAATCAAAATATCGCCTTTTCTTAAAGATTGGCAATAGCGGGAAGGCTACATTAAATGTTCAAGACAATAGAAGGCAATCTATTTCCTATTATGGGCAAATAGAATAAATAATATTATTTCAGATTCTTTCACCGTTTTTTAGGGATAAAAGTCATATATTTGGAAAATTATTATTTATTTCGCATTCCTGAAAAGGAAAGCCAAATATTTTTTGAATATTTTTATGCATATATCCTTCACTGCAGAGCAAATTGCTACAGTATTAAACGGGACGATAGAAGGCGACTCTTCTGTCGTAGTAAATAATTTTTCCAAGATAGAAGAAGGAAAGCCAGGCACTTTAACATTTCTAGCAAATCCGAAATATACACATTACATATATACTACAGAAGCGAGTATTGTGCTAGTGAATAACGATTTTAAAGCAGAGCATCCTATAAAGGCTACTTTAATTCGTTGTTTTAATGCGTATGCAGCTTTGGCTATTTTGTTAGATCTCGTAGAAAAGTCGAAACCTCAGAAAAGTGGAATAGAACAAATGTCTCACATTGCATCAAGTGCTAAACTGGGGGAGAATGTTTATATCGGGTCCTTCGCCTACATTGCTGATAATGTGAAAATTGGAGATAATTCGAAAATATATCCACAAGTATATATTGGCGAAAATGTTGAAATTGGAACTAATACAACTATATATCCTGGAGTAAAAATTTATTCCGGCTGTAAACTAGGTAGCAACTGTATCATACATGCGGGAACTGTAATCGGAAGCGATGGCTTTGGTTTTGCTCCTCAAGACGATGGTACCTATAAAAAAATACCTCAGTTGGGTATTGTTATTGTAGAAGATGATGTTGAAATAGGAGCTAACACAACTATTGACAGAGCTGTTATGGATGCAACAATTGTCCGTAAAGGGGTTAAACTAGATAATCTTATACAGGTTGCTCATAATGTTGAAATTGGAGAAAACACTGTGATGGCTGCCCAAGTAGGGATATCGGGTTCTACAAAAGTAGGGAAACAGTGTATGATTGGAGGTCAAGTAGGATTGGGCGGACATATTTCAATTGGAGATAATGTCAATATTGGAGCACAATCGGGCATCATTAGTAATATAAAACCTGATGCTAAAATTTTAGGATCACCAGCGATTCCTGTAAAAGATTTCTTCAGATCAAGTGTTGTATTTCCAAAACTACCTGAAATATATCGTCAATTAGCTCAATTACAAAAAGAAATTGAGGAACTCAAATCGAACCAAAATAAATAGTAAAGCATAGAAATGAGCAAACAACATACGCTTAAAGGCAGTTTCACGCTAAACGGAAAAGGTTTACATACAGGACTACCTATCACTATCACATTCAATCCAGCACCAGATAATTTCGGATACAAAATAAAAAGAATAGACCTTGAAGGGCAACCTGTCATCGATGCAATCGCTGAAAATGTAGGAAACACCCAACGAGGAACAGTACTAATCAAAGATAATGTTTTCATTAGTACAATCGAACATGCAATGGCCGCTCTTTATGCATTGAGAGTAGACAATTGTTTGATTGAAGTAAATGCTCCTGAATTCCCTATTCTAGACGGTAGTTCTATTCAATACGTAAATGAAATAAGAAGAGTAGGATTACAAGAACAGACGGAAGAAAGAGACTATTTCATCGTACGCCACAAAATGGAGGTAGTAGACGAAGAAACCGGATCGAAATTGACATTATTACCAGACGATCGTTTTTGTATCAATTCTTTTATTGAGTTTGAATCAAAATACATCCCAAATCAATCGGCAACACTAGAACATCTTGATGATTTCGAAACCGAAATTGCAAACTCAAGAACGTTTGTTTTTGTTCGTGAAATACAGAAGCTTAGAGATGCAGGACTTATAAAAGGAGGTGACCTGGATAATGCGATTGTAATATACGAGCGTCAAATATCTCAGGAAGATCTTGACAGCTTAGCTGACTTGCTTGGAGTTCCACACAAGGATGCATCTGAGTTAGGATATTTAAACAATAAGCAAATTTATTACCCTAACGAACCGGCAAGACATAAGCTTCTTGATATCATCGGAGATATGGCTTTGATAGGCAAGCCAATCAAAGGACGTATCATTGCAACACGCCCTGGACATAAAATAAACAACAAACTGGCACGTTTAATTCGTAAGCAATTAAAATTAAACGAAGTGCAGCCTCCTATCTACAACCCAAACCAAGAACCTGTATTCGACATCAATCGTATCAAGGAATTACTACCTCACAGATATCCATTCCTTATGGTTGATAAGGTTATTGAAATTGGAGAAAAGTATATTGTCGGTATTAAAAATATAACAACTAACGAACCATTCTTCCAAGGGCATTTCCCGCAAGAACCTGTAATGCCCGGAGTTCTTCAGGTAGAAGCCATGGCTCAGGTGGGAGGTTTACTTGTTTTATCTCAAATAGAAGAACCTGAAAAGTATTCTACTTATTTTCTAAAAATAGACAATGTCAAGTTTAGAAATAAAGTAGTCCCTGGTGATACTCTGGTGTTCAGACTAAACTTAATTTCTGAAATACGAAGAGGTATAGCAATCATGAAAGGCTATGCTTTCATCGGAGATAAATTAGTATCTGAAGCAGAGTTTACGGCTCAAATCATTAAGAATAAATAAACTATCAGTTTTATTATATATGTCAAATATATCTAACCAAGCATTCATTCATCCTGAAGCTAAATTAGGAGAAAATGTTATTGTTGAAGCTTTTGCTTTTATTGACAGAAATGTTGAGATAGGCGATGGTTGTCATATAATGTCTGGAGCGAATATAAGATCCGGATCTCGTATGGGCAAAAACTGTCGTGTTTTTCCCGGAGCTGTAGTAGCCGGAATCCCTCAAGACCTGAAATTTAAAGGAGAGGAAACTCTTGCAATCGTAGGAGATAATACCACTATAAGAGAATGCGTCACTATAAATAGGGGTACTGCATCTAAAGGTCATACCACAGTAGGTAACAACTGTTTGTTAATGGCATATAGCCACGTAGCGCACGATTGCGAAGTAAACGACTTTGTTATCTTAGGAAATGCAACACAACTGGCTGGAGAAGTAGAAGTAGATCACCACGCTATTTTGAGTGGAGGAACTTTAGTTCACCAATTTACCCGAATCGGAGCACATGTAATGATACAAGGAGGAACCCGCTTGGGCAAAGATATCCCTCCATATATTATTGCAGGACGCGAGCCGGTTTGCTATTCAGGGGTAAACCTTATTGGGCTAAGAAGACATGCTTTCTCAAATGAGAAAATCAATGAGATCCAAGAAATATACAGGACTATTTATCAATCAGGATTTAATGTTTCTGATGCAATGAATAAAATTGAGAAAGATTTTGAAGAAACTCCAGAGATGAAAATCATTGTTGATTTTGTTAAGAATTCTCCACGAGGAATTGTCAGAGGATACATGGGATAATTTCCCCTACTAATATATCTAAAAAGCTCAGACTATGGTTATAGTCTGAGCTTTTTATTAAGTAAAACCCAAGTCATAAAAGAACGACTTGGGCTTCACCACTTCTAATCAAACTATTAACTTTAAAGAACTATTCTTCGATTGTTATATTATCGCTTGTTGTTATTGCAAACCGCCTCGTTTCGTCTCTAACATATTCATACTTATCTGACATTTCTACTTTATTATTTTTAAAAGTGAATCCGTCAACACAGTATAAGTATGCAATACAAGGATCAAAGATTTTGAATGTATTATTTTCGACCTTAATATTTCTATGATAACGACTTGTTTCTCTGTCTTTATCTATACGTGTACCTACTCCGATACAGCCAATACCCCATGTGTCATTTCCAAAATTACAGTTATCAAAGACATTATTAGTGATTGTCACATCACGTACCCCCGATTGTTCGTACCAGTAATAGCCATCACCTTCGAATAGGATTGCAGAACCCGGAGTGTGGAAATAGTTCTTATCAATTACTATTTTACCTCTCGACCCTAACAATAATCCTCTGGCTCTGTTATTTTGAATAGTACATCCTTGAATCAGAACTTCAGGAAAGAAATCTACATTAGCTACAGGGTCTTTTAATTTGGCTTCGGCAGGTATTGCCTCAGTAAATGTAACAAGCGTTGTTTCCTTATTAAGACGTCTCACATCAGCAACTGTACGTGTACCCATAGAGATTAAGCTCCTAGAGTCTTCGAACTCTAAAGTCATTCCTTTCTTTATAAAATCGAATCCATGTTGCTGACGATGTTTCAATCTTACAATAATCTCGGTAGGTGAAACGATTTTGTCAATCACAGCATAGATACCATGTATATTTGTAGCATCGTCTTTTTGATTTTCGAATAAACAATCAATCATTCTTAAGTATCCCGAGCAGTTCACAAAATGAGTAGCATCAGCTGTAGCACTAATCATGCGACCTCCATCAGGACGAGGAGAAACAAACACCTTATTCAGTTCAATGTCTTTTGTTCGTTGTGCAATAACGCCCATTCCTCCACAATGGTAGATATTAATATTTTCAAGAAGTACATTCTCTGAATCTGATATGGTAAACGCAGGAATCAATCTGTTGGCCGCACCAAATACGATGATATTGCCATTGCGCCCTACTACACCTTCCTCATATACTCTGACTACATCATCGCTTAATTTTTCAGCTTGCAAAGCTCCTTTCCACAACCAGCGGTCGAAAGCCTTAAATTCTGTTTCTCTCTTTTCTGTATTAAATTCAAGCAAACTGCCATAAGGATAAACTGTTCCGTTGGCGTCCTTGAAACGTAGAGCTTCACTTCTTACTTCATAAGGAAACTCGTCACTAAAGGTAAGGTCTACATAACCTTTTCCGCTGCCAACAATAACCCCTTCCGAGTGGAATGGTCGCTTATAGTCAATCTTAAGATTGCGTATTGTAACCGACTTAGAATTATCAAGTAAGAATGGACAAACAAAACCCTCTAATATGAATTCAGAATCATTTCCTTCTATTTCGAGACCATCGACACCCGTAAGATCGAAAAGGAAAGCTTTTAACCCGGCATCATTATTACTCACAAATACATATTTTTCGGATGCATAAGAAGGTGTAACTCGATAGGTAGCTTTAGGAAAGACAAGCTTGCTGACCTTATTTTTCTTACAATATTCTAAAGCATCCCTGATAGCCAAAGTTGCATCAAAGGTTGACGACTTGAGAGAGTCTGCCTCTATGTAGTCTGCCATATTTACTTCCTTTACTATTTGTTCGCAAGAAGTATTAAATAACATACAACATAAGGTAATCAGTACAAATATTATTTTTTTCATCCTATTTTAGTTATTTAGTTCTCGTTAGTTTAGCGATATACCCTCCTCCTTTAGTCATCTTAGCTGACAATTTCTTCGAAGAGCTTAATTTTAGAGATGTTTTTTTATAATCAGAAGCTACCTTATCTGCATTTACCCCATCCTCGAATATTTCTACCTCATATTCCCCGTCAGACAAAAACGACAAATCAAGATTCAGTTCTCTGCTATTCCAGTCGGTAAGCGAAGCCACATACCACACATCGCCACTGCGGCGGGCAATAGAGATATATTCGCCTATTTTTCCGTTCAGCGCAACCGTCTCATCCCAAACAGTAGGAATAGATGTGATAAAATCGGTACACTCTTGCTCTTTCTCATAGTTGCTAGGACTGTCGCAAAGCATATTTAGAGGAGACTCTAATATCACATAAAGAGCCAATTGTCGGCATCGTGTACCCTGACTCATCGGTTCGGTATATATGGGCTTATAGTTCTTCTTTATCGCGTTACGCATCGCTCCTTGCGTATAATCTAAAGGTCCTGCCACCATTCTGATGAATGGTATAGTTACATCATATACCACCTGATCGGTAGTATCCACTGCCCATTTCATTTCCTCGAGTCCATGCACTCCTTCAAAATTCAAGACATTAGGGTAAGTTCGCTGCAAACCGGTAGGTTTATAGCTTCCATGAAAATTGACCAATAGATTATATTTTGCAGCTATAGCAGCAGCATCTCTATGAAACTTCACCATTTTTTGATCGTCCCGATCCATAAAGTCAAGCTTAAACCCTTTGACTCCTTTTGCCGAGTAGTGCTTACAAATCCCTTCAATATCTTTATTAAATCCATAATATCCAGCCCATAAAATGATCCCTACATTGCGTTCTTTAGCATAAGCAATTAAACCATCCAAGTCTATTTCAGGAACAACCTGATACAGATCAGCAATATTAGGAACAGACCAACCTTCGTCTAAAATGACATATTCAATCCCGTTTTTGGAAGCGAAATCGATATAGTATTTATATGTTTCATTATTGATCCCCGTTTCGAAGTCAACTCCATACAGATTCCAGTTATTCCACCAGTCCCAAGCTACCTTCCCTGGTTTTATCCAAGACGTATCATCTACTTTTGATGCCGAAGCCAGCTTGTACACTATGTCGCTATTTGCTAATTCATGATCTTCTTCAGCAATAATGACTGTTCGCCAAGGAAACTCTGTAGGTCCATCAACCTTTGCAATAAAAGATTCTCTTTCTGTAACTTCACCCGAAAGACCCCTTACGGCAATTTTCTCTGCTTTGGGATAAGTTGCAAAAACGCCTTTTATAGAAAGGGAATTATCCGAATTCCACAGATACATTCCAGGATAGTCCATCAAATCGGCTTCTGTAATGCAAAGTTTTTTCCCATTATTAGCCTCAACCACAACAGGTGCATAAGATATTCGCTTGTTATCCCATTCCGAAACATTCAAATGCGTGTATGTGTTTTGGAAAGCACTGTAAAATTGAGACTCAATAGATCCATCCTTTCTTCTGGCTTTGGAGTATGAAATATATACCTTCTGATCGGAAGGAAGATTAAATTTAGCAATCTCATCCTGAATAACTAAAGGCTTATTTTGTGTATATACGAAACGATAGGCCACACCATCTTCATAAGCTCTGAAAATCACATCATAACCTCCTTTGAATTGTATTGTTAGTTCGTTATAACGATTCTCAATTTCTTTTTTCTTATAAATAGCCGTAGTTATTTTTTCATCTACCGATTTCGTTTTAGCTTTTGCTATTTTAGGATTTATACCAAATCCACCTCCTCCCTGAAACAGCAGGGCAATAGGAGAATTAGCAATCATTTCACTTCCTTCGTGAGATACTGCATACTGTATTTTCTCTTTATCAACTTCTACTTTGACTTCAATCTGACCATCAGGTGATTTCAGCGAGTAGTTTTTTTGAGCAAATATAAAGTTTGTTGTAATGCACAAAAGGAAGAAAGAGATGAATGTTAATCTTTTCATTTTCGAACGGTTAAATCTATTATTTACTATTTAGGTTTAAATATTTCTTCTTGGGGAATCTCCCAATTATCTGTTCTGAATGGTAATAATGGAATGCCAAATGTTGTTACTACATTAGCTTCCGAAAAGTTTGTAAAAGCATATCGAACCGCAACCGGATCAGAAACCTGATCGGACGAAACTTCTATCTGGTTTTTCCACCAAAGAAATCTGGCTTTTGCCGGATAGAATTTTTGGTCTTCTCCTGCTATTTCAAAACCTTTAATAGCCATTACCCCAGTATCAGTAAATCCTGCCAAGCTGTTAGGTTCCATAGCATCGCCCGAAGTAGATACATTATTGAAAGAAAGCAATATGCCTTTTTCTGTTTTCTCCATGCTCTTATAGGTAGGTGATCCAAGAGGAAGTCCAGATATATTATAATCTCTGCTCAAAGCCAAGAATGCCAATCTCTGTCCTACTTCTTCTTTGAAAGGAGGATGTATATTTGTGGGATGTCCTATGTCTGTAGAGCCGGCGATACCTGTATATGGTACTTCAGATACTACCTGAGTCTGAGCTTCAATCGTCAATGCCAATGAGCGGTAGTTTGGACCATCGTAGTTGAAAGGCGCAAGTTGTACCATGTAAAATGGCATTTTCTCATCACCCCACAATTTTCTCCATAGAGAAATCATCGATTTATGTAATTCTTTGTAATCAAAATAAGCTTCTCTGTTAGATTCTCCCTGATACCAGATAAATCCTTTAGCTGTATAGTTTATCAAAGGAAGAACCATTCCATTGAACAGACGTGCAGGCTTGGATTCATCTCCTTTGCCCGAAAAAGCTAAGTCTTGTCTGATACCCGCTGTATTCTTTATGCTCTCTTCGGACATCCATGCTTCTATTTTAGAACCTCCCCAATTGGTAGTAATAAGGCCGATAGGAATATCTAATGCTTGATTCAACACACGTCCGAAATAATATGCAACAGCAGAGAACGAACTAACCGATTCGTAGTTAGATACCAGCCATTTTCCTCCTTTACAGTCAGTCTGAGGTTCATCTACAGAATTTCTTTGCACTGTAAACATTCTGATATTTGGGTATTTCGGTGCTTCAAGAATTGCTTCAAGTCCTCCTTTATTAGGTTGATTGATGAAGCCACACATAGGAAACTCCATGTTTGACTGACCAGAACAGATCCAAACCTCGCCTAAAAGAATATCTCTGAGGACAAGTTCTTCTCCGTCACTAATCGTAATCGTATAAGGTCCTCCGGCATCGCCCGTAGAAACGGTAGCAATCCAGTTACCATCCTTATCGGACTTAGCCTTGTAAGTTTGATTGTTCCATGAAGTTGTAATGGTTACATCTTTTTTCAGTGTGGTACTTCCCCAAAGCTTCACTTCGGTATTACGTTGCAACACCATATGGTCTCCAACAAGTAGGGGTAATTCGATCTTTGCAAAAACTGAAGATACAGCTAGCAAACAGGCAAACAATAACATTAATTTTTTCATACAATAAGATTTAAGAAAACAAAACTATTTTTCTGCTAATGATTGCTCTATCAATTTCATCTCCTCCGGCGTATAACATGTAATAACAACATCTTCTCCGGCAGCTTCAGACACATGACTTAAGAAATAGAGCAATTTTTCATATGAGGTTTTTAACTCTTTTTCGGGCATATTATTACAGTCATATAGCTTTTTAAAGGCTTTCTCATAAACTTCCCATCCATACTTTTCCTTTATACGAAGGAATGTATAATGCAGGGCATCTCCATTGTTTTTCGCAATTTTCTGACCTAAGGTTTCATCGTAAAAGATCTTGTAATAATCAATTATATCACGACCTTTATATAGAACATCTCGCTGGCTTACAGTACCACCACAATCCTCTATAGCATATGACATCCTAAAGTTAGCAAAAATCTCATCATTCCAATTCCAATAATTACATCCCATTGCAGTTCCTACTGAAAAAACATGTCCAATCTCATGTAAAATGCCAAAAGACCAATCATCATTGTCTCTATATTTTTCAAGAGATTCTGCTATTTTCACATTATTATTCCAAAGAATAGGATTTCCAGCTAGTGCCCAATAGCCTTTCTCTACTCCCGGTGTTGTTAATATATCCAGCTTTTTGCCTTGGTAAGGAACTCCTCCAATTAATTTCTCATACGATTTATAGATAAGATCCAGCTTGGTAACCCAAGACTGTATTTCTTCATCAGAAATACTCTTTTTATCTACATCTACCATGAAACGAACATGTTCACCTTCGAAAACCTGAATCTGATCTGCCGGAGTTTTCTCCAATATTACATCATCAAACCATGCTGTGCCTTTGGCTGTACCTCCATTAGTTGTTCCTCCATGAAAGCCCAATCTACAGCACAACTCGGCTTTGCCTGTTTCATTCGCTATAAAGTCAATATAAACCTCTTGCCAATCATTAGTCCCATGTATAAACTTCGAAGCATTCCATATCTGGTTCGAATTCTCCATATTGACTGTTAATATCGCCCCTCTACCCTCCTCTACATTTTCGGTTTTTATCTTAGCCTTCATGCGATAGAGAGTGCCCGGCTCTAAGTTTTCGACAACCTGACTAATATACAATTCTCCTCTTTCTGTATTGGTTATTTTATAGCAACCTGAGTTATCAACTCCTCCGTCTGTCAACAAAGAAAAATTATCTTTAAACTCCTCTTCGTTTATTTTCCATTTAGCTATTTGTTCAGTATCGGAACTAAAATCTTCATAAAAAATTTTGGAGTCGTCTTTCTTTACACATTGTGTTGTTAGAAGTAAAAAGATAGATAAGAAGGCAAGAAGAAGAGCTTTTACTTTCAATGTCTTTGGTCTTATAGCAAAGAGAGGTTTCATATATTCAGTGATTTTAGGTACATATAAAAAAGTCGCGTTTCCGTTTTCATAGTAAGTAGACAGTATTTTCTACAAGTTTTAGCTTTTAAGAAAACTATTTCCTTTCTTTGCGAAGTTAAAACTTATATAATACGATAAACGATCGGGAGGCAATCAAAGTAGCTTGTAATACACACAATAAATTATAAATAATTATATATCTATAACTTACACCTGCTAGTCGTCATCTCTTAAGTAGATTTATTTAACATTAAAAGCACGAGAAAATGAAGCACATTACTACCTTATTTATTATCCTTTTCTGTTCAAATGCAGTTCAAGCAAATAATACTGAACTCTTGCTTAAAGAACTGGATTCGAAGCTTTCGAATAGAGAATACTATATGAACCTGAAGGAAAAAAGAGTAGACAGTCTCAAAAACATGCTTTCTCATTCTTTGCCTTTGATTGAACAATACAGAATAAATAGAAAAATATATGACGAATATGCAAATTACAATGCAGAGCTCGCTTCTCAATATATTTTTAAGAATAAAATTCTTACCGATTCTCTAAACAGTCCTGCTCTGCTGGTAGATAATAAACTATGTTATGCCGAATTGCTTTCCACCTCAGGGCTCATAAAGGAAGCGATGGATGTAATCGTAACAATCAATCGTGCTGATGTTTCGGAAGATATGCTCTCCAAATACTATGAGACTCTATCCTGGGTTTACAGAAAAGCAAGCACCTATGCAAATGACTCTATTTTTGCTCCAAGCTATCTAAAGACTGGACAATTATATACTGATTCGGCCTATATACATACACCTCCCAATACAATCGAATCAATCTATCTTAAAGGATACATTTTAATGGAAAGAAACGAAATAGATGAAGCAGAGGAGGCCTTACTGGAAGTGTATAATAAAACAGCGGTAAATACCCGTATATACGCTATTATTACTTACTACTTATCCACCATCTATATGAAAAAGGGGAATATAGATAAATATGAAGAATTTCTGATCAGGTCAGCAATATCAGATCAAGAATGCGCCTTAAAAGAGAACTTAGCCTTACAATCATTAGCTTTTTACCTATATCAATATAGCCCAGAGGATCTGGATAGAGCACATAGATATATCCAGTTTTCGATGAGTGACGCTCAATTTTACAATAATCGAGTAAGGGCTGTGCAAATAGGGCAGAAGCTACCTATTATTGTATCTGCCTTTCAGGATAAGGTAGATGCGGAAAATGGCAAATTAAAGATATCTTTAGTTATCATTTCACTTCTTGCTTTATTGACTGTTGCAACCATTATATACATCTATGGACAAGTGAAGGTATTAAACAGTAAACAAGACGAACTGCGAAAACTGAATACTCAATTAACCGAGCTTAATGCCGATTTGCACAAAGCAAATAAGACAAAAGAGGAGTATGTCAGCATCTTTGCCGACCTATGTTCTTCTTACATAGATCAGATGGATAGATACAGAAAAATGGTTGCCCATAAAATTGCCGCAAATCAGATAAACGACCTGATCAATACAGTTAAATCTTCAGAGAAAATAGATTCTGTTTTATCCGATTTTTTCCAAATATTCGATAAGTCTTTCCTTAATCTGTACCCTAATTTTATTAAAGACTTAAATGCTCTATTGCACGAAAAAGAACAGATTGTCTTGAAAGACGGAGAATTGCTGAATGCTGAACTAAGAATATTTGCGCTAATAAGACTAGGAATATCCAATAGCTCCAGCATCGCTCTATTTTTACGGTATTCACCACAGACGATATATAACTATCGAACAAGAATACGAAACAAAGCCATCAATAGAGAAAGCTTTGAAGAAGATATTATGCATATCGGTATATAATACATATCGGTAAAACAAGGTACTAATTTGACTACTTTAATAATTAAGAACAAAACACATTTGTCACTGTATACCAGCATATTAAACTCATACATACTCTTATTACATCTACTTTAACTCTGACAGAAGTATTTTTAATCAAAGAGATGTAGTAATTTGCAACTAATTAAACCTTTTGAAGTACCATTATTGGTGCTCATGACAACATGAGTTAACCAAACTAAAAACACATCAAATGAATACCTTTAGGAACTATCTTTTATGTACTTTTTTACTGACATCCACTCTTCTTAGTTTTGGATTTAGTAAAGGAGAATCTACAATAAAAACAATATATTTATCTTCATACGGAGCAATCCCAAATGATGACATTGATGACTCTAACGCCTTCAGAGCTGCTCTTGATGAATGCAGAAAACATCCTGGAACTACTTTAGTTATTGAACCCGGTGATTATAATTTCAAAAACGAGCAAGCCCTTAATTTTGAATATAAAGCCATCAATGGGCAATATGGGGAAAATGTGCAAGGACATTTCTTTAAGCCTAACGGAGAGTATGTAATTGCGCTTGACTTTGACAGCTTTAAAGACATCACTATTCAAGCTCAGGGAGTTACCCTTATTCAAGAAGGGTGGTACGAAGCTGTTTCTATTACCAATGCTGAAAATGTGACTATAAACGGATTGACATTAATACACAAGCGTCCTCCCTTCACTACCGGAAAAATAGTAAATTCGACCCCAGATTATTTCGACATGAGAATAGACACACTCAAATACCCGTTTCTTACCGACAAGATAACTGGTAGAGTACATTTTCATGATGTAGAAAAACAACGAATCTATACAGGAGGAAGAGTAGAGAAGAAAGAACTGATAGACAGAGAGACAATCCGCTTGCATACAAAAACTCAGCCTAAAGTAAACGACCTTTGTATATTACGCCATTCGGCACATAACAGAGCAGGAATCCTCATCAAAGAATCTTCTAATATAAGCATCGAAAATGTAACAATCCACTCTCATCCGGGAATGGGAATCGTAGGACATAGATCTGAAAACATTACAATGAGAAATCTTCAAGTCGTTCCGGCTCCGGGTACTGTAACGTCTACAAATACGGATGCTACTCATTTCACCAGCTGCAAAGGAAAAATTCTTTTCGATGCATGCAAATTTGGAGGACAAGGCGATGACTGCACAAATGTACATAACTACTATTGGAGTGTGTATAAAGAATCGGGCAATACTGTAAGAGTAACCGTAGAAAATGCCGACCTGCATGCCCTATCTCTTGACTATCCTGATATTGGCGACACCATTGCTTTAGTATCTAGAGATAAACTTACACCTGTAGAATATTATATAACCAAAGAAGTTAAAACATCTAAGGAAAAATGGGAAGTTCTTGTTACTCTGGATAAACCATTAAAATATAATCCCGAAGAATATTATATGACCAACCTTACAAGACGTCCGGCTGTAGAGATTGTCAACAATGTGGTAAGAAGCCATATGGCAAGAGCATACCTGATCAAATCTAGGAATGTGAAAATACAAGGAAATGTAATTCAAAGCAGCAGTGGTTCAGCCATACAGCTTGGAGCAGAAGCTAGTTGGAGAGAGAGCGGACCAGTAGAGAATGTCCTGATAGAAAACAATTGGATCATAGGTTGCGGATACGGGCATGGTCGACAAAAGGGGAGTGCAATCAGCGCCGAGGTTAATGGGGTGAAAGTGAAATCAGACCAACTAAATAAAAACATCATTATCCGAAACAATGTAATAGAAGCCGAAGGCATTAGTGCTATTTATATTTCGGGAACAGATGGAGTAGAGATCACAAATAACAAAATATCAGGAAGCGAAGAAGCTATACTTGTAGAAAACTCCAAACACGTAACAATAGAAAACAACGGAAAACTTCCATTTAGAATAAATGATTAATTAATTCTTCAAAATAAAAGACATGGTAAAACACATCAAAACAATTGTTCTATTACTCATCGTACCATTACTTACAATGGCTCAAACACAATGGAATGTTGAATCAGAAAGCAGTATTGTCTGGAATATAGACAATAAAAATATTCCGCACTATGATCATATCGAAATGAGTGGATTAAAAATGTCATCAGTGCTCAGATATGGTGTCAATCCTAATGGCTCTTTTCAACTAGAGAGATCGATGGTTTGGCCTATGCTTCGTACATTGCCAAACAACACACATGCCAGTCTGATGCAACGCTTTGCAATAGACTATCCTTCACTTCTTTTGGTTAACGGCTTAACGTTAAACAACGAAAAAGTGAAACAGATAAAACTGGACGGAAGACTATCTGTTGTCAGTGATTTCTGTACAGGCTATGTAAACACCGGCGCAGCCAGAAAAAGAACTCCTGTCCCTGTAGTTGAAGTCACTCGCTCGTTCTTCCCTTCTACTGACAAGCCAATGCTATGCGAACAGTATACTGTAAAAAACATTACCAGCAAACCAATAACTGTAGTTGTTCCAACTCATCACAACGAGTATAAAACCGATCCTGCTAAAGGAAAAGACGGCAGTTATACTATTGTTACTTCTATACAAAAAGAGGATAGTAAACTATACCAACTACAACCGGGAGAAGAAATCAAATTCCATGCTACAGTACAAGCTTACAAAAAAGGAGAAAGCGAAATACAAGCAAATGTAGCACAAGAGCAAGAAGCCAGATTAAAATATATAAACGAAGTAACTTCTAATCTGGAGTTTATCTCTCCTGATAAAACATTGAATACAGCTTTCAGCTTTGCTAAGGTAAGAGCTTCGGAAAGTATTTATGAAACAGCGGGCGGACTAATGCATGGTCCTGGAGGAGAGTCGTATTATGCAGCAATATGGGCTAACGACCAGGCTGAATACGTAAATCCATTCTTCCCATTCCTGGGATATGCTACAGGAAACGAGTCTGCATATAATTCGTTCAAGCATTTCGCACGTTTTATGAATCCTGAATATAAGGCTATTCCTAGTTCAATCATTGCTGAAGGAACTGACATATGGGCCGGAGTAGGAGACAGAGGAGATGCTGCTATGGTCGCTTACGGAGCATCAAGATACGCATTAACTAACGCTGATATTAATGAGGCTAAAGAACTTTGGCCGTTGATAGAATGGTGTCTCGAATATTCGAAACGCAATCTGAATGCTCAGGGTGTAGTAAACTCAAATACTGATGAATTAGAAGGACGATTCCCTTCGGGAGATGCTAACCTTTGTACTTCAAGCTTGTATTACGACGCTCTTCTCACTTCTAGTTATTTAGCAAAAGAATTGGGCAAAAATGCTCAGGCAAAACAATACAAAAAACAAGCTGATGCTCTTAAGAAAGCAATCAACTCGTATTTCGGAGCAACAGTAGAAGGTTTTGACACCTATCAGTATTATGATGGCAACGATATTCTACGTTCGTGGATCTGTATCCCGCTGACAGTAAACATTTATGACAAAAAAGAAGGTACAATCGACGCTCTATTCTCTCCTAGACTGTGGACTAAAGATGGATTATTAACTCAGGCAGGAACTGAAACATTCTGGGATCGCTCTACTCTTTATGCATTGCGTGGAGTGTATGCTGCCGGAGCAAGGGAGAGAGCAACAGAATACATGAAACATTACTCTCAACAACGTCTGTTAGGCGATCACGTTCCTTACCCGATTGAGGCTTGGCCGGAAGGAAGTCAAAGACATTTGTCGGCAGAGAGTGGGCTATATTGCCGCATCGTTACAGAAGGTATCTTTGGTATTAGACCAACCGGATTCAAAACATTTGACCTTACTCCGCAATTGCCTAACGAATGGGATAACATGGAATTGAAAAATATCAGGGCTTTTGATTCTAAACCATTCAATATATCTATCTCTAGAGTAAATGGAGATAACATAAAGATAACTATTGAGAGAGATAGCAAAGTAATAAAAACAATCAATAGCAAAAACGGAGAAACAAAAGCGATAAAACTTTAAGACCAGCGATAAGTTAATTTTTTTACAGATTACAAATCACTCTTCGAGTCCAGTGAGTATTGATTATTCGCTGGGCTCTTTTTTTATCTAAGTAGCCCCTAAACAAAATACATAGTCCTCCTGTCACACGATAGAAGGACTATTTTGCAAGAGTTCCACCCTTAAATTGATAATATATTTAGATAGAATTCATGTTTTTATCAAATCTTTATCAGTTATTTCGTATTTTTGCTCCTCAGTAAATAATTTTGACCACTAATTATGGAAATTGCAAGTAAATACAATCCTATCGAAGTAGAGGATAAATGGTATAAGTACTGGTTGGAAAGCAGATTCTTCCACTCAGAGCCAGACAATCGTGAACCATATACAATTGTTATACCCCCTCCTAACGTCACAGGTGTCCTACATATGGGACATATGTTGAACAATACGATTCAGGATATACTTGTCCGCCGTGCCCGTATGCAAGGCAAAAATGCATGCTGGGTTCCCGGTACAGACCACGCTTCTATCGCAACAGAGGCGAAGGTGGTAGCAAAATTGGCATCCGAGGGGGTTAATAAAAACGACCTTTCCCGCGATGAATTCTTGAAACATGCCTGGGACTGGACTCACAAACATGGAGGTATTATCCTTGAACAGTTGAAGAAACTGGGTGCTTCGTGCGACTGGGACAGGACTTGTTTCACTATGGATGAGAAACGTTCCGAGAGCGTATTGAAAGTATTTGTAGACTTATACAACAAAGGTCTTATCTATCGCGGCGTAAGAATGGTTAACTGGGATCCGGCTGCTCAAACAGCAATTTCGGACGAAGAGGTTATCCATCAAGAAGTGCATGGCAAATTGTACTATGTAAAATATAAGGTTGAAGGAGAGGACGGTTACATCGTAGTAGCAACTACCCGCCCTGAAACAATCTTTGGTGATATCGCGGTTTGTATCAACCCGAATGACCCTAAGACAGCTCACATGAAAGGCAAAAAGGTGATTGTACCGATTGCTAATCGTGCAGTTCCTATTATTGAGGATGAATACGTTGATGTAGAATTCGGAACAGGCTTCTTGAAAGTGACTCCTGCTCACGATGTGAACGACTATATGCTGGGAGAAAAATACAATCTGGAAGGGATTGACATATTTAATGATAATGGGACATTGAATGCTCATGGTCTTCAGTACGAAGGAATGGATCGCTTCGATGTTCGCAAGAAAATAGAAAAAGACCTTGAAGAACTGGGACTACTGGATAAGGTAGAAAACTATACCAATAGCGTAGGTTTCTCGGAGCGTACTCGTGTTCCTATCGAGCCAAAGCTATCGATGCAATGGTTCCTAAAAATGGAAAATCTTGCTAAACCAGCATTAGATGCAGTGGAAAATGACACCATCAAATTTCATCCGGCTAAATTCAAAAATACATACCGCCACTGGATGGAAAACATCAAAGACTGGAACATAAGCCGTCAGCTTTGGTGGGGACATCGTATTCCTGCATATTATCTTCCGGAGGGAGGTTTTGTAGTAGCCTTGACAGACGAAGAAGCGTTGGAAAAAGCACGCAAAGAAACAGGAAACAACAACCTGCAACTATCCGACCTTCGTCAGGATGAAGATTGCCTCGACACGTGGTTCTCTTCATGGTTGTGGCCTATATCTGTTTTCGATGGCATCAACAATCCAGAAAACGAAGATATCAATTATTATTATCCGACTAACGACCTAGTTACCGGACCAGATATTATTTTCTTCTGGGTGGCACGTATGATCATGGCAGGGTACGAATACAGAGGAAAAGCTTGTTTCGAGAATGTGTACTTTACCGGTATCGTAAGAGATAAGGAAGGTCGCAAGATGTCGAAACAACTAGGCAACTCGCCTGACCCAATCGAGTTGATGGACAAATATGGTGCAGATGGTGTTCGCATGGGACTGTTACTTACTGCTCCTGCAGGAAATGACTTACCTTTCGACGAAGGTCTTTGCGAACAAGGTCGTAATTTTAACAATAAAATATGGAATGCTTTCCGTCTGGTAAAAGGATGGGAAGTGAGCGATAGCATCGAACAACCAGAGTCTGCTAAAATAGCAATCAATTGGTTCGAGAATATATTGGCTAAGACTGTAGCTGAATTAGACGATTCGTTCAAGAAATATAAATTGTCTGAAGCCTTGATGACTGTTTACAAACTATTCTGGGACGAGTTCTCGTCTTGGTATCTGGAAATGGTAAAACCTGCTTATCAACAGCCAATAGACAAGAAAACATATGAAGCTACACTAGGCTTCTTCGATTCTCTTCTTCGCCTGCTTCATCCATTTATGCCTTTCATCACAGAGGAATTGTGGCAAGCTCTTGCTCGACGTGAAGAAGGTGAAAGCATCATGGTAGCAGCAATGCCAAGCAATACTTCTTACAATAAAGACCTTATTGCAGCATTCGAAAAGGTAAAAGAGACTATTGCCGGAGTGAGAACTGTTCGTCTCCAAAAGAATATTTCGAACAGAGAAGAACTGTCTCTTGAGGTTATAGGAGAATATTCAGCAGCATTTGATAGTGTTATTTCCAAAATGGGAAATCTATCTTCTATCAATGTCGTAACAGAGAAGAACCCAACTGCTGTATCTTTTCTTGTTGGTACTACAGAATTTTCGGTTCCTCTTGGCAGCAATATTGATGTAGAGGCTGAATTGAAAAAACTAAACGAGGAGCTTGTTTATCTACAAGGCTTCCTGGTATCGGTAGACAAGAAGCTTAGCAATGAGAAATTTGTAGCCAATGCTAAACCTGAGATTGTGGAGAATGAACGCAAGAAACAAGCTGATGCCGAGAGCAAAATACAGACTATAAAAGAGAGCATTGCTAACCTAAGCAAATAACTTCTCTCTACAGATAAAATAAGCGCTATAATCGAATGATTATAGCGCTTATTCTATTATATATACGATTCTAATTATTCAGTGTAATATCTGATTTCATCAGCACCATATTCTTCAAATATTCAAATTCCAGTTCGAAGCATTCACTAAATATTTCATCGGCAAAGGCTTCTTCCATTTGCTTAACAGTCCAGAACTTCCCTCCCATTTTACCTTCGCGTTTTACCATATCTTCGTTATCAACTTCTGCAACAAACAAAAAGATCAAGCGCTTCGTGTTATCATTCTCGAAAACATACTTTAAAATAAAGCGTAACGATACATTTATATTATCGCCGATCATTTGTTTTATACTGTTTCGGGCTGCAAGATTGATTTCATGATTGAATAGCATATATTTCTCGAAAGGATAGTCTAATTTTCCCGGACTAAGAATATCATCCACTGCTCTTTCCTGCAAATAGACTTTAGACTTTGATACTAAAGCAACCCTCACAATCGGGTGCAGAAAACGGTTCTTCATATTCATCGAAACACACTTGGCTATCTTTCCTGTAACTTCTCCTTTTTCGGTAACAATAGGAAGCCATTCTTCTCGTTTGAGTTTAGATGCTAGCTTGCTTACCTTGACAGCTTGATATATACTGATTGCTAATAATATCACTATCGGAGCTACGCAAAAAATAAGCATTTCCCAAACTTTCACATGGTTGTTGAACACAAGCTGACGATAGAGGATTATGCAGAAGATATGTATCGTAAGCAGATACTGAATCAGAGCTACTGATGCATAATACTCACCAAGCAAAGCCTTCTGAAACGAGCTTTTCTTACGAAAAAACACTGTTGATACATAGGTCTTACTAGCTCGTAACACCATAAACAAAGTAATAATAATTATCTCGCAAACAACAATATAAGTATGTATTTTAGCCACATACTCATTCGTCAGTATCCATGCTAAAAAGGTTATTAATAATGCTATTCCTGAAATATAGAACGACATACTAAAACCCCGTGTCCGATAAAACAATCGAACTAGAATTTCCCCTCCTATAGCAACTAACACAGCTATTGCTATAGCATATTCTTCATACATCTGCAATGCATGCAATACAATGTAGAGAATAAAAGGGAGCAACCCTATAACAGGGTTGGAGATATATTTTTTCAAACCTTTGCTAATCATGCCCAATTATATTAACAAAGAAAGAGTCATACAAGAAATATGTATAAATATAACTTTATTGATGACAAACCAATAAAAGGTCTAGTATAACTCATTCTTCTGTAGCTATTACTTAAACAACTAGTATAGAATTTTGTTTGCTAGATCACTTATTTTATTTAGGCTCTTGTACTTGTTTAGATTTGAAAGTAACAAACTTATTAACAACGAATTGCATTGCAGCGACAAAACATGTGGCAATAATCTTTGCATACATCTCATCAATCTGAAATTTACCAACAAGTAATGTAATCAACATAGTGCTGATCACTAAGCCTATAGCTGCAATCCCAACGAATGATAAAAATCGCTGAAACTTATTGTCTGTCACCTTAAATGTAAAATAGCTATTCAGAATGAAATTATTTGTTATTGCAAGGAGCGAACTTATAACGTGGGAAACATCCGCATCTATCACATAAAGAGGAATCTTGTCTCCTAAAAAATCTCTTATGTAAATAGAAAATGGGTATTGGACAGAAAACTTCACAGCAAGCAGATAAAACACTCCCATGTCTATCACCATTCCTACCGATCCGACTATGCCGTATTTTACTAATTCACGAAGTCCTTTCTTCTTTGTCAGATCCTTAACCTGCTTCTTCATCCGTATTTTTATGTAGTTTATTATGCTTTTTACTTTTTCTTTATTCTAAAGAAGAGCATCTCACTTTTGTTCTCATTATATTTATCGCTTGATTCCAGCAGAGTGAAATCGTAGCGGTCTCCATATTCTTTCTTAATGTCTTCTACGCAATATTGTAACATTAAAAAATAACCTACTTCAGGAGATTCCTTATCAATATTCTTAAACATATTACCTAAATAGAAATTCAATGCGTATTGATTATTATAATCCTTAAGGCGGTTTGTCACATACACGTTATCTTTCAACTCATATTCTTTTAAAAGTTTTTCGGCAAAAGTTCGTGCAGAGTAGGCATTTTTAAAGCCTGGCAACAGATACGCATCTAAGAATAAGTTAATAGCCAACATCAGACCAAATCCGGCCATTAATATTTTTACATTAATTTTCTTACTCAGAAGATAGGTAGTATTCCCTATTGCTAATAATAAGACAGAAACTCCAAACAATCCCCACCAGCCGGGATTGATGAACTCATCCGAGAATATTTTAAAATCGCGCAATGTACGTTCTCTTTTAGAAATATGATGAGCTAGTTCTTCAACGTTAATAACCCCAACAAAGGCTAAGAACAATATGATTACTGCAAATATACTTATCCCTAGCAGAATAGAAGTAGAAATACGTACTGCCATCGGTTTCATTTCGGTTAAGAAAAGGAAGAAGCGAGCCATAAAAATAGCGATGAAAGGATATATCAACATGATATACACACTTCTCTTGGAAGCCGGAATAGTAAAGAAGACAAGAGCTACTACTATAATTATAAGGCTATACAACAAAGGGGTTTCCATAGTAAGAAGCTTCTGAAAAAAGGTCTTTATTGTTCCCTCTGGTTTCTTATACTGTATAAAAAATAAAGAAACGAACAACAAAATTGTCCATGGAAGGAAACCTGACAATAATGTTACAGGATAGTAATACCAAGGGTTTTCTACACCTAGATTGTAATCTATCCCCAATTCTTCTGTACCGATGCGTAAGAATCGTCCAAAATTTTCGGCAAACACTTTGGTAAGAAATGCTTCTCCTTGTATTTGATAAGCAGCATAATACCATATGGCCGGAATAATTAGTGCAGAAAGCATAATCGCAAGGCTCTTAAATGTAGCTTTGAAAAAGTTTTCTCGTTGAGTTAACAAGAACACGCCGAAAATAGCACATGGCAGTAATGCGCCTACCGGACCTTTAGACAAAGTCGCAACACTCAGTAATAACCAAACGGAGACAAGCTGACCAAGCCGTTTTTTCTCATACCATGTATACATCTGAATAAGTGCCGATACCATAAGCGTTGTCAGTAGCATATCGATACGTGTTGTCATAGCAGCACGATGCAACTCGAAGCAAGTAATCATAATTAAGCAGGCGACAAATGCCTCTAACGTCGGTCTGCGCCTTGCAAAGAACATAAAACAGACACCAACCATTGCGATAAATGCCAAGGCTGAAGGAAGTCGTGAGGTAAAAGGCGTTACTTCTCCGTCATTTAAAGCTAAAGAGAATCCTGCTATCAACCAGTGTGTAAGAGGTGGTTTGTATGCAAACTCATCAGCATAACTGGAAGGGATGATCCATTCTCCTTTCTCAATCATAGATATTGCAAGAGCAGCCTCTCGTGGTTCTCCTTTCGTATAAAAATCTCCTAAGCCGATCCAAGGTAGAGTAGATAGTGTAGCTATTAACAAAATCAGCAAAAGCGGTTTTTGCAGATAAAGAGTCTGTAAGAAATGCGTTTTTTTCATCTAGATTGAGAATTTTGAGAGGACAAAGATAAATCATTTATGATTAAAAATGAATTGATTAGTGAAAGAACTCCATTTTAATAAGGAGAGAGCATCAATGGTAAAATATACAATAGGTTCCCTTGTATCGAAAATTATAGTATTTTTACCCAAATAAGAGAATATAATACTCTCTATTAGATAAAAACAACTAAACCAAATATTTATCAATATCCATGAAAAGAAAAATTTTCATCTCTCTTATTCTTCTTTGTTGCATTGCAGTAACTGCACCTATTTACTCTCAGTCGACAAAGAAAGAAGCTGTAGACTATGTGAATCCATACATTGGGAACATCAGTCACTTATTGGTTCCCACATATCCCACTATTCATTTACCCAATGCTATGTTGCGGGTGTACCCTGAACGTGGCGACTTTACGTCTGACCTGATAAAAGGGCTGCCTATAGTGGTAACCAGCCATCGTGGTTCTTCGGCATTCAATCTGAGTCCAACTCAAAAAAAGAACGAAGAATTGAGCAGAGTGATAAGCTATTCTTACGACAATGAGAAAATTACTCCGTATGATTATTCCGTATACCTTGACGAAGAACATGTCGATGTTCAATACGCCTTGTCAACCCACAGTGGTGTATATAATTTCCAATTTGAGAATTATGGCGAATGTAAACTTGTCATTAATACCAACAACGGCATTCTCGAAAATTCAGGAAAAACGATTAGCGGATATCAAACTATAAGTGGAAATACCAAGATATACCTCTTTGCTGAAACTGATAAGCAACCAAAGAGAACATATGCCCTACAAAAAGAAGCTACTGAAAAAACAACCGGAACGAAGACTTTTGTTCTGGAATTTGGAAACGAAAAGAATATTAATCTTCGTTATGGAATATCTTTCATCAGTGCAGAACAAGCTAAGGAAAATCTTAAAAGCAACAAAACAGGTTTTGACGTCAAAGAGGTTGCAAATATCGGACGTAAAATATGGAATGAAACCTTGAGCAAAATTGCGATAGAAGGAGGTTCGGAAGACGAAAAAACAATATTTTACACATCCTTATACCGCACCTATGAACGTATGATCAATATCTCGGAAGGAGACAAATACTATAGCGCTTTTGATGGAAATATCCACAACGATGCTACTCCGTTCTATACCGACGATTGGATTTGGGATACATACAGAGCAACGCACCCACTACGCAATCTGATCGAACCTGAGATGGAAATAGATATGATAAAATCATATATACGCATGGCTCAGCAATCGATGAACGGATGGATGCCTACTTTCCCTGAGGTAACGGGAGACAGCCATCGTATGAATGGTAATCATGCTGTAGCTGTTATCTGGGATGCTTATTGCAAAGGACTGACAAACTTTGATCTGGAAGCGGCATACAATGCGTGTAAAGGAGCTATTACAGAAAAAACTCTTCTTCCTTGGCTGAAAATTCCTCTTACCGAGTTGGATATAATATATAAGGAGAAAGGCTATTTCCCGGCACTACAACCTAATCAGCCTGAGACATGCAAAGAAGTACATAGATTTGAAAAAAGACAATCTATTTCTGTCATGCTGGGTAACAGTTACGACAACTGGTGTCTGGCTCAGATTGCTAAATATTTAGGCAAGAACGAAGACTATAAAGATTTCATGAAAATGGCTTATTCTTACCGCAATGTATATAATCACGAAACAGGGTTCTTCCACCCTAAAGATGCAGATGGCAATTTTGTAGAGCCATTCGATTACAAATTTTCAGGGGGACAAGGAGCTCGTGACTATTACGGAGAAAATAATGCTTGGATCTACAGATGGGATGTACAACACAATCCTGCAGACCTGATAGATCTTATGGGCGGAAAAGAATCTTTTATCAACAACTTGAATCAGACTTTCAGAGAATCGCTGGGAAGAAGTAAATATGATTTTTATCACCAACTTCCCGACCATACTGGTAATGTTGGTCAATTCTCGATGGCTAACGAGCCTTGTCTACATATCCCATATTTATACAATTATGCCGGTCAGCCTTGGATGACTCAAAAACGAATTCGTACACTATTAGACCAATGGTTTAGAAACGACCTGATGGGAATTCCCGGCGATGAAGACGGAGGTGGTATGACAGCTTTTGTGGTATTCTCTATGACGGGTTTCTATCCTGTTACACCTGGGTCGCCAACATACAACATAGGTAGTCCTGTGTTTAAAGAAGCAAAACTTAATCTGGGAAATGGAAAATATTTTGAGATTATTGCCGAAAACTACGATCCTGACAATAAATACATACAATCGGCTAAACTGAACGGAAAAGAATGGAATAAGCCTTGGTTCAGCCACGACGATATAAAAGATGGAGGAAAATTAGTCCTAGTAATGGGAAATAAAGCCAATAAAGCTTGGGGTGCATCTGACGATGCTGTTCCACCTTCTGCCGAGAAGATATAAGATTTTAGAATATTAATTTTCAATAATAGCCTTTTCTTAAAAAATAGAAAGGGCTATTATTTTATTCTTTATACAGAAAATAAGGTACTGGTTTACAAAGAAGAACATCTCACTCAGAATCATTTTCACTTCATAAGCACAGCTCTTAAGGAATCTAAAAGAATGTCATAGTTTTTCGAAAACAGAGGAAAAAATATGAGAATAAATAATTATTCCTTAATTTTGAATTGGAGTATTTGTAAGATGTTATGGAAAATAGAGTAAAATTATCGGTTCTGGGGTTTTCTTTTAATCAAACTCAATCTGGTGCGTACGGACTAGTTCTTTCGGAAGAGGGAGGTGTGCGCCGCCTGATGGTTATTGTAGGAACTCCTGAAGCTCAATCCATTGCATTCAAACTACAAGATTCTGCACCACCAAGACCTCTTACTCACGATCTTATTAAGACCATTCTTTCTCAACTGAATGTAACTCTGCGTGAAGTCGAAATCTATAAATATGAGGATGGCATCTTCTTTTCCAGAATAATTTTGGAACAAGAGGATAAAGTCATTCAGTTAGAATCCAGAACTTCTGATGCTGTAGCAATAGCCTTAAGAACGCAATCTCCAATCTATACTACAGAACAGATAATGAAAGACCACTCCATTGTCTTTGACGAGAATGCTGCAAAAGAAACAACCAAAGAAGAAGAGGTGGAAGAAACTAAAAAGGAGATAGATTATTCTTTACTCAACAAAAGCGAATTGGAAGCTTTATTACAAGAGGCTGTAGCCGGAGAAAACTATGAATTGGCTTCGCTCCTACGCGACGAACTGGACAAGAAAAAGAACAAAGAATAACCTGTGAAATATACTTTGTTTATCCTCAGGACGTCTATTCAATTATTCAATCTAAACTAAGCTCACTTACATCCGATATCCCCTTTCGGTTGAACAGTATGCGGTATTTTTTATAATATTCGCTGCTTTCCGACTTACACTGTATGATAAAATATAATGCATACATCTTCTTCCCTTCAATGGTCATAAAACCATTTTCTTTGTCAGACAAATAGAGAGGAATATACGCATTGTCCATCTTCAGCGTGAAGTTTGTAAGGTTAAATCTTGTAATATCATTTATCCCCGACAAGCGATATTCTTTATACTGCTCTAGATCGTCTTTTGAGAGACTGACCCACTTGCGATATAAAATTATTTTCTCATCATACACCTGATTTTCAGCTTCTACCAGAGGACTTCTAGCACGCATATTTTTCACTTCTTCGGGAAGTTTTTCCTCATCCATAAAATCAAAGGCTTCTTTGATCCAGCCAATTTCCTGTTTACGAATACTTAGTTTGAGTTTCGAATCGTAGTATCTTTTCCCTAGCTGCGAAGAGAAATAATAACGCATTACTTCTTTGATTCTGTCTTTAAAAATGTAACTGAAAACAAGTATAATAAACAAGTCGGTAGTAAAATTACCAAAACGCTGAGTGGCAAAGAATGAGATAACTGTAGCAAAAATCATAGAGATACCCGCTGCAATTCCATAATAGAACTGCTGAGCGATGAAACCATCTTTTTTCTTAATTATTTGAAGGAAGAGGTCACTCTCAACAAACTTTTTCAGAATATTTCGCTGTGTAATGACCAGGCTGTTATGCTTCTCGTCTCCTTCCTTAAGCAGCATGAAACCTTTTTCCTTTTTATGAGAGAGTTCTTCCTCAATAAGCTGGTGCAGTATCGGTTTTACAGCTTCGAAAGCTGCTACACCTTTCAGTTTTCTCATCAGTTGGAAAGTATGCTGTTCGATTACATTCCCAAGAAAGTCGTCTCCGAAGAGGAAAAATTCTTGCTTCTCTTTCGACACTTCCGAGTTGAATAGTACAGACCACATACCTCTATATCTGGCAGCAATCTCTCGCACATCGTCTACATAGTTCTTTATATTCAACTCTATAATAGCATCATCAGCCTTTGCATTTATCTCCTGTACATTGCGACGTAATGCACTTTTCAGGATACTGACAAACATTTTTACCTGATAGATATAGCTTTCGGTTATGATCTCATCAGTAGGATTATCTATCAAAGAATGAATTGCTTTATTCAGGCGAGGAAGGGGTCCCCTCCCCTCTGTGAGAATCTCTTTCAGTGTATATACAGGGGTAATAAGACGTAAGTTGTTCTTAACATCTTTATAAAAGTCTTCTTTCGAATAAGTAGAGCGATTGATATCAAGGCTATTGGGCAGGAATATCCACGTATTGATTTTGAACTCATTGATATCTTCAGGGTTCTTGTCTGTGATAAACCCTATCTTGAATTCTAAAGAAAAATTATCATGAACTTTTTCTTGTATATCAATCATTCCTAGTCCAGTTTATGAATGGATTCTTTGTCAAGGAAGCATTGTAATATCGTTTATCTCCGGTAACCTCCTCTCCCAGCCAATCCGGTTTCTCAAATAGTTCGCCTTCGTCTGACAGCTCTACCTCAGATACAATCAGTCCTTCGTTCTCCCCGCGAAATACATCTACCTCAAAGGTATGATTGCCGGCAGGCACATAATACCTGACTTTATCAATAATTCCTGGTTCACAAAGTTGGAGAAGCTCTTTAGCCTCAGTAACGGGAATTTCTTTCTCCCACTCGTAGCGAGATAGTCCCGATTCGTTACTTAGCCCTTTGATTGTAAGGTAAGCTTTTTTGCCTTTCACCCGGATGCGGACAGATCGCTCAGGTACGGAAGATAGATAACCTTGAATTATCTCTTCCTGAGAAGATGCATCTTTTTTGAAATCACCTTTTACCAGAAACTTGCGTTCTATCTCTAGTGACATGAGCAAAAGAATTATTGTATAATTTGCTTAATTGCACCCAGATCAGGATAGAAAATAACTTTTATAGGTTGTTTCTTATTGTCGAACATTTTCTCTACCAATACATCCTGAATGCCATATTGAACAACATCAACTTCTTTTTGCGTAAGGTTTCGACCTTCATACGAGATTTGTAAAGCGGCCTTTCCGGGAATGTTATAGACGATACCCGACGAAAATTTCTTTTCCATCTCTTTTTCTTCTTTCGGCGTTAACACTTGTGCTTCTCTAGGCTCTTTATTTTTTAACGAAAGAAAAACAGGAGCTCCTGAAAGGTCATTAGCTTCTACTATTCCTAGCTTAGACGAGAAACGGAAAATAATGCGGTTGTCTATATTCTTATCATCAGGGATAATCGTAATTTCTTTATGTATAACCTCAGATTCTTCCGATCCTGCAAACATAGCGGTCAAAGCTTTTTCTTGTTCTTCGAGTTGCGACATCACCAATTTGTATGCTTCACCATCGGGTGGCATATTATCTGCCTCACCTGTAAGAATGTTATTGCGGCTTTCGCGCAAACGATAAATTTGCTTCGCTATTAGTTCTGCTTGTTTAGCTGTAGAACCTGCTCTTAATATTTCTTCCGATAGGAAACTTTTTGGATTAGGAAGCGGTGCTTTCTTTACAGAAGTATCTGTGGTAGATTCTGCTTTAGGGAATGTATAGTCATCGTTTATTGAGCAGATCAATCCTTCCTTTGTCAAGGTTACAAAAGGTGAAACTGTATTGGATCGAAACTCAACAAGATAGGTTTTATCATTATCAACAACACCCTTAGTTGTTGCATCTACACTGTTTAAAGCGTATGTAATGCCACTTTCTGTAATAGGGTTGGATATATTAAGGTAACGTTCGGCAAATTGATAAAACTCGCCTACCTTTTTATTTGTCTTGGTATAGCTTACCGATATGGTGATTGCTGTTCGTGGAAGCGAATATGCTACTCCATAATTATTGCTCTTTACCGCACTCATTTTAACAGTACTCTGCGCAGATACAGAGTTCGTTCCAATTGTAAGAAAAGCAAGCAAAAACAGACTTATACAGTATCTCATAAGTTCTTTCTTTTAAAATCTTAATAGGACAAAGCTACATATTTTTTGTGAATTTTTCTATCTACTACTCAGCAGATATGTGGTCGAAAAGAAAAAGTCTTCCGGACATCCGGAAGACTTCTCCAATCTTATTTTGCTTTCACCGGATGTTTCGTTCCCTTATAGCTCTTCAATATAGCTCGTGTAGAGCCAACATTTAGTTTCGAATCTAATCGGACCGGCATTCGGTTGTCATCGTTGGTAATATACACTTTCATCGCCTCTTCTTTATCTTCAAAGGCTTTATCGCTGATATTCTGAAGACTTAACACCAATTTTATACAACTATATGTTTTGTCATCATTGGCTTTCATATTTTCAATACCCTGATATTCGATAATCATGCGAGCCTTTCTTTTTCCTGTTACAAAGTCAACGCTAGTTTCATCACCTTTCTTCATCTTCGAGAAGTCTAGTGTGCGGGCATAAAACACCACACTCACCATATCATAGACACAAGTATTATTGTATTGAAGTACCTCATCGAAGCGCGGCTCTTCATTCTTTATACGCTTGGTATGAATATCAATCTCTCCACCCGATTTGTAAGTATAAGTCATATTTTCTATTGTATGATCTTTCCCTTCTTTCGCATTTTTGTAGAATGCCAGAGGAATCAAATCTTTGGTCGTATAGCACATCAGTGTATCGTTGATTGTAAATACCTTATTAGCCATACCTGTTGATACGGCAGAAAGAGCCATTTTGTAAGCGCTTTTGCCATTATATTGTTCGGAAGTTGTTTTTAAAGTAGATACTCCAGCTTTAGTATTCACCAAACCCCATTTGAAATATAAATCGTAGGTAAGCTCTTCGCCTGCCTGAAACTGTTTATTTACAACCTTACATTGAGCTTGAGCATCGTGTGCTATAAGCAATATCAATGTTAACATGGACAGAATAATCTTCTTTGTCATCTTCTTGCTTTTTTAAGTTAAACAATCAACCAAACATACTCCGCATTCTTATCTTCGCTGAGATCCTTGCAACTGAGGGTTCTCCATTTCTCGAACTCTGTTCTGCTCTTCAGTTTTACGGTCTCTCTCTTTTTGTTCCCGTTCTTGCATTTTTTTCTTCCTCGCTTCTCTCTCTTCGGGTTTTTGCTTGGTTATTTCCATTGGTTTTTGTTTTGCAATGGTAGATACATCAACTACCCAAGGTTCCGACTCGTTATCGATAGCCCAAAAAGCCTTAATCTCGAAAGACCCCGGATAATAACATACCATTTCGGGTTGTCGCCCGGTATAGAAATCTCCGGTATCCCATACTCCGTTATTATTTTCGTCCAATATTATACGAGCATAATACGTTCCAGGAGGAAGATCTCTGAAGACAACCACGTTATCTTTGACTCTGGATTTTCGAATTGGTTTATCCGACTTATCTAAAAGTTCTATAAAAGCAGGGATAGAATCTATTCCGGCTACCATTACAGCTAGCTGACCATACTGATCTTCAGCCTTGACTTTAAAGTCTTGTTTATACTTATTATTCCAAAGCCCGTAGATACTATAAACTCTGGCTGAGTCTATCTCCATACGGTATTCACCTCCATAAACCCACTTGTGGCGAAGAGAATATTTGCGTCCGTTGAGGCTATCTGGCACAAACTGGTAATCTACATCGGAATAAATAGTATCGACTTTTTGCTGCAATTTTATTTTCGATTTCAGATCGCCCTCTACCGGCTCGTCAAACTCGAGAAGAATATCTTTGAAAGTATCCCATGAAGCGTTTAGGTCACATTTCATATTAAGGAAAGTTATTTTAGGAGTCTTACCCTCACGCAAATCTTTTTCTTGCTGCTCCTTCTCTTTTTGTAGTTCCTTTTCTGTTTTCTTCCGGGTTCTATCTATGAGTTTTAACGTATCTGTATAAGGCACAACCTGATTCAAGGAATCTGTCCGAGGATAGGTAATCTTAAACGTTAACGTATCTGTTTTCACCAGTTCCTGATCTTTAATCCAGTAGATAAGCGTATCGTTCTTAGCTGTTTTTTCCAGCACGTACCAATCTTTATCTCCATCAAAACTAAGAGGCTCCAATACCGGCATCTCTGTAGGAGAGCCAAAAAACAGGCTTATCTTATTCGGAGTACGTTCATACTTCTGAAGGTATTGTCTGCCAAAAGCAGATTTAAAAGATCTCATTACAATATTATCGGGTAAGAAGCGCGTATATTCTATCGCTTTAATAGTATCGATAACTAGCTTTGAGGTATCAACATATAAGGTATCGTAACGCATATCGCGCATTGAAGAAGGCTCAATCTGCGTTTCGAAAAAGGCAATTGCATTAGATGGGTTTGTATACATGTACTCGCGGCTAGGATCATCCAGCGCATATAGTCTGTATGTTCCGGGTGCAACACCGCGTATGGCAAAATCGCCCGTTTCACCCGTTTTACCTATTCTATCGAAACGAATTTTAGTAAATGCCGTATCATCCAGATTAGAATGCAAGCCTACATATATCCCTTTTACCGGCTCCAGATTATCAGCAGTAAGTACCTTTCCTGAGATAACCATCGAATCTACAACATCGCCCGTTGAAAAAGAAAAAGAAAAATTCTCCAGAGGGTTACCCTCATTGTTGTCTTTGATAGCGCTTGTAAAATCGATCGTATAGGTTGTGTTTTCAAGCAATGTATCTTTCAGCTCAACAGTCAATCTTCTATTCACTGACTGGATTACAGGAAATGTTTTTTGAGGAGGGGTAATAATAACGTTTTCTGAAGGTTTTTCGAGTGTTACATTTTCATCAAATTCGAAAACAATCTTCCCTTTTTCGACATTAGTCGCATTAAAGTTTGGAGTCGTTTTTACAATTTTAGGCGGATCGAAGTCCATTTCGCCTCCTTCGGGTGTAGACATATTTGCACAAGCTACCAAAGAAGCTATTATAATACCCAACACAAGGCTGAGAATTGTATATTTTTTCAAGAATTGCATCATCTGTTTCATTCTAAATTAACGCAAAAATACAATGTTTTGTACAAATAAGTATTTGTGAGTATATAAAATAGCTTAACAAGGCGCTTTTATCTGTTTGATTTAGCAAGTATAAGTTGACTTTCGTTTCCCATATTAAAGAGCAGGTCGATGATACTCATATTATCAACGAAGCCGAATTTCTGGTCAAATACCTGATAGTAGGGTACAGACTTGAAGGCTGGATCTGTTTCTGTCCAGTCTTTTTTAGGGTGTATAACTTCTCTTAAGTCTAATTCGTCCGACAGGAACTTGGTCTGATAGGAGTCTGTATAAACAATTTCGGGAAGCTTAATCCGTAAAATCTCTAGGATAAGCATCCTTAACTCTTCATTAAAGTCGAACAGAAATGAATATTTTTTATGATAAAACGGATAAAAATCGTCTTGATAATATTCGAAAAAGGGGGTTGAATTGTATGCCGAAACAATCGCATTCCAGTGCATATGCTGCCAGTTGCCATGTTCTGCAATACGGATATCCTTCATCTGAGTTTTCTCTTTCGACGAATGCACAACTGGTATGGATAACGCAATAGGCCCGTTTGCCGATACTATGGAACAACGATTTCGGTATGTTTGCTTGATATAGTTATCATGCTGTTCGATACAAATACGATCAGCAAGAAGAAACTTCGCATAATACTGAATCGGCGCCAGATATGCAGATGACAGATATATATTCATTTATATTATTTGATCATTTAATAACTTTAAAACTACGGTTGGGGTGGGCTGAAGTATCAGGGTTGTACCATACGAAACGGGCTCTGCCGATCACATTTTTAAAGGGGATGAAGCCTATCGTGCGAGAGTCCAGCATATTTTGAGGGTTGTCAGACAACATCCAATAATAATCATCTTCGAAAGTGTACGCATCTTGCTCTGCCCCATCCATAAACAACCTTCCGTCCTCAATGGAAACATTATCTCCCTGCTCCTGCTCAATTGTCCGTTTATATATTATAAGATTCTTACTATCCAGATCGATTGTCATGCCCTTTGCCGGAACAATAATTGAGGTTGCATAATCTATACTATCAACTATCTCTTTTACAGATAGTTGACCAAAACGAACAGAACCCTTATCTGAGACAAAAGGTAAACCATTCTGTATCAACACAGTATCTTTTGGAAGAGCTATACATCTGTTCAATATAAGCGAACGCTTGTCTAAAGGCTTATCTATAGCCGAAGGATCATTGAACAAGACGATTTCATTTCTGCCTATTTGACCTGTAAAAAGTCTTGCATAAGGCAGTTGTATTGCTGTGGAATATGACTTCTTTCCCCACAGATTATCGAATGTAAAAGGGACAGTAAGTATAGTTATGGGTAGACGAATGCCATATGCAGTTTTATCAATTAAGATTCTGTCCTCAGAGAATAAAGCATTCTCCATCTGCGAAGAGGAAACAGTAAAAGGTTCAATAAAGAAAGAACGTATACATAAAACGATGAGCAAAGTAATCAATATTACTTTGCCCAAATAAACGTATATGTTCCTTTTTGTTGAAGACATTATTTCATTCCTCAATTAAGTTGAAATCATTTTTTGTTCCCGGTGGTAAATAGTCTGTCCCATCTGATTCTTCCACTAAACCATCCTTTATCTTTATCAAGAGACAACCATATAAACAGAGGTTTCCCCACGATATGATCTTCAGGTACAAATCCCCATGAACGAGAGTCGGCAGAGTTATCTCTGTTGTCTCCCATCATGAAAAAATAGTCGAATTTGAAAGTATAAGAATCGGCTTGTTCACCATTGATGTACACTTTACCATCTCGATAGTCAAACTCGTTATGCTCGTAGTTTTTGATACAACGGGCGTAAGCTGCAACTTTATAATCTACATCTGTATCAAACTTGATTGTTTCCCCTTTAGCCGGTATCCACAAATCAGGGAAATCACCGGGGGCTACCTTCATGTCATATGTGATTGGATAGATATCTTGTTGAGCATAAAGAGGCATCCCATTTAAAGCATTTATTGAACGATAGTATTCATTCAAGGGAATAACCTTTTTCACAAATGGTTTTTGCTTAAGCTCTTCAACCATCCCTTTAGTCATATTCACATGAGAGTACAAGTATTCAACATCTGATCCATAAGTAGGGAAGAACTGCCTCCATACAGAAGTCGTATCTATTGCATTAAGATCATATGGTGTTGATATACTTTTTATATCATCTTCGCTTATGCCCAAAGCGGAAAAAGTAGAAGGGGATATTGGCTGTCCACTCACTTGTACGAAATAGAATAATTGCATTTCTTTAGGTGACTCAATAGGTTTCCCATCAATATTTACAATGTCATCTTTGATAGAGATAGTCTCACCTGGTAAACCGACACAGCGTTTTACGTAATTCTCTCTTCTATCTACCGGACGGTAAACAATATCACCATACACATCTTTACGCGCATGAACGATAGGACGTCCTTCGTTTATACTTTGAATATTTGAGCGCTGATTAGTTACATCAGAAACACTCCCTGCATCTTTACAAAGAAGGTAATAATCCCTATTTTGCATATTTACAGCAACAGTATCGCCCGAAGGATAGTTGAATACAACAATATCGTTGCGCTCAATTTGTCCTGTACCTTTAAATCTTTTATACTCTAGTTGAGGTTTCTCCAAATAAGATTTGATTCCAAATACAGGAAATGTGTGCTGCATCAAAGGCAACGACAATGGAGTCATAGGCGAGCGCGCTCCATAACTCACCTTGCTAACACATAGGAAGTCTCCTACAAGAAGTGATTTCTCGAGTGAAGAACTTGGAATTTGATAATTCTGAAAGAAGAAAGTGTTTATAATCCATACGCCCACTAAGGCAAACAGAATTGCATCAACCCAGTCAAGCACTTTTCTCAGAGAAGGATTTTTTGCATTCCTCCAGCCACTCCAAGGGATAAACTTAGTGATGTATATATCTATAAAAACCGGAATTAGGATCAATACAGCCCAATAGCCTGTCCACAACACAAACAGAACACAAAGAACACATGCAATGATTGCATATATCCATTGTCTGATCCCCGGTTTACGTTTTTCTGATTTATTATTCTGATCTGTAGTTTTTTCCATTATCTGTTAAAAATTAAGCATATCCTTCATACCTAAAAAACCTTTCTTACCCTTGGCGAACTCTGCTGCAACAACTGCCCCCAGAGCGAAACCTTTACGGCTCTTCGCATCATGCTTGATGCTTATTACGTCCGCATCAGATTCATATACGATTTCATGTATCCCCGGAACTTCTCCCTCTCTAATGCAATGAATGGCGAGATCCGATGGCTTACTTTCTGTTTCGAGAATCCAATTCTCTTTCCTTTCTACATTATCTAAAACACCTTCTGCTAAGGTTATTGCTGTCCCGCTAGGGGCATCCAGTTTATGTATATGGTGAGTTTCTTCCATACTGACATTATAGTCAGGATAATCATTCATTATCTTAGCCAGATACTTATTCAATGCAAAGAAAATATTTACTCCCAAGCTATAATTAGATGCATAGAAGAATGTTTTACCATCTTCTTCGCAAGCTTTCTTCACCTCATCCAGATGATCGAGCCAGCCTGTTGTGCCTGCTACTACCGCCACATTAGCTTCGAAACACTTATGATAGTTCTCTATCGCACTATCGGGGGTCGAAAACTCGATTGCAATATCTGCACTTTTAAATGCATCCGAATCAAAATCGTGACGATTATTTACATCTATTATAGAAACTATTTTATGACCTCTGCCAAGAGCAATCTTTTCTATCTCATGCCCCATTTTGCCATATCCGATAAGTGCAATATTCATATTGAAAGTTAGTTAATTGACGTCTAAAGCTTACAAATATACACAAAAACTTATTCTTCTAAGATTTCGTTTTCAATTTATCCGAGTTTATAAGTTTTTTTAATTATCTGTGCCTTTTCCTAGAGTAATGATGGTTAACTTTTATATAGTTTGTGTGCTATCAACCGAGCTTCAGCCCTGTTAGGTTTGTTCGTTTCGGTGTAAGGTAAAGTATCTAATAAGAAGATGGCTTTGGGTATCCAATATGGAGGCAGTAACTCCTTGCAAATAGAGTGTATCTGAGAGCTTGTATAAATTCCTTTCTTCACCAATAATACTACAGCTTCTCCAAATTTAGTATCCTGAGCCGAAGTAATCACATATTCACCAGAGAGTGACTTACTAAGCAAACGCTCGACTTCTTCGATCTGTATCTTGATTCCTCCACTATTGATAATATTATCTACACGTCCTAGAATACGAAATTGTCCTTGCTCGTTGATCTCTGCCACATCGTTTGTCGCGAGGACTTCCTGTGTAATCAGAGGAGCTTCTATCTTTAGCGTCTGGTTTTCCGAAAGGCTAATAGCTACACCCTCAAAAGGGGTATACCATTCTGATGCAGACTTTCCATTTATACATCGAAGGGCAATGTGAGACAGTGTTTCGGTCATGCCGTAAGTAGACCATATAGCATGAGGAAAATTCGCTAATTCGTTAGATAGAGTAGCATCAACAGCACCGCCGCCAATGATAAGATGTTGAATACGCCTCAATTTTTCTCGTTGTTTATTATCTTGCAAACTATTATAGACCTGCATTGGTGTCATTGCAGCAAAAACAGTTGGTTCAATTTCTTTCAACGGATAGCCACTTGCTTCGATCGGAACTAAATCTAAGCCTGCAAACAGAGAGCGAACCACTACCATCTTAGCTCCTATGTACTTCAAGTTCATGCAAAGCAATGCCGAATCACCTTGTTTTAGTCCTAAAAAGTTACAGGTTAACTTTGCACTTTGTAACATTCGTACTTTTTCAACTTCAATCTGTTTCGGTACTCCAGTAGACCCTGAAGTTTGAACTAAGATATAAGGAGAGTCATTGAACCACTCTCTGAGAAAAGAGAGCAAGTCGTTCGAAAAAGGCTGTTCTCCTTCAACAGCATTCAGAATAGAATCACGACTATAAAGTATTCCGTTTATAGTAATAGTCTGTTTACTGATATCTGTATTGAAAAATGTCATTATTGCTTTAACCAGTCAACGATCTGAGAAAGATTTACTCCTGATGAGTTGAACCAAAGATTATCTTCTTTTATAGACAAAGGAAAATCAACATTATCTGTATATAAAAGACCTGTGCCCAAACCCTGATGCATTGAGGAATCGAGCGTCGCACACCATTGAGCAATGGCATTTAACCCAATATTCGACTCTAGTGCCGATGTAATCCAATAACCTATATTGCGTTCTTTAGCCAAAGATATCCACTCTTGTCCTCCTCGTATTCCTCCATGTAGCGAAGGTTTCAGAATAATATATGCAGGGTGCATTACATCCAACAGATTCCCCTTTTCTTGAAGAGAGTTTACTCCTATAAGTTCTTCATCCAGAGCTATCGGGATTGGGGAATGCCCACAAAGCACAGCCATCTCTTCCCATTGCCCTTGACGGATAGGCTGCTCGATGGAATGAATATCGTATTTTGCTAATTCTTGCAGCTTGTATAGAGCATCCTGAGGAGTGAACGCTCCGTTGGCATCCACTCTCAGCTGTATTTTGTCTGCTCCGTAATATTTTCGTATAGAAGCCAACAACGAAAGTTCGTTATCGAAATCAATAGCTCCTATTTTCAGTTTAACACATCTGAATCCTTTTTGTAGTTTCTCTTCTATCTGCTCACGCATATAATCAAAACTACCCATCCAAATTAATCCATTGATAGGAATACCTTGCTCTCCTCGACCAAAGGCAGTGTCCCATAGTTGAAAACTATTCCTCTCAAACTGGCGCAAAGCTGTTTCCATTCCAAAAAGAATAGAAGGGAAAGCCTTAAACCGTTCGTAATCGATCTGTCCTCTTTCTTCTAAATCTTTGCAGGCTTGCTTAAGCACATCTTCATATTCGGGAACATCATCACAACTCAGTTTAGGCAAAGGAGCACATTCTCCTATGCCAACCGTCGATTGATCTTCATCGGTCAGCAAAAGATACCAGACATTACGCGTTGTATACGACCCGCGGGATGTTCCCGCCGGACGCTTAAAGTGTAATACCTTTGGAATAATTTGAACTTTTAGATTCATTGTTTATGGTAATTTCGGGAATTTCTTCCAATCCGGTTTTCGCTTTTCCAAGAAAGCACGTCCACCTTCTTTAGCTTCCTCTGTCAGGTAATAAAGCATAGTAGCATCACCGGCTAATTCTTGAATACCTGCTTGCCCGTCAAGTTCTGCATTCAATCCCGCTTTGATCATACGCAGAGCAAGCGGACTATGTTGCATCATTGTTTCTGCCCATTCCACAACTTCATCTTCCAGCTTATCGAAAGGAACAACTTTATTTACCAATCCCATATCTAAAGCTTCTTGAGCCGAGTATTGACGACAAAGGAACCATATTTCACGCGCTTTCTTTTGACCTACTACACGAGCCAAATATGATGAACCGAAGCCTGCATCGAAGCTGCCTACACGAGGACCTGTCTGACCAAAGATTGCATTTTCGGAAGCAATACTTAAATCGCAAACGACGTGTAATACATGACCTCCACCGATAGCAAAGCCATTGACCATAGCAATTACCGGTTTAGGAATAGAACGGATTTGCTTTTGTACATCCAGCACATTCAAGCGAGGCACGCCGTCTGTACCCACATATCCTCCATGTCCTTTCACATTCATGTCACCGCCACTACAGAAAGCCATATCGCCGGCTCCTGTGAGTACAACAACGCTGATATCCTGATCTTCGCGGCAAATACGCAAAGCATCGCTGATTTCTGATGTTGTGGTAGGCGTAAATGCATTACGATAACGTGGTCTGTTGATCGTAATTTTAGCAATGCCATTATAGAAATCGAAAAGAATATCATTGTATTCTTTCAGTGAAGTCCATTCTCTTTTGCTCATAGTTCTTATATTTTTAGATATTTGTAATATTCTTTAAAATCGTTCTCGCTTAGTTCTGCATCCGTAAACACTTCGAGCACGACAGGCATTTCTATCTTCTCTTGAGTAAACTCCTTCAGTGCTTCGGTCAGTTCTGATTGATTATTCGCTGACAAATATTTGCATCCTCTGTCTTCTACCCATGCCCTAACTGATGCGTCATGCGATGCTGCAATAAATTTACTGCGGATTTCACTCTTTTCCAAAGAGGGGAGTACATTAAAAATTTGCCCATTCCCATTATTGAGAACAAGGATACGAAGCTTAGGCGAAACATGCTGATTCCAGAGTGAATTCATATCATAGAAGAAACTGAGGTCTCCTACAACAAGATAAGTCAGACTATCATAGCCTGCAGAAAAACCGACAGCCGTAGAAACTGAGCCTTCAATCCCGCTCGTTCCTCTATTACAAAACGTTTCTTCCACATTCTTGGAAGTAAATAATTGAGCATTACGAATAATGCTACTATTTCCTAATTGTAATTTGCAAACAGGCAAAGATTCTATTACCTGCTTCATTACTGTGATATCCGAGAAATTGGAATAATGATATTTTTGCGAACGATCTTCTATCTCCTTAGATAGCTTAACCCAAGTTTGAGAATAAGCCACATCGAAAACCTTTTCTGTACTTAATAAAGCTTCCAAAACAGCATATGGGCTTGATTCGATTATAGTGGTCAAACACTTGAAGGTATCAACAACCTCTCCTTCAGGATTGACAAACCAAAGATGGTTTGGCTTATTATTTCTTATATATGCTTTGAGTCTTTTCGAAACTATATGTCCTCCGAAATAGATAACTAAATCGGGTTTTAAACTATTATCCTCAGAGTGGACATGCAGGATAGACTCAAAGTTAGATATTTTCTCTACAGATTGGACATTCGATATATTCTCAGTCAAAACTACACAGCCTTTCTCTTGGCTTAACTTTGTCAAAGCTTCGTCTATTTCAGAAGAAGAATGCTGTTGCCCTACAATTATTAGAGGACGAGTAGCCTTAGTCCATTGCTCAAGTAATTGCTCTGATAACGTAAATCCAGGCTGGGCTGTTTTTATCCTATTTATCTTTCGTACTGATGGCAGCTCTTTTACTGAAAAATCGAACAGAGGCTCGCTTAGAGGAATATTTATATGAACAGGACCATTTGATCGATGGGTTAAAGCTAATAAGGCTTCATTTATCAGTCTGTTGCAATACCAATATTCGGAGTCATCTTTCACCTCTGGAAGATGTACACTTTTCTTGAAAATAACACTTCCCATATTAGCTTGAGGCAAAGTTTGCCCGTCCATCTGACCAATCCATTCCGTTGGACGATCGGCAGAAATAACCAATAGAGGTAATTGTTGATAATATGCTTCGGATACAGCAGGAAGGGCATTCAGCAGAGCTGAGCCCGATGTACAACATATAGCAACCGGCTTCTTTAATGATTGCGCAAGTCCTAATGCAAAAAATGCAGCACTCCTTTCGTCCGTAATGGAATAGCTATTGAATTGAGGATTTGTCGCAAAACTTTGGGTTAGTGGAGAATTCCGAGAACCCGGACAGAGAACAATATCATTTATCTCAAATTCTAACATCAGAGCAACCAACTCCAACACATTCTGTTTGTTTGCGTACATCCTATTCTCTTTTTATTGTAAAACTTTTAATAAAGTCTGCATTTTATATTTCGTTTCTTCCCATTCCAGATCGGAAGAGGATGTTGGCATAATACCTCCTCCCGCATATAAGGTTATAGTTGATCTTCCTATTTCGGCACAACGAAGATTAACGAAAAGTTCTGTTTCCCCTTCGGGGTTAAGATTCCCGATAATTCCCGAATAATATCTTCTATTATAAGATTCATTCTCATTAATAAAATCAAAAGCTGCTTGCTTAGGGAACCCGCAAATAGCTGGTGTAGGGAACAAATCGTCTAAAAGATTTCCTATCTTGCCTGAATCATTTAAAGTAAAATAAAAATCTGTTTTCAAATGAATTACGGTTCCTGCCGAACCCGAATATGGACCTTTCTCTTCCACTTCGGACACATGTGTAGCAAGCGTACTCCGTATATACCTTGAAACAACCTCTTGTTCCTCTATGTTTTTTCTATCCCATCCACTCGTTAAGTCAGTATATGACCCAAGCGGTTTTGTTCCAGCTAATGATACTGTTTTCCATTTCTTATCTTTACCAGAAAGGATAATCTCCGGGGTGCTTCCCATCCATAATCCTGTCTGAGGGGTATAACACAGATAACACATCATATGAGGATATAATTCTGTCGCTTTAAAGAAAGAATTTAAGATAGAAAAATTATTAGGATGCTTAATTTTATGTGCACGTGAAAGAACTATTTTTTTTAGTTCGCCTTTTTTAAGAGGGGCTATAAACCGACTAAATATTGTCGTATAGATACGATTCTCTTCCGCTTCATCCCTTTCTTCCTCAGCAGGCAAGGGAATATGTCCATAAGGATATGTTTCGACTGAAGAGATTCTATCTAGTGCCTCACGAATATTGTCCAGTCCAGAGACTTCCACTTCGGGACGAATAAGGATTATTGGATATTCTTTCTCTACCTTAAAAGGACTAACAAGAAAACCTTTTTTATTGTTCAGATCCGAGAGACTTGAATATTCTTCCGGTTGACCTTCTAATTGAGCAATAAAACGGAACTCTTCCTGAGAAGGCAAACGGTAAAAAGAGAAACTCTTTTTTTCTTTTATAAGATGTATTAATTGGCTCTCTAGTTTATCTTCAATCGAATTCATTTCTTGCTATAAACAAAGTTAACGATACGTACACTACTTACCAATTTATCATCTTGCGACATGATATCAACATTCCAGATATGGGAAGATTTTCCTTTATGAATAAGAGTCCCAACTCCGGTCACAACCTGACCGACAGGAACACTGGATATATGATTTGCACTAACCTGTACACCTACAGCAAATGATCCTTCATCACATATCTGAGAAGAGCCATGCCCCGCAATACATTCTGCAAGAGCAAGAGATGCTCCTCCATTTAACAATCCGAAAGGTTGACAAGTCCTGTAATCTACCGGCATTGTAGCTCTTACTACCCCATCATCACCAGATTCCATAAAAGAAATACCGAGGTGCCCTATCATTGAGTTTTTATACAAATCGAGATTTGTTTTGCCCTTATCCATAATTTCCTTTTACATACCCATACAGAGATGTATTATACTTGATTTTATGTTTTTATCAGAATATGCAAAGTTAATAAACATTACTGTCAGTAAGTAAAACTTACAATAAATAATGTCTATCGATCTAGTTAAGGAGTAAATGACCTCGACAGCCTTTCTTTATGTCAAGAATCCAGAGTAAAGTAAAAAACTACTATAGGAAATCGATGCATTTCTCCAGCTGCATTCCGCGTGAACCTTTAAGCAAAATATAGCTATCCTCTATAGGATTCTCTGTCAAATATTCTTTTAATTCTTCTAAATTTTTGAATCGAGGAAAGTTCGTTTCAGTTCTACTAAAATTATCCCCTACAAGAAGAACCTTCTCGAAGTCGTGATGAGCAACATAATCTGCGATTTTTTGGTGCTCCATATCAGTATCTGGTCCCAGCTCTTTCATATCTCCCAGAATCAAAGCCTTTTTACTGACATCCATATGATCGAAGTTCTCCAAAGCAGCATGCATGCTTGTCGGATTGGCATTATATGCATCGATTATAAGCATATTCTTCTCTGTTTCTTTGAGCTGAGACCTGTTATTGCTTGGCTCATATTCCCCAAGCGCCTTATTTATCAATGATGATTTTACCCCAAGATAAGAACCTATAGCAATTGCTGCCAATGCATTTGGCAAATTATACTCCCCAATCAGTTTGGTCTTTACCTGATTGCGTTTATTTCCGAATTTCCACTCAAACTCCAGATATGGACGAATAGCCAACACTTTACCCGACACAAAAAGATCTTCTTCAAAACCATAAGGGATTGATGCTATTCCTTCAGAAACCTCTTTCAGAAGAGAGTTATCATTATCTATAAATATTTTACCATCTTTAGAATTGCGAATAAAATTATACAGTTCTCCTTTAGTCTTAACCACATTCTCGAAAGATCCAAATCCTTCTATATGTGCATGACCGAGATTTGTAATAAGTCCATAACTAGGTTTTGCTATTTCGCAAAGGCACTTTATTTCTCCCACATGATTTGCACCCATTTCTACAACAGCAATTTCATGCTCTTTTTTTATTCGTAAGATAGTAAGAGGGACTCCTATATGATTATTTAGGTTTCCTTGAGTAGAAACAACATTATATTCTTGGGACAGAACAGCTGTTATCAACTCCTTTGTTGTTGTCTTTCCATTTGTGCCGGTTATGCCTATTACCGGAGTCTTAATATGTTCTCGATGATATGTTGCCAGCTTATGTAATGTTTCCAACACATTATCTACCAAAATCATATTGGGCTGTGTTGCATATTTTTCTTCATCTACCACAGCATAACTACATCCCGAAGAAATAGCCTGAGCTGCATATTCATTACCATTAAAATTAGCTCCTTTCAGCGCAAAAAAGATAGCACCGTTCGCGCTATTTCGAGTATCAGTAGAAACCTCAGGGTGCTGCTTGTAGATTTCGTACAATTTCGCTATGTCCATAGTAGTGATAATATTTTTTGTCTTATAAACGTCTTAGTGCAATTATTTGTTTAGCCTTTAACATCACTTATAAAATCTTTTTTTGGCTTCACGAAATTAGCGCTAATAATTCACATCAGGAGGCATCCTTAACGTTTTTTACTTAAAACTTTTCATCGCCAGACATACCATAAATATGGTATAAAAATACCTCACTTTAGCGATTTCACAGAAAATAAATACCACATACCTTTGTATCAATAAAAAACAACAAATAAAAAACACATTTATGGGAAAGATAGCAAAGAAATTAACAGACTTAATAGGAAATACTCCCTTATTAGAGCTTTCTAACTTTAACAACACACAGAACGTAAACGCGCATATAATAGGAAAACTAGAATACTTCAACCCTGCATCCAGCGTGAAAGATCGTATTGCAAATGCAATGATAGAGGAGGCAGAAGCTTCCGGAGTATTAAAACCTGATAGCGAAATAGTAGAACCTACAAGTGGAAATACAGGTATAGGTCTAGCATTAGTATCGGCAGCAAAAGGTTATAAACTAACATTGACTATGCCCGAAACGATGAGTATAGAACGACGCAACCTTCTTAAGGCTCTTGGAGCAAATATCGTTTTAACCCCTGGTCCGGAAGGCATGAAAGGAGCTATTGCAAAAGCAGAAGAACTTCAAAAAGAAAATCCTAAAGCTGTAGTTTTACAACAGTTCTTAAATCCGGCAAATCCGGCTATCCACAAAAAGACGACAGCTGAAGAAATCTGGAGAGATACAGATGGGAATGTAGATATTTTCGTAGCGGGTGTAGGAACTGGAGGTACTGTCAGCGGAGTAGGCGAGGTTTTGAAAAAATACAATCCGGACGTAAAAATTGTAGCTGTTGAGCCAGCAGATTCGCCCGTATTGTCAGGAGGAAAACCTGGTCCACACAAAATACAAGGAATAGGAGCAGGCTTCATACCTCAAACTTACAATGCATCAGTGGTAGATGAAGTAATACAAGTGAGTAATGATGACGCAATTCGTACAAGCAGAGAGCTAGCTCGCACAGAAGGTCTATTAGTAGGCATTTCTTCCGGAGCTGCAACTTACGCCGCGATACAATTGGCAAAACGCCCTGAAAATAAAGGTAAAAACATAGTAGTAATACTTCCTGACACAGGAGAACGTTACCTATCTACTGTGCTATATGCCTTTGAGGAGTATCCTCTGTAGGAGAAGCTCTACAACAACGTACAAAAGCAAGACAAAATAGGTGTTAATGATTGTTTGGTTATATATTGATGGTTAGTATTAGATTCTTTAGAAGAATTGGTAAAGGAGGCAATTTAAATTGTCTCCTTTTTCTTTTCTAATCTAAATAAAAAGAGAAAATTATGGATTTCTCTAATATGAAGCTTATCTTTGTCAATGTTAAAAAACTACATTTTGAAAACGACTTTAGATAAAAAGGTTTCGGTTATTATATGCTGCTACAATGAAGAGCAGAACATTCCTACAGTAGTAGATGCTATTCACGAGAATCTAAAAAAAACCGGATATCAATATGAGATTATTGCAGTAAACGATGGTAGCACAGATAACTCTCAAGTGCTGCTAGAAAATATGGCAACCAAAGATCCTCATCTATTTTATATTGAGTTTTCCCGAAATTTCGGACATCAAAATGCGCTGAAAGCAGGACTTGACAATGCTTCGGGTGATTGCATCATTTCGATGGATGCTGACATGCAGCACCCACCAAGAATGTTACCCGATTTTATAAAGAAATGGGAAGAAGGTTATGATATTGTATATACAAAACGGCAAGAAGACCCATCTATCTCTAAAGCAAAACGAACCTCGTCTAATTTATTCTACAACGTTATCAACTTCTTGTCAGATATTCATTTAGACAAAGGAGCTGCAGACTTCAGGCTTATGGACAGACGTGCCGCCAACGTGCTAGTCAATATAAAAGGAGGAGATTTATTTATCAGAGGGATAATTTCGTGGATCGGCTTTAAGCAATATGCCATTGATTATATGCCCGACAAACGCCTATCGGGAAAAACGAAATATACATTCAAGAAAATGCTACATCTGGCAGCTCAGGGAATCCTATCCTTCAGCACAAAACCACTGCAAATAGCATTATACCTTGGATTTATCATAGCATTATTATCTCTGTTGTTTATCCCTTATGCAATCATCAGTCTCATTAGCGGACATGTGATGGCAGGGTGGGTATCGCTAATCCTTACAGTTGCTTTTCTGGGAGGACTACAACTGTTCATATTAGGAATCATTGGGTTATACATAGGTAGAATCTTTACTCAGACAAAAGGTTTTCCCCCTTACATTATACGAAGTACAAATCTTTAAAAAGATGGCACATAAAATATTATTAAGCTTTGATATTGAAGAATTCGAAATGCCAAGAGAGTATGGAGATCCCATCCCTTTCGAACAACAAATGGAGGTATCGATAGCTGGAACTACCCGCATATTGGATTTACTATCAAAACATCAGATAAAAGCAACATTCTATACAACGGCTAATTTTGCACAGCATGCACAAGCTATCGTAAAGCGAATTGTAGACGAAGGGCACGAGTTGGCTTCGCACGGATATGTTCATGACCATTTCGAGCCTCCTCATCTTAAGATGTCCAAAGAGATACTGGAAGACATTTCACAAACAACCATACACGGCTATAGAATGGCTCGCATGATGCCTGTTCCGGAGGAAGAAGTATATAAGGCCGGCTATGTATACAATTCGTCTATTAACCCTACATACTTACCGGGTCGGTACAACAAGCTAAATGAGCCCAGGACATATTTCAAAAGAGAAAACGTATGGCAGCTACCTGCATCGGTGACTCCTCTCTTTAGATTTCCTCTGTTCTGGATATCATTCCATAATCTACCCCTAAAAGTATATTGTATGCTGGCTAACAGAACATTGAAAAAAGACGGGTACCTGAACACATACTTCCACCCTTGGGAGTTTATGGATATTGGTCCTAAAGAGAAATATAATTTCCCTTTTTACGTCACAAAGAATACTGACACCAAAATGGTAGAAAGGTTCGATAAATTTATAGAGTGGGGGAAAAAAAAGGGTTATGAATTCACCCGTTCGTGGGACTTTATCAAGAATTTAGAATAATTATTTATCCTTTATTTCCTCATAGTCAACATATTCTCCCTCGTTTTTAGAAAATTTCTTTGGGGTCGTATTTGTTGACTGAGCATATTGAGATTTATTATTGGCTTTACGCTGTTTCGCTTTTGGTTTTTGAGAACCTCCTCCGAAAAAGCGAATCACCCTTCCAAAAAGGACAACAATAATAAAAAAACCAAAAAACCCGAATAAAGCTAAGAGTAATAGAAATTTAATCATCGATATATCATCATTAAAGTCTTAGCAAAGATACTAAATATTTTCTTGATATATATTATCCGTACTCACTATCATGCTTATCCAGCTAGAACTATAAGCCTTGAAGCACCCTAAGACATCGCCCGAAAAATTGGTTGTAGGGTTAGCATCTCCTCCCGAGAAGGAAGTCCACGAACGTAAAAATTCATACATCCCGTAATCTATTGACTGCATTTCAATATCTATTTGATCGCCAGTCTCCAGATTTTTATCGTCATTATCTTCTTTATTAAAGAACAAGATGCGATGAACCCTTTTACCATCTCTATTCTCATCATTGTGCAGATAAACAGTTCTTAATGGCTTCTCATTTATAGACAACTTAGTATAGTAATAGTTTTTCTCCCCTTTTGGATCATTAAAAATAACAGACGGAGAGTACCACGATTTATCTCCGGCTTTTACTTCATAGATCCATGTTTCGTCAAGGGAAACAGGATGAGGTATTGTTGCTTCCGCTTCATACGTTTCACTATCAACTATCACTTTCAGAAAATATGTCACCCCTACTACACCCGGCTCTTTCGATTGATAGTAACCAGAGCCGACTTCTTCTAAGACTTCGCTATTCATACCCTCATCGTAAAGAATGACTGTCGCTCCCGAAACACGATCATAAGAATCATTATCATAAAAAGATTGCGTCAGTGAAAGGGTAACTACACAAGGAGTATGATCAGAAATAGAAGCATCAATAACTAAGCGAGGCTCAGCTGATTTCAGGTCAAGTGTCACTTCCTTCTCACAAGATGCAAAAAGAAAGATTGCTGAAAAAAGAAGAAGTAATTTATATAAAGATTTCATCTTGATCAAAATTTAAAATTCCACGAAATTGAAGGAATTGCACTAAACAGATATATCATATAAGATTCTGTTTTATTCGGATTATCTACATTCTGCTTCAAGCTATACATATAAGGGTTCTTTCTCGCATAAGCATTGTACAAACTAAAGACCAGCTCGGAAGAATATTTCTTTGTTTTCTTTAGCAAGCATGTAGCACCGAGATCTAAACGATGATATGCAGGAGCCCTATACTGATTTCTTCCTTCATAGTAATATATTGTATGACCATCCACTTCATATTTTCCGGAAGGGAATGTCATCGGATTTCCGGAAGAGAAAACCCAAGTAGCCGAAAGAGTCCATTTCTTATTAAGGTCATACATCCCTACAATAGAGACATCATGTGTCCGGTCTTGATTAGCTGCATACCATTTACCTTCATTTATTTTATCAATCTTTCGCTCGCTTTTCGATAGAGTATAACCAATCCAACCATTGAAGCGACCATACTTCTTTTTCAGGAAAAGTTCCAATCCATATGCCCTCCCTTTTCCAAACAAAAGTTCTGTTTCAATAACATCTTTAGTACCTACATCTGCCCCGTCCTTAAAATCAATTTGATTCTTCAGGTCTTTATAATAAACCTCGGCGCTGAACTCGAACATATTGTCCGAAAAGTTACGAAAATAACCTAACGCGACTTGATTCGCTATTTCAGGTTTTATAAAGTCTGTACTAGCAACCCATCTATCAGTCGGACTTGCCAGATTTGAAGTAGAGATAAGATGTAGATTCTGAACTGTCCGTGTATAAGCAGCTTTGATGGAGGATACATCATTTAACTGATAAGCAACTGATAAGCGAGGCTCTAGATTCAAATAAGTTTTCAGGAATTCACCCTTCTTTGTGGAGATTGTATCTAATAACTCATGTGTTTCTTCATCAAATTTATAATAGTCACTTCCTCCCAACACACTCAGGCTAGATGCTCGCAAGCCATAGCTAAGCTCTAAATCATCTGTAACTTTAGTCGTATTTGTAGCAAACAGAGCATTTTCCCACGAATGGCGATGATTGAAAGGCGTCACATCTAAAACAGCCGGGTTCTTGCTTTCCAATTCACCGGGGACAACATTATGATATATTGAGGCAAAACCCGTCTTCAGCAAGTTCTTATCATTCAACACGAAATTAAATTCCTGATTTAAATTGAAGTCTCGTATATGCGAAGCAATATTCAACCCCGTAGTCATATCAACACTTACATTGTATGCATAATCAGTATATGAAAGAGTTGTTGTAGAAGCTTTGTTTGCATCAAAAATATGATTCCATTTCAAACTTGCAATAGCATTACCCCAATCCATTTCAGCTACACCATTGAGGCCTAATTTGTCTTTCCCGTAATAAGCCGTCAACGTAAGCTTATCCTTGTTGGATAAGAAATAACTCAACTTGGCATTCAAGTCGTAGAAATACAATTTCGAGTCTTTAATCTGGCTTACTCCTGCCAATCTGGCAAGCGCATCTGCATAAGTACGGCGACCCGAGACAATGAACGAAGATCGCTCTTTCTGCAAAGGACCTTCTACAGTCAGTCTTGAAGAGATAAGCCCTATTCCTCCCGACACATGATAATCTTTCATATCTCCATCTCGCATCTGAACATCTAATGTAGAAGATAGCCTTCCTCCATATTGAGCAGGCATAGATCCTTTATAGATCGTCATATCGTCAACTGCATCTGAATTGAAAGTAGAGAAAAAACCAAACAGGTGCGAAGGGTTATACACCGTTGCCTGATCTAATAAGATCAAATTCTGATCGCTACTACCACCCCTTACATAGAAACCTGTATTCCCCTCTCCGGCTGTTTGTACTCCGGGAAGTAGCTGAATCGTTTTCAGAATATCTTTTTCACCAAGTAATACAGGAATTTTATTTATCACTTGTATCTCCAGTTTTTCTACACCAGATTCTACTTGCTTTACATTCTGATCCGAACGCACTGCTGTTACTTCTACTTCTTGGAGAGAGACATCATCTGCAGATAATCCTATATCCAAGATTCTGTTTCCTTCTATCTTGACTTTCTCTTCATGAGTATAAAAACTCAACAACTTAAAAACAATAGTATAAGAGCCCTGAGACAGAGACAGCTCATATTCTCCCGTCTCTTTACTGAATGTCCCGATGTGAGGTAATTCTTTTACACCGACAGACACACCTATCAAAGGTTCTTTATTCTCGTCATTGTAAACTTTTCCCTGTATAGTGTAGCTGTTTTGAGAAATTATACTGATACTAAAAAGAAAAAAGAATATCGTAGTAAGAAATTTCATATTTAAAATTTTACTTAATTGAAAGTCATACATTCCTTTCAACGGAGTGATCCCTTATTTATTTGCTTAAGGATAAGCAAAGATAAAACATATTCGCTTAGAAATAGTTTTTATCGATCAATTGATTACAAAAAGAGTTATCGCCACAGAAAGGCTCTACCAATACAATAAACGGCATGCACAGCTTTCAGGTTCATTCATCTTTTTATAGAAGTATAAAATAGACGATTAAGATATCTCCTCATTTTTTCGTATTTTTGTATCTATTTTTTGGAAAATATGTCAGAAGAGAAAAATATATTCATCAAGGGTGCTAGGGTCAACAACTTAAAGAACATAGATGTTGAAATACCTCGCAATAAGTTTGTTGTTATCACCGGCTTATCCGGATCGGGAAAATCTTCACTTGCATTTGATACATTGTATGCCGAAGGACAGCGTCGTTATGTAGAAAGTCTTTCTGCTTATGCACGCCAGTTCTTGGGAAGGATGAACAAACCCGAAACCGATTATATCAAAGGAATACCTCCGGCTATTGCAATCGAGCAACGTGTCAGCTCACGAAACCCCAGATCGACAGTCGGCACCTCTACGGAAGTATATGAATATCTCAGACTTCTGTTCGCACGAATAGGAAAAACCATATCACCCGTATCTGGTCAGGAGGTAAAGAAACATCAAGTCAGCGATATTGTTGACAAGATGCTTACTTACCCGAAAGATACACGCTTGGTCATTCTTACAAAGATAATCCTCCGCGACAATCGAACTCTGGCAGAACAATTAGATATTTTACTCAAAGAAGGCTTCTCTCGCGTAGAAATTGCCGGAAAGTTTGAACGTATTGATGATATATTAGCCTCAGGAGCAGAACACAAACCTGGTGATCTTCTCTTGGTTATAGACCGTTTGACGTGTGATAACGATGCTGCAAATATCAGCCGTTTCTCAGAATCTATCGAAACCGCCTTTTTTGAAGGAGAGGGCGAATGTATTATCCGATTCTATGCAGGGAAAGAAATTGAGTCATTCGATTTCTCCCGCCATTTCGAAGCTGACGGAATAGAGTTTGAAGAACCAAACGACCTTATGTTCAGTTTCAATAGTCCGGTTGGCGCTTGTCCCATATGCGAAGGGTTCGGAAAGGTAATGGGCATCGACGAAGATTTAGTCGTCCCGAACAAAGGATTGTCTGTATATGAAGATGCTGTTGTTTGTTGGCGAGGGGAGAAAATGAGCGAATGGAAAAAAGAATTCATTCTTGCTTCGCAGGAATATGACTTCCCGATACATCGCCCCTATTTCGAGTTGTCTCAAAAAGAAAGAGATCTGTTATGGCATGGAGCAAAAGGTCTTCATGGTATCGACGATTTCTTCAAGATGGTAGAAGAAAACCAATACAAAATACAGTATCGTGTCATGCTGGCTCGCTATAGAGGAAGAACGACTTGTCCTTCATGTAAAGGGGCAAGATTGAAACCGCAGGCACTCTATGTACATGTAGGCGACAAAACGATTGCAGACTTGGTCTTAATGCCTATTTCTGAATTAAAAAATTTCTTCGACAATCTGAATCTGAACGAAACAGAAGCAGCCATAGCTAAACGATTGTTGACAGATATAAACATAAGAATACAATACCTTATAAATGTTGGGTTGGGTTACCTGACTCTTAACCGTTTGTCAAATTCACTTTCGGGAGGAGAAAGCCAGCGGATAAATCTGGCTACTTCTTTAGGCAGTAGCTTGGTAGGCTCTCTTTATATACTAGACGAACCTAGTATCGGACTTCACTCTCGAGATACTGACCTTCTTATCAAAGTATTGCGAGAATTAAAAGATATAGGTAATACTGTTGTTGTTGTAGAACATGATGAGGAAATAATCCGTGCAGCAGATTACATCATCGATATGGGACCTAAGGCCGGACGTCTGGGAGGAGAAGTTATTTATCAAGGAGATGTTACCGGACTGAAAAAACACACTGATAGTTACACAGTACGCTACCTGAATGGTGAAGAAAAGATAGAAGTACCTGCTGTCCGTCGCAAATGGAATAACTATATAGAGATCAAAGGAGCAAGACAAAACAATCTGAAAAATATAGATGTCAAGTTTCCTCTAAATGTAATGACTGTTGTAACGGGAGTTAGCGGCTCAGGGAAATCATCTTTGATTTGCGATGTTCTTTATACAGCACTTGAACGTCATTATAAAGAAAAAGGAGAACAAATCGTACAATATAGCGGACTAGAAGGAGATCTAAACCTCATCAAAGAAATTGAGATGGTTGACCAAAACCCTATCGGTCGTTCATCACGTTCCAATCCTGTAACCTATATAAAAGCATACGATGAGATACGGAAGCTATTTGCTGAACAACCTTTAGCTAAACAGATGCACTTTACTCCCGCCTTCTTTTCTTTCAATGTAGAAGGTGGTCGTTGCGAAGAGTGTGCCGGAGAAGGTAAAATCCTTGTCGAAATGCAATTTATGGCCGATGTTTTGCTCGAGTGCGAAGTCTGCAAAGGCAAGCGATTCAAACAAGATATACTTGATGTGCAATACAGAGGGGCTAGCATCTACGATGTGTTGGAAATGACTATCGATCAGGCTATCGAATTCTTTGGAGAAGGAAAAGGAAACGCGGAGAAAAAAATAGTAAAAAGGCTAAAACCTCTACAAGATGTAGGCTTAGGTTATGTTAAACTAGGGCAATCTTCATCTTCTCTTTCGGGAGGAGAGAACCAGCGTGTAAAATTGGCTTTCCACTTGGCTGATGAGAAACCTGAACCAACCTTATTCATTTTCGACGAGCCAACTACCGGATTGCATTTCCACGATATCAAAACTCTTTTGAAAGCTTTTGATGCTTTAATAAAGAGAGGACATACAATTATCATCATCGAGCATAATATGGATGTAATAAAATGTGCCGACCATATTATAGATATAGGTCCTGAGGGAGGAAAAGAAGGAGGAAGTATTGTCTGTGAAGGAACTCCCGAAACAATTGCTAAATGCGAAAAATCATATACCGGACAGTTTCTTAAAGAGAAATTATAAAAAAGAGAGGCTCAAAAGAGTCTCTCTTCTTGTATAACATTATTTCTCTACCATCTTTTGAGGCAGCCAAGTGCAAATATTAGTTCCACTCCATCCATCTGCAGAGGCATAATCAATCATACGAATCTCTCCATCGGTAGTTGGCACTATAAACTCCATTCGTACTGTAGCTAAGGAAGGTTTTGTTTTCACAACTTTCACGACTCCTGCTCTATCCGCTTTGATAGTTACTGGTTTATTATAGTACACATCCATCTTTTCATCACGGGTCAACACAATAGGTCCCCATTTGACAGACTGAAAGTCATGTCCCTTAGGGTTGCTTCCATGTGGAGCATCCATTACGCGACAAAGCATTTCGAAGGAGATTTCGATACGATCTCCAGATTCCCAATCACGTTTAAGCGATGCATATTCTCCTGATCTTACTTGCAATTTCTTTCCATTGACTTTCACTATTGTATTCTCGCTCCACTCAGGAATTCGAAGTTTTATTTCAAAATTTTCTTTTTCCTGCGGTCTTACATCAATGATAACATTACCCGATTGAGGATAATCTGTTTTAATATTTAAAGAAAGAGACTTCCCTGTTGGGGTTGTCATTCCCACTTGTCCTGCATTGTATAGATTAACTACTAGTCCCAAATCTGACTTCATTACTGCGATATAAGGAATATAGGCTAATCCCATAGGGCCATTCAAATTGCAACAAGTGACACTCAGATCATCAAAATTTGTACCCCATCCCTGTATATTTACTTTCGGACCATTCAACAAATTCACGTAGCTGAATCCGTCTCCTTCAGGCTTCATTGCTCCCAATAATCCATTATAGATATATTTTTCTATTTCATCCATCGGCGCCGACTCTCCTGTAAGCCTCAAAATATGACTACAATATTTCATCCAGGTTACCCCTACACATGTTTCCATCATGCGTGAAATATCAGGATTGGTTTGTTCCAATGCTGTATTGTCCCAGCCTTCACCCGCAACTGCCGGATGATAAGGTTGATCGCCTCCACCATTTCCAATAATGGTAATTTCATGTTTTCTTATATTATTAAAAAGATTCAAAGCCGATTGTTTCGCCTTTGGGTCTCCGGTAGCACGATAATATTCAACAAGCCCCTCAAATAGCGACATCATTTCATATGCCTTAGGGTAATGTCCTGCCATCTGGTGAGGAAGGACATTGTTATATGCCTGTTCAAAGACATTAAAATGCTTAGTCCCTCCCGATGCTACAATATATGAGGCAAAATCTAGGTATCGTTGTTCACCTGTCCATTTGTATAAACGCATAAAAGGTTCTAGCAATGTACTCGACTCTATATGACAAGCTTCATGTCCTATATTCGTCGCACTCCAACCCAGATCTACAATTTCTTTTTTAGGCGCAGCACCAATCTGATCAATAATACAATCAGCTTGTTTCTTCAGAGATTCTAAGACTATCGGATCCGAATTTACCCATTCGTAATATTCTTCTAAACCAAGCATGACATACTTTCGTTCCCACAGATCGCCTCTCTCTCCATCAGGCTGTTCTTTTGCAGGCGTACAACTTATACTTCCATTGGCTTGCTGTGTAGAAAGTATATCCTTCACCGTAGCATCCATAATTGCTTTCAATTCCGGATCTTGTGTATAACGGTAAAACATACACCCTGAACGTACAGCTTTTCCCCACATTTCGCCCAAAGCAAACTGTTCCCGTCCGTTCCTGAAGAAATTCGCGAATTTAGCATAAGGGAGCACCCCTTTATTCCAGTGTTTAATTGAGTTTTGAATATCATTTTCCAAATAACCTGATAGTCTAATCGAATTCGGAGGCAAAGGAGTCAGTTGATCCCTAACCTGAGCAAATGATATAGATGTAATTAATGACAAAAGAAAAATAATCTGTATTCTACTAGAGAAAGAAAAAGTTGCTGTTTTCATAATATATTTCATTTAAGGAGTTTTACATATAATAAGTTTATGCAAACCAAAACTTTAAGAATATGTATAAATAGCCATATTTAGGTATATGTCTATATTACAGTTTTTTAATAAAAACGATAGATGGAATGGGCATTTCTAATACTATAAGACCATAGATAACTTTTATTTATATCAAAAAATGATATAACAACATCAGAACTAATGATCTACGATATTCTCTATATATAGTAAAGATATCATTTTTTATCAAACTATATTAATTTACCCGTAAATAATATTTTAGAAACTCAATAGTAGAAATTTTCTATCATACATTTTGGCCATTCTTTCTATAATTATAATTACTTTTGCACGAAATATTAGAACAGTATCGTAATGCGTACGCTTCAGGAACTAATTAACAAGGAAGAACCCGGATGGCCAATCGTAAAAGAATGGATTAATTTAGCCAAGAACAAAATCGAGGTTTTACCTACTGACGCGCAAAAAGCTGAGAAAGCTCTTGTCAATACGCAAGTCTCAACACGATCTCTCATGGGAGCTGTCATCTACGAAACAGGCGGATTGCTTATTGACAATGGTTGGATTCGCATATTAGGTGCCGGCGGAGAAAGAATGACCCGAAGCCTTCCGGACTGGAACTTTGGAAAAACACTTACCAGACAAGGAGAAACTCCCTCTTATCTACTAATTGCAGATGATGCCATCGGTGGCTTTTATGCTCTCAATGGAGGATTTCTTGGTGAGGATACCGGAAACATCTATTATTTTGCTCCCGAAAGTTTGAAATGGATGCCTATGAATATGGGCTATAGCCAATTCCTTCTTTTCTGCTTCGAAACAAATATGGACGATTTCTATGGAGGACTACGATGGGACAACTGGCAAGAAGATGTGAGAGAATTACATCCAGATTATGGCTATAGTTTCTTCCCTTTCCTATGGACTAAAGAAGGTAAGGATATCAATAAAGTATCAAAAAGAATTGTTCCTATTGGAGAACTCTACGACTCCACTATGGAAATGAAAATAAATCAGGGTAAATAATCTTTTAATTTTTTAAATGTATGCAGCTAACAGAAAAGGAAGCAGATGAAATAATCCAACCAATCCAAAAAACCGATCTTATTTATCAGATAGAAGATAGACCTCCTTTTCGAGAATCTATGTTTGCTGCCCTACAGCATCTATTGGCAATCTTTGTTGCTATCATCACACCTCCATTGATTATAGCTAAGGCACTTAATTTCACACCGGAGACCACAACGTTCCTTGTTTCCATGTCGCTTTTAGCATCTGGTATCTCCACGTTTATCCAATGTAGACGTTTTGGTCCGGTTGGTTGTGGACTATTATGTATCCAAGGAACTAGTTTTTCGTTCATCGGAGCTCTAACAGCTAGTTTTGTAGGCAGAGAAAACATGACCGAAGCGGCTATTCTGGCTGCTATCTTCGGTGTATGTATTGCTGCTGCTCCTGTTGAAGTGATCGTAAGCCGTTTATTAAAATATACGAAGAAAATTATTACTCCTCTTGTATCAGGTATTGTGGTTACAATGATCGGACTTTCGTTGATTAAAGTAGCAATTATCTCTTGTGGTGGTGGTTTTGGAGCTATGGCAATCGATCCGGAAGTAGATGCTGCCAGAAGTTTCGGCAGTATGCAAAATCTTGGATTAGCTGCTTTGGTTCTTGTATCAATAATTGTTCTTAACAGCATCAGAAATAAATATATCCGCATGAGCTCTATCATCATCGGGCTTGTAATCGGGTATGTTGCAGCATTTTTTATGGGATGGATAGATTTCTCAAATATGGGAGAAGTTGGAACATTCACGATCCCTCAGCCATTCAAATATGGACTAGACTTCGACCTTTCAGCATTCCTTGCTGTTGCTCTTATCTATTTCATCACTTCTATTGAGGCGTATGGTGATATTACAGCCAACTCCATGATTGGAGGAGAACCTATTTCAGGTCCTAAATTTATGAAACGTGCACAAGGAGGAATTATGGCGGATGGGATCAACTCTGCTATTGCCGGAATATTCAACTCTTTCCCGAACTCAATATTCGCTCAGAATAATGGTATTATCCAATTGACAGGTGTTGCAAGCCGCTATGTTGGTTATTATATTGCAGCATTCCTTGTAATACTTAGTGCTTTCCCTTTTGTGGGAGGCGTATTCTCTATCATGCCTGAGCCTGTTCTTGGTGGTGCTACTTTATTGATGTTTGGTACAGTTGCTGCTTCGGGTGTACGCATTATTGCTTCTCAAAATATTGACAGAAAAGCTGTACTTGTATTAGCAGTAAGTTTTGCTTGTGGATTAGGAGTAGAACTTGTTCCTAATATTTTGACTCAAATGCCTGATACTATTAATAGAATTTTCTCTTCGGGGATCGCAACCGGTGGTGTTGTAGCTATAATTGCTAATGTGGTTATCCGAATTAAAGAATAAATAAGATTGTTATGAAATTACTTAAAGACCGAATCTTAAAAGATGGAAGAAGCTTCGAAGGAGGAATCCTCAAGGTAGATAGCTTTATTAATCATCAGATGGACCCTATCTTGATGAAATCGATAGGCGTAGAATTTGTTCGTCGCTTTGGGAATTTACCTATCAACAAAATTGTGACAATAGAAGCTAGTGGGATAGCTCCAGCCATTATGTTAGGTTATTTACTCGAACTGCCAGTTGTATTTATCAAAAAAGCTGTGCCAAAAACAATGGCTAATATGTTATTTACTACTGTCTATTCTTTCACCAAAGATAAAGAATATACAGTGTCCGTAAGCGGCGATTTCCTTACACCTAATGATAAGGTTGTCTTCATCGACGACTTCTTGGCTAATGGGAATGCTGCTGTAGGAGTAAACCAATTAATCAAACAGTCGGGCGCTGAGCTTTACGGCATGGGCTTCATCATCGAGAAAAGCTTTCAGGACGGAGGTCGCAGGTTAAGAGATCTCGGTATAAGAGTAGAGTCTTTAGCCAGAATAAAAGAACTAGGCGACAACAAAATAATATTCGAAGAATAACAAACCTTACACCTGATCAATATGCAAGACTTACATAGTGCTACAGACAACTTTGTTGCTGTTATATCTGACCCTGTGTCTTCTAACGAAGAAGTAAACGCAGCCTTACAACCTTGCTTTGCTTTGTTGGCAAATAGTAGCGAAGCGGACATTAACGCCTTTATGAAAAGACTAATGTCTTTGTATAATCTTCCGGATATAGAACGTGGTACTATTGCCTTGACAGTTTGTGGTTATTTAGTAGAAAATGGATTCCCGAGTAAAGCTGCATTTGATAAATTCATTGATATATATGAGGAAAGACTAGATAAAGCAGCTCCTTTCTTTCAGGCTTTGACTTATCATATAAACAAGATTAAGGTTGAGGGAGAAGACCGTGATCAGGAAATAAATCGCATCTACTCTGAGCTGATCAACGATCAGGAATTGGTTGATAGCGAAATGTACACTGCTATCATATCCCTTGATAAGTTTTATACTTGCGGTATTTCTCTGTTTTCTATCAACAGAGAGAATTTTGAAACAGCGAAAAGCAGACTAGCAGAAAAAGTTACTCAGGTTAGTTTTTTCAGTCAAGGCTGCTATTGGATAAGCAAGCTCTTTACTGTCCTTTTCGATGAGCCTGTCACTATTATCGACATCGATCAAATGATCGGTTTTGAAGGTAGGATTAATGGAGTGGTAGATAATTACCAACTTCAGCACCTATTGATGGGTATTCCAATTCTCAACGGAGGGGAATCTGCTATCAGTGCAGAGAATCTTGCTATAGCAAACGGAACCGGCCCTCAGACTTCGGATAACAGTATAGAAAGCAAATGGAATTTGTATTCAATTCATCTTTGTACCCAGCCGGATTGGAAGTCATTGATCAATAACAAAGAAAACCCTGCTCAATCGATAGCATTTAAAGATAGCTGGATATGGTCAGAAGGAGCTCCTGAAGATATTCCTGCTTATCGCAATCGTCGCATCATTTTACTCGGATCGCCTGCTTATTCACGTAGCAGTCGGGCACAGCGGACATTCAAAAATTTGAAGGCAAGTATTGAGATAGACAAGGTGCTGACAGAGGAAGAGATAGGACAATGGTTAAATCCAAGCTTTTGATAAGAAATATTTACACAAATGGAAAAGACTATTTTTTTCGCTCCCGATATTTTAAGTAACCCCGAACTCCCTTTCGAGGAAGGACAGCACTGCGTTAAGGTATTAAGAAAAAAAGAAGGTGACGAAATTCTCATTACCGATGGGAAGGGTTTTTTCTATGATGCAACCATCGTACAAGCGCATCCAAAGCATTGTATCGTAAATATTACAAATACTGTAGAGCCACCGAAAGGCTGGAATTTTAAGCTGCAAATAGCTTTTGCCCCGACTAAGAATATAGATCGGATTGAATGGTTTGCAGAAAAAACGACAGAGATCGGAATTGATCGCCTCTCTCCTATCCTTTGCCAACATTCGGAAAGAAAGGAGATAAAAAGTCAGCGCATCGAAAAAATATTAGTTTCGGCAATGAAACAATCTCAAAAAGCATTGCTTCCTATACTAGACGAGATGCAATCTTTCTCTGAGTTTATCAAGAAAGACTTTGACGGACAAAAATACATAGCACATTGCTACCCTCAAGAGAAATCTTTACTTAAAGATATTTACAAAAAAGAGGAAAATGCTCTTATTCTAATAGGACCGGAAGGTGATTTTTCGGAGAAAGAAGTAGAAGAGGCTCTTAAGCATGGATTTAAAGCTATTTCTTTAGGGGAAAGCCGCCTAAGAACAGAGACGGCTGCACTTGTGGCATGCCATACGGTGCATGTACTCAACCAATAAACGGCTTTTAAGCTTTAGTCTCTCTCAGATAGACGTACCAATAGGCGCAACCAACAAAAACTGCTCCTCCTATAATATTCCCTATTGTAGCCGGAATCAGGTTATTAACGATAAATTCACTCCAAAGGATATCCGCGCCTGAATAGATCGCCGCAGGAATAAAGAACATATTAGCAATAGAGTGTTCATATCCTAATGTAACAAATAGCATTACAGGAACCCATATTCCAATACATTTACTGATCACATCTTTGCCTGCATATCCCATCCATGTACCAAGACATACCAACCAGTTGGCTCCGATACCTTTGATAAGCACCTTGTAAAAATCTTGATTCACTTTCAGTTCGCTATAATTGTGAAGGTATGATAACCAAGGCTCACTTGTAATCAAACCAGTCTGATAAGCCATTACATAAGCAATAAACTGAGTGCCTATAAAATTGAAGAAATAAGAAATTACTAATATTTTGATAACAGTCCACAAGTTGATCTTCTTCTGCAACCAAGGAAGAACCATGCCTGTGCAATCGCTTGTAAACAAATCTGCTCCGGCTACCGATACCATAATCAGACCGACGGGGAACAATGCTCCTGCTACAAACTTAATCAGTCCGGGATTACCCTCTCCCATTGTGGGAATTCCTCCTGCGACAATAACGGAAAGCAGACCTCCAAGGGCAATAAATGTTCCTCCAAGAAAAGCAAGGATAATAAATTTTGAGAATGGAGTTTGACTCTTTTCTATTCCTGACTGGCAAAATACATGGGCTATTTCCCTTGGATGATTATAGTTCATACTTGCTAAATTTGGCTGCAAATATAACCAATTTATAGTACATACGACAAGCTTGTATTTATCAGAACTTATAGTCTTCCAGTTTCTTTACAATTTTAACTGCTTCAACAGCTTCTCTTACATCATGCACACGAAGAATATTTGCCCCATTCTCAATAGCAAAAGTATTAAGGACAGTTGTTCCGTTCAAACTTTCGGCAGGAGTAGTTCCAAGTAGATTGGCAATCATCCTCTTGCGGGAAACACCTACGAGTAGAGGCATATCGAAGATTGAAAATCCTCTTAAAGAAGCCATCAGTTCGTAGTTCTGATCTAAAGTTTTACTAAAACCAAAACCCGGATCGAGAATAATATCATTCACTCCTAAAAGACGTAATTCTGCTATTTTCTGCGAGAAATAATAAAATATATCTTGAATAAGATTGTCATAATCAGTAAGGTCTTTCATAGTCTGAGGAGTGCCCCGCATATGCATTAGGATATAAGGAACGTTCAGTTCGGCTACCGTTTTAAACATATCCTTATCCAACTCTCCTCCCGAAATATCATTGATAATAGCCACGCCATGTTCTTCTACACAAAAACGGACTACCCTGCTGTAAAACGTATCGATAGATAAAATAGCATCGGGGAATTCTCTGTTGATAATGGGTAGGGCAAATTTCAGTCGTTCTATCTCTTCATCAGCAGTAAGAAGTGTGGATGTAGGACGAGTCGATTGTGCGCCTATATCAATTATCGTTCCTCCTTGATTTAAGATTTCACGTACGCGTGTAATTATATCTTCTTCAGTTTCCTTTCTGCTCCCCGAATAGAAAGAATCGGGAGTAACATTCAATATCCCCATCACAAGGGGATAGGATAAATCCAGAAGTTGACCTTTTATGTTGATTGTTTTACGAGTCATGACTATAGCTCTATAATATTCTCTTCCAGAATAGTCAATTTCTCAATTCCTTCTTGAGTTATTACATAAGTATTTTCGATACCTACAGCACCTACCTCAGGAATTACAAACTTCGGTTCGAGGGCAAAGACTACATTCGGTTCTAATATCTCTTTCGAGCGGGGAGTAAGCACCGGAGGCTCGTTTATCTCCAATCCAAGACCATGCCCGACAAATTTAGCCTGCTGTTTTGTTCCCATAAAGTAGGCTTCCAACTTATGGGCTTTTACTATTTCCATCGAAAGGTTATATAAATCAGCACAGCCAACGCCGGGTTTAGCCATGTCCATCACCCGATTATGAATTTCGATAGATACCTGATGTGCGTCGTATGCAATATCCAGCGTTTTACCCACCGAGAATACACGTGTCATATCGGTCATCCATGGAGAGTAATTACCTGCCATATCGACCATAATTGTTTGCCCGTTCAATATCTTCTGTCCCGAAGCACCTAAAGGCAAGATAGGGTTCACCCCTGCTCCGCCAAGAGCAAAGTCGAATGGAGATGGAGTTTCTGCGTTCTCTCCTGCAAGCAGACTTCCCATATAGATATCCATATTCTCTCCATAGCTACGGAAAATTCCCAGAGAACCATGCAAACGCATCACTCTTTCTATCTCCACTTGCAATTCTATATCTGTCATCCCATGACGATACACAGATGGGATAAGCTTATAAACAGCTTCATGCTTACGGGCACAAGCTTTTACTTGCTCTAGTTCGAAGTCAGTTTTTACGCTTCTTATCTTACGAAGAAGAATAGAAGCGTTAGCAGCTTCTGACAAACCGAATGTTTTCAGCAGGCGGTTACACTCGCTAAAAGGAATTACATTTGTCTCCAACAACAGACTTTCGGGTTTACTGACAGCCATCTTTGCCAATTCTTCGACAATCTGTTCCGGTTTGCGAATATATATTGTATTATCAAAAGATACTCCTTCAGGACGTTTGACGAAATGGATAGGCTTACCTTCTGACGGTAAGTAAAAATAACCATTGTAAACCATTCCTGTCATATAGAAAACGTTAACCGATGTAGAAAGCACACATGCTTCTACATTCATAGCTTTCATTGCCGCTTGTAATCGCTGACGACGTATTTCTAAGTCCTTTGTAAGTTCTTCCTGATAATTCATCTTATTTCCCTTTATTTTATATGTACAGTTTTTTCTCTTTTATATATTCAAATATTCCCTCTGGCAAGAAAGCTCTCATATCCTTTCCCTCTGCAATGCCCTCCCTGATAAAAGTAGAAGAGACTTCCACAATGGGAGAGTCCAAAGCCTCCACCATCTGTTTCATTTTTTTAGGAATAGTAATACGTTCACCCAGACGAGGATATACTTTTATTTTGTAATTCTCCAGTATTTTATCATACGATCTCCAACTGTCAAAATCAGTCCAGTTATCCGCTCCAATAATAAGGGAGAATTCATGTTCCGGAAATTTTTCTTCCAGAGCTGCCAATGTATTTATAGTATATGAAGGCTTAGGCAAAGAAAACTCAAAATCGCTGGCTTTGAGCTTTGAATACTTCTTCAGTGCAAGCTCCACCATATGTAGACGATTTTGTTCATCCAACAATTCATCCGCTGATTTTAAGGGATTGTGCGGACTAACAAGAAACCAAACCTCATCTATCTCAGTATACTCAACAATATAATTGGCAAGCATCAGATGTCCCACATGAATGGGATTGAAAGAGCCGGAAAATATCCCTATATTCATTTTGATAAAAAATCTGTTACGGCTTTCAAAGCCTTCGCTTTTGCCTCTTCAAGATTGTCATTGAGAATCACCACATCGAACTGAGGAGCATAGGCTATTTCTTGTTCTGCTTTCGCAACTCTGGCATCGATAAGCTCCGGAGATTCAGTTCCTCTTTCTTCCAGTCTGCGACGAAGTTCAGCTACCGAAGGCGGCTCAACGAATATAGATAGAGCTTTATCACCATAGTAACGTTTAATATTGCAACCTCCTACAACATCGACATCGAATATTACATTCCCTCCATTATCCATGATTCGTTCTACTTCTGCTTTCAGCGTGCCATAGAATTTATCAGCATAGACCTCTTCATATTCCAGAAATTCATCGTTTGCTATTTTTTTACGAAACTCTTCGGGAGTATGAAAGTAATACTCCACCCCATGTTGCTCTGTTCCTCGAGGCGGACGACTAGTTGCCGATATAGAGAACTGCAAATTCAGATTTTGAGACAATAAATAATTGACTATCGTAGATTTACCAGCTCCTGATGGTGCTGAAAAAATTATTAATTTACCCATTTTTCTCTCTATTCTCCTACATCACGTTCAACACCTGCTCTTTAATTTGCTCCAATTCATCCTTCATTTTCACAACAACTTGTTGCATTTCGGCATGATTAGATTTGGAACCCATTGTATTCACTTCCCGTCCTATCTCCTGAGAAATGAAGCCTAGCTTCTTCCCTTGTCCAGACCCGGAGTTCATTGTTTCTAAGAAATATTTCAGGTGATTTGTCAAACGAGATTTTTCTTCGTTTATATCCAATTTCTCGATATAATAAATCATCTCTTGTTCAAAGCGATTCTTATCATAATCAAAAGCCTCTATTTTTTGTAAGGCCTCGGTTATTCTTATTTTTATCTTATCAACTCGTTCAGCTTCGAATGGCTCTATTTCCTTCAAAAGATCAGCGATATTCTGTATTTTACTTTCAAATAGGTTCTTTAGCATAAGTCCTTCTTGCTTACGGAACTCCTGCAACTGAGTTATTGCTTCTTCAATAATACCCATCACAGCCTTCCATTCTTCTTCGTCAACTTCTTGCGATTCGTATTTCAGCACATCCGGTAAACGTAACAATGTCTGGAACCAATCTGTAGGAGTATCTATTCCTAAGTTTTCGGCAGAATTCTTTATTTGATTGTAATAAGCTTCCAACTGACTCTGATTGATCTGAGTAGCAGTCTCATTTCCTATATTTTCTATGTAGATAAGGAAATCCACTTTTCCTCGTTCCAATCTCTTGAAAAGCAGGTTACGGATCTCCATTTCATGTTCTTTATAAAGGTTGGGCATACGCACCGATAGGTCGAGTTGTTTACTATTCAAACTCTTTATTTCAACAGTAATTTTTCTTTTTGCCAACTCTGCTGATGCTTTTCCGAAGCCCGTCATTGATTGTATCATGCTGATATTCTATTTTATTTCTTGCAAAAATACATAATTATTATGCGTTTTAATTAAAAACCCAAAACTTTCGACGATTGCCCTGCGTTAATCATAAGTAAAAGCTTTATTTTTGTATAGAATCAGACACATAAACTAAATAAGATAACTATGAGTACAACTCTATTCTTACAATATCCCAAATGCGGTACATGCCAAAAAGCGGCAAAGTGGTTAAAAGAAAACAACGTGAACGTCAATAGTAGAGATATTACAAAAGAAAATCCTACAAAAGAAGAACTAACTGGCTGGATCAAAAAAAGCGGCTTGCCTATCGCCAAATTCTTCAATACATCAGGGAAAATATACAAAGAAAATAATCTGAAAAAAAAAGTAAAATCAGCCTCTGAGGATGAGCTTTTAGATATACTGGCTTCGAACGGAATGGTAGTAAAACGTCCATTGATTATTACAGACAATTTCGTCCTTATCGGATTCAAGGAAGAAGAATGGGCTGAGAAACTAAAATAGCTTTCTTAGATGGAAGAGATAGATAGTAACATCGATAATACAGAACAAAAGCCAGAGAAAAAGAGCCTACCCAAACGGCTTCTTAAGATTTTTCTCTACGTGGTTTTAGCCCTGATTGGACTAAATCTGCTTTTGTACATACTACTATCTATCCCGGCAATACAACAAAAAGCTGCCGATTTTGCAGTCGGAGAATTAAAGAAAACACTAAAAACCGAGGTCAAAATAGAGGAGTTGAGATTGAGCCTATTCAATCGTGCAACCTTGAAAGGTGTCTACGTAGAAGATCAGGCAAAAGATACCCTCCTATACGCCAATAGCTTAGAGGCTACACTCAGCCCGTGGGAATTAGTAAAAAGTAAGAAACTTGCTATCACCGGAATAACGCTTGATAACTTCCTTATCAATGTGAATAAGAAAGATAGTGTAAGCGATTTCAATTTTCAATTTATTATAGATGCCTTTTCGAGTGAAGACACAACAAAGACCGATACTACGAAGAGCGCTCTTGTGATCGTTATTGAGGATGTTAGCCTCACAAACGGACGGCTTAATTACGACATTTTATCCGATACTATCACTCCGGGAGTATTCAATGCTTCACATATTGCATTACAGGATTTTACCGCAAATATTGATTTAACATCCATCGATCCTGACAGATTTGATATTTCTTTGAATAAATTATCCGTAAGGGAAACATCGGGCATCGAAATCAGAAATCTTGAAGGACATCTTTTCTCTGAGGGTCCTCAACTGTGGGTTGAAGGATTAGCACTTACCCTCCCTGAATCGCATCTAATCACAAATAAGGTTAGATACAACCCCTCTTCTGATGAATTTGAGATAAATACAAATGATACTAGAATATCTCCTAAAGATTTAGTCGCTTTTCTGCCTAATTTGAAATTTCTGGACAAAGAATTAACACTAAATACAGGAATAAAAGGAACTCTTCCGAGTGTAAGTATTGATAGTATTGATATTACTTATGGAAAAGACTTTATTTTAAAAGGTTCAGCCTTTCTTGAGAGCTACGAAAAATATGCAACCTCCAATTTAGGCATTCATCTTAAGCATGTTAAAGCAACCCCTACAGCTATAGAATCGTTTGCGCGTCTTGGAGATTCTACTTTTATTTCTCCTGATATTCTAAAAGATCTAGGAGAATTATACTTAAAAGGGCAATTGACCGGACAATTAGATCAGTTTAAATTAGATTTGGAATCATGGAATAAATTAGGGGCTTTGAACCTTCTTGCATCGGGAAAAGTGGATTCCTCTTTCACCAACTTTGATGTGGCAGCAGGAGTTAAAACACGAAATTTCAATCTAGGGAAATTGCTCGGTGCTGATTCCGGACTAGATAAATTGACAGCACACATCAACCTGAAAGCTATGCAAAATAGCCATACTCCTTTAACAGCACAGGCAAGAGGGGCTATTGATGCCATCGGTTTTAATAAAGACACATTAGACAACATTCTTTTAAGCGGATATTACAACGCTAAAGACATGGGCTTAACAGCCAAAACGGATTGGGATACGGGAAACATATCCTTAAATGCCAGCATGAGTCAGACTAAAGTTCCTGACATAAAAGTACAATTAGAAGTAGACTCCTTGCATGTAGATCGTTTCTATAAAAATGAGAACTGGGTACACCCGCGTTTATCTCTAGCTCTAAAAGGAGATATAAAGGGACTTGATGTTGATAAGATGACAGGACTTGTTGAAATAGATAGTCTCAACTTTAAAGATGACAACTTTAATTTCAATCCGGGTAAATTTACGCTTGAGGCTGTGAACAACTCAGCAGATAACAAGCATATTAAATTAGAATCCTCTCTATTGTCGGCAACAATCCAAGGGCAATATACATTCATGGCGCTAGCCGATGAGTTTTCGGTAATAATGCATGATTATCTGCCTGCGGTATTTCCCGAGCCAAACAAAAAGTTGCTTAACAAAAAGAAAGAGAATGATTTCTCTTTTAGTGTAACAGCAAATAACTCAGAAGAGCTTGGCAAAGTATTAGGGTTACCGGTAGATGTGGTCCAACCCGCAACTATCAGTGGCTATGTAAATACAATAGACAAACGGATTAATATTGCAGGAAATATTCCTCATATCCGATTCAACGGACAAGACATACAAAACTCTGCTTTAGATATTTCTAACGGAGACTCTACTTTTAATATCATGGCCAGGAGCAAGGTATTGGTCGAAAAAGGAGACTATGATATAAATCTCATCGTTAATGGGAAAAGTAATGAGATGCAAAGTTCAATAAGCCTTTTTAGTGGAGATACAAACTTGAATATCAAGGGAGCAATTAATGCAAATGCAGAATTTACCAGAAATGAAGAAAAAGAACTTGTCTCTCAATTGAACATACTTCCTACTTCCGTCCTAATTGATAATCTTACGCTCAAGATACTCCCTGCCGAAGTGGTAAATATTGGGAAAAGAACAGAGATTGATAACTTTGGAATAGCAGTTAATGGAAAAAAATATTTCGGAGTAGATGGAGCAATATCCCCTTTGGAATCAGATACGCTTAAAGCTTACTTCGATCATGCAGAAATAGGAGATTTACTCGAAGCTTTTGACATGGATAATATTAAAGCTTGTCTGCATGGCGACATTCTATTGACTAATGTGATGGAAAGCCCCGAACTATACACAGAAGGACTGGAGATTGCAGATATTGTGGTTTACAATGATACTGTAGGGACTATAAATCTTGATAGTCAGTGGAACAACGATTTCGGAGGAGCTTATCTCTATGCCGCTTTAGAGAAAGGAGATGATATATTGAGTGAAATTGATGGCGTTATATACACTAATCAGGACTCTCTCGATTTGCAGGTACGCCTTATAGAAATGCCCCTCAAATGGATGCAACCTTTCTTAGCTACCACTCTGAATAAGCTGGACGGGAGTATCAGTACCAACATAATGATAGAAGGGAGTACCAAATCTCCTAAACTAAGAGGCTTCTTAGGGTTTAATGATACGCAAGTGGGGATCGATTACACTAACGTGACCTATACAATTTCAGACACCATTATGATCAGTCCCGACAGGATAGGATTTGACAATCTTACGTTGAAAGATAGCAAAGGAAATACAGCAAAGGTAAATGCCTCTGTAACGCATAAGAACTTCGAAGACATGAAGTTTTCTCTTAACATGCAGATGAATAAACTCATGGTTCTCAATACAGAGCATAGGATAGACAGTCTATTCTATGGAAGAGTGTTTGCCTCCGGTTCTGTCAAGATCAATGGTGATGAAAATGGCATCAACATGAATATGCAAATTAAGAATGACAAAAATTCTAAACTAAATATACTATTGCCGCAGCATTCCGAAGCTTCGGATTATAAGAGCGTCGTTTACATTAATGTTCCTGAAGAAAAATTAAAGGATAAAGATGCGTTAGGGAAATCTACCGCCACAGGCAGTCTTCCTCTCAATTTAAGTATAAAACTAGATGTAACTCCTGATATTGCTTTAGGAGTCGTTATCAACCCTTCTACCGGGGATGCTATGCAGGCTAAAGGGCAAGGAAAAATTACGTTCAACTATGACATGCAGAAAGAAAATATGTCTACATATGGCGAATACACCTTGACAGAAGGAAATGTTAAACTAAATCTTCAGAATATAAAAAAACTTCAGTTTGACATAAAAGAAGGAAGTAAATTATACTTTAATGGAGATCCCCTAAATACCCAATTTGACATTACAGCCTACCGTAGAGTAAGGTCTGACTTAAAAAGCTTAGATGTAAGTTTCGATAGTAATGACTATCCTTCCAAAATTGATGTAGATTGTATTTTGGATATTTCGGGAGATATAGATCAAATGGATCTTGGTTATAATATTAATTTTCCAAATGCAGAGGATGATGTACGAGCAAAGGTAAATAGCTATATAAGCACCGATGAGCAAAAGACATTGCAATTTGCATCTCTAGTTGTAACTGGCACCTTCTTCTCAAACATGGGAAATACCGGCAGCAGTATAGGTAACAGTCTATGGACTGGGATTGTGTCAAGTACACTTTCAAGTCGCCTAAGCGCTCTTGTTGGCAATATGTTAGGTAACGAATGGCAAGTGGGGGCTAATATTGAGTCCAACGATCCAAACTTGACAGACATGAACATGACCGTTAATGTTTCCCGCAAATTCTTAGACGATAAACTACATATTAAAACCAATTTAGGATATCGGACAAATCAATCGACTACGGCTGATAATTCTTTTATTGGAGACTTTGAAGCCGAATACCGATTAAATTCATTGTGGATACTGAGAGCCTATAATCATACAAACGATCAGTTTTACAGACAAGCCCCATATACTCAAGGGGTGGGAATCGTATATAGCAAAGAAGCTACATCGCTTAGACGTTTATTCCAGTCGTTCAGACCAAGAAGAAATCGAAATAGGGATAAAGAGAAAGAAGAAACGACGTCCCAACCTTCAGATTCAACAATTATCAATAAAGAACAACAGCCATTAATTGATAAAAAGACAGAGATCAAGGCTGATAATCAGTAATATAAAATTTTATTAAAAATATTTTTATCAAAAGTATTGCAGAATTAAAATCCTTACCCTATCTTTGCATCGCATTTGAGAGAAAATGCAACATCAAATAAAGGGCGGTTAGCTCAGTTGGTTCAGAGCATCTGGTTTACACCCAGAGGGTCGGGGGTTCGAATCCCTCACCGCCCACCAAACGGCAAAAAGGTCAAAAGCCACAGAATGCCAAAGAAAGACATAAAGTCTGTTAGTCAGTAGATTAGCAGACTTTTTTCTTTTTCATCGAAGCCAATAAAAGTCAAAGAAAGACAATAGTGGAGTGAGTAAAAAGTGAGTGAAACCCTGACTGATTTTTCACTCACTCGAAAGCTCGTTAATCACTATGATTAAATGACTTACAAAGGTATAACTTGTCATACTCAGGGAGGCTCAATCTTTAAGCGATAGTGAATAATTTTGTCAAATTGCCTAAAAACAAGAGTTATGAAGAGTACTTATCGAATCCTTTTTTTGATACGAAAGAATGATTTAAACAAAGATGGACAAGCCAACATAATGGTTAGAATATCTATTAGTGGCAAGAAATCAGAGTTTAGTTCTTTGCAGTTTGTTAAGCCCCAAATGTGGAGTTCAACAGGCAGAGTAATCGGAAGAACAAAAGAAGCTGTGACAATCAATGATGCCTTAGATAAAATAACTATAGCCTTAGACAAACATTATAAGGCTATCCTCGAAAAGGATGGCTATGTTACTCCTCAAAAACTTCGGGACACGTACTTGGGAAAAGAAATTAGAGAAAAAACAGTTCTTGCACTATATGACATTAAGGTAGAACAGAAAAGAAACTTAGTAGGAAAAACAATCCGAGATACAACACTATCCAAATATCTAGCCACCCGAAAACGTGTTGCAGATTTCATGCTACATAAATACAAAAAGGCGGATTTACAGATAAGAGAAGTAGATTTTCAATTCATAACTGACTATGAAGTTTACTTGAAATCGGTTTGCGATTGTGGTCACAACTCAACAATTAAACATTTACGCTATCTGAAACAGATAATAACCAATGCTCTTAAGAACAGATATATTTCTTATGACCCTTTTGACGATCTCCCATTGTCATACAAGCCAGTGAACAAGCAATTTTTGATAGAGCCTGAAATAAAAAAACTTCTATCAAAAAAGTTTGATTGTCAAAGATTAGAGGAGGTCAGAGATATATTTGCGTTTCAATGTTTCACAGGTATTGCCTACATAGATGTTTCCAATTTAACTACCGATAATATGTTTGAAGATGGTTTCGGTCAGAAATGGTTACGTTTAAGCAGGCAAAAATCAGATGTAGAAGCCAATATCCCATTGTTAGAGATTCCCTTAAGTATTATCAGAAAATACAGGAAGTTAGGAAGTGATAAACTGTTGCCAATGCATACCAATCAAAAGATGAATGAATATTTGAAGGAGATCGCAACTCTCTGTGGCATAAAGAAAAAGCTAACAACGCACGTTGCAAGATATACCCCTTCTCCTTTTTAGCTAAAAACGAGCAACTTACAACCTTATTTTTAAAAATAGGTAACGATTTGGTAACAAAACTATGCTTTTGAATTATTCCTTTATAAATCAGCCGTTTGGATTGGCTGTTATTCGGAATAGGTAACGGATAAGTAATGAGATAACTTCATCAATTTGCCCCACTTTGAGCAGGTTGATTAGCTTAGGACAAAGGTAACACAATTTCCCATTTTACATATAATTTGCTCCTACATCATTATTATTTTCGGAGCTTATTATAGTACCGGTTTCGTTGTTTGAACATCTTATCGAAATAATCAATCTTGGAATCTCGATAGTCAAAGATCACCGGAGGTTTTCCTGAGCGTTGAACTCTTCCGATATATTGCACTAACTTACCTTCGAAAGTAAATGGGTAAACGATAAACAAACATTCCAAGGCACTTATATCAATACCTTCCCCAAAATATTGTCCTGTTGAAATAATGATTTGAAAATGTCCTTGTTCAATCTGTTCCAACTTACTTTTCCGGCTTCTTTCCGAATCATCTCCTGAAATGGCAATCGTTTCGTACTTTTCTTTCAAATAAAGGTTTAAGATATTTACATGAGATTTTCTTTCAGTCAGTATCAGAATAGATTTGAACCGAGAGATATTCTCATCAATATCCTTTAAAATCAAGCCATTTCGAGCAGTGTCATATATAAGAACCTGCGAAACCGTTTCGTAGTTGTCGGTTTTGTAGTCGAAAGGAACGAACAGTTCAGTTTCCTTAATATTAATTTCAGCCTTGCTGTTTTGTTGCTCCAGCAACTCCTTTTGGGTCATTTCATAGATGATGTTGCCAATATATACATAGATCAACTTCTCATCGTTATTTTTCCGTTTTGGAGTAGCTGTCAGTCCGTACAGGTAATAGCAGTTTAGTTGAGTTATGACCTCCCGAAACGACTTCGCTGGTATATGATGGCATTCATCAACAATCACCATTCCGAATCGGTTTTTCAGTTCAGATAAATCGCCTCTGGTTAAAGACTGTATCATGGCAATCGTCACTTCTTTTCCAATTTTATCTTTCTGATTTCCGATTTGTCCAATTTGCTTTTTGGGTATAGATAAGAAGTTTTGTATTCGGTCGATCCATTGGTCGAATAATTGTTTGCGATGAACAAGAATGAGAGTTGGCTGCTTTTTCTGAGAAATCAGCTCCAACCCTATAATTGTCTTACCCGAACCGGGAGGAGAAACAATCACTCCAAAGTCTTTCGTTTCTGCTCGTTCCAATACTTCCTGTTGGTGCGGAAGTAAGTCAATTTTAGAGTTTACGGTAATCTCTTCCTGCCGACATCGTTCGTCTATGATTTTGATAGGAATGTTTTCTGAATTGCAAAATTTCACAAGAGAGGAGGCAAACCCACGAGGAATAATGATTCCCTCCGTAGTTTCTTCTATCAGCTTGAAATATTTTTCAATGTTGTATGCGGTTTTTCCTAATCGCTTCTTGACGATATAATCTGAATTCAGAAAGTTTAGATTATTCCGTAGAAAATCAATTAACTTCTGATTTAGTTGTATTCTTTTGAGATATATCTCACTGTTGATGAGTATTTCTAATTCGAAGGCGGATTTAGAATTGGTGTATTTTGAAGTGAAGACTTCTTTTGTTTTTCCTGATAGCAGTAAATGCAAAGAATCTATCTTCTGTTTAGGTATTTTCTTGACGGTCTCTAAAAAAGTCCACTGGTTATCAATCGGAGTGAGTGTATCCGGCTCTATAAAACAGGAGTTGCCTTGTACTAATGAATTGCCTTGCAGAGGAAGGGCAATCAGATTGCCGATACCTTTTCCCGAATGAATATCCTGATTAGGAAAGAGTCTATCAAAGCTCGGTTCTTTTTCGAATTTAGATATAATGCCGGATTGCAACAACAGTTCGAACATTATTTTCCGGCTTTGGAAAGCAGGGATATTCTCTTCAAAGAACAACCATAAGTGTCCGCCGCTACCGGAGCGTGAGCGTTCTATATACGCAGGTAGTTCAACTTCCAGACACGCTTTGTGCAGTTTGAATATGGATTCTTGCCAATTTTCTTCATCAAAATCGGCCGCAATGAAAAACGAAGTATTATCTTGTAAAAGAGGGTAAATTCCGACTGTCGTTTTTCCGGCAAAGTGTTCTCTTAATGCTACGTCATTAAATGGAAGATATTCTTTTTTCGTGTAACTGGCAAATGTTCCTCCTGAGGCTTTGTGTTTGTTATAATCATCCCAATCCACTTTGTAGGCTGGCATATATCCACTTCGTCCATCTTTCTCCCATCGAACCGCATAAACATCATCCCTTCCTCGAAAAAGAGATTTGTAGGTATCTATGTGGGATTGTGATATTTGCATTGGACGGACTTTTATGGTTAATGTTTCATATTCCTACGATTTATTATTTTTCTTTTTACCAAGCAATTTAAGTTTTTCCTCAGCTTGTTCAATGCTTGCTATAAATTGTTTTTCGACCTCTGAAAGTTCAGCATTACTTTTTTGTTTATATGCGTCATACTCAGCCAAAGCTTTTCTTTGCGCTAATTCTGCCGATATTTTACCGGCATGAGTTAAAACATCTTGTCGGCTCATTGAAATAAAACCGTCCAGCACCTCAATCCATTCTTTCATATACATAGGTTTCTGCTGTATGGCATTTATTTCTGCAATATCTAAATAAGCAGAAACGAGGCGATTTAAAAGAGCTAATTCCTCTTCTGTCAGATAGTTCTTTGCGACAATAATTTCTTGCTTGGTCGGTTTCTTTCCTTTGAAAGCGGTTAAGCCCATAAAAGGGAGTTCGGCATTGGCTCTTTGGAAGATCACCTCTGCTGCCGTATGTCCATGTGCCGCCCAATGCAGTTTATTTTGCACAGTCTGAAAAAACTTTTGCGTAATATCAGTTCGAGGGTCATAGTCAATGCTTGTCGCATAAATTTCGAGAACCTTGCGGTAGAAAAGTTTTTCGGAAGAACGTATATCGCGAATCCGGTCGAGTAATTCTTCAAAATATCCTCCTCCTTGTTTTAATAGCTCGTCATTCATCGTGAATCCTTTTATCAGGTATTCACGCAACCGTTCGGTAGCCCATATCCGGAATTGAGTACCTCTCAGCGACTTTACTCTATAACCAACGGAGATTATGACATCCAGATTGTAGTGTTCAATTTCACGCTCTACCTGCCGACTACCTTCTAATCGAACTGTTCGGAATTTCCGAACAGTTGAATCGGGCATCAGCTCTCCTTCTTCGAAAATATGCTTTATATGCTCGCTTATATTAGATTTTGACGATTGAAACAATTCGACCATGTCAGCTTGTGTCAGCCAAACGGTATTATCGTCCAAGCGTACTTGTATCTTGATTTTCCCGTCTTCGGATTGATATAACAATATTTCGCTATTTGATTTTTGGGGCAGCATATATGATTCCTTTTAGTTTTTATTCTTCTTGAAATTCTCCGCTTGCTCGAAAATCTCGGCATAAACCTCGTCACGTTCTACCGGCGGATAACCGTGCTCATCAAGCAAGAGGATTAAACCTACCTTTAAAGCTGATTTTATATCATCTCGTTTGTCCCAATCGGGATATTTGGCTTGTGTATCGACCAAGGTCTTTACGCTTTTAGCAAGCTCAATCATTTTGTCATCAGGGTAAGTGAAGTCGTATTTTATGCAGAGCGATTTGAGAATGTCGTAAAACGCTTTTTCCTCAAAATCGATACCCATCTCATCGCCTGCCGAGAATTCTTTATGCACTTCCCAAATCAGATTGGTTAGTTGCTCTGCCATTTCTTCATAGACTTCGCTTCGCAGAATATCGTTGGCATCGCGGTTATTGTAATTTTCCACTAAACGTTCCATCTTTTTACTGAAGTCGATTCCTTTTATACGGTTTACCTTTTTCAGTTCGCCGATTACTTTCGCCAGCAGCTTTTGGAGAAGCTTTATTTTTGTATTGGGAAGTTTAATCTTATCAATCTTTGCCAAATAATCTTCATCAAAAATATCTTGTTCGGTTTCATCTTCCGAACCCATTTTGAAGATTTCTTCCACGCCATCACTTGTCAGAGCGTCTTTTATCATTTCCTGCACCTTGGCGTTCATCTGAGCCGTATCAGGAGCATCGCCTTTGGTGAGTTTGAAAACAATAGAACGAACAGCCAAATAGAAATGCGTATAATCTCGCTCTTCCTGCGTCAGTTGTTCGCTGCCTGTACAAATATCGTAAGCTGCTTTCAGTCGTTTTACCAAATCCATAAAGCGGGTTTCAAACTCTTTGGTGCATTGTACGTACTCGGCAGCGCGGTTCAAACAGTTCAGCTGTTCCAACGTATTGCCTGAGAAATATGCCGAACTATCGAATTTATGAAACAGTTTCGCCAACAAATCCAAATGGTCTTTCACCACCACAAGCGACTGGGCAATGTCTTCAAAATTATCTTTATCACCTTTATTGTAATGAGCCAAAGCAAGGTTCATCTGTTTTTTTATTCCAATATAATCGACCACCAAACCTTTGTTTTTTCCTTCAAACTTACGGTTTACGCGCGAAATAGTTTGTATTAGATTGTGTTGCTGAATGGGTTTGTCGATATAAATGGTGTCGAGAAACGGCACATCGAAGCCAGTAAGCCACATATCTACCACAATAGCAATTTTGAAATTCGACTTTTCGTTTTTGAATTGTCGGTCAAGCTCTTTACGGTATTCTTTTGTACCAAGCAATTCATACAACTCTTTTTCATCGTCTTTGCTGCGAGTCATCACGAGTTTAATATATTCCATTGGTTTCAACTCGCGTTTGTCTTTGTCTGTAAGTTCAACGCTTTCGTCCACAAATCGGATTTCTCCCCATTCGGGACGAAGAGCCAGCACGTTTTTATAAAAATCGTAGGCTATAGTGCGGTTGCTACACACAAACATCGCTTTGCCTTTTACGGAAGAGCCTTCGGTAATTCGGTTTTCGTAATGCTTCACAAAATCTTCCGCCAACGCTTTCAATCGGTCGGGGTCTCCAAGAATGGCATTCAAGCGAGCCGATTCTTGTTTACTTTTCTCTATCTGATATTCATTTGCCCCTTCTTCGGCAACGTCGTTGTAGTATTGTTCTATTTTTTGCAGTTCGCTGTTGTTTAGAACCACTTTTGCCGCCCGTCCTTCGTACACAATACGGACGGTAATTTCGTCGCGAACCGATTCGGTCATGGTGTAAGCATCAACCACTTTGCCGAAAACATCGAGAGTCGCATCAATGGGCGTACCTGTGAATCCTACATAAACAGCATTCGGAAGAGAATCATGCAAATATTTGGCAAAACCAAATGTTTTGGAAACGCCTTTTTCGGTTACTTTTATCTTTTGGTCGAGATTGGTTTGGCTACGGTGCGCTTCGTCCGAAATACAAATCACATTCTGCCGGTCGGTCAGTAATTGGGTATCTTCAGTAAATTTATGAATGGTAGTCAAAAAAACACCGCCACTTTCACGTCCTTGTAATAACTCTCGCAAATGTTCGCGACTCTCAACACTAATCACATTGTTGTCGCCGATATATTGCTTGGCATTGGTAAACTGTCCTGCCAGTTGGTCGTCTAAATCGGTTCGGTCGGTAATAAGCACAATGGTTGGACTTCCGAAATATTCGCTTTTCATTAGCAAACGAGTAAGGAAAAGCATAGTATAACTTTTTCCGCAACCTGTCGCTCCGAAATACGTTCCGCCTTTGCCATTTCCATACGGTTTTTGCGCTTTTTTGATATTTTCGAATAAGGCACGAGCCGCGTAATACTGCGGATAGCGACAAACAATTTTCTCATTCTTTTTCGACGAGTCGGGAATGTAAACAAAGTTTCGCAGTATATCCCGCAACCTGTTTTTCTGAAACATGCCTTGAGTCAAGGTGTACATAGAATCTATGCCATCCACTTCTTTATTCATCCCTGCAATACGTCTCCATGCGTAGAAAAAATCGTAAGGAGCAAAAAACGAACCGGCTTTATTGTTTATGCCATCGCTGATAACGCAGAAAGCATTGTATTTGAATAGTTCGGGAATATCACGCTCATAGCGGACGGTGAGTTGCGTGTACGCATCGTAAATGGTGGTATCTTCGCGAATGGCGCTCTTGAATTCGAAGACAACCAAAGGCAAACCATTGATGTATAATGTACCGTCGGGAATGCGTTTTTCCGAACCTTGAATTTCCAATTGAGTTACAAAACGGTAGATATTCGCGTCGGTTATGTATTCGGCTTGTGGTTCGGCAGCAATGGAGATTAAATCTTCGGGCACAAAAGTTTGGTTTTCCAGCCCCGAATAGTCAATCAACTGAATATAAATGTCTTTTTGATTATGATCTTCACGTTTAAGAATAAATCCATCGGACAGCATTTTCATAAAACGCTTATTGCTCTCGTACAAATCGGAAGCGGGTAGCGATTTCAACTCCAACAGAATGGATTTGATTTCCGTATCGGTAATGCCGTGGTTGGCGTAACGTTTTTTTAGGAAATTATGCAAATCGTCTTCTATCAACACTTCTTCGGGTCGACGGATAAGCGTATTGCCCAAGCAATGCAGATAACCCTCTTGTGTCAAGAGTTCGGCAAATGCGTGTTCGAGTTTGGATTCGGTGAATTTCATATCATTATCTTCTTAGCCAATCTTTTAATGGCACTAAATTCAAATTCCCATTATCTAAAGGTGTTTTTACGTAGTAACCCTTGGGGATATAAGAGCCATTCAGGTATACACCATTTCCATTTTCATAATCAATATATGGATATATTTTCAAATACTCAGCACCAGAAAAAGATTGATATGTCCTATTCACAGGAAACAAAGCGATATGCTCTTTGTATTTCGCCGCATCCCCCAAACCTAATTCCCAATTACACCACTTTGAGTTAATGGCATTTTGAGTTGCTATAAGAATAAACTTATTCGATACTTTTATTCTATTTTTTAATTTAACAGCAGTTTCAGCATTAGTGTAAGCTGGCATTTCTTCATCCATCCAATCAACATAAATATCAACACCTTCGTTTTTCAAGAAAGCAATCACATCATGAAGAATTACCAACTCATCATGTTTATGTGAGAGAAAAACCATTGGCTTTGTTTTATCCCTAGAATAACTTTCGTTAAGATTGACAAAATTATCCCTAGAGAAAGTCATAGTTCTTGTACGATAATTAGATAATTGTGATTCTGATATAAAACTCATATTAATCAAGATTTATGTGAACATCGTATAGATTAGCCGCATTTTTTATTTCTATTGCTTTTTCAATATAATGATTACAATTGTCATTGTACATAAAACTGTCCCATCTTACAGTTTTTATAAACGAAGGTTCGTCCGTAATATGAATTTGCGTTCCATTACATTCTCTGAATTCAGTCTCGATAATATTAAACATATTGTCTTTTAGTATTTTGAAAAGTTGTCCAGTGTGGTGTGTTGTGCTATTACAATTGGGATTCGATGTATAATACCAATCATATGTACCTGTTTCGTCCGGCAATACAATGCCTAAAACAGCATTCATTTGTTTTGTATTACCCCCTGTTGGTACTGTTCTCAGAGAATATGAGATTTCCCAGGGAATCCATTGTTCACTTTCAGATTCATCTGTTTTCATTCCTTTTGAGATTAAAACAATGGTTATACTACTTTGCCTAATCTTCTTTTTCAAAGACGTTTCAATAGTACTGTCTGCAAAATTCTCAAGACTTTCTCCATCTTTCTCTCCAAGATTCATGTGATCTTTATCTATTTTCTCTTGCAAACGGTCTACATAATCTCTAGCTCTTGTTCTTCTACGATTCCAGATCATTCTATAGTTTACTTCTTCGTAATAAGAGTCTTGTAGCTTGGCTACATTTTCATCTCCATATTTGTATGACACAAAAACTTTTTTTCCCATAATATTTAGTATCTACTTCTTACTTTAATCGCATCTTCTACAAGTTCTGCTATGTTGTTCTTTATATCATCATAAACATATTTACTAGTGGAATATGTCGATTCAAAAATAGGTACGTGACTTGCCAGCGGATTTTTTCCTTTAGACGACTGATTCCCTAATACATCTTCCAACTTGTGTATGTAAATCCCACAAACCGCTTTTCCTAATTCCCAAGCTCTATTAATTTCATAATTTACCCATTTTCGTTCACTCGTTTTTTCACCAATCAAAACAACCAAACAAGATTTGTCTTTCAAATTGTCATCAATCCATGTCTTGATTGTTGAATCACTTTTGCTCTTAACATCTTCCCATTTGTTTCCATTGACAGGTTTATCTCCTTCAACAGTTCCTATGTTGCGAACTTGACCAGCTCGCCAGTTATCATTGTCAAAATGAAAACTATAAAAAACTTTTCTTGCCATATAATTATATTTTATCAATTAGAAATTTCTGAAACAAAGACATGTATCCATAATCTTTTAAGAATCGTTCATTTTTCAACTCTTTTGGAAATTGATTGTCATATACAAGTTTAGTTGCCGCTCCTGTGCTTGCAATTGGTAGTATAAGAGCATCAGGGTGATATTTTATGAACATATTGTATTCGACTTCTATACCATCCATTCCTCCAATAAAAATAGCTGCTGAAAATTTATTCTCCGAAAACATTCTATTTCGCATATGCTGAATGCTAGAGTGAATATCTCCGGCATTCTCTGTAAAAACTATATTCTCAAATTTGTTATTATCAGGTGGAAATTTATCCTTAAAAAATAGAGACTGGTAAAGTAACACATGATTTTGAATGTTTAAATTCAGTTTTTGCATTACATAGTATATCAGTGGTGTAATAGAAGGGTGACCACCCCAAACTAATCTATGTTTCGGTAGCACTGTAGTGGCTAAAGCAATTACAGAATCTCTAATTGCAATAATATCCGCCGTTCCTATATATTTAGGATCTCTTTCAGGCAATGGAGCACTTGCTGAAAGGAAAATATTTTTTACTTCGTTTGCAGCCATATTTGAAAGTCTTGTTTTTTTAATGTTTTTATGTCTTTCTTGAAATTGTCATTAAGCCAATCCAAATGATTAAGCCATTTATCACGGATTCGTAAATCATCATATATCAAACGGATCGAAACCTCATCATATCCCAATAATTCTCTTTTGATTTCCGCCGATTGGCAATTAGTGGATTGTGGAATCCCGATAGTCGGAATATAAATTACACGACTACCATTTGGCAAGTCTTCTGTTAAAATTTTCTCAGGTTGAACAGTCACAGTTCTACCATTTTTTTCTGCAATATTTCTGAATTCGGTTATAAGATTATCTTGTCTTGCTGCTAAATTTCGAGCTCTTACAGACTCAACCTCAGATATTATTTTTTCAACAATGGTTACTGCTAATTTTGATTTATCTTTATCAGAATAGTCGCGGTCTACAAAATCATCTGCAACCAATTGTAATGGATAGCTTAAATGTGAGGACGGATCAATGTCTTTTATATTATGGTTTGGCCAAACTAATTGGACTATTCCAATTTGCTTGGCTGCAGCTTCTGCAAATTCTTCTTTACACCAATGACTTTCTAAAAAGCCAGGGGTGTTAAGTAGGACAACCACATCGCAGTCACTCATTCTATGCCATAATTCATCTTGAAATGGTTCTCCTTTTTCAATGGAGTGAGTGTCCAGGAAAACGTCAAAATTATGAGATTCCAATGCTTCAAATAGTTGAATTGCAATAGGCGTAGATTCAGTTCTTCTATAACTTATAAATACTTTTCGTGTACTTCTTAACAATTCAAAGGATTGTAGTACGATATTAGCTATTCTATTTAATTCATGTTCTTTATACTGAATTCCATTTTGTTTTTTTAATTCTTGTGGAATTTCAGCTTCAAATGCTCCATCATTAAAGTATATAGGCAGAATCATAGTGCCATCTTTAATAAGTTTTTCGATAATGTGTACGTCCTTGAAATCGCCACCCTCATCTCCAAAATATATTGCAAAAGCGGGTTGATTTCCTTTGTATTCACGCTCCAAATCAACAGGTTCTATGACTTTAATAAAGTCTTCAGGTAGTCCAAGGTGTACAAGTTCTTCATTGATCCTATTCAATATATCTTGCTTAATTGGAACGTCTGAACCTAATAGAATTAATTGGTATTTATATTTCATGTTCATTTAATTTTCTATTGTTGCCATTTTCGAAAGAAAAATATTTTTAGTTTCATTGAGTAGCTTATTTTCAGCGTGAATTAAGTTAATCAAATTGTTTTTCTCATTAAAAAAAATTTGAGCAAAGCCTAAAGTATCCCTATCGGGCAAAACAAAATTTAAAATAAGTAAATCATCTGCCGTAATTGAAGGATATGTTGAAACGCTCATTTCTGCTTTTGCTTGTAAAAATTCAGTCGTTTTTTCATCTGTAATGAAAGAGTAAATTAATTCTGGAAATACTATGTCGCTTTTTACACGAAGTACAGCAAAACCAGTCGATACAATAAGGTTCTCTGGAGTATTCGTCAATAATCCAAAATGTTTTAATGCTGGTCTTACTGTTGAAATAATAATGTCATTGTTCTTCACTTTCCTCCTTGCCCGACTTGGAATTTCATCTTCATCCAAATCTAATTCTTGAAGGTTTTCAATTTTGTTATTTGTAATATTTCCAGTATCTAAATACAAAATATCTTTCAACTCATCATTATTTGATAATGTTTCGGGGTTACAATCTACGACATTGCTTAACTGCTCCACTCTCCACCCCTTTGGAATCTCCCCCAACTCACTCTCCTCCATTTCTCCGCCAGAGCTTTTATATGGTTTACCTTCTTCGTTTGGGAACTCAAAATCCACAAACCACTCTTTATAAATAGCTTGCGCTGTTTCTTCGAGTTTTTGTATCAGTTGGTTGTTTAGGTTTATACGGTTTTGTATAACATTGTACTCTGCTACTATTTCGCGTTGCTTTTCGGGAGAGGGAATAGGGAGTTGCATATCCAAAAAAGTATTCCAATTCAATCCGCCACGTACATCTGCATCGGTATAAAACCACGTGTTTCTATCAAATTCCTTGCGAGAAAACCACATCATTAAATATTCGGGAAGCAATTCATTTCTATCTATAATTTCAAAGACATCATAAGCAGGAGAAATAATAAATTTATCTTTTCTAGTTGATAAGGCAATAGGCAACCGTTTGTCTCGTCCAACGTGCATTCTATTACAAGCAAACTGATTTTTTTCTACAACTTTATATCGGGACAAGTCAGTTCCCACAACATTGGCAACAGAAGGCATATAATATTTGTCGATATTAATACCTAACAAGTTGGTTATGCTGTCGTCTTCGTTCCTTACATCCACTTCACGAATATAATTACCCAATCGTTTATAGTTCATAGCCTAAACTTTTAAATACGTTGAGCAATTCTTTTTTCGACTCTTCTTCGGCTTGCAATAACTCTTTAAATTCAGCTTGCAAAGTTTTCATCTTTTCATCGAAGTCGATATTTTCATCCCTATTCTTAAAAGCAATGTACTTGCTTGGCACTAATGAAAAATCTTTTGCTTCTATTTCTTCTATGGAGGCTGAATAACAATATTCTGCTTGGTTAAAAGCTTCCGAAATGTTTTCTAATGTTGAAGTTTGCCAATCATGATAAGTTGCGGCAACTTGCTGAATGTCACTGATAGAGAATTGAGTGAATTTCTTTTCAAAAGGTTCGCCCATTTGGCGTAGATCCATAAATAGGATTTCTCCTTCACGTTGACGATAATTTCGATTTTCGCTACCAATCTGTGCTGTTCGTGCTGTTTTATTTCGGTTCAATATCCAAAGTGTAACGCTGATATTGGTTGTATAGAACATATTTTGCGGCAAAACCAGAATAGCCTCCACCAAATCATTTTCAATCAGTTTACGGCGAATTTTGTATTCTTCACCGCCACCGCTCAATGCTCCATTAGCAAGGATAAAACCAGCTACACCGTTTTCGGAAAGTTTGCTTGCCATGTTGAGAATCCAACCATAATTGGCATTGCTTTTGGGCGGAACATCGTAGCCACGCCAACGCGGGTCGTCAATAAGTTCATCTTGGGCACGCCAATCTTTTTGATTAAACGGCGGATTTGCCATAATGTAATCGGCTTTCAAGTCTTTGTGTTGGTCGTCCGAAAAAGTATTGGCGGCTTTTGCTCCCAAGTTGGCGGAAATGCCACGAATGGCAAGGTTCATTTTTGCCAGTTTGTAAGTCGTATTGGTGTATTCTTGTCCGTAAATGGAAACCTCGCGTTTGTTGCCGTGGTGGCTCTCGATAAACTTAATTGACTGCACAAACATACCGCCCGAACCGCAAGCGGGGTCATAAATGATTCCCTTATAAGGTTCAATCATTTCAGCAATCAGGTTTACAATACTTTTGGGCGTGTAAAATTCGCCTTTCCCTTTTCCTTCCGCCAAAGCGAATTTCGAAAGGAAGTATTCATACACGCGTCCTACAATATCTTGTTCTTTATCTTTCAGTGTGTTTATCTCGCTTATTTCGTCAATCAACGAAGCCAATTTAGAAGATTCCAAACCTAAGCGGGAGAAATAATTGTCGGGCAACGCACCCTTTAGGCTTTTGTTGTCTTTTTCGATGGTATGGAGAGCGGTGTCGATAATGAGAGCCAAATCGTCTTGTTTGGCTTTTTCCTTGATATAGTTCCACCGCGATATTTCTTCAAGAAAAAACACATTGCTCATATTGTAAAATTCGGGCATTTCCACGTATTTCTCTTTTCCGTCGGCAATGAGTTTGGCTCGGTGTTCCTCGAACTTATCGCTGACAAATTTCAGAAATATCAATCCCAATACCACGTGTTTGTATTCCGAAGGCTCAACGCTTCCACGCAATTTATTCGCCGACTCCCACAGGCTTACCTCAATAGGCTTTTCTTGTTTTTCTTTCGCTTTTTTAGCCATGTATCTATTTGCTACTATTTAATAAATCTTTTACATCTACATTCAACAACTCAGCTATTTTTGCAAATGTTTCAATTGGAGGTTGCATGGTATTTGAGCACCACCGAGATACTGTTGCAGGATCCCTTCCGAGTTGTTCTGCCAGCCATTTGCCGGTTTTTTGCTTTTCAACTAACACAATTTTAATCCGATTAATAGGTTTCATCGCTCTCATCTGTTGATTTTAAACGCAAATATATTGATTTTTATCGAAAGTTTTCGTGTTCAATATCAGTAACTTTTCAACATATTACCAAAACACGTACTTTAAGCATGGCATTGTTTACCTCTTCCTCTCTCTCTTCTTCTGCTGAACGACAGGTCGTTTTGGCTTTTGCTCTTCTTTTGTAGCTTTCGGTAACCGTGGGTCGCTCCACGATTCTTTATAATCGGAATCAGATTTATTCTCTTTCCATAAGTAAGGATTAGCATAACTTCCCATACCCCACCATTTCACTTTAGCCTTAGTGATATACCCATTTTCTATAAGTATCTTATCCCGAATACGCATTTCGTATCTACCGTATTTGACAAATCCATCGGGATTCTTGTCGCTGAATAAGGCTTTCTTCTTTTCATCATCCAAGAAAACATAAGAAGAAAACTTGCCACTTCCATCGTTGCGGTTCATATTTTCAAGATAAACATCCCCACCTTCTTTTAATGTTTGCCATTGCTCAGGCATCAATTCAACACCTCCTATGGACGGAAGTTTCGGCTCGCTTTGGTTTTTTTGTTTGGCTTTAGCCTCGGCTTCCTGTTTTGCTTTTTGCTCTGCTTGTTGCCGTAGATATACTTCCTCTATTCGCTTGTTTTCTTCCAAAAGGTTCTTTTGGAACTCCTTTTTCAGATTCCCGAAGCTATATTTTCTGTCCACCTCAGAGCCTTTGAAAGCAATATTCTCATATTTGAATGATACACCCTGAATCTCATTTGAGCCTCGCTTAAACTTATAATCAATCTCGATTCCGTACTTTTCAAGAGCAAATCTCAGGTCGGTAGGGTTCTTGCAATCCGGCAGAACAGATTTAATCGCATCATGGATGTAATATTTCGCCTTATCAGGATTCTTCAATTTCTCCCGCTTGACTTTCTCTTTATCCTTGCCATAAGTGAGCTTATATTTGTCTTTTAGCTTCTTACAAACCTTGATATTTCGTTTGTAATCGTGGTTCACAGAGATAAGTTTAAGGTCGTTATTGATTCGGTTATAGACAATATGCAAGTGTGGATTCTCCGTGTTATGGTGTCGAACAATGATATATTGGGTGTTGCCAATACCCATTTCCTGCATATATTCTTTGGCTAACTGCACCATAAAATCATCGGTCATTCTATGCTTATCTTCTGGAGAAAAGGCAATAGGGATATGCCCGACAGGCTGTTTGACTTCCTTCCTGCCAGAACGCTGCATGGCGAAACTGCGGATAATATCTTCTTTCGCCTCTGCCCAAACGCCTTCGGCTTCAAGCAAAGTTGCCCCTTCGTGCATCACATAGGATACACAGCCCTTGAATGATTTCCCCTTGATATTTTTAGCGATCATGGAACAGGCTTTTGATTTTGTCAATAATTTCGATGAGAACTTCTGTTACCATATATAATCCTCTTTGATGGGCAAGCTTTGTAATCTGATTCAGGTTATTCGCTATACCTGAAAGTTTACGCATCAGGTCAAGCTCCTCTATCGTAAAACGGGATTTTACTCTTCCTTTGAGAGCCATTTCCCGTGCATATTGTGTCGCTTTCATTCCCAGTTTCTCGGCTTTCTCTTTCAATAAAGCATAATCATCCTCGGTCAATTTCAGGTTAATTGACCGGGTTAGCTTGGTCTCCTCTTTTAGAGGACGACCGGATTTTGCTTTATGTTCTTCCTTATTTTCGATAATATTTTGATTGAAAATATTCATTTAAGCCGAAGCGAAAGCGACCATCGGGAGATTGAGCGAAGGCGTTCACACAACAGACTGCTGGAGTGACCATCGGGAGCGGATCAGTCGGTTGTGAAGTGACCTTACTGGTTGCAACCATCGGGCGCATTAGGTATGGTCACTGCCCCGCAGGGCAAGGTATGCACAGGAGTAACAAGAAAGAGCCGCAGGCGAATTTCGGGTTACCCGTGCGATTACCTTGCTACCGAACATTCCATGTTCCGTTAGAGAAGTAAGCCATAAACGATACAGGCTTACTCTTCAAATGGTAGAAGCCAACTATTAAAGCTTCTTCCATCCCTCGACATCATCCTGATATGTCGCTAAATGGTGGCGGGCAAGATTCTCAATAAAGCCCGACACGCTCCGCCCTCTACCACCCAAGCGGTGGACTATCTCATCTATCCTGTCCCGAACTTCACGGCTGATAAAGACAGGCTTGCGGTCTTCAAGTTTGGGAACAGTTAGAAATGTTTGCCGATACTCTTCAAGCGATTCTTTTCGCTGCTTAGTGGTACTGCGTTTGGATATTACCGTTGGGATAGGCGGTTGTTCCACTTCGGTTGATACTCCTGCTTCGGTTTGCAAACTATCCATAGTATCGTCCGCTTCGTTCGGTTGGATAGTTTCACCGGTGCCGATACCGTTACCGGCAACTTCTCTTTCAACCGCCTTTTGAAATACTTCCTCCAATTCCTTATTGGTTGGTTTTACAAATCCATCTTTCTCTTCTCCCGAAGTTGGCAACCAACCATCTGGAATCTGTACTTTGCCTTTACGGCTTTCTGTTTGCTTACTACTCATACCATACTGTGTTTAGAAAATTATTACTATGGCTTCCCATGCTATGGAAAACCGATTATCGACAGCAAATAAACGACTATTAATCAGCAGGCTGAACAGAATGGGTTTATATGAAATAATCCGCAATAACTTTCTACCTTGCTTACCCTGCAATCGGTTCAGACTGCACCGATTTTCCGATTTGATTGTGGTGTACCAATAATGCACTCTGATTTTTGAAAGTGGATTATATGAATTATAGAAACTTTGAAGCCACTCCCAGCCACAAGTACGCATATGGTTTCCGAGCCATTGGGATATGAATTTTTCTGTTTTTCTTCGTATTGGACGAACGCAATTTTACAGGACTTCGACGCCACTCTATGCCAAATCGGTGCCACATGCTGCCACCTGATTGAAAAGCCATTGAATAGCGGACAATTCTGCTTTACTTCGTTGGCGAAACGGTGAAGGCAGCACCACCGAAAGAGACGACACGGTAGAAAAATACTGTATCCGGTTGCATACGAAACGGAATTCTTTCAGGCGCTAAACAGACACTGTAATTTTGAGCAAGAACAAAGAAAATTTGAATTATATATTAAATAACAAGACTATGCAAATCATTAATGTTGATGCGGAAACATTCGAGGCGATGCTCTCGAAATTCGAAGATTTTGCAAGCCGGATAGAGAAACTCTCCCGCTTGCATGGAGATAAGGATATGAAAGAGTGGTTGGATAATCAGGACGTATGTCAGCTCCTGAATATCTCGAAGCGGACATTGCAAACACTTCGGGACAATGGAACGCTGGCGTACACCCAAATCAGCCATAAGACCTATTATAAACCGGAGGACATTCTTCGAATTGTTCCGATAGTGGAAGAAAAACGGAAGCAAGCAAAGTATAAAGGGAAACAACTATGAGACCGGAAGAAGAATATCAATCAGGCTTCAATCACCTGTTCTCTTGGCAAGGCGGTTGGGAAAGCATAAACGGTAATCCCGATGTGTATATTTTTTCGGGATTATGACAGTAACTACTATCTGCTTACCTATAGCTATGACAGGGATTACGGGCGTGGCGACTTCTCTTGCCATAAGATAGAGTCGGACGAAAACGGTTGTTATGTCTGTATGGGTACGAAACACTATCTTTTAACGGAAGAAAAATATCCATACGGATTATGTATCGGCGACTGGGGTAGCTATATGAAAAATTAGAATGAGATGAAAATCAAGTTTAACATAAAAAGAAAGGAGTAACATCATGAGCAATCAGTTAATTACAAGAGAGAGCAACGAGAGAGTCAAGGGATTTTTTCTTACGCTCGAACGGATATCTGTCGCAGTAGAGAAATTATTCTCCTCCCGCAAACCAACCCTGAACGGCGACAGCTTCTATACGGATGAAGAACTATCCGAGAAATTGAAGTTGAGCAGAAGGAGTTTGCAGGATTATCGGAACGAGGGACGAATCCCTTACATCAAGCTGGGGGGGAAAATCCTCTATCGCTGTTCGGATATTGAGAAATTGTTGGAAGATGGGTATCGGGAGAAGTTGGGGTAGTCGCTCCACATAAGGAAAGTACGAATAATTTTTCCTTTTTCGACTGATAAACACCTCTTAATGGAAGGAGAATAAATAAGACAAGGCTATTTTGATAAATACTCTTTTTCGTCCGGCGAAAAAGGAAGATTTGGCAAAATACCCGTAGGGTTTAGCCTTGTCGTTTTATTTCCTTCTTTTTTCTTTGTGTTCAGATGAGAAGGGACTATAAAAAAACGGCAGGCTTTAATGTAGATAACCTGCCGTCCTCGTTTGAAAAAAATCTGTTCAATTCAATATTGAATTTTGAATGTTCCTTATCAGTATTTCAGGAATTTCCGGTTTAGATAACTTCTTAAACAGATACTTCCGAAAAGTTTCCGCATTCCTCGATTGAATCCGAAACGAAAGAGCGATAATCATTTCCAAGCTATATTCTTCAACGCTATTGCCATTCTTATAATAATAGATTCGGCAAACCTTGCTTTCATCCAATACTCCGGTTTTCAGTATTGCCCGAACATTTGCACTTATTTTGCTTACAAAGCATCCGAACAAATCGGTAAGCTGGTGCTGTGTCATCCAGATTTCAGTGGACTGAGGAATCTGTACAAAACCATTCTCTATTTTAATCATACTGTTTCCCATATCTTTATTTGCTTTTGTCGTTATTATCAGGTAATTTATATTTCTGACCAATGCGATCGCTAAGTTTCTTCATATCCTCATTGATTTTTTGCCGTGTAAGTTTGGCATAAATCTGGGTGGTGCGGAAACATTTGTGTCCCATCATCTGACTGACCGTTTCTAACGGAACTCCCTTGGACAGAGTGATTAGGGTCGCAAAATTATGGCGACTTTGATGGTAGGTAATTCGTTTCTCTATGCCGCATAATTTGGCAACCTTATTCAGATTGACAGCCACACGAGGGAGCGTTACCATATTGAATAACTTGTCTCCTTTTCGTTCCGGTTTATACTTCTCAATGATTTGTAAAGGGATGTCCAATAAGGGAATATCACACCGGACACCGGTTTTTTGCCTGTTGATGCGAATCCAAAAGCTGCCGTTCTTCCCTTTATGAATATTCTCCTCCGAGAGATTACACATATCCGCATACGACAAGCCGGTAAACGTAGCGAAGATGAACATATCTCGTGAATGACATAAGCGTTTGGATACAACCGGAATATTCATGAATTTTTCCAATTCATCCTGTGTCATGTGCCTGCGTTTACGGGGAGGCTGTTCAGGGATATAGGCGGCAAAAGGATTCTTGTGCAATGTCCCCTGACTGATCGCCCGCCGAATCATCTTCCGAAGAATTATCGTATAGCCGGAAACCGTATGAGCGGTGAATCCCTGCTCAATACGCAAAAATGAATCGAACTTTTCGATAAATGATAGTTCTAACTGCCGTAATGGAATATCTTCTATACCGTAATGAACTTGCAAGAAACGCTCTGTCTGCTTATATACAGAGATATAATTCCGAAGGGATTCACCGGAACGGGTAACACCAACTTGCTTGGCATACTCCTCATTATGCTCCCAAAAGAGTTCCAACAGGTTCTCCTTTTTTCTCCCGATACCGCTCACGGCATTTTTTACAAGCTCTGCCGTAATATATCCCTGCTCGTCCAGTATCTGCTTATAATACCGGTCAATCCTTTCCCTCAACTGCTTAATCTGATGATTCACTTCGATAGCATGACGGCTTTTACCTGTCATACAATATGCCTTCGCATCCCATAATGACGGGTCTATGTCTACCCCTGCTGAGAATTGAGCAATTTCAGCGTTGATAGATACTCTTCCCATCAATGGACACATACCGTTTTTCTTTATCTTCTGTCGGTTGATGTAAAACAGAACAGCGAAAGTACTATAAGCGGTATTGGATTGATTGCTCTTATTCTTGTTTCTATTATTGTTGCTCTTCATGTTATCCTCCTCCCTTATGACGGTACATTGCTATTCGCCAAATGAAACTTGCCGGACAATCGTTTGTTCAGAAGTTTCATATCTTCGTCGATTTTCTCATTGTTTACCTGAGCATAGATACGGGTGGCTCTCCAATCGGTATGTCCGAGCAATTCGCCTACCGTTTCCAGTGGAACTCCCTGAGAGAGAGTCACTACGCTGGCATAGCAATGTCTCGCCATATGAAAGGTAATTCGCTTATTTATAGAGCATTCACTGGCGATTCGTTTCAGGTAGATATTGGTCTTACTGCAACTAATCATGGGGAATAGTTTGCCATCCTTCGCTAATCTCCTATATTTTTCGATTAGCTGTATCGGAATTTCCAATAGTGGAATATGGCAAGGCGCACCGGTCTTCTTTCTTCTGAGATGCACCCACCGGATACCATCTTCAGCTGTAGATAGATTTTTCTCGGTCAGGTTACGCATATCACTGAACGCAATGCCGGTAAACGAAGAAAACAAAAACATATCTCGGATGAAATTCAAATTCTGGCGGGATAGCTTCACTTTTATCAGCGTTTGCAGTTCCGCTGCAGTCAGGGATTTGGGAACAATAGGCTGTGTAATATACTCATAGCCAAGAAACGGGTCATTGCGGAGTAGTCCGTTGTTGATAGCTATTTTTATGATTCTGCGTAACTGGCAAATTGTATTCACAATTGTTTGGGGAGCGAAGCGGAGTTCCACACGCAAGTAATAATCATAATCGGCAACAAACGATGGGGTCAATGCCTGAAATGACATATCGCTTACATTATATTTCTTTCGCATGAAGCGTTTCAGGTGATTAAGAGAGATGCCATAACGTTTGTAGGTTTCCATGCACCGATTAACACCGACATTTTTCAGGAAAGACTGATTGTGTGCTTCGTAGTATTTGACAAGAGTGTCCTGCTCGGATGCAATACCTTGAAACGCATTCTTCACCTCTCCGGCGGATACGTTTTCTTTTTTCACCGACAAATCCCTGTAAGCGGAATGGATGGCGACACAGATTTTGTTCAGGGAGGCGTTAATGGAGAGGGCGGTCTTGCTCTTGCCGGTAGCTCTGCCCGACTTGGTATCCCAAAGGGATACAGGAATACTCACTTTGGCACTGAACTGTACCATTGATTTTCCAATGCGAATACGTCCCAGAACGGGAACTGTTCCGTCCGCTTTCTCCTCATTTCGCTTGAGGTAGAAATTTACTTTTACTTCTGTCATAATTAACTCTTTTACAGGTTACAAAATTAACTGTTATAGAGCTAATCAATGTTACGCAAGAAATTGTGATTCAGTGAATAAAAAACCGGATTCAGACTTGTTTCCCACACAACAGAAGAACAAGACCCAATATGGACAAAAATCCTTCTTCTTTCATGGGAAAATCCGTTGTTTGAATAGTTACTGCAATACAAAAACAGGTAACGCATTCGTAACGGAAAGTCTTCCGAAATACACAATATTTTGCTTTTTTACTGCTTGCAGCGGAGAGAAGATTAATGAAGTTCGCACCAATGGGTCAGCCATTTACGCCATTTTACCCGTTCTTGCTTTTTAGGTGCATAGTTTAGAAACGAGCGAACTTCTAAGTTTTACTTTATTCTGCACAACATACAAAGAGCAACTTTTCTACAAACAAAGATATAAAATTTGCCCTATCAACATAAATAACAGATGCTTTATTTCTCGTTTTTCACTTTAGTGAATATAGAAAGCCTAATAAATACCATGTATGATAAAATCTTTTTGCCTTAGGATACTCTTACTCCATTGAAACGTCAAGAATTAATTTGATTAAAAAGGAAGGAATATAGTATTCTACTTCTTGTTGCAGAAATATTTATCTCATTTACAGTATGGAAATTCAAATGACTATGAGACAGAATCAAACTCCCTATTAAGGTGTCTTTCTAAACTTAAAAAGAGAAAGAGCAACCTCCTTAGAGATTACTCAAATTATTTTACAACACTAACCCTATTGATAAGTAGTAATATTCTTTACTCCAATAATTTTTCTATCCTCTATTGTTGAGCTAAATAATTGTTTCAGTTTCTCTTCAGAAATAGATGTTTTGGGTTCAAATTTAGACGAGCTCATGTAAGATAGCATTGCATACTTAAGCTGCCTTCCTTCGGGCTTGTCTTGGATCTTCTCCAGATTACATGTGTTCACCAACAACTTTCCGTTTCCTACCTTTACTTCAAAAATCAGTCCTAGCTTGTGATTTCGCTCTATATTATCTATAATCTGAACAATAGGTTGAAAATCTTTAGCTGTATGATTCAATATAAAAGGATGTGCATTTCTAAGAATAGACCACCATTGCCAATTTGTGTGGAATTCTGTCGGAAAATTCTCAAATAATGGATGTGCTTCCTCTGTTAATAAAGAGAGTGTACCTGGAGATACATCTCGTTTTAGATACTCTGATATATTTTTGAACATTGCATAGTTCCAATAATCGGGAGTAAATAGACCTCCTACAGATAGAGAGGCTATATCTTCTGCATTTGGAGTCAACAATACACTCTTCCCCCTTTGCAACGCTCTTATAGCTTCAGTCAACGATGTTGTTTCTGCAATATCAGAAGACTTTATTCCAGCCAATTTTCTAGGATACACCCATAAATTATAGCTATTTACTTGCTCTCCTATCTGCAATGATAGTTTAAGCTGTGTAGCCTTTTCTATATCTTTTAATTTTACTTGTATTTTTCCTATTTCTGAAACTGCACCTTGTGGTACATTTACAGTATAAGTTCCTTTTTGTATCAGATGATTATCTGACAGAGTGATTAAAGACCATGATAGCTTCTCTTTTTCTATAGATCCAGATGAATAATTAAACAATTTAAGATCAGCTGTAAATACCTCGTCATTATTCCATGTGAATTTTTGAAAAAGAGCAAGGGGCACTATTTCTGAACAAAAACCGCGAAATTCTTCTGCAGTTATACCTCCTTTATTATCCATAAAAGTGTCCAGAATACCGACATAGGCGCTTCCTTGTCCTGGATAATCTTGCAAATCCAGAACTTGAAAACCTCCAAGCCCTGCTGTTCTTAAACACACCTCAATATCTTCCTTGTAGCAAATAGCTGCGAAACGAGAAGTTGCCTTATGAAAGTCTTCTGCTTGATGAGACAATCCGTTTTCAGCCAATCTCTTTCTAAACACTTCCAAATTGTAAGGGTAGAGTACACCCTCATACTTTGAGATTTGATTATAATCAGGATAACTTTGAAACTGTCCATTTTCGTGACTTATTACAGGAATACTACAATCTGAGATTGCCTCTGCAAAGCTTTTATAGGTATTAGGATAAGTTCCATTCATATATCCTCCATCTTTAGCGTCAGCGAAAGAGAATGTAGAACGGGTATGTTTGCTGTAATCAGCAGAGCCAACTTGCCCTCCTACTCTACAAGTAACAAAGAAATCTTCTTCTTTCTGCTGTCCCGCAGTTCCCAAAAAATTATTTGCTCCAAAAGAATACAGAGGTCTGTTATCTAAAGTTCTAAACACAGAAACCATCTCTTTCATACAATCTACATCTCCTCCCAATTCATTTCCAAGAGCCATCATTACAAAAGATGGGTTATCAGCATATGCTTCTAAGATATGCACTCCTTCATTGATTAAGAAGTGATTAAGCTCTTTGTCCCCTTTCTCCAAAGCACCCCAATATGGCAATTCTGTCTGCATGTATATACCAACCTCATTTGCCGCCTCAAATGCAGCTTTGGGAGGAGTCCATGAATGGAAACGGTAATGATTGATCCCATATTGTTTCGAAATTCGAAATTGACGTATCCACTCATCTTTCTCCATAGGAGGATAGCCTGTTAAAGGGAATACACAACCATCGTGTTTACCTCTCAAGAAAGTTTTCAATGAGTTAATCGTAAACTGAGTGCCTTTAGTCGCAAATTCTCTTACACCAAAATCCAGTGTTAAGAAATCCTCTGCTTTGTTCTCTGCTATTAACGAAAAGTTAACCTTATACAAGGCTGGATCGAATTCACTCCAAAGAACTTTCTCCTTGCCAAGAGATATATTGAATTTATACAGGCTATCCCCTTTCGCCAGATCCAACTTTATTTCTTGCTCGGGTAAAGTTATTTTTTTGTCTGTATTCCAAGTATAACCCTTAATTTTAAGTACAGCTGTTAAGTTTTGGGCTGAATATATTTGAGCCTCTACAGGAATAAGATTTGATTGTGTATTAGAATATACTTTTACCGATTCGAGCAATATTTCATCATATCCTTCAAGTCCGAATTTACCAATTACACCATTCCAGTTTGTTTGAGTTGCATTTGTCCAAGCATGAGAGCCTTTTATCCCATCAGGGACGGATGATTCGCTATTATCTATTTCTATACAGATAGTATGTTTCCCTTCTATTAACTTACCTATATTATAAATCTGTGGCGAAAGGATGAGCGAAGAACTTCCGATACTATCCCCATCAATCCAGACTGTAGATGGTTTGGTTCGCTCCATAATTAGTCTCCAATGTTTATGTGCAGATGCTACCGGAACTTCTATCTCACGAACATATTTCATCCTTCCTTCATAAGGATATAGCCTTGTTAACTGACCTGTATTTAAAGTATCTGTATTACGAGGAACGAGCTTACTTTCATCTACTGTCCCAGGCAAATTTATCTCACCAATATTAGTCTCCCATATTCCGCCCAACGGAATAAATTCTCTTTCCTTAAACTTCTGATTTTCGGTTTTTGAACATGAAGAGAAAAACAGATAAATAAATATGGAGAAGAACAAAATTAAAGATTTGTTATTATTCGTCATTCCTATTGTTTATTAAAGATTATAAGAAGCGAGTAACCATCTATTTCATATGGTAATAGATGGTTATTCATTTTAGGATTAATATTTTTTATTTGATCTGACTTGCAAATTGTTTAATAACTCCAATTGTACTATCAGTATCAAAGACAGAGTTCAACCCTTGTTCTTCTTGTGCCGGGTCGCCTACGTAATCATCCCATGGTTTCCAAAACTCATGGGATGGGCGTCCCAATCCTCCCCATGCCCAGAAGTTACATCCGGCTAATACTCCTTCCGATTGAAAGGCTGAAACTACCTGTTCGAATACATTTGCGTAGTATCGATCACGCGCTGTCACCGGATCATCAAGGGTATACTTATGATTGTCTCTGGGGAAACCAAATTCTTCCATTACTATTGGTTTTTTCAGTTTTTGTGCCATTTGTATATGCTTCTGCATGTATTCATTTGTTTTTTCTATAGCTACATCTACCGATTGCGGAATCTGGCTGATATCTATCCAACTCCAGTTTTTAGGCCATACATGCATAGTCAGATAATCAACATTCTTATCTGCATGTATTTCTTCGAATAGATTCATATCCATTTCGCAACCCCAAGAGCCTTCAGAACCTATCGATATTAAATGATTCTGATCCAATGATCTCATTAATGCAGTCGTATTTTTAAGCCATTTAGCCATCAATGGTTTAGCCTCGTCACTGAAGGCACGCGGTTCGTTACCTACTTGCCAAGACATAATTGCCGGATCTTCCGTATATTTCTTGCCTGTATAACGATTAATTCGAGTCATTACATGCTTTACGTGGTTGAAGAACAGCTCATGACAAGCATCGCATGCAGCATATTTAGCTACATGTTCAACAAAAACAGGCCAATCGTGTACTCCTTTGGGAGGAACATCTCCCTCACCTGCCCAACTCAGATATTGTCCATAACCTCCACTCCATTCCCAGCTATTATTGAGGAATAGTACTGCATGCATCTCTCTTTTTCCTAATTCTACCATAAGGTAGTCTAAGCCTTCAAAAATAGTATCATTATATACCCCCGGAGCAAGCTGAAGGCTAGGTCTTATCTTCACCTCCTGTCCCGAAGGACCATCTGCCCCTACCAGAACTCTAAGGTTAGTAATACCATTTGCTTTCATGAAATCAAGTTCTTTTCCCAATCTTTCTCTGTTTCCTCCCTGACCTGTTGAGCCTAGAATCGCTCCATACCAATAGTTAGTCCCGATGAAATAGTAAGGTTTATCTCCTTTAAAAAAGCGACCTTTTTCTTGCGTAATAAATTCTGAGACTACTCCATCTTGTTGTTGATTTTTTGCACAACACATAAATAGGATTCCAATTGTAAGTAATATTGCTAATTTCTTCATAGTTATAAATCTCTTATTTACCATCACTTTATATCCTGATTCATTAGTATATTATCTTTTTCTACAAACTTGATAAGATCATCAGCGGCAGGATGTCCCTTGAATGGTATATAGTAGTGATTAGGTTTATCCGCTTCCCAAGCATTCCTCCAGAAAAGAATCCAGCTAATATTATATTTACTGATAATAGGATGTACAACTTCAGTAAAATAAGCCGTATTAGGAATAGATTCCATTCCTGTTTCTCCTACGATAGCTATCTTGTTTGTTTTATTTGCATGATCAGTTACAACTTTGATATTAAAATCCATATCTTTCTTGTAGTTTACCAATGCTTCAGGTTCATTACTTGTATAACAATCAAAACCTAAGATATCGACATATTCGTCACCTGGATAGCGTTCAAAAAACTCTTCTTCAGTTTTTACTGTTGCTGTGGAATAAGCATAGATAAGATTATGAACCGATTTTTTATCTCTAAAATATTCTACAGTCATCACCCATAGTTTTTTATATTCTTCGGGAGTACATTGTCTGTTACCCCACCAGAACCAGCCACCAGTATGTTCGTGATACATTCTGAACACAATAGAAATCAAATGTCCATTATCATCTTTCAGACTAAGGAAAAAATCTCCTAGGCGATCCATCCATTTCAAGTATTGAGTATGATGCACGCCATTAGGCAGAACAGATCGAACAACTGTATCTTGTTCGCAGTCCCATGAAGTATTTCCGGTTGCTATATTATCGACATGCCAGCTAGCAGTGGTAATACCTCCTCTTCTATTAGTTTCTATTATATAGTTTCGCATATCTGAGAAATAGACAGAATCCAGATTATATTCCACTCCCAGTTCTATATGTCCTAACTCCCATCCAATAATAGCCGGGTAATCTCCAGTAACGTCTTTCACATCGCTTCTTCCTGGCTCTTTGTACCAATCGTGTCCATAAGCCAAAGCGTCCTGATGAGCCAGCATTATACCCTTTTCTCTCAAATTGAAGAATTTATTATAAAGCTCTTGCGTTTCTTTAGTTGCATTTTTATCTATAGGTTGCATAATAGGCTTTGTTGTTTTATTGTCACATGCAGTGAGACACACTACAATGGCAAAGAATAGTAAGCATATATTTTTCATATGATATTAATATAGGATTAAATTATTAGTCTAAATTAAAGTTTTCTATCATCTCCATACACATTCTACTATTATGATACGGACATTTCCAGAAACCTGCTTTATCTTCCTTTTCATTGATACTTCCATCAGCTAACCGACTCCAAACCCATTCTCCATTCTCGTTATCAATTATTTCACGCTGAATGTATTTCCATGTTTGGCTTGCTTGTACTAGATAAGATTCCTTTTCTGAGTTTTTGTAAGCATACATAAAGCCAACAACAGCCTCTGCTTGCACCCACCAATGTCGTTCTGCATCTACATCCGCACCTTCCTTTTCGTAGACCATACTGCCATCTGCAAGACAGCCTTTAGTAGCTGCATCTGCTATTTGCAAACTCAACTGTTTAACTTGTTCTTGCAATTTTGGTTCAGCTAATACTTCTACTGCTTCATAGAGCAACCAAGAAGCCTCTATATCATGTCCGTACGAGATAGCAGTCGATTTCACTCTCCAGTCTTCTTCAAAGAAAAGGTGTAAATGATAGTTCTTCCGGTTCACTATTTCCTCTATAAATACGCCAATAAGCTTCTGCTGAGCTTGTTTCAATTTCTCATCTTTCCATATTCTCAACAGATTGGTATATGGTTCTAGAATGTGCAAGTGTGTATTCATCGACTTCTTCTCGTTAGCATCCTTATCGCTCAAACGCATATCTTCTATTGGTTGCCAATCTTGAGTGAATGCTTCATAATAGCCGCCATATTGATGATCTTTATATTTTTCGATAAGATGAAAAAGAGTCTTTGCATGCTCAAGAGCTCCTTCATCCTTAGTTACTCGATAATATTCAGAGAAGCCATACAAAGCAAAGCCTTGTGCATAAGTCTGTTTCTTAGAATTTACTACTTGTCCTTTATAGTCCAACTCCCAATATACACCTCCATATTGTTTATCTATAAAATAGTTGACCAAATAGTGGTATGCACGATGTGCTATCTTCAGATATTGTTCTTCTTTTAGAATACGATATGCAGCCGAAAAAGTCCAGAGTATTCTAGCATTCAGTACAACTCCTCTATTGGCAGTTTTATGCAATTCATTTTTGCCATCAATACACCCATAAAAACCGCCACACTCATCATCTTGCATTTTATTGATCCAAAAAGACAGAATATTATTTGTAAGCTCTTTCTTAAATCCTTCCATATTCTTATTCTGTTTTTATACGTTTAGCATCCAGTTGGGCAGCGATCTCTTTTACCTTTTTTTCAGTCAGAGGATAAGCCATCATCCCAAAGAAAGCAATTATACAACATATTGATGGTATAATACTGATCATCAAACGTTCTCCAAAAATAGTATCAGCACTTTGTTGTATTATTTCGGGATTATACTTAAAGATAGAAAGTATCCATCCGGTAAGTGCAGCTCCTAAAGCCCAACCCAGCTTTTGAGACATAGATGACGATGAAAAAATCAAACCAGAAGCTCGTCTATTTGTTTTTAACTCTTGATAATCCACTATATCTGCATACATACTCCAAAGAAGGGGTAATACATATCCAGCACAAAGTGAAATTACTGTCTGGAGTAATAAAATCCATGCCAGACTGTTAGGTATAAAATAAAATATTGCACTGAATACACCTGCACCGGCAATGGCAATCATATAAGTTCTCTTCTTTCCATATTTAGATGATAAAATGGGAGCCAAAATAACTCCGACTAGATTAGCTGCTTGTCCGACAAGAAAGTAAACCGTTGTAATATCCCACCCAGTCAGGGGAACACGGTAATTTATTTGTACATAGTCTCGAAAATAATAGATTGCAACACCATCTCGTACTGCATTGAATAACAAAGCAGCCAACCCTGTTCCTACCAGAATCCACCAGGGAGCATTACTAAAAAGGTTCTTTAGATCTTGCTTCACAGAAGTATTCTCTTCCTCGTTTATAGGTTCTACTCGTTCTCGAGTCCATTTGAAACAAAAGAAAAATAAGATAGAACAAATAATCCCAATGGAAGCCACACCTAAAGTCCAACCAATGCCAGAAGTATTGATCGTAGATTCGTTTACTACATTTGTTACTGCCTGAATTTGATTTATACTCCCCGAATCAAATAATTCTGCATAAGCATCTACCAAAGGTTGCAACAACATGAAGGTTATAAAGCTACCTATGAATGCAAAAGACATACGATATGAAGAGAGGACATTGCGTTCCTGAGAGTCTGCAGACATCACTCCTAACAAGGATGCATAAGGAACATTGATGAGTGAGTACACAATCATCATCAGTGAATATGTAATATAAGCATATACAAGTTTACCTGTAGCTCCAAAGCTGGGAACAAAGAATGTGATAACCCCCATTACAGAAAAAGGAATAGCAAACCACAAAAGGTAAGGTCTATACCTTCCCCAACGAGTTTTTGTACGGTCGGCAAGGATGCCCACAAATAAATCGAAAAATGAGTCCCACACCCTTGCCACCAAAAACATAGTTCCTGCAGCAGCAGCTGTTATCCCAAAGACATCGGTATAAAAAAATAGGGAATACATTCCAAATATCTTCCAAAACATGGAAGATGCCATATCCCCAAAACCATAGCCTATCTTTTCCTTTAATGTTATTTTTGTATTCATGGTAATTTGATTAACCCTCTCGGATAGAGGTTTATTTAGCTTTTTGTTTTTCTTAGTAAAAGTATGTTAAACTATAGATTATTACAGAATAATACAACTACACTTATAAAGATTTATATATTTTCATAGCATAACCTCCTCCTGGAGCCATTTCTATTGTCATTTTCCTGCTGTTTGGAATATCTACTATTTCTTTTTTGTAATCTCTAGCTACTTTACCTGCATTCACTCCATCTTTGAAGACTTCTGCTTTGTAGTTTCCTTCCCCTAAAAACGATAAGTCCAATTCTAATGTTCGTGCATCCCAATTTGTCATTGAACCTAAATACCATTCATCTCCTTTTTGACGAGCGATAGTAACATATTGCCCAATCTCACCATTCAATGCTATTGTATTATCCCATACAGTTGGAATATCAACAATAAATTTGGTGCATTCCGGTTCACGCAAGTAATTAGATGGATTGTCACACAGCATATTTATAGGAGACTCAAAAATTACATATTCAGCCAATTGTCGGCAACGTGTTCCTTGACTCATAGCCTCATTGTTTATTGAACGGAAATTTCCTTTTGTAGCATTACGCATTGCACCCTGAGTATAATCTACAGGTCCTGCCAACATACGGATGAAAGGGAAAGTAACATCATATGTTACCTGATCTACTGAAGGCTCTGCCCATTTCATCTGCTCCAAACCATGTACTCCTTCAAAGTTAATCACATTAGGGAATGTGCGTTGTAGTCCAGTTGGTTTATAACTCCCATGATAATCGAGCATGATATTATATTTTGCGGCAATTTCGGCTGCACGGTAATGGAAATTAACCATTGGTTGATCATCTCTATCCATAAAGTCAACCTTGAAGCCTTTAACTCCCATTTCAGAATAATGTTTACATAATCCTTCTATATCCTTATTGAAAGCATAATATCCTGCCCATAATATAATTCCTACATTTTTACTCTTTGCATAAGAAACAAGTTCTCTCAAATTGATTTCTGGAACAACCTGATATAAATCTGCTTGTAATTTAACAGACCACCCTTCGTCGAGAATAACATATTCAATGCCTTGATCAGAAGCAAAATCAATATAATACTTATATGTTTCGTTATTAATTCCAGTCTTGAAATCTACTCCATACAGGTTCCAATCGTTCCACCAGTCCCATGCTACTTTACCTGGTTTTACCCACGAAAAATCATTCACATCAGAAGCTGGTGTCGCCAATTTGTAAACCATATCATTATCGGCAAGCTGATGATCTTGCTCTGATATTGCTATTGCACGCCAAGGAAACTCTACATTTCCTTTATCATATGTAGCAATATAGTTTTCACGCGATTTCACTAAGTCCTGCAGCATATTATGCCCTCCTTGTTCAAGCCCTTTCGGGTGACGAGCAAACATTCCCTTTATACTCTTTGATGCATCCCCGTTGTAAAGAAACATACCCGGATAATCGATAAGGTCAGACTCTGCAATACACACCTTTTTTCCTTTAACTCCTTCTACAACCAGAGGAGAGAAAGCTAAACGATCTTTGTTCCAGTTTGAGATATTAATATATTCATAAGTGTTTTCAAAAGATGTGAACATTTGAGATTCTAAAGACTCACGTTGTAGCTGCACATAAGGAATATATGCTTTAGCGTCTGTGGGAAAATTAAAAACTGCCTGTTCGTCAAGCACTTTAAAAGGAGTTTTCAGTGTGGATACAAAACGGTAAGCAACACCATCATTATACACTCTGAAAATTAGGTTGAAGCCATCACGAAACTTAAGCGTAAGTTCATTATAGTTATCAACGATAGACTTACGCTTATAAACAGGAGCTTCGATCAACTGATTTACCGTTTTTTTAGATGAACCTGAAAATTTAGATTTTACTCCAAAAGATTTCCCCCCTTCCAACATAATCGATATTGGAGATTTATCTAGCATCAGATCTCCGTCATGAGAGATAGAGTATTCGATGATATCTCCTACAGAAATATCTACAGCTATTTTTTTGTCTGGAGAGCTAGCTGTCATTTGCTTTTGAGCAAATAGATTTATCCCCGAACTAATTGAAAAAAGAACTATACTTACTGTTACTAATTTGAAAAGTTTACTCATGTTAAATTATTAGATATGTTTCATTTGGCACTTATTGAATCATAACATATTGTATATCTACGATTTATGACTAATCTTTAAATTTTTTCGAATAAGAGAATTTAATGTTTCTACAGAAGTAGTAGATCTATAACCATCTGCTGCTGTATTTAAACAATAATCTACCAACCTATCTACAGAAGAAACTGCCACATGCATCCGTGTGTCGCTTGAAGCATAGTATAAGAAAACGGTACCATCCTCATCTGCGATCCATCCATTTGTAAATAATACATTAGATACATCGCCTACTCTTTCTTCACCTATAGGAGCCATCAAATGCCCAGCAGGCTCTGCTATTAACTTATCGGGTTGTTTCAAATCCGTCATATAAAGATATAAAACATATCTTAGCCCTGCAGCACATGCTCGCACTCCATGAGCCAAATGTAACCAGCCTTTCGATGTTTTTATTGGATGAGGACCTTCTCCATTTTTCAATTCTTTGATGGTATGATAGTAACGGAAATTAATAATTTTCTCTTCCTTTATTTCTGCATGAGTAATATCATCAATCAAGGCCCAGCCAATACCACCTCCACTTCCAGCATCAATAAAACCATCTTGTGGACGTGTATATAAAGCATATTTACCATCTACAAATTCAGGATGTAATACTACGTTTCGTTGCTGACTCTTTGTTTTCAGATCAGGCAATCTTTCCCAATTCACAAGATTTTTGGTGCGGGCTATTCCTGCAGCAGCTACAGCAGAAGACAAGTCCCCAGCTGGAGCATTTGGATCTTTACGCTCTGTACAGAAAACCCCATATATCCATCCATCTTCGTGTGCAGTCAGGCGCATATCATATACATTAGTATCAGGAATATCTGTCTCAGGCATAGTTATCGGATAATCCCAAAAGCGAAAATTATCTATGCCATTAGGACTTTCAGCTATAGCAAAAAATGATTTTCTATCATTTCCTTCAACACGTACGACCATTATATATTTGCCTTGCCATTTTATCGCTCCTGCATTAAACGTTCCATTTATACCGAAACGTTCCATAAAGTACGGGTTTGTATTAGAGTCCATATCATAACGCCAAAATACAGGAGTATGATCAGCCGTAATTACCGGATACTTATATCTTTCAAAGATTCCATTTCCTGGCAGTAAAGGCTCATTTTTTCGAGTAATCAATTTCTCATAATTCTCAGTAATTGCACTCAATCTTTTTTTGAATACTCTTTCCATGATTATTTTTTAATTTTAGATATTATTTTTTGTCTTTATTTTTCCTTTTCAGGAATGATCTACAATCACATTTTCAGTGTGCTTATGTTGTATTTTTCTTAAACAGTACCAAGGTGTCATTATTAAACAACAAACGTAATTACACTTTTCTGTATTTTGTAATACTTTTTTAACAACATGTTACTCTATTTTTTTATTTGTTTAAAAGGTGAGCATCTTTTGCGCTTTACTGCAAGCTATTGCAATCCCAGCATTAACACTAAAAAAAACAGAGTCAAAAAAGTATCAATATTAGATATAATAGTGTTTATATAGCATCAAATTAATAACTATGTTTGATGTTGAAAAAAACACTTATGTGTACAATCTTAAATTTTACCAAGGAACAGTCAAATTTAAAATTCATGAAAAGCATTAATAAACAAAAGACAATGAACAAGATGAAGCTTAAAGGAGCTACTATGCTCCTATTACTTCTGATGCTCTTCCCTGTAAGCCATGCAGCTAAAGGGCCAGAAGCAGACAACAAACTTAGTGTTGTGCAAGAGAAAGTAATCACAGGTATTGTAAAAGACACTAGTGGTGAACCTTTGATTGGAGTTAACGTCCTGATTAAAGGGACTACCGTAGGTACAGTAACCGATATTGATGGGGCTTTCAGCCTTAAGGCCACTGAAGAGCCAATTGTATTGGTTTTCTCTTATGTAGGATATGTAACTCAGGAAATCAAAGTTACAGAATTAGGTAAAGCTCTTAATATTACTATGCAAGACAACATAGATATGCTTGATGAAGTAGTAGTAGTAGGCTATGGTGTACAAAAGAAAAAATTAGTTACCGGAGCTACGATTCAGGTAGATGGAGAGAGTTTGCAAAGTATGAGTACAGGAAGCGTACTTGGAGCAATGCAAAGTAAAACTCCGGGAGTAAACATCACTCAAGCATCAGGGATGCCTGGTGAAGGATTTAAGGTAAACATTCGTGGTTTAGGGACAATGGGTGATGCTGCTCCATTATATGTAATTGACGGAGTACCTGGCGGAAACATCAACAACCTCAACCCAAGTGATATCGAATCCATTGATGTCCTAAAAGATGCTGCATCAGCAGCAATCTATGGTGCTCGTGCTGCTAATGGTGTAATATTGGTTACTACAAAACAAGGTAAGGCTGGTAAACTTCAATTAAGCTATGATGGTTATGTAGGTTGGCAAAATGTATATAAAATGCCGGATATGCTAAATCCTTTTGAATATATGAATATTATAAATGAGGCTCGTCATAACGATGGACTACCTTTATATGATTTTTCGAAAGAAGTGCCAGTACAATATGAGGCTCTTATGAATGGAACCTGGGGCGGGGCAAACTGGATGGAAGAAATGAGAAACAAAAATGCATTGACTCAGAATCACTCTATAAATTTAAATGGAGGCAATGAACAATCTAAATTCTCATTAGGGTTATCTTATAATACACAAGAAGGAGTTCTGGGTAAACCTGTTGCTCCTGAAGCGGACAGATATACATTCAGACTTAATTCCGATCATGTCCTTCTAAAAGTAAAAGATTTTGATGCGATCAAAATAGGAGAAAGCTTGACTTATTCTTATACGAAAAAACAAGGTATAGGTATTGGAAATCAATATGGGAATGATATTCGTTATGCAATGGTTGGTAACCCTCTATTACCTATTTATAATAGTAAAGGAGATTTCTATAACCAAGATGACAAAACGGCAGATAGTTGGGCTTTACACGGTCCTACAGCAAACCCCATAGCTGATATGGTTTATCAACGTGGACAGAATCAAAACAAAAGCTATAATCTGCATGCTAACATTTATGCAGAGATACAACCTATTAAGAATTTACGTTTCAGAACAAGCTTTGGATATAAAAATGACAACTCTAATTACAGACAGTACAAGCCTACTTATAACCTATCAACAACAGTAAAAAACACAGATGACCTAGTTCAACAATCATCTTCAATGGGACACAGCTGGTCTTTAGAAAACACATTAGCTTATGCTCTCAAGGTAAACATGCACTCTTTTGATGCAGTAGTAGGACAATCTGTTGAAAAATGGGGAAGAGGAAGTGAAATGAGAATAGTAAATACAAACTCAAATTTTCCTGGATCTTGGGCTAATGCATGGATTAGTAATACTACTAATAAGAACAGTGCCAACATGGTACTTAGTGGACACCCTTGGGGAGATGGCTCACTTGCCTCTTTCTTTGGTCGTGTAAACTATAACCTAAACGAGACCTATATGGCAACAGTTATCATGCGAGCAGATGGATCTTCTAACTTTGCAAGAGGTCATCGTTGGGGATACTTCCCATCTGTTTCTGCCGGTTGGGTAGTGACTAATGAGAAATTTATGGAGCCTACTCTTTCTATAATAGACTTCTTGAAAGTAAGAGCTAGTTGGGGGCAAAACGGAAATTCCAATATAGATAACTTCCAATATCTATCCACTATCGCATTTGATATGAAAAACGGATATTATTGGGGTAATAATAAAGGAACCTTAGTGCAAGGAGGCTACCCTAATATCTTAGCAAACCCTGAGGTTACTTGGGAAACATCAGAACAGCTAAATATTGGATTAGATATGAGATTCTTAAACAGCAGATTAGGCGTTGTCTTCGACTGGTATAACAAAACAACCAAAGATTGGTTAGTAATGGCTCCAATCCTAGATTCATACGGTACAGGTGCTCCATTTGTAAATGGAGGAGATGTAGAGAATAAAGGATTTGAAGTTGGCCTTGATTGGAATGATAGAGTTAGCGATTTTTCATATGGAGTAAATCTTAACTTCTCTTACAACAAGAATGAAGTAACTAGAATAGCCAATACAGAAGGTATTATTCATGGTGATACAGATATTCTTGCTCAAGGAACAAAAGAAATGAACCGCGTGCAAGTAGGTTATCCTATTGGATATTTCTATGGCTACAAAACCAATGGATTATTCCAAACTCAGGCCCAAATAAACGAATATAGAGCAGCAGGCAAAGGAGTTCTTAGCAATGCACAACCAGGTGATGTAATCTTTGTAGATACAAATGGAGACGGAAGCATCACAGATGAAGATAAGGTGCAAATTGGAAATCCTCATCCTAAATTCAGAATGGGATTCAGCATGAATTTTGCATACAAAGGCTTTGATTTAGCTCTTACTGCAACAGGTGCATTCGGGCATCAAATCGCTAAATCTTATCGTTCCTTCTTAGACAATCCTCTTCAAAATTACACGACAGAAGTATTTGAAAGATGGCATGGAGAAGGGACTAGCAACAGATATCCTAGACTGACAGGTGGCGCACATTCTAACTGGACAAACATTTCAGATTTACTAGTAGAGGATGCTGATTATATAAAATTACAGAATTTGACTTTTGGTTATGATCTGAAAACAATACTTCCAAAACTTCCATTAGCCCAGGCTCGCATATATTTTGCAGCACAAAACCTATTTACAATCACAGGCTATAAAGGAATGGATCCTGAAGTAGGATATGGATACGGCCATGATTGGGCTTCGGGTATCGATGTAGGTTTCTACCCTAGCCCTAGAACTTATATGATCGGATTCAACTTAACTTATTAAACGCTAAACAAAATGAAAAAACATATATTAAAATATTTAATGATAGGAGTTGCTCTTGTTTCTATGAGCAGTTGTGAAGACTTCCTGGATTCTACAAATTATACAGAGAAAGATACAGGCAATTTCCCCACTAACATATCTGATGCTGACCAAATGCTGACTGGTATTTATTCTACGCTAAGCATGACAGTAACAGATTGTCAACACTCACACTTCTACATGGCAGAGTTAGCTTCAGATGATAGATTTGGTGGTGGTGGCGAGAACGACCGCGACATGCAAGGATTAGATCACTTTATGAATACTAAGGCAGACCGTTTCAGACCTTTCTGGAAAGCAAAATATACCGGAATCTACAGAGCTAACTTTGCGTTAGAGACTTTGGAACAATGCGAGGGATGGACAGATGAGAACCATAAAAACAGATACAAGGGTGAAGCCTATTTCATGAGAGCTTTGTTCTATTTTGAGTTAGCACAAATGTTTGGAGAGATTCCTCTTATTACTCATTCATTAGGAGGTAATTTCCCTAAATCTCCAGCTAGCGAAGTTTATGCATTAATAGCACAAGATTTGAAAAATGCTATTGATATGCTCCCTTCAAGTCATTACAGTGAAACAACTGCCGGACATGCGACAAAGTGGGCGGCTGAGGCTTTAATGGCAAGAGTGTTCTTATTCTATACCGGCTATTATAAACAAAGCACACTGCCATTACCAGAAGGGGGCAACATTTCTAAAACAGAAGTAATAAAATGGTTAGAAGACTGTATTACAAATAGCGGACATGGATTAGTAAGCGACTTTAGAAACTTGTGGCCTTACACAAATGAGTTTACAGCCAAAAACTATGAATATGTATCAAAGAACAACCTACAGTGGGAAGGTGATGGAAATAAAGAAACTGTATTTGCCATAAAATTCGGAACATCAGTAGACTGGGGTAATGACTTCCAAACAGGGTATTCAAATCAATATATGCTACATTTTGGGTTACGTGCCGATAATGGTACAGAAAACACTTTTCCTTATGGACAAGGATGGGGTGCAGGACCAGTTAACCCTAACTTAGTTGCAGAGTGGAAAAAAGCAGAGCCTAATGACATCAGATTATTCGCTTCTGTACTTGATGTAAAACAAGAACTTCCTTCTTACAGTTATGGAGCTGACAAACAAATGGAGGAAACAGGACTTTGGCAAAAGAAATATATGCCTATTTCAGCTTATAAAGACGGCGAATTCTACGCTTCGTATGCAACACTAAAAGATGAAGCTAAAAACGAAATGCAGTTAGCACATACACAAGACCTTGTATTAATCCGTTTCGCTGATGTATTGCTAATGCATTCTGAGCTAAAAGAAGATGCAACAAGCATGAATCTTGTTCGCAAAAGAGCAGGTCTCAAGCCGATAGGTTATTCTTTAACTGCAATTCAAAATGAAAGACGCTGGGAGTTATCTTTCGAAGGTTTAAGATATTTCGACATCATGCGTTGGGGTATTGCAGGAGAAATGTTAGCAAAACAAGAAGGTGTAAATATTAAAAACAGAGGTATAGATACCAAGATGAGAGCTTTTGGAGGCGGATATAAAGCACGTTATGAAGCTACAGGTGGTTTTTGGGCTATTCCTGAATCTCAAATAGATCTTTCAGATGGTGTTTTAACTCAAAATAAAGGCTGGGGAACTCCTGATGTAGAATACCCAGGTTGGTAATCAAATTAATTTAAGAATATAATGAAAAAAATATATACATACACGATACTTGCTTTAAGCATGCTTACTCTGTTATTTGCATGTGAACCTATCGAACCTAGAGAAAGTATGGGAGGAGAAATTGAAGCTTCACAGCTAAATGTTACAGCTACTCCTGTAATCGTTGATGGCAAGAAGTCCAATAAAATCGCTTTGGACAATCATAGTCCGGTTCTATCCCTTTGGGACTACGGCATTGGCACTTCGGTGAAAACGACTGATACTATTTTGATGGTATCTACCGGGAATCATAATATCACTTTCACCGGAATCAATCCAAATGGAACAAGAATAGAAAAAGTATTACCCGTTGAAGTGGAAGAACTATCTTTCCCTGTACCTCCAGAATGGGCATATCTTGTTGGTGAAGGAACCAAAACATGGGTTTGGGACGAAACAGCTCCTGCTGTATGGGGTAATGGACAATATCTGGATAGTAATGCTCCTGCATGGTGGACTTTGAAGATAGGTGATATAGATGGACAGGCAAAAGGTGAAGGTGAAGGTGCTAGTATGGAGTTCACTCTTCAAGGAGCTAAATTAACCAAATATAAGAGCGATGGAAGTGCTACTACTGGGGCGTTTAGTCTAGACATGAATACTATTGTCAAAAAAGCTGATGGAACGATATGGGCCAAGGGCAAGCTAATTACCAGAGGTATAGGTGTTCTATGCGGTATATCACCTAACGAAGGAGGTAAAGAAGTTTCGGAATACGATATCCTTATTCTAGATAACAAAAAAATGATACTTAGCTATCCTGAACCGGGAGCTGAGCAAGGGGGAACAGGTTGGTTCTGGGTATTTAGAGCAAAATAAATAAACAGAAAAGGTTCGGTTATTAATTTTAAGGCATATTGGGTTTATCCCAATATGCCTTAATTATTTTTTCGAAAATATAGGAATATAGTCTAGATAAGAATACGTTTTTTCTGATAATTCTCTCTAAATTCGGATGGTGTCACTTTTTTATTCTCCTTAAATAAACGATTAAAGTTAGATACATTATTGTATCCGCATTTATAGCAAATTTCGGCTACCGACATCGTTGTATTAACCAACAGCAAACTGGCATGTCCTAGCCTTATATCTATCAAATATTTCGAAAAGGTCTTACCGGTACTTAGTTTAAAAAAACGACTAAAAGCGGCAGGCGCCATACCTATAATATCTGTAACATCCTCTAGTTTTATTTCTTCCGAAAAATGCTTATTTACATATTCCTTTACTTTAGCAATTCTTCGGCTATCAGATTGTAGATCAGTTTTTGCAAACGAAGATGTAGCCAAAGTAGAGGAAAAATCACTAAATAAAGACAATTCATGAAGGATAGTCAGCAAATCTATAACCGCATAAAAACCTTCTTGGCTTGCCAATGTATCTAGCTTAGCATAAACTTTCATTATGGCTTCCATCGGAAAACAAAGTCCTTTTTTCCCCATCTCCAGCATATGTCTGATAGAACCAAATTGACTTTTATGAATAAAGTTGTTGAAAAACAATTCATGAGAAAACTGTATTGTTATTTCCCTTATGCTCTTAGACTTGCATTCTTGTTGAATCCATCCATGCTCTAGTGTTCCATTTGCAATTAACACAAGATCATATTCACCGATAACCTCTACCGAGTCACCGACAATCCGTTGTACTCCAGATGCATTTTTAACGAAATTGAGTTCGTATTCACTATGGCAATGAATAGGATAAGTAAATTCAGATTTTTTTCTATCTGCTATGTAGAAACAGTCTTTATCAGACAAAGGTGTAACTTCTGTTAATATGGAATTCATGCATTATATACTTGGTTAAACATCAATACGTCCAAATATAATGAAATTGATTGATTCATAGACGTCCTCATTTTGTTAAAAGTTTATTCTCCCTATAAGAATTAACATAACAATTCATTTTCATAAAGAACTCAGATATATTAATTTATCTAGCATAAGTATAAATCGCCATATTGTAATGATAAGAATTAATAGAATAGTTGTAGATTATCTATGATTACCGGATTTATCTTTTGAGTAGTGGTCGTATTTTATAACTATCCATTTTATACTCTGTTTGTAATATTCATAATTCAGTATCGAATAATCATTCTGCTATTTCATACAAAACACAGTGAGCAGAAGCACTAACAGACTAAGCAAAGCTATAACGAATGATGTTTTTCTAACCTTGAATAATTTGAAGTTAAAATAAGCATCTTTGCTAACTACTTTTTGTTCGACAGCTTCCTTTTGCTGTTTTCTTATTCGAATAACTACATTGAAAATCTTTCTGATAGTCTCATCAGAAGTTGTAATATTCTCATTAATTGCTTTGTAGTTACTGTCGCCATGCTTGCCCAATAAATAGCCTTGCTGCTTAATTTTAGCGATTATGTCATCTTTGATATTACATAAATCGGAGCTATTCTCTTCCTGATTTGTATTTGTAATTTGCGTTTTCTGCTCGGCAGATAATCTATCTAGTTGTTCGCTTATCTCTGACAGTTTCTCCCAAAGGGCATCGTTTGATACTGTTTTAGCCATAATTAGTCTTTGTTTTAAGGGTTATTATTCGATTTTAGAGACCAAAGCCCCTGCGTTTTTTCTTCTTAATACTTTGCCGTTTATTTTCTTCATACTCCATTCTTTCTTTGAAGGCTTCCTCCTGAACATCGTCGCCATGCTGCTCAAAGGCGGTAACAGATGCTACTTGCTCCAATACCGAACTTGATTGTTGGAGCTGTACTTTCTTTTGAGGAGTGAAGCTTATATTCTGAGATTTACTATCTATTTGATTCCTGAGTTTCGAATAACTAAATTTTCTATCCATCTCCGAGCCCTTGAAGGAATAATCTCCTTTCTTGAAAGATATACCTTGGACTTCTTCTGTTTGACCTTTCATTTTGTATTGGATAGATATATCTTGTAGATTTATAATATGCTCAAATTGTTCCCAATCTTTAGTCATCAGCAGAGTCGTTTTTATGGCATGGTATATTTCATGCTTGGTGTGTTCTGCTCCTTTGAGCTGCTGTACATTGACATTCTCTTTACCCTGCCCGTAAGTTAGGTTATACTTATCCTTTAACTGTTTACAGACCTTCTCGTTTCGGTAACGGTCATTCTTGTCGGAGATGGTTTTACCATCATTATCTACCCGATTAAATACGATATGGCAGTGAGGATGATTCGTGTTGCTGTGTCTTACTACAATGTATTGCGTATTATCTATCCCCATCAGCTTCATATATTCTTTAGCCAGTTGCCCCATAAAATGGTCTGTCATGCGTTCTTTGTCTTCGGGAGAGAATGCCAATGGGATATGCCCTACACATTTTGATAGCTTCGGATTCAGGAGACTCTGCATATAAAAACTGTTGATGATGGATTCTGTATCTGTTTCTAATACTCCTTCCGTAGCTAAGACCTTTGTGTCTTTAGCTTCCATCACATAAGAAATACATCCCTTAAAGCTTTTTCCTTTTACTATTTTTCCAATCATCCGACAACATATTAATGATATTCAGTATCTCGTTAAGTATAATTTCTGCCTCTTTTTCCAAGCGTTTTGTATTTAAGAACTTGGCTATTCTGGTCAACTGATTCAGGTTGTTTCCCATCTTGGAAAGACTTCGAAGTACATCCAACTCTTCTCTTTTGAGCGGTTCTTTGATTATACTCTCCAGAATCGCATCATGACAATAGATACTAAGGGGCAGACCTGCCTGCTTTGCCCGAAACTTAATGGTATAGAGTTCAGGCTCAGAGAAGCAAACCCCAATGGCTTTGCTCTTCCGAGTGAGGGAACTCTTCTTTGGTCGTCCGCCTTTCTTTTTATCTTGATTATCCTGAATCAAAATGGTTAATTATTTTTAGACTATATCAAATAATTCCGTGTGCCGGGAAGCACCAACCAGCGGGAAGGGCTTCTTTATCTTTGGCGATCAGCCAAAGCGAGGGTTTTCATGCAATGAAAACATAACCTCGCTCCGCTATCCGAACATGAAATGTTCCAATCGAAAAGTAAGTCGTTAAACAGTACACAGACTTACTATACAAATGACAGAAGCTAAACTTTACAGCTTCTTCCAACTATCAATATCCTCTCGGTAGATTTCCAGATGATGTCGGGCAAGATTCTCGACAAAGCCCGATACGCTCATTCTGCGCCCTCCAAGCTTACGAACTATCTCATCCAGCCTGTCCCGTACTTCACGACTGACAAATACAGGTTTACGATCCTCCAACCTTGGCACAACGAGAAAAGTTTGTCTGTATTCCTCCAACGACTCCTTGCGTTGCTTGCCACTGACTCGCTTGGATATAGTAGAACTTGTAGTCTGATTGATTTCTGTTGAATCTGTTTGCATACTAGCTGCTGTATCTGTATCATTATGAGATAGTGTAATTTTATCTGTATTAATACTATACTCATATTCCTTTCCATCTTCTCTTCGAATATCAATCTTTGGTCTGGTCTTATCAACAACTTTTTGGGGAAACATCTTCTGAAGTTCAGCATCCATCTCTTCATGGGTAAGCTTCACTGGTTTTGCTTTTTTTGATTCGGGCAACCAACTTTGTGGTATTGGATCTTTTTCATTTTCTGCTGTTTGTTTACTGCTCATAATACACTGAATTTAAAAAGTAAATAGACTGGCTCTGGTATCTATTGTGAGCCGATTATTGCCTGCAAACAAACAATTATTAATCAGGATAGTGTACGAAGTGGAGTCTTAGGATATATTCTGTTCTGTTTTTCTACTGTAGTTATTACACCAATGGTGCAGACTACACCGATTTGCGTATCTGAGTTAGCAGTGAATAATCAATGAGCTTTAGTCATTGGAACTTTGCAGCAAATACGACATAGAAAGCAAAGTGATGACAGTTAACTAGTGGAGGCTATCGTTCTCACAAAAACAGTTTTAATTTGAAGTAAATTCAGCAAGGTATCAACGCCACTCACTGCCAGACCGAAGCCACAAGCTGCCACAGGACAGTAAATCCATTGAGCTATGGATTATTCTATTTTACTTGCAGGGCAGAAAGGTGAAAGTTGCACCGAAAAGATGTTCAGGCAGCAGAAAGAGATTGCGGATAACAGCATAAGGATTCAAGTCCTTTCAAGGTAGAAAACGACACCTTATTTTTGAAGCAGAAAAATAATAACTAAAAATAGATAATGATGGAAACGAAATTTGACGAATACCAGATTGTCAATATTGAAGCCAAAACCTTTGAAGCGATGCTCTCGAAGTTTGAAAGTTTCGCCAAGAGAATGGAAACCCTTTGTCATCTACATGGCGACAAGGATATCAGCGAGTGGATGGATAATCAGGATGTGTGCCAGCTACTGAATATATCTCCCAGAACGCTGCAAACACTTCGGGATAATGGAACACTGGCGTTCAGCCGCATCAGTCATAAAATTTACTACAAGCCCGAAGATGTAAAGAAGATGATTCCGATAGTGGAAGATAAACGCAAGCAGGCGAAGTATAAAGGAAAACAAATATAAATATGGAAGAAGTACACCAATCGAGTCTACAATTCCTATCCTCCTGTTTAGGCGGATGGGAAAGTGTAAACGGCAATCCAGATATCTATATCTTTCAGGGCTATGATGGAAATTACTACCTGCTTGCTTACAGCTATGACAGGGAATCGCAGCGGGGCAGTTTCTCCTGTTACGATATCGATTTTGACGAAGAAGGCTGTTATATCCGAATGGGAATCAAACAGTATTATCTCTCGGAAGAGAAACAGCCTTACGGATTATACATCGGAGTTTGGGGCAGTTATATGAGAAACTAAACAATCAATTATAAACTAAATGAGCTATGAGTAACCAACTAATTACAAAAGACAACAACGAAAGGGTTAAATCCTTTTTTGTTTCACTGGATCGGCTTTCTTCACTGATGGAGCGTTTGTTCGCTCCCCGAAAGCCGACACTGGATGGCGAGAGTTTTTATACGGACGAAGAGTTGTCGAAAAAACTAAAAATTAGTCGCAGGAGTTTACAGGATTATCGCAACGAGGGACGCATTCCTTATATCAAATTGGGAGGAAAGATACTCTACCGTTCTTCTGATATCGAAAAGCTGCTCGAAGAGGGTTATCAGGACAAATTTAGGTGATGCCACAAGATAAAAAGTCATTACACGTAAAAGTTATTATCGGACAAGCGGTTATTCTGCGGGCTTCCGCCCCTCCAGACGGCAGGGAAGCTATAAGCGGAAATAACCGTCACTTGGACGGTCAATAACTTCGAACTCCATCAAAATGGATAATAAAACAATAGCAGGAGATTATTTGAAATATCCTGCCATTAGTCTGTTCAGAAGAAAACTACTCAATTCCAGATCGGATTTTGAGCATCTATTATCAGCATTTCAGGGATTACTGTTTTAGATAATCTCCTGAATAACCAATTTCTAAATATTTTAGCTTTCTCGGATTGTACCTGAAAGGAAATTGCAACTATCATTTCCAATCCATAATACTCTGGGTGAACTTTATTTCCTTCAAGAATACAGGAGTTTGTGTAGTTACCAGTAATAATCCCTACTTTTTCAATCGCCCGAATAATTCTCTTTGTTGGCTGATAGTATATATCAAATAGGTTTGCTATTTCGGCAATGCTCATCTGTACTTGGTTGGGTATATCTACTATACCCTTATCTGTGATTGTTATTTTTTCTTTCATGGGGTTAACTATTTTTCGTCCTACTTGTTTCTTTTCTTCGCTTAATCAGTTTATCCATATCCTCCGATATTTTTTGCTCTGTAATCTGAGCATAGGTCTGTGTGGTAGAAATATTGGCATGCCCCATCATTTTGGCAATACTCTCAATGGATAAACCTGCCGAAATTGCCAACGTGCCAAAGCTGTGGCGACTTTGGTGATAGGAAAGATTCTCTTTAAACCCCAGAACAATACCAATCTGATTAATATCAAGCCAGATCCGATCACGAACAGGAAGTGGAAAAACTGGTTTACTGTCATCTGTTGTGTTGTACAATTCAAGTATTTGTATGGCAATGGGATGTAAAGGGATAAAAGCTTCCACATCCGTTTTCTTTCTTCGGATTCTCAGATAAGCTTGTCCGTCAGCCGTTTTCCCGATATGACGGGGATATAAACCTTTTACATCAACATAGGCAAGTGCCGTGAAGGAAGAAAAGATAAAAGCCCGCCTGACCAGTTCCATCATTGAACTACTCATTGGAGTTTCAATAATACGTTTTAAATCTTGCCTGCTTACAAAGCGGTGTTTAGGAGGATCTTTTTTCTCATATCTTACATCTTCAAGTGGATTGGCTCTTAATACTTCTTGGTCGATGGCGATATAAATCAGACGATTGAGCCAAGTCAGGCATCTGTTTATATAAGACGATTTTCTTTCGCCAACCACTTTCAAATAAGTTTTAAAGGATTCTCCGAACTCTTCTCTAATAGCTGTAAAAGCAATATCTTTCAAGCCCCTGCTTTCAAGAAATTCCTTCAAATTGAGCTGAGTGAGTCTTGATTCCCGATAAGTAGAGTTTGAGCTTATTTCAATGGCTCGCAGTCGCAAACGTTCGATCTCAATTTCTCCTGCTTGTAATAGATTTTTCGGAGTGGTATTGATTCCAACAATCGTATTTTTTAAAAGCTCGCTACTGACAACACCTTGCTCTTTGAGGATATACTCATAAGTATTTTCGATTCGCTCTTTGAACTTGATCAAACGATTGTTGAGTATTTCTGCTTTGACTTCTCCTTTCTTGGCATTCCAGTCTTCAACTCGGCAATGGATACCTGTTGTCAGGACTGTTTGTTTTCCGTCGATGCTGATTCTGCATAAGATGGTGGTTGTTCCGTCAGCTTTTACTTTCTGCTTGTTGATGTAGCAGAATATCCTGAATGTACTGCGTATATCTTTTTGCTTTTGTTCTTGTATTTGTTGTTGTTTCATCTTGAATGATTTTTCTGTTAAAGGACTAGTTGAATGTCTCGGGTAGCTGTAATGAGTTTATCCATATCTTCAAAAAGCTTCTTGGGAGTCACACGGGCATAAACCTGTGTCATCTGAATATTGCCATGCCCGAGCATTTTACTGATGGTTTCGATGGGTACGCCTTCTTCGAGCGTGATAAGGCTGGCAAAGCTGTGGCGTCCTGAATGATAGCTGATCGTCTCGGTGATTCCTGCCATCATTTTCAGTCCCTGCATATTCGCTCGAAGTGTTCCATAAAGTTGTATCGGGAAGAGTGTTTCTCTGCTGTCATCTTTGTATTTTTCGAGTAAAGCAATGGCTTCGGGTAGTAATTTTACCCGTGCTCTGCATGTTGTTTTCTTTCTACGATATTTGAGCCAGAGACTGCCTTCATCGTCCGTAAAAAGATTCTCCTTTGTGATGCGAACCACATCTGCGTAGGCTGTACCCGTATAACAAGCAAACAGAAACAAATCTTTGGTCAAAAGATGGGATGTACGATGGGAAGGAATCTCCAAATCTCTGATTTTCTCAAAACTCTCCCGACTCAAAGCTTTGGGTGTTGTTGGTTTCTGCTTGGGTAATTTATAATAAGCAAAATGAAATTTCTCAGACAAGCCCTCTTTGAATGCCATTTTACAAATCTTTTTCAGTACAGCCAGATAATGACGGACGGAATCAAGTGCATAACCTAAATCATCGGATACAAAATTCTGATATTCCCGAATAAACTGTTCATTGAGCTGCCCGAAAGCCACATCTTTAGTCTTGAACTTCTTTTGGATAAACTTTTCCAAAGAGCGATAAGCATATACGTAATTACTCAGCGTAGTGGGTGCACAGTCAATGCCAATGCGACTTCGTAATTCTTGCTTGTGCCTGAAAAGAAGAGCCAGCAGAGTCATTTGAGTATCCATGCTCCCCTGAAACAGGTTCTTAACATCCTTGGCTTCGAAGGGGACATTTCTACCGATCAATGTCATATAGGCTTCATGAATGGAAAGCAATAACTTATCCAACTTGGAATTGGTAACTACAGCCTCTCGGCTTTTACCATCCAGACGACTTTCTCGGGGATTCCAAAGGGATTCTTTGCAGGATAGTTTGCAACTGAATTGTACCATGGAGCGATCTACGGTTATTCTTCCCATGATCGGCACAAGTCCTTGTTTGTTGGGGCTACTTTTTTTGAGGTAGAGCAAAACCTTGAATTTTTCTTTTCTCATAACACTTATCCTTTTATGGACTTTGCCTGAAGGCAAAGTTACCTGATTAATAAGTGCTCTTTGTTATGCAAAATAATGTGAATCAATACATATTAAAAGAGTACCCCGAAATTTTTCAAAAGGCAGCAATAAAGCACATTGCTTCGTTTTTAAATATCACTCCACAATCCTTAAGCCGAATCAGAGGTTCTTTGTGAATTTTGTAACATATGTTATTTTTTGTGCTTTTATAAGTTCATAGTTTTGTATAAAATAAATTATATAATGCTATGGAAAACTATTTAGAAATAAATAAAGCAGCATGGAACAATAGAGTTAATATACATATCGAGTCTGAGTTTTACGAATTAACAAGGCTTATAAATGGAGAACTGAGTCTTCCTTCACTAGATATTAAATTATTAGGAAACATTAAAGGGAAAAGTATTTTGCATCTGCAATGTCACTTTGGAATGGATACAATTTCTTTAGCTAAATTAGGAGCTAATGTTACAGGAGTTGACTTTTCAGAAAAAGCCATCGCAAAAGCTAAAGAACTAAGTAATCAATTACAAGCAGAAGTAAGTTATATCTGTTGTGATATCTGTTCGCTACCTGATATGATTAATGAGCAATTTGACATAATTTATACATCGTACGGGGTTATCAATTGGTTGCCAGATCTCGATAGGTGGGGGAAAGTTATTTCTGCATTATTAAAACCCTCAGGTAGATTTATAATGGTCGAATTTCACCCCATATTATGGATGTTTGACGAGACTTTTCAAAACATATTATATAGCTATTCTCGAAAAGAACCATATATAACTGAAGAATCAACTTATGTGGGTGATGCAAGTGAAGCTGTAGACAAAGTTGTAACATGGAACTATGGATTATCAGAACCGATTAATAGTCTGACAAAGAATGGTATTCATATTGAAGGAATGGAAGAATATTATTATTCCCCAGTTAATTTATTTTCATCCATGATAGAAATTGAAAAAGATAAATTCCAAATAGAAGGGCAAGAAAACAAAATACCCATCACTTATTCTCTTATTGGCAAAAAGTTATAATTAAGATACAACTATTCTAATAATTGAAACTATTTTTTGATTTTAAACTTTATGCCTATGAATGATCTAAATGAAACAGAGTTCTTTACTCTTCTATCTAGCCAAAAGCAGATAGATTATTTTCAAATCCAAAGTGCTTATGAGAAGTTCATAGAAAAAGTGATAAATATTAATCAGCCCGATAATGAATATACAATCATCTATCGGAAACTGAATCTGACTCGTATCGAGTTGGTATCACTATCAAATCATTTTAGATACGAGCTGGGGGAAAAATGCGCTTAAATCTCAATATTGCCAAAAAGCTATAACTTTCGTAGATGCTGAATTAGCTCTTCTAGAGAAAGTGTTTGCTTTTCCCGAACGTTTCATCCAAAAACAAATTTATAAATCCGATTTATACATAATCCCTAAGTCGAAAGGCTTGGGGATTATTGGTTTTGTAGAGTTAGTGGTTTGCCTTTTTCTTCTTGGAGAAATCTACACCTCAAAAGGAGAAAAAGCTTCGCTTAGAGATATAGGACTAGCTTTTGAGCAAATGTTCAATTTTAGTTTTGGATGTATCTACAAAAAGAGAATAGCCTTACTCGAAAGAAAAGCTTGTAATCTGACCAAACTATTGGACAATCTAAAGAATCTGCTCATCAAAGAGAGTAAGAATAAACTAAATGAAAAATAATGCTTTTGTATATTACTCATAATGAATATCATATCAGCCGAACTTAGGGAGGTACTTAGAGACCTCTCTATGTTTCTGTCATCCATTGTCCGAGCTTTGCTTTACCAATCGATTGGAATTAATCAGAATATTAATTTCAAAAATGTACAATTATGTATTTAAACAATGAGGACTTTTTAGCATGGATGGAAAAGCTATCCAAGAAACTCACAGATATAGGCAGAGACCTGAAGCTCGTTATCAATACAGGTGATGCTTTTGCGAACGAAGACAAACTATTAGACAATCAAGATTTGGCATTTTTGCTAAAGGTCAGTTATCGGACTTTGCAACGTTATCGGGATAGTGGCAAACTTCGCTATTTTTTGGTTAGGCGAAAAACTTTCTATCGCATGGCGGATGTCAAAGATTTCATCCAATCCTATGCCTCTAAAAAAGAGATTGTGATGTTCAATAAAGGCATAGAGGAAGGCAAAATCCTAAAATGATTCTGCATTTATTATGTAGCAGAATGAAGCAAAAGGGTGTGGGCTGTTTAGTCTATCACCCTCCCCAAAGACTCCGTATTTAGCTCAAACACCCTCGCTTTACCGCTTCGGATTGTTTGGTTAAATTGAGCAAGAGGGAACTGGACTATCGTCCTGTTCTCCTCTTGCCCTGCGGGGCAAAGCCTTCGGCTTTAGTGTTTTATCTGAAAGCACTGTAATTATACTTCCAATTAGTGTAATCTTTTAAACTCTTAGAATCAATAGTTTAAATGTGTGATTTTCCATTAAATAGTAATTACTATGCAAAATCAGAATAGAAATATAGTCTATACAACCATATCCATAGATAAAGAAGCAAGCCGTTTAGTAGATAAAATCTGCAAACGCTATTCACTGAAAAAGAGTGAAGCGATAAAACTCGCTTTTCAATATTTGGATAAGGCAAATATCAATCCGAGCGAAGCACCCGAATCGACTAAAGCAGAGCTTCGGAAGATTAACAAAAGACAAGACGATCTAATCCGTTTCATCCGACACTATGAAGAAGAACAGCTCAATCCGATGATACGCACAAGCAATTCTATTGCAAGTCGATTTGACAAGATTGTCAAGTCAATGGAGGATATTATTCTATCTCATCTTAAAGATAATCAGGAAGGGCACAATAATCTGCTAAGGATGTTAAGTGAGAAATTTACAGGACACGCGGATGCGATTAATAATCAGGCGAAACAGCTATCAAGAATACAACAGGCACAACAGACAGATAATAAGAAGCTACTGCAACTAATTTCCCTTTACTCAGATTTGGCAAATTGTGGAGTAATGGAGTCCAAGAAAAAGGAAAATCTAAAAACTGAAATTGCCAACCTGATAAACAGTCAATAAAATGAATATAGACTTTCCACCACCATCGAACGGAGTATATAATAATGCAGGCAGTAGTCGAAGGCTATGTAATTACCTCGAACACGAGGACTTGGAACGGATGGAGAAAGGTATTTATACAGAAGGATTTTTCAATTTGACGGAAGCAAATCTCTATAAATCACAAGTAGTAAAAGACATTGACAACAACAAAGCCCAACTATTAAAAACAGATGCTAAATTTTATGCTATTCATATCAGTCCATCGGCTAAAGAGTTGCAAGCAATGGGAGCAACTGAGCAGGAACAAGCCGAAGCGATGAGAAGATATGTTCGGGAAGTATTTATACCTGAATACGCCAAGAACTTCAATAAAGGACTATCAGCAAAGGATATTAAGTTTTATGGAAAGATACATTTCGATAGGGATAGATCAGAGAGCACCGAGGGTAATATGCATTGTCATTTGATTGTCAGTCGAAAAGATCAATGCAACAAAATCAAACTTTCTCCACTAACCAACCACCGAGATACTAAGAAAGGTATTATTAAAGGAGGTTTTGACAGAATAAATCTTTTTCAACAAGTAGAGCAGGGTTTTGATAGACTATTCAATTATAGCCGTCTACTATCTGAATCTTTCGAGTATTACAATACTATGAAGAATGGCTCTATCACAGATCAACTTAGGATGCAAGAACGGATGAATGAACTTACTAATTCATTACAACATGATGATATGAATTCAGTAAGCCAGTCATACAAACAGTCAGCTATGCAAAAAAAAGAAGAAGAGGAGAAACAGAAACAAAAACAAAATAGAGGACCTAAACTATAGTCTTTATATAAAACTCTTCTAATTATCCAATATAAATTGGATCAAATAATCGAACCCAAAAGGGATATATCTGTCGTATATCTTTATCTGGATGTCAATTTTACCACTGGCTATTAATATTAAAGCAAAAATCTTTTTATATTATAGCGAAATATAAGAAGATTATCCAAATATTTAATATATTTTCGCAAACATGTCCTAATCTACTGATTAGAGTTTAAATATATATTGATGGCTAGTTTGAATGATATTAAGAAAATAACATTAAGGGCATTAATGTCTGACGACTTATTGATGCATGGTTTAGTATTAAAAGGAGGGAACGCTCTTCAGCTCGCCTATGATCTAACCAATAGAGGATCTGTTGATATCGATTTTTCCATGGAAAACGAATTTTCAGCAAACGATTTTAACCGACTAACCAACGTTTTTTGTTCTCTTTTGAATGAAGAATTTAAGAAGTCTGGATTAACAGCTTATGATGTTAAGTTTATTGAAAAACCTAAAACAGGAGATATTCCAGAATGGAAAGGATATTTATTAGAATTTAAGCTCATTGAAACAGAACAGTTCAATATTTTTGGTGATGATATAAATGCTATCCGAAGAAACTCTATAAAAGTAAATAACCAATCTACTAAATATACTGTTGATATTAGTGCATATGAATTTATTGCAGGGGCAAGACCTCAAGAGATTGAAGGATTAATTCTAAAAGTATATACTCCAGAAATGATTTTAATAGAAAAAGTGAGAGCCCTTTGTCAATCAATGCCGGAATATGCTAAAATTGTATCCTCGGCTAGACAAAAGCAAAGAGCTCGAGATTTCTATGATATTTGGCTGATAGTAAACTCCTTTCCTAAGTTACAATTAACCATAGATCTTTTTCGTCACATCTTCGAAGCAAAAAAAGTCCCATTAGAATTTTTGAAGAATATGGAAAGTTTAAGAGAGCCTAATCGAGCAGGATGGGATACTGTACAGCAAACAATATCCGCAGGAGCTACATTAGAGTCATATGATTATTATTTTGATCATTTACTCGAAATTATCTCTCCTTTCATAAACCTTTTGGATAGTAAAGCTGCCACTTCTCCGAATACATAGCACGAGGCATATCATATGTTAAATAGAAAGAGTGTGTTTTTTCTATCTCATTAAATAGTTCTTGATCTTCGTTTGAATACCCAGCTTTCTCCAAATAAAATCCTATCACTTGATGATATGGATAAATAAATTTCATTTTCTTATAGTAGCGAAAAAGCTTTTTCACATTTAGACTCTCTTTAGCATTGGAAAAGGCTTCTAGTACTTGGGTTACGCCTCCTGAATAAAATGGTCTTACAGATACATCTATTAATGTCCTTTCAATATTAGTGACTTGATAAATTGATCTGTATGTCTTTACTCCCAAATGATTATACCCTTGACTTTGTAAAAAATTGATTGCAAAATCTTTATAAAAACGTCTATTATTTGTTACCCTAGGTTTTTTTTTAAATACTCTATCTATATCTGTCTGCATTAATGAATACGATTCTCTTCCTCCTGGAGAAAGCCTCTCGCTAGAGAGATATATTTGTTTTGGTATCTGTAATGTCAAATTATTAATAAATAATGCAGAATAATGGCTAAAATAAGCGCTTCTAGAACGGGTAGCTGCAATATCAAATATGTCTGCTTTTCTATTAAGAAGAAAATATAATGCATATTGTGCACCATCATTATCTGTTGTTTCTTCTTTTTTTAGTAAATTCAAACTAATTAACAAATCCAATATGTCGTTTTTTTGTTTACTCTTAAAGCCATAAACAGAACGTATATTAGTAATGAGTCTTTCATATTCAATTTGATTTATTACGGGGAAATTGCAAGTTTGTAATATTCCCATCAACTCATTAAATCGTTTGCTATTTGCACTTATTGTCATCACAAGAAATAATCTACATCAATAATGTGAAGTTATAGTTTTTTTGACAGAATCAAATTATTATTCGCTTTTTTATTATTTAATTAATTTATGCATGAGATACAATACTAATAATCAGTTAAATAGCAAAAAAAGAGAACAGTGGGATACAACATAATAGACTGTATATATACAGTCTATTATAGACAAAGTTATAGTTTTTTTTTGACAAAGTCAAGTTATTATTCACTTTTTTATTATTTATTAATTTATACATGAGATACAATACTAATAATCAGTTAAATAGCAAAAAAGAGAACAGTGGGATACAACCTAATAGACTGTATATATACAGTCTATTACAGACAAAGTTATAGTTTTTTTTTGACAAAGTCAAGTTATTATTCACTTTTTTTATTATTTGTTAATTTGTATATGAGGTATAGCGCTCATTACCAACGAAATATTTAGTATGAAAAATTAATATGTAGCAACGAAATTGAGTATCCATACCTTAAAGGGAATAATAAAAAATTACATAATGTACCCGTTAAGGTATAATTATATAAATGGATATTCATCTATACCTCCTGGGGTATAGATAAGAAACTATGCTTTATGGTAAAATAATAGGACAGAAAAGGTATTATTAAAACAAAATTTCTATCTTTACTTCATCACTTAAGGAGGAAAAGTCCATCCATTCTCAGAGATAAAACAAAGTGAGTAACAAGTGAGTGAGAAAGATTACAAAACAGCTAGTACACTGACAGCATACGGGTTAGATGATCTGAAATAAATCCGTCAACGATTAATCGTAAGTCTTTTTTTATTTCTATACTTTTAGAATAAATCTCTGACAACCGAGAAAACTGCGACATAGGGTTGTCACTACACCTCATAACTTTGTAGCGTTAAACAATAAAAACTACAAATTATGAAATTAAAAGTACATTTGATTTTCAATGGGAAGTGCGAAGAAGCTCTATTATTCTACAAAGATATTTTAGAGGGTGAAGTGTCTTTTTTATTCCGTAAAAGAGATGAAGAGACTCAAATTAAAGAGCTAGTTATTGCTGATATTGATAGAGAGAAGATCTCTCATATGGTAATTAAAACAACATTTTTTGAACTCTCAGGGAATGATACTAATCATGAACAACAAGTTACAATAGGTAACAATAACAAATTGATACTCTCATTTTATGATTTAGATCGGTGCAGGAAGACTTTCGATGCATTGTCAATAGGAGGAACTATAACTGAACCTTTTGAGAAAAAATTTTTCTGCGAAGGTTTTGGTGAACTTACCGATAAGTTTGGCATTCCTTGGATTATTATGATGACTGATGAAGAGTACGAGGGATAAAAGAATAAAGATTGGGTAGAAAGTGAATGCTTTCTGCTCAATCTTATGTATTTTTACTCTTCTGATAATACAAATCCCAATGAATCGAATAGACCGCCTATCCGCTATACTAACCATGCTACAATCCTCACCCTCTGTAAAGCCAAAGCAAATTACAGAACGATTCAGTATTGGTATACGAACTGTTTATCGTGATATACGAGCATTGGAAGAAAGCGGCATTCCTATTGCGGGAGATTCGCGCTCAGGATATTCTCTAGTAGAAGGATTTAAGCTTCCCCCACTTATGTTTACGAAAGAAGAAGCGTTTGCTTTTTTAGCTGCAGAAAGGCTTATCGATAAATTTACAGATACAGGATTGCGAGAAGGCTATAAGTCGGGAGTAGATAAAATTCGAGCAGTAATGCGATTATCTGAAAAAGAATTAATCACTGCGGTTGATACAAAGATTGGTAAACTAGATTTTGACTCTCCATCATTAGGTGATTCACAAGACAGAATGCAGACTATATTAGATAGTGTATCGAAGCAAAAGCAGATAATAATCACTTATACATCTCACTCCAAAAATGAAAAAATGGAGCGAATAATTGACCCAATTGGAATTTTCTTCTCCATGACAAACTGGTATATGATCGGCTTCTGTAATACAAGAAATGATTATAGGACATTCAAGATTAGCCGGATTACAGGACTGCAACTATCCAATATACCTATAGGCAAGGAGCATCCACCTTTAAATCAATTCCTGAAGAATCTACAAGATCAAACAGAGTTACAAAAAGTCATAATAGAAGTTGAAGCAAAAGACCTCCCAATAATTGATGAGAGTAAATATTATCAAGGCTTAGTTCACGAAATAAGGAAAAAAGATATTGTAGAAATGCATTTTATGACATTTTCTCTAGAACGTCTGGCTCGATGGTATCTATCTTACATGGATATAGCTACAATTATTCACTCCACAGAGTTAAAACAAATAGCTACAACTATTATCCAGAAGCATAAATAAAAGATCAATCTATTTTCTTGATTACGTTCCTTGCAACTTCGATCTTATATTTTTTACCCTTCATCTTCTCTTCTTTTATGTTAGTCAAAAGAGATTTTACCTTAGAAGATCGAACTGCGACAAAAGAGATAAAGTCTTTCACTTCTATCAACCCCAAGTCTGTTTTATCTAACTTCCCTTTCTGCAAGAAGAAACCGACAATATCGCTCTTGTTTAACTTGTTTTTCTTTCCTCCACTAACATAAATTGTCTGATACTCGGGACTATTAGGTAATGACTTTCCTGCCTTAATTTGGAGTATTTTTATATCTTCAGAGATGTAATCCGGCAACTTATCTTCTTTGTAAGAAACTATATAGGCTGTACCCGAAGCATGCATACGCGCTGTACGTCCGTTACGGTGTGTAAATTCACTCTCCTTGGCTGGTAAATGGTAATGAATCACATGCTTCATTTCGGGAATGTCCAATCCTCTTGCGGCGAGGTCTGTTGTGACCAGATAATTTAGACTCCCATTTCGGAATTGTATAAGAATTCGTTCACGATCGTCCTGATCCATTCCTCCGTGATAATATCCTGTATATATTCCTTTTTTCTTTAGCATATCACTTATTCGTTCGGCAACTTCACGATGATTGCAGAAGATAAGCGCCGGCTCTGAATGGAGTGAACATATAAGTTGGAATAAGGTTTCTATTTTATCCTTCTCAGGAGATACGACAAGTCTGACCGAAAGTTTTTCGTCTTTCTCCTCTTGTGTATAATCCAATGTAACTAAGGACTGCATTTGCATAAAGTCAGGTATATCTACATCAGAAGTCGCCGAAAGGAGAACTCTCTTTTCCAAATTGTGCAATTGTCCTATAATAGTATTCATCTCCTCCTGAAACCCTAATTGCAATGATTTATCAAACTCATCTAACACCAGCATACCGATAGAATTTGTGTCAAAAGACTGTCTCTCCAAATGATCAACCAATCGTCCCGGAGTTCCGATCAGCAATGCCGGAGGGTTGCTAAGGTTTTTAAGCTCAACATCAATAGAGTGCCCACCATAGCATACATTAGCCTTAAACTTTGTTCCCATCTTTCTCCAGACTTGCTCTATCTGAAGGGCTAATTCTCGAGACGGTGCAATAACTAAACACTGCACTGCCTTCACATCCTCTTGCAGTAACTGCCATATGGGAAGTAAGAAGGCAAGAGTCTTTCCCGAACCCGTAGGAGATAATAACATGGTGTTTTGCTCAGCTAGGATTGTCTTCTGAGCAGCGGTCTGCATCTCGTTCAGATTATTGAAACCGAGATTAGATAATATCGTCGTTTGTTCGTTTTCTACTTTCATCATGCAAAGGTAATACATTATAGCTCACTTATTCTTTGCGAGGGTCTTATATTATTTCATTCACTTTATCTCTATAAAAAAATCATTCTTCATTTTCTAAAAGGCTCCATATTATAGTCACATCCAGTTCTGATTTATGTACATGAAATTTAATATGGATAGTTTCTTCTGCATTGCCTTTTGTGAATGTATAAGAACCGATGGCTTTCTCATCCAAATACACCCAGTTTGCATTTTCATGACTGATTTCTGAAAGACAGGCTTTTGTTATTTTTTCTTCACAGAGAACGGAATCTATTTTAAAACTCCAAAATTCATCATACTCTGAGTCCTTCAAACTAATTCTGCATTCGATAAAACCATCTCTCAATACAAAGCTGGCATTCTCTACTTGAATTGTCATATCTTCATCACCGATCTGATAGCAGAGTGTATTTACCTTATTGGGAGTATTACTATTTTCAAGAATCTCCAGTAGACTCCTTTCTTGCCCCATAGCAGAAGAACTTATTATCATACAGAATATAATTACCAAGAACTTATTCATATCAATTCATTGCTGGTTAATATAGGATCAACATGGGCAAGTCCTAACCCGCATTGCTCGGAGGCTGCACGACATCCTCCCCGACAAGTTGTCCATTTCTCACACTCACTACAAAAATCAGGGACAATTTCGTTCCACGAATTGGCATAAGAGGAGTATAGAATAGTTGTCAGGTCCTCTTTATAAATATTGCCTGCTACGATAGGAGAATGGTTACACAGACGAATATTTCCGTTTATATCCATTGTAATCGGTTTGCGCAATACATCATCAGAGCAATGACCGAACATAATTAGAGGATAGTCTGATGGATCGATCAGGCAGTCGGGAGAACAGACATTGGAAGAAATAACCAATCCAAGCTCTTTTGCCTTAGTATTAGCTACAGCGAAAGCCGTTTTTAGTTGACCATGTGTAGCAGAAACAGAAGCAGGATCAGCTGTTCCGCATCCTCCTATATTGTAACGGTTCATCATAATTCGTCTTAATCCGAGATCGGCAATAAAATCGAGAGTCTCACTTAATACCTCAACATTGTATTTTGTCAGCACAATAACAGGTACAGGATATCCTTTCATGCTTTGAACGGCACGAATGGAGTTGATCGATTTCTTCCAGCTGCCTCTTACCTGTGTTATATGATCGTGAATAGCCTCATCAGCAGAATGAATAGGGAATTCGAACAGGGTAACCCCCATTGCAATCATACTGCTATAATCATCGGCAGTTCCTTTGAAACCATTGCTGATGACAGTGACAGTTTTACCTTCCATCCGACAAAAGAGAGCAATCTCTTTGATCCGTTGAGCAACAAAAGGCTCGCCCCCGGTAAGGGTTACATTACGAACATCAGCCTGAAGGAAAAGTTGCCTCAGTGCTTTAATGGCTTTATCATATGAGTCGAATGGCTGGTGTTCTGCACCCGGTATTTTCCAAACATTGTAACAATAGCGGCAAGCTAGATTGCACTTATCTGTCAGCTCAAAAGCGACATTATATAATTGTAATCTTTCCTTCTTATTCATTTCCAAAACTTATGCTAATAATCATTGTCGTTTTCATGGATTTACCATCATGAACTCCCGGTTTCCATGCCGAGGAGGAAGATAATACCCGTAAAGCTTCTTTATCTGCTTCTTCTGACAATTTTCCAATTACTTTTTTATCAATTAATTTTCCTTTCTTGTCAATAGCAAAGCTAAGAATAACTTCTCCTCTAATGCCATCACTTTTCATCTGATCGGTATATCTTACATTCGCTTGTACCCACTTCTGAAAACTTTCAAGATCACCTGCGGGCGAAACGGGAGGAGTCTGTATTTCGGTATAAGATAGTTTCTTGACCTTTTCGGGTTTACGTCTATAGATATCATCCGTATAATTGTTAACAACAACGACTTCGTAACAAAGGATTGTATTAGAATCCTCGAGAGAAATAATTCCCTCTCCCCATTAAGTATTGATGCCGAAATCTCTTTCGTTTCCATTCCTAAGAAAGAGAAGACTAGTTTATCTGAAGATTTGGCCATAATACTAAAAGAACCATCGATGTCTGTTATAACACCATTCGTTGTCCCTTTCACCTTAACAGCTACACCCATGAGAAAGTCTCCAAATTCATCTCTTACTTTTCCTTTAATCTCTCTTTCATCTGTTTTTATAGGAGAAATAGTTCTCTTTCTCAGCTTGCGTTCTACAACAATATAACAAGTAAGATTTACAGAGTCTGTCTTTAATGTTACAGTAATTGAATCTTTGACTGACGAGGCTGTAAATTCAGCTGGTTTAAAGCCGAGTAAGGAGACTACAATTATGTCTTGTATTCCCGCATTCAAACTGAAATTTCCATCAAGATCTGATACCGTTCCTTCGTTCTTATTTTTTATTTTAATAGAAGACCCTATAACAGGTTCTCCCTCTTCATCCAATACCTTTCCTTTCACCTCTACTGTATCAGTAGGACTTTTTATCCCCTTTGGAGGTATTGCGGGTTTATAGCAGGTAATAAGTTCTCTTTCAGGAATAGATGGCGAGATTGAATCTGTAGCAGCTACATTGTTTTTTTGAGCCTGGGCTGATGCACTCACCATTCCCCAAATTAATGTACCTAGCATTAGCTTATATTTAACAAATATAGGCGCACCATTCGTCTTATCGGAGAGAAAAGAGAATAGTCTGAATAATATGTTGTACGACTTTAGTTTTATTTTTCTTCTGTTTTTAAGCCTTCCGAAATATCTTCTGTTATCTCATAAAAAGCAGCTAGTGCATCTGAATCATCCTCAATAACAGTTATACTATCGGAGATAACAGGATAGTAGCACATAGCATAGGGTGGCTCCTCTTCAGAGGAACAAGCAACACCTGTAAAACCAATAATAATTGTACCTAATAGTAACTTATGTTTCACAAAAAAATGAGCACCATTCGTCTTGTCAGAAAGAAAAGAGAAGATTCGGAATAATAGTTTATACAATCGCAGTTTCATAGTCTGTATTTTTTATATATAACTTTCCAAACACTTATTTCTATAAAGATAATAGATTTATTTTTATATTACTCAATATCAAATATAAAGAGGAATAATCTCAAATGATTATCTCCTAATCAATAGTGATTTAATGTTTATAATAATGGGACCCTCCAGTATAGTGTCAAAGGGGATTGGAAACAATGTGTGTAGTTAAGCGGAGAGCCCCAAATATATCTTAATAGTATCTGTATTTTATAAGGTCTGCATAGTCAGTATCTGCATTAATCTCATCAAAAGCATTATCTATATTTTCTTGTATTTCTTGTATTTCAGAATACTCGGCAGAAACCAACTTTTGTTTTGTAGCATCCCATTTGTAGTATGAATACCAATCAGAGCCATCTTTTGCACAAACAGGATCCCATTTCTGTGTTTCTTTATTCCACACCGAACTAAGAAAAACATTAACTTCTCCTTTTTTCTTTTTTATTTTAATAGCTTCAGTACGATAAGCCTTCTCTAAAGACTGTATATCTGCATTGTACTTATAGATTTCAGAGGTTGCATCTCTTTCTTTACCCTTAACATAGGAATGATCTATTTTGATACTTGGTATCCATCTTTTCTCTCTATCGTTCCAAAGGCTCTGTTCTAACTCCATTTCTCTGGATCCATTTTTGCCGCTGACAAGTTTTGAAACAACCATTCGATCAAGATCCCAGTTATGTGTATCCTCATTATATAGTTCGTAGATATTAGTTATCTGAGATCTGTCATAGTCCCTCAATTCGAATACCGAAATAGTATCTTTCCATGCGCTGATATCATAGTCCCAAACTCTATGTATAAAGCGCTTGTCGTTATCATTTAAAGAGATAGTAGTCGTATTTTCTCTCCCTCCTAAGCAATTACAATCTTCGTCCCAACTCGCATATTCATAATACGATGTATTTCCCTCTATTTGGTTAATATGACGTCTAGTCATATACCAGTCTCCTTTATTTTTGTCCCATTTCCACCTTAATTCAGAGTCGCCCGTGTTTCCTATTTTCCTTTCTATTTTTTCAACAAACACCCACTCATCACCTACCCACTCGGAATAGAACTCTTTCGATTCAGTATGATAGCCATCCTGATCCAAATCTTTTTTCTCAGATTCTTCCTTCTCTTCAAACTGCCATTTCTTTTGTTCTGGCAACCACTTATAATAAACTCTGCGAATCTTTTCCCCTTCGCGATTATAGGCAGTAGAATCGCAGCTAGAACCTATCCAGTCAGCTATCCTTTCCCCCCAACTATATTCTTCTCTATACGTCCTATTGTTAGCTTCATCGTAAGAATATTTTGCCCGAAAAGAATTTACCCATTTCTCCCCATCCCATTTTTTTTTCAGGAGGCCAATTATATTTTCGTTATTATCGTACTTCTGCTCTACCCATTTCTCTCCAATCCAAGTATCTCCCTTAGATGAGTTTCCGCTTGGAGACCAATAATATGAATCATAAGAGTCATATTCATACCTCTCTTCGTGAGTCAGGAGTCCTTTCTCGTTATATTCGTATATTTCTTTAGAATCATTCTTCCACTTTTTGGTTTCATTATCGAAGCGGGCAACTTCTTCATATACAGTATGCCCATTATTGTCTTTTCTTACAATTGTTTTTTTGTATGGCACTAGTTCCCTTACGACCACATCTTCATCAGTATAGTCAGACACATAGTTGTACTCGGTTTTTTCGATACTCCCATCCTCTTTGTAATTAAAGGTCACTTTCTCATAGTCGTCTAACTCTCCTTCATCATATTTCTTTATTTCTACGAGAGAAAGGCGTTCATCATCTAGCTTACATAACTTTAATCCCCCTACTTTCCGAATTTCATCGTCTTCTTTGAGATATACTTCAACTTCTTGACAATTATCTACTTGCTTAAGGGTATATTTCATATAGTTGAATTTATCCCCCAGTTGCTTCATCATTTGTGTATTAAGACCCATAGAGCCAAACATCTCCATAAAGCGGTCGGTCACATTCTGCTCGTGAAGCACACTTAACCGTCCCTTGTCATCATATGAGTATTGAGCATCCAGAAGAAGATCGTCATCTATGGTCACCTGCTTCCGGGTTATTCTGCCTTTATCATCTGATGCTATCCGAAATCGGGTAACATCTGTTCTTTCTTTATAGCCTCCCCAATAATCTTCATCTTCGTCACGATACAAATATGTACCACGTTGTACATATTCGATTTCATTCTTTTTATAGTTGACATCGAAGGAGTAGATTTCTTTCCACTCAGAAAACAGCTTTTCTTCATTATCATAAGACTGTCTATAGCTTTTTGCTCCTTTTATTCGCCCAGACCTATCATAATCGTAAATGACTTTCTGTTTTAGAATATCTTCATGTATAGAGACAGAGTCAAGAGAATTATAGGAACTGTAACTATAAATTGAAACTTGGAGTACTGAGTCTATTTTAGCGTTTTTTCTATTGTAATAACGAACAGTATAAGATCCTTTACCTTCATCTCTAGAAAATGCGCTATACATCGATGCTGTATTGTTATCTATCCTTACTGTATCTGTATTTGTTACAGGATCGTATGATATATTTTTTTCGAGCATAACAGTAATAGATCCTAAACCTAAACCCTTTTTGGGAACAAGAACCTCTCTGACAAGTCTTTCATCTTTATATTCATAGTCTGTAATGAACATTTCTTCCCATTCATAGTCATACTGACCAAATACAGACATGGTTTTTCGTATAGGCTGCCCTTTTGCGTTACGCTCATAATCAACCTTTAACAGACCAGCCATTGCGTAAAAATCTATTGTTCCATCAGCATTGTAATGAGGTTCGAGCATAAGTAGCTCTGGATCAAAGCTACTCTGATCGTCAGCAAAAGAATTATAAAAATCATTACTTTGGGCACCTAGATAGGTACTCAAACATATTCCAATAAATATAAGTAAAAGTATTCTCCTCATTGATTTAGAGCATATTAGTCCAGTTTAAAAATAAAAGGAAGCGTAAAATATACAGGGACTTCTTTTCCATTCTGTTTTCCCGGTTTCCACTTAGGCATTGCCTTTACAACACGAACTGCTTCTTTATCGCACTCAGGGTCAATACCTCTTACAACTTTAACATTTGATAGATTCCCATCCTTCTGCACTACAAATCGGACAACAACTCGCCCCTGTATTCCAGCTCCGCTAGCGGCTGTAGGATAAACAAGGTTACGATGTATGAATTTGGACATTTCTGCTTCACCTCCTACAAAATGAGGCATTTGCTCTACAATTTCAAATGGTTTTTCATCAGGAGAGTCCTCTACAATCACTTTATAATCTTCCAGTTCAGCTATATCTATCCCATATTCTTCCCCATCGTACTCCTCTGATTCTATATCTTTTATTGCAACTTGAATTTTTACCCGTCCTTCGTCTAAGTCAGCAATGCTTATGCTCTCCACTTCTTCCGTTTCTTCAACCTCGACCTCTGTAATTATAAAAGGACTTAACTCATGTCCTTCTTCGCTCTCAACTCCTTTTACATCTGATGATAAATCGACTACACTCATTTGTAAAGAGCTCTGATCTGACTCCCTTTCTCTCTTAGACATAAAAGGAATACGAAGACCTGTTCGCATATTTACCGGTTTTCCGTCAATGCTTCCCGGCACCCATTTTGGCATAGCTGCAACTATAGACAGGGCAATACTATCAAGAGTAGGATCAAGACTTATCCCAATAAGAGGCTCTTGTATTTGTCCCATAGAGTCAACCTCTATAAAGACAGCTACGACTCCTTGGCTTTCTAAATCATCCGGAAGTGATCTTTTACTGAGTTCTTTATTCAGGTACTTTTGTAAAGCCTCTTTCCCATTGGGGAACTCAGGCGATACTATTTTCTGTTGTGCATTAACTACTATTACAGCAAAAACTACTATAACAGAGAAAAATATTCTCTTTAGCATAATCTATAATGTTTGTATTGTAGACATGTCTATACTATCGTGTGGGCAACAATTGTGGCTCCTCGTTAACAAATGGAAGGCATATCTCGTACTAATATTAATGCCAAAAGTAAACGATTTAGATTTAATCTTTCTTGATTTAAATCAAGAACTAAGATATTCGTATAAATCATTTTGTTAACTTTGGAGAGATAGAATGCATATTATCTTTACCCAACTACGCCTATGAAGAAGGTTTTGAACAAATATATGGGGCTAGAGGAAATGGAAGTTGTAAGACAATGGTTCCTCGAAAACTGTGTGAGAAAAGAGATCCCCAAAGGAAGCTTTTTCTTTCGCGAAGGAGATATCAAACACTATGTAGGCTACATTGAGACAGGCTCTTTCCGCTACCTAAAACTGAATATAAACAAAAATCAGGAACAGATCGTAGGATATAGCTTCGAGAATGATTTCGTTACTGATTATGGATCTCTCCAACAACAAGAAAGTGCTGTGACTTCGGCTCAAGCCATTAAGGATAGTGTTATATGGATGACTTCGGCTGAAAAGTTAAATCAATTCTATCAGAATTGTGGAGTAGAAAATTTGAGAGCTATTGCATCTGAAGTCTTATATGCAGACATGTACGACAGACTTTTATCGCTTTATGTCGACTCTCCGAAGGAAAGATATTTTAAGCTTATTGAAAAATTCCCGAATATACTGAATCTTGTAACCCTTAAGGAAATTGCTTCTTTTATTAAAGTAACACCAGAAACTTTAAGCCGAATAAGGAGGAACGTAAAACAGCACACAAATAAACATGAAAATATCTGAAGAAGAAAAAGAAAGATATCAAGTAAAAGTAAAAAGCGATACCTTTTACAGGTCTGCTGCGCGTTTATTACAAAGTAAATGGAGAGAGCAGAAAGGATATCCTATTGGGGTATCTGCCAGAAATAACAAGTATGGGAATTACATTGAAAAAGAATATGCAGAATACCATAAAATTAACTTCTTGACAGAAAATATTAGAAAACAAGTAGATATAGCACTAGAAAATAAAGAAGATAAATCTTTGATTGATAAATCCAGGTTATGGGAAAATATGCTTTCTTCCCAGCCCTTATGTTTTAACCTGTTTGGTGAATTAGCGCATGATTTGCAATTAGCCTCTCTATTTTTCACAGTTGTATTACCTGACAAAATAAAAGAAGTAACAAGAATACTATTCGAGCATTCGGCTTGGAGAGAAAATACAAAATATACAGGAGATAAGTCAGCTTTTGATGTTTTTGTCGAGTACACTTCTCCCATAGGAAGGAAAGGTTTTCTTGGTATAGAGGTAAAATATGCAGAAAGTCTAAATGAAGAAAGTTCGGCTAAATCAGAAAATATATTTAGAGCACACGAAACTGAATATAAAAGACTGACGACTAATTCTATATTTAAGAACAACAGTCTAGATAAGCTATGCAAGCCCCCTTTAAGCCAAATTTGGAGAGATCATCTTCTGGCTATATCTGTGGTTAAAAACAAAGATTACGAAGAAGGCTACTTTATATTTTTATATCCTAAAAGCAATTCTCAATGTGAGAAAGGGGTAAGGAAATATAAAGAGCAATTAATTTCGGAAAATTACGAGACAACTCTATTTATCTCTGCACATTTAGAGGACTATATTAATATTTTGAATGAGATTATTCATTCTGACTGGACAAAAGAACTAAAAGAACGGTATCTAGGCTACTGATCTGTTAAGGAAATATATTCGAATAATAAAAATAGGGAGGCTAAGTGTTTAGCCTCCCTATTTTTATTATATATTAATCACTATTATTGTCCCCATTGAAAACGATAATTGAATCGTCTGTTAGGAGCAGTATCGCCTTCCGTACAGAAAGAAATAGGATCGATCAGCTCTTTAGGGTTGTCACTCCACTTAAAGTCGACAGTAAACTGAGATTTTGTTAATCCTAACTCAGAACGAGGAATTTCCAATTCTAATTTATTACCCGATTTACGATAAGTAATATCTGATACTTTTACCCATTTGCCACCTTTCTTATTCTTCTTATAGGTCATAAGAGTTGTTTTATTATCACTCAAAACATTTTTATTGAGAATAAAATCATATCCGTACCATCCTGTTGAAGAATCGTTGTCTGCATCTATCAACAATAACATCCAATTATTGTCAGTGTGAGGAGTCATTGCATCTTTGGTTTCCACATAAAAATATACACTCTTAGCATCTACAGCAACCTTAGACGAGAGAATATCATTACGCCCCGAATTATTGGTATAGTGCAATCCTCCATATCCAATGTAATCGCGATGGAAGACATCTCCTTGCGTATCTCTATATTCAGTTGCAATATTCTCCCAATCTCCAAAAGAAGCATCTATTTTGATAGAAGAAAAACCTTTATGCACTGGTATAGGATTTACGCCTTTATATCGTCGTATATTCTGTACCATCTGCATATAATAATTATCTGTAGACCCTCCTTTAGCAGGATGAATAGTACGGTTAAACTCTGCATTATATTGGTCAACAAAATAAAAAGGATTATCCCTTCCCAAAAAAGTAGTTGGTCCCGGTAGCTCTGTATCCGGAGCTTTTCCTGATACATATTTCCCCGCTGTCCATTCATTCCAGTCATTAATATAAAGAAACTGCGGATCAGCTTTCAAGGCTTCCTCCCATCTGTCCTGAAAATAAATTCCATATTCAGACGGATTATCTACTGTTTTACCTAGCCATGGCACATAAGTAGCTTCGGGCATATCGTATTTATCGAGTTTAGGCTCACCTTTATCTCTAGTCCACGATTTCCCCACAATATTTATCGGATGCTGTGCAGGAGTTACAGCAAACTGTTCTTTTACTCCTTTGTAATACGAAAGCAGGGAATCGGAAGGCATATTACGAACATTCATATCGTTTAGCTCATAACCAAAACTCCAGTTACCTTCTGTGCCAACAAAACGCTCTCCCGCCCAATTATAATATCCCCACCACATAGTACGCAGGGTAAAATATTCTTTCACGGCTTTAGTATAGTCCTGATAAAATTCTTCTGTATAATCTATATCTTTATAGTGAGGATTTCTTGGATTAGTTGCGGCATCTGGGTCATAGTTAGGATTAGGATTCTGTACTCCTCCCCCATTTGCGTCCATACTAGGATTCCCATTATAGAGCAATAGAGGTTTCCCATCCCAATAAAACCATAGATCACGATATTTATCATTCTTGTAAATCTTTTCGTAAAGATCTTGTACTACAGTTATTACAGGCCCATTGAATGCCCAAAAGCAAAATTTAGGAACCTTATTTCCTTCGGCTTTCATTTCTTGCATCACTGAGAATAAAACATCCCACTCTGACCAATACCGAACAGCATTTGTAACATCCATAATAAGAACATCTACCCCTGCATCGGCTAGCATTGAGATATCTTTACGTATTACATATTCATCTTTGCTAAGGAAATATCCCATTTCTGGTTCTCCCCAGTGATAAGACCCTTCTGTCCACAAGGGATTGTCAGCTTCAAGACGTGCATCTGGGTCTTGGTTCAAAATTTTTGTAACATCTGCTGTATAAGGAGACTTTAGATTATGCAAACCATCTCCATGCCATGTAATATAAAATATTCCTACAACACGCCTTTGATCATTCTTCACGTCTCCTGCCTCAGTATTGAGAGGCATCTTCCGTCCCAATGCATCTGTTGCCACCCATGTGTCAGGATAAATATCCCTATATGTATTTGCGGGTTTATTATCCTTTGATTCATTCTGAGCATTAATCCCGCACCAACATAGTGACAGTAGAACAGACAGTAATATTTTTGTTATTATATGATTATTCATCTCTAAAAAATTATTAAGTATATATTCTATATCAATACTTTATACCATATACCTTAACCGGGCCAAATAATCCCGATGGTTGCAATACCGACTCGGCTGTATATGGATTAACAGGAATCCATGTTTTTCTATCTTTCTCAGGTAAACGCTGATCACCAATAAGTCTGTTCATCCAATTATTAGTAACAGCAACTTCTATTGAGTTCTCTCCGTCTTTTATAAATCCAGAGATATCTACACGCCAAGGAGCAGTCCAAACACCACCGACAGCTTGCCCATTAATTTTCACTTTGGCGAGTGAAGTTACTGATCCTAGATCTAGATAATAAGCCTTTTCAGGAGACATACCAGCCATCTCAAATCTATTTGTGTAAATTGCTGTACCAGAGAAATACTTGATACTATCATTCGCAGACAAAGTCCAATCTTCAAGTGAATTCATCGTAACAGGGTTTGACGGACCTCGTCTAGCCTTATCAAATTGCACAGTCCAAGGTGTATTAATATCTATTGTTTGTTCCTGATTAGGGAAATTCTTCACAACATCTCCATTCGATGAAGCATCTGCGTTTTTTCGGAAAATAATAAATGCACTTTCCAACGATTCCAATTTTAGAGGAACAGTCGTAATGTCATTATTACGAGTATACGCAGGTAATTCCCTTATGGTAGCTGTAACCGGATCCCAAAGCTCTGGTTTCTTATTGGTTACTCTAAACTCAGGATTGATTGTTATTGTTTTCTCGGCCTGATTTGACACAAAATAGATTTCAGCATCCGGTAATGTACGGTGAATAAACAAGACAGGGTCTTCATCATTGGTCTTGAAGTCTGGTTTCACTTCCAATAAAGCAAATGCTTCATTCATATCCATACCAGACATTACCATTCCTTTTCCGACTTTGGCATGTTTAAGCGTTTTTCCGTCAACTTTACCCCATAGTTCCGAAGCTAACTTTACAACTTCTGCATCTGCTTTCGGGTAATTCTGATAACTAGGCGAGTATTTAGGAGCAGGTCCTAAAATTGTAGCACCATCATTCACCAGTTGTGTTATCTTACGAAGAAGCTCAGGACGCATTGTTTCCTGATTAGGAAGCACAAGAATACGATACTTCATTCCATCAGGAAGTACAAGATAGCCATCTTTAACCTTAAGGTATTTCATGATCACCTCGCTATTCATATAATCAAAAGAGTAACCTTTAGGTAAAGCCGGATCGCATACTCCTGTCATTTTAGGGGCATCTTCGCCTATAAAGTATGCAGCATCTGCCACATAAGTTCCTTGCTGCAACATGAAATTACACCTCTTAAGATATTGGATGAACATATCCATATCGTAGAACCAAGTATTCTTTCTGTTAAATTCGTTCCCGAACCAAGCGTTCATTCCCGGTTCTACATCTTCGTATGGTTGTTGTATATACAAGTGCAATAGTGTATTATTGATTCCTTCGGTAAAGAATCTGTCTCCCCGTTGTTTCATCAGCTCAGGATGTCTTCCCAATACTACTCCTGCTGCTGTGAAAGACTCGGCTGATATTTTTCTCTTTCCATAGATATGGCCGCAAGACGAAGCAGCTTTGTTTTCTATATCACCTAGAGAGCCTTCGCTCCAGAATTCGCCACCGATCTCGTCCGATTGTCCGCCATACTGTAGAAATTCGCCTGGGAATCCCCAATGTCCATAGTTTTCGAGCCAAGTAGTTAAACCGTGCTGATGACATACATCTCTTAATCCTCCTACATAGTCATATGCTACTTTATCAGCAACCAAACGTCTTAGGTCCCACAGAAAACGATCAGATACATTCCGGCTATCTACAACATAACCATTAAGTACAGGAATGAAAGGAACAGGATCATAACCATATTGAGTCTTGAAATCTTCGATGAAAGTATCTGTCCAGTTCTGACCTCCGGTTTCGTAACTGTCCTGAACGGCTACCTTCCATGTACGTCTATCTTCAGCTGGTATACGACGGATTATCTCACCTAAGAATGCATCAAAATGGGCAGCAATATGTTCTTTACTCATTTTATCAGTCTCTAGCCCCGTTGCTTCGGGAGTAGCCGGAGCATTTTCTACACCTGTGGGAGTCATGCCCGATCTTATTATCTTCCAATCTCCTTCAGGAACATCCCATTTCAGATTTCCTTCGGCATCCATGTATTGAGAAATATCAACTACTTTGGCTGCATCAATCAATGCTTCATTGTCACTTCCTTCCGACTGTACTTCCCACATATAATCTTGCCAGTATGGAAGAGGAGTCTGATGCATTTTTGCCAAAGTTTTCTCAACATAACGTTCTTCCAATACAAGAGAAGAAAGCTTCATCTCCGTAATGCCGGCTCCCTGATTAATATTTGTAAGCTGTACTCTAAATGATTTAGAAGTTGTTTCGGGAAGAGCTATTACAATCGGCCCATAAGGATTGAAGCCCACATTCAAGCTTGCATTTGTACGGTTGACATTAAACTTTTTAAGTGTCTTAAATTCACCTCCCTGCTCTGCCAGCACTTCCACATTCATATCAATAGGACGATGTGCCGGAGACACAACAATAGATCTTACTGTCTGAGGATCGGTACAAACAAAATCGATAGTGGTGCTATTGCTATTAAAGGCCACTTCTGTCTCATTCTTACCATCAACTAAATTTACAATATTATTCAATTGCGGGTTGGATGATATTTTTGCATTTCCTGTTCCTAATGTTATATCCTTAGGTGCAGGATAGGCTAAAAGCCTCACATCCTGAAAATCTTTATTTGGTTTCTCTAATTTTATTTCGAGTTTCTGAGGTCCTTTTACAGATGTTTCGCTTATCGAAAGATAGCGCATAGCTTGCTCAGGTTTTACCCAAGGGCCGCCCGACTGACTCCAGCCCGGACTGTTGAATATCCCTATCTCTATATTTAACTCAGCAGCTTTCTTCAAAGCTGTGTGCAAAATATCCCACCATTCATCTGAAAAGAATTTTACTTTTCCATAAGGCTGATCGGCAGCAGGAAGTCCTATATTACCTATAAAAGCTCTGTTGATGCCGACAGCTTTCATCGACTCCAAATCCTTTACAACCCCTTCTTTCGAAATATTATCGGATATCCAATACCAATAAATGGAAGTTTGCACACTATCCGGAATTTGCTTGAAGCCGGTTTCTATTTCTGCGATAGTTGGTTCATTACTTTTCGTATCACAAGCATAAAAGCTGATGAAGGCAGCAATAAAGGCAAAATAAAATATTGCTGAAATCTTACGTCTTTGTATACGTTTGTTTTTCATAGATTTATATTTTGATAATGGCTATTCCATGTACAAATAATTAAAACGACCTAAAGGTGCAACATCCCCATTTAAATAGAAATCCATAATATCTCCATCTTCTTGCATATTATCAGACCATTTAAATTCGAAATTAGCTGCGTCTTTTATTCCAAGAAGAGATTTAGGAATACTCAATTCCATTTTATTTCCCTTCACAATAAATTCGACTTCTCCCGATTTAGTCCAATTCCAGCCGCCATTGCTTTTTTCGATAATTGCTTTCTTCCCTGGGCTTGTTCTATTTATAATATAGTCGTAACCCTCCCATCCCGTACTTTGGGTACGATCTGTATTAATCAATAAACGCATCCATGCCGGATCTGTAGATGGACTAATATCATTTGCGGTTTCTACATAAAAATAGATATATTTCTTATCGTGAGCAACTTTTGTTTTTACAATGTCATTACGCCCAGTTGTATTCTTATAATGCAAACTTCCCCAACCTCTACTATCTCGATGTAGTGTATTGCCTCTATATGTATTGTATTCGGAAGCAATATTTTGCCATTCAGCAAAATTACCATCTATCTTAATTGTCTTCTGACTAGCTTTGGGTGAAGCTGAAGGAGATCCTTTAAATTTACGGATATTATCCACCATCTGATAATAATAGTTATCTCCATGACCACCTTTCATAGGTTCTATATCTCTACTTTTTTCTTGACTATATTGATCTGGAAATGCATTTTTTTGTTGTTGCCATTCTTCAAATCGCCCTGCAATCCATTCATTCCAGCCCGTGATGAAAATAAATTCAGGGTCAAGCTCTATTGCTCTATCCCACTGCTCTTGAAAATTATAGCCGTAATTGATAGCCCCCTCTTCTTCTATCTGACCTTTAGAGTCTGTATAACTTCTCCCAAATGTATTTGGAGCATTCATAGCAGTTAACCCTCTTTCTTTCGACCAGTTTTGAGATACTCCTACTGTAACTTGCTCTGCTTCTCCTTTTGCATTTTTCCCAAAAGCATGTTGAGGGTAAATCTCCAACCATCCCCAATGATCGGGACGAGCAGGTCCCTTATCATACACGGGTTGAGCCGGGCGGAAAGTGAAAAAGTCAAGTATTTCTTTATCTTCAGCTTTCTCCGAAGCAGGAACATCAAGATCTGTTAACATTTCGGGATATGCTAGTATTAATGGTTTTCCTTTCCAGTTAAACCATAAGTCTTTGTATAGTTCCGGTTTATACAAACTATTGTAAATATCTCTTATAGCAATTCTAGCTTCCGGTGTAGGACCAAAGCCTAGCATAAATACAATTTGAGGAACTTTTACGCCATCCTGACGAGCTTGTTCAAAGACTTTACACAATTCCATATACGATTCCTTCCAAGTAAAGGAACCATTTGTACAATCAAAAAAGATAGCATCTACACCAGCATCAGCCAGCATTTCGGCATGCTTACGCAATACCCAATGGTCTGTATCTCTATAATATCCAAATAATGGCTCACCCCAATAATAGGATGGGGCTTTCTTAGGCCATATAGGATCGTTATAGTCATTAATCGCTTCCGGTTTTTGTGCAAGTATTTTTGTTACATCTGCTACTTCACTGTCGGCAAAGTTTGTATGCCAAGTCCAGTAGAAAAGTCCTACAAACTTTCCTTCTCTAGAAGAAGATACTGTTTCAGACAGAGATAGTTTTCTCCCAACTGCGTCTGTAGCAGGTAACCCATTGCCATAGTTTGTCTCTTGTCCATATAAACATATAGGAAGAACATATAACAAGCCTATCAATATAAGTAGCAGATGTAATTTTTTCATGTGATTTAATTTAAAATTTTCAATATTTTACCACCCTTCATTCTGCCATTCTTCTCCTGTATATCCTGAAATCTTATTAATTTCATCTTGGTTTATAGGATATTTAAGGAACTTAGCAGTTGAGCTTAATCTGTCGCTGAAAGCAAAACGTTTGTATGTATAACCTTCACCTTCTTTTCTTATCTCCATCCCTGAAAGATGTTTATCGGTTTGATCCAATATCTTCCAGCGGCGGACATCAAAGAAGCGATGCTCTTCGAAAGCAAATTCTACTCTCCGTTCATTTCTATATTTTTTCTCAAAATCGGCAACAGACATGCCAGCCGGGAAGTCAGGCATTCCTGCTCTTTTTCTGACAACATTAACAGCATCGCGGGCACTCATTTTGAAGCCTAATCCTAGATCAATAACAGCATCCGGACCATCAGATTGATAGGCAGCTTCTGCAAAATTAAGGTATAGTTCAGCTAAACGGAACATACGGATAGCTCCATCGTTGTTATTATTCAATCCTGAGCGATGATAGTTGAATTTACGCATATAGTATCCTGTTCGGGTATGGCGTCTGTCTGTAGAGCTTATTCCATCTGCTCCTCCAACATATGACTCTACTTTTTTACCATTTGGCTGATCAAGATAACGAACAGCTCCATTATAGTAGATGGATGCGTAGAAGCGAGGATCACGACCTTCGTATGGATTATTCGGATCGTATCCTGAAGCTGTATTCAGTATAGGGGAAAGATGCTTATCGTCACTGTATCCCAATATTGGAGCTTGCCCAGTTTTTTGCATCTCGTAACTATCTACTAGCTCTTGTGTAGGGCAAGGACCTGATTTATCCATATCGGGAGTAGATGGTAAACCTGCATACTTCCATACTTCCATCGTTCCTCCCTTTTGATAAATAGTCTCCTTGTCCACCGATCGTCTGTCATTTGAGTTTGTCAAGAAATATAGCGCATATGCATTTTGTGCTTCTGTACTTTCCGGTACTACATCAAACAATTTATAGTCATGTGCTAAACATTGAGCCAAGGCTTCTTTTGTTATTTCTGTAGCCTCTTTCCATGTATATGTCCCGTCAGTCCATAGAGGACTAGCAGCATATATTGCAGCCTGAGACATAATAGCATATGGTATAGCTCTGTGCATAATACCATGCTGATTGTCATAAATATTCCAAGAGAAACCAGCCTGAGTATCAGGAACAGACAATGCAGCTTTACATTCATCAATAATGAAAGTAACAACTTCGGAGAAGGATGCTTTTTTGTCTGTTTTAAAATCATGCTCTAATCCTAAATCCTCTGTAAATAACGGCACTTCTCCATATCTTTTTATCAACTGCAAGTAATATAGAGCGCGAAGAGTTCGGGCCTGAGCTTCCCAACCTGTCCGTTCTTCATCGGAAATGAGAGCTGTGGATGTCTTTATATTTGCAATAAAAATATTACATTTTCTTATTCCTTGATACAGACCTTCCCATGGGTCTTTATCTGCTGATACAGATCCATAGTTTACTGCTGTAACAGCACCAACATACCATTGAGCATAAACCGATCCTGCTGTGATTGCATCACAGTCATGCGCTTCGTCAGTAAAGGAAGCTCTATCCATGTATGGTGCAGGACAAAATGATCCTTCGTAACACGAATTAAGGAATCCCATCACTTTGTTTCTTTCCTTAAATATTTCATCGCGAGTGATTCTACCATCGGTATCCAAATCTAACTGCTCATTACAAGAGAAAAAGAAACCACAAACTGTAATGATAGTTATTATAAATATATACTTTTTCATATTCGGATTTTTTCTATTAATAGTATTTACTTTTTAGAACTGTAGGCTAACACCTAAGTTGTATGTTCTATATACTGGTATTGCATCATAGGATGAAGCTTCTGGCCCAAAATCGCTGCTTTTCATCTTATCCCAAGTGATGAGGTTCTGTCCACTAAGAGCTACTCTTATTTTTGAGGAAGTAATAGCTTTTGCCCATTTTTGAGGAAGTGTATATCCTATTTCAATATTTTTAAGTCTAAGGTAAGATCTATCGTAATAGAAGAAATCGGAAGACTCATGATTTACAGATTTGACTGTAGATAGTGCCGGGTAAGATATTTCTTCTCCATTTTTAAATCTTTCTTCAGTCCATGCATTTTGATGGATAGATCCAAACACCCCGGAATAAGAAGTTTCATAAACACCTTTACCTGAGTAGATACTTCCCCATTTTCCAACTCCTTGAAGGAGGAAGCTAAAATCTAATGATTTGTAAGTCAAACCTCCTGATATTCCATAATAATTACGAGGTATAGAACCATGTCCTATTGGAGCTTTATCTTTTTCATCAATAATTCCATCTTCATTTAGATCCTGATAGATAAGATCACCCACACGAGGAGATCCCATAGTATAGGTTAACTTACTATTCGCAACTTCTTCTTCCGAATTGAAGAATCCATTACCATTACTTTTGTCAACAAGATATCCAAATTGCTGATTGAGTGGGAATCCATCTACATTTGTTCTGTAAACATAACTGTCATCTTTCAAACCCTCCTGAGTGTCAATCATTTTATTCTCAGCATCGCTAAAGAATCCTCCAATATTTATAGTCAGGTCTTTATCTATAGCCTTCGTATAGTTTACACTTACCTCATATCCTTTATTTTCTGCAGTACCTGTATTTGTTGCAGGATATTGACTTAGACTAACTCCCTGATATTGAGGAATTCTACCTGTTGCAGAAACAACCATATTGTCTATTCGTTCTTTAAATAAATCAAACGAAATATCCAATCCTTTAAACAAGCCTAGATCAATACCATAGTTTTGTTTTTTAATTTTTTCAGCCATGATATTGGGGTTTGCAATTGTCTTTTCATTGATATTGTATTGGAAATAACCGATAGGGCCTCCTCCTGTTAACGTTACATTATCAAGATAAACAAATCGGTTCAGGCCGGATTGATCATTACCAGTCATACCTACCGAAGCTCTAAGCTTAAGATTTGACAGCCATTCCACGTCTTTCATGAATGATTCGTTAGAAACTACCCAACCTGCAGAAAATGCAGGAGTAGTTAGATATCTGCTTGATCTTGCATACTGTTCAGAACCCGAATGTCCTACACTTGCCTTAAGCAAGTATCTATTATCATAAGCATAGGTTGCTTCCAAGCCCATACTTACTCTGTCGTATGGTAAACTCAAAGGAGAATCGGTATTTGCCTTTACCAGATTCTGGTAAAACATATAACCCATCCCTGTCACTCGGTGCTTATCTCCAAAGTTCTTTTCATAATTTAAGATTCCTTTGTAAGTGAGATGATAGTATAATGTTGAGTTTTTAGAATAAGCCAATGCTGTGTTTGTTTTTGATCCTTTTTTTATAAAAGTCAGTTCATTATCATCAGAAGATCTCATCCACCTTTCATAATCCTGAGAGGTAATTGTTGAATTTACGTTATTTGTTTGGTATCCAATCACACCTGATGCAGACAAACCTTTAGTTATAAAACTTAAGTCAAGCTTTAATCCAAACTGAGAGTATATATTAGTAACTGTGTGATTTGTATAGCCTGAACGATTAAGCCTTCCGTAGGTAGGATCATCCTCTGTTTCTGTTGCAACAACCTGTCCTCCTTGCATTTCCCCTGTTTCCGGATCTGTTATAATAGGTGTTGTTGGTCCATATATAGTCGGATTCATATTGAATATAGATCCATAAAGACTATCAGAAAACCACCCGGGGCCCGATGCTTTTTCTCTTTTTATATTCCCACTCAAATTAAGGAATGCGCTAATATACTGCGTAAGTTTTACATCTATGTTAGATCGGAAGTTAGCCCAAAAGAAATCAGGATCTGCATCATATTTTGGTTGGTCTGTCTTAAACTGACCTCCCTGGTGCATTACGTTTAGATTAGAAAAGTATCTTACTCTATCATTTCCTCCCGATATATCGGTTCCTACACGTTGCATAAGTGCATGCTTTTTCAAAAACATACCATACCAGTCTGTATTAGGATATAGCTCTTGATTTTCTCCTGAACGAAACTTATTAATAGCATCATCAGAGAAATAAAAATTAGCACCTCTTCCATCGTTTTCAGCTGCTTGATTACGCATAGAAGCATAGTCTGCCGAATTGTACATCATTGGTTTTGTCGTCATTTCCTGTAAAGCTGCATCTACACGAACATTTATTTTTGTTTCTCCCGGAGTGCCTTTCTTGGTTGTTATAACTATAACTCCATTTGCTCCCTGTATTCCGTAGATGGCTTGTGATGCAGCATCTTTCAAGATGGAAACTGACTCAATCTCTGCAGCAGAAATATAAGAAAGTGTTTCATTCGGATTGTATGGGCATAAAAAACCATCGATAATAACCAATGGAGGATTATCTCTCATCGTATTTGCACCTCTTATCCATAATTGTACAGATTCTCTGGAAGGCTCTGAATAGCTTTCGCGGGTATATAATCCGGGAAGGCGACCAACCAAAGAAAGACCTAAGCTCGCTGTTGGTGATTTCATCAATTCACTACCTCTAACTGTAGCAACAGATCCCGTTATATCTTCTTTTCGTTGAGAAGTGTGTCCTAAATAAATTGTTTCATCAGGATTATAACTATCGGGAACCAATACAACATCCATCTCTTCTGATAGACCAATTTCCACTGTCTTACTCAAATATCCCAGATAAGAAAATACCAGAGCATCGCTATCATCACTTATTGCAATCGTATATTTCCCCTCAAGATTTGTGGATGTAATATGTTCATTATTAGAAGAAGTAACCACTGCACCTATAAGGGGACGCTGAAACTCATCTCGAACAACCCCACTAATAGTAGTGGCTATATTCTGTGCTGACACTTGCTCTACAAGAAGGAACAAGGCCAGAAATGCTATCTTTAAATATTTTGTGTTTATCATAACCTTTTATTTAGCTAATAATTAATTAATGCGTTACCATCCTTCATTCTGCCAATCCTCTCCTGATATAGCCAACATACGGTTTACTTCATCGAGTGGAATAGGCAAGCGCAAAAATTTATTTGTGTAGCATGCTCGAGCTTTCGCACGTACTGTCTTACGACCATATTTATATTTCCCATCGGCAGTTCTGGTTATTTCAGCCGCAGTAATCCATTTGTCAGTCTTTGATAAATCTCCAGTAGGAGCTGACCAACGACGTACGTCGAAATACCTGAATCCTTCCATTGCCAGCTCAACTCGTCTTTCATGTTTGATTCGCAACTTCAAATCATCCAGAGAAATAGAATTTGGAATGCTTGGCATGCCTGCACGGGTTCTTATTTCATTAAGGGCAGCTAACGATTCATCTTTATGATTTGCTTCAGCTGCAGCCTCTGCAAAGTTTAAGATTATCTCAGCTAAACGGAATGTCTTCCAATTAGCCCCTCCTACCGGATTATTATCTCCAGCAAAAGGATGTAAGAATTTTCGTCCATAATATCCTGTACGAGTCTTAGCTCTATCTCTTTCGTCTATACCTGTTTTTGGTTCTCCAACATAAGTCATTATCGAACGTGCACGGTATCCGGCAGGGGCAGGATAATTTTCAGGAGAATCAGGTGTTTCTGCAAATCCCCAATAAGCTGTTCTCTTAGATCCATTGTAATAGATAGAAGCATAGAAGCGAGGATCTCTATTTTCATATGGGTTCGCAGGATCATATAATGTATTTTTCGTATTGTAATTAGGTTCTAGATGTTTCTCATCTTTATAAGGATTAGCTAAATTCAATACCGTTTCTCCATTTATTGTTTCATACGAATCTACTAACTCCTGAGATGGACATGTTCCTGTCTTATAGCCGGATTGTGATCCAATACCATCGATATGCCAGATGTTTCCTTGTCCATCTCTTTGTTGATATATCGTTTCTCTATCAATAGCTGTTGCACTATACTGCACACTCTGAGTAAAGTATTCATTAAACATTGCCGCTTTCTCGTTAGGAATAAAAGCTTCCGGCACCATATACGTTTGAGGATAGTTAACCTTATTATACAATGCATAGCCATTCGATTTTAGGTTTTCTAAAGCTTTTTTGTTTATTGTATATGCCTCTTCCCAATAATTTTGTCCTTCGTTGTAAAGAGGACTAGCTCCATATAAAATCATTCTGGACTTAATTGCTTCAGCCACAGCTTTGGTTACGCGACTAGATTCTCCTGAAGCCGTAATTCTCCAAGGAAGATTAGGCGAATTTAAAGCTTCGTTACAATCCTCTATAATAAATTGGACAACATCATAATAGCTATCTTTCTTTACATTAGAAAAATCCTGATACATGTCATAAAGCTCTCTTTGGATAGGAAGACCTGTGCCAAACCATCTCAACAGCTCCGAATAATAATAGGCTCTGAGGATATGAGCTTCAGCTTTCCATCTCGATCTCTCTTCTTCGGTGTTTACTTTAGCGTCATTTATTCTTGTAAGAAAGAATGTACAGTTTCTGATAGCAACCCAATATCTATTCCAATAATCTCCATTTCCGGCATCAGCACTGATATTTGTTAATGGGTGATTAGCAGCAGAAGCATCCCCATTATAATAACGTCCTGATGATAGGGTAGACTCTGCTTCAGCATCTGTATCCCACGCTTCGTCGCTCCAGACTACCGGACCACGACTCCAGAAAAAGTATCTTGTACCCATTACCGGAATCATTTCATAACATGTATTCAAAAAAGCTCCTGTTTTATTATGGTCTGCAAAAATCTCATCGTAAGAGACAGTTCCATCGGGAGCCTGATCCAAAACGTCATTACATGAGCCTAAAGCTAGTATTAAAAGAGCCAGGCATGTCAAATATATTTTATTCATTTTACGATTCATAGTTGTCTGTTTTTTATGCTTTAAAAAGTAACGTTAACCCCAAAATTCATTATCTTAGTTATAGGGTATCCGAGAGGGTCGGTCTTTTCCGGATCAAGATGACTCATCTTTAACTTATCCCATGTAATAAGATTCTGACCACTAACATATACGCGAAGGTTTTGTACTCCTAACACTCTTAATGAGTTTTTAGGAATGGTATATCCTAGTTCTATATTTTTAAGGCGGATGAAAGATCTATCTTGAATAAAGAAATCGTTGGCTACATGGCTAGTTGATCTATTGGTACTCAAAGCAGGATAGGTTATTTCATCCCCATTCTCCCATCTTTCCAATGTCCATGCTGTTTTATGATAGCCATAGTAAGTTCCTTGTTTAATATTTTCATAAACATTTTGTTCGCCCCAGAAGCTTGAATATTTCCCTACTCCCTGGAAGAATATATTGAAATCGAAGCCTTTATAATTAGCTCCCAGATTGATCCCGTAGCTTATTCTCGGAGCACTACCCGAATAGCCAATAGGCACTTGGTCTTTATCATCTATGGTGTTGTCTCCATTCGTATCCACATATTTAAAGTCTCCGGGACGAGGGGTACCAAAGCTATATGTCAATGGACTATTATCAATTTCTTCTTGAGAAATCCAGTATCCTCCATTAGAGCTTTGATCTATTCTATATCCCCATTGTTGCCCTACCGAGAATCCTGTTGTCCTATAACGGTATGCATAAGTGTCGTCTCTCATTGGTTCATCAAAAAACTTCACTTCATTTTTTGCATAGCTGAAATTACCCCTTACCGAAATAGATAAGTCTGACGAAAGTTGTTTGTTGTAGTTTAGCTCGATTTCATATCCGGCATTATCTACTTCTCCCATATTCGCTTTAGGTATATTTCCTAACTCAATTCCTTGAAAGGCGGGTATGGACTGACGCTGAATAAGAATTTGTGTTCTATTTTCTGTAAAATAATCAAAGGAACCTTTAAGGTCTTTGAATAATTGAAAATCGATCCCGATATTTACCTTATCTGCCATCTCCCATGTTAGCCCGTAGTTTCCTCTAAGCCCCTGACTTACTCTCTGTCCTAAGCCAAGAGTAGATAGAGCTCCACCTCCTGCCATATACAATTTGTCAATATATAAGAAACGGTCATCACCCATCTTATCATTCCCTGCACGACCGTAAGAAGCTCTTAGTTTTAAGAAATCCAACACTTTGGTATTTTGCATGAATTTTTCGTTGGTAATAACCCATCCGATAGATCCGGCAGGAAAAAATCCGAATCTTTTGCTTGGTGCAAATTGCTCTGTCCCGTTATAACCAATATTTATTTCTGCAAAATAACGAGAGTCGTAATTATATGTTGCACGCCCTACCAGACCCAACATATTGTATGGTATAGCACCCTCATTCTTTTCCCAATTGTCTCTTTGTATCAAGAAGAGTCCTCCTACATTATGCAGTGTATTAAATGTTCTTTCGTAGTTGACTGATCCCTGTAGGTTTATATAATAATTTGAATTGGATCCTCTGGATACAGATAATAGTTGTTCGTTAGGATTTGTTACTGCATAAGAGAAAGTATCATTATCGGTATCGAGTAATACGCTGTACAGTTTCTCCTTTTTATAAGCCTTACGCGTTGTTACAGAAGAGTTATCATATGAGATCATCCCTTTCACACTTAATCCTTGAGTAATGCTCTTGCTTAAATCAAGTTCCATTCCAAAAGATGAATTTAAGTTAGAACGTGTATCATTCAAGTAACCTTGTCTATTAACAACCTCATAAGCCGTTCTGTCCAGATATGTAGGATATATTAGTCCGTTTTCTTCAACTCCATATCCTGGAATTGTTGTTGGTCCTGGCGTGATTGGCAAAATAGTAACTGCCTGATATATAATATCCCGCATCATCCAAGCTTGATCCCCATTTGGATAAGAATCGGGACTTGGCATATTTACTTTCTCTATGTATGTACCAATGTTTAGAAAAGCCTTTAAAGAATTGGATATTTTATAGTCCAGATTTCCTCTAAAACTCCATCTATCCATTTTAGGAGAAGGATCGTATCCGAGGAATGATTTATCTTCTGTTTTGAGATTACCTCCCTGATGAATATAACCCGCATTCATAAAATATGACAGTTTATTTACACCTCCGGATATATTTGCATTGATACGTGTTTGAGGAGCTGACCTTTTTACGAGTTCTCTATAGTAATCATGATTAGGATACATATAGTTCAGCATTGTTGCTTTCTGAGCGTATTCAGGATCATTAGGGTTAAGACCGGCTGTAGGATTTTTATATTTTTCTATCAGTTCGGGGCTAAACTGTGCAGGTAATCCATCATTCTTTAGTGCTTCATTCCTTAGATTTAAGTATTCAACCGAAGTCAATCGTTCCGGCTCATACGTAAAAGAGCTAAAACTTTGCTCGGCGGTAATAGATAATTCAGGTTTTCCTTCTTTTCCTCTTTTTGTAGTAATAAGGATAGCCCCATTCGCTCCACGAACACCGAATACTGCTGTTGCAGAAGCATCTTTTAATACAGAGATAGAAGCAACTTCATTCGGATCGATTGTACGCATATTATCTCTAGGTACTCCATCGATCATGATAAGGGGAGAGTTGGTATTAGTTGTTGCAATACCCCGCAAATACAAGGTTGCATCATCTTTTCCCGGTTGTCCTCCAAGTGATTGAGTCGAGGTTAAACCCGAAACACGACCTGCGAGAGCATTACCTAAGCTGTTAGAAGAACTTTTCTTAAGGTCATCGGTGGTGATTGACGATATAGCTCCTGTGATCGACTCTTTTTTCTGTGTGCTATAGGCGACAACAACAACCTCTTCCAATACTTTTTGGTCTTCAATTAATATAATATTAATTTGTTTTTGATTTCCAACGACTTTCTCTTGCACATCGAATCCAATATAAGAGAATACAAGTGTAGCTGTGTTGTTGGTTACATTAATCGTATAAAAACCGTCAATGTCAGTAATTGTAGCATTTGATGTTCCTTTCTCCACAACAGAAACACCTGTAAGCGGTTCTCCTTTTTCATCGTTTATCTTGCCTGTAACAGTCAGCTTGTTGTTTTGTCCTGCTAAAGACAAATTTCCACAAACAAATAGGATGAGTGTTACAAACTTTAAATAATGAAGAGGATCTGCAATAAATCGAGTTTTAAAATACATGCTTTTCATAATCTTCATAGTCAAAGTGATTAGTTAATAGTACTTGTTCCATTTCTTTTAAGTATCCAAAGCATATTCTTTTTATGCTTTACAGTAAGTACATTAGTAGGTATCATTTTTTTGGGCATTAAATTTATAATAGGGTTTTCTTTTGGGCTTCTATCATAAATAAGGGATACAAACTAGGGCTATTTATTCTCAGTCTCCACTGGTATAGCCATATACATGATAGTTGCATACATATATATCATATACAAAAAGATTTAAGATTAGATTAAATATAGAAAGATATGTTTTTCAGTTTTGAGTAAATCAAATAAAGAGACTCTCTTTCAGATACAAAATCTATAAGGGCATTTCAATAATACTGAGGTTAACAGTAGGTCCGATTTAAGGGGAGCTTTTCTAAGATTTAAACTCCCCTAAATCTGATTATCTAATAACTTGCACTCCGTCGGGTGCATCAATTTCTGTTTTAATAGTTCCGTCTTCTAATTTTTGATGTTTTACTTTAATTATACCATATGGCGTAGGGAAAGTTCCCTCAACCCACTTTAAGTTTCCTAAGTGAGGTCTTATCCCCACCTTTTTAAATCCAGGCTCTAAAGGATATATTCCCAGCACATACTGACTAAGCCAAGCTGTAGGACCTGATGCCCATCCGTGACAAAGACTATGCCTTAGACCTACATAACAATACGCTCCTCCATCGGCGTGAATATCATACTTACCCTCAGGTGTAAATTCGTCTATACGGGATGATTTTTGAAGATCGCTATAAGTTAAATCCTCCCAGAAAGTAGTTGCGCCTAAATCTAGCATTCCACCCCAATAGTCAGATATAATCTGCATAGCTTCTTCATATTTTCCTGCTTTTGCTAATGATTCTAGCATATAATATCCATAGAATGTAGAAAAGCCATCGGCTCCATCCTTTAGTACAACTTTTTGGGTTTCTTTATCGCTCAAAATGCCGGCTAGGCCCATTAAGGAAGCTGCTTGCTTGTTATTTTTATGTTTAGGGGTATATTTTTTCAATCTAGATACAGCCTCGTTACAAAGCTTTTCCAATTCTTGGTCTTTTAGCCATACTGCCATCTCGCTTCCAGCCTCTAGACTAAGTATTGTTAGGGCTTGTAAACCTGCATGAATAACCTCTGGATTTTCGGATGTAGGCCAATCTAAAAAGCGTGTGGCACCTTGTAGATTTTCTTTATTCCCATCGGTGTTTTTTATTACTTGCTTTAGAAGGTCTCTTAAGTAAGTATGTTGTTCTTTAAGATATGCATAGTCTCCTTGATAGTTATAAAAATCTCTGTGGATAATGATCCACCATAGAGAATAAGAACACATACCATTCATCCAGCCCGGAAGTGGAGTATCTTCTCTCCCGAAATCCAAACTTTTTTTAACGACATCCTGATTTCCAAATACAGAGTTAACAGTCATTACCTCCGGATGAAGATCTCCCAACCATACCAAACGGTCTCTCTTGATACCGTCCCACAAATAATTTTGCATATTGAGGTGAACTGTATATGCTCCTGTATGCCATATTTGATTCAGACGTTCATTATCCGATTTGAAAGATCCTAAATATGGAATGTCTCTATATTTAAATACAGTGCGTACTGCTACAAGAGGCAGATCTACATCTTCGTCAATAAGATCGATGCGGGCAAAACGAAACCCAGATTCTCCTATTTCTACTGTTCCAAGCCATGGCACATATGCGATAAAATCGCGAATAGCATGTTCGTTTGTTGCAGTAGAGTTATCCACATCACTCATTGCTTCTGTAACAGATTCTCCCAATCGAACTCTTACTCGTATCGGAGTTTGTTTTTCTCTTATTGCTGCTGCAATTTGAATTCCTCCTTGATATTCTTTACCAAAATCTAACAATATAGAAGCTGTTTTACTGTTTTTGGTGCTTAACAGACATACTTCTCCTGTATTGACTGCAACTTGCCCGGAGAAGGGCTTTAATAAGGCTTCAGGCGACTTAACACTCTTGCCTGACGGATCTGAAGTCCACATTATTCGAGCAGGCGAGATATAGCTAATACTCATATCCTGCTTTTGCCAATGATTATTATAGGGAGTATCCTCAACATTCCATACTGTTTGAGCATGTCCTGTAGTAATAAACAAAGAGATAAACAAGAAAAGAGAATAGATACATTTTCTGACATTCATATTTCCACAGATTAGTTAGGTTAAAAAACGACATTTATTTTATTAACCAAATATAGCCTTCCTTTTTCACTTTTAATGTTTCAAATATTCCAATAATTGTTTCTAATGTTTCAAAACTAATATTGAAACATTTGTTTGATTGAATCCAATATTTATTCGTATTTTTGTTCTTATCATACAATACTTTTAACCTTCCTTATCTATGAAAAAATGTAGAATTCTTATATTTCTATATTTCATCTTTTTATTTGCGCCCAAGATTACAACTATTATTATAGCCCAAGAAAGCAATAGTCATACAATCAAAAGCTCTATATCGAATCAACACATTAATGGTTTTTGTGAAGATAGATATGGTTATATGTGGATAGCAACAGCTAAAGGGCTGTGTAAGTATAATGGTTATGACTATGTCCATTATTACAACACCCCGAGTAATTCATTTAGTATCCCTTCCGATTTTATCACTAAAATATATTTAGATTCTAACCAAGAGTTATGGATTACAACAGATAAGGGTGTTTGTAAATATGATTATGAGGCGGACAGATTTATAAACTTCGCTTACCCTGAATTAGAGAATAACCCATTCGAATCCGGCTGTTTAGAGTATCAAGGCAATTTATTTGTATTTGGCTTCGAGGGAATAAAAATAATAGATAAAGAAAATCTAACTGCTAACAGGCATAAGAATTTCCCTGATTTTATTGTTACCACAATGATTGAAGACGATGATTCTTGTCTGTGGTTTGGAGGAAAGATGAGCGAAGCAATATATTACTATAACAAAGATATAAACAAGGTAGGACAATTATCAACGTCTCCTTCTACCGAAATATACTGTTCTTATAAATGTACAAATGGAAATATCTGGTTCGGGACAAACAATGGACTCTTAGTTGTAGATACAAAAGCTAAAAAAAGAATAGAACCAGAATCTATAAAAATACATCAACAGCTACTCTCTAAGCTACGCATAACCCATATACAACAGATGGATCAGAATACAATTCTGATAGGAACTGAAAATGAGGGACTCTTCCTCTATAATCTACTATCTAACAAATTATATACGGCCAAAGAGAATAATTTTTTCTCTGATAATAAGTCTGTACACATAACATCTTTATATAAGGACTCGTGGCAAAACATATGGTTAGGAACCTTTGATAGTGGTTATTACTTTGAACTCAATTCGCCTAAACGTTTTAATAAGAACAGAAAACTTAATGCCGTTACAGAGGGGAAATTTATTACACGAATAGCAGAAGACAAATTTGGAAACATGTGGTTTGGAACTCGCTATAATGGGTTTATATATTATGATAAAAACACACAAGAAGCAGTCACTTATAACAGTTCAAATTTTGAACCTCTAAGAAAGGTGAACAATAATCTTATCCAGTCTTTATATATCGATTCAGAGAATAATTTATGGATAGGCTACTATAACAATCTGATATATTGTCGTACAAATCAGGGAAAGATTATTTCATATACCAGCTTCCAGACGAAAAGTGATATTATGACAATTACTGAAGATACTATGGGGCGTATATGGGTTGGCTCAGATTCTGAAGGAATTTCCATATACGATATGAAAAATGAACAAGAGAAAATAATCCTTCCTATTACTAAAAATATTTGGAACAATGTAACATACATAACTAAGCTTAGATCGGGAGATATGCTCTTTTCTGTTTATAATGATGGAATTTATATTGTAAACCCAGTGACACTCGTTCCTCAACCCCTTTTTAATCAGAAAAAAGATTTAGAATCATTATGCAAGCGCGTAATATTCCTTTTTGAAGACCATAATCAAAATCTATGGATCGGGACCTATGGCAACGGGGCTATTTTTTATAATAAGAATTCTGATAATTACACGTTATTTAAACCTTACGATGGCTTGCCAAGCAATGATATACTAGGTATTCTGGCTGATAATAAAAACAATATATGGTTAAGTACATCATATGGGCTGTCGATGTTCGATACAAAAAATAAAACATTCTCAAATTATTTCTACGAAGATGGTATCGGGGGAAATCAGTTTCACGAAAAGAGTATAATGAAAGCCTCTGATGGCAAATTATATTTTGGGGGAAATCATGGAATTACATACTTTGATGCTGAAGACGCAGAAGATCAACCTCATCCGGTGAAAGTAATATTAGAGGATCTTAAAATCTTAAATATATCAGAAATACCGAATGATACAGAAAAAGGTGTATTAAAGAAACAACTATCTCAGACCAATTCAATAACGCTCAATCATAAACAAAATGTCTTCAGCATTGACTATTCAGCTATACACTTCAACTCTAACAGGAAGATTAATTATGCATATACACTAAAGGGTTTCGATGAGGAGTGGAACTATGTAAATGATCACCGACGTGCTACCTATTCAAACCTTCCTCCCGGAGAATATACATTCCAAGTAATGGCGCAAAACCCGAACGGAACGTGGAACAACGAGCCTACTCTATTGGATATAGAAATAAAAGCCGCTCCGTGGGCCAGTAAGGCTGCAGTAATTGCCTATATCCTGTTTGCCACCCTTTTTATCTATTTATGCATTTATATATACATCCGACTCAAATTAAGTTCTGCAAGAATAGCTCTGATTGAGAAGGAAAGAAAAAATGAGCAAGTGCTGGCTTCTATGAAAATCAGATTCTTCTCAAATATATCACATGAGCTAAGAACACCTCTTAGCATGATCTATGCTCCTATCAAGAAATTAATAGAGAATGATACCGACAAGCCAACCCAACAATATCTTTTACAGTTAGTAAACTTTAATATAGAGCGTTTACTCAGACTGATTGATCAACTTCTCGATTTTGAAAAGATGGAAAGCGATACGCTTACTTTTTCTGCTTCTGAGGTAAATCTTGCTGAAGTCGTAAAGAAACTAATCCTAAGCTTTTCTTTTCATTCGCAAGAGAAAAATATAGATGTGAAATTTAATCTCCCTTCCGATCCTTTAAATGTGCATATAGACGGTGATGCTTTCACTAAAATACTGAATAACCTACTTTCAAATGCTATAAAATATACTCCTGACAATGGGCATATAATTATTGACATTTCTATTATAGACCAAGCTCCTTCGGTATTTAAGCTATCAGAGAAAGCACCAAGATACTTACAGGTAAAAGTCATTGATGATGGTATTGGCATGCAAAAAGACGAATTGAAACTACTGTTTCAAAGGCATAAGCGGCTTAATGAAAACAATAAGGCTATATCAGGAAAAGGAATTGGACTAAATTATGTGAAAAGGCTATTAGAGAAACAGAATGGAGGGATCATTGCAGAGCTAGGAGAGAAAAGTGGGATGATATTCAATTTTATTATACCTATTAATGATATACCGACAAAAGCCGAAGAACTAACAGATGTCATTCATGCCTCTCATGAAGATGAAGTTCTTATACCAAGTGAAGAAAAGATTGTAACCGAAGGGCAGAAAACAATATTAATCGTAGAGGATAATGCCGAATTAAGGACTTTCTTATATGTTTTACTAAGGAACGAATATAATGTATTGACTGCAAATAATGGTGCAGAAGGCTATGAGAAAGCCAAAGAGGAAGAGATTGATCTCATACTTAGCGATGTATTAATGCCAGCAATGAATGGCTACGAACTATGTTATAAAATAAAGAACGACTCCGAACTATGCCACATACCTTTCATTATTCTTTCGGCAAAAGGATTGCCTGAAAATTTGGTAGAGGGCTATTCTCAAGGAGCAGACATATATATAAACAAGCCTTTCAATCCTGAGGTTTTAAATGCAATTATTAAAAATACATTCGCTAATATAGAGCGCAGAAAAAGGTCTATAAGCCGAGTCCAATCATCCTTAGAGGACGAAGAAGGATCTATTGAGGATCAAAATACTATCTGCATAAACCCTCTAGACGAAAAGTTTCTTCAAAACTTGTATCAGTACATTGATGACGATTTGTCTAATAGTGAACTCAATGTCACTATACTAGGAAAAGATCTGGGCTTTAGCCGTACAGGTTTCTATCGCAAGATCAAGGCTTTAACGGGTCATTCTCCAAACGACTTTCTGCGTATTTATCGACTAAATAAAGCCGCAGATTTAATCGTAAAAGAAGAATTCTCGATAAGTGAAATTTGTGATATGACAGGCTTTGGGACTCATTCTTATTTCTCCAGTTCATTTAAAAAACATTTTGGTGTTAGTCCTAAAGATTATAAAGCGTCAAAGAAGTAATAATTTCCCATTATATTTCTTAGTAATACTAACTAGAGGATCAGACTATATTGGTCTGGGTTCAATTATTCCGCTTTGTAGTTGTCGTGATATTCTATACAGACAGTAAATAGCTGGAACTATTATTTTCTATTTCCTATTAAGACAGGCATATACTTTTGCACAAATAATATTGGATAATAGAAAAGCATAATGATAACAATAGAGGCTACAATATTAGTTACAATGGTAGGGTGTATGTTTATACCAAATAACTCAATAATCTTATACAAGATAAAAGGCTTATTAAGGTGAAGTGCCATGATAAGTATAGTTCCTGATGCTATTGTCTTGATAAACTTCAACCCAATCTGATTTAGCGATATACATAATGCAAGAGTCATAGCTATTCCAATAATGGCATTGATGTGAAACAACAGGGGGTTTTTGCCGTAGTCGCAGGCATACATATCTACTCTGCCGTTATATCTGCTAGTAAAGATTAATAAGACAAAAAGTATTGCGAAAATAAAGAATGCTAAATATTTACTCTTTAATAGACTCAGGATGTCTATCTTTTTAGTATAGAAGCCAATGAAGAAAAAGAGGAAGGCCATACAAGTAGTACCTACTCTAAAGGTATTAATTTCAGGAACAAATAGCGAAATACAATAAGTGAAGAAAGAAACAAGAAGGATAAATATAATTTGAGTTTTAACAGGTTTCTGAAATACAAAATACATGACGAATTTGATAATAAACAAGCTGACCAAAAACCAACATGCACCCGCAGGAGCATGACCACTGATAGTGACTATATCTCCGATTGGCTTAAGTAAACCCACTCCATGATGGATATAATAAGGAATGAGTAGGATATAGGCTATAATGTTGAGTAGAATATATGGAATGATGAGCCCTCTGAAATCTTTTTTGACAGATGCTTCCAGATCTTGTGGTTTTTTATACAAAAAACCCGATAGAAAGAAAAAGAGAGGCATATGAAAACTATATATAAAATAGCGATAAACCGCATCATCGCCTGTATATTTAAAGTGTCCTAAAACAACTAAGGTTATTCCAATCGCTTTTGCCCAATCAATCCAATTAATTCTTTCTTTCATACAAACAGGTTAAACTAGAAATAGATAACAAAGATAATCTATTAATGGAATTAAAAAATCAAAAAGAAAGGTTCAGACTATTTATATAATCTGAACCTAGCAATTTTTATATTATTAGATTACGTTCTAATCTTTTTTATTTGCTCACAATCTCCATTGTATCTGCAGCAATCATATATTCCTCGTCAGTAGGAACAATCATTACAGTTATTTTAGAGTCTGGTGTACTGATAACAGCCTCATCTCCAAAGATAGTACTGTTCTTTTCTGCATCTATTTCAATTCCTAAGAATGCTAATTCTTTACATACCTGTTCTCTGAGATAGAATGCATTCTCGCCTATACCCCCTGTAAACATAAGGATATCTACCCCTCCAAGAGTTGCTGCGTAAGCACCTATATATTTTTTGATACGGTAGACGAACATATCGTATGCCAACTGTGCTTTCTCGTTACCTTCGGCTATGGCAGCACGTATTTCTCGCATATCGGACGATACACCCGATATACCTAACAATCCACTGTGCTTGTTTACCAGTGTAGAGATAGCTTGCGTACCGATATTTTCTTTTTCCATGATGAAAGAAATAATACCGGCATCCACATCGCCACAACGGGTTCCCATCAGCAAACCTTCGACCGGAGTCATACCCATAGACGTATCTACAGATTTACCTCCTTTAATAGCTGTGATAGATCCTCCATTACCAATATGAGCCGTAATGATACGTTGCTCTTCGTATGGTACTCCTAATATTTCGCAACCTTTTCGCGATACATATCTGTGGCTAGTACCGTGGAAGCCATAACGACGAATAGCATATTTCTCATAAAGTGAATATGGCAGTCCGTACATATATGCTTCGGCAGGCATTGTTTGATGGAATGCAGTATCGAATACACCAACTTGAGGAATATCCCCCATCAATTCTTTTACGGCATATATACCAGCCAAGTTTGGTGGATTGTGAAGCGGAGCAAGCTCGATACACTCTTCCATCTTATTGACTACCTCATCATTGATCAACACACTTTTATTGAATTCTTCACCTCCGTGTACTACACGATGACCTACTGCATCTATTTCGTCAAGTGATTTAATACAACCATACTTCTCACTTGTAAGTACTCCTAAGATATATTCTATTCCGGCTTGATGTTCAAGAATTTCACCTTCTAGCACTAATTTATCTCCATTAGGAAGCGTAGCTTTCAGGAAAGATCCTTTAAGCCCTATTTTCTCGATTCCACCTTGAGCAAGAACATCCTTGCTCTCCATGTCGAAAAACTTATATTTGATAGATGAACTACCACAGTTCAATACTAATACTTTCATGCTATTAAATTAATTTGTTTGGACCAAGTTGTTTGCCGGCTTCGTCATATATATAGAAACCTCTTCCCGAAGCCACACCAAGTTGTTTAGAGCGATACAAACGCCATAAGACAGGCGATGCTTTATATTTCTTATCACCATATTCGTGGAACATGTCTTCCATCATCATCACAAGCTTCTCGATACCAAGAATATCGGCAAGATGGAATATTCCAAAACGCTGTCCGTAGATAATAGTAAATTCTTTGTCAATGTCTTCGATAGAAGCTACATTCTCCATCCATATTTCGCAAGCTTCATTCAGCATAATAATCATTAGGCGTAAGCTAACCAAGCCACTACTTTCGTGAATAGCGATAGGCGTATATTTGATCATATTGGCAAACAGATAGATCTTATCTATGGCCTCCTGAGAAGTAAAGGTTCCTCTTACAACCTCCAGCAATTTAGCTTCGGTGTGAGTAATAGGGAAGTGTAGACTGATACAACGTTCCTTATGAGTAAGATCTGCTGCAAGTTCGCTGATAATAACAGTTGTAGCATTCGTAGCGATGATAGCATCAGAAGCCAAAACAAGTTCCAGATTTCTGAACACTTCTTTTCTCAATTCTGTACTACGCTCTCCATTTGCTTCGTAACGGATACACTCGATAACAAAGTCACATCCCTTAAGGTCACTATATTTGAGAGAGCCTTTGATACGACTCATTGTCGCACGTTTTTCGCCCTGAGTCAACCCCCAGTTTTCGATTTTTGTATCAAGACCGTTCTCTATATCAGTTAAAGCTTCTTGAATTCTTTCTTCCGAAACTTCGATAAAGACAACCTCCATACCCGAAAGAGCCGTTAGACTTACAATGTGACGTCCGTCTCTACCACAACCAACTACTCCAATCTTAGAGAAAAGAGATCTTTTCTTGTGCTTACTACTTAAACCATATTCTTCAATAGGTTCTATTATTTCCGCCATATATATTGAATTAGAAAATTATCAAATAACTACTTATTTTTGTTTTGCTGCAATAGCCTGATTAGCTGTAATAGCTACCATGTTGTAAATATCATCTACCGAGCAACCTCTGGAAAGGTCATTAACAGGAGCAGCCATACCTTGAAGTATTGGTCCTACTGCTTCAGCTCCGCCAAGACGTTGAACTAGTTTGTAAGCAATATTTCCGGTTTCGAGAGAAGGGAATACCAATACATTTGCTTTCCCTGCCACTTTACTTTCAGGTGCTTTCTTGCCTCCTACCTCAGGAACAAGGGCAGCATCAGCCTGAAGCTCTCCGTCAATCATCATATTCGGAGCAATTTGCTGAGCCAGTTGAGTTGCTTCAATTACTTTGTCTACAAGCGGATGTTTTGCACTTCCCTTTGTAGAGAAACTAAGGATGGCTACTTGAGGTTCTGTACCTACCAGTGCTTTTGCTGTATTACCTGTAGCAACGGCTATTTCAGCCAGCTGAGCAGCTGTAGGATCCGGAGTTACAGCACAGTCTGCCATAACAAGCAGTCCGTCTTTACCATATTGCTGTTGAGAAGTAAACATAAGGAAAGCTCCTGATACAACACTAATGCCCGGCATTGTCTTGATGATTTGAAGAGCCGGACGAAGAACATCGCCCGTTGTATTTTGCGCTCCGGCTATTTCACCATCAGCGTCTCCGTTCTTGATCATTAAACATGCAATGTAAAGAGGCGATTCGGCAAGTTTTGCCGCTTGTTCTATCGTTAAGCCTTTCGATTTTCTTAGTTCGAATAAAAGATTCGTGTATGTTTCTTTCTTTTCGTAAGAAGCAGGATCTAAAATTTCAGCTTTGTCTATATTCTTTAGATTAAGATTTGCTGCCTGATCTTTTATTTCTTTTTCGTTTCCGATAAGAATAATGTCTGCAACCCCTTCAGCAAGTAATCTGTCTGCTGCTGTTAGAGTTCTTACTTCTGTGCCTTCGGGTAGAACAATACGTTGTTTGTTAGCCTTTGCTCTCTCTACAAGTTGTTTAATTAAGTCCATATGATTAGTTATTTATCTGATTAATATCGTAGATACAAGATTTCGAAAAATCTTTACAAATGTACTAAAAATGCAAACTAGAGGTTGCACTTTCTGACACAAATAATTAGGATAATTATAAAATTTACTAAAGCATCCTTACTTATTTCCACTCCCAATCCAGATTGGAAGAGTATTCAATATTGAATGATTCGGCATATGACATTAGCATAGTTCTTACTGCTCCTGCATCCTGCAAGGGTTCTTTAGGAATAATGATAGCTGTAGAATAAACACTTTCTTCTACAAAGAAATAATCTTTGATCTCTGTTATAGATGATAACTGAGAAGCTTCGATCCGTCGGCTTCCTTTAGCAGTGCGTATACTGACAGAGTCTTCGACTAGGCTGACCTCCATATGATATGGCAAAGAGTCTTTGAAGTGTTGTTCGATCTGTTGTCTATAGGCTCGTTTGTAGTACCAAGCTGCCCACCACGAGTAAAACAGAAAATATAAGACAGAGGTACCAAGAAAACAGTATGAATAGAGCCTGTAACCATCTTCGAAGAACAGGACACAGCCAAATATGAGTGTTAACAATGATATTCTATATCTTTCTTTTTTTCGCTGTTTAATAAAGTTTTCATCTGTAGAAGATGTATAAAGTTGAAAATTGAGGTAATCCTCTTTTTCGAGGTCGTATGCAAATGCTATCATCTTTCTATTGAATGGAGAAAAATCCCATTGCCTTGCGAGCAATGGGATCTTTTAATTTATTTTGCTTTCTCTCTTGCTTCAGCTTTCTCTATAAAATCTTTCAACACTTCTACCATGTTTGAACTACCACAATAGAAAGGTGTTCGCTGATGCAATTCGGTTGGATTAATCTCAAGGATTCTGTTCTTTCCGTCCGTCGCACTACCTCCAGCCTGTTCTGTTATAAATGCCATCGGGTTACATTCGTACAGCAAACGTAATTTACCGTTTGGCGCTTTACTAGTTTGAGGATAAATATACATACCTCCTGTTATCAGGTTACGATGACAGTCTGAAACCAAGCTGCCAATATAACGAGCCGAATAAGGACGATCGTCTTTTTCTTCCTGACAGTATTTGATGTAGTCTTTTACTCCCTGAGGGAAATGAACATAGTTCCCTTCGTTCACAGAATAGGTTTTCCCATTTTTAGGACATCTCATATCAGGATGAGACAGGTAGAAACTACCAATAGCCTGATTAAGTGTAAAGCCGTTTACTCCACGACCGGTAGTGTACACAATCATTGTAGATGTTCCGTAAAGAATATATCCGGCTGCAACCTGATTAACTCCCGGCTGAAGGAAATCTTCCTCCGTTACAGGAGATCCGATAGGCGATATGCGTCTGTAAATTGAAAAAATAGTACCTACCGACACATTCACTTCAATGTTGGACGAACCGTCAAGCGGGTCCATCAATACAACATACTTGTTGTTATGCCCTTCGTCAAGCCCTTGTATCGTTATGAAGTTATCGTTCTCCTCAGAGGCGATACCACACACAATCTCCCTATTTACAAGGGTTTGGATAAATACGTCATTTGCGTACACATCCAGTTTCTTCTGTTCTTCGCCCTGCACATTTGTATTACCTACAGTACCCAATATATCGGCAAGCCCTGCTTTATTCAGTTTATAGCTTACAACTCTGGCTGCAAGAAGTATAGAATTCAATAAGCGAGACAATTCCCCTGTTGAATATTTAAAGTCTTCTTGTCTTTCGATAATAAATTCGTCGAGCGTTTTTCTAGTAGTACTTTTCTTCATAAGATTTGCATTAGTAGAGGTTATTACTGATTCAAAGGTAAGAATTATTTGTATTGCTTTACATTCTGTCAAATAAAGTTTGTCTATTTACTTATAGAAATAACTTATCCTTATTCAATAAAAGTAGTCTTTTTTCTTGTTACAGCCATAATAAAAATCTACTTTTGTAAGACAAAATCCACTCTACAAATCAATAGACATGGCAATATCTTACAATGCGGAAGGGGTAAAGATGCCTTCCATAAAGAAAAGAGAGACAACAAACTGGATAAAATCTGTTGCCGCTACGTATGACAAAAAGATAGGATCGATAGGATATATCTTTTGCTCGGATGAAAAAATACTGGAAGTAAACAACGAGTATCTTCAACATGACTACTATACTGATATTATCACTTTCAACTACAACGAAGGAGATACTATATCGGGCGATATTTTTATCAGTCTGGACACTGTAAAAAGCAATGCTGAACAATATAAGGTGGATTACAACGAAGAACTTCATCGCGTCATCATTCATGGAATTTTACACCTGTGCGGAATTAATGATAAAACTGATAAAGAACAAGAACAAATGACAAAAAGCGAAAATGAAGCCTTGAGCTTATTAAATATACAATGATGCGGAAACATATAAACAAACTATATTACATTATCCCTGTTTGTTGTCTGTTCCCTTTTTTCTCTGCTCCTCTTGCTCTTTTCTTAGGTTTCATTCTGTCAGTCTTTCAACAAGGAGAAAGCCCTCTTAAAACCGGAAAACTTACTAAATACTTATTACAAGGATCGATTGTGTGCATGGGATTTGCCATGTCGGTACAAGATGTAGTGCAAACCGGAAAATCGGGTTTTATGATTACCATCGTTTCGGTTGTAGTGACTATGTTATGTGGTATGATTCTCGGTAAATTCTTTGGAGTCGATAAAAACACAACAACCCTGATTTCGGGAGGAACTGCCATCTGTGGAGGAAGTGCCATAGCTGCTATTGCTCCTGTGATAGATGCAAAGAACAATCAGATCAGTTTTTCACTGGCTGTTATATTCGTCCTTAATGCTGTAGCCTTATTTATCTTTCCGGCTATTGGTCATCTACTAAATATGGATCAAACGCACTTTGGGTATTGGGCAGCTATTGCAATACACGATACCAGCTCGGTAGTTGGGGCATGTTCTGCTTATGGAGAACAAGCACTGCAAGTAGGAACAACTGTCAAACTAACCCGAACTCTGTGGATTATCCCCGTAGCCCTGTGTATTGCGCTTTACAATAAGAACAGTGCTTCTAAAATAAGTATCCCTTGGTTTATTCTTTTATTCGTTGTTGCCATCCTCATCGGTAACTATTTTCCGGGGATGGAAGAAACGAATGGTCACCTGAATTGGTTAGGTAAAAAGGGGATGATGGTGTCATTATTCTTTATAGGTACTTCTATCAATCTGGAAGAAGTAAAGAAAAGCGGATTAAATACCTTCTTGTTGGGAATTCTTCTGTGGGCTATCATAGCCACATTGTCTTATTATTGGATTACATTGGCATTCTAAGATTTGCCAAAATTATGGACGGAAAGATTAGAATATTTCTTTTTCGAGGTAGATGCGGCGCATACGAACAATATCTACTTTCAGCTCTTTGGTAAGAAAATTCATGATGGTTCCATGATCTCTTTTGATCTGATTAATCGCCGCTTTTAAAAACATTCGCTTCGCTGTGAATATAGACTCTGCACGAGGGTATTTGGCTATGAATGCTGAATATTTGTCGCTAAGATATATATTCGACATCATATAATCTTGCATAACAGTCTCCTCGTCTACGCCCAGTGCAAACAGTACCAAAGCCGTTGCCATCCCGGCACGATCTTTTCCTGCCGAACAATGATATACAAGTGGCGCACTCAGGTTATTTTGAGCAATGGCAAAGAAAACCCTGAAAGCTCTAACACAAGCCGGATCGCTGACCAATAGACGATTCATATGCTTCATATGGAGGTCTATATTTGTTTTCAGCAGATTTGCCTGAATACCTTCCGTACTCAAGTTTCCGGGGGTAATGGCTATAGGATAGGTAAATTGTACGGTATCGGGCAATTTATCTCTTGTACGACGCGCCTCACTTTGAGCTCTAAAATCGACAACCGAAGTAAGAGGGATAGAGGCTAAATATTCAACATCCTCTTTTGTAAGGTTCGACAAATCATCTGCCCGAAAGAGTTTTCCCCATTTTACATATCTGCCTTCTTGTGTACGAATACCTCCCAGATCGCGAAAATTGTAAGCTCCTGCCATCGGCAAATGTGTTTCGGAAAGAAGCATTTTCTCCTCTCTGGCAACAAGTTCGAAATAGATACGAATAGAGGGACTTACATTCAGCGGGAAAGTTCCACTCCCTGTACCAGTAAGGACAGGGTATGTTCTGTTTATAGTTTCTATAGAGTCGCCTGCATACAAAATCCACTCGCCCTCAACATCAATGTTGAGAGTAGCTGCTTTTGTATATTTATCGCGTAATATTTGAGCTTCCAGAATGGTTTTATTCATAGTAGCAAGATTCCCCTACTTCTTAACTGTTTACAAAACAATGCAAATATACAGATTTAGTTGATATGTATGATAAAAGAACAGCTAAAACACAATATGGCTTAGCTGCTATTTCTGCGTTTATGATTAAATTACAATCATTCATCTATCATATTTAGGAAGAAGTCTACTGCTTCATGGGTTCTATACATTGATTGTGTTCTATACACAATCTTCCCTCTTTCATTAATAATGAGATAAGTTGGAAAATCTTTTAAATTTAACTTCTTCTGTATAGATTTACTTAATTTACCATCCTCTATACTAAACCAATAATTATCCCATTCAATCTTTTCATTATTTATTATTCTTTTTAACTTTTCAACACCCTCATAGTCTTCTTCCAGAGCAATTCCTAAAACAAGTACATCTTCTCTATTTTTATTTTTTCATAAAGTTCCTTCAATTCACGGATAGATACTATGGATGGGCCACTCCAACTACCCCAAAAATTTATAAATACATATTTTCTTTTTATCTTATCATTTATTTTTATTTTTTCATCAGTATCTAAATCTCGGGAATAAACTATAGGCATATATGAGTCAACTCGACTGCTATCTACGAAAATAGCTATTTGTTCTAATGTTATATCAGGGTAGCTTACCTCTGATAAAACGAGCACTTTATCAAGAATATTAATTGTATCACCTCTAGATAAATATCTAGAATCTTCTTCTCCATTCTTATCTTTAAAGCGAATTCGAAAATTTGTCTTATCATTAAGTTTTCTATCATAAAGATTTGATGAGACATTGCTATTTATTTCTACAGCTATAGCATCAATTTGTGCACTTGCTCCCATATAGTCTACCAACCCTATAACAACCTGTAAATCGTCATCTTGCGATATATCATTTTTAATTTGAAAATAATTGTAAGGATCTATAGCAATATGCCCAACTCCATTATTTATATGATCATATATTACTTTTAGTTGTACAAATTTGTCTTTTTTATCCTCTCTTGATAAAGGCACATCAGTAATAGGGAATATAAATAATTCATCGTCTGAAAAATCATGATTATCATTCGCATCTACGATAACATACTTCTCTTTTTTCTTTTCATTTACTCCTACAAATAAGTATATCTGGTTGGGAATAGAATCGGAATAAACAAATTTATCCTTTTTAAAGTAATTGATTGCTGATAAATCACATTTTATCTCTGGTATATTCTTAAGAAAAGAATGATCTTGAGCCACGTAAAGTTTCACAATATTTCCTGGAACATCAGTATAGAATGACTCTTCTAAGGTTATTTTATAAGAAGAATATACTTTCTTTTCGGAGCATGCTATAAATAATAAGATTAGCAATAGGGGTAATAATTTTTTGCTCATAATTGGATAGATTTAAGTCTTTTGTATTTCTTCAAATTATCTTAAAGTTAATGAAATATCTTACACGTCAATATAAAAACAAAAAAAGGCACTGGTATTACCCAATGCCCTCTATCCAACTATTTATTTGTCGCTTAATCCTCTTTCTTCAATAGCACTTTATTGATAGCCTCTTTCAATGTGGCTTTTGGCAATGCGCCTTGCGCCATCTGAGGTTGCTCTCCCATCGGTACAAAAAGCAAGCTGGGAATGCTTCTGATTCCGAACAGTGCTGCAAGCTCTTGCTGCTCTTCGGTGTTTATCTTGTAGATATAAATCTCACCATCGTACTCTGCTGCAAGCTCTTCCAATACGGGAGCAATCGCTTTACAAGGCCCGCACCAGTCTGCATAAAAATCGATCAATGCAGGTTTATCGCCCAGATAGTTAAATTCCTGAGGATTTGCCTCGTAGTTTGCTACTTTTTCAAGAAAATCTATTTTATTTAATTCTATTGTTTTCACTTTAACCTCCTTTTTAGTTGTTTTTGTATTATCGCTCTTTGTTTGCCCTGTGCAAGCAATTGCCAGCCCTGCCATAAGCAATATAAACAGTAGTTTCTTCATTGAGAATTTTAAATTATTGTTTAATTGTTTCTTCTATTTCTTTTTGTTGAGAATCTGTTGTGTCTATCTGGCAATAACCGGTGATACAGCAGGACGTAGAAAAGAACATCAATAGTAATGCAAATACCATGCCTTTAAGCAGGATTGGCAGACTATACTTATTCTTCCGTTTTCTCATCTTTTCTCTGTTTCTTGAACATGCCGAACAGCAGGCTACCCATAAGCGCTCCATATATCATCGTATTGGTAGGAGAAGCCGTAATGGGGCAGGTTCCACTTTCGCAACCAACGTAGGACCAGTATAAGTAACCTCCTACCGCACCAACAAGGGCTCCGACCAGATATGTCCAATTGCGCTTAAATATAGAGACTATTTTTTCCATACTACTTATTATATGAATAAATTAACGTTTGCATTCTCAGCTCTGTCTAGATATGCTGCTACCCCGCCGATAGTGATTCCGTCCATCAATTCTTCTTTTTTGATGCCCATTACGTCCATCGACATAGAGCAGGCAATGAATTCTACACCGTTGTCTTTCGCTTGTTGCATCAGGCTTTCGAGACTATCGATATTTTTACTTTTCATAATAGAGCGCATCATTTTGCCACCCATTCCACCCATGTTCATTTTAGAAAGACCTAACTTCTTGCTACTGGATGGAAGCATCATGCCAAACATCTTGCCCATAAAATCTTTTTCGACCGCCGGCTTTTTCACTTTCTTAATAACATTTAGTCCCCAGAAAGTAAAGAAGATACTCACTTTCTTACCCGAAGCTGCTGCCCCATTGGCAATAACAAACGAAGCCAAAGCTCTGTCGAGGTCGTCACTGAATACAACCAGAGTTTTATTATCACCACCATTCACAGCTTTATTTCCTTGTTCCACAGCTTGTTTTTCTACTGTAGCGGTAATAACACCGCCTGCATTGTTCATATCAACGACTTTCGCACCAACCATCCGTGCCCATCCGTTCAAATCTTCGCCAAAAGCCTGATCCGTTACTTTAATTTCGAGTCTGTCTCCTGATTCGATCTGATCGTAATTTTTCTTCAGTTGCATAATCGGACCCGGACATTGCAAGCCGCAAGCGTCTATTTGAATTGTTTTCATATTGCTCCAATCTTTAACAGTGCCATCATCTTCTATTTGCATGGCACATGATGTTGTTGTAATGGTTGAGTTATCTTCTATCGCGCAAGAATATGTTTTATAGCCTCCCGACAGATTATATACATTGGTATATCCGTGTTGCATCAGGATGCGAGATGCTGTATAACCTCTCAATCCGACTGCACAATAAACAATAATCTTCTTGTCTTGTGGAATTTCTGCCAATCGGCTTCTTATTTCATCTACCGGAATATTTACAGAACCTGCGATGTGACCAAATTCATGTTCTTCGGCAGTACGCACATCTACGACGAATATTTCAGCCTCGTTCTGATCTTTCAATTCATTCCATTGTATAACGTTCACTTTCTTTTTCATAATGTTATCTGCTACAAATCCGGCTATATTTACAGGGTCTTTTGCTGACGAATAAGGTGGTGCATAAGCATGTTCTATTTCTTGTAAATCGTAAATTGTTCCTCCATTTTTTATTACCTGAGCAAACATTTCCATTCGCTTGTCCACCCCATCGAAACCTACTACCTGAGCGCCCAACAGTTTACCATCGGCTGGAGAAAAGTTTATCTTGATGGATAGCGGTAATGAGTTTGGATAATATCCGGCATGTGAGCTGCCGTGTGTATATGATTCTATATAAGGGATCTTTTCTCTGTCCAACAATTTGGATGAAGCTCCAGCAGCGGCAACTGTCAGGTCGAAAACCTTTGCAATGGATGTTCCTATTGAGCCGGCATATTTATATTTATTACCCTCTACAATATTATCTGCCACGATACGTGCTTGCTTGTTTGCAGGACCTGCGAGAGGAATCAGGCTATACTTGCCCGTTACAGGGTTCATTACCTCAGCAGCATCGCCCAGTGCATATACATCTTTATCCGAAGTCTGCATATAATCATCGATCTTGATACCACCCAACGAGCCTAACTCAAGACCTGCTGCCTTAGCCAACTTAACATCGGGGCGAACACCAATACTAAGGATAACCATATCAGCTGTCAAAGGTTGACTGTTCTCTAATTGCACCTCTATTTCTGAACCTTTCGACTCGAAACCGGTAACACCTTCTCCCAGATACAAGTTTACTCCCTTTTGACGTAACTGATGATGAACGATAGAAGCCATCCCATAATCGATAGGAGCCATCACCTGATTCATCTTTTCCACCACACTTACCTTCACTCCGGCTTCGTGTAGGTTTTCGACCATTTCGAGACCTATAAAACCACCTCCGATAACAACAGCTGTCTTTGGTTTATGCTGATCGATATAGCTCTTTATCTTATCCATATCGGGAACATTTCTCAGCGAGAAGATTCGTTGGTCATCTATCCCTTTCAGTGGCGGACGAATAGGTTCAGCTCCCGTAGATACAACCAATTTATCATACGATTCGGTATATGTTTCGTCCGAAGATGAATTACGCACTGTCACTTCCTTCTTCTCCAGATTAATGGCTGTTACCTCCGAGTTTACACGAATATCTATGTTAAAGCGATTGACAAAGCCCTCTACCGTTTGAACAAACAATCGGTCGCGCTCGCTGATTGTTCCCCCGATATGGTATGGAAGTCCACAGTTAGCATACGAAACATATTCTCCACGCTCGAACAAAATGATCTGAGCATTTTCATCGGCTCTCCTAAGCCTGGCTGCTGTGGTTGCTCCTCCTGCAACACCCCCTATTATTAATACTTTCATTTTATATTGTAAATATTTGTTATTAGCAATTTATTGAGTAAAATTTTTTATTCTATGAATTTAGCTATTTGAGATGTCAGCTCCGAGAAATCAATTCCTGCGGCTTGCATTTCTTCTGTTTTCGCTTTTCCTAAGTCTGTCAGCGTAAAGATCATCTTGCGTTTGTCCGTAGCTCCCATCTCGCGTACTATATAACCTTTTTCCTCAACTGTATTGATAATACGAGATACACGCGAATTAGATAGTCCTACAAAGTCACATAGCTCGTTCGCAGCCTTAGAACTTCCGTCTTTCAGGCAGCACAGAAGCATTCCTTCGTTAATAGTAATGCCGTTCTTTTCGGCAAAGCTTTTCTCGAAATTATAGAGTGCTTTATATAAGTCTTTCAGTTTACAAATTGGTTCCATCTAAAAATATTTTCTATTAGCAAATATTTTACAAAGCTAGAATAATTATTTCGTACTAGCAACTATTTTGTTGTTAAAATAATAAAACACCCCGTTTGACCTGTAAAAAACCTTGAACAGAGCCATACAAGTAACTATTAAACTACTATAAAACATGCAAACAATTTGTCTCACCCCGTTGTTTTTATCATAATATATTCGGATATTAGAGGATAGTAAAAACACATGTTAACGCATTAAAATAGAGAACATCATGAAATTTTTTATTGACACAGCTAATCTGGATCAGATACGCGAAGCGAACGATCTGGGAGTTTTGGATGGAGTAACTACAAACCCTTCGTTAATGGCCAAAGAAGGCATCAAAGGAGTAGAGAATCAACGAAAACACTACCTCGACATTTGCAATATCGTAGATGGCGATGTGAGTGCCGAAGTAATTGCTACTGACTACGAGGGCATGATAAGGGAAGGAGAGGAGCTTGCAGCACTTCACCCAAACATTGTAGTCAAAGTCCCTTGCATCGAGGAAGGCATCAAGGCAATAAAATATTTCAGCAAAAAAGGTATCCGCACCAATTGTACACTCGTATTCTCAGTAGGTCAAGCGCTATTGGCTGCTAAAGCGGGAGCAACATACGTTTCACCTTTTGTGGGCCGCCTAGATGATATATCGAGTGACGGGATTGACCTGGTAAGCAAGATTGTAGACATGTACACTACCTATGCAATGGATACACAGGTACTGGCAGCATCAATACGCTCTACTCAGCATATCATACAGTGTATAGAAGTTGGAGCCGATGTGGCTACATGCCCTCTGCCTGCTATCAAAGGGTTATTGAAACATCCTCTTACTGATAGTGGATTAGCTACATTCCTCGCTGATTACAAGAAAGTGAATGGATAAAACCGACTCATCATAAACACAAAAGGAGCAGAATGCTTATTCTGCTCCTTTTATTATATCTTCATTTTTATCCTGATATACTTACTTTTATTCCCAATTGTTCAACCCTCTCCCCTATCCTCTTCAGGTCTTCTAATGGAACTTTATCCAGATTCTTTTCAGGGGTTTCTCTATCTATGGTATAAATCATCACCTCTTTGGGGCTCGTTGCTTTCACAGCCTCTAACCAAGCCGAAATTTCCTCTTCTGTCGTATTATCCACTATCCTTCCATTGTGGCTGCCTCTCACAAACATCGTTTGCATAATGAACTCTCCATCGAACTGTTTGAAAAGCTCAACTTGCTTTTCGATAGTATAGCTTGGAGCATTAGGTCGATCAATCAAACGAACAGTATCCAAAATAGCAGAGTCTAACTTTAAGATGTTATTATCAACTTTTTTTAGAGCTTCGAATACACTCTCTTTTGATATATGCATGGCATTGGATAGCACACTTATTTTTGCATTCGGGAAATACTTATCCCTGAGTTCTATTGTATCATCAATGATCCCTGCAAACTCCGGGTGCATCGTTGGTTCACCATTGCCTGCAAAAGTAATAACATCGATAGATGCCTCCTCTTGCTGCAGGCGGATAAGCTTATCTTCAAGAGCCGCTTTTACATTGTCTCTGTCAGGTAGCTTAGTCTTTGTTCTGAAATCATCATTATAGCCACATTCGCAATAAATACAATCAAATGAGCAAAGCTTCCCGTCATAAGGGAGAAGATTCATTCCTAAAGATGTACCTAAACGACGACTGTGGATGGGTCCAAAAACAATTTCGTGAAATAATATTGTAGACATAATTTTTCTCCTCTTTTGGTATCTTCCTTCTCTAAAAAATCCAATTTACTCCATACATAATCAGTACATAGCGAGCAAACTTTCCCAAGAACATACTTACATTGACTATGTAGACATTAGCCCGCATAAAGCCAAGAGCCAAAGCAATGACATCACCTACAACTGGTAAGAAACTAAAAAAAGCCATGAAAGCTCCTTTCCCTTCGAGCCAATGCTGTACTTTATCAATTTTCCCTTTATCTACTTTCAGGTATTTTTCAATCCACTCCACCTTTCCAAGCCTGCCTAGTAGATAGTTCGTCATCCCTCCAAGCCAGTTACCCACCGAAGCGATAATAATACAACCCCATGCATTCATCCCTAAAGCAATGAGACCTGCAAATACTACTTCTGAACCAAAAGGAAGTATGGTAGCTGCCAGAAAGGAAGCTAGAAAAAGACCAATATAACCATACTCAACAAATCCGTCAAGCATTGTTCATCTTGTAGATATAATAGATAGCTATAGCAATTCCCGCAACGCAAAGAATAATACCTATTTTCTTTACCCACGACTCAGCCTTCACACCTTCTTCATCGTATTTAGCCTTCCACATCAACGATCTTGGACTGAAGATCATTACCAGACCAAAAATTAACATGAATATGGGTTTAACAAAATCTATAGCTGTTATAGCAAGTATTGTCATTAGTGAATACTTTTAAATTGTTTATTTCTTCTTCTCTGATTAACTATATAAAAACATAACACAAATATACTGATAATAGTTATGAAGAAACTTATTTTTTGAATCGTTGTTCCTTTATAAAATACTTTAACTTCTCCCGATTTATCAATAGGAAGTTGCATTAGTCCATATTCACTTTGAGTATAAGCAATATTTTCATCATTTAATGTTGCACTATAGCCTTTATAATAGAATAGAGGAAGTTCTAGTGAGTCGGATGATGAAGTAGCTACATTTAGCATTAGAACACCTTTTTCCCTTTTATAATCAATAATTTCTGAAACACCCATAAGACTTCTGATACTATCACCTCTTTCGAGAACAAAATATGCAGAAGAAGCCTTTTCTGGAACATATTCTGCCCCATTTAAATAAAAGAAGTTCCCTGGAGTTGGCTTTTCATTAGATTCGCCAATATAGGTTGTATGCATATATTTATATTGATCATTATGCATGCATATAGTTAGCCCAATTAATACAATAAAAACAGAGAATACTATTATTCTAGATCTCTGTTTCTTAAAAAGGACAAATAGGTAATAAGCTACTGCAACAGAGAAAAAGAATGTTATAAATAAAAAGAGCCTTGTAGGATACTGAATGAAAGACAACAAGGTAAAAGGAAATCTACCCCATGGGAAAATACTCGAAGTAGCTATTAGATAACCTATGCCAATAATCACCCCCAAGTCTATACTTTTTAGCTTAGATGATTTCTCTTTTATAAAGAAACGTAACAGTATACCTATGCTAAGTATAACTCCATAGCTTTTTATCATTATATGTTTCGGATAGAAAAACCCCGAGATAATACTCCAAAGCCAATATTCTAAAGGTTGTTTTGTACGTGATGGTAAAGCCCAATCATTATCTTCGTAACGGAAAGCATTGGATTGTATCTGCTCAAATAAAGGGAAAATATAGGTTGATGTTATAGCTATTGTCACGACTCCAGCTATAACAAGGTAATAGAAGCGTTTAGGCTCGCTTAATAAAGTTCTTGAATAAATTAATAAGATAATTACCACTGTTATAAAAGCAAGAACTGTAGAGATTACATGTGAGAATATAAGTAGACTAAACCCTATTGCGATAATATACCACTTCTTATAATCTCCTTTGATAATATGATACAAGCCAAGGAAAACTATAGGAAGAAAAGTAAAAGCAAAGACTTCTCCCAATGCCCCGCGATTATAAATATCAAACAATCGATAAACGGAGAATGTATATAACAAAGATGACAAGGAGGCTACAAAGGGACTATCGTATATTTTCCTCACTGCAACATACATAAAGATGCCACAAAGGATAGTCATTACAAATAACATTACCTCGAAAGCAGAAGGTGCATCGATAAGAAGTCCCAACAGTGCAAATGGAATAAAAATTATATCAGAATAAAAGATTTTACTCAAATAACCATATCCTAAAGCTGCCTCATAATCTATGTAAATAGGGAATGAGCCTTCTTTAATGGCTGTAATAAGAGCTTCGAAACGCTTTAGATGAAAATAATAATCATAACCCGGATAGTTGCAGCTTGGACCATAAACTAACACCATAAAAAGAGACAACAAGGCTAAAACTAAAAAGAATAACAGAAACTGAACTTTCTTATTAGTTAATAGAAGGAGTTGAATCTTGTCCAATATCATCATACACTTATTCTATCTTTTCTTTTGGAATATATAATATATACAATCAATCCTAGAATACTCAACAGAGTAATATACCAACTAATTTTCTGAATAATAGTTCCGGCATAATATACTTCAATATCCGTAGATTTAGTTACTTCAACTTGTACTAAGCCATGATCACTCTCCTCAACAAGAAATTCTTCTTTAGCTTTATTTACTGCTTTATAACCTTTGTAATAGAGGTAGGGTAATTCTACTTTCTCCAGAGCTTCTGTTTTTATATTGAATGAAATTAATCCTTTATTCTTAGAGAAATTACTAATCTCTGTATTAGGGTATGTCGTATTAACTTCATCTCCTCTCTCATTTATAAATTCTAAAGAAGGTACTTTCACAGGTATATATTCAGCCATACCGAGTAAGTATTGATTTTCGATTGAAGGTATCCCATTAAAGTAATAATAGGGAGCTTGCCTTTTTACAATACTTTGCCAATTCTTATAATTACTGTCTGACCTGACCATCATCAAGGTAGTAGCAATAACAATTGCACTTACAGCAATAAAAGAAACTTTCTTTGTTTTTATTAATACAGATAAGTAATATGCTCCTGCAATGGCAAAGAAGAATACCACAAATTCATATAAGCGCCAAGGGAATTGAACAAAATCTAAAGGCAGTCTCCCCCAAGGGAAATAAGATGAAACCATAAATAAAAAGATGAGTCCCAGAACAAGACACAAATCAGCAATCTTCCTCAGAACAGTTTTCTCTTTTACGAAAAAGCGCAAAAGTATAAGTAAGATTAAAAGAGGACCTGTACCGCTGACACTATGCATATAAAAAGGATCCTCTGGATATAGAAAGCCGTTCAACATTCCCCAAAACATTTGTATCGGATATTGCTTCATTTGCCCAGGAACATTTTCGTTTGTAGAATAATAGAATGTATTGGATAACATTTGTTCAAACATTGGGAGCAGATAACTTGCAGTAACAAGGACAGTTACTCCTGCAGCCAATAAAAGATACTGTATCCGTTTAGGTTCTTTAAATAAAAGCTTGCAACATATCAAAAGTAAGAATACAGTTGCGATGAAAGTAAGAAAAGAGGACAATAGATGAGTATATATGATCAAACTATAACCTATTGACAGGATATACCATTTTTTATAATCTCCTGCTATAATATGGTACAATCCGAGGAAAATAATAGGAAGGAATGCAAAGGATATTGATTCGCCTAAAGCAGCTCTATTATACCAATCAAATAGATGGTATGGAGAAAAGGTGTAGACAATAGCACTGACAAATGCGGCAAAAAAGTTTTTAAAAATAGTATTTACGACTAAATACATAAACAATCCACAAAGAACAGAATATGTAAACATCATTATATTATAAGCTACTATAGGCTCTATAACCGTTCCTATTATAGCAAAAGGGAGTATTGTCAAGTCCGGATAAAAAGCTTTCGTGAAATATCCATATCCTTCTAATGTTCCATAGTCAATATAAATTGGATAAGTACCCTCTTTGATCGCTTCTATCAATACATTGAATCTAATTAAATGAAAATGAAAATCATGCCCTAAATATTTGGATAACGGACCACACCATAGTATCATGAATAACGACAGAAAAATTAATGTCGCTAAGAAAACCCAAAATTCCTTTTTTATAGTAGTTTTTTCAGAAGATAAGGTTATCATGCCTTTAAGCTATTTATCTTATTATTCCTTTTATTAATGAAAATGTATACACACAAAGCCAAAAGACTTAACAGAGAGATGAGCCAGCTAATTTTCTGTACCAATGTTCCTCCATAGTATACGTTGATTTTATCTGATTTTGCTGTCTCAATTTGTACCAAACCATTCTCACTTTCTGATACAGGAAGATATTCCCCTGAAGAAGTCTTTGCCTGATAACCTTTATAGTAAACAAGAGGTAATTCTAAAGTAGTCATATCATCTACTCTCACATCAAATTGTGTTATACCTTTTGCTTTTGTCAAATTTTCCACAGTTATATCTGCACGATCGGTAATGACAACATCTCCTCGTTCTTCTATAAATTCCAATGAAGGAAGCTTATCCGGAAAATATTCCAACCCTCCTAAATGATATCTATTAGCAAGGACAGGAGCTACATAAAGTGATTGAAAACTTCTTGACTCTTTATATAATGTACTATCACTCGATAGCATGACAATTAATAATAACACAATACTAGAAACTCCTATTAACTGTCTCTTATTCGTTTTTAATAGCAATGCTACAAAATATCCACCTGCTACTGCAAAGAAGAAACTAGAGAATTCATAGAGTCTCCATGGGAGCTGAATAAAATTCAATAATTTGAAAGGGAAATAACCCCATGGAAAAAATGTTGATACTGCAAAAACGTATACAAAGCCTACGATAAGAAGAGTATCTACAAGTTTTAGTTCTTTGTTTTTTTCATAGATGAAAAGGCGTAAGAAAATAAACATTGTCAATAAAACCCCTATACCTGGAACAAAGATTTGTTTAGTATGAACAATACCGGTAAACATGCCCCATATGATCCAGTGCAATTCTTTTGCTCCGGCTTCTACTGGTTCGGTAATATTTCTGGTTTTATAATAAAAAGAGTTAGATAGCATCTGTTCCAACATCGGGTATAGATAGTAAGCTGTAATAAGTAAAGTTACAAATCCCGCAAGGAATAGATAGCCTATTCGCTGTGGCTCTTGCCTCAATCGTTTATTATAAATGAGTAGAAATACCAAGATTGTAAGAAACATTAAGACAGAGGAAATAACATGCGTAAAAATCATTAATCCAAAACCGATGGACAATATATACCACTTCTTGTAATCACCTCTTATTATATGATATAAACCTAGAAAAACCAATGGAACAAAAGTAAAGGAGATCACTTCTCCTAATGCCGCACGAAAATATAGATCTAACAGTCTGTAGAAGCAAAAAGTATATAATAAAGCACTTATTAAAGCAGCAATATGATTTTGAAGAATATAATTTACCGTCTTATACGTAAATATACCGCATAGAACAGTAATCGCAAATATCAGTGTCTGATAAGCAACCAAAACAGAAGTAAAACAACCTATGATAGCAAAAGGAATAAGAATTACATCCGAATAAAAAGCTTTTGTAAAATAGCCATATCCATTGGCAGAAGCATAATCTATATAGCTAGGATAAAAATTTCCATCTGTAAGCGCAGTCATCAATGCTTGTATGCGTACAAAGTGGAAATGTAAATCATGTCCCGGATATAAAGGAGAATATAAATACATCATAATGGATGTAAGTAATAGAAGTATAGCAAAGAATACCCAGAAATGATTCTTTTTATTTATAGCTACTCTATTTATTATTCTGTCTATAGAATCCATATTTTCTATTTCTATTTAGTATCACGAATATAATCAGAAGAATTGCCCCCGATAGAGAGACATAGAAACTTACGTCTTGTATCGTCGTGCTTTTGTAAATTGCATTAATATTTCCCGATTCCACAACATAAATTTCAATCAGTCCATCATTACTTTCATGTATAGGAATATCAATTCCGCGCAAAGTTACATTATATCCTTTATAAAATAGCAACGGAAGAACTAAAGTATCAGGTTTATTAATACTTACATCAAATGATGTCTGATTATAACCTCTATCTATATCCGATATCTTAGTATCTTCGTTTAGGAAGGTAACAACCTCTCCTCTTGTATATGCATATTCCATCATCGGATATTTTGAAGGAAAATACTCCCCTCCTATCGTATGATACCTATTATACATCGTTGGCTTTTCAGGAGACTCACCTGTATCAGTCAATGTTGTTTTCTGAGGATATAATTCCTTAAAATTCTCGCTATGAATATAAGTCGTCCCCATTATCACTAAAACTAAGATAGCAGAAACAAGAAAACGCTGCTTTTCTTTAACAAAAAGCACAGAAAGATAATAAGCACCTGCAATAGCAAAAAAGAAACTCACAAACTCATAAAGTCTCCAAGGATATTGTATAAAAGACAATAAGTTAAAAGGGAATCGTCCCCAAGGAAAAATACGGGAAGTGATAAGTATAAAGCAAATGCCTATAATAACTCCTATATCTACCATTCTCAACAAGCCAGACTGTTCCTTTTTTACAAAAAAACGGACTAAGAGCACTAATACTAAAACAATACCAACACCAGTCCACATATGAGTGTCAGGGTAGGCTATACCGCTCACCAGCCCCCAAAGAATAAGATCAAAGCCAACTTTACCATAGCCGGCTCCCCCCCCTGGATTGCGAGAATCCAGATAAAATGAATTATGACTTATTTGTTCTACAAGAGGCAAAATGTAGTAAGATGTCAACAACAAAGTAACAACACCTGCAAGGAATAAATAAGTGATTCGTTTAGGTTCACTGATAAAAGATTTATAATTAATTGCTAACAATATCAACAATGTTACAAACATCAGTACCGATGCTATAACATGCGAATAGATAAGCGAAGTATAACCTATTGCAAGGATATACCATTTCCGATAATCTCCTTTTATAACATAATAAAGTCCAAGAAATACAATAGGAAGAAAAGAGAAAGATAAAGCCTCGGCCAAAGCTCCTCTGTGATATATGTCATAAAGACGATATACAGCAAATGTATAAAGAATAGCACCTAAAAATGCAGCATACCGACTATTGAAAATAACCTTAATCGTGTGATACATAAACATACCACACAACACAGTCATTACAAAAATCATTGTATCATAAGCAAAATAGGTACTCGTAAAAAGTCCTATAAAAGCAAAAGGTAATAGAATAAGGTCTGGATAAAATGGTTTTACGAGATAACCATATCCATCCACATTGCTATAATCAATATAAGAGATATAGTCTCCATGCTTTAAAGCATCAATCAGGACATCTAACCGTCGGTAATGAAAAAAGAAATCAAACCCGGAGTACGAGGCAGATAAACCATTACAGAACATCATAAACAAAGTAAGAAAAACCAACACCAGCATAAATACCCAGTATTGATTTCCATATCTTGAAATAATGCTATTCTCCAAATTCATTGTACACTAAAATAGTTATTCGGGCATACCATCCGATACAGCTTTGAACTCTCCGGTATATCCATTTATCTTGTCAAGTAGCATAACCTTTCGATTGCTTCTTCGGCTAGATATATAATAAAACCCATTCTGATAATAAAGAAAAGATGCTGATATTGTGGATCTTTTACGATCTATTATCTTAAGAGCTTCTTCATATTTTATTGGAATGTCTTTCTGCAATTGTTCAAACTCCGGTGTGTCTTCATATATCCTTAAAGGAATAGAATCCAAACTTCGCCAACCTGCATATTTAGCTATAACTCCTCCATGAGTATAGTTCTTTCCATTTACAGTACAGTCTTCTGAAAAACGACAGTCGTAACCTCCTAAATAACCAAACATTCCATAATGTAAATAAGCATAGTGATGAAACCCCGCTATTTTATAATATAAAGGGTGTTCTGTCCTAAGAACAATAGTATCTGTCTTTAAAAAGCACTCATAAGGAATCTTTACCCTATTATAGGTAGTATGATCAATTATGTAAAAAGCTGTATAGGCAATCGTATCTCCTATAAGTTTTCCATCCCTGAGTATTTGAAATTTAATCGAATTTATTTCCTCATCCTGAAAATAGATAAAAGATAATTCCGGTTGTTCTGTAATATAGGGAATTGTATCACAAATAGCCGATTGCTCCACACTATCGATCTCTGCTTGTTCCCTTCTGTTTCCCCAACCATCGAATATATAAAAAAGGAAGGCTGCAACCAACACAAACACAACCCCCAAGCTGACAAGACAGCCTAAGAATATTTTTTTAGAGCGTTTGTGTTTAACTACCATATCCTAAAATATTTTAGTGTGCTTCCAGCCAATTTTTCCCTTCTCCACAATCGGCTTTAAGTGGAACATGAAGCTTATAAGCATTCTCCATTTCTTCGATAACAATTGCTTTCACCTTATCCAATTCTTCTTTCAGTACATTAAAGTTAAGTTCGTCATGCACCTGAAGAATCATTTTCGATTTTAGGCCCTCATCCGAGAAGCGTTTGAATATTTTGTTCATCGCCACTTTGATAATATCGGCAGCACTACCCTGTATAGGCGCATTTATGGCATTACGCTCGGCATATCCACGAACTGTAGCATTGCGCGAATTGATATCCGGCAGATAACGCTTACGTCCAAAAACAGTTTCTACATAGCTATATTCTTGTGCCAAAGCGATACTCTTATCCATGTACTCTTTCACCTTCGGATAGTTTTCAAAATAGCCGTCGATCAGTTCCTTTGCTTCTCCTCTTGGAATAGCTAACCTCTCAGATAAGCCAAAAACAGATATACCATAGATGATACCAAAGTTGGCAGTCTTTGCTTTGCGACGCATATCACTAGTTACTTCACCTATTGGTAAATGGAAAATTTTGGCAGCCGTAGCAGCATGAATATCTTCTCCACTGTTAAAAGCCTCAATCATACTTGGGTCTTGACTTAAGTGAGCCATGATACGAAGTTCGATCTGAGAATAGTCGGCAGAGAAGAAAACACAACCTTCGTCTGCAATGAAAGCCTTGCGTATTTCGCGTCCTTGGTCATCGCGTATAGGTATGTTTTGTAAATTAGGATTGCTAGAACTAAGACGACCTGTAGATGTTACTGTCTGATTGTAAGAAGTATGTAGTTTCCCATCTTTTTCATTGACAAGTAAAGGCAATGCATCAATATATGTACTTAGTAACTTCTTTAAGCCACGATATTCTAATATCTGATTAACGATAGGGTGATTCCCTTTCAGGCTTTCCAAGGTTTCTTCACTGGTAACGTATTGTCCAGTTTTTGTCTTTTTGGGTTTATCTACAATCTTCAACCTGTCAAAAAGCACCTCTCCTACTTGCTTTGCTGAATTTATATTAAATTCAATACCCGCTTGCTCATGAATCTTCGACTCGATACTTTGAAGTTCCAAAGTGAGTGTTTTGGAATACTCTTTCAAGGCTTCAGTATCTAAACGTACCCCTGTATACTCCATGTCGGCAAGCACATAAACCAAAGGAAGCTCTATTTCGTAAAGCAGTTTTTGAAGACCTTCTTTCTCTATTGCTTGTTCCAGAATATTTTTCAGTTTCAATGTGATATCCGCATCCTCACAAGCGTAATCTTTTACCTGCTCAGGCGAAAGGCTTCTCATATTTAATTGGTTCTTCCCTCTTGCTCCTATCAGCTCATCTATATGGATTGTCTTGTAATTCAGAAATGTTTCTGCCATATAATCCATATTGTGTCTCAATTCGGGATTCAAGAGATAATGGGCTATCATTGTATCAAAAAGTTTCCCTTTTACATGGATCCCATATTTTTTCAATACAACAATATCATATTTTAGATTTTGTCCTATCTTTTCAATTTTCTCATTTTCAAAGAACGAACGGAATTGTTCCACCAAGGCCTTTGCCTTATCAAAATCTGCTGAAACCGGAACATAATAAGCTTCTCCTTCTTTGAAAGAAAAAGACATCCCTACCAATTCGCTAGTGATAGGATCAAGACCCGTCGTCTCTGTATCGAAACAACAAAATTCGAGTTGAGCCAACTTATTTGCTAATGCAGCAATATCAGCTTCCTTATCAACCAAGAAATATTCATGCGGAACATCTTTCAGCTCTTGAAGACCAGAATAGTTAGCAACATCTTCAGTTCCTCCCGACTGCGGCATGAATTCCGCAAATAAGTCTCCTTGTATTGCTTCGTGTGAAGTAGAAATTCTAACAGGAGCAGCTATTGCACCCTCTTTCTTTAAAACGCGTGTAATAAGTGTTCTGAACTCAAGCTCTTCGAAAATAGCTGATATTTTTTCGGCATCTATTTCCTCTCTTTTATATTCCTCTGCATTAAAATCAATAGGTACATCAATCTTAATTGTTGCTAGAAATTTTGAGAAGATGATTTGCTCTCTGTTATCTTCCAGCTTTGCCTTAAGTGCCCCTTTTATATTTTCAGTGTTGGCAAGTAGATTTTCGATAGTTACATATTCGCTCAATAATTTTTGAGCAGTCTTAGGTCCTACTCCCGGACATCCCGGAATATTGTCAGATGCATCTCCCATCAAACCTAACAAATCTATCATCTGCTCCGGCGACGAAAGTTCGTATTTCTCCATTACTTCTTTTGAGCCTAAAACGTCGAATCCACTACCAGCAAATTTTGGTTTGTACATAAAGATGTGATCGCTCGTAAGCTGACCATAGTCTTTGTCCGGGGTCATCATATAAACATCAAAACCTGCTTTTTCTGCCTTTTTTGCTATTGTACCGATGACATCGTCAGCCTCATAGCGAGGGACTTCCAGCTCTTTGATATTGTACGCTGCAATAATATCTTTGATAATAGGCACAGCCAGTTTTATATCCTCAGGCGTAGCTTCACGTTGTGCTTTGTATTGCTCATAAGCTTCATGACGGAATGTTCCTCCCGGAGGATCAAATGCAACTGCAATATGCGTTGGGTTTTCTTTCCTCAATAATTCTTCGAGTGTATTTACAAAACCAAAAATGGCAGATGTATTCAAACCCTTCGAATTAACCCTTGGATTTTTTATAAAAGCATAATAGGAACGATATATTAGAGCGTAAGCATCTAGGAGGAATAACTTCATTGTATCAATTTTTAAAATAATGGGAAAGGTACGGAAAAAGCAGAAAACTACAAATATCAGAACCGATAATGGATGCCAACAGAGAAATTACCTATCCATCTATGAATTTTAGGATCTACTCCATTAGAAGAGATTGATTTAATATTCTTGGTCAAGAAATAACTAACCCCCAGAGATAAGTCAACCCCTACTCTATTTATCGGAATTGTCATCTTCCCATTCAGGTCTAAAGTAGCCATTGGCTTAGTGTTGATATAATAATAGTCATCTACCAATTTCCCATGCTTATTATCCAAATTGAAGGGAGACATATAGCCAAATGATGGTCCAGCATTCACCTCAAAACGTTTTGGGAGAATATATAATAAAGAAGAAAATAACATTTCCCCCAATGTTTCATCATCATCAAAATCGGGTTCCATGCTTTCTATAGTCTCGGTACGGAAAGAAAACAATGCAGGAATTTTGATCATCCAGTCACAATCATCAGTTATATTACTTGTATATGATAATCCTGTTCTAATACCCAAATTAGGAGCAAAATAATAAGCTCCATGCAAATTGACCATAGTACCATCACCTTCAAAAATCATGGTACTATAGCTTAATCCTATGTCGTAAAAATATTTATTATTATCACTCTCAAAACGGGAAGTTTGTGCTGATAAAAAGCAGATGTTAAGAGAAAAATAAAAAATAAACAAAACAAATATTCGTTTCATTATAAATTAACTCTTTATCGTGGTGCAAAGTTACAAATTAATAATGCTATACACCGAATTATTCTTAAATTTGCATCTCAACAAAAATGTGATATGGATAAAAAGCTCTTACTAGCTAAACCGGTAGCAGATGAATTGAAAAAATTTAATACTCTGTACAAAGAGTCTGTTTACTGTGATAACCCTAGAATTCAAGAAATAATCGATTATACAATGAAGTCGGACGGAAAACATATCCGCCCTACTTTACTCCTCCTTGCAGCAAAAGCTTGTGGTGATATAAACAACACTACTTACAATGCTGCCATTACAGTTGAATTATTACATACAGCCTCACTTATACACGATGACGTTGTAGATGAATCGAAAATAAGAAGAGGTAAAGCTTCTTTAAATGCAATCTATGACAATAAGATGGCTGTTCTTGCCGGAGACTTCTTTTTATCCTCAGCGCTTATCAAAAGTGTATTAACCGGAAACATTGATATTATATCTAATATATCAGGATTAGGACGCGATTTGGCCGAAGGAGAATTAAATCAGCTTTCTCTTGTGAAAGAACTTATCCTTGACGAAGAAGAATATTTTCAAGTAATAAAAAAGAAAACAGCATCTCTTATGTCTGTTTGTATGCGAATTGGCGCTATTTCGGCTAACGCATCCGACGAAGATGTTGCAAAATTCACTCAATTGGGTGAATTACTAGGACTTTGCTTCCAATTGCGTGACGACATATTTGATTATTTTACCGATGCTATTGGGAAACCTACAGGTAACGACATTCGTGAAGGAAAGGTAACACTTCCATTACTATATGCATTAAGAGAAGCTCCTGAAGAAGAGAAAAAAGAGCTGTTATCTATTATATTTTCATACAACTATACGGAAGAGAATATAGATAAATTAATCTCTTACGCCAAAAACCATGGCGGCATTGACTATGCTTATTCTAAGATAGAGGAGCTGAAAAATAAAGCCGAAGAATTGATAGAAACAATTCCTAATCTGGAAGTCAGAGAAGCTTTGGAGGCTGCAACTGACTATATTATCGAAAGAGTTTATTAAATAGCTGAAACTACTGACAGATAAACGAATATTGCAGGAATTGCCAGGATTGTACTGTCAAATCTATCCAAGATTCCTCCATGTCCCGGGATCATATTTCCTGAATCTTTAACACCTAAAGTACGTTTGATTAAAGATTCGAACAAATCTCCCCATGTACCAAATATAACTGTTATAGCAGCAAATCCTAACCAGATTGGTGTAGATAGATTTGGAAAGAAATGAGCGAATATCAGTGATGACGCTACAGAGAATACGGCGCCGCCAATAAAACCCTCCCACGATTTTTTAGGAGATATGCGCTCAAATAAACGATGTTTGCCAAATGCCATTCCTGTAAGATAAGCAAACGAATCATTTACCCATATAAATATTAATAGAGCAAGAATATATACATAGTGGTAACTACCCGGTTCGTAGCTAAATACAAGATAATTGGTCAACGATAAAGGAGCAGCAATATATAATTGCCCTAAAATGGAATATGCCAAAGATTGTATAGGATTCTCACGCTTTAAATATAATTCACTTATAAATAATAACAGCAGATAAACGATATAAGGGACAAAAGAAATAATGGTAGATTCGTAAGCAAAGAAATGAAAAGTACCCAAAAATAAGAAAAAGCCTCCGACTACATTCCACACCTTCACAACCGGCACCTTAGCATCTTTCTCCACCAATCCATAAAATTCGTACAGAGATAAAGCTGTTATAAGTGAAAATATAATTGCGAAGGTATATTCATTGATTAGAATTCCTCCGAGCAATAAGCCTACAAATAGGGCTCCTGCTAAAACACGGACAATAAAATTAGGTAATTTCAAGGTATTCTTTGTTTTATATTTAAGGCAAAAGTAATAAAAATAGATATATTACATCCATACAAGGAGAATAAGTTCTAATAGATACAAAAAGTGCAAGTAAAAATACCTGCACTTTTATTATTCAATATCTTAGAAAGTTTATTCTTCCGATTGATCTTCTTCTGACAAAATACCGGGAGCATCTTCTCCTGCCTTTGTCTCTATTTCTACATGCTCAGGAAGTTCCTCTGTTTCTTTCAGAAGTTCTTCTGTGCGAGAGATCCATTGACGTTCGCCAAATATTTTCTTCAAATCTTCTGCAAAAATAACTTCTTCCGTAATCAACATATTTGCCAACTGACCATGCCCATCAGCACGCTCTCGCAATATAGTCTTAGCACGCTCATATTGCTCATTTATCATGCTATGCACTTCTTTATCAATAAGTAAAGCAGTTTCTTCACTATATGGTTTTGTAAAACCATAGCCTTCACCCGAAGAATCATAATAGCTTATATTCGCAAGTTTATCGCTCATACCTAAGTAAGAGATCATCGCATAAGCCATTTTGGTTACTCTTTCAAGGTCGTTAGCTGCTCCTGAAGATATGTGTCCTACAAAGACCTCTTCTGCTGCACGTCCACCAAGCAAAGCACACATTTCGTCAAGCATCTGCTCTTTCGTTGTGATTTGTCTTTCTTCCGGAAGATACCAAGCAGCTCCAAGCGCTTTACCACGAGGAACGATAGTTACCTTAACCAACGGATTTGCATATTGCAAGAACCAGCTAAGCGTAGCGTGACCAGCTTCGTGAATCGCAATTGTCTTACGTTCTTCCAGCGTAGTTACTTTATTTTTCTTTTCAAGACCTCCTATAATACGGTCAACCGCACTAATGAAGTCTTCTTTCTGTACTATTTTTTTACCCTGACGGGCAGCGATAAGAGCAGCTTCGTTACAAACGTTAGCAATATCTGCACCGGAGAACCCCGGAGTCTGACGAGCAAGGAAATCAACATCTACCGAATCGTCTATTTTAACAGGACGAAGGTGTACTTTGAATATCTCTTTTCTATCATTGAGGTCAGGAAGATCGACAGATATCTGACGATCGAAGCGTCCGGCACGTAATAATGCTTTGTCAAGTATATCGGCACGGTTTGTAGCAGCAAGTACAATAATACCACTGTTTGTACCAAATCCGTCCATTTCGGTCAATAACTGATTCAGTGTATTCTCACGTTCATCGTTCGATCCCATATTCGGATTACGACCACGAGCACGTCCAATAGCATCAATCTCATCAATAAAGATAATACAAGGCGATTTCTCTTTTGCTTGTTTAAACAGGTCTCTTACACGAGATGCTCCTACCCCAACAAACATTTCTACGAAATCAGATCCTGAAAGAGAGAAGAAAGGTACATTAGCTTCACCTGCAACGGCTTTTGCTAACAATGTTTTACCAGTTCCCGGAGGTCCTACAAGCAAAGCTCCTTTAGGTATTTTACCCCCTATTTCTGTATATCTTGACGGATTTTTCAAGAATTCTACTATTTCTTGTATTTCTTCTTTAGCTTCTGACAAACCTGCAACATCTTTGAAAGATACACGAAGATCGGAACCTTTGTCATACAGTTGTGCTTTGGACTTACCTACACTGAATACACCGCCGCCACCGCCGCCACCGGCTCCTGACATACGACGCATCATGTAAATAAACAATCCGAATATTAGAAGTATAGGTAGAAAGCTTCCCAAGACTTGCCAAACACTAGTTGTATTTGGATCATATTTTAGTTCTATATCATAATCGTATTTGGATTGTATCTCAGCATAGAAATCAGATACGGCTTTTGCTGATGCCACTTTTACGATAACAAAAGGGTTTGCTCCTATTTTGTCTGCATTTTCTTTAAATACTTTTGGTACAGAATCTTTTCGGACATATGCTTTCAGTGTATTCGCCTCGTTTTCTACAACGATCTTGCTAATACTGTTATCTTTTACATATCCTTCAAATTCGGACCAAGAAACCTCCTTTGACGAGAAAGTATTGTTTCCCTGAAAGATATAGATTCCAATAATAGTACCAAATACAAGCAGATATACCCAATACAAATTGAAAGGCATCTTGGGTATTTTATTGTTTGAGTCCTTTGGTTTACTATTTCCTTTATTAAAATTATCCATATTTATATTATCTGTTTATTTTCATGTTGTATTACCAATGCAAGCATTATAACAAACAATCATAAAATTTGTTGCTAGTCAATATCCGGAATAGATTCTAGCTTAGCATCGGCCCAAAGGTGCTCTATATTATAAAATTCGCGCAACTCAGGAACAAATACATGAACAATAACCGTACCATAATCGATTCCTACCCAACGAGCTTCTTTCAGACCGTCAACAGAGATAGGACGTTCTTTCTTTTTCTTTTTCAGAAAATCTATGATTTCATCCGATATGGCAGAAACCTGGATTGGTGAACTCCCTTCACAAATAACGAAATATTGACAAATTGATCCTGGCAGATCAGTCATATCAACAATAACAATATCTTTTGCTTTTTTTTCTTGACATGCAACAACGATGTCATTAACTAAATTTTTACCTTCTTTCATTCGTATTTTTAAATCTTTATTATCGTTTTAACCTACAAATATACTTCGTTTTTTTTAACTAGAGACTTATATCTCTCGGAATAAGAAAGATTTAATGAAAGAAAACAATTATAGAATAATATTTTACACATTTGAAATATCGAATAAAGAAGAATCGAAAACATAATGAAAATTCTACATACATTTGTGATATGAATAAATACGACTTAATCACCATAGTAGGACCAACAGCATCAGGCAAAACAACTTTTGCCTGCCATTTGGCTTACAATATTGATACAGAGATAATAAGCGGAGACTCCAGACAGGTATATAAGTCAATGGATATAGGTACCGGAAAGGATCTAGATGACTATATCGTTAATGGTAAGAATATCCCCTACCACCTGATAGATATCCGCGAAGCCGGAGACAAATACAATATTTTTGAATATCAACATGATTTTCATAAAGTATATACTGATATAAAAGGCAGAGGGAACTTGCCTATTCTTTGTGGAGGATCGGGACTGTATGTAGAATCTGTACTCAGGGGTTATTCGCTGGTGAATGTTCCTGAGAATAAAGAATTGAGAAAAAAATATGAAAATCACAGTCTATCGGAACTTACCGAGATACTGGGAAGTTATAAGGCTTTGCACAACACTACTGATGTAGATACTGCCCAACGTGCTATCCGAGCTATAGAAATTGAAGAATACAAATGCAGTCACCCATTGGAAGCAAATGAATTTCCTCCTATCAATAGTTTGGTTGTAGGTGTGGATATTGACAGAGAACTTCGTAGAGAGAAAATATCAAAACGCCTTAATGCCCGTCTTAAAGAAGGAATGATAGAAGAAATTCAATCAATACTCGATAAAGGAATTGATCCGGAAGATTTGATTTATTATGGGCTGGAATACAAATATGTAACACTCTATCTGCTCAAGAAACTCACCTACGAGGAAATGCACGACCAGCTAGAAATAGCTATCCATCAGTTTGCCAAACGTCAGATGACCTGGTTCAGAGGGATGGAAAAAAGAGGGACGAAGATACATTGGATAAATGCTACAATGCCAATGGAAGAGAAAATAGCATCAGTAAAAGAGCTTCTAAATAGATAATTAAAAGTAGATTTGTAAAAAATTCAAGATCATGATACTTATACATAAAGCAACTATCATCAATGAAGGAAAATCTTTTGTTGGTTCTGTATTGATAGAAAACAACCTCATTGCCGAGATTTACACCACAGAAGAAATACCTGAAGGTATACTCAACAGAGTAAATGTAATAGACGGCAGAGAGCTGTGGCTGATGCCCGGTGTAATCGACGATCAGGTACACTTCCGCGATCCGGGATTAACACACAAGGGAGATCTGGAAAGCGAAAGTAAAGCAGCCATTGCAGGAGGGGTAACTTCTTTTATGGAAATGCCAAATACAAAACCTCAAACAACAACTATAGATCTATTAGAACAAAAGTTTGAAATGGCAAGCGAGAAGGCTTATGCTAACTATTCGTTCTACTTGGGTGCTACCAACGACAATATAAATGAATTAAGAAAAGTAAATTCGAAAGATGTCTGCGGAGTAAAAGTATTTATGGGTTCCTCTACCGGAAATATGCTTGTAGATGATAAAACTGTGTTGCAAGCCATTTTTGCAGAAGTAGATATGTTGATAGCAACTCACTGCGAAAAAGAAGAAATAATAAAGGCCAATCTGGCAAAATACAAAGCTGAACTTGGAGACGAAATACCTGTCAAATATCATCCTCTTATCCGTAGTGCCGAAGCTTGTTATCGCTCTTCAGCCGAGGCTGTTGAATTGGCGGACAAATATCAATCACGCCTACATATTTTGCACTTATCTACCGAAAAAGAAATAAGCTTGTTTGATATAAAGCCACTTACAGAAAAGAAAATTACCGGAGAGGTGTGTGTGCATCACTTATGGTTTTCTGACGAAGACTATGCAAAATACGGTACACGTATTAAATGGAATCCGGCTGTGAAAACAAAACAGGATCGAGATGCACTGATGCAAGGCTTACTAAAAGGAAAACTGGATGTAATAGCTACTGATCACGCTCCTCACCTAGCAGAAGAAAAACAAGGTGATGCTCTGAAAGCTGCATCGGGAGGGCCACTTGTACAGCATTCGTTACAAATGATGATGGAATTGGCTAAACAAGGAAAACTAACGAAAGAAGAAGTGGTAAATAAGATGTGCCACGCTCCTGCTACATTATTCCAAGTGCATAAAAGAGGTTTTATCCGCAAGGGATATTTTGCAGATTTAGTCCTTCTGAATCCAAATAAATCCTATACCATCACTCAAGATAATATCTTGTATAAGTGTAAATGGTCGCCACTTGAAGGTGAAACGATGTCCACCACAATAGAAAAAACATTCCTGAATGGAAAAATTGCTTTCGAGAATGGAATTGTAAATAATATCAGAGGAGAAAGATTAAAATTCGATAGGTAAGTCCTTTTGTAGAAGTAAATATAAAAATAGCCTCGAAAATCACTTCGAGGCTATTTTGTTTATGTTGTTTATCTCTTTTACTTAATTACAATATCGTAAGGCATACGAGCTTGTACAAAGTCTTGCTCTTTTATTTCTTTCAATATCTTGAAGTGTTCGTAGTCACTTCCCAAGTATTCTTTCAATGCTTTTGTAGTTAGTTCTTCTTTTTGATTAGAGAATAAGCTTTCAAAGAAATCTTCTTTTTTAGGGAAATTATTTACCTTATAATTTTCTAGTTTAGCTAATTCTGCAGCAGCTTCTATTGCATCGTTAATACCTCCTAGTTCGTCAACAAGACCTATTTCTAAAGCCTGATTTCCAGTCCAAACACGACCTTGAGCAATTGAGTCTAACGATTCTTTAGAAATACCACGTCCGTCAGAACAACGAGTCAAGAATAAATCATAACCACGCTCAATATAATTTTGAAGAATTGCTTTTTCATCCTCTCTCATCGGACGAGTAATAGTTCCAAAATCTGCATATTGATTTGTTTTCACTACATCGTAAGAAAGACCTACTTTCTTCGTCAATCCTTCCACATTAGGGAACATACCGAATATACCTATCGAACCTGTCAATGTATTTGGCTGAGCTATAATTTTAGAAGCAAGACAAGATATATAATAACCTCCCGATGCTGCATAATCTCCCATTGATACAACAATAGGTTTTTTGTCTTTAAGTTCACCTACAGCTTTCCATATTTGTTCCGATGCATAAGCACTACCACCACCTGAATTGACACGGAAAACAACAGCTTTTACTTTATCATTATTCTTTAATTTTTCTAACTCTTTTACAAAACGTTTGCTAGTAATACCTTCTTTACCTGATCCGTCAGTAATATTTCCTTCGGCATAAAGAACAGCAATAACATCATCCGATTTACTCTCGTTTGTAAATGAAACTGATGTCATATTTTTGATAGAAGCTAAATTCATATCCTCAACATCTTTAACATCTATCAAATTTTTAAGGTATTCTTTTACTCCCGTTTCGTATATCAAAGTATCTACTAAACTTGCAGCTAGTATATCTTCTGCTTTCTTGAACATAGCTAGTTCATCAGCATAAGTATTCAGTTTTTCTACACTTATATTTCTCGATTCCGATACTTCATTTGTAAGAGTTGCCCATATGTCGTTAAGATAAGCTGATACTTGCTCCTTGTTAGCATCACTCATTTTATCTAACATAAAAGGTTCTACTGCCGATTTGAATGTACCAACCTTAAAAATTTGCATCTCTACTCCTACTTTGTCCAACAACCCTTTGTAAAATGTAGGAACTGTTGCAAATCCGTGTAAATCTAAATTACCTTGAGGATTAAGCATTATTTTGTCAGCCACAGAAGATAAATAATAGCATCCTTGACTATATACGTCGGCATAAGCAACTACAAATTTTCCGCTTTTCTTGAAATCAAGAAGTTCATCTCTAATTTCTTTCAACGAAGCCGGTGCTGCAGAAAATGCACCTGCATTGATATATATACCTTGTATTTTTTCATTTTCTTTTGCTTTCTTTATAGATGCTAAAACATCGTCAAGACCTATTTGACCTTCAGTTTCTTGTCCTAAAAGAGCCATAAGAGGATTTTCCTGAGCCCTGTCAGTTAAAACACCTTCTAGTTTTAATGTCAAAATTGTATTGTCTTTTAATACATATTTTTCGGTAGATGTTAATGACATCCCTACTAAAGAAATAAACATAATCAGGAAAAATAATCCTAAGACTATAAAACATCCCAAAATAGAAGCTACTAAGCTTTTCAAAAAATCTTTCATTTTATATTTAAATATTAATTAATAAACAAAACTATATATTAATCTGATAATATGCTACTTAAAAAGAGTATAAACCAAATTTATTTTGCTAAATCATTTTTATATATAATATCTTGTTCAAAAACTGTTAATAACTGTTGAAATCTTTTTTAAAGAAAAGTAATCAAAGTATGAACTAAAAATACATATATGAAATAAGTCGCAGATAACAATTAAAAATCACAAAAATATATAACTAATATTTCAAAGGCTTGTTAACAATGAATGAATAAAATTTTTAAACTTATTTTTTAACTATGATAGTTATTAACAATATTTTAATAAAGTTCATAATATACTAGATATAAATAAATTGTATACTTTTGTTATTGTTAATAACAATACAGATAGTATTAATCAATATTTAACATCAAAAAAAACAAGTATTCTTACAAAAAAGAATAAACAGAATTAACAGCCTATAATAACCATCATATTTTTTTTTAAAGTTTAAATTAAAAGAATAATATTAATATAATTTGATAATAAAAAGTTGCTCTATTATTTGATCTGATGATGTCTAAAAAGAAAATTCTAATTGCCATAACTATTTTATCTGTTTTATTAAATTGTATTACAATATCCTACATAGGATTTGACTATTATACGAATAAGAGAAACAAAGATATTTTCAGGTTAAATTCTTATTCGTGGGCAAACAAACAATTGAATGCTAAAACTCATAACGAAAACAGAGTTGTTTTTATAGGTAATTCTATCACCGAAAACTGGACTCATTTGCGATATACTTTTTTTAAGGAGAATAATTATGTATCGCGTGGGATAGGAGGGCAGACAAGTCCTTTATTGCTCTTAAGATTCAGACAAGATGTAATTGAACTTAAGCCAAAAGTTGTAGTTTTAAATACCGGAATAAATGATATAGCTGAGAATACAGGAGAATATGATCCGGTATTTACCTTAGATCATATTAAGTCGATGGCTCAATTGGCTGAAATTAATGGAATAAAAGTTATTTTGACTTCAGTTTTGCCATGTAGAGGAAATGGTTGGAAAGGACATATAACCGATATTCCTGAAAAAATCATATCTCTGAATGAAGAAATAAAAGCTTATGCCGAAGCTAATAATTATGCTTATGTAGATTATTATACATCTATGGTAGATGATAATTTAGGAATGAAGGCTGAATATACATTTGATGGTTTGCATCCAACTGAGAAAGGATATGAAGTAATGGAACCATTAGTGCAAAAAGCGATTAAGAATTTGATAAACCAAACACAATGAAAAAGCTACTATTATTATTTTGCTTATATATAAGTATAGCTACAGTATCACATGCCCAGATATATGTAGATAACCAAGGGAATGTATATGATACACGTAAGAAGACTGTAAGTCAACCTACTGAAAGTAACACTTATAAAAAACCGTCATCTTTTGATCCATCCAAGTTATCATTTGGAGGAAATTTGAGCTTGCAGTTTGGTAGTTATACAGTCGTAGGTATATCTCCGCAAGTAGGTTATGATTTCTCCAAATATTTTACAGCTGGTGCCGGCTTTGGATATACTTACTTTAAAGATAAATATTATGACTATAAATGGAGTAGTAGTTACCTAAGTTTTGATATATTTGGACGTTTTTATCCTACAGACTTTTTGGTGATGAGTGTACAGCCCGAAATAAGTCGTATGTGGCAAAATATAACTTATTATGATGGAGAAAAAATAAGTTAAAATAAATTTGTTCCTTCTCTGCTTATTGGTGGTGGCATACGTTTTGGAGGTGTAATGGCCATGATTCAGTACGACTTGGTACAAGATAGAAATTCACCTTATGGTACAAATCTATTTTATAGTGTAGGATATACTTTTAGATTTTAAATTTAACTTATATAATCATGAAAAAAACATTCTTATTCGTTCTATTCTTTTCATTTTTCACTCTCTTTTCTTATGCTCAAAAATTTAATGAAATGATTAATTTACAAAGGTATGAAAAGGCTAATGCTGAATTAGGAAAACCAGCTAAAAAAGAAAAAAGAGTTGTCTTTATAGGGAATTCAATTACTGATGGATGGGCATCTCAACGTCCTGAATTTTTCTCTCAAAATAATTATATAGGTCGTGGAATAGGAGGGCAGACAAGTCCTCAATTATTGTCTCGTTTTCGTCAGGATGTAATAAATCTTAAACCTAAAGCTGTTGTTATTAATATTGGAACAAACGATGTAGCTGAAAATACAGGTTCTTTTGACCCCGAATTTACTCTTGGTAACATAAAATCGATGGCCGAACTGGCTAAAGCTAATGGTATAAAAGTAATTCTTTCATCAATTACACCAGCAGGTGAATACCCATGGAGAAAAGAAATAAAAAATGTACCTGATAAGATAAAAGCATTGAATGAAGCTATAAAAGCTTATGCAAAAGAAAAGAAATTTAAATACATAGACTATTTTAGTGAAATGTGTGACGAAAACGGAGCATTGCGTAGCAATTTAGGAGACGATGGTGTACATCCCAATGCAGAGGGTTATGCTATAATGGAAAGAGTAGCTAAGAAAGTAATAGATAAAGTAGTGAAATAAACTGTAGAGTAGGAGAGTAGTATAATGTTTTATTCTATTTCTTACTTCTGAGTAAAAAGACCTATCTTTGTACCCTTAAAATTTAAAAATATAAATTGAATAATGGCATTACAGTGTGGTATAGTTGGGCTTCCAAATGTAGGTAAGTCTACTCTTTTTAATTGTTTATCGAATGCGAAGGCACAATCGGCAAACTTTCCTTTTTGTACTATAGAACCAAATGTAGGGGTTATAACTGTACCCGACGAGCGACTAAATAAACTGGCAGAATTAGTAAAACCAAATAGAATTTTACCAACTACAGTAGAGATAGTAGATATTGCCGGACTGGTAAAAGGTGCAAGTAAAGGTGAAGGATTAGGAAATAAATTCCTTGCCAATATTCGCGAAACTGACGCTATATTGCATGTTCTTCGCTGTTTCGATGATGATAATATTACACACGTAGATGGTAGTGTTAATCCGGTACGCGATAAAGAAATAATTGATATTGAGTTACAGTTGAAAGACTTGGAAACTGTTCAAGCACGTATTCAGAAAGTAGAAAAACAGGCTAAGACAGGAGGTGATAAAGATGCAAAAAGAGCTTATGATGTATTGGTACAATTCAAAGAAGCTCTGGAGCAAGGCAAATCAGCTCGTACAGTTCAGTTCGATAACAAAGAAGATGAAAAGATAGCTAAAGAACTTTATCTTCTTACTTACAAACCAGTACTTTATGTATGTAATGTAGATGAAGCAAGTGCAGTTTCGGGAAACAAATATGTAGAGCAAGTTCGTGAAGCTGTTAAAGATGAAGCGGCTGAAATTTTAGTTGTTGCAGCTAAAATAGAGTCGGAGATAGCTGAATTTGAAAGCTACGAAGAACGTCAGATGTTTCTTGAGGAAATAGGTCTTAGTGAATCCGGTGTTGCCCGCCTAATCAAATCGGCTTATAAATTGCTGGGACTTCAAACTTATTTTACAGCCGGTGTACAAGAAGTGCGTGCATGGACTTTTATTGCAGGATGGAAAGCTCCACAATGTGCTGGAGTGATACATACCGATTTTGAAAAAGGATTCATTCGTGCCGAAGTTATAAAATACGAAGACTTTATAACTCTTGGATCAGAAGCTGCTGTAAAAGAAGCCGGAAAAATGAATGTAGAAGGTAAAGAATACGTTGTTAAAGATGGTGATATAATGCACTTTAGATTCAATGTATAATGATTATAAATTATGATTCTCCCGGACAGTTATGCAATAGAATATGGTCTTTACTACCTTCTATTGCTTACGGTTTGGAATATGATGAAAAGGTATTGATCATTAACTTTGATGAATACTCATCCTATTTTGAGAATCTTAATAGAAATAGTCTTGTATCTTTTTCTTCTAAAAAGTTACTGAAACAATTTATTCACTCTATAAAAGTAAGAGGATATATCCAAAATGGAAGGCCTAATTTACTATCTAAACTATTAAAATGGAATATGATAGAAGGTTGGCCTATCCGTTTAGATAATCACGAAATGATTATAAATCAATCAGATGCTATTCGTGATATTTTTACTTTTAATACTAAAATAATAACTCCTGTAGATGAATTATTTTCTTCAATAAAGAAAGAAAATATAATTGTGGGAGTGCATATTCGCAGAGGCGATTACAGAAGTTGGCTTGACGGGATATACTATTATACAGATGAAGAATATCTTGCTGCAATGATTTATTTGTATGATCAGTTTAAAAAAGAAGGTAAAAATGTAAAGTTTCTTCTATGTTCGAATGAAGCTATCGATTTAAATAACTTCAATGATTTAGATTGCTTTACTATACCAGATTTTACAGGTGAAAAAGACTTATATGCCTTGTCGAAATGTGATTATATTATTGGTCCGCCGAGTTCTTATTCACAATGGGCTTCTTTCGTAGGGAAGAAACCTGTGAATTATATAATGCCTGAACGTAAAGAACTGTTATTATCTGAATTTTCTGATATTATATCGTTCAATAGATTTAGAAATGGTAATATTTTATCCATTGATTAATATAAAGAATATTAACTATTTAAATATATAATACTATGATTAGTCCAGCTGATAAAAGTGATTATCCTACTCTGATCAAAATATGGGAGAGTGCTGTTAGAGCTACTCATGATTTTCTGTCTGATGAAGATTTTGAGTTTTACAAAGCACATATTCCAATTTATTTTAAACATGTTTCACTATATAAATATGTAGCTGATAATGGTGAAATAAAAGGATTTTTAGGTATTGAAGATGATAGTATCGAAATGCTATTTGTAGATAATAAGTGCAGACGATCGGGTATTGGAAAAGAATTGTTAGATTATGCAGTTCATAAATTGAATGCCAGAAAGGTAGATGTAAATGAGCATAATACGCAGGCTTTGAATTTTTATTACCATTTTGGTTTTAAAGAATTTGACAGATCAGAATATGATGGAGAAGGTAAAGCATATCCTATACTACATTTAATAAAAAATGATTAATATATGAAGAGAAGTTGTATATCAGCTTCTCTTTTTTGTTTTTAGAATAAAGAAACTTTAAATTAGTGCGTTATTAATGGATAATACAGCTTTTAAAAGCAATAATAAGATTATGAAAAATAAAATTACAACTGTTTTCTTTGGCTTGGATGGAGTTATTGTTGATACAGAAACATATAATAAAAAGTTTTGGGATCAGATTGCAGCATCAAACGGATTGAAAATTGAAAACTTCTCGAATGTAGTAGAGGGGATGACATTAAATTCTATTATTGAGTTGTATTTTCCACTTTCTTCACTCGAAGAAAGACAAAGTATAAGAAAAGCTTCTGCAGATCTTGAACAGTCTATAGATTATAAAAGTATTCTTGTTCCTGGCATTTTGGAATTTATTCAATATCTGAAAGAAGAAGATTATAATATAGGACTTGTTACTAGTTCTTCGCTAAACAAGGTAAATATAGTTCTTGATCAGTTAGATATTAAAAATGCTTTCGATACTATAATTACAGCTGAAAGTATTAAGAAAGGAAAACCTGATCCAATGGGATATGTTTTAGCAAAAACTAATCTGATTGCTGAATCCTCAGAATGTATTGTATTTGAAGACTCATTCACTGGTATCAAAGCAGCTACTTATGCTTTTATGCGTGTGATAGGTATAGAAACTTCACTGTCTGAAGATTCTTTTAAAGATTATACTTATGCCTCTATACCTGATTTTTCGGATTTAGAACGAGTTAAAAAATTACTGGATTAATCTATATAAAAAGACCTTTACTGAAGAGTAAAGGTCTTTTTTATTATGATTCAATTCAGGATTAGTTATCAACTTGAATTGTTTTCTTACTTCTTCCTTTCTTAAAGATCATTGAATCGTTTTTCTTGCCCTTTCTCAAAGACTTTTGTACTTCAATTGGTAGAGCTACAATTTCTTTACATGAGTCGCAGCAACAATTGTTCATTTTAGCAGCACATTCATCACATTGTATGAATAATAAATGGCAAGCATCATTCTTGCAGTTAGTATGTGTATCGCACGGTTTGCCGCATTGATGACAATGTGAAATAATATTTTCTGTTACTCTTTCTCCTAAACGATTATCGAATACAAAATTTTTTCCTATGAATTTAGTATTTAAACCCTCCGATTTGACCTGTCTGGTGTATTCGATGATACCACCTTCCAGTTGATAGACGTTTTTGAAACCACGGTGCTTAAAATAAGCGCTAGCCTTTTCGCAACGGATACCACCTGTACAGTACATGAGTAAATTTTTGGAATCTTTATATTCTGATAGCTGTTGGTCAATAATTGGAAGAGATTCTCTGAAAGTATCTACATCGGGAGTGATAGCATTCTCAAATCTTCCCACTTCACTTTCGTAATGATTTCTCATATCAAGTATTATTGTATTGGGATCATCAATCATTCTATTGAATTCCTCAGCTTTTAGGTGTATTCCGGTATTCATTACATCGAAAGTAGAATCATCAAGACCATCAGCTACAATTTTCTTACGTACTTTTACCTTAAGTTTCAAAAACGACTTATTATCTTGTTCAATAGCAATATTCAGTCGTATATCTTTCAAGAATGGATAAGTATCCAGATGTCTTTTAAACTCTTCCATATTATGAGCCGGAAGTGATAATTGGGCATTAATTCCTTCAGTGGCAACATATATTCTGCCCAATACGTCCAGTTCATTCCATTTTATGAATAATTCGTCACGAAATGCTTGCACATCTTCTATATGAGCATAGGTGTAGAATGATAACGTAAGCCTGTTTACTCCAGCCTCGTCTATTAGTTTTTCTCTCTCGGCAGAGCTCAATTTATTATATAACTGCATCTTATATAAATAATTTAGAATGTTTATAAATAATATGATGCAAATATACGTTTGATGAGCTTTTATCTAGTAAGAGATTAATTTTTTCTATCTCATATAGAGTAGGGGGAGGAAGAAAGAAAAGCTGTATGATCTAATCAGTTATTGTATCATATATACTGATATTAACAGGTATTTTCACCTCTTTCTTAATTTTATGAGGCATTTCAAATTCTATGGATATATAGCCGTTTAATTTTTGAAATTTCTTATTTAGCTTAACTTCAATTACAAGTTTTTGGAATAAGACATTATCATATTCCCATATTGAAGTTTCTTGTAAATATATAGCTCTATTATTATCAATAAATTCTAGTTTTTCTCCATTTTCATTTATTAATTCGTAAGAGAGGAATCTATATGTAGCAAAATCGGATATATCATCATCTCTATTGATCAAATGAGATTCTCTGTTGTATTCCTCTAATTGGATTTTGGATAATGGATATCTAGTAAAAATTAATAATTCATCCGTCGGTTCTTTTTTTATCTCTGTTATATCAGTAATTACCACTTTTGCATTTCTGGTAATATCATCTAAAAATTGTTTAGTTTCTATTTCAGAATAATTGTATTTACTATTGAATTGACACGATATTATAAATGGAATTATTAATACTAATAGTAGCTTTTTCATTCTGTGTAGTTTTATGAAAATAAATAGCTATATTAATAAAAAAAGATATATTTATACTAAATAAGGCATAATTTTTATGCTTGATAGTTAGCTTTAATGGATAAATATTTGAAAACACATACTTCGATAAAACAAAGGTTTCGTAGTTCCATTAGGAGAGGAACCGGTGAAGCATATCTGCTCATGCAGCAATATCCCAATATTAATTTTTCGAAAGAGATAATTAATGCTTCATTGTCTAATTACGCTTATGATGGACAATGTGAAGGTAGTAGAGCTCCTTATTTATTCAGATTAGCAGAGTTTTCTAAACAAAGAAATATTATAAGACAGGTTATTTTAGAAAGTCTTGCTAAAGAGAAAGAAGATATATGGTCGTTATTACAGTTATATGACTTTGCCTTACATTATGCAAAGAAAGGTGATAAAGAGGCTTATCATACTATCTATGACACTTTTTGTTATAATATAAATAATTATTCATGTTGGACTGGAGGAACTGAAATAATTGAGTTGGATGGCTTAAAAGGAATGCTTTTTATTGCGGATAAAGTTGGATATTATTTGATGAAGCATCCTGATGAAAGTGAAGATGATTTTTTACTTTCACACTGCCAAGAGTTATATCCAGAATTGGATGTGTATAAAGAATTAGAGATTGAAGCTCAGAAGAATCCAAATATTTGTTACTACATTAATAATGTTAAAGAAACTAGAGCTCGTTGGGATGAAGAAAATAAAAATAGAAAAACATATACAACTATTATTGAAGAGATTGAAGAAAAACCATTTGTGTATCTTAAGAATAGGTCTTTAAATACACAAGAGATTTTGCAAATAGCGGATAGATTTCTTGAAGAAAAAGATAAATTAGTCAAAGCAAGATTTCTAAGTGCTTTTAAATATGTGAAATATCCATATGATTATAAACCTCTTTTAATGTTAGCTCAACAGAAAAATAATAAATACAGACTACAGGAATATGCAATAGCTGCCTTAAGGAATATACGAGCTGATGAGATTAGGGAATTTGCTCTTGAAAAGATTGTGTCATCTAAGGATCCAGCTATTTATGTCAATATTCTTCAAAGTAATTATAGAGAAGGTGATGAAGTGTTGTTGACCAGTATTGTTGAAAAATTTAAGAATGAACATATTATAGAATCTCTGGTTTCAAGTTATATTAATGTTTATCAAATGAATAAAACAAAAGGCTGTCAAAAGCCTTTAGAGACTTTATATTATAAATCTAATTGCGGAATTTGTCGGCATAGTATGATTGATATATTGATTGAGAACAATGTGCTATCTGATATATTAAACGATGAGATACAGTATGATTCTTATGAAGATACACGAGAGTTGTATGAATCAGAAAGGAAATAGTTTATTTGAAAAAAATAAGATGATTAGAGTCTAGTCTAATCATCTTATATATTTTGGTATGTTATTTTTCTACTCGTTCCCAAGTTTGTGTTCGACCGATGGCTGCAAAACCAATGTATCCTCTTACTTTTAGTTTGTTCTTACCATCAAGTTGGATATTGCATTTATAGACCTTGCCACTAGATGGATCTAGAATTTTGCCATCATCATATTTTTCTCCATTCTTAGATAGACCCTTTAAAACCTCTATACCCACAACAGGTTTATTTTTATCATCTCCGGGGCAATCCTTACATTTCATATCTTTCATGTTAGGATTGAGTAGCTCTATTACTTTGCCATATACTTTACCATTGCGTTCGGTTATTTCTACAATGGATTTAGCATCGCCCGTTTTGTCATCAAAGGTTTTCCACTTGCCTAACACTGTTTGAGCATTAGCTGCTGTTGTCAACATTATTAGGGCTATAATAGCTATAAATTTTACTTTCATATTTTTTTTAGTACATTATGTTTATCAGCATGCAAATGTAATTAAAATAGTTTCATTAGAAATTGTTTTATTAAAAACTTTATATTAAAAGTAGAGTTTATTTTTCTATTATTTATCTAATGAATAAATTTTTCATTTCTATTTCTTCATCAATTTAAAAGAATCTAACATTAACATATAATCATTTATTTCAAAGCTAAGTTCTTTAAAATCTTTAAACCACTCAACTTTAGAACCTACTTTTTCATCATCCGATTCTCTTGTTTTGTCTATTTCAAATTTTATTATTTTTTGTTTATCATATTATTAGGTAATAGTTGGGTGTATCGATCACTTTTTACAATGTAATTGTTGAACTGCAAGAAACTACCATAAGTTGATTGTGATGTATCTTCAAAAGTAAGGACTTTATTATACTTAGGGTCGATAACATGATTTTCGAACATCTGTTCAGAGTAGCTATAATCTTTATCATAATACAATAAATAGCCATTAATGGCATCGATACATTGAAAATATCCTTCAAAGGAGCTGATCGTTGTTTGAGATTCCATGTCATATATTTCGAATCCTTCAACTTTGTCTAATACAAGATGGTTAGGATTTATAGGATGCCTATAGCAATACCTATATGCCTTGTCGAATGAATAAAGGAAAGTTGCCGATGTGGCATTTAGCTGAAAAACTTGATTTTCACAACCTTCTTCGAATCCTAATGCGACCAATAACTTATCTCCTAGAATGGTATAGTTATTTAGCGGCTTCTTTAAGTCTATGGTGTACATCATTTTGCCTGTATATAAATCATACACATCAATTTGATAATTATGCCCGTTAAATAATTGATCTCTTTCATTAACGGCAAGCCATCCCGAATAAAGATTCAAGTCTATAGTAGATAGTACCTTATTGAAATTTTTGTCAGAATAAGTTACTATGTTTTCATGTAGAGGCTGTACAACTACCAATCCAGTTTTAGGGGAGACAAGGAATTTGTTTATAAATTCCATCGGATAGTGTTTTATTTCGTTTAGATCTTTATCGAATATTGATAATTCGCTATGTGTCCAAACATATAGTTCTTTCCGTGTGTCATCTATGTAGTGAAACTTAGTTGATCCCACACCAAAATTACCCAACTTGCTATCCTTAAAATCTAGAACTACATGTGGATATGAGTTTCCTTCTATATATTCTTTTTCTTTTGGAATGATATAAATTATAATATTTGATTCGATAGGAAAACTAAATCTAGTAAAACCACGTTCGATAGTGATATTATCTAAATCTTCAATGACTTCTCCGTTGAGGATAAATTTATATCCGTCCGATATTTTGTCTGTCATTTTGAATACAAAACGATCTATTGTTGATTCCTTGAGTTCAAAATCTTCTTCCGAAATCTTTACGTATTGTATTTTATAGACTACAGTTTCATTATATTTTTTCTTTCCTACAGCTATTGTTACTCTCATCTCTAAACTGGTTGCCTCTTCTGTAGACATATCTGGGGCGAAATAGAATTTGGAAGATTGGATAGGGAATGATACTAGTTCTTCTCCCTTATAGTAAAATTGAACGGACTCTACATCCCCTTTGTCTGAACTGACAAAGAACTCTAACTCTCTTGGACCATAGAAATAGAGAGGAGACTCACCCTCATTGTTGCCCAAGGTGGTAGTAATATTAACCTTTTCTAGTATTTCTTCTGAGTTCTCATTGGGATCTTCACATGAATAAGTAAAAAAGATACATCCCAAAAGCACAATTATCAGATAAAAGTGTGTTTTCATATTTATTGTTTTTGTGTTACAGTACAAATGTATATTTTAAATAATCGTATATGTGTACTTTAATAGAAAAATATTTTTTAAAGATCTTTTAGATTTGAGTATGGTATTCCGTTTTTTTATCAATAATTATCTTTAAAATATGCTCTCTGTTTGGATAGTTATGTTTAGGTTCATTCTTCTTAAAATCCCAATGCTTTGGGCTACCTTCTGGGTTACCTTTCATATCAAAAATAACCAATTTCACCCAATAGAAAAAGCACCTACATTTCTGTAAGTTCTTTATTATTAGAGCGGAAGACGGGGCTCAAACCCGCGACCCTCAGCTTGGAAGGCTGATGCTCTATCAACTGAGCTACTTCCGCATTTAGTTAGATTTCTTATTGATAATCTGAACTTTATACTACTCTCAAAACTGCAATTACAGTTCGCTAATTTTTCCGGTTTAAGTGTCGGTTTAAATATCTACCTAAATCAAGACAGTTAATAACTGTTTTTTATTAATAGGCAAATGTATCTTAATCTAATTAATGTTGCAAGTCGTTTCTAAAAATATTTTTTTTATTCTCCTTGAACCTGTTCGTATCATATTTATTTGTATATATTTGTCATGAGCATTTCATTATCTTTGCTCATAAGATCAAGAATTGAAAGCGAACTTGCAGGTGTGCAGGTTCGCTTTTTTATTTGGCAAAGAGATTATTCCTTTTAGAGATTGTCTAGAGATTTGTATTTTGTATATTTGGCTTTAAAATTAACCATTGCCACAAAAGAATGTCAGAAGATCAAAAAAAGCAGCTTGAGAAGCAACTTTGGAATATAGCAGATACATTACGCGGAAAGATGGATGCCGATGAGTTCCGCGATTATATATTAGGATTCATTTTCTTTAAATACCTGTCGGAAAAGCAATACTTGTATGCCAACAACGAATTGCTGGTTGGCGAAGAGGTCGAAGACTACCGTCTGGTGACCGATCCCGAAACAATAGAAGTGATCCGTGAAGAATCGCTCGAAAAACTGGGTTATTTCCTGCCGCCCGAAGACCTGTTTAGCAACATAGCCAAACGAGGCAATGGCGACAAGTCGGGGAAAAGCAATTTCATTCTTGACGATCTTCAGCGAATACTGAACGATATACAAAACAGTACGATGGGTACTGAAAGCGAAGACGATTTTATCAATCTCTTCGAAGACCTCGACCTCAACTCCACAAAGCTTGGACGCACCACCGATGCCCGCAACGATATTATCGTGCGCGTGCTGACGCATCTGGATGCGATAGACTTCGAACTGTCGAACAGCGAATCGGATGTGCTGGGCGATGCCTACGAATATATGATCGGAAAATTTGCCTCAGGGGCAGGGAAGAAAGCAGGCGAATTTTATACGCCGCAACAAGTATCGAAAGTGCTGGCAAAGCTAGTGACAACGGGCAAAAAACGTATCCTAAACGTCTATGACCCCACTTGCGGATCGGGTTCTCTCCTCTTGCGTGTGGGTAAGGAGGTAGAAGTTTCGGAATACTGCGGACAAGAAATGAATCGTACCACCTACAACTTGGCGCGTATGAACATGATTCTGCACGGAGTACACTACAGCAAGTTTAACCTGAAGCAAGACGATACGCTCGAAAATCCGATGCACAAAGACCAACGCTTCGAGGCGATTGTTGCCAATCCGCCGTTCTCGGCAAAATGGAAAGGCGACGATAATCCGCTCAATGCACAAGACGAACGTTTCAGCCGATACGGACGTGTAGCACCCAAAAGTGCTGCCGACTATGCCTTTGTGCAACATATGCTCTATCAGCTTGCCGACAACGGCACAATGGCATGCATCCTGCCGCACGGAGTGCTGTTCAGAGGAGGAGCCGAAGCCGTCATTCGCGAATACATCATCAAGGATATGAACGCGCTGGATGCCGTGATCGGGCTTCCTGCCAATCTGTTTTACGGAACATCGATTCCTACGTGTATATTGGTGATGAAGAAATGCCGCACTTCGCCCAACGACGTGCTGTTTGTAGATGCCAGCAAAGATTTTGACAAAGAGGGTACGCAAAACGTACTGACCGACGAACACGTGGACAAGATTGTGAGTGCCTACCGCCAGCGCATCAACATAGACCGATACAGCTATGTGGCAACGATGGACGAAATAGCCGAAAACGACTACAATCTGAATATTCCGCGCTATGTGGATACCTTCGAACCAGAGCCGCGTGTAGATATTGCGCAAGTGGCTAAGGAGATAAAAGAAATAGACCTACAGCTATCGGATGCTGACCAACAGATTGCAGACTTTTGCCGACAACTGGGTATAGATGCACCATTCTAATGAGCGAGGAGAAAACAATGAAGAATACAGAACAGAAAATACCTGCATTGCGTTTTCCTGAGTTCTCGGGCGAATGGGAAGAGAAAAGGTTGGGAGAGATTGGTGTCTTTACTGGAGGTGGAACACCTTCAACAGCAAATAATGATTTATGGAATGGAACTATACCTTGGGTGTCAAGTTCAGACATTCTTGAAGACAATATTTTAGATGTAAATATTTCAAGATATATAACAAAGGAAGCTTTAGCTTCTTCTGCTACTAAAGTAGTGCCCCCAAATAGCATTTTAATCGTGTCTAGGGTAGGTGTTGGAAAATTGGCAATAAATAGAATCCCATTATGCACAAGCCAAGATTTTTTAAATCTAACTCCTAGTACTGCAAATTTTCTATTTTTGGCATATCTACTAAGTAGTAATAAATCAAAATTAAAATCTTTAGAACAAGGAACTTCTATAAAAGGGTTTGTTAAAGAAGATTTTATTAAATTGAAAAATAATTTCCCTTCACTTCCCGAACAGCAAAAAATAGCTGATTTTCTGTCGGTAGTAGACAAGCGGTTGCAGCTATTGAAAGACAAGAAAACAAAGCTCGAAGAATATAAACGTGGAGTGATGCAGCGCATCTTTTCGCAGGAACTTCGCTTCACTCGTCCCGACGGCTCCGCTTATCCCGATTGGGAGGAGAAGAAGTTGGGGGAAATGGGCTTTTTTACATCGGGAACAGGGTTTTCTGAGAAAGAGCAAGGTGGGGTTAGTGGTATCCCTTTTTATAAAGTTTCAGATATGAATATGCCTGAAAACATCCAAATAATGCAGAAAGCAAATAATTATGTTTCAGATAAACAAATTATTGATAATAGATATAAAGTAATAAAGAAGCCATCAATAATATTTGCAAAAGTAGGTGCAGCTATTTTCTTAGAGCGAAAAAGGGTTGCAAATAATTTTCTGATAGACAATAATATGATGTCTTTTACTCCTGCTGGGAATATAATGTTCTTTTTCCAGTTATTTCAAACTATTCATCTATCTAAATTTGCTCAAGTTGGAGCTCTACCATCTTATAATGCGTCTGATGTTAGTTCTATAAGAATAATAATACCTACGTCTGAAGATGAACAACGTCAAATAGCCGATTTTTTGTCGGCAATCGACGATAAAATTTCATTACTTAACCAACAAATCGCATCTACCGAGCAATACAAAAAAGGATTGCTTCAGCAGATGTTTGTGTAAAGACTGATAAAAACCTAAATACTATGACTACAACAAATGGTAATTATGGAATCGTATATGTATTGACCAATCCGGCAATGCCCAATCTGGTCAAAATTGGCATGACGCTGCGCAACGAAGTCGATAGCCGTCTACGCGAATTATATAGTACGGGAGTACCTTTGCCTTTCGAGTGCAGGTACGCTTGTCTGGTAGAGATAAACGACTGTGCCAAAGTTGAGAAAGCCATGCACAAGGCATTCTATAAAAACCGTGTCAATCCCAATCGCGAGTTTTTCGAAATCGATCCCGAACAGGCTATTGCCATTCTGCAATTGCTCGACAAGCGCGATATCACGAGCGAAGTAGTTGCCGAACTGGATGACGATAGTACAATTGTAGAAAAGGTTGCAGCCGAGAAATTCAAGAAAAAACGTCGCCCTCCACTCAATTTCCGCGAGATGTCTATTCCTCAGGGCGCTAAATTGCAGTTCGTGGACGATCATCATATCGAAGTCGAAGTTTGTGCCGATCGTAAAGTTTTGTACAACGATACCGAAATGTCGCTGACCGCCGCCACAAAAGATCTGCTGAATATAGAACATTCGCTACAGCCAACGGGATATTGGCTCTATAATGGCAAGAACCTAAGCGATATTTATAACGAAACCTATTCCAACGACGAAGATTAACTTATTTTACCATGACCAACATACAGACCGAAGCACAGATGGAGTCCGAATTGATAAGCCAACTCGAACAGCTGGGATATCAATACGTAACCATTGGGAACGAAACCGATTTACTTGCTAACTTCAAGCTACAACTCGAAAAACATAACAAAATAGCATCTTTGTCCGAGCGCGAGTTCGATCAGATAGTCAACAAGCTGCAAAAAGGCAGCATCTTCGACAAAGCCAAAACGCTCCGTCAGAAGATGGATTATACCCGCGACGACAATACCGTAGGCTATGTAGATCTGATTGATATGTTCGACTATTGCCAGAATACCTATCAGGTGACCAATCAGGTGACCATTGATGGCAAGTATCAGAACCGTTACGATGTCACCATCCTTATCAACGGTTTGCCTTTGGTGCAAATAGAATTGAAGCGTCGCGGCTTAGAGTTGAAAGAAGCTTTCAATCAGACCAACCGTTACGAGCGCCATAGCTACGGGGCTGGCTACGGACTGTTTCAGTACATCCAGCTCTTTGTTATCAGCAATGGAGTGAATACAAAATACTATGCCAATAGCAAAATCAGTGCACGTAGCTTCGAGCAAACTTTCTATTGGACCGACACCCAAAACAATCAGATAACGCAGCTCAAAGATTTTACTTACCAGTTTCTCGACACTTGTCACTTGTCGAAGATGATAACCAAATACATCGTACTCAACGAATCTACTGATACCTTGATGGTGCTTCGCCCCTATCAGTATTATGCAGTGGAGGAGATTGTGAAACGTGTTCGCGAAAGCAACGAGAATGGCTATACATGGCATACAACGGGCAGCGGAAAGACACTGACTTCGTTCAAGACAAGCCAGATAATCACTTCCATTCCCGATATTGCAAAAGTTGTTTTCGTTGTCGATCGTAAAGACTTGGACTATCAGACTGTCAAGGAGTTCAATAGTTTCAGCAAAGGCAGCATCGATGGCACGAACAATACGCAGGCGTTGGTCAAGCAGTTTAAAGATCCCGATCCGCAAAAGAAGCTGATCGTAACCACTATTCAGAAACTCGATATAGCTATCAGCGGTTCGCGTTATGCCAAAGTTATGGAGCGTTTTCGTGACGAAAAGGTCGTCTTTATCTTCGACGAATGTCATCGCAGCCAGTTTGGAGAAACGCACCGACGTATCCGTAACTTCTTCCCTAAAGCTCAGTTATTCGGCTTTACAGGTACACCTATATTTGAGAAAAATGCAGTAAAGAATGCATTAGGCAAACGTACTACCGAAGAACTTTTTGGAAAGTGCTTGCATAAATATGTGATAACCGATGCTATCCGCGACAATAACGTATTGAAGTTTTCTGTAGAGTATTACAGTACTTACAAGAAAAAGGACAATATACAAGACGAAGAAGTTCAGGCAATAGATACCGCCGAAGTGCTGAACGACCTGCGACGAATAGAGAATAATGTAGATTTCATTATTGCCAATCATAACAGAAAGACACATTCTCGTCAGTTTACAGCTATGATGTGCGTTTCTTCTGTTCAGATGCTGATTCAGTATTACGAACTTTTTAAGAAAAAGCAACAAGAGGGCAAGCACAACCTTCGTGTGGCTACCATCTTCTCTTTTCAAGCGAATGAGGAGGACAAAGAAGCCAATGGAATGGGTACAGTCGATATTGACGACGAGTTTTTAGACGACGAGCCTACGATTCCATATGCTCACTCGCGCGATAAGCTTGACGAGTATATGACAGATTATAACAGGATGTTCGGCACAAATTATAACACCGGTACATTCTACGAGTATTATAACGACATTGCCAGAAAGGTTAAGGCTCAACAGGTAGATATTTTGCTTGTTGTCAACATGTTTTTGACGGGATTCGATAGTAAAACGCTCAATACGCTCTATGTGGATAAAAACCTGAAATATCACGGGCTGATACAAGCATATTCGCGCACCAACAGAATACTGAATGCAGTTAAGTCGCAAGGAAACATTGTTTGTTTCCGCAATCTGAAACAGGAGACAGATGATGCTGTGGAGCTTTTTGCAAACAAGGATGCTAAAAGTATCATAACAATGCCACCTTACGAGGACTTTATTCGTGAGTTTAACCTAGCTTTAGTCGATTTTTACACACTTGTTCCAACAGTGGATAGTGTATCTTCGCTTGCAGACGAAGATGCTCAGATTGCTTTTGTAAAGAGCTATCGTCTGTTGATGCGTCTGATGAATAAACTGGAATGTTTCTCACAATTCACGTTCTCCGATCTGGATATTGACAAGCAGACTTATGAAGACTACAAGAGCAAGTATCTTGATCTGTATGAGGATATAAAAGACGATCGCGAGAAACCTGAGAAAGTATCCATTTTGAACGATATTAACTTCGAGCTGGAGCTTATTCATCGCGACGAGATCAATGTTGCTTATATTTTGACCTTGCTCGGTCGTTTGCGTGAAAGTTCGGTTGAAGAGCAAGCTACAATACGAAAGTCGTTGATGGACTCATTGACCAATACTCCATCAATGCGTAGTAAGCGTGAACTGATAGAGAAATTTATCAATGAGAATTTATTTCACCTGACAGATGAAGATGATTTAGAAAGCAAGTTCTTCGAATTCTGGGATGAAGAGAAACTAAAAGCTTTGAATAAGTTATCGGAAGAAGAAGAATTGAAGGAAGACAAACTTCAGTCTGTTATCAGTGATTATTTGTACACAGGTCGAACACCTCTCCGCGATGATCTGGTAGAAACAATGAAAACTCGTCCAGCTCTGAAAGAACGCAAATCGAAAGCTGAAAAAATACTGGCAAAGATAAAGGACTATGTGGAGTTGTTTATTGAGGGGGTGTGACTATTGGAAATAAGATTTTTACAGGAGATAGTAATAGTGTAGATAAGAATCGCAGTATAACAACGCAGATTTTAAATTAGTATAAAAATTAATTACTTTTCTTATTCAGTAACTATACGTAGGAATAGTTTATCTAGTTAGAATGAAAGGCGAGAATTACTTCCCCCCCCTTAAATGTTTTCACAACGGAATAATCTCTATTGTGATAAGCTTTCAATTTTTGCAAGAATACATTTTATTTTTTTAATTTACATATTTATTAAAAACAATTAATTTTAAGAGTTAATTCTTAGATGGAGTTGCTAGCTTTACAGGAACAAAAATAAAGGATTAATTTTATCACAAACACATTCATTATTATGTCAAGAGAAGTAAAGTACAATAATATGTCTTTATTAAAATTGTTAAGATACTCTGCTTTCATATTATTAAATATATTTTCTTTTGCTTTATCGGCAAATGATAGGGTAATTAAAGAAGAGATTGACAGTTTATTGGAACTTAGCAAATCCCATAAAATTAATGTAAAAATTGAAGAATCAGTTAGAACTACATATTTAGCTCTTAAAAAAAGTAATGAGATAAATTATTCAGAAGGAAGAGCTTCTGCTTATTTGGGGCTAGCGCAAACACTTTTTTATTTGGGGAACTATGAGAAAGCTCTCAATTATCTGACTTTAACCGAAAATGAGTCTTCTTCCGCAAAGAATAAAAACAGAATGTTTGAAATTAGTAGAATTAGAGGCCAAATATTTTCATATCTTAATTTAAACGATAAAGCTCTACGAGAATTTTTCAAATGTAAAATCCTAACTAATGACTTAAAACCTGAAGAGCTAAAAGGTTATGCCCTAAGCTTAACCTATGAAAATCTGGTTGTAGTTTATAATAATATCCATAACGATGATTCAGTCTATTACTATATGAATAAGAATAAAGAACTCTTAGAGTTAATGGATGAAACATATATTTATAGAAATCTAGTCAACCTATATACCTCGTTTGGAGATTGGTATACAAGTAAAAAAGACTTTGATTTAGCCGTTTTTAACTTCAGTAAAGCCATAGATTTAGCAGATAAATATCATTATGATTATAGATCAAGAACTTACATGTATATGGGCGATATGTTTACAGAGCAGCAGAAAAATGATTTAGCTTTGTGTTATTATCATAGAGCCTTGAATAACATCAATCAAACCGGAATAAAAGGAGAATTTATCTCCGTCTATTCAAAAATTTCTTTACTATATGATAAATTGGGAATACTCGATTCTGCAAAAATATACAGAGAAAAAGGATTATTAATAGAACATGAATTACATGAAGAACGAGAAAAGTGTATAGGTTCTGTATTAGATTTTTTTATTAAGGAAGAAAAGAAGCAGCAACAAGCTCAGAGACGTAAAATACTCACAATTATATCAATTTCCGCAATTTGTCTCCTTTCTTTTTCTGTATTTCTTTTTATAAGAACTAAAAATAAACTACTACTTAGAAAAGCTCGTTTAAGAGAAGAGCTAACCAAGACTATCGAAGAAATTAGGCAAGATGCGAAAGTTTTAGAGAAAAAACTAAATAGCTCATTTGATGAAATAGTAACATTGGCAAAAAATAATGATCATGTCTTACCAAAAAGATTCAAGGAAGTATATCCAGAAATAACTACTTCATTGCTCAAGTTACATCCAGACCTAACCTATTCTGAATTTATTCTCTGCATTTACATCTTTCTAAATTTTTCAACAAAAGACATCGCAACTTTCACCCATGTCGAGCATCGATCCGTACAAACGAAGAAGAATAGATTAAGAAAAAAACTAAATCTTCCTACAGGTGCCTCCATCGAAGCATACCTTGATTCTCTAAATAAATCTACATTAAATATCTAGCAGGGAATACTTTCTACTGAGTCCTCGCTATAAATACACTCTATTAAGAGGAGCGTTACTCAATATACATAATAAATACTTTAATTGTATATTATTAATAAAATTCATATTTCTCATATAGAACCAAGCCTTTATACTTTTCTGTTGAGATAGATAGGCTCGTAAGTCCATTATATAGTAATAAGGTTGAGGATATACAATCATGCTAATAGGATTAAATGATAGTAAAGTCTATTATTAGAAGCCGATAAGAATTTAAAAACATCAAAACAATAAAATATAGACATTACTTTTACTGTATTTTGTGTTAAATAGAAATTGAGAACACTCAACAGGGACACTATTATAATATTATAAATAAACAATATAATGCAATGTTGTAGATTTGTTGTATGCCTATTTTAGGAATATACAGACGAAAACAGGAGCTTTGTATATACGTTAAATAAATACAAATACAAATCACAAATCACAAAACACATGAATAGGAGAATTAAAGAAAAGGAAATACCAATCTTTTTAAGATCATTATTATTATTATTAATTTTAGGTATAGCGACAAGTGTTCAAGCTCAAGTTACTATTGGAGCTGGAGAACCTCCTCACAAAGATGCGCTATTAGATCTAAAAGAAAATAACTCAGGCTCATCATCCAAAGGATTTTTGCTCCCCCGAGTGCCTCTTACGTCAACAACATCTGCATTTCCCCTATCTGATCATGTTGCCGGAATGACCGTTTATAACACATCCACTGTAAATGATGTAGTTTCGGGATATTATTATAATGACGGAACAAAGTGGATTAGGCTTATGGCAGATGCGACAGCTATTATGCCGCGTTTTTTCTATATGCCATCGATTGTTATGCCTACGGATACTGCTGATCCCGCCTATAATACAGCTACACAAGAATTCACCATCGATTTATACAACCAATACAAACAACAACGATACGCGATATATCAACAAGATTGTGATGAGATTATTGTCAAATGTGGTTCGAGAAGAAGGAGAGCTGGATGTCGCCTCTAAGAATGTTACGATTTGTACCGGAAATGTAACCTCTGTTTTAAAACGTGATTGGGGGTTAGATGCTGTTTGGAATAACTTGATAATTTCACGTTTCGAACGGATGAACCAGTTGAGGAATCACACTGTATTTACTGTCTGGAACGAGCAGTATCAAAAATTTCTTCCAACCATTCCGTTGGAGTTTTCCAAAGGATTCCAAAAGAAACGTATTGACCACCGCCACCACGCCATGGACGCCTTGGTTATTGCTTGTACAACAAAAGATCATGTGAATTTGCTGAATAATCAATCGGCTAAATCTAACATGAAGAGATATGACTTACAACGAAAGTTAAGAATGTTCGAGAAAGCTTCTTATTTCGACAAAACAGTCGGGAGGCAAGTTGAAAGAGAAATTCCTAAAGAATTTATAAAACCGTTGAATAGCTTCACTATTGATGCCCAAAATGAATTGGCGAAAATTGTAGTTAGCTTTAAACAAAACTTGCGAGTGATTAATAAAGCAACTAATAGGTATCAAGCCTACGAAAATGGGAACAAAGTTTTGAAATTGCAAACGAAAGGTGATCTTTGGGCTATAAGGAAGCCTCTACATAAAGATATGCCATTTGCCAAAGTTTCATTGCGGAAAAAAAAGAGTGTAAAACTGAGCGAAGCATTGAAAAATGTAGAAGATATTGTTGATAAAGAATTGAGAAGTGAGATTCGAAGAATCAGTGGAGTATACGGAAAATTTGATCCTGACTTAATAAATAAATACTTTAGAGACAGAAAATATATTTGTGGAGAAAATGATATATCGAAGGTTGAGATTTATTATTTTGATACCGAAAATGCAGCTAAACGAGTGCTATTAGATTCTTCATTTACGGAGAAAGTTATAAAAGAATCTATTACAGATAGTGGCATACAAAAAATTCTCCTGAATTATTTGTCAAAGAAGGGCAATAAGCCGGAATTGGCCTTCTCACCAGAAGGTATTGAAGAAATGAACCAACATATTACAACCTTCAATGATAATAAACCTCATCAACCGATCTATAAAGTATGTGTGTATGAAACAATCGGCAATAAATTTCGTGTGGGCTATACAGGAAATAAAAAGAAAAAATTTGTTGAGGCTGAAAAAGGGACGAATTTATTCTTTGCCATTTATGCGGATGAGAAAGGCAATCGTTCATATGAAACCATTCCGCTAAATATTGTTATAGAGAGGTTTAAGCAAGGATTAAACGCTGCTCCTGAAAGGAATGAAAAGGGACATGGATTATTGTTCCATTTATCGCCGAATGATTTGGTATATGTACCAACGGAGGAGGAGAGAGTAAATGCTATTTCTAAAGACTCAATAAATTTGACTCGAATATATAAAATCGTAAGTTTTACAGGAAGCAGACTTTATGCAATACCACATTTTGTGGCTAAACCAATTATTGATAAAGTCGAATTCTTCCAACTAAATAAAGTTGAAAACGATATAGATACTGGTTTCTCTATAAAACATGTGTGCATAAAACTCCATATTGATCGTGTAGGAAACTTTAAGCCTTTGCAAACATGATCAAGAAAACACTCTATTTCGGTAACCCTGCATACCTGAGTATGCGAAACAGTCAATTGGTAGTAAAATTGCCTGAGGTTGAAAAAAGTGAAAAGCTACCCAATACATTTAAGAAGGATAGTGAGTTGATTTTCCCTATTGAGGATTTGGGAGTTATCATCCTCGACCATAAACAAATCACGCTAACTCATGGGTTAATAGAAATGCTATTGGAAAATAATACAGCTCTAATAACCTGCAATAGCAGCCGTATGCCGGTTGGTTTGATGCTTCCGCTCTGTGGAAATAAAACTCAGACGGAGAAATTTAATGCACAGATTCAGGCTACCGATCTTTTGAAAAAGAATCTTTGGCAACAAACCATCAAGGCTAAGATAAAGAATCAGACCTGTGTTTTGAGAAAATTCCGCTCATGTAATATCCGTAATATGGAGTATTGGGCGAATGATGTAAAGAGTGGTGATCCTGATAATTACGAAGCCCGGGCTGCCGCTTATTACTGGAAAGAGGCTTTTCCTAAAATCGATAATTTTGTAAGAGGTAGGGATGAACTTCCTCCTAACAATCTGTTAAATTATGGCTATGCCATTCTTCGGGCGATTGTGGCACGTTCACTAGTTTCAAGCGGATTATTGCCTACTTTTGGGATACATCATCACAACCGTTACAATGCCTATTGCTTAGCAGACGATATTATGGAACCTTATCGCCCTTTTGTAGACAGTATTGTACTTTCGATAGTTGATACTGGAGAAGGTTTTGAAGAATTATCACGATCTGTAAAAACACAGTTATTGCAAATACCGACTATAGATGTAATGATTAATAGCAGAAAGAGTCCTTTGATGGTCGCAATAAGCCAGACCACCTCTTCATTAGCACAATGTTTTGAAGGTAAATTGCGAAAAATAAAATATCCTGAATTTGTATTGTGACATTATGTTATGCAACAGGACAGGTTAAATCAATATCGAATTATGTGGGTTTTAGTACTGTTCGACCTTCCAACCGAAACAAAAAAAGACCGAAAGGTATATGCTGATTTCCGTAAGAATCTACAAAAGGATGGATTTATGATGTTTCAGTTTTCAATCTATATCCGTCATTGCATGAGCATGGAAAATGCAAATGTTCATATTAAGAGGGTCAAGAAATTTCTACCAGAAAAAGGGTATGTAGGAATAATGTGCATAACGGATAAACAATTCGGGATGATGGAATTATTTTATGGACAAAGTGTACAAGTTAAGAAAAAGGAAGGACAACAACTAGAGCTCTTTTGAAAAAAAAATCCTGATCGAAATCAGGATTTTTTTTCAAATACATCACTTTTTAAAATCCTAACAAGTTGCGATAATCATTGAAATACAATATGTTATGAATACCTCTGCTGTATTTCAAGGAACTAATATACAAAATTGAAAGCTTATCACAATGTATTTGCTCTCGGATGTAATTTGGACGAAGCTGTATTTCAAGGAACTAATATACAAAATTGAAAGCTTATCACAATCCAGTTACAGGAGAAGTATAAGTAACCTTGCTGTATTTCAAGGAACTAATATACAAAATTGAAAGCTTATCACAATGGAAATCAACGACATAGCTTTCTGCAACTCGCTGTATTTCAAGGAACTAATATACAAAATTGAAAGCTTATCACAATGTTTACGCATGATGACGCAAATGAATACTGCTGTATTTCAAGGAACTAATATACAAAATTGAAAGCTTATCACAATATGATTGAAGGTTAAACAAATACACTTTATATCAAACTAAGGCCAACAATACCATTCCTCTTCGTGAGGTTCTCGATGAAGAAAAGATTCCTCCCGCGCTAAAAGGCTGCAAAATGTACGCTAATATTTGCACGCTACGCTAATATGAAACTGTATAGGAAAATTCATTGATGGCATTTGATAAATTGAATAGGATGTATATGTAGTTTTCTTTTCCTTTGGTGGATTGTAATACTTGATTTATAGGATTCGAATAGCTTTTTCTCCATAAAGAAAATTGTTGTTTTAAAATAACCATTTATTATCTGTGTGGTGATTGATAGTATGCTTTGTATAGCATTATTTTAGCTTGGTATTTTATGTTAGTTTTACTTTTATAAAAAATAGAACTTGTAAATAGTTTATAATCAAAGATAAATATTTATACAATGATATTAGTTAATATAAATTAACAAAAAAAATAACGAGGAGGGTACTCTTGTTTGCGCGGAAGCCATATATATAATTTGGCCGTATTTTCCAAGTCCGATTTTTTCTGGTATGGTTATTATAAAACTACTTTTTGAGATTTCTGATTTTCCGGCGGGGGCGATTTTACCAAGTCTGGGTTTTGTTAAAAGTTGACGCATAGAATTAAGTTTTTTTTAAGGCAAAAAGCACTGTCTGGGATAACTCTCCAAGCGGCACGTAAAAGTGCCTAAAAAGCACCTTAAAATAGCTCTGCATTGATTTATTAACCAGTCCTATAAGCTTAAGTTTATACAGAGTTTTTAGGATCTCTTCTCTCAGATATGTGTTAAGCTCCAAAAGCAGCCCTTAAATATATCTGGGTTAAGGGTGTATTATTTTTATCCAAAAATTCAAGAATAACCAACAAATAGTCCCAAATTTTGTACTCTAATGAGTAAACAGAGGTTTGGCGCAGACTATATACTTTATGATTAATATTTTCAATGTTATCAGTGAAAATTGCAGCAAGACCATAGAGCATATAGTCATATTTTTGAAATCAGTTAGAGCAAGTCAGGAAGTTGATGAGCTCGCAATACGACAACTATGCTACCAGATGTTTTCTATCAAGATTCTCTTTGCACCTAAATCCGCGAAGAAGTTTGATACGATAACATTTCAAGACTTCAAGAAATGGCTGTATACCCAATCTCCCAACAACGGAGATGTGGTAACGTACGAAAACTGTTCTAGTACCCAAAAGATGATATCTATCGTTCACTTTGTAGGTCTCCACAACATAATTTCAGGAGCCACTTTATATGAAAACGGAGATATTATAACATCCGACACTAAACTCCCTCTGGATAAACACAGAAGCTCTACGAATGAAGAAACACAACTAATCCACCAAGCATTAAGCTCAAAAGGGCTGGAGTGGAGTTATGAATACAGCAAGCCTGTTGAAAAATACACTCCTGTATCTGGTAGCTACGTTCGCGTAACGTTCTCAGACGGCAGTGTTGGGGCTGGTGTATTTGGATGGAGAGATGGCGATGATGCTATCATGATGTGTATAAAGAAAGGCGATGAGCCAATCCAGTACGGGTTTGGAATCAACATCGGAAATATACATCAAGTTGTATTTAAGACTTTGGATGCTATCGAAAAGAAAACTCTATTAGCTCAACTGAATGATGCTGGTAAAGATTGGAATCCTCATGTTCGAAGAATCGAGGAGCTTAATCTTCGTGTAAAAAAAGGTAGGCCATACTACTGCATAAATGATCGAATGTATGTAGTGAAAGTACATGAATCATTATCTACTCTGGACAACAGGAGGTATGCTAATGGGAATTATTTTAAAACAAAAGAAGATGGCATGGAAGCCCTATCACGAGCAATCCATGCCATCAAAAAGTTCCACGCCAGACCTAATCCGGATTCTACTGGCGGAAGTATTGTATAGTTATCGCCGCACTCTGTTGCGTCGTTCACGAGGGAGAGGAATGTATGGTTTTTCTTCCTCGTTGTCGTCTGTATCGTTCTTCGCAACGTTCTCTGGAGTCACACCCTTTAGCGTGTATCGGTTGTTGTAGGTGTTATACTCAGACACGCTTAGAATGTTGCTGAAATTTCCTACACCACTACCAGTGCGATTGTATTTTTTTAGCAGAGCATCACATATTTGATTCATTTCCCACTCTTCCAGAACTTTACCATCAGTAAAGCCCAAGAACTTGAAGGCCTCAGATAAGGATGGTTTTGCTGGGATCTTTCCTTCAGGGGTAAGTTTGATTCTCGCTGGCTTAAATTTTTCTAGAAGTTCTGAGTAATCTAATTTATCGCTGTAGACCATGCTCCCGTTCGATTTAAGCAACTTTAAGTCTCTCTCCCTACGTTCGGACTCGATTTCCTCTTGCTGCTCGTAAATCGTCTTAAAAGGCGCTCTTATTCCAGTTACACAATCTTCGCTATACTGGATTCGTATCAGCCCATCAAAACCGTTAAGAACGCTATAGCTGTTGTATTCATAATTCCCGATCTTGAAAAGGCCTATGTCAACCATGTTGTCTTGCATCGCACAAACCATATCGTTGACCATGTGCTTTTCGTTTTCTGGGAATTGCTCGTTGAAGCGTTCCACTAAGATCTCGTGCTTTTCAAAGTCCATCAGTTCTATTTGCTCCTCAGTGAACGTATGCTCATACTGTGAATGAAGTCTCTGGAATTCTTCGTAACGTTCCTCTGGCGACTGATACGGTCTCTCTGTGTAGTTCACAAACACTGTTCGCCCCTCATGTTGGAAATATGGGAATATTCGCTGGTGTTCGTATCTACAGAATCGTTTTAGCTCAATCAACTTAAAGATTTCCTCGTAACGTTCCTTTTCTTCATCAGTTAATCGTTCTTCGTCCCAGTCTTCCCCGATTATAGAGTCAAGGGAAGCTTCAACCAATTCTCCGGTTTCAGGGTGAGGCACCTCTGCTACAAATAATTCATCTAAGATTTCTTTGAGGTACTCTATGAATTCTTTACCTGTGATCTGAGAGCCATCTTCGAACTTGTCTTTTATTAAACGATAAACCATGTTGATGATAGGATCTTTTAATTTTTCCTGAGCAAACAATTCAAGTTCTCGTTTAGTGTACCAATCAAACTCACCAAAGATATCATATCCCATCTGAAGTTTATTATCATCTTCCGTAACGTTCCCCTCTTCGTTCTCTTCAATCCAAACATTAGAGTTTTCTAAAGAGCTGGAAGAAGCGAATGCTTCCACTTGATTGTTTTGGTTCTTTTCTAAAAGAACATTTATTTGATTTCTGAGAGATTGGTTTTCTTTGTCCGATTTATCAAATTCTGTATTATATTTTATTATATCTATATTATATCTATTATATACTGTGCTCAAAAATTGACGGTAAAAACTCAAAAATTGACGATTTGATGCGCAAAAATTGACACCCTTTTCGTCAAAAATTGACGATTTTGAATCGGTGTTTTTAGCCTCATTTTCGTCAAAAATTGACGATTTTGTTCCAATTACATCAATTTCTCCATTCTCGAACGAAAAAGCCAACTCTCCAGTCCAATCATCAGGTGTAAGTACAGCCAAAATGCTCAAAATTTGAACATTTTCAGGTAGACCACTTTCCAAAATCGTCAAAATTTGCGCTTTTCGTTCTTCTTCACGACCTAAAATCGTCAAAAATTGACTGTTTTCGTTCAAAATCGTCAAAAATTGAGCTTTTTTCTCATCGACTCCTAAAATCGTCAGTTTTTGAGCATTTTGGGTTTTGTCATCTAAAATCGTCAGTTTTTGCGCTTTTTCAGGATCATCCAATGACGATACCGGAGGAGGGCTGAAATTTGTAGCTGGACGAAACCCATAAGATTTAAGACCATCCTTATCCCCAGCCAAAAATAGATCCTGTATCTTCAGTACATCGTCATCGGACGCATTGTTTATTATAGATATCACGCCAAGAACATACGGTATATCTAATATCATTGAGCTTGAATTTAGTTGTTCTTTGAGAACATGTATCTCACACATATGGGCTATCGACGCTCTCAGTGTGTTCGGGCTCTGACCTAGGTATTTTTGCAGAAACGTTCTTGGAATTCTCATTTTACATGGGTTTGGGTATTTTGCCGGAAAGCTCCTCTGGAACATGTACTGGGAAAACAGCCAAGACCACAATTTAAAGTTGTTTGCTTGAGGAAACAACCAAGTTGATTTTGGGTACCACATAGAATAGCTGTGCATTAAACCTTCGTATGTGTTGCTAATATTCGCCATTTATACTGATTTGTAGATTGGTTGGTTTGATAATGTGATTATTTTGCATGAACTGCTGTCTTGTTCGGCTTTCAAGCCTTCCAGAATGTTGTTTATAAACATCTTGCCCTTGTGAGTCCATTTCAAAAACATCGCCTCTAGTGTGCGTACTCTATCTTTTGTCGAGTAGAATGGAGTTGGAATCGCCAGCCCTTGACCTTCATATTGAGGATTTAATACCCAGTCTTTATTGCATTTGACTTGCAGTCCTAAATGTGATAACATAGCGTTCATGTCGGCAGCTGTCATGTCGTATTCTGAAGCTATCTCGGTGATGGTGTATGTTTTGGCTGACTCTGGGAGTCTAGGCGCTTTACGCTTAACTCTTTGGCTCTGCTGAGATCTCGCCTGTAATTCCAGTTCCATCCATCGGAGAACCAAACGAGCTCTGGCTTCATCGTTAAATTTGGTTGCAACATACAGACACTCGTATTTGTTTAGGTTCTACATTGGCTCTTGTTTTACTCCGCCGTTAGGTAACTCTCTAGTAATGAACGAAAGCTGAAATTTCAGCTCGTGCACTTTTTCCCATGCCGGCTCCATCTCACGAATGGATTGTAATACATTTTTGTGCATTTTTCCTGTAATTTCAGCTATCTCTAGGCTGGTAATTGTTTCGGCGTTTAAGTGGTCAATTCTTATGTTATCTTTGTTCTTCTTTTGCATTAATTGCTTAAATTTTTAAATAATTTGAAAATCTTTTGGTGGGTGCCTCAGTTGATAATCTATCTCTTCTAATTGTCTCAGTATGTGAGGAGGATGCAATGATAATGCTACATTTATCCTGTGTGATGATGGCTGTTGCAATTGATTTGACAATATATTTGCTTTTGTATCTAACAGCCGTATTGGCTTCGGGTGTGACGCAATATAGTTATGTAGAAACCCTTAGTGTGCATCTTTGTGGCTTGAAATTGATTATTTATTTTTAGAATAATTCGCTAATTTATTGAGGTAACTCATTCTTTATTTTATAACTATTCAGCAATGTGTTTGTTGTGCGGATAGTTATCTTTTGTTGGTAGGAAAGTATTGATTATGGCTTTGGATTACGTTGTACTCATATGTTAAAATTAAACTTAAATTAGTAATGTCCTGCTATTAAGGTGCTATGTCATTTTATCCTAAGATTGGTTTAGGGGATGTGGAATGGAGTTGTGGTTTTAAGTCATACAGAGTGGATTAAAAAAACTTTTGTTAGGTGGATTGTTGGTTATTAGGACTTCGTGTAAAGCCTATACATTGCATCAAAGACAAGTATTAAACATTGATTAAGTTAAACGTATTCCCAGAATCGTTTTTAACTGCCTTGATTTTCTTATATTGGGGGGAGTTGGCTTTTGTCTTTTTATAAGTGTTGCAAATTGCCAACCTGTTCATTTACAGCATTAAATGTATGGAAGATTAGATCGGGTATAAGAGTAGTGCTGTTCTTTCTATGCTCTTAGGGCTAATCATGTTGCAAAGATATGTTATATGTTAAAATGGTGCAAGTTTTATTGGTGTTATTTTTTCTGTGTGAGGTAAAATTGTATATTCACTATGTAGTAAATTTGAATGTGGACATTAATATTATTGTGTTATGATAGATGGTATTGTTGATTGTTGGATGTCTGAAAAAGATGCTCAATTATATACAAGGTTGTCAAGGACTACTTTGGCTAATGCAAGGTATGGAGGTAAATTGACTTTTAGGCAGTTTGGGCGAAAAGTATTGTATACAAAACAAGACTTAGATAACTATATAAAAGCCAATTCTCAATTGTATTTATCTGATGAAGACTATTATAAGAGCAGAGGAGAAAGATAATTCCTCTGCGTTCTTTCTGTAATTTTATACTTAATAGGTTATAAAAGATTTTTCATTGCTTCGTCAATCTGACTATTCTCAAAGCTGTCAAGGTAAATTTGAGTTACTTTTTCCGAGCTATGACCAAGTGATTCACTAATAATTGAAGTGTTGACTCCAGACCGCTTCAAAACGGTTGCGTAAGTATGCCTTGCTACATAGGTAGTCAGGATTGCATCAATTTTAGCACGTTTGGCTATCTCTTTAAGGTTGAGATTGATTTTCCCCATAATCTTATGAATACGGTTATATCTTTGAATTGGGGTCTTATGGATGCGTTTATTGAGTATTGGAAAAATAAAGTCGTCAGGGTCTGCATTCCCTACATGATATAAGTCTAAAATCCGTTGGGCTTCTTCTTGGATAGCTATATTAATTAGTCGTTTGGTCTTTTGTCTTATATATTGGATACGACCGTTGGTTATGTTCTCGTATTTGAGATTTGCTATATCTGTCAGATTTATTCCGCTCTGTAGGTAGCTAAAGACGAATAGGTCTTTGCTTAATTGCATCAATGGTCTTTCATTTGTGAAGTCAAGGCTTATTATTCGTTTTATCTCGGTCTTTGTGATTGACCTCTTTTTAGTTTTGGTGTTGAATTTTGACATTTTGAATGAATCGAAAGGGTAGTCTTCTCTTCTTGCTGCATTCTGTTCTATAGCTTTGTTATAAGCACTTCTTAGAGTTCTAAAAAGTAGGCTCATAGTCGTTTCGGCTCTATTGTTGCTAATCATCCATTTTTCATATTCATTCAACCATACGAGGTCAATTTCAGAGAAAAGAAAGTCGAGATTATCGCTCTTTTTAAAGGTCTTTATCGAGTTGAAAGAGTCTCTATAGATATTAGCGTTTCCTACTTTACCTATAGCTTTGTAGTGGCTGATTAAATCTGTGTAAAATTCACTGACAGTCTTGATTGCTCTAACTCTGTTCGTGTGTTCTACCAAAGAAGATACAGTGAAGTTCTTGTTTGCTGTTTTTAGCTCTAATATTTGGGTCTGATACTCGGCTTTTTTGTCTAGAATAATCTTTTGAATTAGCTCTCGGTCGGGGCAACTAGGCTTTGGCTGATTCTTTTTGAAGTCCCAAAATTTGGGGTTGACTGAAATGCCTAAACTTAGATATTTCATCTTTCCTTGTTTGCAAATTCTCAACATTATAGGATTCTCACCGTTTTTTAATGTCTTCGATTTGTAGCAAACCGCATTAATAGTAGCGTTCATGATGGTTTTGTGGTTTAAGTCTCGGTTTAAGTCTAACCATTAAAACCAACTAAAAACGCATAAAAAAAGCGACTACATTTAATTGTAATCGCTTGATTTTCAAGAGCGGAAGACGGGGCTCAAACCCGCGACCCTCAGCTTGGAAGGCTGATGCTCTATCAACTGAGCTACTTCCGCAAAGTAAGTGGGCAGTGATGGATTCGAACCACCGAAGACGTAAGTCAGCTGAGTTACAGTCAGCCCCATTTGGCCACTCTGGTAACTGCCCAGTTTCCTTTAGCGTTGCAAAGGTAATACAAAATTTTATTCTTGCAAATTTCTACGATAAAAATCTATCATTTTTATTGCTGTTATTGCGCACTCATCTCCTTTGTTACCGTGCTTTCCGCCCGCTCTGTCAGTCGCTTGCTCCATAGTATCGGTAGTTAAAAGTCCGAAAATGAAAGGGATATCATATCTAATATTCATATCGGCCATTCCTTGGGTAACGCCGCTACAAACGTAATCAAAATGCGGAGTATCTCCTCTAACTACACAACCCAATGCTATTACTGCATCAATTTCTTTGTTTTCTATTAGATGTTTTGATCCAAATATAAGTTCGAAGCTTCCAGGAACATAATCTACTATAATGTTTTCTTCCTTTACGCCATGTTTTACCAATGTCTTATATGCACCGTCTAGTAACGCATTGGTTACATTATCGTTCCATTCCGAAACAACTATTCCTACTCTCATATCTTTTCCGTTAGGAACTGTATTGGGGTCGTATGATGATAAATTGTGATATGCTGTTGCCATTACTTATATGTTTTAGTTAAAAAATAAAGTTATAAAAATTATCTGATTTAATGATTGCTTAGTCTTCTATACTGGTTAATAAATTATTTGCTAACCTACTGGCTCCAATACGGAAAAACTCGTTATTTAAATAATCGTCACCTAAGACTTCTTTTACTATCGTATAGTACTTGACTGCGTCTTCGGTGCTAGAAACGCCTCCAGAGGCTTTAAAACCGACTTTACGACCTGTCTTTTGAGTATATTCCTTTATTGCGCTACACATTACGTAAGCAGCTTCTAAAGTTGCACCTTCATATCCTTTACCGGTTGATGTTTTTATGAAATCTGCACCTGAGTACAAGGCAAGGAGGGATGCCTTCATTATATTGGATGCCGATTTTAAAGCTCCTGTCTCTAAGATGACTTTTAATTTAGCATCGCGACATGTATCTTTTATTTCGTCGATCTCTTCAGCCAGCTCTTCATAATTTTCATCAAAGAAGTAGCCTAGATTTAGTACAATATCGATTTCATCAGCACCACTTGCTATGGCCAATGCTGTTTCGGCTATCTTAACTTCCTGAAATGTCTGCGAAGAAGGAAATCCTCCGGCAACTGAAGCAATCTTAACATTGGCTGTTAAAGCTTCTTTTACTGTTTCTACAAAATTTGGATATACACATATAGCAGCAACATTTTGAATGTCTGTAGAGCCTTCAAAATCGTTTATTTGCTCAGCTAGTTTCCATATATCTTCACGTGTATCTGTTGCATTCAAAGAAGTAAGGTCTAAACAAGAATATATTCTTTTATAAACTTCTTTATTGTTGTTTTGGCTGAACTTCTTATTGATAATTTCATTTACTTTTTCTGAAATTTCTTTATCATCCAGATTGGTATTGTATTTTTTTAATGTGTCTATATATTTATCTATTTCTGCCATCTTATTTTAATTTATCGTTGTTTAAATGTCTTTCTTTATCTCTGTTTGTTTTCTTTTCAATGTTCTTCTTCAATGCTTCGGTCAAGTCAACTCCGGTCTGATTAGCTAAACAAATAAGAACCCATAATACATCGGCCATTTCATCTGCTAAATTTTTATCTAAATCAGATTTTTTGAAGGACTGATCACCATATGTTCTTGCCATAATGCGAGCCAGCTCACCAACCTCTTCGGTCAGTATGGTCATATTGGTAAGCTCGCTAAAGTAGCGTACTCCTATTGTTTTTATCCATTTATCAACTTCCTGTTGAGCTTCTTGTATTGTCATTTTATTCTTTTGTCTTAGAGTCTATCCATATGGTTACAGGCCCATCATTTATTAATTCTACTTGCATATCTGCACCAAACTCTCCTGTTGCAACAGGTTTTCCCAATTTAGCCTCTAGCGATTTACAAAATTGCTCGTAAAGAGGAATAGAGATATCAGGCTTAGCTGCTCGTATATAAGATGGACGGTTCCCTTTTTTGGTAGATGCATGAAGTGTAAACTGCGATACGACTAGCATTTCGGCATCTATATCCATTGCCGATAGGTTCATAACCCCGTTTTCATCATCAAAAATACGAAGATTTATTAATTTATTAGATAGCCATTCTATATCATCTTGATTATCTTCATTCTCTATACCTAACAATATTAATAAGCCTTTGTTTATTTTCGACTTGACTTTATTTTCTATTGTTACTGATGCCTTACTCACTCGTTGTATTAACAGTCTCATTTATATGGTTTTTTCTTTTGAATAAATATATCTCAGCATGTGGATATTCTTTTTCTTTATAACTGCTTATTAAGTCATAATTAGCTTCTAAATAAGGAAATTCTTTCAATGCTGATACTATAAACATTGGATCTGAGTTCTCTACCAGTTTAAACTGATATTTCCTGATAGATGGATATTTTTCTTCTCGTATTGCAGGATGGAAAAAATATAAATAGGAAGGAACTATATTGGCTGCTGTATATATTCCTTTATCTAGTCCAAGATCTAATAGGGTAGGGTTATCTTCTTGATTGATAATGTCTGCAAAATTTTTTTGTCCAAAACTGCAATTTTCTTTACAGAAGGGTGCATGTGGCTCACTCTTAAATAATCCTTTATAATCAATGTCGAATATTAATATACCAATAAACGCACATATGTAGACTAGATAAGTATATATAGGTTTTTCTCTTTTCACGTATTTATTTAGTAAACTGAATATATAGACTAAACTAACTATTGCAAAAAAGTATAGAATCATATATCCATATAAGTGATGATCGCGGCTATTTGCAACAGGTAGATATATTAATATAAATGAGATCAATATTGCGATTCTATATGACCATTTCTTAATATATTTATTATCTAAGAGTAATATTGCTACACCTAGTATGATGAGAGGAAAAGCTATATAATACCATTTAATCATTCTATAAAAACGAGCTATTATATTTAATACAACATCAACATTGAACGTTGTATCAGCATACATAGAATTGAATGTAAAGTAGGCATATATACTATCTGAAATAGCCCCATTAATAATGAAATAGATTAAAAAAGGTAAAAATAAAGCAGCGAATCCTAATGTAAAGTATTTAATATACAATATAATTAAGGGGTATTTTTTCTCTACAATTAGCTGATAAAGTATAGCAATCATAGGAGGTATCCAGAATAAGCATACGCTAAACTTGATCAAAAATGTAAATGCAAAAGTTAAACCTTGTATAAGCATTATTTTTTTGCTGCCTTTTTGGTCTAAGCCTTCTTGGAAGTAGAGAAGGAAGTAATAGAAACTAACGGTAATAGCGGGGGCTATAAATTCATCAGCAGAACCTCCTGACTCACTTCTTGTATGTAGTAAAACAGAGTAAAGTAATGCTATTATAAATGAATAAGGTTTGTCTAAAAATAAGCGTGCTATTTTATAGGCAAACAAGAGATTAACAAACCAGAAACAAGACTGTAGGATATATATTCCTGCTAAAGATGCATTGGATATTAAGTAGCCGATGCCATATATAAAGTATATAAGGGGGCCTTTATGGTCGAAAAGATCTTTATAAGGTACTTTACCATTGAATATACCTTTTCCTATAGAGAAATAGATATGGGGGTCGCACCACTCATTGAAGAAATACAGAGGTGAATTGAGCGTATTGAAATAACAAGTAATAAAGGCAAATAATAATAGAAATATGTATATATAACTATCTTCTTTGTTTATTTCAGGACTCTTGGCCATCTAGTTTATTCGTAATGATTTATAAAAAGGTTGTATATTTTATGCAAATATACAACCTTATAACTTAATTATATTCTATGATAAATTTTCTTCTTTTATTTATCTGCATCTTCCAACTCTTTGTGGATAGATCTAAGTCTGAATCCATAAAATATTCTTACAAATCCGTAGGTCAGTAAGATGAATGCAAATAGATAGATTATAAATCCGGCTGCAAATAAAGGATTTGTAATAAGGATGAATGAGAAAATAAGACCTAATATACCAAATGCCAGTACCCATCCCCAGCCTTTAATACCAGATCTTTGCAACTCAATAGCTGAGCCAATTGCCCATATAGACTGGAACATAGCCCAAAAACCAACAAAGAACAGCAGTACGGTTATAGTTTCTATTGGCATTCCTAATAGTATGAGACCAAATAGAATGCTAATAATACCACTAGCCAAGGTCCATCCCCATCCATTCAGAACTTCTCTGTTAGAAATAGCAAATACACCTTCAAACAAGCCGCTTATAAGGAAACCAGCAACAAATAGTGCAGCCAGCATACTAAGGGTTGTTAAAGGATTGGCTAAACATAATACACCCAATATTATAGCTATTACGCCAATAATAGGAGATATCCACCAGTACTTTACAGCTTTTTTTACAGAGGATAGAAAGTAATTTTTCATAATGTTTGTATTTTATTGTTATCTATTATAGATAGAACAACTGATATGGACAGGGGTTTTGGTATTTAACAATTGTTAAACCTTAATTCAGTTATTCCTTTCTATCACAATTAGATAATCCATTTGTTAAGAACTGGTATTTTCCTGATTATTAATACTACTCCCAGAGATGCAAAATATACAAACAAGGAAAGTATTGGTACAGATAGTATCGCAGGGAAGGTATTTGTTCCTATGCCTACAAGGTTGAGTAAAATATTAAATAAATCGTGTGCCAGATATATTCCTAAAGTACAATTTGCCAGTAGTGTAATGTATTTATTATCCTGTAGTTTCTGCATCGTTTTATTATTACTGATAAAGTCTTTTGCAAGTGTAAATACAAAAAATGCAATCAACATTGTTTGTGGGCCCATGTTTTCGAAGTAGTGTGTTCCTGGGTATCCATAGGTATGAGCAAAGTAAAAGGATGATGCAACATTCCATATCAAAGCAAGTGAGCCTGCTATATAAATAATACGTTTTATGACTGTTCCCAGTTCAAATTTAGCAAAGAAATACCCTGCTATAAAATATCCGGTATATGAATACAATTCATTGATGCCAAAGCTTATATTTACCTGATATGTGTTATTGAGTTTTGGGATAACTGCCCCAAAAATGAAATAAAGAGCCAAGAAATACAGGTAATGTTTCTTTTGTGCATGTGCTGTGAATACTCTAAGAAGTGGAGCTAATATGTATAAAGCAATAATTGCATACATAAACCATAAGTGATACCAGGGCGTTCCTAAGAATATCTCAGTATATATCTTTTGCCAGTCGCCGGTAGTCACCTCTTTTATATCCAATAAGATGGAAACAGTAGGAGAGAGGGTTCTATATAATATAGCCCAAAATAAGAGGGCACATATTAGTCGGGGCAAAGCTTTTGTATATAATTTTTTGAATGTTAGGTTGTAGCCCGGATCAAGAACAATAATTCCGCTAAGCATGAAGAAGACAGGAATACACCATCTTAACGATGTCATAAATGCATTTAGAACATACCATTCAGATGTTCCAAACGATTGATTCCATCTGGCTGTGCATACATGAATAATAGTAACTGCAAATATTGTTAAGCTTCTTAGAATATCAGCATATAAAATTCTGCTTCCTACTTGTTTTGCCATTTATGTAACTGGAAATTAGTTGTGTAACTTGGTGTTAAAAATACATTCAACTTTCTTCATTTGCAAAATAATTGATAATTAGCTTTGCTTTATGTTCTCCTATTGTTTGTGTCAACTCTTCTTTAGTGGCTGATTTTATTCGTTTTACACTCTTAAACTTACTAAGCAAAGATTTTTTTGTCTCTTGCCCAATTCCTTTAATGTTATCCAATTCAGACTTTACCTGCTGTTTACTTCTCTGATTCCGATGAAAGGTGATTCCAAATCTGTGGGCTTCGTCTCGCAAATGTTGGATTATTTTTAGTGACTCTAAATTTTTATCAAGGTATAGGGGAACAGAATCTTTCGGAAAGTATATCTCTTCCAGTCTTTCGGCTATGCCTACTATTGCTACTTTACCATAGATATTTAGCTTCTCTAAGGTTTCGCAGGCAACGCTAAGCTGTCCTTTTCCGCCATCAACCACAATCAGTTGGGGCAGGGGAGATCCTTCTTCAATGAGTCTGTGATATCTCCTATGAATTACCTCTCGCATAGTAGAAAAATCGTTAGGGCCTTCAACAGTCTTCACATTAAAGTGACGGTAATCTTTTTTCGAAGGTTTTCCCATTTTGAATACTACACATGCTGATACAGGGTTGGTACCTTGTATATTTGAGTTGTCAAAACACTCTATATGTACAGGTAACTCTTTTAGGTTGAGGCTTTTTTGTAGTTCCTTAAGCACCCTTGTACTTCTTTGTTCGGGATTTAAGCTTTCCGCTTTTTTAAGCTTGTCAAGTTTGTATTGTCTTACATTTTGAGTGGAAAGCAGAAGTAATTTTTTCTTATCCCCTCGTTGAGGTATGATATATTCTACTCCATTTAAAGCAATGTCGGGATAAAATGGAACTACAATTTCTTTTGCTGATGATCCGAATCGTTCCCTCATTTCGATAATTCCCATTGCGAGAAGCTCCTCTTTGGCTTCATCCATTTTTTTACGATACTCGAAAGTATATACTTGGATAATAGCACCGTTATGTACATTTAGGTAGTTGATGTATGCCGCATTTTCATCTTCGTCGTAGCTATAGACATCTATATTGTAATTTATATTGCTTACAACTGTAGATTTACTCTTAAAGTTCTCAACGAGTAAATACTTTTCTTTCAGTTTATTAGCTTCCTCAAATTCATGTCTTTCGGCCATCTCTTGCATCTGATTGTATATCTCATCGCTTACTAAGTTGCTGTTCCCTTTCAATATTTGTTTGATAGATTCTATGTTTTTTATGTATGCATCATGTTGCTGTAATCCGATGCATGGACCTAAACATCTTTTGATATGATACTCCAAACACACTTTATACTTTCCTTCAGCAATTTTTTCAGGAGTGAGATTTAATGAGCAAGTGCGGATAGGATATAATTTATGAATAAATTCAAGTAATGTTTTTACACTCTGTACGTTAGAGTAGGGTCCAAAGTATTGGGAGCCATCTTTGACTATCTTTCTAGTGAGCTCTACTCTTGGGAAATATTCATTTCGGATAACGATGGAAGGATATGATTTATCATCTTTTAATAAAACATTGTACCTAGGCTGTAATTCTTTTATTAAATTATTCTCTAAGAGCAATGTATCTTCCTCATTATCAACGATTATATACCTTATATCTCTGATTTTGCTTACTAATATTCTTGTTTTAGGGCTATTATCATGGCTTTTAGTAAAATAAGAAGATACCCGTCTTCTTAGATTCTTGGCTTTACCTACATATATAACAATCCCCTTGTCATCATAGTATTGATAACAGCCTGGCTTCTCAGGGATATTTTTTATTATATTTTTTAGATAATCGTTACTCATTTTCCTTCACGTATTCCGGGGCGAAAATTTTTTGAATGAAAATACGCCAAAGATTTTTTACAGGTCAAATAGGGTATTTTATAAGAGCTTTAACATCTACATCCTTCGGAAAAAGTTTTCGCCCTTCTAATTGTTCTAATTCTATAATAAAATTTACATAGACTTTTTTTACGCCCATTCTTTTAACAAGATTGTAGGCTGCAAACATTGTACCTCCTGTTGCTAATAAATCATCATGGATTAGTACAACATCATCAGGAGCTAGCGAATCTTTATGTATTTGAATTTTATCTACTCCGTATTCTTTTTTGTATTCTTCCTCAAATACAGCAGCAGGCAGTTTTCCGGGTTTGCGAATAGGAACAAATCCGGCTCCTAACTCAAGTGCCATAATTGGGCCCATGATAAAACCTCTTGACTCTATTCCTACCACTTTAGTAATTCCTTTATTTCGGTATTCATCCAAAAGAACATTGGTCAACATTGATAGTGATTCTTTTGTGTTGAACAAAGTTGTTACATCCTTAAATTGAATTCCCGGAATAGGGAAGTCCGGAACATTTCTCACAATTTTTCTAAGAGATTCTAATATTTGCTCTTTCTCTAATTCTTCCATTTTATATTTTAAATTGTTATTTGTTTCACGTGGAACACCTCTCTGAAAAGGCTCTTGTTTTTGAAATGTTTCACGTGAAACATTGAGTTTTTATCTACCCAAAAGTACTAATAAAATCGATATATCATTCGGAGAAATTCCCGGAATTCTGCTTGCTTGTGCAATTGTTTCTGGATCGATTTTAGTTAGTTTTTGTCTTGCTTCTGTAGAAAGTGAATTAATTTCTTCGTAGTTGAATTTTCCTTTTATGCGGATATTTTCAAGACGAGTTATCTTGTCTGCTATTAATTGTTCACGCTTTATGTAGCCGTCGTATTTAATAATAATTTCGGCAGCTTCTATTATTTCCTCTTTTCTGTTAGGTGTTTTATCTAGCTCTTCCTTGAATGCAGGTACTAGATTAGATATAGTTTCTATGGATATTTGAGGGCGTGTAATAATATCTTTTAGTTTTGCTCTTTGTTTCAGAGGGCTTGTACCTAGACTTTCTAAACCCTCGTTTATATACTCTGGTTTTAACGAATAGTTAGCGGTGAAATCGATAATGCGATTGATCTCTTCTTTCTTTTCTTTCAATAAAGAGATGCGTTCTTCTTTGGCAAGACCGATATTATATCCCTTTTCGGTTAAGCGCATATCAGCATCATCTTGTCTGAGTAGAATCCTATATTCGGCTCTCGAAGTAAACATTCTGTAAGGCTCATCTACACCTTTAGTTACGAGGTCATCGATCAAAACACCTATATATGCTTCATCTCTTTTCAGGATGAAATCGTCTCCACCGTGTGTTTTAATATGCGCATTTATTCCGGCAATCAAGCCTTGTCCTCCGGCCTCTTCATAACCTGTTGTTCCGTTAATTTGACCGGCAAAGAATAGATTGTTGATTAGCTTCGTTTCCAATGTATGTTTCAATTGTGTTGGGTCAAAAAAGTCGTATTCGATAGCATAACCGGGTCTGTATATATGTATATTTCTGAAAGCAGGGACTCTTTGCAAAGCTTCAATTTGTATATGGAGTGGGAGGGAGGAAGAGAACCCGTTTAGGTAATATTCCTGTGTGTTTTCTCCTTCTGGCTCTAAGAATAATTGATGCGAAGTCTTCTCTGCAAAGGTTACTATTTTTGTTTCTATACTTGGACAGTATCTTGGTCCTATACTTTGTATCTGCCCATTATATAGTGGAGAGTCATCCAATCCATCGCGTAATGTTGAATGTACATCTTCATTGGTATAAGTAATCCAACAGCTAAGTTGTTTTAATGTACGTGGAGCATAATCTAAGTATGAGAATTTATGAAAATCATCGTCACCTTTCTGTTCTTCCATAAGGCTAAAATCAACGCTTCTTCCGTCAATTCTGGCAGGCGTTCCCGTTTTCATACGGTCTGTTGTAAAGCCTATTTCTTTCAGTTGTTCCGTGATTCCAAATGATGCCGGTTCCGAAACTCGACCACCTCCCATTTGTGTTTTTCCTACGTGTATCAGTCCATTCAGGAATGTTCCATTGGTTAATACAACGGATTTTGCGGTGAATTCGACACCCATTGCAGTCTTCACTCCAGTTACTGTTTTGTTCTCTATTGCTAGAGAAGTAACTGTATCCTGCCATATAAATAAGTTGTCTGTTCTATCGAGGATTTCTCTCCATTTTAGTATAAATTGGGCTCGATCACTTTGTGCCCTTGGACTCCACATCGCAGGTCCTTTCGATCTGTTCAGCATTCTGAACTGGATAGCAGTCTTGTCTGTCACTATCCCCATTTGCCCTCCTAAGGCATCAATTTCACGAACTATCTGTCCCTTTGCAATGCCTCCTACTGCAGGGTTGCAGCTCATCTGAGCTATTTTGTTCATGTCCATTGTTATCAATAGGGTCTTAGATCCCATATTGGCGGCAGCTGCTGCGGCTTCACAACCTGCATGCCCCGCACCGACAACAATTACGTCGTATTTGAAATTCATATAATAAATTGTGGATGAAAAATTATTTTATAGATACAAAGTTAGTATTTTATTGTATTCTTTTTTACATATTTATCCTGCTATAGATAGAAACAATCGACTGTCGCATACATCTATATGCAACTATTTATGCCTTGTTAGCATTTTCGATTGCTTTTTTTACTTTAGAAACATCAGTCCGAAGGATTGAATATTCTTCGTTGAAATCATCAAAATGAGAAGCTTTATACTCCATGCCTCCTGTATATCTACTCCTGAATGAGCCATGAAATTCTTTCAAGTTTGTAGCTTTTACCAACCCCGAAATATTCTCTTCATTTATTCCTCCTCCGGGCATAATAATGATTCTATCTTCAGCTTTTTCGATAAGCTCTTTTAGCACTTCTTTTCCTTCCAAAGCTGTTTTTTCTCCCCCTGAAGTTAATATCCGATCACAACCTAACTCTATGACATCTTCCAATGATTTGAATAAATCGTTGCATCTGTCAAAAGCTCGATGAAATGTTACACTCATTCCATATTGCTTTGCGATAGCTACAAGCTCGCTGTTTCTTTGCATATCTATGCTTCCGTCAGCATTGAGTATACCTATGACAACCCCGTCGCATTTTGCTTTTCCGCAATGATGGATATCAGATTTCATCAAGTCAAATTCAAGATTGGTATATAAGAAATCTCCACCGCGAGGTCTTATTATCACATTCAATTGTATATGAAGCAGCTCTCTTGACTTCTCAATTTGTGATAGAGCAGGAGTTGTTCCGCCTTCAACCAAGTTGTCGCAAAGTTCAACTCTTACAGCTCCTCCTTTCTGTCCTTCGATGGCCGATTGTACCGATCCCGCACAAACTTCTAAAGATATCATGTATTTAAAGTGTTGATTGTCTTTTAGTTACTTTATTTCGCTAATTCTTCTTCAATCAGAAGCATTAGTTCCTGAAATTCTTCTTTCTTGTAACCTTTTGATGCATAGATTATTATGTCATTTTGATCAACAAGATAGGTGCGAGGAATTGTTGTCTTTGCAAATTTTGATGTAAATCCTCTTTCGGGATCAGGATAGAGAGGGAAAGAGAATTGCTTCTTTTCGTTATATTTTGTTAGCTCATCATCGGTATGTTCTCGTCCTACAGTTAGCATTACAAATTTATCTTCGTCTTTGAACTTCGGCCATAAAGTCTTTTTTACTTCGGCTAGTTCTAACTGGCAAGGAGGACACCATGTAGCAAAGATATTTATAAGCACTAATTTGCCCTTCAAATCTTTTGAGTTGATTTCTCCATGTTTGGCTGATGATAATTGAAATTCGGGCATTTTATCGCCTTTTGCAGCTATATCTCCACTCTCGCTTTGGGCAGACAGACTCAAATGAAAGGCTAGTATTGTTAAAAATAAAAAGGCTTTCTTCATTGCTTTATCAAATTAAGTGATTTTACGTATAAATTCTAGTTGTATAATCTTTTTATTAAATCTTCTCTTTTTAGCTTCTTCAGTGATTTGATTATCTGATTGCGATAATTTTTATCGTACCAGAAAAAATATTGGCGTTGAGCTAGCTTTTGCTCCTTTGTACGCGCTGTATATACTTTTTCGAGTGTATATGGATGATAACCTGTATAATAAATCTCTGTAGCCAATGTCATCGGAGAGGGGGTAAAATCCTGAATTTGCTCCAATTTGAAACCTAATGGCTTTGTGGTTGCTGCTAGTTCAGCCATATCAACTTCAGTACACCCCGGATGTGATGATATGAAATACGGTATTAATTGCTGTTTTAAGCCGTTTTCACCGTTGATCTTATCGAATATCCTGCGGAATGAATAAAATTGCTGAAAACTGGGCTTACGCATGTTGTTGAGCACATTGTCCGATGTGTGTTCCGGTGCAACTTTGAGTCGCCCCGATACATGGTTCACAATAAGTTCTTTTGTGTACTCGTCAGAGATTTTATTCAATCTGTTATCTTCATTCCGATGCAGAAGCATGTCGTAACGAACACCGCTTCCAACGAAAGATTTCTTAATCTTTGGCAATGAATCTACCGCTTTGTATATGTCTAACAAATAAGAGTGATCTATGTTTAGATTCTTGCATATTTTGGGATGAATACAAGATGGACGCTTGCATTTGGCGCAAATCGTTTCATCCTTTCCTTTCATTTTATACATATTGGCCGAAGGGCCTCCCAAATCGCTCAGATAACCCTTGAAATCGGGCATTTCGGTCACTTGCTTTACTTCTTTTAGTATAGACTCTTTCGAGCGTGAAGCAATAAACTTCCCCTGATGAGCCGATATTGTGCAAAATGCACATCCTCCAAAACAACCGCGGTGCATATTTACCGAGAATTTTATCATCTCAAATGCTGGTATTGTCTTCCCTTTGTACTTAGGGTGAGGTAGTCGTGTGTAAGGTAAATCGAAGGATGCATCAATCTCCTTTTCACTCATAGGAGGATAAGGAGGATTAATCACAACAGCCTTATCATTGTATGTCTGTACAATTCGGGATGCATTTACCATGTTGGATTGCTCTTCTACTATGCGGAAATTCTTTGCTTGTTTGAGCTTATCTTCTAGGCACTCTTCGTGAGAGAAAAGATAGATATCGTTTTTCTCAACCGGAGATTGTTTTACCTTGTTCTTATCGGTGAGATAAACTGTTTGGGGAATGTCTGTTAGCTCATTGAATGATTTCCCGTCTTTAAGCTCGGTTATTATCGCTTTCAACGGATTTTCGCCCATCCCATAAACTAGCAAATCTGCTTTAGAATCGATCAATATTGATTGGTGCAATTTATCGTCCCAATAGTCGTAATGTGTTACCCTGCGCAATGAAGCTTCAATTCCCCCTAAAAGTACGGGTACATCGGGGAAAAGCTCTTTTAAAATGTTGGTGTAAACAATAGAAGTTCTATCCGGACGCATCCCTGCTTTTCCTTCAGCAGTATAAGCATCATCGGAACGTAATCGTTTATTGGCGGTGTAATGATTGATCATGGAGTCCATTGCTCCGGCTGTTACACCGAAGAAACGGCGAGGAGTACCAAGTTTCTTGAAGTCTCTCAGATCGTCTCTCCAGTTTGGTTGCGGTACAATAGCTACTTTCAGACCTTCAGCTTCGAGCATTCTGCCAATAACGGCTGCTCCGAAAGCCGGATGGTCTATATATGCGTCTCCTGAGAATAGAATTACATCCAATTGATCCCATCCTCTCAACTCTACCTCTTTTTTTGTGGTAGGTTGCCAATCTGTTAAACGATACTCTTTCATAATCAAGGTACAAAGGTATTGCTTTTTTCTGCTATGTTGTTGATCATGCACTTATTCTTAACATTTTTACATGATCTAAATCTAAACATTGTATATTTGCTAACTGTTATTTTCTTTAAATGAGGAAGATTAAAATCATACCAATTGCTTTTATCCTTACCCTTGCGGCTTGTACAACTACAAAAAACATTCCGGAAGGGAGTTACCTATTGGATAATATGGAGGTGAAGCATGATACTAAAAATGCAACTTCCGACTTAGAAGATTTTGTACGTCAACAGCCAAATACAAGTTTTCCGCTGTTGGGAAAAGTCCGTTTGAAGATCTATAATATGGCTGGAGATACCAGTAAATGGATCAACCGAACTATTCAGAAACTTGGTCAGCCGCCTGTCATATTCAGTAACTCTCAGACATTGATTTCAGCCAATCAGCTTAAGAAGCAATTGAATAATCAAGGATATCTGAATGCACAAGTAGATACATTACTCAAAAAAGATGGTAATAAAATTTCTGTAACATACGATATCAAAGGAGGCGAACCTTATTTGATAAGAGATTATACATATGCCATTGAAGATACAACGATGGCGAGAATAATGACTCGTATCCCTTCCAATCCTGTAATAGCAGGAGGTGATATGTACGATATGGCCATGCTTGAAGAAGAGAGGCTTAGAGTAAATGAAATAATGAGAAATGTGGGTTATTATAATTTCTCGAAAGAATACGTTTATTTCAAGGCAGATTCTACATTAAATTCTCATCAGGTAGATCTTTTCTTGAATGTGTATCCAAGAAGGGATAGTCTTCCATATACCCGCTATAAAATCAATAAAGTAAAAGTAATTTCGGGAATAAACACCAGTGATTTTGCAGAAGCCGGGAGCGATGGAAGACCTGGTCCAGGAAGTTGGTTTTTTAGGAATGCGGATACTACAGAGTATCATAATATGACAATTATCAGAGGTCGTAACAACTTTCTGCGTAATTCTACGATAAGACGTAATAATTATATTCGTAAAGGAAACTACTATTCCGATATGTTGCAAAACTGGACCTATCAGTCATTTAGTAGGATAGGAGCTGTGAATCAGGTGAATATATCAACAACTCCGTCTGCTGAAGATAGTACATTGCTGGATGCTACAGTTGTTTTGTTACCGGCCAACTTCCATAAATTCAAAGCCGGATTGGATGGTACAAACTCAGCCGGAGACATCGGGGTTGCTCCAAGTATTTCTTACCAGCATCAAAACTTGTTTAATGGAGGGGAAGAACTAAGTATTCGATTGAAAGGAGCATATGAATTTATTCCTAAGAGTAAACAAGGTGATTTGTTAGGACAAAGTTATTATGAATATGGTATCGAAACTGGTCTGAAGTTTCCAATGATTCTTTTCCCTTGGCTAAAAAGGAGTTGGAGAGAACAACCTTTTGCAGAGACTAATTTTAAGATTGGCTTGACGAATCAACATAGACCTGAATATACGCGGCAATTCTTCAATACGACTATCAACTATGACTGGCTGACTTATAACTTCAGATTAGGGCATAGTCTCGATCTGTTGGATGTTAACTATATCCGTATGCCTTACCGATCGGAACGGTTTGATAGCTTGTATATAGATAATGTAAAGAATCCGATGTTGCGAGAAAGTTATCAGGATCAGTTAGTAGCTCGTACTGCATATACATTTTCATTGGTAAATGGACGCAAATTAAACCCTCTATATCCTACTTATACACTACGTGGCTCGTTTGAAGTTTCCGGATTGCTGCCTCGTTTGGTAAGCACTATAAGAGGTGCTAAAGAGAATGAAAACGGGCAAAAGCAAATTCTAGGTGTTGCATATGCAGAGTATGTAAAAGGAAGTATAGATTATTCAAGAACGTTTTTCTTTTCCAAAAGACATTCATTAGCCTATCGAATAGGTCTTGGATTAGCTTATCCTTATGGTAACTCGAATGTATTACCTTTTGAAAGAAGGTTTTTTGCAGGAGGAGCTAACAGTATCAGGGGCTGGAGTACCAGATCGCTTGGTCCGGGAGCATATAAGCGACAAGATGACTTAGACTTTGTAAATCAAACCGGAGATATGAAACTAGAGTTCAGCATCGAGAATAGGTTTAAAGTGACCGATCTTTTTGAATTTGCTCAATTTATAGATGCCGGTAACATATGGACACTAAAGAAATATGAGAGTCAGCCGGGAGGACAATTTGCTTTCGATAGTTTCTATAAAGAGATTGCAGCTTCTTATGGTATAGGTCTTCGTTTCGATTTAAGCTTCTTGTTGCTCCGTTTTGACGTGGGTGCACAGATATACGATCCGTCAAGGGATACTGGTAAATTTGTTATGTTTAAGCCAACTATCCATAAAATGGCATGGCATTTTGGGATAGGATATCCATTTTGACGAATATGATAATTGATTAAGATGCATTATCTTGATCCTTATGTGTTTACTTGATAAAGGTCAAGCTAATATCTCTATTTCAAAATTTTGTTATTCATGATCGTGATGAGCCATATCTGATTCAGCCTTGTCTTTATGTACAGTTCCATGCGGGTGTTCGGGTTTGGCATAGATTGAGTATAACTTTAAAGGTTTATTGCCCTTGTTTATAATATTATGCCACTTTCCCGATGGAACGAAAATAGCATCGTCATCGCTTGCTTGGCGAACAAATATCAATTTATCTTCACTGTCTCCCATCAAAACTTCAGCGTCTCCTTCTTCTATTCGCAGAAATTGCTCAATATCTTTATGCATTTATAACCCAACTTCGCCGCCTACAGGTATAGACATTACCGTCAACTGCAGATTCTGGCCAGTCCATATTGCTGTGCGGAAAGTATTGTTCTCTAACGTATAATCTTCAATATTAATCACAAGAGGATCGGCTCCATAGTCTTTAAGAACGACCTCTTTCTTTTCTTGTTTAGTTTTCTCTACCGTCTGTGTGCCCTGTTCATTTTTATTCGATGGTTGGCAAGCAAATAGCCCGACAAGTATAACTCCTATAAAAATTAGTTTTTTCATAATTTATTTGATTTTGGAATTATTAATCTTCTCAAGTTAAGCATAATTTAGTTGTATCTGTACTAATAAAAGTTAAGTTTAAGGCTAAGAGGTTTAATATTAATATGTTTAATGTTGGATAGGATGTATGTATATCTTTGTAGCCATATAGCTTGTAACCCTAGTTTTGTATAATAATGTGTCATATATTTTTAATAAACAAAGCCGATTAATACGTGATTAATCGGCTTTTATCTATCTAAGTTTTATCGTTTATTTAGTATCTTTTTTACAGCGAACAGAGAACGTTTGTTCTGCATCATGATAACTTCTACTATAATTACCATGACCCCTATAGAATCTTCTCATATATCCTAAAGGGTAATTTACACTAGATAATTTGGACGAACTGGACCAAAAATATGCAGCTGTTCCGTATTCATAGACAGTAGCTGTACTTCCACTAGTCCCTACAAGGTAAGCATCGAATCCACTTGCACTAAATGTATTAGATAATCCTCCTGTAGATGAAGATACAGCTGTTCTACTTTTCATTGCTTGACCTATACTCCCTCCTACAGTTACATCCATGCCTGAGTCAAAATCTACATTTGAAACAGAACCTTTTGACACACCCGAAAACATACTGACATTATTTACTACTCCATTGGCCAAGTCAGTCCATTCCTGATCGCTAGGGAGATACCATCCGTCAGGACAGATTCCTTGATACATAACATCTCTGTTTGTACTTCCTCCCTCTTCTACATTTATAGGCAATGTTGCTGGTCCGGTTGAGGTTCCTACACCTATAGCTGCTGCTCTATTATACAATACCCCGTAATTGGTTGTTACCGAGCTAGCATTATTAGGTATATAATAATGAGGTTCTGATAGTTTTGTATAGTTTGATGATGTTTGTTTGATAAGAGATGTCCCATTAGGTAATCTTAATGTGCGAAGATTTTGTGTCATCCATACTCCTTCATCAAACACCTTTGTAGTATCAATGTAGACTTCCGGAAGGAAAGCTATTTCGTCCCAATTAGGTTCATCTGTACTACAAGAAAGGCTTCTTTTGATCTGATATCCTTCCATCAATAGCTTATAACCTACATAGAAACGAGAGGTCGTGTATGTATTGACAGAGCTTTCTCCCGGTCGCTGATCGCTTATATCTTCAGTACCATTTGGAGAAGATTTATCTGTGTTTACTATTCGTCCAAGTTGGTAATAACCATTTGCTCTAGCTTCTTCCTTATTTTTTGGCCATCCTTTAGGATTGTTTGGATCTAAGAATTCAAAGCCTCGTTTGTAGGATATATAATCTCCTTTTTGAGTTTTTATTTCAGGGTATGGAACAAAAGGCTGCCATTTTTCTCCATCCCAAACGTGTATACCCGGGCAAAAACGGGTTTCCTCCGATTCTATATTCATACCGGTATTATACACTACAAGTCCGATGTGATCTAAATGTTCAAGAGTATTACCTTGAGTAGCTCCCATTGTCTTTCCAAGATCTTTTTCAGTCCTGATGTTTTTTAGTTCTACACGAGGTAGACCCAATCCTTTAGTAGAGTTGACTCCCATATCCCCATTCATTTTGAGGTCTAATAATGCTCCTGCATTTGGATTCTCATTACTCCCAATAGTTACCTGAGATAATAGGTTAGTACATAGCAATATTAAGCACGCTATGCTTAAGAATTTTTTCATTGTGTGTGGCTTTTATGTAAAAATATTGTGTGTTAAATAACTGTCGTGTCGAATGAAAGTACAAAATTAGGTGTTGTTTTGATATAAAAAAACAAAAACTGGGTTAAAATATGTATAATTTGGTGTTTGTCAATATTTTCTATGTGCATTCATTTTTGCAAATATCTTCTATTGCTCGCTATGTTATACTTTTTATGTAGTTTTGCTTTACTTATGTTTGTATTTACAAACTTTTGAAATAAAATACTTATATTTAGCGGATGATTAGAACAGAACCTGTACGTATCAGCAAATGGTTACTGCCATTTTCGTGGCTGTATGGGTTTGTTGTGTATATACGAAACAAGTTCTTTGATTGGGGATTGCTAAAGCATGAAGAATTTGAAGTCCCTGTTATCTGTGTTGGAAATATAACTGTAGGTGGAACTGGGAAAACACCTCATACAGAATACTTAGTCCGTTTACTATCAAAACAATATAGGGTTGCAGTATTGAGCCGTGGATACAAAAGAAGTTCTAAAGGTTTTGTTTTAGCTACAGATTCTTCTACGAGTGCTATGATAGGAGATGAGTCATTTCAAATAAAGAAGAAATATCCTGATACAATTGTTGCTGTAGATGCTGACAGGAGAAGAGGTATTCGTAAGCTTCTTGCTTTAGAGAATCCTCCTGAGATAATCTTATTGGATGATGCCTTTCAACATCGTTATGTGAAACCTTCTTATACAATAATTCTTTCGGACTATAATCGCCCAGTGTATGAAGATAGATTGCTTCCTGCTGGAAGGTTGAGAGAACCTTTTTCTAGCATGCGAAATGCGAATATGATAATTGTGACGAAATGTCCGGATGATCTACAGCCAATCGACTTTAGGATTATATCACATGATATAAATGTATTCCCATATCAAGGATTGTATTTCACTTCTTTCACATATAAGAATATAGAACCTGTATTCTCGGGAGCGAATCAGTCCGATTCTTTAGCAGCATTAAGAAATAAACATATTTTGTTGGTCACCGGTATTGCTTCACCTAAAGCATTATTGAAAGAACTTTCTAAATACACAGAAAAAATAGATACGCTGACTTATCCGGATCATCACAATTTCGGGTCGAAAGATATTAAGCATATAACAAATACTTTCAGAGGCATAAAGTCGGAAGATAAATTAATCCTTGTCACAGAAAAAGATGCAGCACGATTTGTATCAAGAGACGATATAGATGAAGATTTAAGACAACGTTTATTCTACATCCCTATCGAAGTCACTTTTGTTGGTGAAGCGCGAGATTTTGACGAAAAAATATATAAACATGTTAGAGAAAATATACGAAACCGCCGATTACTTAAGAAATAGAGCAGAGGTAATCCCTAATATAGCTATTATTCTTGGCACTGGTCTTGGTGAATTGGTGCATGAAATAGAAGATAAAAAAGAAATATCGTATGAAGATATTCCCAATTTCCCACTATCAACAGTTGAAGGACATAGTGGAAAATTAATTTTTGGGAAACTGGGAGGGAAAGATGTGATAGCCATGCAGGGACGTTTTCATTACTATGAAGGCTATAGCATGCAAGAAGTAACATTTCCTATACGTGTTTTCCAAGCGCTGGGTATTCAGTATTTGTTTGTTTCTAATGCTGCCGGAGGTATGAACAACAGCTTCGAGATAGGAGATATCATGCTGATTGAAGATCATATCAATACTTTCCCAGAGCATCCGCTACGAGGTAAGAATTATAAAGAACTAGGAGTGCGCTTCCCTGATATGAGCAACGCATACGATAAAGACCTCAGGAGAATGGCTGCAGAGATAGCTAAAGAAAACAATATAAAACTGCAATATGGAGTTTATGTGGGAACACAAGGTCCAACTTTTGAAACTCCCGCTGAATATAATTGGTTCCGCGTAATTGGAGGGGATGCTGTAGGAATGTCAACAGTACCTGAAGTTATAGTTGCCAATCATGCTAAGATGAAAGTATTGGCCTTTTCTATTATCACAGATCTTGGTGTTATCGGTAAGATTGTTGAGGTAACACACGAAGATGTACAAGAAGCTGCACAAGTTGCTCAACCAAAGATGGCTCTTATAATGAAAGAGATCATCAAGCGAATAAGTTAAGCGTAAAAGTAATATTTATTTAGTTGTTTCATATTTAACTAATCTTCATAGGCTTTAATGCTTACATCGTCCAAATATTGGTATCATTTCATAACCATATTTACAATTATTGTTTGGGGTACAACATTCGTTTCTACCAAGGTACTTATCAATAATGGTCTTTCTCCTATTGAGATTTTTCTTTACCGTTTTATACTAGCTTATGTGGGTATATGGTTCTTTTGTTCGCGAAGATTGTTTGCAAAGAACATAAAAGATGAGTTATTGTGCCTTGCTGCCAGTCTGAGTGGAGGATCGTTGTACTTTGTTTTCGAAAATACGGCTTTGGGTATAACATTAGCTTCTAATGTTTCTCTTATAATATGCACTACTCCTATTTTTACTGCATTTCTTTCCTTTTTGGTTTACAGAAAAGAGAAAATAAGAAAAGCTTTGATTATAGGATCATTAATTGCCCTCTGTGGGGTAGCTTTAGTCGTTTTCAACGGAAGTTTTGTCCTTCAGATTAATCCTTTGGGAGATATTCTTACCATATTGGCTGCCTTGTCGTGGGCTTTTTATGGGGTTATTCTAAAACGATTGAACAAGGACTATTCCATTTCATTTATTACGCGTAAAGTATTCTTTTACGGTATTGTTACACTATTGCCTTTTATTCTTTTCGGACAAGATGAGATTAATCCTCATTTGCTTGTCAATCCAGCTACATTAGCTAATGTATTATTCCTCGGGATTGTAGCATCATTGATATGTTTTGTCGCTTGGAATACTGCTGTAAAAGAACTAGGAGTAGTTGAAATATCTAACTATCTCTATTTTGTGCCAATAGTAACTCTGATTACATCTGCTATCGTGATAGACGAACATATAACGATGATTGCATTGTTCGGGTCTGTTCTTATACTCTGCGGTGTGTATGTAGCAGAAAAAGGATTTAAATTAAGTTATAAAGATTAATATTATTGTAGGGTAAATTCAGCTGATACTGGTGTTTTTACATATTTGCGTATTCGGTGTTTACCTGGTATAAAAAATTGATTCTCCTTGTATTTACTCTTATTTTGGTAACGAAACCATTGAGGATTATTAGGCTTTATAGTAAATTCGGTTGACTCTCCAGATTGTATTTCTCTCCTTTCTGAATCATCATAGGGTAAAGAATAATAGTCTAGCCAGTTATCAGTTTTGTCATCATAATATGATAAAAAGTAGTGTTCCAGAGCGAAAGCAATGTTGCTGCTATTGTTTATAATAGAAAAAGAAATCCAATTTGTTTCTGTACTTATGGTGTCATTATTCATAGCCATTACTACCTGATTCTCTTTTTTGTAAAAAGCATTCTTTTTAGATAAATCATTTTCAGCTACATAAAATTCGCTTTCGAGCTTGATCCTTAACTCGGTCGATATTTTATATCTTCCTCGCTCTATAGGGTTGTCAGATGTAAACCAATGCTTATAGTGTTTGTTTTCTCCCGCTTGTAGATGATAAGCAAGATAGTTGAATCCGACATTAGAAGCAGGTAGAATTTCTTTCCAAGCAGAGTCTTTATAAAAGTATATTTTGAAATGGGATCCATATTCAGCATCCTGAGAGGAATTGTTGTATAGGGTTAACCCTATTTCATTTTCATTGTTGTATAGGGTTGCGGAGTCTAACTTCATATAAAAAGAGAGACTATTCTCTGTGGTAATAGTTTCGGTCTTATTGTCCAGTTTATTTTTTGCACTAGGTTTACAACCCATTATTAAGATCGCAGCTAAAAGAATCAATGTATATGTTATGTATTTCATCTTTTTCTTGTTTTAAGCGGTAGTATTAAATAGAGTAGATAGGGTATATGAATTCCATATGCAGAGTGTGGGAAAAGACTATAATGTTTAAAATAAAATTGACTAAATTTGCCTTTCGATATTAAAAATGAAAATAAATGAAACGAACAGAGATTTCTAGTTTGGGTGAGTTCAAGTTGATTGATCATCTTACCAAGAGTATTGAATTGAAGAATTCTAGTTCAGAAAAGGGAGTAGGAGATGATGCTGCAGTATTGTCGTACGGCGATAAGAAAACACTTGTAACTACCGACCTACTACTCGAAGGTATACATTTCGACCTGATGTATGTTCCTTTGAAACATTTAGGTTATAAATCTGCTGTCGTTAATTTTTCGGATATATATGCAATGAATGGGCAACCGAAACAAATAACGGTTTCGCTAGGTATATCGAAACGCTTTTCGGTTGAAGATTTAGAGTTGTTCTATGAAGGAGTATACCTCGCTTGCCAAGAATATGGAGTTGATGTGGTAGGTGGAGATACTTCTGCTTCGTTGACAGGTTTAACAATAAGTGTCACTTGTATTGGAGAAGGCGAAGAAAGCAAAATTGTATATCGTAACGGAGCCAAAGATACAGACCTTGTTTGTGTTTCAGGCGATCTGGGTGCTGCTTTTATGGGCTTACAACTGCTTGAGAGAGAAAAAGCTGTTTATGATGGGAAAGAAGATTTTCAACCCGATTTTACAGGTAAAGAATATCTGCTCGAGCGTCAATTGAAACCCGAGGCAAGAAAAGATATTGTCAAATTTTTAGCAGGAGGAGGTATTGTACCCACGTCTATGATTGATGTTTCCGACGGATTATCTTCAGAATTGAAGCATATCTGCAAGCAGAGTGGGGTAGGATGCCGAATCTATGAAGAGCGTATCCCTATCGATTACCAAACTGCGATGATGGCAGAACAATTCAATATGAATGTGACTACTGTTGCTATGAATGGAGGTGAAGACTATGAACTACTATTCACAGTTCCTCTGTATATGCACGAGAAAGTCTCTAAACTAAAGGGGATTCATGTAATAGGACATATAACGAAAGAAGATTATGGTCTATTGTTGGAAACACGCGATGGAGGCGAGATCGAACTAAAAGCTCAGGGTTGGGACTCTATTGAGGGATAGGTATTAGTCTATTTTATCCCTTTTTGCATTTTTTTTTCTGATATTTTTGGTGAATTAGAAATATGTCCTATCTTTGCACTCGCAATAAGGCAATGGTGCCATAGCTCAGTTGGTAGAGCAAAGGACTGAAAATCCTTGTGTCCCCGGTTCGATTCCTGGTGGCACCACTGAAAAAGAAAGTAAAATCAAGTAAACTCCTGAGTTTCAAGTAAATTCGGGAGTTTTTTGTTTTAGGCGTAAAGCAAAAAATAGCGGTTTAAAGCAATAAAATGGGACGAAATGGTGACTATTTTTTAGAGCTCTCAAAAAAATCACCTAATTGAATTTATTGCATTGTTACACAGTGTTTTGCGTAGCTGTTGTGTCGGGCTAATTCCTTAATTTTGTATTACTTAAATTAAGGAGAAATGAAAAGAAATGTATTTAGCATTTTGTTCTTTTTGAAAAAAGGACAGCCAATGAAAAACGGAGAAATGCCCGTTTGCTTAAGAATTAATGTGAATAGGCAACGTGTTGAAATCAGAACACGCAGAAGCATTGACCCAAAACTATGGTGTCAGGCTAAAGAACGTTCAAGAGGGCGTGACAGACTATCGCAAGACCTTAACCATTACATCGAAATCTCACGAGTAAGGCTTTATCAGATTTTTGAAAAACTGGAAAGGGAAGAAAAGCCTGTTTCAGCAAAGATCGTCCTAGATATCTTCAATGGTAAGACTGAGAATAGTCAGCGAACATTACTTGGAGTATTCAAGGAACATAATGAGCAATGCCGTCAGTTGATAGGTATTGACTACGTCGCTATAACTGTCAATCGTTATGATTTGTGTTGTCGCTACCTTGGCGAATTGATCAGCAAAGAATATCATCTTGAGGACCTTCCATTGAAAGAAATAGATAATGAATTTATCAGAAAATTCGAACTGTATTTGAAAACAGAAAGAGGCTGTGCTCAAAATACTGTCATTCGTTATATGAAAGCTTTTAAGAAAGTCATCAATTTGGCTATCGCCAATGATTGGATTTCTTGCAATCCTTTTGCAGGAATTAGATTCCACGAAAAAGAAGTAGTTAAAGAAGTGTTGACAAAAGAAGAGCTTCAAATTATGATTCAGAAAGAGCTTTCTGTACCAAGACTGGAACTCGTTCGCGATGTGTTTATATTTTGCACTTTTACGGGTTTGGCTTTTGTGGATGTCAGTCAACTAAAACCAGAGCATGTTGTAAAGGATACTAAAGGTAAGCTATGGATAAGAAAACATCGGCAAAAGACAAAAAATATTTGTAACATCCCTTTACTAGAGATACCTCAAATTATTTTGGATAAATATAAAGACCATCCTATCTGTAAAAAGAAAGGTGTATGCTTGCCAGTTATGGCAAATCAAAAGATGAATTCTTACCTAAAGGAAATTTCTGATTTGTGTGGAATTGAGAAAAATATTAGCACTCATACAGCCCGACATACATTTGCTACCCAAATTTGCCTTTCAAATGATGTTCCTATGGAAACAGTTTCTAAAATGCTTGGACACTCCAGTCTGAAAATGACACAATTGTATGCTAAAGTGATTGATACAAAAATCAGCAAGGATATGGATGCTTTGGCTAATCGGATTGAGGGTAAATATGGGGAGATGTAAGTACCAGCTTTTTTCTTCTCTTCTCACAAAAGAACAGGAAGCGAATAAAACGCCAAACTCTAGTCCTTGCGGATTTCTGATCGAAAAGTTTGTCTAATTTATTCCACTTCCTGTAAGGGGAAGGTTACAGAAAAGAAAAAAAGAAAATAATATTTATTGGTTTATATGGGAGTGAGATTTGGCTGTATCAGCTAATCTTGCTCCCATGCTTTGTAATAGTTATCCTCCAACATTTTTTCTATATCCGATAGTTTGTAGAGAATCTTGCCTTCCAGTTTGTAGAAAGCAATTCTTCCCTTATCCCTGTAATCCTGCAAAGTACGTTGACTTATATGGAGCATCTCGCAAACCTGATTATTGTTCAAATAACGCTCTTGACTGTGAGAAGAAGATAAACAATCCAAGCCTGCTTCCAGATTCTCGGCTACTTCATCAATAGCAGTCAATAGTTCTTTTATCTCTTCCGAATTGGAGTTTAGAAAATCGTTTGATTCCATATTTTTACCTCAATATTTTTATACTATCTTTTTGATTTCTCAACAAATGCGTGCACATCACTTGCCTTGTAGTAGCATTTATGACCGATCATCGAATAAGCAAGGACTCCTCTTTCCCGATAGCTTTGCAAGGTACGAAGTGAGATATTCAGTAGCTGACAGACATCCTGATTGTCCAGCCATTCTTCACTATTTCCATAACGAGCCAAACCCCTGCTCTTTTCAAGTAAAAGCTTAATACGCTCCGTCACCTTGTCTAAGGCTTTTCTATCTATAATTTTCAATTCCATCATATCTTTTTCCTTTTTATTTATCGTTATACACTTCTGCAAATAAATAGATTAATTTTCATAGTATCCCCTTGTTTTTAGTTACTGGCAGCTTGTGTCTGCCTATGTCTGAGATCTATGACATGAATATTATTCGCAAAAACAAAGATCTGTATTTGCTTGTAACAGATAGCAAAATCAAAATAAAGTTGTAGTGGTTGGCAGCGATTGGCTTCGCTATAAAAAACACGTTCGGACGAGATAACTCTAAATTATAAAAGATAGATTGCTTCATAATCTAATTTTACAATTAATCAATCCCACAAATAGTTGTTCAATTATTCTATTGATTTGATGTTAAAACAGCCTCCTATATTTATTTCAATACTGCATTCACAAAGTCCATCATTATTATGTACTCATACAGTACTATTTGAGATATACTTCTGTGTCAATCGGGAATTATCCATACAGCAGAATCCGGCACTCCAACCCTCTTTGCTATACGATTGAAAATGAAAATTACAGCAATACAGCGAATAAGACTCTCTGATAATGTGTTGATAACTAGAGTCTAAAATCTTTTTAGTTTCTTGGGGATGATTCTTTACGTATTCAGGTTTTTATTTCAGAAATGAACGAAGTAGAGGAATTACTAAGTCCATCTTTTATTCACTCATTAATTCTTTAAATAATGAAACACAAAAAGATCTCCAAAGAGAAATACATCGCTCTGTTCTGTCGGGATAAGCGTGTTCGGGGGCGCAATGCGATCTACGTCAGTCCCGAAGTACACAGAAGACTGAAAAGGATAGCTGCTTTATTCCGATTCGAGCATTATACCAGCTTGTCTTCTTTAGCTGATCGGATTCTAGATCATCATATTGAAACCTATGGGGAGCTTCTGACTCAACTGAAAGAAGAAGCCGACAATAGATTCTTGAACGGTTCAGGTTATTCAACGAATAACGAGGATCTTGACGAAGATCCTGAAGAAAGCGATTGATTGTTATATGCTACTCAATCTTTCAATTGAATGAATCCGCCTCACAGCGGATTTTCTTAGACACTGGTCTAAGGCGAGTTGTATTTTGAGCCACCGGAAATAAATTCCAGCCACTCAAAATAACTCGCCCACTCATCTGTCGATTCGGGGAAGGACAGCTCCCAAGTCGCCGTCCGAATGATAAGTTTATGATAGAATAAAAACTTAAAGACTTTTTACAATGAAAAAAGAGAATCAGAATATTGGACGAAAGTCCAAGGTAGGCAGGAAGCCCAAAGCCAATCCTGCGATCTTTCGCTGTGATGTCCGATTGAACGAAACGGATAACTGTAAGTTTGAAACATTATTCGAATTATCAGGATTTAAATACAGAGGACATTTCATTAAAGATAAAGTACTGAATACTCCTATGAAAATTATAGAGATAGATAAGACAATCAACGATTATATCATCAAACTATCTCAAATCAGGAGTCAAATGAGAGGAATTGGCAATAATTACAATCAGGTTTTACGCTTACTTAAAGAACAGTTAGGTGAGCGAAAAGCATTGGCTTATCTCTATAAATTGGAGAAAGCCATGATCGAATTGGTACACACCTACAAAGAAGTAGAACAACAGTTACAAATACTGGAGATAAAATGGTTGCAAAAATAAGCTCGAATACCTCCCTTTTTGGTACACTTCTGTACAATAAAAATAAGATGGATAAGGAGGAAGCGAAATTGCTTTCTTCTAAAAATGTATATGAAAGAGCAGACAGATTATTCTCTATGCAGACAACGATCAAGTCGTTTGAGCCTTACTTGATAGCCAATAAGAGAACTGAAAAACCGATCTTTCATGTATCGCTAAATCCGAATGCAAAAGATATACTCTCAGATGAACATTACCAAGACATAGCCGACCGCTATATGGAAGACATGGGTTATGGGAATCAGCCCTATGTGGTATTTAAACATACGGATATAGACAGAATTCATCTTCACATTGTTTCCATCAGGATAGATGAAGCTGGCAAGAAGTTGGATTCTAACTTTGAGAATATGCGTTCGATGAAGATATGCAGGCAAATAGAGAAATATTTTAATCTTCATCCGGCTACCAAACAGGAACAGCAAGCTTATAGCATTCCAACCAAACCGCTCAATTACAAAGAAGGCAATGTAAAACAACAAGTGGGCAATATTGCCAAAGCAGTATTGAATAACTACAAATTCCAATCCATAGGAGAATTCCGAACACTTTTAGAAAAAATTAATGTAAGTGTGGAAGAAGTCAAAGGCTTAAAAAATGGAAAACCTTATCACGGACTTGTGTATTCAGCTTTAACAGACAATTCAACAATAATGAAAAAAGAGAAGATCGGTACTCCTTTTAAGTCTTCACTCTTTGGTAAATCTATTAATATGCAAACTCTTGAAAAACACTTTGAGAAGTCGAAGCAACAGATACAGGACAGCAAGACAAAAGAATACCTCAAACCGATACTCGTTAAAGCGATGCAACAATCAGGATCAATGGATGAGTTCAAATTGCTATTGAAAGAGAAAAACATAGAGCCGATATTCCGTCAGAATGAGGAAGGACAAATCTATGGTGTTAGCTTTATAGATTATCAAAACAAAACGATTCTTAATGGCTCACGAATAGGGAAAGAGTTTGCGGCAAACGCATTTCATGAAAAGTTTGCGGATGAAAATAAAGTTTTGACTATATTAGCAGAGCAAACAAAGAACAAGATTGAATTTGAGCCGGATTTTATAGTTCCTTTATTCCCATCACTATTTGAGCAGCACAGCACAGATTATGAGGCTGAGAATTTTGCAAAAGAAAAGCAAAAGGAGGAAGAAATCAGAAAGAGGAAAAACAAAGGTCGAGGTTTATAATGTATTATCAAATCTGATAATTGGATATATCATATGCTCTTTAAGTGTGTAATATAGGAATGTAATAATTAAAAGGTTTGTATATAAAATGTTGGTCGGTTGGTAATTAATCTTTAATTTTGCAGGCGCGATAGTTGGATCGAAATGTTTGCAGCAGTAAACTGTTAATTTAAAGCACAATATCTACAGTATGATAAAAAAGATATTTTTTCTTCTAATTTTAATTATGCCTTTATGTCTTTCTGCGCAGATGTCGGATAGTCAGGTAATCGAATATGTTAAGTCAGAACATGCAAAAGGAACAAGTCAAGATGCAATAGGGAAAGCATTACTCCAAAGAGGAGTGACTCAGGCTCAACTTTTAAAAATCAAAAGTCAGGTAGAGCAAGAAAAGCGAGCAAGCACTTCTACTTCCCAAAGAGCGTCTTCTGAGTCTGTATTGAGAGAAAGTGCTGAGGAATATTACCCTCAAAGGATGAAAGATTCAATACGCTCTTCTAAGCGCAAAATATTTGGTAAAGATGTTTTTAGTCAGAAAGATTTGACTTTTGCTCCAACAATGAATATTCCTACTCCTACTAATTACAAATTAGGTGCTGGGGACGAAGTAGTCATTGATATTTGGGGTGCATCACAAACAACAATAAGAAAAACAATAACTCCCGAAGGAAGTGTTAATATTGAGAGCTTAGGACCAGTCTTCCTAAGTGGAATGACTATTGAGCAGGCTAACGAAATTGTCCGTAGAAAACTTTCAAATCTGTATGCTGGTGTAGATGAGGAAGGTGGTGCTTCATACATAAGTTTGACATTAGGCCAAATTCGTAGTATACAGGTTAATGTAATGGGTGAAGTTGTTACTCCTGGTACTTATACTGTATCCTCATTATCTTCTGTGTTTCACGCTCTATATTTAGCGGGAGGAATAAACGATATAGGATCTTTGCGTACTGTTAACTTGTACAGAGGAGGCAAGAAAGTCGCTTCGGTTGATATTTATGACTTTATTCTTCGTGGGCAAACTCCAGATGATATTAGGTTATCTGATGGCGATGTTATTGTAGTTCCAGCTTATCAATCACTGGTAAATATCACAGGAGAGATCAAGCGTCCGATGTGGTATGAAATCACTAGCGATGAGCATGCTAGTGATTTGATTAACTATGCTGGAGGATTTACTGGAGAAGCTAATGTTGAAAATATTAGCTTAAGTAGAAAAACAGGTAAGTATAGGCAGATGTATACGCTTGACCCTGAGACAATGCTCTCTTTTACTCTGGCAGATGGTGACAGTATTGCTATCGGTAAAGGCTTGGACCGATACGATAATAGGGTTCAGATAGATGGTAGTGTTTTATTCCCAGGCTATTATGAAATAGGGGGTGATATAAGAACTGTTGCTGATTTGATAAAAAAAGCCGGAGGCCTAAAAGAAGATGCGTTTCTTGATCGAGCCGTTCTTACTAGAGAAAAGGATGACTTGACTTTTGAAACATTAGCTTTGAATCTGAATAATTTAGAATCTAGTGCTTCTGGAAATACTCAGTTGAAGAAAAATGATATCTTGTATATTGCTGCAAATACAATTGATGAAGATTTAGGGGATTTCACAATTGCAGGAATGATTGCGAATCCAGGGCAATATAGCTTTGCCGAAAATACGACTATAAAAGACCTTATAGTAAGAGCCGGAGGTTTGCTTAGTTCAGCTTCTACAGCCAGAGTAGATGTTTCCCGTAGAATCATTGATCCTGCTAGTACTACTAATGCAACGATTATAGCAGAGACGTTTTCTTTTTCTATTGAAGATGGGTTAATTGCAGATGGTAAAGCTAATTTTGTGTTAGAGCCTTATGATCAAGTGTATGTAAGAAAAAGCCCAGGTTTTCAAGAACAACGTAATGTCCGAATTGACGGAGAAGTCCTATTCCCTGGGGCATATACATTGGTTGAGAAAGAACAAAGAGTATCGGAGATTATTAAGCTTGCTGGAGGCCTCTCAAACAATGCTTATGCAGAAGGTGCTCGTTTGATTAGAACAATGACGGATGATGAAATAGCTAGACAAAAACAATCTCTAGCAATGTTAGCCAGAGGTACAATGAAAGATTCAATTTCAACAGAATCATTAGAAACAAGCAGGCAATATACTGTAGGGATTGAACTCGAACAAGCTATAAAAAATCCTAAATCAGAATATGATATCGTTTTAAGAGAAAACGATAGATTAATTATCCCAGAGTTTAATAATACGATTAAGATAAATGGAGCGGTTATGCATCCGAATACCGTTTTATATAAAAAAGGGGAACCTCTTAAATACTATATAGAACAAGCTGGGGGCTATAGTGATCTTGCTGAAAAGAAGAGAGCTTATATCGTATATATGAATGGAATGACTGCAAAAGCTAAAGGTTCGAGTAAAGATTTGATAAAACCAGGGTGCGAGATAATTGTTCCAACTAAAGAAGAAAAAGAAAAAATGTCTCTGGGACAAACTATCGCTCTCGGTTCTAGTATAACTTCTATGGCTTCTGTTATTGCTTTATTAATTAACTCTCTAACGAAATAAGTTATGATTGACAATAAAGAGGAAAAAGAAATAGATTTGTTAGAGTTAGCTCGTAAGCTATGGGATAACAAAAAATTCATTATTAAGGTAACTTTGATAGGGGCTATTGTAGGGTTGATTATTGCTTTTAGTATACCGAAGGAGTATACTTCAACTGTTGTTTTTACTACAAAATCTAATGATGCTAAAACTGGTAATATGGGGGCTTTAGCCTCTTTGGCAGGAATAAATTTTAGTAATATGGGGGCATCCGATGCTTTTTCTCCCGAACTATATCCCAATATAGTAAGTTCAACACCATTTATACAAGGATTGTATGATATTAATGTGAGTGATAAAAATTTAGGTGTAGATACAACTTTATATGGTTATTTATCCGATAAGCAGAAAAAAGCTTGGTGGACATATGTAATGGATATGCCTAATGCTTTTTTGAAGAGTTTTAAGGGTAAAAACGAAGAACTTGTTTCCGCAGAAAATAACAACTATCTTATTTCAGATGAAGAGATGAATGTTATAGAGAAACTAAGAAGTAGTTTTGAGATTAGCACAGAAAAGAAAACAGGAATTACTAAGCTTGAAACAAAAATGCAAAGTCCTATTATAGCAGCGTTCTTAGCAGACACTCTAACATCTTACTTACAATCATATATTATTGAAGAAAGGACGAAGAAAGCTAAAGCCGATTTTACAAATACGCAAAGATTATATAATCAAGCAAAAAATGACTACTACTTTGCCCAACAAAATTTGACATCCTTTATTGATGCAAACAAAAATCTTATATCTGCTAGATATAGACTAAATCAAGAAAAGCTTCAGAATGAGGTTGCTATTTCTTATTCTGTTTATACACAGATGGCGCAACAACTTCAAGTAGATAAAATAAGGGTACAAGACTACACTCCTGTATTTACTATATTACAACCTGCTATTCAATCAATTTACCCATCAGGGCCATCAAAAAAAATGATCCTAATTGCTGTTGCTTTTTTAGCTGCATTGACATCTTGCGTATTTATTTTAAGAAAGGATCTATTAAACATTATAAAAAGTTAGATGTGCCTAAAGTAAAACTAATGTAATAAAATCTTAGGGTAGCTAAAATCCTTTGCTAGTAAGATATTCAGATTAATTGAAAATAAAGAAGTGTCAGGAGCGAAAAAAATTTTATTGAATACTTCTGTATTATATGGGAAAATGATTGTAACAATCATTATTTCTCTTTTTACGGTTAGAATAGTATTAAATGCGCTAGGTAGTTCAGATTTTGGCACATATAATTTAGTTGCAGGAGTCATCGCTATATTGTCTTTTTTGAATACTGCTATGACTGTGTCTACTCAGAGATACTTATCCTTTTATCAAGGGAAGGATGATCTGGAATTACAGAAAAAAATATTTGGGAATAGCCTTTTTTTGCATATAAGCATAGGTATATGTCTTTTACTTACAATGCAAATTATTGGCTTATTATTATTTGAAGAAGTATTAAACATAGAGTCCAATAGAATATTTGCTGCTAAAGTTGTATACCAATGTATGTGTGTTGCTGTATTTCTGAATATACTCTCTGTACCTTTTATTGCCTCAATAAATGCACATGAACAAATGCATTGGATTGCTATAGTAGACATTGTAGAAGTCATGCTTAAATTTATTGTCGCATTAATGTTAATGTGGGATATAATCGATTTTGATAAACTGATTTTCTATGGATCAACAACAATGGCTATTAGCTTAATTGCATTAGTTCTGTATATGATTATTAGTCTAAGTTTATATAACGAATGCTCTTTGAGAATTAAAGGATATATAGACAGGATGACTTTAGCGAAAATGTCTTCTTTTGCTGGGTGGAATCTTTTTGGTTCGCTATGTGCAGTTGGGAGGTTGCAAGGTGTAGCGGTTGTACTAAATGTGTTCAAAGGAACAACAATTAACGCTGCTTATGCAATATCTAATCAAGTATCAGGACAAATGTATTCCTTCTCTGGAATGATGATGAGAGCTGTAAATCCTCAAATAATGAAGAGCGAAGGAGCTGGTGATAGGAAACAGACACTTAGATTATCTATGACTTCATGCAAGTTTGGTTTTTTCTTATTATCATTTTTTGCCATACCATGCTTATTTGAGATAAATACTGTACTCTATATTTGGTTAAAGAATATACCTGATTATGCAATTTCATTCTGTTCTCTTACACTAATAACGACAATAATAAATCAACTGACAGTAGGCTTACCTTCAGCTATTCAAGCTACAGGGCGAATCAAAGGATATCAAAGTATCGTAGGATCCATATTGTTATTAAATGTACCCCTTGCCTATATATTATTAGCTGTTGGCTTAGATCCGATTTTTGTTCTTGTCGGTATGATGTTTGTAGAAATTGTCGCAGCATTATTCAGAATATATTTTGCAAAAAAAAATGTTGGATTATCAATATATGGGTATTACAGCCTAGTCCTAAAAAAAATTACTATACCAGTTATAATAAATATTTCCTGCTGTCTGTTAGTGGTTAGTTCCACGACAGTAGAATATCGAATATTAATCACAGTCCTATTTTCTGCTATGGTATATGGTATAAGTATTTTCTTGTTCGGTCTGGACAAAGAGGAAAAAATATTTCTGTTGTCTTTAATTCAAAAGATATTAAGAAAAAGAAAAATGTGAGCGTATGATAACAATAACTAATAAAGAAAATTGTTGCGGATGTAATGCTTGTTTACAATCTTGTCCAACGGAATGTATTGAAATGGAAGAGGATAAGGAAGGCTTTTTGTATCCGAATGTGAATATATCTTTATGTATAGATTGCAATAGATGTGAAAAAGTATGTCCAGTTATTAATCAAGGACAGTCGCGTTTGCCACTTATGGTATATGCCGCTAAAAATAAAAATAATAAAATTAGGTTACAGAGTACTTCTGGCGGTGCTTTTTCTAGTATTGCAGAATATGTATTGAGTAATGAGGGTATCGTTTTTGGAGCTAAATATGATAAAGATTGGAATGTTGTACATGACTACATAACGGATATATCTGATTTATCTTTGTTCTATGGTAGTAAATATGTAGAGAGCAAAATAGGTAGATCGTATGAAACAGTCCAACTTTTTTTGAAAAGCGGAAAACTCGTTTTATTTACAGGTACACCATGTCAGATTGCAGGACTTAATACCTTTTTAAGAAAACCTTTTGAGAACTTAATTACTGTTGATATTATATGTCATGGGGTTCCGAGTTCGAAAATATGGAGTAAATATTTAAAAGCAAGACAAAATGGGAATTTACAAAATATAGTATGTATCTCTTTTCGAAATAAAGATTTCGGTTGGAGTTCGTCTTCATTCAAAATTTTAACTAATGATAATAGCGATTCTTGCATAAAAGAGCCAAGTGGAACAAGTTTATTTCTAAAAGGTTTTTATAGGCACTTATATTTAAGACCATCTTGTCATTCTTGCCCAAGTAAATCGTTGAAATCTCAAAGTGATATAACTATAGGTGATTTTTGGGGGATATCATCTTTTCATTCAGAATTTAATGATGAAAAAGGTGTCAGCTTAGTTTTAGTCAATTCAAAAAAAGGAGAGCAAATATTCAATATACTTAATTTAGACATAATATCTTCAGAATATAAAATAGCATTAGCAAAGAATCCTTCAATAGAACAATCATGCCTCCCAAATAAGAATAGAGATAAATTTTTCAATGAATTGAATTCTTTAGATATTATTACATTATTGAATAAATATACAAAACCCTCTTTTAAAGAAAGGGGTAGGTCATTTCTTAGAAAAATTACAAGCTGTTTATTGGAAAAATAGTATATCTCTTTTTTAGGATAGCTTTATGAAAGTAATTATAAACATATTAGTAATAATCTTATGTACTAAATTTTATGGGGCACTTCCTGCTCCAATCAACTTACTTACGCTAGCTGTTGCTTTGGTATATTCATTGAATGTGTTTAAGAAGAAAGCTTTGTTTAAAAAGGGGATTACTCTGCTTTTCATCGGCATTATTATAAATGCTATCTCGGCCAAATATTTCAGAGATCAAGATATGCTTCAAACACTATCTGCAACAGGTAATGTTTTCTATATTTTACTGTATTTCTTCTTTTTGAAGATAGATTGCTCTTTAAAGGACTGTGAGAAAATTATTTTAATCTTAGGCTATGTCTTTTGTTTTTGCTACATTATACAATATATAGTTTATCCTTTTCCATTATTTGATGGGGCTACATTTTCTTATACAGAAGATGTTCGAATACGTTTGACTGGTCAAGCAATCTTATTCCTCTCATATTTTTATGCATTAAATAAATTTCTTATAAAGCCAAATATTAAATATGCAGTATTGATTATTCTATCGGGTATAGTAGTTTTATTGATGGGCTTTAGGGTTATGTTATTTCTTTTATTTATTCTAAGTCTATTTTTAATATATAAAATTAATGGTTTGACCCTAAGAAGCCTATTGTATATTTTTTTAGCAGGGATATGTGTATTTATATTATTGCAAATCCCAGAATTTCAGGACAAAGTATTAGCAATTTTAGAAAGGCAAGAAAAAGATAATTTTGACAATGAGGATTATGTCAGAATCCTTAATATTAATTACTATTTAAATGAACATTTTCATTCTGGATGGGAAATGTTCTTTGGCTCAGGAACTCCGAATGATTCATCAGAGTATGGAATATATATGAAAAATATAGCAAAAAATGACGGGTATATTTATGAAGATATAGGCTTGTGGGGGTTAAGTTGGGTTATGGGAATTATACCTATCTTTGCGATGTTACTATATAGTATAAAGGCAATAAGGTTAAAAAAGATGATAGAATATAAATATTTAAGTCTCTTTTTCTTATTCCTAATATTGAGCTCAATATTATCGTCTGAATTTTTCAGGACAGGAAATTTTGTAATTCAGGCTTTTGCTCTTTATATTATTGATAAACATACAAATGAAATAAAAAATATAAATGGAACAGACAACTAGAAAAAGAATAGGGATACTAACATTTCACTGTGCGCGTAATTATGGTGCTGTTTTGCAAACATATGCATTGCAAGAGTTCCTTAAATCACAGAATAATGAGGTTGATATAATTAATTATACCCCCTCCTTTCTTCAATTAGATCGTAAGCTATATTCAAAGAAAACTTTCAAGGATAGATCTATGCTGGGAAAGATAAAACAATTAATCGTCTCCCCTCTTACTTATTCGAAAAAAATAGCAAGGGCTAGAATATTTGCGTTATTTTCAAATAAAAACTTAGAAGTGAAAGATATTGACTCAAATATTATATATGACCTTGTAATTGTTGGTAGTGATCAAGTTTGGAATCTAAATTTAACTGAAGGAGAGGATCCATTTTATGGGGGTGAGACAAATAAAATATCTCGAAATCGTTTGATCTCATATGCGGCTAGCATTGGTCATTGTCCTATTAATGCTTCGAATTGTCAAAGTTGGAATAAATATTTAAATAATTTTGATGATGTATCTGTTCGAGAATATTCTTTGGTTGAAATCTTCGAGAATATTTCACATAAAAAGATTTCAAATGTATTAGATCCAGTTTTGCTTCTTGGACAAGAAAAGTGGGATAGATTAATTACAGATTCTATAAATGAAAAATATGTGCTAGTATATCAAATTTATTCAAATAAGAATGTCATAGCAATTGCTAATAAACTAGCTAATGAAAGAGGCGCAAAAGTTATAGAGCTCTCGTCGAAGGTCGATATATACACAAAGAAGAGTAAGAAAGAGAATGTATCTGTTGAGCAATTTTTGGCATATTTTAGGTATGCAGAATGTGTTGTTACGACCTCTTTTCATGGTACTGCATTTAGCATAATTAACAGAAAACCTTTTTATACAGTAAAAATGGGAGAAGGAATTGATGCCAGAGCGAGTGATTTACTCAACTCTTTAGGTTTATCAAACCGGTTAATAGAGAAATCAGATCGTCCAACCTTTCAAGAGGTTAATTATTCGGAAGCTGAAACTTTATTAGACAATCAGCAAGCCAATTCGATAAATTTTTTATTGAGAAATATTAAATGAATATTTTATTTTACTTTGAAACAACTATTAACCCTGTTCTTGGTGGTGTTCAGAGAATTACTTATTTTCTTAGTAAATTCTTTGAAGCTAATGGGATTAGTACTTTTTTCCTTTCTGCGAGGAAAAAAGGCGATGTAATATTATCTAATCAATATCATCTTCCCATAGAAACAAGGGTGAATATAACTCAGAATGAAGTATTCTTTAAATCTCTTATTCGAGGAAAAAAGATTGATTTAGTAATAAATCAGTCTTCAATTAACCCTAGAGAAAGTGCTGATATTGTATTTTGGACAAAACAGTTAGATGTAAAAACAATCTCAGTATTCCACAGTACTTTAGATGGAATGTATGGAGTTAGAGGTGGCCATTTGAATTTTATAAAAACAATACTGCCTTACGGTAGCTTTATGGCTAAAATTGCGGATTTAATGCTAATACATTTTTTTAAGTACAAGTATTCTGAACAATATGAGAAAATAGGAAGAAATAGCGATGCTATAGTTACTTTATCTGATAAATTTAGAGATGAAGTTTCAATCTTCACAAAAAGTGAGGTTGACAAGGTTAGAGCTATTCCTAATCCCGTAACAATTAAATATCCAGAAATTGATATGGAGAAGGAAAAGACATTACTCTTCGTTGGACGTTTGTGCACTGAGAAACAAGTTGATATATTGGTTAATATTTGGAATAAAATATATAAAGATTTCCCAGATTGGAATCTGAAAATTTTAGGCAATGGAAGTAAATATTCAGAAATCAAAAATTTAATATCAAAGTTAGAAGTAAAGAATATAGAACTTTTAGGTTTTCAACAACCAGAGAAATATTATGAAAAGGCTTCTGCTTTTTGTCTGACTTCAGCCTATGAGGGTTTTGGGCTAGCTCTAGTAGAAGCAATGGCGTATGGGGTAGTCCCTATTGCTTTTAATAGTTACCCAAACGTCGTAGATATTATCGACGATCAAAAAAATGGTTATCTCGTAATGCCTTTTGATCTGGATGAGTATGCAGAAAAATTAAAAAAAATAATGAAAGATGATAGCTTGAGGAATGAAATGGCAAAGTCAGCTAAAGCTAAAAGTTTAGAGTTTAATATAGAGAGTATTGGTCACCAATGGCTTAATCTGTTTAATGAAATTTTGAAATAAAAGTAATGTTTGCAATATTAAAGAAGAAGCTTAAAAATAATGTAACGATTAAACATCTAGTATGGAAAACGAAGGCTATGTTGAGCCGCCTACTCTATACTGATAAAGAATTTTTGTTTAAAAAATATAGACAAACCTATGGATATTTACCCAACATAGAATGCCCTAAGCTATTTAATGAAAAATTACTATGGACTCAGTTGAATTACAGAGACGATCTATATGCCAGATGTGCAGATAAGTATGCGGTTAGAGCTTATGTACAAGAGAAAGTTGGAGAGAAGTATCTCATAAAATGTTTAGGAATTTATCGTAAATGGGAAGAGATTAATCTGGATTCATTGCCAAAATCTTTTGTGTTAAAAGCTACACATGGATCAGGTTGGAACTTTCTTTGCCCTGATAAAGCAAGATTAAATATAAAGGATTGTAGGAATGAGATAAATTATTGGTTGTCTACAAACTACTATGTTAAGAATAGGGAATGGAATTATAAATATATTGAACCAAGGGTGATATGTGAAGAATTTATTGGTGAAGAATCCGGAACTCCTCCATTAGACTATAAGTTCTATTGTTTTAATGGTGTTGTTAAATTTGTTCAGTTATGTATTGATCGGTATGAAGGTGAACAAAAACACAATATTTATGATACGGATTGGAAGCAGATCAAGAATGTCAGAACGACAATGGAGCAGGATTTCACTAGGGAATATAAAAAGCCTGAGAAATGGGAAGAGATGCTTGAGATCTCGCGAAAATTATCAGAGGACTTCAACTTTGTGAGAGTTGATCTTTACTACATTAATAATATAATATATTTTGGAGAATTAACTTTCTTCCCTGGTGGTGGTATATATACTCATTTTTCACCAAATTCTTTTCATGCTGAGATGGGTTCTTGGCTAACTCTTCCTGATAGGAATATTGATGTATGGAATGAACCAAATATATATATTGATTGATAATAACTATGGTGACATTTTCAATAATAATTCCTCATAAGAATTCCACGAAGTTGTTGGATAGATTATTAAGTTCTATCCCCGATGTTGATGATATTGAAGTTATTGTAATCGACAATAATAGTACTAAAGAAGAAAAGGAGAAACTTCGTAGTATAGAGACCCGAGGGAATGTTATTCTTCTTGAAGATGATTCAGGACTAGGTGCTGGTAAAGCACGAAATGTAGGATTAGAAAGAGCGAAAGGAGAATGGATAATCTTTGCTGATGCAGATGACTATTTCTCTTCAGACATGTATTCATTAATAAATAAGTATAAAGATACGAAATATGATATAATATATTTTGATACTTATAGTATTTATAATGAGTCTGGGAATGAAGCATATAGGCATCAAAGATATTCGAATTTAGTACATGATTTTATTAATAAAGGCGAGGAAGATGCATTAAGGTATTATTATACTCCACCTTGGGGAAAAATGATACGACGAAAAATCGTTTCTGATAATAAACTTGTATTTGACGAAGTGATAACATCGAATGATATCTATTTTTCTCTTACATCGGCATTCAGAGCAGGGAGTATTGCGGCCTGTTCAAATGTCCTATATATAATCACAGTCACTGCTGGAAGTCTAACTAATACATTTAGTCTAAAACATTTCGATGCTCGATTAGAAACAGCTTTAAAAGCGAATTGTTTTTTGCGTAAAATTGGGAAAAAGAAATATCAGCAATCTGTTTTGTACTTTATAGCAAAGTGTCCTAAATTCGGATTAGGATATTCTCTTAGTGTATTTAAAAGATTAATACAACATAGATCAAATATTTTTGTCGGATTCTCTAAGTTTTTTAAATATAAATCAGTATTGAAAGAGAGAGAAAATAGAAAATATTTAGTAAAGAGTTAATGTTCTATGGACAGGAAGAGAATTTTAAATATTAGTATAGATAATATATCAGAACAAGAACTTCTTGAGAAATTAACAGAAGGTTTTGTTGTGACTCCAAATGTTGATCATCTCGTGAAGTTGCAAAAAGACAAAGAGTTCTATGATGTATATGAATCAGCAGATATAGTTATTTGTGATAGTAAAATCTTAGCATTGGCTTTTAAATTTTTAGGTACTCCAATAAAAGAAGCTATACCTGGTTCATCTTTTTTTTCTCATTTTTATGAATATCATAAGGATAATGAAAATCTAAAAGTTTTTTTATTGGGAGCTGCAGAAGGAGTAGCACTAAAGGCTCAAGAAAATATTAATAAAAAGGTAGGTAGGGATATTATTGTTGGAGCGCACTCTCCATCCTATGGTTTCGAGAAAAATGAAGAAGAATGTATGCAGATAATCGATATAATAAACTCTTCGTCGGCTACAGTATTACTTGTAGGCGTGGGTGCTCCTAAACAAGAAAAATGGATATATAAGTATAAAGACAAACTACATAATATTAAAATATTTTTGCCATTAGGCGCTACAATTGATTTTGAAGCTGGTTATGTAAAAAGAGCTCCTATAATATTTCAAAAGTTAGCTTTGGAGTGGCTATATCGAATATGTCAAGATCCTAAAAGGTTGATAAGTCGATATTTAGTTGATGATGTGATTTTCTTTAAGTATTTAATTCAGCAAAAGTTAAAATTATATCGGAATCCCTTTTAGGCCAATTAATATATGACAAACTATGGAATATAGAAAAGATATCCAAGGACTTAGAACAATTGCTGTTTTATTCGTCTTCATTTTTCATCTTAATTCAAACTGGTTACCCGGTGGATTTATTGGAGTTGATATTTTCTTTGTAATATCTGGCTACCTGATATCCTCCATTATTTTATCGAAGTTAGATAGAAACAAATTCACGTTTATAGACTTTTATAAAAGTAGAATAAAAAGAATCATTCCGGCATACTATTTTCTATTACTTATAGTGGCTGTCATAGGACTCTTTGCCATAATCCCACCAGAGGTTGGCTCTTTTAGAAAATCGCTATTTTGGTCATTACTTTTCAATTCAAATAACTATTTTGCTACACTAGACACCTATTTTGGTACTGCAAACATAGAGAATCCACTTCTGCACACCTGGACATTAGCTGTGGAAATGCAGTTTTACTTATTTTTACCTTTAATTTTATTTTGGGTAAAAAGAAAATGGTTACTCCCTTTAATTACTGTATTTACAATAGCTTTATTTGCATATTCCTCTGTTGAAATATTCCTTAATAATAATCAACAGACTATGTATTATTCTTTATTATCACGTACTCCCGAATTTTTCATGGGGGTACTTATTAGTCTGATTCCTGCTTTTAAAACAAAGAAACCTGAAAAATACTCATTCCCTTTAAGCTTGGTTGGGCTAGTGTTATTATTTAGCAGTGCCTTTATTTTGAATGGAGAATCAGATTTTCCAGGTTTATATGCCATTGTTCCTTGTTTGGGTGCAGGTTTGCTGATCGCTTACCCTAGCAATTACATTCAAAAGATTCTATCCCAAAAGTATATTGTATATATAGGAGAGCTATCGTATTCAATGTATTTGTGGCATTGGCCAATTATGGCATTTATAAGATACTATTATAATACAATATCATTATCCTTTTTACAATATGGGATTGTCATTGTACTAACTATTTTATTATCTCTATTCTCTTATTATACAATAGAAACACCTCTGAGAAAGAAAAAAGATAGGAAGTTTATTATATATCTAGGAGGTATGGCTATTCTTTGTTGTGGGTTAATCCTAACTATACCCAAAGCAAGTAAGAAAATTTCACCAATTCCACTAACATATATTATGCCTTCTTTTGGTTTGGAATCGCATGGGCATACTTTTAAAGGAGTAGGGATATATGGTGATTCAACAGCAAGTAATGATAGCATACTGTTAATTGGAGATAGCCATGCTTCAAATTTCTCATGTTACATGGATTATCTTGGTAAAAAGAATCACTTTGCATTCAGAAAAATAAGCAATAACTCCTATCCTTTAATTCCAGAAATAGAGAGCGAAATATTTGGAAAAAAAGAACAAGGAGGCTATACGAACTATCTTAAATTAATTGAATATGCCAATAAAGAGATAGCCAATAGCAAGATTATCTTTTTGCAATATTTTGCGAAACATAGTGAAAAATGGGAAGATGAAGTTTGTTCCCTTATTGATAACCTTAAAAACGATCAGTATCTTATATTAGTTTCCGATTTTCCTGAATTAGATAAAAATCCTGTTAGAGAAAACAGAAATTATATAAAGGACAAGAGTAGAGAAAACAAATATAAAGTGACTTGGCATAAACCAACGGAAAAAGTGATTAATTATATAGCATCTAGTCCTAATGCGTTTACTTGGATTTATCATATACTAAGGTCTTTGACAATGCTCCATTTTATAATGATACGCTGATATATTATGATGTGAATCATGTAAACGTATATGGAATGAAATTGTATGCACAAGATACTGAAAATGAGTTTGTCAAATTGCTTAACAGTCTGAGATAAACTATAAAGATGGTTATTAATGTGACAACTTTTATTTTTCTCTTGTAGTACGGATTAAAAAGTACGAATTATGCAATTGCGTGAATAGCTATCATCTAATGTGAAGTAGTAGTTCAAAATAGAAAGCTTTGTTGATTTCTAAAGTATGATTACTAAGGGTTTTATGATAAAAGATGAATAATAAAATATTTGAATTATGACTCAGGATAATACTACTCGTGTAGAGTGGGTTGACTTAGCTAAAGGTATAACAATACTTTTAGTTGTTCTTGGACATGTACTAAGAGGATTAGATTCTGCTAATCTTATTAATGACCAAGCTACATGGAACATTGATATTGATAGAATAATATATAGTTTTCATATGCATCTGTTTATGATATTGTCTGGACTTTTTTTTGTCAAAAGCATACATAAATATGAGCCGATAGGACTTCTGAAAAATAAAACAAAGACAGTTTTATACCCTTATATTGTATGGTCAATTCTTCACACAGCTATAGAAGTAGTTTTGTCAAATTTTACAAATGGGAATATTCAACCCGATACACTTCTAACATGTGTTTTTATTCCTAGAGCACATTTTTGGTTTCTTTTTGCGTTATTTTTTATTAATTTAATTAATATAATCTTTTATACTTTATTCAGGAGTCATTGGCTTATTCTCTCTTCTGTGATGGGGGGGATATGTTATTTTCTTTCTTTAGATTTATCTATTTTCACGGCAACATTCAAATTCCTCTTATTTTTTAATATTGGGATAATTGTTTCTACAACGATATTTGACACTAAAACAGTAACAATACTATCTAAGAAAAAATATTTAATTTTATCTCTACTTATGTTTATTATAATTCAAAGTTTGAATTTATCTAGCAGTCTTACTTATTATACAGTATTTAAGTTTATTATTGCTATTATAAGCAGTCTTTTCTGCATCATAGGGTCACTTGTTTTATCAAGCTATATGAGAAATATTTTTGCTAGGGGAATTAAACTTCTTGGCGAAAATACAATGTACATATATATTATGCATATATTGATAACAGCAGGGATAAGAATATTTTTAATTAGGATTGATGTAACAAATGTTTATATCCATGTAATACTAGGGACAATCATAGGAATTGTAATTCCTTGCCTTATTGCGATTAAATTTAGAAAGAATAAATACTTCGATATATTGTTTAGGTTACCATAAATAAAAATTAATATAATAATGAAAATAGTAATAGTAGGAACAGGCTATGTCGGATTAGTAACAGGGACTTGTTTTGCAGAAATGGGAACAGATGTTACTTGTGTTGATATAGATGAAAAAAAAATAGAGAACCTCCGAAATGGAATTATTCCAATATATGAACCCGGACTAGAAGATTTAGTGAAAAGTAATTATAAGTCAGGGCGGCTAAAATTCGCTACCGATCTTTCGTCTGTTGTAAATGATGTAGATATAATTTTCTCTGCAGTAGGAACTCCTCCTGATGAAGATGGAAGTGCTGATCTACGTTACGTATTAGATGTGGCACGAACTATAGGACAGAATATAAATAAATATATCGTTGTAGTGACGAAAAGTACTGTACCTGTAGGAACAGCTCAAAAAGTCAAGTCGGTAATACGAGAGGAACTTGACAAAAGAGGTAAAACAGATATTGAGTTTGATGTTGCTTCTAACCCTGAATTCCTGAAAGAAGGTGCTGCTGTTCAGGATTTCATGAGACCAGATCGTGTAGTCGTTGGTACCGAATCAGAAAAGGCAAAAAAAATGATGGAAAAACTCTACAGCCCTTTTATGCTGAATAACTACAGAATTATATTTACAGATATTCCATCAGCAGAAATGATTAAATACGCTGCTAATGCTATGCTTGCAACTAGGATAAGCTTTATGAACGATATTGCTAACCTTTGTGAGATAGTAGGGGCAGATGTCAATATGGTGCGCAAAGGTATAGGTACTGATACTCGTATCGGAACAAAGTTTCTTTATGCAGGATGTGGATATGGTGGAAGTTGTTTTCCTAAAGATGTCAAGGCGATTATCAAGACTGGAGAAAAATATGGTTATAAATTAGAGCTGCTTGAAGCTGTTGAAAATGTAAACGAACGTCAAAAGCATATTCTTTTTCAGAAACTGATGGATTATTATGACGGGAATATAAAGGGAAAAACAATCGCTTTGTGGGGACTATCTTTTAAGCCAAAAACAGATGATATGCGTGAAGCTCCTTCTTTAGTATTAATAGATCAAATACTAAAAGCAGGAGGTAAAGTGAAAGCATACGATCCTATTGCTATTGAAGAGACTAAGAGACGCATAGGTGATACTATCGAGTATGCCAAGGATGCGTACGATGCTACAGTTGATGCTGATGCCATATTATTGGTGACCGAATGGAATGAGTTCAGGCTTCCATCATGGAGTGTTATAAAGAAGACAATGAAAAAACCTGTAGTTTTTGACGGACGAAATATATATAACAAAAATGAGCTCAAAGATCTTGGTTTTGATTATTCAGGTATCGGAATAAGTATTTGATAAAATAAATGTATAAAGAGATTCATTGACAAATGAGTCTCTTTTTGTATCTTTGAATGAATAGGAATTTCCCAAAGCAATTCCTTGCAAAATACTGCGAAATTTAGGTGATTTTTTAGGGATTACCACCAGAAGGAGGAATGATATAAGCTTGAATTAAAGCATTATATATTTATGGTTCGATTCCTGGTGGCACCACTTAAATAAAAGTTAAGCATCTATTTGTGAGATGTTTAACTTTGTTGCTTTATGCTATGTGTGCAACAGGAGTGCAACAATGTGAATGTTTATAATCTGTGGGGTCTTAACCTTTTTCTCTAGTTTTGTTTTATGCAAAGAGGTTATGAATTATTATTACCTCAAGAGTTATTCGATTACTTTTCAATTATTGGGTAGAGGATGGAGATACCATCATTCTTCATTTAGATAGGCCATATAAACTCTGAACATAACTCTTTTTGATGTCAATAACATTTCTAGAATGTTAAATTAAAACAGAATCTAATAACATCCCTCTTCAAATTTGGGCCAATTAAAGTCAATAGGATTTGGATATTTTTGACTTAGCTCATTGTTAATCTGCAAAATCAGTTCCTCAAATGTGAGTCCGATTATTTCTTCAAACTTTCCCATGCCACTCTGCCATAGAAGTTTTATTTTTTCCACTCCATAGTTTTGTATTAGGAATTCCACCATATAAGCTGTTTGGTTATAACTAATCTTACTATATGTAAAATCAGTCATTAATGAAGTGCTATTTATTAGCTTATTAGAATATAGAAAAGCAGTATATTTTTCTTCAAAAAGATACCCATCACACTCAGCCTTAGGATCAGCATAGGTAGCCAAACCTTCATTCAACCATTGAAGGGGTAGCCCACCTTCTGGTATTCCCCATTTGCACATTGCTATCATATGCATCAATTCATGTTTCAAAGGAGATTTCTTCCCTCGATACAGACAGAAAATCATATTTCTATTCTCATTGTCTTCAATTAAAGAAATTTTACCAGCAACGTGTTCCCGAGTATACTTATACATTTCGTCAAGGTCTTGAACAAGTATTATGTCAAGAGAATCTATAAATTCTGTTTCTTTAATTATTTTGAGATTGTCTTCTATATAAGTGTCACACTTAGTTATCAATATTTCCCTTTTTTTAGGTTCTATGTCTGAGCTGATTATGAATCTGACATTTCGATGTTGTTTATAAATTTTCCCTTCAAAAATGGGTTCTTGCATATTCTTCCAACCATTGTTGTCAGGAATGGTACTGCAACTAATAAAGATTAGTGCAATAAAAAATGCAAATATTCTTTTAAAATCACACACCAAAGTCAACTTAAAACATAATCTAACCATTGCAAGTTAGTTATTTTTATTTTAGGGTAAATAAAAAGCCGAATAAAAAATCTTCGACTCTCATATTTGCTTTCAATTTAGTTTAAATTAATCTTACTAATGCCCACTTATAGGATAAATATGACTACCTATACCTATATTACAAACGTATAATGTTCTTTAATCTCTATATGAGGATAATAGGCAGATCTCTCTTTTTTATTCGGATAGTTAAATTGATATGATAATATAATTTCTTATCTTAGTTAATTGAAATCTTCATATTCTCGATAATATGAAAAAAATATTTGCATTACTCTGTTTCTTGGTCTTATTCTCTATCAACCTTGTAGCTCAAGAGTGGCAGCAGAAAGAATCAATATTCTTTAATAAAGAAAATAATATTTTCTTTATTGTAGATTCTACTATTAACAGTATCGAAAGGGAGGAAATAGTAGATAAGACTAAAACATATATACAAAAAGACTTGGAGTTACTGCAAGGGGATGATTTAACAGAACCTCTATCAATCTTATTTTTTGGTAGCAGGGAGGAAATGCATCTAAAAACAGGTAAGAGAGTATCTAGTTTTAGTATGCTTAAAAATAGTGGGAACCCTGTGTACTCTATAAATGTTGTATATGACTCTTTACATTGTCCATTAAACAGGGAATTAATTAAGATGATCATCTCTACTAAATGGGGGGATATGAAAGATAGTAAACTCATTTGGCTTAGAGAAGGCTTGTCGACTTATGCTACCCCCGAAGCTGATGACTGTAATAGTTATACCCTTGAGGATAAATATGCTTATCTATTACAAAATAATAAATTAATTGATCTGGAAGAATTTCCTGTAAATGAGATTTCTCCTGATTATAAAGCAGCCCGTATACAAGCCGCTTATATTGTTTCTCTTCTTTTAGAGAAATATGGAATAGAAAAGTTTAAAAAACTATGGCTTGGCGGAATGGATAATTTTGAAACAATATTTGAAGAAAGCCTTAATTCAATAATTCAAAAATTGAATAAAAATTTTGAGCAAAAATATAAAATACTTATCCCTATAGATTGGCAAACACTAACAAGTGACTGTATCTATCCACAACCTGACGACTGGTTATTTATATATGATCAAAACGGTCTTGGGAAATTAATGTCCAAAGAGGTTGATAGTATACAATTTATTATATCTTTAGACATAGATGTAGGCAAAGGAGATGAAATCGTTGAAAAGACAAAAGCCTACATTGCCCAAAATTTAGAATTAATCAATGAATCTGGATTAGAATCTTCTATGCATCTGGTTCTCGTGGATAGTAGAGAGGAGGTAGAAAAGGTATTAGGAGGTAAGCAAGCAGGGCTGGCTCAATTTAATGCAGAAGAAAAAATACATTCAATTGTTGCAGTATATAATGATCTGTTTCCGAGTGCTCTTAAGCACGAATTGATGCATGCAATATCTATTGAAAAATGGGGAAAACAAAGTCCTGATTTGTTATGGGTGGCTGAAGGCTTAGCTGTTTTTGCGGCTCCAGAAGCAGAAGAATGTACAGGCTATACTTTGGAGGAAAGATATGTTTACCTTTTACAACAGAACAAATTATGGGATGTAAATCATCTGTTTACTTCTTCATGGACCAGAACTGAATATACCCAAGCAGGTTATATTGTCAAATATCTAATTGAGAAATTCGGGATAAAAAAACTGAAAAAACTGTGGCAGACAGGAATGAAAGACTTTGAGGAAATTTATGGACTAAATTTTGAGGAAATAATAAATAATATAAATGAGAATCTTTATCAAAGATATCCCAACCAAATGGAGCTTGATTGGGATACTTTTAATGAGGATTGTATCGAGTTTTTTATTACTCCTAAGCAGTAAATTAGCAGCAAGAATAGACCTACTGCTAATTCTTTTATTGTCATCACATATTAAGTTTTGTACATTGCTTTGTTCTCCATGAATTAAAAGGCATATTAAATTGTTTGCATTGCCCTATTCCACCATCTGGCATTACACAACTATCATTTACATCTTTACCTTTACACGGATATTCATAATCATTCATTTCGATACATCGAAGATAATTCTGGCCGGCTCCCCCAAGACAAGCATATGTATAACAAGAAGCTCTCTCACTCCTATCACCCGTTAATCCAAGGCTCTTAGCACAATCTGCATCACTGGTACACTCATCAGGACATGGCCAAGCTTCCGATCCACTGGCTGATCCACTGGCAGATCCACTGGCAGATCCACTAGCTGACATTAGTTGCATACTGCTTAATGTTTCAACATCTTTTAATTTTAATTCTCTTAATTTACTCATTTTTGATTTTTGATTAATGATATTGTAGATTTTGTTTGCACGTGCTATCACTTTTGCCCTACAATTTAACAAAATGATATTCTTGATAATCTTTAAAAGTTTATTTTACAAAGTATAATGTTTCTTCGAGTTTATAATAATAAGGAAGTTCATGACCGTTAATCAGAACTGTCGGAGTTGCGTCTATTCCATTTTGTTCATTCCATTCTTTATGTTTGTAGTATTCTTCTTCTACTACCTTATTCGTAATATTAAAATCATATTTATTGAAAAACTGCTCTTTATTATATTTCCCCTCGTTGAACCATTCATTGAAGATTTCTTTTTTCTTTTCTAAAGTAATGTCAGCTAAATAAGCTGCAGTTAAAAATTTTGCACTTGATTCCAGATTAGGATTGAACGAAGTAAAAATGTATTGTACACAAATGTCGTTTCTTGCTATTCTTAATAATTTTTCAATTTGTTTATGTATCTCTGCACAAGGTGAACAATGAGGATTGGTTACAATGGAAATGAGCATTTTTGCTTCTTTATTTCCCAAAATGATTTTAGAAGTATATAAATCAACATTATAACGAGGTTGTTTCTTTAGTAATGCCTCAAATACTGCAGGCTTCATCCTTAGCTTGTTTACATCCTTAAGTAAGTATTCATATTTCTTATCACTGATGGCTTTGGGAAGATAAAGGCTAATAATGAGGAATGGTACTATATAGATAATTCCCAAAAGAAAAAATTCAGATATGATAATTGTAGGTACAGAAATATAGTTGAACGCTAGGTTAACGATAAAGGTTATCCATAATAATATTTGTACTATAAGGCACAGAGGACACCATTGTTTAGCTTTGAATCGCTGATACCAAACACTCCAAAAGCTGTAAGGAAGAGCACAGAGGTTGATTAAAGCCAAGTAGCTTACGAACTGAGGGAATAGCAGTACAATCAATAGATTAGAAATAAAGTAACTAAGTCCTACTTCGCTCCAACCGATTACTCCCATAAACTTTGCTGCGGGAGAATTTAACACATCATTGCAGCCTCCTTTCTTAAACAATGAGCATATTTTATCTGCATTACTATTGGGTATATACATTTGTTTTTGTATAAGCAGATATCCTATATATATGCCAATTACACTAATCGTTGTTAAAGATAATAGCCCCAAATTGGCATAAATTTCATTTGTAAGAAATCCAATCAGAGCCAATGCTGCTATACATACAGCTAGTAGATTTTTTCGTAGCAGATTAAAAGTTTGTTGAATATAGTTTTCTTTGTAATTGAGTTCGAACGTTTTTTCAGTTTTTTCAGATAAGAGAACTATTCCATTCCATACATTCATAAATTCGGAGATTGCGAATTCTCTCCTTTTCCCTTTTTGTATACAATATATTTTCTTATCTGTCAATTTATGGACTAAAGTAATTTCCCCATAGAGGGTTATAATGCAAGGGAGCTCGAGTGAGTAGATCTCATTCTTATCATTCATCTTTAAGGTTACATTCTCAAGGTTATACTCAGATAACATTTTCGTGAATTCGAATAGGCTATTTGGGTCAGGGTTTTGAGAGTAAAGCTTATTGATGTTCATCTGGGTATACTTGACTCCTAACTTTTTTAAATAGAGTTCAAGAATTTCTTTGTTTTTAATATTCATGATTCTGGTATTAATGTTTATTTTTCATTCTTCTATATAGATAAATTCAAAAAAAAATTATGCAGGAATATCGTCTTTCCAAGTTCCCATGTGTAGGAGGGCGATGTAGTTTCCAGAATGACGGCCTATTTCATTATGATATAGTAGCACACTTAAGGTATAAGCTTCTCATATGTCTCGGAATTCTACATATTCAACTATATTTTTTCGGCTGTTGTAAATCCTAATGTTGGTGTTTATATACTCTTTTCTAGTTTCACCTTGTACAGTGCTGTCTGCATTTCCAGTATGTTCATCCCTTGAGTAGAATAGCTTGTTACTGTCAGGAACATCCATGTAGGGAAAGGAAGTAAGTCCAGCATTATATATCCTATTAGATAGATCGGGATGTTCAAACCCCCGCCGACCAAAAAGAGGAGACATCCCTCCACACATATCTAAACAAATGCGTTTATAATAACACATACATCCACGTGTGTGGGAATAGGCTCTGATATTACTATCTGAATATATCAAAAGAGTATCGTTCAATTTAGGTTTGTTTAAGCCTCTATATTCTTCAAATATATAGTTAAGATGAGATTCACGGCTTTCAATATAAGGCTTGTACCAATCTTCTACCACTGGGCAACAATCATCATCAAACATAAAAAAGTGTTCACATCCTGCATTGTACAACAATTCAAAACACTTATTCTTAGCCCTCGCTATTCCCACATTCTGATTGAATCTATATGTAGCTTCCGGTACAGGTTTGTCGCTGGCATCATCTACCACTACAATTTTTGCATTGGCAGGGGCAAAACGTTGTATCTCTTCGTAGACTCTTTTGAAAATGTCGTATCTGTTGTGGGTTGTAATTCCAATACCTATGGATGGTATAACTTTGTGAGATGTAATACCGTCAATTTCCGTATTATTTCTTTTGGCAAGATTGGGAATGTTATTCTTAATATCTTTAAATTTCTGATGCAATGGTTTGTTTAAATTATCTATATTCATAATTTTGTTAATCTTAATTTAAATTCGTTTTATTCTTTTCCTTTTTACCGCCAATCCCCAAAAAAATAATGGACAGCATAAGCATTTTTAATTTTGCTTTGTAATTCTTTATTATTCATCTCTCCTCTTAAATATTTTTGAGATTCCCTGCAGTCAAAAGGACTGACAAGCTTATCAGAAATCAAAAAGATCTCTTCTTTTTCTTTTTGACTTAAACTATTATACAAATCAATGAGCATCCATGGACCAGCCGATGTGAATATTTCTATGTCTTTGGGTTTGTTGTTGTGCTTGTTCTTTTTAGAAAAAATAGTTTGTATTATTTTTTTCATAAACCAATGATCAGGAGTACTAAGCATAAGAGCACCATTGAGCATAAACTCTTGTTCTTCTCTGCTGCGGTGACTAATCGGATCAAGAGCGAAACAGCACTCTTTATTTTTAATTAAAGGTTCTATAGATAGAATTGATTCATAATCAAAATCGACATGCATCCCTCCTATTTTGTCTAAAATAAAATATCTAACAGCATCCCAACGTTGCATATCGTATGGGAATTCAATAAATTGCTTATAATATTCAGGATAGTTGTTAAGGACAAAATCATTTATTCGTTTGTCATCCCAAAATTCATACTTCCAATTTGGATAGTCGTTCTTCCAGGTTTCACTTAAAATCTGAAAATGTTCTGGTAACTCTTTTTCCCCACCCCATATTTGATGGATAATCTTCGGAATTTTAATCATAGTAATAAAGTTTAATTAATCTGTATATATCAATTTATTATAGAAAAGATACTCCAATGCGTTTAGCAACATATTGTATACGATTTTACTCTCATTTGTTATTTTGGGAGGAATAGATACTCTAATTTGTTCTAATAAAGATTCAAGTGTCTTTTCTTTATCTAAGAGGATAAGTAGATTGTAGCTCAAATCATCTATAAGAACTTCCTTATACCCTTCATTGAGAAGAACAGGGATGCAAACAATGTTAAAGTGATTAGAAAACTGATTTTGCTTCAACCTGTTTTTTGTAAACTCTTTTAATTCCTGAGGCCATTCTTTAGTGTCCTCGTAAATTGATAAGTGGGGATTTCGTTTTATTCTTGTAGATAACTTCTCATTTCTGTCCTTATTCATAAAGCTGAGATAATGGCATAGTTTTTGGTCCATATTTAATAATTCCTTATTCTCTAGCCCCTTCCACTCTATAGATAAATCTCTCAGAAAAAGATTATACTTTTTCATGCTTCTTAGTAATAGATTATTACCATAAAAAAATACATTTTGACTAGAATTATTTATACGAATATGATCCTGCGGGAATAGAGCTACAATTCTATTATAGTATTCCGGATACTTATTTAATAAGGTTCGACTTAGCAATTCACATATTCTATCGTTCCTTTTGTGCCCTCCTATTATATGCATTATTTGACTGTTTTCGAAAGAGTAGAAATCACAGAAGTCATTATAAGTGTAGCCATTATCATGGATATTTCGATCAATAATTGTATCCACTCTTTCCCCCTCTTTTTCTGCAAGACATGCAAATAGTATTTGCTCGAATAATATATTGTGATTTCCATCTATATTTTGGCAATAGGCTTTATCTATATTGTTCCCTTCAATAAAATCAAAAGCCTCTTGGCAATATTTTTTTATAAATTCAATATCATTTCCTCCGAATACCCCTGCATTATATGATGGTATAGATTCTCTTTCTAAACAGCTTCGCAAATATGGTTTAATATTAATCCCTCTTTGAAGGATTCTGTCCATGAATGTTCTATAGTAAGAGGTTCCACTCTCTTTGTTTTGGGCAATTAATTCTGTATATTGCAAATTCTTATTAAGCCCATTAGGCAGATAAACATCTCCGTCTACATGAATAAAAGGTTCTTCTTGAAAATAGTAAGTTAGTAATTTGGCATATGCCCAATGGTATTCATGACACTCTAAATTGTCGTACTGTTTAATAATTTTAGTATAGGGTAGTTGTAGTTTGTCTTTGAATAAAGTATAGCCGACTGAATCTGTATACATCACCACCTCTTCGAAGTTTTTCTTTAAAGTCAAGCAACTTAATGCCCATGACATTAGATGATATTGTGGATGCATCCATCCAAAGCTGTTTATTAATGGATCTTTGCGTCCACTCCAAAATGTTTGTACTGCTTTCATATTATTTGAGATATCTTAGATTTGTTCTTATAGATAAATTCCCAAATATTTGATTCACTTCTTAAACATAAAAATATTCTAATCTTTTGTTCTTTAACAAATGGACTTGCGAACTTTGTTTGTACAGATAGTTAAGGGATAAAATTCAATACATTTATCCTATGAAACAAAGAGTAGTTTATGACCGAGAGTTCAAAGCGAATGCCCTCAAGTTGAGTTATGAACGCAGTAATCTAAGTTTGTTTGCCCGAGAGCCAGGTGTCATAACTAAGAAACATTACAACTGGCGTAGCCAGCACAAGCAGAGAGGTTCTGAGAGTTTCCCCGGCAAAGGTAATACAGCAGTTGAAGCTAAAGTTTTAGCTAAGTTAAAAAAAGAGTCTGCATGTCTACAGCAGGAGCATGAGATTCTAAAAAAGCTATCAGATCATCTCCAAAAATGACCTGTGATTTATAAGTTTATACATAAGTACCGCTATATATGAAAGATCGGATTCTGACTGCCTATTTTATAAGAGACGTTATGGCAGTCCTCGTATCAGGGAAGAGCTTTGTAAGAGCGGGACTGATGTATCATTGCCTACAGTTGTAAAATATATGAGACCTATAGGATTAAAGAGTAAATATTCATGTAAAAACAAACCGACGACAGATTCTTCGCATAAAGGATCTGTTGCTGACAATATCTTGGATCGTAATTTTCTTCTTTTCACCCTCCTGCAAGTGTGTTTCAGATACCACTTATTTGCTAACCAAGGACGGATTATTATATCTGACTATTATCATGAACTTATTCAAATGTGACATTCAGGTTGGACATTAAGCTATAGAATGACAGCACAAAATACTGTTATAGCAGCAATCAACAAGGCTGCAGCCAATACCTTTTCAAGAGAATATAATCTTTCATTCAAACAGAGGAGTACAATATGCAGCCAAGGCTAGGATTAATACCCTGAAGTCATATAACATCATCCAATCTATGAGTAGAAGGGCAACTGTTGGGGTAATGTAATAGTAGAGTTCTTTTTAAATAATTGAAAATGAAGTTGTTATATAATTGTGAGTCGATGGATAAAAACAGGTAGTGTTAGCTGTCTTTGAGTACATAGAAGTCTGGGACAGAAGGCAAGGAAGATATTCATCTCTGAACTATCAAACTATCTAAGAATTTAATGACCAATGCAGAATATAAAAGATGTCGCTTAACTTTTTGTTCGAAAAGAATTAGGATCTCCACTTTCAAAGAATATGAAAATTAAAGGAATTATATTCTAGGAGCAATTTGCTTAAAATACGCGATAATAAGTATGGTATGAATCATAAAGAGCCAAAGATTTTATAAATATCCATTATATATTCATTAAAATACTATTGCTCTTTTTTCTCTCTACAGCTTTTCAGGATGTTCCAACATAAGTTTGTCCTTTTATCTTTGCCTTGATCTACCTAGATTGATGCCTCTCTCTTAATTTATTATCAACTTTAGTATACTTGAAATATATTACGTATGTAGTTTAATCGATTGATTTATATTTTATTATGTGTTTATATCCTCTGCTTACATCTACTTTACATATTAATACACTATAAAATATCGGAGTTTATACCTTAAATTTACAATTGGTTAAAGGAGGTTAAAACCTGCTGTTTTTAGATACTGTAAAAACATAAATCCAAAAGCACCTTATTTGAAGATTGGACGGCTAAACCTTAATTATTCTACCAACTTAATTTATTATTAATCTTAGATTTTTGAAAACATGAAATGTAAAGAAAATGTAAAGAATTTTTCCTGTTTAGATTATCCTCTTCAAAGGAATTCTATATACAGGAAAAGCATGTATGTGTTTTTGATGATAACATCTGTTTTCTTTCTTGGTCTATCCACGGCTAAGGCTTCTTCTGTTGATATGCAGAACCAAAGAACGTTAACAGGTATTGTCACCGATGTTTCAGATGAGCCGATTATTGGGGCATCTATTACTATTAAGAATTCAACCAAAGGGACAATTACAGATTTTGATGGGAAGTTTACTTTAGAAGTGTCTACCGGAGATATTCTGGAGGTTACCTATATTGGTTTTATCCCTCAACAAATTGAGATAAAAGATCAGACAACATTAAATATTGTTCTGAAAGAAGATGTTGCTCTTTTGGATGAAGTTATTGTTGTAGGTTATGGTACTACTTCGGCTAGAAAGACTGTAAGCGCTGTAGGAACTCTTAAGACAGACAAGATCGATGAGCTCCCTTATACCAGTACTGCTGCTTCTCTCCAGGGACGTGTTGCCGGGGTAATTATCCAACAAGAAGGAGGAGAACCCGGAGGATCAGCGCCAAAAGTATCTATTCGCGGGGGAGGGACTCCGCTTTATGTTATTGATGGTATTATTCGAGATGGAGAAGATTTCAATGCTTTAACTTCCTCAGATATAGAATCGATGAGTATTTTGAAGGATGCGAGTGCGACTGCTGTCTATGGTGCACAAGCCGGTAATGGGATTGTGCTTGTTACTACAAAGAAAGGTGCAGATGGACTGAATATTGATTATACTGGAGGAATTGACTTTAGCAAACCAACCACTATGGCTGATCGTGTTGGTGCACTAGACTATGTATTAGCAGCAAATGCGGCAGCCAGATACGATGGACAAGGTGAATATTCGCTCTATTCGAGAGAAAATGTTGATGCAATCAGAAATGGAACAAGCACTTTGTATGGCAATCAAGATTGGTACGAAGCTGCTACTCGCAATTTTGCACCTCAGCATAGACATACTTTAACAATTTCAGGTAAGAGCAAAAGTGGCATCAGACACTTTACTTCACTTGGTATGCTTGACCAAAAAGCAATCTACAAAGAAAGTCATAATAATCATTTTCAACGATATAATGTAAGAAGTAACGTATCTACAACATTTGAAGAATATGGCTTAGAAGTTGGAGTAAATCTGGATGGAACATATACAAAGCGTACGCCTAATCCGTATGGTCAAGGAGATATCTGGCGTAATCTGACGGGTTATAATAAAGCTATTGATCGAATTTATAATGAAGATGGAACCTATAGCGCAATGGATGTACATCCAATAGTGTATTTAGATAAAGCTTCGGGATATACCAACCAGTATAATAATACAATTAATGCTCAAGCATATGTAAACTGGGATCTTCCATGGGTAAAAGGTTTAAGCGCAAAATTGACTGCGAATACAAATTATGCTTCGTATGATAAAAAGACATTCAAGTCAAGGGCCCCTCAGTATTCAAATGGAAGTCTTGTTGGAGATGACAAGCCAAAAGAAATGTATATGGATAGATCTTGGACAAGAGGGAACACTGTAGAACTTGGGTTGAATTATGCTAAGGAAATAGATAAGCATTTTATCGAAGCACAAGGTGTATACACTTACTATGATGAATATAATGAATGGTTTAATGCTAGTAGAGTAGGTTTTATTTCGAATGACTTTGATCAATTATCGTCTGGAGATGCCTCTACTAAAGATAATTCTGGAGGTGCCGGAAAAAGAACACGTATTGGTTATGTGGGACGCTTAAGATATGCATTTGATAATAAATATTTCTTAGAGGGAAATTTCCGTTACGATGGATCTGATAATTTCACTAAGAATAAACGTTGGGGTTTCTTCCCATCAGGAGCTGTTGCTTGGGCTGTATCCGAAGAAGGCTTTATGAAACCTCTTATGGAAAACAATATATTAAGTTTTGCGAAGGTGAGAGCTTCTTATGGGCAAGTTGGATTAGAAGACGGAGTAAGTAGGTTTGGCTACATTCCAGTATATAGTTACAATTCTCAGTCTACAGTTATAGGTGGAAAGTTTGTACCAGGCTTCAGTGAAGGGAACTTGGTTTCGCCAGAAAACTTAAGTTGGTATACCAAAGATGTATTTGATGTGGGTATAGACCTTTCATTCTTAGATAACACTTTGTCTGCTTCTTTAGACTATTTCTATTATAAGACTAAAGGTTATCTTGTTTCTCCTACAGACAGATACTCTACTACCTTAGGGAAGGCATTGCCGCAAATAAAATCAAATAGTATACATAGACGTGCAGGCTACGAAGCTTCTATAAGATACAAAAATAAATATAGAGATCTTAATTATGAGATTGGTTTTCAATTCACAACATATGATGAATTATGGGAAACAAAAGCAGACGAAGCTCTTACTGATTTAATGGATCCAAGGAAACGTCTTACTCATCGGAAAAACGTTTACGGATCATCATACTTTGTAAATAATGGTATTTATCAGAGTATGGCTGAGATTTTAGATTCTCCACGAAGACTTAGTGCATCTGAACTAAAAATGGGAGATTTAGCGTATCAGGATATAAATGGTGACGGAAAAATTGATTCTGATGACCAAATCAAAGTAGGAAAACCTTTCTTCCCTTCTTTCGACTATGGTATTGATTTTAATCTTGATTATAAAGGATTTTTCTTGTATGGACTCTTCCAAGGAACAGGAAATCGATATACTGAGCTGAATGTTCTCTATAAAGGGGGTAACATCGTTAGTTCTAACTATGCATACCAGATGGATTCGTGGTCTCCGGACAACACATCTGCAACATATCCTAGATCATCTACTCAGCAATCTCCTAATAGTGGGAATAATACACAAGCATCAGACTTTTGGTTGTTAAATGCATCTTACTTCAGACTGAAGAGTTTGCAATTTGGATATGACTTCAAAAAAGTTTTGTTCAAAAACGACTCTAAGATTTCTAAATTTAAACTGTCTTTGATGGGAACAAATATATTCACTATTTCTGACGCTATGGACTATTTCGATCCTGAGTCATATAACTATGGAGAAGCATATCCTGTTCAAAAGACTTATTCAATAGTTTTAAATATCGGAATTTGAAAATAATAGAATCATGAAAAAAATAAATATTGGAGTGGCGATACTGTTTATCGTATCATTATTTTCTTGCCACGATGACTTAAACAATTACCCTTTGGCTGACCACTCAGAAGATAAGGTGTGGAATAGTGCTGCCAGTGCACAGCTGTTTGTTAATGGGACTTTTTATGTAAAAGATCTTTTGATGAATAAAAGTGATAACTTGTCTGATGACTGGTCTGATGATATGGTTATCAACTCTCAAATGGGGAACGCTCAAAATATGGTTAGAGAGATTTTAACTAGCGATCATAATAATAGTACTTATGGGTGGGACAAATTCGGCGATTTAAGACGTTGTAATCTGATTATAGAGAAAGTTACAGCATCTACATCAATCAATGAAAATGATAAGATTCATCTTATAGCTCAAGCAAAGATGTTAAGAGGAATAATTAATTTCACTCAAGCTCGCAAGTTTGGACGTCTTATCATAATTGATAAGGTGTTGACTCCTGAAGATGAATTAATGTTACCACGCACCAAAACAATAAAGGAAACTTACGATTTTGTACTTAACGATCTAAAAGACGCTGCTGCTAATTTACCAGAGACAGCTGAATCCGGAGCTTTAACAAAAGGTGCTGCCTATGCATTACTAGCTGAGGCTGCACTACACGGAGCTGCCTATATGGAAAATGATAATGATAAGAAAGAATATTACAATATCTCTAAAAAAGCAAGTGAAGACTTATTGGCTTTAGGAAAATATGAACTGGAGAGTGACTATGATAAATTATTTAATGATTATAATACTGGTCTTAATTCAAAAGAAATTATTTTAGGCTCATATTGGCTATCAGACAATACAACCCTTAGCGGTACCTGGGCTATAAAGTTTGGACCAAATCAGGGAGCCTCTAATAAACTACCTCCAAGTGTTGCCGAAGTTTGGCCTATGAATGATAATATGGAGGGGTGGTTAGAAAAATCTCCATCTCAAGAAATTGTAGACGCTTATAGAGTTATTGATACTGATGGAAAAGCTAAGAAATGGAACGAAACGTCATATTACAATAACTTCAAGCCTGGAGTAGAGGAGGTTGGCGATATGTTATATGCAAATAGAGATACTAGGTTCTATTCTACTATTGTTTACGATAAATGTTCATATATGAACTCTATTCTGACAATGAGGGTAGGAGGAAATATGTATTATAAAAACAATCTGGAGAAAGATCAGCATATGACAAAGTCAGGTTATTTGTATCGTAAAGGATGTTATGTAGATAAGGATTTACTTTTAGCGTGGAACGTAAAAATGAATTATCATTTAACACCTTTAAGACTAGGTCGATCGTATTTGAATTATGCAGAGGTATTGCTAAGATTAGGAGAGACTTCCAAGGCAATAGAATATGTGAACAAGACCAGAGAAACGCATGGAAATCTCCCAGCATTATCTACAGGTCTATCTTTAGCAGAAGCATGGGAAGAATATAAAAACGAAAGAAGAGTAGAGTTAGTCCTTGAGAATGACAGATATTGGTCTTTACTTCGTTGGGGAAAAGAAGAAGGTTTATCGACAATTCCAGAATTGAATACTCCTCCAACTGCAATCGAGATATCAGAAGATGGGAAGAATTATAAATTTATTGACGTACCAGTTGTTGCATCTGCAAACAACAGAGCATTTACATCAAGAAGATATTTTTTACCTATTCCCAAAAACGAAATATTAACAAACAATGCATTAGCAAATGATCAAAACCCAGGATGGGAATAGTTTGATTTAAACATTATTAATGTAAGATGATTATGAAAAAGAATAGTATCCTTAGTTTAATTTTAGTAATAATGGTGGCATGTTTCCCCTCTTGTCTAGAATCAGGTTTAGATGATTTACCTACATATTCAGAAACAGAGGTTAAGGCCATCAACTTTGAATATAGATGGGCCATTCCCGAGAATGTTTATGATCCATGGGCTGGTGAAAAAATGCAGGTAAAAACTTTAACTACCAAAGCGAATTTTGCAGATGGAGTTATCGAATGTGAAATTACTGTCCCTGCCGCATCTGGTACTTTTACAGAGGAAGTGAGGAGTAAAGTGTCTCTTGATAATCTAATTGCTTATGTTACCATCTCTCCGGGAGCTTCAATCGCTCCTAATGGATCTTCCCCCATGCTAGGGAAAGCTGGAGATTTCAGTAAGGCAGACATGTCCTATAAGGTTACAGCTGCTGATGGCAAGAACAAACAAGACTGGAAATTGGTGATAAAAAGCTTCATTAAATAATTATAGAAGGGTTGGAATAAATATTCCAACCCTTCTTATTTATGGTGAACCTTGTTGTTCAATGTTTAGAAAAAGAATAGCTGATAAATTTTCTCAATATGTATAGCAATACTATAAGACCTTATCCTTCCATTCAGGAGTCACCATTCAATTTGTAATAATAAAATAGGTAATTAGAGAGATACAATGTAGCTGTTTTTTTTCGGTTTAGGGTGCTAAAATTGTTTATCCATTAATTCGTTTCTCGATTTTTTCTTTTATTTTAATGGATAGCCTTATACTGTAAATGGTTGGTATGTAGTAATTTGCTATTTAGGGGCGTTTTTCTGCTGACGCGGGGGGGGAGATTCTTTGTGTTTAATAAAGTTGAATAATTTTGTCAAGAATAAACTACATTATAACACAGATTCTCTAACCTAGAACTGGAACTTTATGAATGCAAAATTACACACTTTGAGCTTTATTATAGTATTAGCTCTATTTACTACATCAATTAATTCAAATGCACAAGTTACAATAGGAAGTAATATTACTCCCAATAATGGAGCCTTGCTCGATCTAAAAGAAGAACATACTTCAGGAGGGGAAGCAAACTCTAGAAGAGGGCTTGGTCTACCTAGAGTAAAAATAACAGAAAAATATAGTCTTAAAGATGTTATTGAAGGCTATGAATCGTTAGCAGATAAGGATAAAGAAGACCTCTCAGCATCTCATATAGGATTGGTAGTATATAATATGAATCCCTTTAGACCTGACCAATGTTCTACAGCTCAATCAGGCGTAATGGTATGGACCGGAGATGGTGGTTGGGAGAATATTTTGAATCATCAAGGAGAATATCAAGGGGATATAGCCACACGAAGAGCAGATAGCCTTATTTTGGTAAAATTCTATGATGTTTGTGGAGGAGATAACTGGGTTGAAAAAAACCGAAGAAACTGGAAATCGGAGAAACCTCTGCACGAATGGACCGGAGTGAGTGTGGAAACAAATGCTGACGGAACTCCAAAACTGTGTGGTCGTGTGACACAACTAAGACAGGTCAGTGCCGCTAGAAATGGTAGTACTATCCCTACTGATATTTTTAACCTGAGTGAGTTGAGAGAGCTTAGGATAGGTAGTACCGAGAAAGACAATGGATATGTAGATATAACAGATGTCCATAAACTGAAGAAATTGGAGGACTTTATGGTTCGCAACATTAATATAACATCGGGTATTCCGAATTCGATAGGAGAGTTGATTAATTTAAAAAAATTGGATATAAGCTCATGCAAAGGTTTGGAAGATAGCCATATACCGGCATCTTTAACTTCTATGACAAGCTTGGAGGTGGTAGAATTATATAGCAATGATTTGGGCGGCTCTATCCCTGATGATATAGGAAACCTGGTTAATCTAAAAACCTTGGATTTAGACAATAATAAATTAACCGGAAGTATACCTAGTTCGATAGGAAAATTAGTTAAATTATTAAAAATAGAAATGATCAAGAACCAACTGAGCGGTGAAATACCGGCAGAGATAGGGAATATGACCTCTTTAACTAGTATAGCACTCTCTACTAATAACTTTACTAGTATATCTCCTCAATTGGGAATAAATGCAGCTACAAATGCTCCTAATATTATAGATTTTTTAGCAGCAAATTGTAAAATCACTAATTTACCTAAAGAACTAGCGCTTATGCCAGAACTGACAACTATTTCATTAAGTAAGAATGAGATAAATCAGAATATTCCAGTAGAGATAGCGCAGATGGACAAGCTTAAATATTTATATTTACATCATAATAAAATATATGGTCCCATTCCTGCTGAGTTTGGTTCATCGCCCAGTATGTACGATCTCGACCTTAGTTTCAATCAGTTGACAGGTGGAATTCCCGAAGAGTTGGGAAATTCGCAATCAATTGTTTATCTGAATTTAGAAACCAATATGAATCTAGGGGGACAACTGCCCGCTTCGTTAGCCAATATGGGAAAGATTGGAACGCTTAATATTGGCCAATGTGGATTGACCGGAACTATCCCAGAATCCTATGCAAACCTTTCAGCTACATTAGAAGTGTTTAATGCAGATAGGAATAGACTGGAAGGTACACTACCTACTTTCTTTACAAGCTTTCCCAAGCTTTACGCACTCACATTGTTTGAGAATAATTTTACAGGAGAAATTCCGGCATCTTATAACAACTTTCCGAGAATCAATGCTAGCCAGTTTACTCTGCAAATACAAAATAACTACCTTTCGGGAGGAGATGTGCCTACCAATATTATTACTGCAGTCAACAGGCAGCCATCAGAAAGTCAGTCAACAGAGACTAATCCTATCAGGGTACAGATCTGTCCACAACTTTATACTACAGGCACAGGTGGCTCGAATAACAAGCCATTCAACAATTTCGATGCCTGTATGCCTAAACCATAATTGCAGAAGGGTATAGGTTAAATATAAACAATAATAAAAGGTCATGAGTGATAGAAAGCCCATGACCTTTTTATATTATAAGAACGTATAAATAAGCACAGAACAGAATATCCCTGCTTGTTACTTCTATTGGGCAGGTGATATTCTAATCTTCTTTTATTTCGTTATCATCTGCTTGTCCTACTCCTTTTTCCAATTCTTTCTTTACTTGTCTTAGTTCGCTAGGACTCATCCCAAACTCTTCTTTAAACAGGCGGTAGAAAGTGGAATCAGAAGAGAACCCCGATTGTATTATAATTGTGCTAACACGAAGAGATTCATCTACTACAACTTGTCGATGAGCATAATGCAATCTGTAGCTATTTATATAGTCGAAGAAGGTTTTTCCCGTTGCTGCTTTAATTTCTTCTGTAAGGTATTGTCTATTTGTGTTCAAATCTCTAGCTAGGTCTTCTCTAGTGAGATTAGGATTCCGAAATGGCTCTTCTTCCCGCATGTATGCTTCAATTCTGCTAAATAAAGATGGTTCTTGTCCTAACTTTTCTGTCTCTTCTCCTATAATCTCTTTTGCCAAGACTACTAATTTTGTTGATTCCTTGTGTTGCTTCGAAAGATCTTTGTTTTGTTTGAAAAGAACCATGTTCTTCTCTTTTAGCTTTCTGTTGTTGCGTCTTTGCATGAACAAAATAAAACAGATAAGTAATAATAAAAATAGCCAGTCCGGCGACTAAGAGCTGTTTGCTCTCTAATTCAGCCTTAGCCTTAGCCTCTTGCATTTTTACTTTTTCTAATTCAAATCCGGCTGTCAGTTTTTCTATCTGTAAAGGGACATTCTCCTGATACATAGAATCATTTCTTTGAGAAAGTTCTTTATGTAAGAGTAAGGCTTCCTTATACTTGTTTTGCTTCTCTAAAATATTTATTTTATCATATTTTAGCCCAGATGCAGTGTCTCTCATACCTATTCCGTTATAGTATTCCATTGCTGTCTCTAGGTGTTTTAGTGCTAAGCTATAATCCCCAATAAGAGTGTAGTAATTAGACTGAACTATATGAATTAGAGGAATTGCTGTTCTTTTTATATTATCAGTTGGCAACGCTTTCATCTTATCGATATAGAGTTTTGCTTTATCTTTGTCCTCCATTTTGATATATATCAATGCGTATTCGGAGTAGATTAGATATCTACAATCTTCGTACTGCTCTGTATCGGTTGAGTGTCTTTCAATCCATTCTTCAAATTCTTTGCAAATTTCAAGGGCTTGATCATATTTTTTATTTTGATCCAAAGCTCCTATTGCACTTTCATATAATCCAATAACCTTATTGGGGGCTTGATCAGACATTAGTTTTCGAGTCTGTTCTATCATTTTCATTGCATATTCTTCTCCCAAATCTAATTTCCCTGTTAGTCGATAAGCCTGAGAGAATAATAGATTTATGTTGATGTCTTTGAAAGGATGTCCATGTTTTTCAGCTTTTTTTTGCATAATTTTCAAATTATACATTGCCAGACCATAGTAGCCATGATTCATATATATATGAGTTAGATACATATAAGGATCACCACTTTGAAACTCATCACCCAAATCATTTAAGACACTTATGCAGTATAGAAGACTATCTACATTCCTTTCGTTAGCATAGGCTCTTGACAGGATTTCATATCCCTTGGTCAAATATTTAACATCATTTTGTTTCTGGGCCTCATTTATTAAATCTTTAGCAGATTTCTTCGCAGTTAGCTCTTTGTTTTCTTCCTGTTTAGCATAAATTTCCATTAGTTGGAGTTTTTTTCTCCCGTGTGCTTGTTCTATCTTATTCAATAAGCTGTCAGTTGGACTTGTGTTGCTGAGTACTTGTAAGCAGATAGTGCAGCAAAGTATTGCTACTGTGAGAAATCTTTTCTTTTGCATAGTAGTGTGTTTATGTGTGTAATATGGATGCAAATATCGTAAAATATGTGGATAATATGTATCTTTCTTAATTATATAATGATCTTGTTTTAAGGGTATTGCGTATTTGAGGGTTTTCTCTGCTAGCGTGAAGCATTAGGAGGAAACGCGCAGTGTTTAAAATTAGCAATCTTGCGGATATAGGGTTGATACATTCTTATTCTAAAGGATATAGGACTATCTTGCTTCTCCGCATCGTAATGATGTAATTCGCCTTAAAAAACAAGAATGCACCTGCCTCAACGGCAGATACATTCTTAAATGCAGTACAAATTGTACTTCACACACAAATTATAAGTTTATATATAATCACTATTATTAATAAAGTTGTTTCTGTAGTAAAAGCAGAATAGTGGTCAAAGGTAAATCATGTAAAGACAAGTCGATTATTTTTCCTTCTTATAGTTGTTTCATTTTTGTAATTTAAAATATGCAAAAATAAATTGTAAGGTTAATAGTGTTACAGTTAAGACTGTTAGATACCATAAATGTTATCCTAGTTAACATTACGAGAGAGTCTTATTTTACCCCTTTTTAGATAAGCAAAATGCACCTGCCTCAACGGCAGATGCATTCCAAATTTAAGTACAGAATTGTACCTCACACACAATTTATTTCATTTATATTATTTTTCTGATCTCTATAGCATTGCTTTATCTTCTACCAACTTGATCAGACGTTTAGTATTATCCACATTCAAAAGTATATAATATAAATACAAGGAGGGTCTTACATTAGCATAAAATAGTATCGTAATGGCAAATATCAGATTATGAGGTGTTAAGGGTTGGACTGGAATTTACGTGTCTTGCTTTATGCAATAAAAGAGATGCTATTTTGCGAATAAAGGACTTATAATGGGAGCGATCTTTTACTGAAGTATAGAAAAATAAAAATATTTGCTAATCAACAGCATTCTTTAATTCAGTAGGAGTCATCCCAAAGGTATCTTTGAAAGCTCTGTTAAATGTCCCTTTTGTATGAAATCCGGCTTCAAGATAAACCTCTGAAATAGGCTTAGTTTTATCTTTAACTATTAAACTATAGGCATATTTTAAGCGAAAAGTGTAGATGTATTCATTGTACGTTTTTCCTGTTTGTCCTTTTACTGCTTCGATTAAGTATTGTCTGTTAGTTCCCATTTCGAGAGCTAATTCTTCGCGAGTAAGGTCCGGATTACGGTATACTTGAGATTCTTTCAAATATAAGTCAAGCTTATTTACCAATTTCTGACTTGGAGAGGTGACTGGTAGATCTTCTTCTGATTCTTTATCTTTCTGCAGCTGTAAGTCTTGTATCTGCTTATTGCCTTTTTCTATTTCCGAAAACTGATTAACTAATTGTTTATTCTTTTTCTTCAATATTTTAGCATTCCTTCGAGATACATATATTATATAAGTAAATAATAATAATACTAGAAAAAAACCGAATAGAGCGTTTTGCATAGATCTCAGTTTTATTTTATCTCTTTCAGATTCTAATTTTAACTTATCAACATTGTATAATGTTTGTATCTCTGCTATCTGGTTAGAAAAGCTTTCTGCGCTAATAGAATCATTTAGCTGGTACAAATCGCGAAGAAGACTGTAGGCTTCACTATTATCACCGGCTTCATGTAAGATGTCAGCTTTGATTAAATTACCAATGATATAGTTATAAGAATTCTTATAGATCACTTTAGAATGAACAGAGTCTAGAGTATGATTTATATACATTTTAGCTTTATTATGATCTTTTTTTGCAGAGTAATATTGTGCTTCTACTTCATAATAAGCGTGTATAAGGGGAGAATCTTTTAGATGTTCAGAGTAAATCTTTTTTGATTCATCAAGTATTTTCCTGGCATTTTCAAGTTCTCCTTTTTTTACATATGCTAATGCCTTTTCATTGTTTATTACATACTTAGAAAGGTAATAAAAGAAAGTATTTGATTTGGAAATAGCATAATCCTTTTCGATCTTACGTTTAACACTGTCATTAATGACAATAACACTGTCATAGTCTTTTAATAAAATAAATGCATGAGCCATCCCTCTAAATGGGTTGTGGTACGAAAAAGGCTTTTTGTCTGTGTTGTTGTCATAAAGAGAATAGGCTTTTCTGAAGCTTTCCAAGGCCTCTTTTCCTTTCTTTACATGCAAATAGCAGACGCCTAACAGATAATAAGCTTCGTATTCGAAGATTGGAAAGGTCCCTAAGTCTCCCTCTTTTAAAATTCTATCTATATATATTAATGCTAAATCATACTTATTGTCTGATAGATATTTGTGTACAATCGAATTAGTAAACTTAATTTTTAAAAATTGATATAATTCAGTTTGACTTTTGGAAAACCTATTAAATTCATTTTTTAATAAGTTGAGTTCGTTAAAGCCTAAATGAATATAATGAGCTATGGAATCCTCAGAATAATTGATTTGATAATATCCACTTTTACAATAATATGCAAATGCCAGATAGAGATGATTAGATTGTTTTATAGCTTCTTTTTCCAAGGCAACAATTGTTGATAAATCTTTTGTGTCTATTTGTTCTTTTAGTTTATCTAGCTTATCAGTGTTGCTGCAAATAATATTATCGCTTGCTATGAAGAACACGAAAATAATTAAGAATCTAAATAAAATATTGCTCATGTTGTGTGATTTGCGTGTGTAAAGATACTTATTACATATTAATAAATAGAAAGAAAATATAGGGATAGAGATTATTTCATACCCATGTAGTCTATTTATTCATATTCGAGTACAAAGTAAGAATAAGGATTTTGCATAGTCTCTTTATTCTTTTTATAAATGAGCGAAATTGCAATAAAAGGTCTTTTTTTTGCATATATGGCACTTGCATGGAAGGGACAATTCTCTTTTTTCGAAAAATGACAAGGTTATAGCGTCGATTAGTGTGAAAAAATATTTCAATCTTTTAACTTTTTAGTTGAAAAAGATCTCTGGAGTAAGGAGAGTTCTCTAACATTAAATATTTTTCAAATAAGTCCTTTTTTTAGGAAGGGTTTTAGGAAATAACTAGATGTTGCTCTATCTGATATAAAATATTTCCAGGAGACTTGTTAATCTATTATTTTATATAATATTTTGATTGTAAGGTTATTGCTGTATAAGTATTTGATTTTGCAAAAGAGGGTTCTGACGAAGGCCATAAAACTATACATTCGCTTCCGTTAATGAACATAGTTCGATAAAGCACGAAACAGTAAAGCAGTCATTATTATATTTAATCTTGCTGCTTTATAAAAATTATGCATACACAATATTTACAAACTTAAGCTAACATATTAATGAAAAGAAATCGTTTATTGCTGCTACTTCTTACTGTAGCTTTTTTTATAAAGATAGATTTAGGAGCTCAAGTCACGATCGGATCAAATAATGAGCCCAATGAAGGTTCTCTGCTTGATCTGAAAGAATATGGAGACGAAGAATCAAAAAAAGGAGGGCGATCAGCTTTAGGTGGATTAGGATTACCAAGAGTAAAATTAAGTAAAATCAAACCGCAAACTTCTACAGAACTGGCAGCTTCCATTGGCAATACAGGAGAATGGGTGCTGAAAGATCATATAGGACTCGTTGTTTATAGTGCTGTAGCTGATCAATGTGCATTGACCCCAATTGAGACAGGAGTACATGTGTTTGATGGCGTAGAATGGCAGCCGTTAGGGATACCTAAAAGCTATAAGACTGAGATGGCAGGAAATTCTGACCGTAGCGACTGGAGGTCTGCTTGGGGAGACAAAGTTATTATACATGGAGAAAAAAAAGATGCTGCAGGAAAAATAATTTACAAAGAGTTTATTTCTGGAGATTTTGGTCAGGCAGGACGTTGGATGACAACAAATATAGCCGCTTTCCAATACGATACAGATCTCCCTCAGGATCAATATCATTCGGCAGGACGTTTTTTATGGGGTGCCAGTGGAAATCCTGATAACAAATTAGATGTTGCCTATTGGGCATATCCAAGATTATCAGGCTCCGTTGTTGTAGATGGAGAAGCCGCCTCCGAGCAATTTTTAGAAAATCCATACATTGGCCTACTTTATACATGGGATGCCGCTACAGCAGGAAAAGGAGGGCAAGATGGTACATTAAATGTCGACTATCCTGATCCAAGTGGTGAAGCTTACGAAAATGGCCTGCCCGAGTGGGATGGCATGGGAGTACAACCAGCAAAGACCCAAAAGCGCCGTCAGGGGATTTGTCCGAAAGGCTGGCATGTCCCTAGTGACTATGAATGGACCGAGCTGGAACGAGAAATGATAAGGAATACGAGTCTTTATGCAGACATGGATAATATAGACAATGGGGATGGTACTGAATTAGCAAAAGTTCAACAACCGCCTAATCCGGGAAGTCCTATTGGAGAGGATCCGTTAGCTATAGACGAAACTACACCAGCTGTTCCTGAATTGTTTAGAGGATCTACTCATGGAACTGCTATGAAAGGAGTTTGCCCTATTCCGGGATCAACTTACTCTGCCGAAGGTAAATCTTCAGTTTCTCATAAAGGGGGATTTAATTTATTCCTAACAGGGCGTATTATTATAGATTTGCCAAGAGCTGCAGGTTATAGCTCCTTATCTATGCCATGGTCATCTAGTACTTATGTAGGTAAAACAGATAATGCAACCGAAACTAGCTATGTGGCGATATGTCGTAATTTTCGACGAGATAAAGGGCAAATTTATCGTGCAGCCTATAAACGTGAGTATATGAATTCGGTGCGTTGTAAAAAAGATGATTAGTATATTTTTGATAACAATAAGGAGGATTAGTATTATAGAGGTATAAAAGCAAATACTCCCATTCACTTAACACACTACAAACGTAAAAGCGAAAGATCAATAGTATGATCTCTCGCTTTTTTATTTATATATTAATTTTTAATTGTTTCTTTATCAGGTCTTTTGATTCAGCTTATAATATTTCTTAACTCGTTTGGAGTCATGCCATAAGCTTCTTTAAAAGCATTATAGAAAGTAGCTTTTGAATGAAATCCCGATTCTTCCAGGATATCAGTGATTGTTTGGTTCTGATTACTTATTATAAGTTCATAGGCGTATTTTAATCGGTATGAATATATAAATTCATTAAAAGTTTTACCTGTTTTCTCTTTTATAGCTTTTATTAGGTACTGTCTGTTGGTACCAATAGATTGGGCTATTTCTTCTCGAGTAATTTTGGGATCTAAATAAATCTTAGTATTGGATAAATATTGTATCAGCTTATCCATTATAGCTCCATCTGTATCTTCAGGTTGATTTTCTTCATTGGTTATATTTTTATAAGCTGATTGAAGTTCTGTTATCTGTTTATTTCTAAGCTCTATTTCTTTATATTGATTGTAAAGCTGGATATTCTTTCTTTTTAAATTCTTCTTATTTCTCCATATAATATAGATAACAAGGAGTAAAAGAATAAATGATATAGCAAATATTAGAAGTACCATCTGAGTATTCTTTAATTTCAGATTAGTCTCATTTATTAAGAATTCAGCCTCTTTAAGTTCGTGCGTCGTTTGCATTTCTGCAAATTCATTCGAAAAATGGATAGCATTTATGGAATCATTCGTATTGTATGTTTTATAGAGTAAGTCAAAAGCTTCCTTATTGTTCCCTCCAGCATTTAGAGCTTTAGACAATGCCAAATTCGAAAGCAAATAGGAATAAGGTTGTTGGTCAAGAGTGATTCTGTTTGTTATTGATTTAGCATACTCTATTGCTCTTTTATTATCGCCAATAAGCAGATAATATTCGACTTCAATAAAATAATAGATGTCAAAATCCTGATGGAATTTATCAGCATTCATCTTTTGTATATATGGTTTTATCTTATCTAGCTCTTCTCGCGCTTTTGCTTTCTCCTTAAGACCAATGTATGCTTTTGCTTTATAGCATGAAATTCTGTTCTTGAAGAAGTTATATTTGAAGTCGTCATCAGCATTGTCTCCTCGCAGTTTTCTTGAAAGTTGATATTCGTTTTCTATTTTATTTATCAGACTATCTGAAATAGCAAGGGCTTCTTTATATTTGCCCATCTGGTCATATGCTATAGTAGCTCCTTCCATAGAGGAATAATAACGATATGCTCCTGAATAATATTCTTCAGAGCCTTTTTTAGACGCAATTTCAGCCTCTATATTCATCGCTTCTCTGAAGTTTTCAAGAGCCTCTGTCGGCTTCTTGGTATATAGATACGCTATGGCTATTAGACTATGAGCTTGACTCTTAAAGTGTTCCGTTTTCCCTATAATAGAATCTTCCAAAGCATTTTGTATCTCGCTTAAGGCAATGTTATATTTACCTTCATCAATGCATAAGGTTGCTCTGGTGGCTACTGCCATCACTCTGCTCGTGAGGTATACTTTTTGTTCTTCTTTGGTGCTGTTCTTGTATCTGTCTTCTTGTATATATAGATCAAGATATTTCGTCGTTTGTTTAATATGGAACTTCATGGAATCTCGATCACCCTTTGTTGCCGAATGATAGATTCTCCTTCTATATGCATTAGCTAGATATAAATAGTTATTTTGTTTTTGAGCTTCTTTTTCTAGCTCCTTGTTTAAGTAAACATCTGTCTGATATATTCCACTATAATGATCAAGAAGTTCCAATTTCTCCTTCCCTTCCGATTTGTTGATTATATTCATAATGCTATCAGCTGTAGATCTGTCCTTGTTTGTAGAAACGACAGGAGAAGTAATTCCTAAAAAAGTGATTAAGAATAGAGAGAAATAATACTTTGTCATAAAATTGTATAGTCTGATTTTTTTAAGATAGAGTCAAGACTTATTGAAATATCTCTTTTAAGAAAACTTAAAGGAAATTTTTCAATGTAGTTGGAATTGTGCCTTTGATTTTTAAAATATGTGTGATACTGCAAAATTAATATTAAATATGATATTTCTGTATTGTAAATTGGTAATTGCGAAATAAAAACATCTTTTTTGCGGATAATTGCATCTGTAGTTTTGATATTTCGTACTCTTTTGAAAGAATTAGCAGTTTCTTGATTGCTCGTAATAGTCAGATAACCAGATGTAAATATTTTTTTGCGCTCTGAATACTCCCTTTTTGCATTTTTATACTATCTCTTCTGCCATTTTTTGCGTAATTGCGCCAAATTATCAAAACGTGACTATACATTAAGCAACGCACACTTTAGAACTATATCCTAATTGTCCTACTTTAAGTATAGTTCTTAATAAATACACAATTACACATTTTTTAGCACATGAAACTTTTCAATATCAATTAAAATAACAGCTTTTTTGTTATAACACAGCAAATTTACATAACGAAACAATAAATTCACACATGAACTATCTTAAAACATTTCTATTAACAATTTCATTATTGTTATCTGTTTTTGTTACAGCTCAGGTAACGATGGGCTCTCTTGAGGAGCCAAACAAAGGTGCTCTATTGGATCTAACTCAAGGATTGAGTGAAATAAAAGGAGTAAATTCATCAAAAGGACTATTGCTTCCAAGAGTCGAATTATACCATCTACAAAGACTGAAGATGGGAGAATTTGAAATCACAGATCCTGATGAGAAATTGAAACATACAGGACTAACCGTGTACCATATTCCTCCAACTACAAAATCTTCAGAGCAGACAAAATCTACTCCGATTGCAGATTCTGATCTTAGCCAACGTCAGGATATTCCGGCAGGTGTTTACTACTGGGATGGAGAAAAATGGGGACGCTATGGAGGAGAAGCCGAAAAGCCTGTTATAGAGCTTATCGTTACTCCCCAGCTGATAACTTTTGGCGCTTATGAAACAGATGTAAGATACTATACCGTAAAAGTAACAGATGGGGCTAGATGGACGATGACCGTAATAAATGACCCGGAGTGGAAAGTAGTTGCTTCGGAGCAGAATGGTACAATAGCTATAAATCCTGTGGCTCCCAATGGTAGTCTTACATCAGATAAAACGATAGATGTTAACGTATATGCATCAATGCCTGGAGCTGAAACTGTCAGTGCAAAGGTGTCTGCAATACAAAAAACAGCTGATTTTACATTTGGTATTTCTCCTCTATCTCAAACTTATGAGGGAAATAAGAAAGAAACATTTAAATTCATTGTAGCAACATCAAGTAGTGCAGTCGAATGGACATTGGACACTCATCCTCATTGGGATATAAGCCAAACATCCGGTTCCGGAGAGGGAAGTTATGCTATATATATAACTCCTAAAGAATTAAATACATCAGGAGAGGATATAGTAACTACTCTGACAGCTAGAGGAAGACTGGAGAATGTGGAACGAGAAGTAACAATAACACTAACTCATAAAGCAGCACCGGTAGACTATACTGCAGATCTTAGCTTGCCTAACTGCTATATAGTTACTCCCGATCAGACCCAATTTTCATTTCCTATAGCTAAAGCCGTTGCTGTGTGGAAACAAGGTGTATGGCAAGGCTTAAATAAGGATGAGGTAAAATCAGCTCTTATACCAACAGCCAATGCCCAAAATGTGGATAATATAGAAACATTGAATGCAAAAGTATTATGGTATGATAATGCGAATGTATTAAATACATCTTCGGTAAAATATAATGCCGAGAAGCAGGAGATAGAGTTTACCCGGTCTAGTACAGGAAGTACAACCAAAGGTAATGCTGTTATTGCACTCTATGATAAGGAAAATGGAAATGTTCTTTGGAGCTGGCATATATGGGTAACAGATCAACCTAAAGAAGAGAGGTTCACTCAACAGAATAATCTTGTCTGGCTAGATAGAAATCTGGGAGCAACAGAAACCACAACAACAACGAATGGAAATAGTTATAAACATAAAGGACTTCTGTATCAGTGGGGAAGAAAAGACCCATTCCCGGGTTCTAGCAATACAGTTCCGGGAAGCACAAACTCTAGCCGTGTGCCTATCTCTATTTGGTCGGGAAGTAGTTATCCTTCCATGTCTCAGACATACCCTACAAAAGCAGCTACAGATTTTGGGAAAGGGGATGATCAGGATGCTCAACGTCTGATTTACTCTATACAAAATCCGATAACTTATTTAACAAATGCCAGTGGATCTGACTGGTATGCACTTCCTCAAGGAACTTTGAGCTATAAAATGAATGTATGGACAGATCGTTGGGCAGGGGAAAGAGTCAATAGGAGTAATACAAATCTTCCAGCTAAGGCGGCAATGGATCCATGTCCTGATGGTTGGCGAGTACCGTATCCGGTAGCAGAAACGTTAATTGGCTTAGGTACGATAATATCCCCATGGGGAACATTTTCAGGGGCGAAGCCTGTTGGAGCAACTAGTGGGTATGCTAAAGCGCTAACCTACGGATCGCCTAAGGCAGCCTATGGTTTTGAATACAGTGACATGAATTCAATCAATTCGTATTATTCTCATACCGGGCAATTGAGTAAAGAAGATGGTAAGATTGAATATTCTGCAAATGGAGGTTCTGGAAACATTACAGTTGATAATAATACCGGTACTTATTGGAGTGCCTATGGCAGATCATTGTCATTACCGATTGTGGGAAGAAGCACTATATTCGGAGAAACAATGACGATTGGACCTGTGGAGTCAATCAATACTGCCGGTGAACTTATACTGGGGACTCATACTCATGCCGAAACAGGTCTAGAAGGAGGTACTTATGAAGATACTGCCAGTGGAGCAGCCGTTCGTTGCGTGAAGGATCTTTATAACTATAATAAATAATAAACATATATCGATTAAAGCTTTATGAACTATATATCTATGAAACGAATATTCTCAATGTGCATACTGACCAGTATTTTTGCAGTGGTTTGTAGTGCTCAGGTTACTATTGGTAGCGAGGTGATACCAGAAAAAGGAGCAATCCTTGATCTTAAACAAGAGGATAAACCAGATGGTTCCGTTAATTCAACAAAGGGTTTAGGACTTCCGCGTGTTATATTAAAGACATTGACCCTATCGGGGGAAAAAACAAGTTTGGCTTCTACTATAGATCAGGCTACCGGTGATTGGGATCCCGAAGATCACATCGGGTTGGTGATTTATAATGTTCAGCCAAAGGGTGAGGTTGAGCTTTGTCCTGTCGATCCTATCTTTGACGAGCTAATTGCCGAAGGTCCGTATGTATGGGATGGAAATGAATGGCAATATCTGGGTATGACACAAGGTAATACATCAGGCGGAGAGAATGTTGTTGAATATGTAGAAGATGATCGTGATGGAGAAAAGTACCCATACAGAGCATTTGGAAGCCCTAGCGACCCTGACAATTTTGCAGGATATTGGACTCTTGAAAATGCACGCTATATTAATAATAGTATAGCTAATTTTGTTATAAAAAGAGCAGAAGGAGATCTCGAAGCGCCAGAACTCAAGGACAGATATTATATGTATCCCAATGACTCTTGGGAAAACACCACAGGAGTTAAACCTGAAACGTGGAGACCAAACCAAGGGTTGCTATATACCTACTCGGCTGCTACACTAGGAGCACAAGATGCTATTTGGCAGAAAGAAGAAATAGGATCGCAAGGTCAGGAAGCAGGACCGATAGAAACTACTCCAATAATTCAGGGAGTATGTCCAGAGGGTTGGCACGTCCCTACCGACCGGGAATGGAATATGTTGGCAAAAGTTATTTTCAATAATCCTGAAAAATACAGCAGTTATGCCCCTTCGTTCGGATTAGACGCCAATAGTGTGCAATGGGATTCAGACTTAGAAGTCGGAGAACCAAATGACCCTACATTCCAGGGAGTTGCAGATGGTGAGAATAAAATAGGATTAGGAATAGCTATGCTTAGTCCATGTAGTCCCCTTGTTATAAATAATGGACAGATAGATAGAGATACCTCTGTGGGGAAGAGCAAGTCCTCTTTAGCCGGAGGATTCAACGTCCTATTAGTTGGAGGTATTACATTTGGGAGCATCTCTGATCCTAAAGATTCATATACTCAGGTTTCTTCTTTCATTACAAGTAGTATCTCTGATGTAAACGAAGGACGAGTTTGGAACCGAGCTATAGACAAATCAGAGGCTTATGGAGTCTTACGAGTTGATGGGCCGGCTTCGTCCTTCGGTTCTGTTAGGTGTAAGAGAGATTAAGAAAAATAAAAATAATTTATAAGCAACTTTAGCTTAGATTATTGAGATAGGAAATTTGTGTTAAGTGTTGTGTGTGTGCTTCGATCCGCCAGGTAGCGCATCTGGAGGGTCTCTCATCTAAAGTGTGTGTGATGAGCCAAGTTCCGCTTTTCTTCTATTGAAGGGCGGAACTTGTGGTTTTATAGTCATCGTTTTTTCATATCTATTTTTTACGATCAAAGGAATTCATTTATCAAAGGCGGACGTTATTGTCCGCTATCGGACATCTGTGTTTGATGTATTTCTCAAATTATAAGCAGTTTATGTTTTTGGTCCGTCGTTTGCTTATAAGAAGGGGAATAAATAAAAAGTGTATGGATAGAGAAATATCTAAAGACGTAAGAAACAAAGAGAGGAATAAAAGGATAGTGAAATATGGATTGTCATCACTTGTGATATTGATCCTAATCGTTTTATTATCCAATATGTTGAACGCCTCTCTAGATAAAAAGAGTTTGCTATTGGGTAAGAGTGATAGGGGCTCTCTTAATATAACAGTAAATGCTTCGGGTAAAGTGATTCCATTCTCTGAAGAAATTATTGTAGCGCCTATAAATTCACGTATTCTGGAAGTTTATAAACATGCAGGAGATATGGTGAATATAGGCGAACCCCTTCTGAAATTAGAATTGGCTTCTATCGAGACGGAGTACAAGCAGAAGCTTGATGAGCGAGAAATGAAAAAAAGGAAACTTGAACAAACTCGTATTACACTTATGAGTAGCCAGTCTGAGTTAGAGATGCAAGAGAAAGTAAAGGAGATGCAGCTCAAAAAAATGTTTACAGAACTACAAAACGAAAAATACTTAGATAGCATTGGAGCAAGCACCACAGATAAGATTCGCGAGATAGCGCTTAATTACGATGTATCAAAGTTAGAATATGAACAGTTGAAGCAAAAGATTAAGAATGAAAAAGAGAAGGCTGATGCTGAAATAAGAGTTCAACAATTGGAATATAGTATTTTCGAGAAAGGGCTTTCAGAAAATGAGCGTTTATTGAAAGATGCCCGTATCCTCTCGCCTCAAAAGGCAACATTGACATATATAAATAATCAAATAGGCTCGCAGGTTTCTATCGGATCTCAAATCGCTGTTGTATCAGACTTATCTCATTATAAAATTGAAGCAGAGATAGCAGATAGTTATGCCAACAAACTAAGGACGGGAGCTAAAGCTATTATAAAAACCGGACAAACAGAAATCTTAGGAACTGTTGTAAATATTGTTCCGTCAGTAAAAAATGGGACAATCAGCTTCTATGTAATTCTCTTGGAAGGGCAAGACCTGAAGCTAAGAAGTGGTCTTAGTGTTGATGTTTTTGTAGAGTATGGAATAAAAGATAATATCCTGCGTATTCCTAATGGATCATACTATAGCTCTCCCGGTGAATACGATCTATGGGTTGTAAACAAGGACAATGCTGCAAAACGGAAGGTTGTGTTAGGTGAGAGTAGCTATGATTATGTAGAAGTGAAAAGAGGTTTGCAAGAAGGAGAAGAGGTCATCTTAATGCTAATGGATAATTATAAAAATAAAGAATCGATAAAAATAAAATAAACTATGGCAATCATTAAAATGGACGGTATAACAAAGATATACCGCACAAAGGATATAGAAACAGTAGCTCTCGAAAACGTAAATCTGGAAGTAGAGAAAGGAGAATTCATTTCTGTCATGGGACCTTCAGGTTGTGGTAAAAGTACAATGTTGAATGTGATGGGGTTGTTAGATACTCCGACGGAAGGGCAGGTGCTTATCAACAATACTCTGACGAGTAATATGAAAGATGGTGAAATGGCTGAGTTCCGAAATAGGACTTTGGGATTCATTTTCCAGAGCTTTCATTTAATTAATTCTCTGAGTGTATTAGACAATGTGGAGCTACCCCTACTTTATAGAAAATCCAGTAGTTCGGAACGAACTAAAAGAGCAAAAGAGGTCCTTGAGAAAGTTGGGTTGTCGCATCGCATGAAACACTATCCATCTCAGCTGTCGGGAGGTCAATGTCAGCGCGTAGCCATAGCTCGTGCATTGATAGGGAATCCTCAGATTATTTTAGCGGATGAACCCACCGGGAATTTGGATAGTAAGATGGGTACTGAGATTATTGATTTACTTTTTGATTTGAACAAAGAGGGAACAACCATAGTAATGGTAACCCATGATGAACATATTGCCCGAACTACAGAACGTATCATTCGTTTCTTCGACGGAAGGCGTATAGAATAACTTTAAACAGATCATATTATGTATAAAGTATATTTTAAACAAGCAATAGAACTACTGAAGCAAAACAAATTTATAAGTACTATTTCCATAGCAGGAACAGCTTTGGCTATTATGATGGTAATGGTGTTGATTGTTGTTGATTAGGTTAAAAATGCAGATATAGCTCCCGAAAGTAAGCGTAGTGAGTTTTTACAGATTGATTTTAGAAAGATAAAGAAGAAAAAATATAATTCAATGAGTGCTGGTCCTCCCCTTTTCGATCATGTCAGAATATTAAGAGAGGAAATTAAATCTGCTGATAATATAACAGCTACAGATGGAATAATTATGAACTATATAGGAAAGACTGTTCGGACAAAAGATTCTAAACTAAGAATCTCTATGGATGTGAGGAGTTCAGATGCCAATTATTGGGATTTTTTTTCTTTCAAATTCTTAGCAGGAAAGCCATTTACTCAAGCAGATTTTAATTCGGGTCTTAAAAAGGTTGTTCTAAATGAAAGTATGGCTAAAGAAATTTTTAAAAAGGAAGAGGCTATTGGGCAAAAGATTCGGATAGATGTTGACGAATATACAGTAATCGGTGTAGTTAAGGATGTATCCAAAGCTTTCAAAAATGCATATGCTCAAGCATGGATTCCTTATACCAGTGTTGAAAATTTTGAGGAAAGATTAAACTTTCAATGCTTTTTTCTGGTGAATCCCTCGAAGGTTGAAGATGTTAAAAAAGAAGTAAGGAACATAGAAAAAGAATGGGATCAAACTAACGAAGATTCAAATATCACTTTTATAGGTCCATTTAATAATAGAGAGTCTCTGTTGAATGTATGGGAGTTCGAGAGCGATAAGAAGATAACAAATAGACGCATCGCTTTCTTATTCTCCATATTATTGCTTATTCCTGCTATTAATTTATCGAGTATAAGTCTTTCCAGAGTGAGACGTCGTATGGAAGAAATAGGAATTCGTAAATCGTTTGGAGCAAAAAGGCATACAATCCTTATTCAGGTATTATATGAGAATTTCATTACTTCTGTATTGGGGGGAATTATTGGTCTTATTCTATCCTTTTTTGTTGTCTCATATATGAAAGAATGGCTTCTAGATGCTACTGATACAAATGGGATTCCCTTAAATGCATTGATTTCTGTACCTGTAGTCTTTGCTGTCTTAATAGTGAGTTTTATTCTTAATTTACTTTCATCAGGTATACCCGCCTGGCGTGCAGCCAATATGAATATTGTAGATTCTCTTAATCGTAAAAAATAGACTGTTATGATACGACATCTTTTTAAAATAATTTGGGCTGAACGCCAAATAAATTTTTGGATTCTCATCGAACTTATGTTGATATTTTGCATTATCTGGTTTTGTTCAGATTATCTGACTTTTATGTTTCGGCGTTATATTAAACCGGTTGGTTTTGATATAGAGAATACATATATGATAGAATTTTCTCAGAATGAGAGGAAAGTCGCAGAACTTATGAACGAAACAGGTAAAACCCGAGACGAATTGGCTATTGATTTTGGATGGATTGCTTATGACAGAATTAAGAATAATGCAAGTATAGATAAAATAGCGGTAAGTAATAATGCATTTCCTTACAATACAGGGATGAATATGTCCGAAACTTTCGTAAATGATGACACTATACCCGTAAAGGGTACAGTGGCAGATCGCTCAGTTTCCCCAGAGTATTTTGATGTTTTTAAAATTAAATTTGAAGAAGGTCAGGCGTTTGCGTGGAGCGATTCGGAACGTAAAATTGCAATAATAAATGGAGATGAAAGGGATTATATTGGGGGACATCATGTTAATGATGTGGATAAAATAGTATATAAAAATAGAGCAGAAGAAGATGTGATATATAATGTTGTTGGGATAGTAAATAAAATAAAAAGAGACCCTTTCTATCCTTACGAAAACGAAGTTTATACATTATTCGATAGAAATATGATGAAATACTTAGGGCTTGGAAGTGTCAATATTTTTGTGCGGATAAAAGAAGGGATCGATAAAGATGCTTTTATTGAAACATTTTCAAAAGATATGTCTGATCAGTTAAGTATAGGACCATTGTACCTAAAAAAAGTTACTCCTTTTGATATTATTAAAAAGAAGTATATGCTTTGGGAAAATTATGATAATAACTTCAAAAGTATAGGTGCTATTTCCTTATTTTTATTAATAAATATTTTTCTGGGAATTATTGGGACATTTTGGTTTCGAACTCGCGAACGGAGGAATGAAATAGGGCTTCGTATGGCTATTGGCGCAAGTAAAAGAAGTATGATTGGAATATTTATTGGAGAGACTTTATTATTAGGAACAATCGCATCCGTTTTTGGGTTTATTATAAGCTTAAATGTTGGAATGGCTGATGTCTTAAAGGACATAGGGGTTCCTGTGCCTGAGAGGCTTGTTCAGAAAGATTGGTTACAATATGTTATTAACCTATGCGTTACCTTTTTTATATTGGTTGTTGTAAGTTCCTTAGCAGTATGGTATCCGGCAAATCAGGCTTCGGAAACACAGCCAGCTATAGCATTGCGTGATGAGTAGAAGAAAGGAGGTACTTATGTTATTAAATAGGTTATATATTTTTGTGCTTCTTGTTGGAATATCGGTGCTGTCTCAAGCTCAGGACACAATTCGTATAACATTGAAGGATGCGATTATACGAGCTTCACAAGAGTCGGTGGATGCAGTAGGTGTGCGTAGTGAATACATTTCTAGCTATTGGCAATACCGTACTTATAAATCCGAACTGTTGCCCGAGGTAACAATGACAGGGACATTGCCCTACTATTCCAAATCGTATAATCCGTATCAGTCAGAGGATGGAAGTTATAAATATGTTAGTAACGATTATAGCCAGATAGATTTAGGTTTATTCATCACTCAGAATATTCCGCTTACAGGTGGAAAAATATCGGTAGAGAGTAGCATACAACGGTTGGAACAATATGGGGATAATTCATTTACTCGATACAAAAGTATTCCTGGAGCTATTACATTAGAGCAGCCCATTTTTGGCTTTAATCGTGTAGGATGGATGCGAAAGATAGAACCAATAAAGAAAAAAGAATCAGAGCAAAAATTAATTGCTGATATAGAAGATATTGCACATACAGTTGTAGAATACTATTTCGATCTGATACTGGGGAAAGTAAATTTAGATATAGCTGTTCAGAATCTTGCAAATAGTTCAAAAGTGTATAGTATTGCTGAAGCAAGACGAACAATAGGACAAATCTCAGAAAATGAACTTTTGCAACTGAGGGTTTCTTTGTTGAATGCAGAATCTGCCTTTACAGATGCTCAGTTATCTTTAAATGCACGCATGTTTCAGTTAAGGTCGTTTCTGGGATATGGAGAAGACGTTGTTCTGGATGCAATTTTGCCAGAGTTTAGTACAGACAAAGTTCCAGAGTTATATTATCCAAAGGTGTTGACTGAGGCCTTGGCTAATAACTCCTTTACGCTGAATGTACAGAGAAGAATGTTGCAGGCTTCACAGGGAGTGAGTCAGGCGAAAGCTGATCGGTGGAATTTTACTCTTTTTGCATCGTTGGGTGTTTCAGGACAGGAAGATAAAGTTTTACACGCATATGAATCACACAATATGCGTAGTAACCAGATTGTAGAAGTAGGGGTGAAACTTCCTATATTGGACTGGGGAAAGAGAAAGGGAAAGGTAAAAATAGCAGAAGCAAATAGGGATGTTGTGCAGTCCAGATTGGATAAAGAACAAATGGATTTTAAACAAAATATCTTTCTTGCTGTTCAGAATTTTAATAACCAATGGAAACAATTAAAAATAGCAGAAGAAGCTGATAAAATTGCGAGACAACGTTATGATACATCGGTTGAGGCTTTTATCTTGGGAAAAATAGATGTTTTGAATCTTAATGATGCACAAACGTCAAAGGACATTGCTCGAAGGAATTATATAGAACAGGTTTATGCTCTTTGGTCGTATCATTATCAAATACGAGGTTTGACCTTATATGATTTTATTGAGGGCAGGGCTTTGACTGTCAATTATAATGATTATTTAAATTAATAATACGGTATTATTGATTATTTTTATCGTAATAAAGAAATGATATGATTCTGATTTGTGATGATGATAAAGCAGTACGTTCTTCTTTAGAGTTGGTACTAAAGCGTGCTGGATATGATGTCGTACATGCTTCTACCCCTGAGGAGGCTATTGATATTGTTCGTGCTGACAATATTCAGTTGATATTGATGGATATGAACTATACATCGAGGACAGATGGATTGGAAGGCTTGACTTTATTGAAGCAAGTGAAGATATTTAAGCCTGATGTGCCAGTTATTTTAATAACAGCATGGGGATCAATCAACTTGGCTGTTAAAGGAATACAAGCTGGTGCTTTCGACTTCATCACAAAACCTTGGAATAATCTTGCTTTATTAAAGTCAGTAAGCACAGCCCTTGAATTGAATGAAAAGGATGATATACACCATAGTAAAGCATCAAAAGATTGTCTCTCTACACGAATTATTTCAGATAAAATAATCGGAAATTCTCCTCTTCTGAAAGATCTCTTTACAACAATTGAGCGTATTGCTAAGACCAATGCTCCGGTTCTAATTACCGGAGAGAGTGGGACGGGTAAGGAATTAATCGCAGAAGCAATTCATGAGAACAGTAATCGTAATAAGGAGGCTTTTGTAAAGGTAAACTTAGGAGGAATCTCTCAATCCCTCTTCGAAAGTGAAATGTTTGGACACAAGAAAGGAGCATTTACTGATGCGCAATATGATCGCATAGGGAGATTTGAACTTGCAGATAAAGGGAGTATTTTCCTCGATGAATTAGGAGAATTAGATTCCGTTTGCCAGGTTAAGTTATTGAGGGTATTACAAGACCAGACGTTCGAAAGACTCGGCGAAAGTAAGCAGAAACAAGTTGATGTAAGAATTATAAGTGCAACAAATCGAAATCTCGCAGAAATGGTTGTTGATGGATCTTTTCGCGAAGATTTGTTTTATCGCGTGAATCTGATAACAATTCATCTACCTGCCCTTCGGGAAAGAATTGAAGATATACCATTACTTGTAGATCATTTTATGCGTAAACAAGTTTTACTGAATCACTTGCCCAATATAGAGGTATCGGCAGAAGCAATACAGTTCCTAAAGTCTCTGCCTTATCCGGGGAACATAAGAGAGCTTAAAAATATAGTTGATCGAACTGTTCTTATCAATAATAAGAAGGTGTTGACTGACATTGATTTTAAAAGTCAATATATTGAATTACCCAATGTGATTTCTGATAGAGTAGGAGCGAATTCTTTGGAAGATATGGAACGGCAAATGATAATAAAGACAATGAGGAAATACGGGGGAAACCTTACAAAAGTAGCTGTTGCCCTAGGTTTGACAAGGCAAGCTCTATATCGTCGTATCGAAAAGTATAATTTAGATACAAACAACTGAATGTATGAAATCTAAATTATTCTTTATTCTTCCATTCATTATAGTCTGCGGTATATTGGTTTATTGTGGTTTCCTTTTTTTTGATACAAATAGGACAATATTTTATCTTATAGAAGGGGGTACAGTTTTGTCAATCATACTGTTTGTGTTAGTTTATAAAAGATTGGTAAGGCCATATCAGATTTTGGTTGATAGTATAGATATGTTGCAAGGTCAGGATTTCTCTAGCAGATTGCGTCCGGTAAAAAATGATGAAGCAAACAATCTTATCGATATTTTTAATCAAATGATGGCGCAATTAAAGAATGAAAGATTAAGTGTAAGAGAAAAAAATCACTTTCTCGATTTGCTCATCAATGCATCCCCTCAGGGAGTAATTATTCTTGATTTTGATTATCGTGTAACTTCTATAAACCCCGCTGGAGAACGTATTCTGGATATAAAGAGTTTAGAAGAGATAAAAGGCAAGAGATTTGTTGAGACATCCATTCGTCTCTGTCATCAGCTTGCCAATCTAACTCCTCAGAAGGAGACGATTATAAAAACGAGTGGAGCCAATTTATACAGATGTACTCTATCCTCTTTTATTGACAGAGGTTTTCCTCATCCATTTATTTTAATTGAGGAGTTAACTCATGAATTGTTTACAATTGAGAAAAAATCGTATGAGAATGTTATAAGGATGATGTCTCATGAGGTAAATAATTCAATAGGGGCAATAAACTCCACACTGGAAGTTGTTGCGGATATCAGCGATGAAAACGATCAATTCGAAGATATATCTCTTGCAGTAAAAGCCTCATATGAAAGAGGAAAACACTTAGCAGAGTTTGTAAGTAACCTTGCCGATGTTGTTAAGATACCCAAACCCTACATATCTAAAGTAAACCTGAATGAGCTAGTAAAAACAGTTTCTAATTTTGTATATTCCGAATGCTCTAAACGAAATATAGCTTTGGATTTAAATTTACCTTCTAGAGATATATTGGTGAAAATAGATGGGATTCAGTTTGAATATATACTGCTTAATATTATAAAGAATGCATATGAAGCAATTGACCATGATGGAACGATAAGAATAACGATAGAAGAAAATCCTGCTAAGCTTATAATAGCAAATGATGGACCTAGTTTGTCAGAAGAATTAGTGCAAAATTTATTTACCCCATTTTATACAACAAAGTCCGAAGGGCAGGGAGTTGGTTTAATGTTTGTTAGAGAGGTTCTTTTAAATCATGGCTGCAAATTTGATTTTTATAGTGAAGGTGGATGGACTAAATTTGTTATCAATTTATTTTCCAATTAATATTATATTTGCAGGTCTAACTTATCAATACATGAAAATATGAAATACTTATCTAAGATTTTTATAATCATTCTCTGTTTTGTAATGGCAGGCTTTTCTTGTTCGAATAAACCTCAGACTACAAAACAAGGTGAATCAGAAAATGCCGAAGAAGGAATCAAAAAAGCAGAGAAGCATGGAATATATCTTGCTATACAATCGTATTCTTTTCATCGTTTCTCTTTAGTAGAAGCCTTAGACAAAACGAATGAATTAGGTATTAACTACATCGAAATATTCCCCGGACATAAATTGGGCGGAAAATGGGGAGATAAAGTTTTTGATTTTAATATGGATGCTGAGACTCGAAAAGAGATTAAAGAATTAGCGAGATCTAAGGACATAAAAATAGTGGCAACAGGAGTGTTTGTTACAGAAAACGCGGAGGATTGGGAGAAAATGTTCCTTTTTGCTAAAGATATGGAGATGGAATTTATCACTTGCGAACCAAGACTGCAAGACTGGGACTTGGTCGAATATTTATCCAATAAATATGCAATTAAAGTAGCTGTACATAATCATCCACAACCTTCGGACTATTGGAATCCTGATCTGTTACTTAAGGCAATATCCGAGCGAAGTGAAAATATCGGTTCTTGTGCCGATGTAGGGCATTGGAGACGAGAAGGATTGGATCAACTCGATTGTTTGAAGAAACTTAAAGGTCGCCTAATGTCTTTCCATTTTAAGGATATAGCGGAAAAAGAAGAGGGGGGCATTGAGCAGCATGATGTTATTTGGGGGACAGGTATTCTCGGTGTTAAAGAAATGCTAAGAGAACTAAAAGATCAGCAATTTAAAGGGTATCTATCCATAGAGTATGAATATAATTGGGATAATTCTGTCCCTGATATTAAGAAATGCATTGAATTCTATAATGCGGCAGCCCTTGAAATCTTTTAGGGAGGCTGTATAAAATATATAAAAAATATAAGGGATTATCTATTTGGGGGTGTTTGTCCCAAGTGTAGATAATCCCTTTTGTTCTCTAATCTTAAGTTTGTAGTGGTTGCCTATCTTTGTTAGTCTTTTTTGCAACGCACTGGTATTTGACTAAATAAAGGAATTGGAAATATAGTAGCAGCATATACACCAGCATCGAATGTGATAACTCGCTTTGAATTTGTGCCCTGCCCCCAATCAGACATATGGAAATAAGCTCTTTTACCTACCTCAAGTACTGTGCCATCTGTATGCCTTCCTAATAAATGAGCATCGAATCCCCCTTGCTCTCTCGAACGGCTTTTTCCATTAGGTGTAGTTTTCGAAGACTGCATATTATAGCTAGTATTTGCTCCTATCTTGCTATGAGCATATGGGCAAGGGTTTGCTTGTAGTACCGCCACTAAAAGTTGAAACTCTGCATAAGATGGTATATGCCAGCCTTCTGGACAAATCCCTTGTTTGTCATCACCATCCCCCAATTCGTTTGGAGGATAATCAGGGTCAGTCGATTTTATTCGCGCAGCTGCAACCCAATTATAAATATATCCATAATGAGGGTTTTCGATAAGCTCATTCTGGTCATTTAATGGATACCAATACCTCGCTTTTACATCATAATCTTCATGTCCATAAGCTACACCCTTTCTCAACGAAAAGTCGTCTGTCGTGCCATCAGGCCATCTGTCTGCCCGTAAATTCTCAAGCATCCACCAACCAGCATCTGCTACCTTACCACTTCCACTAGGATCTACTGCTTTAAATCTCCCTACTCTATATCGTTCCGGTTTATCTGGATTTCTATTGTCTATTAGAATATCGGTCTCGCTAGGGAACGGATAATCTTCTCCTATACGTTGCCATTCATTTCCATCCCAAGTATGAACTCCCGGATATATTTCTTCACAAAGGTCCATGTTTATATTATAAACGACTAAGCCCGTGTGCATGGCGTCATCGTCCGTTTTCTTGTTTCCTGTGTTGTTCTTATAGTCTTCGTTCTCGATAAACATAGGATACAAATTATTCATCTCGGTGAGATTTACCCGGGGAAGCATTAACCCTTTGGTGGCAGTAGTATTGCTCGTTTCAGGATCTTCTGCATCATACTGCTTGATGTCTAATAAAGCTCCTTTGTTAGGAGTATTCCCGGAGCCAACTGTTACCTGAGCGTTCAACATTGTTGAACATAGAAAAGAAATAGCTACTATTGATAGAGCTTTAAATAATAATTGTGCGTTCATTTGTGTTACTAATAATATTACTGCATTATACATTTTCTGTTTGTAAAGTTTGCTCTGTTTAGCTGAGGTGCCTGCTGCTGAAAATTAGATTGTAAAATTTGGATCAAAATTAAATGATAAAAAACAAGGGGGAGTCTTGTTCGTTCAAAAGAAGGTCTCATGAGGGCAGTAATAGTATTCTCTGTGCAATTTAACATATCATTCAGGCAAAATGCTTATTGTCAGAGGTTTGTTTTTTTCGTGTTTAGTGTTTATGTTGTTATTAATTTGCGATCTTTATGCCTTGTTTATTTAGATATATGCACACACACGCAGAATTTATGGAACAGATCAAATTTATTATTCTTCCTTTTCTTCTATTTACTATAAGCACTAATATCTTATCTCAGTCATCAACAGAGGCTGATAGTTTATTAAATGAAATTGATAAAGCTAAAGGTGAAAAAAGACTCGAACTGATCTATCAATATTCTTTACTGTATGAAGAGGATAAGAAGTTATTAGAAATTGCTAACTGGTTGGAAAGAGAAGCTATAGATGAAGATAATGATATATACAAAGTAAAGAGTTATTCACATAAGGTAAGATTTTTCTTGTTTGAATCGAATTTAGACAGTGTTTTGTATTATTCTAATAAGATAGATGCCCTCTCTAAAAAAGATGAACAGATTGAAGACTCGAGGTTTTTGGTTCATTATTACATAGCGACGATGTATATCAGCAAGGGGTATTATGATCTAGCTATATATGAATTGAACGAACTTCTGAATAGTAGGGAAAAAAATGATAGGTATGAAGCTATTGCATATCAATGTTTGGGTTTTGCTTATTTTGCTTCCAAGAGGATTGATTTAGCAGAGATTAATTATCGAAAGTCATTGGAAATAATGGAGCAAGAATCTGAGATTTCATCTAATACTTATCCTATTTACTATGGGCTTATAGGTGTGTTGATTCAATTAGAACAATACGAAGAGGCACTAGATATATGTCAGAGGGTGGAGAGTATGATAAAAGAAAATACAGAGAAATTGCCTCAATCCTCATTAGATCTTTTTTTGTATAGATTTTATGTACAACATGTTCATATCTATGTTGCTTTGGAAGATGCGCCTAATGCTAAAAAGTATTTGGATATGGTAGAAGAGTTGCCCCTAGATGGGATTCATGATATATTTCTATCAGAAAAGAAGGCCGTTTATGCATATTATTATTCACAGGGAAAAGATTATAGTAGAGCTTTAAATTATGTTCAGTCAGCATTAGAGCAACTTAAAGAATCAGATTTTGGTACTTCTTTTATTGAAGATCTTACAGAACTAAAAATTGAGACACTGCATAAACTGAAGAGATATGATGAGGCTTTTTTTGAGCAGCAAAAATTTCTGAATTATAAGGATTCTATTTACCAAAAGAATGTGCCTTTACAATTGGCACAACTTTCGATGAATTATGAATTGAAAAAAGCTCAGCTTGAACAGCAAAATCATAAAACGCAGTTGAGCAAAAGCAGATTAATTAATATCGGATTGGTATTTATTATTTGCTTTGGGGGCTTCCTTTTTTATATGAACAGGCGCAATATGAAAACACTTAAAATAAAAAATAAGGTGTTGTATAAGCAATCTTTAGATGTAAAGAAATACATTGATTTCATAAAAGAGTATAGACTGGAAAGAACGAAAGAAACAGAAGATTTTGAGAAGAAAACTTCTTTATTTGAACAGTTAGACGCCTATATGCAAGAAAGTGAAATCTATAAAGATTCAGATATAACAAGAGAGGTTGTAGCTAAGGCTCTTAACACTAACAGACAATATTTGGCTGATGCGATTAAAGCTGAGATGAATATGACTTTTATGGACTATGTGAATGGATATAGGCTAAACTTTGCTCGGAATCAACTCATTATAGATGAATCTGTCCCTGTGAATAATATTATACAAGAAGCAGGTTTCATTTCTAATGCAACATTTTACAGACTATTTAAAGAGAAGTTTGGAATGACACCAAGTGAACTCAGACAGGCTAAGAATGAATTAGAAACTGAGATTATAAAATAGATTATAGATTGTAAACAAAAAAGAGAGGCATATGCCTCTCTTTTTTGTCTTATGCTAAATTTACTTTATTTCTTTTTAGCCTTAGCATTTACTTCTTTCAATTCCTTAGAGAATGAGTAAGGGAAGTCATTGTCATTGATCCCTCTGTTCTTATTTGGTGTTGACGACATTTTGAAGTCGATCACAGCACCATTTCTAAGAAGATCGTGAGTCAGGTAGTTCTTAGTATAGTTCTGACCATTTACATGCATACTCTCCACATATCTTTTCGATTTGCAATTGTTGTCAGCATTGATCACAACTTTATTACCATTCTCAAAGTTTAACGTTGCTTTCTTGAATAGAGGGGAGCCTAATACATATTCGTCTGTTCCCGGACATACAGTATAGAACCCTAGAGCAGAAAGTACATACCAAGCCGAAGTTTGTCCATTATCCTCGTCTCCACAGTATCCGTCAGGAGCCGCAGAGTATAGCTTATCCATTACTTCACGCAACCAGTATTGAGCTTTCCATGGTTCACCTGAGTAGTTGTAAAGATAAATCATGTGCTGAATAGGTTGGTTACCATGAGCATAGTTACCCATATTCATGATTTGCATTTCGCGTATTTCGTGGATTACACCTCCGTAATAGCTATCGTCAAATAATGGAGGTACGCTAAATACAGAGTCCATCATCATGTTGAAGTCGTTTTTACCACCCATCAAGTCAATCAGTCCTTGAGGATCGTGGAATACAGACCACGTGTAGTGCCAGCTATTTCCTTCAGTGAATGCATCACCCCATTTCAACGGATTGAAAGGAGATTGGAATGTGCCATCTTGATTTTTACCACGCATTAATTTATGCTCAGGGTCGAATAGATTTTTATAGTTCATCGCACGTTTAGCGAAGATCTCAATTTCTTTCTTCGGTTTTCCTAGAGCTTGTCCTAATTTGTAGATTGTCCAGTCATCGTATGCATACTCTAGAGTACGAGCTGCATTCTCGTTAATTTTAACATCATAAGGAACATACCCTAGTTTGTTGTAGTATTCCCAGCCTAGACGACCTGTTGAACTTACAGTAGGGTGCACCGCATTTGCTCCATGTACTACACCTTCCCATAACGTTTCGATATCGTATCCGCGAAGACCTTTTAGGTAAGCGTCGGCAACTACAGAAGCAGAGTTGTTTCCAACCATACAGCCTCTGTGGCCAGGGCTAGCCCATTCTGGTAAGAATCCACTTTCTTTGTATGTGTTTGCGAGACCTTCTTGCATCTTCACATTCATTTCTGGGTACATAAGGTTTAGGAATGGGAATAGACAACGGAATGTATCCCAAAAGCCTGTATCTGTAAACATGTGTCCAGGAAGAACTTCCCCGTTGTATGGGCTATAATGCACTACATTGCCTGCAGCATCATATTCGAAGAAGCTACGAGGGAATAATACTGAGCGGTATAGACAAGAATAGAATGTGCGAAGATTGTCAATATTGTCATCTTCTATAACAATACGTCCTAATACTTCGTTCCATCTGTCTCTTCCTTTTTGTGCGATTTGATCGAAAGAATTGTTTCCCAGTTCCTTCAAGTTTAGCTCAGCCTGCTCGTGGCTGATGAAAGAAGATGCTACTTTAGCATGTACAAATTCTCCTTTTTTTGTAGAGAAACCGATAATACCTCCTGCATGATTGTGGTTTGCTTCCAAGCCACCTTCTTTTATAGAGCTGGTTCCTTTTTTATCTTGATATTCAGTTGTAACTGATGCTGTATATGTAAAAGGTTTATCAAAAACGATTACAAAATAGTTTTTAAAGTTTTCAGGAACACCTCCACTGTTTTTGGTTGTATATCCTATGATCTTGTTTTCGCTAGGGATAATTTTTACATATGATCCCTTGTCGAAAGCGTCTACTACTACATATGAATTCTCATTTTCAGGGAATGTGAAGCGGAACATAACAGCTCTTTCTGTCGGAGCCATTTCTGTTACTACATCATGGTCAGCAAGATATACTTTGTAATAGTATGGCTTAGCCACTTCTGCTTTGTGTGCGAACCAGCTTGCACGTTCATCTTGATCAAAGACTGCTTTGCCGGTTACGGGCATAATAGCAAACTGACCATAGTCATTGATCCAAGGACTAGGTTGGTGAGTTTGTTTAAATCCGCGGATTTTGTCGGAGTCATATGTATATGCCCAACCATCTCCCATTTTACCTGTTTGTGGCATCCAGAAATTCATACCCCAAGGCATTGCTATAGCCGGGTAAGTATTCCCAGTTGAAAGGGCATGTTTTGATTGTGTCCCAACCAGCGGGCTGACATAGTCCACAAGCTCTGCTTTTTGGGCGTTTATAGTCCCAAGAAAACAGATAACACTCAAAAATAAAGTTCCAATTTTTTTCATTCTTTTACTCTTAATAATTAATTATGGTTTTAGTTTATGCTATACATTAACTGTTTATTACCTGTTGTGATTACCATTTAAAAGAGACTGCTACACCTTCAGGGTTGTTTTCGAACTCGAGTAGGTAGGTTTTAGATGGTTTGTCCCAATTTAACTCCAAATATACATTTTTACTGTCAACTATTACACTTTTTGGTTTCCTTGGTAATAGTATTCTTGAAATATTTGTCGTATTAATCGGGCTTTTTGAGATAAATGAATATGACTTTTGATCTGCCTTTTCATCATATATTCTCGAAGCTGCGGCAAGAACCTGAGGCTTTTGTTTATTCTCTACTCTGTCAATATTTACAAATAAGGCTTGTTCTCCTGGTAGAATATTTTTTGATTTATATATTGGTAGTTTAGGATCGAACAGGTCTATCAAGGTTCCTTCTATAAGATATGGTTCATTGCTTACACTTTCATCCAGTACAGCAACCAGGTCATAGACCCCTCGTTGCAGGTAGAAATTATTCTTGAAACGAAGCTTTCCTCCTTTAGCTTTCCCTTCATATAGTCCTTTTACAATATCCATAAATTTCTGACTGTTGTTTTCTGTAATAACAAACTCTTTAGGATCGGCACGTAAGATAAATACAACCCCTTTGCCGTAACTATACTCGCCTCCCTTAGGGGAAGCAGCAATATTCATTTGTTCAAATAGATGATCAGATGGGCTTTTGTAATCATTGTCACCTGTATTCCACCATTCTTGCACGGTTTGGAATGGATCATTATCTCTTCCGCTGTATACTAAAACTCCTCCGGACTCTACCCATCTTGCTAAATGTATATGCGCCTCCGGACTTAGAGGTTTCATGTTTGAATAGGACATAAGTAATACTTTCGTATCGGTTAAAGCTTTTTCATAGCCAAGGTTTTCGATGTGTACTGTTTTTACAGGGACACCTTGTTTCAGGAAAGGAAGAGCTTGTCCATAGAAATTTGCTAATTGAGGATCTTCGTATCCTTTATGTGTAGGGTAGCGTTGAAACATTAAAGAATTTGCCATCAAAACACTTATACCTTCCGATCCGGAAAGTTTATTATCGGACAATGGCATATGGTTTAATGAATTGATCATGACTTGCATTTGTGTAGAATAGTGCCTTGGTATTTTCTCTTTTACGTCACTATCTGCACTGGTTTTGTACAATCCTTCGTAGATGCGTTCTGGCCAAGGCATAACCTCATAATCATCTATGTTTGGATATAATAATTGTGCTACAAAAGTAGCTTGATAGTTCTTTTTGTAATCTACCCAGTCTCTAGGCCAGTCTTCAATAGGATCTGTAAGGAAAAACATTTTACGCCCTGTCGGAGCAGTCATCGACTCCATCGATCCATACTCCAGATATGCAGTTTCGAAAACCCTTTCTTTTTCTTTTCCGTTAAAAAAGTTTGGTTCGCGTGATGTACCTGTCCAAACCTGAGCAATATATCCATCTACGCAAGGTAGCGATGCTAGGCTTGCCTCGGGGCTAACAATTTTCCACTGAGAATAATTCACTAAAGAGTGTGTTGGCACATAGCATTTTATATCCATTCCTTTGCTTTTACCGTATTCTTTAGCGTATGTAAACACTTCGTTCAGAGCGTTGTAATATAGCCAGTATTTTAATTTGTTCGATAGATAGGTGTTTTCTGGCGATTCGTGTTGAGGTCTCCAGTCGAAACCGTAGAAATTCTTCCATTCATTCTTGAATGCTTCGCTATATCCAGCTCTCGCCCAGAACTCAGGCTCTTCCATGAATATAGCATCTATGCCGGCATCGATAACCCTTTTCACATGGTTCTCTTTAATGTATTTCAGGTAATTTTTAGTAGGTACAATATAAGGAACCATATGCCCATGCCATATTGTATCTCCATTTTGTTGGACTTGACCTTCATCCAGATGCATTTTCCCATCCCATTCACCGGTGAAATAGTCCTGATACTCTCCCCAAGCTATTCCAGTCATGAAATGAGTTATATATCCTCGATCTTTCCACGATTTTATACGATCTTCTAAAGAGACTTTTTTCGATTTATCGGAAGGATTTCCTCCAACTCCGTATATCATAACAGCATCGGCTCTGTTATCAATTGTAGGTCTCCACTCTCGTGATGTTTGGAATGTAGTTTTTACATTGTCTTTTGTTTGAGCCCCAACTTGTAGACCGAGTCCAATCAGACATATAAATAAAATGTTTTTTTTCATGTGTATACTAATTAGGTTTGTATTGCAAGATAAATAAAATAAAACATACATTTTCTGCTTATAATCTTACTTTGGCAAACAGAATGCTTGTTTTATTAATTCTTAAAGTTTATTTAGTTTTACTAAATAAAAAGTTAGGATTTAGAATCTAGATTCTAAATCCTAACCATATTGAATTTGTCTTATGGAATCATTATCTCTTTTGCTTCATTATAATTCCATCGTTTAGTTCCACTTCCTCTAGGTGTATCGTAGTTGATACGAGAAGCAGCACGCACGAAGACTGTTCTGCCTGAAGGAATTGTCCCTGTTGATTCGATTGTGATCACTTCGCCTAAAAGAGAGTTAAATTCACTGCCTTTATATTCTATTTTGCTAGACCAGCGCTCATCGCGGTTTCTGTATCCTACTGTTGATGAATAGCTAACAAAGAATTGTATATCCATTACGTTAAGGAAACTATCGCTATAACCGCCCATCGGCTCAACTTTTTCACGGAATATATCTTCAGATACAGCTCTGGTTACGCGAACCTTTGCTGTTACTTTTCCGTTTGTTACCGTTGGTTCTCCAACCCATTCTACTTTTAAGAATGGTTGTACTTCGAACTTCACTTTTGTAACGCCAGATATATCCATTGTCTTACTCTCGTCCGCAATAGGAGTTCCTTTTTCATCCTCACGAATTAACGGAATGAATGGTCCATCAACTGTAATGTGGTAATTGCCTTTGAATAACTTCGTATTTTGAAAAGAACCATCAGGCATGCAATAAAAATCCGGATTATGCTCAACATTTTCACCCCAACTAAGTTCTGTCAGGCGGACACGAATTCCTTCACTTCCTTGGTCTGTCAATACTCTTTCTCCAGTAGCAATATCTACAACCTCTCCTTGCAGAGTTTCTTTGGGTTCATCATAATTGTCTACTTCGAAAAAGTCGCAAGAACTGAATGAAAACAGCATGCTTATTAACGTACAAAAAGCTATTTTTTTCATATTCTGTATATTTTTTATTTTATTATCTGTTTGGTTGTTGATCTATTACCATACTCTTAGCCACTTCTCCACTAGGTATCTCAAAATAGTAGTCAATTGGTGTATAAGAGAATGTTTTCATGCTTACCCATTGGAAGCGAGCGTCGAAGAAATACTTGCCAGACTCGGTAGAGAAGAAAGGGTACAGCCCGCGGAAACGGAAGTTTTCGTTGTTACTATACGTGTTTTTATCTTTTTGTTCACCCCAGAAGCCATCGCGTCCGTCGTAGTGAGAAACACGCCAACGACGCACATCCCATTTCGTTTTATGTTCGAAAGCAAGCTCTTTACGGCGCTCTTTACGTACGATATCGCGTCCTTTTTCATTTCCACCTAGTGTAGAAGTTAGTAGAGTTGCACCTGCACGTTCGCGAACTTCGTTTACTGCATCTGTAGCTACTTTTAATAGGTTTGAACCATCAGGAGAAGCTACGCCTGCCATTGATAGTTCAACAGCTGCTTCTGCTGCACTCAATAAAACTTCAGCATAACGCATCAGTATAAATGGTTGTGCCGATTTACCCTCTCCAATTTCAGCAGAAGGATCTTCGTTTAGCCATTTACGTCCATAAAGACCTGAAATACAGCCTTCCCCATTGTCATAGAATGGCCCATTTGCCCCGGCTGCGGTCATATTTGATCCATTGTACTCAACAATTTCTTGGCTAGAACCTTCCCTTGGGCTAAGGTATAATGTCTTAGGCTTCTTAGTGTATGCATCAAGTTGTTGATAACGAGTTTCTGCAGTAGCGTAAGAATAATCGTTGAATAGAGGTTTGATAGGTGTAGAACCTGTATATACACCGGCACGAATTTCAATTTCTTTACCTTTGAAGTTATCTCCAGGGAAGATTACATAAGCACGTAAACGAGGCTCTGCATTTTTGAAGAAATCCATTGGTTTATCATACATTATATAATTTCCTTCTGTGTTAGAAGATCCAGTAGTTACTTTGATTGTTCCATTAGGGTAACGATCGAATCCATCGAATAACTCGACAAAGTCTAGGGTAGCACATGTGCCTGAAGCTAGTGGCGATCTGAAAATGAATGGAGAACTGTAAGCATCGTATCCATGTGTTGATGTTGGATATCTATATTCTTTTACATAAATGTTTTCAGGGCTGCTTAGGTCGCCAAACATATCAACCATGTTTTGGTATTGAGCATCTTTGTCTGTTGCAGACCATTTCTTCTTGTATAAAGAATATCCTCCTTCTGTCATTACCTGACGAGCAGCTTTATAGGCTTCTGTAAAATATTTCTTAGAAGCTGCTTCCCATCTGTCGCTATCGAAGCCGATAACACGCACTCCAGTTTTCTTGCCTAATCCTGTAAGACGACCAGATACTGTTTCGTTGTATTTTGCTACACTACCTGCATATAGCATCGCTTGAGATTTGAAAGCTAAAGCAACGTATTTGTTTGAGTAACCGCTTTTAGGACTTTTCGGTTGCATTAGTTCTATAGCCTTATCAAAATCTGCTAAGATTTGATCCCATGTTTCTTCTTCGCTTGAACGAGGAACTTCTAAGGTCTCTGCATCTGCGGGATATTGAATTACTTTAGTAACCAAAGGGATACCTCCAAAACGACGAGCCATAGCATAAAACACAGTTGCACGGACATAATAGGCTTCACCTAAATAGTGGTTGTAAGCAACTTCAGCATGATTGTCTTTGTAATTCGGTAATGTCTCTATAAGGTGGTTCGCATCGCGTAGCAAAGAGAATGCACGTCCCCAATATGGAGTTCTTTCGCTAGTGAATGCTCTACATATACCGTCGCGAGTTAGTGCTTCTCCTGTGCCATCAATACCAGTAGCGGCAAGCCAGCCATTGTATTCGATGCCCCATTCTCCCATGTATTTAAAATCTTCGAATGGCATGTAGCTATACATTCTTGCCATATAAATGTCCATCCCCGACTGGTTAGTAAGAAGATCATCATCTGTCACCACGTTTTTCGGAGTAATATCTAAGTCCACACAAGCAGGGAAACTTAGAAGCCCGAATAAGGATAATATAATTAATAACTTTTTCATATACTTAGTTTGTTTATTTACAGTTTATAGATACTTAGAACGAAAGAGATAAGCCTAACGAATAAGTTTTGTTTAGAGGATACATTCTACCTAAGTCATCATCTGGATGTTCAGGGTCTACGAATTTAACTCCTGTTAAAGTAAATAAGTTATATGCATTTAAGAATACACGCAAGTTCATTGAGGACAAAGCCTTTACCTTTGGTAGGGTATAACCTAATTCTACACTCTTAAGACGTAAATAAGCTGTACTTACACGGTTGAATTCGGAGTTCCCTTTAGGATATCTTCCAGTGTATCCATAGTACCCTGAAACCCATTCAGTAGCCGGATCGTATGGATCGGCAGTTGGATTAACAGGATGCCAGCGATCTAAGTATTGCTCAAGAGTACCTCCTCCGTTTGTACCCCAGATAGCGTAAAGAGGCTCTTTATACTCCATTGATCCTAGTGCAGTTCCTTGAAATAATACACTTAGGTCAAAATTCTTGTATTGAGCTTCCAGGTTTAAGCTGAAATTTAACCATGGAGTCTGGTCGAAAGCAAAAGGATGTTCGTCTAGTCCGCTGATTTCACCGTCACCGTTCCAATCTACGTACTTATAATCACCAGGCAATACATCACGCTCCTTAAATATTGGATAATACCAAATATCTTTCCAGTTTGTATAACGTCCAGCCGACTCATAACCAAATTGAACACCTTGATAACGTTGATTCAAGTTGTCATGACGCCATCTGTCATAAGAGTTCTTATAAGGTCCGTTTTGTACAGCAGTAACGTATTTATTACGAGTTACGGTAGTAATTCCTTTTATGTTATAAGAGAAATCATTGATCTTGTTTTTGTGTCTTAATTCAAGCTCCAATCCGAAGTGACGGTCACTATTTAGGTTTTCAAGAGGTGCTGTAGCACCAATCACGGATGGGAATTCTGCATTGTTACGAGCAAATAGGCCAGAGCGACGTCTGTCGAAATAATCGAAAGTGAAGCCAAATAAACCATTCCATCCGTCAAAGTCTACACCGATATTGAAAGATTTAGATTTGTACCAAGAAATAAGATCGTTCGGAATTCCTTTGGTTGATATACCTGTTATGAATTTATCGCCGAACATATATCCGGGTGCATATTGGTTGTAATATCCATTTTCTTTGTTTCCACTAGTCGCAGGATATACATATCCGGGAACCCATTCGTAGTTCCAGTCGTTTGCCAAGTCGTCTCCCAAGATACCATAGCTGGCTCTTACCTTTAATTGATCAACAAACGAAAGAGCTGTGATTGATTTGAAGAAAGGTTCTTCGGAGATACGCCATGCTGCTGATGCAGAAGGAAAGAAACCCCATTTGTGTCCTTTGGCAAATCTAGAAGATCCGTCATATCTGAATTGAACTTCAGCAATGTATCTTCCTGCGAAATCATAGTTAAGTCTACCAATCAGAGCCGATTTAGCCTCTTCATAGAAATCGTTATTTCCTGTATACATTGAACCCATTTGACCATCTTCTACACCAGCCATTAATTGGTCTGAGCCATAAGCAAGGTTACTGCGAGCATAGAAGTTGTCTCCATCATTCTTTTGAGTTTCCCAGCCGATCAATCCACTTACTTTGTGTACTTTGTTGAAAGTACGGTCATAGTTTAGTATGAACTGGCTTAGCAACTGTTGTTTGTCAAAGAATTCTCTTTTCAATTGATTTGGAGAACTCAAATCAAATAATTTTTGATCGTACCCTCCAGTATTGCTATTATATGCATACTGATAGTATTCTTTTCTGAAGATTGTATTGTTATCAGCACGATAGTCGTATCCTACTAAAGCTTTAGCAGATAATCCTTTCAATTGATCTACATATTTCCCGAAGTCGAAATTAATCGAAGCCGAAGTTTGGAATGTTTTTTTCTTATACTTACGATACCCAGAAACATCTGAATCGATCATTGCTACAGTATTTTGCTCTAGATCGAGACCATCATAGTTAAGCATTGTATTTTCAGGGTCAGCATAAGCAGGAAACAATACTCCTTGCTTCCAATAGTTTCTGATAATATCAACAGAACTGTTGTAAGGATTGTTTTGCTCATCGGCCATACCGCTAAGGTTAACGTCGATGCTCAACCCTTTTGTGATTTCAGCGCTGATATTAGAGCGAAGATTATATTTGTTGTAGTTCAGGTCTCCAGTCTTGAAGAATCCTTCTTGAGAGAAATAACCAAAACCAACATAATATTTTACTTTTTCGCTACCACCAGAGAAACTGAAGTCATGCTGAGTCTGAGGAGAATAATCAGAGAATATTAATGAAGTCCAGTCTGAAGATCGGCGAGTTCCGTTGCGGAAGGCTTCGAAATCATCTTCTCCATAGATGATACTACCTCCATTGATGTTGTTCATTGATTTCTCGTTGTAGATCGTCATTGCATCAAAAGCATTTGCAAGGACAGGCATTCCAGAAGGTTTTTGGAAAGTGTATGTTCCATTGTAACTAACAGTCATCTTACCTTCTTGTCCCTTCTTCGTTGTTACCAAAACAACCCCGTTTGCAGAACGCACACCGTAGATAGCAGCGGATCCATCTTTCAGAACAGATACATCTTCAATATCATTTGGATTCAAACGTTGAAAATCTTCAGTTGTACGAGGTATTCCGTCAATAATAACCAGTGGAGCACCCATACCACGAATGTCAAAATTAGCGCTATAAGCTCCAGGCTCAGCACTTTTTTGCCATACACGCACTCCGGCAATTCTACCTGCAAGCATGTTCTGAGGGTTCTCGTTTCTTGTTTGTAGCATTTCAGAGCCTTTTACTCCGGCAACAGCTCCAGAAAGAGTTACTTTCTTTTGTGTACCGTATCCCACAACCACAACATCTTCTAGAGCGATATTGTCCGTTTCTAAAGTTACGTTGATTGTAGAGCGACCACCTATTTTTTCTTCTTTAGTCACAAATCCGATGTAACTAAAAACGAGTGTTGCATCGGTTGGTGCACTGATAGAGTAATCTCCATCAATACCAGTGATTGTTCCGGTAGATGTTCCAGCCCCTTTTACTGTTACAGCTACCCCAATTAGAGGCTCATTGTTGTTATCGACTACTACGCCCGATACGGAGCTTTTTTGCGCGAAAATGGAAAACGGAGCAAAAAAGGCCAATAACATCAACAAAATGCTAATTCTTAAGCCTTTTGTACATTGTGTTTTTATCATAACCGTATTTATTTTAATTTACTTTTTATTTCTCTAATTCGTATTGAGAAAGGATTGCATATTCTGCAGCAAAAGTGAACGAGAACATCCCTTCTGTATCATTTTTACCTTTATCGCGATTCCATCCTACAAGTAAGTTCGTTGGAAGAGTTGCATCGTATAGGTGATTGCTATACCCATAATCCAGATTCTTTTGGAAACTGTCGATGTATTTAGCGGCAGTATTATGAGAAGAGTATACATCTACATAACTACGCATCAAAACCCCGTTAAACCAGTTGTTGAATCCACTTACTTCGTATGAGTAATATCCTGCATGAGTCGCACCTAATTTTGCAAAATAGTTGAAACTAGCATCCGATAAACGTTTTGCATCATCAAGATAAGTGCTGTTTCCTGTTGCTTTGTATAGGTCTGCTGCACCCGAAATCATAGTTCCACTATTGTATGAATATGGAGGGTTTTCGCTTCTGGTTAGTCTCGTGTTAGCACGATATGTTACTCCGTCCACAGTTTCATATACTATATCACAATTCGGGTCGCAACCGCCTAGCATATCATTGTATATTCCGTCATTTCTCAAAAGGTGTTCCTTTTGCCAGTCGTATACTTTTTTAGCGAAGTCTAGGTAGTAATCACTTTTCTTCTCAGTCTTAACTTTGCGCGTCTTTTTGTCGGTAGCATCAATATATCTATGATCAATTACATCAGATTTCCCTTTGTATAGCTCGTGTAGCCATACCAAAGGACTCACCATAGGACCATTGCTGCAAGAGTGCTTTGTAACATATCCGGGTCCCCAAGGAATACCGCCATTCTCATTACCTTCAGAATCACGAGTTGAATCCCAACCATCAAGGACATATTCTGCCAAATACTCTGCTTTTTCAAGAAACTTACTATTGCCTGTCAGTTTATATGAATGTAGGAGTTCGCGAACAAGCCACATTTGGTCATCGTATACATTTAATACACCTGTAACGTTAGCTCCTCCTTTGTCATTAACACGATCGACTGCATATACTGACCATTTTTTTGTCTGAGTGAATGATACCAACTCAAATGTTCCCAGATAGTAATCTGCATTGTCGTATAATTTGCTTAATAAATCAGAGTAACGATTGAAGTGCTTGTCGTAAATAGCAGTGTTGCCACTCTCTTTATGAGCTTGTAGGCTACTAAGAATAGCATTGACTGCCTCAATGGAGCTTGTATACATCCATACACTTCCTTTTTCGTCAGACAAAACATTAGTGTATGGGTTGTAGTATCTGCCCATGGCCATGCCATCTCCTGTAAAATGACAGGAGACAGCTTTGTCCATTAGTTGAATAGCACGCAATATATTTTGTTCAGCCAGGTTGTCTGATACGATCGTTCCCTGATCATTTCCTTCTCCTCCTTCTTCATTCGAGTTGTCGCTGCAAGCTGCAGTTATGAAGAAACAAGAAATAAGTAGGAATAATATTTTTTTCATTATCTACTGATTATTTTAGATCTACACTGTAAAATACTAACTTATTTTCGCCAGAATTAGGCTCTACATTATAAACCCCTATAACAATAGTTACATCTTTGCCATTGAATTTTGAGAGGTCATATACAAAAGAGGCGTATTTTTCAGGTTCTCCAGATCCTCCTGCTTCATGTTTGAATTTCCAACAGCCATTTTCTGCAGCTTTTGCATCTTGTGCAGTGTTAGATAAAGGAGACAAGTGGGTAACAGTTCCGTTGTTTTCAATAGCGGTCAACTTAAAGTAAGTATAGTTACTGCTGAAATTACGTGTTTTGAATGTAAGCTTATTACTGCCAGGCATAATCGAAAATTTAGAATACAAATATGCTTCTGGGACCTCTGAGCTTACTTCTGGCTTGTCATTTGTCTTGAGAATATAACCTTCAGAAGGGAATACTTCAGGGTCTTTTTTCAAAGGAATCAAAGACCATTCTGATGCGATATGTGCAACGTTGCGCCAAGCACGATATGCATCTTTATAGTTATCTCTATTTCCACTTATAGGGCTAATTCCTGTAAATGATTTTTTTGTATGAGGCATTGTTGATCTAACTGTTTCTTGAGTTAGTTTCCATCCTTCTACAACTTCAGTTCCTGGAAGCCAGTTCCATTCTTCAATTTTAGCGTTTGCAAATCGTATAGAACGAAGTACCAATTGTTTCCAATAATCACCTGTCGCTTGGCGGTATGTACCAATTGCAATAATAACTTCTTTGCCTACGTATTGGCTTAAATCGAAATCAAAGTCTGTATAATTTTCAGAAGCCAATGTCTTAGTGTCGCCAATTTTGACAGCAGAAGGTTCTGCTTCGGTTAGATCAACTACTTGTACCCCGAAATAAGCAGGAGATTCTGCACTAGCACTATGTGTACGTACTCTTAGAGACATGATCTTATTGTCTTCGGAAATTAATTTACTTCCGTATACATAAGAGTCGAAGACATCAAGATCTGCCGGGTTTTTCTGATCATTTCCAGAATTACGTATTTGTAGCGTTGTTCCTTCATTTTGCTCATCCCAAGCCCCCATGAAGCTTAATGTACACATGTAATCACATGCCCAATCCCAATGAGGATAAGCATCTGCATTGCGGCCACCGCGATATTCGTTATAGTACCATTTGTCGGCTGTGGCTAAATCATCAGCTGTGAGGTTGCGTAGTAGTTCTACTCGTCCCATCATAACATCAGCAATGGAGAAAGTTCCTTCAACAAAACTGTCTTTAGATACTTGTCTGGTAATAGATGTATATCCCTCTTTAGAGAAAGTCACAGTATAGTCAGCTTCTCTTAGATTTTCGATTACATATTTACCATCATTACCTGTAGTAACCTGAATAGTTGGACTGATACTTACAGTAACACCTTCAAAAGGAGCATTCTGATTTCTAGCATCAAGTACTGTACCTACTATCTTCGCAGACGCATCTAGCATTGATGCGCTCGCATTGGCAATAAGATCTGTTCCAAAGCTTTTAGCAGTTACCGTTACACTAATCGTTTCCCATCCTGCTTTACTAAAAGTAACACTGTGAGTTTCTACAGAAACATTCTCTACAGAATATTTTCCGTTGGCATCAGTTGCAACTGTTTCCTCAAGACCAGAAATGGTTACAGTTACACCGGAGATTGGAGTACCTACTTCATCTGTTACAGTACCTGTAACGGTCCCATACTTGTAATTTGCTGATTCGTCATTGTCATCATCACAAGATGTAGTAATGAAGGATACCATCGTTCCTAATAAGGTCGCGAATAAAAATACCCGCATTTTTTTAATCAATTCCATACTATCACATTTGAGGATTTAATTGGTTAGAAATTAAAAAGAACATAGATGTTAAAATTATTTTATATTAAAACTTGTTTAGTGAATATCTGTATACGATATTGGGAGATATTCTTCATGGCTTACTTTAATAAATCTTTCAAAGATTGTATGTTGAGGGTTAAATCTTGGGTTAAAAATGGGTTATAAATATAAAAATCTTATTAACCTGATTAATTTTAACCCGATGGACTATATCATTTGTAAATAAGCTTTTCAGGTGTTTTTGTTCGTTTATTAACCTATATTCACCTATATTTTGTGTATTTTTGCGAAGGCACATAAAGTATTTTTCTTTTTTGTGTTGAAGAGTTCGCTTATGGGCATGATTAGGAGACGATTGAAGTTTTATCTAGGTTAGTGGTTAGTAGCATATTTATGAGATTATTTTGTGCATTTATAATTTTATGCTTTTTTGTTCCTCAGATTTCTTTTTCTCAAGGATTAAAATTCATTGGAGGAGAGGAATCTATAGATAAGCGTACTTCTTATAATGTTTTTAGTCGTAGGTCAGTATCTTTTACAGGAGAGTTTGATATTAACTTTAAACTTATTATATATTCTCCGGGACAGATAGGTCATATTACCCGAATTAAGGATAAAAATAATAATAAAATATATAATCTTTTTTACGATGGTCAGGGTGATCATTGTGTCTTTAGATTAAATGAAGAAGGGAAAAGTAGCCTGATCATCGCAGAGATTGATAAAAATAAGCTTGCGAGTACAAACTGGCTTGATGTAAATATTGCCTTTGATCTTACAAACGATTGTATTATACTAACTATTCATGATAATGCTTTTAAAGCTGATAAAGTCAGCTTACCCAAAGAGTTTGAATCGGAAATATTCTTTGGAAAGAGTGATTATATTATTGATGTTCCATCTTTTGCAATAAGAGATCTATCGATAGGTAACAATAGACGATATTCTTTCCCCTTAAGAGAGAGTTCCGGAGATGAAGTGCATGATAGTGAAAAGAATGTGGTAGGAGATGTATCTAATCCCGAATGGCTGATTAATGATTCTTATAACTGGAGTTTTAAGGCATCATATACATCTAGAACTCATGCAGGATCAGATTATAATAAGGCGAAGAATGAAATGTATTACTTTAATAGAGACTCAATCTTTATATATAATACAAAGACAAGTGAAAGGCGAACCCTTGTTTTTGAGAACCAATGCCCAGTAGAGCTAAACCTTGCAACAAGCTTCGTTGATGTTGTAAATAATAAGTTGTTTGTATATGAAGTTTATTATAATAGGCCATATGAAGGGCCGACTATAGCTAGTCTTGATCTTGGATCAATGCGTTGGACTGTTGAAAGTTATAATAATCTAGGTAAAGAACTGCATCATCATAGTTATTTCTTTGAGCCATCAAAAAAAGAGTTTGTCATTTTCGGGGGATTTGGTAATATGATTTATAATGGAACATTCTATTCATATAGTCTTACTTCTCAAACATGGAAGCCCCTGACACAATTTAAAGGAGATAAGATATTTCCAAGATATTTCTCTTCTATAGGATATTCAGAGACTCAAAATGCAGCTTATTTATTCGGTGGAATGGGGAATGAGTCAGGGGAGTTTATTGTAGGTCGAAAATATTTCTATGATTTTTACAAGATTGACCTTAACAGTAAAGAGATAACAAAGAAGTGGGAAATCCCATGGAATGGCTATAATGTAGTTCCCGCTAGAGGGCTAGTCTTGTCAGATAGTGCGTCTTTCTATGCGTTATGTTATCCGGAGCATATGTCCAAGTCGTTTCTTAAACTATATCAGTTTTCTATAGGTGATGGAGATTGTAAGATATTAGGCGACTCTATCCCTATCTATTCTGACAAAATAACCACTAGAGCGAAGCTGTATTTTGACGATCATTTAAATACTTTGTTTGCTCTTGTACAAGAGTCCAAAGATGACATTTCTTCTTCTATCAAGCTATACGCCTTGGCATCACCTCCTATATCAGCGGAAGATTTGGAGAACTATTCTAAAACAAGTACATCATGGAAAGTCTTTTTGATGATAGGAATTGTTGGTATTGTTTGTACTGGAGGTTGCCTCTTGATATATCGTAAAATATCTAAACGAGAGGTTAAATCTAAAAATAAGATTAAGCAAAGTCTTCTCGATCAGCAGAAGATTAATTACAGGTCAAATGCAGTCTATTTATTCGGAGAATTTAAAGTGTTTGATAAACGCAATAGGGATATTTCCCATCTATTCAGCTTAAGATTAAAACAAGCTTTTTGTTTAATACTAAAGTATAGTGATAAGGAAGGCATTACTTCTCAGCGATTGAGTGATAAATTGTGGCCAGGAAAGCCAGAAGATAAAGTGAAGAACTCTAGAGGAGTAACGATAAATCACCTAAGGAAAGCTTTGAGTGATGTTGATGGTATTGAGCTGATTCATAGTAAGGGGTGCTTTAAGATTGTTCAAACCCCAGAATGTTATTGCGACTATACTCGATGTATTGAGATTTTATCAGGAGGCATCAATGATGATATGGAGGAATTGCTAGAGATTCTGAATCAAGGGAAATTCCTAAGTTTCTCTAATCAGGCAATATTTGACTCTTTTAAGTCTTCTGTAGAAAGAATTTTAGAGCCCACTTTGCTAACGGAAATGGAAAAAAGCTTTACAGCTCAAGCTCATGAAACAACAATTAAGCTTTCTAAGGCAATTTTTAATATAGACCCTCTTAATGATAATGCTCTGTCTTATCAAATAAAGTCATTGCTGGCTTTAAAGCTTTTAGATGAGGCACAGTTGAGATATCAAACCTTTATTATTGAATACAGAAAGACAATGGGAGATCAGTACCCTTATTCTTTCCAAGACTTGTTATAACTCGAATAATATAGAGAAAGACAGCAGTCATCTACAAGGATAGGCTGCTGTCTTTTTTTCGAATATATTGAATTTGTGTTAATATTAGAGCTTCCAGTAAACTAAACTAGTCCGGATTGGACTATTCCTAGAGTCTCCCTTTTTTAGAGTCCAGCTGGTAATGTTCGGTCTATGCATTGAGATTATTACTTTTTCTCCTTCCAAGAAAAAGCCTGCAAGGGTAACGCTGTAACTGTAATCTTGCCAATTAGCATCATATTGTTTGACAACGACTAGATCTAATTCTGCAGAATCTTCTATCTTGCTAAGGTTGCCATCCTTTTGTAAATAGATGTAAAAAGGAAGTCTATATTGATCATTTACATTTATTCGCCCATACAAGCGTATAGAAAAAGCATAACTCCCTGTTTCGTTTATCTCAATTTCTTCGAAGGGAACCTTTGTAGCTCCGGACGGGTCGCCATTGCTGGGTCTTGTTGCTGAAATTTCTTGATCCTTTGTTAAATTTTTCACATATACAGAAACAATATCTCCACTTCCGATTGAAATATTGCTACATGTTTCTCCTAAAAAATTAATATTAAAATTTGTTGTTGTTGGAGTTGACACTGATGGAGTCCCAAATATGCGGTAAGTTACCTGTCCTCCACCTAGGGATAACTTACCTTCCACTCTTTCCATATACAATCCATTTCCTATAGAAACAGGATCTGTTCCGGTGTACGATCCTCCATTACCTCCTAGATAAGGAACAGTAAGAAGTCCTTCGAAAAATTGGTTCTCTTTATATTCGTTTGGAGACATTGTCTTACTTTTACACATTAGAGAAGATATCTCTGGTTGGATAACCGGACTATTATCTATTTTTCTCCACTCTTTTCCATCCCAAATATGTAAGCCTTGAAGGAAGACACTTGATGCATTGACATTATATACAATTAGTCCAATATGTTCTTTATCCTCTTCCGACTTAGAGTACGCAACATTACCTATTTTATAACCTCCATTTCCATCGTCTTCAAACATAGGAAAGAGATTATTATTGTCAGTTAGGTTAACTCTAGGATGTAATAGCCCTTTTTCTGCTGTGGAGTTGTCATTAGAAGGGTTCTGAGGTGTATGTTCTTTGATTTCCAACAGAACCCCTTTGTTTGGTTCTATTCCAGAACCAATCGTCACTTGTGCATTGGTCTTTTCGAATGAGTACAATGAGAAGACTAGGGTAAGTAAATAAACTGATTTTTTTAAATTTTTCATTGTGTGATTTTGCTATTAATGTTTTCTCTTATGTAATGTGTGCTTATATTGTGTTTGTAGAAAGATCCTTTGTCTATCTGCCCGGAGGGTAGTTTTGTGTTTAGGCATTATTGCAAAGGTACTTCTTCGTCTTTTTAATTCATTTTTTCGCTTCCTACCCCAAGGACTCTAGCCTGTTTAGAATAAGTCATATTAATAATATGTGTGTATTAATCTGCTTATAATAAGAAGTTTGTCTGTTTGTGTCAAATTTGCTATTTGGATTATTATTGTCTGTTCTTTTTTTACTTTAATCATGGAGCTACACCAAAAAAGGAGTATTTTTGCTTATTGTTCTTGATTACATACACACACATATACACAATGAAACAAACTAATGTCCTTTCTTATGAGGATGCCTTTAGGAAATTTACACTAGGAGTCTTATTTATTATAATAGCGTCTTATGTCGTTGGAGGGTTTCTTTATCCTCTCCCTTATCCTATAAATTATTTTTTTCTGATAGGGGGAATTCTTAATATTGCCCCTATTATTGTAGTATTTACAGTACCTATGGTTTATCTACGGAAAGTAATAAAGGCATTTCTGGCAATTATTATTATTCCTATCTACATAATAACTGTAATTTGCTTGCTAAAGGCTGTTGTTACTCCTCTGTTTTGGTTTATGGCATTGCCTATCTATATATATGCAGTATTTCCTTCGGGTAAAATACTTAGATGGTTAATAATATATGTAGGTTTCGTATTATCCAGTGTTGTTTTAGCCTTCATCTTGCAATATGTATTGTACGACAACGAACTTGTGGTTTATTATTCACTGTCGCTTTATCAAGCTCTACTGACCGAGTTAGTGAATAGTTTTTTTGCTCTTATAATGATTTGTTATAGCTTGTATTATATACACAAATTTCATCAAATTGAGATGGATAGTCTGCTTTCTTCATCTTCCCATATAGGAGAGAGAGTCTCTACCGTAGCTTTTGGCTTGGAGGATGAAGAATACGACAATAAAAAGTATGAACAGATTTACGAGCAGATAGAAAACTACTTAGAATCCAAAGAACCCTATCTTAGTCCTGATTTTAGAATCTCTCAGATGGCATTTGAACTTGGTGTAAATGTCGTCTATTTGGCAAAGGCTATCCGTTATAAGAAAGATATGAACTTCAATAATCTGATCAATCATTATAGGATTGAGAAGGTGAAAAAGTTGATTGCAGGCAATGGATCAAAATATACAATAGAATATATACCTTTCGTCGGGCTTTAAGAGCCAGTCTTCTTTTAATCGGGCTTTTAAGCTGCATATGAATACTACACCTTCCGAATATTATAAAATGATTGAGTTGGCTAATGATGAAGACTAGCTTTTGTTGATTATCGCCAAATTTACATTTACACTATATAATAATATTTAGTCAGGATACTCCTTCTTTACGTACGAAGGAGTATTGTTGCATGTCGAAGTATATCAGTCGAATATATGTGCTTATTTTGAAAGAGGGATAGTCTCTTAAGTGTTAAAAACGACGAAACTCAAATTATATTTTTGTTTAGTAAACATTTGGATGGCTAAAATTGTTATTTTTGCATATAGTTTTCCTTAGTGGTAAAATCTAGGTGTTTTGCACATACAATATCCTCAATTGCATTCGCTTATTGTTGTTTTTGCTGACTAAATGCTAGGGCTTAAGTAACGTGGCATGAATAAACGGTTCGAGACTTATTTTATAGAAAACTACCCAAAAGTGAAATCTTTTGCAATACGTATTCTTTTGTCAGAACAGGATGCAGAAGATATAACTCAAGATGTATTTTTGAGAATCTTAGACATGCCCGAGCTATGGGAAGAAGAAGCTTCTATCAATCCGGGTTTTCTCTATACAATAACACGAAATCATATTTTCAACTTGCTAAAAAGAAGATCCTTAGAACGCAGACATCAAGAAAGTTTGTTTGAGAAGGGACTACTTATTGAAGAATTCGGCTTGGAGGAGAATATTCATGCTAAGGAATTAGAAGTTTTGGCTATGGATACCATTGAAAAAATGCCGGAGCAAAGAAAAAAGATTTTTAAGATGAGTCGTTTTGAAGGTAAGACAAATAAGGAAATATCTGAAAATCTGGAACTTTCGGTAAGGACCGTAGAGCGTCACATCTATTTAGCATTAAGCGAACTTAAAAAAGTTTTATTTTTATTAGTTTTCTATTGAGTAGTTGAAGCCTTTCGATTGTCTTATATATATAGAGCCATCTAATATATAGGGATAAATGAAAGGAAATATCAATAAACTAATAGACCTTTTTAGGAAAAGCGCAGGATCAAAGTCTTCAATTGAAGATTTTCACGATTGGTTAATCGATAACGATCAAGCTGAAGTAAAAGAAGAAACCTTGCGTCAACTATGGGAAGAACCTAATTCTATCTCAAAAGAGGATTCTTTAGTTGCATATAATTCTTTTAAAGAAAAGTATCTTCCAAAACAATCTAATAATAAACGATTAATAGTGTGGCGTTATGCCGCGGCTATCGTCGCCCTCATTTGTATTTCTACAGCATATATCTTTACCCAAAAACCAGATGTCGATGTTGTTTTTGTCGAAAACTACTCATCTGTAGGAAAAGTGAATACAATAGAACTCCCGGATGGAAGTGTTGTTACTACAAACTCTACATCTATCCTAGTTTATCCCGAAGATTTCGGGAAAACAAATAGAACAATCTATTTGACAGGAGAAGCTAATTTCAAGGTAAAGAAAAACGAAAAAGTACCTTTCATCGTAAAGTCTAAAGACTTTGCTGTTACTGCCTTAGGTACTGAATTTAATGTGGCTTCTTATCCAAATGACAATTTTTATAAAACTACCCTAATTCAAGGAAGTATCAAGATCGAAAATCCGGAAGCAGATGTAGAACGCATCCTTGCCGTTAATGAACAATTCTCCTATAACAGAGAAACATCTCAGTATTCTATACTAGAAACGAATGTAGATGATGTTACTGCATGGCAAAGAGGGGAACTTGTCTTTAGAGAAGCGACGATCGCAGATATAGTGAAAGTTTTAGAAAGGAGATACGAAGTTGTTTTCCATAATAACTCAAAAAATAAAGATGTCTACAACTTCAGATTCCAAGATGATGCTCCCTTGGAGAAAGTATTAGAAGTGGTGAAGAATGTGGCTGAAAATTTCAAATACAAACTAGTAAACGACATATGTTATATCTATTAATAAAAAAATTAAAATCTAAGAGCCTATGAAGAAAATTGAATGAACGGAAAAAATTACACAGTCTAATCAAACCTAACTTGATTTTATTCAAGTACTCAAACCTAAATTATTAACTTTAAATGTAATAACTTATGACTATTTTTCGTGTTAAGTCACGTCTTACGCTACTATGCCTCGTACTTATGTTTTCCTTTGGAGCAGTTTTTGCTCAAAATGGTAATGTAAGGATCTCTATCAATAAAAATAAAATGACGATAAAGGAGGCTCTAAGAGAAGTAGAAAGACAATCGAAGATGTCGGTTGCATACAACCAATCTAAACTGAATGATACCGAATTAGTTGACCTTAATGTGTCGGACAAACCATTAAGCGATGTTCTAGATCAAATACTATCGAAAACCGGGTTTAGCTATCAAATAGCAGATGATCAAATCATGATCGTTACTCCTAAAAAAGCTCAAACTCCTGACACAAAGACTATAAAAGGAACTGTTGTGGACGATCAAGGGGAACCAATAATTGGAGCCACTGTGATGGTTAAAGGAACAAAAACAGGAACTATCACAGATATAGATGGTAATTATACAATTGCTGCTAGTGAAAATGATGTTTTACAGTTTTCTTATCTAGGTTTCCAACCCAAAGAAGTAAAAGTAGGCAACAATACAACGATTGATGTTACAATGAGTGTTGATACAAAACAGCTAGATGCTGTAGTTGTAACAGCATTAGGTATCACTCGTGCCGAAAAAGCGTTGAGCTACAATGTTCAGGAAATTACGAATGATGACCTGACAACCGTGAAAGATGTAAACTTCATGAACTCTTTAGCAGGTAAAGTTGCCGGAGTAAACATCAACTCATCTGCCGGTGCAGGAGGTGCAACACGTGTTGTAATGCGTGGTGTGAAATCTATTACCAAAGACAATAACGCTCTTTATGTTATCGATGGTGTGCCTATCTATAATACTAGTGGTGGTGCTATTGATAAAAATTACACTTATGCAGATCAACCAAGAGGAGAAGGTATTTCTGACCTTAACCCTGATGATATAGAAAGCTTATCAGTACTAACAGGACCAGCTGCTGCTGCATTGTATGGATCTAGTGCTGCTAATGGTGCTATAATTATTACAACTAAAAAAGGAGAAGCGGGAAAACCTAAGATCACAGTGTCTAATCAGCTTACTTTCTCCGATCCTATTACATATTATGATTTCCAAAACAGATATGGAGCTGCTGAGAACCAATTTAGAAGCTGGGGTAACAGAGCTGATGGATTGACAGATAACAGATTGGATTTCTTTAAAACCGGCTTGATAAATCAAACATCAGTTAGTTTATCGGTGGGTAGTGAAAAGAATCAGACTTATGCTTCATTCTCTCACTCTTTCTCGGAAGGTGTTATCCCTGAGAATAAATATAATAAGAGTAATTTGACAGTACGTAATACAACAAACTTCCTTGACGATAAATTGACTCTCGATTATGGATTCAGTTATATCAAACAATCTGACGAAAATATCGTCGGACAAGGTTTGTACTATAATCCTATACCTATTGTATATGCATTCCCTGTAGGAGGAGATTTGCTTTCGTACAAAAATTTCGAGACTTACGATTCGGGTAAAGGATATAATGTCCAAAACTGGCCACAAGAATATGCCGGAATCTTAGATTCTCAAAATCCATATTGGTTATTAAACAGAATGCCAAGAACTAACGACAGAGATCGTTATATGGTGAATGTGAATTTGAAATATAAAATAACAGACTGGTTGAATGTTGCAGGGCGTGTAAGAATGGATAACTCGCGTAATGAGCAAGAGAGCAGACTCTATGCAAGCACAGACTCTAAATTTAGTGATAATCCTAAAACAGGTAAACTGAAGACAATTACAGATGACGACAAGCAAACTTATGCTGACGTTATTATGAGTATTAATAAGTCTTTTGATAAGTTCTCAATTAATGCTATTGTTGGAGGAAGTTATTCTGATATGAAGTCAATCTCTAAAGGATTGAAAGGTCCTCTAATGGTTCCTAACTATTTTGCAATGACAAATATAGATATGAAAGCTTCTAAAACCGTGCCTGTATATACTGGATGGCATCAACAAGACCAATCTGTATTTGCTAGTTTTGAAGCAGGTTATAAGAATATGCTATATCTAACTCTGACAGGACGTAACGACTGGTCTTCTCCATTGGCTAGAACAAAAAATTTATCTTTCTTCTATCCATCAGTAGGTTTGTCATTCCTAATGTCAGAAGCAGTAAAACTTCCGGAGCAAATTTCGTATCTACAACTTAAAGCTTCTTATTCATCAGTAGGTTCTCCTATTCCTAGAAATCTTTCTATTGTTACTTATCCTTACAACGAGAGTAATCGTCACTTTGAATCAAGTAGTTTCTTACCTCTGTCGGATATGAAGCCGGAGAGAACAAACTCTTGGGAACTTGGGGTGTCTTCTAAATTGTTCGGAAACAAATTAAACTTTGATTTCACATATTATCATTCAAATACGATTAACCAAACTCTAGCACTGAATATATCTGCTATGTCTTTGTATAATAAAATGTATGTACAAGCAGGAGATGTGCGTAATGATGGTATAGAGTTGGCAATAGGTACTGACCTTAAGCTTGGAAATGTAAATTGGAACTCAAGCTTTACAGCAGGATACAACAATAATAAGATACTGAAACTGATAGATGAAAATGCAACAGTAGATGTAGATGGAGAAAAAATTGCTGTAGGGAATATGTTTAACGGTGAAAGAGAGGCTATTGGTACTTCTATTTATCGCTTGAATGTAGGTGGTACTATGGGTGATTTGTATGCTCAGAAACGCATGAAATTAGACGAAAATGGTAACCCTGTACTAGATGCTACGGAAAAATATCCGATCCTAGAAGATACAGAAGAATATCTAGGAACAGTATTACCTAAATGGAATCTCGGTTTCAGAAATTCTTTCACTTGGAAAGACTTTAATTTCGGCTTTATGATTTCAGGACGCTTTGGTGGTATCGTAATGTCTCCAACAGAAGCTACTCTTGATGGATACGGAGTAACTGAAAAAACAGCTATTGCACGCGACAGAGGTTATGTAAAAGTAGGTAATGTGGTTTTCGACCCTAAAGACTATTATGAAACCGTAGGGTCAAAAGACGGATTATTATCAGACTATGTTTATAAAGCAGATAATATTCGACTACAAGAAATCAGCTTAGGATATACAATCCCTAAAAAAGTGTTTAATGACAAACTGAAATTAAACCTGTCTCTTGTTGCAAGCAATCTGTTTATTCTTTATAAAGATGCTCCTTTCGATCCTGAAGTAACAGGAAGTACTGGTACTTTCTATCAAGGAGTAGATTTCTTTATGCAACCTACTACAAGAAACATTGGTTTTAGTGTGAAAGCTGAATTTTAATAAAGGAGGAAAAAATGAAAGATTTTATAAAATATAGAACATTAAAAAACAGTCTGAAACTGCTTTGGGCTGTAATGATCGTTGCATTGGTAAGCTCGTGTACGGATAAATTTGAAGAATACAATAGAAATCCGGGAGAACCTACTGTTGAAGACTTGATGGAAGGGCACTATCTAATCAAATTGCAATTCCCTACATTGATTAATTATGCATTTCCTGTACAGGAAAATAGTTATCAGTTGACCGAGAACTTTATCGGAGCTGTTTATGGACGTTATTTCAATATTGCTAATTCAAATTGGAGAAATCATTTCCAAACGTTCAACGCTCAAGACAATTGGCTCTATACTCCAATAGAAGATACTTATAAATATATTGCTCGTAGTTTCTATGAAGTAGAAAAGATCTCAGTAGATAAAGAAGAGTACCAGCATCTATATAATTTTGCTAGAATATTGAAAGTGACAGCTTTCCAGCGTTTAACAGATATGTATGGACCTCTTCCTTATTCTCAGCTAAGTGCAGGGAATTTGCTGGCTGAGTACGACGATCAGGAAACAATTTATAAAACAATGTTTAATGAATTGGATGAAGCAATAGCTGTCCTGACTCAGCATTATAAAGACAATCCTAATTACAAAGGAGATAGCGATGTTTTTGATGCCATATATGGTAATGACTATAAGAAATGGGTTATTTATGCTAATACATTGAAGCTAAGAATGGCGATGAGAATTCGCTATGCTAACCCTGAGTTGGCAAAAGAGAAAGCCGAAGCTGCAGTTGCACATGAATTTGGAGTAATGAACTCAAACGAAGATAATGCAAATAATGCATTCAACCCGAACGGTTTGTACAAGGTTGCTGTAGAGTGGAGCGATTCTAGAGTATGTGCTGATATTGTTAGCTATATGAAAGGTTATGCAGACCCTAGATTGAGCCAGTACTTTACAAAAGTAAATCTTGGTCCTGATGCTACACCGACAGAAGAATATGTAGGAGTTCGTTCTGGTATTACAATTGCATCTCAGGATATCACAAGACGATATTCTACTGCAAATACTAGTGCAGATGACTTAAATCTGATTATGCCAGCTTCTGAGTCTTATTTTCTTCGTGCCGAAGGAGCTTTGTTAGGCTGGAATATGAAGGGGACAGCACAACAGTTTTATGAAGAAGGTATTCGTATTTCTTTTGCTCAATGGGGAGTCGTTGACGAAGAAGCAATAAATGCGTATATATCTAACAATAAAAATGTGCCGGCTGATTATCCGCAACCTGAAAATAAGCTTCTAATCGACCCTAAGGTTAATTATGCAGTGAAGAACCAATCTAAGGCCTTAATAAAATGGGATGAGGGTGCAGACCTAGAGAAAAAATTAGAAAAAATCATTACTCAAAAATGGATCGCAATATATCCTAATGGCCAAGAAGCATGGAGCGAACATAGACGTACCGGTTATCCTAAGTTTTTCCCAGTGTTGGTTAATATGAGCGGAGACCCTCTTTTGGCAGATGGAGTAGCATCCAGAATTCCATATCCTACTATCGAAAAAAATAAGCCAACTTATCCTAAGGTGAAAGAATCTTTAGGAGGCGAGGATAACTATAGCACAAAACTTTGGTGGGATAAGAAGCCTAACAAGAACAAATAGTAGATAATATTGATACTAAAAATGATATTAGAAATGAAAAAAACAAATTATATATTATCCTTAAAATCTTTATTGATGTCTGCTCTCGTAATACTATGTGTTACGAGTTGCGAAGACGATAAAGTTGATCTGGGAGAGAATTATGGTTTTGCTTATTCTCAAGAAGCCATTGCTCAGAAAATTAATATGGAGCTCGAAGAAGAGAAGACCATTGATAAGTCTTTCAATTTTGTATTGAGACGAGAAGCAGTAGAGGAAGTGCAAGTTTCATATAAATATGATGAGACGCTAATTGATGTAATAAACAAAAAAGCCAACAAGAACTATAAAGTGTTCCCTAAAGAACTCTACACCCTCTCTAAAGAAGAAGTGTCTATTTTGCCGGGTAAAACCTTGTCAGACTCAGTAGAATTGAATATCAAATATGGGAAAGGCTTGGAGGAGAACGTAGAATATATTATTCCTCTAAAAGCAACAGTGTTAAAAGGGAATATATCTATACCTGAAAAAGATTCATATTTAGCTTTTATTGTAAAGGTTCCATTAAACAGTACTAAAAAATCTACAGATATTAAAATATTCAATTGTGTAGAAATTAATCGAATTAATCCGTTGAATTCGTTGAATTTCAAGCTAAAGAATAGTGATAAGTATCTGTTTGATGCTGTTATTCTATTCTCGGCGAATATGCAGTATAACGATAAAACCAAGAAGCTTCATCTTTCTTTAAATCCTAAGAATAAATATTTGTTCGATAATGCTGACAAGTATATAAAACCATTACAGGATGCAGGGATGAAAGTTGTTTTCGGTATATTGCCTCACCATACAGCAGCAGGTCTTGCTAATATGACTGATGCTGGATGTAAACAATTCGCTCAGGAAATAAAGAAATTTAATGATACCTATGGATTAGATGGAGTATTCCTTGACGATGAGTATGGATATAAAGGAACAGGAGATCCAAGCGTTTTATTACCGATGGCTGATAATAAAGCAAGTTCTCGTCTGGCATATGAAATAGATAAGATTATGCCTGATAAATGGGTGACTGTATATGCATATAGAGATCTTATAGATATGGTTGCAGTAGAAGGTAAGTATCCTGGCGAATTCGTAGATTATATCCTTCCAGATTATGGTATAACAGGTGATTTCTCTCAAAACTATTATAAATTGCCGAAAAGCAGGACTGGCCAATTTTCAATGAATTTTTCTAACTTGGCTTCATTGAAACTACCTCTCCCTTACCTAAAGGAATTAAGAGATAATGGCTATGGGGCAAATATGACATATGATGTAGATCCTACAGAAGTAAGCTTCAAAGAACGCACAAACAGTCGTTGGTTTGGAGAATTACCTAGTCAATTGGAGGTATTAGAGTTCTTAACAGAATCTCTGTTTGATGATGAACTTATCTTTAACGAAACAGTGTATAAATCAGAATGGTCTCACTTGGAAGGTGATCCAGAAGAATGGACAGGAGAATAAATATAGTCTTAAGTTAATCTGTTAAGATTATAATTTTCAATTAGATTTAATAATACGATGGGTCAAGAGTAGTTGGAGTTTTCTAGCTACTCTTGATTTTTTATGTCAGATAGGGAATGAATGCTCTAGCCTGAATCATGACAATACTAAATAAAACAAGGGAGCTACAGAATGTGCAGCCCCCTCATCATCTAGGTAGTGATATTATATTATTTGGGTAGGTTAAAAGCTATTTTCAGCGCATCCATGTCTTCCTTTGATGTGCCTTCCGGTTCAAATCCCATCGATTTAGCTGTCAGGTATATCTGAGCCGATTTAGATAAAGTATCTACCATATCAAAAGCTTCCATGATGTTCTCACCCACAGAGCATACTCCGTGTTTTTCCCACATTACCACATCATAATCCTCTAATTCTTTGATAGTGGCTTCCGCCAAATCTATAGATCCGGGCATCTTGTAAGGAATGATTCCTAATCCTTTAGGGCAGAAAGCTCTGGTCTCTGGGATCATGCTCCAAAGCAAATACGTTAGTTTATCCTTTGCCAAGAACTCAGGGTTGTGGGTCATGGCAATCAAATCAATAGGATGCGTATGTAGGGCAGCTTTATAAGTAGATCCTTTTCCTATCAGAAAATTGTGCATCGATAAGTGTGAAGGAAGTTCAGATGTCGGCTTTACCGGATTGTCAGCAATGATTTCATAGCTGCTGCAATCGTCAAGAATACGTATGACAGAACCATTGTCCATTGGGTTTCGGGCAAGGTCTCTCATGCGTTTGTTTGTCCCTTTACAATAGAAGTAACAACCTTTTAAGTTAGGAAGTTTCTTGCCTATTTCTACTCTATCGCTGATCGCAGGCATTTTCCTGATTTCATCGTCGATCTCGTCAGTTATATTGATTGTGATGTTCCCTCCATTACGTTCAGCCCATCCTTTTTGCCACAGGTAGCCGGCTACTTCTGCAACTTCATAGACTTGTTTCGATAATTGAGGTCTATTGTCTAAAATTGATTTCATTTTTATTTATTATTATATACAAACAACAGTTTGAATTATTTCATTAGCTGAGGGAAAATTATCGAAATAATGAGTACTGCTAATCCCGATACAAGAACGATAATTGTTTTCTGTCCCGATCCTTTCCACTCTTTAAGGATGATTCCCCACATATTACTGAACAACACATTCAAAGACATTAGGATACTCCACGAGAAAGCCATCATTACGCTTCCCGGTTCAAAGAAACTTTGTCCGACTCCTAATCCGAAAAATTGAGAGTACCACAGCAACCCTGCCAAGGCACAGAATACGAGGTTGTTCATCCATACGTTTGCAGATGCAGTTGTGTAATCTTTGAATGTACCATTCTTATAATTTTGGAAAAGACAATAACAAGCATTTGTTATAAACCCTCCGATTGTAACTAAGAATATAACAGGATTTAAAACAAGAAGTTCATTTGCTCCTAGTTGAAATAACTGTGCTTTGATTGGTGCACCAGCTTCTAGTCCTAGATTGAAACAAGCGCTCATCACACCCGCCAGAAGCGCAATAAGAAGCCCTTTTTTCAGAGCAAAGTCTTTCACTGCTTTTTTCTTCTCCTCCTCCGACATGTTCTTAGACTTTAAAGCTCCCGCGTAACCAATAATGGCGATGCCAGCAATGGCAATCGATACACCGATGAGCAATATTAGTCCGTCTCCCGAAAACAAGTCATCTCCTTTGAGTATGGCAGGAATAAGAGTCCCAAAAGCAGAACAAGTTCCAAGAGCTAGCGATTGTCCCAGAGCTATTCCAAGGTAACGCATACTCAGGCCGAAAGTTAATCCTCCGATGCCCCATAGTATACCGTAACCAATGCTTTTCCACACATCGCTGCCCGCTGCTTGCCATACGTCCAGAAGAGATACCCCTGAAGGTAGTGCCAGCATAGCCCCTAGAAGAGGGAAAACTAGCCATGCGAATACTCCTTGGACCAACCAAAAACATTCCCACGACCAGTTTTTAATCTTATTTATTGGCACATAGGAGCTTGATTGACCCAAGCTCCCTATTGCTATAATAATTAAACCTATGATAGTATTCATAATGTCATTTTATCCTCTTTTGGATGTTACATCTTTTTCGTACTGTTGTATCTCTGTGATGTAATCTTCTCCAACAGCAATATCATTTTTCAGGCAGAAATAATCCCAAACGGCATTCCAAGGAAGGCTCTTCGCTTCTTCCAATAGAGCAAGACGCTCGAAATATTGTCCGTTAGCTTCGTATTCGCGAAGTTTAGCCAGAGGTTCTAGTAGTGCTTGCAACAATGCTTTCTGAGTAGAACGGATACCTACAACATAAGCTCCCACACGATTGATAGATGCATCAAAGAAGTCTAAGCCGATATGTACTTTATTTAGAGCATTGGCACGAATAATTTCTTTTGTCAAATCGGTTACTTCATCGTTGAGGATTACAACATGGTCAGAGTCCCAGCGAACCGGACGGCTTACATGTAGCATGATTTCAGGGGTGAATAATAACAGTGATGAAATCTTATCAGCAACACTTTCTGACAAATGGAAGTGTCCCATGTCTAGTGTAACCATTTTTTGTTTTTTCGCTCCATATCCCAGATAGAAATCATGAGAACCAACAGTGAAGCTTTCAAGCGCAATACCGAATAGCTTAGATTCGATACAGTCTTTCATGTTTTTGTATTCTGTTGCAAATATCTCGTCAAGCGATTTTTCTAAAAGAGAACGATATTGATATTTGTTTACAGTCAAGTCTTTCGAGCCATCATGTATCCAAAGGTTCATAATACACGGATCATCTTGGAATTTACCCATTGCTTCAGCTACTGCTCTACAACGTTTAGTATGCTCAATCCAGAAGTCACGTATTTCTTTATCAGGGTTAGCTAAAGTCAGATCGCCGCTCTTTGGATGACCAAATGAAGTAGAGTTGAAATCCAGTTTTAATCCAACTTCTTTTGCCCATTGCATCCAACTAGCAAAGTGTTCTGGTCCTACTTGGTCTCTGTCAACAACTTTGTCTCCAAAATCTCCATAAATTTCGTGAAGGCTAAAACGATGACTTCCTCCAATAAGGGTCAATACCTTTTCTATATCAGATCTTAGTTCAGCAATGTTTCTTGCCCTGCCAGGATAATTACCAGTGGCTTGTATTCCACCACCACCCATGTTGCTTAGGTTTTCAAACCCAACAACATCATCAGCTTGCCAGCAATGTATCGAAATTGCTATTTTCTGTAATTGTTCAAGAGCTGTATCAATGTTTACTCCTATTGCGGCATAGCGTTCCTTTGCTATTTCGTAAGACTTTTGTACTAAATCAGTTTTCATATTGGCATTATTATTTGTTTATGATATTACTTAAAAATGATGTTGCTTGTTCAATTTGTTTCTTCCATTCATCGGAAGTTTTAGGCAGAAATGTCTCCGTACTCACGCTGTTGTTTATTACAGTTCTGATTTCTTGTAATGAATTTACAACGCCTAATCCTTTTGCTTGCATCATAATATTCCCGATGGCTGTAGCTTCGACAGGTCCTGCTACAACTGGTATGCCTATGGCGTCAGCCGTTAGTTGATTAAGCAGCTTGTTCTGCGCACCACCTCCTATAACGTGTAATTTGTTGATAGAAAATGGAGCTACTTCTTGCAGCTTAGCTAACACATACCTGTACTTGATAGCAAGACTGTCGAAAATACATCGGACATATTGGGCGTGATCTTTTGGGCATTCTTGATTTGTTTTTATACAAAACTCCGATATTGCTTTTTCCATACAATCTGGGTTGGCGAACGATGCGTCGTCAGGATCTATGATAAATTGTAATTCTTTTTCAGATTTAGCCATCTCTACTATTTCCGGGTAAGAGTATGGCTTGCCTTGTGCTTCCCATTCTTTGCGGCATTGTTCAAGCAGCCACATGCCGGTGATGTTCTTCAAAAAACGGATTGTTCCATCAACACCACCCTCATTTGTGAAGTTGAGGTTGAATGACTCTTCGTTTATGATTGGCTCTTTTGTCTCTATTCCCATCAAAGACCATGTGCCGGAACTCAAGTATGCGAAGTTTTCATCTTTGGCAGGTACAGCAACGACAGCCGAAGCAGTGTCGTGTCCGGCAACAGCAACAACAGGCGTGTCTTTAATATTACATTCTTTGGTAATATATTGAGCTGTATTGCCTATAATGCTTCCCGGCATGGTAACCTTATTCACTAAAGATGAGCTGATATCTGCTTTTTCAAATAGAGCAGGTTCAAATTCCTTTGTTCTTGCGTTTAATAGCTGAGAAGTAGAGGCGATTGTATATTCAATAACTTTTTTGCCAGTCAACAAATAAGATAATGCATCCGGTACAAAAAGAATATTTTTAGCATGAGCCAGAGCCGATGAGTTTTCCTTTTTTGCTGCATACAGTTGAAAAAGACTATTGAAATTCATTGTCTGAATTCCGGTTAAGTCATATACTTCTTTCTTAGATATCAGAGAGAAGTACTCTTCTGGTATTCCGTCCGTATATGGGTCACGGTACGATCGAGGAAGATTCAGAATGCTACCATCTTCTGCTACATAAACAAAATCTACTCCCCATGTATCTATCCCTACAGAATCTATCTCGACACCTAAACTTGATGTCTTCTTAAGACTGTTTTTCAATTCTTCGAAAAGAGAGAAAATATTCCAATAATACTTGTCTTGAATAAATTGTATTTTATTATCGAAACGGGTTAACTCTTCTAAAGTCAATTTGCCGTTTTCTAGTTTTCCAATAATAGAGCGTCCACTTGTAGCCCCTATATCAAAAGCGAGGAAGTTGTAAGTGTTTTTCATTTCGAATTGTATTCAGTTTCACGTTAACAAAAGTACATTCTATTTCATCTGCTCTATTTCATATTTTGATTTAATCTCTTTGTTTATTGATACAATTGTTATGAGATCATTAATTAATGATTATATTTGTATCTGTTTGTTATATAGTACAATGTGTCCTTTGTGGTTGAAATTTGTACTTAGAAAGTTGATCTATTTTATTACATGGAAAAGACAGTTCGAGTTAAATATTTGATTGCGAGTGATCAGGATATTCTTTGGGGGCTAACTATTAATTCGGTGGGATACCAAAGGATTGAAAAAGACTCTCCTTATCCACCTAGAAATCACCCTACCCGTTATTTGTTTTCTACCGAAAAAGGGAGAGTATTAGATGAATATCAACTCTTGTATATTACCCGAGGAAGAGGGACCTTCACCTCCGATTCTCAAAAACGGATAACAATAAAAGAGGGGCATATGTTTTTATTGTTTCCGGGAGAATGGCATAGCTATCGTCCCGATTTGGCGACAGGCTGGGATGAATATTGGATTGGTTTTAAAGGGATAAATATAGATAATCGTATTCAGCATGGCTTCTTTAATAAGGAGAAACCTCTTTTCAATGTTGGCATCAGAGACGATATTGTTCAGCTGTATAAGCAAGCAATAGAAATCGCTAAAGAACAAAATACTGGCTTTCAACCAATGCTTGCCGGAGTTGTGAATCACCTCTTAGGTCTGGCTTATTCGCAGAACAAGCATGCCTCTTTTGAGGAGCTGAAAGTAATTAAACAAATAAATAAAGCCAAGATAATAATGCAGGAGAACTTCCATTTGGATATGAGTCCGGAAGAGGTTGCTCAGGAAGTACATATGAGCTATTCTTGGTTTCGCCGTATCTTTAAGCAATATACAGGATTTCCCCCGTCTCAATATTTATTAGAACTCAAACTGCAACGGAGTAAAGAGTTGTTGACAAATACAGCCATGACGAGTCAGGAGGTTGCTTTTGAAGTTGGCTTCGAGAATTCGGATTACTTCTGTACAGTCTTTCGAAAAAAGACGGGGATGACGCCTATTGCCTATAGGGAGATGACACAAGGACGAAACCTGTGATATATCTATATAAAAACTTGATTAACCTAAATAAAATTATTGTACCATGAGATTACTTAAGATAATCCCTTTTATCTTGTTTTGCTTATTTATAAGTAATTCTATAAAATCGATAGAAATCGAAGACTTGCGTTGCGAGAATTTGAAAAATCCGCTAGCCATTGACAATCGAAGTCCGCACTTCAGTTGGAAGTTGACTTCTAAAGAGAACGGAACTCGACAAATTGCCTATCAAATAATTGTAGCTTCTGACAGTGTTACTCTTGCTAAAAAAAGCAAAGGAGACATCTGGGATAGTGGGAAGGTTGATTCTGATGCTTCAGTGATGGTTCCCTATGGGGGAAATAGGCTGAGCCCATCTTCTCTTTATTACTGGAAAGTGAGGGTGTGGGATGAGAAAGGGAAAGCTTCTTCGTGGAGTTCGGTTGCAAGCTTTGGCATTGGTCTTCTTGATGCGAAAGAGTGGGCTGGAGAATACATTGGTCTGACACTGGAAGGAAAGGCAGTAAACAGCCCGATCCTTTGGAAAGAAATTAATATTGATAATAAGCAAGGAAAATATCTCTTTCATGTAAACTCTCTAGGTTATCATGAAGTATATATAAATGGGGAAAAGGTAAACGAGGATGTGTTATCTCCTGCTGTTTCGCAGCTGGATAAGAGATCCCTATCGGTAACATATGATGTTACAAAGCTATTGCAGAAGGGGAAGAATGATATTATCTTATGGTTAAGCCAAGGGTGGTATAAGAGCAACTTATATAAAGTAGCACACGAAGGACCTATCGTAAGAGCGCAATTAAATCAACTGAAAAAGAAAGAAAATCGTGTTTTAGTTGTCACTGATGGATCATGGAAAGGAACTGAAAGCGGCTACGAAGGCATTGGCAATTGGAATCCACACCAATTTGGCGGAGAAAAGATAGATGCAAGAAGAGTTTTTGCTTCTCTGGATGCTGATGAGATACGCAAGCATACATGGTCTCCCGCAATAGAGGTTGTAAATACTGAACACAAAGTTTCTCCTCAGATGTGTGAACCTAACCAGATTCAAGAAACGATTTATACCAAAGGTGTTAAGCGTATTAATGATACAACATGGATTGTTGATATGGGGAAAAACCTGACGGGATGGGCTAAAATCAAATTCCCGAACCTAAATGAAGGACAAGAAATACTGATGGAGTATGCTGATCATTTGGAAAAAGACGGAGTTTTTCCAACTCTTTTAGGACATAAAGATATTTATATTGCCTCAGGAAAAGGTGAGGAGGTATTTTGCAATAGATTTAATTATCATGCATTCAGATATATTAGGATTAGCAATTTGCCTCAGGAGATAAAAAAAGAGGATATTTTAGGTTACCTCATCTACCCGACTTTTGATCAGGCATCATCATTTCAAAGTTCAGATGCAGACCTGAATGCTATTCACGATATGATTCAATATACTTTCCGTTGCTTAACGTTGGGGGGATATACTGTTGATTGTCCACATATCGAACGTTTGGGATATGGAGGAGATGGAAATACATCGGCTCAAACACTTCAGACCATGTATAATGTTTCCCCATTGCTATATAATTGGATGCAGTCGTGGGAAGACTGTATGCGTTCCGATGGAGGACTGCCTCATACGGCGCCAAGCCCGACTAAGGCAGGAGGAGGACCCTCTTGGTGTGCTTTTATCATATATAGTTCTTGGAAAACATATATCAACAATAATGATAAAAGACTGATTGAAAGATATTATCCTTTCATGCAACGTTGGTTAGGATATGTAGATAAATACTCGGTTGACGGTTTACTGAAAAGATGGCCTGATACAGACTATCGAAATTGGTATCTTGGAGACTGGCTTCCTCCCAAAGGGGTAAATCCTCAAGAAGAAGCATCTGTTGATATTGTAAACAATAGCTTCATTAGCGAGTGTTTAGATTATATGTCTAAGATTGCAACAATTCTTAACAAAGAAGACGATGCCAGACTCTATGCAGAGAAGCGGGATGCATTGAACACAAAAATTCATGAAACATTTTACAACCCGCAAGAGAAAACTTACGCTACAGCTTCTCAGATCGATATGATGATTCCAATGTTGGTTGGGGCTACTCCTCAGAATATAAAGAAAGATGTTAAGAAGAAATTGTTTCTGGATGCTCAAAACAAGTATAAAGGACATATTGCAACCGGACTGGTTGGTGTAAATACACTAACAGATTGGGCTGTAAGAGAGAAGGCCGTTGACTTTGTTTACTCAATGTTAAAAAAAAGAGACTACCCCGGATATTTGTATATGATAGATCAAGGGGCGACCACTACATGGGAAGAATGGGGTGGAGATAGAAGTCATATCCACAATTGTTACAATGGAATAGGAGCGTGGTTTTATCAGGCTGTTGGAGGAATACGCATCGACGAAAATATGCCGGGCTATAAACATGTTCTTATCGAACCTCAGGTGCCTGAAGGAGTTACATGGGCAAAAACAGAAAAAGAAACACCATACGGACTTGTGTCAGTAAACTGGAAGTTGGATGGATCGCAAATGATGATGGATATTACATTGCCTGTAGGTTGTACAGCTTCTGTCGCTTTACCTGATAACATTACAAAGTATAGAATCAATAGTAAGGACAAAGATAAAAAGGATTCAACAGTAAAAATACAGAGTGGTAAATATGCAATATCCTATGCTTTTGCTAAGTAATATTTCATATACCGAAATAATAATTTTTAACCTTGCTGATTGTCTGCTATTGCATCACTCTTAGTATTTTTGGAATATATACTAAAGTGCTAAAAAACAGAAGCCACTTTGTGATATCATAAAGTGACTTTTTATGTGAAGATCTTGATATGAGAAAAAAACGAATTCTTTGGGCCGATGATGAAATAGAGATACTGCGTTCTCATATATTATTTCTGGAGGCAAAAGGCTATGAAGTAGTACCTGTAAATAGTGGACAGGATGCGATTGAAAGCTTTATGCAGGGAGCTTTTGATATAGTTTTTCTCGACGAGCATATGCCCGGGTTGTCGGGTATCGAAACCCTTGTCGAACTAAAAGAGATAAACCCCTCGGTTCCGGTGGTAATGATTACCAAGAGTGAAGATGAAGGCATTATGACCAATGCAATAGGTAAGAAGATAGCCGATTATCTCATCAAGCCGGTAAACCCGAATCAAATTCTTCTTTCTCTGAAAAAAAATCTTCATAAAGACGCAATTGTATCGGAAGCAATACTCGAAGAATATCGTCAGGAATATGTAAAAATTAGCGATCAAATCAATGAATCGTCAGACTTTGATGCTTGGAAAGATGTATATAAAAAAATACTTAGATGGGATATAGAATTAACGGCTTCTCACAATCCGTTGATTGATCTTTTGCATACACAGCAGCAGGAGGCAAATGTTGGTTTCTCGAAATTTGTAAAGAAGAATTATGAATCTTGGATTCAAAATCCCGAGGGTCGTCCATTAATAAGTCCTGATCTTCTTCCTAAAAAAGTATTTCCGCTCTTAGATAATAACGAGAAAGTTTTCTTTGTACTTATCGATAATTTTAGGTTCGATCAATGGATTGAGATAAAGAATTTTCTAGTTAATGAGTTTTCTATTATCGAGGAAGAGTTTATAAGTATCCTCCCAACAGCAACACAGTATGCTCGTAATGCGATCTTTTCAGGATTGATGCCTGCCCAGATAGAGAAGATGTATCCAGATCTTTGGATGGAAGAAGACGATGATGAAGGGAAAAATATACATGAAGAAGCATTGCTGAAACTTCAGATAGAGCGAAAAAAGAAAGAGTACTCATTCTCTTATAATAAATTGATAGCATCTTCTTCGGGCGAAAAATTATTGCAGGACTTTCATGTATTAAAAGATAAGCAACTGAATGTTGTTGTTATCAACTTTGTAGATATGCTCTCTCATGCCCGTACCGACTCTAAAATGATTAGGGAATTGGCTTCGGACGAAGCCGCCTACCGATCGCTGACAAGTTCGTGGTTCAAGCATTCGAGCACGATGGATATCCTCCGAAAAGCAAAGGGAGCAGGTTATAAGATCATTCTTACTACCGATCATGGTACTATAAGAGTAAAGAACCCTTTGAAAGTGATCAGCGATAAGTCTGTAAACTCAAATATCAGGTATAAGAAAGGACGCAATCTGGAATATGATAGAAAAAAAGTATATGATATACACAACCCTGATAAGGTAGGTTTGCCTTCGCCCAATCTGAGTACAAAGTATATCTTCGCAAGTGGGGATGATTTCTTTGCCTATCCTAATAATTTCAACCACTACGCCTCTTATTTCAGCAACACGTTTCAGCATGGAGGCATCTCTATGGAAGAAATGATTGTTCCTTTTATAACCCTGACAGGAAAGTAAGATAAAGCAGCCAGTCAATGTTTAATATCAGGGGCATCTTCTTTTTTAAGTTAAGATTTCATATCGAATGCCTCACAAATTATATCTTTGCAACAAAAACAAATAAAAATGAATTTGAAAATAGAATCGCTGGATAAAATAGATGAAACAGCCAAAGAATTTATAAAAGGAATGGGAGACAACACGGTCTTTGCTTTTCATGGAGAAATGGGAGCAGGAAAGACTACTTTTATAAAAGCAATTTGTGAAAATCTTGGTGTTTCCGATACTATCAATAGCCCTACATTTGCCATTGTGAACGAGTATCGCTCCGATAGCGCTGAATTGATCTATCATTTCGACTTTTATAGAATAAACAAAATAGAAGAAGCCTACGATTTCGGTTACGAAGACTATTTCTTTAGCGGAAGTCTTTGCTTTATAGAATGGCCCGAAAAGATAGAAAGTATTCTCCCTCACGATACAGTAAATGTGACTATTACAGTATTGGAGGATGGTAGCAGAGATGTTGCAGTCGATTTTTAATCTCATTGTAGCATTGTAATTTTTTATCCAACAGGCGAAAATTATTGAATGGAAAATAAATTCTATAAAGAGTTCGGGGAACTTATCTCGAAGCATTTCCCTTATAAAGTACAAAAGATTTCTATCAATGCAGGCTTTACTTGTCCCAATAGGGATGGTTCAAAGGCTGTAGGAGGATGTACCTATTGCAACAATCAGAGTTTCAGTCCGGGTTATGGAGGCAGACATCGTACTGTCAGCGATCAGTTGAGGGATGGAATAGCTTTCTTCTCTCACAAGTACCCAAGCATGAAATACCTGGCATATTTCCAGTCCTATACCAATACTTACGATAGTATCGATAAGCTGATTGCTCTGTACGAAGAAGCATTAAGCTATCCAGATGTTGTAGGATTAATTATTGGTACTCGTCCCGACTGTATGCCGGATGAATTGTTGGAATATTTTGCCGAGCTGAATAAGAAAACATTCCTTGTTATCGAATATGGTTTAGAGTCGACTCTGGATTCTACTTTGGAGTTTATTAATAGAGGTCATACGCATGCCGAAAGTGTTGAGGCTATCGAGAAAACGGCTGCTCGTGGTATATATACCGGAGCGCATCTGATATTAGGATTGCCTCACGAAAGCAGAGAGCAAATACTAAACCATGCTGTTGAAATATCAAAACTACCTCTTACTACTGTCAAGCTGCATCAGCTACAACTAATAAAAGGAACAGTGATGGCAAAACAGCATAGAGAGCATCCTGAATGGTTCAACCTGTTTGAAGTGGATGACTATATCGATTTGTGCATCGATTTTGCAGAGCGTTTAAATCCTGATTTTATTATTGAGAGATTTGTGTCGCAGTCCCCTAAGAATTTGCTCATTGCTCCGGATTGGGGGTTGAAAAACTTCGAATTCACCGCTAAAGTTCTAAAAAGATTTAGTGAGCGAAATACTTATCAAGGCAGATTATTTTAGTAAAGAAAGCAACAATTTATCTATCGCCTTTACGAGTTGGTTGCGTGATCCTGTAAATTTATTCACCATGACAGTAAAAGCGTATTTCTTTTCTCCCTCTATGTAATAACCGGAGAAGCATTGCACTCCATTTATACTTCCGCTTTTCATATATACTTTGCCTGCAAGGCGGGTTCCTTTCAATCTGTTCTTTACAGTGCCATCAACCCCTGCTCTGGGAAATGACTCCAAAAAGGTATTAGCATATTCGCTTTTTGTTTGCATATAGGTCAACAGATCGCACATGAACAAAGGACTTACTGCATTAGCGGGAGAAAGTCCGCTTCCATCGTACATGAATAGAGCTTCGGTTGTTAATCCTTTCTCTTTCCAAAAAGCTAAGGTCTTGTCTATCCCTTCATCTAAGGCCGAAGCGTATATATCTTGATTTTTTGCTCGTCCTACTGTTCTGATCAAGTGCTCGGCATAATGATTATTGCTTCTTACATTGGTGTCTTTTATGATGTCTCTTATGGGAAATGAGCGGTGTTGATAGAAGACCTTTTCCGAAAAAGAATATTTCTCCTTCTTTGGAGAATGTTGGTAGAATTTTTCACGGGTTGTCTCAACATTTTTTATCGTAAAGTTTTTCTCTGAAAGATGTTTGGCTAAAGTTTCACCAAGAAGTAAACCCGGATCAGGGATGTCTCCTTTTATCCTGAAAGATGACCTGTTAGAGGGTACGTCTCCCGTAATCAGTCGTTCTTTCGAGAAAGGTATTCCGTGGATATAAGCATTGTCTTGTCCCGATGTGTTGGTTTGAAGTGTATTTCTGAAGTTTATGTCAATAGAAGGTTCCGTTCTTACTATTACAGGGCAGGTATCATTCCGCATTGTATTAAGGTAGAGTTTATAAGTGTTGTCAAAAAGACTGATGCCATAAGTCCCTGATGCATAGTAATTCCCTATGTCTTGATATATCCATCGGTGAGAGATCCCGTCATATCCAAAATAGTCATCCACAACTAAAATATCTAAGTCTTTTGCGAGGTTCATATTCTGTCCGATTTGATCGCACCACTGGTCGATAAATATGTTTGGCGTGTTGTCTAAAAACTCAGTGCCTAATGTTGGGTCTCCATATCCATGAACAATAAGTCTGTTAGGGTGGTCACTGTCCTTTGCCAGAGTTGTAGCATATCTATAATTTTCTCCAAGAATTTCAAGTGCAGTTGCTGTGGTTACAACTTTCAATATAGATGCCGGAGTAAGGGACTTCTGCTCGTTGTGCGCAATGATTGTTTTTCCGGAATAATCTTTTACACAAATGCCAATAGAAGCATGCTGTAACGTTGGGTTATTTATAAATTGTTGAATGGCTGTTTGCTTTGTTTGGGCATAAGACCAACTTGTAGTTAATATGAGGAGAATAGTCAGTGTTTGAACAAAATAAGCTTTCTTCATGAGCAAAAAGTTACAGGAAATTCGAAAAATAGAATATCTTTGTAAAGATATAAAATTCTTTTTTTGACTAGCTAAAAGTTATACTCTGATGGGCCAAACATTCAACAAACCTTTTACTTTTGATCGTACTATCCGGCTTATAATTAGCTTTTTCGCTTTGGCTTTAGGCCTCTTTTTCCTTTATAAACTTAGAGGAGTATTGCTACCATTCTTAGTAGCTTGGCTATTAGCCTATATGTTGAACCCATTGGTGCGCTTTTATCAACGCAAGTTACGGCTGGCACATTCCATAGCAGTAGTGTTGACATTGCTTTCAGTTGCAGGGATGCTGACTTTGTTAGGCTTCGTATTGGTCCCTCTTATCGAAAACGAGATATGGCAAATAAATACTCTTATTGCAAATTACAATCTGTCGTCTATTAGTGCCAATGGTATCCCTGTAAGTTTAGCTGATGCAATAAGCCGCTATATTGATTTTAAGGAATTGCAGGAAACATTGTCAAGGGAAAATCTGGTAGAAATCTTTCAGTTTGTAGGGCCCGCTGTAGAATCACTTTTCTCAAATACCATTTCATTCTTATTCGGATTGACTGTAGTCTTTATTGTTCTTCTTTACCTTATTTTTATCTTGTTAGATTATGATAAGATAAATGAATTGTGGCGTTTCCTTATACCTCCTAAATATCGTGATACTGTAGGTCGAATAACTTTAGACGTAGAGTACAGCATGAACAGGTATTTCCGTCATCAGGCATTTATATGCCTTATCTTAGCAGCTCTTTATGCTATTGGTTTTCAGGTAATAGGTCTTCCTTTGGCAATAATGTTTGGTATTATTGTCGGACTTGTTCATATGATACCATACTTGCAAGTCATCACTTTTCCTCCGGCTATTCTGCTTTGCTGGCTTGGAGCATCTCAGAGCCATACTAGTTTCTGGGCAATGCTGGGACTGGTAGCCTTAGTCTATGTTGTGGTACAATGTATTATGGATCTATTTCTAGTCCCTCGCATCATGGGTAAGGCAATGGGCTTGAATCCTGCTATTATTCTTTTATCTCTTTCTGTATGGGGTTCATTATTGGGGATTGTGGGGATGATCATAGCTATTCCGTTAACTACATTGCTTTTATCTTACTATAAAGAGTTTATTACATCTGCCGAAAAAATGCTAGCTGCCGAAAAAGCAGAGCAAGGCAGTGGGGGAGATGAACTTAAAGAATAATTATTTTTTGTACCTTTACACACCTTTTTGAAAATATAAAATAATATAGATATGGAATTAACAGCAAAACTAATTCAAGTGCTTCCTATGCAAACAGGTATGGGAAAGAATGGTGAATGGAGAAAACAGAACATTATACTAGAAACAGACGGTATGTATCCTAAAAAAGTGTGTATCACTTTGTGGGGAGATAAAATAAACGAATCAGTTCTTCAAGTAGGAAATATTCTTGATGTTTCTTTCGATATAGAGAGCCGCGAATACAATGGTAACTGGTATACAGACTTAAGAGCTTGGAAGATAGACCAAGCTGCTGCGGGAGGACAAACTCCACCTGCCTATGGAGCACCTAATCAACCAGCTGCACCTGCTGCTCCGGTAGATTTTACGAGTGGTGACGATGGAGATGATCTTCCTTTCTAAGAGAATAAATATCACTTAATTGTTTGTAGCTCAAAAAATAAGTTATATATTTGCACCTCGTTTTACAAATTATAAATAACAACTTATGTATTTAGATTCAGCTAAAAAGCAAGAACTCTTCGCTAAGTACGGAAAGTCTAACACTGATACTGGCTCACCAGAAGCGCAGATAGCATTGTTTTCATACCGTATTTCGCATTTAACTGAACACTTGAAGTTAAATAAGAAGGACTATAACACAGAAAGATCTCTAAGACGTCTAGTTGGTAAACGTCGTCGTTTGCTAGACTATCTAATAGCAACAGATATTGAAAGATATCGTTCTATTATCAAAGAACTAGGAATCAGAAAGTAATCTTTCGTGAGAAGATTTATGAAGGGATTGTTTCTTTATTAGAAACAATCTCTTTTTCTTTGTATATAATTGATTTTTATAGGATGAAAAAACTAACAATAATAAAAGTCGGAGGGAAAATTGTAGAAGAAGAATCTTCTTTGAAACAATTGCTTGAAGACTTTTCCAAGATCGAAGGATATAAGCTTCTTGTACACGGAGGAGGACGTTCGGCAACAAAACTGGCTGAGCAATTAGGTATAGAGAGCCGGATGGTGAATGGGCGACGCATTACCGACCGGGAAACTCTCAATGTTGTAACAATGGTTTATGGTGGTCTCGTTAATAAGAATATTGTAGCAGGATTGCAGGCATTGGGTGTAAATGCGCTAGGATTGACAGGTGTAGATCTTAATCTGATACGTTCGGAGAAGCGTCCTGTGAAGGAAATAGACTATGGATATGTTGGCGATGTAAAAGAGGTGAATGCCGATATATTGGCAATGTTGATCGCTCAAGGTATTGTGCCGATCTTAGCTCCGCTGACACATGATAAGCAAGGAAATATATTGAATACAAATGCCGATACAATTGCAGGAGAAACGGCAAAAGCTTTGGCTAAAAAATTTGATGTAAGCCTTATTTTTTGTTTCGAAAAGAATGGTGTGCTGATGGATGAAAATGACGATGAAAGCGTTATTCCAGAGCTGAGGAAAGAGGATTTTAAACAGCTTGTAGATAAAGGTGTTATTCAAGGAGGGATGATTCCAAAACTAGAAAATGCTTTCGAGGCTGTCGATCTCGGGGTGAAAGAAGTTGTAATAACAAAGGCAACTCAGATAGGTACAGGAAAAGGGACTTATATTTGCTAAAAAGAACAGAAAATATAGAAAAGGACATCTAGCTTTGGGCGGATGTCCTTTTTTTATTATCAAAACACAAACTGAACGACTACTTGTCAAAACGATTCTAAGAAATAATACCCCAATATTGTTCATCCTATTTTCATAAGTGTTTTTTGATACTATATTGCTAATTGTTATAATATGACATAATGAGCGTTTTGAGCTATTCTAAAAATCACATCATTAATATTTCTACACATCTTCCTAGTATTTGATAAACATATTTAAATTTTAACTATAGTTATGTTTGTTGATTTTTTTCAATATGTTTTATTTTTGCAAAAATAAATAGATATATGATTTTATTTATAGCAATAATCAATCATAAATATATAAAATGAAGCGTTTGTGAATCTATATGTGTTTAATAATAATATTTCTAGTATGATTTTATGTTTGGGTTAAGTATCAAATAATTAATTAATTGAATGTATGAAAAAGATTGAAGCGATTATTCGTAAATCCAGATTTCAGGAGGTACAAGAGGCATTGCATGATGCCGACATTAACTTCTTGTCATGGTGGGATGTAAAAGGGAAAGGAGATGCAAAGCAGGGGCTTATATTTAGAGGTGTGGCATATGATATAAGCGCTATTGACCGAATATTTATTTCGTTTGTAGTGCGTGATAAAAATCTTGAAAAGTCAATTGAAGCAATACAGAAATCTGCATATACAGGTGAAAGTGGAGATGGAAGAATCTTTATATCGAGTGTAGAGCAGTCTATAAGGATACGCACAGGAGATAGAGATGATGAATCTTTATACAATGAGAGCGAAGAAATGTAAAAACAAACAAAACAGAGTTAATAAGGTATGAAAACGATTTTGGTTATTTTTATAAGTCTATTTTGCTTCTTGCCAGATTTATCTTCTCAGGAAGTAATTGTCTTATCACAAGATTCTATATCTCAAATTGTGCCGGGAACGTCTCCGGCTACTATCAAAGAAGCGGAAGTAGTAAAAATCGCACCTGAAGAGTTAAATGTTGGCAATACGGCATGGATGCTGGTTGCAACCATACTTGTCATGTTAATGACTATTCCAGGGTTAGCATTTTTTTATGGTGGATTAGTCCGTCGTAAAAATGTATTAAGTATTATGATGCAATGTCTTGCTCTGACAGCGATAATTAGCATTATTTGGGTTGCATTTGGCTATAGTTGGGTTTTTGGAAAAAGTTTTATGGATACTGATAATCCTTTAAGATTCTTTATTGGAGGTTTCGATAAAATATTTCTTAAAGGAGTAAGTATTCACTCGTTAATAGAAGGTGTCAATATTCCTGAAATACTATTTGCTATGTTTCAGTGTAAATTTGCAATTATAACACCTGCTCTTATGATTGGGGCTTTTGCTGAAAGGATTAAATTCTCGGGGTTCCTTTTGTTTAGTGTTTTATGGGCAATAATTGTTTACAACCCTATGGCTCATTGGGTATGGGGCGGTGGATGGATGCAACAGATGGGAGCTATTGACTTTGCCGGAGGAACTGTAGTTCATGTTAATGCCGGAGTATCGGCTTTAGTTATGGCGATAATGCTTGGACGTAGAAAAGGATACCGGACAGTTGGTCATCCGATACCTCCTCATAATATTCCTTTTGTAGTATTAGGTACTGCCTTGCTTTGGTTGGGCTGGTTCGGATTTAATGCAGGCAGCGGGTTAGCAGCGAATGGATTAGCAGCTAACGCTCTTTTCGTTACTCACTTGGCAACAGCAGTTGCTGCTTTCGTTTGGATGGCGTTAGAATGGATTATAAACAAGAAACCAACTATAGTAGGCATTTGTACTGGGAGTGTAGCTGGGTTAGTGGCTATCACTCCTGCTGCCGGAACTGTAGATGTAATAGGAGCATTCTTTATCGGAATAGCATCTTCTCTAGTTTGCTTTTTTATGGTTGCATGGGTAAAACCAAAATTGAAGTATGACGACGCTTTAGATGCTTTCGGAGTTCATGGTGTAGGAGGTTTTGTCGGAGCAATCTTAACCGGTGTGTTTGCAACGCAATTGGTATCCGGAGAAGGAAGAGTACAAGGAGCATTATTTGGCGATTACAATCAATTATGGATACAGTTTGTATGCAATGCTGCCGCTGTAGTATATAGTGCTGTTCTAACACTTGTTTTATTCAAAATTGTGGACAAATTGGTCGGTCTTCGTGTTTCGAAAGAAAATGAATCAATGGGTCTTGATATTATGGAACATGGGGAGCTTGCTTATAGTGATGATGAATAAAATTGAATAAAAAATTGTTAATGTGTACTTTTTAAACAATTTGAAGATCTGAGTTCAGACTTTATAAATAAAAGAGATAAGAGCCCTTAAACTCCGCAAGTTTAAGGGCCTTCTTCTTTGTTCTAATGGCAATGTTTGCTTCTCATCAACTATTTATTTATACTGCCTCCTCCTGATTTTTTAGAGTCAATTGTTTGATAGCTTAGGTTGCTGATGTAAGCATCTGCCCCACCGCTTGCTTTGACGTTTATGTCTTTTGTTTTGCCCGATAAGGTAAGGTCAGAGCCTCCACTTGCTGATGCATTTATCCGATCTGCATCTCTAACATTTATCTCCGCATCACTTCCTCCAGATGTTGTTATATTTAATGTCTGAACATCAAGTTCAGAGATGTCGCAATCTGCACCTCCCGATATACTGATAGAAGATTCGTCAGCCTTTATTTTTGTGATTTCTATATCAGCTCCTCCCGAAGCAGCTATCTTGAAAGAGTTTTTTGTCTTGATCTCTTTTGCATAGAAATCGACACCTCCAGACAGATCGATTGCTTGCAGGTCTTTAGATGTTATATATGCTTTAATAGGGGAGCCTTTTTTGAACATGTTATTCTTTATTCTTTTTATTTCAAGAAGTCCGTTTTTAACAGTGACAGAAATGTCTTTGAGGATATCTTCGTTGGCATCTACCTCTACATAATGTTTATTTCCTTGTGTATAATAAATATCAATGCCAGACGATGCATCTATTTTGGTGAAGTTTTCGACATTGTACTTCCCTTTATTTGTTTGAGCAGAAGTACTGCAAGAGCCCATTATAGAGGCTACTAAGGTGCAGATGATAAAGATTTTTGTTTTCATATTGTATAATTTATCTGATTTTAAAATCGGCATAACTGTTTGTGACATAGATTGTGGCAGTTGGGCTCTTCGAGCCTATTTTCCCTTTCTTTCTCACCTTATTATTCTTATCAAGTTGTTCTGTATAGCTTACTTTGTATTGTTTCGAGATGCTCATATCTCCATACGAAAGGTCGGTTTCGAAAGAGGCAGACAGATCTTGTGGCAATGTGATTTTCACATCAGCATAGCTCGCCTTTACTTTTATATTCTTTAGCTTAGTTGATGCATCTCGTATCGAGATATCGCCATATGCTGTGGTGATATCCAAATCGTTGATTAGATTATCTATTGAGACATCAATATATTTAATGTTTGCATTCATTGTACCTACCGATTTTATTCTTATATCTCCATAGGCAGAGCTCTTGGTAGTGGTCAAAGATTGTATGTCGCCGAGGTTGTAATCATTGTAGTTACCTTCCACCTCTATGCTATTGGCTTTCCTTATGCGAATATCCGAGTAAGATGCATTCAAGTTGATATTTTTAGCTTCTTCAATCTTTAGTTCGCTATATTTCATCTTGATGGGAATAGCGTTGCTTGTAAAAGCTTCGGCTGATAGGTTACTATATGCCAGATCTCCGTTAAACAATCCACTGAATCGATCTAATTTTGCACTTCCATATTTCAAATCTATGTTGAGTGTTGTGTTTTTAGGAATGGAAACAATATAATTTATTTTTGCTCTGGTATTATTTCTTCCGGATGATGCTGTACTTATTGTCAGTAGCTTGTTGGTAATTTTCGTGTTACATACAGCCTGTTGATTTTTAGTGTCGAAATATTGTATCTCTAAATCAATCTGATTTGAATTTGTTTCTTTTACTATAATATTGCCATAGCTATGAAAAAACTCTATTTCTGAGACATTTGAGAATGTCCTCTTCTCTGTACGAGTAGGGTTTCTGTCTTGCTGAGAATTGTTATTAAAAACAGAGATGTTTAAATCATTTCTCAGATTGTTTTTCATGTCCCCAAGATTCTTCTTAAGATCCTCTTTCATCGCTTTTAGTTGGTCAGAATCGATAAGTGAATTTAGATCGGCCAAATCTTTAGATTTGATATCCTTCTGCATCTTTTGGATATCTTTCTTCAATTGCTTCATGTCAAGGCTGAAGTCAAATTTTATGCTATCCTGAGCCTTTTCATAGTTCTCAGCTTTTACCTGAAAGGTTGTGAAGCATATTAAAATTAAAAGTGTTATATATTTTTTCATCGTGGATGTATTTAGCAATTTGTAACTTTTCCTAATTTCTTATTTATATTTTCAAGAGCTTCAATGTTCGCCTTATAGTGTTTTACAAGATAGCGAATTGCAATTTCTTTATTCTCGTTTTGTTTCATTTCTTGTACAAAGACATTGTTGTTTTCTACAATTTTCTGTAAATCTTCTGATAGCTGCGCTTGGTTATCAGTTTCTGTATTGGATAGCTTGCACATGATGTCTGCAATGTATTCTTCCATCTGTTGGTTGTAATAATCATTCGTCGCTTGGAATTCGTCTATGCTGTTTACGTTTTCTATATCTGGTGTTGTTGTACCAATACTCTTAGGTGCATAGAATTTTATTCCGACACCTACAATTAGAGCAATAGATGCAGCAGCAGAAGCAATCTTGATGAATAGAATTCTTCTCTTACTATTCGTCTCTTTCTTGTTATTGATAATATTCTCCTGCTTGTTTAACAGTGCTTCAAATCGCTTTATATGATCTGTTGATGGTTCTTTGTCATCAAACAAATGTCTATTTTTTTCTATATATTCTTTTCTATCTTTCATGTTCTCCTCCTTTCATATAAGTGCTACTAGCTTTTGTTTTGCTCTCATGTATTGAATTCGAGCTGTTCCAGGTGCGATGTTCAGTATTTCAGCTATTTCCTCATGGTCATAACCCTCTATCAAGTATAGATTGATAATTAATCTACTGCTTTCCGGAAGTTTTTCAATGGCTGTTTTTACTTGTTCTACCTTATTCTGTATTAGCTCCCAATCCAAATCATCATCTGTTTCTGCTATGTTGTCATAAGCTATATTCTCGTTTAGAGTTATAATGTCCAATTCTTTTTTTCTTAGTTTATCTATTGATGTATTGATTGCAATTCTGACAAGCCAAGCCTCAAGGGGTATTGAATCTACATATTGATCTAGCTTAGAGAATGCTTTCAAGAAACTTTCCTGCATTGTGTCTTCAGCTTCAAAAGAGTCGCGTAGTATACGATAGCACGTGTTGTATATCCTTTTGTAAAAAACAGAATACATCTTCATTTGTGCTTTGTGATCGCCTTTTTTGCACAATTCTACTATGTTAGACTCAATTTCGATCATTCAATTCAGTTACCCTTTCAATTATAGTAACGAATAAAAAAAAGGAGTGTTACAACTTCGAATAATTATTTTGTAAAATAGGAAGAATATTCTATCTTGTAAAGAGGAGAGGGGTGTAAGTTTTTTTAATGTATTTGAAAAAAAGATTATGATAGTTCTAATCCAAATTCGTCTTTTAACCTACGTAAGCTTTCATTTTCCTCCATCATTAGATTGAACTTCTCGGAAGGAGTAAAAGCTAATTTCTTTTCGTTATCCTGACTTATCCTGACTTGCATCTGTAGCTGCGTGTTGCGTAGCTTTGCGCGGAGTCGGTAAAGAATTTCCATTTTATTTTCGAGCAAGCGTTGCTCTTGTACAGGATTATTTACAACAACCTCGAATGTATTGCCAACGCCATTGTCCAAAAGATTGGGTAGGCAGTTTATCATAGTGTTCTTTAGATGGTGCTCCTCTACTAAGTCTTCGGCATATGCTTTCCATTCATTGATAAGTTGAAGAGGAGAGAAGCACTCGTTCATAGCTTCCATTGTCGCTTCATGCTTGACTTCTTTTTCTTCTTTCTTTTGCGAAAAAGCAGATATGGAAAAACCTAATCCTCCAACATTGACAGCCTGAGATTGCTGAGTGGAAGAAGCCGGTTGTTTAGCTTGTGTAGATGGTCCAGAGCTGACAGCTATTCTTGGACTCGTTTCGCTTCTTGTCAAATTGGCTGTTTGCTGAACAGGTCGACTTGGTTGAACGACATTTTGAGCAGGTGCTGACTCTTTTGTAAAGATGGGATCAATTACCTGCTTTTTTTTTTGATCTTCCGAGCCTGCTTGAGGGGAAGATAATTGACATAGTTTTATGATGGTCAGATCGGAGAGTAGGCGCTTGTTTCTACTCAACCGATAATTGAGGTCTGCCTCATTTATTATCTCAATAGCTTTATATAGAAATTCATTGCTGCATTTTTGTGCAGTTTGAATATATCTGTCTCGTATTGAGGCTCCAACCTCGAATAGTTCTGCTGTTTTGGGATCTTTACACAATAATAAGTCTCTGAGGTGTGAGGCAATGCCTGTAATGACATTGTTTCCGTCAAAGCCTTTGCTTAAGATTTCATTTAATATAAGTAGTCCTTCTACAACATTGTTGGTAAGTATAGAGTCAGTCAGTTTGAAGTAATATTCATAATCGAGAACATTCAGATTGTCTATTACCGCTTTGTATGTAACGTTACCTCCTGTAAAACTTACAACCTGATCGAAAATAGATAATGCATCGCGCATCCCTCCATCGGCCTTTTGTGCAAGTACGTTTAGGGCTTCTGGCTCTACAGTTACATGTTCCTGATTTGCTACATATTGAAGATGATCTACAGTATCTTTGATTGTGATACGACTAAAATCGTAGATCTGACAACGCGAAAGAATTGTAGGAAGAATCTTATGCTTCTCTGTTGTTGCAAGTATAAAAATGGCATGGTGAGGTGGCTCTTCCAATGTCTTCAAGAAAGCATTGAAAGCTGCTTGTGAGAGCATATGAACCTCGTCAATGATATATACTTTATATTTCCCGATTTGAGGAGGGATCCGCACTTGCTCTATCAGGGAGCGAATGTCATCAACCGAGTTGTTTGATGCAGCATCCAGCTCATGTATATTAAATGATCGTTGCTCGTTAAAGGCCACACACGATTCGCACTGATTACAGGCTTCTCCATCTTGTGCGGGGGACAGACAGTTGATTGTTTTGGCAAAAATGCGGGCACAAGTAGTTTTACCTACTCCACGTGGACCACAGAATAGATAGGCATGGGCTAATTTCCCCGATGCTATGGCATTCTTTAGTGTAGTGGTAAGTGCTCTTTGCCCAACGACAGAGTTAAATGTCATTGGTCTGTATTTGCGAGCCGAAACTATATAATTGTCCATTCTTTCTTCCCTCTTTTAGCAATACAAAGCTATGAAAAAAAACGGAAAGAAAAAATGAGAAACGAGAGCTAAAAGGCAACCTTTTCAGATGCTATGCGTTATAACTATGATCAATCTTTAAAAACTATCATCATGGACAAAAAAGAATCATTGTTAAAAGTAAAAGTGTATCCTAACGGACCGATCCTCGTAGATGGAACAGTAGAGCTAACCTTGGCAGATGGGACAGTTATTGAAAAAGAAAATCCTCATTTTTGCCGTTGTGGGGCATCGAAGAATAAGCCGTATTGCGATGGGTCGCATGTTAAGATAGGCTTTAAAGATTAAAAAAAACAGTGTAAAGATATAGCCATACAGAGCATTGATACCCTGTGTGGCTATATTTTGAAAAATATTTTATTTTTTTTTGTTATTTTATTGTAGTCAATCAAAATAATTATATCTTTGTACCCGCTAACAATAAAGCACACGCGGATGTGGCGTAATTGGTAGCCGCGCTAGACTTAGGATCTAGTGCCGAGAGGCGTGGGGGTTCGAGTCCCTTCATCCGCACTGAGAGCGACAAATTGAAGATTTCTTCTTTTTGTCGCTTTTTTTTTATTTTCATAAGTTGCTGTTTCTGTGCTGATTAAGTGAAAGGATGAATTGTGCTTTGGAGTTCGATAATTTTATTTCACGAACTTCAAGCTTTGCTTTAAATCGTTCAATAGCAGCTCAAATTTATTGTGAACGGCGTTATGTATGTCACCGCACCCATATTTGACTTTGACTGTTTACGTTTTTTTATTCGGGGAAAAATAATATTTAAATATAATCTATTTATCAGTGTCTTTGATTTTTTGAAGATATTCAGTTAAGTTTTCATCTCGTGATAGCCCGATTTTTTTTCTTAACCTATACCTGTTAACTTCTACTCCACGTACAGAAATATTCAGCAGTTGTGCAATCTCCTTTGTCGAAAGTCCCATGCTTAAATAGGCACAGAGTATTTTCTCTCCTCTGGTGAGATTAGGGTTTTCCTTATTTAATAAATTGAAAAAGTCCTGATGCACGATATTGAAGTTTGATTGAAATACGTCAAAGTCCGAATCCTTCTCTAGGTTGTTGTTGATGAGCTTTATGAGTTGCTGTGTCTGTTGTTTAATGTCATTACTGGTTTTGTTGTTATCAATAGCCTGAATGATGTTGTATGCTTTCCTCCTTACTTCTTCAAGCATCTCATTTTTTCGTATAAGATTTAGGATATATCCAGACAATTCTTGAGTTTTGTATTGAAGTTCATCTTTTAAACCTTTGTTTTGTAGCTTATATATCTCTTGGTCTTTCATTTCACTCTCCAGCTTTTGCTGATGTATTATCTTGCCCTGTCTGCTAATGGTAAGTTTGTAGGATATATATAAGATTATACAGAGTATCAGAAAATAAGAAAGGTAAGCTATATTGGTCCTATACCAAGGGGGCAGTACAGCGAAATTTATAGATGTAATTTCAGATGTTTCTCCGTTTAGGTTATCTACTGCCATTACCTGAAATTCATAATCTCCTTCATATAAATTTGTATACTCTTTGCTAGTGCTACTGACAGGTTTGCTCCATTCCGAATTATTCAATCTAAACAGATATTTTATATTTGAATTTTTAGAAATCTGTGTGGCACTATATTCTATCTTTATAGAATTGTCTATGTGCTTTATTTCTAAAGGTTTTATGTTCTTTCCATAACTGATTATACTATCCTGTTTTCCGCAAGAAAGTCTTCTTATATATACTTCGAGATCTGCATTAGACGCGATATTTCCATATGTCATATTTAAGTTAGAGAATCCATTCTCTGTACCAATTATAAAATTGCTTGAGTCTAAAGCATAAATACTTCCAGGAGTATCAATCATTTCTTCTATTATAGGTCCTTTTATCTTCCCTTTCTCTTCATATCCAGATTGAGTATATGATAGCATTTTTAAAGATTTATCTGTACTATACCAGATATTATTGAATCTGTCAGTTGATAGATGGTAATATACCTGAGATCCTTCAAGTTTTTCCTCCAATTGATGGTATTTGTGAAAAGAATCAGAAAGGCTATCATATACATATATTCCATTCAGGGTACATATAGTTACCTGATTGTTTATTTTGCTTAGATATCTATTCTCAAAAACTAATCCTCCCTCTATGGGGTATTCCTTTTCATGTAATATTGCTGTCCATTCCGAATTTAGCGTGCATTTTACTATACACTTGTTGTCTCTTAAAAAGAAAAAGGTGTTTGCATCATCTCCTTTTACAAAACCTCGCATGAAACCTCGTGTTTCTATTCTTCGGACGAATTCCCATTTACTATTTTTTCTCTCTAAGATAGCTATACCTGAATATAATCCTGCTATAATAGTATTCTTGTTATTGTCAGGTTGATGAGTTTCCCATACTCCGAGAATGTTTATTTTATATTGTCCGTTTTTAGATATTACAGTGATTCCATTATCCCCAGAGCAAAATAGCTCATCGTCTATTATGTTGAAAGACCATATTTGACCTTCTGTTCCATTTATGAGATTTGCTTTATTTTGTGTGTCAAATGTGTAAACGCCTTGATTGGTTCCGAAGTATAATCGATCATTGTACAGTATAGAACAATAGCCAGATCCTATAGGAGAAACATTGGCAAATAAAGGCCAAACCGGAGAGTTTATATCTACGAAACTTATTCCATTGTCTAGAGCAAGCCATAAGTTGTTCGAGCGATCAACACATATATTGAGAACCGTATTTGTTCTTAATCCCTTATTAAGATCTAACTTCTCTGATGGATGTTTCCCTTCTATATCAATAATCAGGATTCCACTTTGTACAGAACCTAAAATGAGTTGAGAGTTTACAATTGCTGCACTAAAAATTTGATTTTTGTTGATAAAATCTTCTTCTTTCAAATGAAGCTTTATTGGTTTTTCTCCCTCTTTTGTATAATATACTCCATGTCTGGAAGTCACGAGCATTAAGCCTTCTTTATATGGTAATAGTTTTACTACCTTATATGAGGGGAGTCCTGCTGTTGAGTTTGAATATGATATATCGCTTTTGGTTTTATCTATCCTGCCAATTCCGTTTTCGGTGCTCAGCACCACTGCTTCTTTGTATATGGCAGAGCTATTGATCTTATAGTTGCATTTTATTTTAGTTGTGGTCTTGTCTGTTAGATTGTATCTGAACACATCCCAATCGCTGATAAAATAAATTTGATTATCAAGCATTAGGATGTTCCAGATATCACCACCCCATGAAGGAACATCTTTCGACAATGAAGTATAATTCAGCTTTCCGATTTCATCTGCTTCAAAGTATCCGAATTCCATGCTGCCTCCAACATAGATGCGATCATCGATGACTTTGATAGACCGAACCATTCTATTTTCTATTTCATATAAGTTCCACCTTATCCCATCAAACTCTAGTAATCCTTCCGAGTTTGCAGAATATATCCATCCTTTGTTTGATTGTTCTATCATCCAATTTTGGGCAGCTGCACCATATGTTTTTCGGTCATAGTTGATAATTTCTCTTTGCCAAATATTTGAACTATAAGAGAGCTGATTGGTTATAAGTATAAGATATAAGATTAATGTTTTTTTCATTTTGTATTATAAAATAGTAAAAGCAAATATAATTATTTATTTATTTAATTATGTATACTATTAAAATAAATAAATAGTTAATTATAAGATATTTAATTATTATATATAGTATTAAAGATGTATTATTTTTTTAAATATGATGTATCTATTATGTATGGATAATCTATTTCCCTATTTAGCGAAGTGCTATATTTGCCATTACAGAAATTAATTAATGTTAATTTTAGTGACCTAATTTAACCATTTAAAACATTTAATCATGAAGAAAGACCTTTTCATAAGAAAGATGTCACTTTCTTTATTCCTCTTTTTTCTATCGACCGTTGTCCTTTTTGGGCAGTCGGATCCTATTAAGGTGAAAGGAGCAGTAAGGGATGCATCAACAGGAGAAACTCTAATTGGAGTATCAGTTCTGGAAAAAGGAACATTAAACGGAAGTGTAACAGACATTGATGGGAACTATACATTGAGTATAGCTCCGGGGAATACTTTAGTATTCTCCTATGTCGGATTCGAATCAAAAGAAGTCGTTGTTACCGGAGAAATTTTAAACGTAGAGCTACAATTAGTTCAAGAGTTATTGGATGAAGTAGTTGTAGTGGGTTACGGTATCCAACGCAAGAGTGTCGTTACAGCAGCCATTAGTAGAGTAACAGCCGAAGAGCTTAATACAGCTAAACCTTCTAGAATAGAAGATGCGCTGAAAGGAAAAGTTTCAGGTGTGCAAATTACTCAAAGTTCAGGACAACCGGGATCTGACTCTAAAGTACGTATCCGCGGTATTGGAACAATTAACAACAGTGATCCTCTCTATATTGTCGATGGAATGGCGGTAGATGGCGGAATTGCTTACTTGAATCCTGTGGATATTGAATCTGTAGAGATCTTAAAAGATGCGGCTTCTGCTGCAATATATGGAGCGCGTGCAGCTAATGGAGTAATATTGGTTACAACAAAAAGCGGTAAGGAAGGCAAAGCTAAAATTAATTATAACTTTAGCTATGGATGGCAAAATCCTTGGAAGAAAAAAGCGGTACTCGATGCTACAGAGTATATGACATTGATGAACGAAAGTTACATCAATGACGGAAATCTTCCTATCTATACAAAAGAACAAATTGCTAGTGCAGGAAAAGGCACAGACTGGCAAGATGAAATTTTCAACTACGATGCTCCTGTTCAAAATCACCAACTGAGCGTTAGCGGAGGAAATGAAAAAGCTAATTATTTTGTGTCGTTGGGTTACTATGATCAAGAAGGTATTGTTGGTGGAAACTTTGGTAAATCTAATTATGATAGATGGAGTTTAAGAACAAATTCATCATATACTGTTCTAGAAGACAAAAGTCGCAAATTTTTAAACAAAGTAAGAGTAGGTGTAAATATATCTTACGCAAGATCTAAAACAACAGGTATTGACCCTAACACCGAATATGGATCAGTATTAGGTAGTGCTGTTGGTTTCAATCCAACTATTCCAGTTTATGCAGATGAAGCTACAGGTGAACAAATCTTAAAAGATCATCCTACAGCTATAGTTGATAGATATACAGGTCAAGTATTTTCTCTTCCTCCGGCAGGATATCAAGAGCTTCAAAACCCATTAGGTATGTTGCATCGCGATGAGTTGACAGCAAATAATGACGATAAATTTGTAGGATCTTTCTGGGGTGAAGTTGATGTATACGAAGGCCTTAAGTTTAGAAGTAGTTATGGTTTCGACCTTGCTTTCTGGGGACAAGACGGCTATGTATTCCCATATTACCAATCTTCAATAAGATATGCAGATAAAAGTTCTGTATGGAGCGAAATGCACAGAGGCTACAAATGGCAAGTAGAAAACGTACTTAGTTATGACAAGACTTTCTCTGATGTTCATAACCTTGGTCTAGTTTTTGGACAATCAGCTCAGAAATATCAAGTTAGAAATCTGAGAGGAGAAGATTTCGACCTGATGGAGAATAATGGAGATAAAGCAAATATAGACTCAGGAACCGCTGACAGATCGGAAGAAAGAGTAACCGGAGGTACTAGCGGATATAACTTTACAAGCTTAGCTTCTTATTTCGGAAGAATAAACTATGACTTTGCAGGACGCTATATGTTGCAGTTCACACTTCGTCGCGATGGCTCTTCTCGATTTGGAGGTAATAACAAGTGGGGTACTTTCCCTGCCCTTTCTTTGGGATGGAACTTGATGAGCGAACCATATATGGAAAACGTAAAACCAAGTTGGTTTGATACATTTAAATTGCGTTTCAGCTGGGGTAAGAATGGTAATGAAAACATAGGAAACTTCGGATATGCAAACTTGATGAACGGAGGTAATAACTACTACTTCGGAACAACAGGAGAGCAAGTGTATGGTAATATGCAATATGGAACATCTCCTGGACGTATTCCAAATCCAAATTTGAGATGGGAAGAATCAGAACAAATTGACCTTGGTTTCGAGTCTCGTTTCTTGGGTGGTGCTCTACGTTTTGAGTTCGACTATTACAATAAGAAGACAAATGGTATGTTGATGGAAGTACAAACTCCTTCATATACAGGACAAAGTGCACCATATGGAAACGTAGGTGAAATGGAAAACTGGGGCGTTGAGTTTGAAGCAGGCTGGAGACATAGTATTGGTGATTTCTCTTATAATATTTCGGCAAACGCTACATTCATGAAGAATAAACTAATCAAATTAGGGAATGCTAGCGGAGAAATGGATATAGAAACAGCCGGAGCTTCCGGATTGGGTACATTTATCAAAGCTAAAGATGGATATGTGTGGCCTTATTTCTATGGATACAAAACAGATGGTGTATTCCAAAATCAAGCAGAAGTAGATGCTTATGTAAATGCAGAAGGAGCAAAATATCAAGCAAATGCAAAACCTGGAGACGTACGTTGGGTAGATTTTAACGGCGACGGAGTAATAGATGGAAATGATAGAACAAAAATAGGTAAAGGTATGCCTGATTGGTCGTATGGATTTACTCTTGGAGCAGACTGGAAAGGGTTCGACCTAAACTTATTCTTCCAAGGAACAACAGGAAACGATATTTTCGACTTCTCGCATCGTGGAGATATATCAGCAGTCAATCGTGCAGCATGGTTTATGGATCGTTGGCATGGCGAAGGGACATCTAATAATATTCCTCGTATGACAAATCTGAATCCTAATAGTAACTGGCAATCTTCTGATTTATATATTAAAGATGGTTCATACCTTCGCCTTAAGACTGCTCAGATAGGATATACGCTTCCTCGAAATTTGGTAAGCAAGGCTTCTATCGAAAACCTTAGAATATATGTATCAGCTGAAAACTTATTTACATTTACCGGTTATGACGGATTCGATCCGGAAATTGCAGCTGGTGATTACAACAGAATTGGTGTAGACAGAGGTATTTATCCTCAATCACGAACAATTTCAATTGGAGCTAATATTTCTTTCTAAAATAAGGTAATTATGAAAAAAAATATATACATAAAAATAATATCTCTTTTTATGGGCTGTTCGATGTTGTTCTCTTGTGGGGACGATTTCTTAGAAAATGCCACAACAGACAAACAAGAGGCAGGAAAACCAGCTACAGAGGGAGCAATACTTTCAAACCTCGCTGGAACTTATCAGGTTCTTCTATTTGATAACTATGCTGGAGGAAATTATAATTCAATTCTTCTGATGTCAGATCTTCGTTCCGATGATATTCTAAAGGGCGGGGGAGACTTGACCGACCAGGCTGTACTTTATAAGATATCTCAATTTACATCCAACTCTCGTGAGACTGTTTCTGGTCTGTGGAGTATCTACTATAATGGTTTGACCCGTGCAAATAATCTATTGCTGTCATGTAGCAAAGCTGTAGACGTAAATGAGAGTGATTTAGCTAAATATAAAGCAGAGGGGCATTTCTTAAGAGCATATTATATGCACCTATTGTGGAAGTTCTTTGGAAATGTTGTGTATTACGAAGATCCTCTTGAAGATCCTTACGTAGCTCCTCAATATAGTGCAGATGAAATTTATAATTTCATTATGAAAGATATAGCAGAAGCTGAAAAAGATAAAGTTTTAGATATGAACACAATGGGTAGTTCCAAATATCAGTCACGTGCATCTCATGCTGCTGTGTTGATGTTAAAAGCTAGAGTTGTTTTTTATCAGAAAGATGAGTCTCGCTATGCTGAAGTAACTAAAGATATGGCAGAAATTATTAATAGTGGAGATTTCCAGCTCTTTAATGATTTTGATGCTATGTGGAATAATGATAATGAATTCTGTAGTGAGTCTATTTTCGAGGCTAATCATCTTCCGGAAGGTAAAACATGGGGTAATGCTTGGAGTGGATTTGGAACAAATTTCCCTGCATTTATTTCTCCGAATGAGTTGAAAGACCCTGCAAAGGTTTATAAAGGTGGATGGGGATTTGCTCCAGTACGTAAATCGACTTATGAGATATTCGAGAATGGAGATACTCGTCGTGATGCATCTGTTAAATATTGGGAACCGGGTACTTATAATCCTAGATTCCAGAATACTGGCTATTTCTTAGGAAAATATGCAGCACGTGAAGGTTATAACGAAACTACTATAGATCCGGAACTAAACTATTCTAATAACTTGAGAATATTCCGTTATGCAGAGACTTTGTTAAACTATGCAGAATTGGTGAAAATGCATGGACAAGGGGAAGTTGATGGAGTAACAGCTCAGGCTTGTTTAGACAAAGTACGTAGTCGTGCTTTTGGAGCTAGCAAGAGTATTCCTGCAACTGCAGAAAATATTAAGTTGGAACGCCGTCGCGAATTTGTTGGTGAGGGTATGAGATTCTGGGATCTGGTTCGTTGGGGTGATGCAGAGAAAGTTTTGACTGAAGATATAGATGAATACAGTACAAAACGCACTTTCCAAGATTGGATGAAACACCTTCCTATCCCTCAAGAAGAGATAGATAAAACAAATGGTACTGAATTCCCTTTGAAACAAGTTGGTCAGTGGAATTAATGTAGTAACCTCTAAAAAAGAAGAATATGAAAAATATAATAAAATCATTGCTATTTGTGTTATTGTCGTTTGGCTTCTTTGCCTGCGATCCTCAGGATAACGACGACCACAACTTAGGTGAGATTATTCCGATTACAGACGATCAGGTGAGCTATACTAAAGTCGTGTCGGATAAGAGCCCTAATGTGTTTACATTTACGAATACTACCGAATCTAAAACTCCTTATTCTATTCTATGGGATTTTGGCAACAATTCGACAAGTAAGAATAAGTCTGCAACAGCTTCTTACCCATATGCAGGAGAATATACAGTAACGTTGACTATATATACTGCTGACGGTGGGACGGCTCAAAAGAGTGAAGTGTTAGTTATAAAAGAAGATGACCCTAGTCTGTTAGCTTCTAAAGCGTTTGTAGACTTGACTGGAGGGATGGAAAAACCAGAAGGTACTACTTGGGTAATTGACCAATTCAACAACTACACAGCAGAAGTTGCAGCGGCAACGGGCTTTGGAATAACCGGTCATATGGGATTAGGACCTCTCAATAGCTATGGACAAGAATGGTGGGGTGCTGCAGCTAATGCAAAAGCAGGCTGGAGTTTATATAGTTCTAAATTCACATTCATTCAAGATGGTCTTAAACTTAATATTGCAAATGAAGGTGTTGGATATGGACGTTTCGCTACATATAAACAAGGGGGTTATACATTGATAGATCAACAAGCTGAAGATGCAGTATTCAAATATGCTGGAGGTGATTATACCTTTGCTATAGAAGAATCAGGCGAATATCCAGTATTAACTCTTTCCGGAAATGCTTTCCTAGGTTATTATTGTGGAACGCAAGATTATGAAATCATCTATCAAACAGGAGATGTTTTAGCTTTAAGAACTGCTAATCCGACCGAAGGTCAAGACTGGGTATTGGTATACTGTAGAGAAGAGCTAAACATTGGTAAGCGTCCGGCAGTAAAAGCTCTTAGCGAAGATTTTGAAGGACAGGAACTATCTGTAGCTTTCTCTCCAGCAGATTTAGGAGAAAGAACTGGTGTTGCAAGCAACTATCTTGCCTACGATGCCTTGAACTCTTCTCAAAAAGCCTTTGCATATGAGAAAGCTGAAGGAAAAGTAGGAAATTTGTCATATGTGACTCCTGATTACACATTCGACCTTAAAAAACAAAATAAAGTTAGAATGCAAGTCTTGATTTCTACTGCTACAGTTAATGCGGGCTTAGAGGCGAAAGTTGTTGTTAAGCTGCAAGATTCTATGGCAAGCGATCCAGCTGCAACGGAAGCGAATAAAGAAATAACATTATCAACTGGCGATCTGGACAAATGGGTTGCTGTTGAGTTTGACTTCAGCGATTCGGCTGCAGTAGAATCATTTGACAAAATTGTAATCCAATTTGGTGGAGAAGGAGATCAAAAAGGTATTTTTTACTTTGACAATTTTCAATTAATTGAAAAATAAATAGAAGTATTTTTTAATTATAGCATAGGTTGTCAGACTCTCTTTTTAGAGGGATGATAACCTATGTTTTTACATAGTATACTAATGAATAAAATATTGTTTATTCCGGCTATAATAGTCATTATACTGCTGGGAATAGGGGCTTGTTCGCCTAAAAGTACAGATACAGAGGAGGTGGTAACCCGAGGTTTTCTGCGAGTTAGCGGTCCCGATATAGTAAAAGAAAATGGTGAGAAATTCTTTATTCAAGGGATTAATCTGGGTAATTGGCTGAATCCGGAAGGCTATATGTTCCACTTTAGCGATCAGGCAGCATCATACAGGCAAATTAACGAAGCCTTTTGTGAGATGGTAGGTCCCGATTTTACGCGAGAGTTCTGGCAAAAATTTAAAGATAATTATATAACTCAGGAGGATATAAAGTATATCAAACGTACGGGAATGAATTCTATACGTATTCCATTCCATTACAAATTATTCACCAATGAAGACTTCATGGGGCAAGATGCTGATCATGATGGCTTGAAAAGAATAGATCAAGTAATAGAATGGTGTCGCGAAGAAGGACTTTATGTTATTCTTGATATGCATGATGCTCCTGGAGGACAAACAGGAGATAATATTGATGATAGTTATGGATACCCGTGGCTGTTTGTGGATGAGAGAAGCCAAGATCTATTTTGTCATATATGGAAGAATATAGCAGAGCATTATGCAAATGATACAATCGTCTTAGGATACGATTTGCTAAATGAACCTATTGCTCACTATTTTATGGAAAACGACAGCTTCCTAAACGAGAGGTTAGAGCCTCTTTACAAAAGATGTATTGATTCTATCCGTACAGTTGACGAAAATCATATTGTTTTATTAGGAGGAGCTCAATGGAACAGCAATTTTAAAGTTTTCTCAGACTCTAAATATGATAGTAATATGATGTACACTTGTCATAGGTATTGGTGCGATACACTTCAGTCTGATATTCAAGATTTCGTGCAATTCCGAGACAGTGTAAATCTTCCTATTTATATGGGTGAAACTGGAGAAAATACAGATCAATGGGTTGCAGGATGGACAAGATTGATGGAGAAAAACAATATTGGGTGGCATTACTGGCCTTACAAGAAAATGGTACCTCGCAGTTGTATGATGACAATCCCGACTCCCGAAAATTGGGGTAAAATAGTAGCTTACACAAAAGAAGATAGAAGCTCTTTCGCTAAGATTAGATCGGTAAGACCTAATCAGGAGGAAGTGAAGAAAGCAATGATGGATCTGATTGAAAATATGAAATTCCAACATTGTGTCCCTAACGAAGGTTATATCAAAGCTATGGGAATGGAGCCATAACATTATAAGATGTTTTAATGAAATATTACTCTAAAAGTAAAACGAAATAAAAATGAAAAAAACATTATTGCTACTGTGCATTATCTTATCTGGAAGCATCAGTTGGATGAATGCACAAAACGAAAAGCCTATTTATCTGGATGAAAATAAACCAATTGAAGAGAGGGTAGAAGATGCTCTTTCAAGGATGACATTGGAAGAGAAAGTAGCTTTGTGCCATGCTCAATCTAAATTTAGTTCTGCAGGTGTACCTAGCTTAGGTATTCCCGAAAATTGGGCAACAGATGGTCCTCATGGCATACGTCCCGAAGTGATGTGGGATGAGTGGGAGCAAGCAGAATGGACGAATGATTCATGTATAGCTTTCCCTGCACTGACTTGTCTGGCTGCGACATGGAATCCAGAAATGTCTCTGTTGTATGGAAAATCGATTGGTGAAGAAGCTCGTTATCGCAACAAGAATATCTTGTTAGGGCCGGGAGTAAACATATATCGTACTCCTCTTAACGGGCGTAACTTCGAATACATGGGAGAGGATCCGTTTCTTACTTCGCAAATAGTAGTTCCATACATACAAGGGGTACAAAGTAATGGTGTCGCTGCATGTGTGAAACATTACGCTTTGAACAACCAGGAAATTGATCGTCACACTGTAAATGTAAATGTAGACGATCGCACACTTTATGAGATATACTTACCTGCATTTAAGGCAGCTGTGCAAGAAGGTAAAGCATGGGCTATTATGGGAGCCTATAATCGCTACAAAGAACAATGGGCTTGCCATAACGACTATCTGCTAAATAAGATTCTGCGTGATGAGTGGAACTTCGATGGAGTAGTTGTTTCCGATTGGGGTGGAGTGAATAATACAAAAGAAGCTATTTATCACGGCCTTGATATGGAATTTGGCTCTTGGACAGACGGGTTGAGCGAAGGTGCGAGCAATGCTTATGATAACTACTATCTTTCTAAACCATTTCTTCGTTTATTGCAATCGGGCGAAGTGGATGTCGAGGAAGTAAATAAAAAGGCGAGAAATATTCTTCGTCTTGCTTTCCGTACAACGATGGATAAAAATCGCCCTTGGGGTTCATTTGCTACTCAGGCTCATGGTGATGCAGGTCGCAAAATAGCTGAAGAAGGCATCGTTCTTCTCCAGAACAACAATAATCTATTACCGATCGATCTTACCAAAACAAAGAAAATTCTAGTAGTGGGAGAGAATGCTATTAAGGCAATGACTGTCGGAGGAGGATCTTCTTCTCTGAAAGCAAAATATGAAGTCTCACCCTTAGATGGATTAAAAGCTCGTATTGGAAATCAGGCAGAGGTTATCTATGCCAGAGGATATGTCGGAGATGCCAGTGGTGAATATAATGGTGTAGTTTCGGGGCAAGATCTGTCAGAATCACGTTCAGCCGACGAGTTGATTGCTGAGGCCGTTAACTTGGCAAAAGGGGTTGATGTTGTAGTTTTTATAGGGGGCTTAAACAAAAGTGATTTCCAAGATAGCGAAGGTAATGATCGTAAATCATACGATTTACCTTACAGTCAGGACAAAGTGATTACTGAGCTTTCGAAAGCAAACAAAAATCTAGTAGTCGTAAATATTTCGGGTAATGCAGTAGCTATGCCTTGGACTAAAGCTGTTCCTGCTATTGTACAATCATGGTACAATGGTTCGGAGTCTGGCAACGCATTAGCGTCTATACTTGTCGGAGATGCCAATCCATCGGGAAAATTACCGTTTAGTTTTCCTGTAAGGCTAACAGATATAGGAGCGCATAGTTTCGATACAGAATGTTATCCAGGTGTAGATAAAGAAGTAACCTATAAGGAAGGAATCTTTGTTGGCTATCGTTGGTTGGATAAAGAGAAAATCAAACCTCTATTCCCTTTCGGTCATGGGTTGAGTTATACAACATTTAAATATGGAAAGGTATCTGTTGATAAATCTAATATGGGAGCAACTGACAAATTAACTGTGTCTGTGTCTGTCACCAATACAGGGAATCGAGCAGGATCAGAGATTGTGCAACTATATATTAAGGATATGAAGTCTTCTCTTCCTCGTCCGGAGAAAGAGTTGAAAGGATTTGATAAGGTAAGCTTGAAGGCAGGTGAAACAAAAACTGTATCTATAACAATAGATAAGTCTGCTTTAAGCTTCTTTGATCCGGTTAAACATGAATGGGTAGTAGAAGAAGGAGATTTTGAAGCAATTATTGGTGCTTCAGCTTCAGATATTAAAGGAAAAGCTTCTTTTAAATTTCAATAAGCTTTTAAGAGGAGGGTGAAACCCTGAATAGTGTTTCGAAGAGTGATTATTAAATAAAAGATAAATATGAAAAAAGTCTTATTGTCTGTTCTATTATTAAGCTTCTCTTTTTTGGCTTTTGCACAAGAAAAGAACGAGGAGAAAATGGATCAGTTTATTACTGACCTGATGAGCAAAATGACGCTTGAGGAAAAGATAGGACAACTGAATCTGCCGGTTTCCGGTATTATGACTGGAGATGCAAAAAGTGAAGGAGTTTATGACAAGATAAGAAACGGGAAAGTAGGAGCTTTGTTTGGTATAAAGGGTGCAGCAGAATGCAAGAAGTATCAAGATATAGCTATGCAGGAAAGCCGCTTGAAGATTCCTTTGCTGTTTGGCTTGGATGTTATTCATGGTTACGAGACTGTATTTCCTATTCCTTTAGCGTTAGCTTCTTCTTGGAATATGGATTTGATCGAAAAATCGGCTCGTATAGCAGCAAAGGAGGCGAGTGCCGATGGTATCGGTTGGGCTTTTAGTCCGATGGTTGATATAACGCGAGATCCTCGTTGGGGACGTGTGGCGGAAAGCGCAGGAGAAGATCCTTATCTGGGAGGAGAAATAGCAAAAGCTATGATCAGAGGATATCAAGGTGATTTTTCTAAAGCTGAAAATATCATGGCTTGTGTGAAGCATTTTGCTCTGTATGGCGCTCCTGACGGGGGACGTGATTATAATACGGTAGATATGAGTCGTCAGCGTATGTTCAATGAATATATGCATCCTTTTAAAGCTTCAGTAGAGGCGAATGCGGGTAGTTTTATGACAGCTTTCAATGACTTCGAAGGAATACCTGTTACAGCCAATAAATACCTGATTAAAGATGTTCTGCGCAATCAGTGGAAATTTGATGGATTAGTTGTTTCGGATTATACAGGAATTTCAGAAATGATCATGCATGGCATTGGCGATTATGCCACTGTTGCGGCGCGAGCATTAGAGGCGGGAGTAGAGATGGATATGGTAAGTGAAGCTTTTAATAGTACATTAGTTAAATCGATTGAAGAAGGGAAAGCTTCGGTTGAGTCAGTAGATGCAGCATGTCGTCATATCCTTGAAGCAAAATACAAGCTAGGCTTGTTTGACGATCCTTATAAATATTGTGATGTAGCAAGAAGCAAACGTGATATTTATACAGCAGAAAATAGAAAAGAAGCTCGCCAGATAGCGACAGAATGTATGGTGTTGCTGAAGAATGATAATCAAACACTTCCTTTGAAGCGTGCAGGTAAGGTGGCATTAATTGGTCCTCTTGCAAATTCGGCAATTAATATGCCCGGCATGTGGAGTTTTCATTCTGATTTTGTTAAACCAGTAACATTGCTTGAAGGCTTGAAAGAAGTGATGGGAACTAATGCTGTTGTAAATTATGCTAAAGGAAGTAACTTCTTGTCTGATGCCGAATTGGAAAAGAAACTGTCCTATAAGAATATATCTGAGCGTGATGGTAGATCTGATGCGGAAATGTTGAAAGAGGCTTTAGTTACAGCGCAGAATGCAGATGTAATAGTTGCAGCATTAGGCGAAAGTTCTGAAATGTCAGGAGAAGGAGCTTCGCGCGCAAATTTGGATATCCCGGAACCTCAGAAAACGCTGTTGAAAGAGTTGTTAAATACAGGTAAACCGGTTGTGTTGGTGCTGTTTACAGGACGTCCGCTTGTTTTAACTTGGGAGCATGAGAATGTACCGGCTATACTGAATGTTTGGTTTGCAGGAAGTGAGGCAGGAGGAGCTATTGCTGATGTGTTGGTAGGAAGTACGAATCCATCGGGAAAACTTCCAATGTCTTTCCCTTATCATGTTGGGCAAATACCGGTATATTACAACCATAAAAATACGGGTCGTCCTATGCCTCCTAATATGTCTTATATAAAATATAGGAGTAATTATCAGGATATTCCGAATGTTCCTCTTTATCCGTTTGGCTATGGATTGAGCTACTCTTCATTTAGTTATGGAGATGTGTCATTGTCAGCCACAGAGATGACACCAGCAAATAAGCTTATAGCAACAGTAAAGGTTACTAATACCAGCACCGTTGATGGAGCTGAGGTTGTTCAATTGTATATTAAAGATATTGTAGCTACTTCTACCCGTCCTGTAAAAGAATTGAAAGCATTCGAAAAAGTGTTCATAAAAGCAGGTGAAACAAAAGAAGTAAAATTTGAAATATCGGTTGAAGACCTTAAATATTATAATCATGATTTGAATTTTGTGGCAGAACCAGGAGAATTTGAATTGATGATTGGAACAGATAGCCGTGTTAATAATGGTATAAAGTTCACTTTAAGGTAATGTTTGGTTACTTACTGTAAAGTTAGAAGGCTCTGATAACCGCTGTTATCAGAGCCTTTGTTTTTTGAAAGCATGTTCTCTCCAGTTAAAGAATAGCATTAGGCTATTCTTTATACTTAGAGTGACTTAGAGAATAAAGTGTGTGTGGTCGGAGGGTCTGTTTATTATACGGCAGTAAATATATCGATTGGTATGCAATGGTAATTCCTATGTGCGCAAAAAGTATTCTATATCTGAGTAAAATATATTTAAAAGAGGTAATAATGAGTCATACTAAAAGAAATGTGTTGATTTAATATCTGTATGTTGTTTGTTTTCGCTTGAAAATGTAGAAGTGCTTATCTCCCGATAAACACTCCTCTTGAATGCACAATAAAATTTACGCACACACATACAATTATATGACATTCATGTTGTCTTATATAGAAATAGTTTAGTTTAAGAGACCTATATGATTTTAATAGTTTTCTTATCAAAAAGATTTAGTCATTTCGTACACACCGAACTGAAATCTGCGTGCGGCTCGCCATAGGTTGATAATATGCAGCAAAATCAAGATATTCAGCCAATGCACCGGCAAAAGGATTAGCTAATTTAGTATCTCTATGACCAATCCAGAAATAGGCTAAAGTACCAGACTCAACAAGGCCTGCTGCCGAAGTCATTCTTCCTAAAAGATTGGCATTGAATCCACCATGCTCTTTAATACGACTTTTCCCTTTAGGAGAATCTTCCATTGATATCATATTAACACCAGTATTAACATTTATATTGCTATGAGCATACTTACATGGGTTCAAATATATTTCTCCGTCAAAGTCCTGATTGTTCTTCTCTTTCGAAAAAGCAAGCTTTTGCCAGTCATTCCATGTAGGAATTCTCCATCCGTCTGGGCAAATTCCCTGCCTTCCCGAAAGTTCGAAGGTATTGTCTGCGAGATTGTCCTGAGTAATCCTCAGTGCAGCATGCAGGCTATACATATAACCATGATGAGGGTTTGCTGCTAAATCGGCAGGATCTCCTTTAGGATAATAATATGTAGGTCTGGCTACTGGGTCAGTATCAACCATTACGGGTTTTGCAAGAATCAAATCCTCAACATCTGCCCCTTCTGTATTATTGTTAGGCCATTTTGTCGCTCTTAAATTTTCTAACATCCACCAACCTGCATCTCCAAACTTGCCTATTTGGTATTTTTCGATATTGTTAGGGTCACGATCATCAACTAATATGTCTACTTCTGCAGGGAAAGTTCCTTTGCCTAATAAAACCCATTGTTTACCATCCCATATATATACTCCTGGATATAAATCGAAACAATAATCTTTGCCTATGTTGTACACAGTGAGACCTGTATGTATTGCGTCTTCTGCGTCTTTCTTTCCTTGATTATTGTTTATATAATCTTCGTCTTCAGAAAACATGGGATATAAGTTGGTCATGTCAGTAAGTTCAACACGTGGTAACATAAGTCCTCTTGTAGCTGTCGCATAATCTGTCACTGTAGAGTCGAATTCTTTTATATCAAGGATAGCGCCTTCCTTAGGCGTAAGCCCCGAACCAATAGTAACCTGTGCCTCTATATTTGCAGGCAAAAAGCAATAAAGAAGTATTGCTAAGTAACTCAAGTTTCTCATTTTCATGTTTGTTTTTGTTGTATATTGTGTGTTTGTAATGTTTGTTTTATTAGGTATCAAACATATTAATTGTAAAAATGATGAGACTCCGAGTGCTGCAAAAAGGCTTCCATCTAATGAAATATAGTGTCCTAATTATGCAATAAGTTATCCTAATAAAGCATCTTATTGATTACTAGAGTTATAAAAATGTGAAGTAGAATCACTTGTCTGCTTTTTTTTTACGATATTAGCAATTCCAAATAAGCACACATAATGAATGTTTATACTTTGAAACTTACATTGACGATAATTATCGTTTTTTTATTTAGTACACAGTTGTTTTCTCAAATAAATAAGATTGACAGTTTAAGTCAGGAAGTCAAAAATGCCGAAGGAGAGAGAAAACTAGAATTGTTATTTGAACTTGCCAATTTTTGCTTAGATACGGATGAGATGTTTAATATAGCTAAACAAGTAGAATCTGAAGCTTCTAGACAAAAAAACATGAGATATCTGGCAGGAAGTATGGCTTTGAAGTCTAGGCATTTCATGCTCCAAAATAATATGGATAGTACAGTTTACTATGGGGAGTTGGCGAATAGGATATATGCCGAAAATGATATAAAGAACCCTAATCAGACATATCTCTATATTGGAAGGATATATCTCTTTCATGGCTATTATGAATTAGCAATCCGTAATATTAAGACCTATTTGGAAAATCGGAGTAGTTCTTATAGTTATAATGATTATATCTTGTTGACAGAGGCTTATTTGGCCTTGAATAAATATGATCTTGCAAAAGAAACAATTTTACAGGCTATAGAACAGTCGCAGAAAGTCTCCTTGAGCCCAAACGAAAAGCTTAATTCATATAGTAGGCTGATGTGTTATTACTATCTGATATTGGCTTATACCAACAATAAAGAATATGAGAAGGCTCTCGAAACCTGTGCGACAGTAGATACCCTGATAAATCAAGATGAAGAGATATTGGAGGAACTTTTGGTTAGTGAATTGAGAATTCAAAACTATACAAATTACGCATCTATATATATAAAATTAGAGAAGCCTCTGGAAGCTAAATCTTATCTAGATAAAATAAACCAAATTAATTATGTAGAATCAGTAAATCCAATATATCCATCTGTAAATTGTACTTGGGGAGAATATTATCTCTTACAGAAGGATTATAATATGGCTCTAAAATACTTGAATCCACTTTCGAGATACTTTAAAGAAGAGCATCCTCAACGATATATATATGATTATATTACAGAGATGATGATAACTGCTTTAGAAGGGTTGGGGAAGTTAAAAGAAGCTCTTATTCTGCAAAAGGATTGGATTCATTATAAAGATTCTGTTAATCAGATAAACTTTCCATTGCAAGTGTCACAATTATCAAAGGCGTATGAACTAGATAAAGTGGAAATAGAACGAGAAAAAGATAGAGCAGAATTGGAGAAAAGTAGAACAATTAATATCGCTCTAGCTGTTGTCCTAGTTCTGCTTTGTACAATTATTTATATAATAAGAAGGAATAGCAAGAAAATAAAAGAAAAAAATAAAAACCTTTTCAAACAATATGCAGAGTTGGATAAGTATATTGTTCGAGAAAGGAAATTCTTTGTCGAGAGTGAAGATATCCAAGAATCTGATAGTAAGGAGTTACAGCTCTTTAAAAGGATAGAAGTCTACGTAAATGAAACTCAAATATTTAAAAACTCGGATTTAACAAGAGAAGAGTTGGCCGAGCATCTCAATACTAATCGTGGTTATTTGACAGATGCCATTAAGTCCGAAACGGGAAAAACTTTTCTTGAATACATCAATCATTATCGTTTAGACTATGCTCGATACCAACTCATAGTCAACGAATCTACTCCGGTAAATCAAATTATGTATGATGCTGGCTTCGCATCTAGTTCTACTTTTTATAAGCTTTTTAAAGAAAGATTCGGGATGTCACCTAATGAACTCAGGCAAGCTAAGATTGAGCTGGAAGAAGACTAGACGAAGGATTAACGAATGTGTCTTCTCTATACTAATCTTTATAATTTCAAATATAAATGACAAGTTATTCATGTTGATAATTAGTCGTTTGAGAAAATTATTTGTTGTCTCATTAGGATTCGAACCTAAACTGGCAGAGCCAGAATCTGCAGTGCTACCATTACACCATGAGACATCCATATAAGCTACAAAAGCAGGAATATCTTTATTTTGCAATCAGAAGGAAGTAATTTTTCTTTCCTTTTTGTGCAATAATGTATTTATCAGCAATAAGGGAAGAAGCATCGACTACATCATCAAAGTTTTCTACTTTGGCTTTATTAATCATTACCCCTCCGGCTTGCACCGTTTTTCTCATTTCTCCTTTCGAAGGGAATACACTCGCTTTTTCTGTTAAAAGATCAACAGCTTTGATTCCTGCAGTAAGCTCTTCCTTAGAAATATCGAATGTAGGAACCCCTTCAAAAACTTGCAAGAAAGTTTCTTCATCCAATTTCTTGAAAGCGTCAGCTGTTGCATTTCCGAATAAAATATTCGAAGCTTCCAGCGCTTGTTCATAATCCTCTTCAGAGTGTACCATGATAGTAACCTCTTTAGCTAAACGTTTTTGTAAAGGACGTAAGTGCGGAGCCTCTTTTTGTTCGGCAACAAGCCCTTCTATCTCCTCCTTGCTCAGAGCTGTGAATATTTTAATATACTTATCAGCATCTTCATCGCTTACATTCAACCAGAATTGGTAGAATTTGTAAGGAGAGGTATATCTTCTATCAAGCCAAACATTGCCCGATTCTGTTTTTCCGAATTTAGTACCGTCAGCTTTCTTTATTAGAGGGCAAACAAGAGCAAAAGCTTCTCCTCCAACTTTTCGACGTATCAATTCTGTACCCGTAGTAATATTTCCCCATTGGTCAGAGCCTCCCATTTGGATGCGAACTCCCATTGTTTCGTATAGATGAAGAAAATCGTAAGCCTGCATCAACTGATAAGAAAATTCAGTGAACGACATACCTTCCGAAGCTTCACCATTAAGGCGTTTCTTTACCGAATCTTTAGCCATCATGTAGTTTACGGTAATATGTTTACCTACATCGCGGATAAAGCTTAGGAAAGAAAAATCTTTCATCCAGTCGTAGTTGTTCACCAATACAGCTGCATTTGGTTTGTCAGACTCGAAATCGAGAAATTTAGCAAGTTGTTTCTTTATCGATTCCTGATTGTGGCGAAGTGTTGCTTCATCCAACAGATTGCGTTCGGCAGACTTCATCGAAGGGTCGCCAATCATACCTGTTGCTCCGCCAATAAGGGCTACTGGACGATGTCCTGCACGTTGAAAGTGCTTCAATATCATCACACTCACTAAGTGACCGATGTGTAATGAATCTGCAGTAGGGTCAATACCTACATAACCTGAAGTCAACTCTTTTTGCAGTTGTTCTTCCGTACCCGGCATGACATCTTGGATCATACCTCTCCATCTTAGTTCTTTAACAAAATTCATCGAATTAGTTTAATTTATTCTACGAAATATAATTATAGTTTGCACACAAAAGTACGACCTTAATTTCTAATAGAAAAAAGTTAATAGAAAAATATCAATATCTTATCAAAATTAACACATCATGAAAGTGTATATTAAGCAAGAACTTATAAGCAGATTCGATTTTATATTTAAAATGATAAATATACCAAGCTATAAATCTTTTTATAGGTTTTTATGATTCCTGTTTCGGAGAAAATGAGTATATTTGCACGCAATAAATTTCAAAGATCTTTTATATATGTCGTTTATTGCAGATAAAATCGTAATGGATGGATTAACATTCGATGATGTATTGTTGATCCCCGCTTATTCAGAAGTGCTACCCCGCGAAGTCGACCTCTCGACAAATTTCTCACGCAATATCAAGTTAAATATCCCGATGGTTTCGGCTGCAATGGATACTGTTACCGAAGCTAAATTAGCTATAGCTATAGCTAGAGAAGGAGGTATTGGTGTTATACACAAAAACATGTCTATTGATGCCCAAGCTCAACAAGTAAGATTCGTTAAACGTGCAGAGAATGGTATGATATCCAATCCTGTAAGTATTTTGCGAGACAAAACCGTTGGGCAAGCTTTGGCTATGATGGCTGAATTCAAAATTGGAGGTATTCCGGTTGTTGATACAGATAATAAGCTCGTAGGTATTGTTACAAATAGAGATCTGCGTTTCCGTCGCGATATGAGCCAGTTGATTGATGATGTAATGACTAAGGAAAATATCATTACAACAAGACAAACAACAGACTTAGAGGCTGCAGCAGATATTCTTCAACATCACAAGATTGAGAAACTTCCTGTGGTGGACGGAGATAATAAATTGATTGGACTTATCACTTATAAAGATATCACTAAAGCGAAAGATAAACCATTTGCATGTAAAGATGAAAATGGTCGCTTGAGAGTAGCTGCCGGAGTTGGTGTTACACACGATACTCTTGAGCGTGTAGCTGCGTTAGTCGAAGCTGGAGCTGATGCTATTGTTATAGATACTGCTCACGGACATTCTAAAGGAGTAGTTGATATGTTGAAGCGTGTAAAAGCTGCTTATCCGGGTGTAGACGTAGTTGTAGGAAATATTGCTACTGGCGATGCTGCTAAATATCTTGCAGATGCAGGAGCAGACGCAGTTAAAGTAGGAATCGGGCCTGGTTCTATTTGTACAACTCGCGTGATTGCAGGAATTGGTGTTCCTCAGCTGTCAGCAATTTATGATGTCGCCAAAGCCTTAAAGGGTACAGGTGTACCTTTAATTGCAGACGGAGGATTGCGCTATTCTGGTGATATAGTTAAGGCATTAGCAGCCGGAGGATATTCTGTAATGATGGGTTCTCTATTGGCCGGAGTGGAAGAATCTCCGGGCGAAACTATTATATTCAACGGACGTAAATTTAAATCATATAGAGGTATGGGCTCTTTAGAAGCAATGGAAAAAGGCTCTAAAGATCGTTACTTCCAAGATATGGAGGCAGATATTAAGAAGCTAGTGCCGGAAGGTATTGCTGCCAGAGTTCCATATAAAGGAACTCTTTACGAAGTGATTTACCAAATGACCGGAGGTTTACGTGCAGGAATGGGATATTGTGGAGCTAAGAATATTGAAGCTTTGCATGATGCCAAATTCACTAGAATTACAAATGCAGGTGTTGCAGAAAGCCACCCTCATGATGTATCTATTACAAGTGAAGCTCCTAATTATAGTCCAAACTAAGAAAAGAGAATGATCTGATAATAAAAAAGTTGCAAGCACTCTTGCAACTTTTTTTAATTTGAGAAATATCTTTCTTATTCTTCTAGTACATATATACTATCTGTAGTGTAAGAACTATCAGGAGAATATATCAGCCAATCGGTGAGCACTTCTAGGGGATAAGTGTTTACATCTCCTTCATTAAGACCCGAAATCCAATAAGGCTGGTTTAGTAGTTTACCAGTAACCCTACCATTGTCTATAGCTGAAACATCAAACCATAAATGTTCCTTTTCGCTTCCGGAATTAGGGTCGTCTACAGTTAAACCCAGTTTGACTAAGAAGGTCCAAGATTGTTCATCTTCTTCTTTCTTCGATCCGAATAAGTTTTTTAGAAATGATTTCTTTTCAGGTTCTTTATATTCTTTTCTAAATACCTTTTCAAAAGAAGGGAAACGTTCTTTTGTTAGTGCGCTCATCCTTTCGGTCTCGCTTGTTGTAATATAGTATATGGGATTGTCAGCCAAAGTCTTTGCATATATTTCCGGAGAAATCATGTCTCCTTCTTCTACAGCAAACAAAATTCCGGATGGTTCGGCGTGTACATTATCAACCTCATCTCTATCGGCAAAACCACCTAATACATTTTTTTGTAAATCTTTAAGTGCCTCTTCCCATCTCAGCCAACATAGGTTGATGCCCATTCCGTCATAGCCAATTTCGAATTTCTCTCGTTCTTTGGTAGGATTCGATAAGAATTTCTTTACTGTCATATTCAGTAAAGTGTTCATCTGTTCTGCACCTTGACTTACGTTAAGAATTTCTAGTTCAACAGAAGAACAACGATGTAAGCCGTGAGTGTGGAACCAATATCTACGTGTTCCATCTACTCCATTGTCGTCATATACACCATGTATCGTATATAGATAATCCGGTGATGGAGGAATCTGTGATTTAGCAGTCATTTTCAGCCATTTAGGGGATAATAAACGGTATGACATAAAATCAACTAAGACACTAGCATTAGGAACGATGGTATCCAATATTTTCAATTGTAAATGAAACGATTCTAGAGGTTCCAGTTCGAAATACATTGATACTTCCAGATAATATTCTTGTTCCAATGCTTTGTTTAAAGAATTCTCGTCTATCAAATTAGCTAAAGCATAATCTTTAAGATTTATGTTGCGAGTTGGACAAACATACAATTCTACATTAAAGTTGGTTTCTTGATATTCAACTTCAGCATTAAAACTCATTATGGAGTATTCTGTGTCTACTTCAGCCTTGTTGAATGATTTAAGCTTGAAGTCTTTATTTTCAGATAAGGATTTCTCTATTTGTTTTGCTTCAAAGATAAAATTCTTGTCTGTTGGATAAATTCCCATAACAGAGGCTAGTCCAGTTTCGCCATCTGACAGTAGTTCGTATTTTTCATTATTGTCCATAGTTGTAAAGTGATAGGGTGATGATTCTGATTATTTCTGCATTTCTCTTAGCTTTATCTTAGTTAAAACCTGTTTTGTGTTGAGAGGGAAATCAGCATCCATCATCCAAGCATAAAAACTAGGTTCTTTTTTTAATACTTCGGCAACAGCTTTTCCTTTATGTTTCCCGAAATTGAAAACTTCTACTCCGTTTTCATCTTTAATGATGCGTCCGGCAAGATCAACGTTATTGTTGAAGAAAGAGAACTCTTCAGCAAGTTTTTCCATGTCATTTTCCAGATCGTCATATTTGTCTAGTTGAGCCTTCAATACTTCGTAAGTAGCTAGTGTATCAGCTTCCGCAGAGTGAGCGTTATCGAGAGTTTTGTCACAATAGAATTTATATGCAGCCTCTAGTGTGCGTTGCTCTTTTTTATGGAAAATGATCTGTACATCGATCATTTTGCGTTTGCTGAAATCTATATCAACCCCTGCACGAAGAAATTCTTCAGCTAAGAGAGGAATATCGAAACGGCTCGAATTGAATCCTGCCAGATCACAACCTTCCATCTGATCGGCTAGAGACTTCGCCACTTGTTTAAATGTCGGGCAATCTTTAACATCCTCATCCGATATCCCATGCACAGCGGTTGCTCCCGGAGGAATCGGCATTTCAGGATTGATTCGTCTGGTTTTTACTTCTTCCTTTCCATTAGGAAAAACTTTTAGATAGGCTATTTCTACAATTCTGTCTTTGACAGTATCGGTTCCTGTTGTTTCTAAGTCGAAAAAGATGATAGGGTTCTTAAGATTTAGTTCCATAATATTTAATGCAAGAAACTTTATCATCCCTTTAAAGTTAAAAGAAGAATGATAAAGTTTCTATATTTATCGTTTTAGGTATTTGTATTCTTTCGGACGATTACTAATCGTTTAACATCATAGGCATGAGTAGCATCAACAGATCTTCATTCTCTTCATTCTCTGTAGGTATGATTAGTCCTGCACGGGAAGGATCTGAAAGTTCAAGAGAGACTTCAGGAGAAGGAATATTGTTGAGTATATCAATCAGAAAACTCGATTTAAATCCAATATTCATTGGAGTTCCTACATATTGGCATGGTATTGTTTCTTCAGCTGCAGTAGAAAAGTCTATGTCCTGAGCCGAAACCACAATGCTGCTTTCCGATAATTGTAAACGTACTAAGTTGCTTGCTTGGTTTGAGAAAACGGATACACGTTTCAATGCATTCAAGAAAGCTTGGCGGTCAAGTATAACCTTGTTCGAATTGTTTTGAGGAATTACAGAATTGTAATTAGGATAGCGTCCCTCTATAAAACGGCATGTCATTGTGTAGCTAGCCATTTTGATATAGGCGTTGTTTTCGTCAAATTTAATTTCAACTGTGTCAGCTTCCTTCGGTAATATCGCTCTAAGTAAGTTTGCTGGTTTCTTAGGAAGTATGAAAGATGCTCTTTCTGTTCCTTTAGCGGCAATGGTTTTGCAACGAACCAATTTATGTCCGTCAGAAGCAACGAATGTAAGGTCTTCCGGAGTGATGTCGAAAAATATACCATTCATTACCGGACGAAGTTCATCATCTGCACTGGCAAACAAGGTGCGGTTAAGTCCAGAGAATAAAACCTGAGGTTCTATTGTTAGGCTAACAGCAGTTTCTTTCAATTCTTTTGGTTGAGGGTAGTCCTCTCCACTTTGTCCGATGAAATTATATTTTCCATTATGGAAAAATATAAATGTTTCAAGGTTGTCGTTGTTGATTTCGAATGTAAGGGGTTGCTCAGGCAGTTCCTTCAATGGGTCAAGAAGGTTTTTTGCATTTACTGCAAATTTACCATGTCCTTCAGCTTCATTAACCTCTATAGAGGTAACAAGACGCGTTTCGGAGTCAGCAGCTGTCAATGACAAGGTTGTGCCTTCCAGCTCTAATAAGAAACAGTCTAAAATCGGTAATGTGTTTTTAGAATTGATCACTTTGCTTATAGCTTGTAAGTGACTGAGCAACGCAGTACTGGAAACAACGAATTTCATATTTTTATTTCTATTTTAGTTTGATTGTTTTCTATATACTTTAATAAAGCAAATATAGGTATTTTTTATATAAGCTGCTAAGGGTTACATTTGATTCTGGATGTTTTTATTAAAAAATATTGCGTTCTAGTGCTGTTAATTCATATTTGTATTTGATTTTATATCTGAAATTTAAATTACATTTGCACCGCAAAATATTTAATGGATTTATTAAGGTAAATATGAATCTTTCAGCCTTTTATACGGTTCTTCTACTTGTAGTGTCAAATGTCTTTATGACTTTTGCCTGGTATGGTCATCTCAAGATGAAAGAATACTCTTGGTTTGCGGCGCTTCCTATTATTGGAGTAATCTGCATTAGCTGGATAATAGCCTTTTTTGAATACTGTTTTCAAGTCCCTGCAAATAGAATTGGTTTTCAAGGAAATGGAGGCCCTTTTTCGCTGATGCAATTGAAGATAATACAAGAGGTAATAACCTTGATAGTTTTCGTTCTGTTTAGTACGCTTGCCTTTAAAACAGAAACTTTCAGGTGGAACCATCTTCTTGCATTTTTCTTTATCATAGCAGCAGTATATCTGGTATTTAAAAAATAAAAAAGAAGCTTTAATCTACGATTAAAGCTTCTTAATTTATGTTGAACTCGCTTTTTTTAAGCAAGTTTCTCTTTTAAGCCTTCGGCTATTGCATCCAGAAAATCTTCGGTATTTAAATAATCCGAACGTTGCATTTTATCTCCATGAACTAAGAGAGCAAGGTCTTTTGTCATTTTTCCATTCTCTACAGTTTCTATACAAGTTGCTTCCAACTTAGAGGCGAAGTCTATAAGTTCTTGGTTGCTATCCAATTTTCCGCGATGAGCAAGCCCTCTTGTCCATGCAAAAATGGAGGCGATAGGATTTGTCGATGTCTCTTTTCCTTGTTGGTGCTGTCTGTAGTGACGAGTTACTGTTCCATGAGCAGCCTCTGCTTCCATTGTTTTCCCATCAGGAGTTAATAGAACAGATGTCATCAGCCCAAGAGAGCCAAAGCCTTGAGCAACGGTGTCGGACTGTACGTCGCCGTCATAATTTTTACATGCCCATACAAAACCTCCGTTCCACTTCAAGGCAGCTGCTACCATGTCGTCGATCAAACGATGCTCGTATGTAATTCCGGCTTTTTCAAACTCAGCTTTATATTCATTTACGTAAACTTCCTGAAAGATATCTTTGAAACGTCCGTCATAAGCTTTCAGGATAGTATTCTTTGTAGAAAGATATAGAGGATATTTCTTTTGCAAAGCCAATCTGAAACAAGAGTGAGCAAAGCCATAAATAGACTCGTCCGTATTGTACATCCCCATAGCAACCCCATCACCACTGTAGTTATAAACAGTGTAAGATTGAGGTACTCCATCTTCCGGAGTGAATGTTAAGGTTAATGTACCTTTTCCTTTTGTAACAAAGTCGGTAGCCTTATATTGATCGGCATGAGCATGACGTCCGATAATAATAGGTTTTGTCCATGTATTAACAAGTCGGGGAATGTTTTTTATGATGATAGGTTCTCTAAAGACTGTACCACCAATAATATTTCGGATTGTACCATTCGGAGATTTCCACATCTTTTTCAACCCAAATTCCTCAACCCTAGCTTCATCCGGAGTGATTGTAGCACATTTGATTGCTACATTATATTTCTTTGTAGCTTCGGCGCTATCTATTGTTACCTGATCGTCTGTCGCATCACGATTTTCAACACTTAAGTCGTAATACTTCAGGTCAACATCCACATAGGGAAGTATAAGTTTGTCTTTTATATATTTCCAGATTATGCGGGTCATTTCGTCCCCGTCCATTTCTACAACCGGATTTATTACTTTTATTTTTTGCATATATCTATCAGTTCTTGATTGTGTATATCTTTTATAATTTACCGTTTATATCTTTTAACCACATCTCCAAAAGAGTTGTCATCTGGTCATAATATTTGAAATTGGTTCTCATTCCCCATCCGTGTGCCCCTTCTGGGAAGATGTACATTGTGGCGGGAATATTATTGTCTTTTAAGGCGTTGTAATATTCTATACTGTTGATAGGTAGCACCACTTTGTCATCGTCGCTGAGTAATAGTATAGCAGGAGGGGTATTCGAATTCACTTGTTTCTCGTTAGAAAACATGTTTATATCATGTGCTTCTGGATTATCTCCTAATAGATTGGTTCTAGATCCTCCGTGTGTAGATAGGCTCATCGTTACTACAGGGTAGAACAGTATAGAGAAATCGGGTCTTGTACTTGTTCCTTTTATTGCATAATGCGTAGATACTGTTGAGGCTAGATGACCTCCGGCAGAGAAGCCGGCGACACCGATCTTATTTGCGTCAATATTTAGCTCTTTAGCATTGTCTCTGATGTAACGCATTGCTTGTTGAGCATCATCCAAAGGTATCTCTTTGTGCTTGTTTGGCATGCGGTATTTGAGAATAACGCCTGCAATCCCTTTTGAATTCAACCATTCTGCAAACTGAACGCCTTCATGATTGTAAGCAAGTCCCCCATATCCACCTCCGGGGCAAATAAGAACGGCCATTCTCGTATTTGTCGATCTGTTAGGCAGATATATTGCTATTTCTGCATTGGATACATTTGTGACCCACTCGCTGTTTTCATTGTGGTTTTCGGGTGCAGTAATACCATTCTCCGAAGGAGGATTGCCTTCCCATAATTTTACGATTTTCTGAGCATTTGCGGTTGCACTCATAAATAGAAGAGCTAAGCTTAATAATATTGTTTTCTTGGGCATAAAGTTATTCATATTGTGATGAATTAATGGTTATTCATCAAAGATAAATATTTTGAGTCTTATATCAAAGCTACATAAAGAGAGACAATGCTCTATTTGTTTGGATTTTTAAGTATATTTGTTCCCTCGAAAATAAAGATAATTATGAAAACTGTATTAAGTGGTATCAGACCCACAGGAAATTTACACCTGGGTAACTATTATGGGGCTTTGTTGAATTTCGTAAGAATGCAACAAGAAAATAAATGTTATTTCTTTATCGCCGATTGGCATTCGCTGACTACACATCCTGATCCGACAATGATCAATGTAAATGTCAAAAATGTAATTGCTGAATATTTGGCTGCCGGAATAAATCCGGAAGTATCGACTATATATCGTCAGAGTGATGTGCCTGAAGTTGCAGAGCTTTATTTATATTTAAATATGCATGCCCGCATGGGAGAGTTAGCAAAAACAGCATCGTTCAAAGACAAGGCAAGAAAGAATCCTGATAATGTAAATGCTGGTTTGTTGACTTATCCTACATTGATGGCTGCCGATATCTTGATTCACAATGCAGATATGGTTCCGGTGGGAGAAGATCAAGAGCAGCACTTGGAAATGACGAGAGTATTTGCTCGCCGTTTTAACCATTTCTATAATGTAGATTATTTCAAAGAGCCTGTTCCTTTCAATTTTGGTCATAAATTGATCAGAATACCAGGGCTTGATGGTAGTGGAAAGATGGGAAAATCGGAAGGTAATTGTATTTATCTTGGTGATGAACCAAAAGCTATAGAAAAGAAAGTAAAACGCGCAGTTACTGATAGTGGTCCGACTGAACCTAATTCGGAGAAACCGGAAATTATAGAAAATCTGTTCACTTTCTTACGATTGGTATCAGACGAAGAGGTGAACAAACACTTCGAAGAAGCATGGAATGACTGTTCTATCCGCTATGGTGACCTTAAGAAACAGATTGCCGAAGATATTATAAAGGTGACAACTCCTCTAAGAGAAAGGATTCTCGATCTAAGAGGAGATGATGCGTATTTGAACAAAGTCTTAGAAGAAGGAGCTGAAAAAGCACGAGAGAATGCTGCTAAAACTTTGAAAGAAGTACGTGAAATAATGGGTTTTAAGAAGCTGTAATACAGTGCGTAAATCGATTGTTTTTTAATAAAAAACAGGAAGTTAAGTCGTTTTTGTATTAACGCATCACTATAAGTTATTAGAAGAGAGTGTAAATATCATTATTTATTGCGATTGTACACTCCGAAAATAAGCAAGATCTTTGTAGTGATGATAGTTTATAGAATTACTTAACTTTGATGATAGTTTAAGTCCGATGTCGTAAGGTTCTCTTGTGACATCGGATTTTTTTATATCCAAACTTTTCTTTTCGAGCAAGTTCGAGCTCAAAAACAAATACTTTTCTTTACTTGTTTAAATTTATAGCAGGAGTCTTTATTGAGAAAGAGACCCAGATTTAGTGGTAGTTACCCTCGTGTAATTAGTTACCGGTAAGTAACCTTAAGCTTCAAAATGGGACTTTGGTCTTATTTTTGATAATTTATATATACAATCCTTTTGTATAGGATATTGATAAAGTACACAAATTAATACACAATAAAAGAAAGGTAAATAACATGAAAATTAAAAAAATCTCAGATGTAGTATTTAGATTAGATGTAAGAGATCCATTTATATTGGCAGCACATCATTATGATAGCTATCCGGAAGGAAATGGCGAAATGGCTCCTAAGTATTATATAGAAGGCAGACAAAAAGGCAGTGACTTCGATGCTTCGGCTCCTTGGCGAATGTATCATGGCGATAAAGTTCCGGGATTTCCACAGCACCCACACCGCGGTTTCGAAATAGCGACAATTATACCGGAAGGATATGCAGATCACTTCGACTCAAAAGGGACACATGGTCGCTATGGAGGAGGTGATGTGCAATTGATGAGCGCAGGCTCTGGCGTTATGCACTCCGAAATGTTCCCTTTATTGAATGATGATAAAGAGAATAAATTGAATTTATTTCAAATTTGGATAAATCTACCGGCAAAAAGTAAGATGACCGATCCTGACTATAAAATGTTGTGGAGAGAGAATATCCCCGTTGCTGAAGTAGAATCTCCTTCTGGAGGGCGTACGCGAATAAAAGTGATACTAGGAGAATATTATGGGGTAAAAGCTCTGGGCGCATTAAAGAACTCATGGGCTGCAGATGAAAAAAATCATATGGGCATTGCTCTTATCGAAATGGAACCAAATTCAGAATTTAAGTTGAATAATGTATCAGCTTCTATGAATCGTTTCTTGCTGAACTATGAGTCAGATGTGGCAGTGACGATTGGTGGTACTCCATTAATGAAGGATCAGATGGCAGATTTGTATGGTGATCAAGAGATTGTAATCAAATCAGGGGATTCCTCAGCTAAGCTATTTTTGCTTGAAGGTGAGCCTATCAATGAGCCAGTAGCTGCATATGGACCTTTCGTTATGAATACGAATGCAGAGCTCCAAGAGGCCTTTGATGATTTCAGGAAAACTGAGTTTGGCGGATGGCCTTGGGGAGAAAAGGAATCTGATATAATAGTGGATAAAGATAAAGGGCGTTTTGCAAGCTATCAGTTTGGAAAAGTAATCGATAAGCCTGAATAACTCTATCTCTAGATTAATATGAAGAAAGCTTATTTGCTTGATGTATTTCAAGCAAATAAGCTTTTGTTTTATGGCGTAGCTAGTATTAAAGTTGAAGGCATTGTATTTACCAACTTTGGATTTTTCTTTTTCAAGTCTTTCCATCCTCTTAGGCTAATGATAACCAGATCGTATTGGCGAAGAAGTTTCTCGTTGATAAGGCTCGTTTCATCCCAATATTCGATGCTATTAAGCTCATCTTTCTTTAGTTCCTTCAGCGATTTGACAAAGTCTAAAGAATTGTCGGAAAGTTCAATATTATCCCAGAATGTAATGCGTACTCCTTGTATATTTTTTTCTATAAATTCTCCGATAAAAGCATCGTCGTCATCTAATAAGGGTACAAAAATATTCTGTATGTCTTTTAGCTTACGATCAATAAATATTCCCACAGGTGCATCAAGCTTTGAAAGTATATAGCGGGTTTTGTCTTCAAACGGAGAAATAGAGTTTTTTCTTCTCGTGCTATTAAAAGGGCTGGTTATAGTTCGAATGATTCTCATAAAACCTCCTAAGACTACGCTATCTGTGTAGAAGTTACCTCTGCTGCCTATCAGTACAAAGTCATATTCTCCTTTATTTGCTATTTTTACTATACTTTTTTCTGAATGGCTGGAAATGTCGAATATTGTTTTTATTTCTGTGTTTAGTTCCTCTGCTTCCTTTATAATTGGTTTGAATAGCGACTTCTCTTCATCTTCCACATTGTACTGATTCAATACATTTCCTTCGGTAGCATGCAGCATTGTTAATTCGATGGAAGATTGTTGCTTTTTGGAGATGAAGTTCGCCATATTTAATAATTTCTTTCCACTCTGGCTACTGGCAAAAGGGATAAGTACCTGTTTTTTCTTGCTAACAGGAATCTCTGAAGACTCTTTTTTCTTGAATAGTTTATTTATTAAGCTGAGACTAGGAGAGGTCATGAATGTTGTTGTCAGTGCCATAATGACCATCATGGCAAAGATCTCCGGACTTAAAATACCTAGGTCTAATCCTATATTAAGAACAACCAGTTCCATTAATCCCCTTGTATTCATAAGGGCACCGATGATCAGACTGTCCTTCCATTTTATACCAACAAAGCGTGCTGCTAATGCACTGCCGAAGAATTTCCCAGTGATTGCTACAGTTATAATTAAACCGCAGATGAGCCATAGATGAGTGGTGTTGAGTAATCCAATTTCTGTTCTTAATCCTGTATATACGAAGAAAAGAGGGAGTAGTATGATTAAAGCAACATACTCTATTTTTTCTATCAGCTGGTTTCTAAACTTCATATTTGTAGGCATCATCACTCCAGCCAGAAAAGCTCCGAATAGAGCATGAATGCCAATTAATTCTGTTATGTATGCAGAGATAAAGAGGATGATGAAGAACAAAGCAGCCATTGATTTGGATATGTCTCTGCGTGATTGTTGAAACTCGACAATCCGTTTTAGAACGGGTCTCACTACTTTGAACATGATCACAATGTAGGTTATTGCCGCTGCTATAACGAATAGGGAACTGGAGAATGATCCGGCTTTAACAATTGCTATAACCGCAGCCAAAAGACACCACGCTGTTACATCATCTATTGCGGCACAAGTGATAACCATTGGTCCTATTGGTTGTTTATTGATACCTTTCTCGTGAATTATACGAGCTAGTACGGGGAATGCGGTGATACTCATGGCTATACCCATAAATAGAGCAAAAGAAAGGAAACTTACATGAGAATGAGTAAATTCTTCGTAGATAAAATATGCTAAAATGACACCTAGTGCAAAAGGGAATATAATGCTTGCATGACTGATGACAACAGCATTTTCGGCCTTATTTTTTATTGTCCTCAGGTCAAGTTCCATTCCTATTATAAACATGAACAATATTAGTCCTATTTGACTCAATAAACCGATGTTCCCTAAGGACGTTTCAGGGAATAGCATTGCCGATATTTCAGGGAAATAATATCCTAAAAAAGAAGGCCCTAGTATAACTCCGGCTATTATTTCACCTACTACAGCGGCTTGTCCTATCAGTTTGCATAACCATCCAAATAACTTTACTGCAAGAAGGATAACAATTAATTGGGCTAATAATACAATGGTAGGAGTTGCAATATTCTCAAGCAGATTGTCAAGAAAAATAGTCCATGATGATCCTTCGGTATGATTGTTCAGTACGATCTGTTTCGAGATGTCCTCAATGTTTTCCTTGCCGGCATCAAGCGTGAATATAATAAGCAATAGGAAAATTCCTATTGTGGTTATATAGAATATCAGATTTTTATGTTTTTTCATCTGCCTCTGTCTTTTTATTAGGCAAATATAGGAATTAAAAACAATTCGAAGTCTAGGGGTTGAGAAGAGAGATGTGTTAATAATTTAGAATATAAATCCTTTGCGATTACAAGCTTCAGATAGTTCTATGTGGATTTCTATAAGTCAAAAAAATTAATATCTTTGTTTACTAATAAAAGTAAGCCAAAAGATTGAGATATGAAGAGCGACATTGAAATTGCTAGAAGCATAGAACTTAACAAAATAGCAGATATTGCGAGTCAGATTGGGATTGATTCCGAAGTAGTCCATAATTATGGTAAATATATCGCAAAAGTACCTATCTCTTTGATTGATGAAGAGAAAGTGAAAAAAAGTAATCTTATTCTTGTTACAGCAATTACACCGACAAAGGCAGGGGTTGGTAAAACAACAATGTCAATAGGTTTGATTCTTGGCTTGAATAAGCTAGGTAAAAAAGCAGTAGTCGCATTACGTGAGCCATCTTTAGGCCCTTGCTTCGGTATGAAAGGCGGTGCTGCTGGAGGTGGCTATGCTCAAGTTCTGCCGATGGAAGACATTAATCTTCACTTTACTGGCGATTTTCATGCTATCACTTCTGCTCATAATATGATAACGGCTTTATTGGATAATTATGTCTATAGAGCTAAAGGAACTGAAAAAGATCTAAAAGAAGTTCTTTGGAAAAGAGTACTAGATGTAAATGATAGAAGCTTAAGATATATAGTGTCTGGATTACATGGATCTGCTAATGGTATTCCAAGCGAATCGGGTTTTGAAATAACTCCTGCTTCGGAAATAATGGCAATCCTTTGCTTGTCTAAAGACCTTGATGATCTGAAAAGACGTATAGGAAATATTATACTAGGCTATACCATGAAAGGAGAGCCTTTTACTGTTAATGATCTTGGAGTGACAGGAGCTATTACTGTCTTGTTAAAAGATGCGATTAATCCAAACCTTGTGCAGACAACAGAACATACTCCTGCCTTTGTACATGGAGGACCGTTTGCAAATATTGCTCATGGATGTAATTCTATTATTGCTACTAAAATGGCAATGTCTCATGCTGATTATGTTATTACAGAAGCCGGATTTGGGGCAGACTTGGGTGCAGAGAAGTTTTTTAATATAAAATGCCGTAAGGCAGGTCTGTCTCCAAAACTAACAGTAATAGTAGTGACAACTCAGGCTCTTAAAATGCATGGAGGTGTTCCGGTAGAAAACATTAAAGAACAGAATGCAGAAGGATTGAAGAAAGGCTTCGCTAATCTGGATAAGCATATTAGTAATATGAAATCTTTTGGACAGAATGTATTAGTAGTTTTGAACAAACACTACATTGATTCAGAAGAAGAAGTGGCTCTAATAAAAGACCATTGCAGTAAGGTTAATGTAAGCTTTGCTGTGAACGAGTCTTTTGTGAAAGGAGGAGATGGGGCTATAGAGTCAGCAAGAGAAGTTGTACGCTTGGTAGAAGAGTCTCCTTCCCAAAAGTTAGAGTTTACTTATGACGATACGGACTCAATTGAAGTGAAAATACAGAAGATAGCCCAGAAGATTTATGGAGCAGCCTCTGTAGAATTGAGTAATAAGGCGAAGAAGAAGATCGGGATGATAAATAAACTAAATATTAGTCATTACCCGGTTTGTATTGCAAAAACACAATATTCGTTCTCTGATAATGCTCATGAATATGGTACGCCTAGTGGGTTCTCTATAACAGTGAATGATATTGTGATTAACAATGGAGCTGAATTTATAGTTGCTATAGCAGGAGATATTATGCGTATGCCTGGTTTACCTGCTGTTCCTCAAGCAAATTATATTGATATTGTAGATGGCTTCATTGAGGGATTAAGCTAATTTGTATTTTGAAGAAGATTTGTATTACTGTAATCTGTTACTTTATATTTATCCCCTTTCTGAAAGGGCAGATAGCATATGAAAAGGAGGATTCATTGATATATGAATCTTACATGGAAGAATTTGTGTCTAAAAAAAATCTTTCAAATTCAGAACTATTGGCAAATACAGCCCTATTCTTCTTAGATAAACCGTATGTAGCTTCTACTTTAGATCAGAACAAGACTGAATCTTTAGTTGTTAATTTACGAGAGTTTGATTGTGTTACATTTGTTGAAAGTTGTCTGGCACTGGTCTTAACTCTGAAAGCTGAAAATCCATCTTTTGAGAAATTCTGTCATACGTTACAAACTATACGTTATCGTAATGGAATTATAAAAGGTTATACTTCCCGTTTGCACTATACGAGTGATTGGATTTATGAGAATGAAAGAAATGGTTTTTTTGAAGATGTTAGTGGAAAGTGTGGGGGAGTAAAGATGATCAAGGGAGTAAGCTTTATGACAAAAAACGCTCATTTATATAAGCACTTGGCAAATGATTCTAGCTGTATTTCAGAAATGAAAGAGATAGAGAAGAATCTAAATAAACGTCATCGCTATGTGGTTTTACTCTCTTCTTATATATCAGATGCACAAGAAAATATTAAAAGTGGGAATGTTATAGCTTTTGCAACTAAGATAGATGGCTTGGATTATTCACATATTGGAATTGCATACTGGCGAGAAGGAGAACTATGTCTTATTCATGCTTCTAGTAAGGAAAAGAAAGTGATTGTTGATGAAAAACCTCTGCCGTTATATTGTAAGCAGTCAAAGACGTGTTTAGGAATAAGTGTTTTGAACGTTAAATAATGAATATATATGTTGAAAAGAGATTTGTTGTATGGTATGGGCGGATGGTCCCAACTTTTCTTTTTTCTTTTTCTTTTTTCGTCTAGCTATATTTTAGCTTTTCTGCTGATATTTTCGTTTGTAGATATAGAGCTTATGCAGTCTTCTTCTACAGAAATGAGAATGGCAATGGTTATTCAATCAATATGCCTTTTCCTTGTGCCATCTTTGGCCTTTGTGGCTTTATGTGAGAGAAGTTCCCAATCCTACCTAATTCCTAACAAAGAAAAGAATATATACTTTTTATTATTAGCTGTTCTTTTGATTATTGTCATACAACCGTTGGTTGGCTCTATCGGTTATTATAATCAACAAATGACATTGCCCGAATCCATGTCATCTATTGAAAGGTGGATGAAACAGAGTGAATCTAGTGCAGAGGAGTCTTTAAAGTTGCTTTTGGGGGATAAAACAGTTCTCAGTCTATTGCTTAATGTCTTAGTACTCGGAGTTGTTGCAGGGATTACAGAGGAAATATTTTTTAGAGGATGCTTGCAGCAAATTATAGGAAAGATTGTTTCTAATAAACATTTTATGGTTTGGATAACTGCATTTATCTTTAGTACAATACATTTTCAATTTTATGGTTTTTTCCCAAGGTTATTGCTTGGGGCACTTTTAGGTTATTTGTTTGTCTGGAGCGGGAATATTCTAATTCCTATAGTTGTGCATGTATTGCATAATGCAATGACTGTTATTTTCACTTATTTATATATAGATACTGCAACTTATGAAACAATCAATAACTTAAATTTTGAGAATAATTCATTAGTGATCTTAGTGAGCCTGTCTTTGACAATCTTAATTTTAGTTCTTCTTCATAAAAAGAGATGCACTAAAATAACACTTTGATAAGATAATTAATATTAACTTTGCATTTTACACTAAGTAGGTATGGATACAGTTGGAAGAAAAGGAGGGCACGGACATTTTATAGATTGGGTTATCCATTTTGGAGATCTTTTTTTGATAAATGTTTTCTTCTTCATAGTATTCTTTGGCCTTCATCTTGGGGACGAGTTGCCTTACAGAGAGAAGATAATAGCTTTTCTTTTGGTGAATCTAGGCTACTTTGTAGTATCAACTTTCATTCGTTTCCAGATATCATCAAATGTAATACATCTAGAGAAGATAGTTCAGAGGTCAACAGCCTTTATTACTATTTATGCAATATTTATTACGGCAGCATTCTCTATTTTCCATATTCTTTCCATTCCAATTATTCCTTGGATTATAGGATTCTTAATTCTAGGAGGAGTCTTTGTCGGATGGCATATCGTTTTTAGACTTATGTTGAAGGCTTATAGAAGGAAGGGATATAATTATAGGCAGGTAGTAATTATAGGGGCAAACGCAAATGCTTTAATGGTTTATGATTCTCTTGTCTCTAGCGATTTTGGCTACAAAGTATTGGGTTTCTTTGATGATGAAATTGCTCCAGGCATAGAACTACCTGCTAAGTATTTAGGTAACCTTTCTGATATAGCAGAATATGCGCAGATCCATAAAATTGATGATATATTTTGTACAATATATGGCGATAAAGATGAGTTGATATCGGAACTTGTTCTTTTTTCAGAAAAGAATATGATCCGTTTTCATATAGTTCCTCAATTTTATAAATTCTTTAGGCGAAAATTCTCATTGCAATTCATTGAGACTACTCCAGTACTGAGTTTGCGCTATGAACCTTTGCAGAACTTTTCGAATAGACTTTTGAAGAGAAGTTTTGATGTGTTATTCTCAGGAGTATTCCTTATAACGCTTTTTCCTATCATCTATATAATCTTAGGGGCGATAATAAAACTAACTTCGCCAGGACCTGTGTTTTTTACTCAAAAACGGACAGGGATAAAAGGGAAAGAGTTTAATTGCTATAAGTTTAGATCAATGAGACCTAACAAGGAAGCTAATAGCCGACAAGCAGTAAAGGATGATCCTCGAGTTACAAGAATAGGTGCATTTATGAGAAAGACAAGCCTTGATGAACTTCCTCAATTCATAAATGTGCTAAAAAATGACATGTCTGTAGTAGGTCCACGACCGCATATGCTTCAACATACTGAATTGTATTCTTCTATTATAGATAAATTTATGGTGCGTCATCTTGTTAAACCCGGAATAACAGGGTGGGCACAGGTTACAGGATTTCGGGGAGAAACTAAGACGATAGAAGAAATGGAAGGCCGTGTAAAAAAAGATGTTTGGTACTTAGAAAACTGGACTTTCTTCTTAGATCTTAAAATTATATACTTGACCATAAAAAATGCAATAAGAGGAGAGAAGAAAGCTTATTGATCCTCTTTTATCTTATCCCTCTCTTGTCTAAAGCCTGTCTGTATCTTACAGCATTCCTTTGATGTTCACTGAACGTTTTTGCAAACTCGTGATATCCGGAGAAATCATCTTTGGCACACATGTATAAATAGTCATGTTTTGCATAATTTAAAACGGCATCAATTCCTTTTATAGAGGGGATGCGTATTGGTCCGGGAGGTAACCCAGTGTGCTGATAGGTGTTATATGGGGAGTCTACCTCTAGGTGTTTATTTAAGATTCTTTTTAAACCGAAATCTCCAACAGCAAATTTAACAGTCGGATCTGCTTGCAAGGCTTGCCCTCTATTCAGACGATTTATATATAGTCCTGCCACAATAGGATACTCATCGCTATATGTACATTCTTCTTCTACTATGGAAGCTAATGTAGAAACCTCTATTGGAGTTAGGTTAATCTCTTTTGCTTTATTTTTTCTTTCCTCGTTCCAGAAAACGGTATATTCTTTTTTCATTCTTTGGATGAAGTTTTTTATGCTGATATCCCAATATATTTCATAGGTATTGGGGATAAACATAGCTGGTATATCTTGAGTGGAGAAGCCAAGTTCTTTACACGCTACGCTATCATTAAGAAGAACTAAAAGATCTTTTGAGTCGAACATCATCTGTTGTCCAACCCTGTCTGCAAGATCAACTTTCGTTCTAATATTGTTAAACTTCAATTTTATCGGGGCTTGATGTCCACTACGAAGATCTTTTATAACCTCGTAAATAGTCATTTCTGGTTTTATGATATAGCGTCCAGTCTTGATATTTTCTTTATAAGAAAGTATTGTACATAGTTTGTCAAAATTAGCTATGTTTTCAACTTTAGCACTATCTCTAATATCGTTCTTTAAACGATTGTAATCTCGATTATCATCAATATAAATAGATATAGGTTTATCTATATTAAAACCTGTATTTATAATACTGTAGCCATATAGTGCAATACCCGAAAGTGTCACTATAAGGATTAATAAAATGTACAGAATTGCTTTTTTCATGAGGTTATGAGTTTAGTAATAGAGAACTATCGCCGTAACTAAGGAATCTGTAATTATTTTCTAAAGCATGGTTGTAAATAACTTTCCAATCTTTATCTCCGATGAAAGCAGAAACAAGCAGCAATAAGGTGCTTTGTGGTTGGTGGAAATTAGTTACTATTCCTTCTACTATTTTGAATTGATATCCAGGTGCAATAATTATTTGTGTATGTGCTATTAGTGTATCTAGTTTATGAGAATCAAGATAATTCAAGATAGATGTTAGTGCTTCTTGTTTTGAAAGTGCATTATTTTCTCTTTCGTAAGCTTCCCATTGAGTAACGTTCAGATCATTGTTTGGATCTTTTCCTATCTTCGATCCTATATAGTATAGACTCTCGAGAGTCCGAACAGATGTAGTTCCCACGGCTATAATAGCTCCATCGTGATCCAATAGGGTTTGAATAGTCCCTCTTTTTATTGAGATAAATTCAGAATGCATCGTATGCCCTTTAATTTGCTCAGATTTGACTGGTCGGAAAGTCCCTGCTCCAACATGAAGTGTGACTTCGGTTGTTTTTATTCCTTGTTGGCTAAAAGACTCAAATACCTTTGGAGTAAAATGTAGTCCTGCTGTTGGTGCTGCAACAGAACCATCTATTTTTGAATAAACAGTTTGGTAAGTTTGTTTATCCTCTTCCTCTGTGTCCCGATTCAAATAGGGGGGTATTGGCAACTCTCCAATCGCTTCCAATAATTCGGAAAACGTATAATCCTGATTATCCCAGCTGAACTTTACAATATGAGAATCCCCTTTTGTTTCAATACGCTCTGCTGAAAAATGAATAATCTCGTTGTTGATAATGATCTCTTTGGAAAGAGTTCCTTCTTTCCATTTTTTTAGATTCCCAATTAGGCATAGCCAAGAACAAGTGCTTTTTTGCTGAAAGCTTAATAAATAATCGTTTGGCTCGTATGGCTCTAGGCAGAATATCTCTATCTGAGCCCCTGTCGTTTTTTGAAAATGTAGACGAGCTTGTATAACTTTCGTATTATTAAATATTAAGAGACTTTTTTGAGGTAAGAAGCTTGTCAGATCGTAGAAATTCGAGTCGGTGATTGCTCCGTTTCTGTATACAAGTAATTTGGAGGCATCACGTTCTTTTAAGGGATATTTTGCGATACGCTCATCCGGTAAATTATAGTTGAAGTCTTCGATTCGAATCTCCTTTGGATCAGATATTTTCACTTTTCATTATTTTTTTTATCCGGCAAAAATAAGCAACTTTGCGGTAATAAAAAAGCATATCGGTATATAGACAAGATTAATTAAGAATGAATACCGATTAATAATAAAAATATGAAAATTGGAGATAAAGTTCGCTTTCTGAATACAATAGGGGGTGGAGTGGTAAAAGGCTTTCAGGGAAAGGATATTGTTCTTGTTGAAGACACAGACGGGTTTGATATTCCTGTTTTGATAAGAGAAGTAGTTGTTATAGAGCCAGCACACGATATTCAAGTTAGGCAAACTGTTGTTCCTACCCCTCAATTTCAACAAAATATCGTTTCCTCTGCTATAGAAGAGCCAGAAGAGGTTGTAGAAACAAGAGAAGGAGAGGTGTTGTCTGTTTATTTGGCTTATCTGCCTGTCGATATAAAAAGTTTAAGCACTACTTCATTTGAATGTTATTTGGTAAATGACAGTAACTATTACTTGTCTTTTAACTATATGAGCCGTTCGGAAGGAGGCTGGCTTAGTCGTAGTGTTGGGCAGATAGAACCTAATACGAAAATTTTTCTTGAAGAGTTTGGGAAAGAAGTGCTTAATGACATAGAGCAAGTTTGTTTACAATTTATAGCCTATAAACAAGGAAAGGCATTTCAACTTAAAAACTCATATTCTGTAGATTTACGAATAGATACAGTGAAATTCTATAAATTGCATAGCTTCAAGGAAAATGACTATTTCGATGACGAGGCAATAATGTACACGGTTGTTAAACGAGATTTAGCAACTAAAGAATTGGCGGTTTCTTCTCAGGAGATTGAAATGGCGATGAAGGAGAAAACGACACAACGACCTCGTAAAGAGGCAATCGTAAAGAAACCGAAAAAAGAAATTCTTGAAATAGATCTGCATATACATGAACTTCTTGATAATACGAACGGGTTGTCTCCTGCCGATATTCTTGAGTATCAAATCGGAAAATTTAAAGAAGTTATGGATGAGAATATTCGAAGTAAAGGGAAAAAGATTGTATTTATTCACGGAAAAGGTGATGGGATATTAAGAAATTCGATATTAAAAGAATTAAAAACAAATTATAAATCGGTTTATTTTCAAGACGCTTCATTTCGCGAATACGGATATGGAGCAACAATGGTAACAATTAAATAACTATTAGCACAGACTAAATTGGTATGAAAAAAAGAATTCTTACTTTATTATTTGTAGCAGCAACATTGGTTAGCTGCGAAAGCCTTCAACAAGGTTTGATGAGTACTTACAATATGGTGAATTGTGAGTATAACTATAGATCGATATCGGGATTAAGTATTGGTGGTGTCAATATGTCAAATGGGCTATCTTTGGCGGCTATACCAAAAGTTACATCTATTTTGACAGGTTCGGCTAAAAGCATTCCGCTGGATTTTACATTAAATCTTGATGTGAAGAACCCGAATCAGTCAAATGCACTGCTACATGGATTGCAATACATTATTAGTATCGATGGCGTGCAATTTACAACAGGCTCACTAAATCAATCTCTGAATATTGCTGCCGGACAGACTCAGACTCTGCCGTTGACTATAGGTGTTGATCTTGCTTCGTTAATGAAAAACGAGTCGAAAGATGCGGTTGTAGACATAGCAAAAAACTTTTTAGGTATAGGCTCTAAAAAGTCACAAGTTAGCTTGCAGTTGAAGCCTTCGTTCAAAGTGGATAATACAATGGTAGCCTCGCCTATCTATATTCCGGTTAACTTTAGTTTCGGAGGGAACAAATAGTTGCTATGACTGTTATAATATAAACTATAACAGAGTGAGATATGGAATATAATGTAGTACACAATGAAGAGGAAAGTCGTTTCGAAACTACAGTAGATGGACTTTTGTCAGTAGTAGATTATCGCAAAAGAGACAACCTTTTGCTTGTAACTCATACGGGAGTCCCTACGCCGTTGGAAGGGAGAGGTATTGCTAGTGCTATAACAAAGGCATTATTGGACTATGTCCGTGCAAATGGGCTAAAGGTGCGACCTATTTGTCCATATACAAAAGCATATGTTAAGCGACATCCTGAATATGACGATATTATAGAGAATTGAAGTAATTAAAATTAGAGTAATATGATCGGGAGTAAATTGTTTGCTCCCGATTTTTTTTGTATATATTTGAGAACTAATACTTTCTAAAAACTACTTATTATGAAAACACAACGATTAAAAAACGTTCTATCTTTTCTACCGGAAGCAATACTTTTGTCTATGACGTTATTTATGCTGATCGCAGATCTTTTGAAGTCTTCTTCGGTTAACTATATTGTGCTAGCATTGATAGGTTTAATCTCAGGAATGATATTCTTAAAGAATAAATATATTGCTATCTTAATTTCTTCCGTAATTGCACTAGGGAGTGCATATATGCTATTAGCTGTTTTGTCCGAATATTATGAATTCCCTGTAGGAGATACAGAGGGTATAAAGATGCTATTATTTGGCTCCCTACTTTTTGTCTCTGTTATTATACTCGCGGTTGTAATGCCGTTTAAATATTTTAGAAAGAAAGAGGAATAAAAAAGGAAGAGAATTTTATTCCTTGAAAGATACCTTATCCCATTCTAATATTTTTGGCTCTTCTGTTAAGAATGGCTGTATTTTTTTATAATCATCTTCAGATAAATAGCTCTTAATGTCATAAAACACCTTTGCTTCTGTACTGCTTGGAGATAGTTCTATCTTTGTTGGGGTCATATCCAAAGCCGCGTACGCATTTTTGAAGTCCTGACCATCTCTGTCTGCATCAGCCTTAATAAACCAGTCTTTGTTTATTCTAGGGAAAAGGTTCTGCTCAATAGGAATCCATTTTGTAGTATAAAACTGCAATTGACTATCACAAATTTTCCCACATACAGTTCTGACAACACAGATGATTTTTGACTCATTAATCAGGGGGAGGAGTTTTATCTGTATTGTTCCTGCTTCTGAAGTTTGCAAAGAAATATAATCCGGTGAAATAGCTAGTCTTTTTATATTCGACCCTTTGCTTCTGATAACTGAAATCTGAGTAGTGTCACTTGTATTTGCAGTTAGTTTATCTCTTTCGGTAGCCTCAAGTCCAAGAATGAGATTTTCGGGCATAGAAAGGAAAATGCTCTGTAATTCTTGAGCCGAAATATAAAGAGAGGTTGAGATAAGGGCTATAATTAATACTATTTTTTTCATCACATGATTTTTATTTTGTTCCCAAATATAGGAAAAACATTGCTATAATTATTAAAGCAAGATCTATAGCCTTCCCTTTTAAGTTTTTTTCATGGAATAACAACACGCCTCCGGCAAACGAAACCAAAACGCTGCTACGTCTTACCATCGAAACGATAGAAATCATGGCATCAGGATCGGTAAGGGCATAGAAATAGACAAAGTCTGCAATAGTAAGAAAGACAGAAACAAGTATAATACTCCACCTCCATTCGAAAGGAGATGTGTTTTTCCGTTTTGGATACCATAATACGAGGAGGATGATCAGCATCAATAAACACTGGTAACTGTTGAACCAAAACTGTACTGCTGTCGAGCTAAATTGCTGCATCAGAAATTTATCATACAGACCACTGGCAGCCCCGGCGATAGAGGCGAAGATCATAAATAGGATCCACTTGTTTTTGTGAAAACTGATACCTTCTTTTTTGCCTGAAAGTGAGAGGAGAAAGAATGAAATAATTGTAATGATAACACCTATCCATTGATAGAGATTAAGTCGCTCACCAAAAATAAACAGAGCCCCTAAAAGTGTCATCACAGGACGAGTTGCATTTATTGGTCCGGTTATGGTGAGGGGCAGGTGCTTTATGGCAAAATAGCCAAAAATCCACGAAGTAAGTACAATTACTGACTTTATAAAGATATATCCGTGCGTTTCTATCGATACCGAAGGTACATAGCCTACTGTTCCGTATAAAGTATCGGGAGAAAAGCGGGATATAAGAACCAATGGTAATAATAATAAAGAACAAAACAACGTATTTAAGAAGAGTACGGGTATAACAGCATTTTTATTTACCGATTTCTTCTTGCAAATATCATAGCACCCTAGAAAGAATGCCGAGACAAAAGCGAATATTAACCACATATTGTAAAAGATAAAAGGCTACTTTAAGATAGCAGCCTTCATTTTAAATTTTTATTTTTCTGTTAATTCGTTACTCTTGCTCTTTCTTAGTATGTAATTCAACCAGGTGTAGCCTATGATTCCAGAGGCTAATGACGCTAGAAGTATCATTAGTTTCGATTCATTTATATAATGCATATTCCCTTTGAAGGCTAGCAGGGTGATAAAAATAGACATTGTAAAACCAATCCCTCCGAGCATGCCGGCACCAAGCAGAGCTTTCCAGTTTACGCCTCTAGGCAATGCACATAAGCCAGACTTCACTGATAAAAAGCTAAAAAGGGTGATGCCTATAGGTTTGCCTACAATTAAACCTAAAATGATACCCAGAGCAAAAGGTTCTCCTATCGACTGATCCCAATTCCCTTCTATTAGCATAGCCGTATTTGCCAGTGCAAATATTGGTAGAATAGCAAATGCTACAGGGTAGTGTAGGGCTGATTGCATTTTGTTAGATAAACAATTTGGGTCTTTCTTCTTAAAAGGAATTGTTATAGCCAATAAAACACCGGCTATTGTAGCGTGTACACCAGAGTGTAGCATGCAGTACCACATTACAATCCCTCCGACAATATAGATCGCTAGATTGTGAATCTTAAATTTCTTATTTAACAGAAGAAGTATAGCAAAAATACTTAAAGCGATAAGTAGATATACCCAAGCTAGATTTGATGTATAGAATATAGCTATAACAATGATAGCTCCGAGGTCGTCAATGACTGCAAGTGCTGTAAGGAATACTTTTAAAGATATTGGTACACGATTGCCTAACAGGGACAATACTCCTAGTGCAAAGGCTATATCGGTAGCCATAGGGATACCAAAACCGGCATGTGTGTCGGTACCAAAGTTGAGTGACATGTATATCGCAGCAGGGATTAACATTCCTCCTAAAGCTGCAGATATAGGTAGCATTGCACGTTTTACATTCGATAGCTCTCCTTCATAAATCTCTTGTATCAATTCTAGCCCGACCAAAAGGAAGAAGATGGCCATAAGCCCATCGTTAATCCAGTCGGCGATGGAATGACTGTCTAGGTCTGTCTCCCAGAAAGTTCTGTATTCATTGCCTATAAAAGCTGAATTTGCCAGTAGTATTGATATTAATGTACAAACAATAAGCGTTAGCCCTCCCGACTTTTCACTCTCCATGAATCCTCTCAGAGTTCTTCCGCTAAGGATATTACTTATCTTCATTTTCTATAAAAATATTTTCGTTGTATTCAACATCTTCAAGGAAAAGAGCTTGAGCCGGGACTGATGTGCCCGCCTTTCCTCTGTCTTTCGCCTCTATGATTTTACGCATCCCGTTCACATCTATTTTACCTCTGCCAGCCTCTAGCAATGTGCCGACGATGGAGCGAACCATATTACGAAGAAAGCGGTTAGCTTGTATTGTAAATATGTAGTCCTCTTCTTGTTTTTCCCAATACGCCTGCATTATCGTGCAATTATTGGTTTTTACGTCGGTGTGCAATTTGCTGAAGCTGGTAAAGTCTTCGTACTCGAACAGTACTTTTGCACAAGCATTCATATTGTCTATGTCCAGCGTACCGAAAACTTTATATTTGAGTAAATGTAAAAAAGGATCTTTTTGGGTTGTAATATAGTATTTATACAATCTTGTAGTAGCATCGAAACGAGCGTGAGCATCGTCTTTTACTCGTTTTATTTGATATATAACAATATCTTTTGGAAGGATACTATTTAGTCTGTTTGTCAGAGCTGTTGTATCCAGACTTTCTGTATCACAATCGAAATGGGCAGTCATCATTCGTGCATGCACTCCTGCATCTGTTCGTCCCGCTCCAACAATGGGTGTAGGAGTACGGAGTAGAGTATGCAAAGCTTTCTCTATAGTTTCCTGCACAGAAGCTCCATTTGGTTGTATTTGCCAACCACAATAGTCTTTTCCGTTATATGCCAAATAAATAAAATACCGCACCTCTTGATTTTTAGGTTATTGTACTGTTATATGAAAACAAGATTGCTTCCGTTCATGTTTAACGTAACATCTGTTACGCTGACGTAAATCATGTAAAACCTGTCCTAATACAGCTTTTAGTCTCCCGTCATCCAGAGTCCTTTCGTCAGCAGGATTCATCTTGTCGAAGCGAGTCCAAGCTATATCGAATGTTGTTCCATAACAATGAACAGAGTTTTCACTTGCATTTCTATTTCTTCTCGATAGACTTTTTACATCTTCGTCGGTACGCATTATACTTGTCACTATTGGTCTGTATAATGGCATATTTTTACTGATAAGAGAATCTCTGAAATTTAGACAAATATCTGATAGTAAGTTAGCAGCCTCTGGTACGAGAAAAGGGATAGAATGTGTAAGCTTATCTACTCTGTAAATCTCTAATTCTTGAGGAATGCGCACAATTTTATCTTCATATAAGGCAGTGTCGGCTCTTGATGTAAGGGGACCTACACCATAATTGGTTGCGCCTATGTTATGCAAGTCGGGAAGATCATTAAATGTAGTTGCATATCTTCCGTTGAATCGGGTATACTTTTTTGCTTCGACAGGTTTTGTCTCAATATCTTCTGCACTACTCGATACACACCCCAATAAAGAAAGAACACTTATAGAAAGCATCCAAATATATTTCATATACCTACTATATTTAAATTTTTAGCGACAAAGGTACAAAATAAGAAGCTTTTATCTATGATTAATCCTTATTTTTGCATTTTGATTTATATAGCTGTATTATGGAGAAAATAGTAAGTTTGCAAAATTCGAGGATAAAAAACATTGTTAAATTATCAAAGAGTAAGGAGCGTAAGTCTCAGAATCTATTTATTATAGAGGGAGCTCGGGAACTGAGCCTTGCCTTATCAGCAAATTATGAAATAGACTCTGTTTTTGTCTGTCCTGAATTGTTTGCCAAAACTGATTATCCTACTGTTTTAGACAATATTTCTCCTGATAAAATCTATGAAGTGTCAGAAGTCGTTTTTGAAAAAATGGCCTATAGGGAGGGTTCTGATGGTTTGTTGACCTTGTCGATACCCAAGAATCATACACTGGAAAATCTTGACCTTTCAGATAATCCTTTTGTCATTATTCTCGAAGCTGTGGAAAAGCCCGGTAATTTAGGTGCTATTCTTCGCACCGCAGATGCAGCTCAAGTAGATGCAGTTATTATTTGTGATCCTTCTACAGACTTATATAATCCAAATGCAATCAGATCAAGTGTAGGTTGTATTTTTACGGTGAAAACGGCAGTTTGTTCATCTCAGGAAGCTTTAGAATTTCTTCATCAAAAGCAAATAAAATCGTTTGCAGCGGAATTGCAAGCCTCTCAGTGGTACCAAGAAACAGATTTTACCGAAGCTTCTGCAATAGTTATGGGAACAGAAGCTGATGGATTGACAGACTTCTGGCTCAACAACGCGGATGCTCGTATTAAAATTCCGATGAGAGGAAAAATTGATTCTTTAAATGTATCTGTTTCTACAGCCGTACTTACATTTGAGGCAATGAGACAAAGAGGGTTTTAGTAAATCGAAATACCTATAGGTTTTTCCGATTTCTCCATACCTGATACGAATTCACCAAGTTTTGCCACAATACATAAGCTCCTGGTCCAAGTGATGATATAGGATTTAAGTATGTTTGAGCCATCCATATAGCGAGGATTGTGTTTTTCTGTCCTAACCCTTGTCCCCCTGCGATAGTATTGTTGCAAAGCTTTCCCAACTTTCTCCCGATCAGGAATTGAGATACACACACAATAAGGGCTATCAAGGCAATGGATAATTCTATTATGTAATTAGGGTTTTCTTGATCTATAATAAACTGGACAGTTTTTCCTGTTATAATGATCAAAGCAATAGACCACAGATAGAATGACAGACCTTTATTCTTCTTAATTTCAAAATGAACTCTAGGCAGAAACTTTTGTAAAAGTAGTGCTCCGAAGAATGGTAAGAAAAGTAGAACAGAAACCTTTTGGAATACAATCCAAAGAGAATCAGTAAAAGAATCAGCGTCAATCTCTCCCGTAAAGGAGAATAGGATAGGAGCTGCAATAATGACCATCATATTGCTCAAAAGACTATACGCTGTAAGACTTTCTACATTGCCGCCCAACATACCTGTGATAACCGGTGCGGAAGTTGCAGTAGGGGCAAAAACGCAGATCATAGCCGCTTGGGCGACAGTAACATTGAATGGAGATAGCGCCAGATAAATACCAATGCTGCCAATAACCTGGATCAGTATGAGCCAAAGGTGCAATCGGCTAAAGCGGATATCTTTCAATGAAATGTTGCAATAGGTAATAAGAAGCATCGTTGCAATAAGGTAAGGTGTAAATATGTTTAGAGGGCTAACATATTGATGAAAACATCCGCCTATAATCATAGCGATAGGCATCATGTAAGATTTTACCTTATTCAGCATAGCTTTATTTTATCTTACAAATGTAGTAAATATTGAACTGCTCGTGTGGTGTTATGAGAAGAAGTTTAAAGAAAAAGGCCGCTGTTGCGGCCTCTCTTTTATTCAGATAATTCTTTCAAAAGTTGCTTTGCTTGATTGAGCATTTTATGAGCAGGCTCGGAAGGATCCGTTGTGCCAAACTTCGCTACTTCATTGTTTAATGTTTTCAACTTTCTCAATGCTTCTGCGCTTCCGTCTTTAGCGAACTCTTCACACAAAATACGGATTTTCTCAACATCTTGAATTCCTTCTAGTAAACGTTCGAATCGAATAGAGCTACGAGCTTCCGGATAGACTAAATAGGTGTCACCAGCAGGCCAAGTTCTGAATCTGGAATCAGTCAAAGGATTTTCTACCCATGAATTATATGCCCAACGTAAACTGCCATCATAGCCAACAGCAGCAGCATACCATCCGCTATATGTAGCTTCTGCCGGAGCCGAAAAAGTGAATACATTGGGGAACTTACTAGAGCAACATACATAGTATGTCGTATTTAATCCCTTTTCTCTACGCATTTCTATTTCTTCTAAAGAAGCTTTAGAATGTCTTGCACCTACACTTATATCTTTGATAAAAGGATACTTCTGGTAACTTTGATGGTTATCTGCCATAGAGATGCCTAGTCCCTTTCCGGCTTTTTGTATCATCGCTATGGCTATGTCCATGTCTTTAGGATTACGTTCGTCCATAGCAATGTTTGTAATTTCTAGCCATCCTTTTTCTTTTAGATGTTTTACAAAGTCTGAAAGAAACGGAGTCCACATCTCGTCAAATACTTTTGTTCCGGGATCTGCTTTTACTGTAACAATTTCTCCGGTTGCGCCATCTCTGTAGCAAAGTTCATTATTCCATGGAACAATAGAATAGCAGTTTATCATCTTTTTGATACCAATCTCACCCATCATAAATGTTACCCATTTATCGAAGATTGTATAATCATATGTCCATGAACCATCACTGTTTTTGGTCCATATGATCATATCTTCATACTTGTCAAAACATTGATTGTTCCAAGGATCTTTGTTCACATTTGCTGTGATCACCTTTTGTCCTGCATTTGCAAGCTTTTTGTATAAAGGCTTCATTGCTTCAAAGTGTTCGTCGCTCCATAGTTCTAGATTTTGTACACGGGCTACAGCAGAAGGGTGTTGCCAAAGATCGAGGTGATAATTCCATTCAGATGCAGGGGGCAGGACTTTGTCTTGTACTGTTAATTCTATCTCCAGATCTCTATTTTTTTTGCCTTCTGAAAAAATGGATAGTTTTCCTTTATAGTCACCGGCAATAGCAGAGGCTGGGATATTAACAGTAACCCATATAGGACGAACTGTCTTTGCCTCGATGTTCATACATTCTATATTGTCCAGCATGTCAGCAGATAGGGATGCCGGATAATCTTCAGGCTTACGATGTCCACAGCCATCCTCAAAGGCATCTGTCATAACATAACGTACAAAACGGGCTTGAGCTATATTTGAATCAAGAATGCCTTTGTCTGATTTGAATTCAGAGAGTTCATATTCTATTTGTTTTGTGGCTTCACTGCTCCATACAACAACTTGGGCAGAAACAGTTTCTCCTTTCCATCCTGTCAGTTGAACTGTAGATTTATCTTCAATGTCAGGCGCTACAGATTTAGGGTGTTTGGTATCAATGTCGGTAAACGATACATGTAGTCCTGGCTTTACGTTAGACCAATCGGATAATGTATCATTAGTAGGATCAGGTAGCTCTTTAAATGTGTCACATGTTTTTGGAGCTCTGCTTGGTGTACATTGAATAATAAAAAAAGAAACACAAAGAATGCAACAAGTAAGTAGTAGATTTTTCGAAATGGTCTTTTTCATAGGGTGAATATTTGGTAATTTATTGTTTCTATTCGATAGCTGCTTATTAAGCAGTAAAGGTAATGATTCCTTTTTTCTGTAGTAGTATTTTTTATTCAAGATTTCAACTTCGGCTCCATCTTGTGCTTTTCTGACGCATATTGACTTCTTAAAATTAATGAAATAAGGGATTTCCATTCTTTCATCCCCTTAATTTTCAAAAACTTTGCGTACATTTGTTCGATTTTAAGAAGTTAAGAAAAATATTTATGATGAATCCGATTACAAAGAGTATCGATTTAGGTGATGGAAGGACTATCACCCTTGAAACCGGAAAATTAGCAAAACAAGCCGATGGTTCAGTTATGTTACGCATGGGTAACACTATGATGTTAGCCACAGTTTGTGCGGCTAAAGATGCAAATCCGGGAGTTGATTTTATGCCTTTACAGGTAGAGTACAAAGAAAAATTTGCAGCATATGGCCGTTTTCCCGGTGGATTTACTCGCCGAGAAGGTCGTGCTTCAGACTACGAAATATTGATCTGCCGCTTGGTAGACCGTGCGCTTCGTCCGCTATTCCCAGACGATTATCACGCTGAAGTTTTTGTAAACATCATTCTTTTCTCTGCAGACGGAGAAGATATGCCAGATGCATTAGCCGGACTTGCTGCTTCTGCTGCTTTAGCGGTTTCAGATATACCATTCCATGGTCCTATCTCGGAAGTAAGAGTTGCCCGCATTGATGGTAAATTCGTTGTTAACCCTACATTCCAACAGCTAGAGCAAGCAGATATGGATATCATGGTAGGTGCTACTATGGACAATATTATGATGGTAGAAGGTGAGTTTAAAGAGGTTTCGGAAGCAGAGATGCTTGAAGCTATCAAGGTTGCTCACGAAGCCATCAAAGTACAATGTCAGGCTCAAATCGAATTGATGGAAATGGTAGGAACAACGGTAAAACGTGAATACTGCCATGAAGAAAATGACGAAGAGCTTCGTAAAGATGTTTGGGCTAAATGCTATGATAAAGCTTATGCAGTAGCTGCATCTGGAAATACAAATAAACACGAGCGTGTTAATAATTTTGCGGCTATCGTAGAAGAATATAAGGCTAACCTTACAGAAGAAGAGCTTGCAGAAAAAGGGGCTTTGATTTCTCGTTATTATCACGATGTAGAGAAAGAGGCTATGCGTCGTTCTATCTTAGATGAAGGTAAACGCCTTGATGGTCGTAAAACAACAGAGATTCGTCCCATCTGGAGCGAAGTGGATTATCTTCCGGGAGCTCATGGTTCGGCAGTCTTCACTCGTGGAGAGACTCAATCATTAACAACTGTTACTTTAGGAACTAAACTGGATGAAAAAATCATCGATGATGTTCTTAACAATGGAAGAGAAAGATTCCTTCTTCATTATAATTTCCCTCCATTCTCAACCGGAGATGCTCGCCCACAACGTGGCGTAGGTCGTCGCGAAATTGGACATGGAAATCTAGCACATCGTGCATTAAAACCAATGATACCTGCTAATTATCCTTATGTGATACGTGTGGTTTCTGATATTCTTGAATCAAATGGTTCATCGTCAATGGCAACTGTTTGTGCAGGAACATTGGCGTTGATGGATGCCGGAGTTCAAATCAAAAAACCGGTTACTGGTATTGCTATGGGGCTTATCTCTGAGAATAAAGGAACAAATTTTGCTGTTCTTTCTGATATTTTAGGAGATGAAGATCACTTAGGAGATATGGACTTTAAAGTATGTGGTACTAAAGATGGTATCACTGCTACTCAGATGGATATAAAAGTAGACGGACTATCTTACGAAATTCTTGAAAAAGCATTGAATCAAGCTCGTGAAGGGCGTTTGCATATCATGGGTAAAATCCTTGAGACATTAGCAGAGCCACGTCAAGATTTGAAAGACAATGCTCCTCGAATTGAAGTATTGAATATCGCTAAAGACTTTATTGGTGCAGTAATCGGACCTGGAGGTAAGATTATCCAAGGAATTCAAGAAGAAACAGGAGCAACTGTTACTATTGAGGAAATTGATGGTCACGGAAGGGTTGAAATTTCTGCTACAAATAAACAGTCTATAGATGCTGCTCTTGCCAAGATTAAGGGAATTGTAACAGTTCCTGAAGTTGGTGAAGTTTATATGGCAAAAGTTCGTTCAGTAATGCCTTATGGTGCATTTTGTGAAATTCTTCCGGGTAAAGATGGTTTACTACACATTTCCGAAATATCTTGGGAAAGAATAGAGGATATGGAAAAGGCTGGCGTAAAAGAAGGTGATGAGATAGAAGTTAAATTAATTGACATTGATCCTAAAACAGGTAAACTAAAACTGTCAAGAAAGGTTCTACTTCCTCGTCCTCCTAGACCGGAAAGACCAAATAAAGAAGATAAGAAAGATGCTTAATCTTAATATAATTTCTATAAAACCCGATTCTAAAGAATCGGGTTTTATTTTTGTTTTAAGGAGACCTTGGTATTTTGTTAATAATTATTTTTAGAGCGTCTATTATTGCAATTTTGTTATTACCTTTACTTCTATATAAATACAATGAAAAAATATAATGATATGACAAATAGAGTTTTAGCCGTAACCTTAGTGGCCGCTATAGCAAGTGTTACAGTATATGCGTATGTACAAAAGAAAAAGAAAGACAGACGTAAAAATTTATCTGTTAATTTCATCTAAGAAGAATATCCGTAAAAAGAAATACAAAAACAGGAGAGGTAATGGTTACTTCTCCTGTTTTATTTTATTGTTATTGAAGATTTAAAAGCATGTCAGCGCTTCCAGAAAGCAGGCATAAATAGAGACAGAACTGTGAATAGTTCAAGGCGTCCTGTTAACATAAGAAAACATAAATACCATTTAGCTGCTACAGGAACCTCATTGAAGTGACCGTTATATCCAATATCTCCTAGTCCCCCCCCGATATTACCCATGCAGGAAATTGCTGCACCAATAGATTCCTCAAATTCAAGACCAATTAATGAGAGGAGAAGAAAGCTTATTACAAGGATTCCTAAGTAAAGGAACATAAAGGCCAAAACTTTTGTAACAACCTCAATCGATACAACTTGTCCATTCAGACGAACAGGAAGTATTGCGTTGGGATGTACTTGGCGTTTAAACTCGTTGATGGTATTTTTGAATAAGACAATAATCCGAACTATTTTCATCCCTCCTGATGTGGATCCGGCACAAGCGCAAAACAACATTAATACAGATAGCATGAAAATGTAAAAAGCCCCCCACTCCAGAAAATTTACAGAGGTAAATCCCGTTGTTGTTATAACAGAAACCACATGGAAGAAAGATGTTCTAAAGGATGATTCAATATTGCTGAATTCTCCAGAAATAAGTAAAGAAGTGGCTATTACTGTCGCAAAAAGTATACATATAATGGCATACCATCTGAATTCTTCATCTTTAATAAGTCTACTTGGAACGCCTTTTAGAAGAAAGAATATAAGAGAGAAGTTAACTCCACCTATAAACATAAAGAGGGTGAGAACGTATTCTAAATAAGGCGAATTCCAGTATGCTATACTTGCCTGTTTTGTCGAATATCCCCCTGTTGACATCGTTGTAAGTGCATGGCAGGCCGAGTCGAAGGTATTCATTGGTCCTAAGCATAAGAGGATGAATAGTATAGCTGTGACGACGATATACATTATCCACAAACGTTTAGCTACTTGGGTTATTCTTGGTCTGAAACGTTCGTGTGTAATACCTGTTGCTTCCGCATCGTAGAGAACCGACGCATTACCTCCCAGCATAGGTAAAACAGCTAGAGCAAACACAATAATACCGATACCGCCTATCCACTGAGTAATACTTCTCCAGAAGAGCAAGCCTTTAGACATAGAGTCTACATCTGTCAAAATAGTAGCTCCGGTAGTGGTAAATCCGGACATTGTCTCAAAGTATGCATTGCTTATATCAGGGATGGCTCCACTAAGATAAAATGGAAGCATTCCGAAGGCGGAAAGAATAACCCAGATGAGAGAGACAGCTAAGAAACTTTCTCTCTTACCTATTGGTTTTTCGTAATCGTCTGTTCCTATGAGTCTGATCAAAACACCTGAAAGAAAAGTTATAGTTGAGCTGATTAACATCGCATCTCCGGCGGCTTCTCTGAAGTAGAACGAAACAACCGTTGCCAGCATCATGAATAAAGATTCGATGATGAGCATAAAGCCGATTGTTTTGAAGAGAAAACGATAGTTAAAATTACTCATGATCAGGTCTTAATTGAAAAGCTTTTCTGCATCTCTAAGGGCATCGTCCAGACAGAATACTACTACGTGGTCGTATGGCTCTATCAGGGTGTCTCCCTCTATCAGGATGGGCTCTCCGTTACGTATCAATCCCCCTAAGGTAACATTTTTAGGGAATGTTATCTTTTTTACTTCTTTCTTTGTTATTATAGAATTTGGTCTAGCTATAATTTCTGCAACATCTGCGTTCGCAATTGTTAGCGACTTAACATTGGATACATCGGCATTTAGAAGATAACGATAGATGTTGTTTACGGTAATTAGCTTTTTGTTTATGATGGTCCCTATGTCCATGCTTTCGGCCATAGAGATGTAGTCCATATTTTCTACTTCGGCAACAGTCTTTTTGACACCAAATCGTTTAGCTGCCAAGCAAGCTAAAATGTTAGCTTCAGAGTTTCCCGTCACAGCAATGAAAGCATCCATATCCTTGATGCCCTCTTCCAAAAGGAAGTCTGCATTTCTTCCATCATTATGAAAAACAGTGGCGTTTTTCGGAAGATTCTCCAATAGCTTGTATGATTTTTCTTTGTCAGCTTCCAGAAGTTTTATCTTGGTATTATCAGGCAGGTATTGGGATGTTCGTATAGCGATACGGCTTCCTCCCATTATCATGACGTTTTTTACATCAAAAATAAGTTTCCCTGCTAATTTAGGAAGTTCTTCTACATATTCTTTTGTGGTCGTGAAGAACACGATATCATCTGCTAATATTTGATCTTTCCCTGTAGGTATGATTGTTATGCTGCGTCTTTTGATTGCTACAATGTGAAATTTCTTATTCGTAGAACCTAAGTCATACAAATACTTATTTACTAGCTCAGCATTGTCTCTGATCTTGATTCCGACCAAAATAATAGAGCCTCCGCATAGTTCAATCCATTGTCGTGCCCAGGGACGTTTAAGGGCAGATACGATTTCTTTTGCTGCTAGCATTTCAGGATAAACCATTGAGCCGATTCCGAGTTTATCGAAAAACTCTTTATTCTTAGGTAGTAGGTATTCGTAATTGTCGATACGAGCAAATGTCCTTTTTGCCCCCATTTTAGAGGCAAGCATGCATGCGGTTATATTAATAGACTCTTCGGGTGTAACGGCTATGAACAGGTCAGCTTCTTTAGTTCCGATTTCGGTAAGGTCTCTTAAAGATGTACATGAGCCCACCATTGTTATCATCTCCAAGTTGCTTCTCGAAAAATTTAACTTTTCTTTATCAGGATCCATTAAGATGATATCCTGATTCTCGGCAGATAATAGTTTTGCCAGGTGAGTTCCAACAGCTCCAGCTCCTGCGATAACTACCTTCATTCTTGGTCTGTTAATTTATTATTTTAGTTTGTTCTGGCTGCTTTATATTTGCATTGTTTAAAACAGCTTGTATTCTTTTGGTTAAACCTTGTATGTCTATTTCACAAAGCCTGTTTAGGTCTTTGATAGAACCATGAGTGATAAATTCGTCAGGAAGTCCGACTCTGGTAACGTCGATGTCGTTATAGTCTTTCTCTGAGAAATATTCTAAAACAGCACTTCCCAATCCTCCGGTAATTACCCCATTTTCAACAGTGATAACATGTTTGTAGTTTTTAGCTACTTCATCCAATAATTCTGTATCAATAGGTTTTAGGAATATCATGTCATAGTGTGCAATGGAGAATCCCTGCTCTTCGACTATACTGATTGCATCGCGAACCGCATTGCCTATAGGGCCTATAGACAAAACTGCCAGATCTTTCCCTTCTTTAAGCTTACGCCCTTTTCCTATTTCTAAGGTTTGCATCTCGCATTCCCAATTTACTAAAACTCCTTGTCCTCGAGGATAACGAATAACGAAAGGCCCTTCGTTGCCATAGGTGGCTGTGTACATCAAATGACGTAAGTAATGCTCATCAAAAGGAGAAGCTATTGTTAGATTAGGCACACAACGCATGTATGCTAGGTCGAAGGCTCCATGGTGTGTAGGACCATCTTCGCCTACTAGCCCTGCACGATCAAGACATATTATAACATGAAGCTTTTGCAAAGCTACATCGTGTATAACCTGATCGTAAGCGCGTTGCATAAAAGATGAATATATATTGCAGAAAGGAAGAAGTCCTTCTTTTGCCAACCCCGCAGAATATGTTACAGCATGTGCTTCAGCAATGCCTACGTCAAATGCTCTTCCCGGGAATTCTTTCATCATAAAAGACATCGAAGATCCGGTAGGCATAGCTGGTGTTATACCCACTATTCGCTGATCTTTTCCTGCAAGCTCTACTAGTGTATGTCCAAATACATCTTGGAACAGTTGTGGTTGATCTTTCGATTTTGTGACAATGCGTTCGCCCGTTTCTTTGTCAAATTTTCCGGGAGCATGCCATACTGTAGCAGAAACCTCTGCCGGCTTGAAGCCTTTCCCTTTGATTGTGTGGATGTGGAGCATCTTAGGACCTTTCATATCCTTTATGTTTTGAAGAATACGAATAAGACCTTTTAGATCATGTCCATCTACCGGGCCGAAATATCTGATATTAAAACCTTCGAACAGATTCTGTTGCTTTGTTAATAACGACTTTAAGCTATTGTTGAATCTAAGGATGAAATTCTTCCCTTTGTCCGATATTAAATTGCCTTTCTTAAACTTCTGATATACATCATTCCTTACTCTATTGTAGGTAGGGGATGTGGTCATTTTCACCAAATAGTCTCTTATACCACCAACATTGTCATCGATAGCCATATCGTTATCATTCAGAATGATGAGCATGTCATTTGGCTGAGAATTGGCATTGTTTAAAGCTTCATACGCTAGTCCTCCGGTCATAGACCCGTCCCCGATAACGGCAACAACACGGCGGTTCTCTTTCTTAAGAGAAGAAGCTACAGCCATACCCAGAGCTGCAGAAATGGAGTTTGAGGCGTGTCCTGCGATAAAAGCGTCATATTCACTTTCCTCTGGATTGGGAAATCCTGTGAGACCTCCGAATTGTCTGTTGGTATGAAACTTCTCTTTTCTGCCCGTTAGTATTTTGTGGCTGTATGCCTGATGTCCTACGTCCCATACGATGCGGTCGTAAGGAGTATCGTATACATAGTGTAGAGCGACGGTAAGTTCTACTGTACCTAAGCTGGATCCGAAGTGTCCCGGATTGCAACTAAGCTGGTCTATAATGAAGTTGCGTAAATCAGCACAAAGAATCTCTAATTCCTCTATAGATAAGTTTTTGAGGTCTGAGGGATAATTTACTTTATCGAGTATGGATATATTATTTTGTTGTTCGCTCATAACTTTATTGTATAGGAAAAGTCTATTACGTGAGTAATAAACAAACAAATATATAAAACAAAAGCTGTTTTGAGAACGATATTTTGCTAAAAAAAGAGCTTTAACATAAAGCCAGCTTTTAGAACAGTGTCATTTTGTCTATTATGTTGCTCTTACAGTTGCGAATATGGGATAGCAAAAGTGTCTCCATGGCTAACATCACCTGTCTCTAATCCTTTCTTTAGCCAGCGAGATCTTTGTGCGGAAGTACCGTGGTTGAAAGAGTCGGGAACGGTGTATCCCTGAGATTTCATTTGCAGTCTGTCATCTCCAATCTGAGAAGCTGCATTTAGTCCCTCTTCGATGTCTCCCTCTTCTAGTGAAGCATAGTCTTTGTTGTCATGATATGCCCATATGCCGGCATAGAAATCGGCCTGTAGTTCTAGGCGGATATTGAGTTGATTGCTCTCTTTTTGACTCATCTTTTGCTGTGCCTGCTGAACCTTGCTTAATGTGCCTAGTAGATATTGTACATGATGCCCAACCTCGTGAGCAATAACGTAGGCATAAGCAAAGTCTCCTCCTGCATCTAGTTGAGTTTCCATTTCTTTGAAAAAAGAGAGGTCGATATAGACTGTTTGGTCGGCAGGACAATAGAAGGGACCTGTAGCTGAAGATGCATTTCCGCATCCTGAATAAGTGGCTCCGCTAAAAAGTACCATTTTAGGAGGAATGTATTTTAATCCTTTTTGCTCAAATATTTTAGTCCATGTTTCTTCAGTTCCTTTTAAGACTTGTTTGGCAAATACGGTCATAGCTTCTTCTTCGTCCGTTGGAGTATAAGTCTGTTCTGAAGTTACTCCATTTGCTATCTGTTGAGAAAGGAAACTAGCAGGGTCTCCTCCCAATACCCAAATGATTATACCTAATATGATTGTTCCTCCAATTCCTAAAGACATTTTCCCGGAAGATCTTTTACCTCGACGATCTTCAACATTATCACTCATTTTTCTGCCTCCAAGTCTCATAGTTTGTATTAATTAAGAATGAATAAATATAAGTTTTTGCAAACGTACAAAGAAATCGAATATGGAGAATAAAAGAAGCGAAATAATTCTACTTAGAGGATTATTTCGCTTTGTATTAATGTTGTAGTCCTACCTTACTTGGCTAATTTTTCTACCAAGGCTTTCATTGTTTCATAATTTTCTTCCATCGAGTCGCAAAGTTTTATTTGAGCCCGAGTGCGAACAAGATTATGATCCTCATATTGAGTTTTATAATAGTTGTCTCCATCTATGTAATCCATAAGGAAACGTAAAACTTGTTCTACGGTAATATATATAGCCGAAAAAGCCAGGTATTCGATTTCGGATGGACTTAAAAATGCTTTTGCTTCGGATAGATAGCCTTTGGTAAAGCCTTCGAAAATATTCATTCTGACATAAACCTTGTCCAAATCTTTTTCGTCTTCTTTTCCTGCATTTGTATAATAGCGGATGGCATCACCAAAGTCGTTTAGTATGGTGCTGCTTAATACCGTGTCTAAGTCGATGACACAAAGAACTTCTCCTTCTTTGGAGAATAAAATGTTGTTGATTTTCGTGTCATTATGTGTTACTCGTGTTGGGATTTCGCCTGATTCTACTTTTTCCCACACTTCCATTATCTTATTCCGCCTGTCTTCTACCCATTTAATTTCTTCGGCAACAGCAGCTTTTCTGCCCACAGGGTCTTTTCCTAATATCTCGTCCCATTGTTGAAAACGGAATCTCATATCGTGAAATCCAGGAAGGATATTGGCTAAAGGGTCTTTCATATCAGCCAACATGGCTTGAAATTGACCAATGCCTTTTCCTCCTTGGAAAGCCAATTCTGGAGAATCGGCAGCTTGGTAAGCGATTGTGTCTTCGATGAATAGACATGCAGCCCAATAATCACCATTCTCGTCCTGATAGCATAGCTTATTGTCAGTAGTAGGAGTTACAGTAAGCGCTCTTCTTAGAGGGTCTTCCCCTTGAGCTATAATTTTGTTTTTAAGGTGGGTTGTCACTTTTTGGATGTTGTCCATCATGGCAGGAATATCTGTAAATATATTCTTGTTTTTTCTTTGCAAAATATAGTTCGGACTGTTGCCTTCAGTCTCTACAAAGAAAGTGTCATTAATTAACCCATCACCAAAAGGTCTAATTTCTTTCACAGTACCTTCGAAAGAAAAGTGTTTTCCAATATTCATCGATAGAAATTTTTAAAGATTATACTAATAGATCAAAAGTAGATAAATCATTTTAAAGAGTCTAGCTTTTCCGAATAAATAATTTTTTTGCGTTTTTTTACACACTTGTTTGTTTTTATAATTGCTGAGTTTTGTTTCAATTTCTAATTTTTTCTAAAAAAACACATTGCACAGAATGCTTGTGAGATTGTTTTTTTAGAAAAAATTAAATTTTTGTCATTTTTTTTGCTCCTAAATTTGGAAACTAAAATTTTTCAATTACCTTTGCACTCGCTTTGATAAAGCAACAAGGAGATTCCGTAGCTCAGCAGGTAGAGCACATCACTTTTAATGATGGGGTCCTGGGTTCGAGCCCCAGCGGGATCACGAAGCAAATTAGCTAAGTAACTAGATAACAGTTATTTAGCTTTTTTGTTTTTAATGATTTGTGGCTGTATTTGTGGCTGTTATGGCTTTAAATGGATTTTTGTTAAGTCAAAAGTAAGCACAAACGCACTATGAGTAGAGAATATAATAAGTACACTTACTATCTCTAAAGTAGTTTCAATCACAACTATATAGTTTTTCGTGCTAACTCTGATGCCAAAAATGATTAAATGAGCGTTTTTGCAGATTTTGAGACGAATACATCCTCTCTAGGCTTATATCTCTATTTTCCTATACCCTTATATCAAAAAAACAAAGAAAGCGTCTTAAATCGCTTTAAAATGCCTCATATCAAAAAAACCGCCTAAACTTAATTAGACGGCTATAATTATTCAGTTATTATTATTTAGATTATTTATTTGTTATTACTGCACCGCCAAAGAACGGCATATCTGGGTGTTTCTGCTTCCATTCGTTGATAAGGTCTAACCCTTCGTCAGTGCCTAAGAACTCTTCAAAAGAGCCTGCAATGCCTAAGGCTCGCACCATATCATCTGCATTGATGCGAATTTCGCCGGTAAGTTTGTTTTTTATGAACGTTACTGGATGCCCTTCGAAATGTGAGGTGTAATACTCGTTTATCCAGTCCTCTGAGTTTTTTGTTAAATCTGCCATGTTATTTAGTTGTTATTTCATAAGTTGAATACTCGTACACGCTACCGATCTCTAGTATATTCGATACATCGTACGTATGTGCTACAGTTGCCTCTTTAATATCACTCAATTCGATACCTAATATTTTTGCTATTTGCGAACGTGTTAGATTCTTATTTTTTGCTGTAAATTTCTGTTCCATAATTATTTAATTTTAAAGTGTTTATTGATTAATCTACTCGCATTGTATAGGTTAGCTCCGATAAAGCCGTAATATAGCAGCATAGTGCTGACCAATTCGCCTGTGTACTCTGCTGTCATTAACAGTAAGCACAGCATAAAATAGATTGCTGATAGTGGTTTCATGTGATTGTTATTTGATCCGTGATGTTAAATAATGCCGCAAATATAACACTAGGAGTCACGTCTAACGAATTTTTCAGTACTTATTTTGACTTATCATGTTATTTTAATCTCAAATTGTGATCCTTCGAGTTAATTATTATATCTTTGCATTGTAACATTATAGATCACAAATATGAATTATAGAATTAAAGACTTATGTAAGGAAAAAGGAATAACAATCGGGGAATTATCGGATAAGGTAGGAATTGCACGGGAAAGTATAAGCCGTATTATCGGAGGTAACAATACCTCAACTGATACCCTCCAAAAGATAGCAACCGCCTTAAATGTACCCATATCGGCTCTATTCGATGAAGCACACCCCAGTAACATAATTAAATGTCCTAATTGTGGTACTGAGTTGGAGGTTAAGAAAAAAGAATAAAAAAATCCAATACTGATATTTTGTATTGGATTATGGTATGGAAAAAAGTGTTTAGAAAAATTTCATTTTGTTGTTTCTAAAAACAGGGAATCATAACAATCAGCGAAAGCGGCAAAGTGAATATCCCAAGCGGTAATGTGTGGATGTTCGAAATGGAGTTGGTGGAGTTGTTCGGGGTGATAGCCCCGACACTCCGAGCCGTTATCAAAGCAATATACAAGAGTGGAACACTATCTGCTACTACAACCCAACGATGTGATTTAGCCACTCCTAAGAGTTGGGCTACATTCTATAATCTTGAGATGATTATTGCCCTTGCGTTTAGGTTGAACACATACGAGGCAAGCTAGATAAGGCAAAAGGTGGTGAAAAGTTTATGCCAGCGGGAAGAGAATGGGATTAGTCTGCTTATATCATTGCAAGGTATAGGACAGCAAATCTCACCTCAAATGAGTTGAATTTCAATCTATAAAGTCGAAGCTTTGCTATTCTCACGAACGGCAAAGCTTCTTAGCTAATGTTTTATGTGTATATATCTATCAAAGGGATGATAGAATTTCATTATAGTTCTACAACCGAATAAAGGGTGTAGAACATAATAATTGCTTTAATAAACCTTTACACCATCAACTGTTACATTCAATCTTTCTGCTGGCATTGAATTTTTATTTCCCCAAAGAGTAGTTCCTGTATTGATACCCTCGTTATTAATCTCATAACCATTAACAGTTGTTCCAGAGACTATTACATTGTATGTTGGAGTATTGCCATATGGAGCATCACCTATTTCAATAGCGGCTTTCTTGCTTGTCAAACCTCCCTTATCGTTGAAAATGCAACTTTTCACAGTCAAATTGACAGTGTTAGCTCCTTCTTGGTAAAGAAGGAGTGCTTTACCATCTGAGTTAAATTTACATCTGTCAAATTCTATCTTTTTTGCTCCCCAAGTCCAAATATTGTAAACATCGCCAGACACATTAAAAGTACAGTTCTCAAACTTGCTGTCACCATAAAGTGTGTATGTACCATTGATAACACAATTCTTGTAAGTACCGTTGCAACGAGCATAGCCAATATAAGTTGAGCTGTTTGTTGTTATAGTAATGCTTTCGAAAGTGACTGTAGAACCATCCAAGCTGTAGTCACTATTTTCATAACCAGAACCACCAGTTACAGCGACTTTTACATCTTCAGGATTACCTGTACCTATAAATGTCAGAGTCTTTCCTTTTGCTGATGATGGTATTACATATTCACCTCGTGTCAATTTTATTTTAGTCGCTCCATCAGAAATTGCATTTGTAATACCTTCTTCGCTTGAAGCAATATAATTGCCATTGATAGTGATTTTGCAATTTTTACCAAGTTCACCATTTTTTAGGTTGTATAGAATATTACCGCTTTCACTGCCTGCATCAAAGCCGCTTGCTGTACAGTTTTCAATGTTCACGTTGTAAGGATTCAAATTGGAATCAATTTCAATGGCAGCCTTACCTGTTACGGGTTCTGTTGCCTTGAATACACAATCTTTAAAGTTTACCGTATACCATTCTGAACCATTTTCTTTGTATACCAAAACGGATCTACCTGCTGAATTGAACATGCAGTTTGTAAATGTGGCTGTTTTGGCTCCGTATGTCCATACGTTATAGTTATCGTTCGATTCTTGATTGAAGACGCAATTGGTGAATGTTTCTTCAATGCCATAAGCCCAATATACGTTTTCAAAAACGCAATCGGTGTAATTTAAGACATTTGCGTGCGGGAATCCAACGTAGTCTTCATTCTCTTTCATGATGGTAACATTTCTGAAATCAACAGATGTATTATGAAGAGCTACGCCATCTGACAAGTCAATCTTCGCATCTTTGTTTACACCAGAAATTTTCAAAGTCTTATCACTTACAGAAGGCATCTTCCACAAACCTGCAGCCAATTCGATTTCTGTTGCGCCCGCATTAATAGCAGCTTCTATCGTTTCGTAATATGTATTATTTGCTTTTACACCACCATTATTGTATTCACCATCATAAATCGGGTCGATTGTGATATTGAATGTAACATTACCTGTCAAAATCTTACCAATAATGTTAGTACGCCAGTTACGCTGAACGGGAACAGCGTTAAGACCTTCGCTAAAGTTGATAGAATTACCACTTTTAGGAGCAAAAGTGAAATCCAATTTTTCCAACGTAGCCTTGTCGTAACCTGTAGTTTTATCATTGGCCAGTATGTAACTCATTGAGAGGTAAACATAATTCTCCTTTGTGCCGTCCTTATCAAAATCAACATTCAATGTTTCAGGAGTTGCGAACTGTGCAGGAATAATATCAAAACCATACTCGACATTTTGTTCTCCTCCAACTTCACCTGTAAGCAAATTGATAGATGTTGCAGCATTTTTAATAGTTACCATTGATTTTTCTATCTCAATTCCTGAAGCCTTAGCTGCATCCCAATCTGTCTGGTAAACACCTACGTTAATCTGAGCAAAAGGACGTTTCAATACAACATCAATTTCAGTATTACCTGTAACAGTAAATGTTTCGGCTTTGAAGAATGCATCACGAGTTTCATCGTTATTAAGGCCGTTATAATCAATAGTTACATTTGTCAATTCTTCTGTGTCGTAAGCTGTACAGTTTGGATTCTGAGCCCAAAATGCTACTGTATATTGCTGACCTTTAGCTAAGGTAATGGCTACTTTTTCAGTAAGACCATTTTCGAAAGCACTATTATTAACAATCTGTCCATTTACATCTGTATTTGCAATTGTTTCAATGAGTTCACCACTGGCATTATAAACTGCATATACCAACTTCTTTGCACCTGTACCGTCACTGATGGCACGGGTAGCGATACCACCACTGATGGCACGGGTAGCGAAACCACCTTCGGCTGCAAGCGAGAACGTCACCTGAGCCTCATTCCCTGACTGAACTACATCCTGTTCGTCATTCGAACACGATGTTGCGAACAGCATACCGGCTGCTGCGAACATACCTAACAATAATTTCTTGTTCATTTCTGAAAATTTTAATTATTATACAAAATAGTTTTACTTTAATTTCTTGTTTTTAATGTTTTCCGCATTCACTCGGATTGCCGAAACCATTGTCGAGGGCTGTTCCACTTATTCAGAACGGGGATTCATCATCAATCTGTCGTATCCTGCGAGTTGCAGAATGAAAGGTCTTGGAATAGCTCCATCCCTTTGTGACTGTTAGTTGGTTTTCTGTCTCTTGTTCGGCTTTTTAACTTGTTATTAGGGTTATACATATTTTGAAATTCTCTTATTCCACTGTAAATCCTCCTGCTATGTTGCTTCGTTGGTTGGCTTCAATCTCAACCTGTGGGAACACCACTGTCTTTGATGTTTGTTCATCATCGGTCAATGTCAATTCCGCTACAATCTGCATCGCTGTTGTCGAAGCAAACAGATAGCCCATAGCGAGATAATTATATGCTGTACCATCAGCCGAGAATGTTTCGGTGGTGGTGTTGCTGAAATTCCAAGTGAAATCAACTGTTCCGCTTACAGTATTGGTAAATGGGTGGAATGTGTCGGGAGCGGACTTTGCCGTAAATGATGCCTGCATCACTTTTCCCATAGTTCCCACATTGATTTGAGCCAACGGGCGGACAAGTTCAATGGAGTAACTGCTGCTTCCTGTTATGATAATATCTTCTTTTGTCGCAAAGAATGCATCTGATGCTTCTGCCTTGGAGAATGTTATCGGATTTGGCAGAGTGTTCATCTTGATAGCGGTCAGATCATCTATGTCGTAGATGTTCCGATTGCTGTTATACGCCCAAAAGATAAAACTGTATGTCTGATTCTGAGCCAATGCAAGGGTGATATTTACAGAAGTGCCGTTAATGGCAAACTCCTTTCTCTCAAGTTCCTCCTTTTGGGTGTTGAACACACCCACCACAAGGGTATTCACCTGTTCTGCCTTGCCGAAAGAGCGTGTACGGGTGTCAGTCGGCAGCGTTGCGGTAAAGTTTACTTCTACATCGCCCGTTTCCTGTAAGTCATCGGAACAGGACTGTATGCCCACCACCGTAAGGGCAAGCATCATCAATATCTGTATGTTATGCAGTAGATTCTTCATTGTTCTTTGCTGTTAGGGGAAAATCAGGTTATGGTCTCCGTCAAAGTCGGGATTGATGGTTACACCTCCCGATGCTTCCGACATCAGGAACATACCCGTCATGATGGTATGGTGGCTTCGCTTCAACGGCACTTCTATCGGCTCGGTCAGGGAGAGCTGTGTTCCCTCATTGTCGTAAATGCCAATCTGTACCGTCACAGCCGACTTCTTGCCGTTCACAAACACATAGTCAAAACCTATCGAGGTTTCCGTATCGGAAAGTCTCTGCAAGGTGGACTCGAACATCACTCCCGTAGATGAATCCACGGGCTTGTCAGTGTACATACTGTATGCGTGTGGCATAAATCCTACATAGTAGAACACCACCTTGTAATCCTCGATATTTACGGCTCTTGTCGGGGTGTCATCTGCCGATGCCGACTTGTTGGCGTTGGCTTTGGAGGCAATACGGGTTGCTTCCTTGTCGATGAACTCCACCACATCGTTAGTGACGAATTCGAACTTGGCAAGAGGTCGTTGCATCGCAACACTGAGCGTGTCGGGCAGACGCTCTATATCATCCGCTACGAGTTCAATGCTGTTCGTGCCTCTGAAAGCGTCACGATGGTCAGTATTTCCCTTGTGGTCGCCCTGCAACATAATCTCAGCGAAATTGTCGGCATTGTGGAAATGGGTATCACCGCTTGTCTTCACCAAGTCAGAACACACCATCACATTGTAGTTACCCGGCAGTACATCAAGCGTCACTTCGTGGTCGTAACCTTCGGCAATGTTCTTTGTGAACACGAACTCCTGCGTATAGTCCTGCATCGTGCGTTGTTTATCCGATACGGGATAGGTGCGGACGATGTAGCGTATCTTACCGTAGTCCTGATGGTTGTCGTATGTGTCACCCAAGCCTTGCTCGATGACCGATGTGCCATCGTAGATATGCTCCCATTCGGTCATATCCGTTTCATAATTGAGGCGAAGATGCATTTTCACAAACTCCGGTGTTTCTGGCCATTCGTGGACATCACAGGCTGAGAACAGCAACAGAGGCATACATATAATAAGGTATAGAATCTTTCTCATCGCTTGCCTCCTTTCTTCTTTAGGTCAAACGAATATGAGAACGATACCGCAGCTTGGTCTATACCCCAATAGGTCTTCTTGATGCTCTCAATCATCAATCCGTCCTTTGTAATAGGTGTATTGTGGAACTTGTCATAATGACGGGAATAGACACCTGCACCGAATGAGAACTCCATCCACCAACGGTTGTTCCTGCTGACAGGCAAGCGATAGCCGACACTCACACCACCTCCGATGGACGGTGTCTTACGGTTGTGGTCCTGGTAGCGGTAGTCGCCGTCAAAGGAGAAATTGTAAGATGCCAGTCCGAAATGTGCTCCTGCAAAGAAGCCGTCGTTGTTTTCCGATAGCCAATAGCGGAACTCGGGCTGTACGCTGAATGTTCTGAACTTGATGGTGGTCTTGAAATAGTCCCAAGCCGAATAATAAACGGGCAATGTGAACGACCAGTGCTTTGCCAAGTCGATTTCTGCTGCAACATTGGCAATGCCCATTCCCAAGCCGATGGCATTGGTCTTGATATGTAGTTTATGAGTCCATTCCTCCACATCGGGAACAACGGGGGCCACAATTGACGTTGTGTCTGGTTTGATTTCAACGACTTCAACAATTGGCTCCTCCTTAATGGTATCGGGTACAATCACAGGCTCCTGAACGGGTGGAAGTTCCTGCTTGTATGTTACGAATACGGCACAGGCATTTCGCATACGCCCGAAGAAGAGTTTGTTCATCTGCTGCCACACCTTACCGTTATCCAACTGCTTCAACTTTACGATGCGGTTGTCAATATGGGTATTCGGATGATGATAATCCACCAATAGGGATTCTTCCTCCAATATGGAGATTACTTCATCCTTATGTATCAATCCCGAATCCTCAATCTGTGATTTCAGATAATCCCACGGAATGTAGCTGTCATTACGGGTAATGAGGCTGTCGGGAATATCCACCTCCTTGCGGACAAGTCTTTCGAGTGCGGTAAGGCGACCTCGTGCCAGCTTGCGGTTGAGTTGGTCACTGCCTTCGGGGGATGCCGCTCCACAGAAGGATATTTCCACGATGTTGATTGTACTGTCCTGACGGATATTCCGTAGGAACTCGATGATTTCCTGCATACGGGCGGCATTGTCCGAGTATGCGGAATCTATGACAGTACTGTTCACACGGAAATCGACACAGATTTCCGTGCGGCTCTCTTGCGAATGTGCAACACCCACACCAAACAGTAAGAGAATCAGTGTTATACAATATTTCTTAATGTGCATAATTGTTATTTTGAGGTCACTTCTCTTTGGAAGAGAACAGGGAACATAGTTTATTTATTTTATCAGAGGCTTTTTTACTTATTGTAAAATCAATATATCCATCAGTTGTATGTATTCTCATATCAGTAATAATCTTATCTTTAAGAGCTGAAACGTCACCTGTCATATAGATATCTAATCCATATATCGCTGACCCAACAAAACCGATAGTTCCTTCTCCTTTTCCTGCCATGGTATATTCCGTATTTTTAAATGTGTATGTATTTCCTTCTTCATCTAAAAAAATAATATCTGCATTGCTTGATAAAGACAAAATCTTATTAGTGCTCCATTTTATTCTTAGGAGATCGATATCACCGACCTTACGAAAAGCGAGCCAAATATTCTTATGCAACTGCCCACTATTAGCTCCACTCATTTTATTTAGAACATTCTTGTCTGATACTATCTTTTCAAAAGAAGTCTCGACTATTCTTTCTTTTGTAAATTTATCAACCTCATCTATTTTATTTTTTGAGCATTAATAGACAAATATCCAAGAAAAAGGAACGCTAAGAGAATTAATTTTTTCATAATTTAGAGTTTTAGTTATAACACCCTGAAATTAAATAGAATATTTATCATAAAAAAATAATCATGGATAAATTATTAGCAGCATTCCTCAAAGGAGCATGGAAAGGACTTGTAATCATTGTTCTTTTAGTATTGATCATTAAAGCGTGTGTATAGCAAAAAAGGTGCTACCTATTACAGATAGCACCTACAAACTAAAAACGCTAAGGTCTAGACTGTTGCTACTTTTCGCCAAATAGGGTTAAGATCATCCATATTTTCGCAAATCTGGACTCCTCCTCCATAGGCATAAGTAAGTGCGTCTAGTGATTTTAAGGGAATACCATCTTCCGAAAGTCTTTCTACTCTGACACCTACAGAACCGTCCTCATTTTCTACTAGCCACTTACACTCCTCGCAAGGACAATCTGCTATCTTTCTCTGAGCAATGAAAGAACTTCTCAATACTACAGGCTGCCTTATTTCGGATAAGGTTTCTTTTTGCTCACCATTAATCAATAAAACTATAGTGCTGTCGTCAAGTTCTGAGACTTCCATCTTAAGGCCATGATATATTTTTTCGTCTAATATTCTCATATTATTTTTCTGTTTTAGTTTTTTCGGATTCTACTATGTGTTTTATAAATTGATTTAACTGCCTACGTGTAAACCATATCATCTCTATTTCTTCGTTTTCCCAATATTTAACCGGCTTATAATCCTCTGAAAAGTCCAGAGCTGCTTCAAAATAGTTCTTACTCATTTCTTTTTATTTAATTCGTTTTTAGCTTTTTGATATAGTACACACTCACTGCATTTTAGCGGTCTGTAGAAGCTGACTTTAGATTCTTCTGTTTCTTCATCTTGCTTTTTCATCTGCTGAAGGTCTGCAAGTTTCATCAATATCTCTGACTTCCTTCTAGGCTCAGTTTCTTGATTAGCTAATAGATTCAACTCTCGAATAACATCATCCTTGCTGCGTGTATCTGATTCAGCCGTACTTTGTTCTATAGCTGTGAACCTTCTTGCTCTTTCTACGTCTAAAAAAGCTTGAACATCAGGGCTATTGATCCACCTACTAGACTGCACATTTAGACTGCTTTTGTTGGCTGTGAGTTTTTTGCCTCTACTGGCTAGGTACGCATTAAGTCGATCATTGGTATAGATATAGCCTATCAAGGCAAACTTCTCTAAGTCGGATAGTTTAGATATAAGTGTTTCTTTTTCGGTCATGTCGTGTTAATATAGGTTTTAGTAAAAAATCTATTTCTCAGTAGAAATGGCGATATAGGAGGAGGTGAAAATGGGATCACCCCCACCTATACGATTGCTATTGATCTACTAATATGCGGTGTGTATTATTTATGATATACTGCAAGTTCACAATTCCCTGTTTCGAGTCTGTACTCAATCCGCAAGCAACAAACAGAGGTTCGATTCCATTCATTAAGCTAGGGATAACATGCTGTGCTTTAGTACTGTATTCTGCAAAGCCGTTTTCGATCTCAAAGTTTCTGACCTTTACAAGTGTTTCTGTTGCTTCATTCAATAGCTTCACATACTCTCTATCTGTGTCTGTGAAGGTTCTGATTCCGATAGTTTCGATATGTTGTTCTACTTCTTTTAAATCGAATATTATACGATTTTTAACCTCAACCAATCTAATCGGGATAGACTGTAATTGATTAAACAGCCAGATATTGATATTTTCTAGTCTGTTGGCTATATCATCAAATGATTGCTTTACTCGTTGCATTTCTGCTTTTGGAATAAACTTCAAAGTCTTAGTATAATCAAGATAAGCCTTATTCATTTCGACTCTAATAGCGTCCTTTGAGCCTCTAATCTTATTTACAAGGGTTAAGCTAAATTCAAGTCCTTCAGTCTCTATCTGTTCCTTTACGTCGTTATTTAGCTTAGTTTCAATATCTGTAAGCCTCTCTCTGTAAGATGACCTCTTTGCTTCATCTATCCATTGTTGTGGTAATTCAACTCTTTTAAATGTGATCTTGTTTTTCATTTTCTCTGCGTTTTTTTTGTTTGTATTCATTGTATTTCCTTTTAACTATTTCTTCTGGTGACAATTCAGCATCATTGATCATTGGTAGTTTGCCTTCTCTTTGTTTGCGCTCCTTATATTCAGCGAAAGTGTTATTGCTATTCATCATCATTTATATTTTTATCTTTTTCAAATTCAAATATCTTTTTTCGTCTATTGTAGTATTTAGAAATAAATGCTTCCCTTTTCTGTTTGTTGCCGAAATAGAACATAGTTTGGCTATCTATTTTCAACTTATACATCTTAGAAATATCAGGTGATTTGATGCCTAATTCATCTAATCGCTCTCGATCTCGCTGGGCTTCTAAGACCGCAGACGATTCAACATCTTTGAGGTAGACTGTACTCATGCGGGTTGTATTAAGCTGTTCACATCCTCAACTCGATATAAAGACCTATTACCCGCCTTATACCTCTTAATCTTGCCATTATTAACCCACGTGTAAAGGGTTCGTTTTGTGATTTTTAGTCTTTTACAGACCTCTTTTGTAGTTAAGTATTCCATGTTATTTGTGTTAAAGAGAAACCCGACATACAACAGATTAACTGCTATACATCGGGTTTAATACCTCTATGATTATACTTAAATATACCTTATTTCCTTAAATTGCACAATAGAGGATTTTAGTACTAAACTAAGGTTAAGTCAAATGTTTTTATCAGTTCAGTTAATGCAGGGTTAAGTTGTTCCATTGCTTGCAAATCCTTTTCTTTTTGAGTAAGCACCTTAGGAGGTTGTTCTATCTCTCTCTGCTCACTTCTTCTGCGTTCTTTCACCTCATCTGCATAAGTTATTCCATAATCGCCAAAGTGCGTGAAAAGCCACTCAAAAGCCGTTTTCCCATGCCTTAAACAATAATCATACTTACTGTCTGTTTCACTCTGTTTGTAGTTAGGATATAACGCACTAAGTCTGTGAAAATATGATCTACCAGATTCGCCCATTTCACTAGCCAACGCACTAGCGATTTTATACCAGTCTCCCTCATCACTTGTGATGTCGATGCCTTGTTTTTCGCATTTCTCAACACATATCTCCAGAGGCAAATAATCTTCACTAAAGGTGTGATTGATGCCTGTTTTATACTCCCTTATAGGCTCATTATAAAGCCTTGTGTACACTTTTGCGTTCTCATTAATGTAAGGGCTAGCATCATAGGAGTAATACCGCAAACGGTCTGTGTTCGAGCATTTTTCATCTACAAAAATATCGTACCTTTTAAAATATTGTGCAAATGCTTTATAGTGCTCTTTGTGCTTACTCGGGTATTTAATTGGAACTATACAGAATACTCCGTTGCCACTCACAGATAGTGAGCAATAAAGAACCTCCGAAAACTTAGCTACTAATTTTTTGAAATACTCCCAATCCGTTATATGTGGATTGTCCGAGCCGTCCACATCTATGCAGATTAGACCGCTATGCTCTATTAGTTTGTTTGATGCACGCTCGCTGAATCTTCCCGATATAGTTATAGCGGGTAACGTTTCTTTTAATTTGGTGCGTTCTTCTTTGCTGTCGGCTTGTCTGATCTTTTCTACTGTCTCTTTATGTTTGACTGATTGTAAAAAAGCTCTGATCGAAGCATCTACACCTTTCGTATCTTTACAATTCCAATAAACGGAAACTATCTTATCTAAATATCTCATATAAATCTACTTTTTTAAAGTGTTTCCTCGTTTCCTGACACTAGGGTCAGGAAACAGGGAAACATAGTTATACTTTCAGAGTATCAACATGTTAAGTGTTTCCTAAGCACTCTCTTTTGTTTCCATCCTCTGAATCAATTTAGAAACACTACCAGCACTCTTGTACCCAATTATTTCAGCTATCTCTCTTGTAGATTTGCCGTCCGTCTGTAATTGCTTTACTAGTTCATATTTCTGCCTGTCAGAGTCGTCGTCATCATTCTTTTTTAGATGCCCAAATGGAACTCTTTCGCCGGTATATTCAAAGGTGAGGTCTTCGGTAAATTTTAACTTGTAAGATTCATTTTTGGAGTCAGCAGGAAGATAGTTACCTTTTACGCAACATAGATGTTTGTAATTTGTATCAGCCAAATCATTACGCAATTCCAAAACTAGTCGCATTTTCCCTTCAAATCCTTGTGAACCGATAAGATTGTGCTTACTTGGTATCTTATCGTCTGTGTGTTTCCCGCAATGATGTAGGAACATTACCAAACACTTGTATTTATTTGCTAACCGATAGTAGGTATCTAAAAAACATCGCACTTGGTTAACGTCGTTTATTCCTCCGTCGTAAATATCACTAAAGGCATCTATAACGATAATGTCCGCTCTTTTATCAGATAGCATAGCCTCAAGCTTGCTGATAAGATTATAGCTATCAAATACAAATCGTAAATTATCCGCTTTTTCAGGGCTTATTCCTAATCTTTTGTTTTGTTTCTTTGGAGATATAGCCGTGGCATAGCCGTCATCCTCTGTGCTTACATATATTGCAGATTTATGCTCTGTATTTAATTTAAAGCCTAGAAACTCATCATTGCCCGCACATACATTTAAACATAGATTTCTAAGGAATGTACTTTTTCCAGTGTCAGAACTCCCCGCAATAGCTGCTAAGCCTACTTTGTGTATCAATCCATCAACCAACATGGGTATTTCGGTTATTCCCATGTTAAGAAGTTCAGATGCGGTGTAAAACTCCTTATTAAGAGTAAGCACATCACCTTTATCGTTAGGCTCTTCATCGGTTATGTTATTTGGGGCATTTTCCAGATCAAACAAACCTTTCATCACTTGCCTATCTGCCTCAAAATCACTACATTTATTCATACTCAATAACATATCCCCATCTACATTAATTACCTTTTGCCCTGCAATCCCTGCGGGGCTTGTTGTGTTTTGCATCATGCTGTTTGTGTTTGTGTTTTTCCTGTTAATACTTCAATCTCCCTCGCTAATGTTTCTTCATTGAAACGAATGTGTTTTCCACCCCATAAGTGGATAGCTGTAACTTTACCGCTCTTTCGGTATTCGGATAAAGTTGTTCTACTAATGCGATAGATCGCACATACTTCTTTGACTGTAAGTAGTTTTTTTCTGCCATATTCATTTTTTTTAAGCAGTGAATAAAAAGCAGCTTCAGAGAGGTTTTGAAAATAAAAAGACACTACTTATCAGTATATTACAACTTATACATATAAGATTTAACACTTTTTATATTGCAGATTAAAATATAGGTTGTATATTTGTTTCTGAAATAGAAGTGTTAGTGATAGCATTCTTTTTGTATCCGTTTTTTTGCCTTTACTAAAGCGGATATATTTCAAGATAGCCTCTCTTGGCTACACGTTAATTAATGAAACAACGAAGAAGAGCAAAACTTTGGTAGAGTGGTGCCCTTTTTCGCATGTCCACATAAGTACAAGTATAATAAAAATTTCCATACTGTGCAATACTTGTCAAATAAAGTTTTCAACATTTTTGAATTTTTCCCATTTACTCCCATAACTATCTTATTTTAAAGTTTTTCCGAAATCATTATTGCTTGCTCATTATCCGAAAGACAAATATACCTCCTGAATGTTTTCTCGCTCGTATGTCCCGAATAGTACATCAGCTCGCTTGTTGTAAATTTCCCTGTACGATATAATATAGTCAATGCCGATCTTCTTGCCGTGTGTGTTGTTATGAGATTGCATTTCTCTGTAGTTTCTTTAATAATTTTACCCCCTCTCACGGTTTCAGTTGTAAATGGCTCTACTATGCCAGCCATACGGCAAATGGTCTTAATGTGTCTATTTATAAGAACATCGGAATTGCTCCCTAGTTTTGGTAGATCATAATTCCATCGCTCTAATATTGCAGTAGCTTTATCCCCGTCTATAAATGGAACTTCAACTTCTTTTTTGGTCTTTTGCTGATAAATCCATAGTGCTAATTTCCCATTCTTCAATGTAACAATATCCTCTTTGGTTATTCGGTTATAATCTGAGACACGTTGTGCCGTATAACAGCCGATCAAGAATATATCACGCACTTTTAATAACATATCATCGGATAACTCTAAATTATATAAGGCATCCAATTCCTGCCTATCTAAATACGGTCTTTTACCTTTTGCAGTTGGAAAGTTCTTCGAAAATTTGATAAAGTCTCTATTGTCATGCACCTTGTCTTCACATGCATAGTTTAAGAATGCTTTAAGTGTAGATATACGTGTTTTCAATGTCTCTGAGGTGAAATTTTTCTCAATCGTGAGATAGTCTACAAATCGGCTGTAAACATCATTATCCACCTCCGTAAAGGTTAATTTTCTATTATATACTTCTTCTTGAAACTCGTTCCAATTACCTGAAAATGATTTCCAATTCTTTAACGTGCCATGACTATAGTTTGTCCCTCGATCGGTCTTTCTTATTCCTGTTTTCATTTGCTCCATGAGAAAGGGCAGATATTCGTGCATCCGTGTTGGGATATTGGCTTTTGATACTTTTTTAGTTTTAGCCTGCGATATTATTATTCTAACATCTTCATCCTCTATTTTTCCGTATTTAGCTAAGTGTAATTCTATGTTATTTTTTATTTCCTCTAATTGGCTTTTCAATATGTCATATCTGACCGTCTCGGCTTGTGGTTTATTGTAGTATGAAGTAAACCAACCTTTTTTGGTGTTCCATATATCGGTAGGAATTTTTACACCGGTGGAAAGCCTGACACGCCAATTACTGCCTAATATATTTACATTTATAGAGGCTTCTTTTTTTGTTGATCTTAATAAAAAATTAACTGTTGCCATAACAAGGAAAATTTTAATATGAATTAATTGATATGACAAAGATAATGTAATATTTTGTTTGTGGTTATTTTGTGGCTGTAAAATTTTACATAGGTTTACAATAATTTACGCATTATTCTTATATTTGTGGGTTATAAGTCATTTACACGTACATAGGTGGACGAAGGTTTACAATACAAAACAATATAGTTTGAGTCCCAGCAGGATCACGAAATGTGACTGACTTTCAGAAATGGAAGTCAGTCGTTTTATTTTCTCCCTGTATCCCGCATTGTCACAAAGGATTGTATTTACAAATTCATTGATTTTCGTGGTTTGATATTTATTTTCTTGAAATTGCAGTTTTTCAGGAAATATCAAACCAATCAAATAATATTTAGTTTCAATATCCATTAAATCAAAGAACTTGTCAAGGTTTGACAGTAGATTCAACCCCAAAATCTAATTTACTATCAAAGTTGGTATCTATGGATAGTATTTGTTCTTGTTCAAGCTTTAATTCTAGCATCTGTTTTTCTATACGTTCTTTCATTGCATGGTAATCTCCATCGTTTGTTTTTCCCTCAAGCCATTTATCTTGCAATGTGATGAGTTTAGTTTCTAGATTTTCTATTTGCGGTGATATGGACTTTGCTTTTACTTTAAAACCACCTTTACGTTCCTTTGATACATCCTTCAATATCTCTGCATACAAATCTGCAACCTGTTGTTTAGGCTTAAATGTGCATAACATCTTTATAAACTCATTATGTGCTTCTTCTGCTCTGATTGAAATATGCCCTGCACTTTGGCAATAGTAGTAGTGATACACTCCACCATTTCCTTTACATGCACTTCCTGATAGTTTGTTGCCACAAATAGGACACTTAAGAAAATCTCTAAGATATAGTTCATTTCGCTTTTTACTATATTTGGGATTAGTTTTTACTATTCTTTTATCTAGAACATCTTGCACTCTATAAAATGTGGCTTCATCTATAAGCGGTTCATGCAGTCCCTTTACCCAATATTCAGGTGTGTTTTCATATTCAGGCACTTTAACCTGACCTATATAGACTTTATTTCTAAGTATCCTTTGGCATGTAGAAGTACTTTCTTTTATTTTTAGATATTCTTTTACCTGTTTTACTGACTTTGTTCCTGTAGTCATTTCTTTGAATAGCATTTTTATCTCGTCAGCTCTTTCATTTGGTTGCAATACTGCATTCTCTAATAAATCACGACCATTTGTATATCCAATGGGACTTGACCCCATATAACATCCCTGTTGTGCTGCTGTGACCATTCCATCTTTTACTCGTTTTGATATTTTCTTATTCTCTATCTCAGGAAATGCAAGATATGTTGCAAGAATAGCCAAATTTTCGGGGACACTTAAATCTAATGGTTGTTCCATACATTCCACTTCAATATCCAATGATGCTAAAGACCGCATTTCAGTCAAAGCAAACTCTAGATTTCTTGAAAATCTATCCCACTTCACAAATAGTAAAGCATCAATCTTCTTGTGATTAGTTTTTATATATTGCTTCATTTCTTGATACACCTTTCTTTTAACAAAGGTCTTAGCTGAGTAGTCTTACTCATAATGTTTTAGAATATTATAATTCTTAAACCCACAATATTTTTCATAGCTTATTAATTTATTTTCTCTTATATTTAATTCTATATGTGCCAACTCATATAGTTTTTCTCTTATTTCTTTAATTTCTTCATTTGAAAAATAATGAATTAAATTAAGAAAATATGAATGTAGTAATATATTGTAGAGTTAGTAGTGATGAACAAGCTAAAGGTGGAAGTTTAGACTTTCAAGAAAAACATTAAGAGAATACTGTAGGAAAAACGGTTATAATATTGTTGATGTTTATAGAGAAGATGCAAGTGGTAAGGATTTTAAGCACCGCCCCAAAATCAATGAAGTAATGAAATACTGTAAATCTAATAAGCGAAAAGTTGATTTAATAATGGTATTGAGGTGGGACAGATACTCTCGATGTCAGAGATTGGCCTATACGAATCTTGATTATTTTAAGAGCCTAGATATTGAGGTGAATGCAGCAGAGCAATATGTGGACTATTCTGTACCTGAGTCAAAAATGCTTTTGGCGATGTATTTGGCGATGGCAGAAGTAGATAATGATAAAAGGAGTATTGGAACAAGGGATGGTATCAATCAAGCTTTGTCAGAAGGTAAATGCTCAAATAAAGCATCACGAGGGTATAAGAATATAAAAATTGATGACTATAATAAGTACGTAGAAATAGACAATGAAAAAGCACCAATAATACAATGGGTGTTTTCAGAAGTTGCAAAAGGAACTCAAACCCCAAACTATATAAGAAAGTTGGTCGAAAGAAAGCATAATTGGAAAATCAATAAAAACTCATTCATGGATATGCTAAGAAACCAATTCTATATGGGAAAGGTACGTGTTCCTGAATACAAAGGTGTTCCTGAATATTATGTAGATGGAAGACATGATGCAATCATAGATAAAATAACTTTCGAGAAGGTACAAGAGGTTATAGATGGTAAAAGAAAGGGTCTCCAAAGCTATCTAAAAAAAAATCCTGATTTATTCCTAAGAAAATATATATGTTGTCCTATTTGCGGTAAATCAATTACAGGAGCAATAAGTTCAGGCAATGGTGGCAAATATACTTATTACAACTGTAGTAGTGATGCTAAACATTTTAGATGTAGAGCAGAAGAAGCAAATGAATTGTTTGCTAAATACCTATCCTCTTTAAAACCAAACGAGCCTATTTTAAGGCTATATAAAGAGGTTTTAAAGGATATTAGACAAGACGGCAAGCAAGATATCCAAAAACAAATAGAAGGGCATGAAGGTGAGAAGATAAAGATAAAAGAACGTTTGTATAATCTCGAAGATAAATATTTAGATGGTGAAATAGATAAGGAAACCTACCATAATGCAAAAGAAAGGTACAACAAAAACATATCTACACTTGAAGAAAAGATAGATATTCTTGAAAACCCTAACCGTGCAAATATCGAACCTAAACTAACATACTCTATTGACCTGATAAACAATATGGATTACTATATTCGAGATGCTAAAGTAGAGGTGAAATGTAAGCTGATAAGTTCAATTTTTCCCGAAAAAGTTGTATTTGATGGAAAAGCATATCGAACCAATTCTTTGAATAAAGTTTTAGATTTAATATATCAGCAAACCAACGAATTGCGGGGAAATAAAAATGGGAAAAACTCAAATAATTCGAGTTTTTCCCACTTAGTACCCAGAGCCGGGATCGAACCGGCATGGAAGTGAATCCACTGGTGTTTGAGACCAGCGCGTCTACCGATTCCGCCATCTGGGCTTGTGAGGTGCAAAAGTACACATATTTTTTATATATCAAAAAGACTTGCTTAATTTTTTCAAAAAAAGCGATACTTATTTCTTATTGCTATTGTCTGTTTTTTTTTTGTTTGTATATTAGTATGATGTAACTTTGCATAAAATAAATAGATATGGATAATACAAACAACAATTATTGTGTGATAATGAGTGGCGGTATAGGTAGCCGCTTTTGGCCTTTTAGTCGTGAAGCTCGTCCAAAGCAATTCTTAGACTTCTTCGGAACAGGTCGTTCTCTTTTGCAGATGACTGTTGATCGATTTAAGAAGATCTTACCAGTTGAAAATATATTTATTGTCACAAATAATGAATATGCTGGAATGGTGGCTGAGGCTTTGCCTGAATTGTCTCCAAACCAAATTTTATTGGAGCCGATGCGTAGAAATACAGCGCCATGTATTGCATTTGCTACATATCACATAAATTCGTTCAACCCGAATGCGAATATTGTTGTTGCTCCTTCCGATCATTTGATATTGAAAGAAAATGAGTTTTTGTCTATCATAGAGAAATCTTTGGCTTTTGTAGAGAAGCATGACACCTTATTAACTCTTGGTATCCGTCCTAGCCGACCTGAAACAGGCTATGGATATATTCAGATGAGTGAAGAAAAACTAGATGGAATAACTAAGGTTAAAGTCTTTACCGAAAAACCAAATATTGAACTGGCAAAGGTGTTTTATGAAAGCGAAGAGTTCTTGTGGAACTCAGGAATCTTCATTTGGAATAATAAAACAATCCTTAAAGCTTTTCGTGATCATCTTCCTGAGATCACAAATCGTTTCGATATTGGCAAAGATGCTTTTGGAACGGATAAAGAAAAAGCCTTTATTGACGAAAATTTCCCATTCTGTCCTAATATCTCTATTGATTATGGCATAATGGAAAAAGCTTCGAATGTATATGTGCAGGCAGCAGATTTTGGCTGGTCAGACTTAGGAACTTGGGGGTCTTTGTATGAAATATCAGATAAAGATCAAGATGCAAATGCTTCCCTCATTTCAGAATCTATGTTTTTTGATAGTTCAGAAAATATAGTAACACTTCCTACCGGAAAGCTAGCTGTTATACAGGGGTTGGAAGGTTATATCGTCGCAGAGGCAGACGGAGTTCTTCTTGTTTGTAAGAAGGATGAAGAGCAACGTATTAAACAGTTTGTCACAGACGTGAAACTGAAATACGGAGAAAAATATATTTAAATAGAAATAATAATAAATTGATGTCAAAAGAATTAAAACCCAATCTACCTTATTTGGTAGCAGATATAAGTTTAGCTGATTTTGGTAGAAAAGAGATCGAAATAGCAGAACACGAAATGCCAGGACTAATGGCACTTCGTGAAAAATACGGAAATTCGAAACCGTTGAAGGGTGCTCGTATAATGGGGTCTTTACATATGACGATCCAGACAGCAGTATTGATAGAAACACTGAAAGAACTAGGAGCAGATATACGTTGGTGTAGCTGTAATATTTTTTCTACGCAAGATCATGCAGCAGCAGCTATTGCCGCTTCGGGTATTCCTGTTTTCGCGTGGAAGGGCGAAACCCTGGAAGAATATTGGTGGTGTACAGAGCAAGCTCTTTCTTTTCCTGGGGGAAAAGGTCCAAATCTGATTGTAGATGATGGTGGAGATGCTACTTTGCTTATTCATTGGGGGTATAAAGCAGAAGAGGATGCCAATTTCTTAGATAAGAAAGCTTCTAGTCACGAAGAGCAAGTGATATTAGATACCATTTCTCGTATCTTGAAAGAAGATAATAATCGCTGGCATCGTACAGTAGCAGAGTGGAAGGGAGTTTCGGAAGAGACAACTACAGGTGTTCATCGTTTGTATCAGATGATGGAACGTGGAGAATTGTTAATCCCTGCCATAAATGTAAATGATTCGGTTACTAAATCTAAGTTTGATAACTTGTATGGTTGTCGCGAGTCTTTGGCTGATGGAATCAAACGTGCAACCGATGTGATGATTGCAGGTAAAGTTGCAGTTATTGCCGGATACGGAGACGTGGGTAAGGGTTGTGCACATTCGATGCGTTCGTACGGAGCAAGAGTAATTGTTACGGAAATAGACCCAATCTGTGCTTTGCAAGCAGCGATGGAAGGTTTTGAAGTAACAACAATGGAAGAAGCTGTTAAGGAAGGAAATATTTTCGTTACTACTACAGGTAATAAAGATATTATCACAATAGAGCATATGGCCCGGATGAAAGATCAAGCGATCGTGTGTAATATTGGTCACTTTGATAATGAGATTCAGGTTGAAAAACTGGTAAATTTCCCAAGTATTCAACATGTGAACATCAAGCCTCAGGTAGATAAATATATCTTCCCTGATGGGCATGCTATCTTCTTGTTGGCAGAAGGTCGTTTAGTAAATCTAGGATGCGCGACAGGTCACCCTTCATTTGTGATGAGTAATTCATTTACAAATCAGACATTGGCTCAGATAGAGTTATGGGAACGCGATTATGCTGTTGGTGTATACCGTTTGCCTAAGCATTTAGATGAAGAAGTTGCTCGTCTGCATCTAGAGAGAATAGGTGTGAAGTTGAGTAAGTTGACTCAAGAGCAAGCCGATTATTTAGGAGTGCCGGTAGAGGGGCCTTTCAAACCAGAACATTACAGATATTAATGTCTTTCTTTATATAGGGGTAAAAGGGCAGAGATCGATCTCTGCCCTTCTTGTATTATAGCTTAGTTGATATTTTCTCAAGAAGAACAACTCGACTCCAATCATTGGTGCTAAAAGAATTGAAATCATATCCGATATAAGAGACAACTGGATGACAGAGTCCTATGACGATTTTTGCAGGATAATAATATTCTCCCTTAAAGGTTATATCTTGTTTGATTTTAAACCACTTATCTTCAGTAAAGTGTTCGGTGTTATAATTAGCTACAAAAAGATTGTGCCCAGCATCAAAGACAATCGGATAATTACAACATTCTATTTCTAGAGTTTGAATTGAACTGCTGTGGTGGCAAGATTCTGATAACATCCCTATGTGGCAACCCACAACTTGGACGTCTTTTCCTACAAAATGTTCACTGAACTTTATACCGCACGCATACCCGGATACCCTGACTAACCCAATGGAAATTAATGCATGGTTATTGACTCTAGGGGTAATAAGACCAATGCTCTTTGCAGGTTCAGGGTTGATTGAAACGCTTAGGGGGCAGTTGGTATCAATAAGAACATTGTCTAAAAGACATTTTGTCGCTAGACTTAAATTAATAGCGTTTAAGCTATTTATGAGAGGAATTGAATCTGTCATAGTGCAAGTTCTAATGCCAATATCTTTAAAACTTGGGGTTAAATAATTCCATTGAGTCCAATCTCCTTCAGGTCCTTTTTGCATAGCAATAACAGCATGTTGAGGATTATCGGAAATGAGAGATGAATAAAGAATTGCCCCATTTCGAGAAGGATTCATATAGGTAATAGCTTGCATTTCAAACTCAGGAGCAAATTCTCCTCTGAAAATGATATTCTTGGAGTTGTCTATTGCTACATGAGGAATGTATAGTTGAGACATACACTCATATCCGTTCACCGAATCAATTATGGGACCTGAGATGTTGTATATGCCCTTTGGGAAAAATACAGTTCCTCCGTCCTTTGCTGCTACATTTATTGCTTTTTGTATGGCTTGAGTATCGTCGGTAAAACCATCCCCTTTTGCTCCATATTTTTTCACATTGAAATAAAAGGCTTCTATTTTATCTTCTATAGTTGGTGTAGAAGAATTGAAACAGCCAGTTGAAAGGATGGCGGATATGAATACAAATATTGTTTTTAATATTTTCATATTCAATTAGATTTAATAATACTTGATTATACAATTATATATCCAAATATACTGATGGAAGATGTTTTTTTTAAACATCTTCCATTTTATTGGCTTTGTAAAATCATATAATTAAATCATTTTAGCATAAATCAAAGCCGACATCTCTATTGTACCAAAATAAAATTTCTTATTTAAGTCTCTTCTTATTTATCATTGAGGATAATGACTTATCTTTATTTTCTATATTTAACTCAAAAAACAATAAAATAAGATTAAGTATGAAAAAAGTGGTTCTGTTTTTTCTTGCTTTGGCAGGAGCTTTTTCAGGAATAAAAGCACAGCAGGAAGCTCGGCTATTGCGTTTCCCTTCTGTCAATGGGCAGGAGATTGTTTTTGCTTATGCTGGCGACTTATACAAAATCTCTATTAATGGGGGTGAGGCTAAGCGATTGACTTCGCATGTAGGATATGAGATGTTCCCTAAATTTTCACCAGATGGTAAAACTATAGCTTTCACCGGACAATATGATGGAAATACGGAGGTTTATACTATCCCCTCCAGCGGAGGAGAACCTCTTCGTATAACCTATACTCCAACCAACAGCCGTGATGATATTGGCGATCGTATGGGACCAAACAATATTGTTATGGGGTGGACTCCCGATGGTAATGATATTGTATACCGTAACCGTATAGGTGATGGCTTTACAGGAAAACTGTATTTGGTTAATAATGAGGGAGGTTTGTCTAAAGTTATTCCATTGCCTGAAGGTGGATTTTGTAGTTATTCGCCAGATGGGAAAAAGCTTGCATATAATAGGGTGATGCGTGAGTTCCGTACATGGAAATACTATAAAGGAGGAATGGCTGATGACGTTTGGATATACGACTCAAGTGCGCAGAAGGTAGAAAATATTACGTATAACGATGCTCAGGACATTATGCCAATGTGGATTGGTGATGAAATTTATTTTATCTCAGACCGCGATCGTACAATGAATATCTTTGTTTACGATACCAAGACAAAACAGACAAGTAAAGTAACGAATTTTACCGATTATGATGTGAAGTTTCCTAGTCATAATGGCAATACGATTGTTTTCGAAAAAGGAGGATATATCTATAAATTAGATGCAGCAACCAAGCAAGCTGTAAAGGTATCCATTAGTCTATCTTCGGACAATATTTATGCACGTAGCGAGATTAAAGATGGGAATAAATATGTTTCTGCCGCTAGCTTATCTCCTGATGGAGAACGCCTAGCTATAACAACACGCGGGGAAGTTTTTAATATACCAGCAGATAAAGGTGTGACTAAAAATATAACCCGTTCGCCAGGAGCGCATGATCGTGAAGCATCGTGGTCTCCTAATGGAAAATATATTGCTTATATTTCTGATGTAACAGGAGAGACCGAGCTTTATATGCAAGATGCAACAGGAGGAGAGCCTATTCAATTAACAAAGAATAACGATACTTATATCCGTTCTTTCGAATGGAGCCCCAATTCTAAATCAATAGTTTATACCGATAGAGAGAATAGGATAAATTTGCTTGATGTTGCCTCTAAGTCTAAAACAACTTTGCTGCAAGATCCGGCAGGAGAACCACGTGGAGTAACTTTTTCTCCCGATAGCAAATGGTTGACTTATAGCCGTATGGAGTCGAATGAATTTAATGTAGTATATGTATTTGATATTGCAGCAAAGAAAGAATATGCTGTAACAGACAAATGGTACGAATCATATAGTCCGGCTTTCAGCAAGGATGGGAAATATTTGATCTTTACTTCTGCACGTGACTTTAATCCAATGTACGGATCGAAAGAATGGAATCATATCTATCAGGCATCAAACGGCGTTTACCTGGCCTTGTTGTCTAAAGACACTCCATCTCCGTTTTTGGAAGAGGATGCTGAGGTAAAAGTAGAGGATGCGGACAAAAAAGAAGAGCCTAAAAAGGAAGGTGAGAAGAAAAAAGAAGAAGGCAACACGGTTAAAATAGATTTCGACGGTATAGCAGATCGTATTGTTAAACTTCCTCTTCCTGCTTCTTATTATTGGAACTTTTATTCTGATGGTTCAAAAGTCTATTACAATAGATCAGGCTCTACTTTTGTGTACGACTTAAAAGCTCAAAAAGAAGAGACTGTTGCCGAAGGGGCTTCTATGTTTGTGGGATTCCATTACAAGAAAGCATTATTCTCTAAAGGCAGACAGTTATTTGTAACGAATATCCCTACAGGAAAAGCAGATCTTAGCAAGGAAGTAAACCTTTCTAATATGAAGATAACGACTGATTATCCTCAAGAATGGGCGCAGATATTTAATGAAGCATGGCGTGTCTATCGCGATGGTTTCTATGTAGAAAATATGCATGGAGTAGATTGGAATGCAGTCAAAACAAAATATGAAGCTTTTCTTCCTTATGTGAAAAACCGTTTGGACCTTAATTACATAATAGGAGAGATGATTGGCGAATTGAATTGTGGTCATGCCTATGTTAATCCGGGAGAAGTAGATCGAGCGAAGCGCATTAATACAGGTTTATTAGGGGCAGAGATTTCTCGCGATAAAAGTGGATTCTTCCGTATAGAGAAAATTCTTCAAGGCGCTTCATGGAATAAAAAACTACGTTCGCCACTAACAGAGCCTGGTATTGAAGCAAAAGTTGGAGAATTCATTGTTGCTATCGACGGTGTGCCTACCAATAGTGTAAAAGATATGTATTCTCTTTTAGTAGGAAAGGCTGAAGTCCCTACCGAGATTATGCTAAACAGTAAGGCTGATCTTTCGGGAGCGCGCAAGATTGTGATTAGTCCTATAGTTGAAGAATATTCACTTTATCATAACGAATGGGTTCAGAATAATATCAAGAAAGTGGACGAGGCTTCTAATGGCAAGATCGGTTATATTTATATACCTGATATGGGACCTGATGGGTTGAATGAATTTGCTCGTCTTTTCTATCCTCAGTTAGATAAAGAAGGTCTTATTGTAGACGATCGCGCAAATGGAGGCGGAAATGTTTCTCCTATGATTTTGGAACGCCTTGCTCGCGAACCTTATCGCCTGACAATGAGACGTGGATCTAACCGTATAGGAACAGTCCCGGATGCAGTGCAAGTTGGTCCGAAAGTATGTCTGATAAATAAATATTCTGCTTCGGACGGAGATTTATTCCCTTGGGGATTCCGTGCATTAGGCTTAGGAAAGTTGATCGGGACACGGACTTGGGGAGGTATTGTTGGTATTTCGGGGTCGATGCCATTTATCGACGGAACTGATATTCGTGTGCCTTTCTTTACTAGCTATGATGCTAAAACGGGACAATGGATAGTTGAAAATCATGGAGTAGATCCGGACATTGTAGTCGATAATGACCCGATAAAAGAATGGAATGGGGAGGATCAACAGCTAGATCGCGCTATAGAAGAAGTGATGAAAGATCTAAAAAATCGAGAGCCTCTTAAACCAGTTCCTGCTCCTCGAGTATGGAATAAATAGAATAGACGAATTAACTCAAATATAGAAAGGAGGGTTGCTTAGTTCTTAAATAGAGTGACTCTCCTTTTGTTTAAACACAACTTGATTATGAAGAAACTACACAACCTAACACTTATTGCAGGAAGCATTTTGCTAATCTGTCTGTCAGTTTCATGTAAGAAACAGCCGGATAAAATTCTAAATTACGAAGGAATATCTTTCAGTTATGCATCCTATTGGAAGGCTGAAACAGAACAGTTAGATGAAACTCATTTCTATTCAGTGTCAGGAACGATTCGACAAGGAAACCATTTTTCTTGTTTCTTTCTATAGCGAAGAGGTCGCTCCAGAAGTTTTACTGGATAGTTATTTTAATAATTTAGAAGACTTTGAACTAGCTAAAGAAGATAGAGCGTATGGGAAGTTTGGTCGGTATGAGTGTGTAGGACACAAATACCAATTGTCTAAACGCCTGAGTAAATTCTATGGGGAAACTTATGCTTTCAATGCCGGAGGAAAAAGTGTACTTGTGATTAAGCAAAGCGAGAAAGATTATGATCTAAAGCACGATAAGTATAAAACAATAGAGGATACCTTTAGCGTAATGGAAGCCGAAATGCCGGTGCAAGCAGAAGGTGCAGTCGCAAGTTTATAGCCTCTTTTTGGCGATTATATGCGCTTTTTTCTCGTTTTTATATCTATTATTGCACATTTTTGCTAATTTTGTGCGGTAGACAAGCTTTACAAAATGTGCTTGTTCCTTTATAGTGCTAATAATCATTTAAATAATGAAAATATGAGTAACAATTTATTAAAAGGTAAAAGAGGTATTGTATTCGGTGCTTTGAACGATAAATCAATTGCCTGGAAAGTAGCAGAAAAAGCAGTAGAACAAGGAGCTATAATTACACTGTCAAATACTCCTATGGCTGTAAGAATGGGAGAAACAAATGCTTTGAGCGAAAAACTAAACACTAAGGTTATTGCTGCAGATGCAACAAGTGTAGAAGATCTTGAGCAAGTATTTACTCAATCGATGGAAATCTTGGGTGGTAAAATTGATTTCGTTCTTCACTCTATTGGTATGTCTCCAAACGTGCGCAAAGGAAAACCATATGATGGCCTTGATTACGGATTTTATGACAAAACATTAGACGTTTCTGCTCTATCTTTTCATAAGATGATGCAAGTTGCAAAGAAACTTGATGCTATTGCTGAAGGTGGTTCTATTCTTGCTCTGACTCATATTGCAGCACAACGTACATTTACAGGTTACAACGATATGGCAGATGCTAAAGCATTGCTTGAGTCTATTGGTCGTAGCTTTGGATACGTTTACGGACGTGACAAGAAAGTGCGTGTAAATACAATTTCTCAATCTCCTACATTGACTACAGCGGGACAAGGTATTGGGGGAATGGATGCATTCTTCGATTTTGCAGAAAAAATGTCTCCTCTAGGAAACGCAAGTGCTGAATCTTGTGCAGACTACTGTATCGTAATGTTCTCAGACCTTACGCGTATGGTAACGATGCAAAACCTATTCCACGATGGAGGTTTCTCCAATATGGGACTGACTCAAGCCGTTGTTGAAGATTATATTCAGAAGAAATAAGATAAATCTTACAATAATTTAAAGGAGCGGCTCATAATTAATTATTTATGAGCCGTTCTTTCATTTAAATCATTAATTTTGATTTTCTAAAAGAATAAGCTAAAACAGAAAGTATGCTTATAAAACTATACGAAGAAAATCCGAATCCCAAGGAAATCGACAAGCTTGTAAATATTTTGCAGGATGGGGGACTTATCATATATCCAACCGATACGGTATATGCTATAGGTTGTGATGCCTTAAACGTACGTGCAGTAGAATCAATATGCCGGATGAAGGATATTAATCCGGCCAAAAGCAATCTGTCCATTATATGTTACGATCTGAGTAATATCAGCGAATATGCGAGAGTAGACAATGCGACGTTTAAGCTGATGAAGAAGAACTTGCCGGGACCATTTACTTTTATTCTGAATACAACATCGTCTCTGCCAAAAATATATAAGAACAAGAAGACTGTAGGTATTCGTGTTCCTGACAATAATATAATCAGAGAACTTGTTCATCGTTTGGGTAATCCTATATTAACTACCTCGGTGAAAGATGATGATGAGGTAATAGAATATACTACCGACCCGGAATTGATCTATGAAAAATACAGAGATGTCGTAGACGTTGTAATAGATGGTGGTTATGGCGGTGTAGAGGGTTCGACCGTTGTGGATTGTACCGGAGATGAACCAGAAATAGTAAGACAAGGAAAAGGAGAACTGGTTTTATAAAAACCAATTAATATATATATTTGTATACCGCTTAATAAGATATCAATAGCCAATCTTTTGATATAATATGCACTCTAATAAATAAACATAATGAATATAAAATCTTTACTTTATCTATTGATACTTGTGTTTTCAGTCTCATTTATATTTACAGCATGTGAAGATAAAGAAGATGTTGAAGTAATAATACCGGAGGATAAGACTGATACCCAGATAACGAATGAATGGATATACGATCAGATGAAAAGAGTTTATCTATGGAATGATAAGCTAAATCCTTCACCAGATTATACTGATAACCCAGAGGACTTTTTCAAAAGTATATTGTTTGACTATGGTAAAGTTGAAGGAGATCAGTTTTCTTGGATAGAGGAAGATAAATCAAAGAATACGAAGAGTGAAGCTTCTGGATATCTAGGTTTTACATATATTCCGGGTATGTATTTCGCCACTATGGATGTAGAATATTCATCTGTAGGTCTTTTTGTGACATCGGTAAAGGAAGGCTCGGATGCAGAAGCAAAAGGCTTAAAGAGAGGGCAGATAATTTATCGAGTAAATGAAATTGCAATTACAGGTAAAAACTATTTAAATATATTGGACGAGAATCCTTTGATTTTCTCTATCTATGACAATGAATCAGGAGAACGAAGAAAACTGAAAGAGATAGCTGCTAACGCATCGGATAATTCACCAGTGATATTAAGTAAACTACTTACCGAAAATGGAGTAAACATCGGATATTTGGTTTACAATGCCTTTGAGAGAGGAATTGAGGATGCAACAACTCTTAAAGAGCAATTCAAATATGATATAGAATTACTTCAAAGTATTCAAGATTTGAAGAATAAAGGAGCTAGTGAATTTATCCTTGATCTGAGGTATAATCCAGGAGGATATTTATCATCTGCAATCGCTTTAGCAAGTGCTTTGGTTCCTCAGAGAACGACGAGAAAGGTGTTTCTAAAAGAAGAGTACAATCCTTATTTTCAAGATTCTCTTGTAAATAAATATGGACAAGATGGGTTTAACGAGTATTTCATAAATAAACTTTATGAAACAAATATTGATATCCCAAGTTTGGATTTGCAGCGTTTATATGTAATAGCTACAGAAAATAGTGCTTCGGCGAGTGAGGCTGTCATTCATGGGCTAAGACCTTATATAAAAGATCTGTATCATATTGGGTTGACTACAGTCGGAAAAGATAAAGCTTCGATAACTGTGAAGTCGGATGATAAACGTATCTTATGGCAGCTTCAGCCATTAGTTTCCCGATTGACAAACTCTAAAGGAGAAGGGAACTATATCCATGGTCTAGAGCCTCAATATGAAATCTCTGAATGGGAAGAGTCTTTTGAGATGGTCACAGGGACGAATACTACAACAGGAGAAAGGGTAAGTGTGCCATTAGCCTCTCCTTGGAAAGGGGGCTTCAAACCATTGGGTGATAAATCTGAACCATTGTTGGCTGCGGCCATTAGTCATATTTCAACAGGAGCATTCCCTGAGAAACGAACTCGTATTAAAACAACTCAATCTGTAACTAAACAAGTACCTGATATTAAATGGGACGAAAGTCGCTTTAAGACTATAATAGATAGTGATAAGTTTGACAGATTGAGACAGAAATAAAAAGAAAGGATAATAACACGAATGAAAGTAATGAAATTTGGCGGAACTTCAGTCGGTTCCGCTACTAACATAGCCAATGTAAATAAAATAATAGGTTCCGTTGAGGAACCTACTGTTGTTGTAGTTTCAGCCTTTAAAGGGATAACCGACAAGCTTCTACTGACCTCTCAGATGGCAGCATCAGGTGATTACTCTTACGAACGGGAATTTAATGAGATTGTGGAGCAGCACGAAACGGTTGTTGCTAAGCTTGATATTCCTGAGCCTAAACGCGAAGAGCTGAGTAAGGAGGTAAACCGATTGTTAGACGAGTTAAGAAACATCTTTAAGGGTGTTTTCCTAATCAATGATCTTTCTCCTAAAACGTCTGATAAAATAGTTAGCTATGGAGAGCGCTTGTCATTACTGATTATTAGTTATGCATTATCTGATTTCGAAGTATTGAATGCTACCCAACTGATAAAGACTGATTCTGCTTTCGGAAAACACACTCCGGACATGGATCTATCCCATAAACTTATTGCAGAAGCCTTTGCCAATTCATCGCGAAAAGTGTTGGTTGCAGGGTTTATTTCTACATGTAAGACAACAGGCGAGATAACTAATCTTGGTCGTGGAGGATCAGACTATACAGCGGCTATTTTTGCTTCGGCATTGGATGCCAATATCCTCGAAATATGGTCTGACGTGGATGGTTTTATGTCAGCAGATCCTAAGGTGATCAATAATGCTCACGTGATAGAGAATATGAGTTTTACGGAGGCAACAGAGCTTTGTAACTTCGGTGCTAAAGTAATTTATCCACCAACAATATTTCCTGTCTATCACAAGAATATTCCAATTCGGATAAAGAACACATTCAAACCCGATGCTCCGGGTACTTTTATTTCGCATAACGGAAACCCTAAAAAGAGTAAAGCTCTAATCAAGGGTATATCGTCTATTTCCGATTCGTGTTTGATAACAGTGCAAGGACTTGGAATGGTTGGCGTCATTGGTGTCAATTTCCGTATTTTTAAAACACTGGCAAAGAATGGCATTAGTGTATTCTTAGTATCTCAGGCTTCATCCGAAAATAGTACTTCTATTGGTATTCGTACCGTAGATGCGGATTTGGCAGTACAGGTACTTGAGGAAGAGTTTGAAAAAGAAATTGCACTGGGAAGTATCAATCGTGTTCTTTTAGAAACAGACTTGGCTACAGTCGCTATCGTTGGCGAAAACATGAAATATACTCCGGGTATTGCCGGAAAACTATTTGAGACATTGGGTAAGAGTGGTATTAGTGTGATCGCTTGTGCTCAAGGTGCTTCGGAGGTAAATATCTCATTTGTAATTAAGAATAAATACTTACGTAAGGCACTAAACTCTATACACGACTCATTCTTCTTGTCCGATTATAAGGTATTGAATCTTTTCATTGTTGGTATAGGGACAGTGGGTAGTAACCTAATAGAGCAAATCAGGCAACAACAACCGAAGTTGATGGAACAATATGCTCTGAAGTTAAATGTAGTAGGTATTGCCAGAGGATGCAAAGCCTTATTGACAAGGGAAGGGATCAATCTGGATAACTATAGAGATGAATTGGAAGAAAACGGAATTGATAGCTCTCCTGAAATACTGAAAGAAGCTATAATTAATATGAATATCTTTAACGCTGTATTTGTAGACTGTACTGCAAGTGAGTCTATTGCAACTATCTATGAAGATATTTTATCTAAGAATATATCTGTCGTTACGGCAAATAAGATTGCGGCATCTTCCAGCTATGATAAGTATATAAAATTGAAGAATACAGCTCGAGAACGTAATATAAAATTCTTGTTCGAAACAAATGTTGGGGCAGGATTGCCGGTTATCAATACGATGAATTCTCTGGTTAACTCGGGAGATAAGATTGTGAAGATAGAGGCTGTATTGTCAGGAACTCTGAACTTTATATTCAATACAATCAACGCAGAAATACCTTTCAGTAAAGCGATTCATTTAGCTAAAGAAAATGGCTTTGCGGAACCCGATCCTCGTATCGACCTGAGTGGGATGGATGTAGTGCGTAAACTTGTTATTCTTACGCGTGAAGCTGGTTATGAAGTAGAGCAGTCTGATGTGAAGAAAAACCTATTTGTTCCTCAGAAATATTTTGATGGAACAATCGAAGAGTTTTGGGCAAATATAGATAAGCTTGATGCAGGATTTGAGGCTCAACGTACAAAATTAGAACAAGAGCATAAGCATCTGCGTTTTGTGGCTAAATACGAAAACGGGCAATGTGAAGTCGGACTTCAGGAAGTTGGTCAAAGCCATCCGTTTTATGACTTGGAAGGGAGCAATAATATAATACAAATAACAACAGAGAGATACAATGAATATCCGATGATTATAAAAGGATATGGTGCAGGAGCTAGTGTAACGGCTGCAGGAGTATTCTCTGATATTATAAGTATTGCAAACGTTAGATAATCCTTTATTATAGGAGAGGATTATACTAAGCAGAGATAAAAACAAAACAAAATGAAAACAATAGTAATTCTTGCCGATGGGGCTGCAGACGAACCTATTGCTGCATTAGGGAATAAAACACCTTTGCAGGCAGCAAAGAAGCCTTATATAGATATGTTGGCTGCTAAAGGTAAAAGCGGAGAATTAGATACGATCCCTGTTGGTTTCAAGCCCGGAAGCGAAATCGCTAACTTATCGGTTTTGGGCTATGATGTGCCAAAAGTATTTGAGGGCAGGGGAGCTTTAGAAGCGGCTAGTATGGGAGTTGATATTTTACCTGACGAAATGGCGATGAGGTGTAACCTTATCTGTATCGAAGATGGTAAAATAAAAAATCACTCGGCTGGGCATATTTCTAATGAAGAGGCGGCTGAACTGATTCTTTTCTTGGATAAGGAATTGAATGATGGAAAAGTAAGTTTCTATCCCGGTGTATCCTATCGACATTTGTTAAAATTAAAAAATGGCGATAAACGCCTCGACTGCACAGCTCCGCATGATGTTGTGGGGACTCCTTTTAAGGACGTGATGATTAAGGCTGAGCTTGGTGAGGCAGAGGAAACTGCTAACTATTTAAATGCACTGATCTTAAAGTCTCAGGAATTATTAAAAGATCATCCCGTAAACAAGAAGCGCATAACAGAGGGGAAAGATCCTGCTAATAGTATTTGGCCTTGGTCTCCGGGCTATCGTCCTCAGATGGATACTCTGCAAACGCTATTTGGAATAAAAAGTGGATCGGTAATTTCAGCAGTTGACTTGATTATGGGGATAGGTGTTTATGCAGGGCTTAAACTTATCCATGTAGAGGGAGCAACAGGTCTTTACGATACCAACTATGAAGGAAAAGCCGAGGCTGCTATAGAAGCTCTAAGGAATGATGATTTTGTCTACTTGCATATTGAAGCTAGTGACGAGGCTGGGCATGAAGGCGACTACGAATTGAAAACAAAAACAATAGAATATTTGGATAATCGTGTAGTAAGATACATTTACGAAGCAACAAAAGATTGGGAAGAACCAGTAACGATTGCAATTCTGCCCGATCATCCAACACCTTGTGCTATACGAACTCATACAAATAAACCTATCCCTTTCTTGATTTATCGTTCGAATGGAGAGGCTGATACTGTAAAGGTATATGATGAATTTGAGTCTCCAAAGGGGGCGTATGGACTGTTGAAAGGAAAAGAGTTTATGGAAGTCTTATTTAGTGGGGAATGATCCCCTTTCATATAAAGAAAAAACCTTAGCATTTTAGCTGAGGTTTTATTTTTTATTATTCATTGACTTTGTCAGTAGCTCTTGCAATCTTTCGGGAGTAATGTTTGCTTCAATATTTCCATCGCTAACAAAAGATATTTTACCTCTTTCTTCGGATACTACAATCACTTTTGCATCTGTTTCTTGAGAGACTCCTAATGCTGCTCTGTGTCTCAAACCAAAAAATTTGGGAAGGTCTTGGTTCTGAGATATGGGAAGAATACATCCGGCTGCTTTTATTTTCTTATTTCCGATGATCATCGCCCCATCGTGTAGAGGGGAATTCTTGAAGAATATATTTTCTATTAATCGAGTGCTGATATCAGCATCGATAATATCTCCGGTATCCATAAACTGCCCGAGCTTCATTTCTTGTTCGATAACGATAAGTGCACCTGTGTGGGTTTTAGCCATATTCATACATGCTAAAACAACAGAGGTAACATCTGCATCGGTTAAATCTCGAGTGTCTTTTGATTTGAAAAGCCGGGCAAAGAAACGAAAAGTCTGGTTTGACCCTAATGAAATCAAAAAACGTTTTATGTCATCCTGAAAGATAATGATAAGAACGAAGATGCCAAAGCTGGCAAATTTGTCTAATATAGCTCCCATCAAACGCATTTGAAGTACCTGCGAAATAAGAACCCATAAAATAATGAAAGCTAAGACCCCGTTGAAAATAACAGCAGTTCCTGATTTAGACACCATTCGATAGATCTTATACATCACTGCCGCAACGAGCAGGATGTCAATGATATCTTTTATTGTGAAATTTTCCATACTAGAAGCTAAATCAGAAAATTAATAGCCAAAGATAATTTATTTTTAGAGTTACTCAAAGAATATAGTTCTTGTATTTACGAGAACTTTACTCTAGCATTAGGTTCATTATAGGGTGATGCTTATCGAAGAAATAAGAAAAAGATGGATCTAGTTCGTCTATCTTGAATCCAAAAAGGAGGCGACATAATAAAAGAGAGTCCACTTCAATATCAGCTTCTTTATCCGAAGTTAGTATTAGTTCAACATTTCCTCTACAAATGTCGTAGGTTTCTGCCTTATTGTTTTCTTTATCTATTACCTTAATTCTGAACTCTTTTTGCAGATTGTCTTTGGCATAGATATTTAGTAATAACCACGGATCGGTGATACGAGCCATGCCCGACAGATTTGTCTTATCAGGGAAGTTGTCTAATTTATAATCTTCGATGATTGCTCTGAAATCGGTCTTGCTTTTTTGAACACAAAAATCTTTATAACGAAATAATGAGTCAAAAGCAACATAAGCATCGTCCTCATTTTCGTAGGTATCTACAATCTCTTTCAAGGGAATGATGTAATCGTCTTTTTCGAAGACCTGCTCATAATTGAACCTTCTATAATAATCATATAGAGAGTCTTCTGCCGGAATGAGAATTGCAAGAGGAATATTCCTTTCTTCCAATACCTTATGTGCTTCATGGATGAGCTGAGTCATATAGCCTCTGTTTCTATACTCAGGCAATGTACATAAGCCGGCTAAATATGCAAATGGAATTTGCGTTCTATAAAAATTGACAGTATAGGGCAGCATTTGCAACGAAGCGACAGCCTTGTCTCCTTCAAAATAAATTAAAGTATTCTCATTTTCATATTTATAGGAGAAAAGAATATCTAGATACTCATCAGTATCACCAAATGAGATTTTCCACATCTGGCGGACTAATGAAGCTGTGTTTTCGTTGGCAAATTGGATCATATTTATTATTTCATTGGGATTAAAATACCTTCCTCTAATAAAATATCAGGATAGTAAGACATTTTCGCTTTTCTCAGGTTTTCAATACCCATATCTTCTTCTCGATTGATATAGGTAAATTCAGAGGCAGTATGTTCAATAAACTGCTGATTGATTATTGTATAAGCTCCATTTATTTCGCCAAAGGCTTTCTCAACGTGTACAACGAATGTATCTTCGGTAAGAGGTTCGCCTATTGTAAATGCTACAATTTGTCCATTTACTCTTATGGCTCCTCCTTGCAACTGGAGTTCTTCAAACTGCTCCAACATCATTTTCGTAGCTATATAGTCATACCTTTTCGAGAAGTCAACTTTTGATATGCTTACTTCTTCCCATTCGTCAAGCATTCTGGAACATTCATCCAGATCTGCGCGTGATGTAAGAGGAAAGTATACCCAATCGGGATTGTCTGCTTTGAAGCGGTTGATATGATTACGTTTGCTTTGGAGTTTTTTACCCGATAGTTTTATTAGCTTTTCGGAAGTGTATATATATTCGTAATTGTTCTTATCTGGCAGATAACGGAATTTTCCCGGCATTTCAGCTTGTATATACTCCCACATGCTTGTGGTGATACACTTCATCTGAAAAGGAGTTTTATTCTCGACGGCATCTTGCATGATAAGGTCAAAAGCGTTTTTTAAAGGCATTTTTCCAATAGGCATCATGTAATAAAGCTGTCCGTCTATATCCTGAAAGCGTAGAAAGATGGTTCTATGTTCTATTGCATACATGGTTTTGAAACGGGCATTCCATGTGTAAAGGTTTGCAAACGAAAAATCGCAGGCTCGGTATGTATTACCTGCTAAAGCAGCATCAATCTCTTTTTTGTCAGATAATGTTATTTGCTTAAAGTTTATCATAAAAGATGGTTTGAAGTATGTCAAAGATAAACAAAGTTGCTGTGATTATGTTTAAATGCGTATTCAGAAAAGGGTTAATAATTGTTTATCAGCCCCGAAATGAAAACGAGCAGCGAAACTTATTCCGCTGCTCGTTCCTATAATAAGTTAATCTAAATTTAATATTTAGAAGAGATAAGAGATGCACGCATAGAGTTGTTTGAATTAACTCCGATGAATTTTGCAGCTGCACTAACTTCTCCGTCGGCTTCAGCAGCCTCAGCATCTGTAGATTCTAATTCAGCAAACTTTCTTAAAGCAGATACTAATCCTTCTGAATCCGCTCCATTTTGTTTTAATAGTTCGTAAGCATAAAGGTCTGCTTTCTTATTTTGATCATCTGTGTATGGTACTTGCAATAGTTCGTTAATAACAGAGCCTATTTTATCTCCAGAGAAAGATAATAATTTCTCAAGTTGAGCTCCGCCTGCTTTTGTAGCATTGTCTTCAGAAGCTACTTTCATCAAAGCATCGCGAACATCTTTATTTGCAATATGTCCTATTTGAGTAGCAATAACAGCAACTAGCTCTTCGTCGCTAAGTAGATCCATCATTCCTGAGTAAATACGGATACTTCCGTCAGCAGTTGCAATAATGTTAGCTTCTGGATTTTCATACACTTTGTAGTTCAGGTTTAGTCCATCAACAGAAATATAATCTGTTCCTACTAGTCCGGCTAATCTTGTGTAATATTCAGAATCTTCGCCAGCGATAGTGTTGTTTTTATCCATAAACTCAACGATCTTTACAGATACTTTGTTAGCAGCAACATCTGCAGCCATATCTCCAGCAGCATCACCAACCGATTTTGCGACAGATTTACCTACTTTTTTTAATGCTTTTCCGAATTGTGCGTTTGCAGGAAGTGAAAATGCGCACATGATTGCTACCAATGCCGTAGCAAAGAATAATTTTTTAGTCATGATTATAATTTTTGTAGTTATGAAATAAATTTGTATTTAAATAATGTGTATTTGAAAGTTTTTTCTTCCTTTTGATTTCATTTAGGCGCAAATATACATAATATTCTATAAAAGAATGTGAAATAGGGATAAAACAAATATGTTTTTATCCTCTAAGAAAAGAGTTTATTGTGCAATTGCTCTGTGTCAGAGCTAGTTTATCCTTGTTTCTTCGCTAAATACATACTGCATATGCCGAAAGTATAACTTTTGTAATATGCTGATTTAAAGCCATTCTTTAGGAGAGTATTTACCATATCCTTTCCTTGGATAAAAGCCTCAATAGATTTAGGTAAGTATGTATAAGCAGTTTTGTCTTTGGATATAAGGCGTCCAATTGTAGGAATAAAGAGTTTAGAGTATAACCAATAGCCTTGTTTCATGGGGAAATGATTGGGCGTACTTAATTCTAAAATCATTAACTCTCCTCCGGGTTTAAGTATTCGTAAGATTTCTTGCAATCCTTTATCTAGATTCTCAAAATTGCGAACACCAAAAGCCACCATTGCAGCATCGAATGAGTTGTCTGCCAAATCAAGAGCCATGCAATCTTGCTTTTCGAACGAAATAATAGATGTAAGACCGACCTTTGCTACCTTTTTTCTTCCCACTTCCATCATTCCCTCCGAAATATCGATGCCTAAAACAGATTCAGGCTTGAGTATGTCATAAGCTTGGATAGCAAGATCTCCTGTCCCTGTTGCAATATCAAGAATCGTTTTTGGGTTTTGTTTTTTTAGTATCGACAAGCCCTTCTTTCTCCATCCTTTGTCAATTCCCATCGATAAGGTATGGTTTAATGTATCGTAATGTTCTGCAATAGAATCGAACATACGTTCTACCTGAACACCTTTCTTTTCAGAATCGGAATAAGGGACTATCTTTTCAGCGTCGTAAGTCATTTTATATGGAAGTTATTTATATCTATTGGTTTCAGCTGACGAGCTTGTACTGCTATCACTTTTCCATTTTTGGAAAAATACAGTTCTCCATTTTCAGCTTGTTTTCTCTCTAATAAATTGTTATAGGAAATTTGTATTCCCATCAAAAGTTTCTCTCTTATAGATAATTCTTGCTGGGTCATACATTTTTAATGTAGAAGAATATGTCTTCGTCCTGAATATCGATAATTTTTGTTCTGTTCCCTTCTGCTATCACGCGAAAAGGATCGGTTGAATTGTCGACCATTATCCAATAATCGGAGATGGGGATGAACAGCGAAAATAAGTTTCTCATTCCAGCAAAGTAACGTCTTACTACCACTTCGTCTTTTACGTGATGTCCTCCAAAACGAACCCTTTGTTCAACACGTTTGATGGCTAATTCAGGAGATTCCAGCCAAAAGTAGATCAGTGTAACAAAGTATCCCTCTTCTTGCGCACGTCTGATAAAGTTTGCATAGGACTTTGTAGCCAATGTTGTTTCTATGGCAAAGTCTTCTTTCATCCTGAGCATTTCGTTCATGCGCATGATCATAAGACGTCCTGCCTCGATAGAAACCGATTCGGGCTGAAAAGGAGAGAGCCCCTTCGCTATCTCGTCTGCATTGATAAATTCCTTACAGTCTAATAGTTTAGGAAACATGGCGTATGATGCGGTCGTTTTCCCCGCACCATTACAGCCTGATATTATGTATAGATTTGGCATTTAATGTTACCCTATCTTATTTAAGTATTCGTTAATATTGTTTTCGATGCGTTGTGGAACATTACTGATGTCTGCTTTTACAAACTTCTCACCAACGATCTTCTCATATAGTTCAATATAGCGATCTGATACACTATTGCAATATTCCTCAGTCATTTCAGGAACCTGTTGTCCTTCTTTTCCTTGAAATCCATTTTCCATAAGCCATTTGCGAACAAATTCTTTTGATAGTTGTCTTTGTTCTTCTCCTTTTTCGAACAGCTCTTGGTAAGTGTCAGCATAGAAATAACGGGATGAGTCTGGTGTATGGATTTCGTCTATCAAGTAGATTTTGCCATTATTTTTTCCAAACTCGTATTTTGTGTCTACCAGAATCAATCCTTTTTGAGCAGCCATTTCTGTCCCGCGTTGGAATAGTGCATAAGTATATTGTTCCAATTGCTCGTATTCTTCTTTGCTAACCAATCCTTGAGCAATTATTTCTTCTTTAGAAATATTTTCATCGTGACCTTCATCTTCTTTTGTTGTAGGCGTAATGATAGGAGTTGGGAATTTCTCATTTTCCTTCATGCCCTCAGGAAGAGGTACTCCGCAAAGAGTTCTTGCTCCGGCTTTGTATTCTCTCCATGCGCTTCCTGTAAGGTAGCCACGAATAACCATCTCTACTCTGTATGTTTCGCAACGTACACCTACTGTAACCATAGGGTCTGGAGTTGCTAGTTTCCAGTTAGGGATGATGTCGGATGTTGCATCTAAGAACTTAGCTGCTATTTGATTCAATACTTGTCCTTTGTAAGGTATTCCCTGTGGTAGAACAACATCGAATGCCGAAATTCGATCTGTTGCTATCATCACTAGTAGGTCTTGTCCTATAGAATAAACGTCTCTTACTTTGCCGTGGTAAACATTTGTTTGACCTTTGAAATTGAAATCTGTTCTTACTAAAGTATCCTTCATCTTTAATTTGTTTTTGTTTTCTATATAACAACTAAGTTGCCTCAAAGTTACGGAAAGTTGTTCAAAAAACGATAGGAAAATGCTGGTGATTAGTAGTCTTATTGCATTCTTGTTGAGATATTAATAAAAACAGAATAGGAGATAGGATTTATATTAAGTAAATTCTATCTAGTGATACAGAACTAAGCTTTTTTAGGGGTTTATCCTGCCATGATACGGTCAATTAGTTCTATCTGGTTATCAGTAATCTTGAAAGTGTAAATGGTAGTATGTTCGGAGCATCCAAAATCTATTACATAAAAGCTGTTTGTGATATTTAAACGATATTCGCATTGATCTTCAAAGAATTGTAACGATATTTCATCTATGCAATTAATATCGCTTTTGTAGTTGGTTGGATATCTATCGAATTCGTACTCCTTAGAATACTCTAAATTATGGACAAAAGTGTTTTTATCAATGTTGCTGAAAAAATCATTCAAGAGCGTTTGAGTTACACCTCCAAAAATAGAATCATTGACAAACTCTTTCTCTATTGAGTAAAAATCGAATCTATCTGAATTTGGGTTAAATTTAGCTTGAATATATCTTCTGCACAGCAGGTCTTATTGAAAAGAGGTGTCGAATTTTGCTCGTTGTTGCTTTCAGCTTCTGTTTGATGTTCTGATAAATTCGTTTTTGCAGAATTACTACAAGAAGCAATGAGGAGAATGATAGTACATATTGCGGATAAAGTCTTTAAATGCATAATTTGTGTATTGGAAATCTTTTGCTTTAATATATTGAGAAAGATTTATACATAATTACTACAAAAAAAGATTATTCCAAAATAATAAGACCTTTTTACAGGGAAATGAAAATAAATACGATGAATAATGCGCCACAGGGTAATGTGTATAGCCCATTCTTACTTTCCATTACTCATTTCTCTCGATTTATCACCCAGATAGCCACCATGGTGACGCTTGGTGTAATCTGCAGCCGAGAAATTTATTTTTTTCATTGTTCCTACTACTAAAATATCTCCGATAACAGTCATCACAGTCGTAGAAGTAGTTGGTGTTAAGCCCAGTGCACAAACCTCAGCCGGATTTCCGGTAAGAATACATATGTCAGCATTGTGAGCCAACAAGCTTTCCGGATCGCTGGTGATAACAATAAACTGGATATTAGGGATCAGGTTTTTAGCAAGGGTGTTGAGTTCTATTATCTCTCTTGTTTTACCTGAGTTGGAAATTGCAAGGATAACATCATTTTCTTGTAAAATTCCTAAATCGCCGTGTTGAGCTTCACTTGGGTGCAGGAAAATAGCCGGAGTTCCGCTCGAACTGAACGTGGTAGCCATATTTTGAGCTACTTGCCCTGCCTTCCCCATGCCACTAGTCACAAGCTTTCCCCTTTTTGCGTGTACTTGCTCTACTATCAGGTCTATAGCTTTGCTGTAAGCATCGGTGATAGGGATATTCATTATTGCTTCGGCTTCGTGAGCTAATATCGAACGTATTTCTTCGGAATTCATAGATGTTTCTTCTTTTTTGATGGGGCAAAGATACTATTTTTTGTTTTATATAATAAAAAAACGGACTTGGAATAGATTGCTATCCAAGTCCGCTATTGCTTACTAAAGCCAGCTTTAGTTTGTTTTGTACTTGTATTGCACTTTGGCTAAATCTTCGTTGGCTTTCTCAATTTTGCTTTTTAGCGATTCTTTGTATGCACTAAGCTTTTGCTGAAGATCTTCGTCTCCGGTAGCAATCATTTGCAGTGCAAGAATAGCGGCGTTGAGTGATCCGTTGATGCCAACCGTTGCCACAGGTATTCCCGGAGGCATTTGTACGATGGCCAAAAGAGCATCCATTCCGTCGAGAGAAGCATCTATAGGAACTCCTATTACCGGAATTGTAGTCATAGATGCAATTACACCTGGTAGGTGTGCAGCCATTCCGGCAGCAGCTATGATCACTTTTATTCCTCTGTCGTGCGCACCTTTAGCAAAGACTTCTACTCTTTCGGGTGTGCGGTGTGCGGATAAAGCATTTATCTCGAAAGGGATCTCCATCTCATCGAAGAATTTAGCTGCTTTTTCCATTACAGGAAGGTCAGAGGTACTTCCCATTATGATACTTACAATCGGTTTCATTCTTATCTGTTATTTTCCTATTAGTTTTCTATATTCTTCAGCAGAAAGTAGAGAGTCTAGTTCAGAAGCATCGCTTAATGCAACTTTGATAATCCATCCTTTTCCGTATGGGTCTTCGTTGATTAGCTCCGGTTTGTCTTCTAATTCAGCATTTACTTCTAATACTTCACCCGAAGCAGGCATCATTAGATCCGATACTGTTTTTACAGCTTCGATACTACCAAAAACTTCGTCTTGGTTGATCGTTTCGCCTTCTGTAGTTACATCTACATAAACGATCTCGCCCAACTCGCTTTGTGCAAACTCAGTAATACCAACAAGAGCAGTATCACCATCTACTTTGATCCATTCGTGATCTTTTGAATACTTTAGGTTTTCAGGAAAGTTCATAATCTTTAATTATAATTGGTTTTAGTTATAGGTTTCTCATGATTAAATATATCCCCCAGTAAGTTCCACCCCAAACGCATATGTATGAGACTATTGCTCCTACTAGGAATCCTATATATACCTGAGCCGGAGTGTTTCGCTTAAGTATCAAGCGGGCTACTCCTAAACACCCTGCTAAGATAAACAAAATGATGAACAAAACATATGGGTTAGCCCCTTTAATATTGTAGCAAACTGATAAAGTGGCACCAATTAGCCCGCCAATTCCCATCATATGAGCGCTAATCTTCCAGAAAGAGTTGATAATTCCGCCAATAGCGATCAATAAAACAGGGGCAACTAATATGGCAAGAAACCAAATAAACAGCTTTGCTGTATAGAAATAGTATATAAGCAAACAGTAGGAAAAGAATGCGACCAGATAGGGCGTGAAGCGATCTTGCCTCTCTGATAGACTAAAATCTTTTATCAATCCGGCTCGCTTTAGCAGGTATATACTACTCATCGGGATAAAGCAGGTAAGGAAGAAAACCGGCGATAGGAAGCGAAAGAATTGTCCGGCAAACAAGATGTTGAAATCTGTATAAATGAACAGGAGTGAGACTCCATATACGCCCATAAGAAAAGGGTGAAGTAGGACTGAAATTATTTTAGCCAGAATAGGCTCTTCTGTTACAGCCGGATTTCCTTCTTGTTGAGCAGAGATTTCGACTTCTTTATAGGGGTTTATATCTTGTAATTCTTCCATTATATTTCTTTTCTTAGACGGGCAACGGGGATATTCAGTTGTTCTCTGTATTTGGCTACCGTCCTGCGAGCAATAATATATCCTTTTTCCTTTAGTATATCGGAAAGCTTGTCATCAGTCAAAGGTTTTCTTTTGTCCTCGTTGTCGATACATTCTTTGAGAATGGCTTTTACCTCTCGGGATGAGATTTCTTCACCACTATCTGTTTGCATCGATTCTGAGAAGAAATATTTTAATGGATATATGCCAAAATTGGTTTGTACGTATTTACTGTTGCTAACTCTCGATATTGTGGAAATATCATATCCGGTACGTTCGGCAACATCTTTCAATATCATGGGGCGCAATTGTGCTTCATCTCCGGTAAGGAAAAAGTCATATTGCATATCCAATATTGCCTGCATTGTTCGCTGAAGGGTGTCTTGACGTTGCTTGATTGCATCAATGAACCAGCGTGCAGAATCTAGTTTCTGTTTGACGAATATTGCCGCATTCTTACTGTCCGAAGACATACTGCTCTTATTTCCGGCATATCCTTTCAGTAGATCTGCGTATTCGCGACTAACTCTAAGGTCAGGAACATTTCTATTGTTGAGGCTTAAAAATAATTCTCCATTATATGATTCTACAATGAAGTCGGGAATAATCGTATTGAGGGTGGTTGACAGCGAGTCGCCCCAGCTGTTTCCCGGTTTTGGATTCAGTGTCGTAATTTCCTGTATTACGTCTTTGAGCTGAGCTTCGTCTAAACCCACTTGCTTCATTATTTTGTCGTAATGTCTTTTGGAAAATTCGTCAAAATAATTTGAAATAATCTCTATTGCATTACTTACAGTAGTCGAAATATTTTTTCTCTTAAGTTGAAGCAGCAGGCATTCTTGCAGATTACGAGCGCCTATTCCGGCTGGTTCGAAATCTTGGATAACAAGGAGTACCTCTTCCAGTTTGGGAACAGATACGTCTATATTTTGTTGGAAAATAAGATCGTCCGATATTGCAGGCAGAGATCGGTCTAGGTAGCCACTCTCATCAATATTCCCGATGATATATTCTCCTATTTTTTTGTCTTTTTCGTTCAAAGAACAAACACCGAGTTGCTCTAGTAAAAATTCGTGTAAAGAAGATGCTACAGAAAAAGGTATTTCTTCTTGTACTCCGGATGCTTGTTTATTTCCGCTGCGAATCTGATAATCGGGTATATCTTCATCATTCATGTAATCGCCCAGAGCAATATCTTCCTGACTTATATTAGTATCCTCTTCGGGAGAAAAGTCGTCATCGTATTCAGAAGAGCCCTCTAGGGGTTCTAAACCTTCTTCTAAAGCGGGATTATCTTCCAGTTCTTGTTTTATACGTTCTTCTAATTCAATGACAGGCAACTCGGTTAGTTTTATAACCTGCATTTGCAACGGTGATAATTTCTGTTGCTGTTTGAGTTGTAACTGTTGTTTTAGAGCCATATAGTGTATCGATATTTTCGGTTAAGACAAAGATAATAATACTTTTCAAGATCAAATTAAGTAAAACTATATTTAAAAGGCAAGGGGACTCATTGTTGATTTTTAACTGCTTGTAAAATAACTTTCCATTCTTCCGTTTTCTTCTCTAAAGTCATTCTGGCATTTGCCGGGCTTGGCGAAGGTAATGTTGTATATGTCTTATCGCTATTGAACCCAATATGTTTTTTGTATAACTGTGCTGCCTTTTGACCAGTAAAGAATATATGTTTTATCCGAGGATATTCTTTGAAGAATGTTTCAAAGTCGTTCGGTTTCTCGTTTCTTATGTTAGAGTCTAAACTCCCTTCTCCTTCACAGGAGTCAAGAACATCCCATATGGCAATATTGTTCTCGATTAAAAGAGCGTTCTTTTCACTGTAATTGTCAGGGAGTGGCTTGCCAAATAATGTGAAAAGAATCTTCCAAAACTGGTTATATTTATGTCCGTATCGTTCCTGCTTGCGTAGTGATTCAAGACTAGGGATAGTGCCAAGTATAAGAACTGTTGAATTCTCGTTTACGATAGGAGCAAAACCTTGTTTTTTCATCCTCTGTATTTTTTATTTTACCTTACACCGTGCATCATTTTTAGCAATCTCTTAGAAAGGAAGAATAAAATGATAGAAGCAATTCCTGCCATGAAGACGAATAGCATGAAGAAATCGTAGAGCGACGAGATAGTGTATCCCATAAACGATTTCGGGTTTTCGAGCTGCTGTTTTTCCAGACTGTTTTGAAGCTGAGTCTTTACCGATTTGTCTTCTATTTTAGAAAATATGATTCTATCGAAAGGAATTACTTTTGTCCCTTCTTTTTCGGTTACCGATTCGTTAAAATCTTCAGGAAGTAGGGTTAGTGAGTATTCTTTCTCGGCTGATAGTACAGAAGCCAGTTCTACTATTGGCTGTGGATAATAACTGCTCAATGTTCCTGCAAAAATATTGGCAGCGGCGGTACTCAGATACCAGATAGCCATAAGAAGGGAGGCAAAACGTACCGGAGCTAGTTTGTTTACCATCGATAAACCTATGGGTGATAGACATAATTCTCCGAAAGTATGTATCATGTATAAGCTTAGTAGCCATAGCATACTCACTTTTACCCCCGGCTCTAAACCTTTAACTCCGAAAGCGATAACTAGATAGCCCATTGCCAGTAAAAATAAACCTATCGATTGTTTGTATGGTGAAGCAGGTTCTTTCCCTTTCTTGCTTAGTCTTGTCCACATAGCTACAAATAGAGGAGCAAAAAGGATAATGAACACGGCATTTACCGATTGGAAATAAGAAGTAGGGATTGTCCAATGGAAGAAATTGAAAAAGTTAATATCTCTATTGGTCTGTTCTTCGGCAAAGTATGTCAAAGATGCTCCTGCTTGTTCGAAGGCTGACCAGAAGAAAATAACAAAAAATGCAATAATATATATTACCCAGATGCGTGACCGTTCAATCTTGGTCAAAGATGGGTCGGAAATAACATAACCCGGAGCTGCAACAGCTAACGAGAAAACAATAGAACTGATAATGTCCATATCAGCTACAAAATGTAGTAGCGCAAACAATGATGCAAGAACTACTCCCCAAATGAAGCCAATTTTTGTTTTCGATTGCGTTTGTTGTTCATTGTTGCTATCGTCTAATTGTTCTGCTTCTACCCGATTGCGTTTTTCGTCTTTACTGCTAGGGATAACACCGATAGCCTCTCCGCTAGGAGTTTGCAAATATTTGTCTTTAAATACTGAGAATACGATCAGACCGAGTATCATTCCGATGCAAGCAGCTAGGAAACCCCATCTGAAATCGGCAGGATGTCCCGTATCGCCAACAAAACCACAGATCAAAGGAGCAATGAAGGAACCTGTGTTTACGCCCATATAGAAGATGGTATAAGCCGAATCTTTTCGTTTATCGTCTGGCAAGTACAATTGACCTACCATGGTAGAAATGTTAGGTTTGAAGAAACCGTTCCCGAATATTAAAAAGCCTAGACCCGTAAACATGAGGGTTGTTGCCAGTTGTACATCCTCGAAGAATGTTCCCGAAAGGAACATGAAAAATTGACCTATAGCCATCAGTAGAGCGCCCGCCATGATGGAGCGGCGGTTTCCCCAATAGCGATCGGCAACATATCCTCCGATAAGTGGAGTAAGGTAAACCAGCCCGGTGTAGCTACCATATATCTGCGAACTGTATGCTTTGTCGAAAAACAGTGCTTTTGTCATATAAAGCACGAATAGTGCCCTCATGCCATAGTAACTGAATCGCTCCCACATTTCGGTGACGAAAAGTAGATATATTCCTTTTGGATGTCCTTTTTTTACTGTGTCAACTCCTTCTGTCATTATCTGTCTTATTGTCTAAGTATTTTATTAAAAAAGTCCGGACTCTTACTAGCAGAAATCCGGACTTTGTATTTAATCTGTTATTTTTTTAAGTTCGGCTGCTCTATACCGTATCCTTTTATTTTATCTTCTCGTTTCAGTAGAAAGGCCGTAAGTACAGCTAATACACCAAAACAGGCAAAAATCAGCATCGGGATGGTATAATCGTAAAGCGTTGTGACCTTACCGCCGTCGCCTATTACTTCTCCCACTATACAGTATTTATCCAATATCCAACCGATAAGGAATGGAACGCCACTAAGCCCAATGTTTTGTACCCAGAAGATCATACCGTAAGCTGTTCCTAACTGGTTTTGAGGAATGATTTTTGGAACAGTTGGCCACATTGCAGAAGGCACAAGTGAAAAGGCAATTCCTAGCAATACCATCAATATGGCTGCCATCCACCAAACATTTATAGCTTGGATGGAGAATAATAAGTGTACTATTGTAAGCAATGCTGCACCAATAAGCATGATGGTAGCTCCTTTTCCTTTCTTATCGTAAATACCTCCGAAAATTGGAGTTAATAATACTGTTCCGAATGGAAGCATTGCCGGAATTGTTCCTGCCCAATCTTCAGCCATGCCAAACTTATTGATCATAAGCGATGTACCGAATTTTAAGAAAGGGAATACTGCCGAATAGAAAAGTACACACAGGATAGCAATTAGCCAGAAGCCTTTGTTTTTCGCAATGGATAAGATATCCGATACTTTGAACGAATCTTCACTACTTGCTGCTTCTATTCCAATAGACGCGTCAAGTTTTTTATCCATTGTACAGAAGAAGATGAAAGCGATTAAGCCTATACAGATGGCCATTAGTCCAATCAGTATTGGAGCAGAAAGGCTACCCAATGATTTTGCTAAAGGTAGCGTTGTTCCAATAGCAAGTGCGGAGCCTAAACGTGCAATAGCAACTTGAAGTCCCATTGCCAATGCTGTTTCGTAACCGTTAAACCAACGTGCAATAATTTTCGTAACTGTGATACCAATAGTTTCGAGTCCTAAAGCAAAAATAGCGAAACCCACACAAGCGATAAAAACCTGCATCTTGATGCCGAAAACCTCTCCTTCGAAAGTGTCGGTAGATACGGCATAGTATTTTATTAAACACCCGATAACCATAAGTATACATGCTCCGATTCCGGTAAGGCGAGGTCCAATTTTATCCAGAATGATACCGCTGAAAATGAGCATGAATAGGAATACATTGAGCCAGCCGTATGAGAAATTGAATATTCCAAAATCTTGGGAAGTCCATCCGAATTCAGAGCCAAGCTCTCCCATTAGAGGTGCCATCACATCATTGATATAATAGGCACAGAACATGGTGAATGCAACTATCACCAATACTGTCCATCTGGCAGCTGGCGAGTCGTTTAATTTTTGTCTTATAATCTCAGTCATAAATCGTTTATAGTATATTAAAAAATGTTTGTTTTATTTTTTTGCTAGGCAAAAGTAGGGAAAAGAATTAAGAATGTCTTATTTAAAACCTTAAAAGGTAGATATATGATATGAAAAATAACAGATTTCAATCTTTATCTATAAATAGATGAGTATAGCACTATTTAAAATGTAACTTTGAATAAATACAACAGAATCTGTTACTTCTGTTACTTTTTAGTTAAAATGAAAGAAAGAAGATTTTGAGGATTTTTCTTCGGCTGTATGCTGTTTAGCTGTATATTTGTTCAAAATATTAAAGTATGACACTGCAAGGGAAACATATAGTATTAGGAATTTCAGGGAGTATAGCGGCATATAAAGCAGCTTCATTAGCCCGTTTGTTGATAAAGTCAGGAGCAGAGGTGCAGATTGTGATGACACCCTCAGGTAAAGAATTTATAACTCCTGTAACACTTTCGGCATTGACAGGTAAGCCTGTTGTAAGTGAGTTTTTTACAGCAAATGATGGCACATGGCATAGTCATGTTGATTTAGGGCAATGGGCGGATCTGATGTTGATTGCTCCTGCAACAGCCTCTTCGTTGGGTAAAATGGCAAATGGAGTGGCAGACAATATGTTAATAACGACTTATATGTCGATGAAAGCTCCCGTGATGATTGCTCCGGCAATGGACTTAGATATGTTTGCTCATCCGTCTACTCATCGAAATTTAGATTTGCTTCGCTCTTATGGTAATATAATTATAGAACCGGCAGCAGGAGAATTGGCTAGTCATTTGATAGGAAAAGGAAGAATGGAGGAGCCTGAAAACATATTGAAAGTAGTCAAAGAGTTCTTTGCAGAGAAACAGACTTTGGCAGGGAAGAAGATTCTAATCACTGCGGGCCCTACTCACGAAAAAATAGACCCTGTTCGCTTTATAGGTAATTATTCTTCCGGCAAAATGGGTTTTGCTCTTGCCGAAGAGTGTGCAAGCAGAGGGGCTGAGGTTATATTGGTAGTAGGTCCGGTTTCGTTAAAAACAGCACATCCGAACATAAAGAGAATAGATGTAGAATCGGCTGAAGAAATGTATCAAGCTTCGGTAGAGGAATTCCCAACTACAGATGCTGCGATCCTTTGTGCAGCAGTAGCAGATTATCGTCCTGCAGAGCAATATAATGAAAAGGTAAAAAGAGAAAAAGGAGATTTAAGCTTAACTCTTGTGCCAAACAAAGATATTGCAGCTTCTTTGGGCAAAATGAAAAAAGAAGGACAATTGCTTGTCGGTTTTGCATTAGAGACAAATAATGAAGAAGCAAATGCAATAAAGAAGATAGAAAAGAAAAATTTAGACTATATTGTACTCAATTCGTTGAACGACTCAGGTGCAGGATTTCAATATGACACAAATAAGGTGTCGATAATAAATAAAAATGGTGTTCGAAAAGATTTTGAATTGAAATCGAAGAAAGATGTCGCCTCCGATATTATTAATGAAACTTTAATAAAGTAGTGTTAAGTAGAATACTAACTTTAAAAATTACACATATGAAAACAATTTTAAAAATTAGCTTTTTAGCAGTTGCTTTGCTGATAGGTGTAGTCGCAAATGCTCAAGAAAAACCATTGACATTTGGCGTGAAAGCAGGTGTGAATTTATCTAACTATAGCGGGAAAGGTATAGAGGGATCTGATGCTAAAATCGGATTTAATGTAGGAGTAACTGTCGATTATGCTCTTAATCAGGATGTATTTTTACTGTCTGGGCTGGAATTTACAACTAAAGGAGCAAAACTTAGATTTGTAGAAGCTTATGGAAGTGTAGCTGTTGACGCAACATTAACAATGAATCCGAAGTATCTTCAGTTACCTTTGCATATAGGATATAAGTTGTATGTATCGGAAGGTATGAAATTGAATCTTCATTTAGGACCATATATTGCATATGATATAGGAGGAAAAGGGAAAGCTAAAATAGAAGAAATATCTTCCTGTTTCGATTCTGATGCAACTGGTATTGAAGAAGGCTATCTTTCTTTTAGTGAAAAGAGAATGAAAAAATTCGATTTTGGCTTAGGCTTAGGTGTTGGTGCTGAATTTGGAAAAATCGGAGTAGGATTAGGGTATGATCTGGGACTTATAAATATCTCTAAGGATAACAATGCGAAAATACGCAATATGAACGCATATCTTACAGTGGGATATAAGTTCTGATAGCATAAATAAGATATAAGAAAAGCTTGACTATTCAGGCTTTTCTTATTTTTATGATTGACTATTTAAGTGAAAATAAGCCAATAATGCTAAAAATGAATAAATTTATATATCTTTGCTTTAAGTTTTTGTAACACAAATAAGTATTTCTATACTTAAACTTTAACAAAAACGAATATGAAAAATGTAATCAGAGTCAGCTTATTATTGCTATCTCTTTCTTTTGGACTCTTAGCTAATGCACAATTAAATTACTATGACAATAACTACTACTATGGGAACTCTAGATCAAGAGTAATAGTGGGGGTGAAAGCTGGATTAAACTTATCCGATTTAAAAAATTACACATATGAAAACAATTTTAAAAATTAGCTTTTTAGCTGTTGCTTTGCTAATAGGAGTAGGTGTTAACGCTCAGGAAACATCTCCAACTTTTGGAGTAAAAGCAGGTGTGAATCTTTCTAACTTTAGTGGAAGCGGAGCAGAGGATACTGATGCTAAAGTAGGTTTTAATGTGGGTGTAACTGTTGAATATACTCTTGCTCCAGATGTGTTCTTATTGTCTGGGCTAGAGTTTACAACTAAAGGAGCAAAACTTAGTTATCTGGAAGATGTTGTAAGTGCAGAGGTTGGTATGAGATTAACAATGAATGCGATGTATCTTCAACTTCCAGTGCATGTAGGTTATAAATTTGATATATCGGAAAATGTAAAACTGAATATGCATGCAGGTCCATATATTGCTTACGGTATAGGAGGAAAAGGAAAAACAAAAATAGAAGACAATCCTACAGGAATAGTGTTGATAGATATAGATCCAGCTAAAAGTGAATATGATTTCTTTGGGAAGCATGGTGCAGGCAGATTCGATTTTGGCTTAGGCTTAGGTGTTGGTGCTGAATTTGGGAAAATCGGAGTAGGATTAGGATATGACCTGGGGCTTATAAATATCTCTAAGGATAACAATGCGAAAATACGCAATATGAACGCATACCTTACAGTGGGATATAAGTTCTGATAGCATAAAATAAGATATAAGAAAAGCTTGACTATTCAGGCTTTTCTTTTTTTATGATTGACTATTTGAGTAAAAATAAGCCAATAATGCTAAAAATGAATAAATTTATATATCTTTGCATCAAGTTTTTATAACACAAATAAGTATTTCTACACTTAAACTTTAACAAAAACGAATATGAAAAGTATAATCAGAGTCAGCTTATTATTGCTATCTCTTTCTTTTGGACTCTTAGCTAATGCACAATTAAATTACTATGACAATAACTACTACTATGGTAACTCTAGACCAAAAGTAACAGTAGGGGTGAAAGCAGGCTTAAACTTATCCGATTTTACCGATTATGTAGAATATAATGGGAATCAGGTTGGATTTAATGCAGGTATTGTTATCGATTATGCAATAAACAAAAATGTTTATTTGTCTTCAGGAGTAGAATTTTATAATAAGAAAATGAAGTTCGAATATGAAGATAACAACGAAACAACAGGAATGTTATTTACTGTTCCTGATGCAGTAGCTAAAGCTATGTATATACAGATTCCTTTGCATGTAGGCTATAAGTTTGAAGTGTCCAGAGATGTGAATATTGCTATTCATGGAGGACCTTATGCTGCCTATGGAGTAGGAGGTAGAATGGAAATGGGAGATTGGGTTCATATAGAGGGAGTGCAAAATCCTGTACACTTGAATGACTTTGTGAAAAATGTTCCCGGATTTAAGAGAGTCCTATATACATTCGAAAATGATATCAAAGGGCGCCACGAAAAAGGATTTCATCGATTTGACTGGGGACTTGGATTAGGTCTTCTTGTGGAATATCAACGAGTGAGCCTTGGATTTAACTATGATTTTGGATTGCAAGATATCTCAAGATATGAAAATGTTAAGGTGAGAACAGCTTCTCTTTCTCTAGGTTATAAATTTTGATAACGACGATAAAATAATAAAGAAAGCCCGAATAGTTCGGGCTTTCTTTATTTAGCTTAATAAGAAATTCTTAAAATCATCAAACTCCTTACTTAGTTCTATACTCAATTTTTCCCCTTTCATAAAGGCTTGTAACCTCTCTGGGATTGATACAGGTTCTTTTATTATGTCTTCTACCGTTTCGGTAAACTTGGCAGGATGTGCAGTCTCCAGAAAAATACCAATTTCATCCTTTTTCAAATCTTCTACTAAAGCTTGATACCCACATGCCCCATGTGGATCTAGAAGGTAATTAGTCTTGTTATATGTATCCTTAACTACTTCTTTGATTGCTTCGTCAGTATACCATTTGCTTGAAATATCCTTTTTGATTTCATCTAGAGAGTTTTTGTAAAGGTCCATAACTCTTGCAAAATTACTAGGGTCACCAACATCCATTGCGTTTGCAATAGTTTGTATGGATGGACGAGGATTATATTCATTCGTTTGAAGGAACTCGAAAAATATATTGTTGCTATTATTTGCAGCAATAAATCGTTTGATAGGTAGCCCCATTTTCTTCGCGATAAGCCCGGCTGTGATATTGCCAAAGTTTCCGCTAGGTACAGAGAATACTACATTCTTCGCTTTCCCTAGTTTGGCTAATTGAGCGTAAGCATAGAAGTAATAAAGCGATTGCGGTAAGAAGCGAGCTACATTAATTGAGTTTGCCGAAGTTAGGTTTAGTTTAGAGGTCAATTTCTGATCAAGAAAAGCTTTCTTTACTAATGCCTGACAGTCGTCGAAAGTACCATCTACTTCCAGTGCTGTAATGTTTTGCCCTAAAGTTGTAAACTGGCTTTCTTGTATATGGCTGACTTTCCCTTTTGGGTACAGTACATATACATGTATGCCGTCTACACCAAGGAAGCCATTTGCAACAGCACTCCCCGTATCACCCGATGTTGCGACAAGAACTTTTACATCTTTTTGTCCTTGCTTTTTAATGAAATAGCTCAAAAGGCGAGCCATGAATCTACCACCTACATCTTTGAAAGCTAGAGTAGGACCATGAAATAGTTCGAGGCTATATATATTGTCTGCAACATGCACAACCGGTGTGTCAAAGTTTAGGGTGTCGTATACGATCTCTTTTAAGGTGTTGTTCTCTATGTCATCACCAAAGAAAGCTTTAGCAACGGTGTATGCAATTTTCTGAAAAGACATATCCGCAATACTGTCAAAGAATGATTGAGGCAATTCTTTTATCTCTTCCGGCATATAGAGCCCTTTGTCGGGAGCTAATCCTTTCACGACAGCCTCCTGCAAATTTGCCAGAGGAGCTTGCTTGTTTGTACTGTAATATTTCATAGTTAATTACTCGTTAAATAGCAAAAATACAAAAATGGAGGTAATATGCGATAAAATAACAGGAAAGATTCAGGGATAGGAGTCTTATTGATCGGAATAGGTGTGTGATTTAAGAAAAATAAAAGCCGAATTTTACTTCGGCTCTTTTTCTAGTTTTATTTTTTTTACTCGTTTGTCTTCTTTCTCGTATGCTTCTACGATACTTTGTACAAGCTTGTGTCGGACAATGTCAGCCTTGTCAAATTCTACATGCGATATTCCTTTTACTCCTTTCAAGACGCGTAAGGCATGTTTTAGTCCCGACTCTTGCGAAGGGGGGAGGTCTATCTGTGTAATATCACCCGTAATGATCATTTTAGCATTCATTCCGAGCCTTGTAAGGAACATCTTGATTTGATGTACAGTCGTATTCTGAGCTTCGTCAAGAATGATGACTGCGTCACTCAATGTTCGTCCCCGCATAAAGGCAAGTGGAGCTATCTGAATAACTTTGTTTTCGATATAGTCTTTCAATCTTGCAGGAGCAATCATGTCTTCCAAGGCATCATACAGGGGTTGAAGATAAGGATCTATTTTGTCTTTCATGTCTCCCGGAAGGAATCCGAGTTTTTCTCCGGCTTCTACAGCAGGGCGACTGAGTATAATCTTCTTTACCTGTTTGCTTTTTAGAGCCTTTACGGCCAATGCTATAGCTGTGTATGTTTTTCCCGATCCGGCAGGACCAATCCCAAAAACCATATCATTTTTGTTGAAATCATCTACTAACTTTTGTTGGTTAGGAGTACGGGCAAAGATTGATTTGCCATTGACTCCGTATATGATAAGATTTTCTTGTTTTACAACATTTGGCGATTTCCCTTTTACTATATCTATAATATCCTCTTCTGTAAGTTTGTTTCGCTCGGTTGAAAACTTTTCAAGCTCTCCTATTTTTTCTTCAAATAATGGGACATCTTCTGCGTTCCCGGTCACCTTTATTGCGTTTCCTCGTGCTACGATACGAAGTTTAGGGAAAAGAGTCTTTAGTAATTGAATATTAGAATTGTTTACGCCGAAAAAAACGACTGGATCTATATGCTCTAATATTATTATTTGTTCTATCATTCAATGATTTATAAACTGCGTTCTTAATTAATTTTTACTTGTCTGATGGTAAATATGTAATGGTTTTATGGTTTACAAATATAGCCATTAAAGCATATAAATATGTATTCGATTAAAATAATTCTTAAATTAGCAACCATTGTATGCTAAATCAATATCAATGCCTTATATATTATTACACTATAACCTTAAATGATGAAAAGAATAATTATTGTATCCTTCTTTACTTTTTGCTATCTATTAGTCTTCTCTCAGTTTTCGATTAAAAATAATCGTCCTGAATTTTCTATAGACAATCAGTTAATTATCAGTGCGTCCGAAGAAGGTCTTTGGTCTATCGCTTCGGGATGGGAAAACGACTGGATGACCAATTGGTCTCATGCCAACCCTACAGAGCAAATTCAGTCTGGTGAATGGACTGTCCTAAAAGGGAAAATCTCTTTTCCCGAAGGAGATATGCTACTCCGAGATTCATATAGAGAAACGGAAAATGGACTTATACAATGTATTCGTCGTTTCGAATGGTTAGGAAAAGATACTTTACGACACGCTACCTTATCTGTTCGTTTTAAGATGAAAGGAAGTGAGTTAAAACCTCTGATTCCGGGAGTATTATATTATGGAAACTCGATGGGAGCAAAGGTTAACCCGAACATTATACCGGTGTATACGGGGCAAGAGGGAGAGTTTGCCATATTTGAAGACCATCGTTACCCAATGCCTTTTGTAATGCTTGAAAATGCTACTGATAAACTTGCTGCTGCGGTGCATACAACTCCTAGCCCTGTGCGTGGTGCAGTGTTGAGTGATCAATGGTGGTCGATGGGAGTTGAAGCTAAGGATGGGCACACCGAGTTTGTTTTATATTCAGGTCCTATAGGCTATAATAATCAGCATAGTGTTGCAAAAGCACTTCAGAAGACGCCTATGCGCTACACAGATACTTACCTTAATATTGAGCCGGGAAGAATAATAGAAAAAGAATTTTTTATCGAATTGTATCCTATCGAGAGAGAAGGAAGCGGTTTTCAGCAACCTCTTTATACGAGCCTTGATCTATATAAACCTTATGATGCCAATAGATTTACTGATTTTCAAGATATAATCGAAAGTAAATATAAGTTTGCCAAGAGTCGTTGGATTGAAGATGATGGGGCCGTAGGCTTTGGTATGTATGACTTAAGTCGCCTGAAAGATATTGTAATGGGATGGTGCGGTCAGGCTGATTCTCCGGGTTTTGCTCTGCAGGTATTGGAAGATAAATTAGAGGATAGTGCTATTCAGCAGCGAGTTCAAGCTTCTTTAGATTACTTGACTACTTATCCTATAAATGAGGATGGGACTTTCCCCGTTGGTTTTAATGTAAAAGAAAAGAAGTATCATGGAGGAGATCATGTTTCGTGCGGACAGGCAATGTATAATTTTGCTAAAGCAATAGAAACTGCCCATAAAAATGGGAAGTATAATACAAAGAAATGGGAAGAATTTCTTCAAGTAATTTGTGACAAGCAGAGTGAAAGAATTTTAAATCCGGACTGGAATCCTTATTCTACAGCCGAAGGTTTTTATATAGCGCCATTGGCTATAGCCTCAAAGTTATTTAATAATGAGACATATCAAAAAGCAGCAATAAAAGCAGGAGAAGAATTTGCTGAGAGACACCTGACTATGAGTGGTTGTTATTGGGGGGGGACTCTTGATGCAACCTGTGAAGACAAAGAAGGTTCGTGGGCTGCTTTTCAAGGCTTTTTGGAATTGTACGAACGTTTTGGCGATAAGAAATATTTAGATTGGGCAAAACATGCAATGGATGTATGCCTGAGTTATTTGGTAATATGGGATATCCCGCTACCGGCAGGTCGTATGGCTGATTATAATTTTAAAACGACGGGGTGGACTGTTGTTTCGCCGCAAAATCAACATATAGATGTATATGGAGTCTTGTTTGCACCCGAAGTGTATAAAATGGGAATGCATCTAAAGGATGAACGATTAAAGCAAGTTGCATCTGTTATGTATCGTAGCTGTTTTCAGTTAACAGATCCTTTTGGAAGTCAAGGGGAACAGTTACAACAAACAAATTTTGCCCAACATGGAGATATGTCGAATGTGCATAAACTTCGTGGAGGTTATTCGGAGAGTTGGACGGTATTTTGGATTACAGCTCACTTTCTGAATGCAGCAGCCCGATTTGTTGAGATAGGCGTTACTCCGTAAGGTAGAGGTTTAGAGTTTAGAAAAGAACGATTCGATGGAAACTGCAAAGTTATTCCATGACAGTCGTTCTTTTTCTTTTTTTAAGTTAGTCTTGTATAATGCAAGGTTGTTTGACTCGAAGAAGTCTTTGATTCCATCAGCAATACCCTTGGGTGAGATGTTCGAAACGACAAGGCCTGTCTCTGATGATTTGATTGTACTGCCTAAAGCACCAACGTTGGTAGAAACCATTGGCAGTTCCAGCTGATAGGCTAATGCTACTACTCCACTCTGCGTTGCTGATCGGTATGGGAGGACTAGTAGGTCTGCTGCCGAAAAGAGTGTTGTTACCATCTCGTCTGGAATATATTGTTCAAAGACTACAATATTATCTTTTAGAGGAGATCTGTTTATCAATTCGGTGTATTTGTCGAAGCTGCCATAGCTCTCGCCCGAAATAATTAGCTGATAGCTGTCGTCTAGTTCAGACATTGCTTCAATGAGGATGTCTAGTCCTTTGTAATCGCGAATCAGTCCAAAGAATAGCAAATTCTTCTTATCTGTTTTAACTCCTAATTTACTACAAGCCGATTGTTTGTCTGTACGTTCGGCGTAATGGTCATATATAGGATGCGGTTGAAGAACTACATTTGCACCTTTTTTCAAAGTGAGTAGATCTTGTTTTACAGGTTCACTCATCACAATAAAAGCATCGCATCTGTTGAAAAAGAATTTAGCTAAAGGCTTTTCCAGTAGCGTACGCTCATGCGATATGGCATTATGAACAAGCGATACTATTTTTATTTTCTTGTTCAGAAATAAACAAACCGAACCAAACGCAGGAGAGAGGAAAGACATCCAATAGGGAATAATCAGAATATCAGGAGCGTATTTGTTGATTTTTCTCGCTGTACTTATGTACGAAAAAGGGTTTACACTATTAAGTACGCGATCGCTATCGATAACTGTAGCTGAATCGCCTTCCGAAACATACTGAGTTTTTCCCGGAAATAAGAAGTTCGGATAAAGAGTTGTAAATGTAAAAGCCTTCACCTCGTTACGCTTCGACAGTTCGGTGTATAGGCGAGCATTGAGTTGAGCAAGCCCCCCCCTGTATGGGTAAAAAGGTGAAAGTATGGCTATTTTCATTAATTCTTTTTGTCTAAGACATTGTTTATTCTTTGTATGATTGAATCGGGAGTTATTCTTTCTAAACATGCATAATCTCCTCTTTGGCAAGGGAGCTCACCAAAAACGGCACAAGGGCGACATTCCAAATCTATTTGAACTGCATTTTTCATGTCCTGTCTGAACCCAAAGAACCCTAGGTTAGGATGTGTTGCTCCCCAAATAGATACAACAGGTACTTGGACTAAAGATGCTAAGTGCATATTGGCCGAATCCATAGATAGAACAACGTCCATGTACGAAATAAGTAGTAGCTCTTTTTCTAGGTTAAGTTTTCCTGTAGGATTGATGATATTCGGGTATTTCTCTGCCCATGCAGATAATATTCTTTGTTCTTCTTTACCCGAACCCAAAAGTATTATTGTCGTATCTTGCTCTTTGCTAAGGCTGGCTACGACTTGTTCCATTTTATCCATAGGATATATTTTCCCCTTATGCTTGGAAAAAGGAGCTATACCGATCCATCTCCCTCTTTTTTCTGTAACAATAGATCTTAAGCTAGAGAAGTCTCTGGGGATAAAATCGAAATAATTATTAAAGACCATTTCAGCAGGGAAGCCTAATTTATCAAAAACTTCCTGATAACGTTGGACTGTACTTTTTAGTGGCACTGCTAAATTTTTTGTTGCAATAATATTCTCTTTTTCTTTCCTTCCTTTATCAATATAAGCAACTTTTCGTCCGCTCATTTTCATAAAGTATCTGATCCCTTTAGAGCGTAAAACATTGTGTTCATCAGCTACATGAGAAAAGCCCATAGTAGAGATTCGTCTTATAACTTTAAAGAAGCCTCGTATTCCCTTGTGTTTTTTCTTGACATCAAGAGGAATGACATTAACATTAAAACCTAGGTTTTCGAAGAGAGGCGCAAACGCTTTGCGAGTCATTACCGAAAACCGGTCTTGCGGGTATTTAGCCGCAACCGAGAAAATTACTGGTACAAGCATGGCAACATCTCCGAAAGAGGAGAGGCGTATTACTAGAACCTTTGACATAGTTAAGTGTAGTGTGTTTAGTTTGAAGACTTTCCATATAGAACAGGGTTCAAATTAGGGTCGTTGTACATTTTCATTTGTTTATAAACTTTCATGTATTTTCTACCGCTTTCTATATCCTGTAATAATTCTTCTATAGCTGTAGATAAGTCTTCGCGTTGTGTTAATAATACTTTTAATTTTTTAGCGGACTGTTCTTGGTGTTCTTTAGAAGTGTTTGTCCTCTCTGCTTCTTGTCGCATGTGATAAATCTTAAGAGCCAAGATGGAGAGGCGATCGATAGCCCATGCCGGACTCTCTGTGTTTATCTTAGCCAAAGGCTGTACCTCCACGTCTTTGTATTTATCGAGGAAATAACTGTCTATAAGTTCTACCAAGTCAGTTCTATCTTGATTTGATTTGTCTATTCTTCTTTTCAATGTCAAGGCATCGACAGGGTCAATTTCCGGATCGCGGATGATGTCCTCGAAATGCCACTGTACTGTGTCGATCCAATTTTTTAGATATAGATAATACTCAATAGTTTTTTCTGGATAAGGGTTGTTGATAGGTGTGTCAACGTTATCCGATATGTGGTAATCCGCTATTGTTTTGTCGAATATGCTGTTGCTTAACTCAGTAAAAGTCATGGTGTATGCTATTTTTATTAATATTCTAATGATTAGTCCAGGTTTCCCTATCCAAATTTCGATAATTTATTGCTTCTGCCAAATGTTTTGGCATTAATTTTTCAGAATTGTCTAAATCAGCTATTGTTCTCGCTACTTTCAATATGCGATCATATGCTCTTGCCGAGAGGTTGAATCTGTCCATTGCTGTCTTTAACAAGCTAAGACCTGCATCATCCGGTGTTGCATATTTAGCTAATAATTTCGGAGTCATCTGAGCATTACAATATATACCTTCTTCATTTTCGAAGCGTTTCTCTTGAATCTCTCTAGCCTTAATCACTCTCTCTCGGATAGCAAGGCTTGATTCTGCAGGTTGTTTATCTGAAATCTTTTCGAAAGGCACCGGAACAATTTCGATGTGTATATCTATACGATCGAGCAGAGGGCCTGATATTTTGTTCAGGTATCGTTGTACTGCTCCATGAGGACAAACGCACTCCTTGGTAGGATGATTGTAGTATCCGCAAGGGCATGGGTTCATCGATGAAACGAGCATAAAACTTGCTGGATATTCGACAGAGAACTTCGAGCGGGAAATTGTTATTCGTCGGTCTTCCAAAGGTTGCCTCATTACTTCCAAAACACTTCGGCTAAATTCAGGAAGTTCGTCCAGGAAAAGAACTCCATTGTGGGATAGACTTATTTCTCCGGGTTGAGGAAATGCCCCTCCTCCAACCAATGCAACATCTGAAATAGTATGGTGAGGGTTGCGGAACGGACGCTGAGTCATCAGAGATGTTTCAGAACCTATCTTTCCAGCAACGCTGTGTATCTTAGTCGTTTCCAGAGCTTCGTGAAGCGTAAAAGGTGGCAGTATAGAAGGAATTCGTTTGGCCATCATCGATTTCCCAGCTCCGGGAGGGCCTATCATAATGAGATTATGCCCCCCTGCGGCTGCTACTTCAAGAGCCCGTTTTACATTTTCTTGTCCTTTAACATCCGAAAAGTCAAATTCGAAAGAGTTCTGAGCTTTGCTGAATTCTTCTCTTGTATTTACAATAGTGGGAGTTAGTTCTGCCTTTGAATTGAAGAAATCTATAACTTCGCTTATGTTTTCAACTCCATATACATCGAGGTTGTTGACAACTGCTGCTTCTTTTGCATTCTTGCTTGGAAGAATAATGCCTTTAAAGCCGAGCTCCCGTGCTTTTATTGCTATGGGGAGTACACCTTTGATGGGCAGAATACTTCCGTCTAAAGAAAGTTCTCCCATAATCATATAGTCAGATAGTTTGTCGGGAGTAATACTTTCGGATGCAGCCAGAATGCCTATAGCTAGCGGAAGATCGTAGGCTGTTCCTTCTTTACGTATGTCTGCCGGGGACATGTTTATAACAACTTGCTGGCGAGGGAATTTATAGCCGTTCTCCTGTAGAGCAGATATTATTCTTTCGTGACTTTCTTTTACAGAAGCGTCAGGAAGCCCGACAAGCATAAATTTTATGCCTTTGGAACAATTGACTTCTATTGTTATTTGTGTCGCAGTTATTCCTTGTACAGCAGCTCCAAAAACTTTTACTAGCATTCTGTATGTGTAAATCTGTATTGGGTAGAGATTAGCTTAAGTTTTGCTTTTCTCTACTATATATTAGTTTGTATTTTATTTTGAAAGTTCCTCCATTTTCTTTGGTAATGCCAATATGTGAATATCTCTTTCCAAAATTTGATTTGAAGGTGATATTAAAATGTTGTATGGCATTTCGTTGATATTGTATTCTACAAAAGGTTTAGCAGCCCATCCGCCTTCGACCGGCAGAAGATCCCATTTTACAGAATCCGTAATTGCTTTAGATAAAGGTTCCTGTTCTATATCTTTTACTATTGTGATGAATTCTATATTTCGTTTTTCTTTTTTTAGTTGCTCATATACGCTTACTGCGTCTTTCTTTTCATCTATGCAGACGCTGCACGTCGTAGAAGCAAATGTCAGTAGAACATACTTTCCTCTAAAGGTCGAGATATTAACTGTTTCTCCTTTGTTGTTTTTTAAAGAAAAGAGAGGAGCTGTCGCTCCTGCAGAGGAACTTTTTATTTTTTTGACGTATTCATTTAATTCATGCGTAATAGAAAAGTCTGCAGCCTTTCCCCGTAATAGAGCCAAATTCTCTTCCAAGCGAGGAATGGATGTTTCATCCTTGAAGAAGATATTCAATAGCATTGCACTGGCTATTTGGTCAGGATGACTTTGGATATACGCCTCAGCTACATTCGATAATTCAAAATTGATGTTTTTTAAATCAGCGACATAATCTTTTGGGATTATACTATCGTTGTCGTTAATCCTTTTCTCGGTGGCGTTTAAGATCTTTGCGCGGGAACTTAATAGCTCTTTATTCTTGTTCTTAAACTCTGTAATGTTATCATTCACGTCTCCTCCTTTTATTTCAAGTAAATCTGAAAAGAGTAGGTCGCCTTTTATTTTAACATTCCAACCTTTGTCGGCTAAAACGAATGTGTTTCTGGTGTTGTCGTTGAAATATAAAGATAAGACAGTAAGATGGTCTATTTCTTTTTTGTAAGAAAACTCTCCTTTTTGGTCTATAGCCACTGTGTCTAAAAACACAGAATCTCCTTTTTCGTAAGATATAAAGAAGTAGTTTCCTATCACATTCTCTAGTTTTCCTGAAATTTGAAACGAATCAGAAGTCCTATTGCATGAAGCAAATAAGATTATAGAGAGGAAAAATAGTGTCAAAACTGAAATTAAAGGATGTTTTGTCATCGTTGTATCCGTTATTTTAAGATAAAAACTATCACAGTTATATTATATAACGTGCAAATATACGTTTTATTTTTAAACGTTTAAAAAAATGAAATTGTTTTAAAAAAAATTAATTTATGTATTTCCTGTCTTTATCTGTTGTTGCAAAATAAATTGCAAATTACTAATTAATCAATATTTAGTAAAACTACCCGACCTAAAATCGTTATCTTTGTGCGCTAAAATAAATTATCTATCAAAAATGAGATTTATATATTCTATTCTTATCGTATTCAGTGCTTTGATGCCAATGAAAACATTTAGTCAAGATATTTCTTTAACCCTCGAAGATTTAATTCCAGGAGGTAAAACATTCAGCAAGTATCGTGCCGAGATGCCACGACAGTTAGCGTGGTATGGTGACAAACTTACCTTTGTCAAAGGAGACTGTATAATGACAGTTCCTATCTCAGAGAAACAGAAATCAGAAGTGTTTTTGAGGCTGGTTGAAATAAATGCTAATCTGGGATTGTCTGAAGATCAAGGTTTGAAAAGTATGACAAAGGTATATCCTGTGTCAGCAGAATCTAGCGAATTACTGATTTACGGGAATAAAAACATATACCTGTACGATTTTAAAGCAAAGAATAAAACAGCAGAATTTAATATTCTGCCAAAAATGGATAACTTGGATTTTGCCGCCGAAAATAAAGTTGTAGCATATACAAAAGATAATAATCTGTATATCCAAACAGCCAAAGGTGAGGAGTTTGCTGTATCCGAGGATGAAAATAAAGAAATTGTTTATGGACAGTCGGTTCACCGAAACGAATTTGGTATAAAGAAAGGAACATTTTGGTCTCCGTCAGGGCAAAGTCTTGCCTTCTACCGAATGGACGAAAGTATGGTGACAGATTATCCACTGGTTGATGTGTCTGCCAGAGTTGCAAAACTGAAAAACCAGAAATACCCTATGGCGGGTATGAAAAGCCATCATGTGACAGTGGGAGTATATAATGTTTCGACAAAGAAAACTGTATATCTGAAAACCGGAACTCCTAAAGAAAAATTTCTTACAAATATAGCTTGGAGCCCGGATGAGAAGAGTGTTTATATTGCAGAACTGAATAGAGGGCAAGATACTTGTGTCGTGAATCGTTATAATGTAGAAACGGGTAAATTGGAGAAGACTCTATTTACCGAAACACATCCGAAATACGTTGAACCCGAAAATCCGGTTTTCTTCTTGAAAAACGATAAAAATAAATTTCTTTGGCTGAGCGAAAGAGATGGGTTTAACCATCTATACCTATATGATACGGATGGGAATTTACTGAAACAAGTAACTTCGGGGCAATGGGATGTAACATCAATTATAGGGTTTGATGAAAAGGGAGAGAATTTGTTCTATTTGTCAACAGAAGTAAGCCCGGTAGAGAAGCAAATCTATAAACTTAATCTGAAAAGCGGAAAAAGAGAGCAGCTATCGAAAGAAGAAGGAGTGCATTATGCAGCATTGAGTGCAAGTGGTAAATACATATCGGATATGTATACATCTCAGCATAATCCGGGTAAAGTTGCTGTGACAGAGACTAAATCGAATAAAACTTATGTGTCGCATACAGCAAAGAATCCTTATGGCAATGTTGTTCTTCCCGAAATTACACTTGGTTCGGTGAAAGCAAATGATGGAGAAACTGATCTTTATTATCGTATGGTGAAGCCTACAAAATTTGATCCGAACGAAAAATATCCGGTGATTGTTTATGTTTATGGAGGTCCTCATTCTCAGATGGTGGATAACTCATGGATGGCACAAGCGCGAGGCTGGGATATCTTCATGGCTCAAAAAGGTTATATAGTATTCACTCTTGATAACAGAGGTACTTTGTACAGAGGTCTTGAATTTGAGAATATTACACACCGTCAATTGGGAGTAGTAGAAACACAAGATCAGATGTCGGGTGTAGAATACCTGAAAACCTTGCCATTTGTAGATACAGAAAGGATTGGTGTTCATGGATGGAGTTATGGTGGTTTTATGACGCTGAATCTGATGCTTCGTCATCCGGAGACATTCAAAGTGGGAGTTGCCGGAGGTCCGGTTACGGACTGGAAATACTATGAGATAATGTATGGTGAGCGTTATATGGATTCACCTCAGGAGAATCCAGAAGGGTATAAAGAAACAAGTATGGTGGACAGAGCGGGTGATCTGAAAGGCAGACTTTTGCTGATTCATGGAGATGAAGATCCGGTAGTAGTTATGCAGCACAACTTGAGCTTTATAGCTTCGGCAATAAAAAAAGGAACTCACCCCGACTTATTTATTTATCCAGGGCAAGAACATAACATGATAGGAAGAGACAGAATTCATCTTCACGAGCATATCACCAGATATTTTGATGACTTTTTGAAGTAATGGCAACCAACAATATCCCTACTTGTTGGTTATATAGGTGGGTAAGTGAAAAATAAAGAAGTAAGCTAAACATGTATAAGATAAGTAAACAATTTGCATTTTCAGCGTCGCATATATTAGAAGGGTTGTCGCAAGATCATCCTTGCTCCCGACTGCACGGACATAACTATGTTGTAACAGTGCATCTGAAATCGGAGCAATTAAATGCTGTTGGGTTTGTAAAAGATTATAGAGAACTTGATTCTATAAAACAATATATAGATAGAGAATTAGATCACAGGCATCTGAATGATATTTTTCCATTCAATCCTACTGCGGAAAATATGGCTAAATACTTGTATGATTTATTTAAAAAAGAAATATCCGAAGTGTATGCTGTAGAGGTGTCTGAAACTCCTAAAACAACCGCCATATATGAAGCTGACAGTAAATGAGATTTTTTACTCTCTTCAGGGAGAGGGTGGACGTAGCGGAGAACCATCTATATTTATACGGTTGACAAAATGCAATCTATCATGCTCTTTTTGCGATACAGATTTTGCGAATGGAGATGAAATGACCTTAGAGGAGATTTTGGAGGTTATAGAGCGTTATCCTTGCAAATGGATTATTTGGACAGGAGGAGAGCCAACCATTCAGTTGAAAGACGAATATCTGGCATTCTTCAAAGAGCGAGGTTATAAGCAGGCAATAGAAACGAATGGAACAAGGAGGGTGCCTTCGTTGATTGACTATATCTCTTGTAGCCCTAAGCAGCATTATGAAACGATAAAAGAACGTATACCTGCAGTGAATGAAATTCGTATGCCTATTACTGTGGGCGATGAAGTGCCGAATATCTCTATATTTCCTAAAGCAGATAACTATTTTTTAAGTCCTATTTTTGATGGGGATAAAATAAACATGGAGAATGTAAGCTATTGTATAGAACTCATCAAGAGTAATCCGGAATGGAGACTTAGTTTGCAGATTCATAAACTGATACACATCGAATAAATCTATAATGGAAAAATTTGAAGTTGATATTCTGGGCTGTGGATCGGCAACACCTACAATTCAGCATAACCCTTCGTCGCAGGTAGTGAACGTAAGAGAAAAGCTCTTTATGGTTGACTGTGGAGAGGGTACGCAGCTTCAGATGCGGCACAGTAGACTTCGTTTCGGCAGACTTAATCGGATATTTATCTCTCATTTGCATGGCGATCATTGTTTTGGACTGCTTGGGTTGATATCTACGCTGGCCTTGCTTGGCAGAACTGGAGATTTGTTTATCCATTCAGTTGCGGGATTGGAAGAAATATTACGTCCACAATTAGACTTTTTCTGTAAGGATAATCCATTTGAGGTGAAGATCGAAACTTTTGATCCGGTCAATAGTGAGGTGATATATGAAGATAAGTCTGTTCAGGTCAAAACAATTCCGTTGCGTCATCGAGTACCTTGTGCCGGCTTTTTATTTAGGGAGCAGGAGAAAGAAGCCCATCTAGTTGCTGAGATGATTAAGTTTTATAACATCCCGATAAAAGAGTTGGCTAAAATTAAACAAGGGGCAGATTTTGTTACTGAGGATGGAGCAATTGTCCCGAATGCAAGACTGACAAGACCAGCTACGCCGTCGCGTTCGTATGCCTATTGTTCAGATACCGCTTATTCCGAAAAAATAATTCCCATTATTGAAGGAGTCGATTTGCTTTATCATGAGGCAACGTTTACTCAAGAGGATGCTTCGAGGGCAAAAACTACCGGTCATTCAACTGCAAAGCAAGCTGCTGAGATCGCAAAGTTGGCGAATGTAAAGAAGTTGATGTTAGGTCATTTTTCGGCTCGATATACAGATAATAATATTCTTTTAGACGAAGCAAAGGTAATTTTTCCTAACACAATTTTAGCTAACGAAGGTTTGCGTGAAAAATTGTGAAACTCCCCGTTTTTTTTGTTTTTTTTGTTTTTTTATAAGCTTTAATATCTATATTTGTGACTGTTAGAACTATAGATATGATTAGATGTAAGAGCATATTACTTTCCTTATTGCTTATAGGATCTGCTTCTGTCGTTAGTGCGGAGAATGCGGATTTTCCTATCAATACATCTTTTGCTGAGACTGATGATACGGTTCTGACACTAAAGGTTACGATAAATGAAGATACGGAAATAGAGTTGGAGAATGTACTTAAAACAACCAACTATCTAGATGTATATAATCTTTTAGGCGTAAAGGTTACAAGTGTAAATCTGAAGAAATGTGTTGATAATAGATGTTCTTTAGATCTTAATAAGGGATTGTACATACTGAAAGCAGGAAAGGTAGCCAAAAAGGTCATTGTGCGATAAATACAGATAATTATATTCTATGCTGCGTGTTCTATGTGAATTCGCAGTTTTTTTTTGAAGAGCGTTCCCAATCCTTATTGTATAGAAATTGATTGTAAAGTCTAAAAAAAGGTAAAACTTTGCAAAAAGGGGATGTAATATCAAAAAGCAGATGTAACTTGTATGTTTAATTAATAGCGGGATAAAAAAGAGAGAATGAAATATGAGGATTCAATTTATTACTTGCATTTTTATTTTAATATTATTCTGTAATTGTTCGAAACAAACATCTTCTATAACGGTTTTATGCGAACAGGATGCTAAGGGTAATTATCTTCTGAAATGGGAAATGTTTCCGGAGGAGGATAATGCTTTGGTTGAAATATTCATGTCCGAGAATGATAGTATATTTTCCTCGAATGTAGTTTACACAGCTAAATCGAATGATTATATTGCCGTAATAGAAAATACTCCTGAAAATAATGAAACGCGTAAATTCTTTCGTCTGAAAATAGGTAATACTATTTCTCCCACAGTATCTAATCGTTTTTTTGAATTTGATAGTATTCAAAACTTTAGAGATCTTGGGGGATATGTGTCTTCTGATAAGCACCGCATTCGCTGGGGAAAAATATTCCGTTCGGGAAGCTTTACCCGAATGACGAATCATGACAGTGAAGAGTTAGAAAAGCTTGCGATTAAAACGGTTATCGATTTGAGATCAAAAGATGTGAAGAATGTACGTCCTTTAAAAATTGAAGATGTAAACCAAGTACGCCTTCCTGTTTCTACCAATGGATATAATGCGATGGCTCAGAAGGTGTTGGATGGGCAGTTCTTGAGAGGAGACGCTGTGATATATACGCAAGATACTTATAAGGATATGGTGACTAATTTCACCAAAGAGTATGCAGAACTTTTCGACTATTTTTGCGATGAGGCTAACTATCCGATCGTGTATTATTGCTTCTTAGGTAAAGATCAGTCGGGGTTGGCGACTTATTTCCTACTCAAGGCGCTTGATATTCCTACAGATGTTATAGAGGAAGATTACATGGCTTCTCATATAGGAATAGACAGAATAAAATCAGTGAAAAATGCCGACAGCCTCTCCGAATCGCGTCAAGAGGCTTTTACAATACTTACGCAAACCGATATTTCCTTTCTTAAATATGGGCTCTCTTGTATAAAAGAGAAATATGGAAGTATAGATAATTATATGACAAAAGAGTTGAAGATAACTCCCGAAAAGAAAGAAAAATTAAAACGAATACTTCTCACCAATTATAACTAACTGTTTTAATCTTATTACGTTTCTAATACTTTATAGTCAATGATTTGTATATGAAATATTTTATCGCGAAATTTGTGGCTAATAAAGAATGATTCTAGATAATAAGCTATTAGAAAAATGACAAATAGCAAAAAAGTATTGGCAGTTGCCGAAATATCATACATCATCCGGAAAGGACTGGTGTATGCCTTATCTGAATTGTCTAGCGTGAGTAAGGTTGTAGAGCTGAAAGAAATGGATGATATAAGTCATCAGCTGGAACGATTGCAGCCTGATGCCCTCCTTATTAATCCGATGCTTCTCGGACATGCTTCCAGACAAGATATTCGCCAACAATTGAATCTCGACAAAAATATAGCAATCATAGCGTTAGTATATAATCTGATCGACGAGCAATTTTACCGTAGCTATGATGCCGTGATACGGATAAATGACTCAGAATCTAAGATAGAAGAAACTCTTAATGCTTGCCTGAACAAGAATCAAAGCACGCAGACAGATCAGGAAGAGCTGAGCGACAGAGAGAAAGAAATCTTGGTAAGTGTAGTTAAAGGGATGAGTAATAAAGAAATTGCCGATCATCATAATATCTCGATACATACAGTTATCACGCACAGGAGAAATATGACCCGAAAATTGAAGGTGCACAGTATCTCCGGACTTACTATTTACGCAATAATAAATAAACTTATAGACATTTCTGATATCAAATATCAGGATGAATAAATAAAAGTAATATTATGAAGAATGTTACTATAGTATTCAAAAAGAACATGAAGATGTCGGAGCTCATTGATGCCGACTATCGCCTTTTACTGTTGTTAAATCGCCTGAAAATATCATTAGGGTTTGGAGAAAAGAGTGTAGATGCAGTATGTAAAGAAAATAATTTTGACACAGACTGTTTCCTCTTTTTGGCAAACTACCAATCAAACAGGTCGATAACCAATATACACGAAACGTTTGCAACTCTTCCACTGGAACCTTTTCTTCAATATTTGAAGAATTCGCATAGCTATTTTCTGGAAAAAAGATTGCCGAATATCAGACGTAAGCTTGAGCTTGTCTTTGCCAGCAGTGATAAAGGACTGCAGCATATCGTTTTCGATTTCTTCGATAATTATACAAAGGAAGTGGCAGAGCATATGGAATATGAAGATGATGTGGTTTTTCCGTATGTCCGTACATTGATGGAGAAGACATGTCCCGATCAGTATTCGATCAATATATTTGAAGAACGTCACAATGACATTGAGGCTAAAATGAGTGACTTGAAGCAGATTTTGATGAAATATGTGTCGGGTACAACAGATCAGATGTTGATGGTAAATATCCTCATGGAGTTGTATATGTCAGAAGAAGAGTTGGAGGCACATACCTTTATCGAAGACAATCTTGTGATTCCTCGTGTAAAGGAAATGGAAGAAGCAAGAATAAATAAGAAATAAGATAAATCTACTTTTTTATAAACCACTTTTTAAGGTCTTCCAATGTGAAGACCTTTTTTAGATTTATATAGGCATATATAAGTGATAATATAAGAATTGCTCCTCCTCCCAAAGTCTGAAACTGTTTGTAGTATACAGATATTACAAATACGCAGATAATAGCACATAGGTTGACTATCCCCATTCTGATGATATTGCTATCCCAGCTGAAGGAAGATACTTTCCTCACCATAAAATACACAGTTGGTAAATAGACGCAATAGGCTATGAAATATCCAATACCTGTAGCATCTAATCCATACGATGGATAGAGTAAATAGGCTGCCAGTAGATACGCAGCATAAAATATAACTTCGGAAATGAGGAAGAGTTTCCCCTTACCTTTTGCCAATAAAATGAATGCAATGGGCCAGCTTAAAACCTTGAAATAAGTTCCCAATATCTGCCATTTCAAGATAGTGCTTGCGTATATAAACTCGGACGAATAGAGTACGGAAAGAGCAAAGTCAGAAAATAGTAGAAGACCGATTATGATAGGGCTAGCAATCACTAAGATGATATAAGTTTGCTCATTGACGAGCGATCTGGCTTTGCTATCGTTGCCCGATATTGCAGATAGACGAGGAAAAAAATCAGCACCCATCGATTTGAGAATAAGCCCGAGGTAAACATTCGTTATCACCCACGAAGACTGAAAAAGCCCTGCCGCATCCAAGTCTATATATCGAGAGATGAAAGCGCGTATCAGAAACATGCTTAATGTACCTAAAAAACCGGCAGTGACAATATATAACCCCAATTTCAGACTGGATAGCCCTCTCCTGAAAGCTTCCTTGTTAGATATAGGAATATTTTTAATCTTAAGCCTTCGGTAGTAGAATTCGACGAAAACAAAACCTATCAGAGCATTAAGAATTAATGCCGGAACAATAGCGTCTATTCGCCATATGTAATAGAGGGGAAGGGTGATAATGAGTCCTAATAGACTACCCCAGATTGTAGACTTGGCCAATTCAGGTATTTTTCTCATGCCCTGAAGTATGACAGATCTTCCCGTTGTCAGAATAAAGAGAGCAGTCGCAACAGATAGCAAAGCAATGTAGATGGCGTAACTGTCGTCTTCGAATAGCCATCCGCTAATAGGAATACAGAACAGAATGCATAAGGCGGTAGAGAGCAGGATTGAAAAGAAAATCCATTTGTTGAAGCTGACGATAGCCTTATTCAAAATTGTATCATCTTCTTGGCTATTAGCTTCGGCTATTTCCTTTACGGAGGAAGTATCCATTCCAAGCATACTGCTTGTGCGAACCATGTCGATTATGGACTGGTATATCCCCAACAAACCGACCCCTATGGGACCAAGCAACAGAGCGATAACCTTAGTACGGATTACGCCTATAAGTATTACCACCACTTGCGAACCTCCAAATATGGATGTTGACTTGATAATCTGGTTATATGATGAATTATCTTTCTTCAATCTTCTTATTTGATTATTCTACTGCAAATCTACCTTATTTGTTGTACAATAAGAAAATAATTTCGTTTACTAAACAACAATTGTCAACTAATCATGCAATTATGTTATAACAAAATATAAAAATATGTGAAAAATACTGAGAATAATTTTATTCTGACTATTTTAGCAGCATAAAATAATTAATAAAAAACAGACCAGATGAACACACTTTTATTTTTAGGGAATTTAGGTACCCCAGAGATTATCATTATAGCTATTATCGTTTTATTATTGTTCGGAGGAAAGAAAATACCGGAACTAATGAAAGGTATTGGTAAAGGCGTTAAGAACTTTAAAGATGGAGTTAGCGGCATCGAGAATGATATTAAAGGAGTAGAAGAAGATAAATAATTATAATTATCTGATTATTAGGTAAATAAAACTCAGGCGCGGCGTGTCTGAGTTTTTGTTTTATAGTATTTGACCTGTAAAAAATCATCGAAGATAAGATGGATATATGTATTGACTTTGACGGGACATGCGTGTCTCACGAATTTCCTAAGATAGGGAAAGATATTGGAGCTATTCCAGTGCTTAAAGAACTTGTAGATAAAGGGCATCGCCTGATTTTATTCACTATGCGTAGCGACCGCAAGAAGAAAAAAAAGGTTGACGGACAAGAGGTAATTGTAGAGGAGAATGTATTGACAGAAGCTGTTCAATGGTTCGAAGAGAATGAGATCCCTTTATATGGGGTTCAGAAAAACCCAACGCAACGTTTCTGGACTTCCTCTCCCAAGGCTTATGGACATCTGTATATAGATGACGCAAATTTGGGTTGCCCATTGATAAGTGATGATCCGGAGTCGGAGAGACCTTATGTTGACTGGGCAAAGGTTAAACTGATTCTAATGGAGAGAGGTATCTTGTAAGACCTTCTATCTTAATATCTAAATACTTGAATATGAAAGACACTTTATTTTATATATTTATTTTTTTTATTGTAATATCTTGTACATCGCAGAAGAAAAATAGTCTAGAGGCGAACTATCACGACAATCCTGTTATCGCTCATCGGGGAGCTTGGAAGAATACAGGATATCCCCAGAACTCGATAGCCTCATTAAAGGCAGCGATAGCCTTGAAATGTCATGGATCGGAAATTGATGTGCAACTAACGAAGGAGGACTCTTTAATAGTTTTTCATGATATAAGAGTCAGGGGTATGGCGATAGACTCGATGAAATACACCGATTTGATTACTGTCCCGTTAGCAAATGGAGAGAGAATCCCTACTCTTCGAGATTGTATTTTGGAGGCTAAAAAGCAAGTAGGAACCAAATTGATAATTGATATAAAAACACCTCATTATACGCCTAGAGCAAAGGAGAATGCGCAGCAGGTTCTGAAGTTAGTGAAAGAATTACGTGCTGAAACTCTTGTCGAGTTTTTGGTTGGTGATCTGGAAGCTCTTGAGTATCTTATATCAGAGACGACTATCCCGGTAGCTTATCTAGGGCGCTGGAAAAATGAACTGCCAGTAATGTATCCCGATTCTATATTGCAGTATGGTGTAAAATACCTCGACTATCAAGATGTACATTATAAAAAGCATCCGGAATGGATATCAAAGTTTCAAGAAGAGAACATTCATCTAAATGCTTGGACTATAAACGAGAAAGAAGATATGATTTGGTTTATTGAAAAAAACTTTGATTATATTACAACAGATGAGCCTGAATTGTTGTTAGATATAGTAAGAGAGCGTCTTGTAAACTAAAACAGTTGTTATGAAAAAAATATTAATGGGACATAACTTCAAAAGAGAAGGCTTTTCTTCCTTGGAAGGTAAATTTGAAGTAATCTATCCCGAAGAAAAAATATTTTCGAAAGAGGAAATATTGGAACGTATCGTAGATGTTGATGTATTGGTTCCTAACTTCTCTTTTCAGACAAATGCAGAGATTATCGATGCAGGCAAAAATCTGAAACTGATTTCTAATTACGGGGTCGGGTATAATAATATTGATGTTGATTATGCTTCAAAAAGAGGAATTATAGTGACCAACGCCCCCCAATCGGTTTTGGAACCAACTGCCGAACTCTGTTTTGCCCTGATATCGGCAACAGCACGAAAGGTTGCTTATTATAATCATAAGCTGCATAATGGAGTGCGACTCGACTGGGGAATATTTGGCGATTTAGGGATGCCTTTATATGGTCAAACACTGGGAATCTATGGTATGGGTAGAATAGGGCAGGCTGTTGCCCGCAGAGCAGTAGCATCCGGAATGAAAGTTTTGTATCATAACAGACATAGATTGTCTGAAGATATAGAACGTAGGTATAATGCACGCTATGTGGACTTCGACACCTTGCTGAAAGAATCTGATATTATCTCATTGAATGCTCCGGCTACAGCAGAGACATATCATCTTATGGGGCACAAAGAATTTGAGAAAATGAAGAATTCTGCTATTCTTATTAATACCGCACGTGGTCAGCTGGTGGACGAAAAAGCGCTTGCCGAAGCCTTAAAGTCGGGTGAAATATGGGCGGCTGGCTTAGATGTTTTTGAAAATGAGCCTAAAATACTACCCGAATTGCTGGAGTTGGACAATGCTATAGTTTGTCCTCATGCTGGCACTAGCACTTACCAGGCTAGGATAGAAATGGAGCGGGAGGTTGCAAAAAATATAATTAACTTCTTTGAAGGTGGTGCAATAGATAAGGTGAATTGATTACAATTCACCTTCTTTTATTCTGTTTAGTAAGCCTTCGCAAGCATCCTCAAGTAAATCAAGTACCAATTCGAAGCCATCTGCTCCAGAATAGTAAGGATCGGGGATATGGTCGTGATTGTACTTTTGGGAAAACTCAACCATTCGATATACTTTTCTTTCTGAATCCAGATCTGGAGCCAGTCGCATTATATTGTGATAATTGCTGTCGTCCATGGCCAGAATGACATCGAAGTCGTCAAAGTCGTTTCTGGTGAAACGCCGTGATATAGAGTCGAATTTATAACCTCTACGAGACCCATGGTGACGCATGCGAGAGTCGGGGAGTTCTCCATCGTGATAGCCCGAAGTCCCTGCTGAATCTACTGATATATAGTTGTCTAACTTCTGCTCTTTAATCATTCGTTTCAGAATTCCTTCTCCGGCTGGAGAGCGACATATATTTCCCAAACAAACAAATAGAACTTTATAATTTCTCATATATTTTCTTTAATTTAGTGGGGCAAAGGTATAGATTTTGCCTCATTCTGAAAAATATGCCCACCTATCGAAAGAGATCTGCTAATGTATAAGCTAGTCTCTCTATTATCAATGCCCAAATAATATTTAACTATGAAGAAACTATTGTACTTAATTTGTTTGATTTTGCTTATTACATCTTGTAATAGGGAAAAACCTGATGTGAAAGAAAAGAAGGAAACTGAAGCAAAGTCTTTGCCGTCTAAAGGAGAAATGACGATTCTAGCCTGGTATAGTCTTCCTAATGCAGAAATGACTCTGGAGCGTTTTCGCGAACTTAGAGATTGTGGGTTTACCCATAGTTTTTCGCATCATTATACTGATAATGATATGATGGAAAATGCTCTTGACTTGGCAGAGGAAGTAGGGGTGAAACTGATTATTAGAACACCGGAATTATCCTCAGAGCCAGAAGAAACAGTAAAACGCTTTATGAATCACCCTGCAACCGGTGGTTACTTCTTGATGGATGAACCAAATGCTGATCAGTTCGAAATGTTGGCAAAATGGGCGAGGAGAATTGAATCGGTAGATACTACTCATCCTTGTTACTTGAATTTATTTCCTATCTATGTTGATCCTAATGCGATCAAGGTTGGGAGTTACTCGGAATATGTAGATCGATTTGATAAAGAAGTAAATCTGCCTATTCTGTCATTTGACAATTATCCTATAATCTATGAGGATAAAGAAAAAGGAACAACAATGGTGCGTGACAACTTCCATGAAAATCTGGAAGTTTTCTTAAAGAAGAGTCAAGAAGTAAATAAACCATTCTGGGCTTTTTCTCTTGCTGTTGCTCATTGGACGTATCCAATACCGGTGTTGGCTCATATGCGTTTCCAGATGTATAGCAATTTGGCATACGGAGCGCAAGGATTGCAGTATTTTACTTATTGGACACCCGAAACAGATAGTTTCGATTTCCATCATGGCCCTATAACAAGAGATGGTAAGCGTACAGAGGTTTATGATGATGTGAAGACTCTTAACCAAGAGATACAAGGATTGAGCCCTGTGTTTTTAGGTGCTAAAGTCCTTTCTGTAAAACATACCGGTGAGGTAATCCCTTCTGGAACTACAAGATTGGAGACCCTACCTTCTGTTGTTAAATCTTTGAAAAGTGAAGGTTCGGAAGGGGCAATCGTTTCCCATTTGGAAAATGGAGATAGGGAGTTCCTTGTTGTAGTGAATCGGGATATTCACAATAAAATGATGCTGACGATAGATTTAGATGCTAAAGTAGAACGAGTAATGAAAGATGGCTCTTTACTTCCTGCTGATACCTATAGCTCAACTATAGGTGTAGATGCGGGCGACATCATTGTTTATAGTTGGATGAAATAATAAAAAACGACTGTCTGAGTTTACTCGACAGTCGTTTTCTTATATTTAGGTCTCTTAATTACTCCTATTTTAGCAAGAATGTGCTAAGCACAGCTCTATGATCCGAAGGGTAATTCTTTATTCTAATATCACTATTTGGACTTTCCTCTCCTATAATTTGAGAGTCAGTTAATTCTATATTCTTATTTCCCCAGAATAAGACAAAATCTATTCGATCCATGATTTCTTGCTGATTGGAAGCAGGAGGGATGGAAGTCCATGTATAACCGGGATATTTAACTTCCTCGGGATATTTCGTGCGATATGAATCATTAAAACCTGCCTTATCATGGAATGCCTTTGCTGATGGCCATAGAACAGCCATTTTGTGCAATCCGGCTTCAGCTGCTTTATCTGTCCAGTCTAGGAAAGAAGGTTCATTGAAATCTCCGGTAACAAAAATAGGATAACCTTCTTTTTGTACTTGCAGGATATCGTTTATGCTAGTATGCACAGCTTCACCTCTACTTGCTGTTGCTGATGCTACAGCCTCTTCGCTAGTGGTGAGTAGAGGGGCACCACAGTACTCTATGCCGTTGAGTTGGTAGGGCTCGTAGGGGCAATACATTAAATGATGATTAAAAATCCAGACAAAACGCTTGTCGTCTATTTTGATTTTTACACCATTCTTGCTCGCGGAAGTATCTATAATTGGGTATCTACTGATAATGACTTCGCTTCTGGATCGATTATAAGAGTGCCAGCCAAGGCTGTCTGCTATATGGATAGCTACATCCTTTTCGTGGCCCCAGGCTTCTTGTATTCCTATTATGTCAGCGCCGCTAGTAACGAATACATTCGCAGTTTCTTGTATTGATTTACCTCCACCCATCCATATGTTGAAACTCATAACTTTCAGAGTGGTTGGTTCAGCTTGTTTGCAAGCATTCAATGAAAGTAAAACAACAGTAATCAGTAGTAGTTTAAAGGTGTTTTTCATAATTATAAGTTTATTCAATAAGGCGTAACATCTGTTTTAGTTGCTGAATTTCTTGTTGCATGTCATCTATCTTATCCAGTAAATTTCTGATAACATCTATCCCTTCTACATTGATTGATAGATCGTAATACCAACGTACGTATTGCTCTAATCTACTAAGCTGAGCAATGTCAATATACTGTTCATTATCAACTATGGTTAATTCGATCAGTCCTTCATTTTCGAGTTGTTCAATGAAATCAAAATCTATTTGACTTCTTGTGCAATATTCGCGTATTATTATCAATTCTGTATTCATAATCGTAAATTTTAAATTAAGACTTTGATAACTTTTCGAACAACTCTCTTTGTTCTGCCGTTAAGCTGGTAGGTATTCCTACATTGTAAGTAATGATCAGATCGCCATACTTCCCATCTTGCTTATAGACAGGAAATCCTTTTCCTTTCAATCTGACTTTGGTTCCGCTTTGAGTACCAGCCGTAATCTTAAGCTTTACTTTTCCTGTGTAAGTATCAATAGTCTCTTCTCCTCCTAGTACAGCTGTGTACAGATTTATGTTTGCTGTACTGTACAGATCGTCCCCAACACGTTTGAATTTAGGGTCGTCTGCTATAACAAAGGTTATATACAAATCTCCGTTAGGGCCTCCATTTGCTCCTGTACCTCCCTGTCCAGCCAACTTGATAACCTGCCCATCGGCGATCCCAGCAGGAATAGTGATACGAAGGTTTTTTCCGTTGACGGTGATTGTTCGTTTATGTGTTTCGTATGCATCTCTTAGGTCAAGATGTAATTCAGAAGTGAAGTCTTGTCCTCTATATCCTCTGCTGCGACGTCCGGACGATGCTCGCCCTCCACCGAATAAGGATTCAAAGAAGTCGGAAAAGCCTTCTTCGTCTCCATTAAAGCTATACGAACCACCACTAAAGCCCCCGAAATTACCATAGTCAGCAAAGCCTCCATTCTGAGCTTGTTGCTGTTTGGCTTTTTCGTATTCTTCAGCATGTTTCCAATTCTCCCCATACTCGTCGTATTTTTTTCTTTTTTCAGGATCGGAAAGAACTTCATTAGCCTCATTTACTTGTTGAAACTTTCTCTTTGCTTCTTCATTATCAGGATTGACGTCGGGGTGATATTTTCGGGCTAGTTTTCGATAAGCCTTTTTAATATCATCGGCGCTTGCAGTCTTCTGCACCCCCAATATGCTATAATAATCTATAAATGCCATATCTTATAGGTTTACTTTTTCTCTATACTTTAGTTCGTTAAATATTTTCAGACATGCCCATGCATCAATGGCCGCATACATTTTCTGTGCTTCAGAAAGTGTATCGGCTTCCCAATTTGATAAGCGTTGTCCTTTAGATATTCTTTTTCCAAAAAGTATGCCATAGATACGCTGTAGTCCATTATCTTCGATGCCATATTGTTTTACAAAAGGTTGTAAATCGATAAAGCTTAATGGTACCAGGGCTTGCCGTTTGTGAATGGCTGAAAAATCATCTTTGAGAGAAAGTCCTATTTTTTTAATTCCCGGATTGATGAGTATGTTTGCCAGACAATTTGGCAAACCTATATGATTCAGTCTGAATAAGAAGCAGGTATCTTCTGTTGATAATTGCATTAGTGCAATTTGGTTAGAAACTCCTTTTCTGAAGGCAGGGCGTGTCTCGGTGTCGAAGCCTATCTCTTTAAATTGTTCTAAATAAGATACCGCTTTTTCAGCTTCACTTTCGCTTTGTATAACAATAATTCTACCCGGAAAAACTTCTTGAGGTAGTACAGCTAATTCTTCCTTTGATATTGTACTTACCATAGTTCTTCCGTTTCTTCAGAATAATCATTTTCGTCGTCAAGATTGGCATTTCCTTCTGAGTATTTTAGAGAATGTAATGCTCTCAGTACATTGACTAGCTTTTGCCCCCAGTATGTTTTGAAGTTTTCGTTGCATACATATAAAGCATCATTCATGTTTTCTGTTATGCCCCTTTCAAATATTGTGATAAAGTTTTTCAAATCTTGATATATATCTGCTAGATCTTCACTTATACTGGCGGAAATTGGTGTTTCGCTATATTTCATATCTTGTAAAAACACCTCCAGATAAGTATCATTACTTGAAAAAATATTGTATAGCTTGGATGAAATGTAATGATAGTCTTCCTCCGTAACGGTTATTTCTGGTTCTTCATCATTCACAGTATCCGTTTCGGGAATAAGGGAAGCTTTTAAGTATAATAAAGGTAGTAGTTTGGTCAACTTGTCTGTGAAATCAAACTCTGTAACTGTCCCTGTGTTTTCGAGAAAAGCACAATATTGAACGGCTACAGTAACAAACTCTATTGAATCTTTTGAATATACAATTTCTTTTAAATGATCTGTCATTGTCTCTTGCTTTAATGTAATAGCAAATTTATAGGTTTATTTATTAAATAACTAAAAGGATCTGACTTTTATGCGTGAGATTAAATATAATCTGTGTTTTTATTTAGAAAAATGATAATTTATATAGATGCGTCGATTATTATAGGTGATGTCAATTGTATATAGATTGTAGGTTCGATCAGCTTTTTGAAGAGTCTTCTAGAAGGGTGTCTGCTTTTTATGATAAGTTTTGCTGTCTTTTTGTTATTTTTGTGCCCGAAAAAGGAAGAAGTAAAATGAAGAATATTAAAGGAATTACACTTGCTATTATTTCATCCGCTACATTCGGTATGATAGCTTTGTTTTCTATTCCGTTGATGGAAGAAGGATTGGGGATAGGATCTATTTTGTTTTATCGTTTTCTGATCTCATCTATTGTGATGGGTGCAATTTGTCTGTACAGAAAGCAAAGTTTCAAGATCGCTAAACAGCAATTTATCCCATTGGTTTTCTTGGGGATGTTATATGCTGCTACATCTTTGCTACTTATTCATTCTTACGAATGGGTACCTAGTGGAATTGTTACGACGATACATTTTTTATACCCTGTTTTAGTGAGTATTATAATGGTAGTCTTCTTTAAAGAGAGAGGCTCATGGATACTGTTTATTGCAGCTGTTATTTCGTTAATAGGAGTTGTTTTCTTATGTTGGTCCGATACGGGAAATATCCATTTAGTCGGACTGATAACGGCTTCATTGACCATTTTAACTTATGCTCTCTATATTGTAGGGGTTAATCAAACAAAGACAGGTCAGCAAATGCAGGCAGAACCATTGACTTTTTATATTTTATTTTTTAGTTCCATCATGTTTCTGGGTTATGCATTAATGACAGAGGGTATACAGCCTATTCCAAGTGTTTCGGCCTTTGCCCGTTTATCAGCCTTGGCTGTTCTTTCTACAGTCATATCAGACTTGACTCTTGTTTTGGCTATTAAATATATAGGGTCAACCATTACGTCTATATTAGGCTCAATGGAGCCGTTAGTTGCTGTATTTATCGGGGTGTTGTATTTCTCAGAGGCTTTTACAGGTTATACATTTCTGGGAATAATATTGATAATATTCGGTGTTTATTTGGTTATTCGCCAATCTGCCAGACTAAAAGAGCAACGGGAGGTTAATCGTGATAAATAATCTTATCCTATTTCTATAATTTAAGACTTGTAGAATGAGCATACTTATAAGAAGTTAATGTTCAGTAAAACAATAATAAGAAAACAACTATGAGTTTTTCTCTTTCTATGAAAAGTTTATATCTTTGTGACCCATATAAAAAGAAAATAAAAAGGATAATATAATATGTTTGAAAGTCTTAGTAATAGATTAGAACGATCGTTCAAGATACTGAAAGGTGAGGGTCAAATCACCGAGATTAATGTTGCAGAAACGTTGAAGGAGGTGCGTCGTGCCTTGTTAGATGCCGACGTAAACTATAAAACAGCAAAACAGTTTACAGAAACAGTAAAAGAAAAAGCACTAGGACAAAACGTACTTACAGCCGTTAAGCCTCAGCAGTTGATGGTGAAAATAGTTCACGATGAACTAGCTGCTTTAATGGGAGGTACAGCATCCGATATTAACTTGAAAGGTTCCCCTGCTATTATCCTTATGTCGGGACTTCAGGGTTCGGGTAAAACAACTTTCTCTGGTAAATTAGCAAATTTGCTAAAATCAAAAAAAGGTAAAAATCCGCTTTTGGTTGCAGGAGACGTGTATCGTCCTGCTGCTGTGGAGCAGTTGAAAATATTAGGAGAGCAAATCGGAGTTCCTGTATATTGGGAAGAGGATAACAAGAATCCTGTTGAAATTGCTCAAAATGCAATTAAAGAAGCAAAACAAAAAGGAAATGACCTTGTCATTATAGATACAGCCGGACGTTTGGCTATAGACGAAGAAATGATGAAGGAAATTACAGCGATAAAAGATGCTGTGAAACCGGATGAGATTTTATTCGTTGTAGACTCTATGACTGGTCAGGATGCGGTAAATACTGCTAAAGAATTTAACGAAAGATTAGATTTTAACGGAGTAGTCTTGACTAAATTGGATGGAGATACTCGTGGTGGAGCTGCACTTTCTATCCGTTCGGTTGTAGATAAACCAATCAAGTTTGTAGGTACGGGCGAGAAGATGGATGCTTTAGATGTGTTCCATCCGGAACGTATGGCCGACCGTATTTTGGGAATGGGTGATATCGTTTCCCTCGTAGAAAGAGCTCAAGAGCAATATGACGAAGAGGAAGCTCGTCGCTTGCAGAAGAAGATTGCTAAAAACCAGTTCGACTTTAATGATTTTATCGGACAAATCCAGCAGATCAAAAAGATGGGTAACCTAAAAGAACTTGCTTCTATGATCCCAGGTGTTGGTAAAGCAATCAAAGATCTTGATATTGACGATGATGCATTCAAGAGTATCGAGGCTATCATCTATTCAATGACTCCGGCGGAAAGAACTAATCCTGAGATATTGAATGGTAGTCGTCGTCAACGCATTGCAAGTGGGAGTGGAACATCTATCCAAGAAGTAAATAAACTTATCAAACAATTTGATGAGACTCGCAAGATGATGAAGATGATGACTCAGATGAAAGGCGGAAAAATGCCTAAAATGAAAAGGTAATATTAAATACAATATGATTTAGCTGGTCCTTCCAAATTTTGGAGGGACTTGTTTTTTTAGTATCAACTCAAACTGTAGAGCAGATCCCTTTTACTTATCTAGGAAAATTACTTATTATTTATTCTTTTAAAGCGTTCGGTTGTCGCAAGGACGCTCCTTACGTAGCGCACAGTTTCTCCTCCCCTTAAGTAACCATTTTTGCAAACAGGATCATTGTAATACTCAGGATTGCTTTTTAGCTCTACATACTTTTCTACATTGTTTTCCCAAACATGAGGGTTTGCTCCATATTTCCGTGCTAATGCCTGAGCGTCACTTATATGCCCATTCCCTCCATTGTATGCTCCAAGAATGAATTTTTTTCTTTCTTCAATGTTCTCTATTTTCGAAAATATTTTATTCAGTCGATCGAGTAATACAACTCCTGCACCAATGCTAAGATCTGGATTCATACGATCATCACTACTCAATCCTATAGATTTTGCTGTTCGTGGCATTAGCCCCATAATGCCAGCTGCGCCTGCCCAAGAGGTTAGGTTGTTTTTGAAACGAGATTCATGATAACTGATAGCTGCCAAAAGCTGCCATTCATATTTAGTCCCTTCCGCATGTTTTTTGAAAAATTCATCATAGGGAGACACTGCTCCTTTGGGTAAATTTAGAGGAATCTCATACTCTCCACCAAAAGGCTGTTTACTAAGCTCAAAATATTTTTTAGTAATGGCTCTATAGTTTGGAGTATTATCTTTTGATGAAAACCACTCGTCTAGTGCTTTTGCGAGTTCGGGTGTGTCTTTTCGAACTGCCCAGGAGGTGCGCTGTTCGAAGCTGATTGCGAGAGATATATCTATATTGCGGTAATACGTTTTATTCAATCGGGCAATGTATGCATCTCCCACTGTAAAATTGATTTCGCCGGAAGATACTTTTTCTATTAGATCTTCACTTGTGATTGTGTCTTCACTGACAGGATGGATGTTTATTCCTCCACCTAGCTCCGCATTAAGGTTTAAAAGACGTTGATGGTATTTGGTGCCTTTCTCAACATACACTTCCTTGCCTATCAGTTCTGTTACGTCTTTTACAATAGTATCCCCTTTGTTTGCTTTTTGTACAAGAACCTGATGAGTTATCTGTTCCTCACCACAGTATGTAATCGAATCTTTTAGTTCGTTTTGTATAGGAACAGCATAAGCAACAAGGTCTCCTTCGCCTTGCTTTAGCATTTCGAGGAGCCTTGTTGTATTTTCTGCTACTTTTACATTCAATTTGAGATTATGATGCTCACAAAAATCCTGAGCTAGATCAAAATCATACCCCATTGCTTCTTCCTTGTATATGAAGTAAGAAGTAGAGGTATTCATGGTTATGATTGTGAGTTCTCCTTTTTCCTTGATTTGCTTAAAATCATAGGACTGTTTTTCTTGCTTCGTACTGCACGCACAAAACGTACAGAGAAGCAGTAGAATATAAATGTAGCTTACCTTTATCACGTTATACTACTAAAATAGAGGTTTTGTGGATAAGATATTTTCTATACGAATGTTGTATTCTGCAACGATCTCTTCTACAACCTTTTCTGCACTAGGAAGGCTGTCGATAAGAGAACTTATTTGACCAATTTCTAGTTCTCCATTTACAAGATCTCCTTCAAAAATACCCTTCTTAGAGCGACCTCGTCCAAGTAAAGCTCTCATCTCTTCTACTGATGCTCCTTTGTCTTCAGCGGCTTGTACTTCATTGTAAAACTCATTTTTGATCAAGCGTGTTGGACTAAGTTTTTTGAGTGATAATATGGTATCTCCCTCTTTGAGATTTATACATAGGTCTTTAAACTCTTGTGATGCCGAACTTTCCTGAGTCAGAGCAAATCTAGTGCCCATTTGAACACCTTCTGCACCTAGGGCCATGGCTGCAAGCATACCTTCTCCAGTGCCAATCCCTCCTGCAGCAATAAGTGGGATGGTAATCGCTTTTCTTACTTGTGGTATAAGCACCATTGTTGTAGTTTCTTCTTTGCCGTTGTGACCGCCGGCTTCGAATCCTTCAGCAACAACTGCATCAACTCCGGCTTCTTGGCATTTTAAGGCGAATTTCGAACTTGAAACAACGTGTGCTACTGTTATACCATTGTCTTGAAGCTTTTTTGTCCAAAGTTTAGGATTTCCGGCTGAAGTAAATACGATTTTTACCCCTTCGGAAATGATGATATCCATAATCGTTTCAATTTCAGGATACATCAATGGTACATTTACTCCGAATGGCTTATTTGTGGCAGCTTTACATTTTTGAATATGTTCACGCAATGTTTCGGGGTGCATCGATCCCGCACCTATAAGTCCTAGGCCTCCAGCATTACTTACTGCAGAAGCCAGCTTCCAACCACTACACCAAACCATACCTCCAGAAATGATAGGATATTTTATTCCAAATAAAGATGTTATTCTATTGCTCATTATATTATAATTTTATGTGATTATTTATTGTTTTTACTGTCTTGTTCGACTGATTGTATTCGTTTCTCTTTGGTTAGTTGAATAGTCAGATTGTATTTCTCGCTCTCCTTCTTTTGTTTTCTATTGGTAAATGTAGTAGTTGTTTCGACAGGAGCTTTTATGAAATATATTTCTTTGTTGTCTTTTATGATATTTAAAGAATCTATAAGTAACGTGTATGAAACGCTTCTAATTTTATTCTTTTTAAAACTTGCTTTTATAGAGTCTCCTATTGCTTTGCTATCTATATGCTTCGATCCGTAAAATTGAGTTAATACAGTATCGGAAAGGCTTTGAATATCCTTTGTGTTTGTCGTAGATAGGGCTTTGAAGAAGTTAGTCAAAACTAATTTTACCTCCTTAAGTTCCTCTCCTTCTATCGGTTTTAGTTGATCGAGATAAGCATACTTCTCTTGTGCGATATTTATATGTTCTCCCGAGTAATGTCCCAGTCTAGCATTCTCTATATAGGCAAGATATGCTTCTTTAGTATCTGTCTCCGTTGCTCGTAGCCAAGTCAATGAGTCGATAGAATTGCGAATTTCTCTTTCGTAAGGAGTGTTTGGGTGATCTTTCAGGAAAGAGATTAGCGCTTCTGTATTCTTTGCTTTTCTAAGTTCATTCCATTTCTTACGCTCCTCTTCTTTTAGTGCAAAAATGTTTGCGTATGCTTGCTCGCTGTATTTTCCTTCGGGATATTGAGCTAGGTATTTAGAGAAGGATAGAGGTGTGTTTTCTTCCAAACATTGTTGCCAATAATTAATTTCTGTTTCTTCAGTATTTCTGTTTTGAACACGCAGATAAGAACTCACTCCGCCAACAATTACCAGAACTATGATACCTACAAATAAAAAGATAAGTGTTCCCTTATTGCTTTTTGCGGGCTTCTTGTCGGCTTCTGCGTTTACTTGCGCTTCATCGTTTTCCTTGTTTTTTTCTTCCTCTTTAGAAAGGTTATTCTCCTCAATTTGTTCTTCTTCTGTAATATGTTCTTTTATCTGATCTTCTGTTAAATTTGCATCAGAAAGTAATTCTTCAGGGTAAGCAGTATCTGCAATCTCTTTACAGTTTGAACAAAATTTCTCGCCCTCATTCATCGGTCTGCCACAGAGAGGACAATTATGTTGTGTATTATCGTCAGCCATACTATTTATTTATTATCAGGGTACAACAAATATCTCTCTCGTATAGTTTTGTACTTAGCAATATCTTCTTGCCAAGTTTGCTTAATTTCTTCTGCAGATTTGTTCTTTGAGATGAGTAATCTTAGACTGTTGCTTCCGGATAATAGATCCATAAACTTAGGATTGGAGAAAAAAGCAGCACCCTTTTCTGACTTTTGGTAAAATGAGAGCAAGAAGTCAAGATTAATCTCTGGCTTCGTCTTGTACGATCTTAAATCTATTCCATAACATTTTTTATTCATGTTAAGAGGGTTCTTAGCTCCCGGAGTGGAGACAGGTATAAATGAGAAATCTCCATATTTCCTTTCCGGCGCACCAATAACCTGAAATGGAAAATTAGTTCCTCTTCCTACACTAACGTTTGTCGCCTCAAAGAAGCATAATGAAGGGTATAGTTTGATAGCTTGTTGATTTGGTAGGTTAGGGGAAGGTTTTATAGGCAAAATATATTCTTGCCCGTGTACCCATCCTGTCATTGTAACTACTTGAAGATTGCATTGCTTTTTGTCCTTCAGCCATAGTTCGCCATTGATCATTCTAGCTAGTTCTCCAATAGTGAGACCATGTACAACAGGTATAGGATGCATTCCTACGAATGACCTGTATTTAAGGTCTAATATAGGGCCGTCTATATAGTCATTGGGATTTGGTCTGTCTAGTATAATACATGATTTGTCATTCTCGGCACAAGCTTCCATAACATAGTGCATTGTACTTATGTAAGTGTAGAAGCGGGTGCCTACATCCTGAATGTCGAAAATAATAATGTCCAAATCTTCTATTTGATCTGGTCTAGGTTTGTAGTTTTTACTATAAAGAGATATGACCGGAATGCCGGTTTTGCTATCTTTCCCATCAGTAATTTTCTCTCCTGCATCAGCATCTCCTCTAAAGCCATGCTCTGGCGCAAATATTTTTATAACATTAACTTCGTGAGTCAATAGGGTATCTAATAAGTGAACTCCGGAGGATAAACAAGAGGTTTGATTAACAACAAGTCCGATTTTCTTTTCTTGGAGCAATGGGAGTAGCTGATCTAACCTGTCAGCTCCCAGTTTTAAATCTTGCCCCAAAAGAAAAGTAGTGGATATTAAATAAAAAAAGATGAGAGATGTATAAAACTTTTTCATTTATTAGCTGTTTTTTTAGTAGAGAAACCTATACAAACTTACATATTTTATCGAACAAAAAGGAATAAAATGATAGATACATTAGATATAATAGAGAGAAGTTATAAAAAAGATTCAGATTTGTATAACATACTTGTTCAGCATAGTAAGGATGTTAGAGACAAGGCTCTTGAGATGGTAGATAATCATCCGGAATTGAATGCCGATCGGGAGTTTGTGGAAGAGGCGGCTATGTTGCACGATATAGGAATTTTTCTGACCAATGCCCCGTCTATACATTGTTACGGAATAGCGCCTTATATATGTCATGGTTATTTAGGACGTGAACTTTTGGATAAGTATGGCTACCCTAAGCATGGGTTGGTATGTGAACGCCATACCGGAACAGGATTAACTCTGGATGAGATTGTAAAACAAAAGTTGCCTTTACCTCATCGAGATATGATACCTATTAGTATAGAAGAGCAGATAATATGCTTTGCTGATTGTTTCTTTTCTAAAACTCGTTTAGGAGAGGAAAAAAGTGTAGATGATGTAAGAAAAAGTTTTTCTAAGTTCGGAATTGCAACAGTAAGGCAATTCGACAAATGGTGTGTTGATTTTTTATAAAGGCTAATAAGAACTAGAATTCTCTTAGCCCTGACACCTTATATCTGCTAAGGGTCTCTAGTTTTACATTTTTCCCAGCAACAACACCGTTTGCGGCTAAAGCTTGCTCTACGGTTTTGTAAGCCAGCTCAGGATGGTTGTTGTCCTGGCTAAGGTGGCAAAGCCAGATGTTTTGAAGGTTTTCATTATAAATGCTTGCAATGAATTCTGCTGAATAGCGATTGCTTAGATGCCCCATTCCGTTAGCGATGCGTTGCTTCAAATAGTATGGGTAACGACCTGCTTGTAACATGTAATCATCGTAGTTGGCTTCTATAACAAGATGGTGTGCTTGTGATGCATACCGTTTGATAGTGTCAGTGATGCGACCTACATCAGTAATGTATACAAATATTTGATTGTCAAGCTCTATGTGATAACCGACATTATCGATGCTGTCGTGAGGAACTTCGAAGGCTGTAATTCTAAAATCTTTGATCAAAAAGGGATTCTCTTTTTCAATCACCCTTTTTGCTTGGAATAAGTCAGCCTGTACAACTCTATTGCGTTGTATCCCTTCGTGTACGGCCTGTGTTGTGTAAATAGGGATGTTGCACTTGTCACCAAAATAACCAACTGTTTTGATATGGTCAGCATGGTCGTGAGTTATAATAACTGCAATTATTTTCTCGAAAGAGACATCATATTCGCGTAGAGCTTTTTTTATAGTGCGAATGCCGACCCCTGCATCTATGAGAATGCCGTATTCGTCTGTCCCCAGGTAGCTGCAATTGCCACTACTTCCACTACCGATACTGAAAAATTTATATTTATTTTGTTTAAAAAGGTCGTACTGCATAATGCTGCAAAGTTACAGACAATTCTGAAAAAAGGAGGTGTTTACAACGTTAAAGTTCTAAACACCTCATCTCAATATTTTATATTCTTTTTTATTTCTTAAGGAAACATGTTTTCAAAACAATGCTTGATCCGTCAATTTTGCAATCAACTTCTGTCGGTTCCTCTGTCAGACGAATGCTTTTTACCTTTGTGCCTCGTTTTATAACCATAGACGAACCTTTTACTTTTAGATCTTTAATGACTGTTACAGCATCACCATCTAATAATTCGGCTCCATTACTGTCTCTAGGTGTAGTATCTTCAGTGCTGGCATCAGCTTCGCCAGTCCATTCGTGAAAACAATCTGGGCAAATAAACATCGTGCCGTCAAAATAAGTATTTCCCATACTACATGCAGGGCAATTAGGAGTTTCTTCCATATTTCTTTCTTTTTTAATTAAATAACGGGCCAAAGATAAGTGAAATAGCCTCAGTTTGCAAATTGATAGAATTAAGGGGTGTTTTTAAGAAGGAAAAGGGTGTTTTGGTAAATTAATTTTCGGAAAAATGATGTATCTTTGTCCCTTCAAAATATAGTACTCATTTATTGCCACTTATATGCAAGAAAAAATTATTATCCTTGATTTCGGATCGCAAACCACTCAACTTATTGGTCGCAGAATTAGAGATCTCAATGTTTACTGCGAGATTGTTCCTTATAACAAATTTCCGTATGGTGATGAATCGGTAAAAGGAGTTATCCTTTCGGGAAGTCCTTTCTCTGTAAATGATGCTGATGCATTCAAACCGGATATTAGTAAAATTAGAGGTAGTTATCCAGTGTTGGGTATTTGTTACGGAGCTCAATATCTTGCATACTCTTCGGGTGGGAAAGTGGAAAAAGGTAATTCAAGAGAGTATGGACGTGCTCACTTGAAGACAATAGATGCTTCTGCAGCTCTTTACGATGGAATAGAAGCAGGTTCGCAAGTATGGATGTCTCATGGAGATACAATTACTCAATTACCGGAAAATTTTGAGATAATAGCTAGCACCGAAGATGTATCGGTAGCAGCTTATAGAATAAATGGAGAGCAAACTTGGGCTGTTCAATATCATCCTGAAGTATTTCACTCAACAGATGGTATAAAATTGTTGGGCAACTTTTTGAATATTTGTAAAATGAAGAGAGATTGGTCTCCTGCTTCATTTATTGACACAACAGTGGCTGAGTTGAAAGAGCAGCTAGGTGATGATAAAGTAATTTTAGCTCTTTCGGGAGGAGTAGATTCTTCTGTTACAGCCGTATTGCTAAACAGAGCTATAGGTAAGAATCTTACTTGTGTTTTTGTTGATCATGGATTGTTGCGTAAAAATGAATTTGAGAATGTTCTTAAAGATTACGAACATCTTGGATTGAATGTGATAGGTGTAGATGCTAAAGATCGTTTTTATAAAGCTTTAGCTGGTGTTACTGATCCGGAGCAAAAACGTAAGATAATAGGTAAAGGGTTTATCGATGTATTTGACGAAGAGGCTCATAAGCTAAAAGATATTAAGTGGTTAGGGCAAGGAACTATATACCCTGATATAATAGAGTCTCTTTCTATTACAGGGCATGTAATTAAATCTCATCATAATGTAGGAGGCCTTCCTGAGAAAATGAATCTTAAACTTGTAGAACCTTTGCGTTTGTTATTTAAGGATGAAGTTCGCAGGGTAGGTCTTGAATTAGGAATGAGAGAGCACTTGATTCAACGTCATCCGTTCCCAGGTCCAGGTCTTGGTATCAGAATATTAGGGGATATTACTCCTGAGAAAGTTGAGATTATTCAAAATGCAGATGATATTTATATCAAAATGCTTCGCGAATATGGACTTTATAATGAAGTGTGGCAAGCCGGAGCTATTTTACTTCCTATTCGTTCGGTAGGAGTGATGGGTGATGAACGCACTTATGAAAATACAGTTGCTTTGCGTGCTGTGACTTCAAAAGATGCGATGACTGCTGATTGGGCTCATCTTCCATATGAATTCTTGGCTAAGGTGTCGAATGAGATAATTAATAAAGTAAAAGGTGTAAACCGCGTAGTTTATGATATCTCGTCTAAGCCACCAGCAACTATAGAGTGGGAATAACTTTTTATTATATATATAATAAAAAGAGCAACTTCTTTAAGTTGCTCTTTTTTTTGTATACATGTAGACTTTTTATTCTTTTACACAACGAACGGAAGCGCCTGTTGCTTTAGGAGATAGAACTTCATTTACTTCAGAATTGCCCATTATTCCTACGCCAAGATTCATTAGTTTAGCCTTAGTGTTGTCAGAGAAAGTAGAAGTCCAATAGTGTGCTTCAATTCTCTCATTCTCATATCCGATGATATAAAAACCCCCGCCAACAGTGCTAGGGTGGCTATCGTTGTCGCCCACTCCTCCACCAACAAAGTATGAACGGGCAGCACGGCTCAAGCCTGCAGGATAGTAGCCAAGTTGAGTCCTTGAAGTATTCCCGTCAAAGCTGAATCCTTTTCCTGAGATAATGCTAAAGCCAGCGACGTTGCCTCCGCCCCATCCCCAGCCGTCATCTTCGGTTTTGTAAGGATGCCATGGCGAATTGTCCCCATTATACGCTGGAACTCTCCACCCGGCAGGACAAGGGTCAAAAATTGATTTTTCTGAAGCTGTACCCCATAATTCATTGTCGCTAATAGATCCTATATCATCGCCTGAATACCAGTCAAATAATAAATTATTCCCTTTGATGTATGATCCGTGGTAAAAAGTCATTGGATTTTGTATTGATATACCAAGGTTTGATGATCCGGAAGGAGGAATAGCGTGTTTTATCCCATTCCCCGAAGGTTGGGTCCCTCCTCCAGGAAGAACTTCGTTGATTTCCTCTAAAGGGGTGTTGTCCGGGTAAGAGTATAATGTGCGAACGTTTTGCGTCCAGTTGCCGTTGGCTGACGTAAAAGGATCTTTTCTTCCCCATTGATAGGTCATTCCCATGGAGTTTATATCAGATGAAGATGTATTAGTTGCCCCAAGATTCCTATCCATAAAGACATAATCTTTGTCCCCGTTTTTATGTTTGTAAACAGTGCTATTATTTACTGTGTTTGGTCCGTAGTTGTCAGGAGAAACGGAGTTTGGATCATAATCCGTAACCCATATATGCCACGACCAAGTAATGGGATCGCTGTTATTTCCGTTTGGACCAACATGTAGTGCGATAAGAGCATTTCCATCTTTACCACTATTCGTCTTTACTTTGAAGGTTGAATTATAACCTTTGTCTCCTCCTATAAGTTCTACCTTATCTATCAAGCTAGGGGTGTCTTGCCAAAGAACTTGTAATGATACTTTATGGCTTCTGTCTAGGGGTGTTAAGTCTGCTCTGCTTTCGGATGCAATATAGGCTCTGCTAGCAGGAATTTCTTCGGACTCACTTCCAGAAGCCACTATATAGCAGTTAGAGCTATTGAGAGGAGCAGGTGGTGGGCCACAAGGTTCAGGAAGTCTGGTCCAATGAGTTCCTTCCCATACATATGCTCCAGGGCATAGACCTACAATAAGACTATCTGTTACATTATAAACAGTTAGCCCTATATGGCTATTTTTAAGCTCTGTTGTTGCTTCATCGGAGCTAATGCATGGATCCATTTTTACAATGTCCTTGAGAGCAACACGGGGTAAAAGAAGTCCTCTTTTGGAATTTTCGTTAAGAGTGTTCTGTTCTTTAAGATCTAATAAACTTCCTTGTATAGGATAGTATCCCGATCCGATCGTGACTTGTGCATCTAACTGTGTGCATAGTAATAGCATACAGAGATAAGATACACCAATGTTGAAAGCTTTTAGTTTCATGAGTGTGCGTGTTTAATTGTGTGTCAAATTCAAATAAAGAGAACCTTTGTAGTAGAAGAATGTGTATTTTGTGTGTAAATTGTAAAATCAGTCTTTACTCGTTTAAGGTCACCTCTTATAGTGTATGTTACAAATATACACTTTAAATAGGATAGAGGAATGTTTTTTTTGATTTTTTATTTTAGGGGCTAAGCTTTTATGATGACTGAAAAAATCATGTTATCTTTGTTCTCCCAAATACATCTTTAAAAAGAAGATTGCACTATGACAGAGCCTTTGAAACATGAATGTGGTATCGTTATGATACGTCTCCTTAAGCCATTAAGTTATTATCAAGAGAAATATGGAACATGGCAATATGGTCTTAATAAACTATATCTCTTGATGGAAAAACAACATAACCGAGGTCAGGAGGGAGCAGGGCTAGCTGTTGTGAAATTAGACTCTCCAGCTGGGAGCGATTTTATTTTTAGAGAAAGAGCTACAGGGTCGAGCGCTATCCCTGAAATATTTTCGAACGTATATAAAAACTACCAAAAGTATACTCCAGAACAATTAAATGATCCCGTTTTTGCCGCTGAAAATTTGCCTTTTGCAGGAGAATTGTTTCTCGGACATTTAAGATATAGCACTACAGGAAAAACTGGAATTTCTTATGTTCATCCTTTTTTGAGAAGAAGTAACTGGCGATCCAGAACATTGGCTCTTGCCGGAAACTTTAATATGACCAATGTTGATGAGTTGTTTGATGATCTGGTTGCTCAAGGTCAACATCCTCGCGATCATGCAGATACATTTGTGTTGTTAGAATCTTTAGGGCATTATCTTGATAGAGAGATACAGTATCAGTATGATAAATACGGAAAAGACAGAAAGGTTAAAGGAAAAGAATTGAATGAACTTATAGAACAGACGCTTGATGTACATTTTTTGCTAAATAAAGCGAGTGAAAAATGGGATGGAGGGTTTGCTATAGGTGGCCTGATAGGCTGTGGCGATGGTTTCGTGTACAGAGATCCGTGGGGAATTCGTCCTGCATTTTACTATCATGATGATGAGATAGTAGTTGTTGCTTCTGAGCGTCCGGTTATACAAACTGCTCTGAACCTAGATGTTGCGGATGTGAAAGAATTGAATCCAGGGCAGGCAATTATTGTAAAGAAGAGTGGGGAGGTGCAATTCTCTCAAATTCGAGAGCCCAAAGAAATCAATCAATGCTCGTTTGAACGTATATACTTCTCTCGAGGATCAGATGCAGATATTTACAAAGAAAGAAAGGAATTAGGTAAACTCTTGTTGCCTCAAATTCTTGAGAAGATAGACTCAGATATTCAAAATACGGTTTTTTCTTTTATTCCTAATACTGCTGAAGTCGCATTCTTTGGAATGTCTGAGGCTTTCAATATGTATATGAATGAGGTGAAGCTAAGAAAAATTACGACGAAAGGGACTTCTATTACTCAGGAAGAATTGAAGAAAATTCTATCCATGCGAGTACGTACCGAAAAAATAGTAATTAAAGATATTAAGCTTAGGACCTTTATTGCTCAAGGAAATAGTAGAGATGATCTTGCAGCCCACGTTTATGATATAACCTACGATTCGGTCGTTCCAGGAAAAGATAACTTGGTTGTAATTGATGATAGTATCGTAAGAGGGACAACTCTTAAGCAAAGTATTATTAAGATACTCGATCGTCTTCATCCTAAGAAAATAGTAATCGTTTCTTCATCACCTCAGATTCGTTATCCGGACTGTTATGGTATCGATATGTCGCGAATGAATGAGTTTGCAGCATTCAGAGCAGCAATAGAATTATTGAAAGAGCGAGGAATGGACTATGTAATCGAAGATGTTTACAAAAAGTCTGTAGCTCAAAAAGATAAACCAAAAGAGGAGATTGTCAATTATGTGAAAGAAATATATGCACCATTCTCGGATGAAGAAATATCATCAAAGATGGCTGAAATGTTAACGCCTCCAGGAACTAAGGCTGAAATCGAATTGGTGTTTCAAAGCATTGAAAATTTACACAAAGCTACTCCCGGTCATACTGGAGATTGGTATTTTTCCGGGAATTATCCAACTCCGGGAGGAAATAGAATGGTAAATACTGCTTTTATCAACTATATTGAAGGAATTAATAAAAGATCTTACAATTAAGCAAGATAAAGTTTATATCTTGCAAGCTAAATATACTTCTATCAGTATTAATTATAGGTTTGAGTGCTGGAAGAAGGTCGTTAGGTAAGACTGTATATGAAAAGAAGTGTGGCGGGATATATATATATCCTGTTCCATTCTCTTTATGTGTAAAAGGATGATTGATCTATTGTCCTCGAAATAAAAAATCAACTACAAATTTAAATATGGCAAATATTAAGTATTTACGAACGGGCATTGTAAGCCTATGCCTATTCTCTGCGATTTCTATATCGGCATTTAATAATAGACCTGAAATTGTTTCTTTACAAGATAATACAGTGGTAAAGAATACGTCTTCTAAATTTAAGAGTCAACGTCCTAAAGAATCAGTAAGACTCTTTAAGTCTCAATCGGTGGAGAATGAGATAGTTAGAGTGAAAAAATTACTGACTAATGCTAAGTTAGCATGGATGTTCGAAAACTGTTTCCCTAATACGTTGGATACAACTGTGCGTCATCGAAAAACAGACGGGAAAGATGATACAGTTGTTTATACGGGTGATATACATGCAATGTGGTTGCGAGATTCCGGTGCGCAAGTATGGCCTTATGTACAACTGGCAAACAAAGATCCTCAGCTGAAAAGCATGTTGGCTGGCGTAATACGTCGTCAGTTTAAGTGTATCATCATCGACCCTTATGCAAACGCATTCCTTGATCCTCACGATCCTAATCCTGATCATCAGTGGCAAACAGACTTGACAGATATGAAACCTGAATTGCACGAACGTAAATGGGAGATCGACTCACTATGTTATCCTATACGTTTAGCATATCATTATTGGAAAACGACAGGTGACTCAAGTGTCTTCGACGAAGAATGGCTTCAGGCAATTGAGAATGTCCTGAAAACATTCAAAGAACAGCAGCGTAAAGATAGTTTAGGTCCATACAAATTTCAAAGAGAAACTCCCAAGGCCTCAGATACAGTAGTTAATGATGGCTGGGGGAATCCTGTTAAGCCAGTGGGGCTTATTGCTTCTACTTTTCGCCCTTCAGATGATGCTTCAATCTATCAATTCTTGATCCCATCTAACTTCTTTGCTGTGACTTCGCTAAGAAAAGCTGCCGAAATACTAAATGCAGTAAACAATAAATCAGGCTTAGCTAAAGAATGTACAGATCTGGCACAAGAAGTAGAAACAGCATTGAAGAAATATGCAACAGTTAATCATCCTAAACATGGAACTATTTATGCTTTTGAAGTTGATGGCTTTGGAGGAGTAAATCTGATGGATGATGCCAATGTGCCTAGTCTTTTGGCAATGCCATACTTAGGAGACATTGACGCGAACGACCCAATCTATCAAAATACAAGACGATTTGTTTGGAGCGAAGATAATCCATATTTCTTTAAAGGAACAGCGGGTGAAGGTATTGGAGGACCGCATGTATCGCATGTAAGTCTGAATATGATCTGGCCTATGAGTATAATGATGAAAGCATTTACAAGCCAGGATGATGAAGAAATAAAGGCTTGTGTTAAAATGCTAATGGATACAGATGCCGGAACAGGTTTTATGCACGAATCTTTCTATAAAGATGATGCTACGAAGTTTACGAGAGAATGGTTCGCTTGGCAAAATACTCTTTTTGGGGAACTTATTTTAAAGTTGGTCGATGAGGGCAAAGTAGACTTGTTGAATAGTATTAAATAATAAATATATAAAGTTTAAAAGATGAATCTTAGAACAATATTAGGTGTTGTTATTTCGGCAGTTGTTTTGTTTTCTGCTTGTACAAAGAATGCAGGAGAGAATGTCCAATTACAGAATTTGACACAATATGTTGATCCGTATATTGGGACAGGCGATCATGGACATGTTTTTGTGGGTGCAAATGTGCCTTTTGGATTAGTGCAACTTGGACCAACAAATATAACTGAAGGCTGGGACTGGGTTTCCGGTTATCATATTTCAGACTCTACTATATGGGGCTTCACTCATATGCACTTAAGTGGAACAGGTATTGGTGATCTATGCGACATCGCATTTATGCCTGTTGTAGGAGATGTGAAATTAGGTAAAGGGGTAATAAGCGATGCTAATTCAGGTATGTATTCTCTTTTTAATAGAGATACAGAAACAGTAAAGGCCGGATATTATGCAGTGCACCTGGATAGATATAATGTAGATGTGGAATTAACAGCAACTAAAAGAGTAGGTTTCCATAAATACATCTTCCCAGAGTCTTCTGAATCGAAAGTAGTCGTTGATTTGAAGAGTAAACTCAATTGGGATGACCCAACTGAGACATATCTTGTGTACGAAAATGACTCAACAATTTCAGGATATCGTTATTCTAAAGGTTGGGCAAATGATCAGAAAATATTCTTTACAGCTCAATTCTCAAAACCGATGAAGAAATTCTTATTGTCGGAAGGAGAAGAAGCAAAAGATATTAAGGATGTAAAGGAACTAAAAGCTAAAGGAGTATATGGACAAGCTTTGTTTGATACAAAAGACAAAGAAGAAATTTACATCAAAGTAGCTTTATCTCCGGTGAGTATAGAAAATGCAAAACTGAATATGCAAGCTGAATTGTCAGGTTGGGACTTCAATCAAACTATTGCCGATGCTGATAAAGCTTGGAATGAAGAATTGAACAAAATTCAGATTACAACTAATGATGATAGTGTAAAACGTACTTTCTATACAGCATTGTATCATACTATGATTGCTCCGTCCGAATTCTGTGATGTAAATATGGATTATAGAGGTGCTGATGGACAAATGCATAAGCAAGGAGCGTTTACGAATTATACAACATTCTCTTTGTGGGATACTTATCGTGCTGCTCATCCTTTGATGACTATTATACACCCGGAGAAGATGAGTGATATGATAAATACAATGCTTACAATCTATAAGGAACAAGGTAAGTTGCCTGTATGGCATTTGGTCGGCTGTGAAACAGACTGTATGGTGGGTAATCCTGGTATATCTGTAGTTGCTGATGCTATCTTGAAAGGATATGACGGTTTCGACAAAGAATTGGCATACGAAGCGATGAAAACATCGGCTATGCTTGACGAAAGAGGTCTTAAGTATTTCAAAGAATATGGATATATCCCATATGACAAAGAAGGTGAAGGGCTTTCTAAATGTATGGAGTATGCCATAGCAGATTGGGCTTTAGCTCAAGTAGCAAAACAAATGAATAAAACTGAAGATTATGATTATTTCATGAAACGCAGTAAGGCATATACCCATTACTTTGATAAAGAAACAGGATTTGTTCGTGGTCTTTCTTCTGAAGGTCAATTCAGACCAAACTTCAATCCTTTCGAATCAGTACATCGCGATAATGATTATACAGAAGGTAATGCTTGGCAATATACATGGTTAGTGCCTCACGATATACAAGGGCTTATGAATCTGTTTGGTAGCAAAGAGGCTTTTGTCCAAAAGTTAGATTCTCTATTTGTTGTCGAAGGTTCTTTGGGTGAACATGCATCTCCTGATATTAGTGGTTTGATCGGGCAATATGCTCATGGTAACGAACCGAGCCACCATGTTGTATATATGTATCCGTATGTTGGACAACCTTGGAAATCGGCAGATCTTGCTCGTCGAGTAATGTCAGAATTGTATCACGATCAGCCAGCCGGACTTTCTGGTAATGAGGATGTAGGTCAGATGTCAGCATGGTATGTTTTGTCTGCTATGGGATTCTATCAGGTAGAGCCTGCCGGAGGTAAATATATCTTTGGTAGTCCTATTCTGGATGAAGCTATTGTAAAAGTGAAAAATGGGAAGATATTTAGAGTAGTTGCTAAGAACAACAGTGTAGAAAATAAATATATTCAGAGTGTAACTCTTAATGGAAAAGTTTACGATAAATATTACATCGACTTCAAGGATATAGAAGGCGGAGGACTTCTCGAATTCGAAATGGGGAATACTCCTTCCGAAACATGGGGTACGAGTGTAGACGTTTTACAAGTAGAAAATAAATAATAAAGTATGAATAGAATTTTATTCTTAACTATTATATGTCTGTTTAGCATAGGCTTGCTTAATGCGCAAGATCGCTATGAGCTTAATTCAGGATGGAAATGCATGCCATCTACAAAGCTTAAAGAAGGAGGAGAGAAGATCTCTTCTTCCTCTTACTCTGTTTCTAAATGGCAAAATGCAGTAGTTCCGGGAACAGTATTAACTACCCAGTTGGCTAATAAGGAAATTCCTGATCCTTTCTACGGAATGAATAATGAAGAAATTCCCGATATTTACGAAACGGGGAGAGATTATTATACCTATTGGTTCGTTAAAGAATTTCAGGAGAAAGCTCCTCAAGATGGAGAACAAATATGGTTAACTTTTAGAGGTATTAACTATAGCTGTGATATTTATCTGAATGGTCAAAAGGTAAATAAGGAAAAGTATGAAGGGATGTTTCTTCGCAAAACGTTCAATATTACAAACTTATTGGCTAAAAACGGGAAAAATCGTCTGGCTGTAATTGTGTTTCCTCCCGACCCTGTGGGTGAGCCTAACGGAGGTCAAGGCGGAGATGGACGTATTGCTAAAAACGTAAGTCATCAGTATGTTGCCGGATGGGACTGGATTCAACCAATTCGCGACCGTAACACAGGAATCTGGGATAAGGTTTATATTGAAAAAACAGGAAACGTAAATCTTAAGAATCCTCATATTGTAACTCTTGTTCCGGGACAGAGAAAACCTGCGGGAGAGCAAGACGATGCTGTGTTGAAAGTTTCTGCGGAGTTGGAAAATGTGAGCGACAGCAAGCTCACAGGAACGCTTCGTTACGAAATAGGAGGGAAGCAAGTCTCTAAACAAGTAACACTAGATGCCAAATCTACAGTAGAGGTTTCTCTGGATGACTATCAAATATCTAATCCTAAGCTTTGGTGGCCTTCAGGATATGGAGACCAAAATCTGTATAATATTAAAATCGAATTTGTAGAGAATGGTAGCAATAAAGTATTAGATCATGAGTCTGTGCAGTTTGGTGTTCGCGAAATACAGACTAAATGGAATGATCATACACGCAGTAAAGAAATATATGTAAACGGACAGCGTATTTTCATTAAAGGAGGTAACTGGATTATTTCGGATGCAATGTTGCGCTTCACGAATGAACGTTATGATGCCGAAATTCGTTACCATAGAGATATGAATCTTAACCTTATCCGTATTTGGGGAGGAGCATTGACTGAGCGCCCTGAGTTTTACGAGGCCTGCGATAAATACGGAATGCTTGTGATTCAAGATTTCTGGTTCTCAGGCGACTGTAATGGGCGTTGGTTAGATCCGTTGAAAGCAGAAGATCAATGGACGAGACGCAAATATCCGGACAATCATGATCTTGTTTTAGAGTCTGCTACAGATATGATAAAAATGATTCGTAACTATCCATCTTTAGCTATGTGGTGTGGAGGTAATGAAATCATGCCTCCGTATGAGATTCTGATTCCGTTACGAGACGAAATTCTTCCTAAACTAGATGGTACACGTTGGTTTATAGATTATTCTAATTCAGACGATTGGTCTTATAACTTCCTTGGAGGTAATGGTGATGGCCCTTATACTATCCAGCCACTAGAATCGTTCTGGGAGAAACAGACATGGCCGTTCAATTCAGAGGTAGGTTCTGTCGGTGTAGGTGATTATGAATCATTGCTTCGCTTTATCCCTAAAGAAAATTTAGTGGCTCCTCGCTACAATCCTAATGTTAAGTTTAAAGAAGAAGTAGATCCTGTATGGACTTATCATACTTATACTGGGGTTGGCTATGAAGGACACATTGTTCCTTACGGAGAACCAAAAGATGTAAAAGACTTTGCAATGAAAGCCCAGTTAGTAAACTATGACCAATACAGAGCATTGATGGAAGGATTCAGCTCTCATATGTGGGACTGGTATACTGGTTCTATCATCTGGAAAACTCAGAATCCTTGGACTTCGATGCGTGGTCAGATGTATGACTATTATCTAGATCCAAATGCATGCTTATTCGGACTGAGAAAAGGTAGCGAAATGGTACATATTATGTGCAATCCGGTAACTAAACGCACTATGATTGTAAATAATAGTTTCGATGCACTAAATGACTTGATGTTGGTCGCTAAGTTCTATGACTGCGAAGGAAAAGAAACGTTACTTATTCAAGAGATTGCTTATATAAATGCATCTGATGCCAAGAAAATAATTCCTCTGCCAATGTTGGAAGAAAAACTAAAAGAGGATGGGGGCTTCCTATCTTTAGAGTTACTGGATAGACATGGAGAACTACTGAGCGAGAACTTCTATTGGTATCCAAATGCTGAAGGTAAGTATAGTGGTTTAAACAAAATGCAAAAAGCTGATATAAAAGTTGCTTCAAAAGAAGTGTCTAAAGGTAAAATGGAAGTAACTATAACTAATCCTAAAGGAAATACACTGGCATTCTTTAATCGAATTGCTTTGGTTGACTCCAAAACGGGGGAACGTATATTACCTGCATTCTATAGCGATAACTATATTTCTGTAGCTCCGGGTTATTCAAAAACTATCACAGTAGAGTACACTCCTCAAAATGGAGTAAGCCCTAAAGTGGAAGTATTAGGATGGAATACAGAAAAGAAATAAACTTTACCTCTATTGAAGAGTAGAAAGAGGAGACACAAAGTGTCTCCTCTTTTTTTATACATATTGTTTGTTTTGAATCGAATGAGTATGACTTAAAAGACCAGGGATTACTCTTTTATTGGCAGCTTATGTTTACATCTTGCAATATTTTATATACTTTTGTAGCCTTGTTTTAATCGAAAATAATATGTCTCAAAAAGTTAGAGTACGCTTTGCTCCTAGTCCTACAGGACCTTTACACATAGGAGGTGTACGTACAGCATTATACAATTACCTCTTTGCTAAGAAAAATAATGGAGCTTTTGTACTCCGAATCGAAGATACCGACTCTCAGCGATTTGTGCCGGGAGCTGAAGAATATATTATAGAGGCTCTGACATGGTTAGGCTTGGAGTTTGATGAAGGTACTCACATAGGAGGCCCTTTTGAATCATACAGACAATCTGACAGAAAAGAAATCTATAAGAAATATGTAGACATATTACTTGCGGAGGGGAAAGCGTATATAGCTTTTGATACTCCGGAAGAACTAGAGAATAAACGTTCAACTATTTCCAACTTTCAATATGATGCTTCTACCAGAGGCGAGATGCGCAACTCTCTGACGCTGTCTAAAGAAGAAGTACAATCTCTGATTGATGCAGGAAATCAGTATGTTGTTCGTTTTATGATCGAGTCAAATCAAGAAGTTGTAGTAAATGACATAATCAGAGGAGAGGTGAAATATAATTCATCGGTACTTGATGATAAAGTGTTGTATAAATCAGCTGATAATTTGCCAACATATCACTTAGCCAATATAGTAGACGACCATTTGATGGAAATAACACACGTTATACGTGGTGAAGAATGGTTGCCGTCTGCGCCTTTGCATGTTTTACTCTATCGTGCTTTCGGTTGGGAAGATACGATGCCTCAATTTGCACACTTGCCATTACTGCTGAAACCTGAAGGAAATGGAAAGCTAAGCAAACGTGATGGAGATCGCCTTGGTTTCCCTGTATTCCCTTTAGAATGGAAAGATCCGAAAACTGGAGAAATTTCATCTGGTTATAGAGAAAGTGGTTATTTGCCCGAGGCTGTTATTAATTTCCTTGCTTTGTTGGGATGGAACCCAGGTAATGATCAGGAAATTATCTCAAAAGAAGAACTGATTGACTTATTCTCTCTTGAAAAATGTAGTAAAAGTGGTGCTAAATTCGATTACGAAAAAGGGAAATGGTTTAACCATCAATACCTGCAAATGGCACCTAACGCTGAGTTGGCAAAGATGTTTTACCCTATTCTGGAAGAAAAAGGGATTGATGTTTCTGTAAATTATATTGAATCTGTGGTAGCTCTAGTAAAAGAAAGGGTAAATTTTGTAAAAGAACTTTGGGAACAATCATATTTCTTCTTTCAAGCTCCAACTTCTTATGATGAGAAAGTAGTGAAAAAACGTTGGAAAGAAGAATCTCCTGCTCAAATGAATGAATTGGCAGAAGTTATTCAAGGTATTGACGATTTTTCATCGCACAATCAGGAAACGATTATTAAAGAATGGATAGAAGCTAAAGGCTATCATTTGGGAAATATTATGAATGCCTTCCGTTTGGCTATCGTGGGAGAATCTAAAGGACCTCACATGTTTGATATAACTGCAGTAATAGGAAAAGAAGAAACTATTAAACGTCTGCATAAAGCTATTGAAGAAATAAAATCTTAATAAACTATGATTCTTTACAATTTAGGAATCTATTTATACGCTTTTATTGTCCGAATCATATCGCCATTTCATAAGAAGGCGAGGAAAATGATCGTCGGACATAAGCAAACTTATAAAATATTAAGAGAGCAAGTTGATCCTAAAGCCGATTATATTTGGTTTCATGCAGCCTCTTTAGGCGAGTTTGAGCAAGGACGTCCTATAATAGAGGAAATAAAGAGAGAGCATCCAGAATATAAGGTTTTGCTCACTTTCTTTTCTCCTTCGGGGTACGAAGTTCGTAAAGATTATGCTGTTGCAGATATTGTATGTTACCTCCCTTTTGATAAAAAAAGGAATGTAAAGAAATTCTTGAAATTGATTCAGCCGAAAAAGGTTGTATTTATAAAATATGAATTCTGGTACAACTTTGTAACCACGTTGCATAAGCGGAATATTCCTGTTTATATGGTCTCTGCTGTTTTTCGTCCTTCTCAGGTTTTCTTCAAATGGTATGGATGGAATATGAGAAAGCTGTTACGATCATATGAGTGCATATGCGTGCAGGATGAAAACTCTAGAGAGTTATTAAAGAGTATCAATGTAACAAATGTGGAAGTATGTGGTGATACTCGTTTCGACAGGGTGTTGGATATTCAAAAGCAGGCGAAAGATCTGAAAATAGCTCAGTATTTTGCACAAAAGGCTCAAAGTGAAAACGAAAAAATAATAGTAGCAGGTAGTACATGGCCTAAAGATGAGGATGTTATTATTCCTTACTTTAATATTACTACCGATGTAAAACTCATTATTGCACCGCATGAGATAGATGAGGCTCATCTAAAATATATTGAAGGTCTTCTAGAGCGTCCTTATATTCGTTATTCGCAAGTAATTCCAGAGGCTGTTGCCGACTATGATTGTATTATCATCGATAATTTTGGATTGCTATCGTCTCTTTATCGTTACGGACAAATTGCATATGTTGGAGGAGGTTTTGGTGTCGGTATTCACAATGTTTTAGAAGCCGCAGTTTATGATATTCCTGTTATATTTGGACCTAATTTTAAAAAATTCAGAGAAGCTCAGCATTTAATAGAAGAGGGTGGAGGATATTCTATCTCCGACTATCAAGCATTCAGAGGTTTGATGGATGAATTCCTCGATTATGGGCATATATTAAATGTTGCAGGTAAGCATGCCGGTAACTATGTCCGTTCTAATGGGGGTGTTGTAGCTAAAGTTATGAATATTCTTAAACTTTGACCTTTCCCCTTTTATTAATATATTTTTCTTCAAATCTAAAATAATCTTGTAGATTTGTATTCTAAACCCATAGCGCTATGGCACAAATAAATAAGATTGTTGGGAGTGATTTTAAAATCCCTACCCCCGTATTTTTTATAGCAGTTATTCTGATTATAGTATATTTTCTGCCTCGGGAGGGTAAATATAAATACACTTATACAGAGAATAAACCATGGCAATATGGTTTGTTAACAGCTCCTTTCAATTTTCATATTCATAAATCGGATGAACAACTTAAGGAAGAAAAAGATAGCATAATGCAATCTTATCTGCCTTATTACTTGGTTGACGAAGATATTGCACAAAAGTCTTCTACTCAGTTTACGCTTAATTCCAGAGCAATGAGTGTACCTACTGAATATATATCTTATGTGAATAAGAAGCTATCGGAGGTCTATAAAGCAGGCGTCTTGTCTGCTGAAGAATATGAAAAAATACAGAGGCAAAGCAAAAAGCAAATTCAGCTAAAGAATGAAAATAATATTGCTACAACAAGGCATTTAGCTTCGTTTTATACACCCAAGCAAGCTTATGACAAGATACTGGGAGATGTACCTTCCTATCTTAAAGTAGATATGCTGAAAACTTTAAATCTGAATGACTATTTAACTGTAAATATTCTCTATGACGAAAAAACATCTGCGAATGAGCGGGAAGAAATGTTAAAACAGATTGCTTTGTACGAAGGCGAGGTCCAGTCAGGAGAAAAAATAATTGATCGAGGAGAAATTGTCGATGCACGGACGAAAAACATCCTAGACTCATACAGTAAAGAAATTGCAGGTAAGGTTGGAACGAAATCAAGTCCTGGGATTTTGATTTTTGGAGAGTTGATCATGATTTCGCTCTTCATTATGGCATTGATGGTATATCTCTTGTTTTATCGGAGAAAGGAGTATGACAATCCGAAGAATCTGATCTTTATATTACTTATGGTTGTTGTTTTCCCTGTCATAACAGGAATTATAACAGACGCCAAGATGTTTAGCTTAGTCTACCTTATACCGTTTGCTATTCCGACTATTCTAATACGCACGTTTATAGATTCGCGTACGGCGATGACGACTCATATTATAACGGTACTCATCTGTTCTATGATGCTACCCCTTACGCAAATGGCTCAATTTATAGTGATCCAATTATTGGTAGGCTATATGTGTATTTTCAGTTTGAGAAATTTATCCGAAAGATCACAATTGGTATATTGTTCATTACTTATACTTCTCACTTATATCGTTTCTTACACAGCATGGATATTGTGTACAGAAGGAGACTTGTCTTTAGTCAAAGATAATGCCCGTTTATATATTTACTTCTGTATAAATTTTGTGTTTGTAACATTCGCCTACTTATTGGTGTATGTATGTGAAAAGGTATTTGGTTTTATATCCGAAGTAAGTATGATAGAGTTATCAAACACTAACAGACCCTTGTTACAACAATTGTCAGAAGTCGCTCCTGGAACTTTTCAGCACTCGATGCAAGTATCCACATTGGTTGTTTCTGCAGCTCTTCGTATAGGAGCTAATGCTACTTTAGTCCGTACAGGTGCATTATATCATGATATAGGTAAAATGGTGAATCCAATATTCTTTACAGAGAATCAATCGGAGGGAATGAATCCTCATGCCGGACTAACCGAGAAAGAAAGTGCCCGTATAATTATCGATCACGTGACAGAGGGGGTAAGAATTGCGAAGAAGCATAATCTACCTCAACAAATCATTGATTTTATTGAGACGCATCACGGACAAGGTAAAGCTAAGTACTTTTATAATTCATATGTAAACAAACATCCAGGAGAAGAGGTTGATGTTGCGGATTTTACTTATCCGGGGCCAAATCCTTTCTCGAAAGAAACTGCGATCTTGATGATGGCAGATACAGTAGAAGCAGCCTCAAGAAGTCTGAAAGATAATAGTAAGGAGGCTATAACCGAGCTAGTGAATAGGCTTATTGATTCGCAGGTAAATGATGGTTTGCTAAGAAATGCGCCGATAACATTCAGGGATGTAGAAAATGTGAAAGAAGTATTTTGTGAAAAGCTGGTAAGTATGCGTCACATGCGTGTTGCTTATCCAGAGCTGAAGAAGAAATAAAAAGAAGAAACTTAATAAACTAATTAATACCTATAAAAACGTAACGTGTATATGAGAAAATTATTTGTATTGTCAGCTTTAGTGTTGATGGCAATAATGGGAAATGCCCAAGGTTATCAGTTTTCGGTAGTAAAGGAAAACCCGATTACATCTATTAAAAATCAAGGCAGCAGTGGAACATGCTGGAGTTATTCGGGTCTCGCTTTTTTGGAGTCGGAGATTATCAGAATGGGTAAAGGAGAACATGATTTATCGGCTATGTATGTAGTACGTCGTAACTATGCGGATAAAGCAGATAAATATGTAAGAACAAGTGGTAATATAAACTTTGCCCAAGGAGGTTCTTTTGCAGATGTTGTAGAAACATTAGATACTTATGGTGTAATACCTATGGATCTTTATACAGGTCTGAATTATGGCGAAAAATTGAATAATCATGGAGAGTTAGAAGCCGGTATTTCAGGTTATGTAAAAGGGATCAGCGAAAAGAAGAGTAGACGTTTGTCTACAGCTTGGGTTAATGGTCTAAATGGTTTGTTAGATGCTTATTTCGGAGATGTTCCCGCAGAATTTGAATATCAAGGGAAGAAATATACACCTCAGTCTTTGGCTGAATCTTTAGGCTTGAAAAGCAGTGATTATATCTCGTTGACTTCTTATACTCATCATCCTTTTTATGCACCATTTGCTCTTGAAATACCAGACAACTGGCGTTGGTCTTTGTCTTATAACTTACCTATCGACGAACTGATGGAAGTGTTTGATAATGCAATTAATAATGGATATACTGTAGCATGGGCTTCAGATGTAAGCGAAGTTGGATTTACTCGTAATGGTATTGCCGTAATGCCAGATGATGAAGCTCCTGAGAATGTAGGATCTGATCAAGCTCATTGGTTGGGATTACCTCAGGGAGAAAAAAATAATCGCCTGAAAAGTAAAGCAGAGGCAGGTCCTGTAAAAGAAAAAGTAATCACTCAGAAAATGCGTCAAATTGCTTTCGATAATCAAGAAACAACAGACGATCATGGAATGCAAATTTATGGTATTGCCAAAGATCAAAACGGAGGAAAATACTACATGGTCAAAAATTCATGGGGAGAAACAGGTGCTTATAAAGGAATTTGGTATGCATCCGAATCATTTGTTAAATATAAAACAATGAGTATTGTGATTCATAAAGATGCACTTCCAAAAGCAATTGCAAAGAAGCTAGGAGTCAAATAATATTCTACCCTCAAGCGATAAGAAAGACAGACTTATGTATTTTACATAGGTCTGTCTTCTTTTATAGCCCTAAAGATCTCAAATTTAGCGATAGTCTTATACCGGCCTTTTTCCCTTGTATGTTATTTAGAGAAACAAAACCTCCTATGCCAATATAGCGAGTGAATGATATAGAGTACCCTAATTCAGTATATAAATCTACATCTGGGGTGAACAAGGTTTTAATGTGTACGTTTTCGGAAAAAGGCATTCCTTGTAGAAACGGAATCCTTTTCAGTAAGAAATATTTTCCTGAATAATTAAAGAAAGCGTTAAACCAATATCTGTTAGTTTGCAGTTCGTAATTCTCTAATAAAAGAAAAGAGTCAAATAATGAATTTAAGTTTACTAGCATGTCCGATGCCCCAAAGTGTTGGAAGTCGGCAAAGTGTGTATTCCTATTGTCAATGAATACACCTCCTTCTAGTTTTAGATCGATTTCATTAAAATAATCGATAGGAAAATTATAGATCACTCCTCCCTTTAATTTTCTGTACTTTGAGTTATTTGTTTGCCACGATGAAAATCCCTCTTGATACTCTATATTGAAGATCGGGCTAATCCCTTTTTTGTATATCTCCAATGCGTCTGATGTATTATATTCTTTAGAAGGAGAGTAGGAGAACCCTACAGAATAAAAGGTTTGGTCGAAACGGTCGTCAGGATAGATGTTGGGTTTGATCTTGTTTCTGCTGATCAGAGTAAAATCGGTATTGTTTGATAAGCCAGATCTTTTCTCTACTCCCAAAGAAACTGACATCCTAAGCTTTTTATTCAGGTTTAATATATTGCTAATGGTTGCATAATCTTTTTGATAAAAGAAATTGCCATTTTCGCCAAAGAAGAGTGAAGTGAAGTAGTTCTGGTATCTTGTGATAGATAAACTGTTGAAATCAGCGGATCTGGATCCTAGTGATAGGGAGAGTGTTCCTCTCCTCTTGGGGTCGTATTGTAATGCAATATCACTACCTCCGGCCAGACGATGGCGTGCAGTCAGATAATAAAGGTAAGGAGTTATTTTTAATTTTTTGTTTTTATCAATATTTCCTTCAATCTCTAACCTCTGTCCTAGCCAGAATCCATCAACGTAATTATAATCGCGGAATATCATCTTTACTCCTCCGTATCTTATATTCCATCTTGAAGTGTCATTCCCAAGCATGTAACTACCAAATAAAACTTTGCCTAGCCAATAATTTGAAGGTTTGTATTTTTCTGTTTGAGGAATGGAAACATGGTTTATGTCTCCTACTAAAGGGGTGGTTCTGATAGATTCCCAAAAAAGATTTTTTTCTTCAAGAGTGTTAATCTCTTTTTCGTTTGAGAGAATAGGAAGATTGCTTGATCTATGCTGAGGCTGATAGGTTAATGATGCTGTATATTTAGCATTGGCCTTTGTGCCTAAGAGGTCTAAGAAGCTAATTGTAGATACAGTGATAGGCAATCGACTACCCTCATATACTTCATGATATATGATTTGTACCTTTTGGTCAATACCTCTGTTGGCGACTTTCAGGTCAGCACTATATAGGTCCCAAGAGTCATTAAAATATAGATATCCATTGATCAACTCAGAATCTTTAATTTTTGATTTTATCTCAATTTTATGAATTTCTTCTTTGTTATCAAGGTACGAACCCTTGTATATATAATTGTAAAAAGAAGAACCTCCATTCAGAGGCGATATTTTCCCATTGAATCTGTTCTGGAACAACGATGAACTCAGAAACTCGATAACGCCATAATTGCTCCAGTTCTTGGATATTTTTCCATTGTGCTCCACAATTGTAACATGGCAAGAATCTGTTGCTATATTTTCTATTTGCGCATAAATCTCCTGTTCTATAACTGAATTTTTTAAATCAGAAAGTCTCTTTTTTTCTACCTTCATTCTTATTTTATCCAAAAAATCAGCAACTTCATTAAGCTTTAATTGTCCTCTGATATAAGAAGTCGCTGAATAATAAGAAGGAGAAGATAGATACTTTTTAGATTCGGAGAGAATGTTCTTTCTAATATTTGTAGAGTTCAAGGATGCTTTGGTGTATAGGCTTTGCTCCTCTAGTATGACTTCTAATGATAGTGTATCACTATTGGTTACATATATTTTTTTACATACCTTTTTGTGTTCGGGAAGTAAGAATGTAAGGTTGTAACTGCCTTCTTCCAAGTGTAGTTGAAATATTCCATTCTTGTCTGTTATTAGTCCTTGTCTCTTCTCGTTGATGTATATCGTAGCTCCTTCCAGAGGTGTTGCTGAAAGATCTTGAACTTTTCCTCTTATTGTTTGAGAAAAAAGATTCAAAGAAAATAGACTGATGAACACAAGAAAAAGAGCTTTCATCTTTTATTTGAAATTCAAGTGTAAAGATAAGGTAAGAGCATAAGGTTTCATAATCTAAATCCTTTAATTTCTAATTTAATCAGGGACATGATTTTTCATTAGACCAAATTACACCTGGCTTTATAGAAAACTTTGAAAGGCTACTCTCTCATCAAGGGCTAAGTATCAATAGCATTTCTTTTTATATGCGTAATCTTAGAGCTATTTATAATAAGGCTATTGCTGATAAACTATTGATCCCAATATTGGATAACCCTTTCGGAGAGGTTTACACTGGTGCCAAGTCAACTCTCAAACGTGCTCTTTCTAAAGAAGAAATGAGCCAGATCCATTCTTTAGATTTTACTCAGCTTTTTGAAACAAAGTCTATTTAGTTCTCTCAAGGCTTATCCAAACAAGAACAGCTGCAGCAGGCACGTGATCTCTTTCTGTTCAGTTCTCATGCAAGAGGCATGTCATTTGTTGTGGCATACCTTAAAAAAACAAATATAAAGAATGATATTTTTACCTATAGGAGACGAAAAACAGAGCAAGAATTAAATATAAAAATTAATACTGCCTTAAAAAATCATCCTCAAATATGCTAAAATTACAGATGATAGCCCATACCTATTTCCAGTAAAAATAATAAGGAATCAAGATAAGAATGCCTATAATCAATATCTGCTAGCATTGAGCAAACAGAATAGATATTGAAGCATATCCAAACATTAGCCAATATAAAGAGAAGAATAAGCACAGATGTAGCTTGACACACATGTTGTACAATAACCAAAGAGGAAAATTTATTAATTTGGACTATTTCTGAAGGACTGGGGGAATCTTCAAAGATAAGAAGGATATTGACTATGGTAATAATGAGAAATTATCTTATCAATTTCATTCCAATCAACAAAAATATTAGATTCTGCTTAAATTTAGTTCACTTACAATGTTAGGAGTATTTTATTGGGAAAAAGGATGTCATTTATTACATAAAAGGCAGCTTTCTGAAAGGAAAATATCTCATTTAAAGCTTTTAGGCTTATTTATAATATTTGTACATCAGGGGTGCAGCATGCTTTCTATCTTCCGCCACCTTAATTTTACAATTATTACAATTTTTTACACTTAACTCTTCTTTCATTTAAAAATTATTATCTTCGCGAGTCTTTAGTAAAGTAATATTTACTGGAATTTGGCGTAAAAACCGAAGAAATGATTTATTATGTGTTTGTAAAAGCCTTAAAGTCTTAATATTGAGTGGAGTATGCCTCGGAGACTAATACTCTGTAATTAATTATTTTGTCAAATAACCTAATCGTTCAAAAAATAACTAACCTTTATTTTAAACAATTATCACATGATTACATTTAAAGAACTTAAGCAAGCTTTGTAAGACAGTCATGCTCGCACTATTTTGTGTGATGTCAACAAGTTTGTATGCACAGAAAATTGCCGTTTCAGGGACGGTAAAAGATTCTAATGGAGAAGCGTTAATTGGTGCTAGTATAAAAGAAAAAGGCACCTTTAATGGAACAGTTACAGATTTGGATGGAGCATTCTCTTTGTCGGTAGCGAGTGGTGCAACATTGCAGATTACATATACAGGCTTTAGCATGTATGAAGAAAGTGTGGCTGGTAAAACAGTATTCAATGTTGTATTGCAAGAGGATACTAAAGCATTAGAAGAAGTAGTTGTTGTTGGGTACGGAAGTATGAAAAAAACGGACGTAGCTACAGCTATTGCAACGGTAAAACCTGAAGACTTCAACCTAGGAGGTGGACAAGATGTTCGCTCTCTTCTTGAAGGACAAGTTGCAGGTCTTAGCATCACCAGAGTTGGGGGGGAGCCCAAACCGGACAGCTACAGTCCAATTGAGAGGAGTATCCTCTTTGGAAGGATCTAATGATCCTCTCTTCATTATTGATGGTATCCCTGGGGGAAGCTTAGAGCTAGTAAGACCAGAAGATATCGCTTCTATTGAGGTGTTGAAGGATGGTTCCGCTGCGGCTATCTATGGATCTAGAGCTAGTGGAGGGGTTATTATAATAACTACTAAACAAGGAGCAGCAGGGAAGACAAGTATAGAATATAATGCTTATGTTAGTCATTATGCCCAAGGAAGAAAACTAGACTTCCTGAATGCCAAAGAATATCTTGCTATGAAAGACAAAATAAGTAACCCTTCAGCAATCGTAGATTTGGGAGCAGATACTGATTGGTATGGAGAATTATTGAATACAAATAATATGTCTCAGAGCCACAATCTTTCGTTGAGTGGAGGTGCAGGTTCAACAACCTATAGAGCTTCTCTTTTTTATAGCGATTCTGAAAGTATAGCTAAGTCAGATGCACGTAAAGATTATGGAGGTAGAGTGTCTCTAATTACTAAAGGGCTTAATGAAATGCTTACTTTGCAAACAAACCTTGCGGCAACATATTCTAATTTGGATAGATTGAACTCAGATAATCGTGTTTGGGAGACAGCATTGAAGTTTAACCCTACTGCCCCTATTAGAAACGAAGATGGTACATTTTGGGAACACGACAGCTATCCCGAAAACGTTGTAGCTTGCAACGAGCAACAATATATGAAAAGGGATCAACAATACACATCTTTAGATGCAAGGTTGACTTTAGAACCTATTAAAGATTTACGATTTGCTATAACTGGAGGTGTTGTTTCTAACGAGTTTACAGATGGTAGATACTACAATAAGGCAAATAGAGTTTCTGTTAATAGATATAATGGAGGAGGATATGCGTATAGAGGTGAAGAGAAAAAGTTCGTTGCTTTTGCAGAACCTACAGTAAGCTATCTTAAGACATTTGCAGATACTCATAGAATAGATGCTGTAGTAGGTTACTCTTATCGATATAACAAAGAAGAATCTTTCAATGCTTGGAATACTGGTTTTATTAGTGATGCAGTAGGTGAAAATTCTTTACAATCGGGTTCTGGGCTAAATAAAGGTACAGAATATATGGGGATGGAGAGTAAGAAAGAAGAGGACAAATTAATTGCTTTCTTCGGTCGTTTGAATTATGTTTTCGATAGTCGATACATCGCACAAGTGTCTTTACGTAGAGAAGGCTCTACAAAATTTGGAGCAAATCACAGATGGGGAAATTTCCCTTCTGCATCTTTGGCTTGGAATATAACAAATGAAGAGTTTATGAAAGCCGTTCCTGCTATCTCTAATATGAAATTACGCGTTGGATATGGAGAAACTGGACAGGCTCCAAATAAACGTTACGAATACCTTGTAACTGTTGGTTCCGGAGGATATTACTTGAAGCCGGATGGAACTTGGACTCAAACTTACGGACCTGGTAAAAACCCTAACCCAGACCTAAAGTGGGAAACAAAAAAAGAATGGAATCTTGGTTTAGACTTTGGGGTTCTAAATAACAGACTGACTGGAGCAATAGATTTTTATAAAAGAGGGTCTTCAGACCTTATCATTGGGGGTGTAGCTGTCCCTTCTCCTTCTAATGTACATTCAAGCAGTACTCTTAATATTGGGGAAACAGAAAATACAGGGATAGAGGTAACTCTGCAAGCAATTCCTGTTAATACAAAAGATTTACGTTGGAAAGCATTCTTTACTTACAGCCATTTATTCTCTAATAAACTGACTAAATATAAAGGAGGAACTTCTTATAAAGACGAAGGTGATATAGGTGGGTACGGAGCTCTAGGAAAAGCTATCAGAATGTATGAAGGCGGAGAGCTAGGACAGTTTTATGGAAGAAAATTTGCAGGGTTTGATGAAAATGGGGAATGGCTTTTCTATAAGAAAGATGGCTCTAAAGTTTCGCCTAAGCAAATTACAGAAGAAGATTTGGGCTATATTGGTAATGGAGTTCCTAAGCATCACTTAAGCCTGACCAATATGATTGATTACAAAAATTTCGATTTTACTATAAGCTTCAAATCTCGACTAGGATTCCAGATTTTAATCGTATGAATATGACATATGGAAACCTTAAGACTCTGGAGAGTGGAGATAATGTTTTCAGTAATGTGTTGACAGAAGGAGTTAATGCTTCTTACCAGTATTCTGATTATTATCTTGAAGATGGAGACTATCTAAAGATAGATAATATAACTGTAGGATACACATTTAAACATAAAAATCCGACTATACCTACATTCAGATTGTATGCTACAGTACGTGACTTGCTAACTATAACAAACTACACAGGATACGATCCGGAAATGAAAGCAGAAGGACTAGATCCTAGTCTAGAAGATAGAAACCGTATTCCAGTCACTAGAACATTTATGTTTGGGTTAAATGTTAAATTCTAAAAATCAAGAAAAGATGAAAATTAAAAATATATTTACGACAGGAATCTCTTTAGTTATATATTGTCTGTTTGTTGCTGTTTCATGTACAGATCTAAATCCGACAGTTTATAATGAAATTGTAACAGATAATTTCTATAAGAATAGAGAAGAAACAATGTCTGTTGTTCTGCGACCTTATACACATAGCCGTGCTGTATTCGGGCAAACCTCAAGAGAAAACTATTGGAAACTGAATGAATTGTCTGCCGATCAGCTGGCTTGGCCTCAAAAAGGACGTCACGGTTATGATGATGCCAAATGGATTCAATTCCACTATCACACATGGAGTTATTCTCACAATACAATAAAAGACTGTTGGAATCTTACTTTTATGGGATTAGGATTTTGTAACTCAGGTATTGAGAACTTATCGTCAAGAAGTGTAGAAGAACTGGGTATTACAGAAGAAGAGCGTGCAGCTTTTATCGCTGAGTTAAAAGCTAATAGAGCTTATTATTATTTGAAAGCTTTGGATCTTTGGGGAAATCTTCCTATTTCGACAACGGTGCAACCTTCTTTTCCAGAAACAAAATCTCATAAAGAAGTATTTGAGTTTGTTGAGTCTGAAATATTAGCAGTTATAGATGATCTTCCATTGCTTTCAGCTAAAGGCTTGAATATTGGACGTTTCACAAAGGCTGCAGGTTATGCTATGCTTGTTGAGTTATATCTAAATGCAGAAAAATGGTATGGTCAAGCTCGCTGGGATGACTGTATTAAATATTGTGATCTTTTGATGCAAGGAAAAGGTGGTGCACAGAAAGATGTAATGAAGTTAGATAAAGACATTTTGACAACGTACTATAATACGAATACACAAGATGCTTATGAGCATATTCTTGTCCTATCATATGATTATCAAGACACAAATGATAGATGCGGATGGAGTGGCGATTTTTATCATTTTAATCAAAAATACATCTATGGGGGAACTTCTAATGGTAATGACGGAGTTGTAGTTATCCCTTCTGCTTATGATAAATTTGCAGATAACGATTTAAGAAAGAAAGAATGGATGTTAATAGGCCCTCAATACTATTATAACGATCCAACTAAACCTGTTCTTGGAACAGATGAATATATAGGAAACCACTGGTATTCGTAAAAGAAATCCAAAGATTTAGCGAAGGAAAAACAGAATCATCTATGACTACAGGTGAAGAAAATAGTGGTGCACGCTTTAATAAATATCGTCCAGGTGCAGAAAATGATGCTAGCTATTGGAGTAATGACTGGGTGCTTTATCGTTTGACTGAAATCTATTTTGCTAAAGCTGAAGCTTTAATGCGTAAAAATGGAGGAAAAGCGACTGCTGAGGCAGTACAATTGATCAACGATTGTCGTAAACGTGCTTTCTCTGATGCAGATTGGGAAACAGAGAAATATACAACTGCAACATTGACATTGGATGAATTGCTTGAGGAAAGAGGACGTGAATTTATCTTCGAAGGAAAACGTAGAACAGATTTGATTCGTTTTGGTAAATTCTTAACAGAAAGCTGGTGGGATCACAAGCCAATAACAAGTGAACACTTAGAATGGTATCCTATTCCAAAAACACAAAGAGAATTAAATCCTAATTTAGTTCAAAATCCAGGATATGTAGAGAATTAATGAATTCTAGACCTAAATAAAGTAAAATAGGGAACCAAATAAGGTTCCCTATTTTTTTTCTGGCAATACTTATGATAATATAGGTAAGGGTAAGTAATTTTATCAAAATATGGAGAGACAACTAATACCCCCCCCCTTTCCCGCCTAATTTTAAATATGAAATAGGATTTGGTAATTTGATATAGGTATATTGTCTTTGTCTGTGGTACATTTAAGAAATTAGAGTTTTTAAGTTGTTAATATTTCGATTCTTTAATTCTTTATAAAAAGAAAAGGATTCCTATTTAAGGAATCCTTTTGTATATGTCTAAATGTAATTAAAGGCTATCGCCAAAGTCTTCTTTAAATTTAGCCATCAATTGCTGTGGCCAATCGCTAACAGGTTCCAATCCTCCCATAAAGAAACGTAATACCGGTGGCTCGTCCACGAATCTCAATCCACCGATGAGGTGACGATTTTCATATAGCCATGTCATGCGATCTTCCACATACTTTATCTGAGAAAGAGTAAATACTCTACGAGGAATAGCCAGACGAAGAAGTTCCATGTCTGCATATGTTTCATTTCCGTACTCATCCCGTTGGTTAGAAACAGATCCTCGCTCCATACCTCTGACTCCGGAGATTAAGAAGAATGCAGCAGCAAGCGAACCTGCAGGGTATTCCGATTGAGGAATGTGTGAGCAAATCTCCATTGCGTTAACATGCGCACCTAATACTCCTGCCGGGGTAACCATAGGGATACCTTTTTTTACTAATGAATTAACTAGATATTCAATGAACATAGGACTCTGGCAAATCATACCTTCATCTAATGTTTCGTATAAGCCTACAGCAATAGCCTCAATTTCGCGAACAGACATTCCTCCATAAGTAAGGAACCCTTCGAAAAGAGGAATAAGTGGTTGTAATTCCTTATAGATTGTATAGTCGTTGGTGCATATCCCTCCTCCACGAGAAGAACTTAGTTTACGAGCCGAGAAATACACTAAATCGGCCAAACCTGTCATAGTCTGGATGATTTCTTTCATTGAAGCTTCCTTAAACTCTTCTTCACGTTGTTTTACAAGCCATGCATTTTCTCCAAGCAGACTGGCATCCAACACAAGGCGAATATTGTATTTGTCAGCTATAGCGCGTACTCCTCTTAAGTTTTCGATAGAGAATGGCTGCCCTCCAATCAGGTTGGTAGATGCTTCCATTCGGATATATGGAATATTAGCAGGGCCATGTTTGTTAATACACTTCTCTAATTTTTCAAGGTTCATGTTCCCTTTGAACGGGTGAGTGCTGTTTATGACATAAGCCTCATCGTACAAAAGTTCATCAATTTTTCCTCCATATTGGGTAATATGTGCCATTGCTGTTGTGAAGTGGTAGTTCATCGGAACAATACTTCCTTTGCGCACATAAGCATTCGCTATAATGTTTTCTGCTGCACGTCCTTGATGTACAGGAAGAAGGTACTTCTTGCCTAAAACATCTTCTACTGCTTTTTGATATCTGACAAAACTTTGAGAGCCGGCATAGGCATCGTCAGCGATCATCATTGCTCCCATTTGTCTGTCGCTAAGAGCATTTGTTCCGCTGTCAGTTAACATATCTAGAAACACATCTTTAGTGTCGAGCCTGAATGTGTTATAGCCAGCTTCATTTAGGGCTTCTAGGCGGCGTTCGATGGGAACTAAGTGTAATTTTTGTACAACACGAACTTTGTGTAATTCCAGTGGAATATCCTCTCCACTATAAAATTTAATTTTAGCAGAATTGTTTGACATGATATTAGTTTTATATATATGTTAAAAATGAAGCGGCAATATAGGAATAATTATTTAAAAGTAAGCTTTTCTGCGCTTGTTGTGTACTAAAATATGTAAAATATTCTAATGTTTGACTTTTTGTATTTAGTACATGTAGTCGTCATCGCTTGTGTTTTCACTTCCTTTAGTCTTGAACCGGTAAGAAAAGCTTAGCATGAAATATCGGTCTATATTGTTAGACCAGGAATAGTTGTAGTCGCTTCCGTTTATCATTCTCATCTCATTGTTCTTGTCATCAAGGATATCTACAAACTGAGCTCTTAATGTACCTTGTTTCTTTAGAACAAGCTTTTCGATAGAGGCGCTCCATAATAACTCACTGTTTTTAGATCCTTCTCCATATCCTGATAATAAGATCCAGTTAACATTGTTTGATACAGTGAAGTCATAAGGAAGTTTCCATTTTATGTTATTGCTGAAGCTATATCGGGTATTGCTTGATCTCTCTTTTTCTGATAAATTATTAAATGAGATGTTTTGTCCTACAGATACGCGTAAAGATGATTCAAATTTGTCAGAGTTGAACCGAATATAGCTGCTTGGAGTGAAAGAAATAGTTTGAATAACGGATTTCTCTCCATTTGTATATCCTATACTCTTATTGTAATATATGTTTGGATCGAATGAGATTTGGAACTTTTTATTCTTCAAAGGGGTGTTGTATGTTGCATACAGAAAGGCATTCATATTGCCATCTACATTCTTGTATGTGCTAAACCTATTCCCGTTTTTGTCAATAATTGTATAGTCGGCAATGTTGTTGAATGTATAGCTTAGGTTGAACGAAAGGTTTATATAGCGCCCTGATTCGTAATCTGATTTCATAAAATAAGCTCCTATGCGATTACTATAACTTGTCTTTAAGTTTGGGTTCCCTACCGATCGTGATAATGAATTGTGGACAATAGTATCTCCTGAAAGCTGACGAGAACTTGGCTGAGAAGTACTGCCGGAGTAATCAAAAATCCATCTTGTATTTTCGTTTGGCTGCAATCCGAACTGAATAGCTGGCGAGAAATTAATTGTATTTTGTGTAATATCCTCTATTATAGAATCTCCTAGATTTATTATATTATTTGAATATGTAGGGTCAATGTTGAATCCTATGGAATAATTATATTTTTCTTTTGTTGATTGAAATCTTACATTTACGTTATGTGCTCTGAAGGTGCTTTTGCTTACACGTGTATAGGTGCTATCTACTATTGTATATTCTCCGTTTTCGTTTTTTCTTCTGGCATCATTGTCCCTTTCCGACTTACTCGTCCTATATGAGTATTGAAATTGTAGTAGGTTGTCTTTTCCCAGAGGTTCTACATAGCTGATAGAAGCACCGTAACTTGTCGACTTGTTTTTAGTTGTAGATATGTTGTCTATAATTCTGTCAGGTATGGTGTCCGGATAGGTCGTTCTAGAATAGTTGTTTCCGTCCGAGTTCCCATTCCTTATAGAGTTATTTATGCTTAGTCGTATACTTCTGCCTTTCGAATTTAATTTTCTACTAATCATAAAGTAATTATTGTTGTTGAAATTTTTATTCTCTGTAGAGGATGATGAAAACCCTGTTGTAGGATTCATATTTGTTACGTAAGAAGAGTCGGAAGAATAAGACTCGGATATGTTATTACTTAGCCCGAAACTACTTCTTATAAAAATAGTGGTTAACGAATCGGGCTTCCAATCTAAGTTTACCCGAGCATTTCCTGAGTTGCTTTTATCTTTATAGTTGCTACTTCCAAAACTGTATCTGTCTATCAATGAAGTGTAAGATTCATTTTTGTTCTCGTTCCTGCTTTTATTGTAGGTGTAATCCACACTTCCGTTTATTTTAATTTTATCCGAAGGGTTTACATTAAAGTTAGCTCCGACGTCTTTATTTACATTATCGCCGTTTCCCATCATGCCTCCATTCCTAGGAGCATTTCCTCCTTGCCCTATCAAAGAGTATTGGTTGTCGCCATGCATTCTATTCAAACTAAAGTTTCCTTGATAGCGGTCGTTGCTACCATATCCAGCTTCAGCATTCCCGAAAACCGACTTTTTGAATTCTTCCTTGATAACTAGATTCAATACCTGAGGCGGATCCTGATCTTTTACTCCACTTGTTTTCGCTTCTTCAGACTGTTCTTTAAATAACTGAAGGTTTTTGATCATGTTTGCTGGTAAATTGTTCAGAGCGAAAGCAATATCTTCCCCAAAGAACTCGTTACCATCTACCAATATTTTTTGAATTGGTTTTCCATTCGCCTTTATATTCCCATTCGCCTCAATCTCTATCCCCGGTATTTTTTTTATTAAGTCTTGTAATAGCTCATGTTCTTCTGTTTTGAATGCTCCGGCATTGTATTGGATCGTGTCCCCCTTTACCTGTATGTCTGGAACCTTTCCTTCAACAACAGTAGCTTCAAGTTCGATAGGGGCTTCTTCTAGCAGAATGTCACCTAATGAATAGCTGATTTCCTTGTCATTGGTGTTAATATTCTTAAAAAAACTTTTATATCCAATAAAAGATACTTCCAAGATGTATTTATTTTTTTTAGCTATGGTAAGACGAAAGGTTCCATCTTCTGTGGTAGATGTGCCTTGTGTATAAAGACTATCTGTTTCGGTAAGGAGTCTCACCGAAGCAAAAGGGATAGGTTCTTTTGTCTCATTGTAAAGAACTTTTCCTTGTATCGTTTTCCCAGATTTCTGTCCTGTCGTTTGGGCAATGCCGCAAAGTGAGATTAAAGACAGAAATATGAGATAGAAATACTTCATCCGTATATTGTATTTTAGATTCACGAAGATAGTTTTTTTAATATAGAGTATGAAATAGCCAGAATTCGTTAACAATATTCAACTTTTATGTCAAAAAAAAATGTTTACTTTGTGTGCGTTATTCAAAATGCATATAAACAGAACGTTAAAAAATAATTGAAGGTATATGTCAGAAGATGTTTTTAAGAAAATAGTTTCACACTGTAAAGAGTATGGCTTTGTTTTTCAGTCTAGCGAAATTTATGATGGCTTAAGCGCTGTTTACGACTATGGACAAATGGGGGTGGAGCTTAAAAACAATATAAAAAAATACTGGTGGGACAGCATGGTGTTGTTGCATGAAAATGTAGTCGGTATCGACTCTGCTATATTTATGCATCCTACTATTTGGAAAGCATCAGGACACGTTGATGCCTTTAATGATCCGTTGATTGATAATAAAGACAGTAAGAAGCGTTATCGTGCCGATGTTCTGGTTGAGGATTATCTGGCAAAGATTGATGAGAAAATAGATAAAGAAGTAGAAAAAGCAGCAAAACGTTTTGGAGATAGTTTCGATGAAGCAATGTTCCGTCAAACAAATCCGCGCGTTTTGGAAAACAAGAAGAAACGTGATGAAGTGCATGAGCGATTTGCAAAAGCACTGAATGATAATAACCTTGAGGAATTGCGCCAGATTATTGTTGATTGCGAAATAGTTGACCCTATCAGTGGGACGCGTAACTGGACTGATGTTCGTCAGTTCAATCTAATGTTCTCTACCGAAATGGGATCTACTGCCGATGGGGCTATGAAAGTTTATCTTCGTCCCGAAACAGCACAAGGTATCTTTGTGAACTTCCTTAATGTGCAAAAAACAGGTAGAATGAAAATTCCTTTTGGTATTGCACAAATAGGTAAAGCTTTCCGTAACGAGATTGTTGCGCGTCAGTTTGTGTTCCGTATGCGTGAGTTTGAACAAATGGAAATGCAATTTTTTGTTCGTCCGGGAGAAGAGCTAGATTGGTTCGAGAAGTGGAAAGAAACTCGTATGAGATGGCATAAGGCTCTTGGTTTTGGAGATCATAAATACCGTTTCCACGATCATGATAAATTGGCTCACTATGCAAATGCTGCGACAGATGTGGAATTTGAAATGCCTTTTGGCTTTAAAGAAGTAGAAGGAATTCATTCTCGTACCGATTTTGACTTGAGTAGTCATGAGAAGTTTTCTGGTAAAAAAATACAATATTTCGATCCCGAACTCAATAAATCATATGTTCCTTACGTTGTAGAGACATCTATCGGCGTAGATCGTATGTTCTTGTCTATAATGTCAGCAGCTTATTGCGAAGAGGAACTGGATGGAGGAGAATCTAGAGTGGTATTAAAATTGCCTGCTGCTTTGGCTCCTATAAAGCTAGGTGTTCTTCCATTAGTGAAGAAAGATGGACTTCCTGAGAAAGCACGCGAAATTATAGATCAATTGAAGTTTGATTTTAAATGTCAATATGATGAAAAAGATAGTATAGGTAAACGTTATCGTCGTCAGGATGCTATTGGTACGCCTTACTGTGTAACAGTGGATCATCAGACATTGGAAGATAATACGGTGACTATCCGCTATCGTGATACAATGGAGCAAGAGCGTGTTGCTATAGATAAACTATCAGATATTATATCTGATAAAGTAAGTATGAAGAATTTGTTGAAAACGATTTAATCACATGAATAAAAATTTATTTGCTCTAGCGGTTCTATTCTGTACATTGTTAGTATTTGGAGCATGTTCCAAAGACGATGACGAAGTAGATGAAGAATGGAAAGCTTATAATGAAGAGTTAGCAAGAAAGGCTGCTGCAAATCCAGAATATAAATCAAGAGCTTCTCTGAGTGGAAATGGTTCTGTGTACTGGAAAAATACAGACTTTTTCGAAAAAGATGAAACCCCTTCTCTAAAAATCACAGAGACCGGAAGCCCGTATTCTTCAGATAGCGTTGTTGCTAGATACGAAGGTTGGTACTACTTGGAAGATGGTACTAAAGTTGTTTTCGATTCAACAGAAAAAGATAATGCAACAACGGGTAGAGGTTTTCGTATTTCGGGAATGGATGCAAGTGGAACCTTCACGGGGGTTATTGACGGGTGGATTACTATGCTTACAAATATGAAAGTAGGTGATGCTGTAGAGGTTTGTATTCCTTACCGTTTGGCTTATGGAGCAGCAGGGAAATATGATTATTATACCGGAGTTCAGAGTATTCCGGGTTATACAACTCTTTGGTTCAATATTAAATTGTTAAAGATTATTCCGGATAACCCGAACGAGTATAAGGAATAGAATTTAAGATATTCTTAATATAAAGAAAAGAGGCTAATAGAAATATTAGCCTCTTTTTGTATATAAATTATCTCCTTATTTTAAACTGTCAAGCAGGGTGTTGAAATTTTCGGTGAATAGCTTAACTGCAATAGCCATAACTATAACTCCAAAGAATTTTCGTAGTACATAAACACCTCCCAGTCCCAATAGCTTTTCTACAGCATTTAGGTACTTAAGTACCAGATAGACGATAATCATGTTTAGAAATAGAGCTGTAATAATATTTACTACAGCATATTCGGCCCGCATAGATAATAAAACTGTAAATGTGCCTGGGCCGGCAATCAAGGGGAATACAATAGGTACTAAGGTTCTTGATCCTCCGGGTGCATCATTCTTGAAAACTTCAACTCCAAATATCATCTCAACAGAAATGATGAATATGACTAATGCTCCGGCAACCGCAAAAGATGATACGTCTACATTGAATAACTCTAAAACCCATTTCCCAACAAATAGAAAAGCTGTCATGATGATAAAAGAATATACAGCTGCCTGCAAAGGGTTTACATCTTTACCCTCTCCTTTAAAATTGAGAAAAATAGGGATTGAACCGGATACGTCTATCAGTACAAACAGTACAACAAATGCACTTAGAATTTGAGTCAGATTAAATTGGAGTTCCATATTCTGTTGTTTATTTTATTTTTAATCAAAGTTATCGATTTTTAATTCAAATAGAATTGTTATATAACATAAAAATCTTTCGTAAGTTTGCAAAAATATATTGGTTATGAATAACTATGGATTTGTCCGTTTTGCTGCAGCATCACCAGCAATGAGAGTGGCTGATTGCGATTATAATACAACTGAAATATTAAATATACTACACAAAGCTGAGAAAGATGATGTTGTAGCTATTGTATTTCCCGAACTCTGTATAACGGGTTATACCTGTGCTGATCTTTTTCTTAACAGATTGTTGTTAGACGAGGCTAAGACTTCTTTGATGAGAATTGTTGAAGAAACAAAGAAGCTTTCAGTTTTGGCTGTAGTAGGACTGCCTTTAGAAATATCTAACAAGTTATACAATGTTGCAGTAGTGCTAAAAGATGGTTGCATACACGGAATTGTACCAAAAACCTTTTTGCCTAACTATAATGAATTCTACGAAAAAAGGTGGTTTTCTTCAGTTTCGGAGCTCAAAGAGTCGGAGGTTAGTATTTGTGGGCAAGTTGTTCCTGTAGGCTCAGATCTTATCTTTGATGTGAATGATTTTAAGTTTTCAATAGAGATTTGTGAAGATTTGTGGAGTGCGATTCCTCCTTCCAGTTTATATGCTCTGAACGGGACAGATGTAATATTTAATCTCTCTGCAAGTAATGAGATAGCAGGGAAGCATCATTACAGAAAAAGCCTTGTGAGTCATCAGTCAGCTCGTTGTCTGTCTGGTTATGTTTATGCCTCTGCCGGAAATGGAGAGTCGTCGACAGATCTTGTCTTTTCGGGAGAAACTCTGATCGCTGAAAATGGAGTGATCTTGTCAGAAGGAGAACGTTTTTCTTTTGATAATACTGTGATAACAGCAGATATAGATATTGAACGCTTAAGAAATGAACGTTTAAGAAATAAATCTTTCTCTTTGCAAGAATATTATAGGATAAACGAAATAGCCTATCGTAATATTATTATGAAATCGGAGTCCGTAGAGGATAAGGATTGTGACTTTCTTTTAAAACGATATATCTCTCCGACACCATTTATTCCCCAAGGGGATGAAAGCTTGAATGCTCATTGCGAAGAAATATTTTCATTGCAAAGTGGAGGGTTGGCTAAACGGATGTTGCATACAAGGATTAAAAATGCTGTAATTGGGGTTTCTGGAGGGCTAGATTCAACTTTGGCCTTGCTCGTTTTGGTTAAGACTTTCGATAAGTTAGGTCTTGATCGTAAGGGCATTTATGGTATAACCATGCCTGGATTTGGAACTACTGATCGTACATATGCGAATGCCATTAAGTTGATGCAGGCTTTAGGTGTTACTGTGAAAGAAATTTCGATAAGAGAGGCAACTCTACAGCATTTTGCAGATATAGACCACGACGAAAATATACACGATGTAACATATGAAAATTCTCAGGCTCGCGAAAGAACGCAGATATTGATGGATTATGCAAATAAGGTTAATGCGTTGGTTATAGGAACGGGAGACTTGTCTGAGCTAGCCTTAGGTTGGTGTACTTACAATGGAGATCATATGTCTATGTATGCTGTAAACGTAGGGGTTCCTAAGACTTTAGTGAAAACGTTAGTGTCATGGGTTGGGGCTACTCAGATGGAAGGTGTTGTTCAGAGAGTTTTGGCAGATGTTGTTGCTACTCCCGTTAGTCCGGAACTTCTGCCGGCAGAAGGAGGTAATATGTCTCAGATAACAGAAGATTTAGTAGGCCCATATTTGTTGCACGATTTCTTTATATATTATATGTTGCGATTTGGTTTCTCTCCTAAAAAAATACTTTATCTGGCTCAGCATGCTTTTAAAGGAGAGTATTCAAGGGGAGAGATTCTAAAATGGTTGAAGGTATTTGTATCTCGTTTTTTTTCTCAGCAGTTTAAACGTTCGTGTTTACCTGATGGCCCGAAAGTAGGATCTATAAATCTTTCTCCTAGGGGAGATTTGCGTATGCCTAGTGATGCTGTGGCTTCAGTTTGGTTGAAGCAGCTTACAGACCTTTAATTGTTTAAATAGATAAAAAGAAGTATTCTTGTAAAATATAAATTAAAGTTTGCATATTAACTTAAAGATAGTAATGATGAATCATATCCGTAAAATAAAGTTTTTATTTCTTTTAGTATTATTTGTTTCAAAAGCTTCGGCGCAAGATGAACCTATTTGGCAATTTGGGGTAAAAGGAGGATTTAATTTTTCCAGTGCAGCAGCAAAGAATATAGGAGCTAAGAAAATAAAAGCGGGATATCAGATTGGTTTATCTGTCGATTATGCTGTCACAGAAAGTTTTTATTTACAGTCTGGTCCATATTTTTCGGTTAAAGGAATTCGCTTAAAAGGTTCTTCAAGTTATTCAGAAGATATACCTAGTTGGAAGCAGCATTTTACAATGAAGTATATTGAGGTGCCTTTGTTAGCAGCCTATAAGATGGAAACAGTGTCTGATATGAAGCTTGTTTTCAATGCGGGACCTTATTTTGCTTATGGCCTGGGAGGAAGCACTTCCTTGATAGAGAAAAGCGAAGCTGGTGCGGATAGAGGTGATACCTTCGGTGATAATCGGATGAAGAAAATTGATTATGGATTGAGGTATGGAGCTGCTCTGGAATTTGAAAGGCTGATTTTCGAAATCAGTTTTAATTTTGGGTTTGCTAATATAGCAGATAAAAATAATGAATTAAATAAATTGTTGAATAGTACGCATTATCGCAATAAAAATTTTTCTTTACTTATGGGATATAAGTTTTGATTATCAAATAGATGGCATCTAGTTGTGAGGTTTTGAGTTTAATAAATAATGTTGCATAGACAACAAATAATTGATAATCAGGTCAGTAAAAGTTTATTTTTGCTATAGTTTCTTTTGAAACTAAGTTATTCCTTGTATATTTGTGCCCACATTTATAAAAAGTATACAAAGAATGAAAATGAATAGAATTGCGTTAATCGCATTATTAACTTTATGTAAGGTTTCTTTTGTATCGGCAGGAGGAATCTTGACCAACACAAATCAAAGTGCGCATTTTATTAGAATGGTAGCACGTGATGCTTCTACACAAATAGATGCTGCTTATACCAACCCTGCAGGATTGGTGAAATTGAAAGATGGTTTGCATTTTTCTTTTTCAAATCAGAGTGCATTTCAAACAAGAACTATAACATCTACATTTGTTCCCTTTGCTAGTTTTGGTGGAGATGCTACAAAATTGTATGAAGGGAAAGCTTCTGCTCCGCTAGTTCCAAGTCTCCAGGCTGCATATAAAACAGGTAAATGGGTTTTGTCTGGAAATTTTGCAGTAACCGGAGGCGGTGGTAAAGCTACTTTTAATAGAGGTCTAGCTTCATTTGAATCTATGGTGGCGGTGTTGCCTGTTGCTATGACTAATGGTATGGGGTTGGAGACGTCTAATTATTCTGTTGATGCTTATATGACAGGTTCATCTTTCATTTATGGATTGCAGCTTGGTGGTAGTTATGCTATCAATGATATGTTCTCAGCTTATGCTGGTTTTCGTCTCAATATTGTGAATAATGGCTACGAAGGCTATTTGAAAAATATTAAAATTAACCCTAAACATCCGCAGTTAAATCCTAATGGAGATATGTTGTCAGCAGTAGATTTCTTTACAACTATAGGTCAACCAGCTTTGGTAGATTTGGTGGCGGATAGAGAGATTGATAATAAACAATCGGGTTGGGGTGTTGCTCCTATATTAGGATTAAACTTTAATTATAAAGGATTGAATATTGGTGCTAAATATGAGTTTAAAACATCCCTTGATGTTGAAAGCAAAACTATAAATGGAAAAGATGGAGGCTTAGATCAGTTTAAGGATGGAGTGAATACACCTCATGATATTCCTGCTCTTTTCTCTATCGGAGCATCTTATCAAATTACACCTCAATTGCTTGCTAGCGTAGGTTACCATCATTTCTTTGATAAAGAAGCGCAAATGGCGAACGATAAACAGAAATTGCTTGACGGGGGAACGAATGAGTATTTAGCAGGATTGGAATATCGGATAAATCGTTTGTTTTTAGTTAGTGCTGGCGCGCAAATGACGCGTTATGGAGTGACGGATGATTATTTAACTGATCTTAGTTTTTCTATAAATTCCTATTCTATTGGACTTGGAGGAGCTGTGAATGTGTCAGAGAATGTAATGTTGAATATTGGGTATTTTTGGACTACATATTCAGATTGGAGTAAAGAAAATACTAATTATGCAAAAATACCAACTACAGAGACTTATCTTTCAGGAAAAGACGTTTTTTTAAGAACAAATAAAGTGTTTGCTGTAGGAGTTGATTTTTCTTTCTAACGAACAATTATAATTTTACATTAAGCGCAATGGTTTTATCCATTGCGTTTTTTTTTGAAGTTTACGTCCTGTTCTAATTGGTTGTCTGAAGGTTTGAATCCTTATTTTTTTTTCTAATTATTTGTGTATCTTATTGATTATGTCTACATTTGCAACCCGAATGATGCGTGGAAAAGAAACTTCTTGATGTTAAGTCTTTGATTTACATTAATGTAGTTTCCGTTTCAGGCGTTTTTCGAGTGTGAAAATATTATTTAAATTGAAATTAAAGTTTTAAAGTAAAACAAGATGCCTACAATTCAACAATTAGTAAGAAAAGGACGGACTGTTTTGGTTGAAAAGAGTAAATCTCGTGCACTAGATGCATGTCCTCAACGTAGAGGTGTGTGTATTCGTGTGTATACGACTACTCCTAAAAAACCTAATTCAGCGATGCGTAAGGTAGCACGTGTGCGTTTAACAAACTCAAAAGAGGTAAATGCTTATATTCCTGGAGAAGGACATAACTTGCAGGAGCACTCTATTGTACTTGTTAGAGGTGGTCGTGTTAAAGACCTTCCAGGTGTTCGTTATCACATTGTTCGTGGTACATTGGATACTGCAGGAGTAAATGGTCGTACGCAACGTCGCTCTAAATACGGAGCTAAACGTCCTAAACCGGGTCAAGCGGCAGCAGCTGCAGCTAAGGGTGGTAAGAAAAAATAATCCCCGAAACCCAAACCGAGATTTTTTAATTAAGTATTAAAACGGTTTAAGTTTATTGGATAGGCTATACATAGGTTGAGTAAATAGTTCGGCGGAACTGTTGAAGACAGCAGAATGGCAACCAAAAACAAGAACAAAATTTTTCAAGAACAAAATGAGAAAAACAAAACCAAAGAAAAGACAGATTCTTCCAGATCCTGTTTTCGGTGATGTAAAGGTTACAAGATTTGTTAACCACTTAATGTATGATGGTAAAAAATCCATCTCATTCGGTATTTTCTATGAAGCATTAGAAATTGTTAAGAAGAAACTGCCAAACGAAGAAAAATCTGCTTTAGAAATATGGAAAGCAGCATTAGATAACGTAACCCCTCAAGTTGAAGTGAAGTCTCGCCGTGTAGGTGGTGCAACATTTCAAGTTCCAACAGAAATACGCCCAGATCGTAAAGAATCAGTGTCAATGAAGAATCTTATCTTATTTGCACGTAAAAGAGGCGGTAAAACTATGGCTGATAAATTGGCTGCAGAGATTGCAGATGCTTTTAACGGTCAAGGAGGAGCATTTAAGAAGAAAGAAGATATGCATAGAATGGCTGAGGCTAACCGTGCATTCGCTCACTTCAGATTTTAAAATAAGCTAAGAGAAAATTAGGAGAAAAAATCGATGGCAAAAGTTAGTGAAACATTAAAAAATACAAGAAATATAGGCATCATGGCTCACATTGATGCTGGTAAAACAACGACATCTGAACGTATTCTATTCTATACAGGTCTTACTCATAAAATCGGAGAGACTCATGATGGTAGTGCTACTATGGACTGGATGGCGCAAGAGCAAGAACGTGGTATTACTATTACGTCTGCAGCGACAACAGCTCAATGGAAGTACAATAATGAGCTTTTCAAGATCAACTTGATAGATACTCCAGGACACGTTGACTTTACAGTAGAGGTTGAGCGTTCGTTGCGTATTCTTGATGGAGCCATTGCTACATTTTGTGCGGTTGGTGGTGTAGAACCTCAATCGGAAACAGTATGGCGTCAAGCTGATAAATATAATGTTCCTCGTATTTGTTACGTGAACAAAATGGACCGTTCAGGAGCAAACTTCTTTGAAGTTGTTCGTCAGGTAAAAGATGTGCTTGGTGCTAATCCTTGTCCTATTCAAATCCCAATTGGAGCAGAAGAAGGCTTTAGGGGGATTGTAGACTTGGTTAGTATGAAAGCTATGTATTGGCATGACGAAACAATGGGTGCAGATTATGACCTAGGTGATATTCCTGCAGATGTACTAGAAGAAGCAAATGAATGGAGAGAGAAAATGCTAGAAATGGTTGCAGAATGCGACGAGGCATTGATGGAGAAATTCTTTGATGATCCTTCTGCTATTACAGAAGATGAAATTCTTGTAGCTTTACGTAAGGGAGCTTTAAGTATGCAAATTAACCCAATGCTTTGTGGGTCTTCATTCAAAAATAAAGGTGTTCAGCCACTTCTTGATGCTGTTTGTAGATACTTGCCTAGTCCTATCGATACAGAGGCTATTACAGGTACAGATCCAAGAACAGGAGAAGAGATCGTTCGCCATCCAAGCCCAGAAGAGCCACTTTGTGCTCTAGCGTTTAAGATTGCAACTGACCCTTATGTAGGACGTCTATGTTTCTTCCGTGTTTATTCAGGAGAGCTTCCTGCTGGATCTTATGTGTACAATACTCGTTCAGATAAGAAAGAACGTATTTCTCGTCTATTCCAAATGCACTCAAATAAACAAAATCCGAAAGAAGTTATCGGATGTGGTGATATAGGTGCCGGAGTAGGTTTCAAAGATATTCGTACAGGAGACACATTGTGTGATGAGAACAATCCTATTGTTCTTGAATCAATGGACTTCCCAGAACCGGTAATTGGTATCGCAATTGAGCCTCAAACTCAAAAAGATATAGATAAGCTTTCTACAGGTCTTGCTAAGCTAGCTGAAGAAGATCCAACATTCCGTGTAAGTACTAACGACGAAACAGGTCAAACTGTTATCGAAGGTATGGGTGAGCTTCACTTAGAGATCATTATCGACCGTTTGAAACGTGAATTTAAAGTAGAAGCTAATCAAGGTCGTCCTCAAGTGTCATACAAAGAGGCAATCACAGATACTGTTGAGTTGCGCGAAGTATACAAAAAACAATCAGGAGGTCGTGGTAAATTTGCTGATATCATCGTTAAAGTTGGTCCGGCAGATGCAGACTTCGAAGGCGGCTTGCAATTCGTAGATGAAGTTAAGGGAGGTAACGTTCCAAAAGAATTTATCCCTTCAGTTCAAAAAGGATTCGAGGTTGCAATGAAGAATGGTGTTCTTGCAGGTTATGCTCTAGATAAGCTAAAAGTAGTACTTGTTGACGGATCCTATCACCCGGTAGACTCTGACCAATTATCATTTGAGCTTGCTGCTAAGTTCGCTTTCAAGAGCGCTTCAGAAAAAGCACATCCAGTATTGCTTGAGCCAATCATGAAATTGGAAGTTGTAACACCGGAAGAAAGTATGGGTGATGTTATCGGAGACTTGAACAAACGTCGTGGACAAGTTGAAGGTATGGAATCTAGCCGTTCAGGAGCACGTATTGTGAAAGCAAAAGTGCCTCTAGCTGAAATGTTCGGTTATGTGACAGCATTACGTACAATTACTTCAGGTAGAGCAACATCAGCAATGACATTCTCTCACTACGAAGAGGTATCACCTTCTATCGCACGCCAAGTGTTGACTGAAGTTAAAGGTCGTGTTGATTTGATAAAATAAAATTGTAGGCTACGATTAGTAAATGACTCTTAATCGTAGCCTTATCAATATTTAAATAGAAATATCAATTATTAATTAAAAAAAGACAATGAGTCAAAAGATTAGAATTAAACTGAAATCTTACGATTACATGCTTGTAGACAAGTCTGCTGAGAAAATCGTTAAAACAGTAAAAGCTACAGGAGCTGTAGTTAGTGGACCAATTCCATTACCTACACACAAACGTATTTTCACTGTAAATCGTTCAACTTTCGTAAACAAGAAATCTCGTGAGCAATTCGAGCTATCTTCTTATAAAAGACTGATCGATATTTATAGCTCAACAGCTAAAACTGTAGACGCTCTTATGAAATTAGAGTTGCCAAGCGGAGTTGAAGTAGAAATTAAAGTTTGATAAAATTTACATTAGTTTAAATAAATAATTTAGAGAAATGCCAGGATTATTAGGAAAAAAAATCGGAATGACATCCGTTTTCAGTGCCGATGGTAAAAATGTACCATGCACTGTTATCGAAGTTGGTCCTTGTGTGGTTACTCAAGTAAAAACTGTTGAAAAAGACGGTTATGAGGCTTTGCAGTTAGGCTTTAAAGAAGCAAAAGAAAAGCATACTAACAAACCTCAAATTGGTCACTTCAAAAAAGCAGGAGTAGCACTACAAAGACACTTGGCCGAGTTCAAAGGTTTAGGAGACCATAAATTAGGCGATGTATTGACAGTAGATATCTTCGAAGGTGAAGGTTATGTAGACGTGATCGGAACATCAAAAGGTAAAGGTTTTCAAGGTGTTGTTAAACGCCATGGATTTGCCGGAGTAGGTCAGGCTACATTAGGTCAGCACAACCGTCTTCGTGCTCCAGGTTCTATCGGAGCTTGTTCATACCCTGCGAAGGTGTTTAAAGGAACAAGAATGGCTGGTCAGATGGGTAATGTTCGTACAACTGTTCAAAACCTTGAGATAATAAAAGTTATTCCAGAACACAACCTTTTATTAGTAAAAGGATCAGTTCCTGGAGGTAAAGGTTCAATCGTATTAGTTGAATATTAATTGAGAGAAGTAATGGAACTGAGTGTATTAGATAAAAACGGTAAAGATACCGGAAAGAAAGTAGCATTAAATGATGCTATTTATGGAATTGAGCCTAATGAACACGTTCTTTGGTTAGATGTAAAACAATACTTGGCAAACCAACGTCAAGGTACTCATAAGACTAAAGAAAGAAGTGAGCTATCTGGTAGTACACGTAAACTTATCCGTCAAAAAGGCGGTGGTGGTGCACGTCGTGGTGATATCAAATCTCCAGTATTAGTAGGTGGAGCTCGCGTATTTGGTCCTCAACCAAGAGACTACGGATTCAAATTAAATAAGAAAGTTAAACAATTAGCACGTAAATCGGCTCTTTCGATGAAAGCTAAAGATGGTCAAATCGTTGTAATAGAAGATTTGACTTTTGACGCTCCAAAAACTAAAGATTTCGTAGCATTAGCTAAGAATTTACAAGTAGCTGATAAAAAGGTACTTCTAGTTTTGCCAGATCAAAATAAAAACGTATATTTGTCGGCTCGAAATTTAGAGAGAGTGCAAGTTGTAAGGGCTTCTGATGTAAATACTTATTCAATTCTTAACTGTACAAGTTTAGTATTGGCTGAGTCATCGGTAGCTGTTATCGATAACCTTTTAAACGCATAAGGAGGTATAGAATATGGGAATTTTAATTAAACCAATACTAACAGAAAAACAAACAGCGATTTCAGAGAAATTTCCAAATCGCTATGGATTTCGTGTTGCTCCAAGTGCAAACAAGGTGGAGATTAAGAAAGCTGTAGAAGAACTTTACGGTGTTAAAGTTGAATCAGTAAATACGATGAAGTATTCTGGTAACCGTAAAAGCCGTTACACTAAAGCAGGTGTAATTAGCGGCAAAACTTCTGCTTATAAGAAAGCAATAGTAACCTTGAAAGAAGGTGATAGTATAGACTTTTTTAGTAATATCTAAATAAAAAATGGCAGTAAGAAAATTAAAGCCCACTACACCGGGGCAGAGACACAAAATTATTGGTACATTCGAAGAGATCACTGCAAGTGTACCAGAAAAATCTCTTGTAGTCGGTAAGAAATCATCTGGTGGCCGTAATAACACCGGTAAGATGACAATGCGTTATCTCGGAGGCGGTCATAAGAGAAGTTACAGATTGATTGACTTTAAGAGAACAAAAGACGGAATTCCGGCTACTGTAAAAACAATTGAATACGACCCGAATCGTTCGGCTCGTATTGCCTTGTTATATTACGCTGATGGAGCGAAAACTTATATTATAGCTCCTCAAGGTTTGGAAGTAGGTCAGGTAGTGATGTCGGGAGCTGAGGCTGCTCCTGAAGTAGGGAACTGTTTGCCTTTGGCAAAAATTCCAATCGGTACAGTTATTCATAATATCGAATTACGTCCAGGTCAAGGATCTAAAATGGTTCGTTCGGCAGGCGCATTTGCTCAGTTGACTTCTCGCGAAGGTAACTACGCAATTATCAAAATGCCTTCAGGAGAAACACGTAAGATTCTTTCTACTTGTAAAGCTACTATCGGTAGCGTAGGTAACTCAGACCACGGACTTGAAAAATCAGGTAAAGCAGGTCGTTCTCGCTGGTTAGGCCGTCGTCCTCACAACCGAGGAGTAGTGATGAACCCAGTCGATCACCCAATGGGTGGTGGTGAAGGTCGCGCTTCTGGAGGTCACCCACGTTCACGTACTGGATTATATGCTAAGGGTCTTAAGACAAGAGCGCCTAAAAAACACTCTTCTAAGTATATAATTGAAAGAAGAAAAAAATAATAACCTGATTAATAAAGAATAAATATTATGAGTCGTTCATTAAAAAAAGGCCCGTATATTAATGTTAAGCTTGAGAAAAAAGTCTTGGCTATGAATGAGTCAGGTAAAAAAGCTGTAGTTAAAACATGGGCAAGGGCTTCAATGATATCACCTGACTTCGTAGGTCATACTATTGCTGTTCACAACGGGAATAAATTCATTCCTGTATATGTTACAGAGAATATGGTTGGACATAAACTAGGAGAATTTGCTCTTACTCGTACATTCCGTGGACACGGTGGTAACAAGAAAAGATAATTGGAGCAGAAGCCATTAAATTAACAAAAAGAAAACATTAAAAAATGGGTGCTAGAAAAAGAATAACAGCTGAAAAAAGAAAAGAAGCTAAACAAGCTATTTCTTTGGCCAAGTTGAACAATGTACCGACTTCTCCTCGAAAAATGCGCCTTGTGGCAGATATGATTCGTGGAGTAGAAGTATTCAGAGCGCTTGGTGTATTGAAATACTCAAATAAAGAAGCTGCTGCTAGAATCGAAAAATTATTACGTTCAGCTATCGCAAACTGGGAAGCTAAAAACGAACGTAAAGCAGAAAGCGGAGAGCTATATGTGTCAATAATAAATGTAGACGGTGGTGCAATGCTGAAAAGAATGCGTACTGCTCCACAAGGAAGAGGTTACAGAATTCGTAAGCGTTCAAACCATGTAACTATCCAAGTAGATACACTTAATAAAGAAAATCAAAATTAATTAGCAGATGGGACAAAAAGTAAATCCAATAGCAAATCGTTTAGGAATCATCAGAGGATGGGATTCTAATTGGTATGGCGGTAAAAATTACGGAAGCACTTTGCTAGAAGATAGCAAAATCCGTAAATACTTGAATGCTCGTTTGGCTAAAGCAAGTGTATCACGCATTATTATTGAAAGAACTCTTAAACTTGTAACTATCACAGTATGTACTGCGCGTCCGGGTATCATTATTGGTAAAGGCGGACAAGAAGTAGATAAGTTGAAAGAGGAACTTAAGAAAATTACAGACAAAGATATTCAAATCAACATCTTTGAAATTAAAAAACCAGAGTTAGATGCTGTTATTGTAGCTAATAATGTAGCTCGCCAGGTAGAAGGCAAAATTGCTTACCGTCGTGCTGTTAAAATGGCAATTGCATCAACAATGAGAATGGGTGCTGAAGGTATCAAAATTCAAGTATCTGGACGTTTGAATGGAGCAGAAATGGCTCGTTCAGAAATGTATAAAGAAGGACGTACTCCGCTTCATACATTCCGTGCTGATATTGACTATGCACATGCCGAAGCACTAACAAAAGTTGGTTTGATTGGAATTAAAGTATGGATTTGCCGTGGAGAAGTTTACGGTAAGAAAGACCTTGCTCCTTCCTTCAATACTTCTGCAAGAGATAATAATGCAGGAAATAGAGGAGACCGTCGCGGCGGAGATGGAAAAGGTTTCAAGAGAAATAAGAGAAAGTAATTAAAAACGTTTGAACTAAAATGTTACAACCGAAGAAAACAAAATTCAGAAGACAGCAAAAAGGTCGCATGAAAGGAAATGCCCAAAGAGGGCATGAATTGGCTTTCGGTTCATTTGGAATCAAGACTCTTGAAAACAAATGGATTACAGGACGTCAAATTGAAGCGGCTCGTATTGCAGTAACCCGTTACATGCAACGTCAAGGACAGGTTTGGGTAAGAATCTTCCCAGATAAACCAATTACTAAAAAGCCTGCCGAAGTACGTATGGGTAAAGGTAAGGGATCTCCAGAAGGTTTCGTAGCTCCAGTAACACCAGGTAGAATACTATTCGAAATCGAAGGTGTATCTTATGATGTAGCAAAAGAAGCTTTACGCCTTGCAGCTCAAAAGCTTCCTGTAACTACAAAATTTGTAGTTCGCAGAGATTATGACTTAACTCAAAACGCTTAAGAAGTATGAAAATTGCAGAAGTAAGAGAACTTTCAGATAAAGAATTGAAAGAAAGAGTAGATGCTGAAAGAATAGCATTAAATCAAATGGTATTAAACCACAGTGTATCTCCGATCGATAACTCTAACAAAATCAAAGAAAAACGTCGCGATATTGCTCGTTTTCTAACAGAGTTACGTCAAAGAGAACTAAATAATAAATAAGAGCTGATGGAAACGAGAAATTTAAGAAAAGAAAGAATCGGGGTCGTTTTCAGCAACAAAATGGACAAGACAATTACAGTTGCTGTAAAATGGAAAGAAAAACACCCTATGTACGGAAAATTCGTTAACAAAACGAAGAAATATCATGCTCACGACGAAAAGAACGAGTGCAATATCGGTGATACAGTACGTATTATGGAGACTCGTCCGTTGAGTAAAACTAAAAGATGGAGATTAGTAGAAATAATCGAAAGGGCTAAATAATTATGATACAACAAGAATCAAGACTAGTAGTTGCTGATAACAGTGGAGCTAGAGAATGCTTATGTATCCGCGTATTGGGCGGAACAAGAAGACGCTATGCGTCGGTAGGGGATGTGATTGTGGTTGCTATCAAGAATGTGATCCCTTCGAGCGATATTAAAAAAGGTGCTGTAACTAAAGCTATTATCGTAAGAACTAAAAAAGAAATCCGTCGTGCAGATGGTTCTTATATTCGTTTCGACGATAACGCTTGTGTGTTATTAAATGCATCAGGTGATCTTAGAGGAAGCCGTATATTCGGACCAGTTGCTCGTGAACTTCGTGCGACAAACATGAAGATCGTTTCATTGGCACCAGAGGTACTATAATTCAAAAAACTAAAAAGCAATGAGTAAATTACATATCAAAAAAGGCGATATAGTTTATGTGAATACCGGTGTCGATAAAGGTAAGACAGGACGTGTGTTGAGAGTTCTAGTAGAAAAACAACGCGCTATTGTTGAAGGTCTGAACATGGTATCGAAACATACTAAGCCTAACGCTAAAAATCCTCAAGGTGGGATAGAAAAGAAAGAAGCTCCAATTCATATTTCTAATCTTAACGTAGTAGATCCTAAAACAGGAAAACCTACTCGTATAGGACGTAAAGAAGTTGAAGGAAAGTTAGTACGTTATTCTAAAAAATCAGGGGAGGAAATTAAATAATGAGCAATACAACAACTCTTAGAAATGACTATAAAGACCGTATTGTAGCTTCTTTGATGAAAGAATTCGGTTATAAATCTCCAATGCAAGTTCCTGTATTGAAAAAGATTGTTATTAACCAAGGTCTTGGAATTGCTGTTGCTGATAAGAAAATTATCGAAACAGCAATCAACGAAATTACAACAATCACAGGTCAAAAAGCAGTAGCAACATATTCTAAAAAAGATATCTCAAACTTTAAGTTACGTAAAAAAATGCCTATCGGTGTGATGGTTACTTTACGTCACGACAAAATGTATGAGTTTTTAGAAAGACTTGTTCGTGTAGCATTACCTCGTATCCGTGACTTCAAGGGAATTGAAAGCAAACTTGACGGAAGAGGAAACTATACACTAGGTATCGAAGAACAAATTATCTTCCCTGAAATAAATATCGACAACATTAGCCGTATTTTGGGAATGAATATTACCTTTGTAACTTCTGCAAAAACAGATGAAGAAGGTTATGCTCTATTAAAAGAGTTCGGATTACCATTTAAGAACGCTAAAAAAGACTAATAGAAGATGGCAAAAGAATCAATGAAGGCTCGTGAGGTAAAAAGAGCTAAACTTGTTGCTAAATATGCAGCAAAAAGAGAGCAATTAAAAGCGGAAGGCGATTATGAAGCTCTACAAGCTCTACCTAAGAATGCTTCACCTGTACGTCTACACAATCGTTGTAGCTTAACAGGTCGTCCAAAAGGCTTTATTCGCCAATTTGGAATTTCTCGTATCCAATTCAGAGAAATGGCATCTAAAGGACTTATCCCTGGAGTTAAAAAAGCAAGTTGGTAAGAAATTATTCTAGTATAGTATTTTAAATATTGTCCCGATTGGCGGGATTAATTTAAATCAATTTAATCATGACAGATCCAATAGCAGATTATTTGACGCGTGTGAGAAATGCCATTATGGCTAACCACCGAGTTGTTGAAATTCCGGCGTCAAATCTAAAAAAAGAGATCACTAAAATTCTCTTTGAAAAAGGCTACATTCTTAACTTTAAGTTTGTAGAAGAAGGACCTCAAGGCTCAATCAAAATTGCCTTGAAATACGATCCTGTAAACAAAGTAAATGCAATTAAGAAATTAATTCGTGTTTCTTCTCCAGGTCTTCGTAAATATGTAGGGTATAAAGACATGCCTCGTGTCCTTAACGGACTAGGTATAGCTGTATTATCTACCTCTAAAGGTGTAATGACAGATAAAGAAGCTCGCGAACTTAAAGTTGGTGGCGAAGTATTATGTTATGTTTATTAATTAAGAGGGAGGATAGTAAGATATGTCAAGAATAGGTAAATTACCCATAAATCTTCCTGCCGGAGTAACAATTACTGTTGGCAAGGATAACGTAGTTACAGTGAAAGGACCAAAAGGAGAACTATCGCAAGAAGTTAATCCTGATATCAAAGTCTCTGTTGAAGATGGCGTATTATCAGTAACACGCCCATCAGATGAAAAGAACCACCGCGCTTTACATGGTCTATACAGATCATTGATAAACAATATGGTTGTAGGAGTATCTGAAGGATACCGCAAAGAATTAGAATTAATTGGAGTTGGTTACCGTGCTTCTAACGAAGGACAACTACTTGAACTTTCTTTAGGTTTTACTCATAATATTCATATGATGTTACCTTCAGAAGTGAAGTTGGAAACTAAATCAGAAAGAAATAAGGCTCCGCTAATTATTCTCGAATCTTGTGATAAACAACTGTTAGGTCAAATTTGTGCAAAAATTCGCTCATTCCGTAAACCTGAGCCATATAAAGGTAAAGGTATTCGCTTTGTTGGAGAAGTTATTCGTCGCAAATCAGGTAAGGCCGCAGGTAAATAATTCTTAAACTGTAGAAATCATGTTAACAAAGACAGATAGAAGATATAAGATAAAAAAGCGTGTTCGCGGAAATATTTCCGGAACAGCAGAGCGTCCTCGTTTGACTGTGTTCAGAAGCAATAAGCAAATCTATGCTCAAGTAATAGATGATATTACTGGCAAAACATTAGCAGCTGCTTCTTCTCTAAAGATGACCGAAAAAGCTCCTAAGAAAGAGATTGCTGCAAAAGTTGGAGAACTTATTGCTAAAGCGGCTCAAGAAGCTGGTGTTACAGCTGTGGTTTTCGACCGTAATGGTTTCCTATACCATGGTAGAATTAAAGAATTGGCAGATGCTGCCCGTAAAGGTGGACTTAAATTTTAATAGAAATGGCAGGAGTTAACAATAAAATAAAAACGACTAACGACATCGAATTAAAAGATAGACTTGTTGCTATCAACCGTGTTACTAAAGTAACAAAAGGAGGTCGTACTTTCAGCTTTGCTGCTATCGTAGTTGTTGGTAACGAAGATGGTATAGTAGGCTGGGGGCTAGGAAAAGCCGGTGAGGTTACTACAGCCATTGCTAAAGGAGTTGAAGCTGCAAAGAAAAACCTTATCAAAGTTCCAGTGTTAAAAGGAACAGTACCTCACGAACAAGAAGCTCGCTTCTCAGGGTCAGAAGTAATGATCCGTCCAGCTGCTCCGGGTACAGGAGTAAAAGCAGGGGGTGCGATGCGTGCTGTACTTGAGAGTGTAGGTATTACAGATGTATTAGCTAAATCTAAAGGATCATCTAACCCTCATAACTTGGTTAAAGCTACAATAGAAGCTTTAGGCGAGTTGAGAGACCCTTATACTGTTGCTCAAAACAGAGGTGTTTCATTAGAAAAAGTGTTTAAAGGTTAATTTGCAAAGAAAATTATTATGGCAAAAATTAAAGTTAAACAAGTAAAAAGCAGAATCAAAAGTCCGATAGATCAAAAGAGAACCTTAGATGCTCTAGGTCTTAAGAAATTGAATCGTGTTGTAGAACACGAAGATACACCTGCTATCAGAGGGATGATCAACAAAGTAAACCATTTGGTTACTATTGTAGAGTAAATTTAGTTTAGTAAGATAAAAAAATATAAAAATATGAGTTTATCAAATTTGAGACCAGCAGAAGGTTCTACTAAGACAAGAAAAAGAATAGGACGTGGTCCAGGTTCTGGTCTAGGTGGTACTTCTACAAGAGGTCATAAAGGAGCTAAATCCAGATCTGGTTATTCAAAGAAAATCGGATTTGAAGGAGGACAGATGCCAATTCAACGTCGTCTTCCTAAATTCGGATTCAAGAATATCAACCGTATCGAGTTTAAAGGTATTAATCTTGATGTTTTGCAACGCTTAGCTGATGCTAAACAATTAACAAAGATTGACCATCAAACATTGGTTGATGCTGGATTTGTTTCAACAAATCAGCTAGTTAAGATTCTTGGAAACGGAGCTGTTACTAGTAAGATTGATGTAGAAGCTCATGCTTTTTCTAAAACAGCAGAGGCTGCTATTCAAGCTGCAGGTGGAACAGTAACAAAACTGAAGTAAGATGGGATTAGTAAAAACACTAGAAAATATATGGAAGATTGAGGATCTGAGAAAAAGGATTCTCACAACCTTCTTTTTCGTAGTGATCTATCGCTTCGGAGTTCATATTATCCTACCAGGAGTAAATCCTGCAGAACTAGAGAATTTGCACTCTATGGCTGCCGGAGGTCTACTTGGTATTTTGGATATGTTCTCGGGAGGTGCGTTTGCTAACGCTTCCATCTTTGCATTAGGTATCATGCCATATATATCTGCATCCATTGTGATGCAGCTTCTTGGTATGGCATTACCTTACTTCCAAAAACTGCAAAGAGAAGGAGAGAGTGGACGTACTAAGATGAACCAATATACACGTTATCTAACAGTAGCTATTTTGCTATTCCAAGGACCTGCCTATTTGTTAGGTGCTCTTGGACCGGCAGCTCCTACTACATGGCAATTTTTAGTACCTTCTACAATAATACTTGCAGGGGGTAGTATGTTTGTCTTATGGTTAGGAGAGCGCATAACAGATAAAGGTATAGGTAATGGTATTTCATTTATTATTCTTGTAGGTATCATAGCTCGTCTACCTCTAGCCCTTATTGGAGAGTTCAACTCTCGTCTTGATAATCCGGCAGGAGGTCTGATCATGTTCCTATTAGAAATAGTAGTGCTATTACTTATTGTATGTGGTGCAATCCTATTAGTTCAAGGTACTCGTAGAATTCCTGTGCAATATGCAAAAAGAGTTGTAGGGAATAAACAATACGGAGGTGCTCGTCAGTATATACCATTAAAAGTAAATGCTGCTAACGTGATGCCGATCATTTTTGCTCAGGCAATTATGTTCGTTCCAATTACAATAGCAGGATTCTCTACAGATCAAAGTGGATTCTGGGGATCTTTTATGGATCATACTAGTGTTGCTTATAATGTTGTATTTGCAATCTTGATTATAGCTTTCACTTGGTTCTATACTGCGGTGACTATTAACCCTGTACAAATGGCGGATGAATTGAAGCGTAATAATGGTTTTATTCCGGGTATCAAACCAGGGAAGAAAACAGCAGATTACATTGATTCTATTATGTCGCGTATAACATTTCCAGGGTCATTGTTCTTGGCGCTAGTTGCTATCCTTCCTGCATTTGCGAGTTATTTCGGTGTAAGCCGTGAGTTCTCTCAATTCTTTGGAGGTACATCGTTGCTAATTCTTGTCGGAGTTGTTCTTGATACGTTACAACAAATCGAGAGTCACTTGTTGATGAGACATTATGATGGTTTACTAAAATCAGGAAGAATTAAAGGCCGTTCAGGTTCAATAGCTGCTTATTAAGAAAGAATAGAAAAATGATATTTCTAAAGACAGACGAAGAAATCGAATTGATGCGTGAAGCAAATCGCCTTGTGGGAATGACACAAGGTGAGCTTGCTAAACATATTAAGCCCGGAATTACAACATTATCTTTGGATAAAATAGCCGAAGAGTTTATTCGTGATCATGGAGCCATTCCATCTTTTTTAGGATATAATGGATTCCCTTATTCACTGTGTATCTCGGTTAATGAAAATGTGGTTCATGGTTTTCCTTCAGACTATGTATTGAAGGATGGCGATATCATCTCTGTTGATTGCGGTACCGAAAAAAATGGCTTTTGTGGAGACTCAGCATATACATTTTGTGTAGGTGAGGTTTCAGAAGAGGTTAAGAGTTTGCTTAGAACAACAAAGGAATCTTTGTACTTAGGAATAGAGAAAGCTATAGCAGGAAATCGTGTTGGTGATATTGGCGATGCAGTTCAAACTTATTGTGAAAAACGTGGTTATTCAGTTGTTCGTGAATTAGTGGGTCATGGTATTGGCCGTAAGATGCACGAATCGCCAGAAGTACCTAACTATGGAAAACGCGGAACAGGCCCTTTGTTAAAGAAGGGAATGTGTATTGCTATAGAACCTATGATTAACATGGGAAGCAAAAATGTAGTTTTCGAAAGTGATGGATGGACAGTAAGAACTAGAGATCGTAAACCATCAGCTCATTTCGAGCATACAGTAGCTATTCGTGAAGGGAAAGCAGATATTTTATCAACCTTCGAATATGTAGAAGCTATTTTAGGAGATAAAGCAATCTAAATCATTAAAATTATATGGCTAAACAAGCAGCAATAGAACAAGACGGAGTAATCATAGAAGCACTATCAAATGCAATGTTTCGTGTAGAGTTAGAAAACGGACACGAAATTACAGCACATATCTCAGGAAAGATGCGTATGCATTATATTAAGATCCTTCCAGGAGATAGGGTACGTGTAGAAATGTCTCCTTATGATTTAAGTAAGGGACGAATTTCATTCAGATACAAATAAAAAAACAAAGATATGAAAGTAAGAGCATCATTGAAGAAGCGTACTGCCGATTGCAAAATTGTAAGAAGAAAAGGTCGCTTATATGTAATTAACAAAAAAAATCCTAAGTTCAAGCAACGTCAAGGATAATTTATTAATTTTGCAAATTAATCTAAATAATATATGGCAATAAGAATAGTTGGGGTCGATTTACCACAAAATAAGAGAGGCGAGATTGCTTTAACTTATATATATGGTATCGGACGTAGTGCTGCTAATACAATACTAGAAAAAGCAGGCGTTGACAGAGACATCAAAGTGAAAGACTGGACTGATGATCAAGCAGCTAGCGTGCGTGAAATAATCGCAGCAGAATTTAAAGTTGAAGGAGATCTACGTTCTGAAGTACAACTAAACATCAAACGTTTGATGGATATTGGTTGTTATAGAGGTATCCGCCACCGTGTAGGATTACCTTTGAGAGGTCAAAGCACTAAGAATAATGCCCGTACACGTAAGGGAAGAAAGAAAACTGTTGCTAACAAGAAAAAAGCTACAAAATAATTAAAATTTGATATGGCAAAAAAAACAGTCGCAGCTAAAAAAAGAAATGTAAAAGTGGACGCTATCGGCGAAGCTCACATACATTCTTCTTTTAACAACATCATTATTTCATTGACGAATAATGACGGCCAGGTTATTAGCTGGTCATCAGCAGGGAAAATGGGTTTCAGAAGTTCAAAAAAGAATACCCCATATGCAGCTCAAATGGCAGCATCTGATTGCGCTAAAGTTGCATTCGATCTAGGACTAAGAAAAGTAAAAGTGTATGTGAAAGGACCAGGAAACGGACGTGAGTCTGCTATCCGTACTATACATGCAGCAGGAATTGAAGTAAGCGAAATTGTAGATGTTACGCCACTACCTCATAATGGCTGTCGTCCTCCAAAACACAGAAGAGTTTAATTAAATTAGAAAATTGAAATCTAAGATTGTGATTTTGATTACAAGTATACCCTCTCTGTAATCGCGGCTGCACAATTTAAGCTTTCGTCAATTATTAATTAGAAAAGAAAATGGCAAGATATACTGGACCAAAATCAAAAATCGCCCGTAAATTCGGAGAGCCAATATTCGGACCTGATAAAGTTCTTTCTAAAAAGAATTATCCTCCGGGACAACATGGTAACGGAAGAAAGAAAAAATCATCTGAGTATGGAATTCAATTGCGTGAAAAGCAAAAAGCAAAATACACTTATGGTGTGCTTGAAAGACAATTCCGCAACATGTTTGACAAAGCATTGTCTTCACGTGGAATTACAGGTGAAGTGTTGTTACAAATGTTAGAATCAAGATTAGATAATGTTGTTTACCGTTTAGGTATCGCTCCTACAAGAGCAGCAGCTCGTCAGCTTGTTTCTCATCGTCATATTGTTGTAGATGGAAAGGTTGTAAACATACCTTCATATTCAGTAAAACCTGGACAACTAATTGGAGTTCGCGAAAAATCTAAATCTTTAGAAGTTGTTAGCGAAGCATTGTCTGGTTTCAATCACAGCAAATACCCTTGGATCGAGTGGGATCAATCAGCTATGACAGGTAAATATCTTCATATCCCTGAAAGAGCAGATATCCCAGAAAATATTAAAGAACAGTTGATCGTAGAGTTGTATTCTAAAAATTAATTAAATTCATGGCTATATTAGCATTTCAAAAACCGGATAAAGTATTGATGTTAGAAGCGGATGATTTCTTCGGAAAGTTCGAATTTCGTCCGTTAGAACCAGGATATGGTATTACTGTAGGTAATGCTTTACGCCGTATTCTTCTTTCATCTCTAGAAGGTTTTGCTATCACTTCTATAAAGATCGATGGTGTTGAGCATGAATTTGCCACAGTACCAGGTGTTATAGAAGATGTTACAAACATCATACTGAACTTGAAACAAGTTCGTTTTAAGCAAATCGTAGAAGAGATCGAGAATGAGAAGGTAAGTATTACTGTCTCAGGCACTGAAGTTTTCAAAGCCGGAGATATAGGAAAACACCTATCAGGATTTGAAGTATTGAACCCAGATCTTGAAATTTGTCATCTAGATAAGAATGCAAGCTTCCAAATCGAGTTGAATATTAACAAAGGCCGTGGGTATGTTCCTGCTGATGAAAATCGCAATCTGTCCGACGATGTTAATGTTATAGCTATTGATTCTATTTATACTCCGATCCGTAATGTGAAATATGCGATAGAAAACTATCGTGTAGAACAAAAAACGGACTATGAGAAACTTGTTATAGAAATAGCGACCGATGGGTCTATTCATCCAAAAGAAGCTTTGAAAGAAGCCGCTAAGATTCTTATACATCACTTCATGTTGTTCTCGGATGAGAAAATACTTCTTGAACAAAATGAGTCTGATGGAAATGAAGAATTCGACGAAGAAATTCTACACATGCGTCAACTGTTGAAGACTAAACTGGCAGATATGAGTCTATCAGTTCGTGCTCTTAACTGTTTGAAATCAGCAGAAGTAGAAACTTTAGGAGAATTAGTTCAGTTCAATAAGAACGACCTTCTTAAATTCAGAAACTTTGGTAAGAAATCTCTTACTGAGCTTGACGAATTATTAGATGGCTTGAGCTTATCTTTCGGAATGGATATTTCTAAATATAAATTAGATAAAGATTAGTAAGCGACATGAGACATAATAAAAAAATTAATCACTTAGGGCGTAAGAGTGCACATAGAAATGCTATGTTGTCGAACATGTGTGCATCTTTGATTCTTAGTCCTAACAAACGTATCTTCACGACGGTTGCTAAGGCAAAAGCGTTGAAGAAGGTTGTAGAGCCAATCATCACAAAATCAAAAGAGGATACAACTCATTCAAGACGTTTGGTTTTCCAAACTTTGCAAAACAAGGTTGCTGTAACTGAATTGTTCCAGAATGTATCTCAAAAAGTAGCAGATCGTCCAGGTGGATATACTCGTATTATCAAAACTGGTAATCGTCTTGGAGACAATGCTGCAATGTGTTTTATCGAGTTGGTAGACTACAACGAGAATATGTTGAAAGAGAAGAAAGCTGCAGCTAAGGGAAGAACTCGTAGATCTAAGAAAAAAGATGTAGAGGCTCCTGTAGAAGCTAAAGAAACAGCAAAAAAAGCTAAAGCAGAGGAAGTAGAAGCTAAAGCAGAAGAGGTTGTAGAAACCAAAGCTCCAGCAACTGAAGAAGCTCCAAAGACAGAGGAATAATAATAGAATCTGTATATAAAGAAAAAGTATCCTATGAAAATAGGATACTTTTTTGTTTTATAGCTAATAAAATGCCCTTCAGAGAGAAGGGCTAGCTTCATTGTGGTTTTGAATGTGTGTGCGTTGTTGTGAGTTTTGTTTGTGTTGTTTGTGTTAAAATTGGGAAGCCATACACAAGTAAGTTTTCACTTGTATATATAAGATGTATGTTTAGGTAAAACGTTGCATTAGAATTTAAAAGAAGGATAGTTAAATTTAGTTAAACAGTGTAATTCGCCTATAACGAGCTAATTGATGAATTTATTTTACATAGAATTTTATAGATATACTATTTCCACTTTCGTCTACAACGGTAAGTTTATGCTCTCCCTTTGCAGGAGAGTAATCCTTTTTATGAAAGTCCTTAGTCTCGCCAATGTATTTATTATCCAGATGCCAAAATACACGATGATGTGGAGTACGATGTGCTAACTCGAATACAACTTTACCGGGTGAGCCATCCAACTGTTTAGGTAAATTTATGACAGCATTGTAATATGGATAAATAAACTCCATGGGTTTGATCGTCAATTCCTTTTTACATTCGGGAGAATATGGCGGAAGGGTTTTGTAATCAGAGTGATGAGCCTTGTAATACCATTCCCAAGTAGGAGGGAGTATGAACCATGAAGTATGAATAATGCCTCTTTTCCCGGCACAGTTTTCATAAACTTGATATGCTCGGTCTTCGGATAGGTGTACTAGCTTATGATATGAACAAGCTTGTCCTTCTAATCCTTTTCTCATAATCCATGTAGTATCAATCGATGATTCTGGACAATTAATTCCTCTGAGGTGTCCGCTATCACGGCATATTTCAGTAGCTATCAGATCTTCTTCCGGTTTTTGAAACCACCTTCCTCGTGGTAATGCATTAAATATATCAAACATAACCATTCCTGCTGTGCGAGCGCCTGTTAAACCCGGACGTCCTTCTCCGTCCGAATTCCCAACCCATACACCTACAACATATCTTGAATTTAGTCCTACAGCCCATCCATCTCTGAAACCAAAACTAGTACCTGTTTTCCAAGCAATCTTTTGCATTGAAGGGATAGATTTCCAATCAATTTCTTCAGGTCTGTTAACATTAGTTAGAGCATCGAAGGTTTGCCATATTGCGCCTGCTGAAAATAGCGGAGAATATATCCTATCTCCTTTTTTATTATTATTCTCATTTGCAATGTAGGAAGGAGGCTCTATTTCGAAGTATCGTCCCTCTTCGTTGAAGAAGTTTAGCTGTTGAGCCATCTGTAAATACATATAGCTGATATCCCATAATTTCCCTTCTGCTCCACCTAACACGAGCGAAAGTCCATAGCTTTCGGCTGGTCTGTTTAAAGAGGTGAGTCCAGCCTTTTTTAAGATATTGTAAAATTTGGGGACACTGTATTGACGGAGGGAAACAACAAATGGAACATTTAGAGAGCGTGCAAGAGCTTCGGATGCATGTACTGCTCCATCATATTGAAGACTGTAGTTTTTTGGAGCAAAACCGCTTAAATTGACTGGAATGTCGGGTAATAATTGCTCGGGGAGTAGTTGTCCTTCTTGTAACATAGCGCAATATAAAAAAGGCTTCAAGATACTGCCGGTACTTCGAGGTGCTTGTATGACATCGACCTGATTGCCTGATAGATTTTTATCGAAGTGTACATTTCCACAATAAGCGACAACCTCATTCTTCTGGATGTCGAAAATTAAGGCTGCTATGTTATTTATCCCATTTTGTGCAAATTCGGCATTCCATCTATTAAGGATTGTTTCTGTTCGTTCCTGCTGAATTTTATCGATAGTAGTTGTAATGTGCTTTCCTCCGTTTTCTTGATATATACGTGTAACTAAGTGAGGTGCTGTTTGCGGTAAAGCGTAGGGGTGGGGAGGAAGAGGTTCTGAAATTGCCAACTCATAATCTACCTCATTGAGAATATTCTCTTCCTGAAGTCTCTTTAAGAGTCTATTTCTTTTATTTAGCAGTTTGTTCCTGTTTCGCCCAAAGTGCATGAGAGAAGGGGAGTTTGGCAGTACGGCTAATGTCGCAGCTTCTGCCCACGATAACGTGGCAGGGCTATGCCCAAAATAACGCCACGACGCAGCTTCAATGCCTACAACATTTCCTCCCATAGGGGCATGTGATGCATATAAAGAAAGTATCTCGTTTTTGGATAAAGAAAACTCAAGGCGCGTAGCAAGGATCATTTCAATGAATTTCTCACCAAAAGTTCTGTCTTGGTTGCGAGACATACGGATAACTTGCATTGTAACTGTACTTGCCCCACTGACGATAGAGCCCTTGCTTACATTTTGCTTGATGGCTCGTCCTATTGCTAAAGGATTAACTCCCCAATGTTTATAAAAGTGTTTATCCTCAAACTCCATGAGGCAAATCTTGTATTTGTCGGGGATAGAATCGTTTTCGGGGAAGCGCCATTGCTGATCATCTGCTATTCTGGCTCCGAGTAAGTCTCCGTGTTTGTCGGAGACAACTGTACTATAAGGAACATTGAAAAGTGGTGAAGGGAGGCTGAATATATACCAGATAAGTAAGATGAAAAAAACAGGAATCCCTGTTCGATATTTTAATTTACTTTTCTTGTATTTATCGAAGAGAGAGATAATATGTGTTTTTATAATTTGTAGTTGGTGCTTATTCATGCATATAATCGGATGAAAGCTTGTTCACACAAATGTAATAAAAAGAAAATAGCCTTGAGGCTTTATTGAATGAAAGAAAATAGAATGATAAAATGTTTTCTTATTTTTGTACGAATGTTAATTTAGTAAATGGAAAAAGAGTCTCAACGATTTAGTATCTGGAAAATTATAGCCCCTACCTTAATTGGATTAGGGGTGATTGCTTATATGTTTTCTCGTGAGTTCGATCTCAATGCGTTGAAGCAGATAACTGTAACTGGCGCCACTGTATTTTGGATTTTTATTGCTTTCTGTTTTATGTTGGGGCGGGATATTGGTTTCATTATTCGTTATCGTTACCTGACTGAGAAAAAGCTTTCGTGGAAACAATGTATTAAAGTAACACTTCTAGCCGAATTTGGTACAGCAATAACTCCTTCTTCTGTAGGAGGGTCAAGCATGGCTGTCTTATTCCTTGCAAAAGAAGGCATTCCTGTAGGTCGAAGCTCTGCAATGGTTTTTGTGACATTGTTGCTTGATGAAATGTTCTTTGTTGTCACTTTTCCTATTCTGCTGCTTTTTATTCCTTTCGATACATTGTTCTCAGATACATCCGCTTTTGGAACGGGTGTTCTTACCTTGTTTATCGTTGCCTATATCATAAAAATGTTGTTGTGTACCTTCTTAATAATAGGCTTATTTATCAGGCCTCAGGTGATAAGGTGGTTGTTGATAAAGGTTTTTAGATTGCCATTTTTACGCCGTTGGCATAGAGGAGCAGTAAAGGTTGGAGATGATATAATACTAAGTTCTCGCGAAATAAGAGGGAAATCTTTCTCCTTTTGGCTACCTTTGGTTATCGCCACTATTTTATCTTGGTGTTCACGTTATCTAGTGGTTAATGCTATATTTATGGCATTTTTTGAGGTGCATGATAATCTGTTGATTTTTGCTCGTCAATTTATCATGTGGATTGTTATGGTGGTTAGCCCAACACCGGGAGGAAGTGGTTTTAGTGAATTTATATTTAAACAATATCTGAGCGAATTTATTCCTATTGCCAGTGCAGTTCCTCTTATTATTCTTTTATGGCGCTTACTTACATATTATAATTATCTCTTTGTAGGAGCTTTAATTGTTCCTCGTTGGGTAAAGAAATCATTTGGAACAAAAAAATAATAACCTTATAATATAATAACATGAGAAAACAAATAGTAATCTTATTTCTACTCTTTAGCATCTTTTCTATAACTACTGCATTTGCTCAGCGAGTAGATACCATTGAAGTGTTCAGTGCAAAGATGAACAGAGGAATAAAGAATCTTGTAGTCCTTCCCGAAGGCTATGATGAAGCTTCGGATGTGAAGTATCCGGTATTATACCTTTTGCATGGGCATGGAGGAACATATGACACTTGGCTGAAAGTTACTAAGAAGACATTAGCAGAGGAAGCTAATAGATGGCAAATGATTTTCGTATGTCCTGATGGGCAGAATAGTTGGTATTGGGATAGTCCGGTTGATCCTAAAATGCAATTTGAAACTTATGTGTCGTCAGAGCTTACTAGTTATATAGATGATAATTATAGAACTGTAGCATCACCTAAAGGGCGTGCTGTTACAGGTTTTAGTATGGGAGGACATGGTGGTCTGTGGTTAGGCTTTAATCATCCAGATGTCTTTGGCGCTTGTGGTTCTTTAAGTGGGGGAGTAGATATACGTCCTTTCCCCAATAACTGGAATATGAAAGATTGGCTCGGTATTTATAAAGAAAATAAAGAGATTTGGGAAAGTCATACTGTTATAAATATTTTAGATGAGATAGAGCCAAATACCTTAGCTATAATTATAGATTGTGGTGTGCAGGATTTCTTTTACCAAGTAAATGAAGAATTACATAAAGAACTGTTGTATCGTAATATCGGTCATGAATATGTAACCCGTCCGGGAGGACATACTCATGGCTATTGGAATGATGCTATAGATTATCAAATGCTTTTCTTTTCTAAGTTTTTCAATAAGAAATAACTATCTTTAAAGGTAGATCTATAAAGTACTGGATGAAAGATATTATTCTTTTCGATAATCAGGATATAACCAGAATAGGGATGGAGACGCTTATTAATATGAGTAAAAAAGCGTCTTCAGTCCTTTCTGTTGAAAATAAGTCGGAACTTGTAAAACTGTTAATTGCGAACCCAACTTCTGCCGTTGTGTTAGATTATACATTATCTGATTTTACGAGTGTGGATGAATTATTGAATCTGGGGTATCGCTTCCCTCAATCGCGCTGGTATCTGTTCTCGGATGAATTGAGCTATGATTTCTTGCACCGAATAGTTATTAGTAGTGAGTTGTACAGTATTGTACTAAAGGCTTGTGATTTGGACGAGATAAATATAGGTGTGATTCACTTATTCAGAGATGAACGATTTATTTGTGGGCGTGTGTCTAATCAATTGCTGCAACCTCAGAAAACTGTAAAAGAAGATGTAGATAAAGGATTGACAGCAAGAGAGAAAGCTATCCTTAAGGAAATTGCTCTTGGGAGAACAACTAAAGAAATTGCAGCTTCACGGAATTTGAGCTTTCATACAGTAATAACTCATCGAAAGAATATCTTCAGAAAGCTGGAAGTGAACAATGTGCACGAAGCGGTTAAATATGCTATGCGTGCGGGATTGGTCGATCTGGCGGAATATTATATCTAATCGAATTCTAAATAGGGGGTCAAACGCATTAGATCTTGTTGAGTAAATTCATCCAGTAAACTTAACCTGTTTGTTGATTCTATTTTCCCTTTCCGATCTCGCATGTCTGCAATAACCTTGGCTTGTTCGTAATTTAAATAGGGATGCTTTACTAATTCCTTAATGCTGGCAGAATTTATTTTTATTTTCGACACAGAGGGATTGATGCTTAGATATGGTCTGATTTTATTGAATAACTCTATATCAACACCCCATACTTCGTTTAGTTGATCTAGCGACGTGAACCCTCCCAATAGATTTCTGTATTTTATTATTCTATTTGCATACGAAGTACCTATGCCGGGTATTCTTTTTAGTTGAGTAGTATCAGCATTGTTTATTTCTATTGTTTCCCCTTTAGAAAGTTTAGGAATATAGGTGTAATTGTTGTTTCTATTGTACGCTTTTTTATGGTTAGTATCAATGGAATCTGTATTTTTTAGTTGAGATAAGAATTGGTCGAATTCTTCATTTGTTTTGATTGCTGAATTACTTTCCTTACGAGGCTTTGAGAACATAAGCAAACCTCCTAATATAACGATTAAGCAAAGTGATATGCAGATTGCTATTCTGTCACCTTTCTGAAAATAAAAAAGATTCTTCCAGTCCATGCCGATTTAAGGTTTGTGCTAAAATAATAAAAAAGGTTCATACAATATCTGTATGAACCTTTTTAAGTCTAAATTTGATTATATTATAATCCTCTTTCGCTCAAATATCTTTCAGCTTCTATGGCTGCTTGACAACCACTTCCTGCAGCTGTAATAGCCTGACGATAGTGAGGGTCTGCAACGTCTCCTGCTGCAAATACCCCTTCAATCCAAGTCTTTGGCGTTCCTGGCTCAGTAATGATATATCCAACTGAGTCTAGGTTTAATTGACCTTCGAATATCTTCGTATTAGGGCTATGACCAATAGCAAGGAAGAAACCATCAATGTTGATGTCAAATTTTTCTTCTTTATCTGTACCCATATGTCTTACGATATGAGCTCCTTCTACTCCATTTTCTCCAAACAAGCCAACAGCATTACATTCGAAAAGTATTTCAATTTTAGGGTTCTGCATAGTTCTGTCCTGCATTACTTTTGATGCACGCAAGAATGGTTTACGAACGATCAGATAAACTTTTTCTGCAAGCCCTGCTAAATAAATAGCTTCTTCGCAAGCAGTATCTCCTCCTCCAACTACAGCAACTCTCTTTTTGCGATAGAAGAAACCGTCGCATGTGGCGCATGCAGAAACTCCCATTCCTGCATATTTTGCTTCATCAGGAAGTCCAAGATATTTTGCACTAGCACCTGTTGCTATAATAACAGTGTCAGATTCAATTGTTTTTTCTCCGTCAATAACTATTTTCTTAGGATAGCAATTAAGATCAACAGCTGTAACTGTTCCAAAGCGGATGTCGGCTCCAAAACGAGTAGCTTGTTTTTTTAGATCTTCCATTAGCTCTGTTCCTGTAATACCTTCAGGATAACCAGGAAAGTTTTCCACCTCTGTAGTTGTTGTTAATTGTCCACCTGGTTGAATTCCTTCGTATAGAACCGGTGAAAGATTTGCTCTTGAAGCATAGATTGCAGCAGTATATCCGGCAGGTCCTGAACCGATAATTAAGCAGCGTACTTTTTCATTCATAATGTATCTTGATTATATATTTTACTTATTTCTTAGACAAAGATATAAAACTTGTTTATCGATTCAAAGCATGTGCCTTTCATATTTTTTATGGAATGATAAACAGAATCTATTCATCGAAGATCTATGATTTCAGCCGATGGATAGTCTACTTTGTTGAATTTGAAAGTGTCATCAGCAAGAGCGTTTCTTGTCTGGTATTTCACAATGGTAAGGGTGTTTTCTAATCCATTTTTATCGGTAAGAGTGATTCTGTGAAATATATTATTTGCCTTGTTGATTTGCACAACAATCTTAGTGAAATCTCCAGTTTTCTTTTGAGGGGTAAGCTCTATTTCGTGAACAAGCTTTCCTGCACTTCTTTTTTCTCCTTTATAAGATAAATTGAAACCTTTTTTATAGATATTGAATAATACAGATGGGCTAATAGATTGCAATTCTTCGCCTGTCGGACTGCTAATATTTACTTCATCCGTATCTTTTATATATACCCATTGAGTAGCTCCATCAAACCATGTGATAGCATCAGGGATCTCTATCTTAAATTTATCTTCTTTCATATGTGCTGTACCATCATAGCTATATGTATCTTTCGCCTTAGTATCTCTGCTCTCCAGTGTGAAAGTAGCAATGATCCCTCCCGCTTTCTGATATGCTTCGGACGCATTGTCTAGTATAGTTCGGGCATTCTGAGCCGAAAGAATAGATGTACATGCAACAAGAAATGTTATTAATGTCAGTTTTGTTTTCATATTTTGTTATGCTTGTTTCCTTTTAGACACTTATTTTAGCTAAGGGTTTAATAATTATAATGTTTCTTTTTAAAATCATCAGCTTTGGATAAATAGAACTCATTTGTAAGCATATTGTTCAGGTCTTTAACGTATTCTTGCAATTCCTCCTTATTTATGCTTTCTCCTTGATCGGATAATTCTTCTATTTTGTTGTTTATCTCTTTATCAAAAGATGAAATGAAGTCTTCCTTTTGCCTTACAAAATTACCGATAGAGATATTCCCTTTTTTTTGAGGTAAGCAATATATATCATATTCGGCATACCCGACTATTCTTTCGTACATATGACCAAAATAGGTGCCACCTCTATTAAGTTCTTGGTAAAATTCGTTAAGTTTTCTGTATATGTTTATGAGAGTATCTCTTTCCTTGTTATATTTATCTCCATTCTTTTGCCTTAGAAAGTAAGCATATAAAAGATAAAATTCATCTTGTCCCACTTCACTCCCAAAAGTGTATTCATTTACAAATACAGGATGTTTAAAATATGCGCTGTCTGGATGTTCTATTATACCATTTATTCCACTTAATTGAGGGAAACTGTCTATGATTAACTGAAATTTCTGTTTAGTATATTCGTATTTAAAACTGTCAATTTTTACTTGAACAAGATCTTGAGCTTCTATAGTTGATTGGAATTCTTGTGTTTCTGAAGAATCTTTTTGATTATTATTTCCACAAGAAACAAAGATCATTATTGATAAAATAAACGATAGATAAGGAATAGAAGTAATGATCTTCATTTTTTTTACTTTTAGATACAAATATAAAATAATTAATTGAGAGGGAGGATAAGAGGAGGCTTAGAATTATTTATTTACAATCAACAAAAAAGCTGCTTAACCATAAAGGAAAAGCAGCTTTTTAATATTTAAAATAATCGTATTATTTGGTATAAATAACTTTGAAGTTATACCACATAATAGTATCTTCTTTATGTTTCATTTCTGCTAAAGACCCAAATATGTCGCCTTCTTCATTGCCAATGAAATCATTTAGAGAAGTATGCTCTCCGTCATCGTCTATTCCCGAACCTGCTGCGGATCCATCTCCTGTAATCTTATTAAACCTAGAACAATGTCCATAGGCTATTATCTTATGGGTGTTTCCATATCCAAGCAAGAACTTTTCATCTTGAGGTCTTTCCGCGTTTTCGTTATATACGAAAAGAGCACCATTGTCTTCAAATTTATAAGGTAGAGTGCGATTTACATCTTCTATCTTTAAAGAAAGGCTATTATTGTCTTTAAAAAGGATCTCACGACCAAAAAAGAAATCATCATCTTCAGGAGTATATCCATCCCAGAATTTTTTAGGATCAATATTCTCTGTTGATACTTCTTTTCCTCCTGTTTCTGAGCCTACATACATTTTAAACTCGACAACCTCTGTCTTTTTGTAAGTCAAAGGAATAGAATAATTTTTACCATTATCTTCATTATCGTCGTTGCTACAACTAATGAAAGAGAATGAAAGGGCACTAATGGCCATCAATGCAAAGAATAATTTTTTGTTAAACATAATTGGTAATACTTTATAAAGTTTTGTTATTAATAATATGCAATACTTATTGTATAGACGTAATTAATACGAAGATGCTGCATATAATCTTATAATTCGCTTATTTAGAAAATAGGAAGGATCGTTTTTTTATAAAGAGCTTAATTTTTGCTCCAAGCTATATTCGTCTGCGATATAAACTTCTCTGGCTTTACTCCCTTGAGTAGGACCCACGATACCGGCCGCTTCCAGCTGATCCATCAACCGTCCTGCACGGTTGTATCCTATTGAAAATTTACGTTGAATAAGTGAGGTTGAGCCTTGTTGATGTACTACGATCAAGCGAGCTGCTTCGTCGAACAAAGGATCTCGGTCGTTAAGATCTATGCCACCGACTTTGTCTTCTCCACCCTCAGGAACATATTCTGGTAATTCGAATGCATGAGAATAACCTTGCTGGTTTCCAATATATTGAGCGATACCTTCTACCTCAGGAGTATCGACAAACGCACATTGTATACGGACTAAGTCACTACCTTGTGAGAAAAGTAAGTCTCCTCGTCCGATGAGCTGATTCGCTCCCGACATATCTAGGATGGTGCGTGAGTCTATCTGCGATGTTACGCGGAAAGCCATACGTGCAGGGAAGTTCGCTTTAATTGTTCCCGTAATAATATTCGTTGTCGGACGTTGTGTCGCAATCACCATATGCATACCAACGGCACGTGCCTTTTGAGCAATACGAGCAATAGGCATTTCAATTTCTTTTCCGGCAGTCATTATTAGGTCACCAAACTCATCGATGATGATAACCAGATAAGGAAGGAAGCGATGTCCTTTCAATGGATTCAACCTGCGTTTTTTGAACTTTTCGTTATATTCTTTGATGTTTCTAACACCAGCATTCATTAATAATTCATAACGGTCATCCATTTCCTTGGTAAGAGAGTTCAGCGTCTGTGTTACTTTGGATACATCCGTAATAATTGCTTTTTCGGCATCTGGTAGTTTTGCTAGATAATGCTTTTCTATGCGCGAATAGATATTAAACTCAACCATCTTAGGGTCTACCAATACCATTTTCATTTCAGCGGGATGTTTCTTGTACAAAAGCGATGTGATAATAGCATTCAGTCCTACCGATTTTCCTTGTCCGGTTGCCCCTGCTACAAGCAAGTGAGGCATCTTGCAAAGGTCGAACATAAAGATCTCGTTCGTAATTGTTTTACCTAACGCTACAGGAAGATCGAACGTATTCTCTTGAAATTTGCGAGAAGCAATAACAGATTGCATCGAAACTATCTGAGGCTCTTTGTTCGGTACTTCAATTCCGATTGTTCCTTTACCCGGCATGGGAGCAATAATACGTATGCCTAAAGCAGAAAGGCTAAGAGCAATGTCATCTTCTAGATTTCTGATTTTAGAAATTCTTACACCTGCTTTTGGAACTATCTCATACAGAGTAATTGTCGGTCCTACGGTAGCTTTAATGGATGTGATCTCAATGCCGTAATTTAGAAGTGTGTTTATAATCTTACTCTTATTGGCATTCTGTTCATCCATATCAACCCCTTTCCCGGTAGTATCATATACTTTGAGAAGTTCCATAGAAGGGAAGTGAAAGTTGGATAAATCTTTAGTCGGATCATATTCCTCCATTTCTTCATCTTCGGGTAAAATATCTTCTTCTGTATCAGAAATGTTGTTTGCCTCCGAAGAATTTGTTTGGGAAGCAGTTTTTGTCGGTTGAATAAACTCTTCATCTTCGGGAACGACTATCTCAAAGTCCTCTTCCATGTGGAGGATGGCTCCTTTAGGCTTCCGTTGGATTGGTTCTATTGGCTCGAAACCGTCATCCTCTGTTTCCTTATCCTCTACAGGTTGTTGTGCTTCATCTCCTTCTTTTTTCTTCTTTTTTAAGAAACTAAATAAGCCTTTCTTGTCATCTTTTATTTCTTCCACTTCTTCAGGGTACTCTTCCACCTCAAATTCTACATCTGGGGATTTAGATTTGATTGGGTTTTTGAATAGATTACGAAAGAACTCCATCGATGTCTTTTTGGTGATAACAAGGAAAATGATGAGTAGTAGTACGATAACCATTACAACGCCCGGAATGCCAAGTGTGGCTTCTAATAAACCTTCTATTGCCTGTCCATGAGCTCCTCCCCATATGATGTGACTGTCTCCAAATAGTCTTGACAGTATGAATGCACTGGTAATCGATCCCCATATCATCGCAAACATGGATAAAAGGAATGAGCGAATAGCTGAAATGTTAATAACTCTCATGAGTTTAAGCCCCATCAGTATAAAGTAGATAGGAATCAGCATCGAGAAGATACCAAACCATCCGTTTATAAACTTTTCAGCAATAAAAGCTCCGGCTACTCCAGTCCAGTTGCTGATTTCTTGTTTCTGAGAAATTAAATCCAGGAAATATCGATTGGCGACTTTGCTCTGATCAGCTGCTCCCGTAAAAAAGAAAGATATCTCTCCCAAAAGGATATATGCGCCAAAAAAGGCAAGGCAGACACCCAGTAAGAATTTTGTTCGTTCTTTTTTTATGATTTCGATAAACGAAGATACAGTATTTGAAGTTTTCTTTTTTTGTACAGTTCTTTTTGCCATATAGGATAGAGTATTACACCTCTCTTTTTATTGTTCTTTTAAAGATACAAATATAATGCTTTTTTGTCAAGGAGTATTTCGCTATGATTTAATCTTTTCGAAGCTAAAAACGGAGTGTAAATAAAATATTTCATAAAAAAAGTGATTTTAGTTAAACCTTTTCTCTTTTTTCGAGTCTCATCTTTTCAATTAGGTAAATAGTGTTTTTTTAGGCAAAAAATTAATAATGGAACGGAAATATATTCTGCTTTTCTTTTTGTGCATTATGTTTGGAGTGAATGCACAGTCTCAAACCCGAAATATAACGGGTACTGTAATAGATGATGCAAGTAAAGAAAGTATCGAACTTGCGAGTATTCGGGTACTAAATGCACAAGATAGTGCTTATGTCGCAGGAGGCGTAACAGACGACAAAGGTAAATTCTCTATTGCTGTTAAAGGAGGAAGCTATGTCGTGCATGTTTCCTTTTTGGGGTATCTCGATCGCTTCTTCGATGTTGATACGCGAAAAAATGCAGCTTTAGGAGAAATTTTATTGAAAGAAGATGGAATCTTTTTATCCGAAACTATAGTAGAGGCCAAGGCGCCTGAGATAGTAATTAAAGGAGATACCGCAGAGTATAATGCGGCAGCATACAAAGTGCAAGAAACTGCCGTGCTGGCTGATTTGATAAAGAAAATTCCGGGGGCAGAGATTGATTCTGAAGGAAAAATAACCATTAATGGGAAAGATATAACTAAAATTCTTGTTGATGGGAAAGAGTTCTTTAGCAACGATCCTAAGATTGCTTCTGAAAATTTACCGGCTAAGATGATCGATAAATTGCAAGTGCTTGATAAAAAGTCGGATATGGCTCAATTGACAGGGTTTGACGATGGTGAAGAGCAGACGGTGATAAATTTGATAGCACGTCCCGGAATGAAGGAAGGAATCATGGGAAGCGTTTTGGGAGGATATGGAAATAAAGACAGATATGAGGCTAATGGTTTTATCAATGTAGCCAGAGATGATAATAGAATTTCGGCACTGGGGAATTTTAATAATAATAACAATGCTAATGCCGGAGGTATGGGTGGTCCTCGTTGGGGAGGAAATAGAGGAGTGACAGAGACTATTATGGGTGGTGTGAATCTTGCCATGGAACCATCCGATAAGTTGAAGTTTGATGGGGATATCCAATATAATGAGCCAGATAATGTATTGGAAACGACTAGTAGTACTCAGTATCTAGATCAGGATATGTCGGAAGAAGGCTCTACGGTTGAGCATTCAAATAATAAAAACTTTAATACCCGATTCCGTTTTGAATGGACACCAGATAGTTTGACGAATGTGATTTTTAGACCTAGTTTGTCGTATAAAAAATCGAACTCATTGACAACTAGTGATAAAGAAAGAAAAAGCAGCTCCCTTACTACTAATAACTTTAAGTCAATAGGGAGTCGTATGTCTGAAGGTGAAACTTTTGGATTTGATGGGAATTTGCTAATCAATAGGAAACTGAATAATAAAGGTCGATCATTGACATTAGAACTATCCGGAGGCCTTTCGGATGGAGACAATAATGGGTTGGAGTATGCCGAAAATGACTATTATAACTTAGACTCTTTGTCTGTTCAAGATCAGACGTATAAACAGAAAAACAATAGTTATAACTGGAGAGCTCGTGTTTCATACTTGGAACCTATAGGGAAGAATAATTTCTTGGAATTGGCTTATGATATAAGAAATACACAGTCAGAGACTGATAAGGTAACTTATAATTATAGTGAGGATACGAAGGACTATACAGAATTAGCTGAAGACTATACAAGAAATACGAAGAACAGTTTCTTGAATCAAAATATATCGTTAAACTTTCAGGCACGTAGAGAGAAATACAATTATACAATAGGGATGGGACTAGAACCATCTCGCTCGCAAACGACTGTGGTGCAACCAAATTTGGCAGAAGATAAAGATAAAGCTCGTAATTTTATGAACTTCGCACCTAAGCTAGAGTTTAACTATTTATGGGATAAACGTCATAATCTGAGACTCAGATATAGTGGGAGGACTAAACAAGCTTCAACAAACCAATTGTTTGATGGGATTATTAGCCAGAATGCAACAGATACAACCTGGGGTAATCCTAACTTGAAACCAAGTTTCGAGCATCGTATGAATCTTCGTTATCAAAAATACAATCCGGAGAAGGCTTCAACGATTATGGCTTTTGCTAATTTTACTTATTTGATGAATGATATTGTATCGATACAAAAAATGGGAGAAGGTAACAGCCGTAATACGTATTATGAGAATATGGATGGTAATATGACGGGGCGTGTAATGTTTATGTATAATACTCCGTTAAAGAATAGAAACTTCTCAATTAACTCACACAGTTTTTTAAACTATACTCGTGACAATACCCTTCTATATGCGATAGGAAGCGAAGAATCTGTGAAGAACACAGCCAATGTTTATCGAATTTCAGAAAATTTGAGGTTGAAATTTACAAGCGACAAGTTCGAATTTAATATAGGAGGTAATATTTCTTACGAGGATGCAAAGAACTCATACTCCACAAAGAATGATAAAGCAATTTATGACTTCGGAGGCTATGGAGATTTTACATGGTATCTTCCTTATAATTTTATCTTGTCAAGTGATCTTAATTATTCTTCTAATTCGGGTTACGAAGATGGTTATCAGCAAAATTCATGGATATGGAATGCCGAGTTGGCAAAAGAATTTAATATTAAATTAAAATCGAATGCTCTGCCGGCAACCTTGAAATTCAGGATGTATGATATTTTACAAGAAAGAAGTAATATATCACGTTCGGCAAATGCCCGAAGCATAAGTTATAATACTTATAATACAATCTCTAGTTACTTTATGGTAGGCTTAACGATTCGTTTCCAATCCTTCAAAGGAGGAGCGAAAAGTACAGATATGGAAAGAGGTCCTGGTATGAGAGGCCCTGGAGGACATCCAGGTGGTGCTCCTGGCGGTCGCGGACGGGGTCCAATGATGTTTTAAAAATAAAAGTAGAGAAACGTGATGTTTAAAGGAATTACAGTTTGTATTGAAATATAGAAATTTGTAGCAAAAAGAAAAAGAGGATTAATGAAGAATTAATCCTCTTTTTTTATAATAGAAGAGGGGAATATATCAGAATATAATTGTTAAAAGGATAAAGATTTTTCTTTTGATGTGAATTTTTACAAAAATGCTTATTCTGAAAATGATTTAGTAGAGCCACAACTAATAATTATTATCTTTGTTTTTATATAAACACATAACGATATGAAGAAAATAGCTTTAATCCTAAGCCTCTTTTTAGTGGCACAGTTTGTCTCTTCGCAAGACTATAATTATCAGTTTCGTCTTTTATTAAAAGATAAGGGTAAAACTTTTTATTCGATAAAGAAACCGGAGAAGTTCTTAACAAAGAAAGCTATTGAAAGGCGAGAAAGACAAGGAATAAAGATTGATGAATCGGATCTTCCTATTTCTCAAGATTATATAAAAACTATTGAAGACTTAGGCGGAGTTGTCATCGCTAAAAGTAAATGGTTACAATCGGTTTGTGTTCATTGCGAAGATAGTGCAATGGTAGAAAAATACAAAGAATTACCTTTTGTAGAAGATGCCGTTTTGGTATGGAAAGGCAAAATGAAAGAAGTACAAAAACCAGATAGTATAATACAGTATCCGGCAAAAGAAGAAATAGCTTTCGGAAATTATTATGGAAAAGGTGATGTTAATATAAAATTAAATAATGCACATCATTTACATGATGCAGGTTTCAAAGGGGAAGGAATAGATATTGCTGTTATTGATGGAGGTTTTAATCATTTCCCTCAAGTAGAGATGCTGGATAATGTAAATGTAAAAGGATCGAAAGGCTTTATCTACAAATTTGAGAATCTGTTCGAGAATGCAGGACAGCACGGTTTACAAGTATTGTCATGTATTGGAGCAAATAAACCGATGCAATTTGTAGGAACAGCTCCACATGCAAACTTTTGGTTGCTTACATCCGAAGATACTCGCTCTGAATTTCCGGTTGAAGAAGATTATTGGGCGGCGGCAATCGAATACGCAGACAGTGTTGGGGTAGATGTAGTGAATACTTCGTTGGGGTATAGTAATTTTGATAAGCCTGCAGGAAGTTATGAACATAAAGATTTGGATGGCAAAACGGCTCACATAACCAAAGCTGCAAATAAAGCTGCAGATAAAGGAATGTTGCTCGTTATCAGTGCAGGTAATTCGGGAAATTCTGAATGGAGAAAAATAACACCTCCTTCCGATGCGGTTGATGTGTTGACAATGGGTGCTGTGCAAAGAGACTCAGTAGTTGCTACATTTAGCTCACGAGGAATGACCGCCGATTTGAGGGTAAAACCCGATGTAATGGCACTTGGCGTTGGTGCTACGGTAGTGAACGATAAAGGAATTGTAAGTAGAAGCAGTGGAACTTCTTTCTCTTCACCTATCATGTGCGGCATGGTAGCTTGTCTGTGGCAGGCATTCCCTACATTGACAAATAAAGAAGTCTTACAAGTAGTAAGACAATCATCGGATCTGTACGAAGAATTTAATGAAGACTATGGCTATGGCTTGCCCGATATGAAAAAGGCAATGGAAATAGCCCAAAGCTTAGTAGATAAAAAGAAAAAATAACGGTTGCAGAAATAAATAATAGCAGAGAAATAGAAGTAAGATGAACAACTCAGCCATCTCACTATATGAACTAAATAATCTGATAAAGGGTGTCCTAACAGACACCCTTCCGGATATGTTCTGGGTACGGGCTGAGACGAGCGATGTACGTGTAAATCAGAATGGACATTGCTACTTAGAATTTATAGAGAAAGATTCAAGAGGTAAGAATCTCATAGCCCGTTCGCGGGGGATGATATGGGCAAATACTTACTATATACTAAGAGCCTATTTCGAAAATGCGACAAAACAACCTTTTGCTTCCGGTCTGAAAGTACTGGTGCAGGTTAGCGTTGAGTTTCATGAATTATATGGATTTAGTCTTACAGTTCACGATATTGACCCAAGCTACACGCTAGGAGATCAAGCGTTGAACAGAGCCGCCATAATAAAACAACTCGAGGATGAGGGAGTCCTCTATCTAAACAAAGAATTGGAACTTCCGGTGCCTACGAATCGTATTGCTGTCATATCTTCTCCCACAGCCGCAGGTTATGAAGATTTTCTAGATCAACTCAATAGGAACTCATATGGTTTTGTATTCTACACGAAGCTGTTTCCTGCTATCATGCAAGGTGAAAGATCGGAGAGTTCTATCATTGCAGCTCTGGAAAGAATATATGAACACCAGGATTGTTTCGATGCAGTTGTTATTATCAGAGGAGGAGGAGCAACATCCGATTTAAGTAGTTTCGACTCATACCTTCTGGCTGCCAGTTGTGCTCAATTTCCTCTTCCTATTATTACTGGAATAGGGCACGAAAGAGACGATACAGTTCTTGATATCGTTGCTCACACCAGAGCAAAAACTCCAACGGCTGTAGCAGAATTCCTTATAAACAATATACTTGAAGCGGAGACCGAATTGTCCTATATTGCCCAGGATATAGTCTCGTTAGTTCAACAGCGATTGCAGGACGAGACTGTGAAGGTGAGCGTTTTTGAAACTAAAAATACTTTCTTCCTTCGGGGGTGGTATAAAGAACAGGAAAATGTTCTGTCATCTGTAAATGCTACATTGAGTAAAAGTATGCAGCGGATTATGAAAGCCAATAACGATAAATTTATCCAGTTAGAAGATAGCATAAGACGTCGATTGGATCAAAATGTGAAAAACTCGTTGACAGCCATACTTGCTATTGAAGATGGACTGAAAAAAAATGTGCAACAACACTATAAAGAAGAATCTGTCAGATTGGATATGTATGAAAAACAACTAGCATTTTCTTCTCCTGAAAATATATTAAAGAAAGGTTATACTTTGACAATGAAAGATGGTAAAGTAATAAAAGAATACTCTCTTCTGAAAAGTGGAGACAAAATAACAACTTACTTTGCCGATGGAAATATAGAATCGATAGTACAATAAGATAAAATTAATGAATACAGAAATAAAACCGATAAAATATGTCTTGCCATTCAACTTCCGTGACGGAATGGTACAAGTTGCAACCCGAAAAGGGATGGGCTATGCCAACAAGAAAGGGGAATTGGTAATTCCATGTGAATACGACCTGACCTACCCTTTTAGCGAAGGTTTGGCATTTGTCAAGAAGCAAGATTCAGGAGCGTTTATTAATAAATCAGGGGATGTAGTGCTCAGTGGAGATTATACTGATGCAGATGTTTTTATGGATGGTTTTGCCACTGTGGTAAAAGATGGACAGTGGGGATTCATTAATAAAAAAGGAGAACAGGTTATTCCTTATATCTATGATGATGTTCTTTGGTTTAGCGAAGGATTATGTGGAGTGGTAAAGAATGATAAAGCCGGATTTATTAATACAAAAGGAGAAGTTGTTGTACCTCTCGAATATGATGATGTCCTAGCATTTAATGAAGGACTGGGGCAGGTCTGCAAAGAAAACAAATGGGGTTGTGTAGATGCTTTAGGAAACATAGTTATTCCTATGGAATATACTATTGTCGGCGAATGTAGGAATGGACTGATCTGTGTAGAAAAAGAGGGAAAGTTAATTGTATTGAACAAATCAGGAGAAGAGGTTTTTTCTTCACCCTACGAGTTCGTTGAGGAAGTTTTTAACGAGGGGCTTTTGGTTGTAAGACATGAAAGAAAATATGGATGTATAAACGAACGAGGTGAGATTGTCATCCCTTTCGAGTATGATGATTTACGCAATTTCAAGGAAGGCTTGGCTGTAGCTCAGAAAAGTGGACGATGGGGATTTATAAACAAGAATAATGAACAAGTTATCCCTCTACAATACATCAAAGCGAGTGACTTTAATGATGGATTGGCTTATGTAAATACAGGGAAAAGAAAGTCTTATTATATCGACAAAGAGAACAAAGCTCATATTGTGTTGACAAAGGAATATAATACGATGGAGAAAATAACGGCAGCATTGGTAGTTGTTGCAGTACTTGGGGCTGCAGTATATTGGATCAGTAAATTATTTTAGATTATGGCAAAGAAAGAGCAATCATATGGCGAAGCAATGCAAGAATTGCAGGATATTATGTCTCGCATCGAGAACGAAGATCTGGATGTGGACGTCTTGTTGGAGGAAGTGAAAAAAGCAGCCAATCTGATCAAATTTTGCAAAGATAAATTGCAAAAGACAAATGTTGAGATTCAGAAAATATTAGATAAGATAGAATGAGCAGGAATAATGTTGTCATTGTAGCCGGAGGTAAAGGGCTGCGCATGGGAAGTGACTTACCAAAGCAATTTATTCCTATAAGCGGTAAACCTGTTTTGATGCATACACTTGAAGCTTTTCATTCTTTCGATGAGGATATACGTATAATCCTTGTTCTGCCCCCTTCGCATCAAGATTATTGGAAGCAGTTATGTGTAGAATATAAGTTCAATATACCTCATCAGATAGCCGATGGAGGAGAAACCCGCTTTCATTCGGTAAAGAATGGTTTGGCTTTGGTTGAGGATGGAGTTGTAGCTGTTCAAGATGGTGTAAGACCTTTTGCCTCTAAAGAAATGATCGCTCGTTGCTTTGATGCCTTGGCAGACTTTGATGCAGCAATTCCGGTGATTGATTCAACAGATAGCTTGCGTGAGATGATAGACGAGGAGGGAAGTAAAATTATCGATCGCTCCAAAATACGATTAGTTCAAACTCCTCAAGTCTTTAAAACAGCAGTCTTAAAGAAAGCCTATGAGGTAGAATTTAATAATACTTTTACTGATGATGCTTCGGTAGTAGAGGCTGACGGAGTGCATGTTCACTTGGTAAAGGGAGAGGTAACCAATATAAAAATAACAACTCCTCTTGACCTGAAAATAGGCGAGCTGATTTTGGCAATGCATTAATAAATTATCTATAGATAAAGAAGATTAAAAGAAACCGAGGCTGATAATTGATGGACAAGAATGTCACCTTTGTTACTTTTTTGTTAAAATGGGAAATGATGGAACACGATATCGACGCACTATATTACAATGCAGTTGACTTACTAAAGGAGATGATAAGCACTCCTTCTTTTAGCAGAGAGGAAGACCCTGTGGCAAAATTAATAGCCAATCAAATGCGAAAAATGGGATTTGAGCCGCAACGGTTGGGGAATAATCTCTGGATTCAGAATAAGGATTTTGATGAAGTGAAACCCACTATTCTTCTGAACTCGCATATGGATACCGTAAAACCGGTTTCTGGGTGGACTAAAGACCCTTTCTGTCCCGAAGTAGAAGAAGATACACTTTATGGACTGGGGAGTAACGATGCAGGCGCAAGTCTTGTTTGCCTATTACATACATTCTTTATCCTAAGTTCAAAGAAACAGGATTATAATCTTGTCTTTTTAGCTTCTTGCGAAGAAGAAGTTTCAGGGAAAAACGGAGCAGAAGCTGCAGTTCCTTTACTGCCTCCAATTACGTTTGGTATTGTGGGAGAACCGACACAAATGCATCCGGCAATAGCAGAAAAAGGTTTGATGGTGTTGGATTGTATTGCAAAGGGTAGGGCAGGACATGCTGCTCGTGACGAAGGAGAGAATGCTATTTACAATGCCTTGCAAGATATTGAGTGGTTCAAGTCATATCAATTCCCGAAAGTAAGCGATTTGCTAGGATCTGTAAAGATGTCTGTTACGATGATTAATTCAGGTACTCAGCATAATGTAGTCCCCGATAGATGCGAATTTGTGGTAGACGTGAGAAGCAATGAACTATACAGCAATCAGGAGCTGTTCGAGATAATAGATAAGCATACTAGATGTGAAGTTGTGCCTAGATCTTTCCGACTGAACTCGTCAAGAATAGCTATAGAAAACCCTTTCGTACAACGTGCTATCATGATAGGTAAAGAACCCTATGGCTCTCCTACCTTGTCCGATCAGGCATTCATGCCTTTCCCTACTCTGAAGATGGGACCCGGAGATTCAGCTCGTTCACATACTGCTGACGAATATATATTGTTGAGCGAAATAAGAGAGGCGATAGAGTTATATGTAAAACTTTTGGACGGACTACGTATTTGAGGCTTCTTCCGACTGTAGAAGCAATTCTTTTAATTGTTCTTCGGTATGGTCAATTTGTTTTAACGGAACAGTCTCAACAACGGCTAAAGATGGATCGATATCATACATTTGAGTATCGGAAGTTGTCAGCTTCTTTATTACATTGTAGCAACCGAAAATAATCTGGCGAGAAGGATTCATATGCACATTCCTGAAAATGCGGTCAACTACTATAAATTTGAAATCACCTCTTTTATCTGCAGCACTCTGCATCGATGGATAGCGACTTGATAGGTCAACTAAGCCTTGTCGTTCCAGCTCATTTGTTATGAGGTTTACATATTTATCAGTATGTATGCCTAGCTTAAAACCTGCATATATATTTATTCGGAATATTTTTTGAGGAGCGTATTCTGTCGTTTCGTATCTAAATTCATAAGGTTCATCTGTCCTCTTTATCCGTACAAACCAGTAGGTGTCGGCTCGTTTAGGCGTTCTTTTAAATAAAGAATATGCTATTTTACTCTCCAAGAAATTTTTATTGTTTGCCTTGACAATATATACTAGGTGTGTTGCTGCTTTTGGAACAGTTGTATCTTCGCTTATCTTTAGAATTTGATTGATATAGTGTTCGTCTACCTGATCGTAGACTGTATAATGTCGTTTTATTCTTCTACCATTATACCACGAATACATAAGAAGAACCAAGATGCCGGCTATTATAATAGGAACAAATCCTCCGTGTGCAAATTTCTCCATATTAGCTAAGAAGAAACTAAATTCAATAGTGATAAAAAACAAAGTAAGCGGTATGCTATACCAAAGAGGCTTGTTGTTCTTCATAAAGTATAAGAATAATAGCACGCTTGTCATCAGCATACTTAATGTGATAGCAAGGCCATAAGCTGCTTCCAGTTTCATTGATGATTGCATCGTAAGGATAATGACTATACATAAAATCATCATTAAAAAGTTTATAGAAGGAATAAATATTTGTCCTTTAATATTTGATGTATAGCGTATCTTTACATTAGGCCATAGATTCAGAGAGATAGCCTCACTTATTACGGTATAAGAACCGCTTATTAATGCCTGACTGGCTATAATTGCCGCAGTGGTAGCCATAAGAACCCCAGCCAAACTAAACCATTCGGGCATCATAGCAAAGAAAGGATTAACATCTGGTGTAACATTTGGACTGTTTATAACCCAAGCGGATTGTCCCAAATAATTGATTATTAGAGTGGTCTTTACAAATATCCATGATACACGGATATTCTTCAGTCCGCAATGTCCAAGATCTGAATATAGAGCTTCAGCTCCCGTCGTACAAAGAAATATCGCCCCTAATATTATCATAGCTTGCGGTACTTCTTTTAAAAACTGGATGGCATACACAGGACTAAAAGCTCTGAAAACACTGTAGTCTGTTATTATTTGGCTTATTCCAACAGTGGCCATCATTGAGAACCAGATAATCATTAAGGGACCGAAATATTTTCCTAGGGAACTTGTACCAAAGGGCTGTACAAGAAATAGAAAAAGGATAATGATTATAGTGACAGGAACAACAGGTATATTGGGTGCAATGGTGTTTAAGCCTTCCACTGCAGACATGACTGTCATGGCGGGGGTTATAATGCCGTCAGCCAATAAGGTTGCTGCGCCTATTCCGGCCAATATATATGCCCAGCGATACTTCTGCCGTATCAACGCATAAAGAGAAAGAATACCCCCTTCTCCTTTATTGTCGGCTCTTAAGGTGATAATAACGTATTTGAGTGTAGTTTGAATTGTCAAAGTCCAGATGACACAGGAAACTGCTCCTAAAATGTAGTCAGGGTTGTTAAGTTGTCCCACTGGTAATCCGTTGAGGATAGCTCGCATTACGTACAAAGGAGATGTACCAATATCTCCAAAAACAATTCCGATGGCTAAGACTACCCCAAGGGCGCTAAATGGGACTCTGTTTTTTGTTTCCATTATAGTTTAGTTTTGAGAAAAACGCACTAAAAGTATATTTCTTTTCTCAAGAAAAATATAATGGATAGTTAATTATATGAAATACGAAATTAGAACTCTTCGAATTGTTGTTGGTACAAGGAGTTATATTTTCCTTTCAATTCTAATAATTCTTGGTGAGTTCCTTGCTCAATGATCTGCCCATGATCCATTACCAATATTTTATCAGCATTTCTAATTGTGGATAGGCGATGTGCTATGATAATGCTTGTGCGCCCTTTCATTAGTTTATCTAAACCTTTTTGTATCAGCAACTCACTGCGGGTATCAATATTACTTGTTGCCTCGTCGAGCAGAAGTATAGCCGGATCAGCAATAGCAGCCCTTGCAATATTAAGCAATTGGCGTTGCCCCTGACTGAGATTGGCTCCATCATTTTCGAGCTGAGTTTCATATCCTTTCGGTAAACGTCTGATAAAAGAATGTGCAGCAGTAAGTTTGGCTGCTTGAATAACTTCTTCGTCGGTAGCATCTAATCGTCCAAATCGGATATTTTCGGCTACAGTTCCTGTAAACAGATGAGTCTCTTGCAGTACAATAGCCATTGTCTTTCGCAGGCTGTCTCTTTTTATGTTCTGTATAGGAACTCCATCTATGGATATTTCTCCCGAACGGATATCAAAGAAGCGAGGAAGCATATTCAGTATAGTCGTCTTCCCGGCTCCGGTTTCCCCTACCAGCGCTATTTTTGCACCCGGGATTGCATGTAAGGAAATTCCTTTTAGAATTAGTTTTTCGGGTTTATAGCCAAAATAAACATCTGTCATTTTCAGATCACCTTTAACACCGTTAATAACGATTGCTTCCGGAGAATCTTTGGGCTCAGTATCTTCGTCAATGACCTGAAATATACGTTCGGCACCGGCAATGGCAGCTTGTATGCTATTGTAAAGACTTGCTATCTCATTGATAGGACGGCCAAACTGTCTTGAATATTGTAAGAAGGCAGCTAATCCCCCGACGTCGAATCCTCTGAAAATAGCCAGCAAACCTCCAACGATTGTAACCAAAACATAATTGAGAGTGTTGAGGTTTTGCATAAGAGGCATCATCAGCCCTGAGTAGAACTGAGCCTTCAATGATTTATTCTTCAGGTCTTGATTTAGTACATCAAAATCTTCTTCTATTTGTTTTTCGTGACCGAACACTTTAACGACTTTCTGGCCACTGATCATTTCTTCTATATAACCATTCGTTCGTCCTAATGTCTCCTGTTGAGCCTTGAAGTATTTTTTACTTTGCTTGACCACTGTTTTTGCGGAAAGAAACATCAGCGGAACTGTAATGAGAGTAACAAGGGTCAGAATAGGACTGATATAAATCATCAAGCTTAATATTCCGATCAACATCAAAGCACTAGTTAACAAGTCAGATAAACTGTCTGTTAATGCATTGCTGACCTGATCTATATCGTTCGTATATCGGCTCATTAAGTCTCCATGTTGGTGTGTGTCAAAATATTTAAGAGGAAGTCTTTCCATCTTGTTGAAAAGGTCTGTACGCATACGCATAACGGTACGCTGTCCTATCTTATTTAATAGTCGGTATTGTATGTATACAGCAGCGGCTCCGATAATATAGATCGCAGCTAAGATAATGAGAGTCTTGACCAAGCCCGTAAAATCACCCGGGATAATATAATCATTAATGATAGGACGTATCATATACGAACCAAGTAGATTGGATGCTATCCCTATAATGATAAGAAAGCCTATAACTGTTAATAGCTTTTTGTCGCAAGCGAGATACGATATCAGTCTGAAGAAAGTCTTTCTTCCTTCAGTTGCTTTACCATCCTGTTTATATTGATCTCCGTGAGCCATACTTATAATGCTATTTGTTGCGAGTTATAGATTTCTTTGTACACTTCTGAATGTTCTATTAGTTCAGACGGAGCTCCCATTGCATCTATTTCTCCATCTTCCAAGACAATGACCTTGTCAGCCGATTGCATTGTGTTTATTCGCTGTGTAATGATGAATACTGTTGTATCTTTTAACAGCCGGCTGAGACTTTCCCTTATTTTCAGTTCGGTTTCTGAATCTACTGCACTTGTACTGTCATCCAGAATCAGAATCTTAGGTTTTCGCAATAAAGCTCTGGCAATACAAAGACGCTGTTTTTGACCTCCCGATACGTTGATGCCTCCACGTCCGAGCATTGTATTGTATCCATCCGAAAAAGACATAATAAAATCATGGGCTTGTGCTGCTTTTGTGGCTTCTTCTATTTCTTCCATGCTGGCATCAGGTTTTCCCCATCTAAGATTATCGATGATTGTACCTGTAAATAATTCGTTTTTCTGCAAAACCATTCCTACATTGGCATGTAACTCGTCTAGTGTATAATCTTTCACATTAATGCCATCTATCAGAACTGCTCCTGCCGTGACATCGTACAGACGCGGTATAAGTTGTAGCATTGAACTTTTGGCTGCACCGGTAGCTCCTACAACAGCAATCGTCTCACCCTGCTTGGTTTCGAAGTCGATATCCTTAAGCACATCATTTTCTCCTCCATTGTATCTGAAATATACGTCGCGAAAGGTAACATCTCCTTTAGTTATTCGATAGTTGTTAGTCGTTTTGTTTTCAGGGTTGGTGATACTTGAATTTGTATCCAATACTTCAATAATCCGTTCGGATGAAGCTGATGCACGGGCAATATTCATTATTACCATCGAAAGGAGCATAAGAGCCATCAGGATTTGTGTAAGATAGTTGACAAAAGAAACGAGTTCTCCTATTTGCAATTGGCTATTCATAACCTTTATACCTCCAGCCCAGAATATAACGATGATAGAAAGGTTCATGATAAGCTGCATGACAGGAAATACGGTCACCACTACATTCGATGCTTTTATCACCATATCGCGAAGCTCATCACTACTCTTTTCAAATTTTTTAGCCTCGAAGTCTTCGCGTACAAATGATTTCACAACTCGTATATTGATAAGGTTTTCTCTTACAACAGCATTGAGCTGGTCTATCTTTTGTTGTACCTTCATAAATAAAGGAACACCTTTGCGTAATATCAAGAAAACGCTCACTCCTAGTATTGGAATAGCAGCCATTAAGATAACAGCCATGTCTGTATTTATCTTGAAAACAAATACTGTAGCTATTATCAATGTCAGAGGCGATCGCAACATGAGGCGCATCCCCATTAATATGACTTGTTGTATTCTGCTTATATCATTGGTCAGCCTTGTTATTAAAGATGCAGAGTTGAAGCGGTCTATCTCAGCGAAAGATAATTCCTGTATTTTCTTAAATAAAGTGCCTCTAAGGTCGGTACCGAAACCTATTGCAGTCTGAGAGGATACATATATGTTGAGGATGCTGATGATAAGTCCGAGTATGGAGATACCAACCATGTATAGACCCAGCTCAGTAATGAGAGAAAGATTTTTCAGCATGACTCCTTCGTCGATAATCCTTGCCATAAACCAAGGTTGTATTGTTTCGCATACAACGGTGATCAGCACAAGAAGAGGACTTATGAGTAAACTGACTTTATATTTCTTGAGAATTTTCCAGTATTGCTTCATTGATAATCGAAGTTGTGTTTTAAGCCATTGCAAAGATAAAGTATTTACGATAACTTAAAATTCTTAATTGATACATTTAAGATGAACAAGCTTTATTTATAAATTGTTCTCTTAAATAGAAGTAATAATTGGATGGTAAGTTTAATAGCTGTTGTCAATATCGTATTAACAAATATCGATATTTCTTGAAGAGGTTGTAATAAATTTGTAATATTGCATATAGATCTGAAAACGGATTAAACTATTATCATCAAAAAATAAAATCGTTATGTTAAGTAAAAAAATGGAAGCTGCGTTAAACGCACAAATCAATGCTGAATTATGGTCAGCATATCTTTATCTATCAATGTCTGCACATTTTGCAGCTGAAGGAAAACCAGGTATCTCACATTGGTTCAAAGCTCAATTTGACGAAGAGCAAGGACATGCAATGAAAATTTTTGAATATGTTGTAGAAAGAGGAGGTAAAGTAGAATTGAAAGCTATTGGTGAAGTAACTCAGTCATGGGCATCTCCACTAGCTGCATTCGAAGATACATTAAAACATGAGCAAATTGTTACAGCTAAGATCAACGATCTTGTTACTCTTGCAAGAGAAGAGAAGGATTATGCTACAGAAAGCATGCTTCAATGGTTTGTAAATGAACAAGTAGAAGAAGAATCTACAGCACAAGGCTATATTGAAGCTTTGAGAATGATCAAAGACAACGGCTTTGGTATCTATACGTTCGATAAAGAACTTAGAGGAAGACAATAATAAACGTCTTTTTCGGTCTAAACAATATTATAGCGAATCTCTCTGTCTTATGATGGAGAGATTTGTTATTTTTATAGTCTTGAAAAGATTAGTTGAAATGACAAAAATAGGAATAGATGAGAATAGTAGCAGATAGAAATATACCTTACCTGAAAGGAATTGCAGAACATTTTGGAGATGTTACTTATCTGGATGGAGCAGACTTTACCAAAGATGCAATAAAAGACGCAGATACTCTAATCGTCCGTACAGTAGCTCATTTTGGAGAAACAAATCTCGCGGGGTCGAATGTAAAACTGATTTGTTCGGCTACCATTGGCTATGATCATATAGATACAGCCTATTGTGATACCAATGGGATTGTATGGCACAACGCCCCAGGTTGTAACTCAGGATCGGTACAACAATATATTGTTTCTTCTCTGATTGTTCTGGCTCAACAAAAAGGTTTTGATCTGCAAGATAAAACAATAGGTATCGTCGGAGTAGGAAATGTAGGGAAGAAAGTAGCTAAAGCATGTGAGATACTCGGAATGAAAGTTTTGCTGAATGATCCTCCACGTCAGCGGCTAGAGGGAGAAAGTCATTTTGTATCTCTAGATACGATCAAGAAAGAGGCTGATATTATCACATTTCACACTCCTCTTATTAAGGAAGAAGAAGATAAAACATTTCATTTAGCAGATAATGATTTTTTTTCCACATTAGCTAAGCAACCAATCGTAATAAATTCTGCTAGAGGAGCTATTGTAGACACAACGGCTATAAAGAAAGCTTTGCAAGAGGGTAAAATCTCAGGTGCGGTGATCGATTGCTGGGAGAATGAGCCAAGTATTGATCTGGAATATATGAATATGGTAGACATTGCTACACCTCATATTGCGGGTTACTCCGCCGATGGTAAAGCGAATGCTACGCGTATGTCGTTGGAATCAGTCGCAGAATTTTATTCCCTGGGCAAAACACCAATTGCTTTAGTTAAAGCTTCAGAGCCGGAGAATTCAATAATTGACCTGAATGATTTCAAGTTCTCTTCTAATAGAATCTACTCAGCGCTGTTAGCAACATATTCGCCAAAGAGTGATTTTATTCGTTTAAAAGCTAACCCTGCTAATTTTAAACAGCTGAGGAATAATTATCCTCTAAGAAGAGAATCTCTAGCGTATTCGATTGTAAATGCGAATGATGAGGAGAGGAAGGTTTTATCTCAATTAGGTTTTAATTAATGAACAAAATATGAGAGATTTTAGATTAGATGAAGAATTACCTTTATGTATTGTAGAGTGGAGGCGGAGATATCATCATCTTGGAATACCTACAACAGAGAAGAAACCTGATGAAAAATATTTGGTTCATCTGAAATTTTATCATTCAGGTTTTCCTACAAGTCCATATGGCATTGAATGGATGAGATTTGAAGAAGATAGCCCTATTCCCTATTTGGTACAAAAAGTACCCCATTTAGCGTTTGAAGTCGATGATTTAGATTATGAACTTGCAAACAGAAACTTAAATGTAATTACTCCTCCCAATCTTCCCTCTGAGGGCATCCGAATTGCAATAATTGAGTATAATGAAGCGCAATTGAATTGATTGAGTTTAAAAAGAAATAACTATCTCTACTCTTTCTTAATATGATCTTTTGCTTTTCCATTTTTCAATATGGAAATGTTAGCCATAGTGATTCCTACTTTTTCGGTTAGTTCTGTAACGCTCATTTTATGTTTTGCGAGCATCACATCTATGTTGATTATAATCGCCAATTCTCTTTCATTTTAAATTGTTAAATCATTTTCAGCTTTTATATTTAATGCATTCTGTAGTATTTTTTCAAATATCGTAGCCGCAGAGGCAATTATGATAGTAATGAAAATCATTAGGATTCCTATGGCAACACCACCTGTAATTATCCTCCTTTCCACGTTGGACTATGAAAATAGGCTTTGGCTCCTAGGATAAAGGCAATTAGAGTTATTGCACAATATCTTGTAATGCGTAAGGTTTTTATTGAGCTAGGTGAAAATATTTTGTTTTGTCTGACATAACCCAATAATTTGAATATCTGATATAATATTGTGAAGAAGTGATAGATGTTTTATATTTCAAAGAGAGTTATTCAAAGACCTCATAATATCAGATAATCTTATATTTTATAAAGCTACCTCCCAAAAATTAAATTTAACTTTTGGGAGGTAGCTTTATAACTATACACTCTATTATTATACTATACCTTTATATTTTTAGGCTTCAATAATTTTGTAGCTAGCATAATTCCCTACGCTTACATACATCAATCGTGTTTTTTAATTTACAGTATTTTCCTTTAATATTTGCTTAACTGTAGCTACAGTTCCCTCTGCCCTCATAATCGGTTTGTCAAGGTCGGTAAGGTCTTTATAAGTGTATTTCAGATTAATTGAGATATTATGCGTTTCGTATCTCTTATCATTCAAATTAGGTTCTATGTCAACTTTGTAGGTATAACTTTCAAGTTTTACATCCAACTCTGTATTAGGACTGTGTAAAGTAACAAGGTTGTCATCGTCTAGATTTATCGTAATAATGAAATCGTCTCTGACAGCACTGCTCCGGTCAAACTGACCAGCATAAAAATAGCATACTCTATCTGATATAGCATAAAAGCTTTTATTATTTATAGAGAGTTTACTATCCTTGTCATTATCCCCATTGCTTTTAGTTTTAAAAATATCTATAGTCCCTGAATAATTTCCTGAAAAGGAATTCTCAAGATTTAGATGATATAAAACTTTACTATATGCACTTTTAGCTATACTATATCCAGAAGTAGATTCTATACTTAATGGTAATACATAATCTGCATACTTGTCATCAACCTTATTTAAATCAATAGTGAGATATGTAATTGCTTTTATTTCTCCAGATTTTATGACAAGGTGATCTTCACCGAAAGAATATACATTCTCAGGTAATGCAGTATAGTAAAGCTCTGGTTGTTCTCTGTACTTCTCGAAATTATATTTATCAAGAGTATCCATATCATATTTCAAAGATACCTTCACTTCTTGATCGTTTCCTGTTGTTCCATTAATAGAAACTGATAGAGGAATTGTTACAGTATTGGTCCCTTCTTGTATTTTTACCCTCAGTTCCTCCCAGCCATTAGTGGTCAGATATACGTTTTTGGTAAAAAGTTCATAGTCAAGCTCATCGTTGCAGGAGGTCATAGGAGCAATGATTGCAACGAATAGTATCAAGAATATTTTTGTTATAATTTTTTTCATTTCGGCTTAGTTTTATTATTACCACCCTGGATTTTGAGTTAATCTTTTATTCCTTCTTAATTCATATTTAGGGATCGGCCATAAATACATACTTTCTTTCAGGAATATTTTAGGAAATGAAGCAACAGGTTTAGCTACATGGAAAGCTTCTCTTTGTTCTATACCTGTATTTGGCATTTCTACATTACATCCCATAATAGGTAAATTTTCTTCTACTTCTGCATCTTTCCATCTTCTTAGATCATAGTAGCGTTTGCCTTCAGCAAATAGTTCTATCTGTCTTTCTTTTTTTAGTGTAGCTCTAAAAATCTGTTGATCTTTATAAATATTATCCTTATAATCAGGTAAACCGACTCTCATTCTTATTGGTTTCATGGTAGTTCTTAATTCTTCAACGGAACGGGTTAAGATCATTTCATCTTCGGAATACGATGCAACAGTATGAGACGTAGTTAGTTCATTTAATGCTTCTGCATACAACATTAGTATTTCAGCATATCTGATAGCAGGCTCAAATTTTCTTTCCATAGAGCCTCCGGTAGTTCTTGAATCTTGTGGATTATAATATTTTTTCAAACTATAACCTGTCACTGGATAATTATAGATACGAGCAAAATCTTTACCATCTGTCTCAGACCCTTTATAATAGAATATTTGTTTATTCCGCTTATCATCCTCCGATGCACTCAGGCACTCCCAAATACATCCATTATATGCTATGGAAGCATAGAATCGAGGCTCTCTATTTGCATATCGAAGAGAAACATTGGAAGGAAGATATGCATATTCCGCAGCAGATGATGTAAATCCAGATTCTTTATAATACCCATCAGACTTACCTTCATCTATAGTGCGTCCATCATTCAGATAATATGCATCTACTTGCTTTTGTGTAACAGCGATGGTATTGTCTCCTCCGAGTGAATATGGCATACTATAGATCGTTAAATCATTTAAATTTGCTCTATTAGGACGATGAAATATTATTTCTTTATGCTTAGAAGGATACGCATTCCCATCGAACAAGTACTTGTATGATGCATATGGGTCAATATCTTGCCAACCTTCAGGGAAAGGTTTGTTTGAATATTCTTCGTGGTAAGGAGGTGCTATAGTAGTACCTGTAGTATAAGGGAAAGTATATAGCTCATAGACACCTAGGTCAATAACCGATTTGGCTGCAGCCGCAGCCTTAGCCCATTTTTTCTCGTCATATTCCTGATTAATTAATTGAACCCCATCATAGTTTTTAAGTGAGAATAAATCTTTATTACCATTAAAAAGAGGGCTTGCTGCCAGGTTGAGCAACCTTGCTCTAGCAGCAAGAGCTGCTCCTTTAGTAGGACGTCCAATATTCGTTGCTGTTCTTGACATAGGAAGGGTTTGCGCTGCAATTATAAAATCCTTCTCTATTATATCAACACATTCGTCAAACGTATTTCTTTGAACAGAAAGCTCGTCATAAGACATGTCTATCTCGAAGCCCTCTTCTGGAATCATCGGTAGCGGACCATATTGACGAAGCAATGTCCAATAGGCGTAACCTCTTATAAAATAGCCTTGAGCTTTAAGGTCAGCGCGTTCATTCATTGTTAATTCTTTACAATTATCAATGTATTTAATAAATGTTGTCGCTTTTCTTACAGGTTCATAAAGCCTTTTCCATTTATCTTCTTCGAGAGTATTTTCTGAACTGTATTCTCCATTTTGATACTTTTGGCAAATCCCGTCTCTGCTATTTCGGATTATATCATCTGATGCAAAAAGTAAATAACCCCCTTGTCCTACAGATCCTGTGGGAATGTCAGCCATTTCTACATAAAGAATATCATAGATATTGGAAAGAAAACCCTCAGCATATACTCTTCTGGTGAAAGCAGAGTCTATGTTTTGTATATCATCAAAGTATTTATCTACATCCAGATAGTCGCTACAACTGCTAAAGGGAATAATAGAAGAAGTAATTACTACGATAGATAGTAAGAATTTTATATATTTCTTTTTCATGTTTTATTAGTTTAGAAGTCAATTGTAAGATTCACTGAAAATGTTTTTGATATAGGGTATTTTGCACCATCGCTACTTCCTATCTCCGGATCCCACCATTTAAATTTGCTAAATACAAGCATATTATAGCCAATAAATCCGATGCGGGCTCTTTCGGCAAATAATCCATTAACTATTTTTCGAGGGATTGTGTATCCAAATTCAAGGTTTTTAAGACGTAAATAGCTACCATCTCTTAGCCAATGAGTTGAGTTTCTATAGTTATTCTCATTTCCTCCATAGGATAGACGAGGTAATAGAGCATCTTGGCGTTCGGTAGAAGGGTCTCCCGATATTTCTCTTGATATCCATCTATCTTCTGGATTTACTACATTAGACATGATATTTCCCATTTTCCCATCTCTGAAAGGGTAAATGTTACTTCCGCCAATGAAAAAATCCGATTTGCCTGTTCCTTGGAATAGAATATTCATATCCCAATTTTTCCAAGTAAGACTTAATCCGAAACCATAAACCATTCCAGGTACAGTTGTATATCCAAAAGGCACCTCATCATCTTCATTGACTATACCATCTCCATTTACATCTTTATATTTGATATCTCCAGGGAGTACAGTGCCACCAAATGTCTGCGCAGGGCTGGTGTCAATGTCCTCTTGATCTTTGAAAAGTCCTAAAGCTATAAGACCTCTTGTTTGATTTAATCTATATCCTTTTTGCATACGATATGGTAGCTCATTTTCTGCTTCATCTCTATCGATGACATCTGTTTTAGAATATGTGATATTTCCTCTTAAGGTAAAGTTCACATTTCCAATCTTATCAGAGTAAGCGAGAACACCATCAAAACCTTCATTTTCCATTTTACCTAAATTTGCATATGGTCTAAGGTCTTGTAATCCAGTAGAGTATGGCATTTGGTTGCGCTCCATAAATATTTTGGATCGACTGTCTTTGAAGTAATCAAGTGTAAGGTCTATTTTATTGTTAAATAATACAACATCTAGTCCTCGATTATGTTTCTTTGACATTTCCCATGTTAAGTTAGGGGAACCCATTGTTGTAATTCTATATCCTTGTATAAAATTACTCCCGAGTTCACCCCAATTGTACGATGTAGATGTTCCCAGGAAAGACATATATGGGAATCTCTTAGTATAATAGTCTGAGTCACTCATATTCGCAAGTTTATCATTACCTGTTTCCCCATACGAATATCTTATTTTAAACATATCCAACCAATTTTGGAAATTGTTTTTAACAAGAGGTTCTTCTGATATTATCCATGCTCCGGAGAATGCAGGGAAAAAGCCAAAACGAGAGCCTTTTTCAAAGTTTTCAGAACCTGTATAACCAAAGTTGAACTCAGCTAAGTATCTATCTTTGAAAGAATAGGTTGCACGACCTGATAGCGCCATGTTTCTGAAAGGTATAGCAGATCTTGTGTCTGTGTAAACAATATTTCCGGTTCTACTTTCTTCTTGTTGGAAATACATTAGTAGCCCCGAAACTCTATGTTGCTCGTTAAAGAGGTTTGCATAGGATAGTCTTGCCTCGGTATAGTAACGTTTATCTCCTTCAGAATATCCTGATTGAGCCATAATTGACTCATCTGTCATTTTTATAAGATCTAATTCTCCTGTTCCTAAACGTCCCAAAGCGTACCATGTCTCGGGAGTCTTTGCTCTTGATATAGTATTATTGTTCTTGGAGTCAAAGGAAAACGTACCTGTAAAATTAAGGCCTGATGTGATAAACGATAGATCTTGTTCAAGGGTAACGTTTGTTTCCATCTTATTCTCCCAGATTGTTCTGTAGCCAGCTCTGTTAATTTGAGTTTCAGGACTCCATTGTATATAGTTGTCATTACTTCTATAGGTTGGAATTCTTCCATCAGAATATATCCTTGGTACTGTTAGAGGTGTAAGTCTAGATAGGGATCCCCAAATAGCATCAGAATCAATCTGTGGTTTATTTTGATTGATTAGAAACCCTCCAACTCCAATTTTTAATAATGTAGTTTTAGTGATGTCCATATCAACATTTGCCCTATAGTTGAACCGTTCATAAGTTGCATTTGTATCATATTTATTCAATTTTTTGTCGGCTCTATACATTCCTTGCTCGTTGTAATAGCTTCCGGATACATAGTATCTGGCTACATTTGCTCCTCCACTTAAAGAGAAAGTCCCACGATAATTAGATGCTCCATCTTTTAGTAGAATGTCAGACCAATCAACATTAGGCATTATGTCGTTATCTAAGCCGTTTTGGATAGAAATAAGATCCTGTTCAGAGTATACTGGATCCTGGTATCTACTAAGTACAGCCTCATTGGCCATTGTGGCATATGTATATCCGTCTGTGTACTTCGGTGTACGAGAACGGGTTTGGTAACCATATTCTGCTTTGACATTGATATTTACTTTTCCTGATTTTCCTCTTTTAGTCGTAACTATAATTACACCATTAGCACCTCTAGACCCATAGATGGCTGTAGATGACGCGTCTTTAAGGATAGAGAAAGATTCGATGTCTTCTACATTCAATTCATTAAGAGAACGCTCGATCCCATCGACTAAAACTAGAGCAGAAGAGTTTGCTCCAAAAGTACTAATTCCACGCACCCAGAATTCGGTATTATTAGAACCAGGTTCGCCTGTTGTCTGACGACCAATAATACCAGGAACATTTCCTACAAGTGCATTGGTAATACTAGATGTTGGTACTCTCATAGTGTTTACATCTACGACAGTTACAGCTCCGGTCAAGTTGACTTTATTCTGTTTTATACCAGCCGCCGTAACAGCTACCTCTGCTAATCTTTGAGTTTGTTCATTCAAAACAACTTGTAAATGATCTTTTATCTCAACCACAGGAATTTCTGCTGTTTCATAGCCTAGGTATGAAATACTTAAGATTTCGTATGTTCCTGCTTTTATTTTAAAGTTCCCATCAATATCAGTGATTGTCCCCAATCCAGGTTGATCTTTAATTGTAATAGTTGCCCCTATTATAGCATCTCCCTGAGCATCCTTTACTGTTCCTGTTACTTCTTTTTGCTGTTGTATTTGTCCGTAGGTAGCACAAACATTTATGATAAGAAAAGCTAATAGGAATATTGCTTTTTGTATATTTTTCATATTCTGTTTTATTTTCATTAAAGTTACTCTTGCATTATTCAACCAATACACGTCTTATAACATTATTGCCTCTATCGGCTACATATAATGCCATATCAGGGCCGAAGCATACACCTTCTGGTTCTTTAAACTGACTTTCTAAAGGGTCACCGTCTGCATATCCTGATTTTTCAGGTATTCCTGCATATGTGGAAACAATGCCTTCAGGAGTTATCATTCTTATACAATGATTGTGCTTATCAGCAACATATAAGTTTCCTTTATCATCTTGAGCAGGTTGTCCTGGATTCTTTAAACGGGCATTAATTCCTTGTCCATTCTTAAATCCAGATTGATCCCATGCGCCAATCCATAAAGTTGGATTTTCTAACTTGCGTGTACTTTCATTATAATCAGCTTTGTAGATACAATGTCTATCGTGTATAGATATAAACATGTTTTTTCCATCCCTACTAAATAATAGTTTTAGATCAAATCCACTGGAATTATTTACCCGGAACTGAGGCTCATGTTCTTGTGTTTTTTTATTATATCTATATATGTAGCCATCTTCTCTACTATTGAAGAATATGTCTCCATTAGTCGGATGTACGGCTATAGCTGTGCATCTACTGTAAGTGGTTCTAATATAGGCTCTAATCTCAGAGAATCCTGAAGCTCTCGTTAATACAGCTACTGCTGCATCAGTTTTCATATTATTAGCATTCCACAAATTGTTTACCAGATATAATGTGTCTTGTGCCAGATTGAAGGCCATTGCAGCCGGAGATTGCATAGGACCTTCAAAGTTCCGTTTTAGTGTAGTAACTTGCCCATCGTATGCTCTACGTAATCCCCCGTCCTGATTTATTCCTCTACCTTCGTCTATTGAATATATGGCGCCATCATTGTCGGTTAGCACAAACCAAGGTCGTCTGAGCTCGGCACTTCTGTATGGCCCATCATTTGTTCCTTCTTTTCCCTGAACACCAAAAGTAGTACTTACATTGCGCCTGAAATGGTATTTAAATTCATTTTCGTAAGTGAAAGTTTTTACATCATCTCCTTTCCCTATAGATACTTTAACAAGTCCGGTATCTGCCCGAGCCGGAACCACAGCTAAAATAGATTTTCCATCAGAGCCAATTACTCTCGCATCGCTGCCATTTACGCTTACTTTTATATACGAAGTGTCTGTGCCAAAATTTTCGCCAAATAAGACAATTCTGGTTGCAACACCTCCACTGTCTGGAAAATAGGATGTAATCTTCGTTTCGACACCTTTTATTGGAGGGTCAACTTGTACTGAAGGGGATTTATATTCATCGCTACAGTTTATGAGAAACATTGTAGCAAATAGCGTAAGAAACGCAAAAAATACACCCTTCTTCACCGTAAAAATTAATCTGTCATTCATCTTGTTAATAACTTAAGGTTAGAATTAGTAATTTAGAAATTAATAGGTTAATAATTGTTTTGAGTATTTATAGGCTCATGTTTAAGTTTGAAAATACTTTTCATGTGCTTAACATAAGTTAAGTGTGATTCGTTAGAAAAATATATTGAAAGATGATTTATAAATTAAATTGGATCCTTCCATTTTGCATAAAATATAACTGAGAGATAATACAAATGGCCAATTGCATATTTATCATTGTCTAATTATTCTTTTAAATTTATAGTAAAACCTTCTCTTATTATATTCTATGGTATGAGTGTATTTTATAATCCAAATCCGCAATACAGTGTTTAGTTAGTATATCAATCAATAGTTCTTTTAGCTCTTGTTAGGACATTCAGGCATGTATAACTGATTCGCAATATGGTAAAAGTTAAAATGTTTTTCATCAAGTCAAAATTTAAGGCTGTCATATAGTTAATTACCATGAATATATCTATTAGAGAATAGCTCTAAAAATCAATCAGATAGGATAGGCTTGCTCTTTTTGTACAGATTTCACTAGATCAGATTTTAGGGCTCACTTCCTAAGTGACGCTTTGAAAAAAGACAAGTTGAGTGTTAGCTAATTACATAATCATATCCCATTAAATGTTAAATTGAAGTACTGTGTTTACTTTTTTTTTTTTAACTTGTTGATAATGGCATTCTTAAAGGATTTGATGATGTTACAAAATTACCTTTCGTGTGAAGCGCTCATCTTGTTGATTCTTAATTTATTAAACTTTTAATGCGTAGTGACAAAAAAAAAGTAAACGACTTCAATTTTAGACTATTTGAAACTTGATGAGTTGTAAAGCATTAAAAAACAATCAATAATGTTTGGTGATTTATAAAAAAAAGATATTATCTTTAACAGCAAACAACATCACTTAGTAAGTGATGCTGTTTATTCTAGAATCAAGGGAAATTCTTTGATTTACTTCCAAATTTTCGTTTTTTATTACTTATAATAGGATAGGTTATAATAGATCTCTTTTATTATCTTCTATTTAGGAATAGAAGGCTATCTCCCATGACTTTTGTTGAAACAGGAATGTTATATTTTTAATATGTCTTTGTAAAATTTGGTGTTTTGGGATATAGTGTATTGAACGTTTAGAAGCCCACAGCACGGGATACGATTTCATTTGCTTCGTCCAATCGTGTGTGATTGATAGAGGCTAGATAGATATAAGTAGTCTTAACAGATGAGTGCCCCAGTCCTTCCGAAATAGTCCAGATGGGTAAGTTCTCTTCTTTAGCTATTGTTGCCCATGTATGTCGAGCCACATGTGAGGTTATTCGTCTTTTTATATCAGCCAGTTTTTGAATTTGTTTCAAACACCTGTTTTGTCTGCTTAATGCTAACAGATACTGATTATATGCACTCTTCTCTTGACTTCTGATTATAGGAAATATATATGGGCTATCTCCCGTTATTCGAGCATATTTGTTAATGATTTTTCTTAAGGAAGTGTTAATTTTGATACTTAGCTCTTGCCCTGTTTTCTTCCTTCTATAAGTAAGGATATCATCCTTAATATTTGATTTTTTCAGGAATGATATATCAACAAAGGACATTCCCCGTGTATGGAAACTGAA
>NZ_OPYL01000008.1 GCF_900343125.1 Dysgonomonas sp. Marseille-P4361
CTTTAATATAGCATTGAGCTGATATAGGTAGTTTTTTCTTTCCAAGGAGAAGTTTCTCAAAACTATGCGTGAATTTTCATCATCCCATTCTTCCTGCATTAATTTTAGTCCGGTGGCAACCTGACGCATCTGACGTTTATGATAAATTCGGAGACTGAGAAAACCTTCTTCTTTGTTTTTTTTTTGATGGTCGGAATACTATACGGATACTCATAGGTATGTTTTTTAGGTTAAAAAATAAGAGACAAAAATAGAATAAAAAATAGTGCTCTCTTAGCATATCATCAAGACTATTTGTACGTAGAGACATTTATCTTAGTCTTTAAGAAGTTACCAGCAAAACACAGCGATACAATAGAACAAAAAATAGGTAAATTTTGTAGAACACTACACTTCAGACAATTGAATATGTAACTATTGCGAAGAGGGCTCAAGCCCCTCCGAGGCCACTTGAAAGACTGCGAGTTGGAGACAGCAAGCGGTAAAATCATCTGATTATAGTTTAAATAATCTCATGAATTACTCTAAAAACATTACGAGAATTTATAAATAATCGAAAATAATGACTAGGCAGTTCTAGTTTTTTAGTAAATTTAGAAAACAGTAAAATACAAGTCATACAATTTGACTCAAAACAATAGAATCATGAAAAGTACTATTTTATTTGCTCAATCTTATGGACAAGCCGATGTATTGGACTTTCTTACTCAAGATTTACCTATTTTAGTCTCAGGAATGGCACGTATTAAGGTAAAAGCATCTGGTATTAATCCCATTGATGCTAGAAGAATGACAGGTGAGTTTAAGCATACACCTCTACCTCAAACCTTTGGAACCGAATTTGCAGGAATTATTGTAGAGGTTGGATCTAATCCTAATGGCTGGTCGGTTGGAGATGAAGTTTTAGGCTCAGGCGGAGCATTCACTCATGCGACAATAATTGATGTCCCAATAGCTAACCTTGTTGCTCGTCCACAACCGATAAATTGGGAAGTGGTAGGTACAATAGCTGGTGCTGCTCAAGCGGCAATGACGATCTTGGATGAAATAGGAAAAGTTGATTCTCTACTAACACATGGAGCTTCAGGGGGTGTTGGCTCCATTACCATCCAACTGGCTAAAGAGCGTGGGATAGAAGTTGTAGCTACTGCTTCTGCTAAGAATCAGGACTATCTGAAAAAACTAGGTGCAACTCCAGTCATTTATGGAGAAGGGTTAATTGATAGACTAAAAGAAATTCATCCTACACCATTCGAAGCCTCCATCGATATGTCCGGAACGGAAGAGGCTACCCAGACATCGCTACAATGCGTCAAGGCTAATGGTTTTATAGGTTCTATTGCAGGGAAACGGCTTTCGTCACCACGTGTACAAGCTGTCTGGGTGAAAAGAAGTCCCACGAACTTAAAATATGTGGTTGACGGAATAGCCGATGGCCGATTTACTTGGGAAGTAGATAGTAATAATATTTATCCTTTTGAAAAAGCAGCCGAAGCTTATACAAATATCCTTAAGGGGCATACGAGAGGCAAAAGTGTATTGATATTTAATGAATAACATCAACTGTATAGTTATATGAAAGAAATTGTTTTAATCACGGGTGCTAATGGTTTGGTAGCAAACCAAACAGCTAAAATACTTAGCGATAAATATGAGATTCGCTTCTTAACAAGAAACCCTAATCGGGCAAATGAATACAAGTGGAACATTGCAGATAAATATATTGATGATCAAGCCCTAGACAAGATAGACTATATTATCCATCTTGCTGGGTCTAAATTAAACGACGGTACCCCTCTAACAGAAGAACGTAAAAAATTGGTATGGGATACCCGTATTGGAGCTAGTGAATTACTTCTTGAAAAATTAAAAGACAGAAATCAAAAACTAAAAGCATTCATTTCAGCTAGTGCTTTAGGTTATTATTCGTTTTCAGATAAAACCTTAGCTATTGATGAAAATGGAAGTAAAGGCAATGATTTTTCTGCTATTCTATCAGATGGTAGGGAAAAAGCTGCCGACAAATTCAAAATTCAACATGTAGCTGAGCGAGTTGTCAAATTTCGAATCAGCTTAGTTTTGGGAAATGAGGGAGGAGTATTTCCCGATTTCAAGGAACAAGTCTCTGTTTACTCACATAGATTGAGGTACATTAATGGTGTAACCTATTTTCCATGGGTACATATTGATGATATGGGTGGTATGTTTGCCTATGCTGTGGAGAATAGCTCGTTAAATGGAGTGTTTAATACTACAGCTCCAGAAAGTACAACTCAAGAATCAATATTGAAATTGATGTACTATCTGAAAGAACAAGATACCACGTCATTCAATACACTTGACACATCTTATAATGGTCAGCACTTGACCTCAGAAAAAATAATAAAAGCAGGTTATAAATTTAGATTTCCCGACATTAAGTCTGCATTAAAAGATTTACTGAAATAATAAATATTAAAAATATGAAAACAAAAAGTGACATCAAAAAAACATTTTTAGCAGGGCATCTTTTAAGTGGTCCTTACGAAAGATTATTCCTTACTCCTGAACAAGAGAAAGCCTATGTAGATAACTATCTAAAAAATCTGGATGGAGTAATAGAGTATGAATTTCGATTAGAAGAGTATTTTAATCTGAAGGTTCTTGGGCTTCAATCTGTATTAGGAAGCGTCTCTGTTGTCATTATGGCTGAAGAAGACCGTCAAAAACTACCATATTATATCCAAGAAACACGAATCATGTATATAGTAGATTCTATAGAAGAGGTATATAAAGAAGCAGAAAGAAGAGGTATTCCAATCTTGCAGAAGTACACAAAGAATATTATGGGAGGACAAGGACGTTTGGAATTTGCACCAGGTTACATAGTTGAACTTACTGAAGCTACAAATAAAGAACTATTTTTTGCAGATCCGACTGAATACGGATTCCGTCTTCAATAAAAATATTGAGCAAAAAAAGATGCCCTCCTGTATTTTTTGTACAGAAGGGCATCTTTTTATTATATCCAGATCAAGTCATCTGAGGTTTGTCTATAATCTTCCCAAATTGGTAGCTAGCAAAACGTTCTGCATTTTTATCATTGATAATATCCGATTCTTTCTCGCCCCAAGGCCATCCACCAAACTCAGTTCTGCGGTATTCCTCAAAAGCATCTACCAATTCTTGCTCTGTATTCATCACAAAAGGACCATACGCTGCAATGGGCTCATTGATAGGTTCTCCTTCCAGTAGAAGTATTTTTGCAGACGAATCCCCTGATTTAATTACTATTTCCTGATCTCCAGCCACATCCACCATGTGATTTTGAGAGATTGCTGTTCCTTCAATACTTATATCTTGGTCTCCTTCGTAATATAATATAAAACGATTCATAGTAGACGAGATATTCTCTAATTTGAACTCAGTATTAGCATCCATTTCTATCAAGGCAATTCCCAGATGATTCTTTGGATCAGCAGCCCATGAATTCTTCAATGCTCCAAGAGCCTTCACTCCATAATATTCACCCAGTATGACTTTTATCCTTACATGTCCTCCCGATGGACAGTCTAGATTTGCAACAGGAATATTTTCTGCCCAAAGCATCTTATAATCTGCTTCTGTCAATTTGTTTTTAGCTGGCAGATTAATCCATATCTGAAATAATCGTAAAGAATTCTCCTTATCATCATTCAACAAAGGGAACATCTCGGAATGCATCGCCCCTCTCCCAGCACTCATTAACTGTACATCACCATTACCATAACGACCTTTGGACCCCTTTGAGTCAAAATGATCAACTAAGCCTTCTGGTACAATTGTTACAATTTCAAAGCCTCTATGCGGATGCTGAGGAAATCCGGGAACTTTATTACCATGATACATCCTCCATGGTGCTGTTTCACTAAAATCACTCCCAATTTGTCGTCCTGCTAGATACGATTTAGGAGCCATATTACCATTTCCTTCAGGGTACTTGTCGTATATATTCGATGCAAGTATAAATGGATCTCTGATATTCATTCTTCTAGCAACTTGTGAAATACTCTTAATCTTCATTGTATATTTCCTTTCTTTTTAATTAATTTCCTACTTATATAGTTCCAAATACTATACCAAAAACACTTTTATCTATTCGAGTTACCTAATGGTTACTAATTACACGTAGGTAACCACAAAAATATCTTTGCTCTAAAAAATATATATTTGCTACATAAACTTATTGATGTATTAAAATAAAATTATATGGAAAAGAACTTAATAACTACATGGAATATTGATCCTGCACACTCACGCATAGGATTCGTTATAAAACACATGGGAATTGCTGATGTTTCAGGATACTTTTCAAATTTTGAAGTAAAAACAGAACATATAGAACCCGATTATTCGGATATAAATGTTCAGATAGCGATTGAAGCCAACAGCATTAATACCGGAATTGATATGAGAGATAATCATTTAAGATCTGCCGATTTTTTTGATGTGGCAAAATATCCCGAAATATTTTTCACTAGTACTAAAGTTGAAAAGACAGATGATACTCACGGAAAATTATATGGAGATTTAACAATACGAGGAATAACAAAAAATATTGGATTAGACATTGTTCATTTTGGAACAGTTATTAATCCAATGACAGAGCAAGAAACAGCTGGATTTAAAATTACAGGGGTGATTAGTCGTGAAGACTTCACTCTGGGAACCAGTTTTGGAGCAAACTTCATTTCAGATAAAGTGAAAATTGTAGTTGATGCAGAGTTCAGTCCCGAAAAATAATATAAAATTGAGACAGGATACATAAAGACACGACTTTTCTGAAACGAATAAAAATTATGTATAAAAGGGATTATATGCTGATAATAGATAAGTTAACAGAATCACTACATTTAGAATAAAAAATTACCAGCAAAATACAGCGACACAATTAAGGAGGGCCTTAAAATATAAACAGCCCGATTATTAGTACAAATAATCGGGCTGCTGTGATATTTATCTATTGCTTTCCACTCTCATTGTAAATGAAAAACAACTTATTATAGATATAATTCTATATGTCATCTACACTTATAATGAATCATAGGCAAAAGGCTAACCTTACTTTTATTCCAGCGGCTATTGAGTTAATTTTCTTACTTAAGATTTTATCCTCTGAGTCATTAATAGCAGCTTTGGAAAGTAATATACTATTATGAATATAATCTTCCGGCATTTCTTTATTGTATTGAATAAGCCTCTTATCATCTGCCTTTTTAATATCGTTTAGTCCATAATCAAGATATACTCCTGTGTACAAGCCCAAATCTTCGGATAGTTTCCATTTCAACCCTGTTTCTAGGGCAAGTATATAGACTATTTTAAGATCAAGTGTCCCTTTTTTATCTATACTTTTAAATGCTCCAAACCCCATAAAGTAAGGATCGTCTTGGATAGGATTCTCCCATTCCGGATAATAACCATAGTTATTAAAATCTGCATTAGTAACTTTAGATGTTTTTGATACAGGAACTCCTATTTTCATACCAGCAGAAACATAAAGACTGTGTTCATTGAATACTGGGGTTTGATATTGACATATAATTGGAATATTCAGATATGTTGCACTTTGTTTCTCCTTATAATTTTTAATAGTTGTATGAAAAACAAAATCATACTCACCATCATTTGCAGCATAGCTATCAGATAGTCCATCAATTGTACTTTTAGCTGAATAAAAAGATAATTCTAACCCGGAACCAATACTCCAGTTTTCATTAAAATTATAATTATAACCAAAGCCTACAGTACCTCCTACCCCATTCTTAGAATCACCAATATTCAAATCATACTGCAAAGTGGACAAACCTCCGGCTCCCCACACAGAAACCTCATGTGTCTTATTGTTTTGGGCGGAGAGTATGCTGCAGATCAATAGACCTGCAACAAACATTAATATATTTTTCTTCATCTTTTTTGCATTTATGTATTATTTAACAATAATCTTTAAGGTTTCTACAAAGCCGCCTGATTTAACTTTCACCATATATATTCCTGATGAAGTTGGCATATTAACGGTCGTTGTCTTGCCCTCCACTCTTTTGCTACTAAAGCATACACCTTGGAAATTATATATTTCAATTACAGCATTATTGAGTAACTCATCATCTAAATCGACTTCGACATTCAAAGGCTCAAACATCGTTATCGGATTAGGATATGCATTAACCCCCATAGGTTTAAGTTCTATATTCTCTGCACAAGTTCTTAAGACTTCGTCGTCTGTAGTGGTTACTTCTAAATAATAGCTTGCTTTATTATCAAGGAGCATATCTTTACGAGGTCCGGCTGAATAACTGGCTTTATTACCAATTTCCGTTCCATTTTTGAACCATCTATATGCTTTAAACTTATATCCTCCGTTTGTACTACTATTATTATTGGCAATAAGAGTATTATTCCATCTTACAACAACAACCTGTCCGAATTCAAAATATTTTTCAACCTTAAACTCATAAGATTTGATAATCTCCGCATTCGATTCTGATTGAACTGAAAAAGGAATTGTTTTAACACCAGGACGATCAATTGTTAACTGTATAGTCTTGTTATCAACCTCTTGTCCTTCATATAAAACTTTGGCTCCCAGTTCTTCTGTAATTATCTCTAACGATAGATTGTTTGTCCCGCAAGGAAGAGAATATGCACCTATTAAATCATCCCATTTAAGTCGATCGCCATTGACAATAATAGCCTCTACTTTAGTATCCCTTGTAAATACTTTCAATGAAGCCTTCTCGCTAACAGCAGATCCTTCAGTATTTGAAACAACACAATGATAATTCCCCGAATCTTCGAGTTTAGCACTATTTATATTTAAGAATCTTGATGTCTCTTTATCTATAACTTCATCATTCTTGTACCATTGATAAGTTAAAAAACCTCCTGATGCCTCTACCGAAAACGTTACAGATTGGTCTGTAAATACCTCAAGTGATTTCGGCTGACTTGTAATTGAAGGTTTTGTTGCTACCTCAACTTCTCTTTCTATCTTAAATACACGTACATCCTGACTAGGCACTGAATAAGGAATATCGTTATCTTCAACTTCTACAATTTGCCCTGTCCATAGTTCTTTAATTTCTTTAATTAAGCCGGACTCTACTCCTAATCTACTCAATTCTATACTACCTTCTAAGGCTGCATTATCCTTGAAGTTAAAGATGGCAAGGTATGTGTAATTCCCTTCCTCGAGCATAAAGAAACTTTCGGAACGATCGTACCCACTAGCTAAGTAACCTTCTACCGGATAGAATGACTTGCCGAGTTTAGCTATTGCATTTATTTCAGCATTAGTCGCAATTTGTAAGTTTCTGTCGCGTATCTCTTGACTACCCGGATAAGATCCTTTGAGGCTTAAGTTATCACCTAGCATGTAAAGACCTGTTATAGCTCCGGAAGTGATACGTGCTCTATTTTCTCCTTCTTTGTATAATTTGCGAGATTCTCTGTCATGAAAAATCAGATGATCGCCATCATTAAATGCATACACTCGGTCTAGCCACCAGCCAAAAGACAAGCTATTCAACATATAACCAGTATGAGACTCGTGTTCTGACATTTGTCCCCAAGTATCACAACTTATTCGTTTAGAGTGTCCATACTGAGCTGGGAATGTAGGAGCTATAGATAATGCTAAGAATATGTCTTCTCCACACAGGTCGACCAAATACTGCATTCCATGATTATAAGCTTGTACACCTGTAGTCACGCCTTCTTCATAAAATGAATCCGCTTCCAAAGTGGCATTATTTATAAAGTCTAGTTTTATATATTTAAAGCCCCATGCTTTAAATCTGTCAATATTATACTTCATCATCATCTTTGTTCCCGGATGAGTAGGATCTAATGCTTTAGATTCAATCTTAATCGGTTTCCCATTAGAATATAAATAAGCATCTTTATATTTATATTTTCCATTTGTTCCTTCCATAGCACGCTCGGCTCCATCATCGCCCCACCAGTCAGAGAATGGAGTCATATAGATACCTGCTTTTTGTCCATTTGCCTCACAATGTTTCACAAAATCTATCAACTGTTGTTCTGTGAAATTCTCATTCCACCATGAGTCTAGACCAATATATACGGCATCGCTATCAAAGCTTTTAGGGCTGAGTTCATTCTTTATAAAGTCAGAAACATCAGTTACTCCTTCATAATTCACTTTAGTTTCCATCCCGCTCCAGCTATTCCATCCAAAAGGTGTTGCTTTTTCCCATTTGCGAGGAGGAGCAATCGTAGCATTTGCATCGGCATATGCTTCCATGCCTTTTCTCCAATCCTCAAAATAACCGACTAATACTTTTGGCGATTTGAGAGATTTACCAGATATACTACCATGCTCTTTCTTAGTAGATGAGTTGATGTCTCTTGTCAATTTATGAGTTATTCCTCCAAAGCATTCAAGATAATCAATGTACCTATTGTCTTTTGTCGAGAAGCGAACTCCCGTTTTCCACACATCATGTTCTACCGAACCAATCACTAATCCGTCACGTTGTTTTCCATTGAATATAGAAGTTACCTCAAACGACACAGAATCTGTTGATAAAGGATAAGACCCATATCTTACAAAACCGTCATTATCGAAAGGAACTGTTAATACCCGATTATCAGAACTTTGAGGCAAGAATGCATTACGAGTAGTTGTTACTACCGGTGCAATATAATTACTGGAAATTGAATTATCTGATTGAACATAAGCTTCTGTCAAGAAATAATCTTTACCGGGATAGAAATAAAATACTTGTTCTAAATTAGCATCTTGTCCAGCATAAGTGAGAGTATATTTTGTGCCAGAACCAAACTTATCGCTAATACTTTCTTTATCCAATGTAGGAATTTCATAATCGGAGCTTTTTAGTGTTTTCGTATTCGTTTTAGCATGTACATATACTCCTGAAAGAATAGATTTACCATTGTAAGTATAATCTAATGTTTTGTTGCTCTCATCATATACTATCTCCCAATTTCCTTCAGCAATAGCCAAATTCCCATCACCATTGAATGTAGCTGTAGCAAACTCACTTCCTTCCTTAGCTTGATCTATTGTCTGTACTCCCCACTCATAAGTTCCTCTAGGAATATGTAGAGCATATGAAGTCGTATTTATCGCTGTTGACAGATCCGACACTTTAAGTTTTCCTGTAGTTATATCAACAGGAATAATCGTAACGATTTCCCCTTCTTTATTTTTAATATAAAGATTGTATCGAAGAGCCTGTTCCGGAGTTTCCTTATCACTGCCAGCAGTCCAAGAGAAAATTATTTTACCTGCCGAATATCGAGCTTTCAAGTCTGAAGGAGTTGCAGGCTTCGTATTCTTAGTCAAGTTTCCGTCATTCTTCCATAGTTGTAATGTTGGAGGCCAACCTCCCATTACAGAAATATCTAAATAACCATCATTGTCAATATCTTGAGTGCTAACTACTCCTCCAGATCGTACACCCGATATTGAACTTGCTTCTTTAGCGAAAGTCTGATCACCATTATTAATATAAAAAGAGGTATGTGTTCCCTGTCCTTCTCCTGTCAACACAAAATCAAGTAATCCATCGGCATTAAAATCAGCCATATCTCCCCCACCTTTTTGAATAGCAGAGACTCCTAAATCACTTCCTGTTTTTTCTTCATAAGAAATAGTTCCTTCTGTTTGCGATTTATAGAAATACAGGTTTGTATTAGTAGTCCATTGATCTCCATCTTTACGTTCCCCAGTAGTTATAATATCAAGATAACCATCATTATTTAAATCTCCTACAATAGTTTGCCCTTTCTGAGTCTGTCCCGCTTTACTTATATCACTAGACCAAGATGTTTTACGAAATGTAGCATCACCTTTATTTAAATAAATAGAGGATAATGCCGTATCAACATCATTATTCCAACCGTGAGCAATAATATCAAGGTATCCATCATTATTAAGGTCAGCAAAAACAACTCCTCCTCCTGCAACAGCATCGAAGTTTTTACCTTCTACAATTCCCTCTTGCAAAATAAATGTTCCGTTACCTTTATTATTTTTATAAAGAGAAACCTTTTTTACTCCATCTCTATCTCCTGTAACTACAATATCTTTATATCCATCGTTATCGTAGTCACCTACAGCTATAACTCCAGCATATTGACCTTCTTGTCCCGGAAATAATCCTTCAAGCCCTGTATTATTAACAAGTTCCAACTTGTAATTCCCTTTTTCTCCTCTATTCTTATATAAATGGAAAAACAGATCTTCGGATTTATTACTATTTTCATCACCTGTTGTGCCCATATATAGCAGGTCAAGATAACCATCATTGTTGTAATCTATCCAACTAAAAACAGTATTGTAAACCCCATCAACTTTTAATCCCAGAGTGCTTAGATCTGCTATGTTATTAAATCCTGATGAGGAGTTAGTCATTAAAATACCATGCTGATCCCAATTCTCGGCTCTTCCAAGAGCAACCATATCCAGATAGCCATCATTATTGTAGTCCCCCCAAGTAAAATTTCCTCGAAATATTTGAGGAACCTCCGATGGCGTTACATTTGAGAATTTTGGAAATTCTACCTGAGCCTGTAAATTTACGAAAGAAGTAAGTAACAGACTTAGTATTGCCAAGCCTTGTATTAATATGTTTTTTTTCATAAATATTGATTTTCAGAGTATACTATAAACCAACTGCCGTTATTTCCAATATACGGCTACTTAATCTATCTTTAGTAAAAAGGTCTAAGCCTACTTTCATCAGATATTCTCCGGAGAAAGTCTTTTCATTACAAGATAATTTAGATGTTTTACCAGGCATTAGATTTATTTCTTTAACCCGGTATGATTTATTTTTATCCAGACCTTGCAGTTTTAGATTCTTAAGATTGTCTGCATATCTTGGGAAAATATCATATACATATAAGACTGCTTTATCCTTTGGTTCATCTACATACATAACTGAAGCGTGATTGCCTTCGTATGGAGATGCCAAACGATATATATCACCATCATAAATTACTTCTTTCAGATTATTGTAATTCTTAACAGCGTCTTTACAGAAGGTCTGATCGTCTTTTGATAGTTCTTTTATATTGATATCAAAACCTAGCTTGCACATCATTGCAACATCTGTTCGGAATTTAACACTAGTGTCTTTATTCCAGCTTGTCACATGTGCAGCCATAGCCTTAGCAGGGAAAAACTGAGAATATCCCCATTGGATAAAGATTCTCTCAATAGGATCAGTATTGTCGCTACACCAAAATTCTGTAAAGTATTGCAAAGCATCGTAGTCTGAACGACCTCCACCTCCAGAACAAAGCATCATAGGCAGGTTTGGATATTTTGCTTTTATTCTATCCAATACATTGTATAGACCTTTTACATATTCTATGTACAGATTGTTTTGCTTATCTTTTAAGTATGGAGAATATATATTCGTTATCGGGCTATTACAATCCCATTTAAAATAGGCTATATCTGGATTTTCTGTCATTAGATTATCTATTACAGAGAAAGCATGATCTTGTACCTTCGGATTACTTAAGTCCAAAACCAATTGATTTCTGAAATAGTAAGGTTCTCTATTTGGTAATTGGATAACCCAATCCGGATGTTTTTCATATAGCTCACTCTTCGAATTTACCATTTCCGGCTCTACCCATATACCAAACTTAACACCTGCTTCTTTCGCTGTTTTCACTAAACCTGGGACTCCGTTAGGTAGTTTATTCTTTGTGACTTGCCAATCTCCTAACCCTTGAGTATCGCTATGACGTGGATACTTGTTTCCAAACCATCCATCATCGAGCAAGAACATATCCACTCCAAGATCTTTGGCTTCTTTCATCAGACCGGCTAATTTAGTTTCGTCAAAATCAAAGTATGTTGCTTCCCAGTTATTCAATAAAGATAGGCGATCTCCTTCTCCATCTTTCAACTGATACTTGCGAGCCCAACGGTGGAGGTTGCGACTACCTTGTCCTTTACCCTGATTGCTTAGAGTAAAGATAAACTCCGGAGTCTTAAAGACTTCGTTCGGTTCTAAAACATAATGAGACGCCTCTGGGTTGATTCCCGAAATTACACGAAGATTATCCAAATTATCCACCTCGAATGTGAATCGGAAGTTTCCAGTCCAAGCCAATGTACCCATCAGCACTACTCCTTCATTTTCTCTTGCTGCCTGGTCTAAACCTACTGTAAAGAAGGGAGAAACAAACATATTTGCTCTTGCTCCTAGTTTAGTATCTAAAATTTTCTTTCCAAAATTTAACTGTTGAGTACTTTCACGAACTTCATTTGCCCAATCTCCGCTAAACTCTGTCAAATGATAAGACGAGTTTCGGAAATAAAGCATTGATGAAGCATATTGTTTTATAGAAACAGCTTTCTTTTCTTTATGAACAATCTCAGTCCATGATTTTATAACATTTTCTTTTGCAAAGGTTGTATAATACAGCTTCACTTCCACCGGATAAAGATCATCCCTTAAAGTGATAATTGTTTCTTCTACGTTGTTATCTATCTTTTTAGATGTATGTGAAACGTATTTCAATATTGAAGTTAAATTTCCATCATTATGCTCAATAGAAAAAGCCGGCTCAAAATAAGAGTCAGCACCGGATACAGGATAAGTTTCCCAACTCATTCCATCTGTTTTCTCTTTCAAAGGAATATTCGTATAGTCTGAAGGAGAAGAAAACTTTTCCCCTAAATATAATTGAAACAGGCGTCCATTTTTCCCGGTTTGTAACACTAAATCCGTCTGATCTGTAGAAATTCTAATTGTTATAGGATCTGCTTTGATTGTACTAATACCAATTAGCAACATCAATAAAATAATTGTTTTCTTTATCATAGCTTTAATTTACCCCTCTGCCGTAAAAACAGCAGAGGGGAGTTATATTTATTTTACTTAATTTGATTATCTATAGCCTGGGTTCTGATCTTCTCTTGATATATCTTCGTTAAGATCGATTTCTGTATTTGGAATAGGTAATCTCATATGAAACTCTTGGATTAAACCTGCTTCTCTAGCCCATCTATTACGTTCTTTCACCAACTCAACATATTTTCCTGTACGAATTAAGTCGATACGACGCCAGTATTCTGCAAATAGTTCGCGAATTCGTTCGTCCATTATTTTGTCTCTGAACTCGTCCTTAGACATAGTCTTCCATGCCTTATCCTCAGGTAATGTTCCACCCCAAGCACGAGCTCTTACTTCGTTTACTACGGCGATTGCTTCTTCAGTCTTATCTAATTCGTTCAAACATTCAGCATAACACAGCTTTATATCTGCCAAGCGTAAAATGTGAATATTTTTACCCGAATGCCACATATTATTTATTCCTAATCCAGAATTTTCATCAGTGCGAAAATCTTCATATTTCTTGATATGCGGTTTTAACTCATCATGTTCATCACCAAGATCTTCCCAGAGAATATTACTATAGTCAGGAGTAACCCCGTTGTAAGTAAAATCGTAACGAATACTTTCTTCTTTACGCAAATCTCCTTCTTCCCACAAGCCTCCGTTTTCTACAGTTTCATAAGCAAATTCTGTAGGAAGAATTTTATCATAACCAGAAAAACTACATTTATCTCCGAAGAAAGACTGTACTGCTCTAGAACCTATTTGAAATTGTATCTTATTATTATTGGGACTTGTTGTACTATACTGCAATGCAAGTATAGACTCAGCTGTATTAGGTTTGTTGTAGTCGAAAAGATCAGCGAAAGCAACGAGCTGATATGAATCCATCATTTGCTCAAAACATTCTTTTGCCTTACTGAAATCACGCAAACCTGTTTCTTCAGGAGCTGACATATAAACTTTTCCCAACATAGCCCAAGCGGCTCCACGAGTTACTCTGCCCGAAGTATTTGTCTCAGGACTATATTCTGTAGCTCTCGTAAAATCTTCTATTATAAATTCCCATACATCTTTAAGTGGTTGGCGACCATCTCCTAACTCAAGATCTCTATCTCTGTCTTTTATTGGAATTTCTCCCCAATACATAGTCATTTCGAAACTAAAGAATCCTCGTAAGAAGCTTGCTTCTCCCATCAAATGAGCTGCTAGTGAGCCTTCGGTCAAGTCAAAAGAGTTAAGACCTTTGATAATCTTAGCAGCCTCATTGATCATAGGCCAACGCGAATCCCATTGATTTTTATTATAACCCAATTCTCCGTTAAGATTTGTATCAAATCGGTCAAAAGCTGCTTTTGTTGGCTCAGACTTCATTTGAAATGCACCTTGTTGCACCTCATCAGTTCCCATCATCATAATCAGTCCGGCCTCGTCTGATCTAATATCTCCCCATCTTGTATAAACTCCCTTTAGAACTTTTTCGATAGTTTTGACATCTGTATATACCACTTCTTCTTCCAAGTCCTTTTTACTACTTTCATCCAAAAAGTCACTACATGAAGTTATAGAAAGAAGAATTAAGGTTAATAACCATATATATCTGTTTATTACTTTCATTTTATTCTTTTTTTAATGTCCTTAAAAACTTAAATTAATTCCAAAAACATACATTCTTGAAGGTGGGTATCCCCAATCTCCAAATTCTGGATCTAAACCTTTGTATGGAGTAACAGTAAATAGATTTGATCCTGTAAAGTACAGTCTCAGATTGTCTACATGCATAGGTGTAGTCAATTTCTTTGGAAAAGAATAAGAGAGTGTCAATGTTGACATCCTCAGATAAGAGGCATCTTGAATCGACATATCTAATTCATGAGGATTGTAACGATTGTAACCGCTTGCATTAGTTATCACTTTAGGTATAGATGTATCTGTATTCTCAGGAGTCCATCGATCTAACAAATCTGTAGTTGCTATACCCATACCAACACTACCGAGTAACGTTTCGTAATAGTTCGATATTTTTTTGGCTCCATATGAATAGGTAAATACAGCAGAAAGAGAAAGCCCCTTGTAAGAAACATCGGTAGAGAATCCTCCATAAAATTTAGGATCTTTTTTACCTACAATCACTCTATCGTATTGGTCTACTACACCATCAGGTGTACCATCAGGCCCTGACAAATCCTGAGCAAATAAATCTCCCAATTCTACAGTCTTTCCATTATAGTCAAGCCCCTGCCATAGATTACGATTCCACTCTTGAGCAATACCTCCCGACTTTAGAATATAAATATTATTCAAAGATTCGTTTAAGAAAATATTTCCTTCACGGCCATCGTTGCGTATATACTGAATATCACCATATAAGCTTTTTATTTCGTTTTTGTCGAAAGAGATATTACCGGCGACATTCCAGCTAAATTCTCTGTTTTTTATAATATCGGCACTCAGAGAGATTTCAACTCCTTTATTACGCAAAGATCCAATATTCTCCCATGTATTTGTATAACCAGTAGATGTTGCCAAATTTCGCCTTAACAGCAAATCATCATTGTCTATAAAGAATGCATCTACAGACACATTTAGACGAGACTTTAGAAATACCATATCAAGTCCTATATTTGTTTGTTTTTGTTTCTCCCAAGTTAATAAAGGAGTACCTCTCAGTCCATCATTATATAGATCCGACGACGGTACTTCTGTTCCATCTTCAGTAACAGTGACCCCTATTTTAGACTTATACAATGAGCGATAGGCATATTCTGCAATATCTTGGTTACCTACAATACCATACCCTACTCGAAATTTAAGTTGGTCAAATAGTGTTTGATCTTCCATAAAGCTTTCTTCCGCAATATTCCATGCTGCTGAGAAAGAAGGAAAGATACCCCAACGCTCTCCAGGTGCAAATTTGGAAGAACCATCATAACGTGCAGTTCCTGTAAACAAGTAGCGTCCATCATAACTATAATTCGCTCTTACGAAATAAGATAACAAGGTACTTGCATTAAAGTCCGAACCAAGGCTGGATTTTTCTAAAGCAGCTGCACCTCCAAGGTTATAATACAATTGTGCATCTGTTGCAAATCGTTCTCCTTGTATCTTTGTATAATTTGACATTCTACGACTTGCCGTTGTACCTAATATAGCCGATACTTTATGTTTCTCTTTAAAAGTATTATTGAATGAAATGGTATTATCCCATTGCCAGCTTAAGTCACTCCATCTTTCATGTTTTGCTCTCGCGTCGCCACTAGTATGTCTAATCGATTCTTGAATATTACTTGGAGTAAACTCGAACCAAGACTGATCTCCATAATCCAAAGAAAAAGTTGAGCGTACATCAAACATCTTCATAATATTTGCACTGATATAATTAGATGAAGTTATACGATTACGAATTCTTTTTCGAGTAATATCTTGAGAGTTGAAAGGATTATAATTATTGTTACTTTCTTCACTAAGAGCTCTATAATAGAGTGTCAGGTACTGTTCATTGTATTTCGTCGCAGGATCACTATAAGGAGCATAATCCAATAGAGGATTAGCATACATCGACTTATTAAATACATCATCGGAAGGAATGTCATCTTCCAGCCTATTATATCCGGTACTAGTACCTACCTTCAACCATGGTTTGATTTGATAATCGGCGTTAATTCTTCCATTGTATTTATCTTGAAGGGTTCCTTTAACCATTCCGTCAACATTAGCATAGCCAAAACTCAAATAAAAAGAGCTTTTATCTGTACCTCCTGAAAAACTTAAAGAGTGATTCTGTTCTATTCCTGTTTGAGTAAACTGATCAAGCCAATCATAGTTGCCTCCTGCTTGCCACGAATTAAACTCCTGCTCTGAGAAAGCAATCCCCGGTTTCATCAAAGTATTATCAATATATTCTTGACGATTTGCTCCAGGGTTATTATACATATAGCCATTTGCAAAGGCATCAACGCGCAGTTCTGCTAGCTGACTTCCTGAAAGAGTTTTAGGACGATTAGCAAATTTAGAAAAACCTACCCACCCGTCATATGTTACTTTTCCTACTCCACTGTGTCCTTTTTTTGTTGTTACCAGAATAACTCCATTAGCTCCCTTTGAACCGTACAAGGCTGTAGCTGAAGCATCCTTTAGAACTTGTACTGATTCTACATCATTCAGATTGACAGAATTAAATCCTCCCTGATTATTTTCTATCACCATACCATCTACAACATAGATAGGATTAGACCCTGAATTGATTGTGTTTGTTCCTCTAATTTTCAAAGAAGTATCGTCACTTGGTTTTACCGAAGGGTTCACAAATACTCCGGATACACGTCCTTGAAGAGCTTCATTGATATTAGTCACTGGTCGTTCTACTAGCGTCTTACTATTGACCTGCCCTACAGCCCCGGTCAAATCGCTTTTTTTCATAACAGCTCCAACAACTACAACTTCATCTAACAGTTGAGAATCTTCAACCATTAAGATATTAAGGAATGTATTGTCTTTAATTTCTACTTCTTGGCTAACGTATCCTATCATAGAAAAATGTAGTTTTGTTCCTCCATCAACTTCGATAGAAAACTTACCATCAATATCTGTCATTGTTCCTGTTGTTGCATTTGGTATCACTACAGATACTCCTACAAGAGGTCCAAGTTCGTCCTGCACTATTCCTGTTATTTTTAGCTTAGATTGTACTATATCATTCTCCGATGCGGATAATGGAATAGTAAACAGAGCAAGTAACAAAAGAGTACAGCATAAGGCTGAAAATAATTTGTCCTTTATTCGCATAATTCGTTTGGTATTAAATAAAAATGTTTAAATAGTTTTAATTTAAAGAGAGTATATTTCTCATAGATATTACCAGTTACATAGAACAAATAGAATTATAAAAAAGCAAAAACCACAATTCCTGAATCCAAAAGAATAGCATGATTGTTTAAGTATCTTGATCCTTTTCTGTATTTATACATTTACTCTATTATTTTCTACATTTGTTTTATTTGCACTTAGTTTTCAATAACAGCATTTTAACTCTAACACATCGCCTTTTTTCATTGAGATATTTTCACCCTCATTGACTTCTATGGTAATATCATTAAGTTTATATTTAAGTTTCGAATTTTCAGGCAATTTTACTTTAAATTCGTTATCTACATTTGCTCGTATTTCTGCTGTTTGTATTTTTCCATTTTTCCATTTCATATCTATAGTAGCGCCTCCTTTTACAGCAAACCCTTTGAGGTAACCATCTTTCCACGCTTGAGGTAAAGCCGGCAGAAAATGAATATATTCCTCGTGAGATTGCAGTAACATTTCGGCAACACCTGCTGCTCCAGCTTCATTTCCATCAAATATAAACAGATCATATGGAGCTCCTGCAATCCCTTCAGGGGAGATTGTCAGCAAATTTTCACGAGTAAATTCTCGTTGCAACTGAACTAAACTCTTATAAGCCTTTTCTGCATCCAACAACCTGGCATACAGACATATCATATTTGCTCTACTCCACTCCACATCTTCCCAGCCTTCAGCTGACAATCGCAATTCGATTGTTTTTTTTGCCGCTTCTGCCAATTCCGGAGTCTTTTCCTTTGATATTTGATTATATGGGTATAAACCAAGAAGATGTGTAGTATGCCTATGATTGGGTTGAGCTTCGTCAAAATCTTCATACCATTCTTGAATTCCTCCATTACACCCTATACGTATTGGTGAAAGCTTCTCTCTTGCTGATTCTAATTCCAACCTAAACTTTTCATCTATATCTAAGATTTTACTTGCATCTATACAGCTTGTAAATATTTCATATGCCAGCTGCCTGTCAGCAGTTGTCCCCATTGATATAGACAAATGATCCCCTTTATATATGAAGGAGTTTTCGGGGGAAGTGCTAGGCCCAGCAAGTAACTCTCCTGTGTGAGGATGAAGCACCATAAAATCTAACAAGAACTCTGCATTTGATTTCAATAGAGGATAAGCTTGTTTACGCAGGAAATCTTTATCTAATGTATATTCATAATGCGTCCATAAATGTGTAGCTATCCACGAACTCGCTAAAGGGAATAGCCCCCAGTTTACGCCATCGCCAGAAGCTGTATATCCCCACACATTAGCTATTGTATGGGCAGTCCATCCTCTGGCTTCATACACTTCACTAGCTGTACGAGATCCGTGTAGTGCCAAATATTCGATATATTTAAATAAAGGAGTATTCAGCTCGTGCAGATTTCCAATATTAGAAAGCCAATAGTTCTGTTGTGTATTTATATCTAAATGATAGTCGTTAGCCCAGCCCATATTACATGCCAAATTATCATTCCAGATCCCTTGAAGATTTGCAGGAAGTGGTGAATCTTCACGTGAAGCTGCAATTAATAAATATCTGGCATAGTTGAAAAACAAAGCATCAAGACCAACATCAGTCCCTCCGTCTTTTACTTTTTCCCATCTTTCATCTGTTGGTAATTCCCAGTTAGGACTATCACCCAAATACAGCTCAGCACGATTGTAAAGCTGCTGATAATCTGCCATATGTCGTTCTTTGATTGTTTGATAATCTTGAGACAAGATATTTTTCACTTTCAAACGACTATCTTTTACATATTCATTATTATTATAGTTAGTTCTCACATCAAAAGCTAATATCACTTCCGTTGCTTTTTCAACAATCAAGACACTATCTTTTATCGTAATTTTTCCATCTTTCATTGCCACTCCCAGATTTCCATGAAAATCGACACCAGACAATCCCTTGAAAGACACTTTTCCTTCAAATTCAATTCCCTCCTCTGTTTCATAATACTTAACTCCTCTATACATATCGAATAGAAGAGAGAATGATATACTCTCTTTTTTATCTGCCGAAAAGTTTGCAACAAATATCTGATCTGGATTACTACAGAAATATTCTCTAAGATAATGAACCCCACCTTTGCTAAATGAGATTGTATTAATGGCATTATATAAATTCAACTCTCGCTTATAATCAATTACATCTTCATTGCTTGAATATAAAAAGTTTAAATTTAAGTCGCCTAAAGGGACATGAGAGCCAAACTTTTCGCCATTACCGGCTAAATACTTTGTTGCTAAGTCATTCCCTTTTCTATAATCTCCATCAAAAAAAGATTGCCGAATCTCATCTACAATCTCTTTTCCTGCTGACCGGTGCATTTTATCATTATACTGTCCGGACCAAAGAGTTATTTCATTGAGAGTTATTATCTCTTTTTCAATCCCCCCAAATGTTGTGATACCTAACCTTCCATTGCCTAATGGAATTGACTCCATCCATTCTTGAGCCGGCGTGTCATACCACAACTGATGGACGCTATCTTTTTGTTCTTTTTTGATGGATTTGTTACATGCTACACATAATATAACAGAGCATAACAAACACAGAGGGAGTCTCATATTCTTCATTGGTATTACGTTGGTTTAAACACAAAGATAGCCTCCCCTAGTATATCAAGGTAGGAATAATAGCTCAGAAGATAGTACAAATGTTCATTTACTGCACACACTCAGTACAATAAGGGTTCGTTTATATCGAATAGTTTTTACTTGATGTTATCTCTTATATGCTCTTCAAACTCTTTTGGCGTCATGCCATAGTGAGCCTGAAATATTTTTATAAAGTAAGAAGGAGTATTAATACCGACCATATAAGCCACCTCATTGATACGGTATTTGCCTTCGCTTATAAGTTCTGCGGCTTTCTGTAATTTACACAATCGAATATATTCAACCGGGCTTGTCTTCAATATTTCAGAAACTTTCCTGTGCAACCCGGATCTGCTTACATTCATGCTTTCGGCTAATGAAATGACATTGAAATCTGAATTATCAATATTTTCCTGAATGATATTATTCAACCTATCAATAAACTCTTCATCTGCTTTATTCATATTGACCTGATTACTAAAAGCTATTGGCTTCTTCAAGAATATACTTGTCTCTCTTATCCTATTGGCGACAAGCGATACGAGAAGAGTATTAAGGTATCTGATAGAAAATGGCTTCTCTACATATGCATCAGCTCCTAATTCTAATCCTCTTATTTTACTTTCCAAGTCGCTCTTTGCTGTCAAAAGAAGCACTATTATATGACTAAGTTTTTCATCACTTTTTATTTTCTCACACAACTCAAACCCATCCATTTGGGGCATCATGATATCGCTTATGACAACATCTACCTTTTCTTTATATAATATTTCTAAAGCTTTAACTCCATTTTCGGCTGAAAAAACATTATACTTTTCTTCCAGTTTTTTTCTCAGAAATAGTAGAATATCGGTATTATCTTCCACTAGCAATAAAGTCATTTTTGAAATTTCATGTGTATGCTCAGAAGGCTTATTATCTACAGAACTATCTTCATTAATATTTATTTCCGTTTCGTTTTCTGGTTGAAGAGATGGAATATGTAGTATAAAATTATTTAATCCTTCATCTATAGTATATGTTAATGAACCTTGATGCATCTCTGCCAACGACTTGGCTAGAGAAAGGCCTATCCCTGACCCCTCTGCATCTTTACGTTCTCCTTTAACTTGAACAAACGGATCAAAAACTCTAGTCCTGTATTCCTCAGGGATTAAATCTCCATCATTTTTTATATGTACAATGAAACCTCCTTCTAGATCAGCAGAAAGGTATATATCAATATGTTTATTAGAATATTTTATTGAGTTCGATATCAAATTATTGATTAACTTAAAAAGTTCATCCTTATCTGCAACAATATCAAGTGATAATACATTATTCTGCGTATGCACTTTTAATTGCTTATCCGAATCTTTTATCTTGAGTTTAAACAGATAACAACTTTGCTCTACGAGTGCAACTAAATCAAATTTCTCCAATTTTAGTTTTTGCTTCTCATTACCTACTTTTCTGAAATCCAACAATTGATTTACTAATTTCAAGAGGTTATGCGTGTTACTTTTAATTATATTTAAATACTCTTCTGTTGATCTATCTTTATTAGTATTATTTTCCAAAAGAGTCTCTAAAGGAGCACTAATCAAAGTCAATGGTGTTCTAATTTCATGAGCAATGTTCGTAAAGAAGTTAACCTTATCTTCGTATAGTTCTTTTTCTTTTTCAATTCGATAAACTTTTTGCTTTTCTTTTACACGTTTTGTATATCGATTTATAGATAGTTTTATGACTGTTAGTATTATAACGAATAGACAAACAGTATAGATAACATAAGCAGTTGTAGTCTTCCACCAAGGAGGTGTTACGACAATATCAATATATGTGGCATCTGGATTCCACAGCCCATCACTATTTGAAGCCTTCACCTTAAACCTATATTTCCCTGGTGACAGATTAGAATATGAAGCGAATTGAGATGCAGAGGCTTCGATCCACCCTTCATCTACATTCTCCATCATATAAATATACTTATTACTATTAGGAGAAGAGTAACTAAGAGCAATAAATCCAATTGTAATATTGGTTCGGTTATAAGGCAGTGTTATTTCTTTTGTATGCATCAAACTTTGAGGTAATAGTGATTCAGAATCACTAATACTAACCGTTAACTCTTCATTAAAAATTGATATTTTGTTTATAAAAACAGGTGGTATATACTGATTAATAGACATCTGACTTGGGTTAAAGCTTATAAGCCCATTGGATGTTCCGAAGAATAATTCCCCCGAACTTGTAATCAATCCCGAATTATAATTAAACTGGTTAGAGGGCAACCCATTATCTTTCGTAAAAACAGTTATTTCTTCGGTTTTAGGATTAAATTTCACTAATCCTTTATTTGTTCCGAACCACAGGTTGAGCTCATTATCCTCTACTATTTTATATGCTACATCATCAGGAAGACCATCCTCTACTGAATACCTTTTAAATTCGTCTTTGTCTTTTTGATAGACACAGATGCCTCCTCTATCGGTAGAAAACCAGATTTGTCCCAGATGGTCTTCAGTCATACTACTTACAGAGTTAGAACTTAAGGTATTTTCTTTAGTCCCTGCCACAAAGTGACTAACATGTTTGGTCTCCGGATTGTATCTAAGTACACCAGTTCCCATTGTTGCTAACCAAATATTACCATCCGAATCTTCGATAATATCATGAGTGTAACTAGAGCCAAACTGTGTTTGTCTCGTAAATTTTTTTGAACCTTCTTCCGCGAGATATACACCCCAGGCATTACCTAACCATATATTATTGTTTCTATCTCTGCATAAGGCATAAATACTTTCTTCATTTAAGCCCATATACTCTGCGCTATAATGTTTAGATGAATAATGTTTATTTATGACATCTAGCCCATTTTTGAAAAAACCAACCCATATTTCATCGCCATTTTCAAGCAAAGACAATGTTTTATTATAATATAAATTCGGTATTTTTTTAAAATCAGAAGTATGAGGATCAAAGGAAAAAACTCCTGCATCATCTGTCCCAATCCACAATTTTTTATTTTCATCTTCAATAATTCTTCTGATTCTTTTAGTCTTTAAAGAATTCTCTTTCTGTGAGGGAAAATATGTTTTAAAATCGTAACATGTATTAGGGATATTATCTACCCCTCCAGAGCCTGTACCTATCCAAATATTTTTCTCTTTATCCTGAAATATTGTTTCTATAATATTGTCAGAAAGAGAAGATTCTTTCACAAAGTCTTCTTCTGAATGTTTTACATTGTATGTCTCCAAATTGATGATATAAATACCTTGTTGTGTACCAACCCATAGCTCTTTTTCATTGAGAATAGACAGAGATCGTATTATTTTATAATTAGCATCTACTACAGAAAAATCATAAAATGTCTTTTCAGATACATTAAACTTAAAAAGCTTTTCTTCGTGAATTCCAATAATTAACTCGCCTTTGAAATACGCCAGGTCATAAATGTTTTTATTTTCTAACGAAATTGATCCATTCCTATTTTCTAAATATTGTGTAAATTGATCTAGTTTATAATCATAACTATAAATACCACAACCATTTGTACCTATCCAAACCTGACCATCATCACTTATAACCATACACTGAGGATTGCTCTCACTAGGCAGAAGATCATCTACGACTGTATATCGATAAAGTTTACCGGATTGACCTTCATATTTAAAAACACCTTGATTAGGACAGACGATCCATATATTTTTCTGACTATCAACTTGTATATCGGAAATCCAGTTGCTAATAGTTTCACCTGCGGCTGTTTTAACATCAAAAAAAGAAAATGTTTCGTGTAGCGGATCGTATATATAAACCCCTTTGTCTGTACCAAGCCATAATTTCCGATCAGAGCTTTCTGCAATTGCTCCGATATTATTATTTCCTTTATCTTGTACCTTATCGTAACAGTCAAAAACCTTTATAGCATTCCCATCATATCTATTCAAACGATTTTTTGTTCCAAACCAAAGAAAGCCATAGCTATCCTGAAAAATAGACTTCACATTATTCTGTGATAATCCGGCATCACTATCTATATTTTTGAAATTAAAATCTGATGAATATACCGATGAATGATATATAAAACATGCTATAATTATTAAGAAAAGATGTTTAATCATATCCGATATTGATTTGAGTTTTTCAGGGTAATTTATGCAATAGAAAGTAAAACATTTATAAAGGAAAAATAAGCTACACTTGTATCAGTTTATACCACAAAAGTCTATTCATTTACCAAATATACACTTAAGATATTAGGAGAGGCTTACATTCTATTTCATTTTAAGTTTATTTCCTTTCTTTGTTCCTAATCTTATTATTATTGAATGTATCATGGAACATATTTACAAAAGTAGCAAAATGAAAATAAAAACGATTTTACTCTTTATTCAAATCATAGGTTTATTACACCTCGCTTCGTGTACTGGATCTTATGACAAAGATATCTATGATTGGTCTATCCAATTCAACCAAGATCAAAAAACACTGACATTCAAACATAAAAGCAACACTTTATTAAAAGGAGTTTCTTCTATATTTAAATTAGATAGCAGCTATATATCCAGTTCTGATTATCCAAAGATTTCTGTCGAACAAGAGTCTCTGAATGATAAAATAGGCTCAGGACAAAAAGTAATTTATAGTTTTTCAGGATTAGAAAATATGCCTGATCTAAACCAAGTATTCTATTTTTATGAAGACAGACCTTATTTTCTTACCGAAACCTATCTTACCGACAAAAACAAAGAACTTAAGTCTAACTATATAGCACCTATATATACTGTTGAAGACAATTTGTTTCTGGAAAAGTCTGCATCAAACAGAGTATTGAGAGTACCTTTTGATAATGATAACTTTGTTCCATACCTTTCCCATCCTTTGACAGTAGAAGATACATCTTCCGAAGTTACAGCTTTTTTTAACGGAGAAAACAGACAAGGACTAATTATAGGCTCTATAGAACATGATACTTGGAAAACAGGAATACATTACCAAACTGCAGACAGCTCAAAAATATCTCTTCTTGAATGTTTTGGAGGATTAGCAAATGAATTAACTCGCGACGTGAGCGAAAGAGAAGACAGACCATCGTGTGAACACGGTTATGTAAAAGGGAATACGATAAAATCACCTAAGATTATTTTAGGATATTTTGAAGATTGGAGACGAGGAATGGAAACTTACGGAGAGATATGTGCTACAATTGCTCCTCCTCGTAAGTGGGAAAAAGGGACTCCTTTTGGTTGGAATAGTTGGGCTTCCATGGCTACAAAAGTCAATTATGAGGGAGCTATAGATGTTTCCGACTTTATTAAATCTGAATTACAAGAAAATAATTTTAGCAACGACGACATTGTCTATATTGGTCTTGATTCTTTTTGGGACAATTTTAAACCCGAACAGCTAAAAGAGTTTGTTGAACATTGTCATAAAAATGGTCAAAAGGCTGGAATCTATTGGTGTCCGTTTTCGGATTGGTATGGCAATCCGGAAGCTTATGTAGAAGGGACAAATAACGAATGGAAGTACAAAGACATTTATTTATATGCCCCAAGTGGCAAACCAAGAAAAATAGAATCATTAGCTGTTGACCCTACCCACCCTGCCACAAAAAAGAGAATAGACCATTACATCAATATGTTCAAAGAAATGGGATATGAATATATAAAATTAGATTTCATCAATAATGGTACTTTAGAGGCTGTATCCTTTTACAATCCGGATGTTACAACAGGGAAACAAGCGTATAACGAAGGGATGTCTTATCTAACAGATGCATGTGGAGATAATATATTTTTAGCCCTTTCTATTGCACCGACCTTTCCTTCCCAATACGGAACATCTAAAAGAATAAGTTGTGATGCTTGGGGAGCTATGACTGAAGGCGAGATTGGCACAACTGGCTATATGCTGAATAGTTTATCTTTTGGATGGTGGCTCGACCGAGTTTACCCTTTCAATGATGCTGACCATATTTTATTATATCAACCCAGCGAATCTGCAGATTACCAACTAGGTGCTAATAGAGCACGTATCACATCAGCAGTTATTACTGGTATTTACATGCTAGGGGATAATTTTAGTTTGAAAGGCAGTATAAAAGGAGATATAGAGGCTCGTATCAGAGCTACCGAAGTAGCTACAAATAAAGACATTAACGATATAGCAAGAATAGGCAAATCATTCTATCCAGTAGAGGGGTATACAGCAAAAGCTGCTAATAAAACAGAGGCCCAATTTATGCTTAAAACTTCCGATTATATCTATTTAGCTATTTTTAATTTCAACAAACAAGACAACATGATTGATACCGTTGATTGTAAAAGGCTTGGAATAGAAACAAAAGCAAGTTTGAGTGTTAAAGAATTATGGACTTCTGAATTCTCCGTTATAGAAGATGGAAAGCTATACTGCAACATACCACCTCAAGATGTTCGGGTATATAGAATAGAAAGTAATTAATAAAATTTAGCTAGAGTATCATTTTAAATAAACTCTTAACAGTTCATATTCCACCCTTTACAAACAAGGATTAACATCAAGGGTTTGCTCAAAAAGCAAACCCTTGATCAACATACTCCCCTTTTGTAATAATACTATAAACTCAACTATTTTCTAGGGCTTAATATTGCAGCCCAGCCTCCACCTTTGTACATATGAATATTTAATGTATCACCTTTAGATACTATCCTTTTCTCTACTTTAAAGTCTGCTCCATTTCTATTAGCATTAACTCCATCCTGGAAAATTATAATATCATATTGTTGATCATCAATAAAGTCTAGTTCTATCGTTTTCTTTCGTTCATCCCAGTTTGTCATTGCTGCAACATACCAGTTATTCCCATTTCTGCGAGCTATCGATAACTCCTCTCCTATAGTACCTGAGAGAGCTTTCGTTTCGTCCCAAACAGTTGGTATCTTTGATATAAACTCAATGAATTCTGGAGTTTTATAATAATTAGTCGGACTATCAGCTATCATTTGCAAAGGACTCTCGTACACAATAAACAATGCAGCTTGATGAGCCCTAGTTCCTTGACTCATAGGATGTGTCCATCTCTCACTAAAAGCACCTTCTTCCGCGTTCATTGTTGCACCTGGTGTATAATCCATCGGTCCTGCTGTCATTCGGGTAAAAGGCAATAGTAGATTATGTTTAGGCGTGATATCAAAAGAACATTTATGATGTTCTGCTCCATAAACGCCTTCGTAGGTCATCACATTAGGATATTTACGATGTAAGCCTGATGGTTTAAAAGAACCATGAAAATCAACTAGTATTTTTCTATCAAGAGCAGCTTTAGCTACAGCCTCATAATAGTTTACCATATCTTGATCGGAGCGTTGCATAAAATCGACTTTAATACCCTTTATTCCCCATTTCTGGTAGATATCCAAGATACCCTCAATATCTTGTTCCAGAGGTTTCCATAATGCCCACAATACAACTCCTACCCCCTTCGACTCTCCGTAACGGACAAGTTCAGCCATATCAATCTCGCCACGAGGTTCGCTAATATTTGTTGTACTCACTGACCAACCTTCATCTAACAAAATATATTCTAAACCATATTTTGCGGCGAAGTCGATAAAATATTTATAAGTTGCAGTATTTACTCCAGAAACAAAGTCTACATCGTAAACATCGATTCCAGACCACCATTCCCAAGAAATTTTACCGGGTTTGATCCAACTCAGATCACCTTCTACCTCTGGTCTAGAAAGTTGATAGACCAAATTATTTTCTAACAAAGATTTATCATCCTCCGTTATCATTATCAGTCGCCATGGAAAATTTCTTTTTCCATCAGTTTTTGCCAGGTAATCTGAATTACGAATAATTTTCTCATCTCTATCCGATCCGTTTTTAGGCTCTTTCTCCAAGATAACCGGAGGGAACTTCCCTGTCAAAGTATTTCCACTTGTACCATACAGAAACATATTGGGATAGTCGAACAAGTCTGCTTCCATAATGACCATCTTCTTTCCTTTTTCCGAACTCATATAGATCGGTAAATAACCATTTCTGGTGTTTGGTATATCAGACACATTCAGATAATCGAAATGAGCTTCGTTATGAGTTATCATCTCAGGATTATTATCTTTTGGCCAATATGTTGTATAGTCTCCTGCAAGGTTCAACTCTACACTTTCGTTAGCGACAAAGATCTCTTTTTCCTTCAAATTAGTCTCGAAACGATATGCGGCTCCGTTGTCGTAAACGCGAAAGGTTACACTATAATTCCCTTTACATTTTAATGTCAATTCATTATAATGTTCTCTAACGTTCCGTTGTTTAGTCGGCACAATAGCTTCTACTACCTCGTCTACCGATTTTCTTAAAACTTTCTGAACAGAAGGTTTAACCCCCAATTGTATTTTCTGATTTTTTACCTCTAGACTTAATTTACTAGGCAAAAGAAGGATATTATCTCCTGACTGAATACTCCACTGCAATATTTCTCCATCGGTTACTGTTACTTTCAGTTTCCCATTGGGAGATTTTACAATGTATTCTTTTGCTGTAAGAGACAGAACGGAAATAAACAGAAGTAGTAAAATAATACTTTTTTTCATTTCTAAAATCTATTCTGTTTTACTTCTTTTCCTCCGCTGATTCGTATTTATCTATTGCACGTTTGAATTCATCCCATAGATCAAACTGAATTACCTGTACAATATCAAAAACAACCAATCCATCGGTCTGTTCCAGAGATACATATGCAGCATCTTCCATTATTTCGTGTTCCAATGCATAAATGCTACCTACCATTGAGTTGTCTCCATTTATAATACGTTTCCCTTTAGCATAGGCAAACTCGATAGACTCATTATCATCTAAGCCATAAACACGCTCTAAATAAGCTCCGTTCATATAACGATCAAGATGCTCTGCAAATCCTGTATTTTTATAATTCTCCGAAGCCCATGGATATTCTCCGTATGGATCATAGCTTTTGCTTGCCCAGTTTTGTCCTTGGCGGTACAATACATGATGCCAAGATGCATTCCAATACTCAAGTCGTACATTCGGTTTAATAGCTTTGATTTCTTCTTTTGCTTTTTTCACAAAATCATGTATCACCATAGCTCTATATTCGTACCAAAGTGGCGCTAGTTCTTTATCGCTTACATATGTTTCGCCATTTTCATCTTTTTCCCATGTAAAGATATCAGCAGGGAAGTTTTTCACTTCTCTTCCTATATATGCTTCAAAGCCTTTTTTACTTGCTTCTGAAAAATCTGATTCTACTCCCGAATAGCGGCAATAGTCCAATGCAAATCCATCAAAATCATAATTTGTAACAAGCTCTTTGATAAAGCTCATACAATATTCTTGTACCTCAGGTAAAATAGGATTTAGGAATACAGCAACCTTTGTAGGGTCATCCTTCATATCGAGCATACCATTGGCTGTATATTGAAGAGATGTTTTTCCATCCCAAGTATTATCATCGTATACTACACCTGTCTTGTCAGAAGGGCGTCCTGCAGGAAAAATCATAGCAGAAACACATACTTCCAGCTCTCGTTTACGAGACTCATCGATGAAGAATTGTAAATAATCCCAATCCAAATCAGGACGAGATGGTTTTAATATTTTACTATAATAATTTGCATAACCATTTAGACCTCTGGCATCTATAACGACTGTATTAAAACCAGCTTCTTTTGTTTTGTCCAGATAGTAGCAAATAGAATCTTTGTTGGAGAAACGCTCAAAGTTTGCTTCTGCATCAAACCACATATATTTGGGTTTCTCTGCTACTTTTTGCTTTGTTTCGCCACAAGATGTCATACATAGAACACATATAACCCCAATCAATAAACCTATTTTCTTCATTTTCTTATTTAGTTGTCTATTTTAAATAATCGCAGAGGGATACCCCTCTGCAATTACCTTCTGATAATATTTAGTCTTTATTGTTTTTCCACTCGGCTGATTCCGTCTTTTATCGCAGCCCACTGATCGTAATTATTATTAACATGAGATATTTCGAATACCATCAGTCCATCCGTATTCTTAAGACAAAGATATACTGCATCTGAAACAGCCTTTACATCATTCCCATACGCATAAGATGCTATAGATCCATAGACCTTACAAGCTCCTTGTGTATAGTTAGAGTAAGTAGTTACAAAGTTCTCTACAGACCATTCACTTCCTGGATTTTCAGATTTCCAAATATGTTCAGTATAAGCTCCTAAAGAGAAAACATCAAGCTGATCGGCAAAGCCTGTTTTGCTATATGCATCAGTGTAAACATCACTTGCTTTAGGTTTATAATTCTTACTAGCCCAGTTTTGTCCAACACTATATCGAGACGACCATTGAGCTGAAGCCCATAAATGAATTTCTTTTTCCGAATCAATTGCCTTAACTTTTGAACGAATATTCGTAATCAAATCTGTAATTGTCTGAGATCTGAACTCAATCCATTTATTGTATAGAGGTCCCATACCTCCTGTCTTAGTTATTATCTGATTCTTATCTGAGATCTTTTCTCCCGAGTATGCTTCAAAAGCACTCAGGGTTGAAGAGCCAAATCCATAATCAGCTCCATACCAACGACAATAATCCAAGCATATTCCTTTAAGTTTAGGGTATTTTCTTACCACCTCTTCTACTATAGAAATTACAAATGACTGAACCTCTGGTATTGTTGGATCGAGCATAGCCCCATCTACATCTGTTATATTACGGATGTCTTCAAGCGCGGTCATTTCTCCATCTGAATTCTTTATTAATGCCACTTGAGTTTTACCATCCCATTCCGGATCATCATATACCAGGCCTTCTTTAGTTTTTGTATATCCAAAACCAAGAACCGAAATACTAGCAATAACATTGATTTCTAAGCGTTCAGCTTCTTCAAGCCAATAACCTAAATAATCCCAATCACGCTCTACTTTTTCGTTTCCCCAAGTAGTTAGTTTTGGTAAGATATCGCTATCATAAAGAGCATAACCGATTCCAGGTTTAACATCAACATATATTTCGTTAAAACCTGTATCTTTTATTTTTTCCAAAGTTGCAGTAATCTTAGCTTTTGTAGCAAAAGTTGTGAAATTTGCGTGAGCATCAATCCACATTTGCTTAGGTTTAATTACAACTTCTTTATCATCTCCTAAATCTAAAGGAATATCTGGTTTTTGTACATCAATTCCATTGTCATTATCTGAACATGAAACCAGAAAGCAAAAAACTGTAGCTATTAATAAGAATTTTCTCATGATTAATATTTTAGTTATAAGTAAGCTTTAAAGCTTACTCATAACATGTCAATTTATATGTATATAATCCTAATCTACCAAGCCAGATAGCCAAATGAGCCTCGCTATTTTCTTCATCCCAATACCAATCTACCCATGATCCATAACTCCAACCACGGTTGACAGAATGTGCTATATTAAGATTTGCATGAGCCAATGTTTTCAGGTCTGTATGCAATACAGCTGCAGAGTGCCACCATCCCGTTCCACTAGTAACGACTACATATGTTTTACCATTGATAGGTAATGCTGAAACAACAGGGGCACGTCCACCTGAACGGGCTGTAGAAAATCCTGTTCCTACCCACCAAGCCTGTAATGTAGATTGCCATAATCCTGGCATTGTTGCTGTTGTCAGTCCTGAAGGAGAGTTTACATAACAGCGAATAGAGTTTGCTGTTGCAGCAGTGCCGTCTGTATCTCCTACTACATAGCTTGGTTTATCTGAATCGTCTAAGGCTGAAATCATTTGGAACGCACTAGAATCATCACTTGCAAAGCCAGTAGTAACTATAGAGTGAGTAGACGCTAATTTACCACCTGTCACTTGTACTCTATAGTGTTCTCCTTTTGCGCTACGTGGAGCCATTGCTGTAATCCAAGCATTACCAGTGATATCACCCGACACTTGGAAGTTGCTTGAACCATCCGAAGTTGAAGCCATATTTATATTTATCTTTCCTACAGAGGTTGGAGCATCTCCCGGCTGAAGCCAATAGAAAATCTCCGTCTCATTTCCGTTTGTTACTGCTCCTACACAACGTCCTTTGTAGTCGGAAGTGATCATCTTCAGGTTCGATATATTTATAGATCCTAGGTTTAATGTTCCAGACTCGGCTAAAGTACTTTTATTTACCACTTTAACAATATATGGAGATTTAGGATTCTCATCAATATATGCACGAGAAAGTAATACTATCGAATTGCCACAATAAGCATGATACATTATTAAGTCTCCATATTGTTTTGAATCGGCAAAATCAAAGTTTCCAACCTCACCAGGATATCCTAGCTCAGCAAAACTTTTTACTGTACCTATCTCTGCATAAGTAAATCCAGAGCCGAAAGGTAGTAAGTCTGATGCTCCCCAAGTAACAACATACTCATGTACATTCTTACCATCTTCTGATGTTACAGTATATTTAACTCCCCCCTCCTGAGTAAAGTCTTGAGGTAAGCTTGGATCAGGTGAAACTGTTGCTCCTTTTGACAAATAGAAAACTGGAGTTGCCGAAGATAAAAATTCTTTTTCATCCATATGAGGTGCAATTTTAATCGTGATAGTATCTTGCCCGACAGATGAATTAAATACATATTCTAATGGTGCACCATTCTCATCAACAATTGTTTTCTTCACCTTAAAAGCAAGCTCTACATTAGCATCTCCACTTAGATTATCATCGCTATCGCTACAGGCAATAAAAGAGAAGACTGTTATAATAGATAGTATTATATATAAGACATTTATTTTTTTCATATCTAAATGATTAATTTGTTTGAAATATTATAAATCATATGATAGGATCTTTTGTAACAGATAGTAGATTTCTCTACTATCCATTACTCATAATATCCTCTCAAACGATAATAACGTACTGTTCCTACTCCGGATTTAACTTCTATTGTCATTCCCTCGCCTGATATATCATGTTTACCGGACAATGAAGGAGTTATCATTTGGTCGTATTCCAAACCTGCAGTTAGATAAACATTCGTTAAATCAACTTCATCAGACAATGACTTGGAAACAGCAAAGAGAACCAATCCATATCCACCCTCTACATCTTCTTGAGTAAAAGGAGCTTCTACAAGGTTACCATCTTTATCATATTCATGAATAACACCAACAAACTGGCTTCCTCCCTGCGTTGCCTGACAGCTAATATTCTTGATTACATTTGAAGAATGGACAAATTCCTCATCTGCTTCAGCACAACTCCATACTAGAAATGCTATTGAAAGGCATAATAATAATGTTCCTATTTTATTTATAGTTTTCATATTTTTCTATATTATACTTGGTTACCAAAGTGGATTATCTTCACACAATTTATTACTTCCTATTTCGATTGTTGGAATTGAGAAATAGTAATATTTTTCTAAGAAAACTCGTTTAGCATCAGCTCCTCCATCACACGACACTCTCTTATAAGAGAAACTGCCATTTTCTAATTTCGAAATTTCTACACCATGAGCAGTCTGTCCGTTAATTACTTTCTCTGCTAATCTCCATCTACGTAAATCCCAATAGCGGAAACCTTCTCCTGCCAGCTCAACACAACGCTCTTTGCGTAATAGAGTCATAAATGCCTCTTTGTTTGGAGCATCAGTTTTAGTTTTAGCCGGAAGACCTACACGTCCACGAACTTCGTTAAGAGCCGCCAAAGCTTTATCTGAATTTTGTTCATAACCCAGTTCAGCATAAGCTTCTGCTTTGTTTAACAATACTTCGGCATAACGAAGAACTGCATCATACTGAGTACTTCCATTAGAGATAAAAGTTGTATAGTTCTCTTGTAAGTATTTACGCAAATAATAACCTGTACAAGTATGTCCATCGGTATGACCATTTTGAGTAAATGCTTTAAAACTATCAGAACCATCTGTATAGGTCTGTATTTCACGACCTTCCCACTTAGCTCCGTTATAAAGAATAGTTGCATGGAAACGAGGTTCTCTTTCTGTATATGGATTATCAAATTTACCTGAATATGTATCCCAGTTAAATTCAGTTCCATCAGAGAACTCATACAAGTCTGCTAATTCTGCTGTAGGCACATGCTCTGCATAAACTGTTGTATTGTGAGCAGCTCTATCACCAAAAGGACGATTGTATAAATCATACTTATGAGTCAATGCTTGATCTTTATAAGATAGAGCAAACAAGATTTCAGATGAATTATCCTGTCCTCCGTTCACTTGAAATACTTTCGCATAATCAGGAGCTAAAGCAGCGCCCAATTCTTTTACTTTTTCAGCTGCATCAACGGCTATTTTCCATTCTTTTGCATGCAAAGCCATACGTGACAGTAATCCATAAGCAGTTCTTTTGGTTGCACGTCCTTCCCAAACGCTTCCCCAAGATTCTGGTAAACGTTCTGCAGCCCATTGCAACTCGTCCATTACAAATTTCCAACTGTCAGCTTCAGACAAACGAGCTCTGTGTATATCAGCCTCTACTGCTCCATCGTCTACTCCGCCATTAGTTCCTGAATTTTCGGTACGAAGAACAATTCCTCCATATACTCTAATTAGTCGGTAATACGAATACGCACGGCAAAGGCGTACTTCTGCACGACGAACTTCGCTCCATTCTTCTCCAAAGTTTTCTACTCCATAGCTAGTAATTTCGTTTAACAGTACATTTGCTCGTCTAATTCTATCATATACGCTTGACCAACAGTCAAGAGCCCCTGCTCCTCCTTTGGAAAAAGCACTTAACTGAAGTAATGATTTGTTATAACCATGATTATACTGATCCCATGATGTTGATTTCATTAAATCCGAATAGCTGTCAAAATACTGAGAACGGCTCTCTGCCACTTGAGACACATCCGAAAAGGTCTTGTAAGATGCAGTAATATACATATCAGCTGCTTCGTCTGAGCTCCACACTGCTGTACTTGACACCTCTCTTGTGTTTTCTAAATCCGTTACGTCTCCACAAGAAGACAATGTAAGGAATACTGCTACAGCACTTAATAAAATAAATTTTGTTTTTTTCATAATCTTCTATTCTCTTGTATTGATTAGAATGTAACGTTAAGTCCCATGCTATATGTTTTTTGTTGCGGATAATGTCCATTACTTACTGAAGGACTTTCTGGATCCACATATTTAAAATGACTAAAAGTAAGTAGGTTTGTTCCTGCCATATAAATATTGATTCTAGAGAATGGAGTTTTTTTCAATAGCTTAGCTGGAAGATTATATCCTATTTGAGCATTTTTCAAACGAAGATATTCTCCATTTACCACCCACCAGCTTGAACGCCATGCATTATTTCCATTAGAGATAGTACTCAGACGAGGGTATTTTGCTCCGGTATTTTCAGGAGTCCATGAATCTTCTGCCAAATAAGAAGGAGTATTTCCGCTTCCAGAGAAAACACTTGTATAGCTAGTAGAGGATGTTACTCCTGTATCATAAACGCCTGATAACTCGTAGTCAACATGAGATACTCCCTGCCATAGCATACTTGCATAGAAGTCCTTATATGACACGTCTAGATTTAATGAGAAATTGATTTCAGGTATTTGTCCATAGCCTATTTTGACGTAATCATGGTCTGCATTAATAACTCCGTCTCCATTATAATCCAGATACATAATATCTCCCAGACGTTTTTCTCCACTTGGAGCTACCGGATATACATCTAGTTGTTCTTGTGTCTGAAAAAGACCTAAAGCTTTATAGCCATATCTGGCACCCATAGATTCTCCCAATACTCCTCTATAATTAGGGTAATTGTCGCTAACAGCTTTAGATAGCACACGGTTACGAGCAAATGATACATTTCCTCTAAGGCCATAACTCCAATCAGAGTTGATACGGTTATTATGTTTTACTGTCAATTCAATCCCTCTGTTATCTACCTTTCCTGTATTTCTGAATGAAGGATAATAACTTCCCAATGAAGTAGGATAAGAGCCTGATTGTTCTTCCAAAATATTTTCCGTTAATTGGTAGAAAACATCAACTTCTAAACCTAACATTCCTCTCCACATTTCGACATCAACCCCCACATTGAATGTTTTAGTAGTATACCAAGTTAAATCGCTATAGAGATATGGATTTTTAGTGTAGAACTGTGATATTGGTCTTCCCCCTAAAATCATGCTATTTCCAGCTAATTTATAAGTAGGCTTATCAAGAAATGGTTCTACAGTAGCATCATTTCCTGCTACTCCATAACTACCTCGAAGTTTTAGTAAGTCTACATTAGGCAATGCTTTTTGGAAAAACTCTTCTTGAGAGATCACCCATCCAGCTGATACCGAAGGGAAGAATCCCCATCTATTTTCTGTCGGGAATTTATAAGAGGCATCGTTACGGAAAGCAAATTCTAATAAGTATTTGTTATCGTAAACATAGTTTAAACGACCAACCCAAGATTGATATCCCGTATAGCCGTGTGATCCTGATATAGCTGCTTCAGGAAATTCCCCTCCATGTTCTATATCTACAGGATTATCAATAACATAACCTCTTTTGGTTCCTGTCATAGTATTAGAGTAGTTTTTTGTCTTTTCATACAATGCTATTGCAGAAACATTATGTTTCCCGAAAAGACGAGAATACTCTAATTGTGGACGTAACATGTAAGTATCTCCCCAAGAAGAAGCTTTACTATAGCCTCTTGCTTTATTATACCCACTAGCTCCTGCTACCCACTCGTCAAAACTACTGTTCACTCCATATAGTTCATAATAACCGTCAAAATTAGAATCCGCAGTATGGCCATAGTCATAAGAAGCAAAAAGAGAAGCCTTTAATCCTTTTAGATAATCTGTTATATCTGAAAAGTCATACTCCAGTTTATAATTTGATTCTAAGCGCCAACGATTTTGTTTTTTATAACCTGAATTATATAGAGCAGCATAACCATTTACCAGATAACTTGATCCTTGCCAGGCAGTTGGCATTCCGTTATATTCTGATTTAATGATAGGAATAGAATTGATAGCCTGTCTGATAGGGTCAAACTCTTGTTGCCCTCCGATTGCCGAACCCGGCCAATTTCTATCAGTTCTATAGCCTGATATATTAGTTGTAAACTTTAAGTTCTTTGCTACTTTTATATCTAAGTTAGCACGTACATTATAACGATTAAAAGATGTATTTTTTAAAGTTCCTTCTTGATCCATCACTCCAAGACTGGCAAAATATTTCACTTTATCAGTTCCTCCCGAAGCAGACACATTATGCTGATTGGTTGACCCAGTTTGAAATACTTTTTCCAGCCAGTCTGTTTGTCCCCAGATACTATTAGGATCATTACTCATCACCTTGTTTTGTATATCGGCAGTCCACAAAGGATCTAGACCATCCATAGATCGAGCTTTATTGTGCCAATACATATAGTCAGGAGCATTTAGGAATTCAGGCATAGCTGTATTTTCTGTTAGAGTGAATGAGCCATCATACATTATTTTTGCAGGGCTTTCACTTCCTCCTTTTGTGGTAATCAAAATAACACCATTAGCTCCCTGTACACCATAGATTGCGGCAGAAGCATCTTTCAATACAGATATGCTCTCTATATCGTTAGGATTTACATAGTCCATAGATCGTGCAACTCCATCGACCAATACCATTGGTCCATTACCTCCAAACGACTGCAATCCTCTAACATATAGAGCTGTACCATCATCTCCGGGTTTACCAGAACTCTGAATACTTGTCAACCCCGAAATTTTACCAGTAAGCAAGTTAGAAGTGTTTTGCATAGGAGCTTTCATCAGATCCTTTGAGCTAACTTGAGATACGGATCCGGTTAAGTTTATTTTCTTCTGAATCCCATAACCTACTACAACTACTTCGTCAAGAGCTGAAGCTGATTCTTTCATTACGACCTCGATACTCTCTTGATTGTTTACTTTAACTGTGATGCTCTCATAACCAATATAGCTAAAACGCAGAGAAGCATCTGGTTTTACTTTAATTGTAAAATTACCGTCTACATCAGTAATTGTTCCTTGAGAAGAACCTTCCACCATCACATTCACTCCGATTAAAGGAACTCTTTGCTCATCAAGGACAGTTCCTTTTACAGTGATTTCTTGCACAAGATTGTACGCTTTTTCAGCGTGCTCTCTTTCTCCATTTCCGGAAACAACGAAGTCTTTCATTGCTGCTTTCTCGCTTGCAAAAGTATTTTCTGCAAACAAAGAGAAGACACACACAAAGCTTAGAAATGTTGTGACTTTCATGATTTTAAATAAAGGTAAGTCCCGTTTAAAACTTACATGCATTAAAGCATTACTTTTTTTCATAAATTGTAATGAATTAGATTTAACATTTTTCGATCTATTTTTTATCTATTTCCTCTAGCGTTTTCCAACACTGAAGGAGTCCCCTAGGCACATGAAAACAGCCTTTCCACTTGCCACCTTTAAGAGAAAGTAAAGGTTCCCCCTGCCTGTTTAAGTAACCAAACCATTCTCCGTATTGAGGATCTTTAAAGTGTCTCCACGTATAATTATGTATTTTTTCAAACCATTCCAGACATTCTTTCGATTGAGTTAGATTATAACCTTTCAACAGAGCTATAAGAGTTTCTATATGTACCCACCATAGTTTTTGATCCCATTCTAACTGTTGTGTGGGACGTCCTAAGCGATCCATGAAATAGAATATTCCTCCATGCTCTTTGTCCCAGCCATATTCGAGCATAGTTATAGCTATTTCAACTGCTTTCTCGGCTAACTCAGGACGATTTAATCGTTTCGAAAGATCCATAGAGAACCACATAGCCTCTATAGCATGCCCAGGATTAACTAGTCTCCCATCAAAAGTATCTGACAGTTTTCCGTCAGATTCTATATTTTCCACAATGATCCCGCCTAATTCGGGGCGATAGAAGTCTTCAAAAATAGTTTTGATACAATCTTCTATCAGGATATCTAAAGATTTAGCATCTAACAAGTGTTCTATCTCCAGTGCGAGATTGCAAAGAATCATTGGTAAAGCAAAGTTTTTGAGATTCCTAGTTCCCGGATAACTCTTATTCCATTGCCCTTTGGGATTATCTGCTTTGGATAGAATAATTTCAAATGTTTTTTTTGCTATTTCTCCATACTCTTCGTTATTTGTGGCTTTGTTCAATTGACCAAAGGCAATAGTCGCAAAAGTGTAAGAGAAGATATTGTAAGGTTCGACCAATGGTTTTCCTTCTCTGGTAAGAGAAAAATACCAATTTAGATTACCATCATGTCCGTATTTTTTTAGGAATTCGGCTCCTTGAATAGCACAGTCTAACCATTCTTGTTTTTTTTCTACAGTGTTGTACAATGTAGAGAACATCCATACTTGACGGGCTTGTAACCAAATAAATTTGTCGGTGTCAAATACTTTCCCATCTCTTTCGAGACAAGTAAAATATCCTCCAAACTCATTGTCTTGAGAATTGTCCATCCAGAAAGGGATAACATTATCAAGTAGCTCTGATTTGTATTGATTCGCTAATTCTTTAAAATTCATATAATACACTTAAATAGATATATAATTCGGTTACTTAATTCGTTCAGAGGTTTCTGACGGAGTCCAAAATTTTTCAATTTCTTCTAACGATTTCCCTGTAGTTTCGGGCATCAATTTCCATACAATAAGGATATATGGTATACACATGACCGCAAATAAGAGGAATGTTCCGGCTGGTTTTAGAGTTTCTAACATCCAAGGAGTCAATTGTCCTATAAGGAATGTTCCGGTCCAAAGGGAAAATCCCGCAATGGACATAGCTATCCCCCTTACTTTGGTAGGATACATTTCTGAGAGGAACACGAAAATGACTGCAGATATGGATATGGCACAGAAGAACACGTATGAAAGGAAGAACACTAATAACATTTCACTAGGCAGTCCTAATGATTCTGATTGAGTAAAATAGAAAGTAATCAGTAACAGACACAGAATCATTCCCGATACTCCGATATAAACCAATTTTTTACGTCCTATTTTATCTATAATGAAAACAGCGAGTACTGTTGTAAGTACATTAACCAATCCTACTATGACTTGATAGAAAAGTGAATCGCCACTAGACAAACCTGCACTCTCAAATATTGTTGGTCCATAATACATTACTGCATTTACGCCCATAAACTGTCCTAGTATGGCAATGGCTGCGCCAATCAATACCGCTTTGCGAATACCCGGTTCAAATACTACTCTCCAATTTACTTTCTGACCGGCAGCAACTAATCGGATCGACTCCAATTCTGTATTTGCTGCTGTTTCTCCACCCAAAAGACGTTCTAAAATAGTATTTGCTTTTTCTTCTTTCCCTTTCAGCACCAACCATCTTGGACTCTCAGGAATGAAAGAAATAACAATCAAGAAGAATAACGCAGGTACTGCTGCCATTCCTAGCATGGAACGCCAAACCTCCTCGTAGAATATGGTGCGTAACAGAGGAATTGAAATCTCTGCTGCTCCATTTTGAGAATATTCCAGAAGTTTAAAGTTCACCAAATAAGCACCTAAGATGCCTATAGTCACCGCCAGTTGATAAAGTGCAACTAACTTTCCTCTATGCTGAGGAACTGATATTTCGGATATATAGAGAGGCGATGCAATAGAAACAACTCCAATCCCCATCCCTCCTATAATACGAGCAATAACCAAAACATTAAAATCAGTAGAAACTGCACAACCAATAGCTGATAATATAAACAGAATGGCAACAAAAGACATTGTTGGTTTTCTACCCAGCCTGTCGCACATTACTCCGGCAAAGAGTACTCCTATAATAGAGCCTAAAAGAGCACATCCTACATACCATCCAGATGCTAAAGTATCTAGATCAAATTGTTCCGAAACTTGAGAAATTGTCCCTGACACTACGGCTACATCATAACCAAACAAGAAACCACCTAGAGCAGCTACAAGTGTCAGAAATGTGACATACTTCATATTTATAGTTGAATCCATAATGTCTATTCTATAGATTGAAGTATTCTTTGTATCTATTGTATAGATGTCCTGCTTGCAAATAAGCTGATTGTGGGCTCATAAAATGAGAGAATTCGAAAGTTATAGCCTTATCAAATCCTGCGCGTTTAGCAGCTTCCAACTTCAACCTTAGTTTGTCGAATTTGATCGGAAGAAATTTGATCGGCATATCTCTGTCGAAAGTCTCGGCATTTGTCCAACATTGCATGCCATATTTATCTGCCAGTTTCTTATTTACAGTAAAAAATGCATCTAGCTCATTATAGTCTATATGTCCGTCCTGAAAAGCACAAGCATCTACAACATCCTTGATTCCATCAAAAATTTCGCTCCATTCCCTTTCATGTTCCTCAACCGATACAGCATCCGATTTTGCAAGTGTACTCGATGCTGCCATTACAGCTTTTTTACCATCGATCCATGGAGAGATAAAAGTAGGAAGCCCTCCCGATACATCTTTACATTGTTTCCCCATCGAATGAAATGCTGCAATAGCTCCTTTCGTTGCACGGCTTATTTCGCCACTGATATACCAGCCTCCAAAACTTTTATAGTGTCCATAAGTCGCCCAAACCTCATCTATTACATATTTATTATGCTCTATTTCGTACGACAGATCACCTGTATCCCAGTATTCACCTGAATCGTAAAGACCGAAATAAAATTTCATGCCATATTTGTCGCAAAGTCTCAAATACATATCGACCAAGTCAACGGAAGGCATGTAGCATCCTTTATTCAGCAAATATTTTGAAGGATAAGTGATAAACTTGCGATAACCAGATCTGATCATAATTACCGTATCTATACCAATCGCTTTCATGTGTTGAAAATCCAGATCCCATTCTCTTTCACCCCAGTTTTGATGAGGAATATCGTGAGATATTTCATCTACAAAAGTTCCTGATAATTGTAATGCATTCCCTTTAGGTACAATCAACTTACTGTCGATAGATAAATCTATCGAATTTTCAACAAGCTCCGGAGCCCTTTGACAACTTGAGGCAAAAACTCCCGTCATAGCTGCTGTTCCTGCAACTGCTGCTTGTTTTAAGAAATCCCTTCTATTATTTTCCATCGTTATTTTAATGTTCTTTTATTTGTAATCTCCATGAAGATCTACTGATCTAGAATTGAATGGATCTAAAACTCTATCAACAAGTACAGCAAATTGCCCTCTCGTTATAGGGTCATCCATGTTTCCCGCAAACGTCTCCATATCGGCAGGTAACACTATATTCTCCTTCTCCCCAATTTTATTAATGATATTAAACACTTCACGATAGCTCAATGTTTTACCGGTTGCCTCAACTTTAACATAAGGATAAATATCTGTCAGACCACTTATTTCTGTATCTAATAAAGGATCATTTATTCGCAACCATGTTTCATTCGCCCAACCAACATTTCTTCCTTCTCCCTGCAATATTCCGGTTGCCCCGATTCGTTGATATGTCTTAAAATTTTTGTCATCCTTAGCTACATCTAAATAGGGAAGTAAATATCCATTTTCTTCAAGCAACTTCGCTTGTACATCACGTACCGATACTTCTCGTATTTCTATATTCTTATCGACAGCTAAGGCAGCCAGAACTCCTGCAGCCTGTCCTACTTGCAATACAACAGGTTGTAATCTGGTTGTACCATTAACCAGATTAGTTACCGAAATTGATTTTTCAGCTACAATCAATCCATCTACTTCTTTGGGTATCAGTGCACCTAACGGTAAACCATAAGATGGAATCGGATGAAAATATAAATTAGGTAAGTCATCATAGCCTTTGTATCGGGCATGATGATGATCAACAGGGTAATCACCTACAGCAACAGATGTTCTATAAAGCTTTTCCGGTTGACTGTAAGGTTTTACTATATGATTTAAATTAAATTGCACAACGCCTTCAATACGTCGGGACTCTCTATAATATGGGATAAAAGGTAATAGGTCTGAAGTTGGGTACTCATCATCTGCCAAACCTAACGTATTAAAGCCTAATTCTTTTTGGATGAAGTATAGGAAAGACAGCGTAAAATTCTTTGCTTTCTTGAGTTCCTCCGTCCTTTCTTCTTTTGACAACTCTATCAAATTAAGATAATAATCATTGCCTTCGATAGGCCAATTGATCATATATTTATTATTTGGCAGTTTGCCATAATTGATCATATCCTGAGAACTCCACATTCTTTCCGGCTCTTTAGGCTCTATACAAATATCATTTATAGCCGCACAAGCAAAATAGGTAGAGTCATAACCCTCGGGGCGTGCAATCGTCACATCTTTTCCGTAATCTTTCAAAATAGCTACATACGTCAGATCTTGTATTATATCGTTGGCTTCGTCAGGTGCGATTTCTTCTCCAGTAGTTTCTCTTTTATCCATACCTATCTGATATGCCACTCCGCACATTTTAGCGACATCACCCAATTCTGTTGCATCTATCAACACTTTAGCTATTACTAGCTGAGGTTTACCATCTCTATTAACTGTAGCATACCATAACCCTTCTTTTTTCTCTACAGAAATCAAAGAAGAATTATCCCATAAGCTCAACGCTTTTTCTTTAGCTACCATATTATGAAAAATAGCATTCCCTACAGAAGGCTCAAACAAAACATCACTAACCCAACCTGTTTTCAATGCATCCAACGAGCCATAACGATTGGATAAGGAATCTCTAAATTCTCCAAAGAAACCGCTTGGTAGATTTTTATTACCATCAATAGCACTTACTCCTGCGGAAGTGAGCATTCCTCCAAGCCAAGAAGTCTCCTCAATCAATAAAACATCTTTAGCCATTCTCGAAGCCTGCACACTAGCAGCAACACCACTGGCGGAACCACCAACAACAAGAACATCCACTTTATATTGGATATCATTCTTATTACACCCTAAAAAAACAAAATGAAATAATACAAGCAGCAATAACAATAATCTATTTTCCACAATCCAATTAGATTTAAAAAATAATAACGCAAAAATAGTATATTTTAATTAATACACAATACTTAATTAAAAATTTTATTTAATCAATTGAATTTATCTTACATGTTTTTTATATATTTGTAATATATTTAAATACATCTTCAGGCCTATCCAAAGGAAACTCAGACACAACATCACTCTGAATATACTCCTTGAAAAAAGCCCGTATATTTTTAAATAAATTACTTATTAAAAAATTTAGTTATCTTTGAACAACAAGATCAAACAACAATAAAACTAATGAACAAGAAGCTTTTGACTGAGATCAAAAAAGGAAGTAAAAATGCTTTAATAAAGAAGAAGATTATTAAACACTTCATACTACAAGGCAGTTCCACCATTACAGTTCTATCCCAAAACATTGGACTAAGTATACCCACTGTAACACGACTTGTCTCTGACATGTGTCAAGAACAGCTTCTTGAAGATCTTGGAAAACTAGAGACTTCTGAAGGCAGACATCCTAGCCTTTATGGACTAAAGGCCGATTCTGCATATTTTGTCGGAGTCGACATGAATCAGTTTGGAATTAACATCGGCTTATGTAATTTCAAAGGGGAAATGGTCAAATTAGATATGGATATTCCCTACGAATTCAGCAATACACAACAAGCCTTTGAGACGCTTTGTGAACTTATTTTGGAATTTATAAAGAAAACAAACATCAATAAAGAACTAATTTTTGGTGCTAATATTAATATATCGGGAAGAGTAAATCCCGCTACGGGCTACAGTTACAGCATATTCTACTTCGATGAGGAGGCTCTGAGTGAAAAATTCAGCAATCACTTGGGACTGAATGTATTTATAGACAATGATACCAGAGCTATGACTTATGGTGAATATATGGCAGGATCTGTCACCAACGAAAAGAATATCATTTTTGTAAATATCAGCTGGGGAATAGCTATCGGCATCATAATAGACGGAAAGATATACACCGGTAAATCAGGTTTTTCGGGAGAGTTTGGACATATCAAAACATTCAACAATGACGTTTTATGCCACTGTGGAAAAATAGGCTGCTTAGAAACTGAAATATCAGGAAAATACATATACCAACGACTACATGAGTTAATAGAAGAAGGTGCAACATCTTATCTATCAACTCGAATAAAAAACAAAGAACACATCACCATTAAAGATATAATAGAAGCCGCAGTAGAGTACGAAGATGTCTTATGCATAGAGCTATTTGAAGAATTAGGAGAGAAGCTAGGAGAACAGCTAGCCGGAATCATAAACATATTCAACCCTGAGCTAGTAATAATAGGCGGTGTCATATCAAGCACAGAGATGTATATAATGCACCCGATACAAGCCGCTATCAGAAAATATTCATTGAATCTGGTGAACAAAGATTCAGTTATTACTGCATCACGACTAAAAGACAAGGCTGGAGTAACAGGAGCCTGCCTTCTCGCAAGAAGCAATATTTTTAACAACAATGACTAACCACATTTTCAATTCTAACCCAAAATTAAAAAGTTCTTTTATTAACTAAAGATATATACTTAAAATTTTTATTATATTTGCTAAATATTATAAAAACAAAAGATATATATCCTCCTCATGCAACCAAAAATCAAATATCTATTGACTATCCTTTTGATAGCTAACCTATCATTACAAGCACAATTATCATACCATAGTGCTGACTCATTTCCTCTGCTAGGAAAAATTTCAAAAGAAACGGAGACGCTTTACGAGCGTCTACCGCAAGGTTTAAAAGGAGTAAGCCGTGAAGCTGTTTGGTATTTAGGCAAAAACAGTGCAGGACTAGCTGTTCGTTTTTCTACTGACGCCACTACTATTGGAGTAAAATGGAAAGTTAAAGACGGAATACACATGAACCATATGACAGATATTGGGAGCAGAGGTTTAGATTTATATTGCCTGGAAGGTGATAAATGGATATTTGTAAATGCCGCACGCCCAACTATAGGATCATTGCTTACCGAGACTACCATCATTTCAAACATGACTCGTAAGCAACGCGAATACATGCTCTACCTTCCTTTATACGATGCACTGACTGAATTAGAGATAGGGGTAAATGAAGGAGCTATCATTGAACAACCTAAAGTAAAACTACCTAATACCCAAAAGCCGATAGTAGCCTATGGAACGAGTATTTTACAAGGAGGATGTGCATCGCGTCCCGGCATGGCTCACACTAACATTCTTTCGCGGTGGCTAAACACAGAGATCATCAATTTAGGATTCAGCGGGAATGCCCAATTAGATTATGAGATAGCTGAACTAATAGGATCTTTTGATTCCCCTCTGTACATTCTTGATTTTATGCCCAATGTAGAAACAGATCAGGTAAATGAAAAATTAGAAAAATTCTACAATAGAATAAGGAGCAAAGCACCTACAACGACTATACTTATTATTGAGAATCCGATATTTCCTAAAGCCAGATACGATACTTATATCAGGAAACAAATTGAAAGTAAGAACGAGGCGCTCAACAAAATATACAACAGGCTAAAAGAAAAAGACCCTAATATATTTCTGATATCATCTCATAACATTATAGGCAACGATATGGAAGCTACTGTAGATGGATTACATTTTACCGACTTAGGCTTCATGCGCTACGCCGAATATCTACTACCTATAATACAAACACATCTTAAGATTAAATAAGAACCATGAGAAAAACTTTTTTAATAATAACCTGTATACTTGCAAGTATATCCTTCTCTGCACAAACAATTGAGCGCTTCAAAGACGGAGACCGCATTGTTTTTTTAGGTAATAGTATTACCGACGGAGGACGCTACCATTCTTATATTTGGTTATACTATATGACCAGATTTCCTAATCTGAGAATACAAATATTCAATTCGGGGATTAGCGCCGACAACGTTTTGAAAATGCAAAAACGTTTCGAAACAGATGTCATACCTTACAAGCCAACCTACTTGTTCCTCACCTTCGGAATGAATGATTCCGGATATGAAGAATACAACAAACCCGGCGCTGAAGCATTTGGAGAGCATAAATATGAAGAGACTGTCCGAAATTTTGGACCAATGGAAACCAAAATAAAGAATCTAAACAACACCAAAGTCGCGATAATAAGTCCAACTCCATACGAAGAGATAGCTGATCTAACTCAAAGTCCACTAGAGAAAGCCCACAAAGGCAAAACAGATGTGATGCTACGAATAACCGACTTTCAACAAAAGAAATCGGAAGAAAACAACTGGGGATTTGTCGACCTTATACATCCAATGCTTGCTATCAACCAAAAGGGGCAAAAAGCCAATCCTGCATTCACTATCAGTGGCGAAGACCGTGTTCATCCTTACAATATGGGACATATGATAATGGCTTATTACATCTTGAAAGCTCAAAATTTATCAGGAGAAAAAGTTGCGTATATTAACATTGATGCCAAGAAAAATAAAACATTAATAGCCGAAAACTGCAAAATAAGCAACATTAGGAATAATGGGAATAAACTAAGTTTTAACTATTTAGCGAACTCTTTGCCATACCCTATCGATACTGTACATATATGGGGATCGGCATCGCAATATGAAGCCTTGGAACATATTCCTTTCATGGAGGAAATGAACGATGAAAGGCTAATTATACAAGGGCTGAGCGATGGAAAATATCAACTTGCAATAGACGGAGAAATAATAACAGAAACCTCTTCTCAAGAACTTTCGAAAGGAATCAATCTGGCTGAACACACGAATACTCCTCAATATCAACAAGCTATGGCTGTGATGTATCTAAACGAAGAACGCTGGGAAATTGAACGACGCATCCGTCAATACAAAGGACTTCAATACAGATATCTGGAGGGAAAAGGTCTATTGTTTGAAGATTCGAGAAAAACGCTTGATCAGCTTCAAAGTGAATTGGACACTCACTATATGCTTCCTCATTTATACCCTAACTATACCAAGGCCCGATTCGAAGAAATTAGAAAAACATGGGATATGATGCAACAACTCTTAATTGACAGGATTTACTCTATAAATAAACCTATTGAGCGAACCATCACCATCTCTAAAGTAGAATTATGAAAATAGTAAAGTATACCCTTTTCGTCCTCTTAATTTCTATATTCTCTTTAAGTTCAACGGCTCAAGTTAACTTACAAACCATATTGTTGCACGGAAAAGTAACTTGCCAGGGAGAAGGGATTAAGAATGTAGCTGTCACAGATGGCATTAACATCGTATCAACTAATAGTGAAGGTAAATATACATTACTAACTAATGCGACTACGGACTTCGTATATATATCAGTTCCGGCCGGATATAAAGTTCCTATCGAAAACAAAACGCCGGTTTTTCATCATCGATTAACAGATAAAACCAGTTTAAAACAAGAGTTTAATTTCGATTTACAAAGATTACCGAACAACGAAGAAAAGCACTCTCTTGTAGTATGGGCCGACCCTCAGGTATACTCTGATGATGATCTGGCTTATGTGCAAGAGTCAGCCGAAGATGTTGTCACTCATTTACAAAAAACAGCTCCTAATACGCCCGCTTATGGCATGGTGGTGGGAGATATGGTAGGAGACGCGAACGCAGAACCTCTATTTTACGATAGGATGAAAGATATAATAGCAAGTACGGGAATCCCTTTCTTCTACCTGCCCGGAAATCATGATATTCTCTACTATGTTCGTAGCGATCGTCCTTCGAAAGAACTATACAAACAAACATTTGGCCCCACTTATTACTCTTTCGACCGTGGAAAGATACACTATATTGTTCTTGACAATTGTTTCTACAATGGAAATACTTGGTATTATATTGGCTATCTGCCCGAAAACCAGCTAGAATGGCTAGAACAAGATCTGGCCAGAGTAGAAAAAGGAAGTACTATTGTAATATCTATGCACATCCCTGCATACTCGCAACATGCCAGAAAAGGCGAATGGGGAAAAGAAAAACCTAGTTCTGTACTACAAAACAGAAGCCACCTCTTCAAAATGCTTGACGGATATAATGTTCATATAATGTCGGGGCATATACATGAAACAGATAATTATATTATCCAGAAAAACATCTATGAACACAACCACCCTGCTATTTGTGGACTTTTCTACGAATCAGAATTGTGTAAAGATGGAACACGAAGAGGTTATACTGTGTACCTGTTTGATGGAGATTCTGTTACATGGCACTACAAAGCTGTAGGACAGCCAGACAACATCCAATTTAAATTGTACAATGTAGGAGAGCATCATCAAAAACCAGAATCGATTGTTGCCAATGTATGGAATTATGATTCGGAATGGAAAATCTACTGGTATGAGGATGGAGTAAAAATGGGAGAAATGAAGAAGTTCGCAGGCATAGATACGGAGATAAACGAATTTGTAAAAAAGAACAGACAAAACTTCAAACATAGCTGGGCAAATGCAAGCTCCACTGATCATCTATTTTTCGCTACTCCAAAATCCACATCCAGCACGATCAAAGTAGAAGTTATAGACCGATTTGGGAACATTTTTACACAAGAGATTAGCAACAAAAAATAGCAGACATGTCAACATATATAAAAACATTTATTTCATCGATCCTATTCATTCTTTTGCCAACTATATTAATGCAGGCTCAAGTTGACTTAAGGAATATCAACTTCGAAGGTAAAGTGCATGATGAAAGGAGAAAAGGAATACCCAATGTATCCGTAACCGATGGATATAATATTGTAAGAACAGATGCAAATGGCAGATATAAGATTTTGAGTAATGCTACTGCTGAATATATCTACATCAGTATCCCATCTGGCTACGAAGTTCCAATGAAGAATGATGCACCATTATTCTTTCATAAAGTACCGAAGGAATACAAAGAAAAACAAATCTTTAATTTCGAGCTAACTAAATCAAAAAAGGATGACAATAAGCATGTCATGGTTGTTTGGTCCGACCCACAAGTCTATTATGAAGAAGAATTAACTCAATTACAAGAAGCTGTAGATGATTTAAAAAATCTTATTGCCAAAGATTATCCTAAAACGCCTGTATTCGGATTAGTACCCGGAGACATGATAGGATGGATAAAAGATGCCGACAAACTATATCCTCCTATTAAACAAAAAATAGCTGCTACCGGCATTCCTTTTTTTTATGCTGTAGGAAATCATGACATGGATGCTGACGATCGATCAGAATTTTATGCCAAAACAACTTATAAGAAATATTTTGGTCCCAATTATTACTCCTTTAACAGAGGAAGAATACATTATATTGTGTTAGACAATGTATTTTACACCGCTCGCAACAATGCCTCTATCGGCTATCTGGATGATAAGCAGATGGACTGGCTAGAGCAGGATCTTAAAACGGTAGCAGAAGGATCTACTCTCATTATTACAATGCATATTCCGACTTTCTCGCCCGACTCTCGACGTGGAGAGCCACATAAAGATCAGATGCACCGTGTACTCCAAAATAGAGAACCTCTTTACAAACTCTTAGAACCATACAATGTACATATATTTTCGGGACATGAGCATTATGTTGAAAACTATCAACTAAAAGAGAATCTATTTGAACATGTACACACTACTCTCAGTGGGCTTTTCTGGATGGCTCCCTGGAGTTGGGATGGCTCTCCTTGTGGTTATGCAGTATATGAAATAGATAATAATGATATTAAGTGGTATTCTAAATCGATAGGAAAAGATAAGGATCATCAATTCAACGCCTACCCTATTGGATATAACGAACAAAAGCCTAATGCCGTAACTGCCAATGTATGGAATTATGATCCGGCATGGAAAGTTTATTGGTATGAAAATGGTGTGAAAATGGGAGAAATGGAACAATTTACAGGATATGATTTTTCTATTGTTGACTATGTTAATAAAAACCAATCCGGTTTCAAGCATAAAGGCATAGGTGCAGCGCCAACAGAACATATGTTCTATGCTGTTCCAAAGTCAACTGAAAGTTCTATCATGATTGAAGTAATAGATCGTTTCAGTAATATTTATAGTAAGATTGTTCAATAATACTGATAAAATAGCTTTAAGAAATATCAAGGTAAGCAAAAATTTCGCCAGAGATCTTTTGCTTATTTTGAATATATAAACTAAAACTCAGGTAAAAGATTATTCGCTATATTCTTTATTGCAATACATTCTATTTCAATCAGCCAGCCCGGTCTACAAACAGGGGCTAAGACAATAACCTTAGGGATATCTATATAGTTTTTGTCAAAGAAGCGATTAACCAACGAATAGTCGGCTATATCGCGTATATATATAATCATTTGAGCGATATCAGTCATACCACATTCGGCTTCAGACAATAGCACATTGATATTTTCCAATGTGCGATCGAGCTGCTTCATCACATTGTGCGGATGTACAATCTCCCCCTTATTATTTATACTAGCTGTACCCGATATATACACATGCCGTCTGTCAGCAAAATCGATAGAAGTCCCTCTTTCGAAAGTAACTCCATAGTCATGTGTTCTGTTGAGATGCGTTAAGCCATGCAAGAATTTTATCTGCCCCGGCTTCACTCCTTCAATCGCGTATGCATCCATCAACACCAAAGAATGAGGGTGAATATGTCGACCCTCGATACCTGTACTTGCAATATAGTGTGTTTCTTTATTCAGCCCTTCTTGTTCAAAATAAGCTACACGAGCTTTTACCATTTCCTGATAGTGAATATCAACACCTTGTACATAAATCCATGTCCTTATACAATTATCCTTGAGGGTAGATTGATGTTGCTTAAGGATTTCATTATACGAGTTGAAAATATATTCAGTTTCAGCATATTCATTTTTAAGCGGAGCATGTAATTGCGCTGTATATAAATGTTTGCTGCCACCGTTACGCTGCACTACTAATGTATTCCCTTCTTTTAGAATAGAGTTATTCCCTTTAATATAATAGAGCCACAATGCCACCTTTGTTCCGTTAAGCGGAGGTTGCTGTACAATAGAAGAGACGGCATTCGGATATTCTTCGAAATACAAAGATTGATTTATAGCATCACTTACAAAGTAACGTTTCCAAATCAGATCTGTCCCTTCAAAGACTTTGTTATCAGCTATACGCTGTATCGCTGTATGTATATTTAAGAATTGAGTTTCTACATCTAAGGTTGAATCTGTAATTTGTAGAATAGAATGAAATTCGGATGCATTACCGCCTACATCGAAAGACGTTGCTTTCAACTGTATCGCTAAATCATCCCAATATATATTCGTATATTTCATTGTTTCTTAAATGTTACATTGCTTCCCTTTTCTGTTTTAGCAACATGAGCAATATCATGCCCGGTAATTTTCACTTTACCTTTTACAAATTCAGGAACATTATATGATTTCATTAAAGAGCTATAAAACTCAACATTTTTTTGAGGTACAACGAAAGCTTTTTCTGCTTCACCCTTATCATTAATATAAGCGATAAAAGGACGGGTGTACAATCCATCTATACGTCGGCTACTGTACACAATCCAACTACTGTTACTACTCCACGAATGATAACTTTCGGCATCATTACTATTTGCTAGTGTAAGAGGGTAATGCTCCTTCGTTTCCAGATTGCAGATATAAAGATCGGCTTCCTTATGCCACACAAAGAAACCGCCATAATCGCCCCTAGTATACAGAAGATACTTCCCGTTAGGAGACACTCTGGGGAATGATGCACTTTTGTCCTCTATCTTAGCATTAAAGATCGTATCAACAGCTGTTCCAAACTGCCTGGTTTCAGGATCGAAACTAATACTACAAAGGCTATATTTTACATCTCTGAATTCTTCTGGCATTTGGCGAGCCTCTGCGGTAGAGAAATAAAGAGTTTTACCATCGGGAGAAAAGGTAGAGAAAGACTCAAATCTTTGATCCGAAAACAAGGCCGCTGTTGTAATTATCTCTTGTTTTTCTATATCATATACTACTACGTCGGAGGCTAAATCATATACTTCGACCCGATTTTTATCTATTGAATGATAATTTTGCTTTGTTTCGTTTACCGAGAATGCGATAAATTTTCCGGAAGGATGCCATGATGGATACACAAGGGCTGACATTGTATCATCGGTTCTGGTATTTATTTTTTGCACTTTCCCATCAATCATTAACATTGTAGCGGCATTAGCTCCACGTATATGCATCATCATCTGATCTGGATCTTGCATTCTGAAGGAATGACAGTTCATACAATCACTCCCTACCGTTTTATTTTCCAAAATAGCTGTTTGGGTAAAATTCTCCAAATTTCGTTGGTAAATTCCCATTTCATTCCATGCTTCGTATCCTGGCTCGATAAGACGATATGCTAAATACGGATCAACAGGTTCTTTAGCTACTTTTATTCTAAAAGGAGAATATGCAGTCCACCCAGCCTCTTCTTGTGTACATAATGTTACTAAGAATTCATTATCAATAGAAGCTTTTAGCAACTCTTGCCATTTCGATTCAGGTATTTGGATCTGTCCATTCTTAGCATGTACTTCAAATCGGACATCGCTACCTTCAAAAATAGCAGCTAAATCCTTATCAGTATCCTCAACTAATTTGAAGTTCAAAGGTGCAATATTGGAAGGAACAGTTACTCCAATATAGTCTGGGTATATTGGAAGAAGTGTATCACTCGTTTTATTTATTTCTACAGTTTTGGTACATGCCGATACTATAAGAGAGAAAACGATACAAGCTATATATATGACTTTATTCATATGACTAAATTAGTTACTAAAAATAAAATACGACCAATATGTATTTCCAAAATTTTGGTATAGCATATTTCCCAAGTTAGGATTGTTCCTATTTTTCAAAAACATTTGTTTGTATTCTTTATATTTCTGAATGATCATAGGATTTATCTTATACTTTTCCCATTCAGTTGGAGATTTTTCGGTGATAACAATAATAGCTTCCTGAAATTTTTCAGGCATATTCAACAGAGCTTCCTCGGTGTTGTAATATTTATCTATCAGCTCAATAAAAGAAGCCGTTTGTTTCCCAAACAAGAATAACGAAGCTAAATATTCAACAGCCGTTCTATTAGTAGGATCAGTCTCAGCAAGCAGCTGCAACTTAGAGACTACATTTGTTGTTAACAACAAATAGTTTTCGTTTGGTAAGCCCCGTCTTTTCTTCCCTAATAAAGGATCTTCTTCTACAGCCTGATCGTTATATAGGAATCGGCGTTGATCTGTTGCCCACTCTTTATAGTAGTGGGTTTGTTCTAGTAGTTTGATATATTTTTCAGCAACAGGGTATGCTCCACTAATCAGATTTGTTTGAACCAATCGTTTATATAGCCTCGGACTACCTGTTTTAGATATAGATATATTACATTCGAAGGTATAGTGCTGAGAAGCTGCAATATCTCCCAATGCAAAGTTCATTTCGTTGGATATTATCAGAGTAGACATATTTCTATCCGTTTTTGGGACTAAGCCATTAATACCTTTTTGGTCGAATTGAAAAAACTGCTTACCGAGTTGATTCGTTTCCATCAGAGCAAGATTAAGGTAATAGGCATACAACAGGTTAGTTATAGGCTTTTTGCTTTCTTCAATAATATCGTTCCATCTCTCCATTCGTGCATAATAGTCTAATTTTTTATACTGAATAGATGAAAACTGTCCATATATTGGCAACAAATAATATGTAATAACTGTAGCAATTATTACTTGACCAATTAAAACAAAAAGTCCATTTTTATCTGATATTTTCTGATTTCTTAGTCCGTATGCTAGTAGGATCAAAAGCACTAATCCACCCCAAGCAAAGTAAGTAATAGATGGTATCGTAATCCCAATTCCGAAATATAGTGATGGGGTAAATATTTGCTCATATCCTCCTATCCATGCAAAATGAACGCTGACATAGGCTAAAATCAAAAGTAGACATAATGGGATAAGTGATAATAATATTTTTTTCTTATCCGTTAGTAATTCCCACAAAAGAACAGCTATAGAAAACAGAAAAGCGACTGAACCTCCCCACCAGAACAACAAAGCAGTAAATACAGTAGCAACACCTATTCTCACAATAGGTTTATCTATGTATAAATATACTAGAAAAGCAGCTAACATTAATATAAAAGCGATTGTTCCTGCTATATAATAGCTATGATCGAGGTGCAAGAACAGAAAGAAAACAGCCGTTAAAAGAGGTAATAGTATAAGGGATATATTGGAGTTGATCTTTTTTGAAATTCTATCCATAATTATGGCAACACTCAACACTAAAAAAGTTGTTATCAATGCCCCTACTTTAGGATGAAGATAAAATTGGAGAAACCATCTGCCAATAATCTCAGACAGACCGCCAAATGAAAAAAGCAGATCTGATAAAAATGTTTTATTGTATAAAAAAAGTTGCAGTTGTTCTGCGTAATACAAGTGAAATTCAAAAAAATATTGAATCAGTAGAAATAGAGTAATCCCGATAACAAGCCAAATCGTACTTGATAGGAGTTTTTTTATATTCTTCATGTTTAGCGAATAGTCTTCATATGGCTGCGAATTTACTTATTTTATTTGACCTATCAAAGGTTTTAACCTCTTACCTCTTCGATACAAAAAATGGTATTCAATAAGACCTTAGCATATAAAAGAACGCTCTTTTTAATCTGATTATTTAGCATTCATTACCCTCTATTTACTTCTCGACAACTTATACCTGATTGTATCCTTTATCAGTTGACTATCTTCTTTATTGAAAGCTATAAGTTCGCTTGCTATGTTTTTATTCTGAGGGAGTATATCTGCAATAATAGTATAAGCGATGTCTTTTGTCATCTCACGCAAACTTTCCGTTTGTTTATATTCTTTTTGTAGAATCCTCAAAAATCCTTCTCTGTTTTTAGGTGTAATATCTTCTTCAAAGATCCTCTTTATCTCTCTTCCTCTTTCTTTTTCCTTTTCAATATTAGAAAAATATTTTCCCAAACAGTTGTAGGGGTCTGCAAATTCTTTCCAACCTTTCAATACTAAAGATTGCGCATAGTTAGGATCATTCATCTTTTCTGAACTTACCTTAGCTGCTTTTATATATTGAAGATCAGAAGAGTGACGGTCAATTTCTTTCTGATAAAAAACATCTGCTTCTTTTTTGTTGTTCATTAAGGAATAGAGATCTCCAATTCTCTCATACATATCTTTTGTCTTATACATCTCAATAGCCTTATCGTACAATTTAGCTTTTTCGAAGCATTCACCGGCTCTTAGATTATCCTCGATAAGTTTTTGATACACATCTCCTGCTTCCTGATACAGATTTGCATTTTCAAACATTCTTGCCGCAGCATAATTATCTTTTAGTAATTTTATATAGATATAAGATGCTTGTATATATTTCTTATCTGACACAAGCTTATCTGCACTATCTCTATATTGTTTTCGCAAGAGAGAAAGAGCATCGTCTTCCATCGTATAATATCCGCTACCTCCCGATGTTCGGCTACTTTTCAGTAATTTGCTCAATGAAGATAAATCATTCGCAAATTTACTCATCTGAAATGCACCTAAGTCACTTCCTCTTGCAGTACCTTCTCCATCTAAAGGTATAGCATAGTCTAAGGCCTTTTCGGGATTATCTTTCAATAATTCGAGTAATTTATCCAGCTGACTTTTGTTTCTGTTAGTTAAATCCTTATAATCTTCCAGTAAACGATCGCCCCAATCTTTTTTGTCGCCATTTTTGTCTTTCTCTTTAAAGATGGACGAAATAATATTCGAATATCTTAACAATTTAGGTAAACCTTCTCCTTCCTTTATTATATTCTCAGGATCAGCATTGTTCATCAGTGTTTTATACAACGACAGTTTTAACTTTTCGGACGTACTCAATGGTTCATCTTTCAGTTTATCAACATCGGCTTTCTTTTCAAGGTCTTCTAAAATATGCTCAATGCTATCCTCTTGAACTACGGATATTCTAAAATGTGTTATTCTTTCCGGGATAAACGGTGCAGCTTTGGGTTTTATTTGTTCGATCGATTGTTCTTTACCGATAAAAATAGACTCTTCCCACTTTACCTCTTCCTCCAACTCTATTAAGCCCAATTCTGGATGCATAAAGTGAGGATGACGAGCAAAGAGTTCATCTGCTTCTTCTGTGAATATTTGAGGTTCAATACCTGTATACTGAGGTATGTATAGATGCTTTCCTATCTTCTGACACCATATATTATTTCGTATATCTAGTTCCAACACTGATTTATGAAGAATAACCAAGCATCCAGATATGCTATTTAGCTGCATACCGGGTAATGGATAAACAGAGACTTTATTTAAGTCTAACTGCATACATTGAATTTCGTGTAACCAATGACTGACTGACAAACCTTTGATATGGATTGCCTGCAACGGAAAACTATTTCTTTGTGTTGGATATAATTTTAATTCCATGTATTATCGTTAGTTAACAGATCTAACATTTCTCTGTCTATCAGATCCCCCATATCAGGAGATGGACTATCTGTATAAAAATAAGGATTACCACTAGCTTCATTTCCTACAGACATAGCTAAGGACGAATCTACAGCAAGGGGAATTTCTATTTTTTCCCCATCTTTCAAAACAATGGATATGAGGCCATAAAACGATTGAAAGACAGTGACTCCGTTCTTAAATTTGAATTCTTTATCATTATAGCGTATTGCTGTTTCCTTAATTTCATCATCCTCGGAAGAATAATGGACAAGCCTTAACATGGAACTAACTTCCTTCAGGACGTGTTTTCCATTAATAACTAAGCAATTATTCTTAGTAATAGCTATTTGCCTTACATTCATTATAATAGAAGAATGAAAATTCATTGCTCCTTCCATATAATATTTTTGAATATTGTTTGCCGCATTTTCTTCTATCTCCTTACATAATGCAGCATCTTCAATATTTTCGATCTGTAAATCCAAAGTTATACGCCTTAAATATTTATTCTCTTTCGATTTCATTTTTCTATGGCTTCCTTCAATAGCATAAAAGACTCCTTGATGAAAATAGATAGTGCAAGGTTGGAAAAACATACCTTTCCGTAAGGAGACTGTAGATTCAGCCTTAGTTACAAGATTTATCAGGTTTATTTTTTTATGATTATCATAACAAAGTAACAATAGAGGCTCATGCATTTCATTATATCCAACCTGATATGCCGAAAGTCCTTTGCCTATTTTATTAAATATGATTTGCCAACCTTTGTTTTTAGATACTCTTCTGAATAAAAGCCCTCGGTCTATAAAATAACCTTGATCACCTAAAAGCATCAATGGCAAATCGAATCTTTTGACAAACAATAGACGGAATGGATGCGTATCAGAACTGTCAATATCAACAATTGTAGCAAGACTCTCTTTAGGTACTTTTTTCCAACTCTCGGTCAAGTTGAGAGCTAAAGATTGTATATGTTTACTACTGTTTTTGAGAATACGGAACACTTCAATTTCACCTCCATTATCAGCATGGATGACATAATCAATATGTTTTCTATATTCGTTAAGCAGAGATTTCATTTCAGGATACTTCATTGTAGCAACATTAGATATTAAGACTATCTCGCTATTGCTTGTAGTATAGTTTCTGAAAAAATCAAGAAAGCCTTCACTTGGATATAAACAAGGGTCTACATGGTCTACAATATTTATAATATCTTTTGTAGAATTGAAATTAACCTCATAGCTACGATTCCCTATCAAATAAACTTTATAGTTCATCTTCGATTTAGGATGATTCACTAACGCCAACATCAAGGCACAAGCTATTGTTTTAGGTGTTCCCCAGTTTCGTAGCGATATATCGATGAGAATATACTGATTGAAATTATCGTTTTGAAGCGGAGCTTCTCTGTTGATATAAAGAGCCTCATTGTTTGCTAACCTAGATAAGAAGACCTCATCCTCGTTTGCAAATTCTGATATAAATAGTTTATCAAAGTCGCCCTTGTTGCTAATATCTGAGACTCCTCCCAGCTTTTGCTGACTTGTATCTGAATAATGCATCGGGATATTCAACCCTCCCCACAACTGCCTTATAAGTGAACCTATATGAAATGTTTTTGGCTCGGCAATTAAGTCTGAAATCAAATCTCCTTCCTTCTCCGGATTCAATTCAATATCCACATCCTGCGGTATTGCTACAATCTTTTCTATGAGTGCCTCAGTAGACTCAAAACGTCCGTTTAATAGGGCAAGAGGTCTAAAGTCAATATTTAAAACAGCCGGATCGAAAGGTACTTTTATATATGACTGGGGATGAATCCTCTGCATCTTTATTTCACCTACAAAAACTCCAGAATCTTTTATTGATTTCTTATTGTGATAGTTTTGGAATATCGTTTGAAATAATAGTATCAGTTTCTTCCGTTCTTTATATTCTGCGGGTAATTCACTCAATTTTCTTAGAAAATGAAATGCATGTTCAATCATTTCACTACTCAACAATGCCTGACGCCTATTTTCTTCGGGTATTGACTCTATTATCTTCCTTATCATCTTTAGTGACCCGTCTGCATGTTGGCTCGTTGCAATAATAGCCAACAGCAAAGAGCCAAAGGCGGGAAGCCCTTGCACCGAGAGTTCTTCTATAACTTCAGCAACAGATTCACAATAGGCAATAGTATTCCCATTCGGGATGGCTAACACTTTGTTGTTATCCTCCCATTGCCAGAAGTAATTGTCGTAAACCTGAAAATATCTGTATTTCATACTGCTCATATATTCTCCAATGCATTATAGGTCTTTCTGAAAGAAGCTATTGATAAATATTCCAATTGAGTAACGTCTATTTTTATGTAATCATCTTGGTTCAACCAGCAAATATATAAGTCAGTAGATGTATAAAGTTTATTGATACAATCGGATAGTATAGAGTAGTTAAAGTCGAAGCCTGCAGGTAACAACAACTGCTTATATCTCCAGAACACATTCCCCTTGATAGGTAGTAAAGGTGTACCTGCTATAAAAACGTTTCTGTCTGAAAGAATAGTCCACCTTAATTCTCTCAAGCGGCTTGCAGGAGCAGTCTCTATATATTTTCCCAACTCTGTCACATCTGTTATCATTGCAAATACATCCTGCATATTAGAGGAAGGCACCAATCGTATATTTATGCTATCTTCCTCCAAACCCATAAAATTATCATTGTATCTGGGTAGGGTGACAGGTACTGCTCTAAAAATAGGAGTCCATAGCAAAGACGGAATATTGCCACAAGGCAAGAGACTGTCTTTAGGGTACAACTTGTTATTTTTCTCTACATAGATGCTGCAACTAGGAATGCTTCGAAGTTTGTGTTCTGAGGTTTGTTCCTCCGTCAAATCTTTTAGCCATATTGTTTCCCCATCATAGGCCAACTTGAGATTTGTCCATAAACGAAGGCTACCTAATTTATTTTTGTATATGACATCTATTGCAGCATAATATACTAGAGTGTTTTGAGTATGTTCTGCCATAGTGCTTCAATCTCACTTTCTATATGTTGCTTGTGTTCTACGTCTTTTATCCAATTACCCCTTGTCTGAATGTATCTCAATTTATCCTTTAAGATAGTTTGTTCCGAGAAAGATAAAGTTCCTGAACGCCATTGCTCTTTGAGCAGGTTAATATCTTTTATCAATTCATCTGCATTGGGAGCTCTGTTTTTCAATGCCTGATGATGCTGAGCAATACTATCGTCCTTTTCTATAACATTGTCTATTATACCTGCTAATAATTCTATCTGCTCCTCTGTGTCCCAAATATGTTTCATCACCCATAGATCTGACAGAATAGCTTCTGTTCGACCACAAATGGTAGCACTTGCAGCAATTAAGTTCTGAACTTTTACTGCACGCCTATCTGACACTTTAACTCCGGCATTACGCAAGGCTCTGATTGCCTGAAGATAATCTTTACGGATATTATCAAGATTTACTTGCCTGCTTTGAGCTTGTAATTCCTTTATTTCTTCGGGCTTAATCAGTGGAGGTTGCTCTGTACTTTTATTATCAAGCTTCCATCCTGCAATTAAGACTCCTTCCAGTAAATCGGGTGCAACATAATCGCATTGTATACGAATGAGGAAACGATCGAGAAGAGCATTTAGCGACTCATCTTCGGGCAAAAGATTACTAGCACCCACAAACATCAATGCCGGCAATTGACGGGTCTCTTTTCCTCTACGAAACACTCTTTCGTTCAGATTCATTAGCAAGCTGTTGAGGATTGCACTATTTGCGTTAAATATCTCGTCAAGAAAAACCATCGATGCTTCGGGCATCATACTTTCAGTATTTGTGACCAACTCTCCCTCTTTCAGTTTACGAATATCGAAAGGTCCATATATTTCATTTGGCTCTGTAAATCGGGTTAATAAATACTCAAAGTTTCTACCATCTTCAATACAAGTTGATAGTAAACGGATAATTGCACTTTTTGCTGTTCCCGGAGGACCTAACAAAAAAGTATTCTCTCTGGCAATAAGACCAATAGCCAATAAATCCACAATTTCATCTTTGCCTATAAATGTGTTCTTTATGAAAGAAAGTACTTCGTTTAATTTTTGCAGTTTTGTTTCCATTTATATTTTATTCAAATTTTCCCCATAAGTTTTTCTTATATATACTCAATTCTGATTCTATGTCTTTGTAAAGCGAGGGATGATGCGACAACAGTAAGGCATCGCGTTTAATAACTCTATCAATATATAATTGATTCAGACATTTATCTTCCTTTATTACTAAAAAATCGAGGCTATCTATATTCTCCAAACCATAGCCAATAGCCGAATAATGCCAAACGTGCAATATGTCTTCCAATATCTGAATTAATGGATCAGTATCATCTATCAATTTTAGCTCAAACAAAAGATCTGAAATAAACCTTAATGTAAGATCGGCTGATAAAATAGCAGCCGGAGTTATCGCCTCATTATAGGGTTGTACCAACCTACGAACTTCATCCAAATTCTGCTCTCTGTAAAGAAGCAGCTGGCTCGAATAATAGAACAGACAAGCCGCCCATATTGCCGCTTGAGAGCTAAATATAGGTGATGTGTAGGGGTATGATAATACTTCTTGTTTATAGTCTTTTTCCAGATACGAAATTGTTGCTTCTATCTCATCAGGATTAATTTCCAGTATATTTTTGTAAAGTATAACTTCCCCGGTTAATCTGACATGACGAATCATGTCGAAAAAATAACTTTTCATTTCGAGGTGCAAGATAATAAAAAATATATGTATTGTATTGTCAATACCATACTTCATATACAGAGCTATATATAAAAATATACTATACTAAAACGGTATAAAATCAACTCATACGAAAGTAATATATAGCATTTCCTATAGCTTCCTACTACTCTATGAAATAAAAAGCAGCAAGAAAATCCTCAAATCGAATACAGATACAGATTCGCATTATTTAATTATCTTTGTTGTAATAGAGTTAAAGCACATAAGTTTATTTAATAATTACTATTTTCACATAGTAATCATAATCATAGATAATCAATGAGTTCTAATCCAGAAAGCGCTTCCAGTTGGCTAGGTAAAAAGATAATCGAAGCAAAAGGAGCATATATTTCTGCATCAATACTAACCGTACTAAGTGCAGGGTGCTTCGTTATCTTCGGATGGTATCTGGCGGTGTTTGCCGCTTCGTGGCTGATAGATGGTAAAATATTACCCTCTACGTTATTATACTCATCCATATTCCTTACGGGAAGATACATCTTTGCGCATTTTGCCTCACAGTTCAATTACAAAGCTGGTAATATAATTGTTTCCAGAATAAAGAAAAAGTTATATCCTATATTGCTCAACAGCAGCAAATACGATTCAGTATCAAGCACCCTATTAGTTACCAGAGTAAGTGATGATCTAAAGCCTTTCTACGCCTTTTTTATTCCATATGCCATAGCATCAATCTTAGTAAGTGTGTTGTTGCTCATTATTTGTTTTTGGATGGAAAAATGGGTCGGTCTGGCTCTCTTGGTTTCACTTATCATTATACCTATGCAGATGATTATTATAGGCATAGGAGCCGAAGCGCTTCACAAAAAACATATAAATCTTTTTCTTAAATATTCGGCTGTTTTCTACAACCGTCTTCAAACAATTGCCGAAATTGTCAATCTGGATAACTTCAAACCTCAGTATCGTTTTTTGTCCGAAAAGAGCAAAGAGTTAAACAAGGCTACAATAAATGTAATGCGGGTTGCAATTCTTTCATCGGCTGTTTTAGAATTTTGTGTTACCATCTGTATTGCTGTTGTTGCCGTCTATTTAGGAATGAGTTTATTGGGAATAATGACAGGTCCTAGTTATGGAAATGGATACGATTTTCATACAGCATTATTCTTGCTCATTCTTGCACCTTATTTCTTCTTTTATCTGAGGAAATTTGTAAGTGCCTACCATGACCGTAATAAAGCTTTAGCATCGGCCAAGTTGATTATACCGATACTAAACGAGCATGTAGAAGCTCCTTTGGCTGACAACAGAGAAGAACTTAAGTCTTTCAATGTTACAGGACTGAATTTTTCTTATCCAGATTCTCCGGTTAGAGTTTTGCACGATATCAATCTCGAATTACCACTGAAAGGACTTGTTCTTGTAAAAGGCATATCGGGTTCCGGCAAGTCCACTCTTTTGAGAATATGTACCGGGAGCTTGTCTGTTGAGAATGGTTTTGTATCGGTAAACCAAAAAGACAATGAATGGTCTCAACAATGGCTGAAAGCCAATTCGTCTTATATGAATCAGTTTCCTTTCATTTTTGACGGCACATTACAGTACAATGTATTTTTAGAAAAAGATGCAAGCAGCTATAATCAATACCCTGACTTCTTAAACAAAATTCTGGCTAAGAAAGAAGATGGCTGGCAAACAGAACTGAGTCATAATGGCAAACAGCTTTCGGGAGGAGAGAGACAATTGGTTACACTCGCTCGTATGATACTATATCCTAAGCCAATAGCTATTTTAGACGAACCAACCGCCAATTTGGATACAGATACAGTAGAAGTTATTCTTCCGGAAATAATCAAATTGGCCAAAGAAAAACTTGTCATCGTAGCCTCACACGAAAAAATGTTCGATACTGTTGCAGATACAATCATAAACTTAAACTGGGGGGAACAGATGAATCATGAATAAATTTATCTTTAAATATATACTACAGCCCTTAGCCGGCAAATGGTTTCGAGGTTTTTTCCTTTTGCTGATTTGGACTTTGGCATTTATTGCCCTTCCTGCTATTTCGGGGTGGTTTTTGGCTATTTGCAGTGTGGTATTCGTTACAGCAAATACGACATTCTCTTATTTGGTTCCATCTGCCATAATCCGTCTGATGGCCTTATCGCGTACAGCGACAAGGTATTTCGAACGATTGGAAAACCATAAGACAACGCTAGATGCTCAGCAAAGACTTCAATTGAAGATATTCCAATCTGTAGCCAAATTCCCTTATTTTCAGAAACAAGTCAATAATAATTCAGCCATACTCCAAAACAGTACGCATGGCGTAGATGAGATATTGAATCACATTCTTTTGTGGCTTCTGCCATTCTCTGCATTAATAGTTTCGCTTAGTGTTTACTTCTTTTTCTTGATCGTATTTTCACATGTCATAGCCATAGAGTTTTTGATTTCATCTGCTATTTTGCTATTTATCGTTCCTCAATTTATTTTCAGGAAGAACAGTAATCTTTACGGAAAGCTTAAACTATGTCGTGAGGAAAACAATCAGGCTCTTATCGAAAGTTTCAGGGGCAGAATAGAGATTTCGAAATATGATCTGGAAGCGAAAGCTATTGGGCAAAATGAATTCAGATTGGCGCAATTAGAACAAGTAGAAAGCCAATTGCAAACGAATTCATTTTGGCTACAACTCATAGGAGGTTTGGGACTTAGTTTCGTCGCCATATTTTTACTCTGGAATTCTCAGAATTATGGAATAGATGCACCAACAGCTATTGGAATTTTCTTCGGTATCATGGCACAAGCTGAATTATCGGAAATGCTTTTTTCCGGAAAATCTGAGAAAAGTTCTGTTGCAAATCAGATAAAAGATGTAGATACGATCATCCAAAAAGGAGAACAACCTGTAGAAACTGTAGAGGTTGATTCTTCACTAGAAAGGCTCAGCTTAAAAAATGTGAGTGCTAAAATTCCCGAAACACCAATTCGTACCAATGAAATATCGTTAGAAATCAAAAAAGGAGAATGGATTGCTCTATTTGGAGAAACAGGAAAAGGTAAAACGACCTTATTGAATAGCCTTTTTTATCCAGAATACCGCCTCAGTGGAGTGCTACTATGGAACAATGATACTCCATTGTCACACTTACCTGTACCTGAATGTATTTACGTTACTCAAAAAGCTTACCTGCTGACAGGGACACTGCGTGAGAACTTCGAAGGTTATCCCGACGAAGCCATAGAAGAAGCATTGGACATTGTCGACCTGACAAGCTGGAGACGCTCTCTCCCCGAAGGCCTGGATACATGGATAGGTGAAAATGGTGAGACTTTAAGCGGAGGGCAACGAAAGAAATTACTTCTAGCGCAAGCATTACTCAAGAAACCTCAATTATTGGTAGTAGATGAACCAACAGCAGGCATTAGTTCAGAGAATGCAATTTCTATTTTCGAAGGTATCAGACGCTTGTATCCCAACATTTCGATATTGATGGCTACCCACTTGAAGGACTTTGAACAGGTAGCTGATAAGGTAATAAGAATATAATTGCTAGCTTTTGGATAAAAAAAGTAGAAGGCTACCTCTTTGCTACAATTCATCGAAAAAATTGTAGTAACTTAAAGCATTGTAAAGAGCAAAGACAATCTACACTACAATGTATCTAAATTATACCATTATGAAACAGAATCTGTTTGCTATAATAATCATCTTCCTTACGGCATCTTGTGCTAGCCTTTCTACTCCAAGGCTAGGTAAACTTATAGAGCAGGTAGAACTGGGCTCAACAAAACAAGAGGTTATCAATATTTTGGGAAATAACTATGTAATTGACGCAGTATCGGAAATAGAGGAGGGGAAACTTGAAGTCTTACTCTTTACCTCCAGTTATTCTTACGATTATCTCTTTTATTTTGTCAATAATCACCTCACGGAATTTCATAGATATATTCCTCCACAAACAGTTGAGACGGCTGACATAAATGGATCCAGACCGAAGAAGATCACTATTAAATCTAAAGAAAAGGATACTTTTGAGGAAATAACGTCCTATCTTGAAGATGCAGAAATAAAAGACGAGAAAGGGAATAAAAGGACGATACGGAAAGATATTTTCGGAGACTTAGAAATTAGTGATGATAGAGGAAATAAGAAAACAATAAAAAAGGATATTTTAGGTGATGTCACAATTGAAGATAGCAAGGGTAATAAAAAGACCGTAAAAAAAGACATCTTTGGAAATATTGAAATAAAAGATAATAAGGGAAATACAACAACTGTGAAAAAAGATATTCTCGGAAATATAGAAATCATAGATGACAAAGGGAACAAAAAGACCGTGAAGAAAAATATCTTTGGAGATATAGAAATAGAATAACTGAAAATACTTTCATAAAGGGACAATTATGTTTCATTAATCTCAGAGATTACTCAGGCTGGTAAGAATACGTCCACCTTTGCTTTATCTTACGATATAAAGACTTTACAAAAAATGTAGTAGCTTTGTACACTATAAATTTAAATCAGAAAGAATTATGATGAAGCCTCGCATAGGCATGACTGCTCGTACGGGAGAAAAGTGTCCCAAAAGTGGAGTATGGAAAGTAGTGGGAACATTCGAAACAGTCACTCAATCGGTATCCAGAGGCAACAAGATGCCTCCGCATGAGGGTAGACACGTAAACTGGAGACTAATAATAATGTTCTAAGCCCAAGTTTTAGCATATAAAAAAATCTGCTTTGCCGAATGCCAGAAAATCATTTTCAAAACATATAGCAAAGCAGAGATAACCAAACAAATCAAAGGTAATAACCTATTTTATCTACTACTTTTTACCTTTATAGCCAAAATATGTTTCAACACGCTCAGGAGAAAGCATTTGCCATAGCGAAGCTACTGTCCATCCCGGAGCAAAGATGTCATTATAGAATCCTTTTCCGTTCTTGCCATAGTCCCAATTAGTATGCTGAACAACTTCCGGATAATAACCTTCTTTACCGATATTGAACATACTACCTTTCAATGGCATAAGTTGCAGCATTGAGCTCTTGATAACAGCAGAAAACTCTGAAAAACGTGGCTCGTTCCGTTCTTTTGACAGCCAATCCAGCACTGTCGCAAATTCGAAAATGAATACATCTACGTGATTATTTTCTACAGATACGTTACCCCAACCTCTCGTTTTGAAGTTTACATCTCCCAACATCTGACCTTGAGCAAACGGCACGTCCCACATATAATACCAAGAAAGAGCAAAATAAGCGGCCTCCTTGCTCAGATCAATATAGTGTTGTTGTTCTTTCCCTTTCGACACCATTGCCATGTAATACATAGCCGTAGAAGCATACAACGAAGCCTCTTTATCTTCGCAGTTGGCATCAAGTGTAGAAGAGAAGTAGTCTGCTTTGGATACTAATTCTTTTTCCAGATATACAGTTGTTTTCTTAGCACTTTCCAAATATTTTTTATCATTAAAGTATTTGTATGCCATCGTTAAAGGTAGCGTAGCAGATGGCGTACTTCCTCCAGACTGATCTGTAATCTCAAAATTATCTTTAAACTTACGAGGATAACTACCATCTTCTCCTTGTAGTTTAAGGAAGTTTTCTAGAATATTTTTTATTTTAGCCTCCCATTGAGGATGTTTACGCTCTTGTTTTTTCTCATAGTCCAAGTAGTTAAGTACAGCAAATACTCCTTCCGACTGGCGACGAATACTGTAAATATCTGTCTCTGAATTGTTGGAATAATCTACAAACTCGCGGATAAAGCCATTTGGCGTAAAGCCATGTTCAAGATAACTGTCGAAAATGCTGTTTGCCATTTTCACTAGTTCGGGTCTATTGTGCGACTCTCCGTATTCCAGAGCATTGAACGCATTTAACAAAACACGACCAACAAAACCTACTTCTACACTACCGGTACTCTCACAATCGTCGGTACGCATATGAACTCCCGAAAAATATTTCAGCGGATATTTTTCTACATAACTACTTACAAAAAACTTAGTCAGATCAGCTTTTGCTTGTTCTACCGACATTGGTTTCTCATATTTTTGAGGCCTGTAAGTGTCATAAGAATAATTCCAAACATCAGCAACGAAAGACGAATAGCTCTGACTGTTGCCTACATTGATTTCCCATGTCAATTGACGGGTTTCTCCTTTTTCCATTTTCTCGAAAGCCTTAACCGCCGGAGCTAATGTCAATTTTCGGATATAGGTATTTGGCGCCTCATTGTATGGAAAGCCATAAACCAAAGCTGATTTTCCTTCTATATTCTGAAATCCTGTGAAACCTAAAGAAGTTTTACCCGAAAGAATTACTTCTCCCTGACTATGACAAGCCAAGCTTTCATTCTTAAATTCATCTATTCGCAAAACAGTACAGTATTCTCCTGTTTTCTCGTTAAAGATACCAGTAAGCGGTGTACTCAAACGGTCTTCTCTTACACGCCAGCTATCGCTTGTGTAAAACGACGGAGCTTCTTTTGGAGATCTCAGGTTGCGACGATACCAAAAGCCGGGCATATAAAAAAGACAATCATCATGATCGGCTGTCAGTTTATAGATTTCTTCATAATTGTAATAAACCTCATCTGTGGCATTCAATGTAATATTCACCCGGATGGTGTTTCCATTCTTCACTTCTTGACGAGTGATTGCTAACGGAATACTTTTCTGAGCTTGTAATTGTCCACTTGAGCTTTCCTTCAATACTAATGTTTCGGAAGGATTACCCGGGGTTTTAAGAGTTATCCTCTTCTCTACATTTTGCTGTGCATTCACAACCACAAACGAGAGTAGAGATAATGCAATCATAAATACTTTTTTTCTCATTTCTTTCGAATATTATTTTTAATTAGTCTTTACCTTAAGCCATGTATCAATTTCTTGAATACAACTATTTACAATGGCTTCTTCATATCCAGATGCTTCACTTTCATATGCTGATAGTATTGCATTGAAGTAAAACGAGTCTTTCCTTAATAAAGGAATTTCTGTTTTAGAGATAGAAAAAGTGAGGGTGTAACCATTTTCATTTATCTCACTACCTACTTGCACTTTCTGCATAGAGAAGGGGTTCCACTTGCCTTTCTTTTCTTTCCATACTGAGATTACACCTTCTCGATTACTGAATATTTTATATCTGTATTTACCCGAAGCAAAACATACTGATAGCCCATCTTGAGTTGATTGGGACATATCTGCTATTTGTGCTATGATATAAAGGGAGTCAGCATCTTCCCATAAGTTTATGTCAGCATGTGTAACTCCCTTAGATCCGATGAAAAGAGGTGAGTGTCCCTCCACATCTTTACTTATACTAAGTTCAGAAGGAATCTGGTAGCCTTTTATGATCCATGGAGCAACATTTTTATAGTCGAAATTACTAGAAGCTACAGCCACAACTGTATCTTTATTCCATATAGCTAAAGAATTCCATTTTGCTTCCTTATCTAATGGAACAGGAAAAGGTCTGGTTCTGTATTTAAAATTACGAGCCTCCGTATCGCCAATAGCGACCTCCATTGTAGAAAGTTCCCAATTGGATGAACGATTTTCTGTCGTCTGATAAGATATAAGTGTTTGTCCATTTGGTAAACTTATGATGTACGGTGCCCCCATGTAAACAGAGTCGGGGACAGGCGTCTGAAGTGCATAATTTCTCATTTCAGAGTCTCCAAGCACCGGTTCTGCCCAGTTATCCTTCAATTTAGTTCTGACTGTATATGGTTTAAAAGCTTCTTTGTAGTTATCTTCTATTACAGTTACAATTTCATCGCCACAAACAATAGATACCGGCATCCCATCTCTTCTTTCTTTACGGAAAGAAACTATTTTAGGAGTCTTAGTCCATGTTTCGCCATTGTCGTCAGAAGATACCATTGATATCTCTTGTTCCTCTGACTGTTGGTATGGATTTTCATTTGCAAAATACACCTGCAATTCACCATCAGGCAACTGTAAGAAAGAGGGCTCCCAACAGCCATCAATAAACCGTGGAGCGGCATTACATAATACTTGTGCCGGAAGCCATGTCTTACCGTTATCTGTACTTCTTCTTATCACGATGGAATAAGGTGCTATTTCAGCCTTTGCCGGACGATAATTACAACCGACAATCAGATCTCCATTTTGCAACTGTTCAATTTCGGCATTTGCCATATTTACGATGGTTGACTCACCAGATAAGTTGCTATATATGAATTGAGAAAATACCTGTACCGGATATTCCCACGATTTACCATTATCGTAACTACGCTTATACTCAATACTACCGGTACGAGTTTCGTAGATTATGATAATAGATGAATCTTGCAAACGCAACAATCGAGGATATCCGCCTTTTTCTGCAATCTTCTCCATAGAACTATAATCCCAGGCGATACGCACATCATCGGCTCTTAAATTGTTCTTTTGAGCGAAAACAGTTGTATTACCAAGACATAGTAAAGAGACAATTAACAGCAGGCAAATCTTATTCATAGATCATTGTTTTAATTTTGGGCGTAAAATATCTCCTGTTATCTTCATCACCGGAGTTTCATCATCTGTAAATTCTACATCCATAATGTACATAGCACGAGGATGTATTTGGGACGAGGAATGATGGGCATGAAAGACTTTTCTCAGTTTTCCTTCTTTATCTTTAAACATAGCGCTATGCCCTACCCCTACAAGATCTTCCGGTTTTTGAAGAATGGGATTCTTTTCATATTTAGTCCATGGTCCCATCGGCGAATCTGCAATAGCAAAACCAACACCATAGAATTGGCTTTCGTAGCTGTTTCCTGAATATGTCAGGTAATATTTTCCTTTATGCTTTGTAATAAATGCACCTTCATTTACACGAGGGAATACTTCTTCCCATGCCTGAGATACGTTGATACATTTAGTTAGCGTTTCTGTCTTTATGGTTTCCAGATCATCTTCAAGCTTTGCTACCCATATATTCAGTCCATCGTTGAAACGGTCGAAGTACAGATATGGTGTGCCATCATCGTCTATAAATAAGGAATTATCGATGCACTTTTCGTCTGCAATCATCGGTTTCTGCTCAGTCTGTACAAATGGTCCTGTTGGAGAATCGGATGTAGCAACACAAATATGCTCATCGGCAGAATAATACATATAGAACTTATTCTTTTCTTTTATGTAATATACTTCAGGAGCCCAAAACCAACGGTCGGCCCATGAGTTATCTTTATGTAATGCCAGTGCAGAAGACCTCTCCCAAGTAAGTAAATCGTCAGAAGTATATACCTCTATCCCTGCATCCGAATTTGTACCATAGGCATAATAAGTACCCTCGTGAAGCATGATAAAAGGATCTCCTAAAGGAACCGGATACGACACTTCTGGCTTAGCCTTTTTCTCACTATCTCCACCACATGAAGTTAATGATATTGACAAGGCTGAAAATAAGAAGGCTATAGTTATCAAAAATATTTTTCTCATAGTGGTTTTATTAAATGAACTTTCCTCGACTCCATAGTTGATTAAAGTCGAGGAAAGAACCATGTTTTAGTATTTAGGATTTTGTCCTACATTCGGATTATTATTAATTTCATCAGAAGGGATCGGCAAACAATTGTGTTTACCTATTATAAAGTTTTTGAAATCAGCATCTCGTGATTTTAATTCTTCAATACCTTCCTGAGTATCTAGTAATCCCCAACGTTTGATATCAGCCCAACGGTGTCCTTCTGTAGCAAGCTCATGTACACGTTCCATTTGTAAACGTTTCATGAAGTTTTGAAAATTGGCTGTTGCATTTGGATGATTCTTGCTTAATGGAGGCATATTGACACGTGCTCTAACCTGATTTACGTAATTAGCAGCCGTAGTCAGACTACCTCCAGTTTCTGCAATACACTCTGCATACATTAACAAGATATCGGCATAGCGAACCAAACGAACATTTGTCGGATTATAATAATCATCATAGTCGCGGAAATAATCACTTCCATACTTACGGAAGAATACGCGCCCTTTCCAGTTATCTTGTCCCCAAGTTTTAGCATCGCTTGTAAACTTATAAATGCGGCTGTTGTTCTCAAAGTCTTTTTCCATTCCTTCGTAGAACGCTGTATAACGCAAGCGAATGTCATATTTACCATCGTTATCACGTTCTTTCTTAAACTCATCAACTAACCAAGGACGTAATTCTCCATCAGTCCATCCAATGCCCGGAGGTGCAAAGAATTGACCTCTATTCAGCCCTAGATTAGGATTAAGACTATCATCACTATCTCCTGCCGGGTCTAAGTGAATATCGGAAAAACCAATTTCGAATACAGACTCTATATTATATTCTTTATCCTTATCGAAATTATCGAAATAATTAGTTGTCAGACCATAATATTTCTTTCCGTCTCCTTCAACTAACCAACTAAGATCTTGTTTGGCTTTTTCATATTCATGCAATTGCATATATGCTTTTGCACGGAAAGCTAATGTAGCTCCTTTGGTTGCTCTTCCCTGATTATTTCCTGACCACTCTTCCGGAATGTTATATTCCAAAGCAGATGTAAAGTCAGCAATAGCTTGCTCATATAATTCTTGCCCTGTATGTCCCTCTGGTCTATCTTGAGGTTGAGGAAGTTCAGTTTCAAGCATAATAGCTAAACTCTTATTTTCGCTTCCCCACAACAAAGCTGTATAGTAGTAATAGAAACCTCTTAAGAAATAAGCTTGCGCCAAAATTTCTTTTTTCTTTGCTTCGTCTTGGAACTCAATAGTTGGCACATAATGAAGCACTTGGTTTGCTCTGAAAATAGCTACATAAAAAGCCTCAAGAGTCCATTTATTACCCTCTCCGAAATTATAGTTTCCATAAGCAAATTGAGTCCATTCCTTCAGTTCAGCCCAAGGACTTTGGCTAAAACCTTCATCCGAAGTTAAATCCAGACGGAACCAAATCCAGCGACTAAAAGTGTTTGGTTTGTAAAAATAATTATAAACAGATGTCAACCCATACTGAGCATCTTGTTCTGTTTTCCAAAAAGAGTTTACTGTACCTTCATTCGGGTTCTCTACGTCAACATCACAACTAGTAAAATATAACCCGAAACATAATATTAGTAGATATGTATATATTCTATTCATTTTCATAATTTTAATAGTTAGAATGTAATTTGAGCACCAAATGTAACTGCCCTTGGATTAGGGAATGCTCCTCCGTCATAACTTCTTTCCCACATACTTCCATTCAGGAATTCAGGGTCTAATCCTGTGTACGATGTTATAGTCAGAAGGTTTTGAGCATTTACGTATAGACGCAAATTGCTAATATATTGTCCTAAAACAGATTTAGGGATATTGTAACCAAGAGCAATTTGTTTAAATTTCAAATAACTTCCGTTCTCTAACCATCTGTCCTGATTTCCTCTAACATTACGACTATCACCATAGATAGGACGAGGATCTTTTGCATTAGGATTCTCTAATGACCATGGGTCGTAGTTGTCTCTGTAGTTAGAGTTATCGCTAAACATATCTATGGCACTACGAGGTCCGTTAAATATCTTGTGCCCGAAAGCTCCACCAAGCACCATTTGTAAGTCAAAATCTTTGTAACGGAAACCAAGATTCATTCCCAATTCATATTTTGGCATGTTCTCGCCACAGTATTGGCGGTCTGCATCTGTAATCTGTCCGTCGTCGTTAGCATCAATATAACGCACATCTCCTAATTGAGGAAGATCATTTCCTTGTATCTTGATAGGGTCTCCACTGCTTGTTTTATAAGCATCAAGTTCTGCTTGTGTACGGAAAATACCATCTGTTTTGATTAAATACCATTGACCGATAGAACCTCTTTCAAAAGATTTAGTATTCCATTGAGAGAAGTGAGGAGTTTCTCCCTCAGCAAAGCTAGTATATCCCATAGATGTTAGTTTATTCTTCAGATAAGAGAAGTTAACACCTACGCTATAGTCCATATCTACATTGATTTTATCTCTCCATGTTGCAGAAACTTCAAAACCTGTATTTTTCAGGGTAGCTGCGTTTACCCATGGATCGTTACCCCAATGCCCTAGGTATAAAGAAAGAGGCATTCTGGTCAATACATCTTTTGACTCTTTGATAAAATAATCAGCAGCTAATGTCAGTCTATTATTCAATATAGTAGCATCAAACCCTGCATTAAGTTGACTCATTTCCTCCCATTTAAGGCTTGTGTTAGTTAAAGCAGATTGTGTCATACCTGCCTCTAGATTATCGCCGAACATAGCTTGTGGCTTATTGTTTATAACTGCTATGTAATCATAATAATCGTTATTTGAAGTACCAAGAACTCCATAGTTGACTCTTAGCTTAAGGTCATCAATCCATGACACATCAAAGCCTTCTTCGCCACTAATACGCCAACCTGCCGATATTGAAGGGAAATAACCTACACGGTCACTTTTAGGAAATTTAGAAGCTTCGTCGCGACGCATAGTAAAACTAAACAGGTATTTTTCGGCATAATTATAGTTTACACGTCCGAACAGAGAGAATAACTTAGACTCATTTCTATAGCTACCTACACCTGCTATATTCAATGCTGCATTCAACTCATCAAAGTAATCATTTCCACTAGTCAGCACATCACTTTTAGTACCCCATATTTGTTCATAATTTGTAGTTTGATAGCTTGACCCTACAATAACATTCGTTGAATGTTTTCCAAATTGCTTATTAAATTCTAATGTATTATCGAAAGAGAAAGCCGCATATTGAGCTTGGTTCTTATTTAAACTTGAAGTTACCGGAGGTTCATTGTATGCCCAAGAACCTACTTTCCTCAAATATTTATGCTTATCGTTACTATAATCGAATCCAAAGTTGAAGCGATATTTGAACATCTTCATAGCCTCTAACTCTGTAAAAGCATTACCTCGTATGCGCAAATTGCTGTTGCGAGTATCTTCAAAATCTTCTCTCGCAAATGGGTTTACACCAAATGTAACATCTCGCGAACCTTCACCATAACCATAGCCTCCAGTTTCGGCATGCTCTTCATCATAAATAGGGATAGTAGGCAACATGCGATATACATCTACAACTGGGTTTGTATTCAACTCATTAACAGCATAGTTACTCATCGTTATATTCTCTCCCACGCGGAAGCGTACATGTTCTCCAAAATCGCGAAATGCAGAAGTGTTGCTGCGAAGTGTATAACGTTTGCTATCAGTACCGATTGTTGTACCAGAGTTACTTTGATAGTTGGCTGAGAAAAAATAATTATTCTTTTCTCCTCCGCCCGATAGAGATAGGTTATGATCATGCAGAATTCCGTTTTTATAAACTTCTTTTTGCCAATCTGTATTTGCATCGAAGTGATATGCTGGAGCTTTGCCCCCATTTATAAATGCCATATCATTTAATTCGATCCAACGATCGCGCCCTGTTAAGTTATATTTTGGTAACCATTGCACAGATACTCTTGAAGACACATCGATCTTCATTTCACCTTGTTTCCCTTGTTTTGTGGTAATAATGATCACCCCATTACCGGCACGAGAACCATAAATAGCTGCTGCAGAAGCATCTTTTAGTACTTGAATACTTTCAATGTCATTGTAGTTAAAGTCTCTGTTTGCTCCAGACACTACACCATCCACAACATATAATGGGTCAGAGTTTCCGAACGTACCCATACCACGGATAACAACTTTACCCTCACTACCCGGATTACCTGCTGTGCGCACCATCAACCCAGGAAGTGTACCTAGAGCATCCCCTACTCCTCCGGATACGATTGTATTTTTCATATCCTCAGGATTGAAAGTAGATACGGCTCCCGTTAAATCAGCTTTTTTTATTGTCTGGTATCCGATAACAACAACTTCTTCCAACAATTTATCGTCTGTTTCCAGTCTGATATTAATTACTGGTTCTCCTTGATAAACAAGCTCTTGAGTTTTCATCCCTATCAAAGAAAACGATATTGTTTCCCCGCGAGATACTTCAATTTGATAATTACCATCAAGATCTGTCATTGTAGCCCTAGTTGTACCTTTTATAGCAACAGTGGCTCCTGTTAGGATCTCATTTTTATCATCGGCAACATTCCCTGTCAATTTCACATTCTGCCCATAAACTGTTATGGAACAAAATATCAATAATAATGATAAGATTTTTTTTAGCATTGGTTTAGATTTAATATTAAAATTCTAATAGATTTTAAATGTAATTTTCTTAATTACGAAAATTAGTACTAGACAAAACACAGTGATTCTATTTCATACATTATAACTTTAATGATTTGTATTTCATGGTTTATTTTAGTGTAAATCAAATATAGACTCCTATTCTATACCCAAAGATGCTCTTTTGAGTAAAAATATAGTAAATTTAGGTTAATAACCTCACATGACTAATTTTGACTATTCTTTGACCATTTTTTATGATTATTTTTACGTATTGGTGAAATTTTACCAATGATATCTTATATTTTTATGGTATGAGAAAAACAACAACTTTAATCTTCACCACATTCATTATATTGTGTATTCCCCTTGTTTTATCAGCCAAGGATACATATAATTTTCATTTCAAAAGAATAACTGTAGATAACGGTCTTTCGGAAAGTAGCGTTTATTGCATTATGCAAGATATAAAAGGTTTTATATGGTTTGGCACCAAAGATGGGCTGAATAAGTATGACGGAAACTCATTTAAAACTTTCAGAGGTTTAAATAGTAACATCCATAAAGGGAATACTCTACAGAATAACTTCATACGCAGCATGATCCAAACAGATAGCACAACTATATATGTAGGGACAGATGCTGGTTTATATTCCCTAAATATAGAAGATGAAGCCTTCAATCTGATCAGTACAGCAACGAAAGATGGATACAGAGTTACTTCAGCTGTAAACTCCTTATTGAAGGATAAAAACGGTAATTTATGGATTGGCACTATGCTTCAAGGAGTCTTTGTCTTCAGCCCTAAAAAAAACGAACTAAGAAAGGTAGATGCGAAAGGACTGAGACTAGAGCAAAATGCGACATGGACTATATACGAAGACAAATCGGGAGTCATATGGGTTGGCAACAGAGTTGGGTTACTGAGATATAATAACAATACAGAACAGCTCGAAGCTATCGAAGGCATGTTTAGTACTCAAAGTTCGTCCGAACACGAAGTTTTATCAATTTATGAGGATGACAATGGGATGATGTGGCTTGGGACATGGGGAGCTGGTTTGCGAATGTATAATAAACAGAGTAATACGTATAAAGAATTCTTCAATAACAAGTCAGGTTCTTTTTATATTACACATATACGCAGTCTTTTTCACTATTCTGACGAAAATATATTTATCGGCTCTGATGATGGATTATATATATTCAACACTAAAACTTTTGATATTCAACGCCTAAACAAGCCTAACTTGAGTTATAGCCTGAGTGACCAGAATGTATATTGCATAACTAAAGATAGAGAAGGAGGCATATGGATTGGCACATATTTTGGTGGCATCAATTATCTTACTCCCTTCCCTTCAAATATTGAATTGTTTCATCCATCCTCCACCCCATATTCATTATCAGGCAAAGCTGTGAGCCAGTTTTGCGAAGATGAATCAGGAAATCTATGGATTGCGACAGAGGATGGGGGTATTAACTACATGGATACGAAAACAAAAAGAATAACTCAGCCTGTAAAAACTTCATATCATAATACACATGCCTTGCTTTTAGATGGAGATGACCTATGGATAGGAACATTTTCGAGAGGAATAGATATATACAATACCAAGACTGGCAGAATAACGAATATGCGCAGCCGGATCAATGATGAAACAACAATAGATGATGATTGTATATTCTCTCTGTACAAAACAAAATCGGGAGATATTTATGCAGGCACACCCGTAGGATTAAATAAATACAATCGGTTAGATAGAAGCTTTGAGCGGATAAGTGAGGCGAATGGTTTTATTTATGATCTGGAAGAAGATAGCTATGGTAATCTATGGGTTGCTACATATGGCAGCGGAGTAAAGAAGTTTAATGTCAAGGCTGACAAATGGATTTCATATGATTACGTTTGTGCATCGGATGACCCTATCGTAAATAGCAAACTGACTGACATTTACATCGACAGCCAGAATCGTATATTATTATCCAGCGAAGGACGAGGCTTTTTCATCTATGATTATAGAAGCGATACGTTCATAAATTTTTCAGAGAAAGATGGATTGCCTAACAATGTTGTCTATGGTATTCTGGATGACTCGTATGGAAATCTGTGGGCAAGTTGCAATAAAGGGATAGTCTGTATAAGCAGTGATTTCAAAAACATCAAACTATACAATAAAGATGACGGATTGCAGAGCAATCAGTTCAATTTCAAAGCTAGCTATAAAACTCAAAACGGCAAGCTTTATTTTGGTGGAGTAAATGGGTTTAACAGTTTTTATCCAAAAAATCTTTTTGAGAAGGAGAACTTAAAAGTACCCCCTGTAGAAATCACTCAAATACAATTACTTGATAAAAAAGATAAGGATATAAATAGCAAATTGCATGCAGACCTTATAAAAAAAGGTCAGATAGAAATTCCCTACAACAAAGCGTCTTTTTCTATTTCATATATTAGTCTAAGCTACGTTTCTGAATCTAAAAATCAATATGCCTACAAACTGAAAGATGTTGACGAAGAGTGGAACTACGTAGACAACAACAAAACAGTTACCTATGTAGATCTACCTCCGGGAGAATATATATTTCAAGTCAAAGCTTCTAACAACGATGATGTTTGGAATGAAGAAGGAGCGTCTTTAATCATAAAAATACTTCCTCCATTTTGGTTAACCACTACGGCAAAACTCCTTTACCTGCTAATCACAGTATTACTGGTTTATATAACTATACAATATTACCTGAAAAAGAATATTGAAAAACAGAAGAAAATTCTGGATGCTTACAGAACGGAGCAAGAGACATTGGCTTTTAAATCTAAAATAGATTTTTTCACTACAATAGCACACGAGATACGAACTCCTCTGAGTCTGATAAATGCCCCTCTGGAGGAAATTATCAGTTCTGATGATGGAAAAGAAACTACCAAACAAAACCTATCCATTATAGAGAAAAACTGTGACCGTCTGAATACGCTGGTTAACCAGCTGCTGGATTTCAGAAAGATGGATTCTCTTACATATACTGTTAATCCTGAAAAAATTGATTTACAAAGATTCATTCAGGAAATGTTTTTCCGTTTTAATAAGACAGCACAGAAAAAGGGAATTGAGTTGAAACTAAACAACCCTGAAGCTAAAATCATCGAGATTTATTCTGATATTGACGCTCTGACCAAGATTGTAGGAAACTTGCTCACCAATGCAATGAAGTATGCAAAAGATACAATTATATTATCATTGGAAGAAAAAAATAATGGGCAGTATTCGATTAGTATAGAAGACAATGGTCCGGGAATATCTGATGAGCATAAAAATTTAGTTTTCGATCCATTTTATCAAGTCAGGAAAGAAGATCGCAATATTGGCACAGGGATCGGTCTATCCTTAGTGAAACATCTTACCGAGGCTCTTAACGGATCGATAACCGTATCTGACGCGAAACCTAAAGGGACTATCTTTACTTTTACACTCTCAGATATAAAAGACAATAACAACCTGACCGATCCTATTCAAGAAAACGAGTATTCTGAGGATTCCCCTTCATATATCAAGCAACCTCTGGGAGAGGAAATATATTCCATCCTCATCGTTGATGATAATCCGGAAATAGTCTCTTACTTACAAGGCTCACTGAAAAACGAATACTATGTAAGCCTAGCCTATAATGCTCAGGAAGCATTTTCTATTTTGAAAGGCGACCGTATCTATGATCTCATTATATCTGACATAATGATGCCTGATATTGATGGCATTAGCTTTACAAGGACTGTTAAATCTGACGTCAATTATAGCCATATCCCTATCGTTCTATTATCGGCAAAAACTGAAGTCAGTACAAAAATAGAAGGATTACAATCTGGCGCTGACGTATTTATAGAGAAACCGTTTTCTATTATGCACTTGAAAGCTCAAATAAAGAGTTTATTTGATAACAGACGAAACTTACTTGAAACATTCAACAGAACACCATCGGCCACATATACCAGCCTTGTTACAAACAAAAAGGACGAAGAATTTTTCAAAAAGCTCAATGCTGAAATAGAACTTCATATTTCTGATGAAGAGTTTTCTGTAGAATCATTAGTTGATACATTAGGCATGAGCCGGTCTAATTTGCAACGAAAACTAAAAAGTATCTGCGGTGTAACACCTGGAGATTACCTCAGAGATTACAGACTGAAAAGAGCTTGCAAACTCCTGCTCGAAGAAGATATGCGCATCAACGAAGTGGCTTTTAATGTAGGCTTTAGTTCTGCTTCATATTTTACGAAAGTATTTACAAAAGTATATAAAGTATCACCCAAAGAATTTATAAGTCAAAACCGAGCAATTCAAAAATAATCGAGTAATCCTAAAAAAATATTGATAGAGTCACCTAAACAATAAACAACTAACACTCTCAATAACATATCTTGATTTAAATCAAGATATGTTAATATTTAATTAGCTACTTTTGGTTAAGTAAAATTAACAACTTGTTTCTCCTTTATAAAACACACAGGGTACAAACTTATCAGCTACTACCATTAGCTATTATTTGGCTAGGTATAAACCATAAAATCATGAGAAAAATTATTCTTTTTATCTTTCTTTGCTCTACAATAGTATTACAAGCACAGAAAAAAGACAAAACTATACGTGTAGTTACACCACAGGGCTATCCTTGTGCTTCTATCTTTATAAAAAAAGTAATGTACAGTGGATTAGACTATACAGACAGACAAGGATATTTTACATTTAAAGATGTCTCTTCCGATTTCCATATAGTTATTAATCACAAAAAATATGTTGAAATACCCGTTGCAGGGCAAGATACTATTACTGTTGAATATGACCCTATTATAAGTGGTTATGTAGAAGATTCGCGGAGTAATTCTATAAAAGGCATTGAAGTGAAGTTGGTAGAAGAAAACCAAACACGAACTGTAATTACAGATAAATATGGTTTCTTCTCTTTTGTAGATATTGACATCCGCAAGGATATGATACTCCAATTTAAAGACTCGAAAAAGCAATATCAAAATAAAATCATCCGTAGAGAATACACTTTTGACCAACCGCTACAGGTCAAAATGGATCAATATATTTCACCTTTACTAGCCAGTAGAACGAATACCCTTGGTGTTGTCTATTTAAATAATACGACTCCGACCTTATCCGATGAAAAATCTATTAGTTATATTGAAGATGTAAAATCACTTAAGAAATCGGGCAACGAATACAAACCCAAAGAGGAGAAAAACAGGAAATCTACTGCCCAGCAATTTGAATATAGTGGATCCTTTTCTATATCGACAATAGGACGCACACCTAAACTACAAACAGAGTACGCTCAAGGGCAAAGCCAAGATGGAGAATTAATATGGCAAGGAGCCGATAAAAATCAACAATTCAGTTGGGGACCACAAATATCCTCACTCGAATATACAGATGGAAGTTATGCTTACGATAACAATGGAGCTCTGATAGGTAAAGGTCTAGGAAATGGGCTTAAAGCCAATAGTTATGATCCTGCCAACTTTTTCAGAACGGCCTTATCATTCAATAATAGTTTAAGTTATAGGCGAACATCTTTCAAGGAGGGAGTTCTACACTTTACGCTGAATCAGAGTAGAATAAACAGTCCTATTCCTCACTCAGATCAGGAGAATTATAATGGTTCTTTAAAGATAGAGAACATGAAGACTGGGAAATTCACTACAAGTGTCGCAGTACTTGGAAAAATAGGAATAGAGCATTTTATGAACAATGGAGCCAACCATGCTCGCCTGATGCATAGTCTTTTCACGACACCTACAACTTTCGACAACAACAATGGGTTGAACCGAAAGGAGGCTATCGACAATAATAATTCATGGCAACTCACCGACGGATCGATGCGTTCATATGCTCCTGAAGAAGTTGTTAATCCGTACTATATGGTAAGCCAGCTTCCCGATAAAGATAAGAATGGGACTGTCAAGGCATATGCTTACACAGAATACAAAAATAAAAACTTTAAGACTCTCGCCTCAGCCAGTTACGATTATCAATGGGATAATATGACTATCGGAAAAGTATTCACGAGCCCAATGCAAACATTGAAAAGGAAAGAAAATATTTCCGATCTCAGACTATCTGTACAGCCTAGCTATAAAATAGAAAATTATCGAACAAAAATAACCTTCCAAGGAGGGTACTCTTTCAATCATCTCTCGGATGAAGTAGACCGAATGGACGCCATCATTATGGATCGATCAAGAAATAGCAATGAGGTGTCTTATGGAATGAAATTTAATCGAAATAATTTTTTCTTTGATGTATATAACAAACACTATTTTTCAAATACAGCAAAGGATTATACCAACTTATTTCCTACTGCCGCAGTGAGATATAATTTATATAATCCTAATTTTATCAATGATGCTCTATATGATATATTTGACGATGACTTTTTAGAATATGTAGGAATCAGAGGATCGACAAGCCGCTCGTTAGGAGAGAATCCACTTGTCTTTAGAAACAGAGCTGCACTTTCTACTTTACAGAACTCGACAAACGCTTTGAAAACATTTTACGAAGACAGAGAGATTCTTCCTCTCTCTCACAAGATGAAACCAGAAATTTACCAAAACACTGATATTGGATTAGAGTTCAGATTTCTCAGAAATAAATTCAATGTAGAGCTAAACTACTATAATAATACGACTCATAATATGTTTGCACCGGTAAATACCGAAGCTGGCTTCTCGCTTGATAATATTGGACGACTCAACAATTATGGATTTCTTTTAGATCTGAGCTATTATCTCACTTCCGGATGGGGTGACAATCGCTTCTATGGAGTATTTAATTTCAATTTCAACAGGGCTCGCAACAAGGTAAAATCTGTATATGAAGGGAAAGACAAAGTTCAGTTAGCCGGTTTTTCGAATATAGGAACTTTCTTTGCTAAGGATGAACCCCTTGGTGTTATTTATGGATCAACGTACAAAAGAAATGAGGACGGCCAGGTACTGATAGATAATGATGGCTTCCCTGTTGAAGATCCTACGATGAAGTTGATTGGTGATCCAACTCCTAACTATATAATGAACCTTTCGGCCAACCTTAGTTGGAGAAGATTCTCTTTTACATTCAATTTCGAATACAGCAACGGCGGCGACCGATGGAATGGGACACAAGCTTATCTTGATTACTTGGGTATGTCCGAAAATTCAGCTTCTCAAAGAAATATAAGAGGCCATATCTTCGACGGAGTTTTAGCCAATGGAAACAGAAACTCAAAGAGTGTTGATTTTTATAATGCCTCACTCCCTATCGACCAAAATCGTTGGGTTCGCTATGGAGCGGATGGTGTAGGTGAAGAATACATCCAAGATGCCTCTTACTTGCGTATGTCTGATATCTCTTTGGCTTATCAACTCTTTAAGAGAGATCAAAACCGTTTTTTCGAAGATGCCACAATAGCAATTCATGCCGAGAATCTGTTATTCTTATCTTCCTACAAAGGTGTTGATCCTTCCTCAACCCTATTTGGATACAGTACAGGAAAGGGATTGGATTTATTCAACTCCCCAAGTATCAAAAGATACAGTTTATCGGTAACTCTAAAATTTTAAGAAAATGAAAAAGACTATATATATACTCCTGTTGTTGGCTATTCCATTTTCATTACTAGCCTTTGACAATCCTATTATCGAGCAGTTGATAAAACGACTAAATCAGTATAACTTGCTTTATCCGCAAGAAAAACTATATGTACAAACAGACAAGACCTTCTACAAACAGACAGAAAACGTCTGGTACAAAATATTTCTGATAAACAGTGGTGACCATACAGCTTCTTCGATAAGTGATGTTGCTTATATCGAATTGAGAGACCCAAAAGGGAATCTTGTAGACAAACATGAACATAACATTTTAGAAGGAGTGTGCGATGGTGAGTTTATGATAAGGGAAGATCTACCCGGAGGATTATATACCTTAACTGCCTACACCAAGTGGATGCAAAATTGGGGAGAAAAAGCTTTATTTAAGAAAGAGATCAATATACAGAAAGTAATAACCCCTCGCCTACTTCTCAAACTCGACTTTGAGAAACGTGCCTATGGACCTAATGATGAAGTTGTAGCTTCTCTTTCGGTTAGCAATCTGCGAAATCAGAAAACGAATGGAAGCTCTGTAAAATCAACTATCCGACTGAAAGGTAAAGTTGTAGAAACTGTCGAAAACACTGTTGAGAATGGTGAAGTAAAAATAAAATTCAAGCTTCCAGCAGACCTTGACACATCTGATGGATTACTACAGGTGGTTGTTACCGAAAAAGGAATTGAGGAATCTATTTCCCGTTCAATTCCTATTGTTCTGAATAAAATTAAAGTACAATTTTTCCCTGAGGGAGGACATTCCGTACAGAATGTAGAAAGTAGAATCGCTTTCGAATCTTTAGATGAATTTGGAAAAGGAGCTGACATTAGCGGAGTTATTGTAGATGAAGATAATAACGAATATGGATCGTTCAGTAGCTTCCATTTGGGAATGGGTGCTTTTAAATATACCCCTCTACCTAATAAGAAATACTTTGTGAAGGTGCTTCAACCTCAGTGCAAAGACAATCTTTTCCCTTTACCCGAAGTCAGAGAAAACGGGTTTGTATTTGGGTTAGCAAATCGTTCTGCACAATCCTTGTCGTGGAATATATATAGTCCTGTACAATCTTCTGTCACCTTAATCGGACAAACTCAGGGTAAGGTATATTACAGTCAAACATTAAATCTGAAAAAAGGGAACAACAAAATAGATGTAAAAACAGACGGTTTTCCTATTGGCGTCGCCGTTTTCACTTTATTTGATGCCGAACTGAAAGAACAATGCGAACGTCTAGTCTTTGTGAATCCCGAAAATGGTTTGAAAATCAAACTAGAAACTGACAAGGAATTTTACAATCCTAAGGAGGAAGTAAAACTGACTGTACGCACATTGGATAAAAACAATAAACCTACATCCGCGAAATTGGCTATCTCTGTTGTAGACGAACAGCTCATCACCTATGCCGACGACAAACAAGACAATATGCTCAGCTATATGTTCTTTTCTTCGGAGCTGAAAGGAAATATCCAAGAACCATATTTCTATTTCGATCCTACTAAAGAAAAGGCTAAAGAAGCTATCGACTACCTCATGCTAACGCATGGCTGGAGAGGTTTTGTATGGGAAGATGTGATTGATAACAAAAGAATTACACTTGACCATACTGCCGAAAAAATAGGTGATGTATATGGATATGTTTTGGATAAAAACAACAAACGAAAGCAAACAACTGTCTACCTAATAGAAAATGGGACAAAAAGAAGAGTAGCTGAAACCAAAACAACTCCTGAAGGGCAATTCGCCTTTCACAATATAGATCTGTCCGGTAATGTTTATATCATTACCAAAAGACCTAACAAAATCAATTTATTTGAAAGTAAACCTCAAATTATAGCTGAGAATGCAGATTTTTATCCACTCAATTTAGCCAAAGAACGGATAACCGAAAATAATATAGTAGAAGAGGAAAAGAAAGAAGTTGCACCTATCATAAAAGATGGGGAATTAGCTAAGAATGAGGAAATCATTATACCCAACTTTCCTGATTGGGATGACAATAAATCTCTGGATGAAGTTGTTGTGGCTGGATATGCTACTACAAAGAAGCAGTCTATCACAGGTGCAGTAACATCCATCAGACAGGATGAGATTCGGGTTCAGGTAAATAATATCAAAAATGCATTGAGTGGAAAAATCCCTGGTCTACTCATCGACCCTAGCAACCTAAATAACACTCAAGGCAATAAAATGTATCTCAAAGGAGTATCTTCATTGGGTAGTGGCTATTCTCAGCCGACGATAGTCCTTAATGGAATATTATTGAGCGAAACAATCAGCGGTGTATACAATATTAATGATTATGTCAATATACAAGATATAGAATCAGTAACAATAACTAAAACTCCTATAGATGACATTTTCGTTTCTAAAACAGGTAATGGTGTCATTTTTATTACAACTAAAAATCCTGTTTTTACAAATTACAAATCGCCAAAGCCTAAATATACAGGTGTAAGCATTCCTAAACGTAAGTTCTATGCTTCTCAAACATTTGAACAAAAAAATCATAATCAAGATAACTTGGCTACAACTGTCTATTGGAATGGAGATGTTACAACCGATAAAGAAGGTAGAGCCACTCTGAGCTTTACGAATAATGATACATCTTCTTCATTCCGAATCACAGCCGAAGGTTTTTCTAATACCACTGGGCTAATCGGAAGCCATTATCATAATATAGCTACGACCAAGCCTTTTTCATTAGACGTAAAATCACCTATATTCGCTTCTATTGGAGATGTAGTAAAGCTTCCTGTAATGGTCAATAATAATACATCCGAAGAGGTTACAGCTAAAGTTAAACTTTCCTTACCGCAAGAATTGATAGCTGTAGGCAATCAAGAAATAGAGGTAAAGGTCGCTCCAAAATCTGCTGAGACAATATTCCTTAGCTTCTCTCCTACCAAGGAAAAAGGGGAGCATAAATATACTATTTCGGCAAATACAGGCAATACATCGGACGAAATTACCAGAAGTGTAACTATACGTACAGTCTATTTCCCTCGAAAGATGAGCTTCTCCGGACGAAGTCTAAAAGATGTCTTCAACTTTAGTCTTAAGGGACAAATGGTTGAAGGTTCATTCCATGCGAATCTGGTATGTTATACAAATACCATTGATGAACTATTTTCTGGTTTAGAAAGTATTTTTAGAGAACCTTATGGTTGTTTCGAACAAACATCGTCGTCTAATTTCCCTAACATTATGGCTCTACAAGCATTAGAGGCATCAGGAGAAGACAAACCCGAGATCAAAAAGAAAGCATTAGACTATCTTGATAAAGGTTACCAAAAACTCTCCAGTTACGAAATTAAGAGTACGGGAGGTTTTGAATGGTTTGGAAATGATCCGGCACATACGGGATTAACGGCTTATGGCATTCTTCAATTCCACGAAATGCAGAAAGTCTACGACAAGGTAGACAAAGCAATGGTTGAGCGCGCTCGAAACTTCATCAAAAGCCGAAAAGATGGTTCAGGTCATTTCCTAAACAACACGAGAGGAATGGATAGTTTTGCAGGATCGCCTCAATCTATCAGCGATGCATATATCACTTATGCCTTCAGCGAAACCGGCGAAACTGACGATATCACAAAAGAATATGCAAAAGCATTGGACGAAGCTTATGAAAGTAAAGATATGTATCGGATGGCATTAATGGCTAATTCGGCTTTCAATATGAAGGACATGAAGAACCATAACAAGTTGATAGAGTACTTCAAAGACAATATGAAAAAGGGCTGGGATAAAATGAAGATAGAAACAACTATTACCAGAAGTTCCCTACCTTCTGCCACACAAGAGACTGTTGCTCTGTGGGCATTAGCTATGCTGAAAAGCAACGATCCTATCAATTTCCCTATAATAGATACATGTATCAATTATATTTCATCTAAACGCTCTAATGGGGGATTTTATAATACTCAGGCTACAATATTGAGTCTACAGGCTATTACTAAATATGCTGAATCAGGCTCTAAGGCTCTCGATAATGGTTCTTTAGCGATTCAGGTAAACGACACAAAAAAAGCAAGTCTTGACTTAACTAAACCTGTAGAAGAAGGAAAAGAAATGAGTTTAGACATTACAGATTTGTTCAACCCGAAAGGAAACAATCAGATCAAGCTCTATTATGAAAATATGGAAAAAGGGCTACCATATACTGTCGATCTGTATTGGGAGTATGACCGTCCGGAGAGCAGTAAAGAATGTGCTGTATATTTAACTACAAAACTCAACTCGAATACAGTAAAAAGAAATGAAACGGTTAGACTTTCCATTACTTTGGAAAACAAAAAATCGGAAGGAATACCGATGAATGTTGCTATCATAGGAATTCCGGGCGGTATGAGCTTACAGCCTTGGCAATTGAAAGAGCTTAGGGATAAATTGATTTTCGATTATTACGAAATCATAGATGATAATTTGGTTATTTATTATAGCCATATGCAACCTAACGAGAAGAAAGAGATCAACCTTGACCTGAAAGCTGAAATACCCGGTACTTACAAAGGGATGGCTTCTTCAGCCTATGTATATTATACTAATGAACATAAACATTGGGTAGATGGAATAGCAGTTACTATAACCGAGTAAAGAATTTTTCATATAAAAGAGACTCAGGCTCAAACTAAAAAAATAGTTTGAGCCTGAGTTGTTATTAAGTCTATTTACTTCTATACATGCAGCACTTTATCCATATCAATAATAGGGATAGGTTTGTGTTTAACCCACTCTCCTCTTGTGAAATCAGGAATAGCAACTGATTGACTCTTGTTCAACACAGATCGTTCTGTAAGTTCTACCAAGCTCGACCAAGAAGCGGCATCGTAAACGGATTGATCAAGAGGATAACCATTGCGTAGACAATATATCAAACGCCAAACCATGATAAAATCCATTCCACCGTGTCCACCAACCTTACGAGCCTGCTCTCCAATATATTTACTTAGAGGATGCTCATATTTTTGAAGTAGTTCCTTCTGTGCAGTTTCACTCTGAAAGCCATGAGCATTAGGCTGTATAGCTATCTTTTCCTCAGGATATTTCACAGCCATTCCTTTTGTACCTTGTATCAGATGAATACGCGAATAAGGTCGAGGTGAGGTTGTATCATGCTGTATCATAATACTTTTACCATTCACTGTATGAATAATTGTCGTATTCATATCACCGAGTTTATATGCTTCAGATTGAGTAATACGTGCATCATCTTTCAAATTCTCTTCAGCCCATAATTTCAATCCAAATTGATTGGTAGAAACCGATGATAAGTATTCCATTCGATCTCCTCTATTGATCCCCAGAACTTCTGCAACCGGACCTAGCCCATGTGTAGGATAAGGATTCCCAGTATGATTCTTGCTAAAATCCAATCTCCAATTCTTATAATAGCCATTAAATTTAGACTCACGAAGATCGTGTATATAAGCACCTTCTCCGTGAATAATTTCACCAAAAACTCCTTGTCGTGCCATATTCAGGGTAGCAAGCTCGAAAAAATCGTAACAACAATTTTCCAGCATCATACAATGTAGTTGTTTTTCTTCCGCTTTGTCTACCAATGCCCAACAATCCTTTATAGTTAAAGCCGCGGGAACTTCAACAGCAACATGCTTACCATGATCCATTGCATACAAAGCAATAGGCACATGTAAGTTCCATGGGGTTGCATTGTAGATAAGATCAATATCATCTCGCTCACACATTTTTTTCCAGTCTTCTTCTTTTGTATAAACAGCAGGCTCCTTTCGGCCTTGTTTCTTTAACAAATTCTGACTATTATTTACCCTATCCAGATTTAAATCGCATAAAGCAACCACTTCGGCTCCTTCTATTTGTGCTAAAGCATCTACTGCACCGGCTCCTCTACCCAAACCAACAACTCCAACTCTAACTTTATTTATTGGTTGACAACGAAGACCCATTACTGATTTTCCTTTACGCAATGGAATATCTTCAATTAATTTTTCTTCTGCAAACGATGTTAGAGTTTTAGAATGTGCTTCTCCTCCAATTATTGCAGTTGCACCTACAGCGAGGGACGTTTTCAGGAATTTTCTTCTATTCAACATGTTTTTAGTATTAGGTTAAAAATGATATTGATTCTGATTGACAGTTAAGTTCTACTCTTTTTCTGAATAGACGGGCATTATCTTGATATGTTTTTCTAACGTGTATTATGATCAGTATATAATTTATAGATCTTATCTACGAATATAACTACAGTTGTATCTTATAACCATCAAAAACCTCTAATATAATAATTTTCAATAGTAAAATTGTTAAACTAAGAAAAGAATAATAGAGAAAGAGTATTAGTATTTCTTTTTGAATGCGAAGAGTTGAGACAAACTAATTAATAATATATCAAACATTTAAGAAAGAATTATTATATTTATGAACTATAATAGTAAGTGCCCAAAACAAAATCTAAAAAACTTCACCTGATAATAATATCAGTTTTACTCTTGAACGTTTCCTTTTTCGATTTAAGGCACTTCTGTTATTAGCCTTTTTCTATAACCGATTTTATAAACATAAATGCCACGCTATGAAAAAACTACTTTTTATTACTGTCCTCTTGTTTATATCCCTTATGCCCAAAGCTCAAGTATCTTTTTCGGTTTTCGATCTTTCTACCGAACATGCGAGCAATCCTATCGGGATAGACAATCCAACTCCACGCTTTAGTTGGAAAACTAATTCGCAAAGGAGGAATTTCACACAAGGTGCATACCAAATCTTAGTTTCCGATTCTTATGATAAAATCAACAAGAACGAAGGAAACATATGGGATAGTGGAAAAATTAGATCAGAGCAATCTGTTTTAGTCCCTTTTGCAGGAAGCCAGTTACAACCGGCTAAGACCTATTACTGGAAAGTAAAAGTATCGGACGATAAAGGAGAAGAGTCTGCTTGGAGTACGATCAATAGCTTCACTACCGGATTATACACCCCTAAAGATTGGAACAATGCTCAATGGATATCGTTAGAAAAAGATGGTCCTTTTATCGCCGGCATACATGGATTAAGTGGTGTAGATCCTAGTAAACCAAAAGTAGGCATGTATAAACTTCCTCAGTTTAGGAAAGAATTTATACCCAAAAAGTCGGTAAAACAGGCTTTGGTATATATTTCAGGATTAGGGCACTTCGACTTATTTCTTAATGGAGAGAAAGTAGGAAATCATTTTCTCGATCCGGGCTGGACTCTATATAGCAAAGAAGCATTATATGTAGGTTTTGATATAACGAATAAGATTAATGATAAAGCGAATACTTTTGGTATAATGCTCGGAAACGGTTTCTTCAACATACCACAAGAACGCTATTTCAAACTCGTAACCTCTTACGGAGCTCCTAAAGTAAAGCTATATCTTGAATTAACCTATGACGATGGTTCTACCCAACAGATAGTTACAGACAAATCGTGGAAAGTAATAGAAAGCCCAATCACTTATTCCAGTATTTTTGGCGGAGAAGACTATGATGCTAATAGAGAAATAGAAGGTTGGCTCGGAAATGGCTATAATGACAAAAGCTGGTCTACACCAATTGTTTCAGACTATAATCCTACGTTAATTGCCCAGCAATCAAATCCGCTAAAGATTAAGCAAGAATTATCTGTAGTTAACAAATACAAGAACTCAAGAGGCAACTGGGTATATGATTTCGGACAAAACTTTTCTGGTATCACTCGCCTATCTGTAAAAGGGAGTAAGGGACAGAAAATAACACTTATTCCTGCTGAACTAATTACAAAGGATAGTCTTGCCAACCAAAAGGCCACAGGAGCCCCTTCATACTTTTGCTATACAACGAAAGGGAGTGACAACGTAGAGACATGGCAACCTCAGTTTACTTATTATGGTTTTAGATATGTGGAAGTTCTGGATGCTGTTCCTGCAGGAGAAGACAATCCAAACAATCTTCCCGAAATAGAAAAGCTGACCGGGCTGCATACTACCCTATCTGCCCCTGAGGTTGGAACATTTCATTGTTCTAATCCGATGTTTAATAAAATACATAACCTGATAGACTGGGCAACCAGAAGCAATATGGCGAGTGTCTTAACTGATTGTCCACACCGAGAAAAGCTCGGCTGGATTGAACAGGCTTATCTGACCCAAAACTCAATACAGTACCAATACGATTTATCGAAACTCTACACTAAAAAATTGAATGATATGGCTACATCTCAAACAGATGAGGGCGTTATTCCGACAATTACACCGGAGTATGTTCGTTTCGAGGGTGGCTTTGAGGATACGCCTGAGTGGGGAAGTGCATTCATTATAAGCCAATGGTATCTCTATCAATGGTATGGAGACGATATATTCCGTCACTACTATCCTAAGATGAAACGATATATGGAATATTTTGCAAGCAAAGCCAATAACAATATTCTTTCGTATGGATTAGGCGACTGGCTAGACCTAGGACCAAAGCCTCCGGCACATGCACAGTTGACAGCAAACAGTCTTACTGCCACCGCTACTTACTATTATGATGCTACAATCATGCAAAAGATAGCAACATTGTTGGGTGAAGATGAAGACGCTAAAATGTATGGTCAGCTAGCTGAAGAGATAAAAAAATCATATAATGATACATTTTTCAATAAAAAAACTAAAACATACGACCGCAACAGCCAAACAGCAAGTGCTATTTCATTATATGTAGGTTTGGTAGAAGATGAAAACAAAGATCAGGTATTACAAAATCTGGTAGATGATATTAGAGGTAGAAACAATGCTCTGACTGCTGGAGATATTGGGTTCAGATACGTTTTACAAGTCCTGAAACAAAACAATTTATCGAACATTATATTCGACATGAATAGCAAATACGATGTTCCCGGCTATGGTTGGCAGTTGGCGAAGGGTGCTACTACCTTAACCGAATCGTGGCAAGCATTTGAAAATCTATCACACAACCATTTTGTATTTGCACATCTATGGGAATGGTTATATGGAGGATTGGGAGGCATAGGACAAGCAGAAAATTCGATTGCATACAAAACTGTTGAAATTAATCCACAAATAGTTGGAGATATTACTAACACCCGCGTTTCTTACGAATCACCGTATGGTACAATCCGTAGCGAATGGAGATTGGGTGATGATACATATACATTAAGGGTATCAATCCCTGCAAATAGTAAAGCTATTGTACATTTACCAACTACCGACAAAAGCCTTGTTACCGAATATGGTATCCCTTTGAGTCAGATCAATGAGATAAAGGTGCTTGGATCAGACTCAAACTCTATGAAGCTTGAAGTAGGTTCGGGCGATTATCTATTCGAGGTAAAACAGAAATAAATAAAATCAAACAATAAGCTCCTAGCTGTAATAGCTGGGAGCTTCTGTTTAATGTCTAATTCTTTCTAAAGATCAACCTACTGGATAAGGCTTTGTCTATCTGACCGAAAAAATCTTTCAATTCATTATAAGCCTCCTTTTTATAAACACCTGGTTTTATATCTATTCTTTGCTCAGATATTACCTGATTATTATCTGAGACTATACTTCGTGAAAAAGTTCCAAATTGGGTTTCTGTTTTTAGATCTTTAGGTAAAGACTCTGCAACAAACCCTTCTGGCAATATATACGTTATGGTATCGCAGAGAACATACTGAAGAGGTATCTCAATATCTAGTGTACGATCGCTAGATGCAAATATTTTCAGATCACCTTTATTCAAGGGATAGCCTTGCACAAATAATCGGTTGCCTGTTTTATTCGCAAAGTTTGTAGCTTCGAAACTACCCTTCACTATACCCGATGGGAGTTCACTCGCTCTATATGTGATGTCAATATCTGCAAATTGTACCTTAGGCATTTTCAGTTCACTTCTCAGGTATTTTATTTGAGTTTCTCTGTCTTGCTCTTTCACACGAGAGGCTTCCACTGCCTTATCCATCGTCTTTTCCAAAGTAATATTCCCGGAAGCATTACCTTCTTCATCTACATTTATTGTCAGGTTTATTCGACTCATGTAAGCATCCCTTTCGTATGCGGGTGTCCTACACAATTTACCTCCTTCATCCGAAACGACAAGTACATCATGATCGGCAATTTCGGAATGCACAAAACCAAATGGTTGCATAGCGCTAGTACACTCCAGCCATATGCTATCATTCTTTATAGGAACAAGTAAAATAACATGATTCGCCTGTCTAAAACTTGGAAAGTTTTCAAAAAAGCGTTTATCTTCATCTCCCATTGAAATAACACAATAATTGGATTTAATATCTACAGCCTTTAGCATAGCCTTCATTAAATTTGTCAATCCTTTACAATCTCCAAATTTTGTTTTATATACATTAGCTGCTGTTTCGGGTTGATAACCTCCTATTCCAAGCGGGATACTAACATAACGCGTATGCTGTTGCAGATATTCGTAAAGAATTTTCACTTTTTCCCTCTCATTTTTGGCTTCGCCAACCAGGCTCTGAAGGGTAGCTACAACCTCTGCGGGTAATATATCTCGTCCTTCGAGCAGTTTATTAACCCACAAGCCGTATTCTTTCCATGTTTCCATATTGCCACACTGCGAATCGTAACAAAAATCAGCCGGTGCAAAATTTACAATAGGATATAAATCCTGGGGTTCCCAAATCTCATACTTTATTGCTGGAATATTTTCTTCGGTAATCTTGTAGATCTTTTTCCCAGTGGCTGTACTCTCTTCTATATTAGCTGCATAGTTAGAATGATGCCTCACTTTTATATCTGAAGGAACTTCTAGTTTATAGTTAGCTTTTTCGACAGCAACTCTGGATCTCCATATTGGGACATAGGGAGGATAACCTCTCACTCCATTCTTTGTCTTTACCTCATAGTTATATTCTACTGTAAATGGGTAGGAGCGCGAAATACACTCATAAAGGTGATTATAAGACCCTGTTGTAAAACTTTCGAAATCTAGACTGGAAGAAACCAAATCTCCTTTTTTGAATTTCTTTATCTCTTTGCCAGAGGCATCTCTTATCACTCCCGAAAATTTGGTTAGATCTGTAAATTTATCCGTGGTAATGTAAAAATGGGCATATCCATCCCCCTGTTCGTTCAAAATAGTGACTACTCTATTGACAGTATATACCATGTTATTTTTATCTGACTGAGATATGCCGGTAGAATAATTACGAACCACAGCTACAGCATCCCCTTCCAAAACTTCGGGAATATCAGACACAGGATAATTCTGACTAAACAGAGGTATACAGCCTAATAGATAGAAAAAATAAATAAATATTCGTTTACTCATTATGCTTCAGTTTCAGTTATACTAACAGCCTCGTCCTCTCCTATTTTCTTCAATACAATCATTTCAGAACACTTAGATACTATCTTAGCAAAGAAATCCTGAAGCTCCGGATATTTGGTTTGTAATACCAATAAGTCATTTATAGTATAATGGTATCTAACATCAACAGTATTTCCATTTACTGCTACATGGTACAAAAACTTCAATGTATTATCTTCATCCAGCACATAGGTAATACTCTCGGGTAGTTCCTCTACTTTATATCCATCAGGAATATCGATCCTTACTATTTGAATGTGATTTTCTAAATAATTGAACTGAATAGGGAATTTACGTGCTTCTGCTTTGAACGGATTCTCAGCAAAATGCTTTATCAGCATAGGGTCTATATAAAGAAATTCATCACCTAATACTAAATCGGGCTTTACAACAAAACTACGTTTCACCTCTTTATTGATATCTGCAACATCTTCTATTTTTATATCTTCAATAGGCAATGCTATTTTTTTTGCTAATTCATCTTTATAATGCTGTTCATCTTTATGCTGATTATAATAAAACCGTCTAAATTCTTGTGCACTCTTGTCTCGATATGTACTTGTTATTTCTCCTTGATACTGTCCATCATCAGCAAATTCATAGATAGAAGTGATATATTCTACTCCCTTAGAAGATTTTGTTAAATCAGTCCAACGAGTATTCCCTTCCTTCATAATGCGGGCTTGACTAATCAATGCTTTATTTGGCAATATATTCCATACACTATATTTATCCGATACATCGATGCAATACAATTTATCGTCAAGTAATATACCTGCTATACTATAATTAAACGCTGAAGCCGAAGGATGTGTGATAGGAATACGACCATTCGATCTTGTACTTAGAATAATAGGGAAAGCATCTATACACGCAGCTTTAAGGGCATTAATAGCTAAAAAATTCATATCTGCCGATGTTCCCAGTCCTTCTTTCAGCGCTTTACCTTAATTATCAGGAGCAAACTCAGACTTTTCATTCCATTTTACTTTTTGTCTTACAAGAGAAATAATTGCACTTGCTGCATTCAGGTCTTTAGACGCGGGTAATGGTTCATCTTTAAACAACCCTGTTTTCTTCAAATTACCACCAAAATAGTTAGACCCAAATAACATCTTATCTACATCGTTCCATGTTGTTGAAAATTGCTTAGACAAGTTATATTTAAACTGGAAGCTCCTCAATTCAAAGTCGATCCTACTTATATAATCCTCTGTTGACCAAATAAAAGGTTCTTCCTTCATTGCTACTAGATTCTCTGCCGCATAAATATATTTTTTAGCAGAGCATTGATCTGTATAGTTAAAGGAACGTCCATCTCCATCTTCCAGTCTCATACTAAATTTCAGATTAATGTCATCTACCTTTACCGGATTAATCCGTTCGTGTCCTTGAACGGATTGGTTATACATAAAATATTCAGGGATTATGATTTCGTATCGCACATTTAAAACCGGCACATATGATTGCAGGTTGAAGCCCCTTAGATTATAATTGAATGGAGATACCAAAGTATACTTATACTCTATTATAGAACCAACTTTAGCTCCCGGCATAGTAAATTTTATCCTTTTATTAACATCATCATGCTCTTCAGTTACAATAAAGTCTTTAGATAGTTTAGTTTTTTCAATCTTCCCATTTTCGAGATTATATGTAGTTCCAGAGAGTCCCCTAACTTCTTCTCTTGATGATATATTTGGTCCGTAATAATAAGAGACGCTACCTTCGCACTGATCCAGACCTTCCTCTTTTAATATTTTTATTTTCACCCTATAAGTGTATTCATAAAGAAAGCCCTTTAGGTCGTCATATTTGAATTCGGTAAATCCATCCTTCATTAAGACAACAGCTTTGGCTGTGGCATCTATCTCACACGAATTTATTTTCATCTCATCCATTGTCGTTTTCCCGTACTTAGACTGGGCATTAGAGATCTGAGCACAGAAAAGGATAGATAAGACAATAAGTATACGACTATAAAAAAGTCCTTTAGTCTTTTGTGTGTTTGTAAACATCGCGTCCATAGTAGTATTCATTTAAGTGTTAACAGCTATGTAAATATAATAATTTATTAACATAAAAGCATTTTAATACAAACAAATATTAAAACTGAAATTTTCACAGTTTACAATCTATACATAAGTCAAGAAACTCAGGAAATAGGAAAAGATTATATATAAAACTATACACAATGCATATAGCTATACATCAACATATTAAAAAATCAAATTAGAATAATTATAAATTAGATTCTGCAATTGCTTTATATTATTTTATTAACTTTCTTTGCATCTAACAACACACTACAAGATTACATATTAAAATAAATTAATTATGAAGCTTCACAACAATTCAGCACATTTCTTAAAATGTTCTATCCTATTATTATCTATTGTGCTATTATACAGCTGTGGTATTGGAAAAAATTTTTACGCAGATCAGGAACTCAATAATTATCCTGGTACAATTTATCTTAGTAATGGAGAAGTAAAAAAAGGACAAGTAGGAATGCCGTCCTCAAACAGTAAGACAATCCTGCTAAAAACCAAAGGAAAAGCCGATGAATCAATAGAGGCTGAAAAAGTTGACCGTATAGAATTCACCGCAAATTTAACAGCAGACAAAGTACATGTTGTGCGTTATCTGCCAGTGAAAGGAATGTTCAATAAAAGGAGTAACAGATGGGTAGTATGCTTCTCTGAAGGGCCTTATACATCAGCTTATGTAGGAGCTGCCAACTATAAGATCAATGCAGACGGAACAATGGGCTTTGTTGGTACTCGCCAAGTGGTGAACCATGGCAATGGGACAATGATTGTAAACCCAAGCTACCCTGTTTATATGATGAAAAAAGGAGATGATGCTCTGACTCATGTTGCATTGACTAAAGGGATAAGTTTTGAAGATTCTGCTTTTAGAAGTGGAGTTTCCAATTTTCTACACGATGACTCTCAATTAACAGAATATATACAAGATGAGAAATGGGGCTTTGACAACATGAATTCTATTGTCCAAAATTATAACCCAAACAGAGGTAATTCAGCCTTAGTTATAGATGGAGTTACTATTGCCCCTAGAAAAAGAAGCCTATTGACAAATGATTTTAATAAAGAAATGATTTGGTATGTAGAATCTGCCCTACCATCTGACGATAAATATTCGGCACAATTTGGTATAGGCATCAGAAGTACTATACACAAATTCTTTACTTATGGTGTTGACATAGGTTATGCCTCTGCAAAATATATTGATCAAACAAAGAGACTAGAAAATCATTCAATAAATGACATAGACAAAGTGCCTGTTGAAGAAAGAGACTTATCTAAACAAGGACTCTTTAGGGTAAATGCTTCTTTGGCTGGACAACTACCTTTCAGATTTAATAATATATATCTGATACCTGGTGCACATCTAGGCTTAGGAGCGATGCTTGGCACTGAATACAGTACTTTCTATTATGGACCAATGGCTACTCTTGATCTTGGATTTAAACTAAAAAGAGGAAATATTTTCCTGATAGGAGGTGGATATAGACATAACATCCCCCTCAAAGGAGATGAAGCTAAAACGGAAGCTTCAGGTCCCGGTTTTGAAGCTTATGAACCATACGGGAACATTCTTATCAGAGCTGCTTATAAGTTTTAACTTTGACTTTGGAATAGCTTAAAATAAGCTTTTGTAATACATATAAAAAGGATCTCTGAATAAATATTCAGAGATCCTTTTTAATTCATAGAATATAAGATATTCCTACATAGGTATAGGTATAAAAAATAATAGCAGCAAGGAAAACCTTGCTGCTATTATTTAAATATCTCGTTTAAACTTGATTAGTTTGTTGCAAATTCAAACAATGCTTTACCATTTGCATTCTCAGGATCTAATTCAAGTACTTTTCCTGCGTATTCTTTTACGAATTCTTTATCTGCTGCTTTCTTCGTTTTATCATATTCAAGATAATAAAAATAGCTTAAATAACTATAAGCTTCGATTAGGATAGCTTTATCTGCAGCTTCTAGATCACCTCCTTTTGCTAGAATAACTTCAATAGTTTTTTCATAATGAGGTTTTGCCAAACCTTGTTCACTATCCGGGTCCATTCTATAATTAGTTTGAGCTCTTTGGTAATATCCTAAGTGGCTATCAGGAACTCTCTCTGCTACAATTGCAAATGTTTCGTCTGCTTTTTTATACAATTCAATAGATTTAGCTTTTGCTTCTTCCGGAGTAACTGTAGTCGTATCTGATGCTGCAGCAACACCTCCCAGGAAGTAGTAACGACCTAGTTGGAAATAATTTTGAGCATCAATTGCTTCTTCTGGTGATAATTCAATAAATTTCTTATAAAATTCTGCAGCTTCTGGATACATTCTCTCTGATGCACAAGTAGTAGCCATTTCTTTTCGCAATTCTGCATTAGTAGGATCAAGGTCGGCTAATTTTTTATATTGCTCCATAGCTTTCACTTTATTTCCTGTTTGGCTCAATATGTTAGCATAAGTTTTATAGTCTAATGCCAAGATTGAGTCTCCTTCGTTCAACGGCAGGCTAAAAAATTTATCCCCTGCAGCTAATCCTGTTTCATAATCTTGAGTACTATTGCTGTTATACATCAACAGACGATTCAAAACGAAATCATCCGGATTGTTTTGCATTCCTTCTTGTAACAATCTCATCGATTCTGCAAAATTGTTAGTAAAATATTCTGCTGCTGCATAACGGCGAAGATCTTCAATGCCATAGTCTCCTGTTTTGAAATATTCTTTGTAAGCCTCTATTGCTTGAGGATAGAATCCATCACGATAATACAAGCCTGCTAGTTCTCTTGTAGCTAGTTTATTATCTGGTTGAATCGCGATTACTTTCTTAAGCATGTCAGCAGCATGGTTTCTATTGATGTACTCATACACTCTAGCTCCTTTTAGATAGGCTAGTGTACAGTTAGGATCAAAATAGATTGCTTGATCATATAGCTGAGTAGCTTCACCTATTTTATTTTCTTTAGCTAACATATCAGCTTCGAAAATATAGATGTAAGGATTCTTTTTGTCTGCTTTGTAAGCATCTTTTAGCTTCTCTTGAGTTTTTTCTTTCATATCATTGTCAAGATAAGCTTTTGCTATAGCAAGGATAACAGTTACGTCTTTTTTATTCTTCTTTTGAATATCCTTTAACTGATCTTCTGCTTCTTTAGGATTTGATTTCAACTGAAGTTTAGCAAGACCAATGTTATTTAGAGCTGATGCCGGATCAGCAGCTACTCCTGCTTCATAATTTTTTTGTGCTTCAGCTAAATTACCTTCTTGGTAAGCTATTTCTCCTAAATAGTAATTTGATTCAGCCGGCGCTTGACGCATTCTCTTCATGAAATAGTCTTTTGCCAATTTCAAATCTCCAAGACTGATATAGTCTGTTCCTGGATTATTCTGTGCTATAGCTGAAATACTGATCATAATACTCAATAAAGAGCCTAAAAAATACTTCATTTTCATGTTTTTTTATATTATGGATTAATGATTATTTTATTTCTTACAATTACAGTGTTGGTTTCACACTAACTACTCTCGTTAGGGCATATGCAGGTAAAAGTCCGGCTTTAAGAATAACTCTCTGTCCTTTTTCTCCGGCAGCAAAATTAACAAAACCGGAAGGTAATCCTCCTTTTACGTCTGTAATCATTATATATAAGTTCCTACTTAACGGATATTCTTGCAATTTAATGTATGCTGCAAATGGTTTATAACTATTTTTACGAGTTGCACTATCTGCCCTACTTACCGACATTACTCTAATGTTATTAATAAAGCTCAATCGAGTAGAGTCTGAAGGGTTGCTTATCCAGTTTACCCCAATTATACCTAAAGCATTTGGTGTAGATGCTACATAGTCTATCACTTGCTGATTTGGTGTGCGATCATACAAATCTACCGTTTTGATACTGTCAGAGCTAAATGCTCTCAGGTTATCACCTAAAGGTTCTCCTTTGCAAATAGAGTCGGCGATAAAGCGAACTGTACTTGAGTTGGGTGAATCGAAGGTAACAACTATTTCTCCCAATTTAGACTTTGGGTTCAATTCTTTCCACGAACGGATTTCTCCGGTCATTATTTTTTTTACATCTGCAACAGTTATCAGAGAGTCCTGATTCTCTTTATTGATAATTAATGCTACTGCATCCGTTGCATATGCTTGAGATCGTAAAGTTTGTTTTCTTTCTTTTATGATTTGTTTTTCAGCTGGTGTTAATTCTCGAGCTGCTATTATAACTCGCATACTATCGGCCATAAACAGCTCAAATGCTTTTCTTTCGTTAGCATATGTCGGTATCACAGTGGCCTCTTTGTTTAGACCTTCAAAAACATCTACTTGCTCTTGCACTATTGGCGCAAAACATTCATCTGCTACAATTTCTGCTACACCACTCGTCGTGGTATCGGTACGATATGATTTAACGTCCTGACACGATGTAATTGAAATGAGTGCAAGTAATAATACTGATATGATAACAACCGACTTATTCATAATCTTAATTTTTCTAATCATGTATTTTCCTCAAAACTGCTTCCATGCTCGATAGCCACGAAACAATCCGTATGCAAAGAACAATATCCCCATAATGATGCGAGCTGCAATATGTACATCTTTAAAGATAGGTGTAAAGACTAATAGAATTGCCACGAACAGATAAAAAACGACCATAAAAAGGCCAAAAATCATTCTTGGCGAGAATTTGGGTGATTTGTTTTCTTTTTCCATTGTTGTTTCTTATTTGAGAAAAAGAAGAGAAGATGATTTTTAGGTTCAAACTTCTCTTCTTTATTTAGTTTCTATTAAAAACTTAAGTTTAAGATAGTAACGTTATTTCAGTCTAAATACAATTGGTAATGTAAAATAAACCGGAACGTTTTCTCCATTTTGTTTTCCAGGAACCCATTTAGGCATGGATTTCACAACTCTAAGTGCTTCACGGTCACAAGATGGGTCAATACCACGAACTACTGTTACTTCTGATATTTCTCCTGTTTTTGTTACCACAAAACGTAGAGTTACACGACCTGATATTCCTGATTCTTGCGCTACAACTGGGTACTTAAGATTATCAGAGATAAACTTGTGCATGGCCTCTTCTCCTCCAGGGAAAGCTGGCATTTGCTCTACAATTGTAAACGGTTTTTCTACTACAGGTTTCTCTTGCACAATTTGTTTGTGCTCTCTCAATTCTGCAATATCAACACCATGTTTATCATCTCCACCTGTTACTGTAGCTACCGAAATCTGGATTTTAGTTTCCTGTACTTCTGTTTGACTCACCATTTGATCTTCTGCCACTTCTTCATCCTTCGCAATTGTAGGAGGTACGAACTTTACAGTATTTTTCAATGGTGGTGGCGGTGGCGCAGTTTCTTGCTTAATCAGGTTCTCTTCCGGAACTACTGGTTCAGCTTCAACAGCCGACATTTCATAAGCCTCATCCATTGGTCCCATCGCAACATCTTGAGTTAAACTCTTTACTGCTGTAACAAGACTAGGCAAAGCTGATACGACTCCTGCAAATAGCAGAACTACAAGAAAGGCCACTATATGTCTTTTCGAGGAGGATTGACGAAGTCTAAATGCGCCATATTCCTTGTTTCTACCCTCAAAAACCACATTACGCCATTCTTCGGAATTTAATTTAATGTCTGACATTTTTTCCTATTTTTTTAAATGTGATTAATTAGATGCTGTTGCTCCAGCACCATGGGCCCCCTTAGTCTTATAGTTTTCTAATAAGAAGTTATCGCCATCAGCTATATCAACAATAGCATAAGTATCGATACTACAGATAGCCATTTCATCCAAAGCATCAACTAGATTACGGTAACTAGCATCTCCTGTAGGCTTAATAACTACAACCTGTGCTTTTTCTTTGTTACTTCTAACCTCTTTTGATCTTTCTCTAAATTCTTCTTCTTTTATCTCCTTATCTGCTAATTGACGTCTAAGATCTTTCATTTCATCAACAATCTCTTTATTGCGCTCTAATAATAATGCGCGAAGACCATCTGCAGCATAAGTGGTTTCCTTTAAGGTTGTATAATCTTCGTAATTCGGCATACCTTCATAATAATAGACTTTATCATCTTCGCCTAATATTAAAGTAATAGCCTTAGATTCTTTTACCTTAACTTCATCTTCTTCAGTTAATTTCTCGTCGGTTGGCATCGCAATCGTCATAATTTGAGGCTTACTCAATGTTGTACAGAACATGAAGAATGTGATCAATAACATGTTCATATCCACCATCGGAGTAAAGTCTACCCTCAAATTCATTCTTTTTGGTTTACCCTTCTTTGCTTCGCCACCGCCTTGTTGTACTTCTGCCATAATTTTACCTTTCTTTATTGTTTAAATTATGATATCAATCAATATTAGGAGCAGCTTTAAGAGAAGTAACCAGATTGTATCTGTTTTCCTTCATCTTAACAAGATTTTTCATCACCGCTTCCACAAGAGGATAAGGTGTTGTTTCACCTGCTTTGATTGCAATCTGCATTCCATCGCCGTTTACTTCACGAGCGCGCTTAATCCAACGTTCGAACTGATTATTTGCACTGTCAAGAGGCACCCCATATTTTTTAATTTCTTCGTCTTGATCTGTTATAGACTTATTTAAGAAATCAGACAATCTTCCAATTGGCACTCCAACGTGAGTTTGCTCGTTAAAAGATCTTTTTTGACCATCTGAAAACGTAAGTCCATAATCTTTCCCCACTAAATCAAGCACTTCTATATCTTTCCTAGTTGCCTTAGTATGTTCGTCAAAGTTCAAAAACACTTTTCCTTCTCCGTCAATCAATATAGTTAATACATTGTTTTCCGGAACTTTTGTTTCTGACACCGATCTTGGCGAAATTACTTGTACGGGCTCTTTAGGTAAGAAAGTTGCTGTCAACATGAAGAAAGTGAGCAAGAGAACAGTAACGTCACTCATCGCCGTCATGTCGATGAATGTATCGTGTTTTTTTGCTTTTACTGCTTTTCCCATTTTATTGCTTCCTTATTCTTTTTACTTAATAGAGTATAATTCATTAGATATTCCACAAATCAAGTTTGTGAAAAAATCTTAAATTATTTAGATAGACCTCCGTGGAATTTTGTATAAGTTTGACCTATAGCAAAACCAACTTCGTCTACAGCGTTAGTCATGTCTTCTACTCTACCAGAGAAATAAGAATAAGAAACGATCGCAGCAGCACCTGTACCAATACCCATCGCTGTGTTCATCAAGGCCTCAGAGATACCAAGAGCAAGAGCTGTTGAGTCAGGAGCTCCTTCTTGAGACATCGCACCAAACGATTTGATCATACCAAGTACCGTACCGAATAGTCCCATTAGTGTACCTAACGAAGAGATAGTCGCGATAACTGATAAGTTTTGTTGTAAATATGGTAATTCTAATGTAGTTGCTTCTTCAAGTTCTTTTTGAATCATAGCAGCTTTTTCATCATTGTTTAGATCTGTTAGTTTTTCAACATCAGCATAACGAAGAAGACCTGCTTTAAGGATGTTAGCAACAGAACCTTTTTGCTCATCACATAATTTAGAAGCACCTTCAATATCACCAGCGTCTAGTTTAGCTTTAGCGTTCATGATAAATTTAGTAGTACTACCTTTACCGCTAGCTTTGTTCAAAGCGAAGAATCTTTCTACAGAAAGAGTAAATACTGTTAATAATAATGTGATAACGATTGGAATTACAAAACCTCCATGATAAAGTGTACCCATTGCATTTCCATCAATTGGATTTCCTTTTTCATCAAAGTTTGTAGGTAAAATAGAACCAAGTGGATTTTCTGGGTCTCCAGCTCCTGCTACGATGTAAAAGAATAAGTGTCCTACGATAGCACATGCGATAACAACAAGAAACGCAGAAACGCCTTTCGATCTCGGTTTTTGATTTTTAGTTTCCATAATGATAATAAATAATTTAAGTTTAGTGAATTAATTTTTGTTTTATATTGTTATACATTTTAAAATCTCAGATTCAAAAAAAAGCCATTCAAAAGTGACAACAAGGCTACAAATATACTACTCCATTTTATCTTTCAAAGTATTTTTGCTCCAAATTTGCATTCTGAATAACGTCTTTAATAAAATACAACGTTGATGATTAGATTTTAGTCTTAGATAAAACAACTCTAATAAATATATTTTTCAATAAATAAATAAATAAAGGTATAATTATCTATAGATGCGAAGATTACACTACTAGATCCGTTTACCTGGTATTAAATTCTGGACTTTTCTTTATTCCAGCTTACAAAAATAGAACTAAAATTGATTCTATACAATTAAAAAAAACTAAAAAAGACTTTTTTTATTGCTATTTATCAATACACAATTCTTCGTTTAAGGCAATAACGGCTTCTTTATAGTGTTCTCTCTTGATCACAAACTGCATATTTACCTGCCTCAACGACTGTCCAAAGCTCTCTACATTTATCCCTCTATCGTACAAAGCTTTTGCTGCCTTATAAAGAAATCCTGGAATAGCGATATTTGTACCCATAGCGCAAACCAGAGCAACTCTTTCTTCTATTACCTGATAGAACACCTCTTCAAGCTCTGAGATCAACTCTCTAGACTTATAGTTATCCCAGACAACCATTGTTATAGAGTTTGCATTTGTTGATTTTAGAATATAACTCACCTTGTGCTTTTGAAAAATCTGCATAATACGCAAGTCGAAACCCACTTCTCCAACCATCATTGGATCGTGTATTTCTATAGCCAATACCTTGTTAGTACCTGAGACGATCTCTACTTTAGGCACCCCTGACACATAATCTTTAGTTATTAAGGTTCCCGGATGTTCTGGCTCGAATGTATTTTTTATGCGAATATTTATTCCTGCCAATTCGAGAGGCTTTGCTGCTTTAGGATGAATTGCCTCCATACCTATATCGGCTAACTGATCGGCTATAACATAGTTGGTGTACCCTACAGGTATAATTTTATCCACTCCTACTATATTAGGATCTGCACTGGACAGGTGATATTCTTTATGTATGATGGCTTCTACCGCTTTCACTTCCACAGCTACTTTACTGAAAGTAACCTCGGTATACCCTCTATCGAATGCACGCATGATACCCTCGGTACCCTTTGTATATCCTGTTACAACACAGAGAGTTTTGGAAAAATCCATCCCTTTGAATGCTCGATGGATACGTTCATCAATAGTCAAAGGCATTGAATCATTAAATCCGCAAAGATCAATGAAGCGAGCCGAAATACCATTATTATTCAAAATATTCACAGTATTCCAAGCCGAATGCGCTTCTCCGATCGAGGCCAATATTTCGCGGGCTGCAAGACAGATATCATCTGCATTTACATACCCAGAAGCCATTACTTTACTCAAACTATGAAGCATTGTTTTTGCCTGCTTGATGCGAAAAGTTATAAACTCGCGCGCCTCACCCTGATCAAGACCTATCTCCTCAAAGCCTTTATTTATTAATAACAGACGTTGACAAAGACTATCTAAACCTATGCTATAATCGCTATTTTCGAGAAATTGCACATATACACCCGGCTCACCCGTCTTTTTATGCTCCAAAAGCCAGTTTGTTACATTATTATATGCCGATACCACGAATATTCTATCATACAAATCTTCGGGAGCGCGCTTTCCAATAATTACATTCTCTAGAACGTCCTTGAATTGCGACATTGATGTTCCGCCAATTTTCTCTACAGTAAGCATTTCTTTCTAAAAAAGTTATTGATTAAAAGTTCGTGCAAAAATAATAAAATAATCCCATTATATATCTATAAAAAAGATATTGTAGTCATTTTCAAACATCTTCTTAACATAATGAAAACTAACTAATCTTTTCATAGACTTTTTACACCATAATACTCTACTATCATCAATTTACGTTTATACAAAAAAAAAGAATCTATATATTTACATTCTCAAAAAAACAACACATAAAAAAAATAACTAAATGACAAACAACGACAATACCCTAAATGCTTCCTGCTCTGAAAATCTTCTAGCTTTACGAGACACAATAGAAACACTTGGCGGAAAATGGAAATTACAGATACTACATTACTTAGTTGTGAACGAAAAGGAGAAGAATACATTCAAAAAGATAGAACGAGGCCTACCAGGCATTTCAGCAAAAATGTTATCTAAGGAGCTGAAAGAATTGGAACAAAACCAATTAGTAACGCGTGAAGTTATAATAGGCAAACCAACAACAGTGGAATACACCATCACAGAATACGGAAAGACTTCGAAAGAAATTACAGACACCCTTGTAGACTGGGGAAAGAAGCACCGCAAAAGAATATTAGGCAAATAGAACAATAATTATTCCTTAAACAGGTTGTATTTAACAATAACCAATTAACAAACTTATGAGGAGCTTCTGCTTAATTATCACAATACTCTTTTCCTCCATTTTATCTGGGCAAAACTTCAAGGGAAGAATAACAGACTCCAAAGGAGAACCTTTGCATGGCAGTTTCGTCTACATTAAGGAAATCAATCAAGGCTTAGCTTGCAACGACGAGGGTTATTATCAAACAACGTTGAAAGAAGGCAGTTACACTACAGAATTCAAATGCTTAGGCTTTAAGTCTATAGAAAAAGCTATCGAAATAAAAGGAAACGAGCCCACCATCGTTGATATTTCTCTCAAAGAATCTCCTTTCAATCTCAGCGAAATAACAGTCTCAGCAAAAGAAGACCCAGCCTATGCCATTATACGCAAGGCTATAGAAAAAGCCCCCTTATACGCAAGTGCTGCAAAAGAGTATAAAGCAGAGGCATACATCAAGGTTAATGCAGAGCTATTAAAGACATCTTCTTTTATAGATATGATCGCAAAAAAAGGCGAAGGTATAAAACTCTCTGAATTTAAGGATCAACTCTTTATGCAGGAATCTTTCAACGAAATTCACTTCACAGCTCCCGACAAATACAAACAGACTGTCAAAGCTTTTTCGAGTAGTATCCCCGACAACATGAACCCTGAAGGCGCTATGGGATTAATGACCTCATCTCTATACAACCCTAAAATGGGGATGTTTGTTTCACCCCTCAACCCTAAAGCTTTCTCCTATTATAAATTTCGTTACGAGGGCTTTATTGACGAAGAAGGACTAAACATCAATAAAATAAAGGTAGATCCTAAATTCAAAGACCCTATCCTGTTCGATGGCTATATTTACATAGCTGACAATACATGGCATATCCATTCTGCAGAATTAGCAACAAATGCCTTTGGAATAAAGCAAGATTACAAAATATCTTACCAAGAACTGGATACCAACTTATATCTCCCCATCACCTATATTATGGATGCCGACATCAACTTTCTTGGCATAGGAGCAGCCATGAATTATTATGCATCCCTGACTTATAAAGACATTAAACTAAATAAAGACATAGTAGAGAGTAGCATAAATAAAAAAGAGAGTAAAAAACGAAATTTCGAAATTGCAGTCAGAGACTCCCTTTATTCAATCACTTCCGATAGCTTAGCCAACAAACGTGATTCTGCCTACTGGACAAACATAAGGATAGTTCCTTTAGACAAAAGAGAAATAGCCAGCTTACAGAAAAAAGACTCGATACAAATTCACTTAGATTCTACCCGCAGGGCATACAACAACAAATCATTCTCTTGGGAAGATCTTATTTCGGGAGGGCAAATCGGCAGAGACTCCAGTAAAATTACTTTTACCTACAATGGGCTGATGCGAGGACTCCTACTCCACGAATACAACTTTGTAGACGGTCTATGGATGGGGCAATCAATTAGTTAAAAAACAAAGTTAAGAAAGAAGAATGAGCTAGAAATTGCTCCTTATTTATATTACACTTTAGCCCGAAAAAGATTAGTAGGCGGTGGCGACATCAATTTATCTTATGCCCCTATGAGACTTGGTAGGCTCAATATTTCAGCCGGATCGGTCAGTGAGGACTATAACCCGAATGGGATTCATCGCTTCAACAATTTCTCAAGTTCTTTAATCAAAGGAAAAAATTACAGCTTCTTTTATCAAAAGAATTTCGTTTCTGCAACTAATAGCATAGACATTTCCAACGGCTTAAGATTTCATACCATTTTCGAAATAGCCAATCGTCACGGGCTTAGCAATCACACAGATTACACATGGGGAAAAAAGAGTAAAATATCAGAAAACATCCTACCGAACGACAGATTCAACAAAGTAGAATACCGACTTGGGTTAGATTATACCCCTTATGCTTATTATACAATAAGAGATGGTGTGAAAAACTATGTAAAACGCACCTCTCCTACTTTCTTTATGAGGTTTCAACATACATTGCCAACAATAGAGGGTAAACGAAAACAATTTTACAAGCTGTATGGAGGATTGGATCAGTATATTAAACTAAATGAATTCTCTTCTTTCCATTACCTTCTTGAAGGGGGAGGTTTTTTAGGGAATAAAAATTACATTCATTTCGCAGACTTCCAGCATTTCAACACTTCGGATGTAATGATCAATCTAAAATCTCCATTCAGTTCATTTATGCTGCTTGATAATTATACAGCTTCTACGAATAAATACTGGGTACGGACAAATATCAACTATACGAATGAATACCTTCTACTAAAACGCCTTCCATTCTTGCAAGGAAAGATGTTTAGCGAAACACTTCACTTAAAGAGCCTATATACTCCGGACATGAAGTTGTACACCGAAGCCGGTTATTCAATAAATCTCACCCAATTAGTCAATGCAGGTGCTTTCGTATCGTTCCAAAAAGGGAAATACCAAGATTTCGGCATTCGCCTTATATTTGACTGGGAAGGAATGAAACGAGCTTTCGAGTAAAATAATTTATTCGTTAGAGGTAAAATTTTTACCTTTGCAAAAACATTTTTATGGCATCTTTCAACTCTTGGATATCGGCTCTACGCCCTCGAACATTATTCCTTGCTGTAGCTACAGCCCTTTGCGGAAGTGGTATTGCATACAGTACAGGCAAATATAGCATTCTTGTATTTATTCTCACCATTCTGATTGCAACCATCTTGCAGTTGCTTTCTAATATGGCAAATGACTTGGGAGACTTTCAGCACGGAACAGACATTACCGGCGAGCGTGTTGGACCTCAGCGCACCGTACAAAGCGGCGCAATCACACCTTCACAAATGAAGAAAGGAATTTTGATTGCTATCGGAGCGGCGGCTATAGTTGGCGCCTTGCTAATATATGTGGCTCTGCAATTTATGGAGTTAAAGTATATTCTTCTGTTTCTGGTATTAGGTGCAGCGAGCATCGTTGCCGCTATAAAATATACAGCCGGAAAGAATCCCTACGGATATAAGGGACTAGGTGATATTTTTTCTTTCACATTCTTCGGACTGGTTTCTGTAGTAGGAACTTATTTTCTGCATACTCATACTATCGACTTTCAACCTTGGCTACCCGCTATTGGTCTAGGACTATTGACTATTGCGGTACTCAACCTCAACAATATGCGCGACTTGGACAATGATAAGAAGTCGGGGAAAATCACTATTCCTGTACGCATAGGACTGAAAAACGCAAAACGCTACCATGCCTTTCTTACTTTGGGGGCATTAGTTTGTTTCGTAATTTATTCCGTTATCTACACTGAGGCGTGGTATCAATATCTATATCTATTGTGTTTTCTCATTTTCATCAAATTGCTGATAAACATTTTTAAAATAAAAGAAAACAAACTGCTCGATCCTTATTTGAAATACACTTCTATGGGAACGTTTATCTTATCGGTTTGTTTCTGTATTTGCATCAATCTGGCATGAAAAGAATAGGACTATTATCCGACACACACAGCTGGTGGGACGAAAAGTATCTGAAATACTTTGCGGACTGCGATGAGATATGGCATGCAGGCGATATAGGCTCAATGAATCTTGCTTTAAAATTCGAGGCCATAGGAAAACCATTCCGCGCTGTTTATGGGAATATTGATGATAGTAAAGTGCGAGCAGCTTATCCTAAATTTCAGCGATTCGACTTAGAGGATGTAGATGTTCTGATGACTCACATCGGTGGATATCCCGGCAAATACGATCCTCGCGTAAAAAGAATATTAACAATAAAACCACCTAAGCTATTTATCACCGGACATTCTCATATATTGAAAGTGATGTTTGACCAAAAACTAAATTGCCTCCATATCAACCCTGGTGCTGCGGGTAAATATGGTTTTCACAGAGTTAGAACATTAGTCAAGTTTTCGCTCAACAAAGGAAATATATTCGACCTTGATGTAATAGAATTGAACGACTAACTTTTCTTAATAATTTTGGAATTACTCTCTTTTTGACGAAATTTGCAGTTTGAAAATCATTCGAGATGAAAGAAAAACTATTAAGCTACGACGACATACGAAAAATGAGTCCGATTTTACAAGGACCATTAGGCAAGCCTCTCATTAAATTTGCAATGGCTTTGACCGGAATGAACAAGGTCAATCGCATATACGATGCATCCAAACAGTACGAAGGTGTTGATTTTTGTACGCACCTGTTAAAAGATGTGGGTGTAAATATAGTCGTTGAAAATATTGAAGTATTGAAGCAATATGAAGGACAAGCCTTTGTCACCGTATCTAACCATGCCTACGGACACATCGACGGGATTGCTGCAATAGCAACTGTAGGAACTGTTCGCCCCGATTATAAGATGATGGTTAATTTCATTCTTGGAATGATTGACACTATGGCTCCGAATTTTATCGCCGTTAATCCTTTCCAAAGTGGAAAGATGGCAAGCAAATCGAGTCTGGAAGGTATCAAACAATCAATAGATCATCTCAAAAACGGGCATCCTCTAGGTTTTTTCCCTGCCGGAGCCGTATCGAAAACCAAAATAAGAAACTTCAAGATGGAAGTAGAAGACCGCGAATGGCAAGAACCCGTCCTGAAGCTTATGAAGAAAGCCAAGGTGCCTATCATACCCATGTATTTTAGTGGTAACAATTCTTGGTTCTTCAACTTCCTCGACCTTGTAAACTGGCGCCTGCGCTCGCTTCGTCTCGGACACGAAGTATATAACAAAAGAGGTAAAACAATCTATCTTCGTCTGGGACAACCAATCCTTCCTGAAGAACAAGCTCAATATTCGAACATAAAGGAATTCGGAGAATTTCTGAAAGCCAAAACCTATGCTCTGGCTAAGAGTTCGGACAAAATGAAATAAAAATAATAGTAGTACATAGTAGTAAACAGATAAGTAAGGTGATACATTCGTGTATCACTTTTTCTTACTATACAAATCAAGCTATCTTTAGAAATCTTCACTAAAAAAGGCTGACAAAGCAGGAATAAATATGTAATTTTGTCAGGTTTCGATAAACTTAACTATTTAGCGACGTGTTTATATATAACAAGCTTATTTATACTAACACGAATCTTAGATATGGCAAAACCTGATATTCAACAAGTAAAACAACGTTTCGGTATTATAGGTAACAGTGCAGACCTAAACCGGGCTATAGATATCGCTCTTCAAGTTGCTCCTACCGATATGTCGGTGCTGGTAACGGGAGAAAGCGGAGTGGGAAAAGAAAACTTCCCTCAAATCATACACCAATTTAGCCACCGCAAACATGGCACTTACATTGCTGTCAATTGCGGGTCTATTCCCGAAGGAACGATTGACTCCGAACTATTCGGACATGAGAAAGGCTCCTTTACGGGTGCTACCGGCGAACGCAAAGGATACTTTGAGGTAGCCAACGGAGGAACTTTGTTTCTCGACGAAGTGGGCGAACTCCCTCTTTCTACACAAGCTCGTTTGTTACGTGTGTTAGAAACAGGAGAATTTATAAAAGTAGGATCGTCTAAAGTAGAGAAAACGGATGTACGCGTAGTTGCTGCCACCAATCTGGATATGATAAGTGCTACACGCAACGGTCGTTTCCGCGAAGACTTGTATTACCGCCTCAATACTGTCCCCATCAGAATTCCTGCGCTAAGGGACAGAAAAGACGACATTCCTTTATTGTTTAGAAAATTTGCCAGCGACTGTGCGGAGAAATACAGCATGCCTCCTATTACATTGACCAACGAGGCTCGAGAAATGCTGAAAAACTACTATTGGCCGGGGAATATTCGTCAACTAAAAAACATCACAGAGCAAATATCGATAATAGAGCAGGCACGTGAGATAACGCCTGAGATTCTTCGCTTATATTTACCCGAAAATGAGGTTGGACTAGTACCTATTGGAACGATAAACAGCAGTGAGCAGAAAAGTTTCAATAACGAGCGCGAAATTCTTTATCAGGTACTGTTCGATATGAAGAAGGATATGAATGAACTAAAGAAAATTGTTCACGACATCGTTGCCGGAAAACTATCTCCGAATGATATTATTTCTGCTTCTTCCATTACGAACCAAGACACTCCGTTGACTCCAATGGTAGTAAGTCCCCACGAATATGCTCCTTCAATAACGAATGTAAAAGAAGATAAACATACGATTATACCGCCATCCAGCATTTCGGATGCCGATATCATCGAAGCTCCGGAGTATGAAGAAGAAACTCTTTCTTTGCAAGATGTGGAGAGAGATATGATAAAGAAAGCCTTGGAGCGTCACAACGGAAAAAGAAAAAATGCAGCTCAGGACTTAAAAATATCTGAACGGACATTATATAGAAAAATAAAAGAATACAACTTGGAAAATTTATGAAAAGAAACATCATAATATTATTTATACTCATTCTTGTTTCCGGATCGTGTACCGTTTCTTACAAGTTTAACGGCGCTTCTATCAACTACGACGAGACTCCTGACATTTCTATTCAGGATTTTCAGAATCAGGCTCTTCTCGTATACCCTCCATTAACTCAGCTTTTCAATGAAGACCTGAAGGATATGTTTACCCGCAGGACTAAACTGAGATTTAATTCGGTTAATCCTTCTATGGAGCTTGAAGGAGAAATTACACGTTACGACCTTACACCTATGGCGGTGCAGGAAGACAGAATGGCTTCGCAGACACGCCTAACAATGGCTGTAACATTCCGCTTCAGAAACAACAAAAGACCAGAAAAGGATAAGGAAGAAACTATATCAGCGTACAGAGATTTCGACAGCAATCAGATGCTGACAGATGTACAAGATGAACTGATCAAAGAGTTGACAAAAGATATTGTAGATCAGATATTCAACTCGACAATGTCGGATTGGTAATACATACTACCTACAATTAATCAACGAAATCAAAAAAACAATGAATATTCAACACTTTCACCAAATTGCAAGAAGGGAAACCGATCCTACAATAGAGGATATATTTCCCCTCAGAGAATTGGTGAATGAATATCCTTACTTTCAAGGTGCATTGTTCGCTTATCTGAAAGCTCTTTATCTGTATGACTTTAATGGCTTCAACCCCGAATTATCAAGATTGAGCATCACTATATCGGACAGAAAGGCTCTTTTTTATTATATACTGAGCGAGGAGTTTGACTACTTCTTACAGCAGACCGGCAAAAAAGAAATTGAAGAGGATAGAACAAACATTCTGCTCAATGCCTTTTTCGAATCCAGAGATGAAGACTTAGGGATGGAGGAAGATTTAGAATACAGCATTTCTAACTCCAGTCTGGCCTCTACCGATTATTTTTCTTACCTGCAAGCAGAAGAGAAAAGAGATACTACAGGGCATACTACCGAAGAGAAAAAGTTAAAACACCAAAGTATAATTGATACTTTTATCAATAAAGCAGAAAGCGAAGATGGCATCCGCATCATTCCTACAGAAGAAGCTAGCACTCCTCCGTCCCCCCAAAAAAGCGAGATAAAAGATGATGGAGAGGAACTAAACGAAGATATTTTCTTCACCGAAACGCTTGCAAAAATATATATCAAGCAAAAGAAATACGAAAAAGCTTATAAAATTATTAAACATTTAAGCTTGAATTATCCGAAAAAAAATATTTACTTTGCAGACCAATTGATTTTTTTGGAAAAACTGATTATAAATACGAAATTTAAAGATACAAAATGACAACGCTTATTACTATTCTAATTGTAATTGCATCAATTGCTCTAATACTAATAGTTCTTGTTCAAAACTCTAAAGGAGGAGGTTTAGCTTCCGGATTCTCATCTTCAAATGCCGTTATGGGTGTTCGCAAGACAACTGATTTTATAGAAAAAGCAACTTGGGGATTGGCATGCTTTGTAATGGTAATGAGTATCATATGCGTTATGATTTCACCAAAAAGCGTTAATAATGCATTACAACCAGAAGTAGGTGCTCCTGCTCCGGTTAATACAGGAACTCCTGATATGTCAACAACTCTACCTATGCCAGGAACAGATGCTCCGGCAGCTGAACAACCGGCAACAACTCCGGCTGAATAATAAGAAAGACAATAAACTTATATAGAAAAGCTTCTCTTGATTTAAGAGGAGCTTTTTTTATAGATCTGTATAATGAGGGATATCCGATAAATATTCGAACGACTGAGTAGTATAATCTATTTTGCAACAATAGTGATTTATGCCATTCGACACAATCAAATATTTCACTTTCAACACAATATTGTAGCGTACTATCTGATCAAAAACATCCTGAGTAATATTCACATCGGGCGCTTTGTATTCAACTATTACAATCGGCTGCAATTCTTTATCATACACAACCGAGTCGCAACGACGCTTCTGATTATTCAGATTTATCTGAATCTCATTTGCTATCAACGAAGATGAATACCCCTTCTCTGTGGTCAGGTAATTGATAAAATGCTGACGAACCCACTCTTCGGGAGTAAGTGCGATAAACTTGCGTCGCAACTGATCGAAAACGACAGGCTTGCCGTTTACCTTTTTTACTTTTATATCAAAAGGGGGTAAATTTAAATCTAACATTTGTTACCTTTGTTTATCTCCAACAAAAAAGAGGATAGACTTGTTTAATTATAAACAAATTTAAAACTATTTTATATGAAAACAAAACAAGAAATAGTCGAAAACTGGCTACCAAGATACACCAAAAGACCTTTGGAACAATTCACAAAACATATTCTACTCACCAATTTCTCGAAATATGTAGAAGTCTTTGCCGATCATTTCAAAGTGCCTATCATTGGGCTTGATGGTAATATGCCAAACGCTTCTGCTGAAGGGATTACCATTATAAACTTTGGGATGGGAAGTGCAAATGCAGCTACTATCATGGACCTGCTTAGCGCAGTTGAACCCGAAGCTGTATTGTTCTTAGGCAAATGTGGCGGTATAAAAAAGATCAACAGTGTGGGTGACTATATTCTGCCTATTGCTGCAATACGAGGAGAGGGTACGTCGAACGACTACTATCCACCGGAAGTTCCTTCTTTACCTGCATTTAGTCTGTTGCGCTCTGTTTCCTCTACCATACGAGATCATAATCGCGACTATTGGACAGGGACTGTTTACACTACCAACAGACGTGTATGGGAACATGACGACTCATTCAAAGAATATCTTCGCAAGATACGTGCGATGGCTGTAGATATGGAAACAGCTACACTTTTTACTTGTGGTTTCGCCAATCACATCCCAACTGGAGCATTGCTGTTGGTATCTGACCAACCGATGATTTCCGATGGGGTAAAAACTGAGAAAAGCGACCAGATTGTCACTCAGAATTTTGTAAGAGAGCATGTCATGGTAGGTGTAGAAGCACTTACAACATTAATAAACAATGGACAGACCGTAAAACACTTACGATTTGAATAACAGTAAATATGACTTTTGAACAACTAAAAGCCGATATAAAAAATAGAAAGTTCAAACCCATATATCTATTTATGGGTGATGAACCTTATTATATAAACGAGCTAACAAACCTCCTGACAGAAACCGTACTTCCCGAAGAAGAGCGCGATTTCAATCAAACCATTGTTTACGGCATGGAAACGAATGTGCCTGCCGTTATCACAATGGCTCGCAGCTTCCCTATGATGTCCGATTATCAGTTGGTAGTAATCAAAGAAGCGCAAAATCTGAGTAAGATTGAAGAATTGGAGATTTATGCAAAAAATCCACTACACTCTACCATTCTTGTTATCAATTACAAAGGAGGAAATTTAGATAAAAGAAAAAAATTATATGCTGCTATAGACAAGCATGGAATAGTATTCGAGTCGAGTAAGATTCCGGAATATAAGATTCCTGCATTTATTATTTCTTATATCCAAAGTAAAGGATTAACGACAGACCAGAAGTCGGCTCAGATGCTATCCGACTATTTAGGAAATGATTTGAGTAAACTGACCAACGAAATAGCCAAACTATTGATAGCTATTCCGGCTGGACAGAAGCAAATATCAGCTGACCTGATAGAACAAAACATAGGGATCAGTAAGGATTTCAACAACTTTGAATTACTGAAAGCCATAATAGAGAAGAATATCTATAAGGCTAATCAAATAGCCGATTACTTTGAAAAGAACCCGAAAAACAATCCGATGATTGTAACCATGATCGTTCTATTCAATTTTTTCAGCAACCTCATGATTTGTTATTGGGCAAAAAATAAAACAGAACAGGGAATTGCCGCAGAGCTTGGCTTTAGGAACCCATATCAGGCAAAAGATTATGTAATAGCCCTGAAGAATTATAATGCCTTTAAGTGTATGGAGATTATCAGCTTGCTGAGAACATACGACGCTAAATGCAAAGGTGTGGATAATGTTTCTGCATCTGATGGCGAACTTCTAAAAGAACTTTTATATAAAATAATGCATTAAAATTATCTACCATGAAAAATTTCAGTGTACTTTTCGCTTTATTGTTTCTGTTGTTTGCGTGTAACAAACCAATAGAGAAAGAAAATAAAATTGTAGATAAACAAACCTACATTTTTTCTATAAAGGGAACTGATACTCTTCGCATGGACAGATACAACAAAACCGCTATCGAAGGAGAAAAACCTTGTGTTATTTATGTCTTTGGCGGTGGATTCAAAGCCGGAAGCCGCTCTAGTGAAAGCTATGACAAATTCTTCAACTTTCTGCTCGACAAAGGCTATCAGGTAATTTCTATCGATTACCGATTGGGACTGAAAGAAGTACAAGATCCGGCAGCTTATCCCGAAGCTTTACCTCGAAGTATTGGCTACGCTGTGGAAGATCTCTTTGATGCTACCAATTATATCTTTGCCAATGCTAAAGAATGGAATATTGATACTACAATGCTTGTTCCTTGTGGTTCGAGTGCCGGAGCAATAACAGCCCTACACGCAACCTACTCGATAGCAAACAAAGAGAAACTCAGCAGCAAGCTTCCTGTCAACTTCAACTATGCGGGAATCATCTCTCTTGCCGGAGCTATTTTTAGTTCTACAGCAAATCTGGATTGGAATCAAAAACCGGCTCCAATACTGTTATTTCATGGCGATGCAGACCGTAGTGTGCCTTTTGATAAAATAGAAGCTATGGGATTGGGCTTTTACGGATCAAAGCATATTTCAGAACAATTAAGTTCTATTCAATCACCCCATTTCTTTTATGAAGTAAAAAATGCCGATCACGAAATATCAAACACCCCTATTCAAGATAACTTGAACGAAATAGACACATTTTTAGAACAACTGGTTAAAGAGAAAAAACAGCTCATAATAAACACCCAGGTGGAACAAATAGGAAAACCTGAGCTAAAAAAAGAGCTGAATCTTATGGACTATATCAATTCGAATTTGTAACTTTAAACTCTATCTTTCAAAAAACTTAATCTAATAACCTTTTAAATAATAGCAAAACATGAGAACATGGATATTCAAAACACTCGCCATTGTGTGCGTGCACATATTTTTCCTGAATATAACTGTACAAGCCCAAACAACGAAAGAAGGATACAAGGATGACGGAGAACTATTCAAGGTAGCTATGGCAGGATATACTTTCGTCAACTTCGATCTGGACGAGACCCTGAAAATGATGCAAGAGGTAGAGGTAAATTATCTATGCATCAAAGACTTTCATTTACCGCTAAATAGCACTGACGAACAAATAGCTGAATTTCATAAAAAATTAGCTGCCGCAAATGTAGAAGGCTACGCTGTAGGACCTATTTACATGAACAGTAAAGAGGAAGTTGACAGAGCCTTTGAATATGCTAAAAGAGTTGGCGTAACTCTTATTGTCGGAGTTCCGGCTCACGAAGTATTGCCTTATGTGAACGAAAAGGTAAAAGAATACAACTTCAGATACGCTATACACCTTCATGGTCCCGACATAAAGCTATATCCTCATGCTACCGACATCTACAATCATATCAAAGATTTAGATCCTCGTATGGGTATATGCTTAGATATAGGTCACAACAAGCGTGCGGGTCATGACCCTATTGCTGACTTGAAAAAATATAAAGACCGAATCTTTGACATTCATATGAAAAATACGACAGCGGCCAGCAAAGAAGGGCGCAGTAGTGAGATAGGAAGGGGTATCGTTGACATTCCTGCATTTGTTAGAATGCTCAGAGAAGTAAAATATTCGGGAGCTTGCAGCTTAGAGTACGAAAAGAATATGAAAGACCCACGCTCGGGTATAGGACAATCAATCGGTTATTTCAGAGGTGTCATTGATGCCACTAAATAAAGAGATTAAGGTACACCCTACCTTAGTATCAAACCTTATTAATATATACAATTTTCATTTGGCGGGTCATAAAAATACTCGCCAAATTTATTTGTCGTGATTTACAATAAAACCGAATATAGCAAAAGCTAAAACTAGAAATTTCTAAAACTGACAGCAAGTAGTTATCTTTGCACCGATTAAATAAAACTTATTGCCTTATGATGACCGTTACTGTAGAAGAACGTGCCTTGATAGAAGAAATAATTACAAAGAATAAAGTATGTTATGTTGGTATGATAGGGACCGATGGACTACCTTATGTTCTCCCTATGAACTTTGGCTATGCTAATGACACTATCTATCTGCATTCGGCACAGGAGGGGTCTAGTGTAAGAGCATTGGAAAAGAATCCGAATGTATGTATTACGTTCTGTACCGATCCGCAACTCACTTACCAGAACGAAGAAGTTGCATGTAGCTATAGGATGAAGTGCGCGAGTGTATTGTGCAGAGGTAAAGTTGTATTCGAAGAGGACTTTGAAGAAAAGGTAAAAGTGCTGAATATACTTATGAAACAATATACCGACAGACCTTTCACCTACTCTACTCCTGCCGTTAACAATGTCAGAATCTGGAAAGTAGAAATTGAAGACATCTCAACCAAAGTATTCGGCGTTCCACACCCTAATTCCAGAAATTACAAAGACAAGTTAGAGTTTTAGCCGGACTACATTAACTTATTTATTGCCATATACTTCCACAGAGGAGCCAGCTGAGTTGCCTGTTTCATCTCATCGCTCAGAAGCAACTCTCTTACTTCATCAAGGCTTAGCAGATGGACTGTAATATCCTCAGACGGTTCAAGATGTTGTTCTGAAACTTTCTCTACATCAGCAGCTAGAAAGCAATATGTAATATTATTTGTAGAGGAACCATTAGCCGAAATTGCGGTCAACAACTCCCAGTTACCGTTTCCATAACCAGTCTCCTCCTGCAGTTCGCGTCTAGCCGACACAATAGGTTCTTCGCCTTCTTCACAGACTCCGGCGCATAACTCCATAAAATACCCTCTCAATCCATGACGATATTGGCGAACAAAAGGAAACTTTTGATCTTTCGTTATTGCTATAACGTTCACCCATGAAGGATACTCAAATACATAGTAACTAGGGATTTCGTTCCCATTAGGGAGTCTTACATGATCTCTGCGAACCGTAAACCAAGGCTCGTTCCCCAGATATTCACGATCTAACACCTCCCAAAGCTTATCTTTAGATTGATCCATTCTTATTTATACTATTTGACCTGTAAAAAATCTTCAGACTATTCTTGCACTATTATATCTTTTATAATCACTCGCTGAATAGGCTTGTCCTTCGAGTTTGTCTCCACATTTTGTATCTTATCTACTACATCCATGCCTTCCAGGACTTCGCCAAACACAGTATATTCTCCATCAAGGTGTGGCGTTCCTCCTATTGTCCGGTACAGTTCTCGTTGTTCGTCACTATATAAGGTCTCCCCTTTTCTAGCTTCTGCTTCCTGCTCTGCCTGAGTTCTCCATTGCTCTCTTATCTCCGTTATAGCAGAACGCTTCCCTTCCTTATACAAAGCCTTGATAGTATCCATATTGGCGGATTGGATTGTATTATAGATATTCTGTTTCAATCTCTCGAAACGTTGTTTTTCTATTCCATTCATCTTTTCCTCGTAACATTTCTCTCCTGTCACAATATAGAACTGAGAAGCATCAGACGCCTTTGTTGGGTTTTCTGCATCTCCCCATCGTGCAGCAGCCAAAGCACCACGCTTATGAAAATATTGCGGGAATCTAAATTCGGCAGAAATAGTATCGCCTAGAGTTTTATCTTCAACAATTGTAGAATCTGCCTCATTTCTACTTTTAGGATCTCCTCCTTGTATCATGAAATCTTTAATAACACGATGAAAAGTCAGATCTTTAAAAAAACCGGCTTTAGCCTTTTCTATAAAATTATCTCTATGGATAGGTGTTTCATTATAGAGTTTCACTTTTACATCACCATAATTGGTTTTAATTAGAACAATTGGTTCTTCCGATTTACTACTACACATTGTTGTTGCAAATAAAATTAAAATAATTGACCACAAATTTTTCATATCATTATCTTATGAGGTAAGGCAAAGATAATTATTTTTCACCCCTTAGTAGAAATACCACAACAATAATCTTACTGTTTGGAGCTTTCTCTCCCCTATTAATTTTTTATAATTTCGTAATTTGTGTTAGATTTGCATTAGATAATATTTGAATATGGTAAAATACGGCAGAATACTCCTAAAACTTAGCGGAGAATCCCTAATGGGAGAGCAACAATACGGTATCGATGTTAATCGACTGAACGAATATGCAACGCAAATAAAAGCTGTGGCAGATATGGGCGTTCAAATAAGTATAGTTATAGGAGGCGGGAATATATTCCGAGGACTGAGCGGTTCGTCTGATGGCTTTGATAGAGTAAAAGGCGATCAGATGGGAATGCTTGCAACCGTAATCAACAGCTTAGCATTAAGCTCTGCATTGGTCGCCATAGGTCAAAAAGCCAGAGTGCTTACAGCTATACGAATGGAACCTATAGGTGAAATATATAGCAAGTGGAAAGCTATTGAAGCAATGGATAACGGCGAAGTAGTAATCTTATCTTGCGGAACCGGTAACCCATTCTTCACTACAGATACAGGATCATCCCTTAGAGGAATCGAGATAGAAGCTGATGTTATGCTAAAAGGCACGAGAGTAGACGGAATTTATACAGCCGATCCGGAGAAAGACCCGAATGCTGTGAAATTTGATTCTATATCTTACGACGAAGTTTATAACAGAGGATTGAAAGTGATGGATATGACAGCAACTGTCATGTGTAAAGAAAACAACCTTCCTATTGTAGTCTTTAATATGGACATACCGGGCAACCTTGAAAAACTGATGAAAGGTGAGAAAATAGGAACATACGTACATACTTGATTGAAATAAATAAATTAAAACAATAAAGCTATTATGGCAACAGACTTAAAACAATTAGAACAAAAAGCAGAAGAAAAAATGCAATCTGCTATTGAATTTTTAGATGAAAGTTTGGCTCGTATCCGTGCAGGAAAAGCAAATCCAAGAATTCTAGATGGCATAAAGCTTGACTATTACGGCACACTGACTGCTCTGAGTGGTGTTGCTTCTATCAGCACTCCTGATGCAAGAACTATCATTGTTCAACCATGGGAGAAACAAATGCTAAAAGAAGTAGAAAAGGTTATCTTAAACTCAGATGTAGGTATCACCCCTGACAACAATGGAGAGATGATTCGTTTATCAATTCCGCCATTAACAGAAGAGCGTCGTAAGGCTTTGGTTAAGCAATCAAAACAAGAGGCAGAAGACGCTAAAGTTAGTGTTCGTAACGCTCGTCGCGATGCTATTGATTCTATCAAGAAATCTGTAAAAGACGGAGTGGCTGAAGACGTTGCCAAAGATGCTGAAAACGATATGCAAAAACTGCACGACAAATACATCAAGAAGATTGACGAGATTTTCGCTGCTAAAGAAAAAGAGATATTGACTATCTGATCAACATAAAACATATACGCAAGCCAATGTGACATATAATAGAAAGTTCTTTTATCATGTTATATTGGCTTAGTTATTATCACAACACTTCGTTATGAATGGTTTAGTAATTAAAAATACAGGCAGTTGGTATTTGGTTCGCACAGACGACGGACGCGATATCGAATGTAAGATAAAAGGCAACTTTCGTCTTAAAGGGATTCGCAGCACTAATCCAATCGCAGTAGGCGATAGAGTATCTATTATTGAGAACAACGAAGGAACTGCGTTTATTTCGGAAATAGAAGATCGAAAAAATTACATCATCCGTCGCTCGTCCAATCTTTCGAAGCAATCGCACATCATTGCTTCCAACATCGACCTATGCTTTCTTATTGTTACTATAAACCACCCCGTAACTTCTACAGTTTTCATTGATCGTTTTTTAGCATCAGCTGAAGCATACAGAGTCCCCGTAAACCTGATCTTCAACAAAACGGATATCTATTCAGAGGAAGAAACAGAATATATGGATGCGCTGATCAGCATGTACGATTATATAGGTTATCCCTCTATAAAAATATCAGCTTTGCACAAAGAAGGAATAAGCGCTTTACAAGATTTAATAAAAGGGAAAACAACATTATTCTCAGGACATTCAGGAGTGGGAAAATCTACTTTAATTAACACGCTGATACCTCACGTCGAGCTCAAAACTGGAGCTATATCTGATTATCACGGTAAAGGAATGCATACCACTACTTTTTCCGAAATGATAGAATTACCCGAAGGAGGCTTCATTATAGATACTCCCGGAATTAAAGGTTTTGGAACTGTATCGATGGAGAAAACTGAGATATTTCACTATTTCCCTGAGATATTTAAACTCTCGGCAGATTGCAGATTCAACAATTGCATACATATCAATGAACCCGGTTGTGCTGTTCTTGAAGCAGTAGAAAATCATTACATCAGCGAAAGTCGTTACAAGTCATACCTTAGTATGATGGAAGAAGAAGATGAGGAAAAATACAGAAAATAATTTTCCCCCTATTTTGACTCTCTCCGAAAAGGTCTAAAAAAACAAGCTTTATTATTTATCATAACATTAACAACACAACTTAAAACATCTTTTTCTCAAAAAGTTCAAAAATTCTTAAAGGAGATCTCTTCTATATACTAAATTCAAAATACGAGATTGCTCCTCATACTATTTAAATGAACTAATTAATTTTACTAACTTTGAATTTATAGAATCTTATATCCACTGGTGAAGAGAAGATAATGACAGATAACTTAATTCTTATTTTTCAAATTCTTTATGTAGTAACAGCCCTCGGTACAATGGTTGTTGTTATCTCTGAAAATAGGAATCCCCTGAAAACTATTTCATGGGTATTAATTCTGCTATTATTGCCATTGGTTGGATTAGTTATCTATTACTTCTTTGGAGAAGACAGTCGTAAACAACGACTCATTTCTCACAAGATGTATAAGAAACTCAACAGAAGATCTATTGGAAGGAAAGAGTTACTAGAAACCCTCAATCCTCCCACTGAACACAAAGGTTTAGTGAGTTTACTCAATAGGCTTAAAGCTGCCCCTTTATATGGAGGAAGTGATGTCACATTCTATTCTAACGGAGAAGACAAGTTCAAAGCCCTCTTTGAGGAATTAGAGAAGGCTCAAAGACATATACACATCCAATATTACATTTTTGTAGATGATGAGATTGGAAATAAAACGCGAGAAATTTTAGCACGAAAAGCAGCGGAAGGCATAGAAGTTCGTCTTATATACGATGATGTTGGTTCATGGAAAGTGAAGCGTCGCTTTTTTAAGGACATGGAAAAAGACGGAATAGAAGTTCAACCATTCCTAAAAGTAACATTTAAGCTGCTAACAAGCAGAGTTAACTACCGAAACCACAGAAAAGTTGTTATAATAGATGGAAAAGTGGGATTTGTAGGAGGAATGAATGTTGCCGACAGATATATCGAAGGGATTAACTCCGGAATATGGAGAGACAGCCATATAAAAATAGAAGGTAAGGCTGTAGCTGGTCTACAAACATCTTTCCTGATTGATTGGTACTCCTCAAGAAGAGAGTTTCTAGCATCTGATTCTTATTACCCTTTGCTCGAGAACAAAGGTGATAATTTAATACAGATTGTAACAAGTGGACCTGTCGGACGTTTTAAGGACATACATCTCGGTATTTTACAAGCTATATCAAATGCAAAAGAATGTATTTACATACAAACGCCTTATTTTGTGCCAACAGATTCCTTATTATTGGCGTTACAAACAGCGGCTATGCGTGGTGTGGATGTACGTATAATGGTTCCAAGAAAATCGGACACTACATTTGTACAAATTGCTTCCATGTCATACATCAAGGATCTTTTGGATGCTAAAGTTAATGTATTCTTTTTCGAAGCAGGGTTCTTACACTCCAAGCTAATGGTCGTAGACAATGATTTGACCATCACGGGGTCGGCCAATATGGATATTCGAAGTTTCGAACACAATTTTGAAATTGATGCATTTATATACAATAGAGAATCTTGCGAAAAAGCAAAAATAATTTTTTATAGAGATATGGAACAGTCAACCCTATTATCTCTTGAGAAATGGGAAAAACGACCAAGATTCAGAAAATTTAAAGAGTCTGTAATAAGGTTATTTTCTCCTTTATTATAAAATAGGATTAACATTAAAATGAAACTATTACTATACATATTCTTACTACTACATATACCGGGTATTATTTATGCCCAAAAGATTACTTTTAATTTACCTGGTGATGCAAATAAGACTTATACCTTCGCTCTCAATAAAGGCATAAAGAAGGATACGATCCAAAAAGGGATTATCCCCCTCAATGGAAGTATAACAATCAGTATTCCTGAAAAAGACAAAGACTATGTGGGAATGGGTTCTCTTCTTATACAAAACAATGCTCCATTAAATCTTATAGTCAATAAAGAGAGCTTCACGCTGACAAAAGATGCAGATAACAAGCTTAACTTCAAAGACTCAAAAGAAAATGCTTATTTGTATTCAATTATGCAAAATAAGGTTGTACCTCCTTCAGACACTACTTTATATGCATACCATTTTATCCAACTGATAAGTTATATGCAACAAGTCAATAAAGTTGCTTATCAAAGAACAAGCTTGGACGAAAAGCTGAATACCCGCCTGTTCGCTAAAGAAAAACTAGACATGAATCGTCTATATAGTAGTAGCATATGGCAACATATTATAGATGGATTAACTAAGATTGCTCCTTCTCAGGAAATCTTGGGAAATGATATGGTACAAATATTAAAAAGAATAGATAACCAGGAAGTTTTCGAACATTTAGCAGACAACCTGATAACAATCACTGAACAATACGGATGGGATGACGCATTCGATATCATTGTCCCCTACATCAAAGAGTCTGGACGCATAGAAGTGCCTCAAGGAAATATGTTTTATGCTTTTGCTTTAGCTAAACTAAAAAAAGGGAGTGTACCCCCTCCCCTTATAGGACTTAAAAGAAGCATACTAGATTCAGACGCAGAAAGAACTTTAATCGTTTTTTACCAGTCTGACTGCGATAATTGTCATGCTCAAATGGAGTCTCTAATAAATGAATACCCTAAGCTGAAAGGAATGAACGTACGTATCATCTCCGTTTCAGCAGATTCCGATCAGGCATCTTTTACGAAAGATTCTAAACGTTATCCGTGGAATGATGAGGATAAGCTATGCAACCTTAAAGGGTTTGGAGGGAAAAACTTCATTAACTATGGTATTATGAGTACTCCTGTATTAATACTCCTTGACAAAGAAAAAAAGGTTGTTAAAAGATATGCACGCATTACTGAAGTCGATTTTTCTTCTTAATTTGTGCTGATAAAAGGAAAAATTAATGAAATAAGGCCATTTTTATTTGAATTAGTTAAAAAAACTATATCTTTGTAACTTGCATGTTCTAAGATGAAGCCCAATAAACAGGATTCTAGAACACCATAAACTTAGTAGTTGACAAATTTTATGAATAATAAAGTCGCGCTCATCACAGGCATTACAGGACAAGATGGAGCTTATTTATCCGAATACTTGATAAAAAAAGGCTACACTGTACATGGTATTAAAAGAAGATCTTCTCTATTCAATACTGATAGAATAGATCATCTTTACCAAGACCCTCATGATGAAAAAAGAAATATGGTTCTTCATTATGGAGACATGACTGATAGCATGAATTTAACTCGTATTATCGGTGATGTACAACCTGATGAAATATACAATCTTGCGGCAATGAGCCATGTAAAAGTAAGCTTCGATACTCCTGAATACACAGCCAATGCTGATGGTATAGGAACTCTTAGACTTTTAGAAGCTGTCCGTCTGTTAAATTTAACAGATAAGACCAGAATCTATCAAGCTTCTACATCGGAACTTTATGGTATGGTACAAGAAATACCACAAAGAGAAACAACCCCTTTCTATCCTCGTAGTCCATATGCCGTTGCTAAACTTTACGCATACTGGATCACGGTGAATTACAGAGAGGCTTATGGTATGCATGCCAGCAATGGTATCCTGTTCAACCACGAATCTCCATTAAGAGGTGAAACTTTTGTAACAAGAAAAGTAACACGCGCTGCAGCCCGTATACTTCTTGGATTACAGAAAAAGGTATACATGGGAAATATATCTAGTAAACGAGATTGGGGACATGCTAAAGATTATATCAAAGCAATGTATCTGATACTCCAACAAGATACACCCGATGATTATGTTATATCTACCGGAGTAACAACAACAATCCGTGACTTCATAAAGATGACATTCAATGAAGCTGGGGTTACTGTTGAATTTAAAGGAGAGAATGAACAAGAAGAAGGATTTATTGCACATATAAACGAAGAGCTTTTCTCTAAAGCAGTAGGAGAAGAACATTTAGATGCTTTTAAGAAACGCTTGGGAGAATCTATTGTAGGTATTGATCCTGCGTACTATAGACCAACAGAAGTTGACATTCTGATTGGAGACAATACAAAAGCACGCACAAAACTAGGTTGGGAGCCGACCTACGACTTGAAAGGACTGTGTCATGATATGATCACCCATGACATAGAGCTTATGAAAAAAGAAGAGTATTTAAGAAACGGAGGTTATCGAATCCTTAATTACTTTGAATAAGGAGAGTTTTTGATGATAGATAAGAACGTTAAAATATATATTGCTGGACATCGAGGACTTGTAGGATCTGCAATACTTAAAAGTTTAAGAGAAAAAGGATATTCCAACTTTCTTTTAAGAACACACAAAGAACTAGATCTTACAAACCAAGAAGCTGTAGCTAGTTTTTTCTTTAAAGAAAAACCTGATTACGTTATACTTGCCGCAGCGAAAGTGGGAGGAATCATAGCCAACAATACATATAGAGGACAATTTATATATGAGAATATGATGATACAAAACAATGTTATTCATCAATCTTATATAAATAATGTAAAAAAATTAGTATTTTTGGGGAGTTCTTGTATTTATCCTAAGGAATCTGAGCAGCCAATGGCTGAAAGTGAACTACTCACAGGACCTCTGGAATATACAAATGAACCCTATGCAATTGCGAAAATAGCAGGTTTAAAGATGTGTGAAAGTTACAACATTCAGTATGGGACTAACTTTATAGCAGTAATGCCTACAAACTTATATGGCCCGAACGACAACTTCAACCTAGAAACATCACACGTTTTACCGGCAATGATTCGTAAAATACATTTAGCGAAATGTATAGAGAATAACGATTGGAATACAATAAGAGAAGACTTGAACAAACGTCCCATAGAAGATGTATCTGGAAGTTCTTCGGAAGAAGAAATACTTGATATTTTAAAAAAATACGGGATTCAGACGAAAGACAATGTTATTCAGGTGGAAATATGGGGCTCAGGAAAGCCAATGCGTGAATTTCTTTGGAGTGAAGATATGGCTGATGCTACGGTATTTATAATGGAATCTGTAAACTTTTTGGACTTAACTAATGTTATAGAGAAGAAAGAGATTCGAAATACACATATAAATATAGGCACAGGACATGAAATTTCTATCAAAGATATTGCTGAGCTTATAAAATGTAAAATTGGATTTTCTGGACATTTATGGTTTAATACCGAAAAGCCGGATGGAACAATGAGAAAATTACAAGATGTATCCAAGCTAAACTCTTTAGGCTGGAAGCACCAAATTGAGATAAGCGAAGGAATTGACAGAATATACTCTTGGTATAAACAATATGCAGATTAACAAACAGTGTTTAATTATAATTTAAAAGATTGATTATGAAAAAAGTAAGTTTACTTTTAGTTTTAGTTTTTGCGACTATGACTATGTTCGCTCAAGAAAGCGGATTTAGCACTAAGCCTGGTCGTAATGCAACTTTTGCAGATAATGGTTTCTGGGACAACTGGTTTATCGGAGTTGGAGCTGGAGCTAATTTTGTACAAGGAGATTTTAACAGCGATGCTGATTTCTTAAATCGCTTAACTGTTGCTCCTACAGTTCAGTTCGGAAAATGGTTCAACCCATATCTAGGTGCTCGTGTTAAAGCTCAAGGTGGATCTCTTCACAACTTCTTTAACAACGCAACAGACATGTTACATAACAAATACTTCATGGGTGAAGTAGACGTTATGGTTGATGTTATCAACTACCTTGGTAAATACAACGAAAACCGTGTTTATAGCCTTATCCCTTATGTAGGTATCGGTGGTGCAATCGGTTGGGATTACAAAATGAATGGTGCAACTCACCCAGGTGGAAAACAAAGAAACTTCACTATCAATGGTGGTTTGATCAACAAATTCAAATTCTCTAACAGAGTTGCTCTAGACATCGATCTATCTGCTGCTCTTCTTAAAGAAGCATTCAACCATGGTGGTGGTAACACTTATGATGGTCTAGTTGGTGCATCTGCAAGTTTAGTATTCAAAGTTGGTAAGAAAACTGATTTCTCTGAAGCTCTACTAATGGATCAAGGTCTTCTTGATGACCTAAACGGTCAAATCAACAGACTTCGTCAAGAAAATGACGAACTTCGTAACAAAAAACCAGAAGTTATTGAAAAACTTGTTGAAAAAGATTGCCCTAAATGCCCAGATCCAAAAGATAACTTCGTATCTAACGTAGTATTCTTCCGTATCGGTAGCGCTAACATCGACAAACACCAAGAAGTTAGCATCTACAACACAGCTAAATATCTAGAAAATAACCCTAGCGCTAAAGTTAAAGTTATCGGATATGCTGACAAGAAAACAGGAACTCCTTCATTCAACGAAAAACTTTCTGAAAAACGTGCTAAAAATGTTGCTAATGCGTTAATCAACAAATACAACATCAACAGCAACCGTGTAACAGTTGAGTGGAAAGGTGATACAGTTCAACCATATGCTGAAAATGCATGGAACCGTGTTGCTATCTTCTATACTGAGTAATTCAGCTATTAGAAATACAATAAATAAAAAAGAGTGGAGAATATCTCCACTCTTTTTTTGTTTAAATACTGTAAAAAAGGATTATAGCTTTTCTCTTAATAGTATAAATTTATATTTACAATACGCCCCGCCCTGATTAAAGCACTATAACGTTTTATTAATAACCTGAGTTCGATTAATCTTATTGGTTGAATTTTAGGGATATAAGGCGAAAAATTATTATATTTAAAGTATTGACAATCTTTTATATAACAATAAATCGCCTTATGATCTGCTTTGATAAAATTACGGAAATATATTCACTTGTTGATGAGTTTTGCAAGAATTTTGAAGAACAAACCAGCTCTTTTCTTCTGGGACATAAATCCAAACGCCCGCCTAAGATGAGTACATCTGAGGTTATAACTATCACTTTACTTTTTCATCTTAGTGGTTTTCGCAGCTTCAAATACTTCTATCTATTTTATGTACAGAAACATATGCAATCAGAGTTCCCCAAAACAGTCTCCTACAATCGCTTTGTGGAACTACAGCAAAGTTGCCTGATGACAATGACTATCTTTGCTAAAACCTGCTGTTTGGGTAAGTGCACAGGAATCAGCTTTGTAGATTCCACTCCGATCAGAGTCTGTAAGAACAAACGTGTCACTAGCAACAAAGTATTTAAGAATCTGGCAGAAACAGGTAAATCC
>NZ_OPYL01000010.1 GCF_900343125.1 Dysgonomonas sp. Marseille-P4361
ATATGCTCGAATAACGGGTGATAGCCCATATATATTCCCTATAATCAGAAGTCAAGAGAAGAGTGCATATAATCAGTATCTGTCAGCATTAAGCAGACAAAACAGGTGTTTGAAACAAATTCAAAAACTGGCTGATATAAAAAGACGAATAACCTCACATGTGGCTCGACATACATGGGCAACAATAGCTAAAGAAGAGAACCTACCCATCTGGACAATTTCGGAAGGACTGGGGCACTCATCTGTTAAGACTACTTATATCTATCTAGCCTCTATCAATCACACACGATTAGACGAAGCAAATGAAATTGTATCCCGTGCTGTGGGCTTCTAAACGTTCAATACACTATATCCCAAAACACCAAATTTTACAAAGACATATTAAAAATATAACATTCCTGTTTCAACAAAAGTTATGGGAGGAAACCTTCTATTCCTAAACAGAAGATAATAAAAGAGATCTATTATAACCTATCCTATTATAAGTAATAAAAAACGAAAGGTTGGAAGTAAATCAAAGAATTTTCCTTGATTCTAGAATAGAAAATATCACTTCCTAAGTGATGTTTTGAAAAAAAAGATATTGATCCTTAGTTGTTTACATAATCAAGAATCATTAAGTGTTAAATTAAAGTAGTATGTTTACTTCTCTTCCTTTTAACTTATTGATAATGTAATTCTTAAAGAATGGCATAAGGTTACAAAATAGTTTTCTGTGTAAAGTGATCATGTTGTTGATAGTGAGTATATTAATCTGTAAATATGTGATAGAGGAAAAAGATAAACCTCTTAACTTCTAGCTCATTCGAAACTTGATGAGTTATAAAACATTAAAAAACAATCATTAAAGTTTGGTAAATTATAAAAAAGATTCTACTTTTAACGGCGAACTATATCACTTAGGAAGTGAGCCCTAAAATCTGATCTAGAAAAATACGTATAGGAAGGATAACTATCTTATATGTGATTGATTTATAAAATTTTTATTAATAGGTGTGTTAATAGTATTAATTATATGATAGCCTTAAAATCTGATTCAATGAAAAATATTTTACTTTTTAACATATTGCTAATTAACTACATGAATATAAATCTTCTAATAATAGCAAAAGTACCTATTGTAAACGAGTTAACTTGAAAGACCTTTCAGAAATTAGAAAGTTAGTGAGTTTATATCATAAAGAATCATTCTTTCTTTTGAATACTATAAGAATACATACTTGTATCGCATTAATCATGCAATATAAATATTAACAAGTTATTTAATATACAGAACCTTAAAATCTATTTATCATGAAAAACAACCCCAAAATTGAATAGGCATACATTATTATCCTAAAAGAAGAAATAGGAGTCTTGACTTTGAGTCTTCTAATTATGAAAAAATATGAATTTGCAAAATGTCGAAATTTTGTGAATGGGTATGAACAAAATTTCCACATTCGATCTAAAAGTTAAGTTAAGCTTGACTTATCCCTTCTAAAATCTATAATACAATGAAATAAAGATTTTAATAACTATAATCTAATATGAAAAAAACACCAAGTTACACAGAGGCAGCTATTAAGAGACTTCCATATCCTTTAAGAAAAATTACTGCAAAAAATAGGATAACCCATCTTCTCTTATGTATAGTTACATTTACAGTTATTTTCGTTTCTTGTAAAAACGATGAGCCCATAAGTATAACCCATAACCCTAATAGTCCTATTGTTCTTACATCATTTAGTCCTGACTCAGGTCATATTGCGGAAATGATTCTATTAGATGGAGAAAACTTTGGTACAGATACTTCCAAAATAAAAGTATCTTTCAATGAAAAAAAGGCGGTCGTTCTTAGTTCTACCGGAACCCGAATCTTGGCATTAGTCCCCCGCCTTCCTGGCGACACTTGTTCTATTAAAGTGGAAATTGGTGATCAGAAAGGGGAATACACAAATCATTTCCTATACAAAATAGCAGCTAGCGTAACTACAATTGCAGGAAATGGTAACGACCCTGGAGATAAGCCAGTCTATGATCAGGGGTTAAGCAAATCACAATTGCGTCCTGTATATATAGGTATGGACAAGGAGTTCAATATTTTTGTTACAGATAACCAAAATAATCTTGTTCGGATAAATGAGGCAGAAAATAGTATAACAGTAGTAGCAAATGGTTCTCAAGGATTCAACCATCGTTGTGCTCCTATTGCTAATCCAGTAACCAATGTTTTACAGATGGGAGCTGAGGACGAGAATAATCGTGATAAATTTATTTTTTGTGACCCAAATGCCGGTTGGATTCCAAAATTATATTTCATAAAAGAGTGGGATTGGAATGGTTATCAGTCTCCAACAGGTACAAACCATACTCATTACGCTTGTCTATATTGCGAAGCTGATGGCAACTATTACACTCGCTACAACAATGGCTTATTGGTACGAATAGACCCAAAGACATGGAATGCCAGAGCAGTCGGAATGACTCCTAGCGGTGTCACTTATGGAGCAGCAATGCATCCTATAAATAAAAATGAATTATGGTTAGCCTATGATAGCGGATCAGGAGAGGTATCTCACAGTATCTGTAGAGTAGATGTTACTTCCGAGACAGTAGGAGTTGATAAAAAAGGACTTCTAGATTCGTTTGAAAAACTCTCTGGTGCAACCAATGGCGCACACAGAGACGGTCCTCTATCGATGGCCCAATTCAAATCGCCACGTATGATCAATTTTGATGCTGATGGAAATCTATATGTAGGTGATAACGGAAATCATTGTATACGTATGATTAATACAAATACAATGATGGTAGAAACCATAATCGGTATACCTGAAAAGAGCGGTTTTAAAGATGGAAGTAAGGATGAAGCAATGTTTAAAGAGCCTCATGGAATCGTAATTGATGCTGAAGGAATTATATATGTATCAGATTATGGGAATAATAGAGTACGCAGAATCGCGATTGAATAAATAAAACATATTTAAATAATGAGTAATATGCATAAAATATATTATTGTTTACTGATTTTATTCTTAGCAGTATCCTCCTCACTATCTGCACAAGAATCGACTTACACAATAGAAGGAAAAATCTATGATGAGATGGGACCTTTAATTGGTGTTACAGTATCAATTAAAAGTAAGATAGGGACAGCCATGAGCGATATAGATGGGAAATTTTCAATCAAAGCTTCCCGTGGAGACTGGTTAGTTTTTTCTTATGTTGGTTATGAGACTCAAGAGTGGCTTGTAACAGAAAACAAAAAGGACTTAGACATAAAATTAGCTGTCAAAACCCAAGAGATGGAGGAAATTGTGATAACAGGAACAGGAGCTCAACGAAAAATATCTACTGTAGCTGCGATTTCTACTGTTTCTCCGTCAGAGCTGCAAACGCCAAGCCCTTCAATAGCGAATATGCTAGGAGGAAAAGTAGCTGGTATTATTTCTATGGTGAGTAGCGGAGAGCCAGGTCAGAATCTTGCCGAATTTTGGGTACGGGGAAGAGGTACTTTTGGTGCAAACGATGGAGCTCTTGTGCTTGTCGATGGTTTACCTGGAGATATAAATACAATTGACCCTGCGGATATTGAAAGTTTTTCTGTTCTCAAAGATGCTTCGGCAACAGCTGTGTATGGAGTTCGAGGTGCAAATGGAGTAATAATTGTGACAACGAAGCGTGGACAATCAGGCAAACTGAGAATTACGGGTAGAGCTAATGTATCGGTATCTCACTTAAGACGTCTTCCTGAATATCTCAGAGCTCATGATTATGCAATGCTCACAAATGAAGCCTATCAGGCGCGAAATGAAGATCCAGCTTACAGCCCTATTGAGATGCAAGTAATCAAAGATGGATTAGACACAGATCTTTATCCGGATGTTGACTGGCAGGGAGAAATTGTCAAAAATGTATCATTCAAACAAAAATATTATGTCAGTGCTCAGGGAGGAGGTGATGTAGCCAGATATTTTGTAAGCCTCGATGCTTCTAATGAATCAGCTGCTTATAAAACAGAAAAGAATAATCCTTATGCCACTAACGCTGGATTCAATGACTATTCATTCCGTTTGAACTTAGATATAAACCTTACAAAAAGTACTGTTTTATATTTCGGGTCAAATGCTTATTTATCAATGAATAAACGCCCGGGAATGATGAATACAGACGGTATATGGATTGCTCAGGCTGCATATACACCTCTGCTTTTCCCTCTTCAATATTCTAATGGTCAGTTACCTGCAGCCACAACTACAAGCGGATCCTCTCCGTACGTTATGATAAACCATTCGGGAAAGACAGATATCAATCGTAATACAGAACAATTCACCATGCGTCTCGAGCAAGACCTGTCTATGCTAACTAAAGGCTTATCCGTTCATGTACAAGGAGCTTATGACCGAGAAGGGGAGCTTACAGAGCGACGCTATTATCAGCCTGCTCAGTACAGAGCGATCGGACGAAACAGTAAAGGCGAATTGCTGACCCGCGAAATAGTAGCGAAAGGTACAGATGCTTTCTATAGCTCTTATGAAAAGCAATACCGAAAGTTTTACTTCGAATCTAAAGCATTATACAATCGAATATTCGATGAAAAACACCGGGTAGGAGGATTATTAAGATTCGAGATAGAAAACAAACAGTGGTCAGACCAAACAGCTTTAAATCTTAACCGGAGTTTAGCGATGATACCCGAAAAATATATAGGCCTATCAGGTCAAGTAGAATACAGTTACAATGATACTTACCTCACAGCTCTTAACTTTGGGTACAATGGCACAGAGAATTTCATCCCGGGAAAACAATTTGGTTTTTTCCCTTCAGTCTCTATCGGATGGATTCCAACCGGATACGAATGGGTAAAAGAAAACCTCCCTTGGCTTGATATTTTCAAAATAAGAGCATCTTATGGAGTAGTAGGGAACGATAAACTCGTCAGGGATCCGGATGGGAAGCTACGTCGTTTCCCTTATTTAGACCGAATTAATTCAGGATACGTTTACCCATGGGGCTCCGGAAGACTTGAAAGTATTGGTATTTCTTTGGTTGGTGCTAATAATTTAATATGGGAAAAAGAGAAAAAAACCAATCTAGGTTTTGACTTTCAATTCTTAAAAAATGCATTAACATTAACAGTAGATTTCTTCAAAGACAAACGTGAAGGTATATTTCAAGAGCGTGTACAAGTGCCTGATTATGTAGGATTGACAAACAATCCTTTCGGGAATGTGGGGGAAATGTCAAAATGGGGATCAGACGGAACTATTTCGTATACTCATGATATCAACAAAGACATGTCTTTTACTATACGTGGGAATTACACTTTCACAAGAAACAAGATCGAAAATTGGGAGCAAACATATAATAAATACCCATATCAAGACCTTACAGGTGTTCCCCTTAATACAGTAAGAGGATACCAATGTATTGGTTTTTTCAAAGATGAAGATGATATTAAATACAGCCCTAAACAAAGCTGGGGCACAGTGTTGCCGGGAGATCTTAAATACAAAGATATGAATGGCGATGGAAAAATAGATGTGGACGACCAAGTTCCTATTGCTCACGAAAGACTACCTCAGATTATGTATGGGTTTGGAGGAGAGTTTCGCTACAAAAATGTATCTCTTGGATTTTTATTTAAAGGTACAGGGAAGACCGATTATTTTCGCAATAGTGTAGGATATGTGCCTTTTGCGGATGGTGAATTAGGAAATGTTCTTACTCGTTTCAACGATCCTTCTACTCGATGGATACCAAGATCTTATGCAGAAGCAAATGGTATAGACCTATCGTTAGCCGAAAATCCGAATGCAACTTTACCTCGCTTGCAATACGGATGGAATGAAAATAATATGCAAACTTCAGATTTCTGGAAGGGGGATGCCAAATATCTACGTCTTCAGGAAGTAGTGATTAATTACAACCTAAAGAATGAATATCTGAAGAAAGTAGGTATATCTTCTATGGATTTACAGCTAGTTGGTAACAATCTGATAATATGGGACAAAGTGAAAGATTTCGATCCGGAACAAGCCCATCATACAGGAAAAAAATACCCTATTCCTTCGGTATATTCATTCCAGTTATACCTACACTTCTAGATAGTAATATTATAAAAAAACAGATATGAATGTAAAAGTATATACTATAAAAAAAACTATAACAACCAAGATCTTCTGTATTGTTATAGCAATCACATGCGGTTTAAATTCCTGCGATTATCTTAATATCGATAAATATCTTGATGACGAGTTGCCTTACGATTCAATATTCTCAAACAAGCGTTATATTGAAGCATTTATGTGGAATGCAGCGAGCCAGTTCCATGATGAAGGAAGCATATATGGATATCCTTATACACCAGGGCCGATGGCAACCGACGAAGCTTTCTGCCTTTTTGGTGCCGGAGAATTTCAAGGCATGGCTTATGTTTTAGGAGAACGCAATTCTTCCAACTTAGGGAGTTTAAATAATTGGAAACGATGGTATGTAATAATCCGCCAATGCAATCTTATATTGAACCGCATTGATGAAGCCTCGGACTGGACAGCTGTAGAGAGATTAAATATCTTATCTCACACCCGGTTTATAAGAGCCTATGCTTACTACAATTTAGTGATGAATTTCGGTCCGGTTGTCTTACTCGGAGATGAAACTCTCAACAATAATGAAGACATGCCATATTATGATCGTCCGCGCGACCTTTATGATGATTGTATAGAATACATCTGTACCGAATTTGAGGAGGCTTCTCTATATTTACCTGCAAAAACAAATTCTGTTGTCGAATACGGTCGTCCGACAAAAGGAGCTGCATTGGCCTTAGTAGCCCGGCTAAGATTGATACATGCCAGCGACCTTTACAATGGAGGAGCAAGTGCTCGTATGTATTTTGGAAATTGGAAGCGTAAGACTGATGGACAGAATTATATTCAGCAAACAGCAGATCCTAAACGGTGGGCAGTAGCAGCAGCTGCTGCCAAGCGAGTTATTGATTTAAAAGACAGTGGTGTAAGTCTTTATAAGCTGCATACTGTGGAAAAGAATGATAAGACTCGTCCATTGCCTACAAATGTTGATGATCCTAATTATCACAAACCGTTTCCGGATGGAGCAGGGGGGATTGATCCATTCCACTCTTATGCTGATATGTTTAATGGAGAAACTGTTGTCAATGTAAATCCGGAGTTTATTTGGGCTAGAAGTTCTGGAGCGATAACATCATATACACAACATTCTTTCCCTGTTGCTAATGGAGGTTGGAATGGCTTGGCAGTTCCTCAAAAAATCATAGATGCATATGATATGGTAGATGGGCGAACCATTAACAATTCAAGCTCAGAGTATCCTTATGATGAAACAGGATTTACATCCTCTGTGTCTGAACTTTACAGTGGCTATCGTTTAAATGCGAATGTTTACAATATGTATGTTAATCGTGAGGCTCGATTTTATGCTTCTATTGGGTTTAGCGAATGTTTTTGGGAAATGGCATCAACAACAGACAATAGTCAGAAAAGGCTTACTGTAACCTATTATTCAGACTCTCCTAACGGGAAAGATGGAGCATCGAATCCTCTCGATCATCCTGCTACGGGATATGTATTAAGGAAATACATCAATCCGCTGGATGCATGGGCTGGGACAGGAAACCAAAGAGTTCCGAAAGGATTTCCGATCATACGCTATGCTGAAATATTACTGGCTTATGCCGAAGCTTTGAATCAGCTTGGGGGAGAAAGTTATACAATTGAGGTAGAAGGGAAACCCCAAATATTTACAAGAGATATTAATGAAATAAGAAAATCTATCAACTTGATTCGTTATCGTGCAGGTCTTCCTGGATATAAAGAATCAGACTTGGCTGATGCTAAAGAGGTATTAAATAAAATCAAGAAAGAACGCATGGTCGAATTACTTCATGAAAATCACAGATATTTTGACGTTCGACGCTGGGGTGATTATGAATCTTCTGAAAGTGAACCTATAAAGGGGATGAACACAGCAGGAACAAGGGAATCTTATTATCAGAGGGTAGTACCTATAAGCAATCGTATATCTAATAGAGTTGTTCATAGAAAGATGATTTTTCTTCCTATACCTGAGGTCGAAATGAGACGCTTACCTTCATTTGATCAAAACCCTGGATGGTAGTAATTAATAGCATTTGTACTATGAAAAGCCAATAGTATATAGATTATATAATGGCATTTAGTATTTTAAAGATTAAATTTTATTCAAATGAAATATAAAAAAATCATAAAATCATTACTTCTTGTAGCTCTTGTTTCAACAGTATTATCCTGTAATAAAGATGAAGTTTTTGAAAGAGAACAATACAAGAATGTTATAGCTTTACTCAGTGATGATGGGTTTAATATTTTTTCAGAGGAGATAGATCTTTCTGAAGAAAGCCCTAATGGCTATATATCTGCGTCTTGTGGAGGTGCTTTGCCAATTACAGAACCGGTTCAAATTGAGATTATCGAAGATAAGAATCTCATCGATGCATACAACCTTAGTAACTTCGATACTGAAGCTGAGCGTTATGCTATCTACTTGGATAAGGACAGATATAATATAGATAATTCAGAGATAATAATACCTGCAGGGGAAAGAGGTGGTAGAATGAAAATTCAGCTAAATGTATTAGGACTATCTCCTGACTCTACCTATCTGATCCCTTTTAAAGCAAATACCATTTCTGCTTACGAAATGAATATTGAAAAGAGCACGATACTGTATCGTATATTTTTGAAGAATTATTATGCCAGTACAAAGTCAGGATATACATACTACAACCATAAAGGAGTAAAGGATGGTATCAGCACGATGTTACAGAAACCTGTTTTTCCTGTTGCCAAAAATGAGGTGCGAACTTTTGCTGGTATCAAACAATTCCAGTCTGAAGAAAAATTAATAAACCAATGGTCGATTAAGCTCGTGGTTGGAGAAGATAATAAAGTGACAATACTTCCTTGGAATACATCTCAGTATGGGATTAAGATCAATCAAATCGATGATGACCCCTTATACCCCAATATTTTCTTTATAGAAGATACTGGATATAAAACCTTCAAAACGTTTCTACTCCGCTATGACTATGTTGATCCGGATGATAAAAAAACTTATCGAATGCAGGAAGAGTTAAGATTGGAATTTAATGAAAGAGAAGAATAAATTAAATAATATGATATGAAAATGAAATATTTAAAATATCTATACATCATAATCCTGACTGTAATGATTGGGTGTGATGACTTTGACCCGTTAGTTACAACCGATAAACCTTATGTAAATTATACATCAATAAATTTATACATAGGTGAAGGAGCAGGAGATAGAAACTCTTTACAAGTAGAGTTTAGTCCTACCAATGCAACCTATACATGGGAAAGTCAAGATCCATCTATTGTCACGGTAGATCAAAACGGTTTGGTAAAGGCCGTAAAGGAAGGTTTTACAACTATCACCGTAGCATCGAAAGACGACAAGACTACTATTGATGTAACGGTAAAAGAGTATATTCCTCTCACGGGTTTTACACTGAGTACTAATGTGGTAATCGGTTCTTGGCAAGCTTTAAACAAAGTATTTCTTACGCCTATACCTGAAAATGCAACAATGACAGACGTAGAATGGACGACGTCGAACAACGAAGTTGCTATGGTATACAGCAATGGGGTTATAAAAACACTAGCTGCTGGATCTGCTACAGTAACAGTCAAAGGTGGAGGTAAGGAAGAACAAATAACAGTATTAGTTCCTGAAAAAATGTCTAAAGAAGAATGGAGTATTCCTGGATATGATGCTAACAGCAATGAAGGAACTATAGGTTATAGTTCTCAACAGAGATCCGATGGAGGAGGTGTTCCTTCTATTATAGATGAAGATCTTTCAACATATTGGCACGCTAGTTATGGTAGTCCAAATAGTAATTATCCTCATTGGTTTATAATAGACTTAGGAAGGGAAACAACGATTGCTCAAGTATCTATGTCTAGAAGAAAAGACGATAATCGTGGGCAAAAAGGATACCAGATATATACATGTAAAGAAAGTAATGCAACAGACTTAAATGATCCAACAAAATGGGTTTGGGAAGATCAAGGAGAGTTTAGCTTTAATCCTAAGATAAATGGATCTCAAATGCAAGCTTTAAATAATTTCCCTAGGGCACGATACATTAAAGTTTATATAGCAGAAAAGTTTAAAGGTGAAAACAATTATGCTATGGTAGGAGATTTTAGTGTTTACAATGCAGATTAACACTCTGTTTATATCATTTAAAGAGGAGTATATAAGATGGCAAAAAGGCCTCGTTATTATGATAGTAACGGGGTCCTTTTTCTATTACCCATTTGAATAATATTCTAATTCTAGTTAATTATAAAATATACTTCCTCCATCCAAGCACTTCTGTATATTTTACATACAGAGCTATATACCATCAGAGGGATATTTTAAATTTGAATAGCTTCTGTTATGTAATTAATAAATTAATATGTACTTTAGAATCATATAATCATATGAAAATTATCTAATTATGAAATGCTCTATATTTATTTTTATCCTTTCTCTTTTTCATATTTTGGGATTTTCTCAATCGAATAAAGAAAGGATTCTAGATTCTGTAAAACATAGTTTTTTGAAACAAGTTCAATTATATCCACAAGAAAAACTGTATGTACAGATAGATAAACCTTATTATATAGTAGGGGAAGATATTTGGTTTAGAGCTCATCTGGTAGATGCCTTTTCTATGTTGCCTGATACAACGAGTCGATATATATATGGAGAGTTGATAGACCCTTTAGATTCTGTACAGGTGAGAGTGAAAGTGCGACCTAAATCAGGGGCTTATTTCGGATATATTGGTTTAGACGAGGAACTTCCCTCTGGTGATTATCAATTACGATTTTATACAAGATTCATGGAAGGACGTGGGGATAACTTTTTCTTTAAACGTACTGTCCATATCGGAGATCCTTTGTCAGCTTTATATCAAATAAACATGGAGCATACTTATTTAGATAATCATAAAAAAGTGAAAGTTAAATTATCCTTCAACGAAATAGATGGTGGAAAGAAAATATTGCCGCAAGAAGTTCGTGTGAAAAATGATAAAGGCGAACTTCAAGTCATGACTTGTAACAATGAAGGTGATGTTGAGTTTACTCAGAAAAGGATCGAAAATAAGAATGTTATTTATGTCGAATTTGACTATTTAGATAAATTTCATAAAGAATATATCTCAATTCCCAATCCAGAGGATTATGAGGTCTCTTTTTTACCGGAAGGAGGACATATTGTTTTGAAAGAAAATAATAAGGTAGCATTTAAGGCATTGAATTCAGATGGTATCGGCGAAAAGATCCAAGGTGTTATTATCAATGAGGCTGGAGATACCTTAACAACTTTTTCTAGTCAACATCTGGGGATGGGAGCATTTTATATTTATCAGAAAACAAAAGGTGATAAATTATATGCTCTATGCCGTAACGAAAAAGGGATTGAAAAACGTTTTGAATTACCATCTGCGACAGAAGGGATAGTTGCTTTACGAGCAAACTGGCAACGAAATAATTTATATATCTCACTAAGTAAGTCAGCAGATACTCCTATTCAGGAACCTCTTTTTTTAGTGATACAATCTAGAGGGATTTCAATAAGTGTTTCTGAATGGGATAAGAGTCGGGAATTTGTTTCTTTATCTAAAGAGCAGTTACCAACTGGAATCAGCCAGTTGCTATTAGTAGATAGTAGAATGAATCCTATAAGTGAGCGTTTAGTGTTCAATATAAATGAAAATAGTTTTGCTGATATTGATTTTAGAACAGATAAGAGTAACTATGGGAGTAGAGAGAAAGTCAACGTTAAATTTGCAATAAATAATGTAGAGCAAATAAATGAATTGGCTAATGTCTCATTATCTGTCACAGACGATAAAGATGTAAAAACAGATAGTTGTGTAAATATTCTTTCTACGATACTTATTACATCTGATTTGAAAGGATATATTGAAGATCCTGCTTATTATTTTAGAAATAAAGGAAGTGAAGTTCTAAATAACCTTGATCTGTTGATGATGACGCAAGGATGGAGTAGGTATAATACATCAAAAATACTAAAGCAAGAATTCGAAAAACCTTCGACTTATCTAGAATTAGGTCCGGAAATTTCAGGTACAATAGAGGGAGGTATACTTATGAATAGAAAATCGGCTAATTATCCTGTACGATTATTGGCTTTGAAACAAAAGTTTTTTGATGAAACAGTGACTGATGAATTGGGGCGTTTCAGATTTAATGGTTTCGAATTTCCGGACAGTACTCAGTTCGTTGTCCAAGGTAATACGAAGAAGGGAGGCGATCGCGTTTGGCTTACAATAGATCAGGAAACATTCCCGAAGTCTGTATTCTCCTATCCTCCTCAGTATAATAAGAAAAATCTTCTTTTCAGAGATTATTTAAACAAGGCAGATCAGAAGTTTATTCTAGATAATGGTATGAGAATGATATATCTCAAAGATATAGAAATTACAGCCTTAAAAAAGAATTCCGGAGTTGGTAAATCTGTCTATTCATCGTCTTTTAATACTCGATATACTCTCGAACAAATAGAACAGTTCAGAGCTAGAGATCTGTATCAGTTATTATCAAGATTTGCAGGGGTTACAGTCGTTGGACAGAATGTCTCGATAAGAGGAAATTCATCTCCTTTAGTCATGATTGATAATACTTCTTACGATATTAATATGCTCGGAAATATTTCTATTGAAGATGTAGATGAGGTAGAAATAGTGAAAGATGCTGGTACTGTGTTGTTTGGTTCTCGAGGTGCATCAGGTGTTATACTAATAACAACGAAGAGAGGAATTAAAAATCGCCCTGCTGAACAATTTAATATAAAATCAGTATCACCTTTAGGCTATCAGTCTACAAAGGAGTTTTATTCTCCTCAATATGAGACTACAAATCAGAAAAATAATAAAAATCCGGATTTGCGTTCTACTATTTATTGGAATCCGAGTGTAAAAGTTTCTGATATAGGAAATGTTAATCTAAATTTCTATACAGCCGATTCGAATACGAGTTACTCTGTAATAATAGAGGGTATAACAACACAAGGGCGTCTAATTCACTCTCTTTATAAAATAAAAAGGGAGGATTCTCATATCGAACATTAAAAACAAGATCATAGATATAGCTATGGAATTTAGGTGAAGCATATTGTTGATGATGTTATAAAATCAGCAGAAGGAAATTATTACACCCTACTTCAAAAAAATGATAAGATATAAATAACTAATGCCCATATCTACTCTGGATATGGGCATTAGTATTTTAAAACTATATCAAAAAATAATTTTTCTAGCTTGTCTTTTTATGACTATTAATCAGCAAGAATCTCTATTTCAGCTCCTGATGCAAAATCTTGACTATTTTGTTCACTTAATGCAGTAAAGCGTATATATCTAGCTTTTACTGGTGTTTCAAATATTATTCTTTTCTCTTTTCCTGACTTATCAAATTCACCTTCAGTAACAGATTCACTCCAATTTTTAGCATCGTTACTCACTTGTATACGGTATTTTTTTATTCGACCGTTTGCTCCGCTTTGTCTTGGCAAATAAACAAATCCTTTAATTATCCTTTCTTCTCCAGCATCAAGATCCACCCAATGAGGGTATTGTGCTACTGTAACTGAATACATTGTATGCCAAATAGTATTTGGATCACCATCCGTTAGGTGTTTAGCATCTCCCTCACCAACCTCTTCGCTGCTAGTGTAAATAACTTCGGTTTGTATACCTTCTATCTTTTCGAAAGATACTGTAACCTTTAATTCCGAAGTTTCTTTAAACCATGCCGTTATTGTTCCTCCATCGCGAAGTGGTATGTGCTCCGTATATTGCTTTTGTTTTTCTCCGTTTAGAGTATAATAGATTTCAGCATTTTCTCTAGGAGATAATATTTCTACTGTTCCTTTTTTATCTCTAGTTATGGTAAGAGGAATATCTCCGGCAGGAGCAACATTTGCTATTGCCGATAAATTGCGTGCTTGAGTTGGGCGAATAATAAATCCCATATTGTGGTTGTTGGCAAATACTCTGTCTTGAAGCAATGGGCCTCCTTGTCCACAACTGTTTCCCCCGAGGCCGGTTACCGCTGTGTTCAAATGTAGATAAGTATCTCCAGCCTGAGGCAGTTGATAAATGTGTGAGGCTAAAATAAGATCTTTTGCTGAATATTGTAGAGCTGAAACAGCCATTTTATCAGTAGATATAAAGATTGCTCCGTTACCAATCTTATTTGTTAAAGCACACCAACGTACATCTTCTCTATTGCCCATATCTTGAGGTTTCGGAAAGTTTACAAAATTGTTAGCAACTTTGCAGGTATACTCTTCAATAAACTGTCCACTTTTTCGGTCTGCAAAATTATCTACAGGTCCTCGACCATAATATGTAAATTGATAATAGTCTTTGGGTATTTGCATTACATAGCCTAAACGTGGTAATATTAAATTGGGTTTATTAGAAGTAATGCTGGATTGTAGTTCTATTGAGCCATCTTCATATACAGTCCATATCTGGTTTGTTGTAAATAGAAAATCATTTGCCTCAAATATTCTGTCAGTCAGTTCCTCTATACTGTTTTTGCCTGAACTGGTACCTCCGTGTATTTTTGCAGCGTTAGGGGCTTGAGATTTTACGGTAAAAGCTAAAAGTATGCTTCCATCCACTCTCTTTATTATCTTACAGTCTGTGGCTTTATGGATCAGATTGTGAAGCCCATTGTCGAACCATTGAGAATAGAACCAGTTATCATTGTTAACGAAAGCGCGGAATGCATCGACTTTAGGTCCGTTTCCTTCCTTTATGATACAGTCTTTTCCATATGTCAAACTGTGTATAGAGCCGGTTTTGGTATCAAACTGGACAGAGAAATTATTTCCTTTAACCGTCTTGATATCAGAAGAAGACTTGATAAGCTGTAGTCTTTCATTGCTATTTGAAACTTCGCTGATTAGAGGTTTTTCGGTAGCTTTTTTAAGCAGAATCTGTTCCTCTGCAACAACGAATCCACTAGGTGCCCACGGCATTTTTTCCTTTAGTGTAAATTGAACCTTGATGAAATATTCAGAATCAGGTTTTAGCTTGCTGCATTGGTATGGAATAGTAATGTTTTTTCTTGTACGAGCAGGTATATCTCCAATGTCAATATATCCTGATAGTACCTCTTTACCGTTTTCATATACAGCCCATTTGGTACTATAATCAGATAGATCTTTAAAATAATATTTATTAAATACTTCAAAGATACCTTGTTGTTTGTCTATTTCTTTAACCGAAATATGTTGATAAACCTTCTTGACATCATAGTACTGAGGTTTAGGTTCCAGATCTGCAAATACAATTCCATTCATAACGAACTGCCCGTCATTAGGTGTATCTCCAAAGTCTCCACCATAAGCCATATATTTTTCTCGCGTTGTGGGGTCGTAATTATACAAAGCTTGATCTACCCAATCCCAAATAGCACCACCACAGAAGAAGTTAGTTGACTCTATTGCTTCCCAATAGTCAACTAGATTTCCTCCGGCATTACCCATAGAGTGTGCATATTCTGAGATATGGAAAGGGTATTTTATGTTCGACTTTCCTTTAACAGCTTCGCGTGTCCATCCGATAGAAGGATACTGATTAGACCCCATATCTACAATATTATTATTACGTTCATACTGAACAGGACGTGATTTGTCAAATGTTTTAAGTGCACTATAGGCATGAACAAAGTTTTCTCCGGGTCCGGCTTCATTGCCCAGAGACCAAATAATAATTGATGGACTGTTTACTGTAGCATGTGCCATTTCCATCACACGTGCCACATGTGCATTTTTCCATTCTACTGGGTGAGAGAGCGATGCTTCTCCATAATAATATTCATGTGATTCTATATTTGCTTCATCCTCCAGGTAAATACCATATTTGTCGCATAGGTAATACCAATAAGGTTGATCAGGATAATGAGCATTACGAACATGGTTAATATTTGCTTGCTTCATGAGCATAATCTCTTTTTCCATCATTTGGCGAGTGATAGCATGTCCTGCTTCCGGATTAGTCTCATGGCGATTTACTCCTTTTAGTTTTACGGTTTTCCCATTTACATAAAAATAACGACCCTCTAGACCAAACTCGTCTTCAGAAGCTGGTGTGTCTCTTATCTCTACTTTGCGGAATCCTACATAGGATGAAACGATTTCAACAACTTTACCTTTTGCATCTTTCAACTCTGCTACCAAGGTGTATCTATGAGGGTATTCGGCAGACCATTTTTTTGGTTTTTCTATATTCAGTATCGAATTATTTACAGCAGATTCTTCCGATTTGATTTGATTTATAGCTTCTGTAATTGTCACACCCGTAACCAATTTGTTTTCATCGGAATATAGCTCATTTTCGTAAAGAGAGTAGGTGAGACTATACCCTTTTGCTATTTTGCTGCTTAAATTTCGAACATCTGCACTGATACTAAGTGATCCGTCTGTATAAGACTCATCCAGGTCAGGGATAACTACTAAATCTCGAATTTGTACTTTGGGTGTAGAAGTTAATGCGACTGAACGAAAGATACCAGGAAGACGAAACATGTCTTGCGCTTCTAAAAACGAAGCGTCCGCATTTCTATATACCTCTACAGCTAGTTTGTTTTGCCCCTTTTTCAAATATTTTGTAATATTAAAAATAGCAGCATTACGTGAATTTTTAGAAAACCCTACATACTGACCGTTTATCCATAAATAGAAAAAAGAATCAACACCATCGAAATTGATAAACACTTCGCGTCCGTCCCAATTTTCAGGAACTTCAAATTCTCGTATGTACGAACCTACTTCGTTTCTGTGTTTATAGGTCGTCCAATTGGAAGGTGGGGTGCGCATTACTCCCCCTCTCCAGTCGTCAACCTTTACTGAATGTTGGAAAATAACAGGTTGGTTTACATAGATAGGATGTCCGTATTTCAAACTACCATCTTTTTGTATTCCGTATATATTCCAGTTCGAAGGGACTTGTATTTCATCCCATGATGAAGCGTTGTAGGATGTGTTGAAAAAATCCTTTGGGCGTGAATTTGGATCCGGTGCCCAATTAAATTTCCACTCTCCATTTAGAGAAAGCCAATATTCACTGTTCTCCGGTAAAACTTTTCGAGCACTTTCAACATCTTGGAATGAGAAGAAATAAGAACGAGGTTGTTCTTTGTTTAAAGCAATACTTTCTGGAGATTCCCATTCATTGCCCGTAGGGGCTTTTTCCGAAGCATAGCGGTATCCTCCCAATATTGGATTGTTGGCAAATAATTGGAAATATCCCAATAGGAAAATTACAATTAACGCATTTTTGTGAATCATAGCATTTTAATTCTAGTTATAACTCTTTGGTATCTAAGGTATGACAAATATAACACTCTTTGTTAAGATTATAGATAAACAGAATAGAAGTATTTTCAAGAAGCTAACTTATATATGGTTCGAAATCGGTCTGTGAAAAGTATACTGAAGCCATCAGGTAGATTTTATATATTTTCAAACTAAAGTTTACCATTAGGCGTTAAGTGTTTTGTTTTTTTAACATAATAAAATAGTCTCATATTTTTCGTTTTTCAAATCCTGTTCTTTCTTGAGAGGACATTCGAAACAAAAAGGTTTAGAGATTAATCTAAATGCATGATTTCCAGGTGGCCTCGGAGGGGCTTGAGCCCTCTTCGCAATAGTTACATATTCAATTGTTTGAAGTGTAGTGTTCTACAAAATTTACCTGTTTTTTGCTTAATTGTGTAGCTGTATTTTGCTGGTAACTTCTTAAAGACTAAGATAAATGTCTCTACGTACAAATAGTCTTGATGATATGCTAAGAGAGCATCGTTTTTTGTTCTATTTTTGTCTCTCATTTTTTAACCTAAAAAACATACCTATGAGTATCCGTATAGTATTCCGACCATCAAAAAAAAACAAAGAAGAAGGTTTTCTCAGTCTCCGAATTTATCATAAACGTCAGACGCGTCAGGTTGCCACCGGACTAAAATTAATGCAGGAAGAATGGGATGATGAAAATTCACGCATAGTTTTGAGAAACTTTTCCCTGGAAAGAAAAAACTACCTATATCAACTCAATGCTACATTAAAGAATAAGATTTTATACCTGGAAAAAATACTTAATGAGCATCGACGAAAAGAGATGAATAATATTGATCAGTTAATAGCTGATTTTAAACACAATGCTTTTACCAGTAGCTTTTCCGATTATGCCAAGTTATTAGCAAATAAGCTCGCAGAAGAAAAGCGTTATCGTACTTCTGAAGCCTATCTTTCAGTAATGAGACGAACTGTAAAGTTTAATCAGGAGTGCGATTTCTCATTAAACGAAATTACTGCTGAATTTGTAGAAAATTATGAAAGGGAACTTTCCCATCAGGGATTAAGTCTCAATACCATTTCTTTTTATATGCGTAATCTCAGAGCTATTTACAATAAGGCTATCGCAGATAAGATACTAATCCCAAGTTTGGATAATCCTTTTGAGAAAGTTTATACAGGAGTTAAATCGACACCCAAAAGGGCTCTTTCGAAAGAAGATGTCAGTAAGATTTACTCTTTGGATTTTTCTGAACTTATAGAAAAAAAATCTAGCGAACTCTCGATGAATGCATCAAAGCAATCAGAACTAGAGCTGGCTCGTGACCTTTTTCTTTTCAGTTTCCATACACGGGGAATGTCCTTTGTTGATATATCATTCCTGAAAAAATCAAATATTAAGGATGATATCCTTACCTATAGAAGGAAGAAGACAGGGCAAGAGCTAAGTATCAAAATTAACACTTCCTTAAGAAAAATCATTAACAAATATGCTCGAATAACGGGTGATAGCCCATATATATTCCCTATAATCAGAAGTCAAGAGAAGAGTGCATATAATCAGTATCTGTCAGCATTAAGCAGACAAAACAGGTGTTTGAAACAAATTCAAAAATTGGCTGATATAAAAAGGCGGATAACCTCACATGTGGCTCGACATACATGGGCAACAATAGCTAAAGAAGAGATTTACCCATCTGGACTATTTCGGAAGGACTGGGGCACTCATCTGTTAAGACTACTTATATCTATCTAGCCTCTATTAATCACACACGATTGGACGAAGCAAATGAAATCGTATCCCGTGCTGTAGGCTTCTAAATGTTCAATACACTATATTCCAAAACACCAAATTTTACAAAGACATATTAAAAATATAACATTCCTGTTTCTACAAAAGTTATGGGAGGAAACCTTCTATGACTAAACAGAAAATAATAAAAGAGATCTATTATAACCTATCCTATTATAAGTAATAAAAACCGAAGATTTGGAAGTAAATCAAAGAATTTCCCTTGATTCTAGAATAGAAAATATCACTTCCTAAGTGATGTTTTGAAAAAAAAGATATTGATCCTTAGTTGTTTACATAATCAAGAATCATTAAGTGTTAAATTAAAGTAGTATGTTTACTTCTCTTCCTTTTAACTTATTGATAATGTAATTCTTAAAGAATGGCATAAGGTTACAAAATAGTTTTCTGTGTAAAGTGATCATGTTGTTGATAGTGAGTATATTAATCTGTAAATATGTGATAGAGGAAAAAGATAAACCTCTTAACTTCTAGCTCATTCGAAACTTGATGAGTTATAAAACATTAAAAAACAATCATTAAAGTTTGGTAAATTATAAAAAAGATTCTACTTTTAACGGCGAACTATATCACTTAGGAAGTGAGCCCTAAAATCTGATCTAGAAAAATATGTATAGGAAGGATAACTATCTTATATATGATTGATTTACAAATTTTTTTATTAATAGGTGTGTTAATAGTATTAATTATATGATAGCCTTAAAATCTGATTCGATGAAAAATATTTTACTTTTTAACATATTGCTAATTAGTTATACATGCCTAAATGCCCTAATAATAACTAAACTAATTTCCAAAGATCGCAGTATTCTTATTGTGGGGTTACATTATAAGATCCATTCATACTATTGTACACAATAACAGAAGATATAATAATAAAATTAACCAAATAAAGAGAAATATACAATTGCCCATTTGCATTATCTCTTAGCTCTATTTTATGCAAAATGTATGAACTCAATTTAATTATATTATATTATGAAAATCAGGAAATTACTTTTTTACTCTATTGTGATTTTTCTCACTTTAGGTCTCGTTACAATAGGTTGTACCGAGAAGGGTGTTGATCCGACGGTTTTAGAAGAAGGTTCTCCTTTTGATCCTTCAAAACCGGTTGTTTTTAATGATTTCTCTCCCAAGGAAGGAGCAGTCCGTACTCGTGTCTTTATAGAAGGGAGTAATTTTGGAACAGATGTATCCAAAATTAAAGTTACTATTGGGGGCAAGGATGCTTCTGTTATAGGATGTAATGGAACATCTATATACCTAATGGTACCTCCTCGTGCTACAGATGGTGATGTAAAAGTTACACTCTTAAATGCAAAAGGGGATGTAGCTGTTGAACATGAATTTGATTCAGTTTTTAATTTCAAATTAACTACAACAGTTTCTACTCTTACTGGAAAAATAGATCCGTCAACAAATTCAAGTAGTATGATTGATGGGAATTTTGAAGAAGCAGAATTTGAAGATCCTTGGTGGATAGAATTTGATAAAACACCCGAAGGTCAAAGAATGTTGTATGTTGTAGAACCTAGCAAATCTCTCCGTAGAATAAATCTAGACGAAAAAACAGTGTCAACTGTTTTTACAAACGGACAAGCAGGAATGAGAGCATTTCAAACAATGACATTTAATACGACTCGAGACACAATGTTTTTTGCCGACGATCATGGACGAGACAACAGAGAAATGCCTGTTCTTCACTATTCAATAAGAGGAGAATCTTTCAGAAAAGTATATCCATATATTTATGATAGAACAGGCTATTCCTGTGCTCAAAATAAATATGGAGATCTCTTTTACAATACATGGTTTAATGCCGGAGTTTTGAAAGCTCGAGGAGAATATGATGCCGCTTCTGGAGAATGGGTGGGTAAAAGATTATTCAATATAAACGCAAATAATAACAGTGCCCACACTTATATTATAATGCACCCAGATGGTCTTTATGCATATTTAGTAGGTGCAAATTGTGTTTCTAAATCAATTTATAATCCAACTACTAAGGAATTGACAAGTCCAACCATTTTGGCTGGTTCTTGGGGTAGTGGAGGTTATAGTGATGCACCAGGAACACAGGCTCGATTTGAAGAAGTCCGACAAGGAGTATTTGTTAAGAATGAAACTTATGTAGCGGAGAATAGAGGAGATGTCTATGATTTTTACCTTTGTGACCTGGGTAATCATTGTATACGAAAAATAACGCCTGAAGGGCTAGTTTCTACTTTTGCCGGCCGAGGTAGTCAAACGTCTGATAATAATGTGGAAGGATGGATAGACGGAGATGTCAGAGAAACGGCCCGATTTAGAAGACCTAGTGGTATCTGTTATGATGAGGAGAATGCCGTTTTTTATATTGCAGATAGAAATAACAAACGTATACGCTCTATATCAATAGAATAACTAAACTATAAAAACACAAGAAACACATGAATAAATATATTTTAGGCATTCTTTGCTTATTTATATACTCTATGAGTATGTATTCTCAAAGTAAGAGTGTAGAGATTTCAGGTAGTGTAGCTGACTCACAAGGTGAACCTTTAATAGGAGTTAGCGTTACAGTGAAAAATATGCCAGGATTAGGTGTTATAACTGATGCTGATGGTAAATATAAAATAAAAACTACTAGTTTCCAATACTTGGTTTTTTCCTACATAGGGTTTCAAACCCAAGAGCATTTAGTAAAAGAAGAAAACACTGTGTTAAATATTGTAATGGAAGAATCCAAAGAAACAGTATTAGATGCAGTTACAGTTACAGGGGTCGGTACACAGAAAAAAGTTACTGTGACAGGAGCCATAACAACTGTAGATGTAGGAACGCTTAATACACCTGTGTCTAGTATTTCTAATGCTTTGGCAGGGAATGTATCAGGAGTTATGGCTATGCAAAAATCAGGTCAGCCGGGTTCCAATACTTCTGAATTCTGGATACGGGGAATATCTACTTTTGGAGGAGGAGCTTCTGCTCTTGTATTAGTTGATGGTTTCGAACGTAGTCTGGACGAATTAAATATTGAAGATATTGCAGACTTCTCTGTACTTAAAGATGCTTCTACTACAGCTATCTATGGCTCTCGTGGAGCAAATGGTGTAATACTAATCACTACCAAAAGAGGTAATGAGGGTAAAGTAACTGTAGATGCCAAGGCTGAATATACATATACAACACGTACAAGTACACCTGAATTTGTAGATGGAGGAACATATGCATCATTAATGAATGAGGCTCTTACAACTAGGAATAGAAGACCTGCTTATACTACTGATGAATTATTCATTCTTCATAATAAATTAGATCAGGACATATATCCAAATGTCGATTGGGTGGATTTATTATTAAAAGACAGTGCTCCTACTTTTCGTGGAAATGTTAATATTCAAGGAGGGGGTGCTACTGCGCGTTATTTCCTTTCCGGGAGTTATCTGAACGAAGGTGGTATGTATCATGTAGATAAAACGATGAAAGATTATAATACTAATGCAAATTACGAGCGTTACAATTATCGTTTAAATTTAGATATGAATCCAACCAAATCAACTTTAATTGCAGTTGGTATTGGAGGGTCTCTAGAAAAGACAAATCATGCGGGAGCAAAATCTGATGACATTTGGAATTCCCTTTTCGGGAGCAATCCCATTTCTTTACCTGTAATATATTCGAACGGATATATTCCGACATACCGTCCATACGGAGAAGATGATTTGTGGGAAGGAGAATATAATCCTTGGGTAGCAGCTACACAAACCGGATATTCCGAAATATGGAAAAATAAAATCCAATCAAATATAACTTTGGAACAAAAATTGGATTTCATAACAGAAGGCTTACAGTTTAATGCGCGTTTTGGATATGATACTTTTAATGAAAATTATATTCAACGCCGTAAAAATCCTGAGATGTGGAGAGTAGAACGCCTTCGAGATTCAGATGGTAATCTGGTATTTAATCGTTATCGGACAGAAAGAATAATGTATCAGTATTCATCTGCGAAAGGTGAAAGAAAAGAATTTTTTGAATCCGACTTAATCTATAAACGTACATTTGCTGAAGTACATAATGTAGGTGGCATACTTAAATATACTCAAGATCAATACATCAATACATCTGATATACAAAGTGATATCATAAAAGGTATCAGTAAACGTCATCAAGGTCTTGCAGGAAGCTTTTCCTATGATTATAAAAATCGTTATTTGGTGAATTTTAATTTCGGTTACAATGGTTCCGAAAACTTTGCGAGAGGAAATCAATATGGTTTTTTTCCGGCTGTTTCTGGAGCATGGAACATAGCAGAGGAGAGCTTTGTGAAGAATAATGTAGATTGGCTCGAAATGTTTAAGATACGTTACTCTTATGGGGAAGTTGGCAGCGACAATCTGAGAGATAGAGCGAATAATGAGGTACGCTTCCCATACCTTGCAGGCTTTGGATATCCAATGTACTTGCCTACAGGCTCCAATGATGAATCTAAAAACTATATATACAAGGGCTATAACTGGGGTGATTTAGGAAGTCCTTTCTCTTATGGAGGATTGACATATTATACAATAGCGTCTAATAGTGTAACATGGGAAATAGCTAAAAAACATGACCTCGGTGTTGATATCTATCTATTTGGAGATAAGTTTGGACTTACAATAGACTATTTTAACGAAAAACGTGAAGGAATTTATATGCCTCGCGATTTTTTGCCAGAAACAGTGGGCCTTCAACAATTGACACCATATGCTAATATAGGTGCAACTTCCAATAAAGGTTTTGATGGTAACTTCAGTATTCATCATAAGGTAGAAAATGTTAATATTCAAATGCGAGGTAATTTTACTTATAGCAAAAATGAAATTACAGAAGCTGATGAGTTGTATAGTCGCTATCCGTATCTTAAACGTACAGGTTATCGTGTAGATCAGGCTAAAGGCTTAATCGCTTTAGGGCTTTTCAAAGACTATGAAGATATACGTAACAGTCCACGACAGGATTTTGGTGAAGTTATGCCAGGAGATATTAAATATAAAGATATTAATGGTGATGGTATAATTAACAATGATGATATAGTTCCTGTTGGTGCAACTACCAGACCTAATCTTATATACGGATTCGGAGTTTCTGCTACTTGGAAAGGCTTTGATGTTAATATTCATTTTCAGGGAGCGGGTAAGTCTAACTTCTTTATTGATGGGTTTACAGTGTATCCATTTCAACAAGGAGAATGGGGAAACATTTTAAAAGATGTTGTAGAATCGAATCGTTGGATATTAGACAAAAATGAGGATGTTAATGCGGAATATCCACGTTTAAGTTATGGAGGGAACTCTAATAATTACCGCAATTCGACATACTGGCTACGGGATGGCTCTTATCTTCGTTTGAAAACGCTAGAAGTAGGATATACAGTTCCTAAAAATATTGTGAATAAAGTATATCTAAACAATGTGCGTCTCCATCTTATTGGACAAAACCTACTAACATTCTCTAAATTCAAATTATGGGATCCGGAAATGGGAAGCTCTAATGGACAAAAATATCCTTTAGGAAAAACAATAACTTTAGGTCTGTCGATTAAAATTTAAATGTATGAATTTTATGAAAAAATATATAATATTACTTTTAATCTGTTTGGGAACTTGTTTTCAATCTTGTTCTGATTATTTAAATGTAGATCGTTACTTTAACGATAGACAGGAATTAGAGCGTATATTCAATAGTAAGGACTATACTGAAGAATGGTTGGCAAATGCTTATTTTCAATTGCTCAATTACAATTTGGAAATAGGCCATATAAGATATACAATTACAAATTTTTCAGACGATGCAGTCTTTAATGAGGGTAGTGGAGGTAGAACTTATGCCGATATACGATTAGGAAATTATACACCTTATCATTATTCAGGCTCTTGGAGACAGTCATACGATGGTATACGACAAGCTTCTATAATGATAGAACTGGCTCATCCTGGAGATGAGATTAGTGAAGAAGAGTATAAAGACCTAATGGGACAAGCGTATTTTATTCGTGGGTATCTGTATTGGTTATTATTAAGAAAATATGGGCCAATTCCTATTTTGCCTGACAAAGCTATTGATTATGATGATAGCTATGATGACCTCTCTTTTCCTCGTAGTACCTACGATGAATGTGTAGAATACATCTCGAATCAAATGAAGCTAGCAGCCGAATTACTGCCATTAAATCGTGATACTCGTAGTGCCTCTCGTCCGACCAGAGGTGCGGCATTAGCCGTTAGGGCAAAGGCGTATCTTTATGCAGCCAGTCCGTTGATGAACCCTAAAGGAGACCATCCAAAAGAAATGGCCGACTTTATTGATGACCAAGGAAAACAGCTAATTTCGCAAGAGTATGACGAAGGGAAATGGGCAAAAGCTGCCGCTGCGGCTTTAGATGTTATAGACTTGGGACAATACAAACTTTATGTAGCTGTGAAACGTATTACAGGCTCTGATATATATCCAGCAACTGTTTCCCCTCCTGAACATCCTGAATACTCGCATAAAGATTGGCCTCAAGGGTGGAGAGATATAGATCCGTTCGAATCTTACCGAGCTTTATTTAATGGGGACTTGTATGTAGCCGAAAATCCGGAAATAATTTTTACACGTGGGGATAATCAACTTCACCCTGAATATGGAATCTTATCTATTTCAAGGCATCAAATGCCTCAATTCGGAGGAGGATATAATTGTCATGGAGTAACAGGTAAGCAATGTGATGCTTATGTTATGAACGACGGAAAACCTTTTGATCGTAAAACTGCAATGAAAGGATTTACAGAATCTGACAATGAGTTTCCTCATCTAAAAGCTGGTGTTTGGAAAGAATATGCAAATAGAGAACCTCGTTTCTATGCTTCTATTGCTTATAATGGAGTTGTGTTTCCTTTAGCAAGTTCAGATAAATCTGAATATCGCAATCATCAAACCTGGTATTATCGAGGAGAGCAGGATGGTCGTTCAGCAAGTTCGGAACGTTGGCAACCTACAGGAATTAGTATGATGAAATATGTGAATCCTAAAGATAGTTATGTTAGTAGCGGTATCGCATACCCAAAAATCGATCCAGTTATTCGTTATGCTGATATTCTGTTAATGTATGCTGAATCTTTAAATGAGCTAAATGAGGGTTCTTCTTATCAGGTAAAATCATGGGATGGGGAAAGGACTTATGAAATTTCTCGCGATGTAGCAAAAATGAAAGAGGCAATACTTCCTGTGCGTTTGCGAGCAGGTTTACCTAATTATGATGATATTAATCCTCAAACATATGAGAGCCAAGAGCTGTTGCGTAAAGCTATAAAGCATGAGCGCCAAATTGAATTCTTAGGAGAAAATCAACGTTATTATGATCTTAGGCGTTGGTTGGATGCTCAAGAAGAAGAAGCGAAACCAATATATGGGTGTAATACCTTTATTACAAAAGAAAATGCAGAACTTTTCTATGAACAAGTAGAGATTCCTCATTTGGTAGCTTCATTTTCCAGAAAGATGTATTTCTGGCCTGTAACTTATGACGAATTACAAAGAAATAAACGCCTGACACAGGCTCCAGGATGGCAATCTTTTGATTAATTATAGTAGATTAAGTACATTACTAAAAGAAAAATTATGAGAAATATATATTATTATATAATAGTATTAAGCACATTACTTCTACTGAGTTCATGTAATGATGAGTGGAAAGATGAACTGTATACGAATATGGTTTCATTAAAGGCTCCAATCAATAGAGATGATGTGTCTGTCATATACCTCAGATATAAGCCTGAAGGATTAGTTAGTTATAAACTACCTGTAATAGTAAGTGGCTCAAAAATAAATAATAGAGATTATAATGTGCGTATTGGAGTAGATAACGATACGCTAGCAATTTTGAACTATGCTAGATATACTCATAGGGAAGATTTATATTACAAACAGCTTCCTGAATCTTTTTTCGAGTTCCCTTCAAATGTATGTCATATTCCGACAGATTCGAATGTAGCACTTTTTAATATCAATTTTAAGTTCTCTGGAATTGACTTATCTGAAAAATGGGTTTTACCCTTGACAATAGAAGATGATCCCTCGTATGTAATGAATATGTATAAAGGTAGAAGGAAAGCATTATTATGGATATTGCCTTTCAATGATTATTCAGGGGACTATTCAGCTACAGGTATGAATATATATTATGGGGATGATACATCTAATCAAACGGTTGTTTCTTCTAGAGAGGCTCGGGTTGTAGATGATAATACAGTGTTCTTTTATGCGGGACTTACTGAGGAGAAAGATATAAATAGAAGTAAATATAAAATATTTGTCAAATTTAAAGATGTTGATAGAGTAAGTGAAGACGGATCTCAAATAGGTAAATTAGAATTAACTTCTGATAATCCAGAGATAAATTTAGAATTACTTTCTGAACCAACTTATGAAATAAGAGAAGAGATGGATATTGATAAGCCCCATATCAAAAAGCGTTTCATTACATTAAGAATGTCTTATAAATACGAGGATTATACTTCTATATCAACAAGACGACAGCCTTATAGATGCGATGGTTCTATGATTATGCAGCGCAATATTAATATTTTAGTACCAGATGAAGATCAAGCAATTGTCTGGTAAAATAATATCTGTTTTGAATACGGCTGGTAAATTTTTATCAGCCGTATTTTATTAAAAGAGGTTAGTATATATATATATATTAACGGATGAAATCTACTTCATAACTGTCCAATAGAGTATTCCTGACGCAGATCGTTTGCCGACTTTCTTACGTGTCTAATATTAGGGTTGTTAGTGAACAGTTTTTTCTTATTATTTCAAAATTTTGATTTAATCAGCTATTCCTGTTCCTCCTCCTATAATTTCCCATGGTATTATTGAACCTTCTACCTGAACCTTATTCTTCTGAATGATTACATCAAAAGTATATTTTTTCGCAGCATCTAATGATTTTATGTTAGAAGTGTTATTTATAATTTGCCATTTATGGGTATTACCATTTACTGTAAATTCCACAATATGAGTATTTCCCAATACCGAAGGAAGGAGTATTGCTTCATAAGTATTTGTGTTTTTAGTAAATGGTATGATATCTTGAGGTGTAGTACCTTGAATAGGGATTCCTAACGTTTTTAAATCTACATTAGCTTTAGTATTAAAGCCTTTTATTTTGACACTTAATCCGGAAAGGCTAGGTACCCCATCTCCAGCTTTTACATTTAATATGACTTTTGATAGCACATGATTAAATACTAAATTAACAGGACTTTCGTTTGTTTTATCAAATCCTTTCCCTCCATTATTTGTTTTAGCTATTATCAGATCTATATTTGTCTGCGGAGATTGAGACGCTATATCTAAATCATAAATAAAATTATTAGCAGATCCCTTATAAGGATAATAGGCTAAGAAATCTACTTTTTGATTATCAAGAAGCGGGTAAAAGATTATCTTATTTTGATCAACCGCAGTTAGATTTGTTTTTACCCCAGACGTTTGAGCTCTATAATTGACATTCTGAGCTCTTTCTAAGACATTATTTGTGTTATTAGACAACATAAATATACCAATATTCTCTTTCCCTTCCCATTGATTCCCGTCATCACCTACTATTTTAGTCGAGCCAACTATTCCAGAACTGAATTTCACTTCAGTAGGAGTGGGGTTAGGAGTCTTCCCTTCATTTTCAATTTCCTCATTGTCACTACCGCATGAGATGAATAAAGGAACAATCAATAAGGTTGCAAAAAATCTTACTTTCATAAATCTTGTATTTTAGTTGTTTATTATATCGATTAATAAATGCCGTTTACTTATAGCGTATTATTCTAAATCCAATGATATTTGAGTTTGCCGTTTTGAGACGACTTTGAGTTTGCGTTGCAGAAAATGATACATGATTAACAGATCCTCCTCTAATAGTTGTTTCATCTATATCTACAGGACCAATAGGATCGTTAACCGAAGAGGATGTATAGACTCTATGTCCATCTAAACACCACTCATACACATTTCCATACATGTCATACAAACTCCATTCATTGGGCTTAAGCTGCCCGACGCCTTGTGTTAATGAATTAGAATTATATTTAAACCAAGCATATTCTTGCACAATTGATGTAGTTCCATTGCTTCCAGTAGGCCATTTATCATTAGAGCCGGCACGACATGCATATTCCCATTGTGCCTCAGTAGGTAATGTTCCTCCAACCCATTTTGCAAAAGCCATAGCTCCATGCCATGAAACATAGATTGCCGGATGATTCTCATAGCCTTTGAAAGGATGCCAAACCCCATATTCATCTCTCCATATTCCTCTTTCTGTCGCATTGTTACTGTCTCTGACAAGTATTTTATCTGGGTCGGATAGGAAAAAAGCTCCATACACATTATCTGTAACACCAAATGTTCTATACCCTATCTTTGATAGATTATTGTTTAAGAAAGCAGCATATTGTGCATTTGTTATCTCGTATTTGCTCATTTCAAACCCGTTAGTAAGGTACACCGTATGTTTAGGTTTTACATTATCGAGACCACTATCATCACCCATTTTAAACGATCCGGAAGGGATATCTACATACTCTATATCTATTTGAGGTAGAGTTGCATTACCTTCTTCTTTTTCTCCATTAATTACCCAATCAATTATGCTAATATTATTACTTACTGATATTCCTGTTTTATTTATAGTGATAGTATAGATATATTGTTTCCCTTGTGTAAAGTCTATATCTGATATATCCCATTGGAATCTATCTCTTCCCAATTTAAATACAGCTTGGCTTCCTGATTTTTTATCTCAACTTCCTCCATTTCCTTTAAGTATATAGGTGTCGAAATACAATTCTTACGTCCTTTTCTAAAGATTTGACCTTCCGATAGTAATTTATTATTCTGATAGATTGAAATATGACTAGAATCTGAATTGATTATATTTTCAATAATTTTTATTTCTTTAGAATGTTTTTGATTCGAATTATAGTTCATTGTTATTGAGTATGGATTTATGACAAAGATATATTCTCATTATGCATTCTTTTTGCGTAGCAAATGTATATTTACTCGTTATTCAAAAATTTATCTTTTTTTATTAAACCAACGGTATGGTCTAGTCCAGAAATTGGATGTATTACCTTCAAGGCTAGTAGATGGACTTCTAGTAGTTGATTCTGTTTTCTTTAATTCTATTTCCCAGTCTTTATCGTCCTCATTCAGATATTCATCTTCGATATCAATAAACGGATCTAGCCAATCTGCTTTTTTTCGAGCCCATTCTAATTTCTTTTCAACTTCGTCATCCATTGCATCACTGGTACTTAAATATTCTTCATAATCTGCAATATATTGTCGAAGTATATTAGCCTTACGAAGTCGTTCTGCCATATTTAACATCATCCTAAATTCTTTAAGTTCTGCTTGTCGCTTGGCTTCAAACTTTTCACGCTCTTCTCTTTCCTTTGCTTCTCTTTCTTTGCGAATACGCTCCTCTTCTGCTTGTCGAATTTTACGTTCCTCTTCAGCGATGCGTTCTTCTTTAATTTCTTCTGCAATAACTTCCAATTTTGCAATAATAGAAATGATCTTATCTTCCAAGCGAGTATGAGCTGTATCCTTATAAGTAAACTTCCTGTACCAATTGTAATGGATATTAAAGTTGAGTTCTCCACAATACTCTAAATCTCGGGCACTTTTGCTATCTACTTTTTGTTTTTTTCGCTCTTTGATTTCTATTTGGATTTTTTCTTCCTTAACCACCGCATAAGTAGATGAGTTATATTCGTTTCCCTTAATTATCTTAAGATCATGTCCTCTAAATCGCAAGGCTTTAATGATAGTTGAAAATATACAAAGAGACCTATCTATGGATTTTTCACCTACATATACATTGAGACTTTCTTTTATTTTGCTTGTATAAGGACTTTTTCTTTGACTCCAAGGAATCATATCCTCTCGATGTTTTTCTTTCGTATCAATGATTAGAGGGTCTTTGGCATATAGAACTTCAGGAACAACAAATATAGATAGATCTCCTACCTTGATTTCTTGCTCTATTTGTTCTTGCCTATTGATTTCGGGTTCTAAATCTACAATCTCATCTGGAGTCTGAGTTTGATCTACCTCTTTCAAATTTACGTTTGTCTTTTTACCTTCATAATTTTCAGAAAGAGGAGTCTTTTTTACTGGTTTTCCATGCTCTAATTTGCTCCAATAGCCAACAGGGGGTGTGGGAATATTCATAGACTTACAGTGTTTTCTTAATCCATTATCTGAAAGTCCAAAACGTTTGGCTAGAGCTATCATTGGTTCTGACCAAACTAAATCGTATAATTCTTTTCTTGAGAGCTTCATGTTTAAAGGCGTTTAATATCTTTTTCTGGTATTGGCATATCTTTCATCGAAAGTAGGGATACGGGATTTCTCAACCCATTTGATCAGCTCATCTTCAAAAAAGTAAATTTTCTTTTCTACTTTATAATAAGGAATTGTGTTGTTACGCATCATCTTCTTTACAGTACGTTCTGTTAGGTCTAAAATTTCACAAACTCTTTCAATACCAATAGGGCTATGTTTATGTGCTCCTAATCCTAATCCAGTTTCAATACTCGTTAAGACGGCTCTCATTTCGGCAATCTCATTGATCAGGTAGTTTACAGCTTTGGGAACATTTTGTAGAGTTAATTCTTCTTTATCGTTCAAAGTTTCCATAATAGCTAATTTAAGTGGTTTTCATTTATAAAAATACGAAGAATAGTGTTGGCGAAGAACTATACTAAAGAATAATATTATCGATTCTTTATGGTAAAAGTAAAATTTCTTATAAGGACTCTGAATATCCTATCTTTGATTAATAATCTATCCTTGAGTATCTATATTTGTCTACCAATAACCTACATTGGTCTACATTAAAAAGTTAGACTTCTCTTATTGCATACATTTACTTTTGAAATTAAAAGAGGTAATTATGCAATGCAAATCAGTGAAAACAATAATTCTAGTCTTACTGTTTCTATTAGTAGGAAGTAATGGGTATGCACAGATATACCTAAAATCAGAGTATATTGCACCATCCAAGTTTAAAGACGAGCGAGGAGACAACATTGGAGGTAAAGGGGATCTAAAAGCCATTGACGGCGGAATACAACTACCAGTCTACATGAAGATGAATGAGAATAACAAGCCTACGGCTTGGGCTATTGCTCTTAGTGGCACTTATGCGTCAATGGATAACAAGAATCTATCAAAAAATTATTACAAGTCAGAAATACTGAATGCACAATTAGGATTAATACACTTGCGACCACTCAATAAGAAGTGGTCTATGATGGCAGTACTTGGTGTTGGCATTTTCTCATCAGATTTAGATAAAATATCAGGAAAAACGATTCTAGGTCAGGGTGGTATATTGTTTATCCGTCATGCTAAACCAAACTTGGATTGGGGCGTTGGTGTAGCCTTAAATAACGCTTTAGGCTATCCAATGATTTTTCCTTCATTCTATTTAGATTGGAAGTTAGAAGGTAAATATCAGTTCAAATTGTCAATGTATAATTCTTTTGAGCTTGCTATTAACACACAACTTAATGACAAATTCAGAATAGGTCTAATTGGAGAAGCAAAAGGATTAATGTCAGCTATCGAAAAAGAAGGAAAAGATATGTATTTTGTTACTCAATATGGTTATGTCGGCATTCAACCAGAGTTATTGCTAGGAAAATCATTCTCTATTCCTTTTACAGCAGGAATCTCTTTTTCAAGAGATACTTATTTTCGATCTAAAAGCTTAAAAGCTTTCTATGATTCCAAAGACAGTTATCCTCATTTTGGTATGTCTGCATATTTTTCGGTAGGTCTCAAGTATGGTTTCTAAAAAGAGTGAATAATGAACAGAATATTTTTATTACTACTAACAATAAATCTTGTCGTAAGTCCTTTATTTCCACAAGACGTATCATCTAAAAAAACATTAGATCAATTCTCCCAATATTATAATTCAGGTGATTATCATTCTATCTCATCTATGTACTCCGATGAGATGCAAAGTATATTACCATCCAAAAAAAACATTGATTTTTTATCCAGACTTAAATCTTATGCAGGTAATATAACAGATAAAGAACTTATTAAAATACATAACGAAGCAGTTAGTTCCTATAAGATATCCTTTGCCAAAATTATTCTTACACTAGATATTTCTATTAATGATAATGGTCAAATAGATATCTTTTTATTAAAGCCATTCAAAGAGTATGTAGTTAAAAGAATCTCTTATACTAACGATTTAACGAATCTATCAAAAGAGCAATCTGAGCTGATCTTTAGCCAAATAAAGGGATTCCCGAACAATACCCAACTAGCTATAGCGTTTATAAAGAATGGGGATGCTATGTTTTATGGAGTATTAAATAAGGATGGATGCATTATGCGGATTGATAATGAAGATAAAGTTTTTGAGATTGGCTCTATCTCAAAAGTATTCACAGCTACTCTCCTTGCAAATACTGTGCTTGAAGGGAATATAGGCCTAAAAGAGAATATAAATAAGTATTACAACTTTCCTTTCAGTGAGAACATAAATGTTCCATTCGAGAGCTTGGCTAATCATACATCCGGACTCTGCCAATATCCATCCAATCTGGATATTGTTAGTAGTTTGATGCATAATCTTGAAGTAGGCATATCCAATCCTTATCAGCAGTATGACGAAAAGAAGATAGACTCGTACCTGAAAAGCGAATTAGAATTACAAAATGAACCATACAATAAATATGCATACTCTAATTTTGGTTTTGGGCTACTTGGATATACTCTTGAAAAGGTGGAGAATACTAGCTATGAAAGGCTATTACAAAATAAGATCTTCAATAAATACGGAATGCTTAATTCTTGCACAAACATAAATCAAGTCGGAACTGGACTGGTCAAGGGGTTGGACAATGAAGGAACCGAAACGGTAAATTGGGAATGGAACACAAGTACATTATTAGGTGCAGGAAGTATATTATCAACAGTATCAGATTTAGCCAAGTTTGCTTTGGCTCAATTCAATACAAATAATAAAGAATTGACAATGACTAGAACTCCGACTTTTACTATTAACGAAAAAATAAAAGTTGGTTTGGGATGGCATATTATAACAACCGAAAACGACAAAGAATTACATTGGCACAATGGAGGTACAGGGGGGTATAGCTCATCCATGCTTTTAGATATTGAAAATAAAAATGGGGTAATCATACTATCTAATGTTTCAGCCTTTAATCCTAATAAGGAGAATATTGACAATCTCTGCTTTGGATTGATACAGACTTTGAATAAATATTGAGTGATGTCTATGATAAAATTAAATAATCCTTTATTTCACTTTCTGATAAATTCAAAATTCAGATGGTGCAGACATCTTGTATTTATCTTTTCGATAGGTATAATATTAACCAATCATATCTTCCTGACGTATGAAGGACAAACAGCTTCCATCAACATATACGCAATAACGATATCTTATATTGTTGTTAGCCTCTTAATAATGTATATCAATCTATACCTTTTTATTCCCCATTTATTACTAAGAGGAAGGTATCTGGAATATACTTTTGTTCTTGTTGCTGTACTTTCTCTTATTATATCAGGAAATATTTATGCTGAATATAAGATTCATGAATATTATCAGATTCCCTTTGGCAGATATTCTATCTTTTCAGAAACTCAATCAAAAATAATAAGTATAGTCTATAGCTTTGTTATTTTTGCTTTATATCTTATCAGTGTTGCAGCAATAGTCTTCTACAAACATTGGCTACTTAATTCAAAGAAATTAGATCAATTGAAAGCAAAGCAAATACAGACAGATTTAGACAACTTCAAGAACCGCATAAGTACGACATTTCTTTTGGACAAACTATCTAAGGCAGCAGAGCAGTGTTCTATAAAACCGACAAATGTTTCTCGAATCTTATTACAACTAAGTCAAGTTTTGAGATATCAACTATATGATTGCAATAGAGAGAATGTGCTCTTAAGTTCTGAAATCAAGTTTATTGAAAATTATTTGACTTTAGAGCAAATTTGCAACGATAGATTAACCTTTAGTGTATCTCGCCCGAAAAGTTTATTGAATCGTTTTGTTTCACCTCTATTGTTTATCTCATTTATTGAAGATGCTTTAAGCGTCCTAGCCCAACAAGATGGAGAGTCTTCAATTAGTATTGAGTTTTCTATTTCCGATGATACTCTAACATTTGTCTGTTCAGATAACAGAAAAGGTAGTATAACAAAAGAAAATCTTACCATATCGAATAGATTGGAGTTATTACAGAATAAAAAATACAATCTGAGTTCTCAATTTGAAAATGCTACTAATCAGTATAACCTTGTGTTTCAATATCAATTATAGATTTTATGGCATTTAACAAGATAAATATAAAAATAACAGAGTATTTAAAGAACGAGAATTTTAAAATGCTCAAAAACAGTCTATTGCTATTTGTTGTAGCTGTTATTGCATTTGGTTTGATTTATAATAGCCCTAATGAATATAATAACTATGAATATTCTTTATTCTACGAATGGCTTGCTTATTTTATTATTCTCACAGCAATTATATATACGAATCTGAAAGTATTAGTGCCGAACTACTTGCTAGAAGGTAAATTGACAAAATATATTTGTTTTATTATGGTATGTACCATAATCGCATTGCTCTTTATTGTACTTACACAGAACATACTGTATTATTCATCAGCCGAATCCGCCTCTAGCTATCTTTTACTGAATATAACAGGAAATCTTCTGTCTATAGGGTTAATTCTTGTCTCTACTTCAATATATCTTCTTTTTCGTGGATGGAGTAAACATAATAAGTATATCTACGAGCTTGAAGCATCTACTACAGAAGCAGAACTTCAGCAGTTAAAAAGCCAAATCAATCCGCACTTTCTATTTAACATCATTAACAACGCTAATATAAAAGCAGATAAAGATGCTGAGTCGGCTTTCAACATCATAAACAAATTAAAAGATTTGCTTAGTTATCAACTAGAGGATAGTATAAACAATGAAGTCAAATTGGAAGATGAAATTTCCTTTCTGTCAGATTATCTAGACTTGGAAAAAACTCGGAGAAGTAAATTTAGTTATCAGTTAAGTGTTGACGGAGAAGTCGCTAACCTAATGTTACCTCCTTTATTATTTATTCCTTTTGTAGAGAATGCCGTAAAGCACAGTTTAACGACCAAAGAAAATTCCATTATTGATATAGTCTTTAACTTAGAACAAGAAGATTTACACTTTTATTGTAAAAATACCAAACCAACTATACCAATCAAGCATAAATCAGGAGGTTTAGGATTAGAGAACATAAAAAGAAGGTTAAACTTATTGTATGGCAATGCTTATACGTTGAAAATAACCGATTCAAACGAGAGTTATATAGTCAATTTATATTTAAAGATATGAGATGCATTATTGTAGATGATGAGCCTATTGCTCATGAAGGTTTAGAAAAAATGATTAAGGAAATTACCCCTCAATTAGAACTTGTCGGCAGCTTTGAATCAGCAGAATCAGCTTCTGAGTATATAAAGACTACCAATGTCGATCTGATTTTCCTTGATATAGAAATGCCTGAAATCAACGGGCTTGATTTTGCACGTAATATTCCTAAGAATACTCTTATAATATTCACTACAGCCTACTCAGAATATGCACTCGATAGCTACGATGTTGATGCCGTAGATTATATTGTCAAACCTATTAATCCTGACAGATTTAGAAGAGCTGTAGACAAGGCTATAACTTATCATGCTCTACTGATAGATGCTGAAGGAGAAGAGATAGAAGCCAACACTGATTTTATTTTTGTTAAATCCGAGCGTCGCTACTTTAAAGTAGATTTTGATGATATTTTATTGATAGAAGGATTAAAAGACTATGTAATTATCCACACAAATGAAAAAAGGATTATCACTAAAATGTATGTCCGATCAATTTTGGACTTATTACCTCAAAAACGATTTTTACGGGTAAACAAATCATATATTGTAAATCTTGAGAAAATAGATTCTTTCGATAACAACGATATTTACATAAAAGAACACGAAATAGCCATAGGAAAGACTTATCAAGAAGAGTTTTATAAAATAATAATGTCGCAACAGAAAATCTAACATCTATCATTCATATGCTTTGATATGTAGAAAAGGTCTGTTTGTCTACATTTGCAGATCTATATAGTAAATTACTCTACATTTATAGTATTAATTATCGTATGCTTGCTAAGCATAAAATATTAGAACTATTCTCGTATCATAGATAATCAATCTTCAGTAGATAGTAAAATTATTATGGAGCAATTTATTCAACATCTTCGACAAGAGTTTAATGAAGAGATTCAGAATATTCAACAATCGGAATATGATATTATAAAAGAATCAACTAAGATTATTTCTGTATTAGAAGAGGTTTTCGAAAAGCTAAAAAAGTTTGTAACCAACCTGATATTTAAAGACCAGTCTGAAGAAATACAGTTTTTTAAAGTGGTAAAACCTCAGATGTTCAGTTTGCTGATTTATTACAATAAGGTTTACAACGTTGAGATGCGAATGCCCAATGGAACTGTAAATGACAAAAAACTATATTTAGAGAATATCCTTGGACGGATAAAATATTTCTTCGAAATGAATTTTGATTTCTATCACTATTATCGTTCAGGAAGTACGCATTTGGACAAATATTATTTTCTCAGGAGTAAGCCTGATATACAATTACTTTTAGATAGCTTCTATTTTGAGAGAGATTCTAAATTTTCAACGAGTCATGATTTTAAGGTCTCAAAAATACTAGCTTATGAGATGCTCACAGTGTATCTAAATAATAAGCTAATTCAATTAAACAAAAATGAATTTCCAACTGATACAATCAACTCTATACCAAAGGTAAAACTAACATGGACAGGGAAGAAATCGGAGCTTGTAGAACTTATATATTCTTGGGATACTGCAAAGTGCTTTAATAACGGAAATACTAATATAAAAGAGTTAGCAGAGTATATTGAATCTGCATTCAATATCAATTTGGGCGATTTTTATCATACATTCCTTGAAATCAGGGAACGTAAAGGTAGTCGGACTCAATTCTTAGACAAGCTTATCAAATATCTTAATGAAAGGATGGATAGTCTAGATAATAAATTATAAAGGAATAGGACTGAATATTAGTAGTTTAAAAACTTTTATTATAGCAAACAATTATTTTCTTCTCCTCAAACACCCTCTTGGTTTTTGGGGAGGGGATTTGAAAAGAAGAAGATAATAACTAAGAGGCTATTCCACACTTATTTTTGCAGCCATTGATGTTCATGTTTTTGCTCAAATTCATCTGTCAATAATATTACTTGTTTTTGTAAAGCGACCAATTCAAGTGTCGCTTTTTCCAATTTATAGAGAAAAACCAATGCTTTTTTCTCTGAAAAATTAGACTTTAGAGCTTTCACAATCTGATTATAATTCGTCCCAACCATGCGGTATTGACCAAAAAAGGTAGTTAATCGCATATAATAATCCTGTACACCTTTATCTATTTTGACCACTTTGAAAGGTTTATTGAAAATACAAGAGGTAATAAAGTGTGACTTCATAGCTTTACCAGATTGTTCAAATAGGGAAAGAAACTTCGCATTTTCTACGCTATTGAGATAAATTACATAACGATGTATTGCAGGATCGTTCTTTGGACGTCTGCCTACTCTACGTTTTTGAGGATCATTGTTTGGTTTCATACAACAAAAAATTAATGAATAAAATTATGACTTCGGAATAATTTTCTCCCCCTGAAAGGGCAAGGGTTTTGAGGCACGGAAATTTATTTCAAGTGCTTCAAAACATACCTTGCTGTATTCTGACGAATACTAAAATTCATCCGCTGATGGATTGCCCAAAACCAAATTGGAGAGATTATTATCACCCTACAAAGGTAGGGTTGGCTAATCGAATGTCTATCATTGTTTTATCAGACAAAAGATGACGGCAGGGGTCATTAGATGACAGTTAACTTTATGGCTATAAATTTGTTTTTTTAGTGGATTTTGAGTTAGTTAACTTGTGAATTAACTAACTTAACCTAACAGTAGTTTTTTATCTAATGAATGTAGATTCTAGATAATTTGTTATTGAATTATTTCTCTAGATCATTATTTACAGAATGATAGAATACAATAATTCTTGTATGAATGTATGGCTTAGTCAGTGAATTAACCCATGAATTCATGATACCATGCTTTCACTAGCTCACTAAAGAATGAATTAACCACTGACATCAAAACACAATCGTTGAGTTTTGTTTTTCTTTTTTCAACTGATAAACATTTCTCCTATGAGAAGAATAAAATAGACAATACTTTTGAGGGAATACTACCCAATTGGGTGGAGATTCCTGATAAAAATCTGTAAGGCTTGGTATTGGCGTTTTATTCTTGAAATATACCTTTGTGTTCAGATGAAAAAAGGAAAAAGCTGAAAGTATGCTCTCAGCCTTAGAATATCTATCTATATCTTTATAGAAAGCAATTAATTCAGGATATTCTCGATTCCATTTAATACAACATTTCTAATTTCTGTAAATTCATTTTTATCTAATAATTTACTTTCCCATTTTTGAATATATGATGGAATATTTTCACCCTTATTTACGGACAATTTTTTCAAGACAATAACTAGCTTAGCAACAGCCTTTTTATAAATTAATTTATTATGTAGTGTTTCATCTGAATCTTCATGTGTAATATTTACTTCTTCAAGAAGATATTCTAAGCCTGTTTCAATATTCCAAAGTATCTCTTTTTCTATTTTATCAGGAGAACTCTTTCCTATAATAGCCATTACTTCTATAAATCTATGTAACTCAATATCGCTTCGACTTCTGATGTGTTGACTTATTAGTAATAGGAAGTTATGAGTGTCATTATCAATACTTTTAGATAATAATGATATAGAGTTTACAGCATCTAATATTCTTTTATCATCTTTTGAAAATAGTTGTTTTGATATATCATTGTACACTCCTTCTTTTGTATCAGGGAATATCTTTAAAAAAGAACTTCTAGCCTGTAAATCTACCATGCCAAACTCTTTCAATTCATTTAGCAATGATTTTATCTTCTCATACAGATCGGTTACAATTAAATTTTGATTAGGACACACTACATTAGTAAAGAAATGGATCATATTCGTGAATCGATTCTTAAACTCGTCAGCAGTAGAATCTCCCATAAAGTGATCTCTTGTGTCTTTCAGATAATGCTTATCTAAATTCCACCATAAAATTACTTTTTTGAGTAGGTCATTTAGGTCATCAGCATTCCATTGATATTTATATTTATTAGATGCTGTACCATTGATATTGTTAAATAAATCAATTCTACCATCAGTAATTCCTATTGCTGAGCTATTTTTTTCTGATTGTATAGGTAATGTTGATTTAAGAATATATTTCCTTAGTAATTCCTTTGGGTCTATATTGGGAGGACAAGGGAATCCTAAAAAACCGAAATAATAGAACCCTGTTTTTATAGGAAATCCATCTTTTCCAACATTTGCCCAAATATTTTCAGCAAATGTTTCTAACTGATTTTCTGATAACAAGTCACACTTATGCATAGCTAACAATCTGTAAAAATATGGCTTTCTAAATAGATTATCCATATCTTCAAGTGAAGTAATCATTGTGTCAACTTCCTCTACCTTGACATGATACTGAATTGACTCTGAAAATGAAAATACATCAAAAGGAATCAACCTTATTGGATCTGGGAAAGAATCCCATGAGTCATCTTGTTCTACTATTTGGAAGCCGAAAAAGGTCGGAAGTAAATTTTGTAATTCTTTTTTTGAAAAAGAAGATGTTAGATTATAAGTCAGATTCTTAACATTATCGTGTATTTTACCATATTTATTTCTATCAGGAAAAGAATAGATAGATTTTAATAAATCTAACATTCTTTCTCTTGTTTGATAGCTACATTTCACACAAAGGCGAGATAATATTTGTGGAATTATTTCTGCTATTAGAATTGCTAACGCTCCATCCCTTGAGTTCCCTTTTATGATTTCTTCTCTTGAGTTCTGTAAAATATTAATAGATAAGGTTGCATATCTATCTATTTCCTCACATTCCATCAAGGCTAAAGTCTTTCTTCCCCAAATATCATCTATATTCTGGGAGTTTCCACTTCTAATAAGAGAGTTGAATGCCCAAAATTGAGAGCAAGCACCTAAGCAAGTGATTGATTTAAATAATCCTTTATATTCTATCGAAACACCAGGATATTTATAAGGTAAACCTATTTCTTCTCTATATCGTGAATATGCATATGTTCTGGTGATATATTTATTTTTGCCTGTACTATAAGTTGTAGTTCGTCTTCCTATTCCAAACTGATATCTACTCTTTTTTTGTTTATAATTATCTGGTGAATCGGTACTTAGATACGTTTCAAAATCAGCATGTTCTTCAATTGGATTAATCTTAATATAAGCAATTTCGTTCCATCTACTCTCATAATAATCATTGTCTCTCTCTAAATCCTTTAATGAGTAGATCTTTGAAGACAAGAATATCGAGTAATTAATTTCTTTTATTAAGAAAAGTAAATATATTTCTTGTGAAACATACTTATAATCAGTCTTATTAGAATATGTCTTACTGTTTTCTTTTATATTAGAATATGCCTTTTCTAAAAGTTTTTTTGCTTTGTCAACCTCTCCTAGTTCAGTTAATAAGCTAGCTTTTCTAGCCAACCAATAAGGCTCACTACTTCTTGTATTCCAGCTACTAAGCTCTCTTCTTACCTTTGGAATATCCAAAAGGAACATATAAAAAAGGCACTGCTCATAAAAATATTGGTCGAGCTTATCTTGAGTAAATTCTTCTAGATAGGGTTGAAGAGCTATACTTAGCTTTTCCCACTTCTCGATACAACCCTCTTCTCTATAATATCGTAACATTGATAGCTGTAATTCAAGCCAGTATTCCTTTAATTGATCAAGGCTAACATACTCCAAAATAGTTTCTGGAATAACTTGCTTATTGTCATGTCGAAAGAAAGCACTATACTTTGCAATTACACTCTCATATATTTCTATCCAATCATTTAAAATAGGATAAAGGGATTTCACTATTCTCCAGTTAAATTCATACAAGAAACATATATCTAAAGGCTTTTCTATTTTGTCTAAATGATAAATATAAGAAAAACTATATTCTGTATTTGACCAAAGGCTCTCTCGAACATCCTTTGGTGCAATAAGCCAATTTGGATATTCCTCTCTATCAGTAGCCCATGCTTCTATAATCTCTTTATATTGAGGGTGTACTTCTTCATTTAACTTTATGTGAAAATATTTTTCCTTAGAAGGCCATTTAATTGAATGAATATTTTCTTTTAGGTCTTTTTCTTCTTGTTTTTGAGACAATAAATAATTGAAAAAATTTAAGAAGACTTCTTTGTAATCTATAGAAGGAACATTATCTCTTTCTACTATTTGTTCTGCTGAAAGATTATTCTCTTTATTTTTTTCAGAAATTTTCGATCTAAAGCAAGATATATCTATTAATTTTATTTTTCGTTTATTTAGTAATTTTTCCTGTGTAGGTGTAATATAATTAAAGACTCCTATCAAATAAATGTATGGCGCATTTTCCCCTAAGTTATCTCTAATCCATCCTACCCAACTATTAAAATAAGGGTCATCTCCCGAAAATCCAATAAGACAAAGAGTATTTTCGAGCAAAGATTGTTGGACTGTATTTATAAATGGGGCGTAATTCTGAGGATATGTTCTGTAATGTTCTTCCGTGATAATGAGAGGCTCTTCACTTATTGGAAAAGTGCCATGAAGTTTTATTATTCGAGGTCTCTTTGCTTGAGTTAAAGCAACCTGATTTGTTACTAAATCATATTTATTATCTTTTGCAGACGCTCGTTCTAGTAAGGTGTCATAATTTGTTGTAAATATATCTACCCATGGTAATTCAAGTAATTTATAATGCAGATTAGATGGCTCAAACGATTTGTCGGGTATTTCAGTTTCTAAAAGCTCTTTAAGTTTTAAAGAGCTAAATTCTGTTTCAAACTCTTCTGCAAGTTTTAGCACATTTATATAACAACCATCTTTTAACGGGTCTATTGGACGATTATGAATATGTTGAAAAAAAGTAGTTCCTAATTCATTCCATGATGGATATTGTATGTGTTTTTCTGTTAGATTTTTCGCATTTTTGCTAAAACCAGCTCCAATCATAACACTAGCCCTGCCATTCCAAAGCTTATGTGATATATCATTCAATGAACTAACAATGTTACTAGATATTTTGTATTCACTCATAATTAGATAAGCTTATGTAATTTAATAGTAATAATATATCTATTCCTCTTCCAAAGTATTTATCATTCCCTCATAATACTCTCTCAAATGCTTTCTGAGAACCTCTTTAGGAATGAGCTTCTGTTTGTATTCAGCAACCATTGTTGGGCTAAGACTTCGACTAAGACTATATTCCACAGCTTCACTGTTTGTGCTCTTACAAAGTAAGATACCAATACTCGGATTCTCATTTTCTTTTCGTACATCCCTATCAAGCGCTTCCAAATAAAAATCTAGTTGTCCCATATATTCTGGCTTGAATTTGGTCGTTTTAAGTTCCATCGCAACTAAACATTGTAAGCCCCGATGATAGAATAGCAGATCAACTTTATAATCAGTCATTCCAACTTGTAAACGGTATTCATTACCCATGAATATGAAATCCCTACCCAAATCCAGTATAAATTTCTTCATTTGTTCTACTAAACCTTGTTGTAGAGATTTTTCACTATGCACATCTGGTAGATTAAGAAAGTCAACCATGTAACTATCTTTGAATAGCTGGTTGGCTAATGGATAGGACTCTTTTAACTTTGGAGATTGTTTTGTTTCTCCCAGTAGGCTACGTTCATAAACGCCAGAATCTATCTGACGGCGAAGCTCTTTTACATATAATTTCTCATTATAAGCCAGTAAAATATAGAATATGCGTTCTTCATCCAATTTACATCCCGAAAGAATTTCTAGATGGGAAGACCAATTTATAAGTACAAGTAGTTTTAAGATTTCTCCATCTTTTTCAAATTGTGTCAATTCATTTGACATAATTATAGATTGATTATTTTTGGCAACATCCATTTGTGTCAATCCGATTGACACAAATTCAGGAGAACTATATGTCTCATAGAACTGAACCATTCTATATATAGTTCTTCTATTATATCCTTTTAAATCAGGTTGCTGTTCTTTCAAATACTCAACAAGCTTATTTACAACTCCTGTACCCCAATCTGAATTACGAATCTTATTTGATACATATTTGCCTATTTCCCAGTTTGTTAAAATAATTTCGGTATTTACAGCTTGATAGGCTCTGCTACGATGAAAAGAAATAATAGAATATATTTCCTTAAACTCTTTTTGTGTATTATTTATTTCGTATGCCATTATATATTTATGCTTTATTCAGTAAATTTATCAATTAATTCTGATTATATTCCTATAAGTCTTCCCCTCTGAATATATCTTTTAATCTTTCTAGCAATAAGCGGGTGTTAATTTTGAATAAAAGGGCTGAAAGTATCCTCTCAACCCTAAATTATTTAGTTACATAATCATCCCTCAAATATTTTCCTCTATTCTCTGTAATTCCATACTAATTCAAATCGAATGATGAATATTCTCCGATTATTAAATCACAGTCGAGAATCCTATTTTGAGATTTTCCTAACGAATAGAATATCCATTCACGAAAGGACTTTGTGTAGAGTGCTTCTATTCTAAAACTTAGAAAAACAATTACCTCTAAATTGTAATATACCCGAATACATTCTCCATGCATCAGACAAGTGTAACGATACTCTTTTGTAACCTCACTTTCTCTCAAAAGATTCTCTTTTAGTATTCGATGAATAGTCTTGTTGATAATGCAGACTCACACTCCGAATAAATCAGCAATCTCATTTGCAGTCATCCAAACAGTTCCATCTATCAACTCAATTTCGATGGTATTCGTTTCTGAAAATTTGATATATCCTGTTTTCATAAAGCTTGTTTGTGGGTCATTTTTCTATTCCTATAAACATTCGCTAGATTTTCCATATCTGCACTGAGCTTACTATCAACAATTTTTGCATATATCTGTGTCGTCTTAATATTTGTATGTCCAAGCATCTTAGATACAGTTTCAATAGGGACTCCATTGGCTAAAGTAATTGTCGAAGCAAAAACATGCCTTGCAACATGGCAGGTAATCGGCTTATCTATTCCACACAAAATACCGATTTCCTTCAAATACGCATTCATCTTCTGATTAGAGCATACAGGAAGAATTTTATCGTTAGCCAATTTCCCTTTATATTTTTCTAAAATGGCTTTCGGAATATCCAATAAACGGACATTTATATCAACATTGGTCTTTTTACGTTTAGTTATAATCCATAAATTATTATCAAAAGCCTCCTGTATATCGTTGCTAGTCAGATTGGCTACATCTATGTAACTAAGTCCCGTATAGCTGCAAAAAATAAATACATCTCGTACCTGATCCAATCTATCTATTTCAAATTCTTTGTGGTATATCAAGTCAATTTCCTCTTGAGTTAATATTTGTCGAACAACCTTTTCATATCTAAATTTAAAATTAGCAAAAGGATCTGCCTTGATATCTGCACCCGTATTCTTTATGTAGTAAAAAACTGCCTTAAAACGTTGAATGAACTTCATAGCGGTATTATTATTGCATTTATGTTCACTTTGAAGAAATAGAAAGAATTTTTCAATAAAAATAGGAGTGAGTCCTATTACTGGAATATCAGATAATTTGTATTCTATTTCAAGAAACTCTTTCACTCGCAATTTAGTCAGCTCGTAGCGGGAATAAGTTGTATGTGTAGTTTGTATGCCGACCTTGAGTTTATAAAATTCATTGTGTTCCGCAAAATGTACCAGAAGCATTTTCTTTTTACCTGTGTCAATACCTAGAACAATATTTTTAATTTTCTCAGGTAAAACGTAGCCATAATCATTCAGGTGTCTGTGGTAGATTTCATCTATTTTAACTCGCATAGCATCTAATAAGCGATTAATCTTCATAGAATCAGCTGATCTACCCAGTACCTTACTATTTGTAGTATCCCAAAGTTCGGGTTTGATTTGCAACTTGGAACTAAATTGAACTTGCTCCTTATTAATCGTAACTCTGACCATAATGGAACAATTACCTGATTTGTTCACTTCGTTCTTTCTTAGATAGAATAAAGTTCTGAACGTAGACTTCGTAACAGTTGATTTCATAACACATCTTTTTTAAGTGTTTAAAACTAGAATTTGTTGTTAGAAGTCAGGGTGACAAAACGCTGCCAATATTCGACAAATGAAATAGTTATGACCTTATTCGTTACGGTTTTATTAAAATGTGAAGTCCGTAACGATACCGTAACGATTCGTTGTCTTTAATAGGTAATAAAGTGGCTGATGATGTCTTTGTGTAGAAAATAAAAAACTCCCTAAAATGCTATTCTAGAGAGTTTTGTCTTGATTTGGCAGTTTGTTGTCTCCAACTTGCTGTCCTTTAGGTGACCTCGGAGGGGCTCAAACTCCTTTTATAATGGACACTTATTCAGAGCCTTTAAAGGTAATCTTTTACAAACTCCACCTATTTCACCTTAATTCTAATTCGTCATTTTGCAGATGATTTTTCAATGTAAAGTAACATTTTTTTTTGCAAGTTGTACAATACTTATAAAATCATTTATATATAATTAAGATTATCAATTGAATCATGGCATTTATTCAAAGTAATATTAAAATAGGTTTGAGTATCTAATTCTAATTGAAAGGACTTTCTTATAAAAATCAATGATTTTAAATGATGGTTTATCACTTTTAATAAGCTTTAAATCTTGAAAACTAGTTATTGATTTCACTTATTCGAAATTTAGGATAGCGCTATTAGATTTACTCTTTAATTTCTACTGGTAGGACTCCGTTGTTCGCAACAATTATATCGCTAGAGTTTTCCACAACAACAGCTCTAGAACTCCCTGATATTTCATTGTTGATTACTGTGATGTCTTCTGTACCAGATATATATATAGCACTTTCTCCTAATGCCCGAATGACATTATTCCTTATTGTAATATTTTTATTCAACTGATCAGGACGCACTTTTAGACCATTTATCTCTGCACTTATTGTACTTCCCTTTTGACTCCCATGCCCATAACCACAATCAATAAACCAATTATTCTCAATAAGTATATTTGTAACAGGATTACCTTCTCTCCATCCAGCCTCTGCTCCTAATTGTATTGCCGAACCACTACTAGCTTGCACTACATTACCCGCAATTCGCACATTACTTGTCTTTATTAAAAAGGCTCTTGCCATATGACTTCGAACAGTACTATTCAGTATTTCCACTGAAGGTTGACGAGTCAAATTAATCATATAGTATTCTTTCGGATCAGAAACAAACGCTTTATCAAGGGTTACAATTACTTCCCAATCATTTACTGATATTTCAACTCCCTCTACAATATAGTGTTCTATTGGGCTTAAACTTTTGTTGTCAACAAGTGCTATGACATCTCCAACATCTGGATAATCTAAAGATAATGCGTGTAAATCTGCATTTTCGACAGTCAATCGTATCTTGTTATTTTCTTTTTCTTTATAAATACTCCAATAGTAATTGTGAATGTTTGTACAATCGTCACCTTGTCCTCCAAATTTACATCCGTCAAACAATATTCTCCCTTTACAACTCGTAAAATGAGTGGCATCAGTATTTGTAGATGTTACATTTCCAGGACTTGGAATAACCTGTAGATTCTTCATCGTAATATTTTCTGATCTATGTCCTACAACGCCCATTCCTGGCTGACTATGGATAACTATATTCTCTAAAAGAATATTTGAAGATTCTTTTATTAATACTCCTGCTCTATTATGTCCACAATGTCTAAGAATGCAAATATCCCCAACTCTAGGATTAATATTCGAATAAACTCTAATTGTTTGTTTATCAGTTAACAGTTCTTTTTTTTCATGCCAACCTCCAGCATATACACGTTGTCTTGTTGTGTCAAAGAAGTGGACTCTTCCTGTTGCTATATCTGTAAAGTAGGGATAATTAACTGTGTCTACTTTCATATCAAAGTAGGTAGGCGTAGATTGTATGATTTTTCCTTCAGTAAATGGAGTCCTCTTATGCATTAGTTTAAGGCCTTTTATAGTAACATTACTAGCATTAGTTATTGAAATAGCCTCATACCAGCCTTCTTGTATAAGAGTTGCACCTTCGGCTTCTATTGTTATATTATTAAACCTATCTAAGTCTAAAGCAATTACATATTCACCCTTTGGCTTAAAAAAGTACCCTTGAACATCCTCTCCATATTGACCACTTATAGCTTTGTATTCATACTCTAAAGCTTTGTCATTTCTGTAATTATAGTTCCCTGGAGGGATAATGAGCGTTGCTCCGGGATTCTTTCTGCACTCGTTTAGAGCTTTTATAAATGAATGGGAATCATCGATACCATCATTTGGTATCGCTCCATATTCTTTTATATTAAATATTTTACTATTCTGCGCTTTTACTACTGTAGCAGATAAAAAGACCAAAAAAATGAGGTAAATTAATATGTATCTATACTGTTTATTACACATTATTCTTCTACTTATTATTGTTATTATTAAAAAAGAAAATTTTTATTAAGAGTATACTTTCATGACATGAAGAAACAACTTATTGAAATCTCCGGAGTTATCGTATTATATGGCTTTAGAATTTGGAGCTTACCATTACAACTTATGTACTTTACATTCCAAACATAGTTAAATTGTTTTATATTTCCTCTTTGGAAGTCTATTTTATGTGAAAGAATATTCGAAAAATGAATAATAATCTTCATATGTGTTTATAAAACAATCTTACTTATTTCATATAATAGCTGTTTCAGTTAGTATTTTATCTGAATTGTCCTTAATTTTATGTAATCTTGTATAATTAATTAAAAATCGATGCTATTTCCATGAAAAAGGGAGCACTTTGTATTGTTATTCTATTCATAACAAATTATTTATTGTTGTCCAATGTAAATTATGCTGTTTTTGCGAATTTATCTGTTGATAAAGGACTATCTCATAGTGATGTCACAGATATAACTCAAGATCAAATAGGTTTTATTTGGTTTGCTACCTATAATGGACTTTGTAAGTATGATGGCAATGAAATTAAAATTTACCGAATTGACAATTCTAAATTAAGTAATAATAGAATTCAATGTCTTTATGCGGGAAAGGATTCTTTATTATATATAGGTACCGAAACAGGTGGTCTCAATATTTATAATTCAGCTTCCGATTCTTTCCAATCATACTTACATCAATATGAAGATAAGACAACAATATCTTCAAATACGATACTTCATCTTTTTGAAGATTTGCAACAAAATATATGGGCTTGTACGAATAATGGCATATCTAAAGTTGTACAAGATGGGGCGAATAAGATTAGTTTCAAGTCATTTTATCCATCTTGTAATGACAAAAGAATAACATCAGGATGTGCTCTGAATAGTGAAACATTGTTGCTTGGAACCGGTAATGGAGCCTTACAATTGAATACAAAAACAGGAGAATGTATGCCATTTCATTCAGATAAAATAAAAAACTATGTACATACTATTCTGAAGAGATCTTCGACAAACGATATTCTGTTAGGAACCAAGAATGGATTATTTAAATACGATCCAGATAGAGATGAAGTTAGTTATATTTCCGATCAAGAAGCTCTTTCCGCAATAGAAGATTCGAAAGGGAATATATGGATTGGGACCCGTAATAATGGTTTATGTTTTCTAAATAGAGATCTTCAGATTATTCAGACATTTCAAGCGGATATCTCAGTTCCAAACTATATTACAAATAATGAGATCAAATCATTATTTGAAGATAGATCTGGAATACTGTGGATCGGATCGATTGGGGATGGAGCTTTTAAAATGAATCTAGCTAGTAAACCGATAAAATATTATACTATTGAAAATAGAGTTGAAGGCAGGGTAACTTATACTAAAACTATAACATTTATTGAGGATCGAAACAATTTGTTGTGGATTGGGACTAGAGGTCGAGGAATAGAAATATTAGATCGTAAGACAGGGCGAAGAATCAATTTAATAGATTCGAAGAAAATGAATATAAGGCCTGAAGATATTTCGGCATTTTATCAGGATAGAAATGGAGCCATGTGGATTGGTACATGGAAAGGTTTATATTATCTGTCTCCTAAAGAAACTCATAATATAATGTCTCTTCAAAACGTTAATTTTATTAACATACATCCTGAATTCTCAAGTTTAGACATAAGTATCTATAAGATTCATTCGGATCGTGACTCTCATATCTGGCTTAGTACGTCCAACGGAGTCTATCACTACATTCCTTCAGTAGATAACTATTATCGGGGAAACTTTATCCATTATAGTCATGAACCCTTTAATGGTAATTCCATTACGGATAATTTTGTGACGGATATATATGCTGATACGGAAAGTGAAGTAAAAACTATTTGGATTGGGACAAGAAAAGGACTCAATAAGTTGACTTTCGAAGATATTGGAGTTAAAATCAGGCAAATCGAAAAACTAAAGTTTAGAGACAAGGATAAAAATAAAGATTTTATTTCAGTAATTCATTCTGATTCCAAAGGGCGACTGTGGATTGCTACTTTAGGTAGTGGACTTTATCAGATGGTGAATGGTCGATTTGATGATACTATACCTAGCTTCATTTCTTATGATAATAGCAATTGTAATTTTGTAGATAATGAACTTGAATCTCTTCTGGAAGATAATCATGGAAATTTTTGGATCGGAGGACGAGGAATAACTAAATTTAATCCGGATAGCAATACGATTAAAGTATATAATACTAAAGATAATCTTCAGAGCAATTCTTTCAAAATTTGGGCTGCATGTAAATTGAAAAATGGAGAGATGATTTTCGGCGGGAATAAAGGATTCAACATATTTTATCCCGATAGCCTTAAAGATAATACTGTTACTTCTCAGATTCTTTTTACAGGGCTGTCTATATTCGAGCATAGAGTTGGAATTAATGACACCATCAATGGAGACATCGTGCTTTCGAAATCATTAGCAGAGACAAATCACATCACACTCTCTCATAAGAATAATAGCATAACATTTAAGTTCTCATTACTGCATTATGCCTCTCCGCACAACAACGAATATAAATATAAACTGGAAGGATTTGACGAGCAATGGTATTATACGGATGGAAGTAACCCTCAAGCTGTATACACGAATCTGAGACATGGTACATATCGCTTTGTAGTTTATGGTGCAAATAGCGATGGAGTATGGACTGAAATACCAGCTACTCTAGAAGTCGAAATTACACCTCCTTTTTGGGAAACAAAATGGGCATATTTCAGTTATTTCTTATTGTTTCTTTTGTTTTTATATTTTATCAGATTATCTACGTTGAAAAAGGCTAGACAGAAACTTAGCTTAGAGATGGAAAGAAGTCTACGTGAGAAACAGCAGAAAGATTATGATAACAAATTGCAGTTTTTTACAAATATATCACATGAGCTAAAAACACCTTTGGCTCTCATATCTGCCCCCGTAGAAGAATTATTAGATAGTCCAAATATCGGGCAAAAAACGCGTTGGAGACTAAATATTATAAATCAAAGTGTTTTGCGATTAGTAAAACTAGTAGAACAGATTCTAGATTTCAGAAAATATGAAAAAAGTGCGATGACGATCACTATTTCAGAAGTTGACATTGTACCTGCTATGAAAGAAATACTTATTCTTTTTGCATCTTATGTTGAAAATAAAGGAGTTATTATCAGTAGTGACTTTTCAAAAGATCGCATAAATCTTTATGTTGATAGCGATAAGATAGAAAAAGTTCTATCGAATATACTTATTAATGCAGCAAATTATGCTCCCGAAAATGGGAAAATAGATTTTAAATGTTGGGACGATGAAACATCAGTATATTTTTCGGTAACTGATAATGGAAAAGGGATAGACGCCTCAGATACTGAAAAAATATTTGAACCTTTTTACCAAAGTAACAACTCTCTTAATGGAGGAACGGGCATTGGATTATCATTAGTTAAGTATATAATTGATCAACATAAGGGGCAAGTATGGGTTGAGTCTGAACCGGGAGTTAAAACTACTTTCTACGTAAAACTGAAAAAAGGGAAAGATCATTATAATTCCGCTGAGATAACAATCAAAGAGCCTCAAAGCTTATCTTCTTTTATTACAGATGAGTTTTCTATGAAACATGAATTTGAGAATTTAGAGGAAAAAGCCAGTTCTTTAGTATATGATAAAGAAGCAAGTGTCTTATTGGCTGATGATAACGATGAATTTAGGAAGTATGTGGCAAGTATATTACAGCCTCAATATAATATTCTACAGGCCGCAAATGGGCTTGAAGCTTATGAAATAGCTATAGCTGAACAACCTGATTTGATAATAAGTGATGTAATGATGCCCGAAATGACAGGGATAGAGCTTTGTGAAAAAATTAAAGAAAATACTTCTACGTCACATATTGCTGTCTTGTTGTTGACCGCTCGTACTATGCAATCGCATAAGATAGAAGGTTATGCGATTGGAGCCGATGCTTATGTCACGAAGCCTTTTAGCCTGAAACTATTTAAAACCAGAGTAGATAATCTTATTAAAGCGCAGAGTATGCGTAGGGAAATATTTAAATCACAAATCAATCTTGAACCATCTGAAATAACTATTTCATCATATGATGAGAAACTATTGAAAAAATGTATTGATACTATTGAAGAAAATATGCAAGATGTCTATTTTGGAGTTGAAGAATTGTGTGAAAAAGTTGGTGTTAGCCGTCCTCAACTTTATCGGAAAATTAAGTCATATACAGGACTATCTCCAGTACATTTTATTCGTAGTATCCGGCTTAAAAGAGCTGCTCAAATCCTAAAGCAGGATAACTATTCTATAACTGATATAATGCTTCAAGTTGGGTTTAATAATGCTTCGTATTTCGCCAAAGTATTTAAGGAAGAATTTGGATGTACGCCAAAGCAATACGGTCTCGAAAATAAATCTGAATAAAATTTGCTAGCCCTTATAGAACACTGCAAGAGGCTATATAATGCTTGAAATTCAAAAAATGCAATTTTTTGAACGATTTGGTATATCTGCTTTTTTTGAGTTGTTTTTAGTTTTTGAACGTTTCCGATCTTAGCTTTGTATCAATCATCTCGTATGTTTGTTCCGTATATATTAAAATCTTTTACAAATATGAAAAATGTAAGTAAAATACGCTTAAAAGAGAGTGCAATCTTTGTGCTCCTATTTGTTTGTTTTTTCATAACATCGTGTAATGATGAGGACCAAGAATGGCGCAGTGATATACGCGAGTTGAAAGTCGAACTTGAGGATGATGTTGCTATGCAAAATGCACCTTTTATTTTTACGGACTTATCATTAGGTGTGAAATCCAGAATTTGGGAATTTGAAGATGGTGATCCTGCAACATCGAATGATCCGGTAGTTAGTGTCCGATTTACCAAACCTGGTAAAAAAAAATGGACACTAAACCTAGTATATGATAATGGAACCACTGAAAGTCAAACAATGGAATTGGAAGTTAAGGAGCCATTAGTTGCAGTAATAAATATTGAGAAATTGACTCCATTAGGATGCTTACCACTAGATGAAGATATTCAGTTTTCTTTGGAAATCGAGGGAAGTTACTCTTCTATTGAGTGGAAGTTCGAAAATGGGAATCCATCCACATCTATCGAAACCAATCCTATTATCAGATTTGCTAAAGAGGGACCTGTTAAAGCTTCCGTTAAGATTTATCGCGAAACAGATGGGGCATCTGTCAGGTTGAACAAAGACCTTTATATAGGTAATTATCCGATGCTTGTTGCATATACTAAGGCGGATATGGATAGCTGGAATTTCGATGCAGGTAAAAGTTTCGGAAAATGGACTGTCTGGAATGGACCTGCAGGTGTAGACGAAGTAGGAAATGGCAAAGCTGTACGTGTTTCAGGTGGTGCCAACGGATCGGCTAATTGCTTGGAAATAAAATATAATAAAGCAAATGAGCATTGGCAGTTCTTTACTCGTGATAATTGGATTAATAATGCGCAACTTGAGAAAGGTAAAAAATACGAATTCAAATTTTGGATGAAGGCAGATGCTAATTTTCTTCTTAAGGAGGTATTTGTTATGAATAATTTACCAGAATGGTCATGGAATGAATTATTAGGAGCTCATGCTGGAAATAATTGGGTTGACTATTTCCCTGAAATACCATTTGAGGTACAAAATGAAACTGTCCTTTTATATGCTGAAAAAATACCTATTACAACTAGTTGGAAAGAGTTTAAATATGAATTTACTGTTGGAGACAAAGATCTAATTGGAGTATCGCTTCCAAATAGATTATTAAACGTATTCCCATCCTTTGCTATTGAATCCGATCAGCCCAGATCGATATATATTGATGGAATAATGATAAACCTTATTGAAGAATAATATTTATGACTAAAAATATGAAAAAACATATAATAGCATTATGCCTTTTACTTTTGAGCATAGCAACGTATGCCCAAACAGAAATAACAGGTGTGGTTTTGGATGAAACAGGAATAAGCATACCTGGAGTAGTAGTGGTAGCTGTTGGCGAAAAGACAAATGCAGTTACAGATATTGATGGTGCATTTCGTATAAATGTACTAGGAAAAGAAAGTATACTTCAATTCTCAATGATGGGATTTAAACCAGAGCGTATTAAGGTAGGTAACGGTACACACCTTAAAGTGGTAATGAAAGAGGATGTTGTCGGACTTGATGAAGTGGTAGTTGTTGGATATGGAGTTACTCGTAAAAGGGATTTTACTGGTTCGGTTTCATCGATCCGTTCAGAAGACTTAGAAAATAGTGTTCTTTCATCGCTCGATGATGCTTTATCGGGAAGTGTAGCTGGTTTGATGGTCCAATCAGGTAGCGGACAACCTGGTAGCTCTTCTAATATTCTTATACGTGGAGCAAACTCTTTGACCGGCTCTACACAACCTTTGATTGTTGTTGATGGTTTCCCTTTATTCGAAAATAGTACTAGTGCAGGTGGTGGAATGGATGATAAAGGTGGAGGTAGTAGCGCTTTCTCTCTTATAAATCCTGATGATATTGCGTCAATAGAGGTTCTTAAAGATGCTTCAGCTACAGCTATTTATGGCAATAGAGGCTCAAATGGTGTCATTCTGATCACGACTAAAAAGGGGATAGGTAGTGGAGCTAGAATACAATATAACTCATATTATAGTTCTCAAAATCTGCCTCGTAAATACGATGTAATGAACTTCCAAGAATATGCCGAGTTTCAGGCTTTGACTAGTCCGAATAATGGTATGTTCGTTAATCAGAAGACTGGAGAAATGCACAACTTTGATCCCAATATACGTTCAGTCGATTGGCAAGATGAAGTGTATCGTACAGGTTTCATTCAAAACCATTCATTGTCGATGCAGAACTCGACGGAAAAGACAAACTTCATGATATCATCATCTTTCATGCAAAATCAATCTATCATAAAAGAAACAGACTGGAAAAAATTTACAGCAAAGATGGGTGTAGATCATTCGATATCAAGTAAGCTTAAAGTTGGTGCCGATATATACTACAATAGAGTGAGTGATAAAGGAGTACCTACAGGAGGAGGAGATGGCTCTGCAATCGGTACGATCATCGGTACTATACTTGCACGTCCTTTTATTCTAGACGAAACGACACAAGCCTACTTCAGAAGAGCTGGAGTTGATCAAGGTACTATTGATAGTGACTTAGCTGGTTATCGTGATAATCCATTAAATATGGTTAGAAGTATAGACATGAACAAAGTAATGGAAAATACAACTTTTAATGCCTATGCGGAATACAAAATACTTGATAACTTAATTTTGAAAATTACAGGAGGATATAATACATATAATTTAAATCAAAAACAATTTTATCCTAAATCAACGCCTACAGGTAAATTTTATAATGGATTGGGTATAGTATCTAATATCAATAATGATAGTTGGATTAACGAAAATACTATAACATGGATGCCTAAATTCGAAGGTGGTCATAGCTTAAATATCTTAGGCGGTGTTACAGAACAGGGTTGGAAAAGTAACTATTCAAGAAGCGAGTTCTCTTCATTCGATAACGAATCTCTAGGGTACGATAATGCCCAGATGGCAAAAAATTTTAAGATTTACACAAGTGTTGGAGAAACTAAATATTTATCATTTATCGGTCGTGTAAATTACTCTTATAAAGGGAAATATCTAGCAACAGCTACTATGCGTAGAGATGGTACATCAGCTTTTGTAAATAACAAATGGGGTAATTTTTATTCGGGTGCTTTAGCTTATAACATAATGGAAGAAGATTTCATCAAGAAAATAGATGAAATATCAAATCTTAAGCTTCGATTAAGTTTAGGTGAAGTCGGTAACTCAAATGTCCCTACTACAGGAGCTTATTCTCAATTGTATGCGACAAACTATAGTTTCAATAATTCTATATCGGTGGGACAATCGCCCGCTAGTTTGGCAAACGAGAATCTGAAATGGGAAAAAACACGAGAATGGAATATTGGGCTTGAAGTTGGATTATTCAATAATCGTTTAGCTTTGACAGCCGATTTATATGATAAAACAACGAATGATCTGTTGCTTGAAGCTCCAGTTCTGAATATTTCAGGTTTTGATAAGGCATGGGGAAATATAGGGAAGTTAAATAATCGTGGTATCGAACTCAGTTTGAACACTGTGATTATTGATAAAAAAGATTTAGGTTTGACATTTAATCTGAACTTCTCAAAGAACATTTCTAAGATCAAAGAACTAGGGCAAAATGGAGCTCCTATATATCTCGGAATAAGTTATTTGTCGGGATCTCAAGGACAGCAGGCAATAATTTTACGAGAAGGAGGTTCTATTGGTGAAATATATGGTTATCGGGCTGAAGGTGTATATGGAGCAAATGACTTCTATAATGATGGGACAGCTAAAGAGAATGTAGCTATTGCAGGAATAGGAGAGAAGCCTGGTTGGATTAAATATAAAGATATATCAGAGGATGGTAATATAACATCGGATGACAGAACAGTAATAGGCAATACCCTTCCTGATTTCTTCGGAGCATTCAGCACGGGTCTGCGATGGAAAAACTTCAATTTGGATCTTGTTTTTCAGTATTCATACGGCAATGATGTATATAATGCGAATTATGTGCAAGCTGCACGCTTTGGCTCTACGCAATATAATCAAATGAGATTTTTCAAAGATAGATGGACGCCGGATAATCCGACAAGTACACAATACTCCGATATGCTATTCGGTACTATATCATCGGCCTTTGTTGAAGATGCATCATACCTTAGATTTAAAACAGCTAGATTAACATATTCTGTTCCCTCTAAAGTACTAAATAAAATAGGATTTGTGAAAAATGTTAAGATATATGTAGCAGCTGATAATATTTACACATTTACCAAATATTCGGGCTATGATCCTGAAATTACAGGTTCACAAAAAGCAGAGAATATGTCTGGAGCTCTTACCTCAGGTTTTGATTATGGCGTTTTCCCTAAAGCAAGAATATTTACAGGAGGTTTTAATATCACTTTTTAAATAAGAATAAGATGAAAAAATATATATTGATTCTTTTAGTCACCTTTAGCTTTTGGTCTTGTGACGACTTTTTGGATGCACCAGTTAAAAGTAATATCTCAACATCAAACTTCTTTAAAACAAAAGAGGATTTTGAGATGGCATTGACAGGTGTTTATAATACACTCACATCGGCTGAATGGGATGCCGGACATCGATGGGGAAATTATTTCGAAGGACTGTTATATTTGGGAAGGGTTGGTACCGATGAGTGCTACATTATATATGGAGATTACGATCAACAGATATCTAATTATACCTATACTCCGGATAATTACATTGTATCGCGAACATGGTTTGTTCAATATGTTGGAATTTCTCGTGCCAATACTATTCTTGATAGATACGAAACAAGTAATGTTAAATTGTCGGAAACAGACAAAAATAGAATATTAGGAGAAACTTATTTTCTACGAGGATTCTTTTATTTCACCTTAGCTAGATATTTTGGCGAAATACCTCTTGTTTTACATGAAGTGGTAGATGTAAGTACTCTCAATACGGAGAAAGCTTCGTTAGAACAAGTGTATGACCAAATAATAAGTGATTTCAAAAAAGCTGAAGAATTACTTCCTATAACTAACACAAATGGTCGTGCTCATAAATATGCGGCTACAACATTTCTTGCTAAAGCATATTTACAAATGGCCGGCGAGCCGTTGAATGATCCTAATGCAGCAAGTTTAGCAGAACAGGCCGCATCGAGAGTAATTAATAGTGGGTCATTTAATTTGGTTGATAATTATTTTAGCCTCTTCGATGCAAGTAATGAATATAGCTCAGAATACATCTTTGATGTTGATTTCTCGAATACCCAAGATGCAACTCATTACGGAGGACAGGTTGGTACTGTGGATGGCATTTCGACACCGTATGATTTGTATTGGCAAAAAGTAAGAACATGTGAAGAATTTTATGAGAAGTTTGATTCTAAAGATAACAGACGTAACAGCATAGCTGATTTCAGATATATTCTTCAAGGCGATGAATTAGTTGTGGATAGAACTCCTTCTGTTCTCGAAAATAATTTCTTCGTTTATAAATTTAGACACCCATTGAATGAGGCAGACAGAGGTAGTACATGGGTCAACTGGTCCAATCCGATAAACTTTCCTATAACACGTTATGCAGATGTACTTCTTATGCAAGCCGAAGCTTCGGCTAGAGCAGGTCAAAATCCGACATCCGAAGGTTTGGAGAATCTCAATAAAGTAAGACGACGTGGTTTTGGAGTTGATATTAACACTCCTAATGCTAGTGTCGATTTACCAACCATGGAATATGATAAATTTATGGATGCTGTTTTACAAGAAAGAAGTTTTGAACTCTGTTTCGAGGGACATCGTTGGTTTGACCTTGTTAGATTTGGAAAACTTGAAAAAGCCGTTAAGTCGCTTAGCAAATATAAGCAAACTTTAGAACATACTCAGCAAGCCGTAAATTTCAAAGCAAAGCATATTGTATTGCCTGTACCTCAGGATGTCATAGATACGTCAAATGGTAAAATAACACAGAATCCTTTGTGGAAATAATTTAAAATTAAAGTTATGAAGCATATATTATCTAGAATGTTATTAGTGGCCGCAACGATCACATTTTATTCATGTGACAAAGAGCTTGGGTTGGATACTAAATACGACAATAGTCAGAGCACTATAATTCCTGATCCGGATGATAATTATAATCCTAATAAAGTCGGAGAATGGGATCAATTTACATTATCTGATAAAAGTATTATAAATCAAGTGGATGCAGATATGAAGGGTTACTGGCCTGATGGTAAATTATCTATAATAAAAGATGATACAAGTGGTAAATATATTTGCTTTTGGGGTGAGAAGTATAGTTATCGCACAGAAGCTGATACTCCTTATCCAGAAGATCATATATCACAAGTAACAGAAGCTAACAGAGTATTCGGACAAGGTATTAGTGATATAGCCGGATTTAATGATGGAGGTTCATGGTTTATAGGTGTGCATAAATTGTCTGATGGACGTTTAGCCGGTTTCTTTCATGCCGAAAGCCATTGGCCGGGTGATGGAATAGCTTATAAAAGCGTAGGGGTAGCTTATTCTTCTGATAATGGAAAGACGTGGACTTCGGGAGAGAAAATACTGAATGTGAATTTTCCAAAACCAACTACTCCTACATGGAGTGGTCTAGGTGATGGTTGTGTTGTCTATAATAAAGAGTTAGGTAAATTTATCTGTTATTACTCAGCTCATATCGAAGATGAAGACTTTAAAATCTGTATGGCTGCATCTGATGCAAATGATGGAGTCTCAGGTTCTTGGAAGAAATGGAATGGAAGTGATTTTGCTATCTCAGGATTTGATGCTGCCACCGGATTGGGAGGGGTTGATCACAAGATAGAAGGTTTATCTTCTATTGCTGGGGCAAATCCGTCTGTGATGTGGAATAGTTATCTTAAGCGATGGGTAATGGTTTATTCTAGTTGGGGACAAGCCATATATATGTCCACTAGTGAAGATGGTCTGAACTGGGAAAAGCCTATAAGTATAACTGACAAGGAAGAACCTGCAACTTACCCTAATCTGATAAGCAGCAAAGGGGATTTGGAAGGAGCTGTTATAGTTAAGATTTATTACGGATCAAATCAAAATAATTTAGGAATTAGAGATTTCGCTTATAGAACAATTACTTATAAATAGTGTAACTATATCTACGTAATAAAGTTTCAATAAATTGAATGTAGAGATACAAGTTTAATGATAAAAATGGGTTGTCCCAGCTAGACAACCCATTTGTATAAAAATAATAAAATGAGAATTATAATATTATTCATATTTACAGTTCTTCTGATAGGATGTGCTTCGCCTCAATCAGAAAAAACAGTCGAAGTACCTTTCTCTGAAGATGTAGAGGACTATACTCCATTGATATGGGATATTCTAAAGTCCAATCCTAAGGGTAATATCAAAATAAAATTTGGCGATGGCTCATATAAATTTTATCCTGAAAAGGCATATGAAAAGTATTTGGCTATATCCAATAATGATAATGGACTTAAACGAATAGTTTTCCCTATTCAAAATATGAAAAATGTGACGATAGAAGGTACTGAAAATACAAGTTTCATGTTTCATGGAAAATTAGTCCCATTTTTTCTCTATGAAAGCGAGAATATAAGTATTGAGAATATAAAAATAGATTACGATTATCCTTTTGTGCTTGAAGGTACTGTTATTGCTAACGATAAGGAGAAAATGAGTTTTGATCTTAAAATAGATGATGATACACCTTACAAAATAGAAGACAATAAACTATTCTTCAAAGGTTATGATTGGGAGATAGGTTTGGGTGAGAACATCGTATTTGATTGTGAAACTCGTTCTCCAATATATTTTACCTCGAAGTACGAGATAGGAAATTCACATGAGGTTACAGCACATGAGGTTGCAGAAGGAGTAGTACGCTTATCGGGTGTAGTATCGGTGGATGTACCACCTGTTGGGGCAATATATACGGATAAAGGGCCTCATGGCAAGAATAGAGAAGTTCCTGGATTTGCTATTCAAGAATCAGCTAATATTAATCTGACAAATGTTACTGTATTTAGAGCTGGAGCGATGGCTCTAATCGCAGAGAAATCTGAAAATATAACGCTCGATTCGTATAAAGTAAAAGTACATGATGGTTCGGGTAAAATGCTCTCAGCTTCTGCTGATGCAACTCATTTTGTAAATTGTAGTGGTCTTGTTAAGCTAAATAAGTGCATATTCGAAAGTATGCTTGATGATGCAACAAATATACATGGAACATATATGTGTGTAACAGAACATCTGGGAGAAAACAAAGTTGCTCTTTCGTTTGGACATTTTCAACAAGAAGGCTTCAGTTTGGGTAAACCAGGCGATAGTATTTTATTTCTCAATAGGGCTAATTTAATGCCTTTATCGAAATCTGTCATAAAAAAACTAGAGCAAATCGACGAAAATCATTATGTACTAGAAGTGGATCAAGATTTGACTGCTTATCAGAATTTATCGGTTGCTGTCGATAATATTTCATATTACCCTGATGTGGAAATTTCCAATTGTTCAGTCAGATACAATAGGGCAAGAAGTTTACTAATATCTACTTCAGGTAGAGTAAATATTGAGAATAATTACTTTGCATCCATGATGGCAGGAATTCGTATTTGTGGAGATGCTAACTATTGGTTCGAGTCTGGTCGTATTAGCGATGTTACAATAAAAAACAATACATTCGAAGATTTAGGCAAAGGTGGGCATAATCCACAAGCTATTCTTCAGATTGATCCGGTTATCCCTAAAGATAATAGAGCCGATGGGATATTCCATGGCAAAGTTATCTTCGAGAATAATGTTATAAAGACTTTCGATAATCAGGTGATATACGCACTTAGTGTTGATAGCTTGATCATTAAAGGCAATCAGTTTATAGACTCAAAAACTCATTCAGCTATATTCCCAAGTTTATCTGTCATTGATGCTCAATATTGTAATCATATTATTATTGACAATAATGATTTTAGCAAGTGGAAACCCGATTTCTCATTTAGCATTACAGAATGTAAAAATGTGGGAGGAAATGATGTTGAAAAAATAGAGATTCAGAATAATACAAATAAATATTTTTACGAAAACTAGTGGCTATATGTGGTAAATAGTTCTCTGTGTAGTTATAACAAACTTATGTTTTCAAATTGTGTATTTGAGATGTAAATTTTTGCAAGACATCTGTATTTATAAATAAAATAAACATGGTTAAAAAACGAATATTATATTGGGGTGGAGCAGTAGCTGTTATATTGTTAGTCATTGCTTTATTCTGGAGCTATCGGCTTTGTTATATTGCGCTGCATCCACCTCGTGATAAGGCTACTTATGAAAGTATGGGACATTCGTATCCGCAAATTACAGAATGGCTCGACTCAATTCAAGTTTATGGTGCATTACGTGATACGACGATCTTGAACGATAAGAATGAGCGATTGTATGCACGTTGGATTGCAGCAGCTGAACCAACTAATCGAACAGCAGTAATTTTACATGGTTATCAGGGGTCGGGATTATCAATGCTTATGATAGGTTACATGTTCAATCATGATCTAGGTTTAAATGTTCTCCTTCCTGATCTAAGAGGGCATGGTGAAAGCGAAGGTGGAGCTACTTATATGGGGTGGGCAGAACGACACGAAGTGATTCGATGGATAGAAATTGCTGATGAAATCTTTGGAGGAAATACGCAAATCGTTATTCAAGGAATCTCGATGGGTGGAGCTACGACTATGATTGCAGCAGGAGATTCAAAATTACCATCAACAGTACGATGTGCGATTGAAGATTGTGGATACACCTCGGTTAAGGATGCTTTTTCTGTCTCGTGGAACGAAGATTTGAAATATCTGAAATTCCCATTATTTAACCTTGGTGATATGTGGTGTCAAATTCTCTATGGATGGAGCTTTGCTGAGGCTTCGCCTCTTAACTGTATGAGCAACTGTAATCTTCCAATGCTCTTTATTCATGGCGAGAAGGATTCTTTGTTGCCAGTAGAGATGGTACATCGTCTATACGAAGCCAAACCTGGAGAAAAAGAATTGTGGATTCTTCCAGATGTGGATCATGGTGCTGCTTATCTTGATCAGCCAGAAGCCTATACAGAGCGTGTGCGTACTTTTATAGAGAGTTATTTTGAATGATTGTCAAACACTTTAATCTAAAAAATATGTTGAAAAATTTATTATTTATAATTATGTTCGCCACATCCATACTCACAGTCTCAGCCCAACGTTGGCAAATAGATGCTGGAGGAGGAATTGTCTGGCATCCGAGTGGTGATTTGCCTCACAACGATCACATCGAAATGAGTGGTGAGCAGACTTCGGTAATCCTCCGGTGGGGTGTAGATAAAAAAGGAGCTTTTCATGCTGAACGCTCATTAGTGTTTCCCATGTTACGTGTACTTCCAAATGATACGCACGCCAGTCTAATGAGTCGCTTTGCAACCAATTTTGCATCTATGCTGGCTATTAATACTAATCCAGTTGGATTCAATGCCTCAGCCTTACAATTCGAAAAAGTTAAGACTGTGGCTATTGATGGAGCACTTACTGTGCAAAGTATGTGGAGCTTCAATTCGGTTGGAGCAGGATCATCATATTCTGAAGATCCCGACCCGGTTATAGAAATGGTTCGGACTATTTTTCCGTCTCGAACATTGCCGGTTGTTTGTGAGCGTTACATAATCCGAAATATCAGTTCGAAACCATTTGAGGTTACAATTCCTGAATTTTCGCAAGTCATTACAACCGATCCGGCAAAAAGCCCTGTAGAACAGGCATATGTGTTGCGTGCAGATCTTTTGGGAACTGGAAATCACCGTTTGCAACCTAATGACTCGATTGTATTTGATGCTGTTTTGCAGGCATACCGAGATGGAGAGGAGCCTCAGTGGCCAGATGTTGCAAAGGAATACGCTTCTCGTATGGAGTTCGCACGTCAGGATGTTGGAGGATCGTTAATTTTGGAAACTCCAGATCCGATTATTAATACCGAATTTCGTTATGCTAAATTCCGTGCATCAGAGAGTATATTCCGTACTCGAAGGGGATATATGCATGCTCCTGGAGGAGAATGTTACTATGCTGCCATATGGGCTAATGACCAAGCCGAATATGTCAATCCATTTTTCCCTTTCTTAGGATATGATATCGGAAACGAATCGGCATTAAACTCTTTCCGTCACTTTGCCCGTTTTATGAGCCCAGATTACAAGGCAATACCAAGTTCTATCATTGCTGAGGGCGACGATATTTGGAATGGAGCTGGAGATCGTGGCGACGCTTCGATGATAGCGTACGGAGCTGCACGTTATGCCCTGAGTAGAGGAGTGAGAGCTGAAGCTGAAGAGTTATGGCCACTTATTGAATGGTGTCTTGAATACTGTCGTCGACAACTCCTTCCTGAGGGTGTAGTTGCTTCAGATACCGATGAACTGGAAGGACGTTTCCCTGCAGGTAAGGCAAATCTTTGTACCTCAACACTCTATTATGATGCACTTCGTTCAACAATATATTTAGCTCAAGAACTTGGAAAGTCTACAAAAAAAATACAGGAGTATAAGCAACAGTCAGAGGTATTGGCAAAAGCTATTGAAAATTACTTTGGTGCGAATGTTGGAGGATATGAAACATATCGATACTACGATGGAAATACGAAATTGCGTTCATGGATATGTATGCCACTCATCGCAGGATTGAAAGGTAGAACAGAAGGGACAGTACAAGCTCTTTTAGGTCCAGAATTAATGACTGAAGAAGGACTGTTAACAGAGCAAGGAAGTACAACTTTCTGGGATCGATCAACTTTATACTCCTTACGAGGTATCTACATTGCAGGGCAGACAGATCGTGCTACTGAGTTTTTACATCACTATTCAGAACGACGTTTGTTGGGAGACCATGTTCCATACCCTATTGAAGCATGGCCCGAAGGTGAACAAAGACATCTCTCGGCCGAGAGTGGTCTTTACTGTAGAGTTATTACTGAAGGCTTATTTGGACTTCGTCCTACAGGACTCCGCTCATTCGATCTGACTCCATCACTCCCAACAAAATGGGATCAAGCTTCTTTAAAACATATTAAAGCGTTTGATTCAGATTTCGATATTATTGTACAGCGTATTTCTGATGGACGTTTGCAGGTCAATATAACTCAGAAAGGTAGAAAAACGCAACAATTCCGTATACACGCAGGAAATACTATAAAAGTAGTACTTCACTAACTCTAAAAAGTGGAGGTGGAATTTGAACTTTATCTAATGACATTACCTGTCAACTAGAAAAGGCAGGTTAATGTTGTTAGCCAGAGAAAGGTATATGTTTGGTATTTTATAATTGAGTGAGTTCAAAGGGATGCTTCTTTGAAGATTAACTATTGTATGAGAAATGTTTATCAATTAAAATTGCGAAATTTTTGTGCTCTAATCTTGATGACGATGCTTATAGGTACAAGCTTGTCTTGTCAGAAAAGAACATTTATATCAATAAGTGAGTTTGGACTTCTGCCTAATACAGGAGAAGATGCTCGTCCTTACATTATAAAAGCCTTGGAAGTCTGTAAAGAGCAAAGGATAAGAACTCTTACTTTCCCTAAAGGTAGATATGACCTTTATCCAGATAAAGGTCAATTAAAAGAAAAGAATATTCTTAAGCAAAAAGCAACAATTGGTATAAATTTTGAGGGACTTACTGGTTTTACCTTAGATGGTAACGATTCTGAATTCATTTATCATGGTAAGATGGAAATAATGTCTGTCCATAATTGTCAGGATATAATATTAAAAAACTTTTCTGTAGATTGGGACCATCCGATGATATCGCAAGCTGAAATTATTAATGCTCAGGATAACTATCTCGATATTGAAGTAGATAAGGATAATTATCCTTATAAGGTGACAAATGGAAAAGTCCTTTTTATTGGTGAAGGGTGGGAATTACCTATTATAACGATGTATTCTACATTGTATGACAAAGACAGTAAAGAGATAGCGTACAATACATGGGATTCTACTCTAGGTGATATATTTGAACAACCTGCAGAAGAAATAAGTAAAGGTGTTATCCGTTTTTACGGAAAACCTGCTATAAAACCGGATCCCAATAAGATGGTTGTAACTCTCTTTCATGTGCGTTATTTTGCAAATGGTATTGTGATGACTCATAGTAAAGATATTTTGCTAAAGGATATCAAATTATATCATAGTTTGGGCAATGCATTCTTGGGATATCGCACAGAAAATATAACAATGGATAATGCATCAGTGATTGTTAATGACGAAAAAGGTCGATATTTCAGCTCTGTAGCTGATGCTTCTCATTTTGCTGAATGTGCAGGAACTATTCTAGTCCAAAATTGTGCGCATACTGGACAGGCAGATGATTTTATAAATGTACATGGAACTAATGTTAAGATAACTGATGTCGTAGATGATTATACTTTGAGAGTTGCTTCTAATGGTAAAGGTAATGGAATGTCTGTAACCGTTGGCGATGAATACTGGTTCATCCAACTAGACGATGCTCAACGTGGAGAGGTTAATAAAGTAATAAAGAAGGACTCTTTAACTGACGAAAAAGGGGGAGATTATTTACTCACTTTTGCTAAACCTATACCGAAGAATATTCAGGGTGGAGATTTTATCGAATGTAAAACATGGAGTGCAAGTTTAGAAATTCGTAATTGTAAGGTATTAAAACGAAATAGAGCAAGAGGAATACTTGTCACGACTCCGAAAGATGTTATCATAGAAGATAATTATTTTGCATCGGCAGGTGCTGCTATTTTGCTTGAAGGAGATTTTGATTATTGGTATGAAGCAGGAGCCAATAATAATGTTCTGATTAGGAATAATATATTTGACAATTGCTTGACATCGGGAAATAAGAGTGGCTCTCGTAGTGAATGGGGTGAAGCTATAATAACTATCACTCCATCGTATGTGCCACGAACAATAGATGATAAAACTTACCATAAGAATATTAATATATCGAATAATATTTTCAAAGTTTTCGATGCTCCTCTGGTAAGGGCTATTTCTGTCGATGGATTATATTTTATTGATAACAAAATAATCAAAACGGATGATTACAAGCCTTATACGTGGCAGAAATCTGCATTTTTATTGAATGGTTGCCGACAAGTTGTGATTGGTGAAAATCGGATTGATGAAGCATATACTACAAGAAATATCCTGATAGAGAATATGAAAGAATCAGACGTTAAAACTAAAAAACGAAGTGGTTTTGTTATAAAGGAATTGAATTGTGCTGATATTCAATAAGATTCTATATGTCATTAATTTTTAATACCCCAATTTTTGTTGGGTGTATTACCCAGCCATAATTCTAAGATCCCTCCTTCTCTGAAGTCTGAGTGTAGAAGTTGATAGGAATTGTATTCTCTTCCATTTAAGAGTGCGCGTTGTATGTAGCAATTCTCTTTCGAATTGTTATGTGTTTTGATTTTAAATTCAACTCCTTTATAATAGGTAGGGTCAAGCTTAATGGTTACTTCATCAAAAACAGGACTTGTAATATCATAAGTCGGATTGCTTTTTGATCCTCCATCCAAACTAAAGAGGCCTATTGCCATTAGTGTACTGATTCCTCCCATTTGTCCCTGATCTTCGTTATGTCCACCATATCCTTTGTTGGGCGTAATTGCTCCGTGAGCTTGTTCTTTGACACGACGAACCCAGTATTGAGTTAACCATGGTTTACCGGCATGAGAAAATACATGAGCGTTTGAGCATCCAGGCTGATTTGCATAACTTACATACCCGCCTCCGTAGCCATAAACAAAATCACTAGGGATTGCTTCTTCGAATGCATGATTCAGCATATGACACAAACTATCTTGCCCTCCCATCAGTGTGGCTAATAGGGGTATATCATGTGAAAGTCCAAATGTCGCTTGCCAAGCATTGGCTTCAACATATCCATAACCATCCAGTGGATTGGTATGCAGCCAAGTCCCGTCCTCTCTTTTAGGTAAGATAAGTTTCAGGTCTTTATTAAAAGAATGATGCCATCCTGATGATCTTTTATGAAAATATTGATAATCACTAGGCTTTTTCATTTTTAATGCCATTTCGGCTAAAGCCCAATCTTCAAAGGCCCATTGGATAGTTAAGCCTGCCTGATCGGGACAATATCCATTTTTTATATAAAAGTCCAGTTCTTTATCCATATCTAAAGCTAACATTCCTCCTTTAGCATGATTTCTCTTTATGGCGTTATAGCCAATAGTCGGATTCCATTTCTTTGTAATACCTCTTTGATAGGCACTCGTAATGAGTGAGGTTGCAGGACAACCAGTTATAATGTAAAAATATCCACCAGCATTTGGTCCGCGTGGCAACAAGCCTCCATTTGTATCGTATTGAATAAAAGATGCAGCAAAGTCATCTAGTACGGAAGGGTAGGCTAGTCCCCATAGTGTATTCAAGTTCCACTGACTCAACCAAAGGGCATCGGAGTTATACATATGATGAATAGATTTGCCTAATTTATCTTTAGGTAATTGTCTTACTTTCAGTTGTACCCCATAGGTATGTGATCCTCTTCTTTCGCCACCCTGGGTATAATCGGGATATTGACCATTGAAATCATCCAGCTTATGTCTTCTCAGTAATGTATGCCAGAGATCAGTATATAATTTAATTCGCTGAGCATCCGTACCTCCTTTTACATCAATCTTGCCGAGCCATTCATTCCACTCTTTTTGTGAACTATTTCTTACAGTATCAAAATCCCAGTGATTACAATCATTCAGCAGATTTTCCTTTGCATTGGCAACACTCGCATAAGAAATAGCCATTTTTATCTTTATTTGATCACCTGCTCTGACTTTATACTTGGCACTGACACCCGATGTAGGTGCGTCGTGATAAGTCCAACCAGAACTTTCTCTCGGAGTACTTTCTGTTGTTCCTTGTAAAGTTTCAATATCTGGATGATATTCGGTATCTTGGACGTTTCAGGCTTAGGACTCATTATATCTAACTATTCGGATACATTGCAACAATCAATGTTTGTTATGTTTTTCTTTATCCTCATACTTGTTCTTCTTAGTGGTTTATTCACACCAATTAATAGTATGCCTGAATGGGCTCAGTGGATAACAAAAATCAATCCATTGAGCTATTTTATGCAAGTTCTAAGAGGTATATATCTTAAAGGGAGTGGGTTGATGGATTTATTAGCTCAATTTCTTACATTGTGTGGATTTGTCACAACGATAAATACCTGGTTAACAATAAGTTACTAGAAAAGTAATTAATGAGAGAGGTGTATTTCCTAACCTTATAGTCTTCTTTGCCTATTTTTTCTTTTTCTTACTTCTTCTTCTCTTTGTTTTTCCCTAGCAAAATTTTCAACATTATAATCTGTACTGTGTTGCTCAAATAATGAAGGAAATAGGGAAGTAATAAAATCCGATTCAGATTCAATCTTCTTCTCTGTTTGCTCTGTTAATATAGTCAAAACTCTATTTTCATCCGCAAACTTTTCATGAAATGCGTTTGCCGAAAACTCTTTACCCAATCGCGAGCCATTAAGGATCGCCTTGTTTTGATAATCAATAAAGCTAACGCCATAGATTCGTCCTTCTACATTCTGACGGAATACCGGTTCTATGTTTTTCTCTTTCAACAGCAATTTGAACTCATCCATTGATTCTGATTGCTGCATCGCTTTAAATAGTATGGATTTGAGGTATTCTCTTGTCTTATTGTCCTGTATCTGTTGCTTCGATTTCTCAAAGTGCTTTTCAAGAGTTTGTAAATTAATAGATTTACCAAAGAGAGAAGACTTAAAAGGAGTGCCAACTTTTTCTTTTTTCATTGTTACTGAATCATGTGTTAGAGCTGTATAGACAAGCCCATGATAAGACTTCTCATTTTTCAAGCCTTTGACTTCTTCCACACTTACATTCATTTTTTCTAAAAGTGTTCGGAATTCTTCAACGGATTGGAATTTATAGTTATTCAACACAGCTTTAGCAATATTACCCACTTGTTGTTTTACATTGCCTTCTTTGTTATTGAGCGGTTTGATTGGAATGCTATAGGCTTGCTGTTCCTGCTTGGTAGCCGGATGGAGGTTAAAATCCTTTTCTATCTGCCTGCATATTTTCATAGAACGCATATTCTCAAAGTTGGAATCCAATTTCTTTCCCGATTCATCTACTCTGATAGATACGATGTGTAAATGAGTTCTTGAGATGTCCGTATGCTTAAACACTATATAAGGCTGATTACTGTACCCCATATCTTCCATATAGCGGTCAGCTATGGCTTTATATTGTTCATCTGTGAGTATGTCTTTTGGATTCGGATTTAGTGATACATGAAAGATTGGCTTTTCGGTTCTCTTATTGGCTATCAAGTAAGGCTCAAAGGATTTGATTGTCGTTTGCATAGAGAATGACCCGTCTACTCTTTCATATACATTTCTAGAAGAAAGTAATTTCGCTTCCTCCTTATCCAGCTTGTTTTTGTTGTATAAAAGTGTACCAAAAAGAGAGTTATTCGAGCTTATTTTTGCAACCATTTTGTCTCTAGTATTTGTAACTGTTGTTCTATTTCTTTGTAGGTGAGTATCAGCTCGATCATGGCTTTTTCCAATTTGTAGAGATAGGCCAATGCTTTTCGTTCTCCCAACTGATCTTTTAGTAAGTGTAAAACCTGATTGTAATTATTCCCAATTCCTCTTATTTGACTTCTTATTTGAGATAGTTTGATGATATAATCGCTGATTATTTTATCAACTTCTATAATCTTCAAGGGAGTATTTAGGACTCTATCTTTAATAAAATGTCCTCTGTATTTGAAGCCTGATAATTCGAACAAGGTCTCAAATTTACAGTTATCTGTCTCATTCAAACGGATATCACAGCGATAGATAGCAGGATTGACTTTAGGTTTCCTGCCAGCTTTGGACTTTCGTCCTATATTCTGATTTTCTTTTTTCATTGAGAAAAAGTCTTTAAGTTTTTATTCTATAGAAAACTTATTATTCGGACGGCGACTTGGGAGCTGTCCTCCCCCGAATCGACAGATGAGTGGGCGAGTTATTTTGAGTGGCTGGAATTTATTTCCGGTGGCTCAAAATACAACTCGCCTTAGACCAGTGTCTAAGAAAATCCGCTGTGAGGCGGATTCATTAAGTGGAAAGATTGAGTAGTGCATAACAATCAATCGCTTTCTTCAGGATCTTCGATAAGATCCTCATTATTCTTTGAATAATCTGAACCGTTCAAGAATCTATTGTCGGCTTCTTCCTTCAGTTGAGTCAGAAGTTCCCCATAGGTTTCAATGTGATGATCCAGAATCCGATCAGCTAAAGAAGATAGACTGGTATAATGCTCGAATCGGAATAAAGCAGCTATCCTTTTCAGTCTTCTGTGTACTTCGGGACTGACGTAGATCGCATTACGTCCCCGAATACGCTTGTCCCGACAGAATAGAGCGATGTATTTCTCTTTAGAAATCTTTTTATGTTTCATCATTTAATGAATTAAAGAGTGAATAAATGATGGACTTATTGATTCCTATACTTTGTCCATTTTTGCAATGAAGACCTGAATAAGTAAAGAATCATCCCCAAGAAACAAATAAGATTTTAGACTCTAGTTATCAATGTATTATCAGAGAGGCCTATTCGCTATATTGCTGCAATTCTCATTTTCAATCATATAGTAAAGAGGATTGGATTACTTGATTCTGCTGTCCTGATAATTCCCATTGATACAGGAGTATATCTCAAGTAGGAATGTATGAGTGAACAGAATAATGATGGACTTTGTGAATGCAGTATTGAAATAAAGATTGAAATCTGTTTTAACTTCAAATTGCTTGAATAAAAAATAACACTGACACCGGACATAAGCAGACACAAGCTTCCAGTAACTAAAAACAAGGGGATACTGTGAAAATTAATCTATTTATTTGCAGACGAATAAAAGAATAACCGATTTATAAAATAATGGAATTGAAAATTATTGAAGGGAAAACCTTAGAAATGATAAAGGGGCGTATAAAGTACTTACTAGAAAAGAGCAGAGGTTTGGCTCGCTATCGCAATAGGGAAGAATGGTTGGATAATCAGGATGTCTGTCAGTTACTTAACATATCACTTCGAACCTTGCAAAGCTATCGGGATAGAGGAATCCTTGCTTATTCGATGATTGGGCACAAGTGCTATTATAAAGCAAATGACATTCATTCGTTTATTGAGAAGTCAAAAAGATAGTCTAAAAATATAGAGGTAAAAAATATGGAATCAAACGATTTTCTAAACTCGGCTTCGGAAGAGATAAAAGAACTACTGGCTGCTATTGATGAAGTAGCCGAGAATCTGGAAGCAGGCTTGGATTGTTTATCTTCTTCTCACAGTCAAGAGCGTTATTTGAGCAATAATCAGGTTTGCGAGATGCTTCATATAAGTCAACGTACTTTGCAGGATTACAGGGACAAGGGTAGAGTTGCTTTCTACAAATTGGAAGGCAAGATTCTCTACAAATTATCGGATATTGAAAAGATGCTGGAGGATAACTATTACAAAGCATGGGAGCAAGATTAACTAACACAGCCAAATCCCACTCCCACACAACTCCAATAAATATTATTTTCTTTTTTCTTATCTGATAACCTTCCCCTTACAGGAAGTGAATAAATTAGACAACCTTTTCGTTCAGAAATCCGCAAGGACTGGAGTTTGGCGTTTTATTCGCTTCCTGTTCTTTTGTGAGAAGAGAAGAAAAAAGATTCTCTATTAATTTATGATCCAATTTAAATTGCAAACTTCTGCTTTAAAGTTTGCATTTCATCCGATATAGTACGATCTAGAACACGTGCATATATTTTAGTTGTTCTGATATCGGTATGTCCCAGCATTTTGGCTATAGATTCCATAGAAACCTTGTTCGCCAAAGTCAGACAAGCGAAACTATGACGTGCAACGTGAGTCGAGAGCTTCTTTTGAATACCGCACAATTCACCCACTTCCTTGAGATATCCATTCATCTTCTGATTGGAAGGGACAGGTAATAGACAACCCTTTCGTAGACATTCTGGATGATTCTTGTATTGCTTCAATATCTGTTTGGGAATATCCAGTAAAGGGATATTGCACATATTGCTGGTTTTTTCTCTGGGCTTGCGAATCCAATACTCATTGTTGTTATCGCAAAAGATGTGTTCTGCTCTGAGATGTTGTACATCGGTAAATGCTAACCCGCTGAAACAACAAAAAACAAAGATATCACGAACAACTTCAAGTCTGGGAATAGCAAATTCTTTCTCTAAAAGTAGACGTATTTCTTCTTCTACCAGAAACTCCCGATTAGTTGGTGTATACTTGAATTGGATATCAAAGAAAGGATCGGTATCCATCCATTTATTGGCTAAAGCAATGCGGGTTATGCGTTTCAGGTTCTTGAGATATTTAACTGTTGCATTTTGGGCACATGATTTCTCTGTTTTTATAAAATGCTCAAACCCTTTTATAAAAGCTTGATCCAATTCACGAATGGGAAGATCGGAGATGCGGTAATCTTTTTTCATATACTCTGAAAGATAAGTTACAGTCCGCTCATAACGAAGCACTGTTCCCAAGACATAATCCTTTCCTAATAGATCTCTGCATTTTTGATTGTGCTCGTTAAATACTTCCAATAACATCTTCGGCTTGTAGTTTTCTCCATAATACTGCTGTTTGATAATCTCGGCGGTAATCGGTTTTCCGTCCATCTCCAGTTCGCGGTGTATTTGTAGAATCCGAGTACGAACAGTATAGATATAATGATTCAATTCCTGAGACTGCCGATCTTTACCCACGGCACATTCTTTTTTGTTATTCCACTTATGGGTATCTACGCTCCGCTTGATCTGCACTTCAGCCCGCTGTCCGTTCACTGTAATGCGGAGACATACAGGAGCTTCTCCATTCTTTAATAGTTTTGATTTCTTGATAAAAAACAGCACTGAAAAATAATTCCGTTTCATACGCATTTAATTTGATTTAAAATTAGTTTTTATAATTCGAAATCAACCTATGCAAAAAGCAGTGAATCAGCGAATAAGGCTCTGGTAGGTGGACAACGCAGCATGAAAATAAAGTCCACCTTTTTCACCACCGTTAAGGTGCTTTATTATGCTATTTTTGGAAGGTTTGTAAAAAGAAAAACTCCTAAAATCGATTGATTATTAGGAGTTTGCTGCATTCTTCTTCTCTGAAGTGTGACCTCGGAGGGGCTCGAACCCTCGACCCACTGATTAAGAGTCGCAATTGACTAGTTTTCAGACGTTTTCTTCTCTTTTCAAATAGTCAATGGGTTGCTGGTTCCCAGGCCTTTATGCAATTTTTGATTTTCTCTCGTTTACATCCTTTTTCATTGTTTCTTCGAAGTTGTGTGCAAAACGTGTGCAACAGAGTTTTTTTATTAAGAATTAAGAATCTTGATTTATAAAAACTAGATTCCCCTCTTCTCTAAGTTTATTAAGCAATTCAATATTCATAAAATCAGTTTTTTCATTATTGTCATTTAAATCGTAAGGTTTAAATGAAATATTAGCTACTTGATCTTCGACGAAAGGATATTGGGAAATAACAGTATTATTCCAAAACTCATGAATAATTTTCGTTTTGTAAATAAAATCGAGGTTCTTTCCAATAATCGTTAGCCCAATATTTCTATTTAATAGGCAATTAGGTTGATGTTTAAAGTACACACATTTTGCCGCACTTCCATTTTTACTTCCATATGTATATGTATAGCCTAAAAATGTATTTGCATTTTTTTTTATTATTCCTTCAATTATTTTATTATTCCAGAACTGATTAATTTCAGCCTCGGAGTGTACTCCATTTCCATTTAAATTAATTTGTGTTCCACTATCACAAAACAAAGAACTTGTTTTTAACATTTCAGGCATAGATAGATCACAGCCGATCAGTACCTCTGATATATTTTGAGAGTTATAACTATCATTAAATCCTTTATCTCGACTTAGAAGTAAAACAAGCTCCTCTTTTTTCTCTTTTTGCGGATATGCGCAAGACAATAATACAAGACTATCCTCGCGAGATATTGTTGATTCTAGACATAAAGTTAGAGTAGGATTTAATAGACCATCATGTAAAATATTATCGTCCCAAATTATACCGAAGTCAGATGTGATTTTTTCTTTATCTTCGAGTACTTTTTGTTTTACATCGTCTTTATAATTATTATAATTTATGTTGTCAAACTTCCAGTTATTTATTTTTTGATAAAAGTTTAGAAATAGACACTTTTTTATTTCGAAGTTCATCAACTACATTCCTTAAAAAATGTTCTCTTTTTCGAACTTCGATTAACTCAAAAATGACATAATGAGAAGACTTTAGGGTAACAAAAGAAGATTCCTTTAAATAATTTATAGAATAGTTTAAACTCTCAAATGTTTCATCAAGAATATCAGCTAGAATATTTGTATCCAAAAAAATACTAACCCTATGTTTGCTCTTAAATGTAACTTCTTTAATATCCAATTGACAGCTTGGAAAGGGTATCGGGGCTATAGCCCCGAAATTAAGACCCTTCAAACCTGATAATGAACTGAAAAGAAGAGCAATGGAAACCGCTAAGATTTTCGTTGTTTTCATAACCCCATTTTTTATGGACTTTTCAATCTTTTTATTTAATCTATTACTCCCAGGAATTTAAAAGGCTGTGCCACCTTAAAGTCCTTAGCCGTATTTCCGTTATAAGTTTCTCCGTTCGCTAAAGATAATTTAAGTACAGGAGCCCCTTTTGACAAATCCATATCCTGAAGGTTTACCCAGAATATATTCGGAGTCAGACTTGATTCAAAAAAGTAAGTTAGGTTTTTGCTGTCCGATACCGTTCTCCATTGTGTAGTAGAAATTTCAGGGCTATCAGGAGTAGAAATTCCATAAGGGACAGAAGCATTGCGAATAATACTGAATACGCTGGCGACTGCCAATTTTTGATCGTCTGTTTGAGGAAGCGCACCGGTATAGAAACTTGCTCTGGCGAAACGGTCGGCAGCACGATTAGTTCCGGGTAAGAAAGTCAATCCACCGATTGATTTCCAATAGTCGTTCAATGCCAGCTGCTTATCATACGTTGGAGAGTTGGTCATTACTTTGTAATCCTTGCTATGGTAAATATTTAGCTTCCCGTTTATATATTCAAAAATGGCATTATCGCCTGTAGCATCAGATATAGCAAGGTGTAATGTTGCCAGCCTGGATCCATCAGGCATCTTATCAGAAACTACCTGGAAAGAATTTTCTTCTGCAAAAGATACAGCCTCATCTACCGTGGCAAAATTATCCAGCATATATTGGACCCAGGCAGCTATAGTTAGTCCCGGCTTACTCTTATCCCATGCCGGATATACAGATTCGTTCAGCCATAACAGGTTTGCCACCAGCCCTTTTTCATTCATCCCGTCGGTACTGGCTATTTCGAAGGCGGAGGTAACTACGCTTCCGTATCTGGATGTCCATTTTAGAGAATTAAGCCCTGTTTCACCGTTTCTTTCCATTCCTCTGGGGAAAACCCAGATGTTGCTATGCATTTCCGTCTTCCAGTCCATCGTCCGACCGGTTACCACCATTCCGTTTGTTCCTGTATAAACTACACGTGTACATGCACTCGCTTTAGGTATTGTTACCAGGCAGATAAAGCATACGATAAATAAATAAATTCTTTTCATTTCTATAATTTCTTTAATTGCGATTAAAACTACTTTTGATTCTATAATTTTATTTTCTAATGTTGGTATTGCAAAAGTAAATGTTATGATGATGTATGTCTTCAAACTAAAGTTTACCATTAGGTGTTAAGTGTTTTGGTTTTTAAACATAGTAAAATTGTTTCATAGTTGTTGTTTTTTAAGTCCTCTTTTTTTGTGGGAGGACGTTTAAAAACTTCAACCATTTAATTTGGTGTGATTGCGTTACACAGTTTTTCCATTTGATAGCTCATTCTTCTTTTTCTGATTGTCTTTTCCTTGATTCTTTGCAGCTTAATATAATGTTTTTCAACTGCTGGTTGTTTTACGAATCGATTTCATTGAACAAGTTGATTGATAGACTATAGACCCATCGCTTAATTAAATATTTTTTAATCTGTCGGTTGTTTTACGAATCGATTTCATTGAACGAGTTGATTAATAGTCTATTCGCCTATTATATAATTAGATCTTTTTTATCTGTCGGTTATTTTACGAATTGATAGTTAATAAATGTTGTCTATATTTGTCGAATTTTAAAAAAAAATATAATTATCTTTGCGCCGCAAATATTTCAGACACAGTTGGAAGTCTCTTTCCCACAAAGAAAGAGGCTTCTTGCTGTAAAACACTTTAACAATTGAACTTAAAGATGAATTTCAGCAATCAATTAAACAAGGTCTACGTCGTCATTTTAATCTTTATTTTTTGTAACCAGCAAGTTCGGGGCCAAGAGGTTGCAATAAAGACTAATCTGGCTTATTGGGCTACTACAACACCTAATTTGGGAATGGAGTTTGCTTTAGGCAAAAAGAGTACACTTGAAATCAGCGGAGGTTTCAATCCTTTTGAATTCTCAGATAATAAGAGGTTCAAGCATTGGCTCGTTCAACCGGAATACCGTTGGTGGTTCTGTGAAACCTTTAACGGACATTTTCTTGGAGTGCACGCACATGGTGCTCAATTTAATGTAGGAGGATGGGATATTCCTATCGGTAGACTGGATGTCTTTAAAGATAAACGCTATGAGGGTTATCTGTATGGTGGAGGCCTTAGTTATGGTTATCAATGGGTGTTGAGTAATCGTTGGAACTTCGAGTTCAATATCGGAGCAGGATATGCCCGCATTCATTATAATGAATACCCCTGCAAAGATTGCGGAACTAAGCAGGATGAAGGTAATTATAATTTTTGGGGTGTGACAAAAGCTGAGCTCTCATTTATTTACATAATAAAATAGGACACAATGAACAATAATATAATGAAAGCAATACTGATTGTAATCTTCTTAGGCTTTATAATACCTCTTCGTTCCCAGATGATACAATCAGGAGATTTTAAGGTTTCGTCCGAACATATCAGTAAAGAAAGCAATCATGTATCTATTTCGATGGTTATTGATTTGGATGAGCTGATCGTTAAACGAAATGAAATGGTTATTTTAACTCCTGTTCTTAAATCAAATGAACCTAATGGAGAAGTATTATCACTTGCACCGGTGGTTATAACCGGAACTTTGCGTAATAAAATTATTAACCGCAAGGAAAAATTGGGGAATATGGATCAGCTTCCTTTTGAAAGGCAACCACAAACTATTCTGAAAAAGGAAAATAATACGCCTCAAACCATTAAATATAATACTTCCATTGCTTATAGGGCATGGATGGATAATGCCTCGCTAACAGTTCAAAAAGCTGTATCCGGATGCGCTAATTGTTATGATGAGGCAGGCAGTGAATTAATCGTTCAAAATATTTTGCCAAAGCCAGACCCTGCATCTTATAAATTGACATTTATCATACCTGAAGTAGAGCCGGTAAAAGCACGTAGTGACCGTCACACAGCGACTTTCAATTATCATGTTGATCGCTATGAACTGCTAAGGGATTACAGGAATAATAAAGTTCAATTTGATGAAGTAGACAGGGTTATTGGTGAAATAAGAGATAACCAAGACCTTGAAATAACTGAATTCACCATTACTGGGTATGCATCTCCTGAAGGCAGTTTTGAGCATAACCGCATACTGGCGGAAAATAGAGCCAATTCTTTCGCCCATTATCTGATATCCAAGTTTGATATATCACGCGATAAATTTACGGTTGAGAGTAAAGGCGAAGACTGGGAGGGCCTGCGTAAAGCTATTTCCGTCTCATATCTGGCAGATAAACAGCATATTTTGAATATCATTGATCGGATTCAGAATCCAGATGCACGAGATACTGAACTGTTGAAACTTTCAAACGGAGACACTTACAAAACACTACTTAATAATTATTATCCACTTTTGAGACGTACGGAATATACCGTAGCCTATGTGGTGCGTGCCTTTAATGTGGAAGAAGCCAGAGAAGTCATCAAGAAGAATCCGAAACTTCTCAGCCTGAACGAAATGTATCTGGTAGCTGAGAGCTATCCGTCAAACAGTAAAGAATTCAGGGAAGTATTCGATATCGCCGTCAGATTATATCCTGACAGTGAAATCGCAATTATGAATTCAGCTGCCGCAGACATTGAAAATAAAAATTACAATGCTGCCATCGAACGTCTGAAAAAGATAGAAGACAAACCAATCTCTTGGAATAATTTGGGCGTAGCCTATATCCTGAAAGGGGATGTGGAAAAGGCTTTAGGGTATTTCAATAAATCGGCAGATAACGGAGACAAAGATGCAAAGGCCAATCTGGAAATTATTAATAGAGTCCTCAAATAGAAATAATATATAATACTGATAAACCGCATTATTCACAAAATAAACAAAAATAGATTTTTAATTTTAAATTAAAAAAAATGAGAGTAACCAAATTATTTTTAACTGTAGCAATAGTCCTTGGATTGGGATTGAGTGCATGCAGCAATGATGATGATATTTCAACATCAGGTGGAGAAGAGAAAGGCAACACCCACGTGAGTGTAGCCCTTAAGCTGGGAGGAGCATCTACCCGTGCACTTCCAAATGATTATAATGAAGTTGGTGAGTGGGCAGGTAAAGACAAAGTAGAAACAATTACAATTTTTGTTTCTAATATGAGTGCAGTTACAACTCATAATTTTGTTGTAGGGGAAGATTACGTAGTTAAGGGCAACTTCTTAAAACCTCTGGCACCCGCCGCGATTAAAACAACTGCCGGGCCGAAGAAAGTGTTTGTATTAGTTAACGCAACTGAGGATGCATTGAATCAAATAGCAGCCGCCGGTACTGGTGCCAACGCTTTTGAAGCTGCTTATGCCGCTGTCCTTAAATTGGAAAATTCAGGCACTGCGCATGATCCTGTTGAAACCTCTGCTTCAAAGATTGCCAAGGTAGATGATGATTATGATGTAATTATGATGACCAACGTGGAGCCTCAAACTATCGAAGTGTATCCCAACGTGGATCAAGCAGCCACCATTGCCGGCGAGAACCAAGTTAACATCAACGTGGAAAGAGCGGTGGCCCGTGTAATGGTTACCACCGCCGCTACCTCGTATGATGTTACTGCTGATGGAGGAACAACCATTGGTAAGATCTCCAATATTACGTGGGTATTGGCACAGGGTGAAAACTCACTATTCATACAGCGCAAAACCGATTGGGTAACTCCTAAATGGGATTTCGTCCCAACAACTGATGAAGCTTATTGGAAAGCAGGTGATAATTATGACTACTCAGGTCTTTTTGAGAATTACGACGCAGCTACTAAATTTGGTGGAACAACAGTTCCTGAGCTATCAACTTATGCTGCATTGAATGCTGCTGGAGATAACAAAGCAGAAGTTTTAGCTTCTTTAGGTTTGGATGACAATGCTGTTAATGGCAAATTTGTTCTTCCTACTACGCACGAAATTGCAACAGGCGAGGCTTCCGGCTTTAAAAAAGGAAATACCGTTTATGCGATGATCCGCGCGAAGTTTACTCCCGGGGCTTTTGCTGATGACGGTGAACCTGATGAAGACGGTACATTTTATTTGGGTGCTAATGGTCAATTCTATACTTCTGCTAAAGCTGCTTATGATCCTGCCGGAAACGGGGTCACTCAAAAAGTGACCAAGTATGTGGGCGGAAAAGTGATTTACTACGCGTGGGCCAACCCGGATGAGATTCCTGAATGGTATAATTCTCCCGTATTGAGAAATAATATTTACCACATTCACATCACCGGCTTCAAGACCATCGGTACCAACTGGAATCCACTATATCCAGAGGATCCAAAATATTATGACCCTACTCACCCAGAGTATGATCCGGATGACCCAAATAATATTGAAGATCCAAAGAATCCAGATCCGAAACCAAATGTTACGGTTCCAGATCCTGAGAATCCCGGCGGTCCCGAAATTCCTGTGGAGGAACCGGAGAACCCGATCGATCCAACAGATCCTTTGACTACCCCTGAAACATGGATGAGTGTAGATGTGAAGGTTCTTCCTTGGAAGCTTCACTCATATGAAGTAGAACTGGGAATTTAATTTAAAAATAATAATAATAACCTCTGCATGGAGTGGCAGCTCCATGCAGGTTATTAAAATAAAGAATAGGAAATCTGTCTTATATTTTAGCTGTTTCACTTATTAAAAGAATAAAAAAAGGCCTCGGCCTTCAAACAATAAATTAATAAAAAGTGCAAGGGATGAAGAATTTACGAATCAGGATTATAATGGCATTGTTTGTGACAGGGGCTCTTTTCTGGGGTTGCGATTCCCTTATCTATGATGACCTGAAAGATTGCCCACAGGGTGTTTATGTAAAATTCTACTCCAAAACCCCATGTGCGGACGATTCTTTATTTATAGGAAATATGCCTTCACTTACTGTGTTTGCATTCGATCAGAATGGCAAGCTATCAACTACAGTACAACAACAAAATGTAAACCTGAACCGAGATTTTGAAATGCTTGTGCCCGTATCTGACGGGAACTATTCATTCATTGGCTGGGCAGGGATAAATGATAAATTCAATAAATATACCTTCACTTCTGGGGTAACTACCAAAGAGGATGTGATGATGACTATTAATTCAATAAACAATGTGGCGGAAGCTTTGTCCTCTGACGAACGTATATGGCATGGCGAAAGTCCTATTGTTTTTCTTCCTGATCCTGAAGAATACGGCTCGATGTATAAACATACTGCCGTCAATTTGAAAGAACTTACCAACCGGATTAAAATTATCATTGAGTTTGATGAAGCGACCATGAAATCATATGATCCTGCAAAACTTAATGTGGCTGTTTCATCAGCTAACAGTACGGTACGCATAGATGGAACGATGCCTATGAATACACCGGTACTAACTTATCCGTCAATATATACAAATCTGGAAGGAAATATCGGTGAATGGAATTATGCCATGCTTGATCTTTCTACCGGTTACAGCAACAAACTAAATATAACATATACGGGAAATGATAAAGAGGAAACCGTCTTTGATGGAGACCTGATTGCCAGTATCCTCTTAAGAGCTGTTGACAAAGGAGTGAATCTCGATTGTGAAAATGATTTTACAATCAAATTCCTGATTAAGGATTATTGTGCAGAGTGTTGGACACACTTTAGTTGCTCCATATATGTCAACAACTGGCTTGTTCATAGCTATAGCACTGATTTATAGAATTTGAGCCTGCCGGGCTTGAATAATCCAAACGATTATGAAATTAAAAATACGATATATATTTCTGTGTTTCCTGCCGCTACTGTTTATGGCTTGCGACTCTTTCATCTTCGAAAATCAGGATGAGATAGATAAGCAAACTAAAGGACAAGAAGTCTACCTATCTGTTACCAGGGCACAGGCAGCTGATACAGAAACAATAAATGAAGATGAAACGAATTATGAGGATCGTGTACACGACCTGGCTCTGTTGGTCTTCAATTCATCACCTAAAGGAGAGAAAGTCTGTCAATATTTTGATGAAGGAATACCTTTTACGGAAAAAGAAAAAACTTTTACCGTGAAGATGACCTCAGGTACACGTGATTTTTATTTTGTAGCCAATATGCCTATAGAAGATCTGAAAAAAATCTCTACAAAATCAGAGATGGATAACTATATGGCTGCTTTTCGTGATCTTCATACAGACCTGTATCTTGCAGCTACGAAAGATAAGGGATTTCCGATGTCCAGAGTATATCTGAACCAAACGATAAGTGAAGGAGGGAATATCTATCAGCCAAAACCTTTTCGACCAGTTGTCAATGGAACACCAGAAGATAAAGTAAGGCTGATTCGCTCCGTCGCTAAGCTTGAAGTCGTAATAGATGGAGCATCTATCGGTTCCGGTGTTAAAAACATTTATTATAAAAATGCATACAGACAGTTTAGTCTTCTTTCCGAAGTGTCTTCTGTTACAGTTGGGTATTATGATGAAGATAAGCCATTAAAGAAAGTCGATAATTCATACCTGTATTATATGCCGGAAGCAATGATGGTAACTCCAAGCGTAACTCCAAGCTGGTCTACGACAGATCACAAACCGATTAATTACTTTCTGATTGAAACTCTTGATGGTCATCATTATGAAATACCGATCATAACCGATAACCGTACGATAACCGCTACAGATTATTTAGCCTTTGCTACAGGACAAAACACAGATAAACCCGACTATAATATCTATCGTAACAGGCACTACTATTATGTTATAAAGAATTTACAGACGATAGAAGTTATTTATACCATTGATCCCTGGACAGTAAAGACAAGTACTACTTATATGGGTTACGGATATAATGTAAACGTTGATGATGACGGATATGTAACAGTAAGTAATACAGTAGATGTTTGTGCTCCTCACTCGGTAAAACTGAAAACTATTTCGCCGTTCACATTCGATGACGGTACAACAGAAAAGATATTTGATACACTTGCAGCGGATGCTTCATCCGGATATAGATTGAAACCTACCCCTCAAACGGATGATGGTGCATATCTTGAGGTATACTACAATGATAATCCGGTGAAGACATTCAGTAAAAAAGAGAATGAATATGAAAAAGTATATATACATAATAGGGTTCTTAAGCCTGCTGCTAACAGCTTGTTCATCAAGTGATGATTTTCTTGGAGGGAGTTCTGATAATGAAAATATAACACTCTCATTTCAGGTAAACAGTTTTGTTAAGGGTAATCTGAAAGCGGCTGCAGACAATGGTTCTGACGCTGAACAGGAAATTAAGAATTTGTATGTTTTCTTGTTCCCTACGTCAGATACACAATCATTTAATAAATATTATATAGAGTCGCCGAATTTCACTGGCGGTTCGTGGAACAGTACGGATAACAAAGTGTCACTGAACCTAACACAGGCTGAGGCTGGTACCCGAAATGTTTATATTGTAGCGAACTGTTCAGGTTTAAAAGAAAAACTTGATCAAGTAAAGCTATTATCTGATTTACAAAATGTGTTCCAAACGAACGAAATGCCATGGTCTACAATACTGAAAACTCCTATCCTGATGTCGGGCAATAAGACTCATAATTTCAATGAAAATTATCAGCTTAATAATGTTAAATTAATACGTGCTGTTGCGAAGGTACAACTCAACGTAAATCTTACATCTGTGCATCAGGGGAAACCGTCGTCGGGTGAAGACAATAGTGACCAATATAAATACAAGTTTATCAACTTTGACAAGGATACCTATGTGTTGAAACCCACATCAAAACCTGATAATTTGACTAGTTCATCGGCTTGGGTGAGCTGGAACGATGATATAACATCCTATACGCTTGATGCCGATGGAAAAGTAACAAAACTGACCCTGACAACTTACCTCAACGAACGGGATAATGCAGGAACAAGCATAGAACTCAGTCTACCTTATTTTGACGGGGGATTCTTACCTCCACCAGAGTTTGGAGACGAGACGTATAAATTACAGTTACCAACTAAAATTGAACGGAATCATTGGTATAAATATGATATACATATATGAAGTGATGAGCAAATTCTCGGGTATTTCCTTAAACGAGAAATTCTGCATCTACAACAAGGGGGAGCATCTATCTAAAACTAATTTTTATGAAACCAAAGATATATTTAATTTTATTTTTATTACTGAATATATGGGGGCAAGCTTTTACTCAAACCCGCATATTTAGTGATGACTTCGGAGCTCCCGGACCCGGGGTTCAACAGAGACAAATCTGGCCATATATGCCTGTCGGTATAAATACTTTTGTATTTGCTCATCCTGATGCAAAGAATCTTAAAGATGTTGGAAATGAAAATGGCTGGCCGGAAGCAAAGCATATAGACAATAACTTTTATGCAGTTGTTTGCCCTAGAAATATATATACAAGTGTCACTGGTATTACTGAACATTCCTTTAAAATTTGGAAATCTATTCTAGAGAAAGGAGATATAACTGAAGGGCACGAAGGAAATGGTGGAGCAATGATTATTAATGCAGGGACAACTCTAGCTGCATTTTATGCGCGTATAGTAGATCTTCAAGCAGGAAAGTATTACCGTCTTCGTTATCAATTATTCGTTGAAAACTCTTCGGTAAAAATTAATCATCGTGTTTTGAGCTCTAGTGGTGGAACTTCTGTTGCTCTTTATGAGGGTACTGCTCAATATGCAGACGGTAATTGGAAACAACAGGATTATTGGTTTTTTATGCCGGAAAATTGTTCTTCTGGAAATTATACGATTTCGATAGAAAATGCACATAAAGATGATCAGGGAAATGACTATGCAATTGATGATCTATTGTTCGAAGTGTATGAGCCGGAAGATGTAGAGCAATCAATAAAAGATGCTCTACCTCCGAGTGCTAAGGTTAATTGTGGCATAAATGAACCTGTTGCTTTCGATGATGAAGTTGCAATGGAATGTAATCATACAGGTGAACTGCATATTGGTTTTTTATTCAATGATAAAGATGAGAATGGAGCCCCTGTTTCTGCTGAAGATTTTATTGTTCGATTAGATGTCCCTGTAGGAGCAAAACATGTAGTAAGAGATGATAGTTGGAGAGATGCCAAAGAAGAAGAAGTTATTGTTGCAGGTGAAGGTACTTGGTTTTTAAAATCTGGTGTTAAGACATATTATCATACTCTTACATTTAAACCCGAAGTAGGATTTACAGGAAATCCATCCCCTATTTCTTATCGTTTGTATAACCGTAAAACAGGTGGTGGATCTAACAGGGCATTTATCAAGGTCTTTAGTGATTGTAATCCTCGAGCCGTAGATGATATTAAAGAGGTAACAGAAATCAAACCAGGTACACCGATTCCGATAGACATCTTTGCTAACGATGAACCGGCGAACCAACCGGCACCCGTAGATCCAGCAAAAATAAAAAAAGTCACTTTGATTAATCCACACACCCTTATACCTGTTGAAAATGGTCCTATGATGGTCGATGGAGAAGGTGAGTGGAAATACGAAAATGGCAAACTAACCTTTACTCCTATAAATGGTTTTAGCAAAGAACCAACACCAATCAATTACACTTTTACGGATACAGATAGCCACACCTCTAACCCAGCAAAGGTGACAATAAAAGTTGTACCATCTTCAATGCAAAAAAATTATTGGCATGGAACGGTGAGTAATGAATGGACTAATATTGATAATTGGACAGCAGAGTTTGTACCTGCAACAGGAGAAGATATCGAGTTTGCTACAGATGACAATAATGGTTCTTCAGGAAATGGAAATGGTCTTGGAACCGCAATTCGTGACTTACATCTTGATACAGATCGTGAGATCGGAAACCTTATTAATAATTCGAATGTAGATTTACTGGTAACTACTGGGAACCAACTTACTATCAACGGTGTGGTAAAAGATGATAATCCGAACGAAGGGACTATTGTAGTGAAGACTTCAACTAATGAACCGACAGGAACATTGCTCTTTTCCAATCCTAGTGATAACCGGCATGTAAATGCTACTGTCGAATTTTATAATAAGGCTTACGAATGTGCTACTTGTGGGTTTTATAAAAAACAATGGCAATATTTTGGGATTCCGGTAGCAAGTGCAGAATTTCCGTATATTCCAAATGAACATTCCTTATTGGAAACCATTCACAAATGGGACGAGCCAACCAATGGTAATAAGTGGATTACACCGACAGGTGATTTAGAAGCATTTGTAGGTTATGAAATCAATAATAAATCAACGACTCAGCCAGAACATATCTATGAGTTTAAAGGAAAATTGAATGTGGGTGATGCGGAAGTTTACTTGACTAAAACATCAGGTGTAAACTACGAGGGTATGAACCTGATTGCTAATTCATTTACTGCGGCGATACCTATTTCGGCAGATGCAATTAAATATGACCATTGGAAAAAGACAGTATATCTATTTAACACCGGTACGCGCGACCAATGGAGAAAACTGAATGGTGGAGTTTCAAGTGGAATTGCAGCAGGGCAATATCAAGCTGTTCCGTTCGATCTTGCCGGACAAGCCGAGATACCGGACAGGATATTATCCATGCATACATTTATGTTGGATGTAGAAACTCCTGGTAATATTACACTGAAATATGACCAGTTGCTAAAAAATGAACTGAATGCATCGACAGTCAAACCCTGGAAATCCGCGGAACTTAGAAGCAGTACGATACAGTTACCCCATATTGTGATGGATGTCATCAGTAATGGATCGGCAGACCGCGTATGGCTTTTCGAAAAGGCTGATGCTACCACCGAATTTGACAATGGTTGGGATGGTTATAAGATGAAAGAGGGAGACCTTATTCAGACATATGTTTTGGGTAGTGACCAATCCGATTATCAGATAGCGACTGTTCCTGAAATAATCGGCACAACGATTGGTGTCAGTTCCGGGTTGAATGAAAACTATTCAATCAATTTTTCCGTAACACCGGATGTGGAATCCCGGAATCTTTTCCTTCGTGACCTTTTTACAGGGCGTAACTATTCAATAAAGAATAATGCTGAATATGTAATTAATGGAACAAATAATTCGAATAATAATAGATTCAAAATTGTAGCATCCTCCTCTAGTTTAATCGACGAAGACATCATGTCTTCCCCAATAAATATTTATGTGATGAATAACATTATCATCGTAGATAATCAGAGCGAAGAGGATTGTTCAGTTATGGTTTACGATCTGATGGGAAGATTAGTTGCAAATAAACAAGCTCCCAAAAGTCAAATTACTGAATTTACAAATATCAATCAAAATAAAACTGGAGTCTATATTGTAAAAGTTCTTGGAGAGAGTAATTCTATCAACAAAACAGACCGTGTTTTATTGAGGTGAAAAAAGAAAAATGCTACCGATTAAATATTGGTAGCAGTGTAGTTTTGTAAAGTTTGTGTTAAGAATGATCCGCGTGAGATGTGATATTTCGCGCGGTTTATGCAACTATGCGGATGATATAGCAAACGCTATAGATAATAGATGCATCTCTAATCGTAGGTTTGAGATATATGATCTTAAAATAAAGTTTTAAAGAAAATTAAATAAAAAGGAAAAACAAAGTAAAACTGATTTAAATGGTGAAACAGTTTTTCAAAAAATATGATTGGATCAAAATTGCTGGTATATTGGTAATCCTCGGCATTGATATCCTTATAGCTATAGGAATCTTTTCTTTATTTACTGCTTGTGGAGAAGGTTGCCAAATAGATATTCAACTTATGTACCTATAGTTAAATTCTTAAATGATATTTCGTGTAATTCAACAGAGTTTACTGAATGTGAACTTTAAGAATGACATACATATTCTATTATATTAAGTAGTACATAAAGATACCACAGTACGTCTCTCAGAGCAAATAATAATCTTTTATCGAATATTTAACCAAAAGGATCTTATAATTAGTTTATTAGTCATATCGACATTTAATAAAAACCTAAAAAAAGAATGACATGAAAAGATTAGTAAATTCTCAGTTGTTATGCATGCTTAAGAAAATGGACAGAACATTCAATCTCGGCGAATATGATATCAGATCTGTGTATGAAGATTGTATGTCTTCAAACTAAAGTGCACCACTAGATCTTAAGTGTTTTTCATATCAAACATTCTTAAATAATTCTTATCAAACCCCTTCAAACATTCCTTTCTCGAAAATCCCAAACACGTCCGTTCAACTTATATATAACGTTTTTAAGGGATATATCGAATGTAATTTAAAAACAACATTCGTATGTATACCTATTCCAAAGACGGCGTAACGGTCGCCGCAATGATCGATACGCGCAAAGCCAATGCACAAGGGAAATATCCCGTTAAAATCAGAGTCAATCAGAAACGTGTAAGACAATATTATCCGACAGGCAAATCGCTGACACGTGAAGAGTGGGAGAAACTACCCACAGAACGATCAAGAGGAGCAAAATGCCTTCGAGAAGAAATCGAAAGCAGTTTCTATCTGGTCAAAGACAACGTTTCATCCCTGCTCGAAAGAGGCGAATTCTCTTTCCACCTGCTTGACACGCGGATGGGCAAATCAACGGGCGATACCCTGAACAATGCAATCCGTTCCAGAATTAAGTCCTTAGAAAAAGAAGAACGTATCGGCACGAAGCAGACCTATGAAGAAACCCTTCGCCAGCTGAATGAGTTTGCAGGAGACAACATCAGCTTCGATATGATAACACCGCAGTGGCTTAAACGCTGCGAAACCTTCTGGCTGTCCAAAGGCAGGGGATATACAACCATCGGCATACAGATGCGCAATATCCGTACCCTGATGAATGAGGCACGAAGCACAGGAGTGATCAAAGACAGCCAATACCCGTTCGGAAAGAACAAATACGAAATCAGGACGGGAGAATCCCAAAAGCGTGCCCTGAATTCCGAAGAAATGTCATTGCTCTGGAATTATTCGGATGGACTCGAAGCCTCTGCAAAGTATCATGACCTTTGGTTTTTTATCTACTTCTGCAATGGAATCAACGTAGCCGATCTTGTCCGTTTGAAATACTCTGATATCAGGGATGATGAAATCTGCTTTATCCGTCAGAAGACCGAGCGTACAACCAAGACAAGAAAAGCAATCAGTGTACCTCTGACGGAAGAGACAAAGGCAATCATTAAGAAATGGGGTAATAAGCCCGATCCCGATAATTACATCTTTCCCTATCTGAAAGGCAATGAAACAGCCATCGAACGCAAAAAGATCACGATGGAACTTACCCGCCGCATCAACAAGCGAATGAAAATGATTGCAGATGCAGTCGGTATCGGACGTGTGTCTGTTTCTACCTATACGGCAAGACATTCGTTTGCAACGACTTTGAAACGCAGCGGAGCGAATATCGCTTATATCAGTGAGAGCCTCGGTCATAGTGACCTGAAGACGACAGAACACTACCTTGCCAATTTCGAGAAGGATGAGCGTGTAAAGAATTCGCGTCTTTTATCCGGATTCATGCACAAATAAATGACTGTACGCTTATATATCTGCTTTTTCAGGGATATAATAACCGGTAACAATGAATAATAAGCGTATGAAAAGAACTGTTGAAGAAGTACTCAGGTCATTAAGCGAAGGAGAGTGTGATATGATACATAATTCTGCACCCTCATGGCAAGATATAGCAGAGATGATAAAGGCTCAGGTACATATCGTCTTCCCTGATATCGGATCCGAAGACGAGCCCAGGGCATTCAGAATACTTCTTGAACAGTACTGGCTTACCCATTGAGAATAAAATTACAGATATTATAAACCATTAAAACAAAAAAGACATGAAAGGATTCGCAGCATACGTTATGGGATGTATAGATGATGTAGAGCAGGAAATAGCACTGGATCTGTCACCCGCAAACATAAGCCGGGACGAACAGATAGAAAAAGAACTCTTCAACCTGCTGCCTGAAAAGGCTACGAAAGATACAAAAGAAGCAATACGAGAGCTACTCGAATGGCTCTAAGCAGAAGATATAGATTCTACCAGAGAGCGATCTTATGTCTACACCTACGATGACAAAAAATCCTATGCTCAATCATTAGGTATTCCATTCTATTGGATCATGGACGGAGAGAAAGCTGATTCTATCTTGCCTGTCGGAGCAAATAATACCAAGACCTTGGTGTATGATGGGATGACTTATAACTATACTTACGAATATGATTCAGAAGGCTATCCCCTGAAAGGCGTTGACGGCTTCGGTGACTCTATGGAATTTGTGTACGAATAAACCAATCAATATTATTAAGCTGAAAAAGAGACAGGATTTTCTGTCTCTTTTTTTGTCTATAAATTAATTTTAGACAGTTAAGTAAGTGAGTTAAGTTAGCCTATATTCTAATCTTATTTATATATGTGAATTTATAATAGACTATAAGACTCTTTTGTCCTTTTAAAAAGTTTATTAAAGTAGTTAACTTAACTCACTTACCTAACTATTTTTATCAAGGCGTAAGAAGATAATATTTTGTATTTTACAGATAAAAATATTCATCATCAGGGTTGAATTTACTATCCTTATCGTTTCTCAGCATATCGAAATAGCCTTCACCAAAGTCATCAAGCATAATATCAGGTAGTCCCGGAGGATTCTCTTTAAGACTGAAACCAAGCGTAAAAAAACTATCTCCCGCTTGTTTATGCATACCTTTACTCTCAATAACTTTACATTCAAATCCGTCTATTATTTTTATTTTGGAATATTTAGACTCCCATCCCAATGTAATAGTCTCTCCTATTTTATTTGAAATATCAACATCAATTGGGTAATAAACACCTGCAGATTTGATATTATTTAAAATCTTTTCATGCTGTTTCTTTTTGTACTCAGCCCAATTCTCATAACCTAAGATACTAACCAAATCATTTATAGTGTCCTCTCTCTTGTCAAATGTGTCTTTTTCTTTTTCATCAATATCTCTCAAAATACGATTCAGTTGGGAAACACTAACTACTACACCAGGCTGAGTCGCAATCTTTGAAGCTATATAATTGTTGTTTCTTCCCTCCAAGTTGAGTTTTTCTTTTATCTCGTTTACTAGAGTTTCCAATTCTGAGAAAGATAAGGATTCCATATGCTGATATTTAAGTGTTTTGTAAATGCTAAAAAGATGCTAAACCTATGCTAAAATAATGCATAAGGTTGGATTGTACTTTCGCCTTCGTAACAAAAATAAAAAAAAATTATGAAGACAAACTTAGGAAATTTATTCGAACAGATCGACAGAATCGTAGAGAAAGTCGAATTTATAGAAAGGCTTCTAAAAGTACAAATAAAATTGCCAAAAGAAGTCCCAAAGAATATGAGTTTAGAACAAGCACTTGAATTCTTATTGGAACAAGGCTATCCGATCAGTAAATCCCAGCTGTACAAGCTGACAGCTGACCGAAAGATACCTCACAGGAAGTTCGCAAACAGGCTTGTTTTTACTTCCAGAGAACTATTGCTCTGGTGCGACCATAATTCACAAGAAGTAATAATTAATAAAAAGAAAAAATCATGATAGAGAATATAAATTACACAAGAAAACTTACAATAGATTTACTTAGACGTGAGAGTTTTAAAAGTATTTTAGATAAAATGCAGGAACTTGATTACACACTTATATATCATAAAGAAAAACCTGAATTAATAGCTCATATACTGGATTTACGTGCCAAATTAGAGAAGGAGACAGATCAGAATGAGAAGCAGGATATTCGAGAAAGACTTAAGAGGTATGATCCGAATAATGCTTCAAAAAATGCAATATTAGCAGATGCCTTATTGGATGCTGCAGATTCGATAGGATTTAGTTTAGGGGCAGATGCCTCAGACCATTATGTTTACAATGGTTGTTATTGGAAACTTGTTCATAGAAATCTAATAAAGGAATTACTCCTTAATGCAGCTTTGAAAACAGGGTTAAAAGAGTACAGTGTTAAAGTGATAGGTCAAATTGAATCTTTGTTGTCTCAATTTCGTTATTCTTCTGCAATACCAGTTGTAGAATACGAAAAAAATCTGATAAAAATAAACCTGAAAAACGGAACTTTTGTGATTAAAGAGAATGATGAGCCTAGATTAGAAAAGTTCAGTAGCGACGATTTTTTTAAGTATCAGTTACCTTTCAATTATGATACAGAAGCCACAGCTCCTAAATTTTAGGCATTTTTGGATGAGGTTTTACCAGAGAAAGAATCTCAAATGATTTTAGCAGAATATATTGGATATGTGTTAACCAAAGGTCTTAAACTTGAGAAATGCTTAGTGCTTATTGGTCCCGGAGGAAATGGTAAATCCGTTGTTTTCGACATAATAAGTGCTTTGTTGGGAAGGGATAATATCTGTTCGTTCACATTGCAAAATCTCTGTAATGAAAGCGGTTATTTCAGGGCGTCAATGAAAGATAAACTTCTAAACTATTGCTCAGAACTTGGAAGTAAGGACTGTAGCCCAGATACTGTAAAACAACTAATTAGTAATGAACCAATAAGTGCCCGTCTCCCATATGGAGAGCCATATCAGATTGAAGATTACTGTAAATTTATGTTCAATACCAACTCTATGCCATCCGATGTAGAACAGACAAGAGCCTACTACAGACGTTTTATCATTCTTAATTTCGGAGTTGAAATACCAGAAGAGAAGCAAGACAAAAATCTTGCAAAAAAAATCATTCGGGAAGAGTTGAGTGGAATCTTCAACTGGGCTCTTGAAGGTCTTTACAGAATAAGAAAAAATGAACGATTTACAGAATCTCCAGAAGCTTCCCGGATGCTATCAGAAATGAAGAAAGAAACAGATTCTGTTGCGATGTTTATAGATGATGAAAACTATAAGCCGTCTGTTGATACGCGCGAAACATTTGCAGGTTTATATGATTGTTATAAAGCGCATTGCAAAGAGGGTGGATACAGAATCGTCTCAAAAAGAACTTTCTCAAAGCGTCTAAGAAATTTAGGATTTAAGATTAAACCAGGTTCTCAAAATATAACCTATGTTCACTGTGAAAGAGTAATAGACTTAAACGACGAAAGCACAGATGAAGTTGTAAAGCAAGCATTTAATCTGTAAAAATTAATAACATTGGGTAGCCCGGTCCGGGCTACCTCCTAAAACAATAAAATTATGTATAAAAACATCGAAATCTCGTATTTCTCAAATCATTCAAGGAGGTTCCCTGAAGGGAATATCAATCTATGGTGGTGGCTTTACTCCGATAAGAATTATCTGCCTTTAATAACAAAAATAAGGCAGTGCAAAGACAAGGAAGAACAACGGAAATTAAAGGCATCTTTACCTTGTGCGACGATATCCGGTATATTCTATAACAGAAATTCGGATGGATTAATGCAACATTCTGGGCTTATATGTATAGACATTGACGGGGCAGATAATCCGCACGTCACAAATATGGAAGATCTCAAAATAAAGCTCTCTGAATTGCCTTATATCTTGTATTGCGGTTTATCTGTTAGTGGAAAGGGACTTATGTGTATTATTCCGATTGAAGAACCGAAGTGCCACAGAAAACATTTTTTTGCACTTGAAAAAGAGTTTAAAGAATTGGAGATTAGTGTAGATGCTGCATGTAAAGATGTTACTCGTCTCAGATACAAATCTTACGATGAAAAACCGTATTTCAATCACAAAGCAACTTCTTATACCGATAAGCTGGACAGAACAGATATCAAAGAAAGTCCAAGACGAAAAACTGACAAAGATAATACAGCTATATCTTATTCTGTTGCAGATATAAGAATAAGCCGTAAACAGACTGACTTTATGGACGAAATGTCTTATATCGGGCAGCCCTTACCTGACTACAGTAATTATCCGATAATTTGTGAGAAACCTGATGATTATAAAAAACAACTTCTATTCCCTTATATAATGAAGGTTGTTGCATCTGAAGTTGATATAACCTATAAAAGATCAGATTGGATTCAAATTTGTGGAATTATTGCCCGCTATTTTGGCGAGAACGGGAGGATTCTCTTTCATCAGATAAGTCAATTCTACCGCAAAGGCAAATATTTTTATACGCAGCAAGAATGCAATGATCTCTATGATGGTATGTTAAACAACAAATACAATTATAACACTGACAGATTCTTCGAAATTCTGGATAAATACAATATCAAATTATAAACAGTTAAGTAAGTGAGTTAAGTTAAGCTATTTTATAAAACATTTTTTTCTATTCTTATAAAATATATCTTTAATAGAAAAAGACTTTAATTTATTTATTAAAAGGATGTTAACTTAACTCACTTGCCTCATTATTAAAACTCAGTATCAGATGAAAAAAGATGAACAAAAAAAGCTTTTATCAATTAGCTACTATATAAAAACAATAATCAAGGCGCAGGAATATTACGAGTTACGTAATTTGTATAATTCATACTTGGCATTTGCAAAAGACTTGAACTATTCGACTATGAATTATAAAGAGTATTCAGTCTACCTGGAAAAAATCAAATGTCCGATGGAGAGGGTAAATGATAAGGTTTTCGTATATCTGGCCGAAAATCCTTCGGTTGTGAATAAATATCTGGCTAGTATCGGTGCTAAAGTTTCAGAAAAGGAGAGAACCTCTGTCGATATTTTGTTCGATTCCTATAAAAAAATCTGTAATGAAAATAAATATGATTCAGGGAGTCGGACATTTTTCCGTAAAAAACTCGAAATGATCGGTTTCAAGGTGGAGCGGACAAATGGGTTTTGGACCGTATTCTTGATTAGTATATTCCCAACAGTTGAAGAACAAAAATTATAGAATGGAGGTTTTGCACACAAATAACACACAAAGCTGAAAATATTATCGAAATGCTAAATATGCACACCGGGCATCAATCTCTCAGAATTGCATATTCGAAGGAGAAACAAGAACGATCTCTAAATATGCAATTTACAGTGATTTAACTCGTTTTTCTGAGGAAATTACAAAATGACTAATAATGAACGTAACGTATTGGTTATGATGTCTTTATGTGGTAGTTTTGACAAAAATGATAGCGTGTGCAAAACGTGTGCAACTAAAAAGAAGAAGCAGTTACATGTGTATGTAACTGCTTGATTCTGAGGTGACCTCGGAGGGGCTCGAACCCTCGACCCACTGATTAAGAGTCAGTTGCTCTACCAACTGAGCTACGAAGTCTTGATGGTGATGCAAAAGTATCACTTTTATTTTTTTTAGAAAAATAAATCAGGGCTAAAGTCCGAAAAAAAGTAATAAATTTGCATCCGAAAGGATAACACCTGTTCCGTGTATCTTAGGAATAACCACGTAAAAAACAAAGATAAAATGTTTAAAAACGAACCAGCATTGGTCTTGTTCTCTGGAGGACAGGACTCTACAACTTGCCTTTATTGGGCTAAAAAATACTTTTCATCAGTTCGCACACTCTGTTTTACATACGGACAGCGTCACTCTCAAGAGATTGATGTCGCTCGTGCCATTGCTGAGAAAGCAGATGTACCTTTTCAACTGCTAGATGCTTCTATCATCAGTCAACTATCAGTCAATTCCTTGACCAGCGATATTGTAATGGATCAGGAGAAGCCAGCGGACTCATACCCCAATACATTTGTACCGGGTAGAAATCTGCTTTTCCTAACATTTGCTGCTGTAATAGCACGCTCGCACGGTATTCGTCATATCATTACTGGAGTGTCGGAAGCAGATTATAGTGGTTATCCGGATTGTAGAGATACGTTTATTCTCTCGGCAAATGCTTCTATCAATCTGGCTATGGATGAACATTTCAAGATACATACACCATTGATGTGGCGTGATAAGACTGCCGTATGGCAACTGTCTGATGAATTGGGCGTATTTGATATTGTGCGAAACGAAACATTGACCTGTTACAATGGCGTGATGGCTGATGGTTGTGGTCATTGCCCATCATGTAAATTGCGTAGAGAAGGATTAGAAAACTATTTAAAGATTAGAAAATAAAATGTCAATAGAAGGATTAAGCCTTTTGGGCGAAAAAACAGAATATAAAGACGACTATGCTCCCGAAGTATTGGAAGCATTCGAAAACAAGCATCAAGGAAACGATTATTGGGTAACTTTCAACTGCCCTGAGTTTACAAGTCTATGTCCCATTACAGGACAGCCTGACTTTGCTACTATTCATATCAATTATATCCCCGATGTGAGAATGGTAGAGAGTAAAAGCTTGAAACTATATATGTTTAGTTTTCGCAATCATGGCGCATTTCATGAAGACTGTATCAACATTATTATGAAAGACTTGATAAAGTTGATGGATCCTAAATATATCGAAGTAGTCGGCATTTTCACTCCTCGTGGGGGTATTAGTATCTATCCGTATGCTAATTATGGACGTGCAAACACGAAATACGAAAAGTTGGCTGAGGAACGTATGATGAGACACAATCCTCAACAAATTTATAAGTAAGATTACCCTACCTTTGGCCTTTTCTTTTTAACTCGTTTGTAAACGACATAAAACCAAAGAGGTAGGATCGTTCCTTTCAGAATGGTGGATATAGCAATAGCCCACCAAACACCGGTGATTCCCATCTGACCGGCTAAGTAATAAGCTAAAGGAATACGCAGGGCATTGAATGTGATGCTAATAACAGCAGGCTCTATTGTTCTGCCTATTCCGTTAAACATTCCCTGAGTAGTAAGCTCCAGCATCATAAACACTTGTACCAATCCCATTACAAACAAGTACTGGGCTCCGGCTTTCATCGCATTTTCTTCGGGTACTATTATTCCGAAGATCTCGGCTCCGAAAAAGATGAAGCAAATGCTGACAAATATCCCGAGCAATAGCATTACCCTGATGGTATAGAGATAGGCTTTTTTGCCTCGTTCTATCTTATTTGCTGCATAATTTTGTGCTACAAAAGCACTGAGAGCCGTAGAAAAACCTTGCGAGGTATTCCATGTCACAGCCTCTATTTGTCCGCCTGTGGTTTGCGCCATCAATCCCAAATGTCCTCCATGTATAGAAGCCACTCGTGCCAGATTCATATTGATGATGGCATACAGAGAGTTCATTACAGAAACGGGAGTTCCAAGAAAGAATACTCTTTTCAGGTAAATTGCTTTTGGCCATATAAAAAAAGAGAAATTTCCTAAGATACGACTGCCGAATTTAATTTGGTAAAAGAATAAAACGAACACAAATAATTGCGCCACAACTGTGCCAATAGCAGCTCCATGTAACCCCATGTCCATGCCGAACATAAGTATAGGGTCGAGTATCATATTCAGTATCAGTCCTGCTGCATTATTTCTGAACGGGACAATACTTCTTCCGGCTCCGTTGTATATTCCCGTAAAGTTGTAGGATAAGAACTGAAATGGAAGACTTATCGTCAATATTCGCAGGTATAATGCAGCATCGGCTGTGATATCCGCTTCTAGTCTGAAAAAAGATAAGATAGGATATGCAAATATGAATAGTATAGAAACCCACAGTACTGCAAGGATAATAGATACCGTAGTAGAGTGGGAGGCATATATAGCCGCACGCTTCATCTCTTTGGCTCCTATCGATTGACCGACAGCTACTTCCGAACCAATCATAGCTAGATAAGCTACAGATGAAGTTAGCCACAGTATCATTCCTATTGCCCCAATTGCCGCCTCCGATTTAGTTGCTATTTCGGGATCGGATACAGAGCCAAGTCTGCCTACCCACGACATCGCCATCAGAGTATATGCCATTTGCAGGAAACTTGTTCCCATCAAGGGAAGAGCAAGACGAAGCAGGGTGGAAAATATTTTTCCTTCCGTAAGGTTTTGAACACCTGATTTCATTTAAATATCTTTCAATAATTTGGGGTTTGAAGAAGAGATTTCCTTGACTTCAAGAATAGTATCCCACTCGTCTTTGAACTCAAGTTTAGTATCTATTGCAAAATCTTCCGAGCCGGTCTTATTCATCTTGTCGAATAAGTAGCCGACACTAATCTGGTTTATATCTATTGCCGGAATGTAAGCCGGTATCAGCGCATCTTCGGTTGGTGTTTCCACTATCAGTCCAATTTGCTGAAGATAGAATAGTGTGTCACCCGTCAATTTTGTAGGAATTTTGTAATGTTCCGACAGTTCATCGGCAGTATATGGCGTTTCCCCCGTTTCGAAACGTTTTACGATCAATGTCATTATCAGCAGAGTGATAAAGTCTTTGTATCTACGGCTAATATTCGAAGTCTCGTGTTCGAAGTTATATTTATGTACGTTCTGATAAGCGAAAGATAATTGTACCCCAAACAAGATAAAGAACCAAGTGAGCTGCAACCATAAAAGTAGCAACGGTAATGCAGCGAAACTACCATAAATGGCATTGTATTTCGACACCCATATCTGCCCGCTTATATAGAGCATCTGGAAAACCTGAAAACATACTCCGGCAAAAATGCCGCCAAGTAACGCACTCATAAATTTTACCTTTGTATTTGGGATATATATGAACAGAATAGTGAAAAGTAATATGGTAAGAACAAACGGAATAACCTTCATTATTGGGGTCATTACTAGTCCCAGCAGATATTGCTGTTCGACCGTAGAGCTTAACAATATATTTATACCAAACAGACAGATAAGAAATACAGGAGTAATGATAATCAGAGCCAAATAGTCGGTAAACATTCGGTAATAAGTTCTTCCTTTTTTTACCTGCCATATCTTGTTAAAGTTATACTCTATACTAGACAGTAGATTGATCACTGTATATAAGAGGAGGACAATACCAATTCCGACAAATACACCATTCTGAGCATATTCGATGGAACGGTCTACTATTTCCATTGCCTTATTCAAGATCTCTTGCTGACCTTCAAAGTAGTCGGTGAGTTCTTTCTTTAGCAACTCCTTAAAGCCAAAACCGGATGCAATAGCTAACAGTATTGCTAACGTGGGAACTATTGATAATAGAGTGCTGTAGGTGAGGGCAGATGCTCTAGGAAAAAGCTGTTGTCCGTCAATATTTCGGATGGCGAGTATAAAAGCTTTGACGATATTGTAAAAGCCTATCTTTTTTGCCGAGCCGTCTTTTTTGCTGACACGCCAAATGTCATAGGTCAAAAATCGGATAAGTTTGGTAACGAATGCTTTTATCTTTTCTATCATCGGTATATCTTTTTACCTAAAAATATTGAACAAAGATAGTTTGTTCTTTTTAAGAAAACGTATTTAGTCTCCACTTTGTTTAGAACGTAGGAGAGTTGATAAGCATAGAATCTTTATATTTGGGAAAGAATAAACTTAAAGAAAGACTATGAAAGAATTCAAATTTTGGGCGAATACCATTCCTTTGAAATATTATTATCCTATTGCTATTCTCTTTTTTCTGTTACTATTTTATCTTACATTTTTAGCACAGGATTATTTCAAAGCAAACTTCTTGTATATAATGATCTTTGTTTTTGTCTATATAATTTTGTCTTTGGTCATTTCAGTGAAGAGGGTTAAAGTGTTAATAACAGAAGAAAATAGAATTTCCATTTTTATGAATGGAGAAGAAAAGTACGAATCGTCAGTGGATGAATTGAAATATATAAAGGGTGTAGATGTTGCAAAAATAAATGTTCAGGCTCCTCTGATTATGCAGTTTTCTGAGAAGAAATTTACTTTTAATATTTTTGAGGTAAAAGGAATCCCAAGATTAAATAATCAAATCAAACTATTAAGATATATGGTTGATCGGTTCTCTTTTGAAAAAGGAGGCAGAAAGGGAAATATATCTTATACTAGCTATACTTACTCCAATCCCAATTATAAGGGATACTAAGAATCTCTTTATAGGTACTGTCAGTGTTTTTTGCAATATGCTATTGACCTCACTCAGCCGTATCATCAGGTAAATAAATGTTGGAATAATCCCATATTATTCATAGAATTGTCGGGTAAGCGTTTAGATACTTACAAGAGTAGGGTATAAAGAATAAAAAGCGCAAAATTTTTCGCATTAAAAATGCTCGCAAATCGTTTATATATAAGCATTTCAAGTGAAAAAGGACACATTTTTATTTTAAAATGAATTGTACATTTTATGTGGATTGCATGGTGATTGCAATATGGAAAGGGGTGCTAAATGCACCCTTTTTTGTTGACCACACCCTAAATACAGCTAAAAACGGCTTACATTATACTAAAACAGCGATTTAATAACCATTTAAACCGGATATAAAAGCCAATTAAACGGCATTTATATCATCGTTTGATGTGTTCTTGAAAATCATACCAAAAAGTGCGTGGATGTACTAAAGGGTGAACAGAGGGTGAACAAAATATGATATAGAAATATATTCAGTATTGACCAATAAAGATTGAAAATGTATCAAAGTAAGGTTGTTTTGCTTTGAGTTAAGACCTTTAATCTTAAACGATACGCACGGGATAAACAGCATAAAGTATTTATAATCAGCTGTCAGTGGTCTTAATATGTCTTTTTCTACTTAAATAACTGTGTGCGTTATCTTGTTTTGGTTCATTTTGCAAAAAAATATCAAAATTGTGCTGTTATTGCATTGTGTTGTATCTAATATTTGCTTTTACTAACGCTATCGTCAGGATGGATGAAATTGGAATATCTAATGGTGGGTAATGATCATTGTATGATACAAGTTTCACAAATCCTTCCTTTTCTGATTTATTCACATACTTGACAACCACATATTCATCACCATCAATTTCATAAGCTAATATATGAATATCACCTAAATGTAAATAGTCTAAATTGTGAACTTCTTTAAATATAATAATATCCCCTGACTTCATAAGGGGGTACATACTATCACCAGTTAGGAACATTGCACCATCGACTTTGGATAGATTAGGAATACGCAATGTGTCAATTATATTTTGTTTCCCTCCTGCAAAAAGTGTTTTTAATCCTGCTGCTGCATTAATATCATATAATGGTATGTCTTGTTTATTATATTTCTTTTCGTAGGGTTTTAGGTGATATATTGCAGGTGTATCATCAACTAAGCTAGTTCCCTTTAGCATATCACCATTTCCAGTCAAAAGCCACTCGACATTATATTGGTGATAATTTTCAACTATACTTTGTAGCCATTTACTTTGAATATCTGTATTCTTTGCTAATGCTCTCGAAAGCACACCTTTACTAGCACCAATATTCTTTTCTAATGCCGTTATAGATATACCTTCATTTTCAGCAATTTGCATTACTCTATTTAAAATTCCACTCATTTCAACCGGAAATTATCGTCGTTTTATTTTGAAAGTTGATAATTTTCAACTTTCTTTGTCTTGAAGTTGGAAACAAATATATAAATATAGAAAAAGAATTCCTTACTAACCTGAGTTCGATTAATAAAAAGCAAGTTGATTTGTCTTTTCCGTGTAGTATTTGATCGAAGGTTTCTTAGGGAGGAAACTGTATGCAGCAATAGCGGCGATCATGTTTGTCAGGAAGTTTGCAA